>CAWHTM010000001.1:0-875132 GCA_963832255.1 uncultured Flavobacteriaceae bacterium
AGGTTTGCCCACTATTGAGATAAGCAAATAATCTTTTAAAATCTCCATCCTCCTTAAAATTTAATTTGGCAGTTTTTATGAACTTCTTAAGCGATTTTGAGTCATCACCAAATAGGTCAAGGATCGTAGATTTTTTTAATTTTATCTTTTTAATAGTTCCCTCGTTATTGAAATAGTATCTATCCCTTATCACAATTTTATCATTAACCTGACCTCGAAGGGGATCTGGATGACCTAAGATAAGTTCTGTTCTAAAGCCTTTTAGTAATGATTTATTTCCATAACTACCGAGTTCTTGAAAAACGGTAAGCTTATTTTCTTCTGGAGATCGTGCAACAGTATAGCGATCATTGTTAATAGTAACACTCTTTATATTGTTGAGATCAAAAGAAAATACAGTGGTTTCAGAAGATTTTGATTCAAATGTGCCCTGAGCAGCATTGATATTAAAGTTCTGCTTTAATGAAAAATTTCTGCCAGTATCTAACGTTACAACAGCGTCATTGTTCCAATTTTCAAATACGTAATTAGATCCTAATACTTTAGGCGGGTTAGATAAAACAGAGCGAGCACTCCCCATTGCATTATTATTGTTAGAAAGAGAAGTGAGCGCATTATAATCTGTACCACCTCCACCACCTTCTTGACCATTTATGGTATATACAGATAGCAAGGATTGCGTAACAAAGAGCGCGATAGACGAAAGGATTAATTTTTTCATAATTACTTTGTTTTTTAATGAATATGAAGATACAAGATTTCTACCTATTTTTCACGCCTTACGCCTATCCTTAGTAAATGATACTATATTCATACTTTTAACATAAACAGTAATGATGAGTTTTTTAATAAGATTTTTACTGGTAATATGCTTGAGCTCTTGCGGTAGCATAAACGGTCTTAAGATATCAAAAATAAAAGACGAGATTCCGCAAGAAAAACTTCAAAAGGCAGGAATCACAGCGTTTAATCAAAATTATAAGAATTTTTATTTTGATGAAATACCATATCTATTTATAAGTAGAGGAGGCGCGCTCATTGATACCCCATGAGATTTTTATAGAGTGAAATATGAAGATGCTAGTATTATGATTTCTGTAGGCTATAAATAAAACTATCAAGGCTATAGAAAAGTTCTTACCGTGTTATTTGCGCAAACCGAATCTTCTCCATATTTCATTGAAGATGTTCCCGTTGAGATCATACCCGTAAAACACGGAAAATTTAGCCTAGGTACTTTGAAACATAATATACAGTCTACGGAACAAAAAAGAATCCTCTACATAAACCAACTATCTATTTCTGACCTATCTGATCTTATATCAAATATGCTGGACGATAGTATAACAGTTAAAATAGGAAATCAGACATACGGATTCATCAATTCACTTTATGGCCTAGAATAAAACTTTTCAGTTCATTTACACATCATCATAGTCCACTACCACCTTTGCACTTGTAGGATGAGCCTGGCAGGTGAGAACTAAGCCTTCTGCTACTTCTGAGTCCGTTAGGATCTGGTTTTTAGCCATCTCTGCTGTTCCTTCCTTGATTCTCGCAATACAACTGCTACACACGCCTCCTTGACAAGAGTGTGGGGCGTCTATATCTTCTTCTAGAGCAGCGTCCAAAATGGTTTGGTCTTGAGCCATTATAAATTCAAATTCCTCATCATCTACCAAAATCTTGATACTGGACTGACCGTCTAGTACGGCCTCCACACTTCCTTCATCTTCAGAAGCTGTAAAGAGCTCAAAATGGATCTTCTCTTCTGAAGTTCCATTCTCTTTAAGAACCTTGGTCACTTCTTTAATCATTGGTTCTGGACCGCAGAGATAAAAATCTTTAAAATCCTGACTGGCATATTTGTTTTTTACCACAAAGTTTACAGTAGATTTCATTATTCGGCCAAAGTGCGCTCCATCTACCCTGGACTGACTGTAGATAAACTCAATATGGAGACGGCCTTTAAAGTTTTCGCGCAAGCGTAAAAGCTCGTCTCTAAACATTGCATCTTCTGGAGTCCTATTGCCATACACAAGCACGAAACTCGCCGTTTCTGACTGTTCAAGAACCGTTTTTACCATTGCCATAATGGGCGTGATTCCAGACCCAGCTGCAAAGGCCCCGTAGGCACCTAGATCGCCTTCTGAGGTGGTAAGAATAAACTTGCCCTCTGGTGGGTGTACTTCCATCGCATCGCCTTCCTTGAGGTCGCGGTTTGCAAATTTTGAAAACGTACCATCTTCAACCTCCTTGATCGCCACGGTGAGTAGATTGCTATGTGGTGCGCTACAGATAGAATAAGCCCTGCGAACTTCTTTATCGTCTATAGCTGTCTTGAGCGTGATATACTGGCCCGCCTTAAAAGTAAACGCATCCTTGAGGTCTTCTGGAATGCCAAATGTTACCGCCACAGCTTTTTCTGTGATGCGTTTAATAGATTGTATATGTAGATTATGGAATTGTGCCATCTAATTTTTTTCCTGTAAAAATACGAAGTGTGACCATTTCAATGTAACTTTTCTGTACTTTCTGACACCTATAGCCAGCTATAACCAATTATTATGATCAAACAATTTATAAGCCTTGAGTGGAAGGCGTTTTTTAGAAGTGCTTCTTTTAAAACTAATCTCGTCTTAAAGATCTTAATGATTTTTGGGGCGTTCTGGATGGTTTTCAGTTTTGGGATGCTTGGGGTAGGGCTATACTTTGGGCTTGAAAAAGCAGGTATGGAGCCCCTTAGCACAGTAAATACATTTATGATTTATTATGTAGTGGGCGATCTTTTTATGCGCTATATAGGACAGAAAATGCCCATTGTAAATATTAGGCCCCTTTTACTGCTTCCATTTACAAAAAAGAAGATTGTAAATTTTGCTTTAGGCAAAACAGCACTCTCTTTCTGGAACTGGATGCACGGATTTTTCTTTATCCCCTTTAGTGTTATTCTTATGGCAAACGGATATGGGGCGGGGGTTTTGACCTGGTTTATAGCGATGTTCTGTTTACTATATGTCAATAATTTTATCAATGTTTTTTTGAACGACAAATTATGGCTTGTCCTCAGTGTGGCCGGACTCCTTGCGGCACTTGGTTATGCTCAATATAAAGGGCTTTTTGATATTACAGAATATACCGCTCCATTCTTTCAAGGGCTATATGAAGTGCCATGGTTATTTATCATTCCATTACTTGTAATGGTTGCAATGTATAACATTGCCCATCGTTACTTCCTTGTAAGATTATATCTAGATGCTGGCCTTGCGAAGAAAGTAACAACCGCTTCTAATGAGAATCTTAATTTCTTAAATAGATTTGGGAAGCAGTCTACGTTCTTAAAAAATGATATTCGTATGATATTGCGCAACAAGAGATCTAAGACCACCGCTCTTATGAGTGTCCTTTTTCTTTTTTATGGATTGCTCTTTTTTACGGGAGCTGTAGAAACTTATGAAGGTCCGTTCTGGAGAATGTTTGCGGCAGTTTTTGTAACAGGAGGCTTCTTATTTATGTTTGGGCAATTTGTGCCTAGCTGGGACAGTGCATACTACCCTCTTATGATGACCCAAAATATTGAGTATAAAGAATATCTTAAGTCTAAGTGGTGGCTTATGATTATAGTAACTGCTGTCTCTACGTTGCTCTGTATCCCTTACCTCTATTTTGGGTGGGAAGTGCTAGCCGCCATCTTCGTAGGAGCGATTTTTAATATGGGGATCAACGCACACCTTGTCCTACTGGGTGGTGCATTTATTAAAACTCCTATCGACCTTACTAGTGGTAAAAAAGCCTTTGGTGATAAAAGTTCATTCAATCTAAAAACCTTTCTCCTAAGCTTACCAAAAATGCTAGGTCCCATTGCACTGTACTTTATAGGGAATCTTATACAGGGTCCCGTATTGGGCTACATTTTGGTTGCTGCTGTTGGGGTAATTGGGTTTGCTTTTAGGGATAAAGCATTTAACCAAATCATTAAAATTTATAAAAGCGAAAAGTACAAGACACTAGCTGCTTACAAACAAAACAACTAAGACTATGATAACTATAGAAAACCTTTCAAAATCGTATAATGGAGTTACTGTTCTGGATCTTGAGCATATTGACATCCCAAAGGGACAGTCATTTGGTCTTGTAGGAAACAACGGCGCTGGTAAAACCACACTTTTCAGCTCTCTCCTTGACCTTATCCAGCCTACTACTGGATTTATAAAGAACGGCAATGTAAAAGTAAATGAGAGCGAGGCTTGGAAAAGCCACACCGCCTCCTTTATAGACGAGAGTTTCCTCATAGGGTATCTTACTCCTGAAGAATATTTTTATTTTATAGGGGATTTACGAGGCCAGAATAAAGCAGATGTAGATGGATTACTCGCAACCTTTGAAGACTTTTTTAATGACGAGATTATAGGCAAGCGTAAATACCTGAGGGATCTCTCAAAAGGAAATCAGAAAAAGGTGGGTATCGTAGCCACACTTATAGGAAGTCCTGAGGTTATTATTCTGGATGAGCCGTTTGCAAATCTTGACCCTACTACCCAGATACGACTTAAAGGTATTATCAGGAAGATGGCTGAAGATCGTGATGTAACCGTTTTGGTGTCAAGCCACGACTTACAGCACGTGACTGAGGTGTGCGAGCGAATTGTAGTCTTAGAAAAAGGAAAACAGGTAAAAGATATAATGACTTCTCCTGCTACCCTAAGAGAGCTAGAATCTTATTTTGCAGGTGAGGAAGCAACAGTGATCTAAAATTAAAATCGGCTGCAAAAGCAGCCGATTTACTAAGTTCCCCAACTTATTTCCTATTCGAATATTTGAATAGAAAGTGTAAATTTAAGAATAGATGTATTGTAGATTGGGTTTATAGCATTCTTTAACATCATTTCAAATCAATACCGATAAAAATTGTTTGATTTCCGTCTAATTGAGCACTTGTGAGCTAGCCAAAAAGATCATCTCAGATAGTTTTGGCCTCTTATCTCTCGGTATATTTCAAAAAGGAAGCGTATTTTTACTGGCTTTCATACTAAAAGCAGTATAATTACTGTTAGTTAGAAAAAATCTTTGATTTGAAATTACTCTTGAAAAGTGCGCTATGCACACTTACCATACTTCTTTTTCTTACGAGTTGTTCTCGTAAGAAAAATACGTTTTTATCCCGTAATTTTCACGCTGTCACCACAGAATACAACACACTTTATAATGGGCAAGTGGCCCTTGACGAGGGTAAGGACGCACTCATACAGAATTTTAATGATGATTACTGGCAGGTGCTCCCTATAGAGCGTATCGCCTTTGATGACAGTAAATCATTGGGAGAAGATAACCGTGATCCTAAGTTTGGCAGGGCAGAAGAAAAGGCTATTAAGGCCATCCAGAGACACTCAATGCAGATTGACAATGAGGAAGTAAACCCTCAGATGGATGAAGCCTTTATACTCTTGGGCAAGGCGCGTTATTATGATCAGCAGTTTGTTCCTGCGCTAGAGGCTTTCAATTATATTCTCGCTTATTATCCTAAAAGCAATAACATCGCACAAGCCAAAGTCTGGAAGGCCAAAACTAATATCCGCCTAGAGAATAATGAACTAGCGATAGACAATCTCAACACCATCTTTAAAGTAGAAGGAGATCTGAAAGATCAGGACATTGCAGATGCAAAAGCAATGCTAGCTCAAGCATATCTCAATCTTGAGCAGCCAGATAGCGCTCTTGTTTACATCAAAGAAGCTTCCCGCTTAACGCGAAAATTTGAAGAAAAGGGACGATACAGTTTCATTAAAGGGCAGCTCTATAAAAATTTAGGATACAAAGATAGTGCGACAATGGCTTTTCAAGAAGTCATAGACCTTAACCGAAAAATTCCGCGTAAATATCATATCAATGCACATATAGAGCAGATACGCCAGTTTGATGTGGCTAGCGGCGACACTCTAGAGATAAAAGAGCGCCTTGATAAGCTTGTCGAAAACCGTGAGAACCGGCCCTTTTTAGACAAGCTCTATTATACAAAGGCAGATTTCTTTTTAAAAACTGGAAAGAAAGACTCGGCAATTGCAAATTATAACAAATCCTTACGCCAGCAGGGGGCAGATCAATATCTCAACTCAAGAGATTATCTGGCGCTAGCAGACTATAATTTTGACAATGCAGCCTATAAAGTTGCAGGTGCTTATTATGACAGTGTGATAGGCTTACTTAATGATAAAGGTCGTGAGATCCGCATTATTAAAAAGAAACGTGAGAACCTTACTGACGTAATAACGTATGAGGATCTTACAAAGCGCAATGATAGTATCCTGAAGCTCGCCACAATGACTGATGATGATCTAAGCGCGTATTTTACTAAGTACATAGCAGACATCAAGGCTAAAGAAATTCAGGATTCTATAAACCGTGTAGAAAAAGTACGTAACAATGAGTTTTTTGCCAGCTCTACTCCATTAGCAGGTCGTGGACAGGGTAAAGTAGGTGAATTTTATTTTTACAACACGACAGCTGTTGCCTATGGGAAACAGACTTTTCAGAGAAGATGGGGAAAAAGACGTCTTGAAGATGGATGGAGATTGTCTTCTGCCCAAGTGATACCACTCAACGCCACTACGCTTCCATCTATCCCTGGAAGCTCTCTAGTGAGTGAAGAAGTTGTTTTGACTGTAGAAGATTATATAGCACAAATCCCGAGGGAAGAAAAGCAGATCGACAGTTTGCGCAAGGAACGGGATTTTGCTTATTTTCAACTAGGACTCATTTATAAAGAAAAATTTAAAGAATATCCTTTGGCTGCAGAGCGTCTGGAAACGTTGTTAACGTATGATCCAGAAGAAAAACTCCTCTTACCGAGTAAGTATAATCTGTATCAGATTTATGGGGAGATGGATATTTTGGCGAAAGCCGAACAATACAAGAATGACATCACTTCTAACTATCCGGATTCTAGATATGCATCAAGACTAAATAATCCAAATGTAGCTTTAGAGGAAGATGCTCAAGCTCCAGATGTTATTTACAAAGGATTGTATAGGGAATTTCAAAACCAGCAATATCAAGGTCTGCTCTCAAAATTAGATACTCAAATTGATAAATTTTATGGCGACCCGTATTTGCCTAAGTTTGAATTATTAAAAGCGACCGTTTTAGGAAGGTATGAAGGGTATAGTGCCTATAAAGATGCCCTAAATTATGTAGCGCTCACCTACCCGAGGTCTGAAGAAGGAAAAAGAGCGCAACAACTTCTCAGCGAAGCGTTACCGGGAATGGCTTTTACGGAATTTGATGATGAAGCACTCTCTGTAAGCTATAAATTACTGTATGAATTTCCAGCAACAAATACCCAAGCAGCGCTAGATTTTAAAACTAAGCTAGAAGAAGTTTTTGATAACGTGGGCTATTCAGATTTTAATATAAGCCTCGACAGCTATACCAAGGACATTTCTTTTATAGTTGTGCACTTTTTGAGCAGTCGTGGGCAAGCTGAAGGAGTTATAGAGTTGCTAGCCACCCATAAAGATAGTAAGATTGTGAAGCCTGCAATTATAGTTGCCTCAGAAAATTATAAATTTGTGCAATTGCACAAAAACCTAGAAGCTTACAAAACGAGAACCACAAACTAAAATCCCTCATAGATGTTTTCAGATAACAAAAAAGGAAAGGAAAATGACCTAAGCAATCAGCAGAATAGGATAAGTCAGGGCACAAAACTGATAGGTGATATAGAGTCACAAGGCGGTTTTAGAATAGACGGCGAGATCGAGGGTAATATCTCCTCTCCTCAAAAAATCGTAATAGGAAAAACCGGTGTCGTCACAGGAACACTTACTTGCCAAGATGCAGATATAGAAGGAACAATAGAAGGGAAAATCACCATAAGTAATTTACTCTCTGTAAAGTCCAGTGCTCATATCAATGGAGAAGTAATTACTGGAAAACTTGCCGTAGAGCCAGGTGCAAACTTCAATGCAACGTGCGATATGAAAGGAAGTGTAAAATCCATAAGTAACGATGCCAAAAAACAAGGAGGACGCTCCGCTTAAAAACTGGGCAAAATTTTCTACCATAGCCATCCAGATGGGCGGTACTATATTTCTGGGCAATCTTTTAGGTTCTTGGCTAGATTCTAGATTTGACACTACCTATCTCGAGAAGGTCTGTACGATGTTTGCCGTTTTTCTGGCAATGTACATTGTCATAAAAGCCGTTATGCAACTTAACAAATAAGCATTGATAAAAAAATTACTCCTTTACATAGGCATTGGAATAATACTTCTGTTAGTTACTTATAACTTACATTTTTATACCACTACATCCCTAGACATCTATCACCCCTTTAGTTTATGGGCGGTTTATCTATTTCAAGCAATAGTTTCTGTTCTTCTAGTGGTGTGTTTTGAACTTCTTGCATCGCTCACAACTCAATTTAAGGACCAACTAGGTTTTCTCTATCTAGGCTCAATGGCGCTAAAGATTATGCTTTTCTGCATTGTCTTTAGGGATGTGCTCTTTTCCAGCATAGTGTTGAGCAAAGCAGATAGTCTATCCCTACTTATCCCAATATTTATTTTTCTCTTTTATGAGGTGCTCATAATTGTTAAAATATTGAATAGGGAAGCATAGTTTTGAAATAATTGAGATTTATATTTTATTTTGAAGAAAATGAGTACTTTTGCACAGAATTTTAGGCCACGTTATTTATTGAAAATATAGGAATGAAGGTAGCATCAAAATCAATTACGCTTTTTACTTTATTATTCTTTCTTTGTGTTCCTTTTTACGCTTTCGCGAAATCTGTGCCGAGCGCAGTAGAGATAGCGGATTCTGGAAAAGGCGGAGAACAGGGAGATCCAGTCAGTTCAGACTCAGAGATTGACACATATATTGAGCATCACCTTAAGGATTCTCACGACTTTCATTTATTTTCTTACTTCTCAGATAATGGAGAAGAACATCACGTAGGATTTCCACTTCCTGTAATGCTATGGGGAGAGAGTGGTTTTACTGCATTCATGTCTTCTGCTTTTCATCACGATGATGAAGGAGAAGTTATTGTTGAAAAAGGTGGTAGCCGCTTTGTTAAAAATCACGGCGTTATCTATGAGCTTGATGAAGGTGCCGATACGGTAATTATAAACGAAGAAACTCATACAGCCACAAACGCTTCTAAACCGTTTGACCTCTCTATAACCAAAAGCGTTTTTGGAATTTTAATTGTAGGTCTTCTGATGATTTTTTGGTTCTCAGGACTTGCAAGACAATATAAAAAGAAAAGCATTCCTACAGGGTTTGGTCGTGTTCTTGAGCCGCTCGTAATCTACGTGCGCGATGAAATTGCGAAGCCTAACATTGGGGATCAATACAGAAAATTTACTGGATACCTTCTTACCGTATTCTTCTTTATATGGATTTTAAATCTTATGGGACTTATGCCATTTGGGTTTAACGTAACAGGTCAGATTGCCGTTACTGCTGCATTAGCTATTATCACGTTGATTATCTACGTAGCCAGTGGAAACAAACACTTTTGGGGACATATTTTGTGGATGCCAGGAGTGCCTGTTTTAATTAGACCCGTACTGGCTGTTATTGAACTTGCGGGAACATTAATTATAAAACCATTCTCGCTTCTCGTGCGTTTGTTTGCAAACATTTCTGCGGGGCACATTGTAGTAATGAGCTTAATTGCGATTGGTATAAAATATCAAGAGTCACTGACTATTCCTGGTTCACAGGCGCTATCCATACTACTTTCATTTTTTATCACGCTCATTGAAGTGCTGGTTGCGTTCCTGCAGGCGTATATATTTACAATGCTTTCTGCGCTATTTATAGGAATGGCGGTTGCCGATGATCATCACGACGATACATTGCACGACGCAGAGGGAGAAGAAATAGAAGATACAGAGCCCGTAAGAAGGAACTTTACATAATCAAGAATTTTTATTTGTTTAATTATTATTTATATACACTATTATGTCTTTAGCATTAGTACAAGAAGTAACGCCAATGGTTCCTAATTTAGTAGGAGCTGGATTAATTGTTATTGGAGCTGGTATTGGTTTAGGTAAAATCGGTGGATCTGCAATGGAAGGTATTGCACGTCAACCTGAGGCTACTGGAAAAATCCAGACTGCGATGATTATTATCGCTGCACTTTTAGAAGGACTTGCGTTTGGTGCACTTTTCTTAGGAAAGTAATCCAGATCAACCCTAAAACGCAACCTCCTGTAACGGTTGGTTACAGGAGCTGCGTTCTATTAAAGGACCTCTCGGTACATTCGTGAGAGTAACATCCGAAAGCAACCATTTCGGGAAAGCCAAATTAATGGGTGATAAAACCCACTAGTGGGATTAGACAAAAAATTACAACACACAGAACCACTTTACGATGGAACAGTTATTAAACAATTTTTCACTTGACCTGTTTGTAAAACAAACGATACTTTTCTTATTGCTGATTTTCCTTATGGTAAAATTTGCTTGGAAGCCTATTATGTCTGCTCTTAATGAGCGTGAAGAAGGAATTCAAGGAGCACTTGATGCTGCGGAAAATGCAAAGAAGGAAATGCAAAATCTTCAAGCAGATAATGAGAAGCTTTTAAAAGAAGCCCGCGCAGAGCGCGAACTTATGCTTAAAGAAGCTCGTGAGATGAAGGCGAAGATGATAGACGATGCAAAGTCTGAAGCGAAGGAAGCTGCAGATAAAATGGTTTTACAGGCACAAGCAGCAATTGAGGCAGAGCGTAAGAGCGCTATCGCAGATCTAAAGGCTCAAGTAGCTTCTTTATCTGTAGAAATTGCAGAAAAAGTAGTGAAAAGTGAACTTTCTAATAAAGGAAAGCAACTGGAACTAGTAGATGAGATGCTAGGTCAAGCGACTTTAAATTAAGACAGTTAAATTCATTAATGGGATATCCGCCTGAGCGGATATGACAAAATCTCTCGCTCACGCGAGCATATTTTATGAGTAGAGCAGCAATACGATATGCAAAAGCAGTACTGAGTCTGGCAAAAGACAATGGTTCTGTAGATGCGGTATTAAATGATATGAAATCTGTAACAGCAACTCTCGAAGGGAGTAAAGAACTTCGTAGTGCTCTTAATAGTCCTATCATTAAGGCATCAGATAAAAAAGCGATATTACGACAAGTTTTTTCTGAGGGCAACGCAGAAACACTGGGCTTAATAGATGTTCTTGTAGATAATAGTAGAGCAAACCTTTTGGGCGGAGTAGCAACAAGTTATATTACAGAATACAACAAAGCTCACAATATCAAAGCTGCTACCGTAACTACCGCCGTTCCTTTATCTCCAGAGTTAGAAGCAAAGGTACTTGCCAAAGTTACAGAGCTTACGGGAAGCACAAAGGTGACGCTTACTAACGAAGTAGATGAGAGCATCATAGGTGGTTTTGTCCTAAGGGTAGGTGATACTCAATACAACGCAAGTATTGCTAGTCAGTTGGGTAAATTAAAAAGAGAATTCAGTAACAGTTTATAAATAAACAGCTTGCTATAGGGCAGGCACATTTTCGCGAAAGCGTAATATAAATAGTAACAAAATGGCAGAAGTTAAACCAGCAGAAGTTTCGGCAATTTTAAAGAAACAACTTTCAGGTTTTGAAGCAAGCGCTTCACTGGACGAAGTAGGAACAGTATTGACCGTGGGTGATGGTATCGCTCGTATTTACGGACTCGCAAACGCACAATATGGTGAGCTTGTAGAGTTTGAGAGTGGTCTTGAAGCTATCGTTCTTAACCTTGAAGAAGATAACGTAGGGGTTGTACTTTTAGGTACCTCTTCTAACATTAAAGAAGGTGACACCGTAAAGCGTACCCAACGTATCGCTTCCATTCAAGTAGGAGAAGGTATTACTGGACGTGTTGTAAATACATTAGGTCAACCTATAGACGGTAAAGGACCTATTACTGGTGAGACGTATGAAATGCCATTAGAGCGTAAGGCGCCTGGTGTTGTTTTCCGTGAGCCCGTTACTGAGCCATTACAGACAGGAATCAAAGCGATTGATGCGATGATCCCAGTGGGTAGAGGGCAGCGTGAGCTTGTTATCGGTGACCGTCAGACTGGGAAGTCTACCGTGTGTATCGATACCATCCTTAATCAAAAAGAATTTTACGATGCTGGGAATCCAGTATATTGTATCTATGTTGCCATAGGACAGAAAGCGTCTACGGTAGCAAACATTGCTCAGGTTTTAGAAGATGCTGGAGCACTTGCTTACACGACTATTGTCGCAGCAAACGCATCAGACCCTGCAGCAATGCAGGTATATGCACCTTTTGCTGGGGCAGCGATTGGAGAATATTTCCGTGATACGGGTCGTCCAGCACTTATTGTTTATGATGATCTTTCTAAGCAAGCAGTTGCATACCGTGAGGTATCCTTACTTCTTCGTCGTCCACCAGGACGTGAGGCATATCCTGGGGATGTATTTTACCTTCACTCAAGACTTCTTGAACGTGCAGCAAAAGTTATAAATGATGACGACATTGCAAAAACAATGAACGATCTTCCTGATAGCTTGAAGCCACTTGTAAAAGGTGGTGGATCCCTTACTGCACTTCCTATCATTGAGACACAAGCGGGTGACGTATCTGCCTATATCCCTACTAACGTAATCTCGATTACAGATGGACAGATCTTCTTAGATGGAGATTTATTCAACTCTGGAGTACGACCAGCGATTAACGTAGGTATTTCAGTATCACGTGTGGGAGGTAACGCACAGATTAAGTCAATGAAAAAAGTATCTGGTACCTTAAAACTTGATCAAGCAGCGTTCCGTGAACTGGAAGCCTTTGCAAAGTTCGGATCAGACCTTGACGCAGCAACTTTAAATGTAATTGAAAAAGGAAAACGTAACGTTGAGATCCTAAAGCAACCTGAAAACACCCCGTTTACGGTAGAAGATCAGATTGCGATCATTTATGCAGGTTCTAAGAACTTGTTACGTAACGTACCAGTAAATAAAGTAAAAGAATTTGAAGCAGAATATATCGAGTTCTTAAATGCTAAGCATAGAGATACGCTAGACACTTTAAAGGCTGGGAAGCTTACAGATGAGGTAACGGATACATTAGTAGCGGTTGCAAAGGATCTTTCTGCTAAGTATAATTAATTTAGATTCGCTTTCGCGAAAAGTTATGAGTTCGGAGTTATGAGTTCAGAGCGAACACAAACTACGACCATAGCTGAAATTGAAATTATGGGTTTTAAGGATAGTCCTATAAGAACTAAAAGCTTTGCTTTTGCTTGTGAAACTGTTCGATATTGTGATACTCTAAAGGAGAATCGCGACTATGAGCTTGCATCACAGCTGTTGAAAAGCGGTACGAGTATACGTGCTAATACTAGGGAAGCTCAGCGTGGAGTCAGTACAAAAGACTTCAAAAATAAATTTGGAATTGCTCTCAAGGAAGCAGATGAAACGATGTATTGGTTAGAAATACTCGAAGCTACTGGGAGAGATGTTCCGTCAGGAATGAAGAATAGATGTGAGGAGTTGATAAGAATTTTGGTTGCAATAATCAAAAACTCATAACTCTGAACTCATAACTCTGAACTCAAAAAATGGCCAATTTAAAGGAAATAAGAAACAGAATCAGTTCGGTATCTTCTACGATGCAGATTACCAGTGCTATGAAAATGGTATCTGCTGCAAAGTTAAAGAAGGCGCAAGATGCGATTACAGCAATGCGTCCTTATTCTGATAAGCTCACTGAGCTTTTACAGAATTTAAGCGCGACCATAGATTCAGACTCTGGAAGTAAACTTGCAGAGGAACGTGAGATCAAAAAAGTGCTTATTGTCGCTATTTCCTCTAACA
This sequence comes from uncultured Flavobacteriaceae bacterium, assembly GCA_963832255.1. Taxonomy (GTDB): domain Bacteria; phylum Bacteroidota; class Bacteroidia; order Flavobacteriales; family Flavobacteriaceae; genus Dokdonia. The sequence continues at coordinate 13,844 of CAWHTM010000001.1, forward strand.
GGGGTCTGGCTGGAGCGTTTAATTCAAACATCATCAAAGGTGCTAATACTCACATTAACGCAAAGTACGCCGGGAAAGAGGTTCACCTAGTTACTTTAGGTAAAAAAGCAGATGCTATTTTAAAGAAAACCTTTAAAGTAGTGACTAATGACAACGCGATATTTGATGATTTAACATTTGAAAACGTTTCATTGATTGCCGAGCAATTGATGGATAGCTTTGAAAATGGAGAATACGACCGTATCGATATCATCTACAACAAATTTAAGAACGCTGCTACGCAGATTGTAACCATCGAGCAATTTTTGCCTATCGTTCCTACAGTACAAGAAACCGCGACCTCAACTGTTGATTATATCTTTGAGCCGTCTAAGGAAGAAATCGTTGAGGGTCTAATTCCAAAAGCACTCAAAACGCAGTTATTTAAGGGAATACGAGATTCTGTAGCTTCTGAGCACGGGGCACGTATGACCGCAATGCACAAAGCAACAGATAACGCAACAGAACTTAGAGATGCGCTTAAACTTCAATATAATAAAGCACGTCAAGCAGCGATTACTAACGAAATCCTTGAGATCGTAGGTGGTGCTGAGGCGTTGAACAATTAAACTTTTTCCTTCAAGAACATCTCGCAACTGAGATGATAGCCTCGAAGGTTTACTTTAAAAACTAGACTCCCAATCTTTATAGAGATTGGGAGTCTTTTCCTTTATATACTTGGCAGCCACCCGCTTATTTGTAAATAAAGTAACTGTTATTCAGCATTTTAGACCTCCTATTTCCTATCTTGTAGGATCTCAACTACTACTGTAGTAATTCGTTCTGCTAGGTATGCTATTGTAAATGATACTGACAGCAGTTGATACTACTCACATTTTCGCGGAAGCGTAACACTCAACACTATGAAAAATAGTACTCTTTTTTTATTGCTTATTGCCACTATCAGTTACGCTCAAAACAATCCCATCAACTTTGAAACGGGTGGGGAGGGTGCCAACTATACTTGGACAGTTTTTGAAAATGATACCAATCCAGCCTTAGAAATAGTTGATAATCCAGATCCTTCTGGAATAAACACCTCTGCTACTGTGGCAAAGTTTACTGCTCTAGTAACGGGACAACCCTTTGCCGGCACAGAAACGATGCACGGTGCTGACGTGGGTACATTTACGCTAACAGAAGATAACGCGATCGTAAAGATGAAAGTATATAAGACCATCATAAGTGATGTCGGTTTTAAATTTGCAACGCCAGCTGGGGCTTCTACAGGTGAGATAAAGGTTGCTAATACTGTTGTTAATCAATGGGAGGAGCTCACTTTTGATTTTACAGCAGTTATAGGCGAAGCTTCGTCTAACGGTATTGACCAAATAATAGTTTTTCCAGATTTCGACAGCCGAACGGCAACTACTGTAAATTACTTTGATGATATCACTTTTAGTGATGGAACGTTATCAGTAGGGAATACAGGGTATCGTACCTCAGTAAGCGCCTTTCCTAACCCTTCTTCTGATTATTGGACGCTTTCAGCGGCGAGCTATATCGATTTAATAGAAGTCTATGATGTTTTGGGGAAGAAGCTAATAGACATAAGGCCCTTGTCTAAGAACTATAGTGTAGACGCATCAAAATTGAGTAATGGATTATATCTTGCAAGAGTGACTTCTAATAAATCCACACAATCGTTAAAGCTGATTAAGCAATAAGGCTCAAGAGCTTTCCCAAGGACACCACAAATCCCTTTATGAAACTCTCTCTATAGATTGCGGACGTATAATAAAATACTCCCAGAAGAAACGAAGCAGCCAGCAAACTGATTTAAGCCAAGAATAGCCCAGAAATTCTCTATAAAAGGCAAAATTATATGCTACCAAATTTAATTTATTAGCACTCATAGACTCGCTTCTTACCCTATAATAAGCGAGGTCTTCTTGAAGCCCTAGGGCATCCCTGTTGCTCCTTTTTATAGCCTCTAGCCACATTGCCCAATCTTGACGCTTGCGTATGTTAGGAGCGCTTATTTTACCTATTTCTGATGCTCGATACATTCCTGTAAGATTGCCCACATAATTGTTAGTGTGTTGCTTCTCATAACTAAGGGAAGGCAACGCTTTAATTCTTTTCTTGAGAGAAGTGCCCCCTTCATCAATATGGAGATAGCTTGTGTAGGAAACAGCACAGTTAGCTTGTTGCATAAATGCAATTTGTTTCTGCAGTTTTTGCGGATGCCACATATCGTCCGAGTCTAAAAAGGCAATATAGTCCCCTCGTGCGTTTTCTGTGGCAATATTTCGGGAATGAGCGGCGCCGCTATTTCGCGAAAGCGTAATTAATCGTATTCTTTTGTCTACCTGAGCAAACGCGTTAACGATACTGATAGAACTATCTGTAGAGCAATCATCTACTATTATTTGTTCCCAGTTAGAATAGGTTTGAGCTTGTACACTCTCAATAGTCTGAGCGATAAAATCTTGGGAATTAAAGAGCGGAGTAATTATAGAAACAAGTGGCTCTAAGCCTTCTCTAATAAGCTTTTTCATCTCCTGTAATGGCTTTATAGGCAGTAGTAAAAACGATCTTGAGATCTAAAAACAAAGACCAGTTCTCCACATAGAATATATCAAATTTTACCCGGTTCACTATATCATCATCTGTCTCAACTTCTCCTCTATATCCACTAACTTGAGCCAGTCCAGTGATACCTGGTTTTATAAAATGACGCACCATAAATTTATCAATGCGCTCTGCATACATATGAGTATGGCTGACCATATGTGGCCGTGGTCCCACCACAGACATATCACCTTTGAGTACATTTATAAATTGTGGGAGCTCATCCATACTGGTTTTTCTCAAAAAACTACCTACTCTAGTAATACGCTCATCATTACGGCTTACCTGATGTAGATCTGCAGTTTCATTAGGGCGCATCGATCTAAATTTGTAGCAATAAAACTCATTATAATCTAAGCCATTACGTTTTTGTTTAAAAAATACGGTTCCCTTGGAATCTAATTTTATAAGAATCGCTAGTAAAGGTGTGAGCCAAGAAAGAACACCAATAAGAACAATGAGCGAGAGCGTAATATCAAACGCTCTTTTTATAAACTGGTTGAGCGGTGTGTCTATCGGGATGGTACGAAGCGATAGAATTGGGGTGATCCCGAGGTATTGATATTGGAGCTTTTTAGTAAAGATCTCTCGGCTGTCTGGTATGAACTTTAAGATTTTGAGGTTGTTATCTGTAAACTCAGAAATCTCTCGGAGTTCTTCGTTCGTAAATTGAGCAATGGAACAATAAACCTCGTCAATATTGCTTTTTACGATATAGGCAAATACTTCTTCGAGACTGGTATCTGTATGGTTTAGATCAAACGCCTTTTTAAGTTCATAGCCGTAGGTTTTATTTTCATTAAAGAATTTTTCTAATTCCTCTGTTTGATCGTTAGTTCCTAAAATAATAACACTACGATGGTTTCCTCCTAATATGGTACGGTACGATTTAAGGAGGTAAAACACGCCAAACTTTACAATAGTGATACCCAAGAAAACGTACAACACATACCCGATTACTGCTACAGGTGTGGTGTCCACGTATTGAAAAACGCCAAAAAAGGCAAAAACCAGAAGCCCAAATAATGCTAATTGAAGAAACGTAAGAGAGAGGATGCGTGTAGGTTTTGTATATCTATACACCTCATAAAAGTTCGATTTGATGGTAGAAAAAATCCAAGTTGAGACAATATATAACGCAAACAGCCAAAAATTATCTGTCATTACCAGACATAGCTTAGCCAGCAACAGGATGATTGCGAGATCTATACAATAGATGGCTGGACGTATGTAGCCAGAATATCTTCCTATTCCTTTAGCCATTATTACTTCCTAATATGCTTTAAAAAATTTTTATGTTCGCTCTTATGCAACTGCTCCTTCGGTGAGGCTTTTAAAATACTCATAAGTTCGCTTCATCCCTTCAGAGCGATCTACGGTCACATTCCATCCTAAAATTTCTTGAGCCTTTGTAATGTCTGGTTTGCGTTGCATTGGATCATCTATGGGTAGGTTCTGATAGATCACTTTTTGTTCTGTTCCTGTAAGTTTTATAATTTCTTCGGCGAAGTCGCTTATGCTTATTTCGTCAGGGTTACCTATGTTAATGGGCAACTCATAATCGCTCAAAAGCAATCTGTAGATACCCTCGACTTGATCGTCTACATAACAAAAAGATCGTGTTTGAGTCCCATCACCAAAAACAGTGAGATCCTCTCCCCTAAGTGCCTGCCCCATAAACGCAGGGATCACCCTACCGTCATTAAGTCTCATTCTTGGTCCATACGTATTAAAAATACGGACAATACGTGTTTCAAGGCCGTGAAAACGGTGATAGGCCATGGTAATAGATTCTTGAAAACGCTTTGCCTCATCATAAACTCCTCGGGGTCCAATGGTATTTACATTGCCATAATATCCTTCATCTTGAGGGTGTACGAGTGGGTCTCCATATACCTCAGAGGTAGAAGCTATGAGGATACGCGCATTTTTTTCTTTCGCTAGGCCTAAGAGGTTATGGGTCCCTAATGATCCCACTTTGAGGGTTTGGATGGGAATTTTAAGATAGTCTATAGGACTTGCTGGTGATGCAAAATGTAAAATATAATCCAGTTTGCCTGGCACGTGTACAAAAGTGGTAACATCGTGATGGTAGAATTCGAAATTTTCTAGCTTAAAAAGATGCTCAATGTTAGAAAGGCTCCCTGTAATGAGATTATCCATACCCACTACATCATAGCCCTCTTTGATAAATCTATCGCACAGATGCGATCCCAGGAACCCTGCAGCACCCGTTATTAAGACTCTTTTATTCATTATGATTGTTTAAGCATTGCATCTACACGCAATATCGCGCTATCAGTGCAAATACAAAAATTATAACCCTATAATCAGCTTATAATTGTGTGAGCGCATTCCAGAAATTATTTAAGATATGATCTCTGTCAAATCTTTCTTTCACATAAGTACGAGCGCTTTCTCCCATTTTTGCACACATCGCCGAGTCTGAAGAAAGTATATCTATCTGTTCCAAGACCTCATCTACATCATTCGTCTGATTATAAAAACCTGCATCTGCCTCTTTGATAATATGAGCGGGCTCTGCCTCTGGATGCCCCGTAATTATAGACGGACGGCCGCTGGCCATCATCCCGAGTATTTTAGACGGCATCACGGTATCTTTAATGGTCGTTTTTTGGAAAAATATATGTGCGCCTGTGCTAGAAAGTAGAGTAGAAAGTTGATCTAGCGGCACTGGCGAATAGAATTTGAGGCCTTTATGATTTCTAGCTAACCGTTCTACCTGTCGCACTTTTGAGCCAGCACCTACCACAATGACTTCATAGGTTGCAAAATCTATGTTTTCTACCACTTTCGTGAAAAAGTCCCAATCCTGTTTGTCTCCTATATTTCCGGCGTATAGTAAGCTAAATTTATCTGAACTAAAATATGGATGCCTGTCAGAACTAGACTCATATGGATTGAGATGCACCCAATTAGGGAGTAAAAAAGTAGTAGATGAAGTCTTGGTTTTCAGTTTTGTGAGCATTGACTTGCTTATGGTACTCGTACGGTCTGCCTTATTTAGTATGGAACGTTCTAAACTCATAAGGGTGTTGTAGAGAACACCTTTCTTGCTCGCTACCACGCCAGATTGAAAAGCAGCGTCAAATTCAAAATCCTGTATATGTATCCAGTGTTTTGCGTTACGCTTTCGCGAAAGCATATTACCCAACCACGCACTACTCGTAAAGGGAATGATCGATATGACCAAGTCACACTCTTTAATTTGTTTGAAATTTATACGGGAGCCAAAAGTAAAATCTGCAATGTGGGCTACACGCTTTACAAAGGAAGGTTGCGCAGGCACAAACTGCTTATACCTATAAATAGCTATGGTGCCTTTTTTCTCTTGAAGAAAGGGTTTCTCCTTTTTATAAGCCTCAGAAATCTCCCATTTAGGGTAATAAGGGAAACCCGTTATCACAGAAACCTTTGCTCCTTTTTTCTCTAGAAACTCTGCGAGCTGCGTGCTGTATAATCCTATAGCCGTGTCTTCTGGGTAGAAGTTGAGGGATATGAGGGTGATGTGTTTAATCGAGGTTTTAGTCAAGACGGTTTTTTATTGAGACAAGTTATACCTGAGATAAATGTAGATTACACCAGTTATTTTAAATCGAAAATAATTAAGCTTAAAGCTTTGGCCAACGTTCAGCTCTCAAAATGAAAGTGACATCGTAAATAAAGATTCAATAGTAATATGTATAGAGGATACCGATTAATTTACTACTTCTCTATAAATCTTCAATAAGCTTTCTAAATTCTTCTTGGTTGTGTATTTCCCTTCAAATGTTAATCGAGCTTCATTATCTATTTTGATTTTATCTATTATCATTTCAAAATTTCCTATAGTATTCCTTAAAGAGCTCAAGTCCCCTAGCTTGTATTTCAATCCGTTGCCCTTTTCTTTAATGAAGGAACCCAAATTCCCAAAATCTGGAGCAATAACAGGGGTTCCGAAGGAGAAAGCTTCAACGACAGTAAGCCCAAATGTTTCATACACTTTTGAGGCTACAATGAGAGCTTTCGCTTTCATATAAAGATGTGATAACTCCTCTTGAGATTGAAAGCCTAGATACTCAATATTGTCATTTTCTAAGGCCGCCTTTTCTACATTTTTTTCGAGAGGCCCTGTCCCAACTATAACCAGTTTATGTGCTAACTCGGCAAAAGCCTCAATCACTTCCAAAATTCCCTTCTCCTGAGAAAGCCTTCCTACAAATAAATAATAATCTTCTTTTTCTAGACAATACCCCCTATCCGCTACAAAGTTGGGTTTGATTACCATCTGCTCGGATCTAAACGTAAGATGTGATCTCTCAAATATAGATTTTGAAAATTCCGTGAGGAAAATGACTTTGTCTATATATTTTGACCAAGTATTGAGGTTACTATGCACGGCATTGTGTATCACAGGAAATATTGAGGCAACTTTTGAGTCTTGATAGCAGCCGTGCTTAACAGCAGGCCATCCAATTTTTTTAGTTAAGCATTCTTCACATATCTTCCCATCTCTATACAAGAGTCCATTGCTGCAAACGAGCCTGTAGTTGTGAACAGTAAGTACTACAGGCACCTTTAAATTTTTGCAGGCCTTGAATATTGATGGTGACAGAATGGGTAAAAAATTGTGGATGTGAGCTATGTTTGGAGAGTGCCTTTTAATAACGTTCTCAATATGCCTTTTATATTTTATCGAATAGCTTAGACTAAGCGCTGTTGTAGTTTTTTGCCAAAAACCTTCTATCTCCTCGTTGCTTACTATAAACTGGATGACTATATGACCCGCCTCCTCTAGCATTGCTTTTTCTCTAGCGACCACCACATCCTCACCCCCTAAGTCTTTGTATCTATTATGTATCTGTAAAATTTTCACTTTCTATCTTGTACGTTAAATAGTGTGAAATACGTAAGAAAAAGACTGAAATACAGGACTCCAGATTCTCGCTCAAGGATGTTCTCAGTAAACATAACAATAGAATAAAAAATCAAAAGGAGTAGCAGGATTTGATTATCGTATCGTATTGATAATATGCCGTTAATAAAAAAGACAATTAAAAATATAAATAGAAGTATGACACCTCCAATTAGTAGAAGACTTAAATATTGATTATGTGCGTTATAATTTCCATTGAGAAGAACCGTACTTCCTTCTTTTTTATATTTCCTTAATAAAATATTATTGTAGTCCCCTATTCCATAGCCTATGACAGGAGACTCTATTATAGCCTTTGTTGCATTATCGTATATAGAAAACCTTATGTTAGTAGAGTTTATGGTGCCGTTATTTACAGTTTCAATCTTTAATAATTCTACAAATTTATTTCTAGTCTTTGGTATTGCAATAGTCAAGCCCATCAATACAAGAGTCACAATTAAATATGGCTTGAACAATTTCTTCCTTCTTTGAAAGAATAGAGCCAAAATTAAAATCACAAAGAGTGCAATGAGGGGTCCTTTTTTTGCATATAAAAAAAGGAACAGTAAAAGAAGTATGTCTACCGAAAGCAAAAAAATTGTGATGCCTCTTCCTTTTGACTTTAGTAAAAGGAAAAAAGAAAATAATATTGCTATACTGTTGTGCATTGAAAGGTAAATAGGATGAATGCTCCACTTTCCAAAATCAACTCTTACGACGGTAGCATAATGCTCGATCATCTCGCTACCCGTATAGTGTGTTATCCATAAGTAGGTAAATGGCAAAATATTAAACAACGCAACAGAAACAATGTAGACAGTCATAAAAAGTCTTTTCTCTTGTATTAATAACTTCCTACCGCGCTCACCTACAAATGAAAAAATGACTGGAAATACTACAAGAGAGGACATTTTTGTGAGTCCTTTTAAAGCAAATGGGATATCATCACTATAAATAACTGTGCACGCTATTCCTACGTAGATAAGCCCACTAGAAAAAATGTAAATCTTATTAAGATGAATACCGTTTTTAAGATTATAGTAAAAAACGGCTATCCCCAAGAGAAGAACAGATATTGCCTTAAGATTAGTTGGCAATAAAACAGATGCAAAAACTATTCCCACCGCTGTTTTCAAAAAGACTAAGCTCGCGCTGTTCGACGTCGTTTCCATTTTTGTTGGTTTATAGATGCGTGAATAACTAGAATTTCTAATATGCGCTCAATGACATATACTCCTATAAAAACTCCAATATAATAGGAAAATCCGTTAGCAAAATCACCTCTTAATAGAAATAAGAGATGTATTGAAAAATAGAGCGCAATGATCTTCTTAGAAAAATCATCGCTTTTCAGCCAAGCTAATAATTTTACAATTACTAAAGCCAATAAAAATGCCATAGCTACAACTCCATATATCCCAAAATTTATGTAGCCTTCGGATACCAAGGGGTTAGAAAGATTATTATAATTGAAACCGTGATGATATATCAGGTGATCTCCTATAAACTGTCCAGTAGAAAAAGGCTTGTTCTCCCATATGCTTCTTGGTACAAAGAAAAGTAAAGCACTTAACAACTGGTTTCCGTAAGAATATCCCTCATAACTCACGTAATCTATAGTTGCCGTAATATTTATGAAAGCATCATAATGTATCGTGTTAAAAACCTCCGCAAAGCCCCCCCCTTCAAATTCATCCAATAATAATTTTGGTTTAGCTATGATTTCCTGAAGACTGGATCTAAAGTGAGTAAAAATTGCAGATAAGGGAAATATCACAATCATTGAAAAGAACATAAAAAATGTCATTCTAGAATTTGTGTTGAGAAGTTTTGGAAACACTAAAAAAATAAGACAGATGTATATAGGTCCCAATGCGTTTCTCTTTTCTAAAAATGGGTTTTTAAACCAAATTAGTAAAATGGCAAAAAACATCACAATTAGTACCCAAGCAAATAAATCCTTGCTCAGCCTCATTTTTTTATTTATCAAGTATTGTTTAGATACTATTAAACCTGCAAAAGGAACCATAAAAAGAACCTTCTTCCATATCAGTAATGTACTCACAGAATTTGCACTAGCCTGGGTATTAGACCTTATCATCTCTTCTCTCACAAAACTTATACTGAAAAGAAAAATAAGAATGCACAAGAGCATCATTAGTAAAAGTACACTAGGGATCGTTTTCGCTTTTTCTTTATTATAGCGAGGCACTATAGTTAATCTTCTCCATTTTTTTAGGCCTAAGTATGAAATGAAAAATACAAAATGAAAAATAGAAATAAGGATATTGGTAAATATTACCTGCCCCTCGTTGAAAGGTAATTGTGTTGCAAAATCTGCATTTCTGTTTCCTATAACATTGAGTTGAACACTAGGAGCCACCACAAAAAACAGAAAATTAAAAACAATATAAATCGATATAAACGGGGAGTATTCCTTTTCCTCAAAAAGGTGAAATACCAAGATTCCAAAAAGGAACAGATTATTTACAAAAAAAGATACCCAAACCCCTTCGCCTACACTAAGGGTAGCCAGAAGAAATATACAGATCGCCAGATATGTAAATAAGATAATAGTTTTAAGTCCCATTTGTACCCACTAAATTACTAAATACCTGAGCCATTGCCTCAACGCTATAGTTTGACCTACAGTAGGCAGCGATTTCGTCACGTTTTTCAATCCATTCTGAGGTGTTAGTATAGATGGCTTCTACGCTTTCGCGAAAGCGTATTACATCATCTGTCTCATAAAACAAGGCATTTTCTCCTTCGGTTACTGCTTCTATCTCGGGAGAATGGGGTTCATCTCTGGAAATTAGCATTGGTACGCCAAAACCAAAACTCTGGGTTATAGATAATCCTGCATATCCTGGTGAAACGCTAAATAAGCTTTGAGCATAAAGCTTTTTAAGAATCTCATAATCGCTTATATGACCATATAACTTTACTCTTTTTCCTAAGGAGTGTACCCTTATAAACTCCTCTATTTTTAACCTTTGATCACCGTCTCCTATTAATCTGAGCTCAACATCATTTGGAAGGTACTCCAAAGCTTTACTAAACGCTTTTACAAGAAATAAAACTTTCTTTGGCTCCGTAAGCCTGCCTACATAGATAAAGTGTCTAGGGTGATCTGTTACGCTTTGCATTTTATCTGCTATGATGAGCGCATTAGGTGCCGCATAGATCTTTTTATTGGGCATTTTTAGTTTGAGTTCTCGTTGTTGGGTTTTAGTATATACTATAATTGAGCTTGAGAGCTGTCGCATCATATGCCTCAATAAATCACTCTTACTTTCTTTACCAGCTCTTGGCCAAGCGTGTCCCCACAAGACCGTTTTTCTACCTAAAATCTTACGAACAAGGAGCAAGAGCCAGTTGCTCACAATACGAGGATTCATCTCTAACACCAGTACTGCGCTACTTGTAACTAATTTCAGTACACCCTCTTGAAAAAGTGCTTTTCTATAAAAAAAATAGTGGTTTGGTATAGCCTTGTGCTCAATAGTCTGATCTGTGATTACTGTTTTCTCAAAATAGCGCCCCCCTCCATACAACTCAAACCTCTCTCCGAGCGTCTGCTTTAAACGCTTAAAAAATTCCTTCCGATAATCAGGAATTGCGGTTTGTATGATAATGAGTTTAGACACTAGCGATTGCTTGTTTCTTAAATTTTTTTAAAATGAATATAACTTACTACTGCTAGCAATAATTCTGTGGTTATGACAGCGAAAATAATTCCATAAATACCAAATAACGTTACCAGAACGAAGGCAATAACAACATTAAAAACTCCTCCCATAAGGAGGATATTCATTCTCGATTTATAGTATCCCGCCGCTGGAAAATAAAGCGATAAAAACATCATATTTATAGCCGCAAATACAGTCCCTACTGCAAGTATCTTAAATGCTGTACTATAAAAAGTAATAGCCTTTTTATCAAATATGAATTCTAAAATATGTTCCCCAAATAAGAAAACAGTCAATGTAAATACTAGAGCTAATAAAACTACAAATGGCACCAACTTTATAATATTAGATCGCTGTACATCTGCCTTTTTATTTGCCAGCCAAGGATATATAGCTTGCACCAAGGGAGAAAAAAAGCTTTTTGAAGCGATAAAAATCTTTTCCATAGCTCCGTAAATTCCTGCCGTTGCGTCCCCAGCTACTAACCCAACGATAAACACATTTGCAGAGTTAAATAGTCTGGCTGCAAAGTTGGATACAAAAAGAGTTGTGCTTTCTGACACTAGATCTCTCATCAGTTGCTTAGAAGGTTTTATAAACTTAGTATAGCGCAGGCTAATAAAAAGGCTCACAAAGCCGGCCAGTATGTATCCCGTTGAGTTAAAAAGAGGCACAAGAGCGTAATCTGTTGCCCTGTGTACAAACATAAATATGAGGGCCGTAAATATCACTTTGGCTACTACATTGATAGCAGCAATAAAGCGCATTCTTTCTATACCTTGAAAAAACCAATCAGGAAAAATTGCCTGGCCTACTACTACACCAAAACTCAAAAAGTATACCTCCCACTCTACATTAAACCTTGTAAATGATAATACAATGATAGAAAAGATGAAAAACATTCCTACAAGCAGTAGTCCCTTTACGGCAAGCACAGCAGAAAATATACGAGAACGCTCCTCTGGATGATCTTTTGCGATAGAAATACGTCTGGTGGCACTGAGATTAAAACCAAACTCCACAAAAACATAGATTATGGTACAAAAGGACTGTGCAAGTATAACTACCCCGTATTTTTCAACACCGAGGATTCTAATTAGATAAGGTAAAATAGCAAGCGGGAGAATAATATTTGCTGCTTGAATCAACAGCATTGAGGCATAATTATCTACTACTGTACGGTTGCTTTTACTGTCCCAAATAGACTTTAAAATCCCCATAAAAACTAGTTTTTATGAACATACCACTCATACAATCTCTTTATCCCTTCTTCCAACTCAACGCTATGTTTCCACCCTAAAGAATGAATTTTGGAGACTTTAGTGAGTTTTCTAGGTGTTCCGTCCGGTTTTGACACGTCAAAGGTTAGAGCGCCTTTAAACCCTATTTCTTTCTTAATCATTGCTGCAAGTTCCTTTATAGAGACATCCTTGCCCGTACCAATATTGATATGGGTATTTCTTACCTCTTTTTTAGGTCCTTTTACGTCGTCAAACGTGGTATTTTCTAATATGTGTACACAAGCCTCTGCCATATCTGTACTCCACAAGAACTCCCGTTTTGGCGTTCCGGATCCCCAGATTTCAACACTGTCCTTTGAGACCCCGTACTGGCTTAATATTTTTTGCGCTTTCGCGAAAGCGGTAACCCCTAAGTCCTCACAAACAGCATCTTTGTTATCTTCTTCTAAGAGTTTAGCAAGATGTATTTTTCGTATCAACGCGGGAAGAACGTGTGACTTTTCTAAATCAAAATTATCATTATAACCATATAGATTAGTGGGCATTACTGACAGGAAGTCTGTGTCATACTGAAGGTTATAGCTCTCACACATTTTTATTCCTGCGATTTTAGCGATCGCATACGGTTCGTTTGTATACTCTAGTGTGCCTGTGAGTAGACTATCCTCTGGCATAGGTTGAGGGGCCATTTTAGGATAGATGCAAGTACTTCCCAGGAAAAGTAACTTCTTCACTCCCGAAAGATAACTCTGATGTATCACGTTGTTCTGGATCATCAAATTCTCATAAATAAAATCTGCTCTGTAAGTATTATTTGCTACAATCCCACCCACTTTTGCCGCAGCTAGGAAAACGTATTCTGGTTTCTCATTTAAAAAAAAAGAAGCGGTATCCACAGTGCTTGTGAGGTCAAGTTCTTTATGGGTTCTCGTTATCAGATTACGATATCCTTTGTTTTCAAGTACGCTTATGATCGCACTCCCTACGAGGCCTCTATGTCCAGCGACGTATATTTTTGCATCCTTATCTATCACAGGATTACTCAAAGTAGTTAAGGGTTTTATAGCCACCCTCTTTGAGATAACTATCTTTTTTCATAAGCTTAAGATCACTTTCCATCATATCATCTACAAGATCTTGTAGTTTATACTCTGGCTTCCATCCCAGTTTATTAAAAGCCTTTGATGCATCCCCTATAAGAAGCTCAACTTCTGTGGGTCTAAAATATTTTTCATCTACCTCCACTACCACTTGCCCTACTTTAACGGGGTACTCTTGATTAGATGAGGTCTTAACGATGCCTTTTTCGTTTATGCCCTCCCCCTTAAATTCTAGCACTACCCCTATGTTTTGAAAAGACATTTTTATAAAATCCCTTACCGTCGTGGTTTCGCCCGTAGCAATTACCCAATCTTCTGGCTCTTCTGCTTGTAATATGAGCCACATCATTTTTACGTAGTCTTTTGCGTGTCCCCAGTCTCGTTTTGCATCTAGATTACCCAAATACATCTTTTCCTGTAATCCTAGCCCTATTTTAGCGGTTGCCCTTGTAATTTTTCTAGTGACAAAAGTCTCACCTCTTACGGGCGACTCGTGATTAAAAAGGATGCCATTACAGGCAAACATACCGTATGCCTCTCTATGATTTACGGTAGACCAGTATGCATATAGTTTTGCCACTGCATACGGACTTCTTGGGTAAAAAGGGGTGGTTTCAGATTGTGGCACTTCTTGTACCTTGCCGTATAACTCTGAGGTAGAAGCCTGGTAGATTTTAGTCTTTTTCTCAAGACCTAACGCTCTTACCGCTTCGAGTAAGCGTAAGGCTCCCAATCCATCTACATTTGCTGTGTATTCTGGCATCTCAAAAGAAACCTGTACGTGTGACATTGCACCTAGATTATAAAGCTCATCAGGTTGTACTTCTTGAATAATCCTTAAAAGATTAGAACTATCTGTCAAATCTCCATAATGCAAAAAGAAATTCTGATTATCTATATGCGGATCTTCGTAGAGGTGATCAATCCTATCTGTATTAAAAAGCGACGATCTTCTTTTTATACCGTGAACCTCATACCCCTTTTTGAGTAAGAACTCGCTCAGATAAGCTCCATCTTGACCAGTTACCCCAGTAATAAGTGCAATTTTTTTAGTCATAATATTTCCAGCTTATACTCTGTCTTCTTCTCTTCTATAATTTCTATATGCCCCTGCAATAGCAGATAGTCCCAAAAATGCGAATACAAGGATAATAGGGTATATAAAAATTTTATTGTCTAAAAAGGAAGTGTCTTTAGATGCTTGTATATCGCTTACAAGAACAGCTGCATCCGTATAACTCACTTCGTCGTTTTTGAGCTCCTCAATATTTCGCGCTAACAATATTTTGAAATTTAATAACTCTGATGGATCGCTCGAAACGCTGTTGTTAAAGAAAAACGCTTCTTTTTTTGTGGTTCCTGCTCCTGCTGCCTGAGTAACCGTTGCCGCTATTACCTCATCTATTTGCTCTAGGGTTTTCTCATTGCGCTCTATAAGTTCTTTGTGGCTTTGTAATCCTTTCTTTTTAAGCTCAAGTGCATACGGCTGGTTATTAATGAAGGCCAAAAGCTTAGCAATATCGTCCTTTGCATTCTCATCGCGCAATCCTACTTCTAGTTTATGATATTTATAGTTAGATAAAAACCGATCTGTAGCAAAAAGTTCTTGATCATCCTCCAGCTTAAATTCTCTAGTCATTTCTCCCAGGACACGATCATTTTCGCCCACGAGCGAGATAATATCTATTACCTCAACTATAGGATTTACCTTAACACTCGCAACAGAGAAAGTCTCTGGATCCACCCCCAAGCTGCTTAAAAATGCTGTATCCCCTTCAGCGAGATTGTCGTTGAATTGACCAATAGATGTGTAGACATATGATTGACTTTTAAAATTGGTTTTGAGCAATAAATTTGCGGTGTACGACGGTGCGCTTTTAGTAAAATATCCTACAGCGACTCCCACTATAACTAACAATAGGATTACCCACCACATTTTTATAATGAAGTCTATTATTCTGAAAAAGAACGTCACTATACTCTTGAAAAATCTCCCTATCAGACTAAAAATATCTGTTAGATCCATTTCCTGTTGAGAAGGAGCGTTGGGTTGAGATGTACTCATATGGGTATTTGGTTTGGTCGTTATTTTGTATCAAAAACTCTATGTAATATTTTCTCGGTGATAAGATACGTAGGTTTTACACCTGAGGTTCCTAATCCTCCAGAGGCTAGCGTACTTCCTGTTTCCAATGGATTATCACTCGCATAATAAGCATATCTTACTTTTACATCTTTCTGGATGCTACCCCTTAACATAGCGGCTGCTTGTATTGCCTTTTGGTAATGTGCTCCTTCCATCTCTAGTCCTATCACGTTCCACGTACTATCGTGGAAGAATTTAAGGATATCCCTATTCTGCAATGAAGTTCCTAAAACCGTTACCATTGCCCCTTCAAAAACTTCTAGACCCTGCCCCTCTAAATCTTCCTTACAGAGATCATTTTCAAACGGATAATTATCTGCCGTTCCCTCAAAAAGATGAGCAGACGGTATCATAACATCTCCCTTTCCTCCCTCTAAGATCCCTGCTTTACCCATTATAGATATAGAATCTACATCTAAATAAATGTGTTCTTGCCCGTCCTTATAAGGTTTGAGTAGCTCATCCATAGTCTCATAAGCCTGCTCTCCAAATGCATAATCCATCACTACAATTACCGGGGCATTTGCTTCATCTATCTTCTCTTCACAAAAATCATTATCTGCAAGCTTGATCTTACACGTGTCAAATATCTGGACATTAATATTTGTCCCGCTTTGATCTGCAAGATAAATCATACCGTTTTGTAACGCAGTTTTCTCAACTTTAGTGCGTAAAATGCCATTGCCAGCGTCACTCAAATGCTCATATACCTCGAGCTTAGACTTCTTTTTAAGTTCTGATTTTAAAGCGAGAGGTGCATAAAGAGTGTTCATAACACTATGCATATTTGCACTGATAATATGTAGTGGTCTATGTATAAGACCCTTCTCCTTAAGGGTTCTTTTAATATCGTTTGCCCACACTTCTCCGTGTATGTGGTGCCCTAAACGTTCCCTCAAAACCGGACTAAAGGTGACCGTACGTTTCTGCTCATTGCGCACCTCTGCCATCGCCAGTTTCCCTAGCCAGTAGATAATCTGTATAAAGCGTTTGTTATTCTTTCGTGTATTAAAGAAAGGTGCAATGTCTATCACCTCTTTAAAAGTACGTCCCAGCATATTTGCCGTATGCGTCATTGCGATCTCCCAAGACTTCTGATCGAGATCCTCATTATTTAAAACAGCTTTTTCTAGCTTCTCCCAGTCTCTTACAACAGCGCCATCATCATTTATGAGTACGCGGCGCATAATCTTGTGCGATTCTATAAAGAGAAACGTAAGGTGCGTAAGGATGTCATAGATTTCAGAGCGACCACGAGTAATCTCAATGTTCATTTGCTCCTCATCTATACGGTAGCAATTACGACGCCTCTTAGACGGTACAATAGGCTCAAAGTGACTGTTTTTATAGCCCTCATCACTTGTGAGGTTAATATAGCGACACTCTTCTATTCCTTCTGGGAGTCTATCAATGACATAAAGCAAGCCGTTGAGCTCTACTTTTTCATCGGCTATCGTACCGTAAATTTCTGGTCGTAAGATGAGAAGTGATTCCCTTAGTGTCTCTCCAGAAACACCCATAGGTTTATAAAACCCTCTGTTAAAGAGGTGTCTCATTGTAATGTACATACGCTCAATGGCGTTGCTACTTTCTTGCGCTCTGGTGCGTCCTTGGTTTTTTAATATACTCATATTAAAGGTCAAAGATAATCAATAGAAAGTGAAGTTGAAATCCAATGCGAAGTTGAAAATGAACTTGAACTTGAATCCATTTTAGTTACGCTTTCGCGAAAACGCTCGGACACTTGAGTATACTTAAACAACCATCTGTAGCGCTTAGTTCATTTCGCTTGTTTAATATAGGACTTTGGATTTAAAAGGTATCAACCGCGAAGTTTCATCGCAGGAATCTCATCGTTCTGATCTAATGAGTTTTTTATAGCGCAGGCTAAGGTGGTTGCGTAATTTCAAAAGTTGCTCAGCACTTTTGAAATGATGTCGAAATCTCCGCACCTAGCTTATCGTCTTCAACCCATCGGCAATTTTCCTGTCATTTGAAAGTCTAGGAATTTTGTTCTGACCTCCTAGTTTTCCTTGGGACTTCATATAATCGTTAAAACCATCTTTGACCACCTTTGTAATTTTTAGTGGTTGGAGTACTTTTCCTTCTATGAGATCGTGGTAGTATGAATTTTGAGATTGTAGGGAAGTATCTAACATTTTGGCGAAAGCCTGCATATCATCACTTTCTTTTTCAAACTCGATAAACCACTCGTGAAAAGGTAAACCCCTTTCTGGGTTTACTTGTGGAGCCACCGTAAATTCTGTCACGCGTAAGTCTTGCTTACTGGATGCTTCCAGCATAGCCTGCTCTATTTCCTTACCTATCACGTGCTCGCCAAAAGCAGAAATAAAATGCTTAATACGCCCAGAAACCATAATCCTATAAGGTTTTAAACAGGTAAACATAACGGTATCGCCTATGTTATAAGCCCAAAGTCCTGCTGTGGTAGAGATAAGCATCACATAATTTACATCCAGCTCTACATCTTTAAGTGTAATTCTCTTTGGGTTCTCATCATAGAACTCATTTGCTTTTATAAATTCATAAAAGATACCATTGTTTAATTGCAACAGCATTCCCTTCTCTGTCTGCGTGTCCTGAAAAGCAAAAAACCCTTCACTGGCGGGATATAGTTCTATACTGTCTACCCGTTTCCCTATAAGATCCTCCAGTTTTGCTCTGTACGGCTCATAGTTTACACCACCATACACAAA
The DNA here is from genome assembly GCA_963832255.1 of uncultured Flavobacteriaceae bacterium. Classification (GTDB taxonomy): domain Bacteria; phylum Bacteroidota; class Bacteroidia; order Flavobacteriales; family Flavobacteriaceae; genus Dokdonia. The sequence continues at coordinate 32,271 of CAWHTM010000001.1, forward strand.
AAGTTTATAGTTCTTAAAAAGCTCGCCTACCGGCTTCCCTGTGACTGCTATAAGTCGTTCATAATACATCTGTACCCACGGTGGGATCCCGCCTATGAGCGTCATATTTTTATCTTTAGTCTCTTCTACTATTGCGTCTACCTTAGTTTCCCAGTCTTCTATACAATTGGTTTCAAAGCTGGGCAGTCTGTTTTTTTGAAGATATTTTGGTACATAATGGGCCACTATTCCTGAAAGCCTTCCTAGTTTTATACCATTCTTCTCATTCATCTCAGGACTCCCCTGTAAAAAGATCATACTGCCATCTACAAAGTCTGTGTTACCCGTTTCTGCTATATAGCTCAATATGGCGTTACGGGCAGAGTTCGGATGGGTAGGCATACTGTCCTTAGTAAGCGGGATGTATTTTACGCCAGAGGTTGTGCCAGAAGTTTTTGCAAAATACAGGGGCTTGCCCGGCCAAAGCACATCTGCTTCTCCTGCAACGACCCTATCTACATACGGACGCAGGTCCTCATAGTCTCTTATGGGTACACGATCAACAAAATCTGCGTGGGATATGATCGCTTCAAAGTTGTGGTCGTGACCAAAAGCGGTGTATTGAGCAGCATCTATAAGGTTTTTAAAAACCTTCTCCTGTGTAGCAATAGGATTGTCTGCCCACTTCTTTATCTCTTTCTGGATAAAGAAAGCAAAAGCTCTGGCACCTAAGGATTTGATTGACATTAGTTAAAATCTATAAAGTTCTTAGGGTTTACAGGATACCCGTTGCTCCACAGCTCAAAATGTAAATGAGGACCTGTGGTGAGCTCTCCTGTATTTCCTACAGTTGCAATTACTTCTCCAGACTTTACTAGCTCGCCCTGCTCTTTATTGAGAGAAGCATTGTGTTTATATACGGTAATTATGTTTTGCCCGTGTTCTATAATGATAACGTGACCAGTATCTGCTGTCCACTCGGCAAAAATGACGGTGCCATCTGCTGCTGCCTTTACAGGCGCATTTTTTTCTGTGACTATGTCTATGGCATAATGCTTTATCGAGGCATCATACTTGGCGCTTATCTCACCTTTAACTGGAGGGAACAGAGAAAAACTTGAACCTGAAAGCGCCGTTTCAAAAACGTTATACTTATCTTCTTGATCAACAACCTCCCGTAAGAGACTATCTGCAGATGAAGGCATAACACTTATCTGCTCGTCATTATAAATCGCTTCTTGTATGCTATCCCTATTAAACTCTAGAGCTTCTAGATCTCCAGTGAGCACTTTTCTTATAGAATTATAATATTGCTCATTTACCCGCATTGCATTTTGTAGCGAATCTGTCTCGCTTACGAGCCTAGAGGCGCTTCTTTTGAGCTTTGTACTAGAATATCCAGGAATATACTCTCTAAGCGGGGTAAAGGCAATAAGGAGGGTGGTGAGCGCTATCAATACAATACCAGAAATACCTACGAGGATAAAGACGTTGAGTCTCGTAAGTTTAAAAGAAATACGCTCCTCAAAGGTGTCTTCATTGAGGATTACAAGTCTATACTTGTGGAGAAGCTTTCTTGCTATTTTTTTTTCTTTCCTTTTTTCTGTCATTGCTTGTACAAATATACTTTTTAGATATGAGATGAAACGTAGGCAACGCTAATCTTAAACCTCAAATTTATAATTGGAGGTGTTCCCTATAATCCGATTTTAGTATGCTTTCGCGAAAATTTTAAAAGCATTATCCCGACATCGTACAAGAACATTCCTTAGGTTGGATCTCCTCTTGAAACCTACGTACGATCAGGGTGGATTCGTCTCTAGTATTTTTCACTCTTACTGACCTGTTATTCATCTCTTTTCCCAATTTTAGGACTTTAACGCTTGTATGTTTGTTTTCTTACTATCTTTGTAAGACTAAATTTGAGAATATGAATCTTTTAGGAATAATATTAGGAATGGTGGGACCTTGGCAAATAGGTCTTATAGTAGTGGTGATCCTGCTTCTTTTTGGAGGTAAAAAAATACCAGAAATGATGCGTGGCCTAGGTGGCGGAATCAAGGAATTTAAAAAAGCGTCTAAAGATGAGGACGATGATCTTATAGAAGAGAAAAAATAATATATTCTATTTATTAGGTATAGAAAAACCGCATAGCTCATTGAGTTATGCGGTTTTTTAGTTTTTGTAACTGTCGTTTTCAACCCGCAGTTATGGAAGCCTATCAATCATTATCCACAAACCTAGCATTCTTTAAGATGCTCTCTAGCTCAAACATATTATCCCGCTGATCTTGTGATGGAGAAAATATAAATCCTTCCAATACAACGTACCTATCGTTTTTCTCATCACGTATGGCGTAGTTTACAAATGGTCCCGCCATATAGCGCCCATCAACTTCCCAAGTACCTTTAGTCTCGTATGCAAAATGGCCATCTATTTCTGTTTCTTGCAAGAACGGAGAGAAAGCCCGCTCAGTAATAAATCTACCATCTTCTGCTGGGATGTTTTTACCTCCTATGGAATCTCTCATACGTATAATACGGGCAATTGTAAAAGTGTCCCTATCTATCGTGCTTAAGGGCACCTCATACACTGTGATGTTCATATTACCACTTCGCTTTAGGTCCTTGCGCATCCAGAAAAGATCTTCTTCCCTTTTTGCATACCTATAGGCTGTAGGAAACTTAAAGTCAATGCCAAACGTGTTTCTCAATGAGTCAGTGCTTTTTACACTCTTACTTATCCTTCTGCTATTGGCAACATATTCCTGTTCTTTGAGGGCTGTGACTATTTTTTCTTCATTATCTAAAATAGCGTTTGTGATACGTTGCACACTTTTACCTGTAATGATAACGCCGGTTTGAGGTCGTGCGTACACGTCTTTCTCAATACGTACGCTCGTACTATCCGCCTTTTTTATTTGAACATATATTCTATTCTTCAGTAAAAAATCAGAAAACGCTTCTGGTGGAATTTGATCTATGGTAAACTTAGGCTCTTCTCTAGGAAGACCATAGACTCCTGAAGCGAGTACATCCCTAAGGGCATCACCTATTGGTCCCTGCCATTGTTCTTTATCAATGATGACTTTTACATTATTTATATTTCCCACCGAGTCACTTAAAACCCTGGTACTACTCCCTTCAGAGCAACTTAATATTGTAAAAGCGGCAAGCGCAATAAGTAATGTTTTTTTAATCATAGTAATCATTTTAAAGTCTTGGTTAAAGAAATGATAGATCGTGCTCAATTATAGTTCTATCTAATCATAATATACGGTTATCTAAGTTGATGTTGAGTGCTTAGTGTATCCCTGTATGCTCTTAAAAGCGTATTACAAAGATAAACGGTCGCAAAACACTTGATCCTTAAATTATTTTGAGACCTTGAGCTTCATCCCTGGCTTCAAACTGTTACTGCTAATATCATTCCAAACTTTAATATTATCTACGCTCACTCCAGGGAATTTATTTGCAATTTTCCAGAGAGAATCACCTTGACGCACTGTATACGTCTTATTCCCAGAACTAGAGGTTATCTGGGCATTTCTGAGGTTGTAACAGGTTTTCTAGGGTAGATCGTAAGCCGCTGTCCTATTTTTAAATTATTGGACCTTAGCTTATTCCACTTCTTTATCTGACTTACCCGCACACCGTACTTATTTGCAATCTTACCTAAAAAGTCGCCGCTTCTTACCCTGTACCTAATTTGGGCGGCTGCATTTGTGAGGGATGGTAATGGTTTTTCTCTTTTGTCTAATTCTGCTTTCGCGAAAGCGTAAATAGCATCCTCATTTTTCACAAACATACCTACGCTCTCGATAGGAAGTCGTAGATAATACTTTTCATTCTTGACCACTGGAATTATATCCAACTTATACTGAGGGTTGAGGAACTGAACGGTTTCTAAGGGTACCTTTACTATACCACTCACTTGTTCTAAGGTAATAGCGTTCTGAATATGAATAGTGTCTGTTGCAAAATAGCTTATCTCAGATTTTTCTGGTTGATATCCATGTTCTTCTGCATATTCAAAGAGATACATCGTTGCTAAAAATGCAGGAACATACCCAGCTGTTTCCCTAGGTAAGTTGTCACGTATATTCCAATAATTTTTATAACCACCACTACGACGTATAGCCTTGGAAACATTACCTGGACCAGAATTATATGAAGCTAACGCTAAATCCCAATCATTATGAATCTTATAGAGTTGTGCAAGATACTTACAGGCGGCCTCTGTGGCGGCAATAGGATCCATACGATCATCCACATAAGAGTTTACATCCAGATCGTATAGTTTTCCAGTAGAAAACATAAACTGCCATAAACCAGTGGCACCCACCCTAGATTTTGCCCGAGGTCTTAGAGCAGACTCTACAATCGCTAGATATTTCATTTCTAACGGGATATCGTACTTGTCCAATTGCTCTTCAAACATTGGGAAATAAAACTGACTCACCGCCATAAGTTTTTCCATCGTGACTTTATGTCTCCCTAGATACCTCCGTATCACGCTCTCTAAGGATGGATTATATTCGATGTTAAAGGGAGTCCGGGCATTGAGCTCTGCTAATCTCGCTTTGAGGGTGTCCGTAGGGAGATCCACCGTTACTTCTGGAACATATTGAGCCGTATGTACCATATTTGAAATCGAGTCAAATAAATCCATCCTAGCGAGCTCTTTGCGCCATTTTAAATCAATTAATGCGGCAAGAGTGTCATCAGGCTCATAGAACGCTAGCGAATCTCTTCCAGCAATGTCTTGATCTGGTTTGATATATTCTTTTCTTATCGTTTCTAAGGTGGTAGGGTCTGCACTTCCGGGATTAGATCCCTCCATATTCTTATCTACCGGATTGCTTTTTTTATAAGACCCATAGGATAGAGTGTCTTGCGCTTTTGCGAAAGCAGAAAAGAAAATAGCTATTGTAAGTAAACCAAAAATTTTATTCATAGTATTTGGAACGGTTAAGCCTACTAAAATCGTATTAAATCCTGAGATTTAATAAATAAACTTGTTAAATAGGGCTTATTAGGGCTAGATACGTCTCTTGTCTTGTAAAGCAATAAGCCTAAACGCTAGAGTATCTCAGGAATGCATCCCCTGTAAGACTTCCCATTTTAAAACAATGTCGAGACAGCAGTCCATCTTATAATTAGTCGATGACTTATATTCTTTGAGTATTTAATTACAAGGCTATCGTAGATATCAAATAATATAGAACACTTAAAAATGTATCATTTACGAGCGCTAAAAAAGATTGTGAGTTCATCGCAACCTGATCTTAATGTCTCAATAAAATTTCCGCGAAAGCATAAAAAAACCACTAGTTCAGAAAACTAGCGGTCTTATTTATGAGTACAGTAGTATAATAATACTTGTCTCCTTATTTCCTAATAGCTGCAATCCCTGGGAGTGTCTTACCTTCCAGCATCTCTAACATTGCGCCACCACCGGTAGATACATAACTCACCTTCTCATCAAAACCAAATTGCTTTACGGCTGCAACACTATCGCCACCACCTACAAGAGAGAAAGCTCCCCCTTTAGTAGCAGCTGCAATACTATGTCCTAAAGCAATGGTTCCACCGGCAAAAGTTTCCATTTCAAACACTCCTAACGGTCCGTTCCATAAAATGGTTTTTGCACGTTTTACCACAGTATCAAAATTTTCGCGAGATTTAGGACCCGCATCTAGGCCTTGCCATCCGTCTTGGATTTTTGTGATATCCATCACTTGAGTCTGGGCATCGTTAGAAAAATCATCTGCCGCAATCACATCTACGGGAATATGGATTTTTACCCCTTTAGCCTCTGCTTTCTTTAAGATCTCTAAGGCGAGTTCCTGCTTATCATCTTCACATATAGATTCTCCTATCTTACCGCCTTGCGCCTTGATAAAGGTAAAAGACATCCCGCCACCTATGATCATCTCATCTACCTTGTCTAAAATGTTTTCTATAACGGTAATCTTGGAAGAAACCTTTGATCCTCCTAAAATCGCTAAAACTGGCTTCTCACTATTATTCAATACCCTATCAAGAGATTCTATCTCCTTTGCCAGCAAATACCCAAAACATTTATTTTCTGGGAAAAACTGAGCAATGATAGTGGTAGATGCGTGAGCTCTATGCGCAGTACCGAAGGCGTCATTTACATAAATGTCGCCCAGGGTAGATAGAGACTTGGCAAAATCTACATCTCCCGCGGTTTCCTCCTCATAATACCTTAGATTTTCTAAAAGTAGGACTTTTCCCATTTCTAAACCTGAAGCTGCGGCCTCAGCCTCTTTGCCCACACAGTCTTTTACAAATGACACCTGTACTCCAATAATTTCTGACACCGTAGCACAGATCTGACTTAATGAAAACTCCTCTTCCTTGTTTTTAGGTCTTCCCAAGTGAGACATCAATATTGCTGCCCCTCCATCTTCGAGAATCTTTAAAATAGTGGGCTTTGCAGCTTCTATTCTTGTAACATCTGTCACTTTACCGTTTTCATCTAACGGTACATTAAAGTCAACCCTCACGAGTGCCTTTTTTCCTTCAAAATTATAATCGTCTAGCGTTGCCATATCTGTGTTTTACTGGCAAATATAGGTGGTGATCTAATTATTTTAAAGTTTTTTTACTTAAAGAATATCTCATCCTGCGGTAATTACACTTTTAGGAATATTTGGGCCGTCTCTTCTCACGTACCTCAAATGCTTAGTATCTTTGACACTATGTTATTTACAGACATTATAGGGCAGGATTTTATAAAAAATCATTTGGTTACCAGTGCAAACTCTGGTCGTATTGCTCACGCACAGCTTTTTGTGGGTAAGTCTGGAACAGGCGTATTACCTATGGCTATTGCCTATGCCCGTCATATTTTGTGCGATAGCGCTCAAGGCGAAAATGTGAAATCTTTATCACATTGCAGTCTAATGTTTAATCAACTAGCGCATCCAGATGTTCATTTTGCGTATCCTGTGGCTATCACGCCAAGTGTAAAAAGTCATCCCGTTTCTGCCCATTTTGCTAAAGAATGGCGGGAATTTGTATTAGAAAATCCCTATGGAGATTTATACGACTGGCACCAACATATAGGGATTGAAAAAAAACAGGGACAAATAGGTGTAGACGAGGCCCTTGACATAAATAAGTCGCTCGCTCTAAAGGCTTACGAGGGTGGTTATAAAGTGATGATTATCTGGGCTGCCGATAAGATGAATACCGCAGCTTCTAATAAACTCCTTAAGCTTATAGAAGAACCTCCGGCTAAAACTCTTTTTATCCTCATAACAGAAAACGAGGATAACATAATAGACACGATTAAGTCTCGTTGCCAAGTGTTACATTTTCCAAACCTTAGCGCGCCCCAAATAAGCGAGGCTTTAACAAAACACCACAATACTCCTCCTGCAGAAGCACAAAAAATCGCCCATCAAGCTCAAGGGGATTATCAAAAAGCGGTGCACATTCTACAACACGATGGTGATGATATACAGTTTGAGGAATGGTTTGTTTCTTGGGTTAGAACTGCCTTTAGGGCCAAGGGGAAAAAAGAGGCTATTTTAGACCTGTTGAACTGGAGTGAAACGATAGCCAAAACAGGAAGAGAAACGCAGAAAAATTTCTTAGAATATTGTGTTCAATTTTTCCGTCAGGCGATGCTTCTCAACTACAAAGTAAACGATCTCGTTTTCTTCAAATCTGAAACCAATTTTGACCTAAATAAGTTTGCGCCATTTGTTCATAATAACAATATTTCTCCTATAATTGATGCTCTTCAAGATGCTTCTTACCATATAGAACGCAATGGTAATGCAAAAATCATACTCACAGATCTTTCCATTAAATTAACGAGGCTTTTACACGTTAAATAACTGAAATTTTGTGAATTATATGTTATTTTTAGTTCGTGCTAAAAAATGATTTACCCATAACTAATCCTTATATTATCATAATTGATGCGATATAAAGACTCTATCATTATGCTCTTCTCTCTGTTTTCAAATAACTATTCTTAATTCGTAACTATATAAATTTAGAGTGCGAAACATAATTTTATTATAGCCGATATTCCGAGAATGAACAGTTCTCTTTTCTATCAAATCAACCAACAAAGCTGTTCGTCATTTCACGTGAAATGATACGCTTTCAATTGGAGCATTTCACATCTATTTATCCGAATTCTAAGACCATTTTTCAGCAAAGAAACACGCTATAATCCTTCCGTAAAATCAGGTAAATACTTTAACCATTTACACGGTAAAAATGGTCATATGATCCAAGTGAAACATGTGTTGCACCAAACCTGTCTACCGCTGATTACCTAAAAATTTTACTGTTTTATTTATGAAATTTGTTCCCCGGCTGTGAGTAGTGGGTTGAACTTTTTCGTCAAGCTTCACAAAAAAAGGGACCGTAGGCCCCTTTGTGTCAAATATTATACTTGTAAATTATTCCTTACTGACCTCTGCGTTGAGTTCTTTAAGAATCGTATCTGTAAGATCTAATTCTTCCTTACCGTAAAGAACACTTCCTGCATCATTAGAACCATAGATAAAATCATACCCATTTGTTTTTCCATAGTCCTTCACTTTGTTTTTTACTTTTTTAATGAGGCTGTCTATCACAGTTTGACTTTTTACTTGAAGCTCCCCTACTCTGGTGCGCTGCTCATTCTGAAGTTGCTGCTGTTCTAAAGCAAGTTCATTATACTTTTCTTCCTGTGCTTCTCTTGACATAGAAGCGGCATTCGTTTGATATTGCTTTCCTTTTATTTCAAACGCTTGGATTTTAAGCTGTAATTCTCCCTGAATACTCTCATTCTCCTGTGTGAAACGCTCTTTTGCTTCTTTTAACTCACTGTATTCGGTAAGTAACTCTTCGGTATTTACATATCCTGTTTTCGAATTTTGGCAAGCTACCGTTGTAAGAGCAATTACTAATACTACAATTATTTTTTTCATCTTATTGATTTGAAATTATTAAGTCGCGAAAATAATTAGATTTAAAATATTTTAGGAAATTATCGCTATAAATTTTTTTCGGTATGTTCCCCGTGAAACATACCTAGGAAGTGTAAAATAGGTTACATCGACTTAAAACGCACATTATAAGATTTCCTGATAGCTCGAGGTTTGCATATAAGGAGTGATTATCAAAAAGCGAGGCGACAGGCGCGCTCTAATAAACGATAGCGACATCTGCCTATGTCTGGTGTATATTTTCTAAGAAAGCGCGTAAGACGGCCTATTTAACGTCTAAATGTGTTTTATGATGTAAATAAGCGATGAATAAGCTCCAGAGGTCTTAGCTTTTCTATTAGACACCCACCCCACCCTTAAAGCTCTGAGAAAATTCATTTTACCGCTTCTATACTTTTCAGAGAGAAAGCTTACGTAGTATGCGTCGAATTTCATTGGCTCAGTTCCTATGACTTTCAAACCGCTTTCTAGAAATAATTTTTTTATGGACTCCTCAGAGAAATGATATAAATGTCTAGGAACATCATACGCAGCCCATTGAGATCCATAGTGCTGAGCGTCGTGGGATTCAAAATTTGGAACAGCGATAAAGAGGGTGCCCTCTTTGGTTAAATGCGCTTTGAGCCAAGCTATTTGCTTCTCCAGGTCATAAACGTGTTCTAGTACGTGCCACATTGTAATAACGTCAAAACTATCTGTTACAACATCAATATTTTCCCTAAGAACTAAACCCTTTTCTTGGGCACGATTTCTTGCGCTTTCATTTGGTTCTACCCCCTGCGTATGCCAATCCGATTTTAATAAATATTCTAAAAAGTCTCCAGTGCCTGCTCCAATATCCAATACAGATCCTAAAGAAGGATGAAACCGCTTGAGCAACTTTTGCTTTCGCGAAAGCGTGATCCCCTTAACCATCTGATACATTCTTTCAAACAATGATCTCTTGGAGTCTGTGTGAGAGATGTAATCTTCACTCTCATAATAAAAAGGTAATTTTTCTAGAGAAGGCCTGGGCGAAGTAGTATACATGTGATACGTACTATCATATTCTAAAACAAAATCTTCCTTGCTTACAGAATGATCTTTTACTGGGATCGTAGCTTTCATAATCTTTGTTTCACGTGGAACACTAAAATTATCGCCCCATATAAACCAGCATAACGCTGATATCTGACGGAGAAACGCCACTCACGCGCGAAGCTTGTGATATGGTTGCTGGTCTAATTTTACTAAGTTTCTCCCTAGCCTCGTAAGAAAGTGACTTAAGTTTCGTATAGTCAAATTCTTTAGGGATTTTTATATTTTCTAGTCTAGTGAGCTTATCAGCATTCGCTTTTTCCTTAGCTATGTAACCCGCGTACTTTACTCTTATTTCTGCTTGTTCCAGCACATCCTTCTCAAGATTATTATCTTCAATATAAGCTGCTACTTTATCAAAAGTCTTCATATCGTCGAGCGTAATTTGCGGTCTAGAAAACACTTTAAACATCTTATCAGATTGACGCATTGCGGCAGAGCCCCTTTCTTCTAAAATAGGATTTACTTCTTCTGGCAGAATACTCGTCTCTTCAAAGAATTTTACAAGATCCTTCGCCTGATCAAACTTCTTCTCCATTGTTACTAAACGCTCTTCAGAGGCTAAACCTACTTTATTCGACATAGGGGTTAACCGCTCGTCTGCATTGTCTTGTCTTAGTAGCGTTCTGTATTCAGCTCTAGAGGTAAACATTCTGTAGGGCTCTTCAGTTCCTTTCGTAATGAGATCATCTATTAAAACCCCTATGTAAGCTTCATCCCTTTTAAGCATAAATGGATCTTTCTCGTGTACTTTTAGATGCGCATTCATACCCGCCATCAATCCTTGAGAGGCGGCCTCTTCATATCCGGTAGTTCCGTTAATCTGGCCAGCAAAGAACAGTCCACTTACTAGTTTTGTTTCCAAGGTGTGCGTAAGTTGTGTAGGTGGGAAATAGTCATATTCAATAGCATATCCAGGTCTAAAAAACTTAACGTTCTCAAAACCCTCAACACTTCGTAGTGCTTTAAATTGTACATCCTCTGGCAAGCTTGTGCTAAATCCGTTTACATAGATCTCACAAGTATCCCATCCCTCTGGTTCGATAAAGAGTTGGTGTCTATCCTTATCTGCAAACCGATTAATCTTATCTTCTATAGACGGACAGTAGCGAGGTCCTAAAGATTTTATCCTCCCGTTAAACATAGGAGACCTATCAAATCCTTCTCTTAATAAATCGTGTACCTCAGGAGAAGTATAAGACATATGACACGGACGTTGTACTTTAAGCGGCTCCGTTTCTTTAGAATAGCTAAATTTCTCTGGAACGTCATCACCTGGCTGAATCACCATTTTAGAAAAATCTAAAGATCTACCATCTACCCGAGGAGGTGTTCCTGTCTTCATCCTTCCAGACTCAAAACCAAAACCCAAAAGTTGTTCTGTGATTCCCGTCGCGGCTCTTTCACCCGCTCTACCTCCACCAAAATTTTTATCGCCTATATGAATAAGACCATTTAAAAAAGTTCCATTGGTAAGAACGACAGACCTCCCCCTTACCTCAATACCCAAAGAAGTTTTTACTCCAACGATGCTATGGTTTTCTACCATCAATCCGCTTACCATTTCTTGATAAAAATCAAGATTTGGTGTTCGCTCTAACCGTAATCTCCATTCCTCTGCAAACCTCATTCTATCACTTTGAACTCTAGGCGACCACATTGCAGGTCCCTTCGATTTGTTGAGCATCTTAAACTGTATAGCCGTTTTGTCTGAAACGATACCACTATATCCGCCCAGTGCATCGATCTCGCGCACGATTTGTCCTTTTGCTATTCCTCCCATCGCAGGATTACAAGACATTTGAGCGATCGTCTGGAGGTTCATGGTGATGAGAAGTGTAGAACTCCCCATATTTGCGGCAGCTGCTGCTGCTTCACAACCAGCGTGACCTGCACCCACTACAATCACATCATATGTATCTTGAAATAAACTCATTGTTTCACGTGGAACATTTAATTAGTACTTCTTTCTCTATGGCGCTTTCGCGAAAATGCAAGTCTCCAAAAAGGCGTGCAAAGATACACACAAACAAGGTTATAGCCTAAGACCTAAGGATGGAGAATTATTGACGTAAGAATATACCTACTTAGTTGTGGCTTAAATAATAATCCTCTTTCTCACGCATTAGTATCACATCCTCTGCGCTCTTATCTTTATATCCACAGTAGTGAAGGATCCCGTGCACCATCACACGTCTCAATTCATCCTTAAATCCCGTTTTGAAATCGACGGCGTTTTCCCGAACCCTCTCAATAGAAATATAAATATCTCCGGATATAATACTGCCCTCAGAATAATCAAAACTAATCACATCGGTTAAGGTGTCATGATTGAGAAAATCAACATTCAGTTTGTGCAAATATTCATCATCACAAAAAATATATTGTATATCTCCGATGATCTTATCTTCTGTATCAATCACAGTTTCTAGCCAAGATCTCATTTGATCTTCGCCATTTAAAGAAAACGCTGTGACGCTATTAAATTCAATCATTTGTTTGTTGAAAATATGTTTGAACCTTCTTCTTAAACTCTTCCTTTAATGGAAGCGCATTTCTATTTAAAATCTCAGTGGTATTAAAGTATTTCTTAGCCTTATCCAGTACAGAATTAACAGGATTTGCATAATCCTTTACGTTGGTATTTGACTCCCTCTTTTCTTCCTGACCTTGCTGAAAAGCGGCTTCTTTAAGTTTCAGGAGTTCGTGCTTTAACTGAGTCATTCGTTGCATGGTTTCATTACTAAAACCTCTATCTAAAAGTTGCTGTTCTACCTCCTTCATACTTCTAACCAAACGTTCTGCATCATCCCCGAGACCTTCTCTTTCTATGGCATCCTGCAATTGCTGCCTAAGTTTAGATTGCTCTTTATAAATTTCATAAAGTAATCCCTGCTCATACTCTTCTTCATTCGGGTTCTGTTCCTCTCCCTCACCACTTCCATCGCCATCACCCTTTTTGTCACCATTACTTGAGCCTTTGCCACTGCCTTCACCACCTTCGCCTTCTCCCTCTCTTCCATTCTCTCCATCCTGACCACCATCGCCCTCACCTCCCGATATATTACCTTCTCCTCTTCCCTCACCACTCTCACCTCCGGGCTTTTGTCCGCCCTTCCCTTCTTCTCCATCTTCTCCTTCTCCAGGCTTCTTGCCTTCCTGCATTTTTTTATTAAGCTCCTCTTGACTCTGTATGATATCAGGCAGCTGCATCCCGCCACCAGAACCTTGACCCATCCCCATACCTTTGCCCTTTCCTTTCCCCTGACCACTAGCTGACATTGCATTTTGCATTTGATCGAGCGTTTGGCTTAGAAAATCTGCTAGTTCATTTGCTCCGGTTACAACATATTGCTGGCTACTTACACCTTGTATAATTTGATTTTCTGCTAATCGCTCCAGTGCTTTGTCCATATTGTAGTCAATATCTACCAGCGTCTCATTTATAATCTCATCCAGTTTAGGCTGTCTTAGGCTCAACGCATAAAGACTATCGTCTACGTGTCTAAAATTCTGTTTTAGTACATTCTGTCTCTTCAGCTTTTTGGCATAATTAGGATTCTTATCACTAATACTTCTGAACTCCTCCATAAGGCCTTCTTCCTCAAAACTAAAAACCAATAGATTATCAAGTATTTGGCGTAGCATCTCTGCATCCTCCTCCATTGTTTCTTCTCCAGACATCTGCATCTGGGATTGCATCGCACTAGACATCTGCTTCATCTTTTCAGCAGCTTTTTGTTGCTTTTTTTGCGCCTGAGATTTGTCCTGCGATTTTCCCTCTTTCTCGCCCTGTTCTTGTTTCCCTAACTCGTCTGATGCTCCTTCCTGTTCTTCCTTTATTTCTTCCTGCTTCTTCTCATCGCCAGGTAGGTCCATCGGTTTCTTTAGTTCTTGATTTTCCTTTTCAAGATCTTTTAGCGCTTCCTCTACATTTTTAAACTCCTCGTTTAACTCCTCTTGCTTTTCTTTGGTGTTCTCATCCCCGTTTTTCTTACTCAACGCTTCTTGCTTCTCTGCTAACTTATGTAAATCATTAGCAATTTTTTCTGCTTTCTTCTGAACGTAATATCTTTTGGTGAGCTCAACCATCTGCTCTAGATTGCGCTTGTTGTTCTTATTTTGCTTTTCTAACTTTTCTAGTTTTTCTGACAGTTCTTCCTTATCTAACTTTTCCCTAAGTTCTTGTAATTCCTTGAGTAATTTCTCATTTTCCTTTGCCTTCTTTTCTTGACGTTCTAATCGCTCTTTCAGTTTTTCCTTATCCTCATCTGTTTGCGGTTCATTCTTTTGGAACTCATCAAGGTTTTCTTTGAGCTGCTTAGAAAAGTCTTTCATCATCTCTTCTTGTTGCTCCTGCCTCTTTAAATAATTCTCTAGTTTTTTCTGATCGTTAAAGCTCAGCTGTTTTTTTTCTTTCTGAGTACGAGAAATCTCTTGAAGTTCCTTCTCCCGATCCTTCATCTTCTCTAGGGATTTATTAAAATCATTTATAGATTTCTGTTGCTGCTCAAGCTGCTGATCCTGTAACTCATCTTGAGTAAGCTTTACAAAACTAAAAATGGTGCTCTTGGTGCTTTTAAAATTATGAATGGCATCATTATCAAATACCTCAAAATAATATTCATAATTTACTCCCTCCTCAAGCTCGAGATTATCTGGAAACGCATAAATGAATTGATCTATATTTGCTCTGGAAACAGGAATACTCTTATACATTTTCGTCTCAGAACCTGATGGGTAATACACTATCTGAAGCTTAGTAAGACCGTAATCATCACTCACTTTTCCGTAAAAATAATGCTGCTCTTGGTTCACCGTATCCCGTTTTGACTCGAGGCTCATCTGAGGATACTCATCTTTAATTACTTGCAGATTATAGGATAGGTTTTCATAATTTTTCAGCTTATCGTTGCTGGTGCTCACTTCATAATTCGTATTGCTATAAATACGCTTTGAGGTGCTGAATCTCTTCAGGTTGTTCACATTTTCGCGTAAAGCGAAACTGAAAGTAGTATCCTTTAAAATTAAATCTACCGCATCTGTCTGTCGCGTGTTCAAGCTCCAAGCGATATTTGTGCCTTCTGGAATAATTGCATTCCCGGTATTGCTCACCTTTTCTGTACTTTTTTTAGTATGATTAGGATAATCTAGTTCCATCTCAAAATCAACTAACACAGGAATTTTTAAAACCTCAAGCGTATAGGGTTTTGAGGTAACCTTATTGCCCCTCAACACAAAATCTATATCCTGAGCAGGTTGCTCAAAAACGTAAGAATATTCTCCAGGTGCCGATTGCTGGAGGAAATAAACCTCATCGTTAAAGGTTATTGTCACCTCTTCTGGAATGATGTCACCTAGGGTGCGTACAGCCAGCTCAAAATTACGGTTCTCAATAGCCTGTAATTTTTGATTAACCACAAAAAAACTAAACGGTGCTGGCGGCTCATAAGCCTCAGAATAGTTAACTACGCGCTCATAACTAGATGAGAATATCTTTTCCTTACCCGTAACATTTGCTATTAAAAAAACACCGATGGGAATAGCCGCATATTTAAGATATCTTGCATTCTTTTTAAAATCTATGGCCAGTGAAAAAGGAATGGGCGCTAGCTCCTCACTCTTTTGCTCTACGCTAGCAAGCATTAATTCTGAATCTTGAGCAAGGCTATGAAGTTGTAAGGTATTGACCAACTTATCGTTTACTTCGGGAAAATGGCTGCCAATTATCTGAGCTGCATCTTTGTAATTGATTCCTTTAGAAAGTTTAAAAAGTCGTGCTAGCGGTAATGCAATAAACTTAACCAGCAGCGCTACCTCTACTCCTATAAAAAGCCAAAACAATACCGTTCTTCCAGAAGGACTGAGCCAGAAAAAATATTCTATGAGCAGCGTTAGCAGGAAATAAAGAACTCCCAAGGCAAAGAATAAAATAGCCCCACGAAGTAACTCATTAGTATAATATTTTCGAATAAAACCCTCGAGTTTACTCTCTATCTTTTCAAATCTGTTCATTCTATCCCAAGTCTTTTTATAGCAACCTCTAAAATACTATTTTATTATGTTTTAATAATGTTCTATTTTAGAAGGCTGCAGTAATTGTTTGTTCTTATTGAGCTGCCTTACCTATAAAAATTTTATATAATGAAAGATCTCAAATATCTTACCGCCTATTCTATACCCCTATGTGCTATCGTTGGATTGAGCTATCAGGGGGCTTGGGCCTGGCTTACCCCTGTCTATACCTTTATCGCAGTGCCCATTTTAGAATCGTTATTCCCTGTAAATGAGGTAAATATAGATGATGATGAACGAGAAGGTAAAAAGAAATTGCACTGGACAGACTTTTTATTATACTTTAATCTTGTCACTGTTTTCGGGATTATACTCTTTACGCTCACTACCCTTACTTCTGGTAATTATAGCGTGGCCGAGATCGTTGGACTCATTTTTTCTGCAGGAATCGTGATCGGGTCTAATGGCATTAATGTTGCTCACGAACTTGGGCATAGAGATAGTAAAATAGAGCAGCTTATGGGTAAGGCACTACTTCTGCCTGCACTATATATGCATTTTTTTATTGAGCATAATTTTGGGCACCACCTCAAGGCCGCTACCCCAGAGGATCCAGCCACCGCAAAGTATAATCAAAATTTGTATGCGTTCTGGATTTCATCTATCTATAAGCAATATACAAGCTCTTGGAAGATACAGATGGATTTATTAAGAAGAGAGCATACGTCTTTTATATCCATCAAAAATGATATGCTTTGGTACCACGTTATCCAAGGGGCATACCTCTTTAGCGCATACTGGTTCTTTGGGCTGTTTGGTTTAGCCATTGTATTTTTTGCAGCTATTGCAGGGTTCTTATTATTAGAAACTATCAACTACATAGAACACTACGGCTTACGCCGCAAGAAGACCGCTAGCGGTCGTTATGAGCGGGTAAGAGAAGTACACTCGTGGAACAGTAATCACGTTTTTGGAAGAATCATGCTTTATGAGCTTACAAGACATAGTGATCACCACTATCGAGCTAGTAAAAAATATCAGCTACTGGATTATCACGATGTGAGCCCACAATTACCCTATGGTTACCCTACAAGTATGGTGCTTTCTCTCTTCCCCCCTCTTTGGTTTAAGGTGATGAATAAGCGGGTGCCTCAAGATCAGATTCCAGAAGCTGCGTAACAACCGCAATACAAAATTCCTTCTTGCAATTTAGAACCAATTCCTTTCGGGCTCCATAGGTTTTTAATAATGGGAGTGATTATTTATTTCTAGTATAAATTGCTTCCTTTAAAGAGTATTGGCATTTTTTACCGTACCCTATTACAGCATTATAAAAACTTTAAACCTTAAGATTTAGGGTTTACAATGCTTCCCAGTATCTTTGCACTTTAAAATTACAATTATGTCTGAAAATGTTAGAGTTCGATTTGCGCCGTCTCCCACGGGGCCACTTCATATAGGTGGCGTGCGTACAGCACTTTTTAATTATCTATTTGCCAAAAAAAACCACGGTACCTTTGTGCTCCGCATAGAAGATACAGATCAGACCCGCTACGTTCCCGGAGCAGAAGATTATATTAAAGAAAGTTTAGAATGGTGTGGAATCCCTTATGATGAAGGACCCGGTAAGGAAGGAACGTTTGGCTCTTACAGGCAGAGCGAGCGCAAAGGTATGTATCACGCTTACGCGAAAATGTTATTAGACTCAAATGATGCATACTATGCATTTGATACTCCAGAAAATCTTGATGCCCACAGAAAGGATCACGAAGCAAGAGGAAAGACTTTTATATATAACTGGCACAACAGACTAAAACTGGATAATTCCTTAGTCTTAGCTGAGGATGAAGTAAAAAAACGCATCGCCGCAGGAGAGGATTATGTGATCCGTTTCAAGGCTCCACAGGATGAGATCCTTCATCTCAGTGATGAGATAAGGGGAACTATGGAAATAGACACTAATATTCTGGATGATAAAGTTCTTTTTAAATCTGACGGAATGCCTACCTATCACTTGGCCAATGTGGTAGATGATCATCTTATGGAAATCACCCACGTCATCCGAGGAGAAGAGTGGTTGCCATCTCTTGCCCTTCACGAGCTATTATATAGGGCTTTTAAGTGGGAGGCACCTAAGTTTGCTCACCTACCCCTCATCTTAAAACCTGTAGGCAAAGGAAAACTGAGTAAGCGTGATGGCGATAAAATGGGATTCCCTGTTTTTCCGCTACAATATAAAGATCCTATAAATTTTGAGGTTTCTAATGGATATAGAGAGGATGGATATTTTCCAGAGGCCGTGGTAAATATGCTTGCCTTTTTAGGTTGGAATCCAGGTACAGAACAAGAGATCTTTTCTTTAGAAGAACTCGTAGAAGCCTTCGACTTAGCTAAAGTAAATAAAGCAGGCGCTAAATTTGATCCAGAAAAAACTAAATGGTTTCAACAACAATATATGCAGGTGGCAGATAAAGAAGCCGTTGCAGAAGATTTTATGGCATTGCTCGCCGATAGGGATATAGATACCTCGGTAGCTTATGCCACGAGAATTGTGGAGCTTCTACAAGAGCGGGCCACCTTTGTAGAAGACATTTGGGAAGACGGGCACTACTTCTTTGAAGCTCCAAGGGTCTTCGACGAAAAGGCTTCCAAAAAGGTTTGGAAAGAAGATACGGCCGCAATTATGACCGAAGTAGGAATTATTTTGAGGGGTGTAAGTAATTTTACTACGATCAATACTCAAACTGCCCTTAAAGCTTGGATCGTGGATAAAAGGTCTAGGTTTTGGTAAAGTGATGCAACCGTTTAGGTTGAGTCTCGTGGGCGCTATGGAGGGGCCAGACGTCTTTGATATTGCAACGACCATAGGACAGGCAGAAACCTTAAGAAGGATAGACTATGCCATAGCCACGCTTAGTTAACAGATGTTGCTAGAATAATTTGAGATTTTCGCGATATGCGAAATTAAAAAAGGGAAGAAACAGCTAGTTACTTCCCTTTTTCCATTTTAAACATTTTATAAATAGAATACCACCCCTGCTGTTATCACAGTCGCTGTCCCTTTAAAATTTCGAGCATTGGGATCTACATCACCTAGTCCCACTTGATTCAGATTTCCAAAAATATTAGTAAAACCGTATTGATACTGTACTGATAAACGTACGTGCTCAAAACCTCCAGTAACACCTACGATTCCAAATGCATTTATTCTTGAGATATCCTGTATATCCTCTCCCCTCAAACTGGTATATCCGCTTACAATATTATCTTTTTGACCATTGTTCTGCAGTTTCATCTTACCGTTTACAAGTAGTGCTGGACCAAAGTCAATTGCTAAATTATTTCCAATAATATTGTAACTGAGCAGTACATTGAGTTGAGCTCCAATAATAGTATAGCGCATATCCTCCTGGGCCACTTCTCCTAGTGGTCTTCCTCGTACTGTCGCCTCAGCGCTTAAAAAATCTATCCCGTACACCATTCCAAAGTTATTATAAACCCGTCCGCGTGTAGTAAGACCTCCCATAAAACCAGATTCACCCTTGATTTCAAAGTCTGAAGTGTTAATGTCAAGAAGCGCATATTTACCTTGAATGCCCAAACGGTTATAATTTCCGCTACCCGAGTAAGACTGTGCGGATGCTGTAAGGGTAACCAGAATAATAGTAAAGAGAAGGACTGTGGTTTTCAAGATTGTAGGAGTCTATTATAATTAATAATACTAGGGTCAAAAAGGTACAATATATACCGATGTTTTGAGAGTATGGGAATTTTTAGCCCAACTGTTACATTTCATCGATAACCGCGACATATCATTACTTATTTAGTACCTTTTAACCATCTAATTTTAATAAAATCAATACTATGGGATCCATTATAATACCAATTATTATTATTTTAAGCATTGTCATTTTACTCTCGGGTATTTTTATGGTGAGGCAACAAACGGCTGCTATAGTAGAACGTTTTGGAAAGTTTATAGGTGTCCGTAATTCCGGCCTCCAGTTTAAGATTCCTATTTTTGACAAAATTGCGGGACGTATTAATCTTAAGATCCAGCAACTGGATGTTGTGGTTGAAACTAAAACTAAGGATGACGTTTTTGTACGTCTCAAGATTTCTGTACAATTTCAAGTAGTAAAGGAAAAAGTGTATGATGCCTTTTATAAACTTGAAAATCCTCACGACCAGATTACTTCTTACGTCTTTGATGTGGTGCGGGCAGAGGTTCCTAAAATGAAACTTGATGACGTTTTTGAGCGTAAAGATGATATTGCGATTGCAGTAAAAAGAGAACTTAATGAAGCAATGTCCAGCTACGGTTTTGATATTATCAAAACACTTGTTACAGACATCGATCCAGATTTGCAGGTAAAGGCTGCGATGAACCGAATAAACGCCGCCGAACGAGAGAAAGTAGCTGCAGAATTTGAAGCAGAAGCAGACCGTATCAAAATAGTGGCTAAGGCGCGTGCTGAAGCAGAATCTAAACGCTTACAAGGTCAAGGTATTGCAGACCAGCGTAGAGAGATTGCGAGAGGTCTAGAAGAGTCTGTAGATGTTTTGAACAATGTAGGTATCAATTCACAAGAGGCATCTGCATTAATTGTAGTGACCCAACATTATGACACCTTACAGTCTATGGGTGAACAAACTAATTCTAACCTAATCTTAATGCCTAATTCTCCTCAAGCCGGAAGTAATATGCTCAATGATATGATTGCTTCTTTTGTAGCTTCAAACCAGATTGGAGAGCAAATGAAGAAGGATAATGAGGCAAAAGGAATTGTAAATAAGAAAAAACTACAGAACGAGGATTAATAACAAAATGTAATTACTATAAAATAAAAACGGCTATCATCTCAGGATGATAGCCGTTTTTTTAGTTTCTAAACAGGCAATTAAACATTGTATTGCTCATCACCCTTAACTTCTTTAACACGTTTGTAACCAAATAACTTTCCTACAAGCTTTGCCACTATCGCTTTCTGAAGTACTGACCCAATCATAGAGCTCACAGTAGACATAGGCGAAAAACCCGATGTTACACCGCTCTTTGCTTCATTAAGATTAAGACGAACTTCCTCTTCACTTATCTGTTTCTTGAGCTTTAGAATCTTTAAATCCTTATCTATCTCATCAAAGTTAGAGTATACCTTCATCTTCTAATTTTTGGGTTAATATCACTTCCTGCTGGGCAAGTAATGTCTCCTTTGCAAAAGCCATTTTACTATATTTTTCTAAAAGCATTTTTTCCATAGGATCTTTGGCAAAGAAATAAATGAGTAAGAAAACTAATAAGTAAAATCCTCCTACTAAAAAGAATCCTGCTGCAGCATTCTCAAAATATTGACTTAGTGCAATTGCCACACCTACTGATATAAATAACAGAAAGATGAGTCCAAAAATACCTCGTATAGTGAGAGTTGCCACCCCAATAAGGGCTTTCATACTATGTTTAAAAAGTCTCAACTTATAATAGTCCTTAGAGATTTTTAAATACTCTTGACCATTATCCGTGAGACCTTTTAAGTTGTTTGTTAGCCTTTCGAAAGCCATAGATGGTTGGTTTATTTATGCTTATGATATCACTTTTTCTGCTGTAGCTTTCTTTTCATCCACTACTGCATTTGCGTGCAATTTAGCATTTTGCTTGCGTAAATCTGCAAGTTTTGTCTCTAAAGTTCCGATGATGTCATCTGCTTTATAGCTTGCTGAGGATATAGTACTATTCAATTTTTCCTCAAATGTAAGCTTTGCCTTCTCAGCGTTATGTACTAAAGATTCTCTTGTTTCTTTTAATTGCTTTGCAAGTTTATCCTGTTGTTTCTTTGCTTTTTTAGAAAGATCCTTTCTGGTTTTCTCTCCTTTTTCTGGTGCATATAAAATTCCAGCTGCAGCGCCTATTGCTCCACCTAATACTAATGCGAGTAATGTATTTCCTGATTTGCTCATTATAGTTTATGTTTTGTTCTTAATTAGTGAATTACAAATGTAAAATGAGTGTGCCCCTTTCTGCGTTAATAACCGGTTAATATCTATAATACCATATCACAAACTATGTTAACAAAAAGCCCCTACTCAACTATTTAGGGGCCTTAATGTGAAAATATGTTAAATGGATGCTTCTGGTTCTTAAAATTTAGATGCCGACTCTTGTAGTAGTTCGTTAGCATCTTCCTTTGCCTTTTGGACAAATTCTTCGGCACCTTCTATATCTGAGATTGATTTATTTTTTGCTTTCGCGAAAGCGTACAAACTCTCAATACCCGCTATACGGGTCCCCACCTTTTTTACAGAAGTATTAAAAAATCCCTTTACTTCTTCCTCTGAAAGTTTTACAGCATAATTCTGAATATCTGCAATGGTACTTATACGTTTTGCATCAGGTAAATTAGCCAACTTTTTCCCCAACTTATTGATCGTGCTCAAAGGAGACGCTTGCTGTTGTTGTGGCTTATTCTGAGTAGTTTGCTGCTTAGATTTTGGTTTGATCTTTGCCCAAGAGTCCTTTAATCCAACAGTCCTATTAAAAACTAATTTATCTGCACTACTATCTCTGTCTACATTAAAATATCCCTTACGCTGAAATTGGAACATCGCTCCTACTTGAACCTCTGCTAAGCTGGGTTCTACATACCCAGTGATGACTTCAAGACTGCTGGGGTTAATGAATTCCATAAAATCTTTATCCTCGTGACCATCTGGATTTTCATCACTAAACAATCGATCAAATAAACGCACCTCAGCTTCAATGGCGTGAGCAATAGATACCCAGTGCAACGTTCCCTTTACACTACGCATAGATGCTTCTGTACCACTTCCAGATTTACTATCTGCATCATACGTGCAGTGAATCTCGGTTATTTTACCATCTGAGTCTTTTATAATCTCCTCGCCCTTTATAATATATGCGTTCTTGAGTCTTACCTCATTCCCTGTGGTAAGTCTAAAATACTTACTTCCCGCATTTTCTTTAAAATCTTCCCGCTCGATGTATAGCTCACGACTAAAAGGCACTTTACGCTCACCAGCGCTCTCATCTTCTGGATTATTTTCTGCGTCTAGCCACTCCACCTTATCTTCTGCGTAATTAGTAATCACAAGTTTTACGGGATCTAAAACAGCCATCACTCTAGGAGCACTCTTATTGAGATCCTCCCGTATGTGAAATTCTAACAATGCAACTTCGATCACATTCTCGCGCTTTGCAACTCCTACCGCATCTATAAAATTGCGTATGGAAGCTGGCGTATAACCACGACGGCGTAAACCAGATATGGTAGGCATACGCGCATCATCCCACCCAGAAACCACACCTTCCTCTACGAGCTTGAGTAACTTGCGCTTGCTCATAATGGTATAATTAAGGTTTAAACGTGCAAACTCACGCTGCTTAGGGCGTAAATCTTCTCCGGAATATACTTGGTCCAGAAACCAGTCGTAAAGCTCTCTATGGGGCTTAAATTCGAGAGAGCAAAGACTATGGGAAATTTGCTCTATGTAATCACTCTCACCGTGTGTCCAGTCATACATAGGGTAAATTACCCAATCGCTACCCGTGCGATGATGGTCTTTGTGTAACACTCTATACATAATAGGATCACGCATTAACATATTAACGTGAGCCATATCTATTTTTGCTCTTAACACGTGCTCACCTTCCTTAAATTCACCAGCCTTCATACGGGCAAAGAGCGCTAGATTTTCATCTACAGAACGATCTCTGTAGGGTCCTGGTACCCCTGGCTCTGTAGGGGTACCCTTCTGTTCTGCCATCGCTTCACTAGATTGAGAGTCTACATAAGCCCTACCCTCTTTGATAAGCTTGATCGCCCAGTCATAGAGCTGCTGGAAATAATCACTAGAAAAACATACCTTATCCCACTCATAGCCCAGCCAAGAGACGTCTTCTTTTATGGCATCTACATATTCCTGCTCTTCTTTGGCTGGATTAGTATCATCAAAACGAAGATTAACCGGGGCATTATACTTCTCCCCTAAACCAAAACTTATGCATATGGCCTTACAGTGACCGATATGCAAATATCCATTGGGCTCTGGAGGGAATCGAAAACGTAAATCTTCTACTTTGTAATTTCCCTTAAGGTCTTCTTCTACTATCTGCTCAAGAAAATTGAGCGATTTGTGATCTTCTGTCATTACATTCTGTTAAGAGATCAAAATTAATCAATTTAGCTTTGGGTTTTCTAGGTGATTTACCTGATGTTTTCGCTTTCGCGAAAATTTTAAAGGGTTTGAAAATATTTAAATTAACTGATTTTAAATCCTTTTAAAAAATTTCATTTATATTTTTTGCATCAAAATGACCACGTTTTAAATGAGATCGGGAAATCTTGGTATCTAAAGTTCTCTTATGAGTTGTAACAAATTTTTTATAATCCCTACTGATACTCTACATAAATTAAAGAGAATGAAAAATTTGAATTACGAATGTCCTAAGTGCCGCAATAAAACCTATGTCGTAGGCCAAATGAGAGCTACTGGCGGTACCCTATCCAAAATTTTTGACGTCCAAACAGAAAAATTTAGCTCTGTTACTTGCAAGAAGTGTTCTTATACAGAATTTTATAAAGCAAAAACTGGAGCGCTAAGTAACATTTTTGACCTATTTGCTGGAGGGTAACTACAAAACTTAGAACTGAGAGCGTATTTTGCTAACTTTGGTTTCATCAAAAATGAGATTCCCGACTCGGTTTATATGGATCGATTGTCGAAGGATGCAATTAATAAAACACCTGTTCTACAAGGCTATTTATGGGTAAAATAAGAGTTACAAACATACGGGCATATGCCTATCACGGCTGTCTTTCTGAAGAAACAGCTATAGGTTCTGATTATAGGATCGATGTGGAGATAGAGGCAGATCTTGAGAAAAGCGCAAACACAGATACACTGAGTGACACGGTAGATTATGTTCTCCTCAATCGAATTGTAAAAGAAGAAATGGCCATCCCTTCTGCCCTATTAGAAACCGTTTGTGAACGTATTTTGGTACGGTTCTTTAATGAAGAAGCGCTTATTAATACGGCTACCGTGGCCGTTTCAAAAGTAAATCCTCCCATAGGTGGAGATGTAGAGGTGGTCACTGTAGAACGAAGTAAACGTAGACGTTAGCCCTAAGATTTGAGATGTAAGACCCCATTCCCACAGGGTTTTCAAGAAAAATTCTAAAATCCCACATCTTATATCTAATATCTATATATCTTTGCACCCACAAACTGGTATCGTGGCCGAGTGGCTAGGCAGTGGTCTGCAACACCATCTACAGCGGTTCGAATCCGCTCGATACCTCAGAAAAAAGGAACTTCTTAATTGAAGTTCCTTTTTTTATGCTGTTTATTTGTAGACCTTTTATTAAGTAATACTATCTGGGGTGATCTCGGGCATCGACTGCTCCATTTTAATGCGCTCCATCTCTCGCTGTATATCGAGTTGATTTGTAGGTATAAAACCCTTTGTTACTAATACGAGCCCGCAAATAATGAGTAACAGACCCAGTAGCTTCTTAGTTTTAAAAATACGTCGTGGCGTTAGGTAGCGCTTAAGCTGCTTGGCAAGAAGGATTTTTCCTAAGTCTGTTACAAAATAGGCCAGGATTACCCCCGTAAAGAAACCAAATATTCTATTTGGATCATTATTTACGGATGATCCCACGGTAAGTAAAATAATCAACCAAAAAACAAGAACACCGATGTTTATAAAGTTGAGTAAAAAACCTTTTATAAATAATTGAAGATAGCCTCCCTTTTTAATTTTTGTCCTGTTAGGATCCAGATTATCCCTTGTAGGTTTTTTGTAGTAAATCGTTAGACCGTAAATAATTAATATGGTCCCTCCAAAAACATACAATCCTGGCTGGTTACTTAGATTTTCTAAAAGCTGATAACTACTGAGGTAGGCAATACCTATAAAAATAATGTCTGCCAGAATAACACCAAAATCTAAGGTCACTGCGGCCCTAAAACCCTTAGTCGCCGCAGTCTCTAGAAGTACAAAAAACACAGGCCCAATTAAAAAGGCAAGGATGAATCCTAAAGGTATTGCTGTGTGTAGATCTTGAAACATCTAATGTTTTACGGTTGTACACAAAGTTAGGTAAAAGCCCTAACAAAAATGAAAGGGTTACCCATACATATGAATAACCCTTTCATTTCTAAATGGTCTTATAAACCTCAAATAGAGCTGTAATGACTTTATAGTCTTCACATAATCTTGATTCGACCCCCAAAGGTCCTACTCCGCTTTACCTCTGCAGGATTCCCATATACTACTACATCGCCACCTGCCCTTATGGTAATATCGGCAAGCTTAGTAGCATAGGCCTCTACTTCTCCCCCGGCTTGTACAAAGATATCTGCATGTTCTGTTTCTAGATTACGACCTTCATAAATACCGCCGGTATTCACCTTTACTTGTTGAGATATTGCTTGTCCACTAGCATCTATAATGCCTCCTGTTACAGCTCTTAAATGTGCCTGTTTTACTTGCAATCCTACTTTGATCCTAGCACCTTCCTGCATCCTTATTTCAATAGCATCCTGCTCTATTAATTCGTTAGAGGTGATTACAGATCCCTCGTTACCGTCTATAACATTTAGATTGTTATAATAAACGTTGACAAATGTTTTATTTCCATCAAATATGAGATCAAACTCCATTCGGATCTTTAGCGTTCCGTCTTTGTTAATAATTTCAACTTGGCTCGCATCCTCTCCAGAAACTATCACTTTATTTTCTGTAGCTTTTACAAGATTTACCACAATACGATCGTACACTTTTACCTCAGTAAAATCGCCTGTTTCTTTAGTTATTGGATTTTGAGCACTCATTAAGGCTGTTAAAAAGAGAGCTATTACTGTATATAGATTTTTCATAATTGTTATGTCTTTGTTTGAGATAGAGACAGGTAGGATATCTATTTGTTACAGTCTAACGTAAATTTCTAGTGTCTCTTCCCTTTCCAAGTACCACCATAGGTATAGTTCGGTTTCTCCTTATGCTTCACACAACAAGGCTTGCACACAAAAATCCAAGATTCATTGTTACCTAGCCTGACCCTGTAAGCAACAGATGTTTCAGTATTGCAAGTATAGCAGTATTTTGTTTTCAAACGCTGTTTTAGCTTTCGCGAAAGCGTGATGCTTACCCTATTTTCTTCTCAACTCAAATAAATCTTTTCTTCTGTCTCTAAGGTTTTTAACTGCCCCAAACTGATTAAGATTTCTTAAAAGATCTATATCACAGTCGGCAATGAGAATCATCTCTGTATTAGGCGTTGCCTCTGCCTTGATTCCATTTGCTGGAAAGGAAAAATCACAAGGGGTAAATACCATAGACTGCGCATATTGTATATCCATATTATGAACTTTAGGAAGGTTACCCACACTTCCTGCAATAGCCACATAACATTCATTTTCAATCGCTCTTGCCTGGGCACAGTTACGTACACGGGAGTACCCATTTTGAGTATCTGTAAGGAAAGGAACAAAAAGAATATCCATACCATCATCTGCGAGGATCCTACTCAACTCTGGAAACTCAGAATCGTAGCATATAAGGATTCCTATTTTTCCACAATCTGTATCAAAAGAGTGTAGTTTACTTCCCCCTTGCATTCCCCATACTTTAGCTTCATCTGGGGTCACGTGTAATTTCTCATAGCGCTCTACAGAACCATCTCTACGGCATAAGTAACCTACATTATACAAAAGATCATCTACTAACTCAGGCATACTTCCTGTGATGATATTTATATTATAAGAAATAGCAAGTTGCGAGAAACGCTGTTTTATGTCATCCGTGTGTTTTGCTAACTCTCTTATGGCTTGGGATACAGAAAGGTGGTTATTTTCGGCCATCAAGGGCGCGTTAAAAAATTCTGGGAAAACCGCAAAATCAGAACGATATCCAGAGACCACATCTACAAAATACTCTGCCTGCTGCATAAGTTCTTCAAGATCTTTATACAGCCTCATTTGCCATTGTATCAAGCCAAGACGCACTACTTTCTTTTGTGTGGCAGCTACTGTAGACTTTTTCTCGTAGTAAATGTTATTCCACTCAAGAAGCACCGCAAATTCGCCTGAGTCTTCATCACCAGGGAGGTACCCTTTTAAGATTTTAGCTGGGTGAAAATCATTATTGATCTGAAAGTTCAATACGGGATCGTGTATTTCCTTACGTTTTACTTTTTCAATATATTCTTTAGGAGTAAGGGAATCCGAATGTTTATGAAAATTTGGAATACGTCCTCCAAAGAGGATTCCTTTAAGATTCTGCTCCTCACACAACTCTTTGCGATAATCATATAAACGTCTTCCTAAGCGCAAACCTCTATATTCCGTTTTTATAAACACGTCTATACCATACAAGATATCACCATCTGGTTTATGGGTGTTAAAGGAATAATTATCTGTGATTTCTGCGTACGTATGAACATCATCAAAGGTAGATTCATTGAGTTTTATAGAAAGTGCACATCCCGCGAGTTTCCCGTTGATTTTTATTTTTACTTGCCCTTCTGGAAACTTGTCGATGAGTGATGAGATTTGCTCTTCATTCCAATACATATCTGGCATATTAGAATATGCCTGGATCATTGCACTTTTTAGTTCTTCGTAATCATTAAGGGTTAGGTACGTAAGCTCTATGTTTTCTATGGATTTTATCATCTAGTGTGTACTATTTTCTATTAAAATGTATTCTTTAAGAAGCACAAAAATACTGCGACTTTGTCACAATATTTTGGTAAAAATTAAGATAAAAAAAGAGCCCAGTGGGCTCTTTAGTTTAATTTAAGAGGTATTCTTTTATTTTTTCTCCACCTCATCTTTAGTACCCACTAAGTGAAAATCAAGATGTTTCTTTACAAGATCTGCTTCTTTTACTTTTACGTACACTTCATCTCCAAGGGTGATCTGTTTTCCAGATTTACGCCCTATCACCGAATAACTATCCTGATCAAACTCATAGTGATCTCCTTTTATATCCCTTAATCGTACCATTCCCTCACATTTGTTTGAAATGATTTCTACATAAATCCCCCATTCTGTTACTCCAGAAATCACCCCTAAGAAATTTTCATCCTTGTGATCCTGCATAAACTTGACCTGCATATATTTTATACTGTCGCGCTCAGCACTCGTTGCGAGTTGTTCCATCTGGGAAGAGTGCTTGCATTTTTGCTCATATTCTTCTTCACTAGCAGATTTACCCCCGTCTAGATAATGCTGGAGTAGTCTATGTACCATCACATCTGGATAACGACGTATAGGTGACGTAAAATGGCTGTAATAGTCAAATGCAAGACCATAGTGGCCTATATTATCTGTAGAGTATACTGCCTTACTCATAGTACGTATAGCGAGCGTATCTACTAGATTCTGCTCCTTTTTACCTTGAACATCTGATAAAAGCTGATTAAGCGATGATGTAGTAGTCTTACGATCCTTGAGATTTAGTTTATAACCAAATTTACCTATAACCGTCTCTAGAGCTGCAAGTTTCTCATCATTAGGCTCGTCGTGTATCCTATACACAAAGGTTTTTTTAGGAGTTTGTTTTCCTATAAATTCTGATACCTTTCTATTTGCCAGCAACATAAACTCTTCTATGAGCTTGTTTGCATCCTTAGAGGTCTTAAAGTAAACACCTTCAGGATTCATATCATCATCCAACTTAAATTTTACTTCCACTTTATCAAATGATATGGCGCCGTCTTTCATACGCTGGCGGCGCATAATTTTAGCTAATCTATCTAGTTCTAACGTAGCATCCACTAGCGCGTCGGAAGTTTTATATTCTTTGTCTGTAAGCGATACGGCTGCAGGAATTATATTTGTTCTACTGTCTATAATAGCTTGTGCCTCTTCGTACGCAAAGCGGGCATCGCTATAGGTTACCGTGCGTCCGAACCATTGATTGGTAATTTTCGCGGAAGCGGGATCCATTTCAAAAACAGCAGAGAATGTATATTTCTCCTCCTGTGGTCTCAATGAACAGGCCCCGTTACTCAAAATCTCTGGCAACATAGGTACTACTCTATCTACTAAGTAAACAGAGGTTGCTCTCTCATAAGCCTCATCATCCAGGATGGTACCTGGTTTGAGATAATGGCTTACATCTGCAATGTGAATCCCTATCTCATAATTTCCATTTTCCAGCTTTTTGAAACTGAGGGCATCGTCAAAATCTTTTGCATCCTTAGGATCAATAGTAAACGTGAGTGTATCACGCATATCTCTCCTTTTTGCAATTTCATCTTGTTTTATAGAAGTATCTATTTTATTTGCATACTCCTCGACTTCTGTTGGAAACTCGTAGGGTAGTCCATATTGAGCGAGGATAGAGTGAATTTCTGTATTGTGTTCCCCAGGTTTTCCTAGAACTTTAGTGACAATCCCAAAAGGGGAATCTGCCTTTTCTGGCCAGTCTTCCAGTTTTACGAGCACCTTATCGCCTTGCTGTGCATCGCCTATTTTATTGAGCGGTACAAAAACGTCTGTATTCATTTTTCCAGACTCCGATGTAAGGACAAAAGCAAACTTTTTTTGAATGTTTATGACCCCTACAAATTCGTCTTTTTTACGGGTAATAACCTTTGTTATTTCTCCTTCGTGTTTCTTACTTCTACGCTGGCGGTATATATAAACTTCTACCTCATCCCCGTGCAGTGCCCTATTGATATGATGTGGAGGGATATATATATCTTCTTCCAACTCATCTACCATCACATAGCCACCACCTTTACTTGAAACGTCAAGAGTACCTGTATGATAATTCTTATTGGGCACGATCTGCCATTTGCCTTTTTCTGGTTCTAAAACTTGCTCCTTAGCCTTAAGCTGCTGTAGTTGTCGTATCACCTGATTTCGACTACTAGGATCATCAACATCCAGCTTAGCACAAATTTGTTTATAGTTAAAGGTCTTGTTATGCTCATCCTTAAGAATACGGATGATTCTCTCTGAGAGATTGGTAATCTTTGCAGAACCTCGTCTGCGTTTTTTATTTGTCATTTACTTGTAATCATATTCATTTCTATAATAGCTATAGAAATCTACTTATTTTTTTTCTTAATGAATTTATGAAAAATAACATTCGGGTGAATGTTTGTGGAGAAGAAAATGGTAAAATGATACTGAAATCTTTTTAAATCAATCCATTAAGATTTGCACAAAGCTACGTTTTAAATATTAAATGAATATTAAAGCATCGATAAATTAGCGTTAGGGCTTTGTAAAGATTTGAAACCTTATAATAAAAGCTAACGGTTTTGAGTGATTTTTTAAAATTATACGTTTGAGTTCTTGTTCCACGATAAGCTTCTTAACTCCTTGACCTTGAGATTTTTTTATAAAATAAAATACACATCAGAGCACAGATTTGAAATGCTAACCGTTCCGTTGAATTGAAGGACTTATTAACTGATACAGGTTTTTCTAGGTAGGTATTTATTCCAACGTTTTTCCCTTAGAAAATAAGATGATACATTCATTTTTTCTTGAATCAAGGTATCATATGATAAGGGGAATACTGTTTCCTGAGGTAGAAAGAATATTCCTAGTATCGTAGATTTTTACTTGATTTATATTGAGTCCGCTATTAATGTCAACTAAACGACTCATCGCTATTCTTCACCATTTGGTAAATATGTTAAATATTTTACACTAGATTAAGATCAAATGTTAACGTCTTAAATTGATAATCAACTGATTACGATAAAAATTTTAACAATAACGCTCTTTTTATCTTAAAAAAAACTTAATTTTGCTGTAACATTTAGCGATTTATTTCGTCTTTAAAAAGATGAGAACTATGAAAACAGTAAAAAACATATCAATAAGCACCTTGCTTTTTATTATTATCCTAGTGATAGGTATCGTGGGGATAGCAATGCACATCAATCATACGTTCTCCCAGAATACTTCTGTTCAAACGCATATCCTTCATAAAAAATCTGTAGAGGATTCTCCGACTTAGCATGTTGCTTTCGCCAAAATTTTAATTTCTCCTTAGAGATCCGTTTTAGTTACAACTTCTTCTTTTTTCTACGTCTCCAGAAAAAGACCGTCATCCTTTGTTATTATCTGAGACATTGAATCTGGATTTTATCGTTTTTACGCTCCAAATTTCACTGTTGTCAACATACTATATAAACATCATTTTCTTTCTTTAATAAATTTAAAAAAATATGATGATTACTATTGCTTGTGAATAGCGGTATAACTTCTTATTCCAAAATTTGTTTTTATAATTATTGGCAGTTATTGACATTTTATGTCATAGTTATGAGCATCCTAATCTATTGAATAATAGTAATATTATAGTATGCAATTAACAATTGTTCATAACCACGACCAACATACAATTGCTCATAACTTTGAGTTAAGAGTTATCAAAAATCAACTATTATTTTACTCATAATTTTGCAAGTAAAATGTCACATAAAAAGTTGCACTGTATTGGGTATGGCCCGTATTGTTTTTTATTATTTAGAATCCTAATAGAGTTATCTTTTTCGATCAAAAGTTATTGACATAACCTATTAACAGGGTTTTCATAGTTATGAACAAGCCCGTTTCATCATCATTTGTCACTGGAAAATCACAATAGAATATCTGTAACACGATCTTAATCCTTTTTATTTAAGAAAGTAACATGTGGAGCAAGCTATATAGATGTTGTTTTACAGCAGATCTATCGATTTAAATCAAAAATTTACTCTCAAACCTATTAACTTTACACTATAAATGTACATACAATGAAAATCGCAATAGGAAACGATCACGCAGGGCCAGAATATAAGAAGGCTATTGTTACATACTTAGAAAATGAGGGCCATACGGTTACTAATTATGGAACAGATACTGAAGCGAGTGTAGATTATCCCGATTTTGGGCATAAGGTTGCTCAGGATGTAGAACAAGGAGCCGTAGATTTTGGTGTGGTCATCTGTGGGAGTGGTAACGGGATTGCAATGTCGGTTAATAAACATCAGGGAGTACGCGGTGCCTTATGTTGGATAAAAGAAATCGCCGAACTGGCAAGACAGCATAACAATGCGAACGTTATCTGTATCCCGGCACGTTATACCTCTCAAAATCAAGCTGTAGATATGGTTAAAACATTTCTTAATACAGATTTTGAAGGAGGTAGACACGAGCGTAGGGTTCAAAAAATAGCCTGTAGCTAATAGTTAAAACCTAACATACCGAACAGGTAGTTTTACTATAACAATATGGAGCAATCTAATTTGCAATTTTACATAAAAGAATTCTCAGAAATCACCGTAGATGAGCTTTATGCATTACTACAACTGCGCTCAGAGGTTTTTGTTGTAGAACAGGACTGTGTTTATCAAGATATAGACTATAAGGATCAAAAGGCATTACATGTATTAGTCTATAAAGCCGAGAGGCTCATAGCATATACACGTATTTTTAAGCCCGGTGATTACTTTGAAGATGCCAGTATAGGTAGGGTAGTCGTGCGTGATACGGAAAGAAAGCACAAGTACGGTTATGATCTAATGAAAGCCTCTATAAAATCTATAGAGCAAAAATATGGAGTTACTAAAATTAGAATTTCAGCCCAGACCTACCTTAAACAATTCTATAATAATCTCGGTTTCTTAGAAGTAGGAGATGGCTATCTAGAAGACGGGATTCCTCATATAGCGATGGAAAGAAAATAAATTGTAGTTAGCTCTTGATTTTGATTAAATACCACTTACTGGGTATTCTTCTCATCTGTTAAAATCATTTCATTTGTTTTAAATAATAATTTAAACCAACGTATAATGAAATCTATTTTAACAATGTTATTAATTTTATCAATGGCAGTTCTTTTTTTTTCTTGCGAAACGGATCCTTTCGGAGATGAAGAGGAAGAAGAAACTACTACCTCGAACTGTGGTAGTTTAAGCTATAATGGCCCAACAGAAGGTCAAATAATGCAATTTTGTCAAGCAGCGCAATTATATGATTGTGAAGGGGCGGCAACAGAAAGGGCCTATGTGTGCAGCGTTATTGCAGATTATGGAGCCAGCTGTCCTTATTGCAATTAGGAATATTTTTTCAAGATAAAATTTAAAGTGTTTCGAAGGATTGACATAACTGTTGTCAATCCTTTTTTTGGAATCCTTAATTCTTCTTGATATACGTAACCTCAATTTCTACACGCTTATCCATATCCTCATCTCCGCCTAGAGGATACCTACTTCCGTAGCCTTCATAGCGCATTCGTTTTTTATCTACTCCGTGGTCTGCAAGATAATCGTACACTAATTTTGCGCGTGTTTCAGAAAGATTTCTCAAACCGGTTTTGAGATCTATACCATCACGACCGTGCTCAACGCAGCAGACGTGACCTTCGATCTTAAAATAAATCTGTGGATTTTTTACTAAAAATTTTGCGAGACGCTTCAGCTCGTCACGAGAGTTTCCCCTGAGGTAACTATAATTAGTTTTAAAAAGTAAATTTTTCAGTAAAAATCGATCTCCTCTTTTAAAAGGTTCGTCTGAAAAGGCTTTATAAATGGTAGGTTTGATCGTTTTTCCCTCTTTTGCTAGCTCATTAGAGTCAAGTATGGAGACTATAATTTCTACCTTCCTATTAAGTTGACGCTGTACATCGTTTTCAGAGTCGTCTAGTGGGGTGAGAAGCAATTCTCCTTTTCCATCTACCGTTTTTATATTTTTATTAGGAATGCCCTTACTGCTAAAGAAAGTACGGATAGTCTCTGCCCTGCGTTGAGAAAGTTTTTTATTGTACTCGTTACTACCTCTATCATCACAATAACCATAGATAAAAATATCTACAATGCGCTCCTTTTCGAGATTAGTGGTAAATGCGTCTAGCTCAAACTTCTCTTGGTCCGTAAGGGTATGTTTGCCCGTATCAAAAAATGTCTCGTGCACCCGGTCTTGCTGAGCGCAAAGTCCTAATGATACGAGGAGAAAGGCTATATGTAACGCTCTATTTTTAATATAATTACTTTAAAATAGAGGTATAACGTTTTTCATTATTTAGAATAGCCATTGCTTCTGCTATTTCTTCATTATTTGCAATTTGGTAGTCATATAGACCGTCTCTGTAGAAATAACGCTTTACAATCTCATCTATTAAAAGATTCTCAATTTCTTCCTTACGCTCTTCAAGAGCATCAGATTTTGCCTTTGATATGGCATTCTCTAGTTGCGCATAGGCTTGTGCTACATTTTTTTCCATTTGATCTTTTCCTGCTTGTTCCAGCGCTTTTTCAAAAGCCTTTTCGGTCTCTGTCTCATACTTAAAGCCAGTACGGTTTAAGTAATTTTTGAACTCTTCATAATCACTAGAAGACCATTTAAAATCAGTTAGATCGCTATATTGATGTTTGTAATAGTAATCTGTTGCAAACTCAAAAATTGCATTGTCTTTAAGAAGAGCCGTTGTGACAGGACTAAGTCGTGCCGAAGCAACTTCTATGTCAGGAAAAACGCCGCCACCGTCAAAAACAGATCGCCCATTTTTAGTCTTAAATTCATTATAATCCTTTGCATTTGTGCGCACAGCATTGCCATCCTCATCCCTATTCCAGTAATCTAGCGCCTGGATACATCGCCCGCTCGGGGTATAGTATCTAGAGATTGTGATTTTTACAGAAGTACCGTACGTAAGTGGTTTGGGTCTTTGTACGAGACCTTTTCCAAAACTCCTAGCACCCACGACAACCGCCCTATCATAGTCTTGAAGACTTCCAGAAACAATCTCACTTGCAGAAGCGCTGCGACCATTTATTAAAACCACTACAGGAATTTCTGTGTCTACAGGCTCTTGAGTGGTTACATAGGTTTTATTATACTTTTTTACTACAGATTTGGTAGTGGTAATAAGTTCGCCCTTGGGCAGAAAGATATTAGAAACATTTACGGCTTCACTCAGCAATCCTCCAGGATTTCCACGGAGGTCAAGAATGATCTTTTTGGCGCCGTCTGTTTTAAGGCTGATGAGCGCTTCTTTTACTTGAGAAGATGCTTTTTTATTGAATTTTGATAGAACAATATAGCCAGTATCTCCATTGATCAATTTGTAAAAAGGGACAGCATCTATATCTACAGAGGAGCGTTCTATAATGGTTGTAGCAGTGTTACCTTGACGTTCATAAACCACCTTGATTTTACTACCCGGACTTCCTTGTAAAAGATCCCCGGCATCTCCTTCAAAATCGGCAACCTTAATTTCTCCTATTTGTACGAGTTTGTCCCCAGCTTTAAGTCCAGCGTTGTCAGCTGGATACCCTTTGCGCGGCTCAATGATGGTCATTACATTATCTTGGGTACGCACCGTGGCACCTATACCAGAATAATCTCCACTACGATTTATTTTTGCATCTTCTACCTCCTGCTCGGTCCAGTATTTTGTGTACGGATCAAGTTCTGCCAGCATACCTTCTATAGCACTGTCCATAAGCTCTGCAGGATTTGTCTCATCTACATAATTCATATTGAGCTCCTTGTAGAGCTCCGTAAAAATTTCGATCTGCTTTGCAATCTCAAAAAAGTCACTTTTAAAACTCACGGTCCCGATACCGATAGCAACGGCAAGAATGGGAATAATTATCTTCTTTTTCATATAGCTTATGTATAGTGCCTACGTAGGCGGTAATTTCCTTCTATTAGGAATAACAGCACCATTGTAAAGTCTGGCTTTCTTTAACGGATTTTTCGCTTTCGCGAAAATTTTAGTCTAACAATGTAATGCTATTTTCATTAAAATCCATAGTTCTCAAAACATAGCAAAGATTCTGCCGAAAATCAAGCTTTTATCTCGACACAAAATGAGCAATAAAAGAATTTCAAACAAAATGAGAAATACCCTTTTAATAACTACGTTTAAGGGAATAAATTATGACCATAGGTTAACATTTTCGCGAAAGCGATATTTACAACGCAAGCAACGCATCACAAAACGGAGTTCGTGTTTTTATAAATAGTAAGAATCTGGAAAATAGATTTTTAGCAGTACGTTTGCTATACCAACCTCCTACAAATAGGTGGAAGCGCACATAACTATGTAGGTAACATCATATATTGCACGGTCTCAATGCATCATTTACTATGGCAGATTATAAAGTCCCAACAAATACTAAGATAGGTCACGTTCACCTTAAGGTTTCTAATCTCGATGCTTCTCTGGCATTTTACGTAAACCTCTTAGGTTTTGAGATCACTGAAAGAATGGGAGACCAGGCCGTATTTATATCGGCAGGTGGGTATCATCATCATATAGGTCTTAACACTTGGTACAGCAAAGGGCAGCCACCAGCAGCTAATCGCGCTGTGGGGCTTTTTCACACGGCAATAGTTTATCCCACGCGCAAGGATCTTGCGATTATCCTGCAGCGATTGATGGATCATAACCATCCTATAACCGGAGCTAGTGACCACGGAGTTTCAGAGGCTATTTATCTTGATGATCCTGATGGTAATGGGGTAGAGCTTTATTGGGACAGACCTAAGGAGCAATGGCCCCGAGCAGGCGATGGCAGTCTTAAAATGGTAACAGAGCGACTGGATCTTGCTGGATTGTTAGCAACAATGAATTCTTAGAAAGTTCAGGCTGTTCTAATGTTGTTTTCGCTTTCGCGAAAATGCCATCCATCCACAATATCGAGTTCATTAACGTCTCATTACTTCTTTCTTTTGTTGAGCCACTTTCTTGTGAAGACGACGACTAAGACCGTAAGTAAGATGAATGGCCAAATATGAAGTAATCCCAAGAAGAATATAGAAACACCGTTCCACCCGCCCTTGAGGGCATTTACAATTTTAGACCCATACGACTGAGTAACCGCACTTTCTGAGGTGGTTTTATAGAAATGGATACTGAGTGTGCTCATTGAGACTTGACTTTTAAGGTATTTAAGCCGTCCCTCTTTTGCTTCTATCTCTTCTCGTATTTTTGAAAGCTCACCCTCTATTTCTAGCATTTCCTTCACATTCTTTGCTTTAGAGAGGAGGTTGAGGTATCGTTCTTCTAGCGCTCGCTTAGCTTTTAACCGTGCGTTTAGATCTACAAATTCTTCCGTCACATCCTGTCGCGAAATAGTTTTCTCATCAAAATAGCCTACGCCTTCAGAAATCGCTTCTACAGCTTGATTAAAATGTTGAGTCGGAACCCGTACCGTGAGCCTATGGTATAGTTGGTTGTAATCCTTCCCAGCATTATCATTTTGCACATAACCATTGGCAGTTTGTACCGCGGCAAGAACTTGCTTGAGCGTTGTATCCAGATCCTGAGTTTCGTACCTCAGATTACCCGTTTTGATAATCTGTTGTTCGATGTCCTGAGCAGGAGCCGGCGGCGCCACGTTGAGAGCATCATCATAAGCTACCTCGACGGCTTCCTCATAGCTAAAATTGGGGTCGATAAGGCCTTGTAGACCTGGTTCGTGCATCTCATTTCTGAGGACGTCATTGTGGTTTTCACAACGTACAAATAGTAAAAAACTAACTAGAACTAGGAAATATCGCATCATTAAACCTATTTAAAAGTTTGACCATAGCTTTAGAAATCTCTTTTTGAGATAACTGCTCACGGCCCGTATAGAGTATGAGCATAGCAAATGTTGTGCCCTTCGTATCAATAATGGATTTGTTGTGTCTATAAGACTCTCGCATTAAACGTTTTACACGATTTCTATCTACTGCACTCTTAAAACTGCGCTTACTTACAGACACGCCGCATTGCCATTTTACACCTTCTGGATACAAGGTGGCAGGTACATATACCATACGTAGTGGATATGATTTTACAGACCTTCCCTCGTCAAAGAGCAACTCTATGAGTTTCTTCGATTTTAGTTTTTCTGATTGTGGGTATGTGTGTGGCATTCTATCTCAAGAGGAATGAATTATCATTTTGTGAGTGAGTTATATAGCCATCCTGGCATTTTAGCACTATTTCGTTTATTTTTCGTAAGTTACACCTCCCAAATCTAATTAATTAGTGAAGTACCTACTGTTATTAGCATACCTATTTACAGGTATCCTGTACTCGCAAAAGTCTGCATTTAATCCACAAAAAAGTGGAGAATTCCTTTACGAGTATGCTCAATTTGTAAATGTAGGGGATAAGAACTATTCCATAGAAGAAATTATAAGCGATTCTGCCTTAAACTATTCACAACTCAAGTCTGATAACCATAGTGTAGGGTTTACTTCATCCAATTATTGGGTGCGTTTTGAACTAGAGAACACCTTTTCTCAAACAAAAACGTATTATTTAGAGACCGCGCGACCCATTACAGATATCGTACATCTATATCAAATTTATAATGATTCTATAGCGAAGTTTGAAAGTGGCGATCAAATAGCCTTCGAAAAGCGCCAGGTCAACCATCGTGAGACTATATTTAAAATAGAAGTGCCAGAAAATACGGCGCAGGTCTTTCATATTCACCTTAAGAGCGATGGAGAAACTTTAAATATTCCGCTGAATTTGTATAGTGAGTTTGACTTCTTACTATTCACTTATAAGCAACACTTATTTCTCGGGTTATTTTACGGCATTCTAGCGTTAGCCGCGATTATTTATTTATTCTTTTATTCTGGCTTGAGGGAAAAGACATTTCTTTATTATGGTCTGTACGTGTTTTCTATAGGCTTAATGCAAGCAGCGTTAGACGGCTTTCTTTATCAATACCTATTTACAGGAGGCGGCTATTTAAACAGTCGTATGGTTTTGATTGCGGCATTATTTTCAAATTTCTTTCTTTTGAAATATTGTGAGTCCTTCCTTAAGGTAGCGATATTCTTACCAAAATTGAAAAAGGCCTATACGCTCATCTATTTGATCATTGGTCTTTTATTTGTAATGTTATTTTTAAGTGAAGATACTTTTGCGGTAGTCTATCCTTTAAGCAATATAAATGGACTTTTAAGTCTTGGGCTCCTACTTACTACGTTATTTACGTTAAAATACTATCGTATTCGAGTAGACCCCTATTTTTCTGTAGGTATTTTCTTTTTAGTTATTGGTCTTCTTGGTTTTGTACTCAATAATTTGAGCCTAATACCCAATAACTTCTACACGCTTAATAGTGCAAAGTTTGGCACCGCTTTCGAAGTGATTTTCCTCTCACTATCAATGACTAACCTCATAAGAAAACTTAGGAAGGAGAAAGAAGTATCTCAAGAGGTTGCCCTAGAGAAATCTGAAGAAATTAGTGAACTTAAAACGTTCTTTATGTCTAATATGAGTCACGAGCTTAGAACCCCCATTAACGCAATTCTAGGAGTTGTAGAGGGAGAGATGGACAACCAACAGCTTAGCAAAGAACAGCGCCATTCTTTAGAAGTCATTAAAAATGCATCCTACAGCTTATTGAGCAATGTAAATGATGTATTGGATTTTGATCGTATCGAAAAAAACGAACTTATCCTGAGACGTACTGCTTTTAATCCAAGGGAAGTATTGGAGCAAATAAGTAATAACTGGAGAGAAGAGGCGCTTAAAAAGGGTCTAGAATACACGTGCACTATCAGTAGCGCACTACCAGAATGCGTATTGGGAGATACAGACCGTTTTGTGCAAATTGTAAACAATATATTGGGTAATGCTGTTAAGTTCACAGCTAGTGGATCGGTTGTGATGTCAATCAATTGCGAAGTCAAGGCAGATGGGATGTGTTACTTTACGCTTCTTATTTCTGACACGGGCGTTGGAATGGATGAACCGGAGAAGAAAGATATTTTTCAAAGTTTTAGCCAAATGCGACTAGATCATAAACGTCGTTTTGGCGGCATAGGTCTAGGGCTCACCATCGTACATCATTTGGTAAAGCTTTTTGAGGGCTCCATAAAGATAGAAAGTACATTAAATGAAGGAACGAGTGTCCATATTGCATTGGCACTGGAAGTGACGGCACCTCCATTAGACAAGACGAAGACACGTAATATTGACACTATATTATTTCACGTACTTATCGTAGAAGATAATAAGTTAAACCAGATGGTGATGAAAAAGATTCTGGGGAGTTCTCCTAACGTGACCTTTGAGGTGGCCAATAACGGGCAGGAGGCTCTTGATATGTTACGCGAGAAAGCGTATGATCTCGTTCTTATGGACCTACAAATGCCTGTGATGGACGGGTATGAAGCGACTAAAAAGATTCGAAGCGGATCTGTAGGAGAAACAAAGAAGAATATTCCAATTATAGCCGTCACGGCAGATACGATGGAGGAAACAAGGACCACAGTTCTCGCTATAGGAATGAACGATTATACGACAAAACCAGTAAATAGGGATACACTCTTTTCTAAAATCTACCATTGTGACAAGCGACTTGCCATTGCAAATTAATCTATGTAGTAAAAATGCATTAGGCATTTATTTTACTCTTTTAAAAATTAGAATTATGATCGGACGAATGCTTACAGCGAAAACCGTCCGTTTATCAATTCTTCTATATTTCCAAAACCGTTCACAATTGACGAGAATAATTCCAATTATATGGAATATATCCATAATTTTGCAATACGATGGAAATGGATATCAGTAAAATAAAGAAACCAGTAGAAGATTACAAGGGCAATGTCTCGGTGCAGACTGGCTTCCCAAGTCCAGCTACGCACTACAGAGAGCCTACTATTGACCTAAACAAAGAACTTTCGACCTCCAGAGACGCTACATTTTTTGTGAGGGTAAAAAGTAACGATTGGAAAGAGTACAACATTCTTAAGGATGACGTGCTCATCATAGACAGATCTTTAAAGCCTACTGAAAAGCAATTAGTCCTGGTTATTATTGAAGGAAACTTTGACGTGCAGTATTTTGATAAGGAAGCTCAGGATGAAGTGGTACTCTGGGGTGTTCTTACCTATATAATTCATAAGGCGATATGATAGCGATGGTAGACTGTAATAGTTTTTATGCTTCCTGTGAGCAGGTTTTTAGACCTGACTTGAGGGGAAAACCTGTCGCCGTACTCAGCAATAATGATGGCTGTATCATTGCAAAAAATAAAGAGGCAAAAGCACTTACCCATATTCCTTATCGCGAACCTTTATTTAAAATCAAGAAAATTTTACAGGACAATGGGGTCACGTTATTTTCTTCTAATTATACACTCTACGGTGATTTATCCGATAGGGTAATGAACGTGTTGAGAGAATTCTCACCAGAGGTTGAAGTGTATAGCATCGATGAGGCTTTTGTCAACCTTACAGGGTTTGAGCACCTTGATCTAAAAAAATATGGAAGCACCATTAAGGAAAAAGTAGAGCGCGACACAGGGATTCCGGTGGGAGTTGGGATAGCCCCGACAAAGGTACTTGCTAAACTCGCTAATAGACTTTCAAAAAAGATAGAGCGATTAAAATACGTCTGTGTTATTGATACCGATGAAAAAAGAATAAAGGCGCTAGAGTGGGCTGAGACTAAGGACATTTGGGGTTTGGGAAAAAAACATCAAGAACGCCTTGCAAAAGTGGGCGTTTTTACCGCCCTTCAATTTACAGAGCTTCCCCTGAGCTGGGTACGTAAGGAGATGACCGTTGTGGGGGAACGGTTATGGAGGGAGCTCAGAGGTGAGTCCTGTATTGTTTTTGAAACGCTTCCGCGAAAGAAAAAGGGTATTGGGACCGCAAAGTCTTTTGGAAAACGCCTTACAGATCTTGCGACTATCCAGGAGGCCTGTGCTTATTACATCAGTGAGGTGAGCGAAGTCTTACGTTCCCAGAAATCTTGCGCTTCAAAACTGCAGATTTTTTTGACCACCAATTATCACAGCCTCTATGACAGGCAGTATAGAGATAGCATAGTGATACAGCTGGATATACCCACAAACGATTCCTTTAAACTCATAAGTGAGGGAAAGAAAGCACTGGATCGCATTTACAAGGAAGGCTATAGATATAAGAAAGTAGGGGTAAATGTGTTAGATATTGTCCCTCAGGACTACGTACAGGGCAATCTGTTTGAAACCAACTCCGAAGTGAGTAACACATTGATAAAAACCTTTGATGCCATCAACAACCGTTTTGGGAAATCTACCGTTTCTTCTGGACTTGCAGGAACAACTTCCAGTAAAAAAGAATGGGAATTAATCAAAGAAGAACGAAGTCCCAGATATACTACACAGTGGGATAGCTTGCTGGAGATAGGGCATTGAAAATCTTGAGATGAGACGGTGAACTATGTTGTTTTTCAGCTCAATTATTATTTTGCACTTATATTGCCGAAAAATAATAGAATTAACCATCTAAAAGACTTCGCTTTGCAAAACGATTATACCTCCAAGAAATTTAAAAAATGGTTAGATAAACTTCAGCGAGAGAGTTGGCAACTGGAGTTGCTTGTTTCTGGGTTTGTGATATTTGGACTGATACAAGCAATAGACCCTTTAAAAACGGAAGTTTCAGAAATAATACAGGTTGCAGATAAAGTACTTAGACCTTT
Source organism: uncultured Flavobacteriaceae bacterium (assembly GCA_963832255.1). GTDB lineage: Bacteria > Bacteroidota > Bacteroidia > Flavobacteriales > Flavobacteriaceae > Dokdonia. The sequence goes on from CAWHTM010000001.1 coordinate 75,791, forward strand.
TGTAGGAGTAGGAGGAAGCCTCTTAGTGGTGGTCATCTATCTTCTAATTTTTAACTTAGTGTTCCATCTCATTCTCAGAGGACTCTGGATAGGCGCAGTAGGATTAAGATATTACTCTGGTGACATCGATTACCAGCAGTTGAATTACTCTGAAAAATTCACACATTATTTAAAAAAGAAAATAGGTTCTTTTGATAGATATATAGGAAGATTAGAAGATTACTGCAGTATTATATTCTCACTCACCTTTCTCATCGTATTTATTACCCTATCGTTTATCATACTATTTTCTATTATTTTACTGGTCTCCGTGTTTGCTCTCAACGGTTCAGAAAACCCAGATAAAGTATTAATAGTAATAACGGGCTTTTTTATCTTGGGATATATAGGATTTTTATTAATTGCCCTAGTAGACTTTTTGGGACAAGGAATTCTGAAGAAAAATGAAACGATCGCAAAGCTCTACTTTCCCTTTTATTGGGTAATGAGCTACCTATCCTTGTCCTTTATCTATCGTCCTATACTTTATAATTTTTTAGACGATAAGAGGGGGAGGCGCATCTTGTTTTGGGCTGTCCCGTTTTATCTCTTATTGGCATATATAAGTTCTTTACATATCGATCAGTCCAATTTCCACAATGCTCACTATGCAGACAGTGCAGACTACGGTAAGAAATATGATTATATAGAGAGTCTAGTACAGCTCGACAAAACGGAGAGAATACGAAACAGGGTTATGATAGAAGGCAAGCGCATAGAGCGCCCATCTATGCAGGTTTTTTTATTTCATTATGAGTCTCTCGAGGATGAGTTGCTAGAGTTCAATGACGCTCTGAAAATGGAAGATGATCAAAGGGGAATAGCATCTAGTTTTTTTGAGTTTTTCCATAGAAATGATGTCTACGATGAAAACGATTTCAAATCTTATGTAAAGACACTAAATGAATCTACTATTTTGAACATTGACACCGTTGCATATCCTACAAATTTTGTAGCGAGCTTTTACAAGAACGACCATCGAGGATATGAGACCTATGTCGATATCGCAGCGCTCGAAAAGGGAAAGCATTATTTTCAGCTCATTAGAAAAATTAAAGAAAAGGACAGTATTGTTTATGACTCTTTAAAGAAAATACCGTTTTGGTATTATCCGAAGTAGTAGTTTAAAAAAATTAGCCCAATATAAAACCCGTCAGATCTCTGCAATCTAACGGGTTTTATAATGTTAATATAATAAACAATTACTCCTTAATCCACGTATTATCTTCCTGATTAATATCGGCCATAAGACGGGTAGGGTCTATGGTCATCATCTTTACTTGATCAATAGGTGCGTCTATTGTAAAAGAGTAGGTAGGATTTGTCCACGGCCAGTCTTGTAGTTGCTCTCTTGGGATATTAGGTGTAGGATTTGGCTTTTCAGCACGCATCATACGTAACGGGATGTAGTAAGACATTTGGGTACCGTCTGCTTTCTCTATATAAAGGTCAATGGGCATAGGCATTAGTCCTTTTCGCGAAAGCGTAACCCTAGTTTTATTACCATCTGCTTCTACATTTGTAATCCCGTAGTCTATCGTATTCGTAGTTTGCGTCCAGTCCATTAAGTACCAATCCAACTCTATTCCAGACACTTTTTCTGCGGTGCGTTTGATATCGTTAGGCGTAGGATGTTTAAAAACAAAATCGTCAAAATACTTTTTGAGTGTTTGATCTAAGTTGTCCTTACCTATCACATAGCCCAGCTGTGCGAGAAAAACGGCTCCTTTGCTGTAAGCAGCGATACTATATGGCATATTCTCTGCATAACGGTCTGCGTGGGTCGTTTGAGGTTGTTCTTTACCGGTGCTTATTAAATAATAGTAGCCTCGGTAAGATCCAGATAATGGGTTGGGATTGTCACCACCCATAATTTCATTTTCGGCAAGAGAAGATATGTAAGAGGTAAACCCTTCGTCCATCCACTCGTGCTTAGCTTCATTACTTGCAAGCAGGAACTGAAACCACGTGTGCGCCATCTCGTGGGCTGTCACCCCAAAAAGGCTCCCAAACTTACGGTTCCCTGTAATAAGCGTACTCATAGCATACTCCATACCGCCATCGCCACCCTGTATGACAGAATATTGCTCATATGGGTACTTGCCAATGTTTTTATTGTAATAGGCCAGCAGTTCGGCTGTTTTAGGCTGGAGCATCTTCCAGTTTTCCTTAATTTCTGGGTTGTTCTTGTAGAAGAAGTGTAATTCTGTATCATTTTCTCCTAGAATCATATCGTGCACATAGTCTGGATCTGCAGCCCACGTAAAATCGTGTACATTAGGGGCCTTAAAATGCCACTCTAATTTTCCTTTTTTTGCATTTTTGCCTGGCTTCATCGAAGTTCCTGCATAGCCGTGACCCATATCTTCCGGGTCCTGTAGGTAGCCTGTACCTCCTACGGTATACTCTTTATCTATAGTGATTTTTACATCAAAATCTCCCCATACGCCGTGAAATTCTCGGGCGATATAAGGATCTGCGTGCCAGCCTTCAAAATCGTATTCGGCTAGTTTTGGATACCACTGGGTCATAGATAAGGCAACGCCCTCTGCATTATTACGGCCACTACGGCGAATCTGCACGGGAACCTGTCCTTTAAAATCCATATCAAACGTCGTGGTTTCTCCTGGCTCAATAGGCTCAGCTAGCTGTACTTCTAGTACGGTTCCCGCTACTTCATAGGTGAGGTTTTCACCATCTTGAGTAAGGCTATTTACCTTGATAAATCCTATCTCGTCTGGAGCTAGAAGGCTTATGCGATCTTTCACGCGGCCATCTGGATCGGCAATTGTACGTGATCTCACGTCCATCTCACTACCGGGCTGGAAGGCATTAAAATAAAGGTGATAATAAACCCTGTCTAGTGTTTCAGGCGAGTTATTGGTGTATTTAAGTTTTTGCTTTCCGTCGTACTGATAGGTTTTTACATCCATATCTATCTCCATCTCATAATCTACGTGCTGTTGCCAGTACGAGGTATTATTTTGCGCAGAGACGGTAGTGCTTAAAGCGAAAATACCCAACAAAAGAAATAATCTCATGGTATCAAATTTTCGCGAAAGCGTATTTATTAAAATTGTTCTCATAATTAATATTCTTGTCTTTTAGTATCTATTTATTTCTGTAGTTCTGCCAGTTTAAAAGCATTATACATATTTACCATTTCACCAGATTTTGAAAGCTCATTAAAGCGGGCCTTTTTACTACTGTCACCTGCTAAAATTACCTGTGTACTTGTGGTTAGACCGCTGCTCATAATAATATTTTTTACCTGTGCCGCAGAAAGTTTTGGGTAATAGCTCCGGAGCATTGCCGCAACACCAGCTGTATTAGGAGCTGCCATTGAGGTTCCTTGTAAAAACTTGTAGGTATCTTCTGGAGTGGTAGAGTAGATGCGCACACCTGGTGCAAATACATCTACATTAGACTTCCCATAGTTAGAAAAATCTGCCACGAGCTCACCCCCGTATTTAGGTCCTAGTGCCCCTACGGTTAAGAACGTATCTGACATCTCTGAAACATTGTCCAGTTGATCATTAGGATACACTCGGTTTGCCGCATCGTCAAGACTGAGTGCTTCATTTCCAGCAGCATTTACGATAAGCACATCATTTTTAGCTGCATATTTTATTGCGTCATACACCCACTCTGGATTTTGAGCGTAGTATTTACCAAAAGAAGTATTGATCACCTTTGCACCATTATCTACGGCGTAGCGTATCGCGAGAGCGATGTCTTTATCATACTCATCACCGTCTGGCACTGCTCGCAGTACCATGATCTCAATATTATCATTTGCAACACCGTCCATTCCTATGCCATTATTGCGTTGCGCTGCGATAATGCCAGCCACGTGCGTACCGTGCATAGCACCATCTGGTTGAGGACCATACACATTATTATTGCCATATCCCCTGGTGCTAAAGTTATAAGGATCATCACCTAGAACTTCTCTGTAGTTCTTATTGACAAAGAAATTGTTTGTGATCTGGTCATTAAATTTATCTATCTCTTTTTGCAGCGTCTCTATAAACTTTGGAATCGTTTCTTCATAATTGAGCATTTGAGTCAGGAAGCTTATGTGGTTCTGCATCTCAGCATCAGGACTTTTTATTCCATTGAGTTCTTCTGTAGTGTAATCTTCTTTCCCTAGAACCTTCACAACCGCTGGGTGCGATCTATTGAGTTGGGCCATAATCTGGTCATAGCGATTTTTTAGACCCTTTGTTTCTTCTACTTTCTCAAGATGTTCAGCGTTGGCTTTTTGGTACACCTGAAATAATTCGCGCTGGTTTGCAGGAACTGTCGCAAGCGTTTTACCGTTAAATTGTGCGTCATAACGAGCTACAATTCTTCTAAACTCTAAATGCTCCTCTTCTATATCTCCTAAGAAATTCCATCCGTGTATATCATCTATATATCCGTTGTTATCATCATCCTTACCATTACCGGGAATTTCTTTTGGGTTGGTCCAAATGTTGTTTTTAAGGTCTTCGTGACCTATATCTACACCGCTATCTATCACAGCGACTATGGTCTTTACGCCATTCTTGCCAGGGAGGATTTCTGTATAAGTGCGATCTACGCTCATTCCTGGAACAGTGTCCTTTTTTAGGTCTAAATGACTCCAGCTTTTTTCTTGGGCCTCTGTGAGCTCACTTAATTTTAAAGGATTTAAATCTACGTTCTCAACAGGAACTGTTACTAGTGCTGAAGGAGTATCACAACTAGCAAGGAAAGATGCTGTGAAAGCTGCGAGCAGTAAATTTTTTGTGGTTCTTAGTGTCATCATATTAATTAAAAAGTTCATTAAACGTAAAAATATCTTTAAGCCGCACACCTTTTTCTGTGTGTTGTACGGTAATAATTTCATTATGCGCATCGTGTTCCAGCCATAAATAGTACCCCTTATCTGCCGCGGTGTTTAAAAATGCCGCTTTTTCGCTTATAGAGAGCAAAGGCCTGGTATCATACCCAGTAACGTAGGGTACAGGAATGTGACCTAAGGTGGGAAGAAGGTCTGCCATAAAAACTATTGTCTTTCCTTTATATCGTACCTGAGGTAACATTTGCTTCTCCGTATGCCCATCTGCAAAATGGATACCAAAATCTAGCGGTGTGATTTCTTGATACGTATTACCGGTATGTTTTATAAACGCTAGATGACCGCTGTCCTGCATAGGGATCAAGTTTTCTTTGAGAAAAGATGCTTTCTCACGATCGTTAGGGTTGATGGCCCATTCCCAATGACTATCATTGGTCCAGAATGTTGCATTTTTAAACGCAGGCTCGTAACCCGTGCGACTCTTGTCCCATTGTATGGCGCCTCCCACGTGGTCAAAATGAAGGTGCGTCATAAAGACATCTGTAATATCGTCACGGGTAAAACCGTATTGAGCGAGTGAAGAATCTATAGAATGGTCCCCCCAGCGATAATAATAACCATAAAACTTATCAGACTGCTTGTCGCCCATCCCATTGTCTATAAGCGTGAGCCTGTTTCCATTTTCTATGAGCATACATCTTGCTGCAATATCTATAAGATTATTAGAATCTGCTGGATTGGTGCGGCTCCAGATAGACTTAGGTACCACTCCAAACATAGCTCCTCCGTCTAGTTTAAAATTGCCTGCTTCAATAGGGTATATCGTCATAAATTGAATTTCTTAAGGAGGTAGAAATCGATTTTTAGGGCAGTTATTTTACCGTAAACATTTGTTTTTATTGCTTACGCGAAAATCTGAGTGCCTCGCAAATAACACATATAATCGAGATGCTACCAAGCCAAAATCTCTGCAAATTAATCAAAATGCGATTTTACAATCATAAAGAAGTATGTTTTTAACAAAGAATTGTAACTTCACGACACATCCCAGATAGCGAAAAATAGTATTATCGCATAAAATTAAGAGACTATGTTAGAACTCGCAGGAATTATAATTTTAGGAATTTTAGCACAATGGCTTGCGTGGAGATTAAAGCTCCCGGCCATATTGCCACTTATTCTTATTGGTCTCCTCGTAGGCCCTATCTCAACCCTTATTTCTGAAGATGGTACAAAATGGATTCAACCTATTTGGGACGAAGAGTTTGGTTTCTTTCCAGGAGAGAGTCTTTATTATTTTGTGTCGTTAGCGATCTCAATCATACTTTTTGAAGGAGGCCTTACACTCAAAAGATCTGAGATACGCACGGTGGGACCCGTAATTACTAAACTTATTTCAATAGGGAGTTTGGTAACATTTGTACTGGCGGGGCTTGCTACTTATTTTATTTTTGGTTTAAGCCTCCAGATTTCTTTATTGTTTTCTGGACTTATTATCGTAACAGGACCTACGGTAATCTCCCCTATTTTAAGAAATATACCACTCAAAAAAGATGTCTCTACCGTTCTCAAATGGGAAGGTATTCTCATAGACCCAATTGGGGCACTTGTGGCTGTACTTATGTATGAATTTATAAGTGTGGGTGAAGGAGCCGAGTTTACAAAAACGGCTCTTGTAGAATTTGGTAAAATTGTACTCTTTGGAAGTACATTCGGCTTTACGTTTGCACACGCACTTGCTTTTATCATAAAAAAGAAACTGGTCCCTCATTACCTGATGAACGTATTTACACTCGCTGCAGTGCTTGGTGTTTTTGTAATGTCAGAGGCATTTGCACACGAGTCGGGACTTCTGGCGGTGGTCGTTATGGGGATGGTATTGGGGAACATTAATTTACCTAACATAAAAGAACTTCTTTACTTCAAGGAGTCTCTGAGTGTTTTGCTTATTTCAGTACTTTTTATATTACTATCTGCAAATATCAATCTGGAAGACCTTGAGCTACTTTATAGATGGGAGACGCTCGCCTTGTTCCTGATAGTCGTATTCATCATCAGACCAATAGGTGTTTTTTTAAGTACCTACGGTTCTACCCTTAAGATGAACGAGAAAATCTTTATAAGTTGGGTGGGACCACGGGGTATTGTTGCCGCTGGTATTGCATCACTTTTTGGGTCTAAGCTTTTACTTAGGGGTGAGCCCGGAGCAGAGTATATCACTCCACTTGTCTTTATGATTGTATTGGGAACAGTACTTCTCAACGCAACCACCGCTAGGATGTTTGCAAAGGCGATAGGTGTTTTTCTTACTAAGTCTGAAGGGATAATGATTGTAGGGGCCTCAGAAATGCCAAGGCTCATTGCTAAATATCTCCAGAAAAATGGACGTCACGTTGTTTTGCTGGATAGCAACTCTAATAATGTACGTATAGCGAGGGATGCAGAACTCAATGCAATGGAAGCAAATATTTACAGCGACGACCTTACCGCAGATATTGAGCTTAATGATATCGGATACCTAATGGCACTCACAGGGAATAGTGAGATCAATAAATATGCTATTAACCGTTTTAGAAAACAATTTGGAGAAAATGGAGCGTATCGTATTATTTCTAAAAGAGAGATGGATCACGTAGAACAACTACCTAAAGAGGGCTTATTTTCTGCTACAGATGATTTTATAAATCTTACCGAGGTAACACGTAGTTACCCAACTATAAATGAAATAGCCATTAATTCTGAAGATGAATATCACAAGATTTCAAAACTCATTGCAGAAGATAAGGAGATGGTACCGCTTTTTGTAAAAGAAAAAGACGGTTCATTTGATATTATTAGTTCGTTTGTACAAGAACTAGAACTTAAATCTTTTGAAGGTTGCGCTTTAGTGTACTTAGGAAAACCACTGTCTGATACAACGCTTGTCGAAATTGATATTAACGAAGACTCTGTAACAGAGGTAGAAGGAGAAGTATAAATTGAGATTAGAAAATTTGTAAAATCCGCAAGATGCTTTACTGCATGCTGCGGGTTTTTATTTATGAATACGATCGTTGCTCAACGCGAAAATGTGAGGGTTTTAGAAAAAAATCAAAACATTGAGCATAGTTACTGTAGTGCAAGTCTATAATACTTTTTTCTGTAGAAATAGATAAGCGCCAGAGCCCTAAATATCATCCAAACGGTAAAAGCTATCCAAATACCCTTGATTCCCCAGCCGAGATATTTGGTAAGGTATAGGGTAGGGACAAAGCCCAAAAATGTTGCTATCAAAAGAGTATTGCGCAGCCATTTCATCTCACCGAGTCCTTTAAAAATGGCATCTAATGTAAATGCCAGCGCGTTGATAGGCTGCATTAAAATCACGATAAAGAATACTCCATAAAACACATCTAGCACTTCCTGTTCATTACTAAAGACTAGGCCCAGAGGTTTGTACAATATCAAACAGATAACGATGAGTACAAGTGACACCACAAAATTGTAACCCACCACTTTTTTAGTAAGCTGCCAGAGATTAGGGTAGTCTCCTGCTCCTAACAACCTCCCACTGAGTAGATTTCCAGCAGCGCCGTAACCATCAAGAAAAAATGCAGTAAATAGCCAAATATTGGCTGCAATAGTGTGTGCTGCAACGTAGGTGTCTCCTATATCTGTAGCCTCCCGTACAGCGAGTATAAGAGCTACATTAAGTGCAAAGGAGCGTACAAAAAGGTTTAGGCTCATCTGTACCAGTCTTTTGATCTCTGGGTGAAGCGGAAATGATAGCTTGAGCGAGACTTCCGTTTTTTTAAGGAGCAATAGCAAGGCAAGTAATGCCATCACAAATTGTGAGATAAGGCTCGCCCAAGCGGCTCCTTTTACATACATAGGTTCTATAAAACCGTCTATACCGTAGACGAGTAAGAAGTCCAGACCTATGTTGAGTCCAGCACCTATAATCGCTACAATCATAGGCCAAAACGTATTCTGTAAACCACGAAAAATACCAAATACAGCAAAAGTGAATAGCGTAAGTGGAAATCCCCAGACTCGAATATTGTAATAATCTACACTTAAATCTAGGGTGAGACCTTTAGCATTAAGGAGCATAAAAATCTCTTCTACAAAAAAGTAAGTTCCACTTAGTATTAGAATACTTAGAATTAGGTTGAAGAAAATGGCTTGTGCTGGCAATACACTTATATGGTCTAATTTACCAGCTCCGAGGTTCTGGGCAATTATAGCAGAAATTGCGCTGCGTGTTTGGCCAAGTATCCAGATAAGCATTGACAAAAAGGAACCTACAATACCTACAGCCGCCAGGGATTCTATACTATTTGCCTCCATATTTCCAACTACTGCAGCATCTGTGCTCGAGAGTATGGGCTCTGCTATTCCTGCAATAATTGCCGGTATCGCCAGTTGCTGAATTCGTTTAAAGGAAATATCGATTTTTGACGCCAAGCTGAAGGTGGTTTTGGCTGGTAAAATTAAACATACCTTCACAGAATGTTGAGGTATAATGGCATTAAATCCTTGTATTGAAGTTTTAGAATTTTCGCGAAAGCGCACTTAAAAATCTATAAGCTTCTCATAGCAATAGAAGGGATGCTCGCTTTGTTTAGGAAAATAGATATTGCCCAGTCTTTTATAACCCCGTGCTTCATAAAATCTCTGATTTCGATGGTTCTGACTAAAGGTGTCTAGGCGTATGGAAGGACAGAGCGATTTTTTTGCAAAATCTTGGGCAAAATCCATTAAAATGCGAGCATTACCTTGATGCTGAGCCTCAGGGTGAACTGCGAGCCTGTGGATGTATAGGTTATGTTCATTTTTGGTAAGCCAGTCTATATCTTGATATTCCGCATCCATAAAATCTGAAAGTACTATAGTTCCCACTATTTTACCCTCCTTTTTAAACACATACAATTCCCCTCTATGTATATCCTTTTGAAACGCTTCTTGAGAGGGATAATGCTCGTTCCATTGATAGATGCCGTTGCTTATCATTTTACGGGCGCAGGCTCGAGTAAGAGATAGTATTTCAGGTATTTCTGATGTTTTTGCAGGTACAATCACAGATTAAAAAGTATTTTTGTGGCGTCGTATAAAAATAACATTTAAGATGAAGAATTTACTGGTACCTATAGGATCATCTGCAAGCGCGTCTAGCACGCTTCAATATGCCATAGATTTTGCAAAGGAGATTGATGCAAATGTATATGTGATTTCTATTTTTCAAGAACTTTCTAAAGCGGGAGGACTTTCCAAGGTAAATAAAATATTAAAGGAAGAGTCAGAAAATAACATTTCCCGCGTGATGGCTACTGTAGACTTTAAAGATGTTACAGTGGTTGCTCACCCTATAAAGGGTGGTGTTATAGAGGGTGTAAATCGTTTCGATAAGCACGTGCCAGTTGATCTTATGATGTTGTCTCCTCGTAGTAATTCTGTGAAAGATGAACTTTACTTAGGTAATACGACAGGGAGCTTAGTAAAAGGTACAAATATACCAGTACTTATAGTACCTGACGGAGCAACTTTTGCCCCACCTAAGCAAATTCTTATGGCTTTTAAGAACGGTACCTTTGATAAGAAAAAACAGCTAGAGCCATTAAGAAAGGTTATCAAGCATTTTGATTCTAAGTTAAATTTACTGCACGTAGAAACTCCTGACGCGACTACTACAATGAGAGCCGTTAGTAATGATCTTAAGGATTTGAGCGTTTCCTACACTCAAAGCACGAACGCGACCACGTATCAAGGTGTTTTAGAGCACTTCCAGTCTATGAATCCAGATATGGTTTGTGTGGTACGTAGAAAGAGAGGATTTTTTAAGAAATTATGGGAAAAAAACGTAGTTCTCAAAAAAGAGTTTTTTACAACAAAACCTTTGTTAATTCTAAGTGTACAGTAGTGTATATTTGTTAATCGTTAATTTTCTCTGGCAGATAGAGAAATGAAAACTATAAGTGTCGGGGATGTAGCTCAGTTGGCTAGAGTGCTTGACTGGCAGTCAAGAGGTCGTGGGTTCGAATCCCATCTTCTCCACAAACTAGAAACCCCGTTCATAACGGGGTTTTATTTTTAAAAGGGTAAACGAAAAAAGCCCGCAAGGAGCGAGCTTTTTTGTTCTGACACCTCTGCCAGAAGATTTAACCTGAATAGAAAGTCTTCGACCTTGTTATAAGGCGGTAAGCGTTAAAGTGTACGTAATAGAGGCTTCTGTTTTTATAAGGCTCAAGATTCCGTTTTCAAAATTTATTATACCATAATCTCTGGATAAGGCATCTAGCGGAGTACCTGCAAAAACTAAATCAAAATTAGTCACTAGGTTATCCGGACCCCAAGATCCATTATAAGAGGTAGCGCCATCACTAGCAACTGCAGTGCCTAACTCCGGGAATGCAAAAGTAACATCTGCATATTCCTGAGTAAGGTCTGTTCCATTTTCTGTGTATTGCGCGATACTCCAAGTGTTTGAAATTAAAAGATTGTACCTTTCTCCTAGATCAATACAGTTTATTGATAATATCTCGCCATTTTCTTCTGCAGAAAACTGTAATAGACCGTTTTCTTCCCCTAAATAATTGTAAAAACCATTTAATACTGCGTATTCACCTATAAATTCTTCTAAGTATAAAAGCACTTCATTATCAATTAAGTAAATATCCCAGTGACCTACTATATTCTCATCATTAGGATATAGAGTTACCGTCTGATTATCTTGAAATTGTGCTCCAGAACCAACAGGTATATCCACCCCAAAATCTAATTGTGTAATTGAATGAAATTCACAGTCTATAAGAGATTCATATAAATTATAGGCCTCTTCATAGATGGAGTCTCCGCACTTAAAAAGTATTCTTGTTGAATCTATTCTAAGGTCTAATGTTACATCCCCGGTAGGATCTATATTGTAAAAAGTCCAACTACTACTGAAAGTGGGTAAATTGAAAATAGAAGTTGTAAGTATGACATTTCCATCTACGGTGGATGTACTCCAAGTACCTTCATAAAAGTTACCTCCACCAGAGACTTCAACGTAATTTCCAGGATAGAATACAAAAAGTAAATTGTTATACTGTTCTTGATTTTCAACTCCATCTACGATGAAACTTTCTACGATATAGCCAAAACAAAGATCTATCAAAGCAGTACTGAGTTGTGAAGGTGTACAGTTTATACAGTCATCATCGTCGTGATCGTTATCATCATCTTCATCACAACTATCTGCAACACTCAATATGGCACTTTCTAAATCTGCGGTATCTGTAATAACCAAATTCTCGCCGTCTTCTAAGAGTACCGTAATCGGGAAGTTGAGGCTTACCACTGTATTTTCATCTACAGCATCTAAGAAGTTGAAATGGGCTTCATCACCGTCTAAGGAAATAGTTTCGTTGAGATCTGTAGCCGTATTAAATAGTGCGTATGAGATAGGGTAGACAAAATCTAAGCACTCAATATCTGGGTCTGGGGTATTTTCTTCTGGGCAGAGGTTTTGATAGTTCTCTAATTCTTCAGCAGTGTTGAGCTCAATGTATTCATAATCGCTTGTGATTATAGTTATAGGGTAGGTAAAGGAGACATAGTCTTCATCAACATAACTTGCGTCCAAAATAGTTTCTATTGCTTCAAATTGTGCAGCGCTTTGCACTGCTACCATTTCTCCATTTACAGTAACGGTAACCGGTAGCTGAACGCTAAAGCAGCTAGCGTAATCTATTATATTATCTTCAGATCCGTCATTGAGAACTACATTAGTGACCAGATTTGCTAGGCTTGAATCCATCGGGAGTACCTGCTGCTGATCTATTTGTACAAAATCCTCGTCTTCAGTTCTGCACGAACTGAAGAGGGAGGAAGCTATAAGTAGGATTAAAAGTGTCTTTTTTAATAAGCTTTTCATTAGCTTGCGTTTAATAGTTTTAGATTGTGATCACGAATAAAATTTTCGCGAAAGCGCAAAAAAACTAATCATCAATACATTGCAATGTAAGTCTATCTGTATTAATGATGTACACAGATAGAACAATCAAAGATAGAAATGTCCTTAAAAAGATGGTGTTTTTATAGTTGACCATAGAGAATCTAAATAAAAAGTGAGTAAAGAGCTTAATGAAAATATATGTAAGGAATCTGTCTTTGCAAAGATCTATCAGGATCACATAGGGAGCTTGAGTGATTTTCTCTATTACAAATTTGGCGAACATCTCGAGCCTTCTGACAAAGCTCAGGATGCGTTTGTAAAACTTTGGGAAAATTGTGATAGGATTGCCCCTTCTAAAGCAAAATCCTTTTTGTTTACCACGGCAAATAATATGATGCTCAATGCCGTAAAACATCAGAAAGTTGTTCTGAAATATCAGAGGATAGACAGAAGAAATTACACGAATGAGTCGCCAGAGTTTATACTGGAAAAACAACAATTCAGTGATAAGTATCAGCGCGCACTTAGTCTCCTGAGCGATGAGCAACGTGTCGCTTTTCTTTTAAGTAAGGTAGAAGGAAAAAAGCATCAAGACATTGCAGAGATGCTCAATGTGACTAAAAAAGTGGTTGAGTACCGTATTTATAGCGCTTTTAAAATTTTAAGAGAAGAAGTACAGGAATTCAAAGGTATATAGCCCCTTAAAATAGGTGCTATTAATAAAAGGCGATAACTTCTACCCATCATAGTTCTTTATCTAAGGATTATATGCCCGTAAGTTGTTTTATAAATGAATAGTAAAGTAATGGAAGAAGATAAAATCTTAAAGCGGTGGTTAAATGAGGAGTTGAGCTCTTCTGAAAGAGAAGCCTTTGAGCAGTCAGAAGAATATGCACTTCATAAAGCAATTGTAGATGAGGCTCAATTTTATAAAGCATCCCTGCATACAGAAGTAAAGGATTATGCCTCCCTGAAAGCTAAAATAGAGATCAGGAAGAACTCGAGCGGTAAGGGTAGGAGCTGGTATAAATATGCAGTGGCTGCTCTAGTTTTAATAGCTTTTGGCCTATATTTTTTAATAGGCACGACTACGGAAAGTTATAAAACAGGTATTGCAGCCTCCCATACCATTAGCCTTCCAGATCATTCTGAAGCTATTTTGAGTGCGGTTTCGTCACTATCCTACGATGAAGGTGAGTGGAGCAGCCAGAGAGAAGTATATCTTGAGGGGGAAGCCTATTTTAAGGTAGCAAAGGGAAAGAGGTTTAACGTCATAACATCAGAAGGAATTGTATCTGTTGTAGGAACACAATTTTCTGTTCAACAGCGGGATGGTCTTTTTCAAGTACGTTGTTATGAGGGTCTTGTAAAAGTTATGTATGGGGGAAATGAAAAGCTACTCTCGGCTAGTGATCGTTTTGTTTCTAGAAACGGGGAAATCGCTTATACGTTAGAAAACAAACCATTACCTAGCTGGAGCTCAAATTTATCAACCTTTGACGAGGCTCCTTATGAAGAGGTTCTTAGTGAATTTAAACGTCACTTTGACGTAAAGATATCTGCTCAAGATATTAACTTGCAATTGTTATTCACGGGCGCGTTCCATCATTCTGACTTAGAAAACGCATTAAAGGCTATTACAGAGCCTATGGCTTTATCATACGCTCTCACAGATGACAATAAAGTGATTTTGAGTCGACTTGTTAATTAAGAGAGGTACCATACTTATAATTCTAATTTGCTTTTTTTCTTCAGAAATCATAGCGCAGGAGACTGAGCGCAGGCCTCTCAAAGAGCTATTGAGATCTCTAGAAAAGCAGTTTAATATAAAATTTAATTATTCTGTAGATACTATTGATGAGGTTCTTGTAGTCCCACCTAGCCCTAAAACTAATCTCGGAGAAATTATTAATCATCTTCGCAAGAATACGGGTTTTAGGTACAAGAAGATAGGTGCTCATATTATCACTATTTCCGAGATGCCTGATAATATTTGCTATGGTTTTTTAGTAGACCAATCTTCAAACTTACCTGTTCCCTTTGCAATAATTACCGGAGGAAATTTGCCCGTTCTAACAGATGCAAACGGATATTTTGAAATACCAAGTACAGGCTTTAAAAAGGTATCTGTACTAGCAGATGGTTATAAAGTCACTGAGTACACTATAAACACAGACGACTTAAAAAGCCCTATTACACTATCCATTAGACCTGAAATAACCGAGCTCTCAGCGGTCGTGTTATCCAGCTATCTCGTAAGGGGTATAAACAAGCTAAAGAATGGCTCGCTCAACATAGATTTTAAAAAATTTAGTTTGCTTCCAGGTCTCGTAGAAACAGATGTGCTTCAGAGTGCGCAAGCTTTTCCAGGCGTTCAGAGTATAGATGAAACGGTCTCTAACATAAATATCAGAGGCGGTTCTAATGATCAAAACCTGATACTTTGGGATGATATCAAAATGTACCAATCTGGGCATTTTTTTGGTTTGATCTCCGTATTTAATCCGCAGATCACCCGGGAAGTAAATCTCATTAATAACGGTACATCTTCAAGATATACAGATGGAGTTTCTGGCACCATCTTAATGAAAACAGATGATGAGATAAACTCAGACACCAAAGCAAATTTTGGAGTAAATTTTCTGAGTGCAGATCTCTTTGCCGATATTTCGCTCGGTAAAAAATCATCATTACAAGTGGCTGGCCGCGGTTCTTTAAATAGCTTAGCTCAAACGCCCACGTATAGGTCATATTTTACAAGAATTTCTCAAGACACGGAGATCACAAGTAATATGATGGATGTCATAAACTCAGATCAATCATTTAATTTTTACGATACTTCTCTCAGATGGTTATATACTATGAGTCCAAAGGATAAACTTAGGGTTAATTTTATCGCCATTGCAAATGAACTGGCTTTTGATGAGACCGCATCTTTAGAAGACGAGGTTATTACTAGAAAAAGTAGCTTAACCCAGAACAGCATCGCTGGAGGTATAGGTTACGAGCGGCAATGGACGTCTACATTTGAAACGGCTTTGCATATGTACGAAACAGATTACACCCTCAGAGCTGTCAATGCAAATGTCTTGAGCAACCAGCGATTCCTGCAGGAAAACGTAGTCTCTGAAACGGGATTAAAACTTTCTAATAATTATTCTTTTAGAGAAAACATCAATTTTGCTGTGGGATATCAATTTGTAGAAACAGCGATAACAGATCTGGATGATGTGGATAATCCAAGCATCATTATCAGGACGGAAGATATACTTAGAACACACGGCCTGTTTTTAGAAAGTACGATGAGTACGCTTTCGCGAAAATTTTCGTCCACCTTTGGGATTCGTTATAATTATTTAGATCAATTAGGGCTTACACTTTTGGAACCAAGAATCTCCATAAGTCAAGAGATCTCCAAGTTGGTAACGGTACAAGCGCTTGCAGAGACAAAACACCAGACCACTTCCCAGATCGTTAATTTTCAGAATGATTTTTTAGGGATAGAAAAGAGGCGATGGCAATTATCTAATGGAGAAAATATACCGGTAATAAAAAGTAGGCAAGCCTCATTAGGCCTTAATTTTAAGAAAAAAGGATGGCTCGTAGATGCCGTAGGTTATGTAAAACAAGTAGATGGTATTACAAGCCAGAGTCAGGGTTTTGAGACTAAATATGAATTTATATCTGCTATAGGAAGTTATCAGGCAGTAGGTGCAGATATCATTGTAAGAAGGCGCTACAATAAATTTACCAGCTGGTTGAGCTATGGTTTTTTAGATACGGATTATACATTTGATGCCTTAGAAGAGAGAATATTCCCTAGTAATTTTGATATTACCCACTCTTTAACCTTAGGATCCACCTTCGAGCAGAATAAACTTAAAGTCTCTGCTGGATTAAATTACAGGACAGGAAAGCCCATAACTAGACCACTAAATTTTAATACAGAAACAAGTGGACCTATAATCTATGATAAAGCAAACAGTAGCAGATTAAATGATTATTGGCGTCTAGACACCTCGCTTACATATCAGGTTTTTAAGGATGAACATATGAGGGTAGAAGGAGGAGTCTCTATTCTCAACATTCTCAATCAGGATAATACGATCTCAAATTTCTATCGCTTAGATCCACAAAATCAAATCCAAGAATTTCCTCAGCGCTCGCTTCGTTTTACGGCAAATGCAATGATACGTCTGTATATCAATTAATGAAGTCATATAGAGCTTACCACTATTGCATCTTACCAAAAGACAGTTACCGTTTTTGGGTACATATTCTAAATGGAAGTGGAGAGAGGGTGCCACTATGCCATTGATTCATTGTGGGATGTTACCTGACACTTAGGGAGAAATTAAGGCTTGTAGGATGATTTAGGATTAGGCGATCACACATTCTTAAAGTGCTTAAAAATTAGAGAAAATGGTCAAAGGGAGTATGTTCAATTAAACGCTTCGCTCTGTAAAAGGAATGTCTTCATCTAAAATCTCATTTATCAGATTTTCTAAAACTTTTTCAAACTCGATAAAGGTTTCTTGATTAATCTCATCATTTTTCATATAAGTAAACGGTAGAAAACCAGCCTTGAGATTTTTAAAAGAAATTACCCCTGCTTTAAACGGCAATTTAAGCCCTTTACTCTTAAAAATGATATACGAATACATCAGGACCTGCAAAGCTTTCTCATAACCCTTCTCAGGGTTGGTTAAGTCCTCCCACTCTTTAAGATCTAGATTTTTGTTTTCTACTTTACCGGTTTTATAATCTATTACTCTTAACTCACCGTTCCTGAGCTCGACAATATCTACTTTACCTTTGAGTGTGATGGAATCTTTAAAATTATAAGAAAGAGATTCTTCTAAAGATTTTATGATTACTTCATCACCGTTTTTGAGGGCCTTGTTTTCTAGCTGAAGATAATTTTCTACATATCGTTCTATTACCTTGTAGATAATTAAATTTTTACCATCACCTATGGTATCTAAGCCATAGGTTTTTTTAAATTGAATAAGCACTTCATCATTTATTTTCCCCTTTATATGGGTAATAATAGCTGTAGTGAGAAGTTCATTTACATATGGAGTGTATAGTTTTTCTAAAGTATCGTGCACAATGGTACCCATCGTATTTGCGGCTATGGTCTCTTCTACTTCTTCTGCATCCCTTATGCCTAAAATATATCTTTCGTAAAATTGAATAGGGTTTCTTAGATACGTAGTAAGGGCAGATGGAGAAATACCAGACTTGAATAATTGTTTAAGTTGGCTTATTATTTCGGGTGTTTTTTTAATGCTACGTACCCTGGTGTTTACGGGATTGAGCAGTGGGACAAGGGAAAGGTAATTTATGTTGTGAACCTTACTAAATTCAATTTGTTTTAAAAATCTACTCATCTCTGAACTTCCTATTCCAGTGCTTTCTGTAGTATAGAAAAGATCAACCCTTTTTGCCCTGTGTAGCAGTCTATAGAAATGATAAGCATAAATGGCATCTTTCTCTTGATAGGTTGGCAATTTTAATGATCTTTTCAGATCATAAGGGATGTATGAATTTTGACTTTTACCAGAAGGCAAAACCCCTTCATTAACAGAGGTTATAATAACATTTTCGTAATCTAACGTTCTAGATTCTAGCACTCCCATAATTTGCAAACCGTCTTCTTGACTTCCTCTAAGGTCTACCGTTTGCTTACTCAGGATATCCTTATAAAAAGAATAAAAAACGGGTACTGTTTCAATATAACCGTGTGTTTTATTGAGTTCTTCCAGCTGGTTAAAAATTAGTTTAAAACCATATAAGTACTCTAATTGAAGATAGTTCTCTTCTTTCAGAAAAAGCGCTTTTAATTCTTCGGTAATTTGTTGAAGGTTTGACAGGACATTTTTAGCATCGTCAGACCACCATTCAAATAAATAGGATACATACTCCTTTTCATCTACCTCTGCTAAGGAGAGAATAGAGTTTAAGTTTAGGTGTATAGCGTTATGGGCACTGATATACTTTTCAATCTTTAAAGAGCTTTTATGTATTAGCTTTCGCGAAAGCGGATGTCTTAAAAGAGCGAGTATGTTATTGTAATAAAAACCTCTATCACTTTTGGCCCTCTTTAATTGAAAGAGCAAATCAAAAAAAGTGGCAACTGGGGTCATTCCTAGAGGGACGCCCATCGTCACATTCACCTTTTTTATAGTGGGCGGTAATGAGTTAAGTAGCGCAATCAATAGGTTTTCATCTGCCAGAACAAGTGCTGTTTTATTAAGCTGTTCATTAGAAAAGCCCCTAAGAATACTCCCTACTCCTTTAGCCTGCTGTAATGATTGCGGAGCGCTATATATGTTGATGGTCTTGGGGCTGGAATAGTAATTCTCAACGACTTTAAAAGTGGAATCTTTAAAGTAGGGCCAGGATGCTTTATATTCTTTTAGAAAAAGCCCAGCTTCGTGTAACGTATCAGACATAAAAGTGCGATCTGCATCCCAGTAAATTTCAGAAGATCCGTTTTGTAATATAGCTTGAAAGATTTGTTGCTCAGAAGTGTTGAGCGCATTAAAACCTATAAATACGTGGCGTCGTGACTGAGTAGATTGTATATAGTGCTCTACACTTTCTAAGGCAGTTCTGTACAAAAGCCCTTGATGCCCGAGGTTTTTAGAAGATAACAATTCGCAAAAATCTGTATAAAGAAGTTTGAGTTCATTCCAAAAGGCGATATAATTTTTGATGATACTACTGTCAGGATTGTGCGACCAGTGAGTTTCAATCTCTTTATAAGCTGCAATATGATCAAATACTAATTTCTGGTCAATAATATACCTATCGATCTCATTAAAGTCACTTAGGACAGTTTGAGCCCACCCGCAAAAAACATCAAAGGATTCCTGACTCCCCTTAGGGATACGGTTTTTATAAGCAGTATACAGTGAAAATATCTGATCTAAATTGCTTGCGGGCTTGAGTCCGGATAATTTCTCTATAAACTCATCTATAGATAATATCTCAGGAGCAAAGGTAGTTGCCTTCGCATTTTTGGCCAGAATTCTCCTTAAGTTATTGCTGGCACGTTTACTAGGCAGTACAAAAATAGACTCTGAAATGGTGTGTTTACTTTCCTGCTCTACTACAGATTCTATAAATGTTTGCATAGCCCTAAAATAAAAAACGCCTCGCTATTAGCGAGGCGTTTTCAATAAGAAAATTTAATTTTCTAAAACTTCATCCTATTGCTCAAGGATAGAAAGCTCAACACGTCTGTTTTCTTGACGTCCTGCAGCCGTATTATTTGTAGCAACTGGTCTAGTTTCACCGAATCCTTTAGATTCAAGACGAGATGCTTGTACACCTTTTCCTAAGAAATACTCTCTTACAGATGCTGCTCTACGATCTGAAAGATCTAAGTTATAAGAATCAGAACCTCTACTATCGGTATGACCTTCTATAAGGAATCTTGTATTAGGATACTCATTCATTATAGATGCTATATTATCTAAAGTGTCAAAAGATTCAGAACGTATAGATGCTTTGTTATAGTCAAATAAAACTGATTTGAAGTCTACGTTTAATTGGTTAAGAACTTCTACAGAAACTTCTGGACAACCGTTGTTTGCAACAGTACCAGCAACTTCTGGACACTCATCATCTTTATCTAAAACTCCGTCGCCATCTTTATCTTCGTAAGGACATCCATTGTTTGCACGTGGACCAGCCTCATTAGGACAAGCATCATCAGAATCTTTTATTCCATCGCCGTCAGCATCAGGACATCCTCCTAAAGCAGCTAAACCAGCAACAGTAGGACAAGCATCTTTAGGATCAGGGATTCCGTCACCATCAGTGTCAGGACAACCATCAAATTCTGCTAAACCAGCAACAGTAGGACAAGCATCTTTAGAATCTTGTATTCCGTCACCGTCTGTATCAGGACAACCGTTAAATTCTACTAATCCTGGAGTTTCAGGACAAGCATCATTTTTGTCATATATTCCATCACCGTCAGAATCTTTTCCTCCGAAAGTGAATCCAACAGCAGCAGTGTGCATAAAGTGTTTTGTTCCTTCGTCTTCAAAAGCGTGCTTATATGTAGACTTAAGACCTAAATTAAAGTTTTCACTTAACCAGATTTTTACACCAGCACCTGCATTTGCAGTTCCAAATCCAGGAACTCCACCTGTAGTCTGACTTTCTAACCAAGTATAACCAGCACCAACTTCAAGACTTGGATCAAACCATCCACCTTCTCCGTTGATAAGATCTCTTAAGCTATAAGAAAGCCCTCCATCCACTGTATAATATTGTAAATCATTTCTTGGACGTGAATCACCTAACTTGTCAATACGGTTAATTGCTCCAGAAACACCTACAACGAATCCGTCACCTACGTAGCGAGAAACGCTTAAGTAAGATACTGAAGGTAAAATACTCCAGTGGTCTTCTACATTGTAAAATTCTTCAAATAAATTACCTCGGGTCTCGCCTGCGCCAGGTACACCGTCGAATTCATCTCCTACTGGATATGTATCAACTGCGTTAACTCCGACTGTAAAAGCCCAAGGATTGTTTTCGTCTTGTGCATTCACTGTGCCGAAGCTCAATATGAGTAGTGAAGCAACTAAAAATCTGCTAAGATGTTTCATTGTTTAGTCTTAATTTTAAGTGTTAATTATGGACAAAAGTAAGTTGTTAAAATTAATCAACAAAGGTAAAAGTACTAAAAATTTCCTAAAGCCTTATTATTACTAGCTTAGGAAGCGTTTTTTAATACATTTAAACGCTTCCCAACGGATATAAATGCAGAAATAGCCTTATCTAGATGGTTTTTTGTGTGTGCTGCACTCAATTGTACTCTTATTCTTGCTTTTCCTTTAGGAACTACGGGGTAGAAGAAACCAATCACATAAATACCTTCTTTTAAGAGTTCGTTAGCCATATTTTGAGATAGTTGGGCGTCATAAAGCATAACTGGCACTATAGCAGAATCTCCGTCTATAATGTCAAATCCCGCTTCTTGCATCCCTTTTTTGAAATAGGCTGTATTTTCTTCTAATTTGTCACGCAAAGAAGTGTCATTTGCGAGCAAATCAAAAACTTTAATGCTCGCGCCGACAATGGCAGGTGCTAGTGAGTTAGAAAAAAGATATGGCCTGCTGCGTTGTCTTAATATTTCAACAACCTCTTTATTTGCCGTTGTGTAGCCTCCCATCGCACCACCCATGGCCTTTCCTAAGGTTCCTGTAATGATATCGACCCTTCCTAATACTCCTTTTTCTTCAAGTGTACCTATTCCAGAAGCGCCAATAAAGCCAGTCGCGTGACACTCGTCGATCATAACTAGAGCGTCATATGCATCTGCTAGATCACAGATTTTATCTAAAGGCGCCACAAGACCATCCATAGAGAAAACACCGTCAGTTACAATGATTTTGTGTCTGGCCCCATCTGCAACAGCCTGCTTTAGTTGTTTTTCAAGATCGGCCATATTGTTATTCTCATAACGATACCTGGCCGCTTTACAAAGACGGACACCATCTATTATAGATGCGTGGTTGAGAGAATCAGATATTATAGCGTCTTCCTTTCCTAATAAAGGTTCAAATACTCCTCCATTTGCATCAAATGCTGCTGCATAGAGTATCGTATCTTCTGTACCATAAAAATTGGCAATTCGCTGCTCTAATTCTTTATGGATATCTTGGGTTCCACATATAAAGCGCACAGAACTCATACCATACCCGTGAGAATCCATAGCATCCTTTGCTGCTTGTATGACTTCAGGGTGAGAAGAGAGGCCCAAATAATTGTTAGAACAAAAATTTAAAACGGTTTCCCCTGTAGAAATAGTGATTTCTGCTCCTTGTGGAGAGGTGATTATTCTTTCACTCTTATATAATCCTGCATCTTTGATTTCTTGAAGTTCAGTGATGAGGTGATCTTTAATCTTTCCGTACATATCTTTTATTTTTCACAAAGGTATTATTTTAAAGAGAGCACATCAACAGTATCTCCTATATAAACGAGATGTGAAGAAACTACATTGAAGTCCATTTCTTCAAGAAGTGTTTTATAGGTTTCTAACTGATTAAAATGTTTTTTTTCTTGTGCTCCAGTCTTATAGTCTACTAGTATGCAATTCTTCCCTTCTAAAATATCTATTCTATCTGGTATGTGAAAATTTCCCATAGCAGTGAGAATAGGTCTTTCTACTATGACGCGATTTTCAGGCTTAAAGCAGTTCTCTAATGAGGGATGATCAAGCACCTTATCAATGAGCTCCTCTATTTTACTGGTTTCATCAGATGTTATTACACCTCGGTGTAGCGCTTGTTTAATTGCTTCATTTTTATCTGATCGATATTTTACCTCCGCTAGAAGTTGGTGAACAAGAATCCCGTAGTTAATAGCTTTCTGTTTTTCTTCGTTCCAAAGGAATGGGGCCTGCCTGGTGATTTCTATACCTAGATTTTCTTTTGGGGTTGATATAAAAGCGAGATTAAGATGCGTTGTACTTATAGGCTGAGGGCTATCCGTTTTTGTTGGATTACCATAGGTGTATGCTCTCAATGAAGCATCCCAAACCCCTGTTTTATGAAGAAATTCGGTTATAAGGTCACTGTATGTGTTGATGTTTCTAACATTTTCGCGAAAGCGGGATATGATATAAAGTCTCTTTACGGCTCTGGTGAAGGCAACATAAAGCACATTCATTGCATCAAACTGTTGTTGCGCTTTTTTAATTTCATAAAGGCCAAGACCTATATCTCCAGTCTCCGCGAGTGCTTGAGTATGTGATACCATAAGAGTCTTAAACAGGCCCAGGTCTTCTTCAATAGGATACCAATGGTGATCATTATGGCTATAAATCATACTGTCTGCATAAGGATAGATCACAATGGGAAATTCTAAACCTTTGGACTTGTGGATGCTCATAATACGTACAGCATCTTCTTGGGGCGGTGCTGCCACACTAATGGTTTCTCTCTTTAACTCCCAGTAGTCTATAAAACCGAGAATACCAGTTTTGTTATGTAGACTGTAATTGTGGGCTGCATCAAGGTAAGCGAGCACATAAGCATCACAAAAATTAATAAGATCAAAACTCCTTAAAATATATTCTAGGCTTTCGTATAAGGACATCGACTCAAATTCTTGTAAGTCAAAATTGATTTCATATTCCTTTAGATCGTCAAAAAAGGTTTGTAAAGATGTATGGAGATGCGCTTTATAAAAAGTGTCTACATTTTCTTGATTAAAATGAGCGCTCAAAAAGTACAGGACCTCCATACGCAGCTCTAAAACGTCAGGACTAGAGGTCATCTGTAAAAAGCTATGTATAAATTGTACGAGGGTAGAATTGTGTGCAAGAAGACTCTCTGAGGAGACCACTTTAATTCCAGACTCTGCAAGTTGAGCTGCTATAAAAGCGCCGTGTTTATTACTTCTGGTTAGTATACAGATATCTTGCTCTTGATGACCGTCTGCAATAACATTGTTTATGGTATTTATGATTTCTGGTAGGTACAACTCATTACCTTCTTCTACATTTTTGTATTCTAAAAGTTTTATTGAAACATAACCACCATCTTTACTGGTTAGTTTTTGATTATTGTCTTTTTTATAGATATCCCTGTAATCAGGCATCGCAAAAAACTCAGAAATA
Organism: uncultured Flavobacteriaceae bacterium; assembly: GCA_963832255.1. Classification (GTDB taxonomy): domain Bacteria; phylum Bacteroidota; class Bacteroidia; order Flavobacteriales; family Flavobacteriaceae; genus Dokdonia. The sequence continues at coordinate 100,220 of CAWHTM010000001.1, forward strand.
TGAGTAAAAAATTGATTATTGAAATTGATGATTTCAGAATAGCTTCTGTAATTTGTGTCGAGCAAACTTATTTTTGAGTTTATAGTAAAGGGGTTTTTAGTACCCGTGCTCAAGTCTATAAACTGCTCGGCCTCGCCGCCTCGCCATCGGTAAATTGCCTGTTTAGGATCTCCTACAAGAAGAAGAGAGCTTGCGCTACCGTCACTGCTATAGGTAGATAGGGCATTTTCTATCAAGGGAATTAGGTTTTCCCATTGCATAATAGAAGTATCTTGAAACTCATCTATGAAAAAGTTTGAATATCGCTCCCCCATACGCTCATATAAAAAAGCAGCAGGTTGTTCCTTGAGTTGGGAGGCTATAAGCTTATTAAAATCAGAAATGAGCAGTATATTTTCTTCTCCTTTAATCGTTTTAAGTTCTGAGTTGATAAGTTGTAAGACAGATAAAGGGATAAGCTTTGACCTAAACATATCTAATAGCTTCTGTTTGTAAAAAAGCGTGCGTAAGCTATAGAACGTTTCTATAAATTCTTCTTTGTAGCCCTCTATAGTATCCTTAACCCATTGCTCTTGATTTTTGGTGTAAAAGTTATAACTCTCTATGGAGTTTTGCCAGGCAGCCGTAGTCGAGAAGGCTCTAATACCTTTGCTGGCATTTGATATGAATTTAAAGAAGGTGCCTCTGTTAAAATGGCTTTCTGTAAGCCCTGCGCTTTCCATTTTTTCAAGAAGACTTTTGGCTAGCGTGTTCTGCTCCTCTTCAAGATGCTGTATTTTTGTGATGAGACTCTTGTTTAGAGCCTTAAAATCTTTTAATGATATACCTTCGAGGAGGTGTAAAGCTTTCGCATCATTCTCATTATGCAAGAGCATAGCAATTTCGTTAAGATCCCTAGTGATGTCCCAATGCTTATCATCATCTGCTTTTTGAAGAGCAAAGTTTACAAGTACTTCAGTGATCTGGGTGTCGGTCCCAGCTTTTGCAATAAGTGCATCAACTGCAAGGGCCGTGAGGGCTTTTTGGTCTAATGAAACTTCAAAATTTCCAGAAACTCCTAGATCTTTGGAAAATGTGCGGATAATCCTGTGCGTCAGAGTGTCAATGGTCACCACGTCAAAAGCCGCGTAGTTATGAAGTATGTGTTTAAGGATACTTCTAGATTTTATTACAATTTCTTCTTTAGGTATTGAAGTAAGTGCAAATAGGTCATTGAGCATAGCAGGCTCATTACCCGTTCCATCAAATTCACTTATAGTTTCAAGTGTTTCTAAAACCCTCGATTTCATTTCTGCCACAGCCTTATTGGTAAAAGTGATGGCGAGGAGATTTCTAAATTTGTTGGGATTATTGCTTCTTAGAAGCGTACCTATATAGTATTTTACTAAGCTATAAGTCTTTCCGGATCCTGCCGAGGCATTAAGGATAAGATAGTTGTTAGAATCAGTCATTTTACTAAGGTAGAAAAAGGTCCTGTAAACCTAATGGCCCTTTGAGATTTAATTGCTTTGGGTAAAAAAATTGGGTTCTTCCCGCTTTCGCGAAAATGTTCTCACTCCATATTATAAGAATTCTATAACATACCTTGTAAAGTACATTGCTTAACTTTGGGAAGAAGATAAAAGAAGTTTAACCAAAAAAGATAACGAAATGTCATTCGAACTACCAGAATTACCATATGCCAAAGACGCATTAGAGCCTAATATAGATGCAAAAACAATGGAAATACACCACGGCAAGCATCACGCAGGGTACACATCAAAATTAAATAATGCCATCGAGGGAACCGAGCTCGAAGGTAAGACTATAGAGAATATCTTCATCAATCTAGATATGAGCAATACGGCTGTGCGCAATAACGGCGGCGGTTTTTATAATCATAGATTATTTTGGGAAGTAATGTCTCCTAATGGAGGAGGAGAACCTAGTGGAGAATTAGCCAAGGCAATAAATACTGCTTACGGAAATTTTGAGGCTTTTAAGGATAAATTTACAAGTGCCGCTGGAGGACAGTTTGGCTCAGGATGGGCTTGGCTATGTGTACACGAGGGTGGCAAAGTAGAAGTATGCTCAACACCTAATCAAGATAATCCATTAATGCCAAAAACTGGTTGCGGTGGAACACCAATCTTAGGATTAGATGTGTGGGAACACGCATACTATCTTAATTATCAAAATAGACGTCCAGATTATATTAATGCTTTTTTCAATGTTATCAATTGGGAAAAAGTTTCTTCATTATACGCTCAAAGCAAATAAGAAAAATATCATTGTATTTTGCAAAGCCCGTTCCATGTGAACGGGCTTTTTTGTGCTCCAAAGATTTTTGTTATGGTAGATTCAGGACATAAAAAAAGGTGGAAAGATCCACCTTTTTTTGCCCCAAATCTACCATGAACTTAACCTACTTATGCTATGGCTAAGCTAATATAAGAGCGTTTTAAGAGCGCGCAAGAAGTTTTAGATGAAAAACACTATTTTTAGACGAAATACACAAATTTTAAAGAAATCTTCTCCTTTATGTACATTAATATGCTCTTTCTCTGTTTCCTTCTACGTAATTTATAAATGCTTTGTTTACAACTCTATGTCCACCGTTTGTAGGATAATCTCCTGTAAAATACCAGTCGCCTAAGTTTTTAGGACACGCTTTATGTAAATTTTCTACAGTTTGATAAATGATGTCTACCTCAGTTTTTATAGATGAGTCCGTAAGTAACTCGGCGATTTTTTTACTAACCTCTTTTTGAGTAAAGGGCTCATAAATCATTTTCACAAAGTTTTTTATGTGCTTATCCTTGAGGTCAGTTTGAGCTTTGCACTTTTCGTACACTTGATCTATTATATTCTCCTTACCTCTTTCTTTTAAGAGCTCTATCGCAGCTCTAAACGCTATAAAATCTTCTAGCCTTGCCATATCAATACCGTAACAATCTGGATAACGTATTTGAGGAGCGCTTGATACCACAATAATCTTTGCTGGATTTAAACGAGCCATCATCTTTATGATGCTTTTCTTTAAGGTTGTTCCTCTTACTATAGAGTCATCTATGATAACTAATTTATCTTGAGGCTTTATAACACCATAGGTTACATCATACACGTGAGCAACTAGATCGTCTCTACTACTATCTTCTGTAATAAAAGTTCGAAGTTTCGCATCTTTAATTGCTATCTTTTCTGTGCGCAGGCGTTGGGAAAGGATTTTGTTTAACTCTTCGGCATTAAGTTTATTTTTATTTGCTAAAATCTGTGCGCCCTTTTGCTTATTAAGTTCGTCTTGAGCAGCCTCTACCATTCCGTAAAAAGAAGTTTCAGCTGTGTTAGGAATAAAAGAAAACACAGAATTTACCGTGTCGTGATCTATGCTTTTTAGAACTTCTGGCATCAATAGACGACCTAGCATTTTACGCTCTTTATAAATCTCTGCATCACTACCTCTAGAGAAATATATACGTTCAAAAGAACAGGCTTTACGTTCTAGAGGTTCTAATATTTGTTCTACAGAGAGCGTTCCATTTTTCTTAATAATTACCGCGGCTCCTGGGTCAAGTTCCTTTACCTCTTCAAAAGGGATATTAAAAGCCGTCTGTATTACCGGGCGCTCGCTGGCGACTACGGCTACTTCATCGTTCTCAAAATAATAGGCAGGACGTATTCCAGCAGGGTCACGAAGTACAAAAGCGTCACCGTGTCCCAGGAGCCCGGCCATCGCATAACCTCCATCCCAATCTTTAGAAGCCCGTTTTAAAATCTTTGCAACTTTAAGTCGCTCTGCTATTTTGGGAGAGGCCTGTTGTTTATTGAATCCTTCCTTCTTTAATTTTTTGTAAAGCTTTGCCACCTCATCATCTAAGAAGTGACCTATTTTTTCCATCACAGTTATAGTGTCTGCTTGTTCCTTAGGGTGCTGACCCAATGAAACTAACTTTTGAAAAAGCTGATTTACATTAGTCATATTAAAATTACCCGCCACGATGAGATTACGATGCATCCAGTTATTTTGACGTAAAAAGGGATGTACACTTTCTACACTGTTCTTGCCAAAAGTCCCATAGCGCACATGACCTAGGAGTAGTTCTCCTATATAAGGAACATTCTTTTTTTGCCAGGCGACATCTTCCTTCTTATCAGGATTTGCGGTCATTATCTCATTTATACGACCGTTTATTTCTGCAAAGATATCCTGTATAGGCTGTTGTGCCGTAGAACGTTGTCTTGATATATACCTCTCTCCAGGAGCTACATCTAGTTTAATACTGGCAAAACCGGCACCATCCTGACCACGATTGTGTTGCTTTTCCATCATTAGGTACATTTTGTTTACCCCGTAAAAGGCAGTACCATATTTTTCTTTATAGAATTCAAGGGGTTTTTTAAGTCGTATAACCGCAATACCGCATTCGTGTTTAATAGCGTCGCTCATAGTGTATAAAACAATAGCGCCCCATAATGATGAGGCGCAGGATTTAGTTGTTTATGTTTATATCAAATTGCACAAGTTTCTTAAACTGATGTAATCTTTCTTTTAGTTCTTCAGGTGTAACAGATTGTAGTCGTTCTGTGCCAAATTTTTCTACGGTAAATGATGCTAGACAAGAACCATATATGAGTGCCGTCTTCATTGTCTCAAAAGAAGTATCACCCGCTTGTGCAATATATCCTGCAAATCCTCCGGCAAAGGTGTCGCCAGCACCAGTAGGGTCAAAAACCTCTGCTAGTGGAAGCGCAGGGGCAAAAAACATTCTTTCTCCTTCAAAGATAAGAGCTCCGTGTTCCCCCTTTTTAATCACTACATACTTAGGGCCCATTTTATGGATTTTCTTGGCAGCGTTTACAAGTGAATATTCACCACTTAGCTGTCTTGCCTCTTCGTCGTTGATTGTAATAACATCTACCTTCTTAAGTGTGGTCTTTAATTCCTCAAGAGCAATGTCCATCCAGAAGTTCATCGTGTCGAGTATAACCAACTTAGGTTTTTGATCCATTTGCTCTATAACACTCAGCTGCACTTGTGGCTGTAAATTACCCAGCATTACAATCTCAGCATCCCTAAAATCTGTAGGAACCTGCGGATTAAAATTCTCTAACGTATTGAGCTCAGTAACAAGAGTGTCACGGGTATTCATATCATTGTGATATTTCCCGCTCCAGAAAAAAGTCTTCCCACCTTTTACAATTTCAAGACCATCAAGGTTAATGTTACGCGATTTCAGAACCTCCATATAGCTCTCAGGAAAATCTTCTCCCACTACAGAAACGATCGCTGGTTGCACATTATCAAATTGTGATGCAGCTATACCGATATACGTTGCAGCACCGCCTAAAATCTTGTCGGTTTTCCCAAAGGGAGTCTCTAAAGCGTCAAAAGCACAAGTCCCAACAATAACCAATTTACTCATCCAAAATTTTTTTGCAAATATACGCTTTTGCTCACTTTGTATAAGATGATTTATAAGAGCGCTTTCGCGAAAATGTTAGATGGATTTGAAATGGCTCAGATTTAAATTTATGCATCAAAAAAAAGTTTTCTAAGGAGCATGCTTTGCAATTGAAAGTCCCTAACTGGTTGAATTTTAGATCAGCCAAGGGAAATTGTGCGGCGTTCAAGTATTCGCGCAAGTTAAAACACGTATCTTTGTCACCCCAAATCTAGTTATTAACATATGAAATTATACATTACGGCAGCCACGCTATTCTTTGGTTTTGGCTTATACGCTCAAGTAGGAATCGGAACCTCCACACCGAGCTCAGAATTAGAAATAAAATCTAACGGTAATATTCCATCATTAGAACTCAATCCGCAGTTGACACCGAGAGGTACAGCTTCAGGACAACTTTCAGTAATAGGGGATGAGTTATATCTTTACGATACTAGTAGGGCTAAGTGGCTCAGCGTAGAATCTTCTACCCTAAGTTTTGGTCGAGAGGGTGGCTTAAATAATGTAAACTTAGAATATGCTGGGGATGTTGCAGACAGTGGTCCTGCTATGCCTAAGGCGGGTACCATAGTTTATACCACGCTCAACTCGTCTGGAGGAAATCAATCTAAAGGAATAGTCCTAAGAGTGTATAACAATAATGGAACGGTAAAAAGCACTCACCCACTCAATCTTAGTGGTGGACGGTTAATAAAAAATGATTTTGACGTAGATTTTTCTGAAGGAGATTACTTTAGGGTTAGAGTGAGTAACGGAGGCGGGAATAATGTGAATGACGTCTCTATGGTATTATGGATCAAATGGAGAAAGGAAAACCCGTAAAATGATTTTTATGAAAACTCTGTTAATACTCCTTTTGCTCATTTCAATTAATCTCACTGCTCAAGTGGGATTAGGAACTTTAGAACCTACTGCATCGCTAGAAATAACAACCGAGCCTAGTGGTATTCCTGCGCTTAGATTAGTTCCACAAGAGGATCCAATGGGATCAGAAACGGGTCAAATGGCAGTGATTGGAGATAAACTGTTTCTATTTGACGCGGTCAGGGACAAATGGTTGAGCGTAGAAAAAACCATATTCGAATTTGGTAGATTAGGATCTGGATCTGCTCCAGCTGAGGTGGAGTTTGCTGGTGGAGATTTACAGAACGGACCGAGGTTACCTTTTAATGCTACGATTACAGGAATTTCCTTAAACGCCACAAAAGATACCAACTCAAGGGATGTTTACTTACTAATAAACGGAGTAAGACTCCTAAATAATGATATCGACCCTTCAAAGGACGGAGTTTTTAATCTAAACTCTTCAACACTCATTTATAAAAACACAATGTATAATGTTGATATAAAAGCTGGTGATATGATTAGTTTTCAAGTTGATAACACAGTAAATGATGTAGAAAATTTAATCATCACCCTTGACATTAAGTGGCGCAAGGACAATACAAATTGATTATTTTCTCCCAAAATCTGCAGGGATTTCACCCCAAGCCTTCGTAGGCCACTTTACAATAACCGTATTATAAGAGTTGGTCTTGAGCCAAATTTCAGCTCGTTTTACGAGTGCAATTACATCTTTGTTTTTGTTATTTTCTTTTAGTTTAGTATTGCACTTCTTTTTCTTTACCCAGCCTATCGCAATGCGGGAATCGCTATAAATAATCCGGTCGCTTTTTAATTTTTTTAAATAAGCTAGGCCGTGCACTAACGCGAGAAACTCACCTATGTTATTTGTTCCTTGCTTAAAAGGCCCTTGATGAAACAGCTGTTTCCCTGTCTGGGTATCTACTCCCCTATATTCCATAATCCCTGGATTTCCGGAACTTGCTGCGTCTACTGCAATAGAGTACAAATTAGGCTCGCCGTAGGTAGCTTTTTCAGCAGCTGTAAGGGTGTTTTTCTTTTTTGAAGTTCCTTTAAAATCTGCATAGGCACCGCTGTAAGCATTTTTTGCTTTCGCAAATGTTTCAAAGCTTTTATATTTTGCTCCCGCATAGCCATCGATCATTGCCTTACAATCTTTCCACGACTCAAAAATACCGGTCTTCTTACCTTCCCATACTACATAGAATTTTGTTGTTTTTTTTGTCATTTTCGCGAAAGCAGAAATCTCATCTGCCGTGTTTTCTAATTCATTAATTTTTGCGAAGGCGGAAATCTTGTACACCCTTGCAAGGTGGTTTTTTAAACCTACAGGGACTCCTGTGCTCCACACCTTGTTGCGGTCTTCAAATCTTGTTCAGATTAAAAATCTGTCAGTATTTGAGAGCCCAACAAGTTCTTCTAAATACCAGATAAACCTAAGTACTTTTCAATCACCTTAGGAAAGTGCTCGTACTCGAGTTCCTGAACCTTTGCTGCTATAGTATCAGGGGTATCGTTTTCGGTGACTTCCGTTCTTGCTTGAAATAAAAAGTCTCCTTTATCGTATTCTGGGGTTACTTTATGGATCGTGATACCCGTATATGTCTTTTGAGGAGGGGTCTCGGAGGCTTGCATTTTCGCGAAAGCGTGAACAGCATTATGAACATTCATACCATACATTCCCTTACCGCCAAAGTCTGGTAGCAGCGCTGGGTGTATATTAATTACCTTATTTGTAAAGAAAGTGATTATATTTTCTGGAAAGAGCCATAAAAATCCCGCGAGGACTATAACGTCTGGTTTGGTACTTTTAAGAAAGTCTAGGACGGTACTAGTGCCATAAAAGGCGGGACGGTTAAAACTTAGGGCTGGTATTGAGTGGTCATTTGCTCTTTCTAAGACTTTGGCACGCGGGTTGTTAGATAGCACTTGCACAACTTGTGCATCCGTACGATCCTGGAAATACTCTATAATACGCTGGGCATTTGTACCGTTACCCGAGGCAAAAATCACAATACGTTTCATTTATAAAATTAAGTTGTGTGCGTGCAAAACAATGAATTATAAATCACTTTTTGAGGGTTTTTTTAGGCTAACTATTTTAATATTGCGTAAATTACCTTCACATTTTTAAGACGTAGCATTGATAAACCGATAAGTTTGTTATTTTTGCGCCTTAATTAAAAAATTAAAATTAAACATTATGTCAGACATTGCATCAAGAGTAAAAGCGATCATCGTAGACAAGTTAGGAGTAGACGAAAACGAAGTTGTAACGGAAGCTAGCTTCACAAACGACCTAGGCGCTGATTCACTAGACACCGTGGAGCTCATTATGGAGTTTGAAAAAGAATTTGATATCCAGATTCCAGACGATCAAGCAGAAAATATTGCTACAGTAGGTCAAGCAATTTCATATATAGAAGACGCAAAATAAGTCTTTACCTATGGAGCTAAAGCGAGTTGTAGTTACCGGATTAGGAGCACTTACACCTATAGGAAATAACATCCAGGAATACTGGGAGGGACTTTCTTCTGGAAAGAGTGGTTGTGCACCCATCACCTATTTTGATTCCGAAAAGTTTAAAACTAGATTTGCTTGTGAACTAAAAAACTTCGACGCTCTAGAATTCTTTGATCGTAAAGAAGCTAGAAAACTCGATAGATTTGCCCAGTACGCATTGGTGGCTTCAGATGAAGCCATCAATGATGCGGGTATCGACCTTGATACGGTCGATAAATTCCGTGTGGGGGTTATATGGGGCGCTGGTATAGGCGGTCTTGAGACCTTCCAAAATGAAGTTCTTAATTTTGGCGCTGGTGACGGAACACCACGATTTAATCCTTTTTTTATTCCCAAAATGATTGCAGATATCGCTCCAGGTAATATCTCTATCAAACACGGGTTTATGGGACCTAATTACACGACAGTTTCTGCTTGTGCTTCTAGCGCAAATGCAATGATTGATGCCTTAAACTACATACGTTTAGGTCACTGTGATATCATCGTTACTGGAGGTAGTGAGGCTGCCGTAACTCAAGCGGGTATGGGTGGATTTAACGCAATGCACGCACTGTCTACTAGAAATGAAGACCCACTTACGGCATCAAGACCTTTTGACGCGACTCGTGATGGTTTTGTACTGGGAGAAGGAGGTGGGGCTCTTATTTTAGAAGAGTATGAGCACGCAAAAGCACGAGGTGCAAAAATCTATGCAGAGGTTCTAGGTGGTGGTATGTCTAGCGACGCCTACCATATGACGGCTCCTCATCCTGAAGGGATAGGTGTAGAGCGTGTAATGCTCAACTGCCTGCGCGATGCCGGTCTGAAACCAGAAGATGTAGATCACATTAACACTCACGGGACTTCTACTCCTTTAGGAGATGTAGCAGAGCTTAAAGCGATTGCTAAAGTCTTTGGGAAACATTCAAAAAACATTAATATCAATTCTACCAAGTCTATGACGGGTCACCTTCTTGGTGCTGCTGGAGCTATAGAGTCTATTGCAGCAATACTTGCGATGCAGCACAGTCTTGTGCCTCCTACTATAAACCATACGACGGTAGATGAAAATATAGACCCTTCCTTTAACCTTACTCTTAACAAAGCACAAGAAAGAGAGATAAACGTTGCAATGAGCAACACATTTGGCTTCGGGGGACACAATGCTTGTGTATTATTTAAGAAGATTGATGCTTAAATAATGAGCAAATTAAAAAATATATTTAACTCCCGTCAGGATAAAGACGGGAGTTTTTTTATGCGTATGCGTAGCATTTTAGGATTTAAGCCTAAGGACATAAAAGTGTATGAAAAGGCCTTTACCCATAGATCTATGGGGTTCAAAAAAGAAGATGGGAATCCGCTCAACTATGAGCGTCTGGAATTTTTAGGTGACGCGATGTTAGGTTCTGTGATCGCGGCGCATTTATTTAACGAAGTACAGGGCGGTAATGAGGGATATCTCACTAAAATGCGCTCTAAAATCGTAAGCAGGAAGCATCTAAATGAATTGGGGCAGGAGCTTAATCTTGTGCGATATATAAAGGCAAACATCCCTGTAGATAATTTTGGGGTAAATATTCACGGCAACTTATTTGAGGCGCTCATAGGCGCTATATATCTTGATAGGGGCTATACCTACTGCGAAAAATTTATATACAAAAGGGTGATAGAGCCCTATGTTGATATAGAAAAACTAGAAGGAAGAATAATTAGTTATAAGAGCGTTCTTATTGAGTGGTGCCAGAAAGAGAAGTACACGTTTAAGTTTTCTAGTTTTGAAGATACTGGAAATGATGCGATTAAACATTTTGGTGTAAAACTTTACATCAATGATGAGATCGTAGCAAAATCTCGCTCTACAAGTAAGAAAAAAGCAGAAGAGATAGCTGCTAAACGAGCATTCTATGCTTTTCAACGAGAAATTAACACTAAATAGTTAGTAATTAATAGATTAATTGTTTTTCTTTGATTACCCGCGACAGCGGAGCGATACTCTCTAGCCCCCCTTACGAAGTATTATGAGCCATTAGGTCAATGATATGTCAGTAAACTATCCAAAAAAATATTACCTACTTTTCGGTATTCTCGCAATTGCATCTGCCTTAGCCATTATACTCGCTACCTCAAAAATTATAGAGGAAGAAATGAACGCTTACCATTTAAGACTGATACAAGTTAACAAGCTTGCCTCTTCGGAGTTGAAAGAGGCGCTCAACAGCTATGCTATATTCGTATCGGGATTAAGAAGCTATATAGTAATGGATGGAGGAATCCCATCGAAAGAAAAAACTAAGCAGTTTGTTGATCTTCAGTTAGGTGATATATCTATTGAAGGACCATTTAGTATCTCCTATATAGACACGAGCCATATTTTTATTTTTGATATAACGAAATATGACACTTCTGAGCTCTCGCTTGAGGGCACATCTATGGAGAAGATCATCGGTCAAAACGGGCTTAAGAGAATGGACACTTTGATGCTGAAAAACACCTTTTATGCCTCAGATCCAACTAATTTATTAGAAGGTAAGGTCGGGTTGCCTTTAGGTTTTGGGATTTTAGATGCCTATAATAAATCTCTAGGTTACGTCACTACAGTGACTGAATTTGCACCTATGATCAAAAGAGTTTATGATAATGTGGACACAGACCTTTTTGTTTTTAGCTTTCAGAGTTCAAATGGGAATTATTTTGATAGAACGCGATCTTATAACGATCAGAAAGTGTATTCAAATAATCTGGATCCTGAGTGTTTTAGAAATTTTGATATCGCTGAAAGTGAATATGTAAAGACCGAAGTTCCTTATTATAATAAGTCTTTTATACTGGGAACGGCTTATAAGAAACCGTACTCTGCAAACGTGCTTATGTATATAAGTATGATTGTGCTATATCTTCTGGTAATAGGTTTTCTATTATTTTTTATAAGTCAATATTATATCTATAGGAGAAAAAATAAGTTGATAGCCGCTCAGAAATATCAGCTTTCTGAACTTGTGGCTACCAAGAACAAATTTTTTTCGATCATAGCTCACGACTTACGAGGCCCCCTTACTTCAATAATTAATTTTCTAGACATTTTAAAAGATGAAGAGCAGCAAAGCTCACATACCAAGGAGATTATTGATTCACTTGAAGACTCTAGCCGCAGTAGCATTACCCTCCTTGATAATTTACTCAAGTGGTCAAAAGTGCAAACCGGTAAAATCAAATATGAACCACAGCCTCTAGATATTTTAAGTATAACGAGCGATCAGATTAGGGTCCAAAAAGCCTCCCTTGTAGCCAAAGGATTGGACGTACGAATAGAGAACAGCTTTAAGGAAAAAATGATTACCGGAGATAAAAATATGATTGCCACCATCATACGCAATCTTTTATCTAATGCTATAAAGTTTTCCCACAACAATGACATCATCGTAATAGAATTGAGTAAAGTGGATGGACACTTTCAGTTTTGTATAGAAGATAATGGTATAGGAATGTCTGAAGACTTTCGGGCTCAAGTCTTAGATCTTTCTAAAATTGATAGTAAAAAAGGTACTCGCAATGAGCAAGGTTCTGGACTAGGTTTAGTTGTATCAGACCAATTTGTAAAAGCACATCAAGGAAAACTTACTATAGAGAGTGAAGAAGGAAAGGGAACCATCGTCTGTTTTTCAATTCCATAACCTTGTCTAAGAGTTGTTTCTGACGAAATCGTTTGCGTAGTTTTCCAAAATTTTAGAGTGCTATCAACTCGAGCTTAGGGTTGTTATTTGTATATTACTGCTTAGTTTTATCGTGTATGGGTACGTACAAAATGTCGCTAGATGATGCTTTTGGTTATGATTTTACGCTCATTGCCATCCACGGTTCTATGGAACCTTATTACCTAGCTTTCTTAATCAACAAATCTTTAAATGCAAGGTTAGTGAGAACAGGTGAAGACCTTAGTATTACTCAGAATGGGCACATCGCTTCATTTCCTCATTACGAGTATATAGATGAAAAAGAGTATGTCGAATATCATTTATTTGCAAACAAAGCACGTATAGAAGAACTTGTTAATCAAGCTGGACTTTTTTTAGAGGAAAAACGTACTAAAACGGTGCATTTTCTACCAGAATTACCACAGATAGATTACTATATCAAGGTTGTTGAAAATGGATTTTCTTTTGCAAAGGCAAAAACGATTAAATCACTAAATCAAATACCGCAAATAGTAACTGCTTATAATTTAGAAATAGACCAACTAAAAAATAAAGAAAATTTAATTTTTTAATATGCCAAATAGAAAAAAAACAAAAATAGTAGCAACACTTGGACCAGCAACAAGCTCGAGAGATACGCTATTAAAGATGATGAATGCAGGAGTGGACGTTTTTAGGATCAACTTTTCTCACGCCTCCTATGATGATGTTACTGAAAGAGTAAAGATGATAAGAGAATTGAGCGCAGAGTCGGGGCATAACACATCGATACTTGCAGACCTACAGGGCCCAAAGCTTAGAGTTGGAAAAATGAAGGAGGAGGTTATTGTAAATCCTGGAGATAAGATTACGTTTTCTACGGAGAGTGCGTTTGAAGGCACCAAGGAACGCGTATATATGAATTACAAGCACTTTCCTAGGGATGTAAAAAAAGGGGAGCGCATTTTACTTGATGATGGAAAATTAATGTTTGAAGTCCTTAAAACAGATGGAAAAACAGAAGTAGATGCTGTAGTTATACAAGGAGGTCCTTTACGATCTAAAAAGGGTGTAAACCTCCCAAATACCGATATCTCGTTACCAGCTTTAACCGAAAAAGATATTAAAGATGCAATTTTTGCGATAAGCCTTGACGTAGACTGGATTGCCCTCTCTTTTGTAAGGCACGCAGAGGATCTTAAATTGTTACAGGATCTAATAAGTAAGCATTCTGACGTAAAGATTCCCATCATTGCTAAAATAGAAAAGCCTGAGGCTGTCAAAAACATAGATAAGATTGTTGCCTTTTGTGATGGTCTTATGGTTGCTCGTGGAGATTTAGGGGTTGAGGTCCCTGCACACGAAGTACCACTTATACAGAAACAACTAGTGCTAAGAGCTAAGAAAGCACGTATCCCCGTCATTATTGCTACTCAAATGATGGAAACTATGATTTCTAGTCTCACTCCTACGAGAGCCGAGGTCAACGATGTTGCAAACTCTGTTATGGATGGTGCAGATGCGGTTATGCTTTCTGGAGAGACCTCTGTAGGACAATATCCGGTAGAGGTGATTGAAAAGATGGCTTCCATCTGTAGAAATGTAGAAAATTCAGAACTGATCAAAGTCCCTCAAGACCCACCTCATATTAAAACGAAGAGATATATTACTAAAGCCATATGTTATCACGCTGCGCATATGGCAGATGAGATTAACGCAACGGCAATATCTACTTTGACCAATAGTGGCTATACGGCATTTCAAATATCAGCTTGGCGACCTAAGTCTCACATCCTAGTATTTTCATCCAATAGACGCATCATAACTCAGCTCAACCTCTTATGGGGTGTTAAAGCAATGTTTTATGATAAATTTGTAAGTACAGATGAGACCGTAATTGACATCAACCAGATGGCCCTAGAAGCGGGTTTTGTAGAGAAAGGTGATATGCTCATTAATCTCGCTGCGATGCCTATAATAGATAAGGGTATGGTAAATACTCTTAGGGTGTCTGAGGTATAAAATGTACACATTTGAGATTAAAAAATGGGGCGCTAGCCCCATTTTTTAATTTAACACCTAGACTATAAAGAGTTTTCTACTTCGGTAACAGTAAATCCATTTTGAGACTTTTCTATAGTGACCGTTCTGTTATAATCGCGCAGCGCGTAGCTATATACGAGGTTTTTTAGGTCTCCATTATCATTTACATTGATGACCATCTCATCTACTAGTGTTTTCTCTCTTTTACTCTTATTCTCAATTAGAAGTTTCGTTTGCTTTGTTGAGAGATCTGGAGCAATATCCTTTGGTAAATTAAACAGACGCTGAGATATTTTATACATCTCATTCCAGCTCGTAGCAGGAAGTTCTAGAGAGGTAGTCATTCCATAATTCTCACCGTTTTCGTGTGCTTTTTCTGAGAGATTTACGGTGTTAGTACTTGACCCTATACGCTTCGTGTAATTCTTAATAGTTTCGTCAGGTTGGGGCGGGGCTAGTGACGAGACATAACCATTAAAGACGAACCCTTGGGCACCTTGGTAACTTACTTCTATCATTTCTCCGGTAATTCCTGCTACTTCCATTTGGGTATTTTTAGGAGCGTCTATAAATTTTATTTCGGCACCATAAGGAAGGGTTAGGATCTTTTTAGATTTTAGGTTGGTTCCGCTACGCAACGAGAGACCAGAGGAAGCTGTTACATAATAGCTTTTTGGAGCAGTATTTTTTACCAAAGTTGCTTCTGCTATGAGAGCATTATCGGGGGTCATTTGTGTCTGGTCGGAAGTAGAACTACTTTTTTTTGAGGAGGTGTCACAGCTAGCAAGCATTACAACTAAAAGGCCAATGAAAGAAAGGGTTTGGAATTTCATAATGATGAGGTTTTAAAATTATTGATTTATCAAACAAAACCATCATCTATGCCAAATAGTAAACACATAGTGTTAATAAACTGATAAAATCACAACAACGTATGTTCCTTAATTTTGTTGCCTTCTGCTGTTTAAAATTGGAACCCTAGACTTACAAACCAATTTCCCTCTTTAATCTCAGGGCTATAGGAATATTTTGCCTCGAGAGGCCCTAAAAACGTTTCTATACCATAACCTAAACTATACCCGCTATATTCAGGAGGAGGCAACCATTTTGTAGGGGAAGAAAATAAATCGAATCCTACATTAGCAAAATTTGCATCAGCAGTTATATGATTGTTCTTAAATATCTCATAATCTAATTCTAAACCAAATTTTACATAGCCATCACCTGCGATACCTAAAAAATCATATCCTAAAAAGGGAACAAGATTATTTACTTTTTTTGCTCCATAACCTCCTAGAAAAAAGTCTAGAGACCTACTATCTCCTCCACCGATCTTAAAACCTCCTGCAAGAGATGATATTACCGTGAACTCTTTAGTGATGGGTTGGGCATACATAAAGTCAGCATTTGCAATAGAGAGTTCAGAAAAATTATCGTTGTAATCTGAAGAATATAAATAAAGGTCAAAATCACCATCAAAAAAGAAACCGGATTTTGGAAAATACTTGTCATCTAGAGAGTCATACCTAAGCTGTGCGTAAGCTCCCAAATAATTACTTCGGTCAAAAATTAAATTAACCTCTCCCTCCTGAGTAGACACAATATTGTCAGTCTCAACATCAAGAAATTTGTGCTGAATTCCTATATCAAAAGAGAAGTCCTTTAGAAGAATTGTCTGTAGGAAAACCTTATTGGTTATATCTTGGAAGTCTAGAGTGACTCTATTTAGACCTGGTAATTCTATGGGCCTTATCTGCTCAAGTAATCTCGCACTAATACCATTGGAAAAAGACGTAAAAGTAGATTTCATCCCCACGCTCCAGTAAAAGCCTTTATCTACGTAGTAGTCAAAATCATAGCGTATGTTGTCCCCTACTATAAAATCAAGGGACAGCACATCATTCTTAAAAAGCACCCTTTTCTTAGTAAAATTTACGAGTGCCGCACTTCTGTATAAATCGTCATAGTGCAATCCTAATTTTATAAATTGGGTATTTTTAGTCTCGTTGAGGTCTATATATAATACTTTGCCATCTTCAAAAGTCTGTAATCTATGATTGATTTTGTCAAAATTTTTAGTAGCAGAAAGATTATTGATTCCATCATAAAAGTCCTTGATAGAGAGCCTTGCAGGAGGGATAAATTTTAGCTTCCCTAATACATAAGAGCGCGTATAGCTCTCAGAACCTGTGATGTTAACCGCAATAATATCTAAACTATCCGACTTTTTAATTGTAGGAGTATGCTTTCGCGAAAATGTTACAAAACTTGAATCAGCAACTGCTCCTTGTCTACTAGCTATCGCCTTGAGAGCAACCTCCTTCTCTTTTGCTTTTTTCTCACCTAGATCTATAATCGCACCGCCTTTATCAAAAGACACAACAGAGTACTCATCTATATCAGGACGTATAAGAACATCTGTCATTCTAGTTTTACGCTCCATATCCTTTACAGTGCGGTAATTATTAATTTGTATAAGGACATCTGTGGCAGATTTTAAGCCTTCTTTACCCTTTAAGGTATCCTGTACATCAACACCTATGATAACCTCCATACCTCGAGCTTTGAGCTCCTCTACTGGATAATTGTTAATAACTCCTCCATCTATAAGAAGTTTATCCCCCATAGAAACAGGACTAAATAAGGAAGGAAGTGCTCCGCTTGCACTTATAACCTCAGGTAAATAACCCCCATCTAAAATGACTTCTTCTCCTTTAACCACGTCTGTAGCAATACATAAAAAGGGTATAGGAAGTTTGCTGAAATCTGCGATACTATCTACGTGACTGAGACTTTGCGAGAGTAGGTTATACGTATTTTGACCTTTAGAGAAGGAGGTAGGGAGTGACAGTTTAAAATTATTAAAAGGTAAGATAGCGGCATACCTATCTTGGTTGTCACGCTCATAAAATGTTTTAGCACCTCTAGGAAGTTGATCCTGTATGAGCGCATTAAAATCTATAGATCTAAATAAAGAGTCAAGCTGGGCCGCGCTGTAACCAGATGCATAAAGCCCGCCTATGACGGCGCCCATACTGGTACCAGAAATATAATCCAGTCGTATTCCTGCACGCTCTATCTCCTTAAGAACCCCTATATGTGCAAAACCCTTAGCACCGCCACCGCTTAATACCAGACCTACTTTTACATCTTTATCTTGGGTAGGTGTCTGAGCCCCAAGATTAAAGGCTATAAGGAATATCAATATGGAGATTATATACCTCATTCTTTAGAATGATAATGGTTATAAATGATGGTTGCTTTAGAAGGTCCTATCACTTCCGTCAATCCTTTTTTTGAAGCAGTTTTTACTTTTGAAACAGACCTGTAATGTTTTAATAAATCGATTATAGTCTTTTCTCCTATTCCTTTTATAGTATCAAGTTCCGTACCCAGAGCTGCATTGCTACGCTGGTTTCTATGAAAGGTAATTCCAAAGCGGTGCGCTTCATTGCGCAGTTGCTGTATTATTTTAAGGGTCTCACTCTTCTTATCTAAATAGAGCGGGATGCTATCTCCAGGATAAAATAGTTCTTCAAGTCTTTTAGCAATTCCTATAATGGCGATTTTACCGCGTAGACCTAACTCGTCCAGTGCTTTTACGCCACTTGATAATTGACCTTTTCCTCCATCTACTATTATAAGTTGGGGTAGCGGTTCTCCTTCATTGAGGAGTCTTTTATATCTTCTAAAGACGACCTCTTCCATACTGGCAAAGTCATCAGGACCCTCTACCGTTTTTATGTTGAACTTACGATAGTCTTTCTTGCTCGCTTTGCCATTTTTAAATACAACACAAGCCGCAACGGGATTAGTACCCTGTATGTTTGAGTTGTCAAAACACTCTATATGTCTGGGTTCCTCACTCAAGCGCAGATCTGCTTTCATCTGGGCCATTATCCTATTAGTGTGACGATCTGGATCTACTATTTTAGTCTGCTTGAAGCGCTCCATACGGTAGTATTTTGCATTACGCTCAGAGAGTTCTAAGATTCGTTTTTTATCACCTAGCTTAGGGACGGTGATTTTTGCCCTATCACCTATTTCTACCTCAAAAGGAACATAAATCTCTCGAGAGCGATGATCAAAGCGTTGTTGTATCTCTATAATGCCTATCTCAAGTAACTCCTTATCTGTCTCATCCAGTTGCTTTTTAAGTTCTAGGGTATGAGATTTAATAATGGCTCCGTGGGAAATTTGTAAAAAGTTAATGTACCCAAAGCCTTCATCGCTTATGATGGAGAACACATCTACGTCATTTATTTTTGGATGTACTACGGTACTTTTGGCTTGATAACCTTCTAGGATATCTAGTTTTTCTTTGATGCGTTGAGCTTGTTCAAATTCCATGGCATCTGCGTGTTCTTTCATCTTTTCGCGAAAGCGCACTAAAGAAGATTTAAAATCTCCTTTTACAATCTGCCGTATATGTTCTATGTGCTCGTGATACTCTGTTTCAGACTGCTTATCTTCACAAGGACCCTCACAATTGCCCAAGTGGTACTCTAGACAGACTTTGTACTTCCCTGCGTCTATTTTTTCTTTAGAAAGGTCGTAATTGCAGGTGCGCAGCTTGTACAAGCTTTTTATTAGGTCCAGTAAGGTCCGCACAGTCTTCATACTTGTGTAGGGACCATAATACTCACTGCCATCCTTTATCATTCTCCTCGTAGGAAACACACGGGGAAAACGCTCGTTTTTAATACAGATCCAAGGATAACTTTTATCATCCTTGAGCATCACATTATAGCGAGGTTGGTACTCTTTTATCAAGCTATTTTCGAGAAGCAGGGCATCTGTTTCTGTCTCGACCACGATATGTCGCACGTTATGGATTTTTTTTACCATTGTGCGTATGCGCCCGTTATCTTGTGTCTTATTAAAATAGGAGAGGACCCGTTTTTTTAGATTTTTTGCCTTTCCTACATACAAGAGCTTTCCGTTCTTATCATAATATTGATAGATACCGGCGCTGGTAGGTAAGGTTTGTAGTTGTATATCTAGCGGAGTTTCGGCCATACGTAAAGATACAGTTTTGGGGGTGTTTACGCTTTCGCGAAAGCGTATAAAATCCCGTTAAAATCTATAAAAAAAGAGGCAATATATGTACCTTGTGATTATGGCAAAAAAGACAATAGGCCGCACGGATAAGGTTGATTTTCCCGAGCTAGGCTTTGAAAATATTGACGTAAAGGTAGATACAGGCGCATACACCTCCTCCATACACTGTCACAGTATAGTGGAGGAAGAACATAGGATCGTGTGTACATTTTTTGATTCAAAACACCCATTATATAATGGGAAGGAGATGATTTTTGAAGCGTATGATATTGCTGCCGTACGCAGCAGTAATGGTGAGATTCAATATAGGTATGAAGTACAATCCAACATCAGATTGTTCAATAAAACGTATAAAATATCTTTAACCTTATCATCACGAGAAGATATGCGTTTTCCCGTACTTTTGGGGCGTAAATTCTTAACCAAAAAATTCATCGTAGATACAGAACTCAGAGACGTGTCTTACAACCTTAAAATGTAAATGAACTTAAAAATACTATCTCGTAATCCTGGCCTTTATTCTACTTCAAGACTTATAGAAGCTGCAGAAAAAAGAGGTCATAATGTTGAGATTTTAGATCCGCTTAAATGTGATCTTATCATAGAGAAGAAAAACCCCACCGTTTACTATAAAGGTAGAAAAATAGAAGCCACAGATGCAATCATACCTCGTATAGGTGCTTCAATAACGTATTATGGAACTGCTGTAGTAAGACAGTTTGAGATGATGAATACGTTTACAACCACAACCTCTCAAGCTCTTGTAGTGAGTAGGGATAAGTTGCGTAGCCTTCAAATCCTATCGAAGGCAAAACTAGGATTACCTAAAACGGTTTTTACGAATTATTCAAGGGACGTATCTGAGGTAATAGACCACATAGGAGGAGCTCCGCTGGTCATAAAATTATTAGAGGGTACACAAGGTCTCGGGGTTGTACTTGCAGAAACAAAGAATGCAGCAGAGTCTGTTATAGAAGCTTTCAATGGTCTGGAGGCGAGAGTAATTGTCCAAGAATTTATCAAGGAGGCAAAAGGTGCAGATATACGCGCTTTTGTAGTAGATGGACAGATCGTGGGAGCGATGAAGCGACAAGGGAAAGAAGGAGAATTTCGCTCTAATCTGCACCGTGGAGGTACCGCAGAGATAATAAAACTTACGGATGAAGAAGAAAATGCGGCCCTTAAGGCAGTAAAGTCTATGGGTCTGGGAGTTGCTGGAGTAGATATGTTACAAAGCGAGCGCGGCCCCCTGATTTTAGAAGTAAATTCTAGCCCAGGACTGGAAGGCATAGAAAAAGCAACTGGAAAAGATGTAGCAACATCTATTATACGCTACATAGAACGTAACCTTTAAAAATTTAAAAGTTTGGAATTTATAGATGAGAATAATGTACTAACGCTTTTGGGTCAAAAAATTAATCCAGGAAAAAGCGCAACCGTAAATTTTAATCTTGCAAAATTATACACAACATCTACTGTAGATATTCCAGTGATCGTTGAAAGGGCAAAAAAACCTGGACCCGTTGTACTGCTTACTTCTGGAATACACGGAGATGAGATAAACGGAGTAGAAATAGTTCGGCAGATTATCGCCAAAAAAATTAATAAACCTAAAATAGGGACGATTATATGTATTCCCGTGGTTAACATCTTTGGTTTTTTAGATATGAAACGTGCTTTTCCAGATGGAAGAGATCTCAATAGAGTATTCCCAGGAAATCCTAGAGGATCTCTTGCTAGCCGAATCGCATATCAGTTTGTAAAAAAGATCCTTCCAGTAGCAGACCTTTGTATGGATTTTCATACGGGAGGTGCGAGTAGATTTAACGTTGCTCAGACACGTATAGACGCGCTAGACGTGGTCGGAACGGAGTATGCTAAAATTTTTAACGCGCCCTTTACATTATATTCTAAAACAATTCCTAAATCATACCGAGCCACTTGCTCTAGGATGGGAATACCTATCATACTTTTTGAAGGAGGAAAGTCCAAAGTAAGTGATAAGGAAATTGCAAAGACAGGTGTAGTAGGAGCGATGAGGGTTTTTGAACATTTAGGAATGCTCAACGACAAGCAAGAAATACCTGAACAGGGTCACGAGACCATAATTGTACAAGAAACCAAGTGGGTTAGAGCAAAATATAGCGGTCTTTTTCACACTAAGGTGCTTTGTGGCCAGCTTGTAGAGAAAGACCATCATATAGCCACAATAACAGATCCATATGGAAAATTCAGGCATTTAGTCAAAGCTCCGATAACGGGATATCTCATAAATGTAAATGAAGCATCACTTGTATATCAGGGTGATGCTATATTTAATTTTACGGCAGAAAAATCTACTAAGAATGACCAAGGAGCAGCTGAGGAAGAAATATAAGAAACTCAGAGCGACGCTTTCAGAAACAGAAAGAGAAGAAGCGAGTATAGCGATTGCAAATCAATCACTACAACTAGATATATGGCACTATAATTATTACCACATTTTTCTTCCTATTGAAAAACACAATGAGGTAAACACAGCGTATTTGCTCTCTGTATTAAGTGGAAAAGATAAAAATATACTAGTTCCAAAATCAGATTTTAGAGATACCAGTATGAAGAGTATTTTGCTCTTGGACAACACAAAATTTATTAAAACCGAATACGGTATTACAGAACCCACAGAAGGAATAGAGATAGCGAGTGATAAAATAGCTGTTGTATTTGTACCGCTTTTGGGATATGATCTGCAAGGAAATCGCGTGGGTTATGGAAAAGGCTTTTATGATAGATTTCTTTCCAGCTGTAAAGCTGATGTTCTCAAAATAGGGTTATCATTCTTTGATCCTGAGGAAAATATAAAGGACAAAGAAGATTCTGACATCGCTTTAGATTACTGTATTACATCGAAAAGAATCTGGAAATTCTCTTCTACATAGATTAATTTCCTATCTTCAATACCCCAAATCGTATTGAATGAATTTTTCCACTATCGGTAAACGACGGTCCAAAGGTGTAGACCCCGTCCTTAAGCCTATGACAAAAAGCAAACACTTCAAAGAAGATATTTTTTACTATCAAGAGATATCAGAACTAACCCGAGCGGGAGGATGGAGTGTTGATTTTGTTGCAAAGAAAAGTCATTTTGACGATCAGGCGAGACGTATTTTAAAAACGCCAGATGATTTTGAACCTTCGCTCAAAAACGGTTATAAATTTTATGCAGAGGAGCATCTGGATATTGCAACAGAATTCTTTTTTGGATGCGCTATGGGGAAGTCATTTTCGACAGAAATAAAAATGATGACCTATGATGGTGAAGTTTTCTGGGCGAAAGCACAAGGCAAACCTTTGCGTAATAGCGAAGATGAAATCATCGGTATCAGAGGGGTTTTCCAAAGTATAGATGAGATTAAAAAAAAGGAAATACAGTTAGAAGATTCTATCAAGATTATTGAAGGGCATAATGATCGATTATATGATTTTGCACACATCATTAGTCATAATTTAAGATCTCAGGTGAGTAATCTTTTAATGAGCTCATCACTTTTTGAAAAAGATAATCTAACACAAGATCAGATAGAACTTCTAGAAAATTTTAATAAGATAGGGGAGAATCTAGATGAAACACTAAGACATCTCAATAAAATCGTATCCGTACATAACGCCGTTCATAAAGGTAAGGAGATGGTGAGTATACCAGAGATTTATAACAGGGTGATCGGTGCTATAAATCACACATGTCAATCCAGCAGAGCAGTGATCTACACCGATTTTTCTGAAGTTGAAGATGTTGAGTATGTAGAGGCATATTTAGAAAGTATTATTCAAAACCTTCTGACCAATGCCATTAAATATAAACACCCCGACAGAGACCCGGAAATAAACTTATTTACGTACGAGGAAAATGACAAGAAGTACTTAGCTATCCAAGATAATGGACTAGGTATCGACTTGGAAAAACACGGTAAGGAGATATTTCAATTATATAAAACATTCCATAGCAATGATGACTCACAGGGTCTGGGCTTATTCCTAATTAAAAATGAAGTCGAAGCTATGGGAGGTGCAATATCCGTTGAGAGTAAATTAGGAAAAGGTTCAAAATTTACCGTTCAATTATAAATAAAAGCTTACTTTAATCATCTAATTCCCCCCTAAGTGATGACTACAAACTACCCTATTAAGAATGCGTGCATTATAGATGACGACGAGATGTACCTCAATCTCATCACCAAAGTCATAGATATGCGCAACCTGGCAGAGAATCTTCTGATTTTTAGAAATGGACTGGAAGCGCTCAATTATTTTACGGCAACGCTTAAGCGCAGAGAGGACAGGACGATTCCACAAATTATATTATTGGATTTAAATATGCCAGTGATGGATGGATGGGAATTTTTAGACGAACTAACAAGGCTTAACACCGCAGATCTTGAGAATACCATTCTATATATAGTGAGTTCATCTATAAATCCTTTAGATTTAGAAAGGTCAAAACGTTTTAATCTTGTCAAGGATTTTATTGTCAAGCCAATATCTCCAGATTCTTTGGGAGATATATTCCTTCAGAAAACGGCTTAACTATTTTTTGTAGAATTTTCTTCTTTTGGGAAAACTCTTTTATTGAATACTATAAGAATTCCTACGCCTGTACTTATCGCCATATCGGCGATATTAAATATGGCATTAAAAAAAGTAAAGGTTTTACCACCTATAAAGGGAATCCATTCAGGCCATTGAGCGTCCTGTATAAAAGGGAAATACAACATATCAACCACTTTCCCAAATAGAGGTTTTGCATATCCACCTCCTTCAGGTAAAAAAGTTGCAATCTGCCTGGGAGTACTCTCGCTGAATATGGATCCGTAAATGAGTGAATCTATAATATTACCTACGGCACCAGCAAAAACTAGACTTACGGCAATTATTAGCAATTTTGGCGCGTGATCCCTTACAGACTTATAGAGCCAGTATCCTATTACTGGAGCAATGATAAGTCTGAAGAGGGATAGAGTGATCTTCCCGTATTCACCTGGTAATTCTACACCCCAGGCCGCACCTTGATTTTCAACAAAGTAAATTTGAAACCAGTCAAAACCCCCTACGTGTATGCTTTCCCGTAAATAGAAATTAGTTTTGATATATACCTTGAGCACCTGATCTACTAAGAGAACGAGAAAGATGATAAGGCCAGCTTTTTTTAAAGACATAGTTTATAGTAAAGTGCCAAAAATAATATATTTAAAAGGATTTACTCACGTTAATATTTCCGTGTAAGCTTTCTAAAACGACCGTTTTTCCCGTATTCATTCCTGGGGCAATAACGACCGACCCATTGCGCGACTGTGCAGATACATTGGATTGGGGCAAGGTGAGAATTATGTCCCCAGAGATTGTGTTTATTTTTACGCTTTCGCGAAAGCTGAAATCTTCCAATCTACAGCCGCCCCTCCCCAAGTTTACCTGTGTCTGGCCCCAGTTACCTGTGCCGTCCAAACTTGCTAACGTGGAATACACACTAATATCCAAACCTTCGGGAACAGTAATTTCTAATACAATAGACATTACCTTATGCGCCGAAAGTTTGTCATTAAAAGGAATATAATCTGGTGTTTTACCCGTAGTTATCTTTATAACATCATTATGCATTATTGTGTTAAGAAGCGTACTCGCAAAGGTCTCACCGTCAATTATAGTGTTAACCGTAACCTTATCTGTATTCAAAGCAACTATGTTAATCTGAAAAATCTCGTTGCTGTTTATATACAACTCCTTCAGATCAATAGCATCATAAGATTGAGAGATCCGTTTTTGAGCTAGTAACGAAGTCATAAAGAATAGAAGTAGTATGTAAAGGAAGTTTTTGATTAAATTGTTTTAAAAATGTTACTAAAAATCAAAGGTGCGGCATCCAGACCGCACCTTTACATTATAAATTTTTTAAGCTTAGAAAAACTAAGCTTAAAATCTTTTTACCCCTGCATATTCTTAGCCTCAATACTTAAAGTAGCGTGAGGAACTAATTTTAAACGCTCTGGATTGATCAATTTTCCAGTCACACGACATATACCGTAGTTCTTATTTTGTATGCGGGTAAGGGCATTCTTAAGGTCTCTTATAAACTTTTCTTGACGTATCGCAAGAGCACTATTAGATTCCTTACTCATTACAGCACTTCCTTCTTCAAAAGATTTGAATTGAGGAGAGGTGTCATCCGTACCATTGTCTCCGTCATTAAGATATGCACTCTTAATGAGTTCGAGGTCGTGTTGTGCTTTTTCTATTTTTTTTAGGATAAGCTGCTTGAATTCTTCCAATTGCGCATCGCTAAATCTTTCTTGTATATCGTCAGTTGCCATAACTTAGTTTTTTGAAATGGTTAAAATTGTTTTTATGTCATCAAAGGCAATCTCAAGGCCATCGTTTATAGCCGGAACGACTTCAAGACTATCTGCTAGTGTTTCTGCTTTAATATAGGTTGCGTTTGCTGCAACAGTTTCATTTATGGTTGACTCCTCCTGGAGCTTTATGTGTATACGATCAGTTACTTCAAATCCAGAATCCTTACGTAAATTCTGTATCCGATTGACCAATTCCCGTGCCACACCCTCCTTCTTGAGCTCTTCACTTATAGTAACATCTAGAGCAACAGTCACTCCAGCACTACTTGCCACAAGCCATCCTTCAATATCTTGAGAAGTAATCTCTACATCTCCAGGCTCCAAATTTATGCTATTTCCATTAATTTCAATAGCTAATTTTCCTTCTTGCTCAATAGCATTAATATCTTGAGCATTCAAGGAATTTATGGCATTAGCAACCAGCTTCATATCCTTTCCAAAACGAGGGCCCAACACCTTAAAATTAGGCTTGATTTGTTTGACCAATATTCCAGAATCATCAGAAATCAATTCTATTTCCTTAACATTTACCTCAGATTTAATCAAATCTGCAACGGCGTTGATCTCATTTTTATCTGTCTCGTTCAATACAGGAATCATAATGCGCTGTAGGGGTTGGCGAACTTTGATCTTCTCCTTAGCCCTGAGCGAAAGCGTAAGCGAACTTATTACCTGCGCCTTCTGCATTTTATGTTCTAACGCTGTATCGATATACTTCGTATTGCTCACAGGAAATTTTGCAAGGTGTATACTTTCAAAATCTTCTTTTCCAGTTGCCGCGTTGAGATCTTTATAGAGCTTTTCCATAAAGAATGGCGCCACAGGAGCACACAATTTTGCAACGGTCTCGAGACAGGTGTACAGCGTCTGGTAGGCAGATATTTTATCTGTCCCATATTCACCTTTCCAGAAACGCCTTCTACTTAATCGCACAAACCAGTTTGAGAGATTTTCTTGTACAAATTTATCGATGGCTCTGGTGGCCTTGGTAGGCTCATACTCTTCGTAGAAGGTATCTACCTCGGCAATTAAGGAGTGTAGCTCAGACAAGATCCAGCGGTCAATTTCTGGGCGTTTATTTAATTCTATTTCCGCTTCCGCGAAAGCGAAATTATCTAGGTTCGCATATAATGCAAAGAAGTTATAGGTGTTGTAGAGCGTCCCAAAGAACTTACGTTTTACTTCCTCAATTCCTTCTAAATCAAATTTGAGATTATCCCAAGGATTTGCATTAGAAATCATATACCAGCGCGTTGCATCTGGCCCATAGGTTTCAAGTGTCTCAAATGGATCTGTTGCATTACCGAGACGTTTAGACATTTTCTGTCCGTTTTTGTCCAGGACAAGTCCGTTTGATACAACATTCTTATAGGCGACGTCGTCAAAGATCATTGTCGCAATTGCGTGGAGGGTATAAAACCAACCACGAGTTTGATCTACACCTTCAGCAATGAAGTCTGCTTTTCTCCAGGTGTCTTCAACCAACTCCTTGTTTTCAAACGGGTAGTGCCACTGCGCATACGGCATTGAACCAGAGTCAAACCAAACATCGATAAGGTCTGCTTCACGCGTCATAGGTTTCCCACTGTCTGAAACGAGCGTGATGGTATCGACTACATTTTTGTGAAGATCCACTAGCTCATAGTTTTCTTCACTCATATCGCCTACTTTAAATCCTGCAAATGGGTCTTTAGTCATCACACCTTTGTCAAGTGCTTTTTGGATTTCGGCTTTAAGTTCTGCGATAGAACCTATAAGTAATTCTTCCTTTCCATCTTCGGTACGCCAGATAGGTAATGGGATTCCCCAGAAACGACTACGGGATAGGTTCCAATCATTTGCATTGGCAAGCCAGTTGCCAAAACGACCTTCTCCAGTAGATTTTGGCTTCCAGTTGATGCCAAGATTAAGCTCGTGCATACGGTCTTTAAAGTCCGTTACTTTGATAAACCAAGAATCTAGAGGATAGTATAAAACAGGTTTAT
The DNA here is from genome assembly GCA_963832255.1 of uncultured Flavobacteriaceae bacterium. Lineage (GTDB taxonomy): Bacteria > Bacteroidota > Bacteroidia > Flavobacteriales > Flavobacteriaceae > Dokdonia. The sequence goes on from CAWHTM010000001.1 coordinate 128,174, forward strand.
CGGTACGCCAGCAATGTGGGTAACTGTGCACGTATTTCTCAACCTTGAAGGCTTTGTTTTCTTCTTTAAGACGGATGGCAAGCTCAACGTCCATAGACTTTTCTGGAGCTTCACCGTCTTTGTAGTATTCGTTTTTAATGTATTTGTTTCCAAACTCTTTAAGCTCTGGGCGAAATTTACCTTGCAAATCTACAAGGGGCACTAAGTTCCCTTCTTCGTTTTTGATCAGTAGTGGCGGCACTTCTGGTGAAGCAAGTTTTGCGACCATCGCATCATCTGCCCCAAAAGTGGGCGCCGTGTGTACGATTCCCGTTCCATCCTCAGTCGTCACAAAGTCCCCAGCAATCACACGAAATGCATCCTGCGGATTATCATTGGGCTGTACAAAATCAAATAATTGCTCGTAGCGAAGTTCTAAAAGGTCTGCGCCTTTAAATTCTTTAGTGATGAGATAAGGTATTTTCTTATCGCCTTCTTGGTATGCGTCCAGCTCCTCTTTCGCGGAAGCGGAAACAAACTTTTTATCAAATTGCTTACCTACCAATCCTTTGGCAAGGATCACGCGAGTAGGCTCAAAAGTATATTGGTTAAAAGTCTCAACGAGCACGTACTCTATTTTCTTCCCAACCGTAAGGGCTGTGTTAGAAGGCAATGTCCAAGGAGTGGTGGTCCAAGCCAGGAAGTAGGTCTGACCATCTGCAAGCTCTTTTGCCAGCACATTAGTGCCTTGAGCGGTAATTTTAAATTGAGCCACGACGGTAGTGTCTGTCACATCGCGGTAACAGCCTGGCTGATTGAGCTCGTGCGAACTCAACCCCGTTCCCGCCTTTGGAGAATACGGCTGGATGGTGTAGCCCTTGTAGAGCAGGCCTTTATTATAAATCTGCTTGAGGAGCCACCATACGGTCTCCATATATTTAGATTTATAAGTGATGTACGGATCTTCCATATCTACCCAATACCCCATCTTTTCAGTCAGGTCATTCCAGATATCTGTATAGCGCATCACGGCTTTTTTACAAGCCTCATTGTACTCTTCTACAGTGATTTTGGTTCCTATATCTTCTTTTGTGATGCCAAGTTCTTTCTCTACGCCTAGCTCTACTGGAAGTCCGTGGGTATCCCAACCTGCTTTACGCTTTACTTGGAAGCCTTTCATCGTTTTATAGCGCGGGAAAATATCTTTGATAGCACGGGCAAGTACGTGATGCACCCCTGGCAGTCCATTTGCACTTGGAGGTCCTTCAAAGAATACATACGGTGCCGCATCTTCTCGCGAAGTGACCGACTTTATAAAAATGTCGTTTTCTTTCCAATAAGCAAGCACTTCGCTAGCGACGCCAGGAAGGTCTAACCCTTTATATTCAGTGAACTTAGCGCTCATTTTGTAGTCTTTATTAGTTGTGCGCGAATTTACGGGTTTTATGGGTAAAAAAGAAGTGCCCTGTCAAGGGCGCTTGTAAAGAATAATTAAAAACGATTAAAGCTTGTAAGATAGGCCAATTTGAAACCCAGAAATCTTAAGTCTATTTTGAAAATTAAAATCATAAAAATAGCCAAGTTCTGCAGAAATGGTTTCTGTAAAAATATATCCCACGCGAGCTATCACTCCGTAACCCATTTTTTCTTCTATAGTTTGAAAATCAAATAAAGCCTCATCTGTCTGGGAGTCAAACTTCTCTTTTCTACTGATTAGATAGCTCGCTTGAGGACCAGCAAGCATAAAAAACTTTTCAGTCACTTCAAACTTAAGTAAAATGGGAAGCGATAAAGAGGTTTCTCTCAGGTCACCTCCTTTGAAATCTGGTGTAAATCTGGGGTCATCAGGGTCAAAAAGGTTGAGACGTGAGAAATTCCCGTCTACTTTTGTACCTATAAGGTTAAGTTGAATTTCAGGTTGTAATGAAAAAATAGAGGATAAGGGAATATTTACAAATCCACCAGCGTAAAACCCAAAAGCATAGTTAAATTCCAAAGGTCCAAATTCACGCCCACCAACTTCGTCTGTATGACTCGTGTAACTAATTCCTCCTTTTGCTCCAAAACTAGCCCTTCCATGACCCTCTTGAGCCTTTAAAAACCCAGAAACAAAAAGACAAAATACTAATACACAAAGATTTTTCTTCAAAGTTTACAATTTATTAGGTACTCAATATATGCAAATCCCAAAGAGTTCTTCTTTGAGATTTCAAATTTTGTTTTTCTAATATCTACTTTACTTAAACATGCTTTCCAACTTCAAACCCGTGCTTCCCAAGATATTGATTGCCTGAATCAATAGCATCATCCTCGAGGGTAGTTCCCATAGAATCATTCCAGCGATTTAGATACCCGAACAATGAGATCACACCAAGCATCTCTACAATCTCCCATCAAGATATAGGTAAAATTCAATCTCCTATCTCTTTTCACTCTATGTATCAATAGATGTCACTAAGGCAGCGGTAAGTTGGTGCGATTTATCAAACGTTCTTACTCAGGTGTAAAAACAACACGGTACAGATGGATAGGAATGTAGGGTTTTATCTTTTCACCAGTTTAATGGTTTCTTTTCTTATAGGGGTGGTTATCCTTAATAAATAGATACCGCTTGGTAGCTTTGCGATATCGTAGGTGTGTTCTCTAGGGTCAAGAGTCTTTATAAATTTACCAGATAGGTCATAGAGAGCTATATGCGCTACAAATATATCACTTTGGAGGCTAAATAAGTCAACCACAGGATTGGGATAAATAATAGCGCTTTGATGATCAACGCTAGAAGTTGTCAATAAACCTTCACAGGTCGACTCATCCTCTGTATAGAGACTTGAATCGTCAATATTAGGCCAATTTTCTGCACTAAATGCGGCATTATCTACAAGGACACAGCTTAGATTAGGGCTTTGAACAGCAGAGAAAAACTCAATATTTTCATTAGTACCGTTTCTTAAGTCTATGCTTAAGAGCTCCTCTCCATTAAGTGCTACCCTAGTAAGCGCTGGATTGTTACTCCCATCAAAATTTATGAGATTACCCATAGAGGATATAAATTCCTCTAAAACAACACATTGACTTACATCGATATATTGCAGTTCCTCATTAAAGACCAAATTTAAAATTTTCAAATCAGGCAGATTTCCTAAATCGATAGTTTCACACTGAGTAAAACCAATGATCAGTAGTTCAAGAGAGATAAAATCCTGTATTCCTGTGAGATCTGTGATGTTAAAAAATGGCGCAGTCTCATTGATTTGAAAAGCTGTTTTACCACTGATATTGGCGGTTAAGACCTGTCCATCAAGGACATTATCCGTTCCTTGAGAAATTAAAAAAGCTTCAAACTCTGGATCAGGTATTGCGGTGTATTGCCCTATCAGTAACAATGGGACAAAACAACATACCGTAACTAGAATACGTGACTTATTCATCTTGATTGGTTTTTAAGACTGTTTGTTGTTCTTGAATACCCTCTTCAAAGTCTTTCTGAATGATGTATAGTCCATTTTCTTTCATCCATGCTGTATCAATAGACATGACCACGGTAGAGGTGAGTTGGTGCGATTTACAAAATGTCCGTAAACTCTTTAATCCTTGAGGTTTGTCAAAATACCGATTGTTTCATTTAGTTTTTACTCTCTAATAGGCTTGTTGTTATGATCTACTGAAGCAAGATCAACTTCTTTCCCTTTTCTTCCATCTTTCGATCTAGCGTATTTTAAGTCTGGTTGTTCTGTGTGCATCCACGGTGGGAGGCTTGCTGTTTCGACCATATTTCCCATTTCTTGACCAGTAACGCTGAGGGGTAAAAACAACACGGTACAGATGGATGGGTTTGTAGGGTTTTATCTTTTTACCAGTTTAATGGTTTCTTTTCTTATAGGGGTTGTTATCCTTAATAAATAGATGCCGCTTGGTAGCTTTGCGATATCGTAGGTGTGTTCTCTAGGGTCAAGAGTCTTTATAAATTTACCAGATAGGTCATAGAGAGCTATATGCGCTACAAATATATCACTTTGGAGGCTAAATAAGTCAACCACAGGATTGGGATAAATAATAGCGCTTTGATGATCAACGCTAGAAGTTGTCAATAAACCTTCACAGGTTGTCTCATCTTCTGTATAGAGTTCTATATTGATTATGTTAGGCCAATTTTCTTGACTAAAGGAGGCATCATCCACAAGGACACAAGAGAGGATGGGACTACCAATTGACGAGAACAGTTCGATATTTTGATTATTACCGTTCCTCAGGTCTATATTGAGTAAGTTATTACCGCTTACAATGACGTTTTTCAATTGTTGATTCTGAGAGCCATCAAAACTTATCAAAGTTCCAGATCCAGCATAAAACTCTTCAAGACTTCCACATTGTCTTACCTCTATGGATTGTAAGCTCTCATTTTGACTGAGACTGACTATTTTCAAATCAGGCAGATTTCCTAAATCGATAGTTTCACACTGAGTAAAACCAATGATCAGTAGTTCAAGAGAGATAAAATCCTGTATTCCTGTGAGATCTGTGATGTTAAAAAATGGAGCTGTCTCATTGATTTGAAGGAATGTGTTATCATCTATATTAGTGGTTAATACCTGTCCATCAAGGACATTATCCATTCCTTGTGAAATTAAGAACGTTTCAAACTCTGGATCAGGTATTGCGGTGTATTGCCCTATCAGTAACAATGGGACAAAACAACATACCGTAACTAGAATACGTGACTTATTCATCTTGATTGGTTTTTAAGACTGTCTGTTGTTCTTGAATACCCTCTTCAAAGTCTTTCTGAATGATGTATAGTCCATTTTCAAGCGTTTCGATGAGTGTGGGGGCGTTGATAGCCATAGAATCTTTTTCTGTTATAGTAATATTATAGTTAGGTATACCATCGTTATATTTTATAACTCTGCCACCTGTGGCACCCCTATTTACATTGTGATAGGCTCGTCTAGGTTGCGCTTCCAGTTGTTGTATGACAATAGCACTGCGATTGGGGTGAGTTATTTTATCAAGATCCAATGATGTACGGTCAATTTCCAGCAATACCTCCGACGCATTGAATGTAAAGTTTATAAAATCATAATCTGTAGGCTGGTCATAACGCTCATAACCGCTAGGAGTAGATCCTCCAGCACTTATGAATAAATAGTCAAAGCCAGGCTGGAAGAGTGGTTTATTTTGCAGCGTTATAGGACCAGTGTTATAATAAGACCCTAGATATGGTTCATAAAGTGAAGAGACTGGTGCTTCCCAGCTTTGTATTACAAGATCATTAGTAATAGCTACTCGCATACGGTTGCCTTGCCCAGCGGTAAAAGCCGTTTTGAAGGGGTAAAATTCCTGCCTAAGGTCATTATCCATAATATTAGTGACATTAATGTTGTCATAAGGGATACCGACGGGATCTACTACTTCTGTACTAAAAAGGTAGTTAAGCTGGGGTGTACTACCATTTACTGTAATACAAAGATTGACATTCTGAAAAGTAGCGGCCGTATCGTGAATAAAGTCCCCAGCATCAAGCGCGTTATAATCTTCACTCGTGGTGTCTCGGGTCACGTGTTCTGTGGGCGCCTGGATTGTAGGATCTGTGATGTCATTGTAAACAGGAAAACTTCCCTCAAAAAGAAGTGTACCGTTACAATTAAGTGAAGTAATTAACGGGAATACATCAAAATTTGTCCCTCCATTGGGGTGTTCAAGATTTAATAAATGGCCCACTACGTGTGCGAGTATAAAGCGTCTATCATCATCTATAAAAGATTGATAGGTCACAAGAGCAGAGGAAGTTCCTGACGAGCCACCCGCTCCAGAAGATATAAAAATATTAACCATATTGTCAACAGCTGTCGCACTCTCATCAAAACCACGGTATTTGAAGAAAATATTAAATTGGTTATAATTCTGATTTAAAAATCCCACTGCCGCGAGGTAATCACTTTGATTTAGAATTACTGGAATTTCTGTATCATTATTGTGAAAAATTATATTAATCACAAAGGGATCTTCGTCACTTAATGATAAAGAGGCGGGATTTTTATGATACGGCATTTGCCCCTTGCTACCTGTGCTATTGCAAAATGAAAGAGATTGACTAAATAAACGAGGTGCGCTACTTATTGTGACAATGAGTATAATTAGGTAAGTTTTATTCATCAATTTGATATTTAGTAGAAAATGATCTAGTAATTTTCAGCTCTTAACCTATTTATTTCAGCGATAAAACTAGACTATTTTGAAAGATAAATAAATATCCTTTAGTAATCCAATATAATCTCTTGCTTTATTTTTGTAATCACCTATGATTGAAAGATATGAGCTCTGGATTCTTAATAATAAGTGGCAAATGACATTTTTATCATTTATTAAATCAAAAAATACTTACTACATCTCAGATCAATGCTAAGCCTTCCCTAAACGTGCTTCCCTAGATATTGATTGCCTGAATCAATAACATCATTCCAGCCATTTAGATAGCCCAATAATGAAATCACACCAAGCATCTCTACAATCTCCCATCAAGATATAGGTAAATTTTAATCTCCTATCTCTTTTCTCCCTATGTATCAATAGATGTCATTAGGGCAGCGGTAAGTTGGTGCGATTTATCAAACGTTCTTACTCAGGGGTTAAAACAACACAGTACAGATGGATGGGTTTGTAGGGTTTTATCTTTTTACCAGTTTTATGGTTTCTTTTCTTATAGGGGTGGTTATCCTTAATAAATAGATACCGCTTGGTAGCTTTGTGATATCGTAGGTGTGTTCTCTAGGGTCAAGAGTCTTTCTAAATTTACCAGATAGGTCATAGAGATCTAAATGCGCTACAAATATATCACTTTGGAGGCTAAATAAGTCAACCACAGGATTGGGATAAATAATAGCGCTTTGATGATCAACGCTAGAAGTTGTCAATAAACCTTCACAGGTTGTCTCATCCTCTGTATAGAGTTCTATATTGATTATGTTAGGCCAATTTTCTTGACTAAAGGAGGCATCATCTACAAGGACGCAAGAGAGGTTGGGACTACCAATTGACGAGAACAGTTCGATATTTTGATTATTACCGTTCCTCAGGTCTATATTGAGTAAGTTATTACCGCTTACAATGACGTTTTTTAATTGTTGATTCTGAGAGCCATCAAAACTTATCAAAGTTCCAGATCCAGCATAAAACTCTTCAAGACTTCCACATTGTCTTACCTCTATGGATTGTAAGCTCTCATTTTGACTGAGACTGACTATTTTCAAATCAGGCAGATTTCCTAAATCGATAGTTTCACACTGAGTAAAACCAATGATCAGTAGTTCAAGAGAGATAAAATCCTGTATTCCTGTGAGATCTGTGATGTTAAAAAATGGCGCAGTCTCATTGATTTGAAAAGCTGTTTTACCACTGATATTGGCGGTTAAGACCTGTCCATCAAGGACATTATCCGTTCCTTGAGAAATTAAAAATGCTTCAAACTCTGGATCAGGTATTGCGGTGTATTGCCCTATCAGTAACACTGGGACAAAACAACATACCGTAACTAGAATACCTGACTTATTCATCTTGATTGGTTTTTAAGACTGTTTGTACCCATTGAAATGGATAGAAAATTTTCAAATCCTGCTTCCTGTTCCTGCTCTACAACCTCTTCCATAGAATCAGGCGTTTCTTGAGGATCAGAATCTGTGTTACGAGAAGTGAGAACGACAAAGGAAAAAATAACAGCGATACTTGAAATGAGTGATATTTTTTTCATTTTGAGTGAATTTATAATTTATAGGTAACGCCCAACTGGAAAACGGATGGTTTCAATTCGTTTCTCTTTGTTAACCCAAAGTAATACCTTCCATTTAAGTTTAAGGATTCAACAAGTCTAATATTAAAGCCTACGGCTAGATCAAATCCAAAAACATCCTCATCAGCTAAAAAAAAGGATTCCTCATTATCAAATCCTTCGAACTCTGAGTCTATTATATAACTCAATTGTGGTCCTGCTTGCAAATTGACTATATCAATTAAGTTGACTTGGAATAGTATTGGCAATTGCAAAATGGTCTGATCAAAGCTACCGTCTTGAATTGTACTGGTAATTAGTGGATCAAAATCTGAAGGGTCAAATGAAGCGGTATCTAACAAGAGAGTGCTACTAATTTTACTAATTATAAATTCCCCTGCTAAGCCAATTTTATCAGACAGAGGTACATATCCTGTGCCCCCAATATAAAATCCAACATCACTTTTAAAATCTGTAAAACCACCTCCATTAGGCTGGATTTGTTTAGCTAAATTAATACCTGCTTTTATTCCCAAAGAAGTTTTTGTTTCGTTCTGAGCATAACTAGTTGTAGTTGTCAAGAGTATTATTAATCCAAATAAATAGTTCATAAATTTCAATTTTTTAAAGAATCAAACATGCTTTCCAACTTCAAACCCGTGCTTCCCTAGATATTGATTACCTGAATCAATAGCATCATCCTCGAGGGTAGTTCCCATAGAATCATTCCAGCGATTTAAATAACCGAACAATGAGATCACACCAAGCATCTCTACAATCTCTCCTTCATCCCAGTGCTTATACAATTCTTCTTTTATTGTAGCATCTACCGCATTAGGAACTTGGCTAGCCGCAAGCGAAAAATCAAGCGCCGCCCGTTCTGCATCAGAAAATGCGGGATGATGTCTGTACTCCCAGATATTATCTAGCTGTTCTTGTTCTGCTCCATATCTTTCTGCAGCTCGTATGGCGTGGGCTTGGCAATAACGGCAACCCGTTGCATTAGAAGAAACCCAGGCAATCATACGTTTTAACGCAGAGGTTACTCGGCCTTGGTTAGCCATCACCGCTTTATTAAGATTTATAAATGCGCGAGATATATCTGGACGTCGCTGCATTGTTAACACTGAGTTTGGACAGAAACCCAACGTCTCATTAAAGAACAGTGCTAGTTCTTTTGTGGTTTCATCGTGGTGAGCGGAGAGAGGTGTTACTAGTGGCATAAGGTTGTCGTTAAATAATTTATGTTCTGGAATGTACAGAAACTGTTGTTATTGAATTTATTTCGTTTACAGTACTTATCTTGTAGATGGTAGGATGCTCGCTGCGCTCGCTTGTAGTGCGTCGGCTAGCCTCCTTGCAAGTTTCGGGAGCGTCTACGGCGACTCTTTGTCTTCGTTAAATTTCTGTGAAGGAGGAAATTTCGTCCATCTTGTCACAATTCATAGTGTTTTTTCGCGAAAGCAATATAGAAAATTAAAGCTCAAAATACGAGGAGGGAGATTTTGAAGTCTATGTTCTAACAGTGAAGCTCCTGTATATACTTTTTTTGTACCTTGATTTTTCTTTTTAAAAACACACACACTTATGGCCGATCATATAGTTACCACAGTCTATAAGCAAGGAATGCAGTTTGAAACAGATAGTCCTACAGGATATAAAGCCCTGATAGACACCTCTCCAGAAAATGGAGGCAACAACGAAGGACTGGGACCTAAGGGGATGATGCTCTCTGCGCTGGCGGGTTGTACTGGACTGGATATTGTTTTTGTTCTCAATAAAATGCGTGTGGAGGTGCCAGAATTTAAAATGGTCGTAAAAGGAGCACTCACAGATGAACATCCTAAAACCTACCATAGCGTAACGTTGGATTATCACTTTTATGGAGAAAATCTTAAAGAGGACAAAATTCAGAAGGCGGTAGATCTTTCGGCAGAGCAGTATTGTGGGGTGATGGAGATGTTTAGAAAGTTCTGTACGCTGGAAATAGGTGTTTACTTTAATGATGAGAAAGCGGCTTAATTTTTAGTGATAACTTTTAGATGATTTAAAATTTTCGCGAAAGCTTAAAAACACCATTTCCAGCAACTAACTTCTATATGATCTTTTTCTGGTGTAGAGCATTGTTTCTGATAAGAGTAGCTGGAGCAGTAACACTATTGTAAATAGTAATGAAAAGCACAAGATAAATATGTTGATCTTGACTGGTCTGGAACGGATGATGGCAAGCGATTTAAAAAATCGTGGATGCTTAAAATCAATCTGGATTAACACGTTATATTAAATGAACTGGACACTTAAGCCCAAACCCGATCCTAAGATTACAAAAAACCTAGCGCAAGAACTCGGGGTAGATGTTTCTATTGCCACTCTTCTCGTACAGCGGGGCATTGATACTTTTGAAGATGCCAGAAAATTTTTTAGGCCATCTTTGGACGATCTATACGATCCTTTTCTAATGAAGGATATGGAAAAAGCCGTTGCTCGTATAGAAAAGGCGATCGCTCAAGGCGAAAATATCCTCGTTTTTGGAGATTATGACGTAGATGGAACAACCAGCGTTGCATTGATGAGCTCCTACCTAGAGACCATCCACCCCCAAGTTGCAACCTATATCCCAGACCGTTATGCAGAAGGATACGGTGTGTCTTATATGGGTATAGACTATGCAGCAGATAATGATATGACCCTAATAATTGCTCTTGACTGTGGTGTAAAGGCCATAGAAAAGGTAGCTTATGCTAAAGAAAAAGGTGTTGACTTCATCATCTGTGATCACCACAGACCTGGGAATATATTACCCGATGCAGTCGCAATTTTAGATCCTAAACGTGATGATTGTACCTATCCTTATGATGAGCTATGTGGTTGTGGAGTTGGATTTAAGTTGATAAGTGCTATTGCGCTTTCGCGAAAGCAGGATTTTAAGGAGCTTATCCCTTATCTCGATCTAGTAGCCACCGCCATAGGAGCAGATATTGTGCCTATAACCGATGAAAATAGAATCCTTGCCTACCACGGCCTTACTGTTATAAATAAGGCACCCCGGGAAGGTTTTAAAGCTATTATACAACAACTCAAAAAAGAGGTACTCACCATAACAGATGTAGTTTTTATAATCGCCCCGCGTATCAATGCCGCTGGAAGGATGAAGCACGGAAATCACGCTGTGACCCTTCTCAAAGAAAGAGACTGGGACACCGCCTGTCAGTATGCTCTGGAGATAGAATCCTATAATGCAGATAGGAGAGAGGCAGATAAATCTATCACGGTTGAGGCACTTGCACAGATTAAAAAAAATGAAGAGGAACATAATAAGACGAGTGTTGTTTTTCAAGAGGACTGGCATAAAGGGGTCATTGGTATAGTGGCTTCTAGGCTTACAGAAACCTATTATAGACCTACGCTAGTGTTTACCAAAAGTGGAGATAAACTCGCGGCTTCTGCTCGTTCTGTTAAAGGGTTTGATGTGTATAATGCCCTGCAAGAATGTGCAGAGTATATTGAGCAGTTTGGTGGGCATAAATATGCCGCTGGACTTACGTTATTGCCAGAGCAGTATGAGGCTTTTAAACATAAGTTTGAGGAGGTCGTTGCTGCTACTTGTGATGAACGCTTATTAGTTCCTGAGATATCAATAGATGCAGAGATCAACCTGAATGATATTACTCCGAGATTTCACAGGATTATAAAGCAATTTGCACCCTTTGGACCGCGTAATATGTCACCTACTTTTATGACCCAAAATCTAGTAGATACGGGATATGGTAAGTGTGTGGGAGCAGATGAAACACACCTTAAGGTCACAGTAACTCAAGGAGGAAGTGGAGCCCGCATAGGCGGAATAGGATTTAATTTGGGAAATAAGTGTGACCTTATTACCGATAAAAAACCATTTAAAGCGGCATATTCCATAGATGAAAATATATGGAACGGCGAAGTGAGTTTACAGATGAGATTAAAGGACATAAAAGCCTAAGATTACTTTTTCTATATGTATCAAGTTAAAAGCTTGAAAACCTGTATCTATGAAAGCTCTCTCTGCCCAGATGGAATGCTCGACCTACTTACCTTAAATAAATTGCTTAATTAAGTTGATTTTATGAAAATTAAACACATCATCGCCCTTTTTATTCTCGGACTGATATGTACGATTCTTGGAGCTATGTTTAAAGTCTTGCACTGGATGTGGGCACCAGAATTACTCATTTTAGGAACTTTTACAAAAGTGATTGCCGCCATACTCGCCATATGGAAAGTTCTTACTACTAATAAATTCAAAGACTTTCTCAATATGTAACTTCTTGCCAATGGCAAGGCGCCTGTTATGAAACACATCCTCTTAATTCTATCAATATTTTTTGTGAGCAACTCTTATTCTCAAAAAGAGTACAAAATCGTTACCGATGATATAGCAAATTTTTGGAATGCGTATGATCTTCTCGCGACTGCAATTAATAGAGCAGATAGCCTATCTATTATTCAAAGTGAATATTTAGACAAGGCCACAGAGGAGTTTAAAGTGTTTATAGATATTAGAAACCTTGAGGCTAAAGGTTATGTGGATGCTTTGAGTAAGTACCCGAAATTTTGGAAATCGGTGAGACCAAATACAGCAACAATTTCAGAAAGAAAACACGAAATTCAAGAGGTCTTTAAAAAGCTCGAAGATGAACTGCCCGACTTTGAGCAGCCAGACATATGCTTTGCCATAGGATATCTTAAAACAGGAGGAACTATAGCTGATGATTTAATTCTAATAGGCTCTGAAATCGCGGCCTCCTCTGATAAAACAGATAAGTCTGAGCTCACTCCTTGGCTGCAAACTATTATAGGCAATACAGGGGATATAGTCTCTATGATTGCACACGAAACGATCCATACACAACAACGCAACAAGAAAAAATATACGCTCATCACAGGAGCGATGTCTGAGGGAATTGCAGATTTTATACCTCAAGAACTACTGGGCCTATCCATCAATAAAGAACTTTATGCATATGGATATGCAAATGAATCATCCTTAAGAGAACAATTTAAAACGGACTTGGTTGCAAATGAGTCAGACTATTCTCAATGGCTTTATAATGGAAATAGCAGTAAAGACATCCCAGCAGATATGGGGTACTTTATAGGTCATCAAATTGCAAGAGCCTATTACGACTCACAAACGGACAAAAAGAAAGCATTAAAGAATCTGCTCAATCAAAAAAAATATAGTAAGATTTTAGAAGAGAGTACATATCTAAAACAGCATTAGTCTTCAGTTTCAAACTCTTTAATCTCAAAAGAAGAGCCATCATAAACACCATAGGTATAGTGCGCGATCCAGTCACCTAGATTGTGATAGGTAGATTTTTCACCCACTTTGATGGTCATAGGCAAGTGCCTGTGACCAAAAATAAAATAGTCGTAATGTTCTGACTCCAGCTTTCGCTTCGCATAAGTGGCAAGCCATTCATTTTCTTCACCTAGAAAAATGTGATCATCATTCCCAGAAATGAGTTTATTCTTTACCGAAAAGTATTGAGCGATTTTCATCCCAATATCTGGATGTCCCCACCGAAAAAGCCACTGAAAAAACCGCCCTCTAAAGATTTTTTTCATCCTTTTATACCCATTATCTCCTGGGCCTAATCCGTCACCGTGGCCTAAAAAGAATTTTTTATCGTTTATAGTAAAGACTTCAGGATCGTGATAGACCGGGATGCCCAGTTCTTCTTCAAAATAGCCATTCATCCATAAGTCGTGGTTGCCTACAAAGAAATGGATCTCTATACCCTCATCACGCATTTCGGCTAGTTTGCCTAGGGTGCGCACAAAACCTTTAGGAACAACGGTACGGTATTCAAACCAAAAGTCAAAGAGATCTCCCATCAAGAAGATAGCCTGCGCATCTTTACGGGCCATTTCTAGCCATCGAAGGAACTTGCGCTCGCGAGGTCTCGAGGCTTCCATTGTAGGAGCTCCCAAGTGGTTATCACTTGAAAAATAGACTTTTTTACCTTCGGGGAGTGTAATATTCATTTATGCGTTATCACTTGCAAACCACTCAGCATAGCTCGTTGCCGTCTCAGAAAGGCGTAGCGAGTGGAGTTTAATAGTCTCTGGTAAAAGGGTAGTGATCTTTGAGGCAAAATCTATGACCATCATCTCGCTAGTGGGCTGGTAATCTACTAGAAGTACCGAGTGGCCTCTATCAGAAAGTTCCTTAGCCAGCTCGACGTGTGGCGTGTTTTTATTAAAAACAGTTGCGTGATCAAAAACATCTACAATCTCACGGTTTACTATTTTTTTAAGATCAGAAAAGTCTATGACCATTCCATATTTTACATTGGTGGAGTCTGAAATAGGCTTGCCTATAACCGTAACGCTCAGTTTATAACTATGCCCGTGCACATTGCGACACTTCCCGTCATAGCCATATAGCGCATGACCCGTCTCAAAAGTAAATTGTTTAGTAATACGAATTTTTGACATAATTAATCATTAATTGGGCGTACTCAGAAATTAGGTAATTATTTTATGGTTTCTGCTTTCGCGAAAAAGCAAAATATATTATTAGAATTTAAATTAAAAGACTAATCTAAGTCGGTTGAGTGATTTTAGAATTTGCCTAAAAGCAAATGCTAACATTGTATCGAAACCCAAAACTACCGTCTTTTCCCAAACTTATTGTACAAAACTACGATAATCAACACAAGTCCTAGTATTAGGAAAAGTCCGTTGCCGCTTAAAAAGCTCATAAAGTCCATAGTTGTTTAATTTAAGTCGATTTCTAATTTTGATATTTAAATTTCTTACCTCCATCTTGTACCTCTATTTTGGAGATGCTATCTAAAGGAATTTCTCTGTTTAAACCCTGAATAAATCTTGAACGCGCCCCCTTAAGTATCCCATTTTCGATTATTACAGTATCAAAATACATGTGATATTTTTTACCATTTTTATGAGTAACCCTCATTTCAATTGAAGGCGAATTCTTCAAGTACTTGCTATTCCCGTCTTTATCTTTAACAATAATGCCTTCCACATTGTTTGTTGAATATGAAATAGTTCCGAGAGAAAGAGGATTATTGATTGTTGCATCTTTCATAGTGGAAGAGTTAGACTCCTTTAACTGTCCTTTAAAACTATCGAGTGGTATAGTGTATGACTTGCAAGAAATAATCAGAAATAATATTCCCAGCCGTACCGTCAATTGTATTGTTTTATGCATCAATTTAAAGATGTTCTATTATAAGTTAAACCTCAATTTAATACCCCACAACTTTCCTCACTCTCCCCAAAACCCCGTCTGCAACTTTTCTAGCCTTATCTGCACCTACGGCCAAGGCCGCATCTATCTCGTTGAGGTTATTCATATAGTAATGGTATTTCTCACGTTGTATGGCATACTTTTCAAGGATTACTTCATATACGGCTTGCTTTGCGTGGCCGTAGCCAAAATCTGATTGTTTATAATTCTTGCGCAAGCGGTCTATTTGTTCTGGAGATGCCAGTAATTTATAAAGAGCAAACACATTGCATCCTTCTGTTTCCATAGGCTCTTCCATAGGAGTACTATCTGTCTGGATTCCCATTATCTGCTTGCGCAGT
The DNA here is from genome assembly GCA_963832255.1 of uncultured Flavobacteriaceae bacterium. Classification (GTDB taxonomy): domain Bacteria; phylum Bacteroidota; class Bacteroidia; order Flavobacteriales; family Flavobacteriaceae; genus Dokdonia. The sequence goes on from CAWHTM010000001.1 coordinate 143,514, forward strand.
TTTTTATCTGGCAAGAAAATATCTATAATGTTGCCCTTGGATTTAGACATTTTTGCACCGTCGGTTCCTGGGACATACATCGTCTCTTTGTTGTGACTTGCTTCTGGAAGTATAAAGACCTCACTCTTAGTCGCAGTGTGAAAACGGTTTGCCACGTCACGGGTCATCTCAATATGTTGTGCTTGGTCCTTTCCTACAGGAACAACTTCTGCATCATACAAAAGAATATCTGCCGCCATAAGCATAGGGTAGGTAAAAAGGCCTGCATTTACATCTTCTAAACGATCTGCTTTGTCCTTAAAACTATGAGCTAGGGTAAGCCTTTGATATGGGAAGAAGCAGCTTAGATACCAAGTAAGTTCTGCAGTTTGAGGGACATCACTCTGGCGGTAGAAAACGGTTTTATTAATATCTAACCCAAAGGCGAGCCAGGTCGCTGCGGTACTATAGGTATTCTGACGCAACTGAGCGCCATCTTTAATCTGTGTGAGCGAGTGCATATCTGCAATAAACAGAAATGACTCGTTTGCAGGATCATTTGCCATCGCTATGGCGGGTATGATCGCGCCTAGTAAATTTCCTAAATGTGGTGTTCCGGTGCTCTGTACACCTGTGAGTATTCTTGACATAAATGAGTGTAAAAGGCAAAGTTACCGTTTTCTAGTTATTGAGTAGGTACAATTCCCTATTTTTGGTGCAATGGGTTTACTACACAACATTGCGGTCGCAGTCTGGAGAGTCTGGTTTTACTTTCTAATGCTGGTAGTGATACTTGTGCTTTCGCCGTTGCTTATCATTAGTATCTTAAAGGAAACTTGGTACGGGACGTTCTTCCGTCTAGCCCAGATCTGGGCACGCACCATTATGCTCTTGATGGGCTTTGTTCCACGGGTGACCCGCGAAGAGAAGTTTGTGCGTCGCAAGGGATATATGCTAGTGTCTAATCACACCTCAATGCTGGATATCTTATTAATGTTACACCTAGCCAAAAGTCCTTTTGTATTTGTAGGGAAAGCAGAGCTTGCTAAGTTGCCGTTATTCGGGTTTTTTTATAAGCGTACTTGTATTCTAGTAGATCGCGGTAATGTGCGAAGCCGTAAAGAGGTTTTTGACCAAGCACAACGTAGGCTGTCTCAGGGTTTTAGTATCTGTATCTTTCCAGAAGGTGGGGTGCCTAGCGACCTGAGCCTAGTACTTGATACCTTTAAAGATGGTGCTTTTCGCCTAGCGATAGACCATCAGATTCCTGTGGTGCCTATCACTTTTTATGACAACAAGAAACGCTTTCCCTACTCCTTTTTTAAGGGTAAACCCGGTCTGGTAAGAGCCAAGGTGCATCCGTTTTTACCTACTAAAGGAATGACGCAAGAAGATAAAAGGGAGCTTCGGGAGAAAACGAGAGAGGTTATCCTTGCGGCTCTTTCGAAACAATAGGTTTTTCTAAATAACTACGCTTTAGCTTTCGCGAAAATATCATTGCATTTAAATCATACAGTCTTATTAAAATTTTCGCGAAAGCGGAACCTTACATCTCCATTTTTTGAGGGATAAGAAATTTTAAAGATATTCTATAGAAAAGGCTCCGTAACCAGCGGAGCCTTTTTTTCATCATTGCAAGAGCAATAATTACCTAACCAACTAAAAACTAAGTTTCCGTAACCTAGAACTTGTAACTGAAACCAGTGTACACGCCTAAGTAATATGCCTTAAAATCCCCTATTGTCTCATCGTAACTGTTGAGCTGATACTTAAGAGATGGCTCAAGGTTAAATTTTAATTTATTTGTCACTTTATAATCAAGTCCTAGACCCACGTTTGTGGTAAAGCTTATATCGTTAAGACCAGAGGCAGTACCTAAACTGGTGGTAAGTGCGTCAGACCTTAAGACGACTTCATTGTTATTAAGAAATAGCGTGCTCACACCGCCTACTAGTGAAACGCCTACACGTTTATCTACAAGAGAATAAACGGCCTCAAATGGAACTTCAATATAACTTATCTGTTGCTGTAAAGAACCGATAGAAGAGACTCCCACTGGTTGAAAAGACGGTCCAAACTCCGATACTATAGGGCTACCATCTCTCGTATCAAAAATGTTTAAAGCGCTGGCATCTGCGTCAAATCTTATTCCTTGAATACTCCTAGAGTTGCCAGTAGTAGAAAATCCTACACCTTCTGTGCTATAACTAAGATTTACATTCGTTACTCCAGTTCTTACCTTAAACTTTGGGCTCACTGCATAGCTCAGTTGAACACCATAACTAAGGTTTACATCGCCAGTTTTTTTATTATCCTTGAGTGAGGCATCAAGTCCAGATCCGCCAAAGTCTCCATAATATACGGGTGCCGCAACAGCACCTACGCCCCAGCGTTTATTTGATTCTGGATCTCTGATTTGGGCTATATCATCTGCTTTTTCTTCGGTAATCTTTTTTGCTTCTGCTACTAGGTCTTTTTCTAAAGTCACAGATTCCTCTTGAGCAATTGCAGTATTATCTGTTATTATAGGGTTTCCTATGATACTTTTACTATCTGCATTGCCAGCGATTCCATCATTTTTCTCAAGTTTAGGGATGATCTTAGAATTGCTTTTTTGGGCTATCTGCGTAGCGTTCTTTTCTTGTTGAGCACTAGTAGATTTATTTTTATTTTGAGAGTTTGAGTTCTGAGCTATGTAAGTGGCAATATCGTTCCCTGTAGCATAAACGCGACTCGTGGTGCCTGCGCCATTGCTCACTCCGTTAGCGTTTTCATTTGCAATTGAGTTGGCGCTTTGGATATTACCAGATGCACCCTCGCTACCATTTATTGAACTATTATCTTGAGAAACATTGGTATCGTTATTAGTTCCTAGGTCAATGGCAGCTGTACCTGATCCTTCAGGTGGAGTAACGTCTCCTTCTGTATCTTGATTTACAATCTGAGGTCCTTCATTAGTAGTTGAATCTAAAAGGGAGTTTCCTAGAGCAACTAACAGTAGAAGGCTAGCGGCAATGCCACCTAGTTTCCACCAGATAGGGATTACTCTTCTTTCTTTTTTCTCTTTACGACTGGCCGCAATAGTTGCCCAGACGTGATCGCTTGGATTTACTTCAAAGTCCTTAAACTTCTCTTGGAAGAGTCTGTCTATGTTTTTTCTTTCTTTCATCACATTTGAGAACTACGCTGTGGGGTGTTCTGGCTTATCTCAATTTTTTCCTTTAATATTCTTCTGGCTCTTGCAAGGTTAGATTTACTAGTTCCCTGCGTGATACCGAGTAATTTTGATATTTCTTTATGAGAGTGACCATCTAGTACGTACAGATTGAAAACCATTCTATATCTATCTGGAAGCTCTTGTATTATTTTAAGTAAATAGTCTAAGGGGATGTTTTCATCATCTACTTCTACCTCTACTTCTTCTAACTGATCTTCATTAATAATATTAAATACACCCTGGCTTCTATATCTCTGAAGCGCGGTGTTAATTGCAATTCTTTTTAACCAACCCTCAAAAGAACCCTTATGTTGAAACTGATCTATTTTTTTAAAAATAGTCATAAACGCATCCTGCAGAATATCTTCTGCATCTGCGTATCCAGAAGCATATTTAAGACAGACAGAAAAAAGAGTACTTGCGTAGCGCTTATAGAGTTCTTCCTGTGCCTTAGGCTGCTGCTTTTTGCAATTAGTTATGAGCTGGTTTAGACTCAAACGTTGGGTTTTTATGTTCTCACACAATATAAGAACAGATACGGTTACAATAAAGAGACTAAGCAAATCAATGTAAACGCCTTATGGGTTTTTATTTCACGTACAGTATTTCTATTAAGGTTTGGTAAAGGGTAGATGCATAAAAAGCTAAATGGTTGCGTCTTAAACTAAAAAACCTTCCAGGAAGGAAGGTTTTTTTAATTCATATGAGGAATGGCTACTCGTTACTGAGTTTTATCGCTTCGTGTATTTTAGTTTCCAGTTCCTCCATAAGGTCTGGATTATCTAACAATAATGCCTTTACAGCATCACGACCTTGCCCTAGCTTGGTATCTTGATAGCTGAACCAAGATCCTGCTTTTTTTATGATCTCGTAGTTAACACCTATGTCTATAATTTCCCCTACTTTAGAGACACCTTCACCATACATAATGTCAAACTCGGCAGTTCTAAAAGGTGGAGCCACTTTGTTTTTTACAACTTTAACACGGGTCTTGTTACCCATCACGTTTGCATTACTATCTTTTATTTGGGTAGAACGACGTATATCTAATCGTACGGACGCATAAAATTTAAGTGCGTTACCTCCTGTAGTAGTCTCAGGATTTCCAAACATCACTCCGATCTTTTCGCGAAGTTGGTTAATGAAGATAACCGTACAGTTAGTCTTACTAATAGAACCAGTAAGTTTTCTGAGTGCCTGTGACATTAATCGTGCGTGAAGACCCATTTTAGAATCTCCCATCTCCCCTTCTATCTCACTTTTAGGAGTAAGTGCCGCAACAGAATCTATCACGATAATATCTATAGCGCCAGAGCGTATAAGGTTATCTGTAATCTCAAGTGCTTGCTCCCCATTATCTGGTTGTGAGATAATTAGATTTTCTATATCGACATTGAGCTTCTCTGCATAAAAGCGGTCAAAAGCGTGTTCTGCATCTATAAAAGCGGCAATACCTCCAGCTTTTTGGGCTTCTGCAATGGCGTGTAGCGTGAGTGTCGTTTTTCCAGAAGATTCAGGACCGTAAATTTCTATTACCCTACCCCTAGGATAACCACCTACACCTAGTGCTACATCAAGCCCCAATGATCCTGTAGGGATAGACTCAACATCTACTATGGCCTGGTCACCCATTTTCATAACAGCACCCTTACCATAGGTTTTGTCTAACTTATCTAGAGTAAGTTTTAATGCTTTTAGTTTTGCTTCTTTTTCACTGCTCATAGCTTGTTTTATCTTAAATACTGTTGTAAAAATAACTTTTAATAAAGGGGTTGACAAGGTGCGCTCCTACGAAAGCAAAATACTTTTTAACAAAAAAAATCATTTTCTCACGCAACCTTTTGGCCTTTGATGCATCTATTAAGTGATTATTTGGTACTCACTTTTTAAAACTTTAAAGCCCATTATTAGGACAAAGATACTAAAATTTGGAATCTTTACTAATTTTAGGAAGGCCACCGCGACAAAGTGCACGTAGATAAGACTTATAGAAAACAAATAAGTAAAACCTGAATTAGCCAAAAATATTCACAAAAAATGCCCGCAAGAGAAGCTTCCGGGCATTTTTTGTGCCCTGAATTTACGCCAATTATAAGTATTAGCTTAAAGCGAAAATTTTAAATGTTTTTCTCTTGTTCTTCTTGAGATAGCGTCCCTAGCTTAACTCTGCAGCCCCGATTGCAATGAAAACCACGTAAACGGAGCGGTTGCGTAGTGCGGAGTTGTAATGGAAAGCGGGAAACTAAGGTTGAAGTTATCCCCTGCCTAAGAGCTCCAAAATTTCGTTATCCTAGACTTACCAAAAAAATAATAGCCAGTCACTGAAGTAACCCGTCTTTAAAGCTTTTTAACTATCTTTGCAAAAATTTTCTTTGAATCTTAAAATAGAGGTATAGAATGCAACTGTACAATAAATTAAGCGCAAAAGAGAGAGAACAGCTTATAGAAGAGGCGGGAGAAGAACGCCTTACACTCTCTTTTTATCAGTATGCCCAGATAGGCAATCCAGAACTTTTTAGAAATCACTTATTTGTTGCTTGGGACGCAATGGAAGCATTGGGACGCATTTATGTGGCAAATGAGGGAATCAATGCTCAAATGTCTGTGCCTGCAAAGAGATTTGTGGAATTCAAGGAGTTTCTAGACGGGATTAATTTTTTACAAAATGTACGTCTCAATATTGCTAGGGAGCAGGATAATAAATCATTCCTCAAGCTTAAAGTGAAAGTGCGCCAAAAGATTGTAGCAGATGGGCTTAATGATACCACGTTTGATGTTACTAATAAAGGAGTGCACGTAGATGCGGCTACCTTTAATGAGCTCATAGAGCAAGAGGACACGGTGCTTGTAGATATGCGCAATCACTACGAGAGCGAGATAGGGCATTTTAAAAATGCGGTTACGCCAGATGTTGACACCTTTAGGGATAGTCTGGATATCATAGAAGAAGATCTTAAAGACCATAAGGAAGATAAAAAGCTTGTAATGTACTGTACCGGTGGTATCCGTTGTGAAAAAGCGAGTGCTTATTTTAAACACAAAGGTTTTAAAAACGTATTTCAGCTAGAAGGTGGGATTATTGAATATGCAAGGCAGGTAGCATCAGAAAAGCTGGATAATAAGTTCAAGGGTAAGAATTTTGTTTTTGACCACCGCAGGGGAGAGCGTATCTCTGACGATGTGATTTCTAATTGTCACCAGTGTGGTAGCCCTTGTGATGAACACGTAAATTGTGCAAATGAGGCTTGCCATCTTCTTTTTATACAGTGTCCTGAATGTGCAAAGGCCAATGAAAATTGTTGTTCAAAAGAGTGTGCAGAGATAGCAGCCCTACCTTTTGAAGAACAAAAGAAGTTACGCAGCGGTAAAGGAAATAGTAATAAGATCTTTAAAAAAGGAAGGTCTGAAAAGCTGGCTTTTCAGAAAAAATAAGTAGCGTCTCTCTGTTCTAGTGATATTATTTCAAGCATTTTTTAGTTAGATAGTTATAAAGAATTAAGACGTGTAAAAGTGTTTTATAGTTTACCTATCTTTAACGATAGTTCAATAAGAATTAAACAATAACGTGTAACGGCTTCTGTTGCTTTCATAGAGATTGATATAGAGCTAGTTACCATCAATATAGATATATATGGCGTGCGGCAATTGTGGTACTGGCGAAGGAGGTCAACCCAAAGGATGTAAGAATAATGGTACCTGTGGTACTGATGGATGCAATAAACTCACCGTTTTTGATTGGCTTTCTAATATGTCAATCCCAGAAGGTCAGGAACCATTTAATTACGTAGAAGTTCGTTTCAAAAACGGTCGCAAGGAGTATTATAAAAATGTTGAGAACGTTACTCTTAGCATAGGGGATATAGTCGCCACGCAAGCAGCATCTGGTCACGATATAGGTATGGTGACACTTACTGGTGAACTAGTAAGGGTACAGATGAAACGCAAGAATGTCAAACAGGATACTCCAGAGACATTAAAAATATATCGTAAGGCCTCACAAAGGGACATAGACATCTGGACCGCGGCTCGTGAGAAGGAGGAGCCTATGAAAGTAAAAGCTAGACAGATCGCCATTCGTCTTGCGCTTCAAATGAAAATATCAGATATTGAATTTCAAGGAGACGCCTCTAAAGCTACTTTTTACTATACTGCAGAAGACAGAGTGGACTTCCGCCAACTCATAAAAGAATTTGCGCAAGAATTCCGTACTCGGATAGAGATGAAGCAGATAGGGTTGCGACAGGAAGCGTCACGTTTAGGTGGGATAGGTTCTTGTGGTCGCGAGCTCTGTTGCTCTACGTGGCTCACAGATTTCAGGTCCGTAACAACCAGTGCAGCCCGTTACCAACAATTATCGCTCAACCCACAAAAGCTCGCTGGACAGTGTGGGAAATTAAAATGCTGTCTTAACTATGAGTTGGATGCTTATATGGATGCTTTAAAAAGCTTCCCAAAAACCGAAACGAAACTCTATACTAAAAAAGGGACGGCTGTCTGCCAGAAAATAGACATCTTTCAGGGAAGACTCTGGTATGCTTATGAAGGAGAGTGGATGAACTGGCACGAGCTCACTACAGATCACGCAAATGAAATTATTGCAGCAAACAGAAAGAAAGAACCAGTAGCGAGTTTAGAAGAATTTGCAGTGGAGCTTATAAAGGAAACTAAGGTGGATTTTGGAAATGTGGTAGGACAAGATAGTCTCACTCGTTTTGACCAACCTAAAAAATCAAACAAAAGCCGTCGTAAAAGTCGTACTCGTAAGAAGGATCCAGCAGTAGTAAATAAGGATGGAAATACCGATAAAAAGAGTGGATCTAAACAAGGAGCTCCTCGAAAAAATACTCTTAGTAGAAATAAAAAATCAAAACCCACGGCCGGAACCTCTCAAAAATCAGCCTCAAGTAATGAGAATGCAACAATTAAGAAGCCAAGCACCAAAAATAAAAAGCGCCCTAATAAACCAAAACCTGATGCGTAGCGTATTACTGGTAATACTAACTGTAATATTATTTTCTTGTGATTCTGAGAGTGTATATCATAAATATGAATCACTTTCAGGAGCGTGGGAGATAGATACTCCAGTGAGTTTTGATATTAAGGAGATAGATTCTATCCAGCCGCACAATGTCTTTATCACATTACGTAATGATAATAGGTATCCATATAGTAACCTGTTTCTTATTACAGAAATGCAGTTCCCTCAAGGGAGAACCCTCACAGACACGTTAGAATACGTGATGGCAGCGCCTAGTGGAGAATGGTTAGGTACAGGTTTTGGGGATATTAAAGAGAATAAATTAGTTTACAAGGAAGGTGTTCGTTTTAATGAGGAGGGCACTTATAAATTTACAGTGCAGCACGCAGTAAGAAAGAACGGAAATATCTCTGGAGATAAATCGTTACAAGGAATAACAGAAGTGGGCATACGCATAGAAAAACAAGATAAGAGTAAGTAGGATGGCAAAAAAAGCGACAACTAAAAAAGAAGCAACTACAGGAAATTTTAGCACCTATATTTCTTGGTTTTGGAGGCTTTTTGCCGTGGGTGTTCTAGGTGTTGTACTCCTATTTCTTCTTGCTAGTTGGAACGTTTTTGGAGCGCTCCCTACCTTTGAAGATCTAGAGAATCCTGAAAGTAATCTGGCTACCAAAATTATCTCTGTAGACGGCAAGCAGTTAGGTACCTATTACAATGAAAATAGAACTCCCATTAAGTATGAAGACCTACCTCAGAATCTCGTAGATGCTCTCGTTGCAACAGAAGATGAGCGATACTATGATCATTCAGGGATAGACTTTTGGGGAACCACGCGTGCTGTAGCTTATATGGGTAGAAATGGAGGTGCAAGTACTATCACGCAACAATTATCAAAATTATTATTTTCAGATACTCCGAGCTCAACGCTGGAAAGACTTGTTCAAAAGGTAAAGGAGTATGTTATCGCAACTCGTCTAGAAAGACAATACACTAAGCAAGAGATCATAGCTATGTATCTCAATAAATTTGATTTTCTATTTAATGCTATAGGGATCAGTAGTGCCGCCCGTATCTACTTTAACAAAGACGTAAAGGATCTAGATTTGCACGAGAGCGCAGTTTTTGTAGCAATGCTCAAAAATCCAAGACAGTATAATCCACACCGTACAATTTCAAGAGAAAAGTCATTAGGTCGCCGTAATCAGGTCTTTAAACAGATGGAGAAAAACGGAATGATTACTACCGCAGAAAAAGATAGTTTACAGGCGTTACCTATGGATGTAAACTACACTCCAGAAGGTCACGCAGACGGTAGTGCAACCTACTTCCGTGAGAACCTTAAAAAGTTTTTGGCAGAGTGGATAAAGGAAAATCCTAAAGGAACAGACCTAGACGGAAATCCAGAATACTACAACATCTATAGAGACGGTCTAACGATCACCACCACAATAGACAGCCGTATGCAAAAAATGGCAGAAGATGCCGTAAAGTTGCATATGCCTAATCTTCAGAAAGAGTTTGACGAGCAAAACCTTAAGAATGAAACAGCTCCGTTTAGAGATCTAGAAGAAGGTGATGAGGAGAAGATTTTTAACAATGCTATGAAGAGCTCAGAGAGATGGCGTAAGATGAAGGCTCAAGGGAAGGGAGAAGATCAGATTAGAAAATCATTCGATATCAAGACAGATATGAGCATATTTTCTTGGGGAGGAGATATTGATACAATAATGACACCTAGGGATTCGATAAGATATTATAAAAAGTTTTTACGTACCGGTATGATGTCTATGGTACCTCAGACGGGAGAGGTAAGAGCTTGGGTAGGAGGCATTAATATGACACACTTCCAGTATGATCATGTTCAGACAGGCAAGCGTCAGGTAGGATCTACGTTTAAACCTTTTTTATATGCCACTGCAGTAGATCAGTTGCATCTATCTCCTTGCGATACACTTCCTAATACACTGTATACGATTACAGCTGGAGCACACGGGAATACTAAAGACTGGCAGCCTAAAAACTCTGGAGGAAGCTACGGTGGGATGGTGACAATGAAAGATGCACTGGCAAGATCAATCAATACGATATCTGCTAGATTGATGGATAAAGTAGGACCAAGACCAGTAGTAGATCTCGTGGAGAAATTAGGAATCGATACGAGTAATATGCCCTTAGTTCCCTCACTAGCACTGGGAACAGCAGACATAAGCCTTTACGATATGGTGGCGGCTTATGGAGCATTTGCTAACCAAGGTGTATATGTAAAACCACAAGTGGTCAGTACGATTCAAGATAAAAATGGAACGATTTTGTACGCACACATACCAGAGACCAGAGATGTGTTAAGTGCAGAGAGTGCCTATGTTACCCTACAGCTTATGGAAGGTGTAACCAGATCTGGCTCTGGTTCTAGATTGAGAAGCACCTGGCGCAAAGGAGGAGAGTATGCATCTGTGGTAACGGGCTATCCTTACGGTTTTGAAAATGCCATTGCAGGAAAAACAGGTACCACTCAGAATCAAAGTGATGGATGGTTTATGGGTGTAGTTCCAGACCTTGTGACTGGCGTTTGGGTAGGTGGTGATGATCGCGCGACCCATTTTCCAACGACGAGGTACGGGCAGGGAGCAACGATGGCGTTACCTATATGGGCATTATATATGAGAGATGTTTATAAGGATAAGGATCTCAATGTTTCAGATGCCGACTTTGAACGCCCAGCTAATCTAAGTATAGAAGTTAATTGTGATGACTATAAAGATAAGGGAGTGAGCGATGATCTTCCAGATGAATTAGATTTCTAAATTGATATTAGGTACGCTTTCGCGAAAATCTTAAAGGGGTTTAGAAATGCTGGTTTTATGTACGTTCTCTTACGTTGAAGTCAGGATAAAATGCTCTTCGTAGCTATCTTCTCTGCGACCTTGTCGAAAATTCTTTTTATCGAGAACCGTACGATTTGTGCTTCAATCAATTGAAAGTTCTGCTTTGACGGTACAGGATATCATATAAAGTAATGATCACAAAAATCCCAATACAATAACGCTCATTAAACACTTCTATAACACCTCTCTTTTTAAAAATTCCGTATTTTTAGTATTCAATAACTAAGAATATGATAACAAAGAAAGTGGCAGGTGTCTCTCAGGCATTAGATGGGGTCAAGGATAATATGACAATGATGTTAGGAGGATTCGGTCTGAGCGGTATTCCTGAGAATGCAATTGCTAGGCTTGTAGCACTCAATGTAAAAGGACTCACGTGCATTTCTAATAATGCTGGAGTCGATGACTTCGGTCTAGGATTACTGCTTCACAAAAAACAGATTAAAAAAATGGTTTCGAGCTATGTGGGAGAAAACGCTGAGTTTGAGCGTCAGATGCTGAGCGGTGAGCTAGACGTAGAGCTTATCCCACAAGGAACACTCGCCGAAAGGTGTAGAGCCGCTCAGGCAGGGTTTCCCGCAATATATACTCCAGCAGGATTTGGTACAGAAGTCGCAGAGGGGAAAGAGACTAGAGAATTTGATGGAAAAATGTACGTGCTAGAACACGCCTTCAAAGCCGATTTTGCTTTCGTAAAAGCGTGGAAAGGAGACGCAGCAGGAAACCTAATTTTCAAAGGAACCGCCCGCAACTTTAACCCAAATATGTGTGGCGCTGCAACCATTACCGTAGCAGAAGTAGAGGAACTAGTTCCCGCAGGAACCTTGGATCCAAATCAAATACATATTCCGGGTATTTTTGTGCAACGTATTTTTCAAGGAGAAACCTATGAAAAACGAATTGAGCAAAGAACCGTAAGAACTAAATAGTTTTGAGTTGCAAATAGGTTTTTTAACACAGGAACGAACGCGGTGGTATTGAAAAAGAATATCATTAACGCACAACGCACAACGCACAACGCACAACGCACAACGCACAACGCACAACGCACAACGCACAACACAATACACAATGGCTTTAGATAAAAATCAAATAGCACAACGCATTGCAAAGGAGGTTCAGAATGGATACTACGTAAATCTCGGTATAGGGATTCCTACGCTCGTGGCAAATTATGTGCGGGAAGATATTGATGTAGAGTTCCAGAGTGAAAACGGTGTTTTAGGGATGGGACCATTTCCTTTTGATGGAGAAGAAGATGCAGATATCATAAATGCAGGAAAGCAGACGATCACCACGCTACCAGGAGCTAGTTTTTTTGACAGTGCAACTAGTTTTAGTATGATACGTGGTAAACACGTAGACCTTACTATTTTAGGGGCAATGGAGGTTGCAGAAAACGGTGATATTGCCAACTGGAAAATACCAGGAAAGATGGTAAAAGGTATGGGCGGGGCTATGGACTTAGTTGCTAGTGCAGAGAATATCATAGTTGCTATGATGCACACTAATAGAGCAGGCGAATCTAAACTGCTCAAAAAGTGCAGCTTACCGCTTACAGGAGTCGGGTGTGTAAAAAAAATTGTGACAAACCTAGCCGTCCTTGAAGTAACAGAAAAGGGATTTAAACTTTTAGAACGTGCTCCCGGTGTTAGCATTCAAGAAATAGAGGATGCTACGGAGGGCACTCTTATAATTGACGGCGATATCCCAGAAATGATATTTTAAGAATCTAACCATACCATCTGTAAAATAGGCCCATCATAAATTATACGCTTCCCTAAACGTAGATGCCTCAATTCTCTTGTGGCCCTAGTGGCCCAGTTTCGTCTGCCTAGTTGCAGTGAATTTATGAGTCAGAAGATTGTCTCATAAAAAAGCCACCCATTTTCCTGAAAAAGAACATAGATTACGCTGGTCAGGACCTGTCCTGACCTAATCATTAAGAACATCGTACCATTTGTGTGATGAATATGATTGTATCAGGTTTAAGGGAAAAGAAATCTCCTCATTATAATAATATGATACTACAACAGAGAAAGTAATTTCTGAAATTGAACGATAAAAGAAGAAATAGCAAACTTGCCATTTTTTAGAGAAAATAACCCCTTATAATTCTTGATGACCTACGGTCAAAAATCACGTTTGGACCATATTGTACGATTAAAAACACTAAGTAATCGACGAAATACACAAAACTTTAACAAAAACAAAAATTATTTTGATATTGACGCTTGCGTGACTAGAATTTTATAGTATATTAGCAGTCCCCCAAATCAACGATTAAAGTGTTGAAAGTATCGATAAAGTGTAAAAAGCTTTATCCAAAAAATAGCTTGAAATAGGAGTGTTTTGAGTTATGATTTGTTAGAAATCCGCGGGGGGAGCCTTGCGGATTTTGTTTTTTACAACCTTAAATGTAACCTACTATGGAAAAAATAACTAATTCAACTAGAAACCTCGTTCTCGGAGTTAAAGAAGCAGCTCATTTTACTGCAAATTGTGCAAAGCTGGCTAAGCAAGTATTCTTTTTTATGTTTTAGCCCTTAGGGATAGCGTTGATTAACCTCTGGGTGTACTCCTTTTCTGGAGCTGCATATATAGCGTCTGCATCACCCATCTCTTCTATGGTACCCCTATTCATTACCACAAGCTGGTCTGACATATATTTTACGACAGCCAGATCGTGTGAGATAAATATATAGGTAAAACCAAAATCATTTTTTAATTCGTTTAGTAAGTTGAGTACTTGCGCCTGTACAGATATGTCTAGCGCGCTCACAGACTCGTCACATACGATAAGCTTAGGCTGTACCGCAATAGTTCGAGCGATGCCTATGCGCTGTCTTTGACCCCCAGAAAACTCGTGAGGGTATCTATTGTAATGCTCAGCACTTAAGCCCACACGCTCAAGTAAATCCATCACCTTAGATTTACGTTCTACTTTATTTTTATAAAGCTTATGAACTTCCATAGGTTCTATGATGGCCTGTCCTACAGTAAGTCTAGGATTGAGCGATGCAAAGGGATCTTGAAAAATAATCTGGAGTTCCCTACGTAATTTTCGCAGTGCACTTCCGCGAAAATGCACGATGTCTTCACCCTTATACAGTATTTGACCCTCCGTAGCTCTGTCTAATTGTAAAATGGCGTTTCCTAAAGTGCTTTTTCCACAACCAGATTCACCCACCAGTCCTAGAGTCTCGCCTTCGTAAATTTTAAAACTTACATCATTAACAGCCTTAAACACTCCTCTTTTTCCGAAAATTCCAGCATTGGAATAATAGGTTTTTTCTACATTACGAACTTCTAATAGCGGTGGCTTGCTATAAATTTCTTTGTGCTTTGATTTGCGCTCTACCGTGGTTTCTATATCCGTACGTTTCGTGTCTTCTAAGTAGTCTTTTATGGTGGGTAGCTTTTTCAAGCGCTCATCCATAGAGGGTCTAGCGCTCAGAAGAGCTTTCGTATACTGATGTTGTGGATTGTTAAATAACATTTTGGCGGAAGCCGACTCAACAATTTCCCCTTTATACATTACAATGACGCTGTCTGCAATATCGCTCACTAGTGAGAGGTCGTGAGAGATAAATAGGATGCTCATCGCTGTTTCTTGCTGTAGCTCTTTGAGCAATACTATTATTTCCTTCTGGACGGTGACATCAAGGGCAGTGGTGGGCTCATCTGCAATTAGGATTTCTGGCTTACAGGCAATAGCCATTGCAATCATTACCCGCTGTTTCTGGCCCCCTGAAATCTCGTGTGGATACGCAGCAAAGATAGTCTCCGGTTCTGGAAGTTTAACCTTTTTGAAAAGCGACAGGGTTTCTTCTCTTGCGTTCTTTTGCGAGATGGGTAAATGTTCTTTGAGAATCTCTACTACTTGCTGGCCACATCGCATAGATGGATTGAGCGAACTCATAGGTTCTTGAAAAATCATACTTATTTGATTTCCCCGTATTTTCTGTAACTCCTTTTCTGAGAGATCATTAATGCGTTGTTCTTTAAAAAAAATATCTCCTATAATGTGTGTCTTCTTTTTAGGTAAAAGGCCCAGAAGCGCTAGAGAGGAGACAGATTTACCAGAACCAGATTCGCCTACAATGGCTAGAATCTTGTTTTTATACAAATTAAAGGAGATATCTTTTACCGCAGTAACAGGATCATCACCTTGTGAGAAGGTAATTGATAGATTCTTAACTTTAAGTATGATTTGATCCTTCACATCTCAAAATTAAGCATTGTATCCCTCATTTTGTTTAAGCTTATATCACAAAGTTTTCACATAATCGTTTTCTTAAAAAAATCTTAATATTTTTTGTGCAGTTCATCGAAAATTTCTGGGATATTAAGAATAATTTAAGATATTACGGAATTCTTTAAGTAATTGTAAGCTTAAGGATCAAACTTCTAACATTTAATCATAGATTATGAAAAAAAACTACCTAATTGTTTTAGCTTTTCTAGGGCTAGTACAGTTAACTTACGCCCAAAATGTGGAGGGTGTCGTTCAAAATTATTTTAACGACATTTCTAGCGCATCAGATCTTAAAGTTACCGATGTGACGGAATATGAGATCACTGATATTGTTCCCTCCTTAAATCCATCCATCCAGCACGTGTATGTACAGCAGAAATATCAAGGTATTCCTGTAGAGAATGGAAGATTTAAAATGACAGTAAAAAATGGAGCCATTTCTTATACGATTAATCAATTTATCACAAATATGGAGGAGAAGGCTGCTGGAAAACAGGCTACACTATCTCCAGAAAATGCGGTGATGCGCTTAGTACAAAATAAGGGTCTCCGTGCACCTTCTTTAAATGTACAATCGAGATCGGCAAATAGTTCTATTTATAATGACCCCAATGCTAGTTCTGAACCTATAAAAGCAGAAAGAGTATACTACGCTGAAAATGGCGCATTACATATAGCCTATAAAGTAACCTACTACCAGCTTGATGGTAAGCACTGGTGGAACGCAATTGTAGATGCACAAACAGGAGCTATTGTCATAGCAAATGATTGGGTAATCTCTTGTAGTTTTGAAGATCCTAATGGGGATCATAACCACGATCATAGTACAGATAAAAGCTCTGAGCCTATGGGTCCTGTAACAGCTCCGGAGAGCGCAACAGCTTCGGCAATGGTGGGCGGAGGCTCCTATAACGTATATCCTTTAGGAATCGAAAGCCCAAGTCACGGGAACAGAACTATTGTAACAGACCCTGCAGACGCAACGGCTTCTCCCTACGGATGGCACGATACGAATGGTGCTGTAGGAGCAGAGTTTACCTATACAAGAGGTAATAATGTATTAGCTCAGGAAGACGTTAATGGTAATAATGGGACTGGCACAAGACCCGACGGAGGAAGCAATCTTGATTTTAATTTTGCTCTTAATCTTAATAATGCACCCTCTACTTTTTTACCAGCAGCAACTACAAATCTTTTTTATTGGAATAATATTATGCATGACGTATGGTACCAATATGGATTTACAGAAGCGGCAGGAAACTTCCAAGAAAATAATTATGGAAGAGGTGGCGCAGGAAGTGACTCTGTAGATGCAGACGCACAAGATGGTAGTAGTACTAATAATGCAAATTTTGGAACTCCACCAGATGGGTCTAATCCAAGAATGCAAATGTTTTTATTTACAAACCCAACGCGCGATGGAGATTTTGATAATGTAATTATAGCTCACGAGTATGGTCACGGTATTTCTACACGTCTCGTGGGAGGTCCAGCAACAAATGCTTTAGGAGGAAGCGAGCAGATGGGAGAAGGATGGTCAGATTGGTTTGGATTAGTAATGACTATTCAGCCAGGAGACACTAGATCAACCGCAAGAGGAGTAGGGACCTATGCAATTGGGCAGCCTACGACAGGAGCTGGAATACGTCCTACACGATATTCTACAGATCTTGCAGTAAATGGAACGACGTACAGTAACATAGGTAGCCTTCCAGTCCCTCACGGAGTGGGGTATGGATTTGCAACCATCTTATGGGATATGACTTGGGACCTTATCGATATCGCAGGATATGATAGTGATCAGTACAATGGGACTGGTGGTAATAATATAGCAATGGCTCTGGTCATTGAGGGTCTAAAGAACACTGCAAATAATCCTGGATACGTTTCTGGACGAGATGGAATCTTACAGGCAGATCAAGATCTTTATGGCGGGCAGTATAACTGTCTTATATGGGATGCTTTTGCTAGAAGAGGAGTAGGAGTAGACGCAGTAGAAAATGCAAATGGTGGTACAAATACGAATACGGATCAGGTAGTATCATTTACGAGTGGTTGTTCAGGACCGCCACCTCCTGCTAGCTGTGATAGTACAGTTGCTAGTTTTCCATACAGCGAAGGGTTTAATAATACGTTAGGTGCTTGGTCACAGGGTGCAGGAGATGATTTTGATTGGACTGTGCTTACAGGAGGGACACCATCTACAGGAACAGGGCCTTCTGCCGCTTTTGAAGGATCACACTATGTGTATGTAGAAGCATCGAGCCCTAACTTTGGAGGGAAAACAGTGATACTAAATTCTCCTTGCTTTGATTTACCTAATGCAGAAATTCTTGCCAACTTCCACTACCAACAAACAGGTACCTCCGTAGGGACAAACCGTTTAGAAGTAAGAAAAGACGGTGAGAACACTTGGACAGAAGTATGGTTTGCATCTGGAGATAAAGGAGCAAATTGGGTAGAAGCAAACGTAAGCTTAAATGCTTATGCCGGACAGAATATACAACTGCGCTTTAGAGCTACGACATCAGACTCTTGGCAAGGCGATATGGCGCTAGATGCTTTCAACCTTACTGCTACATCAGCAGATACTGAAGCACCATCTGCACCAACTAATTTGACGGTAGCGGGAGTAACAACTTCTACAGTAGACTTATCTTGGTCTGCATCTACAGATAATGTAGGAGTAGTAGCTTATGACGTTTACCAAGGGACTAACCTCCTAGGAGAGGTTGCAGGAACCGCAGCTAGCCTTACAGGATTGGCTGAAGGGACTACGTATCAATTTACAGTAAGAGCAAAAGATGAAGCTGGTAATATTTCTCTAGCAAGTAATCAAGTAAGTGCGACTACGACAACGACACCACCTCCTGGAGGATGTGCTGGCGGAGTTTCATCGTTCCCTTATGCTGAGAGTTATGAAGCAAGCTTAGGATTATGGTCGCAAGCTAGTGGGGATGATCTTAACTGGACTAGAGATTCTGGTGGTACACCATCTTCAGGAACAGGACCTACTACAGGAAGTGCTGGATCTTTTTATCTTTTTGTAGAAGCTTCAGGTGACGGTACAGGTTATCCAAACAAAAGAGCGATATTAAATTCTCCTTGTTTTGACCTTTCAGCAGAAACAGAAGCAACGTTTACATTTGATTACCACGCAAATGGTACGGGAACTATGGGTAGTATTGCACTACAGGCATCTACGGATGATGGTTCAACGTGGACGACAATTTGGAGTCAGACGGCTCACCAAGGTAATGCTTGGAACCAGCAAGTGGTAAGTTTAAATGCGTATACTGGCTCAACGGTTCAACTTCGTTTTAATAGACTTACAGGAACTACTTGGCAGTCTGACGTTGCGATTGATAACACAAGACTAACAGCTGGAACTGGCGGTGGAGGTCAAAACCCACCTTCTGGATATTGTGCATCTAACGGTAATAGTACGAATGATGAGTATATTCAGCGCGTACAGATCGGAAGCATAAATAATGTAACAGGAGCTTCTGCTGGAGGTTATGGAGATTTTACAAATCTGTCCACTAATCTAAGCGGTAGTACTGCAATTACCATCACGCCAGCTTGGACTGCAACAGTTTATAGCGAGGCATACAGCGTATTTGTAGACTGGAACAGAGATGGTGACTTTAATGATGCAGGAGAGATTGCATTCTCAAGAAGCGCTTCTACAGCAACACCTATCTCTGGTACGATTACGGTACCTGCAGGAGCATCTCAAGGACCTACTCGTATGAGAGTTTCTATGAAGTATAATGCTTTACCCACAGCTTGTGAAAGCTTCCAGTACGGAGAGGTAGAAGATTACATTGTAAATGTAGGAGCGAGTGCAAATGGTTCCTTTAGTGACCCTACGATTACTCAGGGTGATCTTGCAACTCCAGAAGTTACAGAACTCAACGTGAGTCTTTATCCTAATCCTGTAACTGGAGGACGTCTTAGTATTGATGTTAAAGGAGCAGAAGCAACAGGAATCACTATCCTGAACCTTCTTGGTCAGACGGTACGCCAGGGTGCATTTACAGATACTGTAGACGTATCATCGCTCGAGGCTGGAGTGTATATTATACAGATCACTTCGGATAGCGCGAGTGTTACAAAACGCTTTATTAAGAAGTAACAGAACACATATTTAAATAATTGATCCCGGCATCGTAAGATGTCGGGATTTTTTTTGCTTAGCGCGAAAATCCTAAAGGAACATAGAAATATAGACGTATTAGTAAGCTCTTTAATATTACTTGATGAAAGCTCTCAATTTAGATCAGGTATAAATCTTCCAGCGTACTCATGAGGCTATTAAGCGCTTTATAAGAATGTTAAGTATTTGTAGTTCGGAAGCCCAGGGCCAATGAAATAAACCGAAAACTATCCCTACCAGAAGTAGAACAAGAAGCAAGAGACCTACCTATACGATATGCTTAACCTTCATACAATGGGATAAGAGAACGTTCTGTGTAAAGATTGATCTACGATCCTCAATTTGTATGAGATGTACAGTGGCTAGGGAAGATACACGTCAAAATAAAACGGTTATCAAACAGATATAACTTCATCCTCATCTAGCAAGCGCTCGTTCCGTAATCTTAAAAGAATTTGAGCGACAGCTACCGTATCTTTCTCGCAGTACACTACAATTCTATCTATATCATTCTGCTCATAATATACTTCTCTTACTTGGCTCCCATCTATATCATCTTTAGGGGAAGGAATGCCTAATATCTTAGTCAAGAGTTTGAGCGAAGTGTAATGTTTATAATCGCCAAATTTCCATAAATCCAGCGTATCTATATGCGGAATTTCCCAAGGCTTTTTGCCAAAGAGATTGAGTTTATGAGGCAGTGTGACCCCATTTATAATCATCCTACGAGCGATATAGGGAAAGTCGAACTCTTTGCCGTTATGTGCGCAGAGCAAATGCTCGCGTCTATTAAAATGAGTTTCTAGAAGCGTTTTGAACTCACTAAGAAGTTGAGTCTCATCATCTCCAAAAAAGGAGGTTGTCCTGAACCGCTTGCCATCGGTACTTGTGTGAAAATAGCCAACAGAGATACAAACTATTTTTCCAAACTCTGCCCATATTCCCGCCCGCTCATAATACTCTTCTGGTGTGAACTCATCTTTGCGCAGATATTTAGTCTTTGCTTCATATAAAGATTTCTCCGTATCGTCTAGGTAGGTGAAGGCTGGATGTTGAGGTACCGTTTCTATGTCAAGAAAGAGGATATTTTCAAGTTGGAGGCGGTCTATCATTGTTTAGTTTTTGAAAGTATAAAGGCGTTTCCACTCAAGATTTCAAAGGAGGCGTTTTTTTTATTTATATAGAGGTTATTAAATATAATTTTAAACTTCATATCAGGAATGGAATCCTCTATAGATAGTTTTTCAGGAGCAAAATTTACATCATTGACTCCTCTCTTTGGCAGCTCATTTAGAAAGCGGTCAAGAGCTATGATTTTTACGTTTTCAGACTGATTTTTTATTACAATGCTCTTTCCATCATCGCCAATATTGAAGCTATAGTCTCCTATCTTATTTGCTGATGCATTGTATGTTCCATCAAAATAGAATTGGGATAATGTTTCATATTCACCAATAGAAATGGCTTTTTCACGTATGGCGTTATAAGAAAAATAGTCTGAGTCAATCATATATTCAGATGTCTTATACCCTAAACTATCTAATATTTTCTCTCCAATATTCCAGCTTCGGCTATCGGGGAATTGCTCTTCTGGATTGTATCCTAAAATAGGCGTCACTTCGGCTATAGATTTGCGCCTATGTAAATAGGAAGAAATTGAGATTAGCCTATGTTTATTCTCCTGAGATATGGTAGTGGAGTCCATTTTCGCGAAAGCGGTATAAACCTCCTCAAACTGTCTAAGTTGACTACGCGTACTAACAGAAAAGGCTCCCCAAAATCCAAAGGAACCCGCTATAGCAAGAACTGCTAGCCCTATGGGCAAAAAGCGCAGCTGCTGTTTCCTGCTGAATATGAGATAGCAGCTACTCACAGTAATAAAGAAAGCAACGAGTATAAGAAAATATCGAGCTTCTGTTATGCCATACTCCGAGACACGCCTATAGATAGCAACATATAATAAGAGTAACAGAGGAAGCAATAACCAGAAAAATAACGGGTGGAATTTTTTAATCCATCGAGATTCGTGGGTAAGGCGCACAGGGTGAACGATAAACTGAATACTTAATAGTAAGGCCGCGAGGGCTGTGACCAGATAGCTCACCCAACCTTCTGGAAGTTCCCACTCGACAATTATTTTGACTCCGTAAGCATATAGAATCACCATATATAAAAGCGCTAAGGGGATGAGAATAAATTTTACAAAAACCTCTACCGCCTTAAAAAATGTTAGGTGGATGTTGTGCTGGATATTCTTAGGAAAGTCGGCTAGGTAGACCCAAGTGTTTACAACACTTAGACAGAGTACAAAGAGTTGGCCATATCTTTTATCTTCTATTTCAATTTTAAAGAGTGATTGCATTGCCAATAAGGCTACAACCAGACCCACATATAAAACGCCAGAAAAAAGGGCACTCCTACCTATAGCGATAATCATATTCTTGATATAATTCCAATATGCTTTAGGGTGCCAGACCGTAATAAAAGGTGCAAAAAATAGTGTGAGATGGCCAGTAATTAGATAAAGAGCATAGCGTATATAGGGCTGAGTATCTGTAGATCTATCTTCTACATTGTACTCTGGCAGGGTAAAATAAAATGCAACAAGCGCAAGGATTACTATAAGCTTGATCCACCAGAGATGTTTTTTCTTAAACTGCTCAATGTAAAATTGTGCGCCTATAAGCCAGCTTATCCCAAGAACCATCGTTAAGATAAGATTCCCTTTTGACTCAAAAAAAGGGGCTCCTTTTTCTAGTATATAAATTACAATGCCGCTACTTAGTATCGCCCAAATGAGTGTAAAAGGAAAGCGTTTAAAGGCCCCGAGGGCTTTTTCAGTAAATTCAGAAATGGAGAATAGCTTCATATAGGTGGTTAGTCTAGATATTGAAGTTACACTTTTTTTTCAAATCGTATTTTAAAGGGATCTTGTAATGGCATATCCCGCGTCGATATAATCATAGAAGTCTTGAGTAAAGGGTTTGTCATCTTTAAAGGCACCTCGTTTATGTCCCAGTCGCACTATGATAAGGTTATCTTCGGGTATAGTGATTACATATTGACCTAAGATCCCACGCATCACAAAGATCCTTTTGTCCTTGTAGTCGCTCAACCAAAATCCATAGCCGTATTCCTGATCTTTTTCAAAACGTGGTTGTATACTTCGGGCTACAAAGGTGGAGTCTAGCAATTGCTGTCCATTCCATTTGCCGTAATCTTTATACAATTTTCCAAAACGAGCAAAGTCCCTCGCGTTACTCGCAATACAACAATAGGTTTTTGCAAGTCTATTATCGTCATCATCCAGTTGCCATAACGCCTGGTTTTCCATTCCCATAGGCTTCCAGAATTTTTGAGATAAATACGCTGCAAGTGGGGTCTTTGTTGCTTTCTGTATGACCATTCCTAAAAGTTCTGTATTTCCAGAGAGATACTTAAAACGTTGTCCAGGCTCTTCCGTCATTCTCTGACCTAAAATAGTTTCGGCAAGGTCATCGTCATAATATGCTCTGGCGGTCACACTAAATGGACTTGTATAGCTTTCTTCCCAGTCTAAACCAGAAGCCATTGAAGACAGGTCTCCTACCGTGGTTCTCGCAGTGGCAAACTCAACAAAAAAATCACCTACAGGCTGGTCGAGACTTTCAATAGCACCATCTTTTATGGCTTTTCCCAACATCGCGCTCGTGATACTTTTTGCCATTGAGAATGAATTAGTTTGAGAATCAGGCCCATAATTATCTGCATATTCTTCATACACCAAGCTGTCATTTTTGATCACGAGAAATGCTACAGTTCCTAGCTCGTCGTTTATCTTTTGGAGCATAGCCGGTGGTTGCACGACATTAAACTGACTATGCAAAGGCCACGGCTGTGGCGTTTCATTTGCAATGGTGGCATTTTCAAAGTAGGGATAATCATCTATGAAGGCAGTAGTATGGCCCGTCATATATACCACGCGCACACCTTTAAGGATATAATCGTAATCCGTTATATAAAGAGCAATAATGGTTATAAGAAGAAACCCCACAAGCCCTGCAAAAAACCTTTTTATGTATTTCATTATTTATGATGTTCTATTAGTATAAAAATAAGAATAACGCTTTCGCGAAATTAATTCTGTATTAATTTTCTCTGGGTATAGTGGAGAGAAAACAATCTATCTTTTTTATAAGCTATGATTATAAATCGCTAAGAACTTCAACTGAGCTCAGAGAGGAGTGTAACTTATGCAACGTACAATCTCCTCAATTTTAAAATTTTGGCATCGGCCAGCAACCTAAAACAGCCTTTGTTGAGTTACAGGACTCTCGTGATCAAGTAACCATTTTTTGCGGTGAAGACCTCCGGCATATCCTGTAAGAGAGCCGTCGCTTCCTATCACGCGATGACAAGGGATAACTATAGATATAGGATTCTTGCCATTAGCATTTGCAGCAGCTCTAATGACCTTAGGGTCACCTAGATTTTTTGCCATTGCTAGATACGTGGTAGTTTTCCCGAAAGGGATCACATCAAGTTCTTCCCACACCCTACGTTGAAATTCTGTGCCCTGTGGATTGAGATCAAGAGAGAAAACGGTTCTCTCACCCGTAAAATATTCTTGTAATTGACGCACCGCATCTTCTAGAGTCTCTGGTATGTCTGTATTAAGGATGTCCTCATCTTCTATGAATGTCGCGGCAGCAAGACCAAGTTCATCTCCTTCAAGCTTAAGAAATCCTAAGGGTGTTTTGAGATGATAGGTATCCATAAATAGGTGTATTAAATATCTATTTTCTTTACAACATCTCCCTGATCATCTATAAGACCGAGGTCTTGAGCACGTTGTTGCCATTTCTTGCGGGCAAGTGTCTGTAGGTCTGCAACGCTGTCGCTCTCATCCATAATCTCAAGGCCTAAGAGCGTTTCTATTACATCCTCCATAGTGACGAGACCGCTCACGGTACCATATTCATCTACGACTAAGGAGATATGATTTTTAGTGGATATCAGCTCTTCAAAGAGATCGGGAATGGGTAGGTTGCGGCTCGTTACCATAATAGGTCGCTCCAGTTCCTTGAGTGTCTTTTTATGGTTGTCTAAGGCCATCTCGCGATACACTTCACTTTTAAGAACAATACCCGTTATATGATCTCTAGTTCCTTCAAAGATGGGAATACGTGAAAACCGTAGTGATTGATTCTCTGCAAAAAAATCTTCCATCGTAGTTGACGCATCTGCCATTTTAATGACAGTGCGTGGCGTCATCACATCCTTTGTCAATACCTCTTTAAAAGTAAGGAGGTTGTTGAGGATTTTTGATTCTGAGGCCTCCAGAGCTCCTTCCTGCTCTGCCATTTGAGCCATTGCGGTAAAGTCCTCCCGGCTCAAAACGCTCCCGTGATGCCCTTTTCCGCCTACTAGTTTGGTAAAAAGCTGAAGAATAAAAAGTATCCCACTATACTTCAAAGCAAGCACCATTATCCTGAGACTTTTTGAGGTAAAATTTGCAAGACTTTTCCAGTGGGTGGCTCCTATAGTTTTAGGTATAATCTCAGAAACAACAAGAATAAGAAACGTCATTATTGCAGAAATAATCCCCACGGTATTGATTCCAAGCACTTCCCATTTAAAAGGTAGATCCTCTGCAGCAATACCTACCATCATAGCGCCTACCGTATGAGCGATGGTGTTGAGAGTTAATATCGCTATTAATGGTTTGTCTACATCTTTTTTAAGTTCTTCTAAGGTGGCAGCATACGATTTACCTTCATTTCTTTTTACATTAATAAAAGTGGGAGTTATGCTCAAGAGTACTGCCTCGAGTATGGAACATAAGAATGAAAAAAATATAGATATAGTCGCCCAGAATAGGAGTGTGCCCATAATAATGTGATTGGTTTTTGTAAATGTATGGAAAAAGCTGCGATGGGCTTAAAATGTTCACAGTACTTTAAGGGTGCGTGCGCTTTCGCAAAAATGTTAATTCATTCGACACCTGTATATATTAAGATAGATGTAGTTTCTTCAAAAGTAAGTTCTGGAAATACCAGACAGGAATCTCCCTTGAGACGCTCAAAGTAGGGTCTCTTCTTTCCAGTTACATATCTGTAAAACATCGTGTCATTCTCAATGTTCTCCTGTATTCCATATAGTGCTGGACCTGTCATATTTCTATACAATTTATGACAAGCGGCACAAGTTGACGTAAACAAAACTTCACCTCTTTGCTCCGTCTCTGTAAGTTTCCTTCTATGAGGATACACCACATAATCGATTGGAAAACCTGGACCAACACATTCTGTATATGAGGATGTGTTATCTGAGTAATCTAGCCTAAGTAATATAAAAGCCAAAAGAAAAGTCCCTAAAATGCCTACCACGTATATTATGTTAATATCCTCCCTCATCTACTGACGGGCTTTTCGAAAACCTCCTTAAAAGTAAATACCCTCTTGCTGGGCCCATTTTCTTGCAAATAAGAAAGCCTATCTAGAGCCTCTCTTTCACTGGGAAAATTACCAGCAGTTATCCACCACAGTGCATAATGCGCCGTTCCATATTTTTGAAACCACTCCTTTTGACGTTTCATTATTGCGGTGTGAAATGTCTTGTAGGTAAACGCTTTAAGAGAAGCCACATCTTCCCAGACCGAAAAGTTAATGAGCACTTGCTCGTCCTCTAATCCATTAGGAGTGGGCACAGCGCTAGGATCAAAAGTAGCTCGCCACACAAAACCTGCCGATGACTCTGCAAGCGCATTTACCGCATCCGTATGATCGCGGAAATCTTTCATCTCGGGATCGTCTATAGATTGCCCTTTCATTCTAGCAACATTAATCTGGGCGAGTTGATACAGCATTTGATAAGCGGTTTGACTGCAAAATAAAGATTAAATAACACAGGCTTAAGATAAAAAGAAGATAAATTTTATAGGTTCGCACCTGCGAAAATATTCACGCATCAATACGATTTTGATCCAAGATATCTTCTATGAAACAGAAACTAAAAGCCATACTTTTTGACTTTGACGGAACCCTCGTAAACTCAGAAAGCCTCCATTACGAAGCGCTTAACGACATACTAAAAGCGTATGGAACGTCATACGGTTGGGAGTATTACTCAAAAAATCTAGCAGGTAAACCAGCAATCAATTTTCTCGAAAAAGTCATTGCTGAAAATAACCTCGATATCACCTTAGACGATCTAAATCACAAGAAAGAAGAAGCTTCTTATGACAAACTGCGCAGCTCTCCCGTCGTTTTTATGAATGGAGCCATTGAGACTTTGGACTTTTTTGCTCAAAAAAGTATCACGCTTGCACTAGTCACTGGAAGTGATAGGGAGATGGTAACTATTATCTTCAATAAAACAGATTTATCCAACTATTTTAAAACTACTGTGACGGCGACAGATGTAACCGAAACTAAGCCACATCCAGAATCATATCTACAGGCTATGCAAAACTTAGGTCTTAAACCAGAAAATTGTATCGCTATCGAAGATACCTTAAGCGGTCTCACCGCTGCAAAAGATGCCGGGCTCACCTGTCTCGTAGTACAGCACGACGTATCCCTACACTCACAACTGCAAAGTGCAGATGCCATCTTTGAAAAATTGGAAGAAGCGAAAGAATATATTCTGGAAAATTTTGAATTACAGGCAGATTAATTGCTACAAACAGAATAATTGCTCCACATGTTTTTAGGATTTTTATACGGCGTACATACGTATGTAGAACCTGAACGGCTCTTGTAGCTAAGACGGCCTTTGAGCGAAGTATGAGTGCGTTACTATAGACAAGTCTCCCTAGCTAGACCCGATTACAATGAAAATCCCGCAATGTAGCGATAGCGTAGTGAGGAATTGTAATGGAAAGCGGGAAACGGCTCTAGCTAAAAAGCAGAAACCTCGGTCTCCAAATACTAAAATCACCCTAACAGCTTCACCACATCTTTAGCAAAATAACTCGCAATTACCTGTGCTCCCGCACGCTTAATGGCAGTAATTTGCTCCATCATCACGCTATCGTGATCTAGCCAACCGCGCTGTGCAGCAGCCTTAAGCATTGCATACTCACCACTTACTTGGTAGACGGCGATGGGGACATTTATGGCTTCACGTAGATCGCGCACAATATCCAGATAGCACAACCCTGGTTTTACCATTACCATATCTGCACCTTCCTCTATATCCATAAGAGTTTCTTTGATCGCTTCATTGCGATTTGCAAAATCCATTTGATAGGTTTTTTTGTCTTTTGGGATATTTTTTAAATCTACGGGTGCACTATCCAGCGCATCCCGGAAGGGACCGTAAAAGGAGCTCGCATATTTTGCACTGTAGCTCATAAGACCCGTGTTGAAAAATCCTTCATCTTCCAGAAGGGTGCGCATTTCAAAAATGCGACCATCCATCATATCGCTGGGTGCGAGAAAATCTGCTCCTGCACGGGCGTGGCTCAGACCCATTTCAGCAAGTACCGCGCACGTATCATCATTGACAATCTCACCATTACCCACAATCCCATCGTGTCCAAACGAAGAATACGGATCGAGTGCTACATCTGTCATAACCAGCATCTCTGGGCAGGCATCTTTCACCGTTTTTATGGCGCGCTGCATTAAACCTTCTGGGTTGAGCGCTTCGGTTCCGGAATTATCTTTTAGGCTATCCGGGACTTTTACAAATAGCAAGACTGATTTTAGGCCCATAGCCCACAGTTCTTTCACTTCTTCTTTCAATAAATCTAAGCTAAAGCGAAAATAATCTGGCATTGAGTCTATCTCTTCTTTTACCCCCTTTCCTTCTACGATAAAAAGTGGGACAAGAAAATCATTAGGTGTAATGTATGTTTCGCGCACAAGCGATCGTATTGCTTCTGAGCTTCTGAGTCTTCGGTTTCTTATGAGCATAATTTTTTATTCTACAATGTTAGAAAGCCAGGTAAAGGCTACCATAATTAAAAATGGTGCAACTATTGGTGCAACCTCGCTTTGTATAAAGATAAAGCCTAACAGCCCTATGATCATAATAAGGCCTCCGGTTGCAAATCCAAAAATTCGAGCTTTTTTAGTGGTTTGTAAAAAAGCTCGAGGAAGCGGTATAAGAGCAGAAAAGGAGGCAACCGCTAGCGGTAAGAAATATGCGATATCTGTACTGTAAAATATGATAATGGATATAAGACCTAAGCCCGTCAGAGTAGCAAAGGCATAACCACTATGCTTTTCATCTAGACTCAATAAAAATTTACCATAGTGATTAAGAGATAATATGGCATTAGACATAGGCTCCATTATCCAACTTCCAAGTGCAAATAGAAGGTAGGCAAGCATAAGCGGGATAGCCAGATAGGTCATTCCGCTATCACTTAAAAATTTAAAGGAAAATCTATACACTAAATAGATGCCTATTATAAATATCCACTGGTTTTTTGAAGATTGCTTTGAGATCCAGAAGTTGTATTTGAGATAGGCTCTATAAATAAGGTTTTTAGATTTTAGGGCTGTGCTCATCCCTTCGCGAGCATATTCAAAATTAGGATTATGGCGGAGCGCCTCTTTAAAATGATGCAGTGCTTTTTCTATGTTATTATTCTCAAGAGCTACCCATCCTATATTTGCATGAGAATATGCATCCTCTGGATTTGAAAATAAGATATCCTTTACGGTAGTTTCTGCTTCAGAAACCCTATTGAGTTTTGTTAGGTGCTGAGCTCTAATGTTGAGACACAAACTATTCTGAGGGTCTATGGAAAGACCTTCATTTGCGGCTTGTAGTCCTTCGTTATATTTCTTGAGACTTAAAAGAATATTGGATTTAAACCCAAAGAAGATAGCTTCATAAGGATCACGATTTAAACACTCATCAATGTAGTCTAGCGCCCCTTTTTCATCATCGAGTGCTAGTGCCAGTCTCGCTTTGAGAAAAAAGACGTCTTTATTATCTGGTGACTCATACAACAACTCGTTTGCCAGTTCTTTTGATTTGGGATAATCATCAAGCATATAATACGATTGAGCTAGATAAAATCTAGCATCCCAGTTTTCTAAATCCTGTTGAAAATAGGTGGATGCTTCTTTATATCTACCAAGTTCATAAAGCTGGATACCCCTTTGTAAATTAGATGACTCCATTATTTCTTTAAGTTGAGGTATTTTAAAATTTCGTCATATAGCCCACCGTCATTTGCATATAAGGCATAATTCTTTGCAGATCTAAACCACTCTTTTGTAGTAGGTTTAGATTTTTTGATTCCCTTTAAGATATCTTTTGTACTCAATGGTTTGGGTATTCCATCTTTAAAGGAGGATTGTAATTTAGCTTCTATCGCTATATCTATAGAAGCCATAATATCTGCACCAGAAAATTCCTTTGAAGCTTTAGCTAGTGCTTGATAGTCAAGAGTGTCAATAGGTTTTCCCTTAAGCTGAATGTCAAAAATAGCTTCTCGTGCCTTTTCATCTGGAGGCGACACAAAAATTATTCTATCAAATCGTCCAGGTCTTCTAAAGGCTGGATCAAGATACCAAGGAGCATTGGTAGCACCTAGCACGAGTATTCCCTCATTGTCAGAATCAATCCCATCCAGTTCGGCTAAAAATTGATTGATTACTGTACGTCCAGCGCTTTTATTAACATCATTTCTATTGGCTCCTAGAGCATCTATCTCGTCTATAAAAATTACACAAGGCTTATTCGCTCGAGCGACTTCAAAGATCTCGTGAAGGTTGCGTTCAGAGCTGCCTATGTACATATCAAGAATCTCATTGATTCCTACGTTGATAAAGCTCGCATTAATCTCGCCAGCTGTAGCCTTAGCAATATGAGTTTTTCCGCAACCTGGGGGACCATATAGTAATATGCCCCCACCTATCTTTTTGCCATACGCCTTATATAACTCTTGATGTTCTAAAGGTTTTATGATCTTTAGGGAAATTTCTTCCTTCACAGCTTCCATCCCACCTACGTCATTAAATTTAGTGTTGGATTGTGTGATAAAAGTAAGCGCATCCTCATCAGTAAAATCTAAATCTGCAACGGTTTTCACTTTTAGACTTTCGTCAAAATCTTCGTTTATGTAATCACGATTTATGTGTAAGATAGCTTTGTAGCTTTCCTGTGCGTCTGCATAATCCTTTTGATTAATCTGGCAGTAACATAAAAGCTCCAAGTATTTCAGCTCCTTTTTTACCAAACAAATTTCTTCAAGCAACACAGAAGCCGCCGCTACTTTTTGCTGCTTATAGAAACCTTCTGCTAGAAGGTATTTTGCCTCTAAATGATTTTGATCTAGATGTATGATTTCGTAGAGATGCTTTTCTCCATTGTCATAATTCTTTTGTTCAAAGTAAAGGCGAGCCACCTGCAACTTAAGAGGAATATTATCTGGCGAAAACTTTAAGGCTTCTAATAAACTTTCTAGCATTTACGATATTTTAGTTTTAAGAATTACTAATCTTGAGAAGATAAGTTCTTCTACTATAGAATTCTGTATTTTGCCTCGCAAATTTACCAATAATAACAGCGCACTCCTTTGCTTAGAGATTCCTTTACATTCAAATACACTTGGCGGAGCTATCAACAACGCTTTTTGAAAGACTTTGACGACCATATTGCAGATAATCATTTGCACGTGGTAGCACCACCAGGTTCTGGTAAAACAGTGCTGGGCTTAGAAATGATGCGCCGAGTAAATCAGAAAACATTGGTGCTCGCTCCTACGATAACTATCAGAAATCAGTGGGAGGAGCGCATGTTTGAGTGTTTTGTTTCGGAGAAAAACACCAATGAGCTACGCGCATTGAGCGGAATCGAAGTGTCGCAAAACATAAAAAAGCCCGGTCACATTACGTTTGCCACCTACCAATCTTTACACGCTTTTGCAAAAAATGAAATGGAAGGATCTATGGATCTTCTCGTTGACTTTTTCGCGAAAGCGGGAATAAAAAACATTATCCTCGATGAGGCGCACCACCTAAAGAATGAATGGTGGAAACCGCTTTTTGCCCTAAAGAAAATAGAAGGATGCACCCTTACCGCACTTACCGCAACTCCACCCTATGATAGCGAACAGCGAGAAATTGCCAAATACTTCCAATTATGCGGGCCCATCGATATTGAAATAAGCGTTCCAGAATTAATAAAAGAGGGAAACCTATGTGTACATCAAGACTATATATATTTTTCCGAACCTGATGAAGAGCAGATTCAATATATCCTTAAATACCGAGTAAAATCAATGGATCTGCTGAATAATCTAGTTGCCAATGATGATTTTGGAACGTTCGTTCTAGAACATAATTTGTATACATTATCAGATGGAAAGCTCGATTCTATTTATGAAAATCCAGATTTTTATGTGGCCATCTTGGTGTATCTCAATGCGAGAGGTCACGATATCCCAAAAGAGCGCTATGAGCTCTTGGGGATAGATGAAAAACAAACACAATTGCCCTCCTTTAATCAAGAATGGGCAGAGCGATTGCTGCAACCTATTTTGGTCACGTATCGAGAGGATTATATCAAAGATGAAGAAGTGTTACTGGAAGTAGAAAAGCAATTAAGACGTATCGGTGCTTTTGATAAGAATCGAGTGGATTTCAAGGGACAGAAAGAACTTTACAAATCTCTTGCCCAAAGCCCCAACAAACTAAAAAGTATCCAAGAGATTATAGATTTTGAATCTGCCCAGATGGGTTCAGGTCTAAGAGCTGTGATTTTAACAGATTACATTCGTAAGGAGTTTTTAGAGTCTGGTGGTGATGATCTTAGGCATATAAATAAGCTAGGGGTTATTCCCATCTTTCATCATTTACGTCATTCTCTTGAGCAACATCCCGACCGCTGGCAGGGTAAAAACAAACTTGAAAAGCTAGCGGTACTTTCTGGAACCCTCGTGATTATTCATCATAAACTGGAGGCCCAAATTACACGGGTTCTCGATAGCCAAGACTACACACTAGAGTTGCTCATTGACACAGAGTTTATAATCATCAAGCCAAGGGAACGCGCAAAAAACGAGATGGTAAGCATCATAACGTCTTTGTTTACTGACGGTCATATTGAGATACTCATAGGCACCGCTGCCTTGCTGGGTGAAGGTTGGGATGCGCCAGCAATAAATACGCTGATACTTGCTTCGTATGTGAGCTCATTTGTGATGTCTAACCAAATGCGCGGTCGTGCGATACGCATTGAGCCCAGAAATCCCGATAAAGTAGCTTCTGTATGGCATCTTGCGTGCCTGGACCCAACTGCCGATAATGGCGGTGAAGACATTGCAAAACTCAGAAGACGATTTGATGCTTTTTGTGGTGTATCCCTAGACAACGAACCCTTTATAGAAAATGGCGCAGACCGATGTAACCTGCCTAGGGAAGTTTATAATAAAGAATCGCTCAATGAATCAATGCGTTTACACGCTTCACAGCGAGATGTTGTAAAAGCTCGCTGGAGTAGCGCATTAAGCACTGGTAGACTACTGGTGCACGAAGTAAAACTGGATTATAGCCCTCAACACAAAAGAACACTTCCTAAAAAAATCTATCATAGGGACCTCGTAAAAAGTAGCTTTTTACAAATAGGAGCCTTAGTGACCATTGCCATTCCAGAGATTGTTCTCAATAACGTAGGTGTTTATTTCTCGCGTGGCATTACTTATTTCTTCTATGCCGTGCTCTCTAGTGTTGCAATGTTACTCATCCCTAAAACTTACAAAGCGATCGTGCGCTATCTCAAGTACGGTCGTGTCGATAAACAAGTAGAAAAAATGGCTCAGGCCGTGCTCAAAAGTTTGCGAGTATCGATGCATATTACCACCCAAGTGCAAGAACTTAAACTTGGCGTTGAGTATCTACCTAATGGGGAGGTCGCTTGCTTCCTCACGGGAGCAACAGCTAGGGAGGAAATTCTTTTTACTAATGGTCTACAGGAGTTATTAGCCCCCATAGACAATCCGAGGTATATGATTGAGCAGCGTGGTTGGTTTCAGCGCAAATTTGGCTTTGCAAACTATTATGCGGTTCCCTCGTTACTTACAGGGAATAAAAAGGACGCACAGCTTTTCTATAAGTATTGGCAAATTTATGTAGGTAAGAGTGCGCTTGTCTTTACGAGAACTTTAGAAGGCCGTAAGCAATTATTGAAGGCCCGTTTTCATTATCTAAATAGTGAGGATACGTTGAAAACTAAGGAAAGTGCGATTTGGAAGTAGGGTTTTAATTATGCTTTCGCGAAAATGTGAGTTTGTTTAACCTTTATTTATTTTCAAACCAAGACGGTGTCTCTTCACAAAATTTGAATTCCTGTTTTTTCCCTCCTTGAATTATTGAAAAGTGATTTACGTCCGCCACTTGCAGAGTAAATTGAGTAGTTGATTTTGAATTGTCGTAGGTATTTGTGCAGGTTTGTTCAACGGTAAAGGTAGTGCCTTCGCGTGCAAGTAATTTCATTCCACAAGATTTTGTAGAAGAACCACTTAATCCCATCCCGTTCCAATAGCGCCAGAACGCATTTGCAGGATTTTCGCATTCTGCACTAGACATTACATAGAAACCAGGCTCTAATGATAAAATCCTTTCTTGAGAATTGTCCACTGTCGAGGTATATTCCTGTTCAGTATTAGTTTCGCCAGTATCAATTTTCTTATAGGTAACCCCAGATGTTCCTGCGTCAAAAAAGATTTGAAAGCTGTCTCTGTCTAGCCTCAATGTATTGCAGTTTCCTTCTTCTGTGATTACTGAAAAGCTATTTTTAAAATCTGTAAAGCCTTTGCAGTCTTCCCCAATCTCAAAGTTCTTAAACGCTGCAGGGTTTGCACTTCCTTCACCTGCCTCAAATTTTACTTGGTTATTTTTAAATTCTATAGTACCATAAGGATAGCTTTGGCGCTTCCAGATTCCTTGCAAATTCTCTGTTATTTTAGAAGGGCTATCATTTTGAGTAGCAATACTTGTGTTAAGTTCAAGGTCTCCATCAGTGAATTTGATGTCTGTAATTGCTGGATAATGTTCATCCATTACAGTACCTGAGCCATCATATTGTCTCGCGGTAGAAAATTTAGCTAGTACCTTTTTGTTTTTAAGCTGTGAGGGCAGCGCTCCTGATGGTTCCCATTTACCGCATACATCTGCCCGACAAAGTGCGGTCATTTTATAAGTAGTTGAGGTACTCTTATAATATTCTATATAACAATTATCCCCACAAGTGTATCCTTCCAGAATGATCTCCACATAATCCGCTGTGTTGTTTTTTGAGGTCTCATTTTTGTTGCAGGAAGTCACTAGTAGTGCAAGGAAAAATGTTATTAGAAATAAGAAATTTTTCATATAAGAGATTATTGATTTCCAAAAAACGGAGTTTAATATAGAGAACTAATAAGTTAACACTATTTCTGTAGGTCCTACAAAAGAGTGTTGAAAAATTTATGATGTATCAAACCCATTCCCTAGGTGCTGTCAACACCTTTATTAATCGCTCCTCCTCACTGCCCACCTCAGGATGATGGTCATATTTCCACTGTACCACAGGTGGAAGGCTCATTAAAATACTTTCAATGCGCCCATTGGTCTTTAACCCGAAAAGTGTGCCCTTATCGTGCACAAGGTTGAACTCAACATAACGACCGCGACGTATTTCCTGCCAGTCTTTTTGCGCTTTCGCGAAAGCGGTATCCTTTCTACGCACCACGATGGGTACATAAGCTTCTAAAAAACTATCACCCACTTCTGTCACAAAGGTATACCAATCCTCCATAGACATAGCATCTGTGGCTTTACAATAATCAAAGAAGAGGCCTCCTATGCCGCGACCTTCTCCACGATGCGCATTATAAAAATACTCATCACAGCGAGACTTGTAGGTCTTATAGAAGGTTGGATGGTGCTGGTCACAGGCTTTTTTACAGATGTTGTGAAAATGTATCGCGTCTTCATCAAATAAATAATAAGGTGTGAGATCTTGTCCGCCACCAAACCACTGATCTACGATGTTTCCTTCTTTATCATACATTTCAAAATAACGCCAGTTTGCGTGTACAGTAGGCACCATCGGGCTGGATGGGTGCAACACTAGAGATAAGCCACAGGCAAAAAAATGGGCATCTTTTACACCAAAGTATTTTTGCATTGCCTCAGGCAATTCGCCGTGCACCTGTGAGGTATTTACGCCTCCTTTTTCAAATATATGCCCATTCTCAATAACTCGGGTGCGACCGCCACCACCTTCTGGACGATCCCAATGGTCCTCTTGGAATTTAGCTTTCCCGTCAATTTCCTCAAGTTTTGACGTTATTTGATCTTGAAGGTTTAGGATGTAGGAAACGAATTTTTCTTTCATAAAATTTTCTTAGGTTTCTCGTCGCAAGGTTTAGCTATTTTACTAAACGTATGCGAGTATCTCATAAATTTACTCTCAAAGCGCTACCTCAGGCAACCTTATTATAAAATCTGTTTGTATTGTTTACCAGATAAAACTCCATAAGTGCAAGGGAGGTGTAATACCCCACTCCTAGACACATTGCGGTTTGTGGTAAATCTATCAATATCCCTCCTGTTTCAATGTTATCAATGTATCCAGAATGCTGCAAATATTCTTGGGTAAGCCCAAATTCTGGTATCATATCTGCTCCAAAGCCAACTATAAAAATGAGTATAAAATAAACGATAACCGCAAATATGGAGGTAACTAAATTTCTACTCTTGATGTGCTGAGGCACATCTGCAAAAGCAAAACGCATCCTGTTCAGAACGGCAAAAAGATAGGTAAAAGCTATAATTTTCCAGTCATCTATCATAAGAGCAAAGCACAAAGCAAAGAGTCCGTAAAGCGGAAAGAAAATATACAGAGAAATCTTTTTAGAAAAAGCAGCCATAAAAACGCCACTGTGCACCATAACAAATTCAAATCCCATTAAAATGGCCATTGTCTCAATATAAACTGCCTGATTCCAGTCAGGATCTAACCATACGCTTAAAAACCGAATTGCTATAAAAACATTGATTAAAATGCCCAGATAAGCAAAATACGGATCGTATTTTTCTATAATAGTCACTCTTGTGGTAGTGTTTTGCTTTTGTCCAATAACTCAATGGTCTGTACGGTAGCCGCAGTCACAGAAACGGGTAACACTAGGATAATCCCAACGAGTGGAATAAGAAGAAATAACATAAAAACCATCCCATTTCCGATAGCCTGGCCCCTGTTTGCTTTTACAAAGTTTATGCTCTCTCGATATTTATAATGACGTTCTAAGGTGTAATCCATATTACCAAAACCGGCATAATAAGATTGAGTGAGAAATAGTAAAACGGTTGCAGCAATACTTCCTAAAAAAGGAATTAAATTTAATAAGAGTATAGGGATTGTAAGTATTAATTCAAAGGCGAGATTACGCACATTGATACGGATACCACGAACCAATTGTTCTGTATTTGTAGTGTTACGATGCGTGTGATCGCTTCCTCTAAGATGTGCTTCTATTTTTTCTGAAACCGGGCTCATAAAGGGTGCACTTAGGGCCATTATGATGTGTTTATAGAGTACGAGACCTACAGCGATGATGAGTAATGCGCTAAAAATCTGTGCAATAGTGTCAAAACCTTGTGCTCCCCATTCCCAAGGCCATAGTTGAGCTATCCAATGACCTAGATTGTCTGATAGTCCCCAAGCTAGCAATCCTATAGTCATCGCCGTGATAAAACTTATAATCATTGGGATGGCAAAATACTTCCATAATCTCAATTGTGAAATGAGTCCAAATGATCTGCTGTAGGTCCTAAGGCCATTGAGGATTCCTTTAATCATAATTAGGTTTTGAAAGTGTATAAAGTTCCATATCTAGGGTGTCTCCCTTTGGATGGGAAAATTCGTTTGGTAATGTCTTTTGCCAAATATAATTACTCTTTAAGGCGACACCAACACTTGCAGCATTGGTTTTATGACAAATGATATGTAGGGTCTCTAAACCCATTTCAAACGCCTCTTTTGAGATTGTATGAACAGCTTGTGTAGTCCAACCCTTCCCAGAATATTCTTGAGATATCGCATAAGCAACTTCTGCCTCTTTGATATCCCAATCAATATTTTTCAAATATAAGAGTCCGCATAATTCTTTAGAAATAGTATCTCTCATTCCGAATAAAAATAGCTCTCGTGTTTGTTCATTTAGTTGAATTTCGATGAGAAAAAGTAAAGATGATTTGAGCGTACTATTTTTCCTTACGGTCAAAGGGAAAAAATCTTCCCAATACTTTTTATTTTCCGTCACTAGGGCTGTAAGATCTTGTGCATTTAATTCTCGGGAAGTGATTATATGGAAAGAAGATTCTTTCATAAATTAAACAGCTAAATCTGTTTCAGAAGTTTTCTCGTTTTATTGGCCTGTATGTGCGTCTTAGACCAACAGCAAGACCAAAAGTAAGAACTCCAATCTTCCTATAAACATAAGTAATTATTATACAATTTTCCCGAAATCTGACAAATCTGCGGTTATTCCCATAGAAAGACCAACAGTTCCTAGATGCGGAGGTCATTTCAAATAAAAGTTCTTCAAATTGAAAGTCTTCAGAGAAAGAAAGAATTAAAGTCCCAAGAAATAAGACTGTATAGTGATAAAGGTAGCAGTTGCACATATAAACGTTTAGTTGGCATCACTTTTCGAACAAAGTATTTCTTTTCATCTCTTTTAAATTTACTCTTTACAATGGCAAGAACTGCAGTCAGTGTTGTAATATTAAACCCCCAGACGTAGCAGAAGGAGAGGCTCCTATATACATAAAAAATATTGTAAGTAGTATGATTGGCTAGACTTATAGGAGCGTATGGCGATTAAGTGTAAAATCCACCGTAGTGACAGCGGTCATCGAGTGGAAGAAAGCAGCTTCGATCGTCAGTGCCTTCTCTAAATTGGAACTTAAGGCTCTCCAGATATAAAACATAGAAAAGCCCACAGTTAAAATATAAGCTAGTTCCTATAGTGATAATTTTAGTTGTAAACTTAGATGGTGATTTTTAATTCTTCTTAGCACAAGCCTAAAGTCTGCAATCGCTATAAATCCTATGGAACCACAATGAGTAAGCATTGAAGTTGTAATGTTTACAAGGCTGTTATCTATATAATCTGTAAAACTAGAATTAAAAAGACTAAAGCCAGCAGTACAAAAGGCACTTACACTATGAAAAATCGAAACCAAATTGCTTAAGCCTATTTCACGCCATCCGTTGTTAAATGCCATAAATAAAGGATAGCGCCTATAATGCTCCATAATTAGGGTAAAAAACGACCACAGAGCCAAAAAGTCTCTAATGCTTATAGTCTTGGCAGTTTAATATTCTGTCTTAAGAATACTTTTGTGCCACGAAGTCATTTTATGCGTCCGTGTAAGTAATGAATATGTGGTAAACGCTAGATAGCCTATTCCACCTATTTGAAGAGGAGTCAATACGATAAGACTGTCCCCCAAAGTTATAGGTGTCACTTAAAGAGGTAGTGACAAGACCTGTGGTGCTTACTGCAGAAGTTGCCATAAAAAGATGATCAATGACGGGAATAGTAGTGTTCTTTTGCAACCAAGGAAGGCAGAGGAGAACAAAATCTCAGCCAGGATATAAATCAAAAAACCAAAAAACAAGGTGCTGCTGTGGAGTTAATTTGTAAATTGTTTTATTGGCAGTAAATGAGTTTCATAGAAGTAAGTTTTAATATTTTTTTTGAAAATTAATATTGGCCTTATACTATATATTGATGTAAATTTTAGGTCAATGTGCGGCAAAGCGTTTATATTCTAATTCTTCGATTTATAGAGGTATGTTTTTCTGAAAACGGAACCATCTTAAGCAATTGTGCAATCAGGAAGTCCTCTTTTTCATTTGGGAAAGGCGCAATTAGTTCTCTGCCAATCTTGTTATTATGTAAATCCATTGCTTTTGCTAGATTCTACATTTGGAGAAAAGTCTTCGTGCCAATCTGTAATTGTCTTTGCCCAAGCTAATGATCTTTGCAGTGGAAGTCCTCTAGAAAGACTTTGTTGTACAATCAATGCATTCCATAACGCGTGGCGAAAGGCATTTTCTGGTCCATTTTTATGATGTGCTTTCCCGTACAATTCATCACAAACGGCAATAGTTCTGCGCGTACCTCTTATGGTAGGCAACAAAAACCGAAGATGCCTAACACTAAGCCAGAACAAACTCCACAGCTGTCTAAAATCCATAGACTTGAGTAGAGCTGTGATGTTCATTAAGCGTTATATTCCTTAACCGCTTCTATAAATGCACCAGCATTTTCGATAGGGATATTTGGTAAAATTCCGTGACCTAGATTAACGATATATTTATCTTTTCCAAAAGCATTAATCATCTCGTGTACCATTCTTTTTATTTCGCTCGGGGGCGAAAATAAGCGCGTCGGGTCAAAATTACCTTGTAGTGTGATCCTATTTCCAGTTAAGGCCCTTGCAGTCTCTGGTGAGCAAGTCCAGTCTACTCCGAGCGCAGAGGCTCCCGACTTAGACATTTCATCTAACGCAAACCAACATCCTTTACCAAATGCAATCACTGGACTTTCATCCTTAAGCGCATCAATAATCTGTTGTATATAGTTCCAAGAGAACTCTTGATAATCAACCGGAGATAGCATACCGCCCCAACTATCAAAAACCTGAACAGCATTTACACCAGCGGCTACTTTCTTCTTTAAATAAGCAATAGTAGTATCTGTAATTTTTTGAAGTAGCGCGTGTGCCGCAAGGGGTTGCGTAAAACAAAACTCCTTTGCTTTATCAAAATTCTTTGATCCTTGCCCTTGCACACAATAGCAAAGTATCGTCCACGGCGAACCAGCAAATCCTATAAGCGGAATCTCATCATTGAGCTTTTCCTTAGTCATTTTGATAGCGTCCATCACATAACCCAACGTCTCATCTATATCCGGAACAATCACTTGCTCCACATCTTTTGCAGATCGTATGGGATTGGGCAACCAAGGTCCGAGCCCAGGTTTCATTTCTACCTCAATATTCATTGCCTGTGGAATGACCAGAATATCGCAAAATAAAATTGCGGCATCCATACCATATCTTCTTATGGGTTGTACGGTAATTTCACTCGCAAGTTCGGGTGTCTGGCAACGGGTAAAGAAATCATATTTTGCTTTGATTTCCATAAATTCAGGAAGATATCTTCCTGCCTGACGCATCATCCATACGGGTGGACGATCTACAGTTTCTCCTTTAAGTGCTCGTAAGAATAGGTCGTTTTTTATGTTCATATTATTCAATTACCTCCCTTCGACTTTGCTCAGGGCTTGTTTTTATTTTAACGTCTTGACTGCTTTTGCAATGGTACTTTCTATAGATGGGCTATTTCCGATAAATACACTATAAAAATATCTACCTGCAGCCTCAGCGGTTGTGCTGCCTATACAAATCGCTCTGCTCTTTGAAATGTTTCCTACACTTAACCTAGAAGCTCTATCTATGGCAGTATCATTTTCTAACCTATTTGACCTCAAGCGCTCAACTGTCATTTCTTGAGGATAGTTTGCTTGAATGAATGATTGTACCCCGCTCGGACTAAAAAATAAGATAGCATCGAAATCTTGCTCAAATTGTTTCTCGATGAGATGAGTTTCATAAACCACAACATCATTACAGATAATTCCTGTTTGCTCTAAAAGTTTAGGCAATTCATCTCGTCGTTTGTTTCCGCAGAGATAATGAAATGATTTAACTCTATATTTTTCAACAATAATCTTTCCTAAATCAGCACTATTTTTTCCAGTTTCAGCAACATTGAATCCATTATTTTTTAAAAGCGCCGCCGTCTTCTCACCTACACAGAAAAAGTCTGAATCCTGAATTTTGGATTCAGAATTTAAGAGAGCCTTTGCACCGTTTTGACTCGTGATGATAATGTTCTCAGCGTTGAGTGGAAGCGAAAAGGGCACAGGCTTTATTTCAATCGCATCATACTCCACAAAACTCACTCCTGCATTGAGTACTAATTCTCGCTGGTTGGTTTTAAGTTTTTTTGTGGAGAGTATTGTTGCCATTTCCTTGCACTTCCTTAACTGCTATTTTTTTAAAGTCGCTTTGATCTCTTTCATCAATTCCCTACCACCGTCATCTAATATCTCAAGAGCGCAATCCACACCAAAACCTACGGCATTTGCTTTTGATACTACGTGTTCTATTTCAATTTTAGTTTTTCCGTCTAGAGAAA
Source organism: uncultured Flavobacteriaceae bacterium (assembly GCA_963832255.1). Classification (GTDB taxonomy): domain Bacteria; phylum Bacteroidota; class Bacteroidia; order Flavobacteriales; family Flavobacteriaceae; genus Dokdonia. The sequence goes on from CAWHTM010000001.1 coordinate 185,199, forward strand.
AGAGCACTCCCCTAAAGCGGATGTCCCCGTTAAAATCTTCTGCCAGTGCCCCTATAGGAGCGGTACAACCACCTTCTAAAGTTTTTAGGAATTCGCGTTCAATGTAGGTGCAAAGAGCGGTTGAGGTGTCATTCAATTGTGCACAAGCGGTGCGGGAAAACTCATCTTCTTCCATCGCTACAACCATCATTGCGCCTTGTGCCGGGGCAGGAAGCATCCAGTCTAAGGTCTCATAATTTTCTGGCAATACATTGATACGTTTTAATCCCGCTTTCGCAAAAATCGCGCCTGTCCAATCACTATTCTCTAGTTTTTGAAGCCGGGTATTTACATTGCCTCGTATATCCGTCGTTTTGTGATGAGGATATCTATTGAGCCATTGCGCCTGCCTTCTCAAACTTCCCGTTGCAATCGTACACGGTTTGCTATAATCTGTGTCGCCTTTATGGACTAAGATATCTTCGGTTTCTGCTCTTCTCAATACGGCGGCCTGCACAATACCTATGGGTAAAGCTGTAGGCACATCCTTCATACTGTGCACTGCAATGTCTACAGTACCGTTAATCATCGCTACATCTAGGGTCTTTGTAAATATACCAGTGATGCCAAGCTCGTAGAGCGGCTTATCTAAAATAAGATCGCCAGTTGATTTTACAGGGACAAGTGCTGTTTTATACCCTAGGGATTCCAGCTGATCTTGAACCGTTTTTGCCTGCCAGAGCGCCAGCTCACTATCGCGGGTGCCGATGCGTATCACGTTACTCATCGTCTTTATCGAGTTGGAATATAGAGTTTATAAGCGCGAGACTTTCTTCGGTAGCCCCATTTGCGTGACGTAGGTGATGTGCAAATTGATTTGTTATTTTCTGAATAATCTTGTCACTCATTGCAATGGCACTCTCCTCGCTAAAGTCTGCTGTTTTCTTGCGTACATTCTCAATTTCTGCCGCTTGGACTTCTTTGAGCTTTATTTTAAGTGCCTTTATCGTAGGTGCAAACTTCCTAGTTTGTAGCCAGGCATTAAACTCAGTGACCGTCTCGTCTATGATGGACTGCGCCTGTGGAATGTATCCCTGACGTCTCTTTAAAGTATCATCTGTCATCTTTGAAAGTTGATCGAGATGTATTAACGTGACATTATCTAATTCTTTCACATCTTCAGCAACATTTTTAGGGATCGAAAGGTCGAGGATGAGAAGTGGTTTTTTAGTAAATAAGAGCTCTTTGTTTATGGTAGGTTTCTGGGCGCCAGTTGCAACTACGAGTACATCTGTACTCGCAATTTCACTTTCAATATTTGCATAGTCCTTAACAAGGAGATTAAATTTTCCTGCAACTTTTTCTGCCTTTTCTTTTGTACGATTTATAAGGGTAATGTGTTCATTCTTTGTATGCTTCACAAGATTCTCACAAGTATTACGCCCTATTTTACCCGTGCCAAAGAGCAATATATTTTTTTCTGAAACATAAGGCACACGCGCCATAATGTACTGCACTGCGGCAAAACTAACTGAGGTTGCTCCTGTAGAAATTTCTGTCTCATTTTTAATGCGCTTACTGGCTTGAATAACTGCATTTATGAGGCGTTCCATAAAGGGATTCATCAGTTTGAGCTTCTTAGATTTTTTGAATCCTAGCTTAAGCTGCCCAATTATTTCAAAATCTCCTAAAATCTGACTATCAAGTCCCGTACCTACTTTAAAAAGATGATCAATGGCTTCCTGACCTTTGTAAATGTATGCCACTTTCATAAACTCATCTACAGTGCCGTGTGTGTACTCACATAAAATTTTTATGAGCACCTTAGCGTCTGGAGCAAAACCATAAAGTTCTGTTCTATTGCAGGTTGATATTACGGTGAGAGAGGGTACAAGTGCCTTTTTTGCTTCTTCTAGAATATGCATCTGAGCTTCTTCATTTACAGAAAAATGCCCACGAATGGTCGCATCTGCTTTTTTATAGCTTAATCCTATTGCAAAAAAATGAAGTTTACTGTTCAAAAGGTATGTTGCATTTAAACCCACGCTTTGGGAATGCAAAAATATCTATCATATAGTCTAAAAAATAACGCTAGCGGTATGAATTGTTTCGGTAGCGGTAGCAAATGGATAAAGATTGCTGTAAATTTGTGAAGAGTACTGATTCTATTGCGCTTTCGCGAAAATATGAGTTCAATTAATTAGAATCATTCTAAATAAAACCTATTACGGATTATGTCTTCTTCTCTAAAAAATATCGCTCAAAGTCTATTGCTGGAGACCCAGATTGAAAAGGGTTTTATTGTACTTCGGTTTAACAATGAAACGGCTAGCAATCAGACTATTGTAAGGGAAGTAGACAGTAGTTTTATACAGTTCCACTTTGGTCTCAAGGGCGCTGCCACCTTCGGCTTTAATAATGGAGCTTATCAATTGCCCATCAAAGAGGAAAACTCTTTGTTGCTGTACAATCCGCAGCGGGATTTGCCTATGAACCTTGTTCTTGAGCCAGACACTTGGGTGGTAACCGTGCTGATTTCTATTTCAAAATTTCACAGTCTTTTTTCTCGAGAGGCAAATTTTATCACTTTCTTATCTGCAGAAAATAAAGACAGGAAGTATTATAAGGATGGTAGTATAAGCCCATCTATGGCAGTGGCGCTTAACCAACTTATGAATTACAGCTTACATCCTTCTATTAAGGAGCTCTACTTCAAGGGAAAAAGTTATGAGCTGCTCAGCCTTTATTTTAACAGACCCGCAGATGCAGATGTAGAGCAGTGTCCATTTCTGGTAGATGAAGAAAATGTGCAGAAAATCAAAAGAGCAAAGCAGATAATTATCGCACGTATGGACGCACCGCCCACCTTGAGCGAACTTTCTGACGAGATCGGATTATCGCTCAATAAACTTAAAGAAGGGTTTAAGCAGATTTATGGGGATTCTGTTTTTAGCTTCTTATTTGATTACAAAATGGAAGTAGCTAGGCAATTGCTTGATTCTGGAAGTCACAATGTAAATGAAGTAGGCCTTAAAGTAGGCTATAGTACAGCAAGTCACTTTATCACTGCTTTTAAAAAGAAGTATGGAACGACTCCTAAAAAATATCTGATGGCATTGTAGTGCCTTATGATGAGTTGAAATAGAGCAGAGAGCAAAGAGGATAGGGAATAGAGTACAAAAAGGGAGAGGTGATAAAGGTATATTTTCGATGTAAGTGACCTTTACAGCAAAATCTATTGGCGTCCGAAATGAGCGTCCTACTAGCTACCACCTACCAATTTTATATCCAGAATATCGTCCACAGCCCCGATTGCAACGAAAAACCCGCAGTGTAGCGATAGCGGAGCGAGGCTTTGTAGTGTAAAGCGGGAAACAAACATTCTCCAGATGCCTAAACGTTGTGCTCCCCAAAAAAAGAAAATAGAGAGGAATCATTTAATGTATGAACAAGGTCTTAAAAAGCAATTTACCCATAAACATAACGTTGCAATGGAGATGAATAATGCGTTTCTTTGTTGCTGTGAGTAAAACTATCCTCCATTTACCGGTATCCCGTATAATCGCCTATGTTGTGTTTGTGCTTTTTATGGCTACAACACTCGTAAATTGTGCCAAGAGAGGTTCTGGCCCTACAGGCGGACCCAAGGATACGATACCACCTGTGTTCATAAAAGCGACACCCCCTAACTTTTCTACTAACTTTGAGGGGAGTGAGGTCAAGATTTACTTTGACGAGTTTATAAAACTAAAGGATGTCCAGAAACAGCTCATTATCTCTCCGCCGGTAAAAACATTTATCTCTCCCCAGGGGACAGCTTCTAAAAATATTACAATAGAAATTCTTGACACGCTGGATGCAAGTACGACGTACGTTTTTAATTTCGGTCTTAGTATCACAGATAATAATGAAGGCAATCCATTTTCTGCTTTTAAGTATGTGATGTCTACAGGGGACTATATTGATAGCCTGAGTGTGAAAGGAACTATTATAGATGCCGTAAAAGCAGAGCCAGATAATTTTGTAACGGTGATGCTTTATGAGGTTGATAGCACATTTTCTGACAGTATTGTTTACAAAGATTCTCCTAGATATGTGACTAACACGCTAGACAGTCTCACCACCTTTGAGCTGGATTACCTTAAAGAGGGCACCTATAAACTCATTGCAATGAAGGATGAGGATGCAAATTTTACCTTCCAGCCTAAAAAGGATAAGATAGGTTTTGTAGAAGAGTATATTACGGTTCCTACAGACAGCTCTTATACTATAAAGTTGTTTTCTGAAGAGCTAGATTATAAAGTTTCTAGACCACGTCACGAGGCACAGGGTCGTATAGCCTTTGGAGTAACGGGAAACGCCGATAGTCTTAACATCGAACTGATTTCTGACGTAAGAGACAACATCGAGTCTAGGGTTACTAAGAAAACTGCAGACACGCTATATTATTGGTATAAGCCTAGAATAGAGCAGGACTCTCTTATTTTTAGCGTGAGTGCTCCCAATTATAAGGATACGCTTACTGCAAAGCTGCGCAAACCAAAATTAGACTCGCTCGCCATCACATCAATTACGGGCAGATTTTTAGAATTTGACAAGTCATTCAAAGTAAAAAGTAATATTCCCTTAGACTCTTTAAACGAAGGTCTTATTACGGTAATCCAAGACTCTGTCGTCATCCCATTTACGGCGAGCATCAAAGAACAAAACAATATAAATATTGACTTTAAAACTAAGGAAAACGCAAAATATAAGGTTCAATTTTTACCAGAGGCTATCATAGATTTTTTTAGTTCAAAAAATGACACACTTACCTATCAAACAAGTACCAAAGAGCGGTCTGATTATGGCGAGATAGAAGTGACGCTCGTAAACGCAGTAAATTTTCCGTACATCGCCCAGCTCATTAACGCTAAAGAGGAGGTAGTAGAAACTAGATATACCACTGAAGATCCGGTACTTTCCTTCAAAAATCTCAACCCCGCGATTTACACCTTACGATTGATAGAAGATAGAAATGAAAACACCGTTTTTGATACGGGTAATTATCTTAGAAAGCTGCAGCCAGAAAAGGTGATAAATTACCCGGTCCCTCTTGAAGTACGACCTAGCTGGACGGTAAAAGAAAGGTTTGAGCTCAACACCATCAGCAAGCCGGAAGCGGTCATTGAAGAAGAGTAAACCGATCCTTATCCCTTAAAAATGGAAGTTTTTCTCGAGTCGCTAGCATTTGAGATTTAGAAAGTGTGGTGGTAAATATTCCCTCTTCCGCTTTCGCGAAAATGTGCGTTTCTCCCAGTTCGTTATATATTCCAGAGTGCCCTGTGTATTTTAATTGACTGCCATCGGTTCCTATCCGATTTACCCCCACACAGTAAGACATATTCTCGATAGCTCTGGCTTTAAGTAGCGTGTCCCACGCCGCAACTCTGGTTTCTGGCCAGTTTGCAACAAAGATGATGAGGTCATAATCTGCCGTATTCCTAGAAAAAACAGGAAACCTAAGGTCGTAACAAATCTGCGGAAAAATCTTCCACCCAAGATAATCAATGACTACTTGTTCTTTTCCTGCAGTATATTTTTCTCCTTCCCCAGCCATCATAAATCTATGTCGCTTGTCATAAGAAGTAACGTTCCCCTCGGGCTCAACAAATAGGAACCTGTTATAAAAATTGCCATTTTCCTTAATGATGAGACTTCCACAGATGGCGATTTTCTTCTGTGCGGCTAGATTTATCATCCACTGTAGAGTAGTGCCATCCATCGTTTCTGCAAGAGGTTCTGGAGTCATAGAAAAACCAGTTGTAAACATCTCTGGAAGGACAACTAGCTGGGTATCTTGAGGGATGTTATTTATAAACGTTGTAAACTGTTCTCTATTTCTTTCTGGATGTTCCCAAATGAGATCTGCCTGGATAATTGAGATTTGTAAAGTGTCTGTCTTCATACGTATAAAAGTACAGAAGAATTTACAGGATTTTTACAAAAATTAGAAGGCAATGCTACTTTGAAGCTTACATAAGCCTCTTGCAATTTTTAGTTTAAATTTGATTGATAATGACTACAATAAAAAATACCATAGGACGTCGCATTTACGACTTTTTAAAACAGTTTCCGCCGTTTAATTTTATGGCTAGGGGAGATTTACAGGATATATGTGATATTGCTCAGGTGTTGTATTTAGATAAAGACCAAGTTCTATTTTCCAGAGATGAAGATTATCACGCGTATTTTTATATTGTTCATCAGGGCGCTGTTAAGCTCACAAGACCTTCAGACAACAAAGAAAAAACAGTAGATATTTGTGATGAAGGCGACCTTTTTGGACTTAGGGTTACTCACGAAGTAAGCTATAGGACGACAGCCACGGCAAATGAGGAGACCATTCTATACGCCTTACCGCTTAATGAGTTTGCAAATCTTACGAGAGAAAATACAGCAGTTGCAAACTTTCTTATAGCCAGTTTTGCCTCAAATATAAAGGATCCTTATTCTCTAGAGGCTAGTGGTCAATTGTCACTAGATTATACTCCTCATAGACAGCAGGACATCTATACAATGTCTAAGGCAAATTACACTCGTAAAGTAGCTCAGATCAATCCTTCCAAAACAATTAAACAAGCAGCCTTGCTTATGAATAAGCACGGGATAGGTTGTCTCGTGGTAGGTGAAGAAAATAAACCTGTAGGTCTCTTTACGCATCGTGAGATGAGGGATGGTATTGCAACGGGAAAGCTTAAATCCAAAAGTCCTGTAAGCGAATTTATGGTATCTCCAGTATTATGCGCCCAGCCCGATATCACTGTTTCTGAAGCACAGCTTATGCTACTTACTCACGAGATTAATTATCTAGTGATTACTGAAGATGGGACCCCTGACTCTACTATAAACGGGATTTTAAGTAAGCACGATATTATGGTGTCTTATGGTAACAGCCCTGTGGAGCTTATTAAGGAAATTAAGCGGGCACCTAGAACTAAGAATTTACGACAAGCGTGGGAAAAAGCAACCGTTTTACTCGCGAGGTATCTTGATCAAAACTTACCCTTATCGCAAATACTAAAGATCTTTGCTCAGCTCAAAGATGCAATGATGATTAGGGCAATGGAACTCTCATTAAGAAAGATGGAAACTGCACCTCCTGTCGCATTTGCTTGGCTTGCGCTAGGAAGCCAGGGGAGAAAAGAACAATTATTGTATTCAGATCAAGATAATGCGCTGTTGTATAAAGATGTATCATCCCACGAAGCAGCAGCGACCAAAGCCTATTTTTTAAAGCTTGCTAACCGTATGAATAAACGGCTACATAAGGTAGGTTACGACTATTGTCCAGCAGATATGATGGGAAGCAATCCACTATATTGTCTTTCTCTTTCAGAATGGAAGCAGCAATTCACAAGGTGGATAACCGTTCCTTCTCCAGAAAGTATACTTCTCTCTAGTATTTTCTTTGATTACCAAGCAATTTATGGCGATACAACCTTAGCAGATGACCTGACGGGGCATATAATTTCACAGTTAGAGAGCGGTAGCATTTTAGTGCCACAACTTGCAAAGAGTTCTGAGCGTAATCCAGCCCCAATGGGATTCTTTAGGCAATTTCTAGTGGAGCCTAACGGAGAGCATAAGGACTTCTTTGATATAAAAAGTCGGGCAATAGCACCGTTAATAGATGCCGCACGCATTTTATGTCTGGGCTATAAAGAACTTTCTATAAAAAATACATCAGACCGCTACGAGAAATTGGCAGCGCTTGATCCACCTAACAAAGAACTATATCAAAATTGTGCGTACGCATTTAAGGCCCTTCTTAAATTCAGAACCAAACGCGGTCTTGCCCAAGAAGATAGCGGGAGGTTTATTAAATTAGAAGAACTTTCTAAAGCAGATAGACTGAAGCTCAAAAGGTGTTTTAAGCCCCTTCGCGATGTTCAAGAAGTGGTCAGGATACGTTACAACACGCAAAACGTAGTTTTATGAGGTGGCCGTGGACAAAAGAAAAAGAGTATCCCGAATTTTGGGAGAAGTATAGTTCGGCTTTCGCGAAAGCAAAATCAGAGCGCAAAAAAAACGCCAGAGCATCCCTCGTTTCAAACACCCGGTTTGTGGTGCTTGACACAGAAACCACAGGTTTAGATGTCAAAAACGATAGGATCTTATCAATAGGCGCAGTGTCACTTAAAGGTAGAATCATTGAGGTCTCAAACAGTCTTGAGTTTTATTTAAAGCAAGATAAATACAATCCAGAAAGTGCACCTATACACGGTATTCTTAAAAATGGAAACTATGAGAAAGTCAATGAGGTGGAGGCCATAAAAGCGTGTCTGGATTTTATAGGGACAGATATTTTAGTGGGCCATCACATAGGGTTTGACATTGCGATTATCAATAAAACCTTAAAACGACACGGAGTAGGAAAATTAAAAAATAAGGTTTTAGATACCAGTATTCTTTACAAGAGAATGCTGCATCCTGTAAACTACGCACTTGTAAGGCAGATTTATACGTTAGACGAGCTTAGTGAGTCGCTCAAAATCCCTATGTACGATAGACATACTGCTGCAGGTGACGCGATGATTACCTCACTTGCATTTATAAAAATTATGTCGAGGATTAATAGCGACGGTCTTATGAAAGTGAAGAGTTTATTTCAGTAGATCTTGGTAGGGTGCTCTTTTTAGGAGCACAAAATTTTGGCTTTTAAGCCTAGGTCACTTCCCGCTTTTCATTACAACTCCTCACTCCGCTGCCGCTACGTTGCGGGGTTTTCATTTCAATCGGGGCTAGCTCGAGAGATCGTGATTCACAGGATGGATCATATACCTTTAGCACCTTCAATTTTGAGTGGCAACCTAATAAAAATTGACTTACGAGTCGAGAATCTTTTAATTCTCAAGCAAGTTTATAAGATTTGAGATTCCTTGCATTTTTGCGTGGTCGTGGGCTGTATTGCCTCTGTCATCTTTATGCGCCTTATCTGCCCCATTTTCTAGGAGTAGTTTTGCTATTTCTTCCTGAGCAAAAGTCGCTGCATAAATGAGCGCAGTCGCATTATTCGAATTTACTGCATTTACATCTGCTCCATTTTCAATGAGGAGTTTTGCGAGCGTAGGGTACCCTTTAAAAGAAACGCCCATTAGCGCTGTGTTGCCAGATCCATCTTTTGCATCCAGATCTGGATCGTGCTTTAGGATCTCTTCAGAAATGTCTTGGTGACCGTAGTACGTGGCTAGTAAAAGCGGCGTAGATCCCCGCTGATCCTTAATATTTACGAGTTCAGGATGCGCCGTAGTAATCGCCCTTACCATCTCTAGATTTTGATCCCGTATAGCGTCAAATAACTTGTCATTCATAATCACAAAGTAAAGAGATAAAGATAAGGAAGAATGGGATATGATATATCCGGGATTTCTTTAAAATTAAACATCTGTTAATTCACTTTATAAATTGAGTTCCCTTCTTATATTTGAATAAAGATTATAATTATGAGCAACACGGCACTTTCAAACTGGTTAGAAAAAGATACAATGGCATCTACAGCAACCCGCGGAGTAATCGCGGGAGTACTTGGTGGTCTTGCCGGAACCATTGTAAAATCTGCTATCGAAAAAGTGTTGCCAGTACGTCATCCAGACACCACATCTGCTCAATTAAAACTTGTAGATAGTATTTCTACAAAACTAACTGGGGAACCAGTGAGCGAGTCTAATCGTGACCTTGCTGAACAGTTGGTTAATATACCCATAGGTTTAAGTCTAGGGGCAAGTTTGGGCTATGCAAAAAAAGACAGACCAGAAACAAATCTTGTAGAAGGCGCCCTTTTTGGGACCACGGCATATCTAGCAACACACGAAACGTCCTTACCACTTATGGGTCTTGAAGAATCTCCTGCAGACATCCCTGTAAAATTACAGGCAAACGAATTTCTTGCGCACGTGGCCTTTGGAATTACTGCAGAATTTGTAAGGGGTTGGGTTGCAAGACGTCTTGATGACTAGATCGAATTTAAAAATTTCATCCGCTCATTTTAACATATCATCTTCTTTTGCAAAACAAAACTGTAGCCTTTTAAAATCTTCTTTATGCTCATTGAATATAGAAGTGGGAATGGAAGAAATTTTGTAATCAATATTGCCCCTAATCAAAAAACAGCCGATCAGAAAATCTGAACGGCTATTTTACTAAAGAACTACTTAAACTTATTTTTTGATTATCTGTTTGGTAACGGTATAACTTCCCGAGATGATTTTTACAAAGTATATTCCAGTGCTTATTTGTGAAATATTTATATCCCTTAATTCATTTGATTGAATTAATTTCTGACCTAACATTGTATAAATTTCGATATTTTCAATAGGGATTGCGGCTTCAATACTGATATAGTTCTGCGCTGGATTAGGAAACACCCGTACTGACTCTCTAAATTCTAAATCGCTCAGACCCAATGTTTCTTCAATGATTAGGTCCTGTGAGCAGGTGTCTGTGTTTCCAGAACTATCTGTAGCAGTAAAAGTAAGTTGTGTTGTGCCAGGAGGAATCTGCGTTCCTGGAGCTGGAGACTGAGTTATGGTAATACTACAATTGTCGGTCGCTGTAGTATCTCCATTTGCAACATAATCTGGGAGGGTAAAGGTTTCATCTTCATTTACCTCAATGATTTCTTCAACTACGCAAGAAAGTACAGGGCTTTCATCATCAACTATTGTTACTACTGCTGTACAACTATCTGTATTACCAGCAGCATCTGTTATGGTAAGTGTGACCGCGGTGGTTCCTACATCTGAACAATCAAAGGAAGTCACGTCTATAGCAATACCTGCCACACCTACATCATCACTACTGCCATTATCTACCTGAGTAGCATCTAAGGTAGCCACACCATTTGCGTCAAGCTGGATAGTTACATCTTGACAAACGGCTACTGGATTTGTAGTATCTGCTGTATTAGAGCAATTATCACTGTAATTTGCAGTAGAATCTTTAAGCCAACTATTATCTGTAGGTGGAGTAAATCCGGCGTCTATTTGTATACATATAAGATCTGGATTTGAAGAAGCCCTAAATAATGAGAAGTTTATATTATTACCATTAGCCACGTTGAGAGTTTCTAGATTATTATTTTCAATCGATACCAATCTTACATTAGGAAAAGCGCTGACGTCAAGAGCTGAAATATTATTGTCTGACAAAATAATATTCTCGAGTAATAGATTAGAGGTAAGGTTTAAATTACTTATATTATTTTGACCGAGATTTAAAGTTCTTAATGCTACATTATTGGAAACATCAATAGTATTTAAATCACATTGAGCTACGTTTATTGATTCTAAATTTGCAGCCCCTGAAATATCAATAGATGTGAGATTATCATTGCTAAACCCTAAAATAGTTATCAATGCATTTGCAAAAGAAAAGTCAGCGTTTATTACGTCATTATTAAAGAAATTGAATGACGTTGCCGCTGTAAAAGCCTCTACACCAGTAAGATCACTTATACTCTGGTTATTGACATCAATTTCACCTGTAAAACTACTTGCCTCACTACACTGGATCTCTGTATCACCATTTGTATTAATCATTGAATTATTTACTAATGCCCCTTTAAAGTTTGCGTCAGGAATGTTTACAGTACAATTAGCAGCAGCACAATTATCACTATAGCTTGCACTCGCATCTTTAAGCCAGCTGTTATCTGTAGGTGGAGTAAAACCTGCGTCTATTTGTATACATGTAAGATCTGGATTTGAAGAAGCATTAAAAGTATTAAGAACTGTATTGGCTCCATTTGAAATATCTAGCGACGTTAACTCATTCTCAGTTAAAGAAAGTATCGTTGCCATTGGATTTGCCGAGATGTCTACAACTCCTAAATCGTTGCGCTCTAGATATATAATTGATAATTCTGGATTATTGCTTAAATCTATTGATGACAGATTATTATCGTTCAAATAGATATTCTCAAGTAGCGTTTGATTTGATAGATCTATAGCACTCAACGAATTGTTTATAAGAGTTATGCTTTCAAGTCCAGGATTGTTTGAAAGATCTAAGCTATTGAGTTGATTATTGCTTCCGCGAAGCAAGGTAAGTGTATTGGTATTTGGTAATATCAAACTAGATAATTGATTTGATTCTACGCGTATGTCTCGCAACAATATATTTGCTGTGAGATCTAAGGTGGTCAAATTATTACCATCGAGATATAATTCTTCTAGATTTACATTTGCAGACAAGTCTATACTTGTAAGACTATTCTGTTCAAAAGTAATTACCGTTGTATTCACAAATGCCTCTACACCAGTTGCATCTGAAATGCTGGCACCAAATGCACCTACGGTTCCAGTAAATGCAGCTGCCTCACTACATTGTATCTCTGTATCACCATTAGTATTAATAGCACTATTTGCTACTAAAGCAGCCTTAAAGTTTGCATCTGGAATAGACACAGCACAGTTTGCCGCCGCGCAGTCATCACTATAGCTTGCTGATGCGTCTTTAAGCCATACAGAAGTTGGAGAATATCCAGCATCTATCTCTACACAAGTAAGGTTAGGATTATTACGAACATCCATCTGCTGGGTGATTGCTGAATTATTTCCATTTTGTATTGTAAAACTAGTTAAGGCGTTCTCACTAACATCAACGTTTACTAAAGATGTATTTGTCCTAAAATCCAGAGAAGTAAGTAGATTGTTATATACTTCAAAATTAGCAAGACTAATATTTGAAGAAACATCTATTGTTGTAAGTTGATTATCAAAAGCTCTAATAAAATTTAAGCTATTTAATCCTGTAAGATTTATAGAAGACAGCATATTTTGAGAAACAAATACTTGTTCCAGCGCAGTATTATTTGATAAGTCTAGACTAGTAAGATTATTTCTCCTTAGATTCAGTCCTTCTAGGTTAATATTTGACGACAAATCAATTGATGAGAGCTGATTATCTTGAGCTAGAAAATCACGCAATAAAGTGAGGTTTGTTAAGTCAATAGAACTTATAGTATTATTAATAATAACTAAAGTTTCGAGACTTGTGTTTGAAGAAACATCAATGGCAGACAAGTTATTATCTCTAATATTGAGTGCTGTCAAATTTGTCATAGTGCTTAAATCTATCGATGTAAGGGCATTATTATTTATAATTAGCGATGTAGCATTTACAAATGTTTCTAACCCCGTCGCATCAGCAATAGAAAGCCCATCCAGATTTAGCTGAAACGTCCACGCACTAGCCTCACTACACTGTATTTCTGAATCACCATTCGTATTAATACTTACATTTCCTACTAAGGCAGTTTTTAAATTTGCATCTGGAATGTTTACAGTACAAACGTTCGGGTTAGGATCATTATAAATCGCACTCACTTCTGTAGCAGTTAGTCCCCTCTCGAAAATTACAATATCATCTATAATCCCAAAATAATCTTCAGAACTGGCTGGCGAAATTTGAAAAACAGCACTTGAATTTATGAAATTTGGACTTATATTATTTACAGATATAGCATTAGATATTGCACCGTTTTCTACACCATCTATATAAAGGCTATTTTCAAATGAAGATCCTGTGTGTTTGATCACTAAAGCCATATGATGCCAGGAACCTTTTAAATTTAATCCACTCACATTTGCACTACCCACATAGTTTCCATTAGGATGTACAAAATCCACTTGTAAAATTTGTAAACTACCGTCAAACGTAATTCTAAACCCATCCCCAGATTGATCAAATGTTTGTATTATTCTTTGAGTACCAGCATCCCCTGCAGGTATCCGCATCCAAAATGCAACACTCAATTCTGTTTGACTTCCTGAAAAAGCATATCCGTTATGTTGTCTTCCCTCAACTCTTAATGAGCTTAATACATTTGTAAATCGATCTTGCGCATAGGACCCTGCAGCAGATGAAGTAATATCTGCATTACCTATTGCATCATCGTAGTTATTGCTAAAATTATATTGCGCAACAGCTCCTGTAGGAATTTGAGCAATGATGAGTTGAGTTATCATAAATAGACAACAAAATAAAAGTAATTTTTTTTTCATTTTTAATAAATTATAAAATTAGACAGTGCAAATAACTAGGATTATACTTTCGCGAAAGCATGCCAATTGCCGAAACAGCTCTTTGAATTGCTAAGCAAAAGGGTAGTAATAAAAGATCTCAATTAGATGAATTGTCTCACTAATTTATGCTTATAGAAGATCCGCAAGAGCTGTCTGCCGAGTAGAATTTTTTTCCAGATGCGTTTTTTGTACTGCTAGAGAAATAATATAAATCCATCCTGCAATCCATAGTATATGACTGCCCATCTTTTAATTCCTGACTTATAAAATTATCTGCACTTTGGCTTACAAATAATGTGCGTCCAGAGTTGTTTTTGACCTCAACATTAGTGGCTCCATTTATAAGTTTCCAATCTGCACGTATGCGACGCTGTTCTGGAGAATTATATAGAGAGTCATTATAGCGTTTTACATAGTCCTCACCAGCCTCTTTTGCTTGTACAAGTTTTTTAGCTTCTGCCTTTTGTGCTCCCGTAAGGCTAGCCTGCTTGCTTTTCATTTGTTTCAGATAAGCGGTAATTTCTGTTCTAAGATCACGAGTAACAACTCGCTCGTAAGCTGGGCCAAATTTTGACCCTCCGCTAGCTCCGTTTTTTACGGCCTCTTTGAAGTCTTTTAGTTTACTTAAAAAACCCTTTTTCTTCTTTGCATCTTCTTTAGCGGGAAGAACGGCATCATCTTGTAAAATGTAAATGGTTTCAAAACGGCTAAAGGTAGTACCGTCCTTGGACATACCACCTAGTTTGATAACATAATCATCCATAGCTACCCAAGCGCTTCTATCACCCGTATGTAAATAATGAGATACTTCTGGATGTCCTACGGCGTTATAATAACGTCCTGTGGCATCTGTAGATACATATACTTCCCCTTTCTCCCATACTTCATCTCCTGTAGAAATAATTTGAAAGCCTGATGGTATTTTTCCAAAATAGTTCGGGCTTATTGTAAACTGCCCTTGAGCATTTGCGATTTTTTGATTCCCATCGTCATCTAGATACACAGAGAAGTAACGCTGGTAAACAGCATTTTCCCCGTGAACGGCTAGCTGGTCTTGAAAACTCTTTTGTGCACATAGTTCAAGTGACACTACTAACATTAAAATAAATAGGCTTATCTTTTTCATTCTTATTTTTTAATTAAGAACAAATAAAGTGGAGTTTTAAGCTTAAAAATGACCTCAATTGCCGAAAGCGGTCTTTGAATTTCTAAAACCTGATTTTAAAAATACGACACTAAAAACTCTTTACAATCTCGAGAAACTCATCCCGCTTATCTTTTGAGATAGACACCATTTTGTTATTATCCATCACCAGATAGCCCCCATCACTTTTTACATATTGGCTGATAAATTTGAGATTGATTAAAAAGGAGCGATGCGGTCTGTAGAAGTAAGGTACATCTAAAAGTGCATTTATAAAATACTTGAGCGGTTTGCTTATCAAGATTTCAGGCTCCTTTGTAGTAGCAATTCTTGTATACATCCCATTTGCCTCCATCATAACGATGTCATCAAAGTCTAAAAACTTGATTCCATCATTTACCGGTAGTGCAATTTTTGTAAAACTACCATGAGCTAAACTATTTTTAAGAGCATCCAGCCTTGTGTTGAGTTGAGACTTACTTTGTGAGGCTGCTGCTTTTTTTACTGCCGCAATCACTTGAGTGGGACGCATCGGTTTTAGTAAGTAGTCAATTGCAGAAAGCTGAAATGCCTGTAAGGCATACTCACTATATGCCGTCGTAAAGATGATTTCAAAATTTATTTCTGAAGGTTTTAAAAAATCCAAGATGTCCAGACCAGAATACTCAGGCATCTCAATATCTAAAAAAATAATCTCAGGCTTCTCCGCTTTTATAATTTCTATCCCAGACATTAAATCTTCCGCTTCGTGACAACTTGTAATTTCTTTACAGTTTTCTTCAACTAGGGTACGTAATAATACCCGCGCTTTTCGTTCGTCATCAATTATTATTGCTTTCATATATTTTTTATTGTAGTGGAATTATGATAGTAACTTTAGTTCCAATAGCCTGATCATGAGAGTCATATAAATCTGTGTAGGTTATGCCTACTTCTGTGTGTTTTTGTTTATTAAGCAATGCCAGACGATCTTCTGTGGCTTTAGAACTAAAGGATTTGTGGTTGGGTTTACGCTTCCGCGAAAACGCACTCGCACGCAATCTCCCCACACCATTATCTTCTATTATCACCTTCATCAGTGACATACCGTTCTCTTCACATATAACCGCTTTTAATGAAAGTTTCTTAGCGCCTTTCTTGTGTAACAATCCGTGTTTTAAAGAATTTTCCAGAAAAGGCTGCAATAGCATCGTCGGAATTTCAAAATTTTGATATACCAATTCATCACTAAAGGAAAGTGTGTAGGTGAACTCCTCCTCAAAACGCATTTTTTCCAGTGAAAGATAGGTTTCTAGTCCCTCGATTTCATCACGTATGGATATCATATCAGCAACACTACTAGATAAATAACCACGTATGAGGTCACTGAATTTCCCAAGATAATCACTTGCCTCATTCTTTTTGTTAAGCACGATATATTCTTGGATAGAATTAAGTGCGTTAAATATGAAATGCGGATTCATTTGTGAACGCAAATTTTCGAGTTTAAGCGCCGTCATTCTATTTTCTGAGCGTGCCTGTACTAATTCCTGCTGCTTTTTGCGTATTAAAAGTTTTTGCCTTCTTTTTATAGTGAATACTATTATTCCTAGCGCAAGTATAAATAGTACAGTAGCAAACCACCACCGCAGCCAGAAAGGTTTAAGTACTTTTATTTTGATGCTTTTTACCTCAGATCCAATCTTTGCCGTATTATTTATTGCTCTCACTTCAAATACATATTTGCCGTTTGACAATGAGTTAAATTGCACTTCGTTTACTCCCGCAGGCAGTGCACTCCATTCTTCGTTGCCTCCTAAAAGACGGTGCTCATATGTAATATTCTTTGTGCTTTGAAAAGTGTTAGATTGGAAGGTAACTGTCATTCTATTTTTTTCATAAGGCAATTCGTACTGAGAGGAGAGTAAGGTATCTTTCCCCATAATTTTAACAGAATTAATACGAATTTCTGGTGCGTTATATCTTTTAAAAGCCTGTGCTTTATGTATGCTAAAAAAACCTTCATTTGTACTAAAGAAAACTCTCTTCCCCATAACTTGGATACCAGAAATCTTTCTTGAAGGTATCCCGTCTTGGCTATTGAGCGTCCGTAAATCTCCATATTGTGTATCCAGATATTGCAATCCTTTATCACTTACAATCCATAAGTGATTTCCATCTCCTTTTATAAGTGCTATTTCATTAGTTAGTAACCCATCTTTTTCATCAAAACTTATTACCACTTCATCATTAAGTATCCCATAAATGCCATTTTTAAAGGTAGAGACCCAGAGTGTTCCATCTGTGGTTTCCGTTATTGAGGTGGCAAAAATAGCTTTCTCTTCATTGCGAATCGATTGTGAAGACAAGGTTGCATCATACCGTAGCAGATCATCTACGGTAGCTACATAAAAATTTCCTGTTTTTATACTTTTAAAACAAGTGTATCCACGTCGGTTATTAATAATAAATTTTGCCTCGTCAGGTTGGAATTGAAATGCGTTTTTGAGTGTAGCAACACCATAGTAAGAAGTAAATAAAATGGTATTTTCATCATAAATGGCAATATCTTTTGCATTAGAAAAACCACGTGATTTTAGGAGTTTCTTAGAGTTCATATCTAGTACATACGAACTATTATCTAAGCTTACATAGGTGAGGTTTTTATCAGAATTATAAGCAATGGCACTTACGGAAAAGTCTGACTCTAGTTGCTGTACATCTATTTTAATTTCTGTAATATCAAAGGTACCTAGTTTACCATCTACTGTTCCAAAAATGAGTGTTCGGTTTCCTACTTTTTCTAAACTATTAATGTTAAGAGCGCTACTTTTCGGAAACGTTTGAATGTGAATATTAGGAATGACAAAAACTCCAGATCTCAGAGTGGTTATCCAGTAGTTATCATCCCGATCTCGTGCGACGTCTGTTATAAAATACTGCTGTAAATGAGAGGCTATATATGTGAGCTCTTTATCATAAATGTGCAAACCTTTATTGCTCGTGATCCAAAACTGCTCCCCTACACGGAGAATTTTAGAGATGTAAAGATTTTTTACTTCTGAAAGTATTTTTTTATCAGGAGAGGTTAAGTTACCTAGTCTGAAAACGTCAAAACTTGTTTCTTTCCTATATATTAAAAGTGAATCACGCTCACTTAGAAGAATCTGCGGCACACCTCGATATGGATCATTTTTAAGTTCTTGATCTCGTATTTGGGAGTAATCTGCCATAGATTTAAAATGACCATCCTTTAGCACATATAGCCTGTCTCCAGCAGAAAAGAAAATAGTACCGTCATCACCTCTTTTTAAAAAGCTAATGAGTCCAGCCTCCAATAAAACCTCTTGTTTTCTCGTGGTCAGAGAAATAGCAATTAACTTGGAATTACCAAAAATATAAAGAGTGTCCCCATCGATCTCGTATGACCCTAAAATTCCACCAAGTTTTTCTCTTAAATCTACAAAGCTTATTAGCTCATCATTATCCACATAAAACAACTGCCCGGTAATATTGATGCACCAGATACGACCTTTTGCATCTTCGCGTAATTCAAAAACAGATAAACCTCGCTTATCGCCGTTCGTGTAATTTTTGAAATAGCGACCGTCATAGCGATACAATCCGTTATCTGCAGCAAGCCAAATATATCCCTGGCTATCTTCTAATATATCGTAAAACTCTATATCGGGTAGTCCGTCTTTTTCGGTTAGATGGATGGCTGCAGGTTCTTGTGCCTTCAATAATGAAAGCGAACATAGCGTAAGCGTAAGAAAAAAATACCTCAATAGCATTAAATTAATCTGAATACCAAAAATAGTTGCTTCCTATGAATACTGAAGAGTAAGCTGCATATACTACAACAACTCTAACATCTCCATCGCAAAATCGTTTACCTTTGATGCATTCATTGCTCGAGCTTTAAGAGCATCTTTACTATAAAAGTTACTAAACTTGATTAGCTCATCCCCCATAGTTGAGATTAAAATGAGGACAAAGCTATCTTCATCATACGTAAAAATATAGTACCCTATATTATTATTAAAAGCCGGCTTTCCTAAAACCTTACTGTATTCTTTATTGTAAGTGAAGACGGCTGGCATACAACGCTCACAAGCGGCAATGGCCAAAAATTTTATACCGTTGTTTTCGCCATATTGAATTATTTTTTCTTTAGAAGGACCAGTTGTGCCTCGCTCTGCCTTAACCGCAGTGTAATTCCCGTTTATGGAGGTAGATGGAGCGGATTGTGCAGGTAAAATAGTTGCCCAAAAAATCGAAATAAAAAAGACAATGTGTTTCATATTTAGTAAAAATATTCCTTAAAAAAGAATCACCAAAGGTTTAATTGCCAGAACCTACGATACGCTTTTTGAAACACTGATTAGTATTTCTAACGAGCATATTAAATCTTACATAATATCTGCCCCGCTCGTTTTAACACATCATCTTCTTTTGCAAAACAAAACCGGAGCATTTTAAAATCTTCTTGATGCTCATTGAATACAGAAGTGGGAATGGAAGCGATCTTATATTTTTCGGTGAGTATTTTTGCGAAAGCGGTATCAGCTTCATCCGTAATCTTACTGTAATCCAACATTTGAAAATAAGTACCTGCGCTAGGTGTCGCCTCAAAACGTGAACCTTGAATAGCATGTAAAAACACATCTCTTTTGTGTTGATAAAAATCGTTGAGTTCTAAGTAATGACTGGGCTCTTCTAAGTAGGTTGCAAAGGCTTTTTGAGAGGGATGGTGTACGGAAAACACATTGAACTGATGTACCTTCTGAAATTCATCCATTAACTCCTTAGGGGCCACCGTGTATCCCATTTTCCATCCCGTATTATGGAAAGTCTTGCCAAAAGATGCTGTGATAAAACTTCGCTTCCTGAGCTCAGGATACTTGGCAACGCTCTCGTGTTGCTTGCCATCAAAAACCATATGCTCATATACCTCATCACTCAGCAATATGATATCTGTTCCCTTGAGAATACGGGCTAATTCGAGCATATCCTCCCGCTCTAAGATAGTCCCTGTCGGGTTGTGCGGCGTGTTTATAAAGAGTAGTTTAGTTTGAGGTGTAATGACATTTTCCACCGCTAGCCAATCAACTTTATACTCTGGAGCTTTGAGCTGGATAGGGATCACTTTTCCACCATTTACCTGTACGGCTGGCTCGTAACAATCATACGCAGGTTTTAAAATAATCACCTCATCACCAGGCCTTACAAATGCCGAAACAATGGTAAATATCGCTTGCGTCGCTCCTGCGGTAATGGTGATATCTGTTTCCGGGTGATAATTGCTGTTATAAAGCGTATTGATTTTATCGGTTATTTTTTTGCGTAAGCTATAAATGCCTGGCATAGGCGCATACTGATTGTGTCCTGTGGTCATTGCTTTAGTCACCAATTGTTGCAATGCAGGATCGCTTCCAAAACCTGGAAATCCCTGTGCGAGATTGAGCGCCCCGTGGTCGTGAGCGAGTTTGCTCATTACCGTGAATATCGTAGTACCTACATCTGGAAGTTTTGAGGTGTGCTCCATTATACGTTATTTCTGAAAAGGAGTCACATCTATTTTAAAGAGCTCTGCAGCGTTCTGCCATTGGATCAATTCTTTTTTATCATCTGGCAGATCCAGACCATCCATAAATTTAAGATACGAACTCATAGAAGAAATGGGCCAATCGGTTCCATAAAGTAAGTATTTAGGGTTTCCGGCGTAGGTAATCATTTCCTCAATTTCTTGCTTCATAAAGCGCTCAAATTTACTCGAGAAATCCCCGAGCACAAGTCCAGAAAAGTCTGCATATACGTTCTTATTTTTATAAACCACCTCCATACAATCACGTATCCACGGGTTCCCCACGTGGCAGATCACGATCTTGAGCTTGGGATAATCTACCGCTAGATCATCTATGTGTAATGGGTGTGAATATTTTACTTTTCCCAGTGGTGCATAAGTGTCACCAGAGTGAAACATCACGGGCACATCGTGCTTGATAGCCATCTCATATACCACTTTAAAACGCTCGTTATTAGGATAAAATGGCTCATATCCAGGATAAAATTTAAGCCCTTTTATCAAGCCTTGTTCTAGATAGGTATTAATTTCTATTAGATCATCTAGTGTATAATTGAGGTAACTAATACCCGCGACCACGCCTAGATTTTCACGCCCTTTTACAGCCTCTACGACCTGTTTTGTACTGGGCCGGTGCTCATTTACTTTATATGAAGTGAGAATTAAGGCATAATCAACCTTATTTTTAACCATATTTTCTGTGAGCCCATCCAGACATTCTTCTAGGGAACTCACACGCTCTTCGTGATAATTATTAATGTGGGTATGTACGTCTATAATCATTGGATAATGCTGTAATTGAGATGTTCGGTTTTGACTTTCAATATAATACTCTAGAAATGAGTTTTATAACTTAAAGGCAATTTTATGAGTGTAAAAATGGATAAGATAGTAGGTTTTTCGCTTTCGCGAAAATGTGCTTGCTATAAATTTTTTTAGGTAGATCGCGGAGGTTTCGATACAATTTCAAAATTCACTACCGCTTAGCTTTACATCACTCAGCCACCTTAAATTGTTAAATTTTTAGAACTACGTAATAGAAGCCAAAGCGAAGGTGGATGAGTGATTTTATGTAGTTGCGATGGCAACAGAATAAAATTATATCGAAATCTCCGATATACAAGATTATTACTTCCCCATCTCCTCAGCCGTCTTCTCTAATTCTGCATACCACTCCTCGCCAAACTTACGTACGAGTGCGTCTTTAGTAAATTTATATACAGGCACCTGGAGCTCTTTTCCTAGTGTGCAGGCATCATCACAAATGGGCCAGCGATGATAATTTACAGCTTGAAACGAGCTATATTTTTGTACTCTCACAGGATATAAATGGCAAGAAATGGGTTTGCGCCAGTCTATGTTACCAGCATTGTATGCATCTTCTATCCCACAGCTTGCCCATCCTTTATCATTAAAGGTGACATAGGCACACTCGGCTCCATTTACGAGGGGTGTTTCTACTTCACCTTCACGGGTAATGGTCGTTCCTTGCGCCTCTATGGCAGCGATTCCCTCTGGTCGTAAGAAAGGTTTTACCTTATCGTAAATAGCTGCCATTATCTGGACTTCGTCTTCCTCAACGGGTGCTCCTGCCTCTCCGGCGATACAGCATTCGCCTTTACAGGCATTAAGATTGCAGACAAAATCTTTTTCGATAATGTCTTCAGATACGATGGTTTTTTTGAGTTGAAACATAGTACGCAAAGATAAAATCTAATGTTCATCTTTTAGGTATTTCTAGTTGAAAGCTTTCGCGAAAGCTACAAATTCAACGTAGGAATGCGTCGTAGATATTCTGCTTTTTTGGTTATATTGAGATAACTAAACTTCATTTATGAAATCCTTATTCTACGTGCTTTTTGCTCTTCCATTCATCTGTATTGCGCAGTCTGATCAAGATATTCTGATAGACCAAACCCTGAATCTAACGCTCAAACAACACAAAGAATTTATAAGCATACCAAACCTTCCGGCAGACCCTGCATTGATGCTCAAAAACATTCATTGGGTACAGGACAAATACGAAGCCCTAGGTTTTACAACACGTTTATTAAAAACGGAAACGTTACCCATCCTATTGACAGAAAAAATCTACCATCCAGATGACCCAACGGTATTATTTTATTTTCATATCGACGGGCAGCCAGTAAATCCCGCTGCTTGGGATCAAGAAGATCCGTTTGTGCCCGTATTAAAAAGGCAAGATGCAAAAGGTAACTGGCAGGCGATCGATTGGTCACAGCTTGACGGGAACATCGATGATGATTGGCGCATTTTTGGTCGTGCGGCGGCAGATGACAAAGCGCCCATTATGATGTTTATCACAGCGCTGGAAATTTTACAAAAACAACAAAAAACACCCAATTTTAATATCAAGGTTATTTTTGATCCAGAGGAAGAGTATAATTCAACCGCATTATTGAGTACGCTAGAAACTTATAAATTGCAATATGCTTCAGACTTTTTTATTGTGATGGATGGCCCTGCTCACGATTCTAACGAACCTACATTGACCTTTGGGTGTCGTGGGATTGCGACCTGTTCTATTACTACCTACGGTGCTCGATTACCGCAGCACAGTGGTCACTATGGCAACTATGCACCTAATCCTGTTTTTGGACTTGCAAACTTGCTGTCTTCTATGAAAAATGAGGACGGTCGAGTACTGATTAATAACTATTATGACGGCATCACCATAAGCGAGGAAGCTGCCGAATTATTGAACTCGGTACCCTTTGACCTAACGGAGTTTAATAAAAATCTGGGTATTGCTTCGGCAGAAAAAGTGGGAGCGACCTATCAAGAAGCTTTACAATATCCATCGCTCAATGTGCGTCAGTTAGGAACTTCTTGGGAAGGTGAGGGGCTTAAAACTGTAGTTCCAGAGTATGCCACAGCAGATATCGACGTACGTCTAGTTCCAGAAACCGATGGAGCCGATCAATTAGAAAAGATTAGACAGCATATTATTGCTCAGGGCTATTATGTTATAGACCGTGACCCAACAGATGAGGAGCGTCTTGAGCATACTAAGATTGCAACGTTTATCGCTTCTCCAAAAGTGAATGCTTTTAGAACAGATCCTGAGGCAGCTTTTGGGAAAACGATACGTGCCAATCTCACAGAAACTTTTGGAGAGGCTCCTATTTCTATTCGATTAATGGGTGGGACAGTTCCTATTGTACCGCTTATTAACGCGCTTGATGTACCCACCATCATCGTGCCTATGGTAAATATGGACAATAATCAGCATAATCCTAACGAGAACATCCGTATAGGAAATATGAGACAAGGGATTAAGATTTGTTTATCGTTGTTTGACGCGGTGTTGAAATAGCAGAAGCTGTTAATTTCAGTAGCTCAATGATAAATGGATGATCTCTATAAACTAAGAAGATTTTCGCGTAAGCGTTTAACTTCTACAAACTGTACACCACTTTAAACGTAAGAAAACGTGGCTGGATAAAAGTTTCTGAGGAGAAAACGGAAATATTATTTGCGCCGTTAAGTACTTGTGAATCTATATTTAAAATATTAGTTGCTCTTAATTCATACTCCCATTTTGCATCACGGTCTTTTCTGTAGGCGAGCGTAGCGTCCCAATTTTGAAACGATTGTGATTGACCATTACCCAGATCTTGATCGGTATAGCTATAATTTGTTCTAAAGGTGACTCTCTTAAGAATGTAGGCATCAAACTCTATAGAGGGAGCATTTGTAACAAACGTAGTTTTACGATTACCTTGATTATTATCAGTCACGCTATAGCGATACTGTAAACTTACGTTAGGAGCTATTTTAAAATTAGTGCGTATCCCAGGAGTATACGTCTGCGTGTAACCTTCATTAAGGGATTGTGTTCCTTGTATAAACTGATTTATTTTGCTGTAATTAAAACTAGCATTGAGTGTGCCTCTTATTTTCCCAAAAGTGCGCTGCACGCGACCGAAAACATTCACATTTTCATCTGCAAAGTTAGAGTTGAAAAAGGTACTGGTACGTATCACATTATCAAAGTTAGTAAGACTTCGTATCTGATCTATGTTGCTACTATATGCTGCCCTCGCAAAGACGTTTGTATAATTAAATAAATTAAAGCTGCTATAAAGTAAGCTCACGTTATGGGAAAGCGCATTTTGCAACGCTGGCTCTCCAAACTGGATACTATTTATATCGTTTAAAACGAGTCCTTGTGCTAGTCGCGTGACGTCCGTAAACTGGTTGCGCAGTTCATAGCGCGCTGTAAGGGATTCGCTTTTTTTGAACTGGATGCGGGTTTCAAAATCTGGAAGGATACGCACAAAATTATCTTCAGCTGTCAGCCCAAACTGGGTGTTTTTATTTCCATACGCGTGCACAGAGAATCCAGGCGTAAAGGTGAATATTCCAGTTTTTACCCTATAGTGAGCTCCTATATAAAGGTCTCGAAAATTATATTCTACATCATTGCTTGCTCTGCCCTCATTAAAGGTAGGAGTAGGATTAAAAATTTCACCTCCTGTCAAAAATTGAAAAATATTCGAATCAAATTCTTGCCTGCTTAAGATCGTTCCGAATGTGAAGTTGATATTGCTGCGCTGATTGAGAATATGAAAGTAGTCTAGCTTTGCATCTAGTTGGTTTGATTTGATGCGTCTGTTCTGTCCTAAATCATAGGTAGTCAAAGAGGTGTCGAGACCCAATGCCTCTGCGGTACTATCAAAAGCGTCTTCTCCTTCAGGATCATTTTCTAAAAGTGCATTATAAAATGGGTCCTCATTTTTAATAAGATGCTGTGCTTCAAAAGCAAAGATGTTATTTTCATCAAGTGTATAATAATAATTTAAACTCTGATTGATACTAAAGGGAGATACCTCATCAAGCTGATTTGTAGTTCCAATAACTGACGAAAATCTATCCTGATCCTGAGAATCTTGTGAGATACGACCCAAGATGTCATAATCCATTTGGTTATTTAAATTGGGCTGATATTTAGCACTCAATTTTAAAAGTCCTTGATCCGATCGCTCTCTTGTGCGCTGTTCTGTAGACTCATCGGGTATTCCTAAGTCTGTGTTGGTATATTGAATAAAACTAGACGTTTCGGATATAATACGGCTACTGTTAAAAATTAAAAATCCACTCAAATCCAGTGCAGGATTAGGAGCATAGCTAAAGTTTGCGGTAGCTAATTGATTTTCAATTTCTAGTGCATTGTTTTGATTGGTAAGAAAACTCAGACTATTGTCTCCTAGATTGATATCTGTACCGCTACTGTTACTTGGAGATCTAAAGCCCCCACCAAATCCTCTGATATCGCGCCTTGTGAGTGCAACTTCTCCCGTATTATTGAGATCTCCTATAAAGTTAAAACTGTATTTAGGACTGTAATAGAACAGCTTAGGTTGGAATAAATAGAGTTCACTATCTGGCGACACTCCTCCACCAGCAGCAATATTTCCAAACCAAAAGTTCTCTTTTCCTTCTTTGAGCTTAATATTTATGGCGACGTTGTCTTGGTTGTTGCGCACCCCGCTTAGTTGACCTACTTCAGCATAATTGCGTAATACCTGTACCTTTGACACCGCATTAGAAGGGATATTTTTTGTGGCCAGTTTTGTGTCTCCATCAAAAAAGTCCTTGCCATTTACCATTAACTTATTGACCACTTTACCTTCTACTTCTATCTGACCGTCTTCATTGATTTCTACTCCTGGCAGGTTTTCTAGGACATCTTCAAGTTTGCGCTCTGTGCCTGTATTAAAAGAATCTGCATTGTAGATTAAGGTGTCTCCCCTTACCACTACTGGCATTTCATAAGTAAGTTCAACCTCATCGAGTGCATTGTCTGCCTTGAGTGTATAGTTTCTAGTGATAGAAGTTTCTTGAGTCTCAAGAATTTCTTCAAAAGTTTTCATCCCGATATAACTTGCCTGAATCTTGTACTTGCTATTAGCGCCCAGTTCTAAGGAATACTTCCCTTGGTCATTAGTAATAGCATACGACTCCAACGCATTAGTCGCTTGATTAAAGGCAACCACATTTGCTAATTCTAAAACGTTATTAAGACTGTCTTTTATGACACCTTCTAGCTTAACCTGTGCCGTAGCCGTATATGCACTAATAAAAAATACAATGAGTAAAAGTCTTTTCATAAAGAGGTAGGCTAGGAAGATGAGTAATTATTAAGAAACTAATTTTAAGATCTTCTTCTACCGCGGTTATCGCGCATCTCTTTCATTTTCATTTGTACGGTGCTCTGGTATTCATCTATAGTGATTTCTTTTCCTTTATCTGGAGCTTCTATTGCTACCACCTCTCCAGGGTTCATCACTACTTTAGAGCAGAGCATTGTGGTGGTTCCAGCATTTACTTCTAGAATGAGTCCCGGAAGACCGTAATATTCGGCTGGACCGTGGCTTACTGGAATTTGTAATGTGTACCAAGCTACCACATCTGTCATTGGTACCTCTGGAGGAGCTGCTTCCCCATCTGCTGAAGCTTCTTCTGCTTGATCTATTTCTCTAAGATCTCCCCAAGAAAAATCATACCACGTAAGATTTCCAGTAGGGATAGAGGCGGTGGCTTTAAAGCACATATAGTTCCCTATTTGTTTTGTTTCAGATCCCATTTTCCATTCTATAGGTAAGAGATCATCTTTGACTAAAAATCGTTTTCCGTAAAATTCTTGACTCTGTACTAGCTTATTTTCTTTTATGTTCTTGTACTGCTCTCCTCTGGTAAAGTTTGCGCCCCAAGAATCTGTGGCTCCAGACATAGCATCCATTTTAGTTTCTTCATTAAAAATGGATGCCGTTTTATTAAAATCTAAAACGTATGTTTTTTCCAATCTATTTTTTAACCTAGCATACATCTCCTTTTTCTGACCCTCGTTCATACGGGCACCCCAAGTACCTAGATCCATAGGGGTTTTTGAATAATAATAGGCTTTGCCTTGAAATTCTTGAGGCTGAGGTGGGATTAATTCGGCATTTGGGAAGGCAAAAAATAGGGTAATAACAGATAGTAAAAAAGCTTTCATCGTTAGGTGATTTTATTTGTCTAAGCAAAATATAAAAACATTAAACATATATTGCAGTTTTATTAAAACCTTAACTATGTTGTCTAATTTTCTTACACTAAGGGTATTTCTAGTTGATACCCAACACCGTGTACATTTTTGATTGTAAGGGATGTATCGGCTTTAAGTTTATTACGTAGTTTTGAGATATAAGTATCCAGACTTCTACCCACAATCACTCCATTATCTTCCCACACCGTTTTGGTAAGTTCCTCTCGCTTGATGACTTCGTTAGGTCTCTTTGCAAAAATCTCTAACAGCTCACATTCCTTTTTAGAAAGCACAACGGTTTCGGTGTCTGTAGTAAGTTTATGTTGGGTGGGAAAAAATTGAAAGATTCCTAATGATATATAAGGGATATCGTCTTTAAGTGGACTTGTTTTTTTTACGCTTTCGCGAAAGCGGAACCCCAAAAACAGTAATAGCCCTAATGAAATCATTGCAACACTCACTTTTGTAGCAGATAAAGTGGCTTCCTGCGTTATAAAATGAATCTCAATGATATGACAGGCATCTGGAACCTGCCTTCCTATGCAGGGAACAATGGTTTTATCCCAGTTCATATTCATCTCATAACTGTAAGAAACCTCGAGATCTTCACAGCGCAATACTTCAACAATGTAGTTTTTTGAAATGTTTGCTTTTGCAAAATTTTTATCAATAATATCCACTAAGCTATCTGGCAGGAATGTAACGTTTCTTTCAAACCGTAGTTGATACGATTTTTCATGGATCTGTTTTACAGGTAAAATTAGGGAGGTGCTATCATTATTAGAAAGTAATAGTTCGTTCCCTACCTGGCGCAATGCAATCTTCACCCGTTCTGGCTGATTGATAGCAGCATTTTCTTGAAAAGGGATTGCCCACGAAATAGTAAGTACGCAAAGAGCCGCTAGAACAATGTAACCTATGTAGTTGTTCATATCGCTACAAATAACCGATTTATAAGCGAGATTTTACAACTATTGACACTTATTTTACATTCTTTTGACACTTGCAAGAGCCCGCCAGATCTAGTTTTACATCAAAATATAATCTTATGAAATATGTATTGATTGCTCTAGCGTTATGTATAGGCTCACTTAGTAACGCCCAGTATAAGGACACTACTTACAAGCTAGATGCCAGCGCGAGCACTATAAAATGGAAAGGAAGTTATTCCTTTTTACTCACCTCTTATAATGGTCGCGTGCAGTTTTATAATGGTCGTTTATCTACCGTAAATAATCAAATCACCGGTGGAGAATTTACCATAGATATGACAACCATAGACAACGAACCAAATTCTGATGCTAAAGGACCTATTGAGCATTTAAGGGACGAGGACTTTTTTGACGTAAAAAAATTTCCTACAGCCCACTTAAAAATTACAGATGCGGAGTATATTCCTAAAGAAAATAGACACAAATTTACTGCAGATTTTACCATTAAAGGGATTACTCAACAACAAGAATTCTGGGGTGTGGCAGATGCGAGTACAAATACTATCTCCACAGTATTTAAAATAGATCGCACCCGCTGGGGAATAACGTACAACCATAAACTCAAGGATAAAGCAATCTCAGACGCCATAGAGTTTGAGGTAACCCTTATCTTTAAGGAAGGAGTTTAACAACTGCATTATGAACAGTACTAACTATATAGCACGTCATTTTTATAAAGTCGCCTTCATCATTATGTTAAGTACACTCTCGTGTCAAGAAATCAAGACTGTCAATGAGGCAAGTACTCCTGTCGCCAGTAAAAAACCTGTTGCAGATTCTTACGAGCCTTCTTTTAACCTCACACCTCCTCCAATTAGCCAATTTATACGCAGGATTTTTGAGGACAGTAAAGGAAATTTGTGGTTAGGAACTAACGGTGAAGGTGTATATATGTATGATGGTAAAAAATTAAACAACTACCGCTTTCGCGAAAATTTTAAAGGCTACGCCGTAAGATCGATTACTGAAGATCGAAAGGGGAATGTTTGGTTTGGAACTAGCGAAGGAATCATAAAATACAATGGAGTTGAGTTTACAAATTATACTCTAGGGACTACTCAAAAATCTAACGATGTTTGGTCTTTTCTCATAGATAGCAAAGGACTAATATGGGTAGGTACACAGGAGGGTGTGAGCACTTTTGACGGAGAAAGTTTTAATGCTTTTGCACTTCTTCCTGAAACACCTATCGATCCAGAACGCGGGGTTTCTAGCCGAAAGATTGTACACGATATGATGCAGGATAGCATGGGTCAGATGTGGTTTGCTACCAATGGTGGTGCTTTTATCTATGATGGTAAATCACTCAAGAATCTCTCTGAAAAGGAGGGGCTTTGTAATAATGCTGTAAATGATGTATTAGAAGCTAGAAATGGTGATATGTGGTTTGCTACGCATCATAATGGTATTTGCAAATGGGATGGAGAGCGATTTACGCATTTTGACGAAACGTATGGTGTCACAGGAACCGAAGCCTGGAGTCTTTTTGAAGATCGAGATGGTAATATCTGGTTCCCTATTGAAAATTCAGGTATTTACAAATACGATGGTAAAACCTTTAAGAACTATACTCAAGAAGATGGTTTGCCAGGCAATGCCACACAATCTATCTATCAAGATACTTCTGGCGATATTTGGATAGGTGGATACAATGGTCTGGCTCGTTTAGAAGGAGGCACTTTTATAAGCGTTACGGAGATGGGACCTTGGGAATAATTTGTAAAAACCAATAAAGCAAAAAAGCTGGTTCAGAAATGAACCAGCTTTTTGGTAGTTAACATTTTCGCGAAAGCTATATTCTACTGTACATCAAAACGATCTGCATTCATCACTTTTACAAAGGCCTTGATAAAGTCATTTACAAAACGTTCTTGCCCATCACTTGCTCCATATACTTCTGAGATTGCTCTGAGCTCTGTATTAGAACCAAAAATTAAGTCTGCACGAGATCCTGTAAATTTCATATCCCCCGTACGACGGTCTGTTCCTGAAAACAAGGAATCGTCTGAAGAGAGTGACTTCCACGTATAGGTGAAGTCTAGAATGTTTGTAAAGAAATCATTTGTGAGTTTGCCTACAGTATCTGTAAACACGCCCACTTTTGAGTTATTATAGTTTGCTCCTAAAACTCTTAAGCCTCCTACCAGTACTGTCATCTCTGGAATAGAAAGGTTAAGCAACTGTGCACGATCAATGAGCATTGCTTCTGCAGCAGTTTCTTTCTGACCTTTACTCACGTAATTCCTAAACCCGTCTGCCTTAGGCTCTAAGTACCCGAAGCTATCTACATCTGTTTGCTCTTGCGATGCGTCCATACGTCCTGGTGTAAATGGTACCGACACCGTATGACCTGCGTCTTTTGCAGCTTTCTCTACACCTACAGATCCTGCAAGTACGATAAGGTCTGCCATAGAAACATCTCCATCAAAATGGGATTGTACGTTGCTTAGTGCATTCAGTACTTTATACAATTGCTCTGGATTATTTACTTCCCATCTGTTTTGTGGTGCTAGACGAATGCGCGCTCCATTTGCTCCTCCTCTTTTATCAGAATTTCTGAAGGTAGATGCAGAGGCCCAAGCCGTTGATACCATTTCTGAAACAGATAATCCTGTTGCAGCAATTTGCGTTTTTAAATTTGTAATTTGATCATCGCTTAAGGTATATCCATTATTTTTAGGGATTGGGTCTTGCCATAGTAATTCTTCACTAGGTACTTCCGGGCCTAAATATCTATCAATAGGCCCCATATCACGGTGTGTTAATTTGTACCAAGCGCGAGCAAAGGCATCTTCAAATGCTTGATGATCCTCGTGAAATTTCCTTGAAATTTTTAAATATGCGGGATCAGTTTTTAACGCAATATCTGCGGTAGTCATTAAGAGGCGTTGCTTTTTTGAAGGATCACCAGCGGTAGGTGCCATTCTTGCATTAGAAGCTTCTGTAGGTGTCCACTGATGCGCTCCTGCTGGACTTTTAGTAAGTTCCCAATCGTAGTTTAACAATACATCAAAGTAATCTGCATCCCATTGTGTTGGGTTTGGCGTCCAAGCTCCTTCTATTCCAGAAGTAATAGTATCATCCCCAGATCCAGTGCCAAAACTATTTTTCCATCCAGTACTCATTTCTTCGATGGATGCTCCGTGGGGCTCTGAGCCTACATACTTATCTGGATCTGCTGCACCGTGTGCCTTACCAAAAGTGTGTCCTCCGGCCACAAGTGCCACCGTCTCCTCATCGTTCATCGCCATACGACCAAATGTAGTTCTTACATTTGCCGCAGATCCCATGGGGTCTGGTACTCCGTTAGGTCCTTCTGGATTTACATAAATCCATCCCATCATCACAGCCCCAAGCGGTGCTTCTAGCTCGCCATCTGCATAGCGCTCATCATTTGCACCCCACTCTGTTTCTGATCCCCAATAAATATCTTGTTCTGGCTCCCAGACGTCTTCACGACCTCCTGCAAAACCAAACGTTGGGAATCCCATAGACTCTAGCGCGCAATTCCCGGCAAGCACCATAAGGTCTGCCCAAGAAATTTTATTCCCATATTTCTTTTTTACTGGCCACAGAAGTAGGCGTGCCTTATCGAGGTTTCCGTTATCAGGCCAACTGTTAAGTGGTGCAAATCGCTGTGTGCCAGAACTTGCTCCACCACGACCATCTCCTATACGGTAGGTTCCCGCACTGTGCCAGGCTAGACGAATCATAAATCCTCCATAATGACCAAAATCTGCTGGCCACCAGTCTTGAGAATCTGTCATAAGATCTAGAACGTCTTGTTTTAATGCTTTAAAATCAAGGCTATTAAAAGCCTCTGCATAGTTAAAATCTTCTCCTAGTGGATCTGATTTGGTCGCATTTTGTCTAAGTATATTTAGTTTAAGCTCATTAGGCCACCAGTCACGGTTAGTCGTTCCTTCACCTGCTGTTTTCTTTTGAGGATTTCCCATAAACGGGCATTTAGCCGCTTGAGAAGTATCGTTAAGGTCAAAGGTTTCAGTATTTTTCATATATCCGGATTTTCGATTCAGAACTTAAAGGTATTTATTTATAAATGAGTTCGTCATAGTTTATCATTTAATTATATGAGACTTCAATCGATAAAATCTATTGCTTCTTTATAATCAATATATCAAACCTTTTGGGAAATCATTGGTGGCTTGCTCATAATCATTGAATTACATAATGCTGTAGATTTTTTTGAAGCTTTTAAAATTTTCGCGAATGCGGACTTATTTTTTTACAATTAAATCTCACAGATTGTACAAGTTATACCTTTAAAAATGAAGTACCTTTGCCGGCATTTTAAAACAGCCGACTAATGAAATTTGATATAAAAGAAATCCTGACTGCCACGATGATACTTTTTGCGGTAATAGATATTATCGGGAGTATTCCCATTATCTTAAAATTACGCAAGAAAGCTGGTCATATCCAGAGTGAGAAAGCTGCCCTTGTGGCACTTATCGTTATGATTCTCTTTGTTTTTGTAGGGGAGAGTATTTTAGGACTTATAGGTATTAATGTTTACGAGTTTGCGGTAGCTGGGTCGTTTATACTTTTCTTTATCGCCCTAGAAATGATTTTAGGAGTAAGTATTTTTAAGGATGATGATACCCTTAGTAAGAAAACGGTTTCTGTGTTCCCGCTGGCGTTCCCACTAGTGGCAGGACCGGGTACCCTTACTTCATTGCTTGCATTACGTGCAGAATATGATCTTATGAATATTCTCATAGCGGTTGCGCTTAACATATTACTGGTTTATATAGTGTTAAAAACGTCGAGACATATAGAGCGCTTTCTAGGAAAGAATGGAATCGCTATAATACATAAAGTTTTTGGTGTAATTTTGTTAGCCATTGCTGTAAAGCTATTTACGGCAAACATTCAAGAACTTTTTAAATAGAATGCTATGAAATATTTTATTCCAATTGTTATAACACTAGCCCTAGCTTTACTTATCTATAATGCAACGATGGTAAATTGGAGTTCTCCTTTAATGGCAGAAAGTACG
The DNA here is from genome assembly GCA_963832255.1 of uncultured Flavobacteriaceae bacterium. GTDB lineage: Bacteria > Bacteroidota > Bacteroidia > Flavobacteriales > Flavobacteriaceae > Dokdonia. Next base: position 219,017 of record CAWHTM010000001.1, read on the forward strand.
GTGGCTCTTATTGGTATGGTAGGTTGTGCGTGTGCTATTGTACTGTTACTTATTTTACACACTTCTCGCAAGATTGCTGAAAAGGCAAAATAATTAGAAAATCTTAGTAATAAACGGATTGTAAATCTCATAGGCAATGCCTAGTATTAATGTAAGAATTGCGAGCACTGTAAACGTAATGTGCAGTTTCTGAAATATAAGATTGCGACGTAATTTACCTTTGAGCTTATCATCTTCTATACGCTCGATCTGATCTAAAATAATTTCTGGTTTAAGGTAAAAAGGACTTACGGAGATCCCGTGCGATATAAGGAGTCCCGCACTATTATCTAATAGCCTGAATACGATGGCGATGAGGTAAACAAAAATAGCGGCAATCATTACCATAGGGTACTACTTTTTATCTGAAGTAAGCTCTAGAACTTTAGCGATTATTGCATCATTACTATTGATCATTTTTTCGAAAGCATTATCTCCAAAAAGTTGTTGTGCCATTGTTGCTTTTAGGTACTTTTTATACAGATTTCTATACTTGTCTGCTTTAATAGTTATCTGCCTGACACTGGCGAAAGATATAAAATCTTCTATAACCTGGTCTGTTATTTTTAACTCTTCATTAAATTCTTGCTGGCTTAAACTATTATAGTAAGGACGATTTTGTTCTAACTGCTCAAAGATAAACTGACTCATATAACCAGAACGCAGTGCATACTTAAGGTGCTCTACCTCATAATCTGTGTTTTTAGGAACAAAAATGTCTGGGATGATACCACCGCCGCCATAGACAATCTTGCCCAGCGGAGTCCGGAATTTTAAAGAGTCTGCTACTACAATGCTATCTGCACTGCGCATCTCCCCATTTTCGTAACGGTTGAGGTAATCTTGAAAATATGCTTCGTTTCCTTCTTTGTAGGATTTCTGGATAGATCTTCCAGTAGGAGTATAATATCTAGCGATGGTTAATCTTACAGCACTTCCATCTCCCAAATCCATCTCGCGCTGCACGAGACCTTTTCCAAAAGACCTTCTCCCTATAATTAAACCTTTGTCATTATCCTGTAGCGCTCCTGCCACTATCTCGCTTGCAGAAGCTGAGTTTTCATTAATCAAGATAAAAATCTCCCCATCCTCAAAAATACCATCGTCTTTAGAATAGCTTTTTGAAACTTTTCCGGATTTATTTTTTGTAAAAAGGATGAGCTTGTCTTCTTCTAAAAACTCATCGACTATTTTTTCTGCGCTTGAGATATAACCTCCTGGATTGTCACGTAGATCAAGTGCAAGTTGGGTAGCACCTTGAGCTTTAAGTTTTAATAGCGCTCTTTTGAACTCAGAATGGGTAGTTTCTGCAAACCGATTGATTTTTATGTAGCCTAGCTTATCTGTGAGCATATAACTACCCACTACGCTTGATATAGGTACTCGACCACGCTTAAATTTAAATGTAAGAAGACCGTTCACTCCTTCACGCTTGACCTTCAGTTCGATGGGTGAATTTATTTTGCCTTTTAAGACTTTAGATAGAGAGTCATCTGCTATTTCATTACCAAAAAGAGGGATCCCGTCTGCATATACAATCCTATCACCGCCCTTTATTCCAGCTCTGTCACTAGGGCCACCTGGAATAGACCTTATTACTGCAATAGAATCTTTATACGGGTAAAAGCTTATTCCTATCCCTACAAAATCGCCCTTCATATTTTCTTCTATAGCCCTATACTCATCTTCTGGTATATAGGTAGAGTGGGGATCAAGGTTATCTAAAATACCATTTACGGTAACATCTACTATGCTATCTGTATTTACGGCATCTACGTACTCGTAATCTATATAATCTATAAGCTTATTGAGTTTTTCCTTTTTTGCGTTGGTACTAAAAAGTGCCGTATCATTAAAGCCAAAATTAAGCCCAGAACCGAGTAGAATCCCGATCACGATGCCTATACTGAACAATAACGGTATGTACTTTTTGTGTATTTTCATTAACTATCTATATCCTTTAAGTGCACTACTTCAACGCCAGCTTTTTCTAAAAATTTCATTCCTGTAAGGTCTTTATAGGCATCTTTATAAACTACACGTTTTATGCCAGCTTGGTGTACAAGTTTACTGCAATCCTTACAAGGACTCAACGTGATATAAAGTGTCGCGCCGTGGCAGGATTGTGTAGATGCAGCTACTTTTAGTATCGCATTTGCCTCTGCGTGAAGAACATACCACTTGGTATCTCCTACATCATCTTCACATACGTTTTCAAAACCCGTGGGAGTACCGTTATAACCGTCAGAAATGATCATTTTATCCTTTACGATGATGGCGCCCACCTGCTTGCGCTCGCAATAGGACAGTTTACCCCATTCCCGCGCCATTCTTAAGTAGGCAATGTCATATTTACGTTGTTTTGCTGGCATAGATAAAAGGGTGGGCTTACTGACCCTGATTAAAAAGTGGGTATAATAGGTAGTTTTTCCGCTTTCGCGAAAATATAAAAATAGCCATTATCACGTCCAATACAAGAAGGTTCCTACAATAAAAAGCTAGAAAATAGCTATTGTCGAAAGCGCATTTTTAAAAACTGGAATCGCTACACCTATTACAATTGCCGAAATGACCATTACCCAGTCCCGTTGAGAAAACCTGAAAATGGCTTGGCCGACAAAACTAATGATGAGCACTGCAAAAACAATGATTATTTGAGCTGCTTCTATCCCTAAAGTATACTCAATAAGGGGTAGTAATTTACTTTCAGAGCTGGCGGTCATCATCTTAAAATAGGTCGAAAAGCCTAGGCCGTGTATAAGTCCAAAGAACAACGCCGAAAACACATAGATTCCCATTTTTGTATTTCTACTCTTTTTACCTGCTGTAAATATGTTGTAAAGAGCAGTTATCAGAATCGTAATAGGTATCAAAATTTCTACTAACGAGCTATTGACTTTAATCACCCCGTAAGCAGAGAGCGCCAGGGATAGCGTATGCCCGAGAGTAAAAACGGTAACCAAGGTGAGGAGCTTTTTCCAATTAGTAAATAGGTAGGGAACGGTCAGAACAATCAAGAATAAAATATGATCATAAGCATCCCAATCAAGCACGTGAAAGAGACCTTCTTTAAAATAGAACCAAAATGTTTCCATCATAAGGTTTTAGGGGGTTTTTTTCAAATGTACAAATTATAATTATTGGATATAATAGCTATCTTTGAGACCCTAATATAAAAATAGATACGATGTCTTTTTCAGATTTATACGATAGCGGTTTCCGCAAGAGAAATGAAGATCACTTTGCAGCAATAGTGCGCGTAGCGATGGACGATGGAGTTATTTCTCCAGAAGAAAAAGCTTTTCTTGACAGACTTGCCCGCAATCTTGATGTGTCAAAAGTTCATTATGAAGAAATTTTAAGTGATTATATGTCACACCCTATAAACCCACCTATTGATTATGATGGACGATTAGAGCGTCTTTATGACTTGGGGAGAATGGTGCATATAGATCACGAGCTTAATGAAGAAGAGCCTTTGTTAGAACGTCTTGCTATAGGGTTAGGTTTCTCGCATACAAACGTAAAGTACGTTGTAGATAAAGCGCTCAAATTAATTGCAGATAAGGTAGATCTTGAAACTTTTAAAGAGGAAATACGTACTATGAATAGATAAGTACCGGTTTACTGTATTTTTATAAAAAAGGGAAGGCCGTAAGCCTTCCTTTTTTCATTCTTCTTCTCCTTGAGAGTTTTCACTTTTATTTTTACGCTTGTACCTATTGAGCAATTTATCTATAGTTTTAAAAAGCTCTTGAGAATTAATTGGTTTTGTAAAGTATGCTTGTATTCCCACTTCCTTAGCAGCTTCTCTCTCCTCCTGAGAAGTTCTTGCAGTAACCGCGACAAGCGGTAGTTTGCTAATTTTTGGGTTTTTATGGTGCTTGATAATATTGGCGGCATCTAGACCGTCCATCACAGGCATTGTAAGGTCTAAGATAACGAGATCATATGGAAATCGTTCTAGGTATTCTATTACCTTTTCACCATTTTTTGCTATGTCTAAATGATAGGCTCCGTGATCTGCAAATAAGCGCATCATTAGTAGTTGGTTGATCTCAATATCCTCTCCTAAGAGGATTCTTGGTTTTTTTGCACTTCCCTTTTTTGATTTTACCTTATTTAAAGGCTTAGATTTCTTTTCTTTCTTCTGATTGTGAGAAACGCCTAGTGAAATTGTAAAGGTAAAAGTAGAGCCTTCATTGTGCACGCTTTCTACGTCTATAGTGCCCCCCATAAGAGTCGTAAGTTGCTGTACGATATTCAAACCTAAACCTGATCCTCCAAAAAGACCCTGACTATCAAGCTGCGTAAAGCTATTAAAAATAGTATCCATTTTATTTGAGGGTATACCTACTCCCGTATCACGTACCTCAAAGGTAATAGGAATGCGCCTCGCATTCATAGACTTGGTAGCGACCCTAAATTTAATAGACCCTTGATGTGTAAATTTTAATGCATTTTCGAGCAGATTTATTAAAATCTGGTTGAGTCGTAATCTATCACCCACCAGAAATTGGGGAATGAGACCTGTAGTCTCAAATTTAAAATCTATGCGTTTATCTTCAGTTCTTAATTTATAGGTGGAGGCTAGGGTGTCAATGAATTCCTGAAAGTCAAAACGCCTATTTATCACTTCAAGCTCTCCTGCTTCTATTTTAGAGATATCTAGTAGGTCGTCTAGTATAGTGACTAGATTAGAAGAAGAGTCTTTAATAATTTTAATTATGTCGAGTTGCTCCCTATTGATTTGAGTGTTTTCTAAAACAGATAAAAATCCTAAAATACTATTGAGCGGTGTACGTATCTCGTGGCTTACATTTGCCAAGAATTTATTTTTAAACCCTCGCTGTATCTGTAGTTGATTATTGAGTTCCTGAGCGACATTAAAATTAATTACAGACTCATTTCGTACCTGCTTGATCTGGTGTACCGATTTGTAATGCTCCGTAAGATCTTGTATTATAATGGTTATAGAAGCGTCGGGTTGAACCTCTGTTTTAATGTCTAAATAGAAGGATTTACCTAGATATTCTATTTGAACGCAATAAAACGTTTGTGTAGTTTCAGATTCTTCATACAAACCTGAGAGCGTGTAAAAGAAAGGGTGGAAATCTGTTATTTTAGAATCTTGAGATATGGAGAATATGGTATCTTCAGAAGCCTTTACTCTTAGTTCTTCATCTACAACAATAATCTGAATATTAGAATTAAGAAATTGTTCTCTGTACTTTTTAAGCATTGTAAATTAATTGAGCTGCAACATCAGTAAACAGCTGTTCTACGTTCTCTCCAGTTTTTGCACTGGAAAGATAGTTATGCTCAATTTCCTGCTCTTTCAGAGCAATTAATAATTCACTTTGTGTCGACCAAATCTACTTTATTGCCGATGATATGCACAGGCACTGAAGAAAATTTATCTCTTAAGTGTTCTAGATTGTATTTCATATCTATAAATGTAACGGGTCTAGATGCATCAAAAACGTAGATAAAAGAAGAGGCACCCATAAGGTAGGAGGGACGATATTTTGTAAAATCATCCGTCCCCTCTACATCCCAAATGATGAGGGTAACCTCTTGTGAAGGTAGGGAGACCTGCTTTTTCATTATGTGCACTCCTATAGTAACCACATAATTGTCTGAAAATGTATTCTCAACAAAACGTCTTAGCAGAGATGATTTACCTACGCCAAAGTGTCCTATTAAAACGATCTTCTTAGATACGCTCATCTGTAAAATATTCTTTTAATTTTTTAGTAAAAACCTCAGTATTAGTGAGGTCATCTTTGTTAATCACAAACTGAGCAAAATCTAAAAGGACGTCTTCTAGCTTATTCTTGTACAGGTCGTCATAGATACCGTTTATAATGACTGCAATATAATAGTTTGAGAAGTTCTGCAAATGTATAGTAAACAATTGATAATCTATACGCTCTATTTCCATCTCCCCACGCTCAAAGGCATCTTCAGCATAGCTCTTGATGGCAGTGAGCATTCCGGCCATCATCTCCTCATCCATTGTGGTAGTTTTAGAATGGTTTGCTATTAATATCCCAGATCCTTTCTCAATGACCATTATTTGCTCAATATGAGCTTTATATTCGTCTTTGAGCAGTGCAACAGCACTAGGTCGAGCGCTTTTTCTGCCGAAAAATCGTTTAAAGGAAAATGTACGTTCTATTTTCTCGTTAATACTGTCATTCAGTTTTGCAATCTCCGCTTGTACATATTTCTTAATCATTTTTCCCATAATCGGAAAAAGTGCTTCTGCGACGGCATCTTGAGATTTTTTGATTTCAGTTTTGAGAGCTTCTGTAATGGTAGGTCCTAGTGTTTTAGGAATCTCAGCCACAAAGTTATTCAGCTTATCATCTATAAGCGGACTTACGCGTTCCTCGAGATGTTCCTGTCCAGATTGTAACGCTTCTATCTTTTTTAGAATGTCTTTCTCTGGCTCATTCTCGTCAGTGAGTAAGAGCTGCTTAAGAATTTCTAAGCGTTCATCTGTGGTCATTTATAGGATTACTAGAAGGAAGGGATGGACTTATTCTTTTATTTTTTCTCCTAATGAGATAAGCATTTTTCCCAAGGATTCACGACTTACCTTGCGGTTGTCAAGATCATTTACTTTATCGTCTAGGGCAGCTTCTAGATCAGAAATCCTAATACTTACATCTGTACTGAGATTATCTACAGCGGTCATAATTTCCTTACGAGCATCATCTACATACGCTAGTAGTTCCTCACGTTTTTTTGTAATGTCAGCTTTTAGGGTATCAAACTCGTGATTGTATTCCTGAATGTTTTCTCCAAAAATGAGATTCTTGATTGCCTCTATTTTTGAGTTTGCGGCGAGATCTTGATTAGAATTATCTGAAGGTAATTTTTTTGCCATAGGGATATATACTTAACTATTAACGTATAGTAAATATAGAAAAATTAACCTCTTAGTATCAAAAAGTACTCATTCCCACGGATTTAAATATAATTTGTGATAGGGAGTAGGCTATAAAGCCAGTCCATCCTGCTAGACCCGATTGCAATGGACATTCCGTAATCCAGTAAGCGCTCAATGAGCGCTTGTCCCAAACTCTTTTCGGGAAATTGTATTGAACACTGGAAACAGATCTATCTATGAAAGCGCTGGCCTTCGAGCTTTTAACAGAAATTAAATCAAGAGTGGTGTAGAAAGAAAGTACTCTTAACCCCTCATAAACTCTTCAGCTTTATTGACCATAGTTGTACTACCACAGAAGAAGGGTACACGTTCGTGGAGTTCTTGGGGTATGAGGTCTAGTATGCGCTCAAAACCATTGCTCGCTTTACCACCTGCCTGTTCTACTATAAATGCCATAGGGTTGCACTCATATAGTAGACGTAACTTCCCATTAGAAGCCTTACTGCTTTTAGGATACATATAGATACCGCCTTTGATCATATTGCGGTGTATGTCTGAGACGAGGGAGCCTATATATCTAGAGGTATATGGCCTATCTTCTTTTTCTTCTTGGCAGTACTTAATGTATTTTTTTACTCCGTCTGGAAAGTGCGAATAGTTGCCTTCATTTACGGAGTATATAGTTCCCCTTTCGGGAAATTTCATATCGAGGTGTGATAGATAAAAGGTACCTATGGCAGGGTTGAGTGTAAAACCATTTACTCCGTGACCTGTTGTATAAACAAGCATTGTAGAGGTCCCATAGATGATATAGCCGGCAGCAACCTGATCGCGGCCTGGTTGTAAAAAATCTTCTAGTGTTACTGGAGTGCCAGCGGGAGTAACTCTTCTATAAATAGAAAATATAGTTCCTACAGATACATTTACATCTATATTAGAAGAGCCATCCAGAGGATCAATTAAAACTACATATTTATTTTTATGGTCGTCATTTTGCCCTTCAATGGTGATGAAATCATCATTTTCTTCACTAGCAATACCACACACAATATTGCGGTTGGTAAGGGTGGAAATAAAAGCATCATTTGCCATTACATCTAGCTTTTGCTGGTCTTCACCCTGTATATTTGTATCACCGGCAGCGCCCAGTATATCGACAAGTCCAGCTTTATTAACCTCGTGGTTTACAACTTTGGCCGCGAGCCTTATGGAATTTATAAGTCTAGAAAGCTCTCCAGAGGAGTACTGAAACTCTGCTTGATTTTCTATAATAAATTCACCTAAAGTTTGATTTTTGCGAGCCATATTGTTTTTGCTGAATTTTCGGCAAAAGTATGTTTATTTCTGAGTTACTACAACGTTTTCGTAAATTAATAATAGCATTTATTTTTTTACCTTCGGAGACCAATTATATAAATATGTCTTTACTTATACGCCCGGCCATAGCAACAGATATGGATGCTGTCCTAAAACTTATAACGGAGCTCGCGGTTTTTGAAAAAGAGCCTGATGCTGTTGACATTTCTAAAGAAACATTAGTAAAATATGGGCTGGGTGAGAATCCCTTATTTCATTGTTTTGTTGCAGAAAAAAATAGCAAAATTATTGGGATGGCGCTAGTGTACTTCCGCTTTTCTACGTGGAAGGGTAGGTCTCTACATCTAGAGGATCTAATAGTTTCGGAAACATATAGAGGGACTGGTGCCGGTAAAGCGCTCTACAATGAAGTGATGAAATTTGGTCATAAAAATAGCGTGGGTAGAGTAGAGTGGGTCGTTCTGGATTGGAATAAAAACGCTATTGAGTTCTATCAAAAAAGTGGCGCGACCCTCCTTAAAGATTGGTATCTCGCACAGATGGATAAAGATAAACTAGCTACCTATGTTGCTGGCCTCAAGACTAAACCGTGAGGGTGATTCTGGTTCTTTATACTTCCCTAACACTCCGCTAGCATATTGCCATAATCCTCGAACTAATGGCTTATTCTAGAAGAAAGCTAAGCTCTTCGTAGTCCATTCATCTATTTGAAAATTACTTTAAACGCAGCTTTCATAAAGATGAACTTGGGTGCGCTCCAGATGACCTTAAGCTCTTCCCAGAAGGTAGATTCTTCATCTAGAAATCTAAACATAGTCTGAGGTGGTACATTCTTAAACATTTCTGTAAAAATCTCGGCCCCCCTCTCATTGTGACTAGATAGTACTTCTAATAATACCTTATCATAAAATGTCCAGCGATTCTTAATTGAATAGTCAGTAAAACTGCGCTTTGATTTAAGGTACTCTAGAAGTATCGCTGATTTTTTGAGTGTGTGCCTGAACGTATAGCCTGTACTTGCTTTAGTCCAACCACCAGCGGTACCTATATGTACAACATTTTTAGTGTTGTGCTGCGTAAAATTATAACAAGTCATAGGGATTGAACCTTGTTCTGTAGCAGTTATTTTATAATCTGTGACGCCCAGATTGTCTAGGTAATCTTTAATCGCCTGCTCGTATTCGGCTTTGGGTAGGAGACGTTCAGAAAAAAGTGTGTATTCTAGTAACGCTTTATTGGGAGCCGTAGGCAGCACATACATAAACCTGCAATTTCCCTCTTGCGAAATGCTAAAATCCATATAGGTGGCTACATCTTTATTAAAGACAGGTTCTTTGGTCGCCACTTCCCAACCTATAAAATGCTGTTGTAGGACAACCTCCTGAGATTGCCCGTTTAAGATATGGGGCTTATAAATACTATTAAGAACTCTTGAAGCACTAAAAATGTGCTCTTCTGTAAGTACAGAAATCTTGCCCCCTTCCTCTAGAATATCCTTTACATTTGCTTCTATAAACGTAATATTGCTATATGTAGATAATTCTTCTTTCGCGAAAGCATACAAATCCGCTCCTTCAATCTTTTTATAGGAATAGGGTTGAATGTTCATAGGCTCTGAAAGTCCGTTACCCTTAACAAGAATTTGCTCCCACGTGTAAGAAACTGTTTTTTCAAAGAGATTGTTCTCAATTTCCCAGAAGCACCAAGTACGGTCATTGCCTTTATTAAGGTCTTGATCCATAATTGCAATAGTCTTCTCCTTGAAAAATGGATCCCGGGCCATTTTAAGGGACATTGTAAGTCCTGAAAGGCCAGCTCCTAAGATGATATAGTCGTAATCCGTTTGCACCTTACGAAGATAAAGTGAAAAGAAAGATTAATAAAGGGAATATCCTGCTGACTTTTACTTGCACGTTACCGGTTGATTAAAGCGCTTAAAATCTTAAAAATAGATACCCTGTGCGGTTCTAAATGTATTTGCGTGGGCATCTATAATAACCTTAATATCTGGAGAATAACCACCTCCCATACTGCATTGTACGGGAATATTTAGGTCTTTGCACGTTTGTAATACAAAACGGTCGCGCTCTTTGCAACCTTCAATCGAGCAGCCCAGCTTGCCCAATTTATCACTAGACAGAATATCTACACCACATAAGTAAAAGATAAAATCAGGTTTTTCTTCGGCTATGAGTTTAGGTAAGGTTTCCTTGAGGGTTTGGAGATATTCTTCGTCACCCGTGTTAGTTTCTAGCGCTATGTCCAAGTCTGAAATTTCTTTCTTAAAAGGATAATTTGCCTTTCCGTGCATAGAGAATGTAAAAACCGAGTCATCATCTTTAAAAATCTCTGCTGTGCCGTTTCCTTGATGAACGTCTAAATCAACAATGAGGATTTTTTCTACAATTTTTTCTGCCAGTAGGTATCTCGCACCTATAGCTTGGTCGTTGAGTAAACAGAACGCCTCCCCGTGGTCTGTGTATGCGTGATGTGTTCCTCCTGCTATATTCATAGCAATCCCATTCTCCAGGGCGTAGTGACAGCCATCTATAGTTCCTTGGGTAATTATGAGCTCGCGATCCACGAGTTCTTGAGATAATGGGAAACCCGTTTTACGCTGTGCTTTTGGGGATATATTAAGGGACTTTAGTTCGGTTAAATATCGAGGAGTATGGCAGCGTAAGATGTGAATATCCTTAGATTTTTCGGGTTTGAAGAAGTTTTCTTTTGTACAAGTTCCTTCGTAAAGTAGCTGTCTAGGCAGTAGGTCATATTTCTCCATAGGAAACCGATGTCCTTCTGGAAGTGGGTGTTTGTAGATGGGGTGGAAAGCGATTTTGAGCATTATTTATTTTCTAGTTTCAGCTGGATACGCTTGCGCGGAATATCAACTTCTAGAACCTTTACGATCACCTGTTCTTGAAGGCTTATATGGGCATTAACATCAGAGACAAAACCCTCTGCGAGGTTTGAAATGTGTATGAGACCACTTTCTTTAATCCCAATATCTACAAAGGCGCCAAAAGCCGTCACATTATTCACAATCCCCGGCAGTAACTGCCCTGGCTGCACGTCTTCTATAGTCCTTATGTTTTGATTAAAGGTAAATACTTGAGCCTTTTCCCTCACGTCCAGCCCTGGTTTTTCTAGTTCATTCAGGATGTCTGTGAGTGTAGGCATCCCTACATCTTCTGTGACATATTTTTCAAGGGGTATCGCTTTTAATAATTTAAAATTGCCTATCATTTCTGACACACTCACTTTTTGATCTCTGGCAATTTTTTCAACTAAGGTGTAGCGTTCTGGATGTACAGAAGAATCATCCAGTGCATTTTGAGCTCCCTTAATTCGTAAGAAACCTGCGGCTTGCTCAAAAGCTTTATCACCTAGCCTTGGAACTTTTTTAATGTCTTGACGGCTCGTAAAGGGTCCTTCGCTTTCGCGAAAGCGAACAACACTCTCTGCAAGTTTTGACCCAATACCTGATACATAGCTCAGTAATGGAGCGCTCGCGGTATTGAGATTAACACCTACCGTATTCACACAGACCTCTACCGTTTGATCGAGACTCTTTTTTAGAGCAGTTTGATCTACGTCGTGCTGATACTGTCCCACACCTATGGACTTTGCGTCTATTTTTACGAGTTCGGCGAGTGGGTCTGCGAGACGGCGCCCTATGGAAACGGCACCTCTTACGGTCACGTCATAATTAGGAAACTCCTCACGGGCGATTTTACTCGCACTATAGATAGATGCGCCTGCCTCGCTCACTACATACACCTCTATGGGATTCTTAAAATGGATGCGCTTGATGAGTCGTTCTGTTTCCCTTGAAGCAGTACCATTCCCTATCGCGATCGCCTCTATTTTATAGGCATCTGTTAGGGTGGAAATTTTTTTTATAGCGCCCTTGTCATCACTTTTAGGTGGATGGGGATACATGGTCTCGTTGTGCAAAAGCTGACCTTGAGCGTCTAGACAGACCACTTTACACCCAGTCCTAAACCCAGGGTCAATGGCGAGAATACGTTTTTCTCCCAACGGCGAACCTAGGAGAAGCTGTTTTAGATTTTTTGCAAAAACAGCGATTGCTGTCTCATCTGCTTTTTTCTTTGCCTCTGTAAGGCATTCATTTGCCAGTGAGGGTAATAGAAGCCTTTTGTAGCAATCTTTTATGGCAATATGTAATTGCTCAGCACAAGCATTACGAGTGCGTACGATCTTGCGCTCTATTTGTTCTAAGGCTCTATCATCATCTATGGTAATTTTTAGACGTAGATAGCCTTCACTTTCTGCTCGTAAGATGGCTAGTAGTCTATGGGATGGACAGCGGTTCAAGGATTCTGACCACTCAAAATAGTCCCTAAATTTTTGCGCCTTCTCTTCTTTAGCTTGCGCTTTTTTGACCTTGGTTTCTATAAATGCGTGACGCTCTAGCTGCCTCCTAAGGTTACTACGGATATCTAGGCGCTCGTTGAGCCACTCTGCAATAATATATCGTGCCCCTTCTAGGGCAGCCTCTGCGTCGGGCACTTCGCTACTGGTATACCGCTGTGCAAGCCCTAAGGGATCTTGCGCATTTTGTGCCATCATAATTTTAGCGAGCGGTTCCAGGCCGTTTATTCTAGCAGTTTCGGCTTTGGTTTTCCGTTTTTTCTTGTAAGGTAAATAAAGGTCTTCAAGGGTGTTGAGGTCTTGGGTTTCTAAAATTTTTGCTTTAAGCTCACTGGTGAGAACTTCTTGTTCTTTTAGCGATTTTAAGATGGCCTTTTTACGTTTTTCAATAGTGTCAAACTGTTCTTTGAGTTCGATGATTTTACCTATCTCAACTTCGTCAAGGCCACCTGTAGCTTCCTTACGGTAGCGGGCAATGAACGGGAGGGTGCAATCTTGGGAGAGGAGATCTAGGGTATTTTTTACTCCCTTTACTGGAAGTTGGGTTGCGTTTTTTATAAAATCAAGAGCTTGGGACATTACTTATATCGCTTAAAATCCTTTTAATTATTATATCAGTTTAGACATTTAATAGATAGGTGTAGAATACTAATTTTCTATTCTGTCAAAAATATAAGCCTCAAACTTAGGATTTTCTTCCTCCCGATTAAGCAGAAAGAGAATAAAATCATCTTTCCTTTTGAGAATACTCGTATTTATTTTTACTTTATTGTCTTTAAGGTATTCCTTAATATCATCAAAGGCATTAGGAGGTATACTCGCGTCTTGTATGTGGTTAAGGTTTTCATCTAGAACTGACTTAAACCTTGCACTTTTAGAATTTGCATAATCACTAAAGGCGCTAGAGGTAGAGGCATTAATGGCCGCAAAGATTGCCATACCTACACCACCACCTATGATTGCTCCTGCAAAAATGGCATTTGCCATATCTTTTTTTTCAGAGGCACCTATGGTTAAAATGTATTTATCATTATTTTCAAAAACGCTCACTGCAGGACTAGAGTTAGAAACTTTTCTTAGGAACTGACCTGTTTTTTCAAGCTCTCTATAACCATCAAAAGTGCCCCCTTCCTGAATTATAGTGGTGTTTGCTATGGCTATTTCCTGATCTGTTTCTGTGCGATATTCTTTTAGGATCTCTCCAGTTTCTACAGAGACAACACTTAGAACAAAATCCTTAGACGTACTTTTAAAAATAAAAGCTTTGTTGTCATAAATTAGGCTGTTTGAAACACTCAGATAGTGAGTGTTTTCTGGCTTTATAATCTTGTGAACTTCTGAAGTACCATCTAGTAGGTCAAGATCTAGCACATAAAGAAAATCTTCTCTCTGATCTACGCTTATCCTCAGGAGGTCATTTTCTAAATATAATTTTACGGGTTTATTTACACTGTTGAGTGATAATGGGGTAGAGGAATCTACAAAGTTTGACGAAAAGTAATCTGAACCTGTTCTTATGAGACCCTCAAGATTGCTGATAGATCTTCTGCCCTCTCCAAAATCAAAATCACTCAAATCAAAATCCTGGGATGTATAAGATCCATCTCCAGCAATTTTATAAATCGTAATTAGAGAACTCTTATTCCCGAGAGAGACTATATTAAAAGTATTATCGTAAATAAAGTGGTTAACGCTATTTGCTCTTTTTAGCCTAAGGTCAACTTCGGTCTGTTTAAAAGTTCCCGTATTAAAATCCAGATAGATTACTTCCCAATCTTTTCTCGCTTGCATACTTGAATAAATAGCAAATTCTTTTCTAGAGCCAGAAATCCCATCTATATCTTGCAGTCTCGCATCAAAAGGAACAGTAATACCCTTTGAGATCTCTTTAAAATTACTGTCGGTGAGATATGCATAAACGTTTCTCTTATCTACCGTGACTATAAGAATGTTGCCATCACTTTCACTGGTATATGTGTGGAACTCATCACTTTTTTTATCCTTTTCAGGTAGATAATGCTCTAAGAAATCAAGTTTTTCTTGAGAGTATGCGACAAAAGATACTAAAAGTGCGAGGGCTATAAAAATGCGTGTTATCATAGCTACTTAAATTAGTTGATAGCCATCCCATTCCCCACACCTCCAGAGCCGGGATTCACAAAAACCAACTTCCCACTAGCATCTTCGGTCATTAAAATCATTCCTTCACTCTCTACACCGCGAAGTGCTCTAGGAGCTAAGTTTACAAGAACAGTTACTTGCTTCCCTACAACCTCTTCTGGGGTAAAGCTCTCTGCAATACCCGAAACTATGGTTCTTGTATCTATACCCGTATCCACTTTAAGGATAAGGAGTTTTTTAGTTTTAGCCATTTTTTCGGCCGCGATAATGGTGCCTACACGCATATCCAACTTCTGAAAATCTTCAAAAGTAATCGTTTCTTTCTGCGAGGCGATAGCCAGAGCAGTCTCTTCTCGGTCTGCGAGATTTGCGGCTTTGCTTGTTTCCAGTTTATCTAGTTGTTTTTGAATCTGGTCGTCTTCTATTTTACTAAATAATAGGCTTGCTTGGTCAATTTTATAACCCGACTTAAGGTAGGGCAAATCTTGACTCACATCCTGCCAATCCAGTTTTACTAAACTCGTACGAAGTCGGGCAGACGGAGTCGAGGCGATATGGAGCATTTTTTTCAATTTTTCTGACGTATGAGGTAATAACGGTTCACTCAACACCGCGAGTGACGCTGCTATCTGAAGGGCTACATACATCACCGTACCAGTGCGAGCTTCGTCTGTTTTTATGGTTTTCCAAGGTTCTTCATCAGCTAGGTATTTGTTTCCTAGGCGGGCTAAGTTGATGAGTTCTGTTTGGCTTTCGCGGAAGCGGTATTTTTCTATACTACTAGAAATAACAGATGGGTACGCCTTGAGTTTTGCTATGGTCTCTCTGTCAACCTCATTGAAGGAATCTGGTTCGGGAACCACTCCTTCATAATATTTATGGGTGAGGACAACCACTCTATTGATAAAATTCCCAAAAATTGCAACCAACTCACTATTATTGCGAGTCTGAAAATCTTTCCAGGTAAAGTCATTATCCTTGGTTTCTGGTGCGTTTGCGGTAAGCGTATAGCGCAATACGTCCTGCTGATCTGGAAAATCTTCAAGGTACTCGTGTAACCAAACTGCCCAGTTTTTTGACGTAGAGAGCTTGCGACCTTCTAAATTTAAAAACTCATTTGCTGGCACATTATCAGGTAAAATATACTCGCCGTGACCCTTGAGCATCGCAGGGAATATCAGGCAGTGAAAAACAATATTATCTTTGCCTATAAAATGTAAAAGCTTTGTGTTTTCATCTTTCCAGTAAGGCTCCCAGTCTTTGCCCTCACGGGCAGCCCACTCCTTAGTAGAGGAGATGTAGCCTATGGGCGCGTCAAACCAAACGTACAGTACTTTTCCCTCTGCACCTTCTACAGGCACAGGAATTCCCCAGTCGAGATCGCGAGTTACGGCACGTGGTCTAAGACCGTCATCTATCCACGATTTGCACTGGCCATACACGTTAGCTTTCCAGTCTTTTTTGTGGCCTTTTATAATCCACTCCTTAAAGAAATCGTTGTATTGATCCAGTGGTAAAAACCAGTGTTTAGTTTCTTTTAAAGTGGGTACAGCACCCGTTATAGCACTCTTAGGGTTTATAAGATCTGTTGCGTTGTGTGACGTACCGCAGTTTTCACACTGATCTCCGTAAGCTTCGTCATACCCGCACTTAGGGCAGGTACCCGTTACAAATCGATCTGCAAGAAACTGCTCTGCCTCTGCATCATATAGCTGCTCATTAGTCTCTTCTATAAACTTACCCTGATCGTACATAGTCTTAAAAAACTCAGATGCCGTGTCGTGGTGTATCTGTGCAGATGTACGCGAGTAATTATCAAAGGTGATCCCAAAATCTTCAAAAGACTTTTTTATAATCGCATTGTACTTGTCTACTACATCTTGAGGTGTCACTCCTTCTTTTTTTGCTTTAATGGTAATGGGCACGCCGTGCTCATCACTACCGCATATAAAAGCAACATCTGCTCCTTGCAAACGCTGGTATCGAGCATAGATATCTGCAGGAACATAAACACCTGCCAGATGACCTATGTGTATAGGTCCGTTTGTATAGGGTAAGGCAGCTGTAATGGTAAATCTTTGTGACATTTCTTATCGTTTTATGAAGACAAAAATAGGGATTTAAGCAGTGGGATGGTAGGGGGTCCTTGGGAGACTTTAACGTATCGTTACGTAAATCTCATTAGTTATGATGGGTACGGTCTCATCAAGAGCGTTATACTTATCGTAACATTTACGCGTAGCGGCCGTCAAATCTTTGAGAACCCGTAAATTTGTGGTTTTAGATTTTTAGATAGTTTATGATTAAATATATAGGAGCAGTAGTAGGCTGGTTTTTAGGACGCGGTTTTTTTGGAGCGGTCATTGGCTACTTTGCAGGGTCTGCAATAGATTTTTATTTTAATAGTAAAAAGGGAGATACTGGTCAGTCTTCCCGAGGTAGAGGGTTTAAATCTGTTTTTGAGCAAGCTACACAACAGACAGTCACACCGGGAGATTTTGAGCTTAACCTCTTATCGCTGGCATCTATAGTGATTAAAGCAGATGGTCACGTGAGCCAGACAGAGCTGGATTATGCTAGACAATATTTTGTACGTGCTTACGGCAAGGAAAGGGCAAATGCGACCTTTAGAACCTTTAATGACGTTATTAAAAACCGCGAGATTTCTGCATCCCGTATTTGCACGTACCTCAATGCACGGACCCGATATGAGGTACGCTTACAGATCCTGCATTTTCTTTTTGGGATTGCACAGGCAGACGGGCAGGTAAGCCAGCCAGAAGTAAATGTGCTGGGTAGCATCGCTGGGTATTTCCGCATTAATCTTCAAGATTTTGAGAGTATAAAAAATATGTTTGTCAAGAAGGCAGACAGCGCTTACAAGATTCTTGAGATCGAAAAATCTGCCACAGATGAGGAGGTGAAAAAAGCGTTTAGGACAATGGCTAAGAAGTACCATCCAGACAAGTTGATGGATATGGATGAGGCTTATAAGCAGGGAGCCGAAGAAAAATTCAGAAATGTTCAGGAGGCCTACGAGACGATTCAGAAAGAGCGGGGAATGTAAGTCTTAAGGAGCAGTTCGCTTTCGCGAAAATGCTATACGTTCCTACTATTTCTATTTTCAACACAGAACACTTATTTTGTAACTGTATGCTAGGAAGCCAATCACATTTTCGCGATACGCTAAAAACGTATTAAAAGCTTAACTAATGAAATAGCTAGCAAGAGCTGTTATATAAAAAATCCAAGAATGCAAATATTCAAATTTGGTGGAGCTTCTGTTAAAGATGCTGATGGGGTCAAAAACGTAGTAGAGGTTCTCAAGTCGCAAGGGACAAAAGAAAAGCTTGTAGTGGTTTCTGCGATGGGTAAGACCACAAACGCTATGGAAGAGGTTATAGATGCCTACTTCAACAATAAAAAAGAGGTGCCTGCGCAGCTAGAAAAATCGGTGGTTTATCACTATTCTATTCTGGAAGGATTATTCCCAAAAGGGCATCGTGTTTATACTGAGGTAAAGGGATTATTTGCAGAGCTGAAAGGCTTCCTAGCTTGGAATAAATCACCCAAATACGATTTTGTCTACGATCAGATTGTTTGTTACGGAGAACTTATATCTACTACTATAGTAAGTGCTTATCTAGAAGAAAGTGGGATACGTAACACTTGGCTGGACGCCAGAGATCTCATTAAAACAGATGCTAGTTACAGAGATGCTAGGGTAAACTGGGAAGATACCCAGAAAGCCATAAAAGCCGGTGTAGATGCTAAGGCACTTACAATCACTCAAGGATTTATAGGGTCAGACAGCAATAATTTTACCACTACCTTGGGTCGTGAGGGAAGTGACTACACCGGGGGAATATTTGCATACTGCCTAGATGCAAATAGCTTAACGATCTGGAAGGACGTTCCAGGTGTTTTAAATGGAGATCCTAGAGTTTTTGAAAACACAGAGCTGCTACATCAGATTTCTTATGAAGAAGCTATCGAGCTTGCGTTTTATGGAGCCTCAGTAATACATCCTAAAACATTACAACCCTTACAGCGCAAGGAGATACCGTTATATGTAAAATCCTTCATTAATCCTAAGGAGGTGGGAACCGCGGTAACCAAAGGACAACCCCTCGTGCCTCAAGTGCCTTGTTATATTGTCAAAAAAGGGCAGGTGCTTATATCGTTATCCTCACTGGATTTTTCTTTTATGATGGAAGATAATATAGGCGAGGTCTTTAAGCTTCTCGCTCAATATAAAATGAAAGTAGATCTCATCCAGAACAGCGCGATAAGCTTCTCTCTGTGCGTAGATAATAAGTTTAAGAATCTGGAAGAGCTTGTAAAGCATTTAAAGGGGAAATTTAAGGTGGAGTTGCGAGAAGGAGTTTCTTTATACACCATAAGACATTTCACACCAAGAGTACTTGAATTGTTTCTGGTGCATAAAAATGTGCTTTTAAAACAGGTGGCTCAAAATACTGTGCAACTAGTGACAGAGGCTTGATATTCTTGTGTCTTTATTGTAGAGGTTGCAACGTCTGCAAAACGGCTTATATTGCTATATTTGTCTAACTTATTTCCTGAAAAAAAATCTATGGGTCTCGTTACCGCAAAAGAAGTTGCCAGCGCTATTAAAGTCGATAAATTGGGCTTTATAGGCACGTTCTTAGGGTGGTCACTAATGAAGGTTCTTAAGATCTCTACGGCAAATAAAATTTATGATCGCAATAAACATCTTTCTGATTTAGACTTTCTAAATTCAATTCTCGAAGAGTTTCAAATCAAGTTTGAAATTCCAGAAGAAGATTTAAAAAGGCTTCCTAAAGATGGGGCTTATATTACCATATCTAATCACCCGTTAGGAGGGATAGATGGTATCTTACTTCTCAAATTAATGCTGGAACAGCGTCCAGATTTTAAGATTATTGCCAATTTTCTCCTCCATCGCATAGCACCACTCAAACCTTATGTGATGCCAGTAAACCCGTTTGAGGGAAGGAAGGACGTAAAGTCCAGTGTAGGCGGTTTTAAGAGTGCACTTTTACACTTAAGGGACGGTCACCCATTAGGGATTTTTCCCGCGGGAGAAGTTTCTACCTATAAGGATAATACACTCATTATCGATAAGCCCTGGGAAGAGGCAGCGATGAAACTTGTAAAGAAAGCTGAGGTACCTATTGTACCCATATACTTTCACGCAAAAAATAGTAGGCTTTTCTATCAGCTCTCAAATTTGAGTGATACGCTTAGGACAGCAAAGTTACCCAGCGAACTTTTAACTCAGAAGAACAGGATTATCAAGGTTCGTATAGGAAATCCAATAAAAGTAGCAGCTCAGAAAGAACACCAGACCCTTGAATCTTTTACAGATTTCCTGCGAAAGAAAACATATATGCTCGCAAAAACTTTTGAAAAAAAGAGTCTTTTGAGCAATATACCCCAAACATTAAAGACACCCAAAGAGCCAAAAAAGATCATTAGGGAAATTAATAGTAGTCTTATTGAGGATGAAGTGGCTAGCTTGCGCGAAAATGACCGTCGCCTCCTAGAATCTAAGAATTATGAAGTTTTCTTAGCGCCAGCTCAAGAGATGCCCAGCATCTTGAAGGAGATAGGCAGACTGCGTGAAATCACATTTAGAGCCATAGGAGAAGGAACCAACGAGGCTACGGATATAGATAAATTTGACAGGTACTATTACCATATGTTTTTATGGGATAATACAGCAAAAAAAATGGCTGGAGCCTACAGAATGGGTCTAGGTTCTATGATTTATGAAAAATATGGGATCGATGGTTTTTACTTACAAGACCTTTTTCGCTTTGAGCCTGAGCTTCATAAAATGATGTCTGAAAGTATAGAGATGGGTAGGGCATTCATCATAAAGGAGTATCAGCAGAAGCCAATGCCGCTATTTCTTTTATGGAAAGGAATAGTACACACCACGTTGAGATTTCCAGAGCATAAATACTTAATAGGCGGAGTGAGCATCTCAAATCAATTCTCTAATTTTTCAAAGTCATTGATGATTGAGTTTATGAAGTCTCATTATTATGACCCTTATATAGCTCAATACATACGCCCTAAGAAAGAGTTTAAAGTTAAGCTCACAGATGCCGATAAGGAATTTGTTTTTGATGAGAGCGAGGCAGATCTAAATAAATTTGATAAACTAATAGAAGAAGTAGAGCCAGGTTCTCTAAGATTGCCTGTACTCATCAAGAAATACATTAAACAAAACGCAAAGGTGATTGCCTTTAACGTAGACCCGCTATTTAATAATGCCATAGATGGTTTAATGTACATTAAGATTGCAGATCTTCCAGAAAGCACGGTAAAACCAGTTATGGAAGAATTTCAAGCAGAGCTAGAAAAAAAATACGGACAAAAGTCTTCTGAAGAAGAGTAATCTTAGTCGCTAGATTTGACAGCGAGGGTGCTATACTTTGCTTTTACAATCATAAATACTCCGTACCCTACTAACCCCAAGGCAACAATCCCCATCACCACAGATCCAAATTCTTGTTGTATAAAACTAAATGCGTCAGATTTACCTAATTTTTCGGCATTCTCTCCTACACCAGCTTTTATAAAGAGAAAGCCTAAAATTCCAGCTACCACGCCACGGGATGTAAAGCCCACTTTACCAGCCTTCATGATATACTTTTGAGCGCGGCTATCTAAACCTGCGCTTTCAACCTCCTCCTTAAATTTGCCTGAATAAGCTTGATAGAATTCATAAATGCCTTTTCCTATAAGAATGACGCCTAGCACAATTGCGATGGTAGCCGCGTAATCAGAATTGAAAATTTGTGATTTACCTCCTTCACCAGAACTCTGGGTTCCCAGCACTAATTTTAGTGCAGAATAGGCTAAAAGACCATACAAAATACCACTTACAAAATATGCGATTCTTTTTATGATGCCCTTAGCGTTGTCCTCTATATCATTAGGGTTTGCAATTGCTTGATATAGTCTCCAAAAGACATACCCAAGTAGCCCTATTGCCAGAAGTACAAGCAATACTTTGCCGAAGGATTGATCGGCGAGAAATTCTAATACAGTGCCGGAGCCAGATTTTTGCCCGCCATAACCAAATGCCGTCATCGCCGTAAGCGCACCTATTATAAAATATACAATCCCTTTTGTTGCAATGCCAAAGCTTGCAAACCGCTCTCTTTTACTGCTCATAATTGGTTAGTTTAGTTTGCTACAATTTATGAAGTACAGGGGAACTCCTTAAAATCTTTATGTAAATTTTATCTATATATCTAAATAAATAGTTAATGAGATAAACTATTCCCTTCTTATTCCTTCTAAGATGTAATCATCTATTTCTAGACCTTGTGAGGTGTGCATCACGCTTACATCTCCAGTAGTTTCTAAGATCATAGCCTTAACGTGACTTAATTTAAAGGCGTTTGCCTCACGTAATTTTCCGCGGAGTTCGTCTTCTGTGATTTTCGTAGCATTTAAATTTTCGTAAAGAATCTCCCCATTTAAGATTAAGAATATAGGGCTATTGTCAAGGGCTGACTCTATGGTGTTGCTCTTAAACCTGAGCAGAGTGATGATGTAATTAAAGAAGTATAAAATCCCTATGAGCAAGGCACCTATAGCTGGTGCAGGCTTTGCGGTGGCAATACTCATTGCAAGCAAATTACCTATGGCAATCGTATTTAGAAAATCAAAGCCACTCATCTTACTAAAACTTTTGAGGCCAAAAATTCTCGTATAAATGATCATTAAGATGTATATACCGATTGCTGCCAGCAAAACTTCAGGTATCATATGTAGTCCTTGTACGAAGTATTTCCAATCTAAATTCATATCTGTAGTATTTAATTTAATTTCAAAATACAAGTATTTAGATGGTAATAAATAAATTTCACAAAGGTTTGTGACAACCACCTTTTACGGTAGATGTTCTTTTATAAAATTCTGACAATAGGATTTGATCTCGTTTCTAGCTTTTTCAAAAGCAGCCTCTTTTTCTTGATCCGTACCTTTTAATTTTGAAGGATCATAAAAGTTATGGTGTAACCTCAGAGCATCTGGAGCAGCAATAAAGGGACAATTTTCATATGCGTGATCACATACCGTGATGATAAAATGCCAGTGTACATCCTCGTACTCACTTACATTATTAGAGGTGTGGTTTGTAATATCTATCCCATCTTTCATCATTGTTGCGGCAGCGCCAGGATTAATTCCGTGTGTTTCTATCCCTGCAGAATAAACATTGAGTTTATCACCAGCCATTTTTTCCATATAACCGTGTGCCATCTGGCTTCTACAGCTATTTCCTGTGCATAGAATAAGTACGTTCTTTTTCATAAAAATTTTCGCGAAAGCGTTTAAAATTATTTGTTTAGATGAGGTTATAGATATTTCTGTGATCGTTTTTCCATAAGTACGTTATCATACCAGACACCATCTCTCATTCCCAATTTTTCCCTGACCCCAACTTTTCTGAATCCACATTTTTCGAAGAGATTGAGACTCGCCGTATTTACCTTAAAGATTTTTGCTTGCAGTGTCCAGAAGCCTACGTTCTCGCTCTGCGTGATACATTTAGTGAGCAATAGTTCGCCTATTCCTCTTCCTCGAGCATCTTTAGCAATGTATAGTGTTACTTCTGCGACCCCTTTATAAACAGGTCTGTTTGAAAATGGGGTGAGTGCTAGCCAGCCTAAAATTTTATCATCTTCTTCGGCTACCATCCTACAGCGTTTTAAAAACTTTTTATCCCAAGTGCCCCAGTCGGGCACTTCAGTTTCAAACGTAGCGATGCTCGTGCCTAAACCTTCCTCATAAATTCTAGCACAAGCGGGATAATCATCTGTAAGTAAAGGTCTGATGTTCATAGCGTTTATAATTTAGCAACAGCCACTGCCTGGTGCGCACCCGCCAGATGCGCCTACTTCTGACGTTTCTTCTACGGCAATACCACAGGCTTCTTTTGCCTTGCAATCTGTAGGTAATATGGCTAGTTTAATGATTAGATGTTCCTTGTTAATTTCATAGTCGTTCACAAACAGCTGTGCCGTATGGAAGTTTGAGTTACTGTATTCTATTTTTACTTCAGAATTAGCAATGTAGGGTTTCATCCTACCTACTTTTGCGAGTATTCCCATGGCTTTGAAGCTGCTCATATAAGCTGTCTTTCCCATTTCTTTTGGATCTTCCCAGAGTTGTATCACCGTTTCTTTCCAAGAGTCTGTTGCTGCACCACAATCTACACTATCTACAGTGATGTGCTTCACCTCCGTTATATGATAGTTTGCTCCTACGAGAAGGCCTGGCGCATATTCAAAAAGGAGTGATTTACTAGAATGCTCATTGAGCAGTGTCAAAAATTCTTGTGTTTTCATAGGTATTTGTTTTGTCATTTCCGCATAAGCGGAAATCTCATTCTGTTATTCTATTTTATGTACGAATAGGTTGAGCAACGTCTCTTATTTTATTGAGAAGTCCGTCCATTTCTTTTTCTGTGGTAAACGGATTCATAATTGTCGTTCTTAGGAAATATCCTCTTTTGAGTTGGGTGGCTACAATGTAATACTCACCATCCTCCAGTAACGCCCTTCTTATGGACTTATTTAGGGTATCAAGATGGTGTTTATAACCTCCTACAAACCGAAAACAGACAATATTGGATTGTGGTTCTAAGAAAAGCTCAAAATCTGTTGAATTTTTTACTTTTTGGCCAAACGCACTCCCAGAATCATAAAGCGTCGTGACGAAGTCATCAAAGAAGGAGTCGCCGTATGCATTGAGTATTGCATAGAACCGTATGCTCATCATACTTTTTGTGCATTCAAAAGTCCGTTTTGCCATATTGAACCAGTCCGGATCATCGTTTTTTTCCCATAAATACTGCGCTTTTTGTTCAAAGGTGGCGTAGCTGGCGGTATTTTCTTTAAACAGAACGGCCGTTGTGATGGCGCTGGTGCCCATCATTTTATGACCGTCTATTATGATTGAATCGGCTTTTTCAACTCCTTTGAGAAGGTGTTTGTATTTGGGTGAAAAAATCGCTGCACCACCGTGAGCCCCGTCTATGTGAAACCATAATTTCTTCGCTTTCGCGAAAGCAGAGATCCCCTCAAGATCATCATACATCCCCGTACTGGTGCTGGGAGCGCTGCCTATAATGGCTATTACTTCAAATCCTTTGCTTGATGCCAGGGCGTAATATTTTTCCAGAAGATCTGTGCGGAGTCGATAGTTTTCATCTACGGGGACTTTAATAATCCCTTCCTCCCCCAAGCCCATAATTCGCGCGCTTCTGTCTACACAGTAATGTGCCTCTGCACTTACCATAATAGCAAGCTTTGAAGTGTGCCCTTCGTTCCAAACATCATCCTTTGCAACGGCACGTCTCGCCGAAAGTAAGGCAGTAAGGTTCCCTAATGTGCCACCACTGGTGAGAAAGCCGCCTCCATTTTCAAAACCTAAATGTTTAGTAAAAAATGCGATCACTATTCTTTCAAGAGCGGTAGAAGCTGCCCCCATCTCATAAACCGCCATCCCGTTGTTAAGTTGAGCGCTGAGCAATGTTGCGAGCGCAGAAATGGGCACTGTGGGCGCAACTTGATGTCCTATATATTTAGGATTGTGGGTATGGATTGATCTATCCAATACCGTTTGAAAAAACTCCTTTGTCGTTTTATCACCTTTATTAAAATTTTTCCAGAACTCATATTCATCTTCTGGCTCAGACCAGTCAATTACCTTTTCTGACCTTCCAGATATTGAATTGTCAAGATACTGTGCAATCTGATTGATAAGCTCTTCTCCTTGAGTTTTAAAGAGATCGCTGTCATATGCTTTTTGTAGAAGGGTTGAAGTCATAGCGTCCTAGCAGCATTTAGCCTTTGTTACTTCAAAAAAACCTTGAAAAAGTTGTTGTGCCTGATCCCACTTTCTTACATCGATACTATAATATTGTGCTTTTCCCTTAAATTGGCTTTTAAGAATCCCCGCTTTTTTTATGACCTGAAGATGCTGAGATGTTGTGGGTTGAGAAAGTCTAATTTTTTCGGAGATATCTTGGCATAAGCACCCGTCGCAATCTCCTATGTATTCTATAATGGCCACTCTTGCGGGGTTAGAGAGTACTTTTGCAAGATCTGCTATTTGATTTGCACGCATTGAGTGAATATGCCTTTTTGTAACTCCCATAACTGTAAACTTATTTAGGCAAAGATACTAAAAATTGTAATATAGCAATATTACGATAACAAAACAGTATTCAGGGTGTGTCCATTATGTTACAACCAATTCTTTTTGCCTGCTTGGTAGGTATTGTAAAATTCTGCATCTGTCTTTGTGAGATAGATAATACCCTCTACCACTCCTATAATCCAGGCAATACCTGAGGTGATGCCACAAGTTAAAAAGCCTAGTAAGTTGAGACCTAAGAGTATAAAGCCCTCTGTGTGATACCCTAAAATAAATTTATGTAT
This sequence comes from uncultured Flavobacteriaceae bacterium, assembly GCA_963832255.1. Classification (GTDB taxonomy): domain Bacteria; phylum Bacteroidota; class Bacteroidia; order Flavobacteriales; family Flavobacteriaceae; genus Dokdonia. The sequence goes on from CAWHTM010000001.1 coordinate 245,258, forward strand.
TCCAAGGGAGCCTAAGAAAATAGCCAACACTCCCGACAGGAGCTTTTTGTTTTCTTGGCTATCTGTGACCTTATTCCACTCTTCTTTGAATTCTTTTGCAGATTCTTTGGCTTCGTTTGCAAATTCGTTTGCGCTTTCTTTTACTTTATCTGCAAAATCTTTTGCATCGTTCCCTGGTTTATCGCCAGGAATTTTATCTTCTGTACTCATAGGGTATTTAATTTATGATTATTCAAAAGCATTGTCTATAGGTTCCCAAAGTTCAATTTTATTTCCTTCTGGATCCAGAATCCAGCCAAATTTCCCGTACTCATATTCTTCTATATCCCCCACAACGGTCACACCTTCTCTTTTAAGAACTTCCAGAAGTTCTACAAGATTCTCCACTCTAAAGTTAAACATAAAAGGCTTCTCACTAGGCGAAAAGTAGGATGTAGAAGCCTCCATAGGACTCCATTGTGTAGCGCACTTATTTCCCTTTTCGTCCCGCCACCAGAACGTCCATCCATATTGGTCCGTAGGGATTCCTAAGTGGTTTTTGTACCATTCTTTTTGGGCATCTGGATTATCACTTTTAAAGAATATGCCCCCTATCCCTGTAACTCGATTTTTCATACGCTTACGGTTTTTTCTTCACTTGCTTTTCGTAACATTCAATCCATTCCTGAGGAGCTATTTTTGTGGCCAGTTGCTTTAACAATTCATACGGGATATCTTCCATTTTTTTAAAGCGCACGCAGCTTTTGCCCATATCTAGCTTAGTCGCACAATGTTTGGGATACGCTGTTACAAACCAGTCATACAAAGCGCTATTTGCATATATACCCATATGGTATAGAGCGATAAAATTCTTTTGCGAGGCAATATTTATAAAGGGCAAGGGATCTTTAGGATTGCAATGATAGCCAGCTGGATATAGAGAATGAGGTACATAAAACCCTATCATCTTATAGCTTAACCCTTTCTCAAAACCGTCGGGCAAATTTTCTTCAAAAATGCTTATCATCTTCTTGATGGGGGAGGTACGCTCCTCGGGGAGCATTGCTATATATTCTTCTACAGAATTTGCTGGATAGTGCATCTTTAATATTTTTTAGAAACCGAAATGGCTGCAATGGTGGCGCCTATAGCTCCTATAAAAAAAGTCATCAAGAACATTGCCACTCCAGCCATTAGGGAAAATAGGATATTACCGTATTCTTCTCGCATTGCTTCTTGTTGTTCTAATTGCTCAAGCTGCTCTGTGTCTTGTGCATTTTCAGCGAGATTGACTGCATATTGATGATATTCACTAAAGAAATCCGGATTTATAAAGAGCGTAAAAATGACATCGGCGAGGGCGATACCTAGTGCACCCCATAAAGCAATGCCCAATCCTTTTTTGAGCAGATTTGCCTTTGATAGGGTCCTTTTCTGATCGTGGATGCGTATTGCATTAACACCAAAAAAAACAATTCCTGCTACGACACCCATCACGCCGTAACCAATAAACTGTTGTGTTGCATAATCTAGAGAGCCTCCTATGATGAGGGCGAGGATAAAAACCACAACGGCTATTACAAAGGCGGCACGTTTAAATTTTACGAGTGTTTCTTTCATACTCTCAATTTATGAAAACTTTGCGAGAATTTTGTCGACACACACTTGTGCTAGCTTGATTTTGCTTTCAACGGTCCATCCTGCAATGTGTGGAGTCAGTAAAACGTTATTTGATGTAGTCAGATATTCTAAAGGTTCTGGGATGGTTTCAGAAAATAGTGTTTCAAAAGATAGCTTTTCATATTCCAGAACATCGAGGCCAGCCCCCAGAATTTTTCCGCTTTTTAGGGCATCTACTAGATCTGAGGTGACGATTGATTTTCCTCGAGCGGTGTTTATGATAAAGAACTTTTTGGCGAAAGCCGAAATAAAACCTGCATCCACCATTTTATCAGTTTCGGGAGTCCAAGGAGTATGTAAACTCAGGACATCCGCATTTTGTTGAAGGGCTGATAAGGATACTTGTCGGGCATCTTCATTGCCCATATGTTCTAAAATATCATAACAGAGCACCTCACAGTCAAAGCCTCGTAGCTTTTTTGCAAATGCCTTTCCCATATTCCCATAACCTATGAGTCCTACGGTCTTACCTTCTAGTTCTAATCCTCTGTTTTCCTCGCGGTTCCAATGTCCAGATTTTACCTCTGCATCTGCCTTATTGAGATTATTAAAAAGGGATAGCAACATTCCTAAGGCGTGCTCACCTACAGCATTTCTATTACCCTCAGGTGCACTTATGAGATAGATCCCCTTGCTTTCTGCATAGGGAATATCAATGCTTTCTAGGCCGGCGCCCACACGGGCAATAAACTTAAGATTAGTCGCTGCATCTATAAAAAGGCGGTCTATCTTAAACCTACTGCGTATAACGATGCCGTCATACATTCCTATGATCTTTTCAGTATCGCTTTTTGAAATGGTATAATTCTCATCATTCTTGTGACCTGCTGCTGCTAGTTGCTCAATTAATAGAGGATGGTTTTTATCTAGGTGGAGGATTTTCATTTTTTGATCTTGAGATGTTAGATTTTAGGATATTCTGTTTGGGTTTTGGCGTGCGTAACTTCTCCTGTATGAGCGGTCGATAATTTTTCAAATAGTAGCAAGTGCACTTCTTCTCCTTCTTGAGTGGTGGGGCAATGATCTACACCTTTGGGAACCACTATGATTTCGCCTTCATTCACTATTTCTGACCATTCGGTTTCTGGTTTTCCGCTTTCGCGAAAACGCATTTCTAAAACACCTTTTTGCACAAAAAACAACTCATCTTCATCCTTATGATGATGCCAAACAAATTCTCCAGAGACCTTGGCAAGGATGACCTGCATATCATCTACAGTCGCAATCTGATGGGGATGCCACTGTTTATTAAATTTTGAGAGCTTCTCTTTTAGATTGATTGGTTTCATAGGGTTCGTTTTGAGAACTAAAGATAATAAAGGAAGCGTCTAACTGGCAAAAGAATGACTTCTACGATGCTATTATAGCATCACTACTAAGTCCCTTTTTTTGAAAGAGTATGCCTCGAGCGAGTATTTTTAAAACAACTCTAAAATCTCTTTAGGTACCCGCATCGGTTTACCTTCTGGCATTTTGAGAAGGCACCAGTTTGTCACCGCGCTCACAAGAATAGTAGCTTCTCCTTTTTTGCGTATTTCTGTGTGACGGACAGACGTTGCTGCGGTAAACATTTTTACAAAAGTGGTCACAATAATCTCATCTCCCTCAAAAGCGGGAGCGTGGTACTTTATATGATGATCCATTACCACCCAAGCCATTTTATGAATACCTAGCCGCTCTTCATCCTGATCTTCATCTTGAAAATAAGATTTTGTGGCGTGGTTCCAATGTTTAGAAGCGGCAATCTGAACCCAATCCAGATAAACTACGTTATTAACGTGATCTAAAACATCTATGGCAGACGGCGGAACGACAAGGTGATATTCAAATTTTTTAGGAATCAAATGCCTAGAATAAGTTTTGCTATCCAGAAGTATATAAGGATCCCAAAAATGTCATTACTCGTTGTGATAAAGGGTCCTGTTGCTATTGCGGGATCAATACCCCTCTTGTGAAGAAAAAGCGGAATAAACGTCCCGACGATACCCGCCATAATAATTACTGCAAATAGTGAGATTGAAATTGCGAGAGCTGCCTTTACATCCCCATACCATAGCGAGGTAAACGCAAAAAGTGCTAGGGCGAGTAAAATACCGTTCAGTGCGGCTAGTGCCATCTCCTTGAGCAGTCTGTTTCCTATGCTTCCCTTTACATCATCATTTGCAAGACCTTGTACAATAATTGCACTAGACTGTACTCCTACATTACCTGCCATAGCAGCTATGAGCGGAGTGTAAAAAAAGAGCAGTGCATAATTAGTTAGAACATCTTCAAAACCTCCCATAATGGTTGCTGCTCCTATCCCGCCCACAAGGCCTAAGAATAACCAGGGAATCCTCGCCCGTGTGAGTGTCAAGATACTATCATCTGCCTCGACATCTTGAGAGATACCCGCTGCCATCTGGTAATCTTTTTCTGCTTCTTCTTTTATAAAATCTACGATGTCATCTATGGTAATACGGCCTAAGAGTATTTTGTTATCATCTACTACGGGAATAGCCTCTAGATCATATTTCTGCATCAATTTTGCAACGTCTTCTGCAGGGTCATTTACATTTACAAAATCAACTTTAGGAATATAGATTTCAGAAATTTTAGTTTTTGTATCGGTAGTAAGGAGGTCTTTAAGTGATAAACGCCCTATCAGCTCGTTTTCTTTGGAAACTACGTAAATAGAGTGAACTCGGGTCACTTCTTCTGCCTGGCGTCGCATCTCTCTCACACAGCCAGCAACAGTCCATGTTTCTTTGACTTTGATGAGCTCTTTTGCCATAAGACCACCAGCACTGTTCTCATCATATTGCAGCATCTCTCTAATGTCTGCTCTATGTTCTGCATTTTCTATTTGTGCAATAACCGCTTTCTGAATGTCCTCGTCCAGCTCTGCGATCATATCTACCGCATCATCCGTGTCCATTTCTTCTATCTCGCCCGCAATTTCAAGAGGAGTAAGCTGGTCAAGTAGTTTTTCACGTACATCTTCATCCAGCTCCATTATAGCCTCAGAAGTTTGCTCGCTATCTAAGAGCCTTACCAGGTAGGTCGCCTCGTCGCCGTTTACCTCGTCCAGTATTTCTGCAATATCTGCGTGGTGCACATCAGTCAGTAATACCTTAAGTGCGGCCTCGTCTTGTGCGGCAATTAGGTCTTTTATCTGGTCTATAAGATCGCTACTTAGGAGGAACTGCATTGGCTATCGTTGTTAGTGTCACAAATATAGGGATCCCTCACTAAAATTTTGAATACAACTCCCTTAGTTTAGGTCTAGAGCAATATTTGAGGTAAGTTCTATAAAATCTTGTACGGAGAGTTGTTCTGGACGTTTGTTTAGAACTTCGCTTTCGCGAAAATCATCACTCAATTCAAAACTCTTAAGACTATTACGTAATGTTTTCCTACGCTGTTGGAAAGCGGCTTTAACCACTTTGTATAGCATCTTTTCATCGCAACCTATGTTTTGATAAGAAGATTTTCGCTTTAAGCGTAAAACTCCACTATCTACTTTAGGCGGTGGGATAAATACGGTAGGAGGCACTGTAAAGAGATATTCTGCGTCATAATAGGCTTGAGCCAGTACCGAAAGGATACCATAAGTCTTACTCCCGTGAGATGCACAGATACGCATTGCTACCTCCTTTTGGAACATTCCCGTAAATTCTGGAACGCGCTCTTTATTTTCTAAGGCTTTAAAGACGATCTGGGTAGAAATGTTGTACGGAAAATTACCCGTGATCGTGACTTGTTCTCCTGGATACACCGTATCAAAATCATATTTGAGAAAATCTGCTTCGAGTACCGTAAATGTATCATCTTCCAGTTTATGCTCCAGTGTAAAAGCGCTATTTAAATAGGCAATCGATTCCCTATCAAGATCCATCACAGTGAGCTGTACGGGTTTAGCAAGGATGTATTTTGTAAGTACCCCTGTACCTGGTCCTATCTCCAGAACGTGCGTGTACCCATCCAGAGTGAGCGTGTCTGCAATATCTTGGGCAACAGACTCATCACCTAGGAAATGCTGACCCAGATGTTTTTTTGCCTTAATCCCCTGATCACGGTTATCTCGCTTAGAATGTGGCTTTTCAAAAGTGCGTTTACTCTTTTTTTGTTTTGACATAAATGGTTTCTAGCTCCTTACAATGAAAAGGGTTGTGAGGAGTTAATGTTCTGAGATAATTTCTAGCTCGGTTCTAAATGCGACAAATTTTCCAGCAAACCTGTTGCTTTTAGACCTTAAGGTGTCTGCGTGCTCATCGTAGTAAGACTGTAAGTGCTCCTGACTAGGGCTCGTATACTGGGCAGAGTAGGTAACTCCACCCATTTCTTCATCTACACGCACTTTAGAAAGTAATGCTTTAGTAAACTTACCCGTAGCGATCATTTCTGGAATATGTTCCTTTTGCATCCAGAATACCCATTCTTTTTCTGCACGCTCTTCTATGTTTATGGTAACGTTGTAAATAATCATTTTTATCAATTTATGGCATCTCCCCTGAGACTCCTAAAGCGCTTTTGGGCTTCTACATAATAAATACTGTCTGCTAGGTCAAAGATAATGCGCTCATAGTTGTCCTTTGCCTTTTCTGGTAGATTGAGAGGCCCTTCATAAAGTCTTGCGAGTCGATAATAAGCGTCATCTGCTAGGATGCCGTCCTTGTAATATTCTAATAGGGTGAGGTAGTTTTTTTCTGCTTTCGCATACATACCCTTGTCTTCAAACAATCTAGCTTGTGAAAGTAACGCTTCATCTTCTATTTTTTCGCCTTTGTGGATGTCCAAAATTTCATCATAGAGTGCGATGGCCCTATCAGTTTTTTTCTGGTAGGCGAGAAGATCTGCTGTTGCATATTTCTTGAGTGCCGTTTGTAAACTATCTTCTACAGAGTTGTCTCGTATGAGTAGGAGAAGTTCTAGTGCATCGTTTGCTATCAGTTGGGTGGCTCCTGCTTTAAGAACATTGAGCTGTGTTTCTGCCCAGTCAAAATCGCCTTTATAGTAACTCGTCTTAGCTACTTTAAACCTCGCTTCCTGACTCAATACATTATTCTGGATTTTGTTCTGGATTTGAGAGTAGTAAATAAGCGCCTGATTAAATTGTTGTTCATATACCAAAATATCTGCTAGCTCCATTTTAAGTCGTGCCTCCTCAAAACGACTCTGCGGATTCTTGATTACTTCTTTTAAATAGGCAATAGCCTCATCAGAGCGCTCCATATTAAAGGCTAAGAAATGTGCGTAGTCTATTTGTATAGGAACTGTATAATTTAAATTCCCATATTGGGCAAGAAGCGCTTCAAACCTTGTCTTAATTGCTTCTTGAGCCTCAGACGAGTTTGCCGCTCTTATAGCTATTTGAATAAGCTTTTGCTCTGCCTCAAGTTTAATATCTTCATTAGGAACATTTTCTTTTAAAAAAAGAAGAATCTCTTTAGCGTCTTCATACTCCTTTTCTTCAAGGGTAATACCAGCAAGATTGAGCAGTCCGTCAAAGTTGCCTCCCGTTCTTCTAAATAGGGCCTTCTCTTGTGTAAAAGCTTTACCATACTGTTTCTGCTGAATAAAAAGCCAACTTAAAAGCTCATTATAAATAACATTTTGATCTTGCTGCAACCTTTTAAGAAGTAGCTTTCTAAAAATGATATTTGCCTCGTTTACTGGGTCATCTGTTACATAGACAGCAAAGTTACGTTGGGCGGCATTCATAAGATTGCTGCTTTCGAGAACTAAATCCAGATACGTTTCAAACATTTTTTCTGTCTCTCCCAGTTCGCCATAGAGACGTGCTAGTTGGGTAGAAAAATTTGCATTGGGATTTTGCTCCTGTGCGATCTCATAGGCCTTCACAGCTTCTTCTAACAAATTACGATCTTGGAAGGCTCTCGCAACTCTATAAGCACTCATCGTGTTGTTAGTAACACCCTCTAGGGCAACATTGTAATAAGATTGTGCTAGCGAATCTTGGTTTTGGAGTAGGTGATTATAACCGAGTTCTACGGCCATAAAGCCTTTATCCCTAGCTAATGTATACTCCTTTTTGAGTTCTCTTTCTGCCTCTGCATATTGCTCAAGTTGCTGGTAGCTTTTTATCAGACCACTAAGGAGGACTGTATTCCCGCGTTGTCTTTCTAGCGCTTTTTGATAAGAAAGGACTGCCTTTTCATACGCTCCCTGCTCGTAATAGTTTTGAGCGAGTTGTAGATGATTTTGCGCTTTCGCGAAAGCGTAAAAACAAAAGATGGCTACCGCTGCCAAAAGCATTTTCTTTTTCATACTGTCTAAGATAACTAAAAACGTGCCAATGAGCCTCTAATAGAATCTAAGAGGACCTTTAAAAACGCAATCTCGAAGTCTAGTTTGTACTTAATCAATCATCTCAAAACCGCAATACGGTACAAGCACTTTTGGGATTTTGATACCTTCTGGGGTCTGGCAATTTTCTAAGATTCCCGCAAGTACTCTAGGAAGTGCTAGTGCACTGCCGTTGAGGGTGTGAGCTAGTTTGTTTTGACCGTCTTCATCCTTAAAGCGAAGTTTAAGTCTGTTAGCTTGAAACGTAAGAAAATTAGACACAGAGCTTATTTCTAACCAGCGGTCCTGAGCGGTTGAGAACAGTTCAAAATCGTAGGTGAGGTGGGCTGTAAAACCTAGATCTCCACCGCAAAGACGCAAGATTCTATAAGGCATCTCAAGTTCATCTAAAATGGTTTTTACGTGGTCTACCATCCCATCAAGGGCAGCAGCACTATTATCTGGGTGTTCGATGCGTACGATCTCTACTTTATCAAACTGATGCAATCTATTGAGACCACGTACGTGAGCGCCATAAGACCCTGCCTCGCGACGGAAACAAGGGGTGTACCCCGTACACGTAATAGGTAACTCCGCGTGATTTCTCAGATCTCCTCTAAACATATTAGTTACAGGGACCTCTGCCGTAGGAATTAGATATAGATCATCTTCTGTAACGTGATACATCTGCCCCTCTTTATCTGGCAATTGCCCAGTGCCAAAACCTGAAGCTTCATTCACAAGATGGGGGACTTGATATTCTGTATATCCAGCAGCTGTATTCCTATCTAAAAAATAGGAGATCAGTGCCCGTTGCAACCGTGCGCCTTTTCCTTTATACACAGGGAAACCTGCGCCCGTAATTTTTGTGCCCAGTTCAAAATCTATGATGTCATATTTTTTTGCTAGTTCCCAGTGTGGCTGAGCTCCATCGTGTAACGTAGGAATTTCCCCTTTGCTAAAAACTTCTACGTTATCTTCATCACTGTTACCCTTTGCGACACTGTCGTGAGGGACATTAGGAATTTGATATAATAATTGAGTTAGCTCTTCTGTGGCGTTATTTAAATTCTCTTGAAGTATCTTAGACTGTTCCTTGAGACCCGCGGTCTTCTCCTTGAGAATCGCAGCCTTTTTAGCTTCGCCGTTTTTAAAAAGAATTCCTATTTCTTTAGAGAACTTATTGCTGTCTGCTAGCACTTCATCCAGTTGGGCTTGTGAGTTGCGACGCATTTCATCTGCCTTGAGCACCTGATCTAATATCGGTTGTGCATCTATATTTCTTTTAGAGAGCGCTTTCGCGAAAGCTTCTCTATGATCTCTTATTTGAGCTACTTCTAGCATTGCAATAGGTTTTAATTAGGAAGGTGTAAAGTTAAGAGATTAGGGTGAGAGATAAATACTATTTAAGAGGTATCCTATACGGTATTAAAACATAATTCAATTCAGTCAGTTGCTGTGAATTTCAAAAAGTTATGTGAAGGTCCTATATTATGTCCTCAGTAAATTTTTCAAAGGCCCAAATGTTATTCCTCCATTTTAAGCGGAGTTATTACGTTCTCCTCTCTTTCTACTCTCTCCTTCCTTCTAGCCGCTCTCTCTACAGACGGAGACTTCTCCTCTAAATACCCATCACTGGGGAGTATCCAATCGTTATGGTGAAGCCAGTCCCATTCTACACGCATAAAATCTACCTTAGGGTCTATAAGCGCTTTACCCTTGCGACCATTTACCCTTATGGTACAGCTTACATAAAGGGACACATCATTACCGAGCTCTTGTTGTTCTCTTTTAATATGCTGGGCAAACTGCCAGATAATATCTGGTTTGGAGCGTATGTTACGCTGCTGGTTCTTTGTGAGATACTCGGTGGGGTCTATGGTTTTTATGACTCCAGTTACATTGTCCTTTAGCTTAAAGGAGACATTACCTCCCTTGGATCGCAACATCATACGCCAGCTTAGTCTATGCCCTTCTTCTGTCCACAAGACATTATCTTCTATAAAGTAATGACGTAATGGTAGAGCAATCTGGATAACAAAGTATACAGCAAAAACCGCAAGTAACAGGTTTTTGTATTTTGGTACGGTAAGAGTCTGTCTTTCTACTGTAGGTGAGTCGTTGGAAGTGATTACCTCGCTGCGCTCGTAATAGGGCTTCCATCTTTTTAGGAAAATGTTGTTTATGGTTTTTGAGTCAAAAAAGAACACGGTAAACGCAAGCGACATATAGGGGAAAATCCCTATCTGAAAGATAAATGAGTTAAATAGGTGAAAGAAAATAGATATAAAAAACGCCCATTTTCTAGTCTTTTTCCATAATAATGCTGGGATAATCAAGCCGTCAAATAAAATCCCCGTATAAGAAATCACCCAATGCGTCCATCGTTGCTGTAATACCTCTCCCACAAGAAAAAAGTCTTTCTTTCCCTGCATCAGGATTTGAGGAACGGTAGCGTCTAGCCAGTCTGGGTATAATTTTGCTATAGAACCATAGGTGTAAACGATCCAGAGCTGTAGGATGATAAATAGGGTGACCCAACGAGGCATTGTGATATCTCTTATTTTTTCGCGAAAGCGAGCGTCAAGAGAAAATGCGGTATGAGCCGGAAGTATTGCCATGATCCATAGCAATAACATCAAGAGGTAATAGTGGTTATTATAAGCAGTTTTCTGCATTAAATACACCATACTCCACATAATGGCGTAGCCTATAATAGCGATGCGATATTTAAATCCCAGCATGACCATTACCCCAAAAATTCCCATTACTGCAAACCAAGCGTACATCTGTGGTCCAGGACCAGGAAAGGTCTGCAAGAAATCAAATCCTATAAAATTAAACGTAAACTGTGGTTCTACAAGAATCCTACGTACCCATCCTGTGGCCAGCGCTCCCCAAGCTTCGCAGGTAATTAGAAACCCAAAAAACACCCTAAATACAATGAGAGGTGAGTTATCTACACGTTTAAAAAGGAGGGTGGTAAGGGTCATTTTTTGACTTAAAAGATAGCTTTTAAAAGTTACTGGTCTTATACATTTTTATAAACTCGCGCGAGAATTTCTCATCCTCTTTCATAGCTAGCACTAACTCATCTACGCTTGCAAAATTCTTTTCCTCCCGAATGCGAGTGAGGATAACAACCTCCATCTGCTTTCCATAAAGATCTTGATCTAAATCAAAATAATAGGTTTCTACCGTTTGCTCTATGCCTCCCACCGTGGGATTGGTGCCTATATTCATCATTCCAAAAACGGTGGAGCCATTAATGGTGGAGCGCACGACATATACGCCTTGTGCCGGGATAAGTTTGTAGCTTTCAGAAACCTCAAGATTTGCGGTAGGGTAGCCTATAGATTTACCGATACTCTTACCCTTTACCACAGTGCCATTGAGCATAAAAGGCTCACCCAAATACTCATTTGCCAGCTCCACGTCACCTTTTGATAAGGCTTTTCTAACTTTAGTAGAGCTTATTGCTACATCCTCAAGTTCCTCTTTAGAAATTTCTTCTACTTCAAAGCCTAGCGCTTCTCCAAAACGGGTAAGATCTTCTATATCTGCATTGCGATTACGGCCAAAACGATGATCATAGCCTATAATCACCTTTTTTACATTGAGCGCCTTTACGAGAATATCGTGCACAAAATCTTCGGCGGTTATCCTCGAAAATTCCTTGGTAAATGGATGAATCACAAGATGGTCTAAATGGAGATTTTGTAATAATCGAGAACGCTCTTCTATAGTATTAATAAGTTTGATCCCTGTATCTTTCTGTAATACCATACGAGGATGCGGGAAAAACGTGAGAATACAGGATTCCCACCCATTTGCCGTCGCACTTTCTGTAAGTCTCTTGACAATCTTGCGGTGCCCTAGATGAACTCCATCAAAGGTGCCTATGGTCACCACAGTACCTTTTATAGATGAAAACTCTTGTGCGCTTTTGTGTATTTCCAACTTATTTTCCGTTATACGTATTCATAGTATTGTTTATTCCGGCACTGGCAAAAGAGGTGATGACCTCACAACTCTTATCCAGCCGCTCTACTAAAGAGGCTTCTTCCTGAGGTGTCCATTCCCCTAAAACATAATCTACTTGTCTTCCTTTTGAAAAAGAATCGCTGATCCCAAAACGGAATCTATTATAGTGAGTTGTGTTAAGTTGTGCCTGGATATCCTTAAGCCCATTATGACCACCATCGCTTCCCTTTATCTTTACCCTAATGGTACCAAATTCTAAATTGAGATCATCTGTGATGACCAGCAAATTTTCTAAAGGGACATTTTCTTGCTGTAACCAATATCTCACGGCTTTACCGCTTAAGTTCATAAAGGTGTTGGGTTTTAATAAAATAACTGTTTTCCCTTTGATCTTTGTACGGGCGATGTCTCCTAACTTATCTGTTTCAAAGGAGGTTTCTTGCGCTTTCGCGAAAGCGTCTACCACCTTAAAACCTATATTATGTCTGGTGTTTTCATACTTGGGACCTATATTTCCTAGGCCTACAACGAGAAATTTTTTCATAGGATCTACCGCTGGCTCGTCAGCTTTTTTAGATTTAAATATTCTACCGAAGAATGCGAGCATTTTGTTTATTTAAAACCAGTGACGTTGTGGTCATTATGTCTTGAGATTAATCTGGATCACTTGATGTGTTAGCATTTTGGCGAAAGCCCACTTCAAAAACCTAGTGTATAAAAATAAAAAAGCATCCTGAATAAACAGGATGCTTTAGGTACATATTTGATAAGAGATTTAATCTTCTTTTACTGCAGCAACATCATCAGTTTGAGTTGATGGTACATCTCCAGCTTCAGTTTCTTCTTCTTCTTCATCCTCATCCTCATCATCTACTATTGCAGTACGTGATGTTCTTACTTGACAAACAACGGTGTTATCTGGGTGCATAATTGTAAAATCATCACTAGCCAGTTTCCCTACATAAAGTTTGCTTCCTATTTTGAGCTCCGTAATGTCTGCCTCAAGATAATCAGGAAGATTTTTAGGAAGGGCTTTCACGCGTAAAACACGGTTAGTCTTACGTAAAACACCTCCGTTACGTACACCTTTAGAGTTCCCTACAATGTGCACTGGAATGTCCATAGTTACTTCTTTACCCTCAAAGATTTGGTAAAAATCTATGTGTAGGATATTATCTGTAACTGGGTGAAACTGGATGTCTTGAAGGATTGCATTAATCTTCTTTCCATCTAATTCAATTTCTACTGTGTGCGCGTCTGCTGTGTAAACCAAATCCTTAAACGCTAGTTCTGGTGCGTTAAAGTGCAATGGTTCGTTACCTCCGTATACTACGCAAGGTACCTGTCCAGCATTACGTAAGGCTTTAGTAGCTTTCTTGCCTACGCTTTCTCTTTTAGATCCTGTGATCGAAATTGACTTCATTTTAAAATATATTAGTTATTAAGTAATTACATTATAAACTTTGATGCGATGCTCGTGTTACTATTAACACGGTGCATTACATCTGCAAAGAGTGGGGCGCAAGTTAATACTTTTACCTTATCACTTTTATGTTTTCTAGGGATACTATCGGTAACGATGAGCTCTGCTAGTTGACTATTTTCTATTTTTTCATAAGCGTTCCCGCTCAAAATGGCGTGTGTACATATTGCTCTTACACTTAATGCGCCTTTCTCCATCATAAGATCTGCTGCCTTAGTAAGCGTTCCAGCAGTATCTACCATATCATCTACAAGAACCACGTGCTGACCTTCTACATTTCCTATGAGTTCCATATGTGATATGACATTTGCCTTCGCTCTTTGCTTGTAACAAATCACAACATCACTTTCCATAGCCTTACTGTAAGCATAAGCTCTCTTACTACCTCCCATATCTGGAGAGGCAATCGTAAGATTTTCAAGACCTAAACTTTTTAGGTACGGAAGAAAGATCGTAGATGCAAAAAGATGATCTACAGGTTTTTCAAAAAATCCTTGAATTTGATCTGCGTGGAGATCCATCGTTATAATACGAGTGGCACCAGCAGTCTCGAGTAGACTTGCCATAAGTTTTGCTGCGATAGGCACTCGGGGCTTATCCTTGCGGTCTTGTCTCGCCCACCCAAAATAAGGGATGACTGCCGTTATGTGTCTAGCGCTCGCACGCTTTGCGGCATCACACATGAGCAATAATTCCATCATGTTATCACTAGAAGGCATCGTGCTTCCTATAATAAAGACTCTAGAGCCGCGCACAGACTCCTCAAAGGAAGGCTGAAATTCACCATCGCTATAGGTAGACGTAATTACGTTACCCAGCGGCTGTCCAAAAGCTTTTGCAATCTTCTCAGCGAGTGGTTTACTTTGTTGGCAAGCAAATATTTTCGGTTGCGGTACGGCGGCGGTCATCTTTATGACGGGTTATTAGTTTAGATATAATTCCTTTTCTACTAAGGAGGTGCAAAAATATGAATTATAAATCATTGAGGTGGCACAAAAATCCAGCTTTTATGGTCTCAAAATCAAAATATTCTTTAATTTTGCAGTCTCTATTACCTAAGAAAGGTAATCCATTTGCCGAAATGGCGGAATTGGTAGACGCGCGCGACTCAAACTCGCGTTCTTCGGAGTGCGGGTTCGATTCCCGCTTTCGGTACTTAAAAAACCCCGTAGATATTGATTCTACGGGGTTTTTCTTTTTTAGATCGGGGTCTTGATACTTTATCCTTATTCCATAATACTTGGCTTATTCAATTCATATAACACCATAACAGACCTACTGCTCTAGATCGCTCAGTTGTACAGCAAGTGCTTTTGTAGATAATTGAACTTCTATTAATGATAAGATGAGAGATAGCATCAAAGCAAAAAGGCTTATACCAAAGATGATATTTGCCCAAAACGGTTCTTCTATATAAATCAAAAACATGGTTACTACCGCTAGCAAAAAGCTAATGATTGCTACCGCCTGCATATTTTTGATAATGGTTAACCTCCTTCGAAGTTTTTTAACTTGAATTTTTAACGTCTCAGAAGCATTTTCTTGATACGATGCGTGTAAATTTCTTATGAGCGCTGCGATAGCGAGGTACCTTGCATTATAAGCAAGCATTGTGAGCGAAATGGCAGGGAAGAGAAGGGCAGGAATGCTAAGCGATAACTCCATAATTTATTTTTATCAAAGCTACGATTTTCAATGGATAGTTTGAGGAGTGCGCTTTCGCGAAAGCGTTCTAAACGTCAACGCTCAGCTACTCATAAATCCTGAGGCGTTGTTTTAATTTTCGCTCATTTTCAGCCGCCTCATCTAGTTTGTCAAGAAGATTTAAAATGACGTCTATTCCTTCAAAGTTAATTTGCATCTCGCGGTTGAGACGCACTATTTTTTCAATCTTTGGGAGCTCCTCATTTTTAATGAAAGCCTTTTGCTCCACAGTGACAAAGCCATATTCTTCTAGCGTAGATATATATGAATATGCGATCCCGTGACTGTCACAAAACTCTGTGATTTTTATCAGTGTAGTGTTCATACCCTATTTTTTTAAATCGGCGATTTGTTGATATAATTTTTTTTCTTCCGGGGTGATATTCTTAGGAGTTGTAATCGCATACGTTATGATAAGATCACCAAACTGTCCGTCTTTTTTATAAACGGGAAATCCTTTTCCTTTAAGTTTTACCTGTGTACCATTTTGAGTCTCGGGTTTTAAATTTAGTTTTACCTTTCCTGTGAAGGTATCAACGGTAATTTCTCCACCTAGAATAGCGGTAAGCATTGGTACCTCAACCGTAGTATATAGGTGCTGGCCGTCCCTCTTAAATGCAGTATCATTTGCAATGGCAAAGGTGATGAGCAAGTCTCCCTTAGGACCTCCATTTGCGCCTTCTCCACCATAGCCTTTTATTTTGATGGTCTGGCCATCTTCCACCCCAGCCGGTATTGTAAGCCTTATATTCTTACCGTTAACGGTAAACGTTTGTTTCTGACTTTCGTAAACATCTCTAAGATTCAGTTTTAATTCGGCATTAAAATCCTGTCCTCTAAAAGCGGCAGATCTTCCCGAAAAACCACGGCTTCCGCCACCTCCACCACCAAACATCGAACTAAAGAAATCAGAAAAATCCTCACCTCCACCAAAATCACTTTGGGTATAGGTACGACCTCCACCTCCGCCAAAGGGATTTCCGCCGCCCTGACCGTAGGCTCCAGATCTTTTTGCTTTTTCAAACTCTTCAGCGTGCTTCCAGTCTTTTCCATACTCATCATATTTTTTACGATTTTCAGGATTACTTAAGACTTCATTTGCCTCGTTAATTTCCTTGAACTTTAGCTCTGCTTCCTTGTCATTAGGATTTACGTCGGGATGATATTTTCGCGCAAGCTTTCTATAGGCTTTTTTAATATCCTTATCCGTAGCTGTTTTGGGAATGCCCAAGACTTTATAATAATCTATGTATTCCATATTTTTTTCTTCACCTTAAAATAACTAAAAATCAATTAGTTCTCCTATTAAAAACTCCCATCTTTTTGGGATGAGAGTTATTGTGAGGGTGTTTTGACTAAATGGTTTGTTGTGTTCTTTCTAGGTTCTTTTTTCGCTTCTCCTCGGGAACGGCAGGGATTAACGGCCTATGAAATCCAGAAAAACCGCCCTGTTGCATCATTTTCTCCATACGCTCTCGAAGGGCATCCATAGTAGGAACCCCATTTCCATTAAAAAAATCATTTATAAACGGATCCCTCTTAAAAGGATCTATGTGCGTTGAATCGTTTCCAAAAAATTCCTGAAATGGATCCCCATCCATCATCCCAAAAGAACTGCGCATACGGTTACGCATTTGTGCCATAAGGCTATCGGGATTGATGCGTTGTAACGCACGTACATCATTTCCCGAAGATGACCAGGAGTAGATAGAATCATAACGCACCACGTTCCCGTGCTCGTCTACTTCTTTATGTACACTCCATTGCCCTTTTGGTTTTACAGAATCTCTTTGAGTTTCAGTAAGCGCAAAATCTTTAGAAGTACCTTCTTGCGCTTGACAACCGACAGCCAAAATTGCTGCCAATGAAAGGATTGCTAATTTTTTCATTTGTAAACAATTTTAAAATTTTCAAGGACTTTTCAAAAAATATGCCAACCCATTTTGGACTTGTAATTCTGTCAGTCCTGAGAGACTAAACTTTTCCTAAAACGTCAATGTAAAGCAATTTTGACCCGTATCTTTAAGATTGAAACAGTAACCATTTTGAAAAAACCACTCTTAGAATTTACAGATAAAGGCATCTATTGCCCACCCGCAAAGGTCTATCTCGACCCTTGGAAACCTGTAGATAAAGCCCTCATCACCCACGGTCACGCAGACCACAGTCGCTGGGGTCACAAACAATACATCACCCACGAGAGCAATGTGCCCATAATCTCCCACAGGCTTGGAGATATTAATGTTTCTGGGGTACGCTTTCGCGAAAATGTTATGATAAACAATGTAAAATTCACGTTTCATCCCGCGGGACACATTCCTGGATCAAGCCAAATTCGTGTCGAGCACAAAGACGAAGTATGGGTATTTACAGGGGATTATAAAACTGAAATTGACGGTGTTTCAGAACCTTACGAACCCGTACAATGCGATACCTTTATTACCGAATGTACCTTCGGTCTTCCAGCCTTCAAATGGACTCCCCAAGCCGAAGTAATGAACGACATCAACACTTGGTGGGATCAAAATAAAGCCGAGGGAAAGTGCTCTATCCTATTTGCGTATAGCTTAGGAAAAGCACAAAGACTTTTAAAACATCTAGACCCAAGCATCGGTAAAATAATGACCCACGGCGCTATTGAAAAAATGACCGAAGTCCTCCGCCCGATGATCGATATGCCCGCGACAGAACTGATCACCAGGGACACCCCAAAAGCCGACTTCCGCGGAAGCATTGTCCTTGCTCCACCCAGTGCTCACGGAAGCACTTGGATACGAAAAATGGTTCCCTATGTGACAGCAAGCGCCAGTGGGTGGATGACGTTCCGCGGTGCTCGGAGAAGGCGAGCAATTGACAAAGGTTTTGTGATGAGCGATCACTGCGATTGGCCTAGTTTACTAGAAAGCATCGAAGCCACCGGCGCTGAAAAAATTATTTGTACTCACGGCTACACAGACATTTTCTCGAGATATTTGAGAAGTATAGGGTATGATGCAAGAACTGAAGAAACGCAATACGAGGGAGAAACCATAGATGATAAAAATAAAGCAGATGAGGATGAAACTATTGAGGAAGGGACAGTACTTGAAAAGGTAGGAAAATGAAAAAAGAAACACGTACCAAAACAAGCACAAAAGGAGTTTCCTCTTCAGAAAAGAAAAGTCCCCCACAGGGTGATCTAGGGGGAATGCAACTTTTTGCCGCACTCATCAAAACCTTAGATTCTACAAACAAGACAAATACGAAAGTCGCTGCCTTAGCCAATTATTTCAAAGAAGCTTCAGACAAGGATAAAGTGTGGACGATTGCAATACTTTCTCATCGTCGTCCGCCAAGGCCTGTAAACACGACTCTTTTAAGGGAATGGGCGAGCGAACTTGCAACTATTCCGCTTTGGCTTTTTGAAGAAAGTTATCACATCGTAGGCGATCTTGCCGAAACTATTGCGCTCGTCATTCCTGCAGCCACAGATTCTTCAGAGAAAACGCTCACGCAGTTTCTGGAAGAAATGATTGCGCTCAAGCGTAAGACTGACGAAGAAAAAAAGGAATATCTGTTTGATAACTGGGCAAATCTCAATTATTATGAACGGTTCGTTTTTACGAAATTGATCACAGGAGGTTTCCGGATAGGAGTCAGCCAGAAACTAATGACACGTGCCCTTTCTCAAGCTACGGAAATTGACGAAGATGAACTAGCCTATAAATTAATGGGCGACTGGAAACCACAGACCGTTACTTTTTACGACCTTGTGATTGAAGAAGATGCGAGTCAGGAATTCTCCAGACCCTATCCGTTTTATCTCGCCTATGCCATTGAAAATGATGCTTCAGAACTGGGCGATGTAAGCGATTTTCTTGCAGAGCATAAATGGGATGGGATTCGTTCTCAAACTATTTTCCGTAACGACGAAATCTTCATTTGGAGTCGTGGTGAAGAACTCGTCACCGACAAATATCCAGAATTGGAAATCCTCAAGCAACACATTCCAAACGGTACCGTGATTGATGGTGAACTGCTGCCATTTTACGATGGACAGATCGGAACATTTAATGATTTGCAAGCGCGCATTGGTCGGAAGACGGTGAGCAAGAAAATGCTCAAGGATGTACCTGTGATTATCAAAATGTATGATATTCTAGAATGGGAAGGAACGGATTTACGAGAGACCGCTTTTGTGAGGAGGCGTGAACTTTTAGAACAATTGTACGCAACAATTAAGGATTCAGGACTTCCTGTTGGAATCTCTAAAACAATGGAGTTTGATAGCTGGGAAGCAATGGCAGAAGAGCGAGACAGAAGCCGAGAAATGCGTTCGGAAGGCTTGATGATAAAACGTAAGGACAGTCCATACCGTGTAGGTCGTAAAAAAGGGGATTGGTGGAAATGGAAGGTAGATCCGCTCACCATTGATGCCGTTCTCACTTACGCAATGCGCGGTCACGGACGACGAAGTAATTTATTTACAGATTATACCTTCGGCCTATGGAATGATGATAAAACGGAATTAGTCACTTTCGCGAAAGCGTACTCAGGACTCACAGATGCCGAGTTCCGCAAAGTAGATGCGTGGATTAAGAAAAATACGCTAGAACGTTTTGGTCCCGTACGCAGTGTCACACCACATCACGTTTTTGAAATTGCCTTTGAGGGAATCGCCTTAAGCAAACGGCATAAAAGCGGAATCGCAACACGCTTCCCAAGGATATTGAGGTGGAGGATGGATAAGAAGATTGAGGAGGCCAACTCCTTAAGTGACTTAGAAGCCCTGATTCCGAGCAATGCGCCCGAAGGGCAAATTGAGAAGGAATCTGTGCAAATCCGGAAACTACCCAACTCGAAAAACACCAAAGCCAACACTTAAATGCCCTCTTACACCTACATATTAACTAACAAAAAACAAAACCGTTGTCTACGTAGGAGCCACAAGCAATATCAAAAGAATAATGTCTCAACATAAAACCAAATATTACCCAAAGTCTTTTAGTGCGCAGTACAATTGCTATGATTTGATCTATTATGAAGTGTTCGAAACTTGGAAAGAAGCACTCGCAAGAGAAACGCAGCTCAAGGCTGGGAACAGAAAACGGAAAGAGAAGTTGGTTAATAATAAGAATAGAGATTGGTTGGATGTAGCAGGCTCCTTCGCTACGCTCGGAAGTGATCATTTTTATATTGAGGAGATATGGTAGGGCGCGTGTTTGGTACTGTAGGTTTTGAATCGCGGCCGATTGCTTCGCGTAGCTCGCAATAACGATGACCCAAAAACATCTCATACAAATCGCCGAAGACTGGTTCCAATCCCAACATTGGAAACCCTTCCCGTTCCAAAAACAAACCTGGAAGGCATTTCTTGCGGGTAAAAATGGGCTGCTCAATGCGCCTACGGGAAGTGGGAAGACCTATGCGCTTTGGTTCCCCATTGTCTTAAATTACATTAAAAATAATCCTGAATATAAGACCAAGCATAAAAAAGGACTCAAAGCTATCTGGATCACTCCGCTACGAGCACTTTCTAACGAGATTGAACTTTCGGCCAATAGGATTACCGAGGATTTAGGTACGCAAATGACAGTGGGAATTCGCACAGGGGATACCTCTCAATCTGAACGGGCAAAACAAAAAAGATCGATGCCTGATCTACTCATCACCACGCCAGAAAGTTTAATGCTTTTAATTGCCTCAAAAGGCTATGACAAGGTTTTTAAGGATTGTTCGGCGATTGTTATTGATGAGTGGCACGAACTATTAGGTACTAAACGTGGCGTACAAATGGAACTCGCCCTGAGTAGATTGAAAACGGTATCAAAAAATTTGCGCATTTGGGGAATAAGTGCCACGATCGGAAATCTCGAACAGGCGCGAGAAGTATTGCTGGGACCTACAAGTAGCGCTTTTCGCGAAAGCGTAACGATCAAAGCTAACATAGATAAAAAGATCACCGTAAAATCCATCATTCCTGAAGAAATGGAAACCTTCCCGTGGCGGGGGCATTTAGGAATTCATTTATTGGAATATGTGGTGCCCATCATCAATAATAGTAAAACGACGTTGTTGTTTACAAACACACGAAGTCAGTGTGAGATATGGTTTCAGAAGATTCTTGCGGCGCATCCTGAGTATGCAGGCGAGATTGCGATGCATCACGGGAGTATCAATAAGGAGACGCGCACGTGGGTGGAAGGTGCCATTCGTAATGAGTCACTTAAAGCAGTAGTTTGTACATCGTCACTCGATCTAGGGGTAGATTTTGCCCCTGTAGAAACGATTATTCAGATAGGCGGTCCTAAGGGTGTTGCTCGCTTTTTACAGCGTGCTGGGCGTTCTGGTCATAGTCCGGGAAAGGAAAGTGTGATCTACTTTTTGCCCACCCACGCCATTGAACTCGTGGAGGCGAGTGCACTCCAACGTGCCGTAAAGGAAAATACGGTAGAAGATCGCATTCCCTATCTCAATAGTTTTGATGTGCTTATTCAATACCTGGTCACGTTAGCAGTTTCTGATGGGTTTTTGCCTGAGGAGATCTGGCCAGAAGTGCAGAGCACCTTTTGCTTTCAAGCGATCACTGAAGAACAATGGCAGTGGCTGCTCAATTTTATCTCGATGGGTGCGCAGTCATTGCAGGCGTATGATGAATATAAAAAAGTTGAGATCCTAGAAGATGGCCGTTTTAAAGTAAACTCCCGTATGGTTGCGATGCGCCACAGATTGCAGATAGGCACTATTGTAAGTGACGCCAGCCTGATGGTCAAATTTCAAACAGGCGGCTACATCGGGATGATTGAAGAATTTTTTATAAGTAAGCTCACACGTGGAGATGTATTTACCTTTGCGGGGCGAAACTTAGAATTTATCCGTATCAAAAATATGGAGGTGCACGTGCGTAATAGCACTAAGAAAACCAACAAGGTCCCATCGTGGATGGGCGGTCGCTTG
The DNA here is from genome assembly GCA_963832255.1 of uncultured Flavobacteriaceae bacterium. Taxonomy (GTDB): domain Bacteria; phylum Bacteroidota; class Bacteroidia; order Flavobacteriales; family Flavobacteriaceae; genus Dokdonia. Next base: position 267,312 of record CAWHTM010000001.1, read on the forward strand.
ACCTTGAGTAGCCAGATGTCGCAACTGTTAAGAGAAGAATTATATACGGGTAACTTGCTTTCGCGAAAACGTTCTCCAGAAATAAACGCTTTAGAACATATTTTCCGCCGTCAAAAACAGGAGAGCATTGTTCCCGGTCCAGAAGAATTTTTGATTGAAACCTTTAAAACCCGAGAAGGATATCATCACGTTTTTTACCCTTTTGAGGGACGGTTTGTGCACGAGGCGATGGGCAGTTTGCTGGGGTATCGTGTGAGCTTACTCGACCCGATTACCTTCTCTCTTGCCTTTAACGATTACGGCTTTGAACTCCTTTCTGATCAACCTATCGACATCCAGCAGATGCTGGATAATAATTTATTTACTACTGAATATATGCACGACGATCTTCAAAGAAGTCTTAACGCTACAGAGATGGCAAGACGTAAATTCAGAGATATTGCGGTAATTTCTGGGCTTGTTTTTACTGGATTTCCAAATAAGCAGTTGAAACAAAAGCATTTGCAAAGTAGTAGTCAGCTGTTTTTTGATGTGTTTCGGGATTATGAATCAGACAATTTATTGTTTCAGCAGGCCTTTAGGGAAACCTTTGAACATCAACTTGAAGAAGGGCGATTACAGGAATCGCTGGAGCGTATCGCTACCCAAGAAATTGTGTGGAAGGATTGTGAGCAACCTACGCCTTTATCTTTCCCTATTATTACAGACCGCTTGCGCGAAAAGTTAAGTAGCGAGAAGTTAGCAGATAGGATTAAGAGAATGACGGCGATTTTAACGAAGACGAAGAAGAAGCGGTAGTTTCGATACATTTTTTGATTTGTGCTTTGCACAAATCAAAAAACACTCAACCACCTTGAATAATCACGTTTATTTGTCATTTCTAAGATACGTTTGAAATGACGAGTTCCTTTGTATTTTTGTCTTGTGCAAAAAACCACCATTCATAACCATACTTTTCACCTTCATCCTACGGGGACAATGTATTGGGTGGAGCGGAAGATCCTTTTTATAGCTGATGTGCATTTGGGGAAAGTTGCTCACTTCCGTAAGCACGGAAGCGCAGTGCCTAAAGATGCGTTTCTAAAAAACTTTGAGCAATTGGACGAAGCGATTTCTTGCTGTAACCCAAAGGAGGTGTGTTTTCTTGGAGACTTATTTCATTCTTCATTAAATACAGAGTGGCTTTATTTTGAAAAATGGGTCAAAAGCCAAAAGTCAATAATCACACTTGTTTCAGGCAACCATGATATTATAAATCCGTTGCGATTTGAGCGTATAGGGATTAAAATTTTTGACGAGCGTATTCTCGATACTTTTTTACTTACTCATATTCCAGAAGAGCGCGAGGGGCTTTTTAATTTTTGCGGTCATATCCATCCTGGAGTTAGGCTTCAGGGATTGGGAAGGCAGGTACTTAAAATGCCGTGTTTTTTTAAAAAAACAAACCAACTTATCCTACCAGCTTTTGGAGAGTTTACGGGTAATTATATGTTAGAACCAGAAGATGGTGATGAGGTATTTGTGGTAACGCCAGACGAGGTTATTCTTGTAGAATAAATTTGGGAGTTGCTTAAGAGCATTTTCGCGAAAGCGTAATTAACTTTACATAAAACGAGCAAAATGAAAAGCACCTACGCCATTGTAAATTTTTTATCTGTGATTTTGGTACTTGCCGTAAACGGACTTTCACAAGCACAGCGATGGAACGATACGACCATAGGTGAAATGTCTGATTTATATACCAATCTTTTTACCCCTGCTGGATATGCTTTTTCAATCTGGGGATTGATATTCTTAATGCTTATAGGATATTCTATCTTTCAAATACGCCGTGCACTTTATAGTGAAAAAGAATCACCATTTATAGAACAAACGGGATGGTGGTTTGCGCTAGCAAATGTATTAAATGCTGCTTGGGTAGTTGCTTTTACGTTTCAGTATGTGGGATTATCGGTGATTATAATGATTGGGATTTTAGTGAGTTTACTACAGATTATCCGCAACACTAATATGGAGCGATGGGACGCACCTATTGAAGTAATCGCTTTTGTGTGGTGGCCCATTTGCATTTATTCTGGATGGATCGCAGTGGCTACTATTGCCAATTTTTCTGCCTTTTTTTCAAGTCTCGATATGAAAGGCACAGAGCTCAATCAAATTGTATGGACAATGGTGATGATAACCATTGCTGTTCTTATAAATGTATTAATGGTCTGGTTACGTAATATGAGGGAATTTGCGGCAGTTGCCATCTGGGCACTTGTTGCGATTTTTGTAAGGCATCAAGAGCAGTATGAAAGTATTGCCTATTATGCACTTTCTGGTGCTGTAGTTTTGTTTTTTGTAACATCTGTTCACGCTTTTAAAAACCGTGATACGGCGCCTCCTATTAAACTGAAGGAAAGATTCTCAAACTAAGTATGTCTCCTATGAAACCATCTGTACTTTTTTTTGACGTAAACGAGACGCTGTTAGACCTATCACCACTTAAAAAACATGTAGAACAAGCTCTTGGAGGTAATGAACATTTGGTTGCATTGTGGTTTAGCACTCTTCTGCATTATTCTCTAGTTGCAAATGTTACAAATGACTATAAGGATTTCGGCGAGATAGGTGTCGGGGCTTTAATGATGCTTGCTCAAATAAATGGTATAGTCCTAACAACAAAAGATGCAGAAAATGCTGTGTTGATACCGTTCAAGGAATTACCAGCATACGATGATGTTGAGCAAGGGTTAAAAACGTTGAAAGACAAAGATTATCAAATCGTAGCCCTTACGAATTCTTCGCAAAAGTCACTTGAAGCCAAATTAAAATTTGCTGGAATTTACGAGTTTTTTGACGCTGTCCTTAGCGCTGAACCGGTAAAAAAGTTTAAACCAGAAACGGCTGTTTACCATTGGGCGATGCAACAAGTAAAGGTCAAACCTACAGATGCACTAATGATTGCTGCTCACGGTTGGGATATTATCGGAGCCCAGAAAGCAGGAATGAAAACTTGTTTTATAGAACGTCCTGGGAAGCAACAGTTTCCTACGGCTCCTTCGGCAGATCTTTCTGTTACGTCGCTTATAGAATTAGGTTCTATTCTTTAATCTAAACCATGCTTTGTGCATCACTTGCAAAAGTAGGATAGGCAAAAATAGTCTCTCTAAACTGGGTGCAGGTTAACTTTTGCTGGATGGCTATGGCAAAAAGGTTTATCATCTCGCTCGCTTCTGGCGCGAGAATTTCTGCGCCTAATATTTCATCATTCGGTCCTTTTAAGGTTTTGTAACAATAGTCTTTAGAGTTTAAACGCTTTACACTAAACCAATCTGGGACACTTTCTTCTAAAATCTTATAATCAACCCCTTGTTTTTTTGCCTCTGCCTCAGACATTCCTACTAAGGCGAGTTGTGGTTGTGTATATACAGAGGTCGGTATGGCGGGGAACGTATATTTCTTATGTTCACCAGTAATGAGTTGTTTTGAAAGGTGTTTTCCTTCAAGACTGGATAAGGGCGTAAGTGGTAGTGCACCACTATCTGCTACGTCACCACAGGCATAAACATTGGGGTTTGAGATACTCTGTAAGAATTGGTTCACTTTTATTCCTTTGGGAGATGATTCAATATTTGCATTCCCTAAGTCCAGCATTTCTACAGAAGCTACTCTGCCTGAAGTGTTGAAAACCAGCGCTGCTTTGGCAGTATCGGTTTTTCCATTTTTCTCATAACGCACTCTTATATTCTTGCGCAATTCTTCGGCTCCAGAAACAGTGGCGTTAAAAATAAATTTGATGCCGATATCTTCAGAAACTTTCTGGAGATGATCAGTCAGGCTTTTATCAAACATCTTGAGAATGCGTTCCCCTTGCTCGATCACCGTAACCTCTACCCCGCATCGCGCTGCGATATGAGCAAACTCCATTGCAATATACCCACCTCCGACAAAGATCATACTATCGGGCAATTCTGGAAGTTCTAAAAAATCGTCTGAGATTTTTAAAAGCTCGGCTCCTGCAAAATGTAACGGCCTTGGGATGAGGCCTGAAGCGATAACCACTTTATCATAGGTTACCTTTTTTCCTTCTACAATAAGCAACCCATCTTCAAGAAATTGAGGGGACTGGTGATACATTTTAATATTGAGTTTCTTTAGGTCTTCTTCCGTGCGGATAGGGACTGCCGAAACGAACTTTTCTTTAAATTTTTGAAGTGCTTGCCAGTTAATCTTGGCTACGTCAGTAATTCCTACGGCCGCCATATCTGTAGTGTAGGCTATGAGCTCGCTGGCATTTATGAGCACTTTTTTGGGATCGCAACCTCGATTGGGGCACGTACCGCCATACTCACGATTATCTGCAATAGCCACTTTTTTTCCTTCCCTCGCGCAGCCTTTTGCAACTTGCTGTCCTGCTGTCCCACTTCCTATTACAAATACATCATAGTGTTCAAATCCCATATTTACGTGCTTTTTATAAAGGTAGGCGATCTATCAATTTTTGCTTGTTATGGAAATGGTAAAACTATACGGCAGGGCAGCAAAAAACTCTTAGGGATTATATCGAGAATCTTTAGTCATTCAAAATTAGGTACTTGACTACGCCTTCGCGAAAATGTCATTCGCGTTTTTACCATGTAGTTTGAGCGTATTGGCTTCTTTTTTAACATAACATCAAATCATAATTTCTAGGATACTCTGTCAAATCACTGTTCATTTTCGCGAAAGCGCAAAAACACACCTTCTCACTTCCATTCTTAAGAAGAATTGCTTAATTTTCTTAACTAGTTTAAAATTGAAACAAATGAACATAAAATTCCTTTTCGTGTTGCTGGCAATATGCGCTGCAATGTCAATTGAAACTTTTGCCCAAACTCCAGATGATTCCACGTATGAAGCGTTGGAGTACCGACTCATTGGTCCCTTTAGAGGGGGTCGAAGTGCTGCGGTAACGGGAGTACCCGGTCAACCAGACTTGTTTTATATGGGGAGTACTGGTGGTGGCGTATGGCGCACAACTAATGGAGGCAAAGAGTGGGAAAACATTTCTGACGGATTTTTTGGAGGAAGCATAGGCGCCGTTGAGGTGTCTCAAAGTGATCCAAATGTGATGTATGTAGGCGGTGGAGAGAAAACCTTAAGAGGGAATGTTTCCTCTGGATATGGCGTTTGGAAGTCTGAAGATGCAGGAAAAACGTGGATGCCTTCTGGATTAAAAGATAGTCGTCACATCCCAAGAATACGGGTACACCCAACAAATTCTGACATCGTGTATGCCGGAGTTTTAGGAAATATTTATAAGCCCACTCAGGAGCGCGGCGTTTACAAAAGTACAGACGGAGGAAAAACCTGGAAGAGAACCTTATTTTCTAATGAAGATAGCGGTGTGGTCGATCTAATTATTGATCCGTCTAATTCCCGGGTACTTTATGCCACTACTTGGAATGCAAGAAGAACTCCATATAGTTTAAGTTCTGGGGGGGAAGGATCTGCACTTTGGAAGAGTATTGATAGCGGTGAGACCTGGAAAGAGATTTCGACAAATGAGGGTTTCGCCGAAGGAATTCTTGGCATTATGGGTATTACCGTATCCCCACAGAACAGCAATCGCCTCTATGCAATGGTAGAAAACCAAGAAGAGGGAGGTCTGTACACCTCTACAGATGCCGGAACTACTTGGAAAAAGATAAATGATGAGCGCAAGCTTCGCCAGCGAGCTTGGTATTACACAAGGTTGTATGCAGACACTAAGGATGAAAACACCGTGTATGTTCTCAACGTAAACTATCATAAATCTACAGATGGCGGGAAGAGTTTTGAAACATATAATGCTCCTCACGGAGATCATCACGATCTATGGATTGCCCCAGAAGATTCTAACCGTATGATTATAGGTGATGATGGAGGTGCCCAAGTTTCTTATGATGGTGGCCGCTCTTGGAGTACGTATATGAACCAACCTACAGCACAATTTTATAGAGTTACCACAGATAATTCTTTTCCGTACCGCATCTATGTAGCACAGCAGGATAATAGTACTATCCGTATTCCGCACCGTACAGAAGGAGGAAGCATAGGAGAAGATGATTGGGAGAGCACCGCTGGTGGAGAGTCTGCTCATATCGCAGTAGATCCAGAAAATAATGAGATCGTTTATGGAGGTAGCTATGATGGGTTTTTGACCCGCGTTAATCACGAGAAAAATACCGTTCGCTCCGTTTCCGTATGGCCAGATAACCCCATGGGGCACGGAGTAGAAGATATGAAATATCGCTTCCAGTGGAATTTTCCCATAATGTTCTCTAAGCATAACCCAGACCGATTATATACGTTTTCTCAGAGTGTGCACGTAAGTGAGAATGAGGGTCAAAGTTGGGAGGTAATAAGCGGTGATCTTACTACAAATGATCCAGAAAAAATGAAATCCTCTGGAGGCCCCATTACTCAGGATAACACTTCTGTAGAATATTATTGTACCATTTTTGCGGCAGCCGAGTCTCCTCTAAAAGAAGGATTGCTCTGGGTAGGAAGTGATGATGGATTGATACACGTTACTCGTAATGGAGGTGTCTCTTGGGAGAATGTAACTCCTAAAGGGATGCCAGTAAATATGATGATTAACAGCGTTGAGCCTAGTGCCTTTGAAGAAGGTACAGCCTATGTGGCAGGAACACGCTATAAACTAGGCGATTTTGCCCCTTATATCTATAAAACTTCCGATTACGGAAAGACGTGGAAGAAAATTACCGATGGCATACCTGAAGAACATTTTACGAGAGTGGTACGCGAGGACCCAAAACAAAAAGGATTGTTATACGCAGGAACTGAAACTGGAATGTACATCAGTTTTGATGATGGTAAAAACTGGAAATCGTTTCAATTAAACCTTCCTATCGTTCCTATTACAGATTTGACCATTAAGGATAACAACCTTATTGTTGCGACGCAGGGGCGTAGCCTTTGGATTATAGATGATCTTGGGATGTTGCACCAATCTGCTTTCGCGAAAGCGGGAACCGACCAACTCTTTAAACCTAAAGACACCTACCGAATGGGTGGTCGCGGCGGAAGATCTAGTCTCACTGCGGGAACCAATCATCCGGCAGGTGTAATGACGTATTTTAATCTATCCGATTTTGATAAAAAGAAAGATACCGTTGCCTTAACGTATATGACTATGGCTGGCGACACTATCCAATCGTATAGTACTGGAGCTAAGAAAAAGGACAAGAAGCTAGAAGCTAAGAAAGGAGGAAATATGTTTGCCTGGGATACCAGAACGGATGGCGCAGAGCGACTGGACGGAATGATTTTATGGTGGGCAAGCCTTGACGGGCCAGAAGCTGTTCCGGGAAATTACAAGGTCTCTCTTAATGTAAACGGGGATGTACAGACAGAAAATTTTGAAATTCTAGCAAATCCTAATGCAGAAGCTACGGTTGCAGATATGAAAGCGCAACACGCATTTATTTCTGATGTAAACACGTCTGTAGACCGTGCGCACCAGAGTATCAAAAAGATAAGAAAAATAAACGAGCAACTTAAGTCATTTACAGAGCAGTATCAAGAAGACGCTCGCACCGCGGAGTTGCGTGAGAAGGCAAAGAAGATGCAGGAAGAATTTGGCGAGATTGAAAAGGAGCTCTACCAAACAAAGAATCGCTCAGGTCAAGATCCTCTTAATTTTCCTATCAAGCTGACCAATAAGCTAGGACATTTAAACAGTCTTGTGGGAATGGGAGATTTTGGGCCCACAGATCAAGATATTGAAGTAAAAAATATACTCACTGCAGAGATTAATACCCAACTAGATACTTTTGATAAAATGCTGGATGATGAGGTTGCACAATTTAATGAGGAATTTAATAGCTTGAAGTTGGATTACTTGTTTGTGGAAGATTAGCAAATGATATTTAGAGAAGGAAATATGTATAAAATGTGCGGGAGTAATCTTGTATTTTTATTTTTCATTAATCCAACCGTTTGTGTAAATATGTATCTATAGTAGAATTAATATTCATAATAATAAAAAGCAACAATGACAAAATTCAAAACGATTACAGTAATTTGTGTATTATTTTTTTCGATTGGTCTTTTCGCCCAAGAACATTATGATAGTGAAAATCATACTAGAGAAGGGAGGATTTTGCTAGGAGCGTCTACTAATGGAGGTCTTAATTTTTCAAATAGTTCTTTTAAATTGGAAGGACAAACAGTAAGTAAAAATAAAAGCAACCTTTTTAGTTTAACCGGATCTGCAGGATATTTTTTTGTAGATAATCTTGTTGGGGGTGTAGAATTAAGCTTTGCGACCTCAAATTTTAAGTCAGACTTAAGTGATAGTGAGAGCTCAGCTATTTCTTTTTTGGCGGGGCCATTCGCAAGCTATTATTTTGATATTGGAAATTCTAAAATACGTCCTTACTTAAAAGCATCAACAGGTTTTGGTTTTGGGAAGTCTGAGTCTAATTTTTCATTTATTAATGGAGGTGATGATCCTACCATTCAAACTGAAGAGTCTAAGCAGAGATCCTTTGTTTGGAGAGCTGGTGCTGGTATTGCATTTTTCTTAAATGATACGATATCCATTAATGTTGAAGTCGCATATAGAAATAATAGTAACAAAATTCTTGATGATGAATTCAATTCTAAATCAAAATCATCAAACATCGGTTTAAATGGAGGGTTGAGTATATTTCTTTAAAGATAAATTTGAACAGACATTAAGGTGCAGAATAGAAGGCTGCGTCTTTTTGGTTTTCCAGTCCTTCGTATCTTTGATTATATGGCAGAATACTACGTATATTTTAAATCCCTACACATCATCTTCGTAGTCACTTGGTTTGCGGGTCTTTTTTATATGCCTAGACTCTTCGTTTATCAAATAGAAGCTAGTGAAAAGCCATCTCCAGATAAAGAAATCTTAGGGAAGCAATTAAGCCTTATGGCGCATCGTCTCTGGAAGATAATTACAGGACCCTCTATGGTCCTTACCGTTTTGTTTGGGAGTTTGATGTTTTACGTTAACGTAGGTTTGTTTCAGGCCCCTTGGATGCATATCAAGCTCGGGTTTATTGTCTTACTTTTTTTGTACCACTGGAAAACCTGGCGCATTCATAAAAGTCTACAAGCGGGAATTTTTAAGTATTCTTCACGCCAGATGCGACTTTGGAACGAAGGTGCCACTCTTATCCTATTTGCCGTCGTTTTTCTTGCAGTAACAAAAGACACTACAAACTGGCTGATAGGTCTAGGAGGATTGATAGGTCTGGCAGTATTATTGATGCTAGGCATAAGGCTGTATAAAAAAATACAGGACAAAAATCCAAATGCTTAATGCTCACCTTTAATAGAAAATCTTTAGGGACGAAAATTTTTACCTCAATGTTGGGGTTAGTGCTCATTGCTTTTGCGATGATCGCTGCGGTAACCTTTTTTCAGTATAAAGAACAGATAAAGGATTATAATGAAGAACGGTTAGAGCGCAAGGAGTCTTCGATCCAAAAGTCAATAAATTTTATCTTACGGAGCACCACCTACGAGCTCCTCACAGAAAAGATAGAATTTATATTCAAGGAGGAAATTTTTGAGATTGCAAACGTGCAGGGAGAAAATATTACGATGTACGACCTCCAGGGAAGACCTCTAATTTCTTCTACAGACGAGCCGTGGACAAGTTCAAAACCGGGAGAAACAACATCATCTACAATATCTCAGGAAATTCTAGATAGTCTCCAGCTATCAAATGATAAACGGTATGTGGACAGGATCAAGGGCGAGATTTCAAAACAAAATTCTTATTCCTATATAAACGACCCTAAATACAAACCACTAGCCATATTAGAAATACAATATGAGGATAGTGATGCCTTTATCAATAAGGAGCTCAGGGAGATCCTCTGGCGTCTTGTTGTCGTAAACATCATCATGGTGGGTATTGCTGTTTTACTAGCTTATTTTCTTGCAAAATACATCACAAGAACGCTAAAAACGGTAGAAGAAAATATTAAGGAAACCCAATTAGATAAGCGCAATGAAAAGATACAAACCGCAGAGCTTCCGTCAGAACTCCTTACACTCGTAACTGCTTATAATGGGATGATTGACCAGCTGGAAGGGAGTGCTGCAAAGCTGGCCCAAAATGAGCGCGAGGCAGCCTGGCGAGAGATGGCAAAGCAGGTGGCTCACGAAATTAAAAATCCGCTTACGCCTATGCGACTTACGGTACAGAGCTTTGAACGCCGTTTTGATCCAGAAGACCCTGAGGTACACACAAAGATTAAAGAATACAGTAATACACTTATCCAGCAAATTGATACGATGAGTAGTATCGCGAGCGCATTTTCTAATTTTGCAGATATGCCCGCACAACAAAGTGAGACGCTGGACGTACCTAAAATTGTGAAGTTATCACTAGATATTTTTAATGAGCTCTACATCCGTTTTTCAAGTGAAGAAGAAACCATTCTAGCAAAATTTGACCGCACACAGCTCATACGTGTGGTGACGAATCTGGTGACGAATGCAATACAAGCTACTCACGAGCAAGAAAATCCTCATATTCTAGTGGACGTTTTTGATGAAGGAGCAGCGGTAAAAATTACGGTTACAGATAACGGTGTGGGTATCTCAGAAGAAAATAAATCCAAAATATTTGAGCCCAAGTTTACCACAAAAACAAGTGGTATGGGTCTAGGCCTTGCGATGGTAAAAAACATTGTTGAAACTTATGGTGGAAGTATTAACTTTACATCTGAACTGGGTAAGGGGACTGTCTTTACGGTTGTTTTTCCTAAGTAACACAACATCGGGTTCACTTGTATTTGTAAACGAGATGATGGTGTCCCGATCACATTTTCGCGAAAGCGTAAGTATGAAATAAAATAAATTAGTGAGGTGGGGTATTTTTCCGCTTTCGCGAAAATGCTAAACCTATGTACAATAATATTCTTTCTTCGACAGCAAATGGCGTTACTACGATCACTGTAAACCGCCCGTCAAAACTCAACGCATTAAATAAAGAGACTATCGCAGAGCTCCATAAAGCTTTTTCGAAGGCTGAAGAGGATAGTGAGGTGCGGGTCGTGATTATCACCGGTTCTGGAGAAAAAGCTTTTGTTGCTGGAGCAGATATTTCTGAGTTTGCAAATTTCTCTGAAGACCAAGGTGCCGAGCTTGCCCGACAAGGCCAAGAAATCCTTTTTGATTTTGTTGCAGAAATGGGAACACCAGTCATTGCGGCCGTAAATGGCTTTGCACTGGGTGGTGGTCTGGAACTTGCAATGGCAGCCCACTTTAGGATTGCAAGTGACAATGCGCGTATGGGATTACCTGAGGTGAGTCTGGGCGTGATCCCAGGATATGGTGGTACGCAGCGTTTACCACAATTAATAGGCAAAGGGCGTGCGATGGAAATGATTATGACCGCCGGAATGATAGATGCAAATGCTGCGCTGGAATACGGGCTCATTAATCACATAGTAGCCATAGAAGAACTTTTACCTCTTGCCGAAAAACTAGCTTCTAAAATAATGCGTAACTCACCTATGGCCATTGCAGCAGCAATTAACGCGGTAAATGCAGGATATGAAGATGGAGTGGATGGTTATGATACAGAGATAGAAGAATTTGGAGGTTGTTTTGGAACCGATGATTTTGTGGAGGGAACAACAGCTTTTTTAGAAAAGAGAAAAGCGGAGTTTTAACAGATTAGGCACTTATATAGTTTCATCAATAGTAATTAATACAAACGAAAATGGCAAAAAGTCAAGATTCTAAGAAAAACGTAAAGAAAGAACCTGCAAAAAGCGCTAAGGAGAAAAAAGCAGAAAAGAGAGACAAAAAGGCCAAGAGAGGTTAAAAGTCTGTGAATGAGTGCTTTTAAATCAATTAACTTTTTTTGAGTTCATTGATCAGTTGATCTTGTGATATATATTTTGCACAAGGAAACCTACTACTCTTTTAGTAGTACAGCCAGAAAAGCTATCTGTCGTTTATTTAGGTCCCGCGCACTCCACATTATAATAATTAAGGAAGAAGACAAAGTCAAAATCTTTATCGTCTACGTCTCTAAATTTTACCATCGCCTGTGGACAGTTGTTAAACCTTTGCATTAGTTGATCACGTTTGATAGGTAAAATATCTACAATATCTGAGTCTCCATCTGCATAAAACCAAATTTTTTCTGAAGCCACCATTAGATTGTACAAAAGTGCAAATCCTACCATTCCTCCTGCCATTGGGACATTTGTGCTTACGACTTGACTATTGTTGTTGTTAAACGGGTCGTTGTAAAAAGTATAGTCTATCTCCACAGGTTCATAATAGTCGTGATCTGCGTCCAGCTTTTTATATAGAGATACCGTTCCCTCAGTGATATGCTGCACAATTTTAGGGCTTTTACCTTTTCCATTGAGAATCTTATAAGACAATTTAGCACGGGTTGATCCTTCTTGAACTTTAGCATACTTCAATTCCCTCGCAGTGAGCTTCATTTTTCCACCAGAGAGGGAATCTTTAAAAAGAATTGTAGTGGCAAGACCATTTAATTTCAGCTCGCCCTTTAGTTCTGTTCCATCGCGCAGGACTACGTGACCTTTCGTATACCTCTGAACCTGCGCACAGAGAGTAAGCGAACATAAACAGAGGAGTAAAGTGATGTATTTCAAGATATTTTCTTTAGAATGAATTACAAATTAAAACAGTTTAAAGTTCCCACCCCTCACGATACTCTCTTTTTACCCATTTATTAGCCTCCTCATAATTAGTAACTCTCATAGTATCCCCTTCCCACTTAATGGTTCGGCGTCCTGGGTAGTTATACGGATCCCAATCACCAGATTTTTTACCCTCCTTAAGTTCCTTGTATTGGAAAGCTTTTATTGCTAGATTCCCCATAAGTACTGCTTCGGTGAGTGGTCCTCCGTAACTAAACGGTGAGGAGGTTGTTCCTCCACTTATACACGCTTCAACCCACTCGCCAGCGTGACTAGTAGTAACTCTCTCAAATGTTTGCGGCACTGTCGCCATATCCTTCATACGCTCACTGGGCAAAAGTCTAGGGTTTGCAGAATAGGTGTCTGTAATCATAATGCCATCGCTTCCGTAAAAGATGCTTCCGCCGCCGCCATCTCCAGGTTTTTCTCCTTCTGCTAGTTCGCTAGGAAGATCAGGCATTATACCACCGTCATACCAGTTAAGACCTACGTCACCTTGTGTAGGGGAGTCAAATTTTAAACGCACAATAGAACTTGGCGGACAAGCCTCACGATAATCTGCCTCTACAAAATCTCCAGACCATATAGAAGTACAACTAGCCTCTGCTTCATAAGGAAACCCTAATTCGAGCGCCTTGAAGGGTGTTTCCATAATATGGCATCCCATATCACCCATAGCTCCGGTTCCAAAGTCCCAGAAGCCTCTCCACTTAAATGGGAGGTAATTTTCATTATATGGCCTATAAGCAGCCGGACCTAACCATAAATCCCAATCCAGACGTTCTGGAACTGGCTGTCCCTCTGTAATATGTTTGAATCCTTGCGGCCATACAGGACGGTTGGTCCAGCAATCTACCCGGTGCACTTTACCTATAACGCCGGCATTGATCCATTCTTGAGCTACCCGTATTCCATCGCCAGAGGCACCCTGATTTCCCATTTGGGTAGTAATTCCTTCTTCCTTAGCTACGTTTGCCATCAAGCGTGCTTCATAAATATTATGGGTAAGAGGCTTCTCTACATAAGCGTGTTTTTTCTCACGCATAAATGGTAACGCAATAGTCGCGTGGGTATGATCTGGGGTACCTACCATAACCGCATCGATATCTTTTATATGATTATCGTATAGGTTCCTAAAGTCTCGATATGTTTTTGCTTTGGTGTGTAGTGCATAACTAGCAGCGCCCATTCGATCGTCTACATCACACATTGCAACAAATTTTACCTTACCGTACTGTGTAAGGTCTCTCACGACTCCTCCGCCACGACCACCTACTCCCACGGCAGCTAGATAAAGCGTATCTGATGGAGCGATGTGATTTCCTCCCAGAACAAAACTAGGAACGATAGTAAATGCCGCACTCGCGGCTGCAGATTTCTGGAGAAAGGAACGACGTTTCATAAATGTTGTTTTAGTGCTTCCTAAAGATATTAAAAGGAATTTAAAAACAGATATAGGAATAGTTACGTAAATTTGGAAATATTACAAATTATTGTTCTGATTATGCTTTCGCGATACGCCAAAGACGTATTTATAAAAAGCGTGATTCAGATACTTATCTAGACACAATCTTTAATTATCAACTATGGATTATAAGGGTAGAGGGGCTCAACGGCAGGTGCATAATAGATTCTTTGCATTGACCCACCAAGAGCGGGATGATTTTAAAGAATATATGTTGAGAGAGGGAGACGATATGAGCGCTCCAAAAACTGAGTTTATATCAACGTTTCCTAAAACAATCGTAACTACTGTAAAAAGTCCTGATGTGGGAATGAACTACTCACTCAATCCTTATCAAGGTTGTGAGCACGGATGTATTTATTGTTATGCTAGGAATAGTCACGAATATTGGGGGTACGGAGCAGGATTGGATTTTGAACAGAAAATTTTAGTAAAGAAGAATGCGGCAGAATTACTCGAAAAACATCTTCAAAAGAAATCGTGGAGGCCAGAACCTATAGTCTTATCTGGAAATACTGACTGTTACCAGCCTATCGAAAAAAAGCTTGAGATTACACGGTCGTTACTAGGGGTGTTTCTCAAATACAAACACCCCGTAGGAATGATTACAAAAAACGCGTTGATCCAGAGAGATTTGGATATTTTGAGCGAATTGGCAAAAGACAATTTAATACGGATTTTTATCTCGGTTACCACACTTTCCGAAGACACCCGCCGCATTTTAGAACCGCGCACAGCGAGTATTAAAAAACGTTTAGAAACGATTGAGAAACTCTCAAACGCAGGGGTTCCTGTAGGAGTTATGGTAGCGCCCATCATACCAGGTATCAATAGTCACGAGATTTTACCTATCGTAAAAACTGTATCCGAGTGTGGTGCGAGTAAGATAGGTCATACCATCGTTAGACTTAATGGTGCCTTAGGAGGCATTTTTGAAGACTGGATACGTAAGGCAATGCCAGACAGGGCAGATAAAGTACTGCATCAGATCGCCGAATGTCACGGGGGATCTCTCAATGATTCTCAATATGGGAGACGAATGAAAGGAAGCGGTCAAATAGCACAACAGATCAATCGCCAATTCGAAATCGCAAAAAGGAAATATATGCAGGGTAGGGATTTTCCAGAATGGAACCGAAATGTTTTTATCAAAACAGAAAAAGGACAGCTAGGTTTATTTTAAAACCTTAGCGCGGTGGTTTATTTCTACAGATGTCCTTTCCTATTTATTTAGAGCAATAAATGATAGTTTATATTTGACCGTTGTAACAATTTTTCATCAAGCCCTACTCATCTTCTATGACATCACTAGTTAAACTCGTTACATATGGTTGTTGCGCACTTTTTGCGATACACAGTTTTGCTCAGCAGGATACGCTCTATACCAAAAGTTATGATGAACTACGCGAGATAATTTCAAATAAACTCATAGACAAGGATACATTAAGTGCGCTCACTCTTGTAGAGTACCATCGTAAGAGAGCAGAAATAGAAGAAAATGTAGAAGAGATTGCTTTTGGATACGGTCGCTATGGTTACATAGTAGGCATTAAGGGTGATTTAGATATTGGTGTAGAATATCTCAACAAAGCCATAGAGATTGGGAAACAAAATGATTTAAAGGAATTAACCTTACGCGCTCATATTTCTAAAGGATATATCTATAATTCTAACGGCAATTTCCCAGCAAGCATTGCATCTTATTATGCCGCGTTGAGAATGGCAGAAGAAATGGGAGAGTATGATATTTACTATTCGTTGATCATTCGGATAGGATGGATTAAAAGCAGTTTAGAAGATCACAGGGGAGCAATTGCTATAATGAAAAATGGACTAATACGTCTATCGGATATAGACATTCCTCTTAATGGGGAAATTTCTTCAAGAGCACATCTACAAACAAGTCTTCTACTAAATATTGCAAATGCCCAAAATATTGATGAACAGCCAGATTCATCATTATATTATACTAAAAAAGCACGGGAACTCTTGATAATGCCCCAAGATTCGTGCTATTTAAAAACACTTGCAGCCGTTGAGGGAAGAGCATTTATCCTTAAAAATAAATACACCAAAGCAGAAGCACTTATAAAAATAGCAATAAACGCCTGTAAACCCAATCGCGCAATAGATACCTTACGATGGAAAGGTGAGTATGCAAAAATCTACCTTGGGCGTAAGCAATACAGAAAATCTATAAATGCTTCCATTGATGGATTAAAGGCTTATCCTATAACTGATGACGAGGAGAAATTTATGGCCGATTATTACAAGACAATGGCCAAGGCCTATAAACACTTAGGCATTTTAGATAGTGCAAATTTTTATTTAGAAAAGCATATAAATACAACAGCAGGAAGTAGTATGTTGAGCACAGAGCTCACAAACTCGTTTAAGGCACAAGAGCTCAGCACCTTTAAAAAGGAACTTGCAGTACTTGCAGAGCAAAAGGCAGAGAGAGAAAATCTTTTAATATATGGTAGTATTGCAGGAAGCACTATTATTTTATTACTCGTCCTTGGCCTTGTAAACAGTAATAAAAAACGGAAAGAAAATGAGCAAAAGTTTAATAGGCTCTTAGAAAAAGTCAACATAGCAAAAGCTCCTAAGGAGATCATAGACACAAAAGATGAGGTTTTAGAAGAACAATCTACCTCAGATGTAAATCCAGAAACCACCCAGCAGATTCTAGAAGGACTCAAAAAGCTAGAAGACCAAAATTATTTTCTGCACCCTGCTTGTAGTGCGCACAATGTAGCAAAGCGTATTAAAACGAACACAACCTATCTTTCTAAGGTGATAAATGCCGAGTTCGGAAAAAACTTTAGCACCTATGTAAACGACCTTCGCATCAACTATGCGATCGTTAGACTCAAGCAGGATTCAAAGTTTCGCAGTTATACGATAAGTTCTATTGCTACAGAATTGGGTTATAAAAGTGCAGACTCTTTCACAAAATATTTTAAAAAAGACACAGGACTTCTTCCGTCTTTTTACATCAAAAAACTAAACGAAACCGTTTAAACCTATCTGTTTTCTTGATTTATAGACCCTAAATTTATAAAAATAGGGTAGGTGCTTTTACGTTTTCGCGGAAGCGTACTCAACACCAAAATCTTCAGTATTTACAGTGCTTTCCGACGTTATAGAGCTACCCCAATTTTCTTAAAATGGGGTGGCTTCTCTTTTTTTAAGGGAGGAATCACCACATCTTTGGTTTCAGAAATCAATCACAGTTTAATCTTAAATCAATCAGTATGGGAACAGTTAAAAAAGCAATCAAGTACGTCGTTCTATTAATCGTGGGCCTCTTCATAGGAGTATCTATCGCAGGAATGGTAAGTGGTGCAAAAGAGGCATTAAGGGGCGACAAGGCAGAAGCAATCAAAAACGTATTGTCAGAAAATTGTGAATGCGAAGCGGTTAACCAATTTATGTATTCAAAGGGAATCCAGTTTAGTAAAGAGGACGGCCTCTCTACAGAAAAAGTAGAATACGAGTTAGTAAACTGCAAGTATGATAATATACTTAACGAAGTAGACCGTATTAATAAACTCCTAGGTAGTGAGGTGAAGGGCTATGCAGACGTAGATCTGCTCAAACTAGAGTTTGTAGGAGCGGAGAAGCACGAGAATTTTATTATCAAAAATGGCGTAATCCAGTAACGAAAGCGATGATTAAAAAAGGAATTTTAGGAATTGTCTTTATAGTGCTCTTTGCAATAGCTACAGAGCTCATAAGTGCAAACCCATTTACAGAGAAACTGCAGATCAAGATGTGGTTATTAATATTGACATGCACGATGTATCACGTCTTCTACATCCAACTCTTCACAACATATTTAAAAGATTCATCAACACTTAAAAACTAACAACATATGAAAACAACTAATTCATTTATAAAAATCCAGTCAATCGGTACTAAATCTCCCTTGCTGGCAGATCGCTTTGCCCAGATAGGCAAGCTCACCATAGGAGCACTTACAGCATTTGCAATACTATTACTCATTCATCTTTCTAATCATTAAAAACAGAACAATTATGACCACATTAATCAAATTTATCATTGGCATTTTACTTGGGCTTTTTGCACAGCAAATGCTAGCTCAATCCTTGAGCGGTTCTTATCAAGGAACACTGAAGGTTCAAGGTATGGAATTAGAACTTGTTTACAATTTTGAAACTGTAGATGGCGCCTTAATCGCAACGATGGACGTTCCAGCACAGGGTGCACTGGGAATCGCTATGGATAGTACCACTTTAGAAGAAAATAAGATTTCTATAACAAGTGAAAAACTTAAAATGACCTATATTGGGACACTTGAAGAAGAAAAAATCACAGGTACGTACAATCAGCTAGGTACTGACTATCCACTTATTTTAATGAAAACAGAAAAAACAATCCCTGGTAATCCAGCATTGCCATCATCAGACCAAGACATAGCATCTCTTATAGCTAAGGAAAACGGAAACTTTAAGTACTCCGTAGAAGATTACTATAGAAAACCAGATGCTTCTGGTTTTACACTCTCACCTAACGGTGCTTATATTTCTTATATGAAACGTCGTGAGGATGGGAAGCAGGATCTTTACCTTAAGAGTACCGCTACTCAAAAAGAGCATCTAGCAGTAGCACAGGGTGAAGATGTGATACGAGGTCATTTTTGGGCTAGCGACGATCGTATAGTATATGTACAGGATACCAAAGGGGATGAAGATTACCATTTGTTTGGGGTTAATCTTGATGGAAGCAACAAAAAAGACCTTACGCCCTATCTTGGGGTCAGGGTGAGTCTACTGGCGTCATTGCGTGAAGATCCAGATCACGTAGTGATCCAGATGAACAAAGATAATCCTCAACAAAATGAACCTTATAGATTAAACATCAATACGGGAGCCATAGAGAAACTCTATACGGTACAAGAGGGTGACCCAGCTGTAGCTGCATTTGAGTTTGATAAGGATGGAAATTTACGTGGGCTTAGTCGCATTATAAATGGTATAGAAACAGAATTACTGTATAAAGTAGCTGGAGAATTCAAACAGCTTAAGGTCGTTCCTTTTGGTGATGGATTTGGCATATTGAGATTTGATTACAGTACACCCTACGAGCACGATGCCTATGTAGTATCAAATTTAAACGCTGATAAAATGGAGATACAGCGATATGACTTAAAAGAAAACAAAGTGCTCGAGACGATCTATAAAGATGATACGTATGATGTGAGTGGGATCTCGCTTTCGCGAAAGCGTAACTATGAGATAGATTACTTTTCGCACATTGCAGAAAAATCTGTAGTAGTCCCTGTGAGCAAAACCTATAAGCGTATACACAAACGTCTCAAAAAGGAATTTGGAGAAAAGGACTTTTATGTAGTAGGTCGCACGGATGAGGAAGATAAATATATGGTCACGGTGACTAGCGATCGCATTGTGGGGGAGTATTATTTATATGATGTTGAGCAGGATAAAGTGACCCTCTTATATAAGTTATTACCACACCTTCAGGAACAGGATATGGCAGAGATGACTCCTATTTCCTTTAAGAGTAGAGATGGTAAAACCATACACGGCTACATTACAATGCCGCAACATATAAGAGTGGGACAGAAGGTGCCTATGATCGTAAATCCTCACGGAGGACCACAGGGACTAAGAGATACCTGGGGTTTTAATGCAGAAGCTCAACTCTTTGCAAGCAGAGGCTACGCGACCCTACACGTAAACTTTAGAATATCTGGAGGTTATGGTAAAGAATTTATGAATAGCGGTTTTGGACAAATAGGCCGTAAGGTAATGGATGATCTAGAAGATGGGATTGATTATGTTATCGCTCAAGGCAAGATAGACGAGAGTAAGGTAGCAATTTTTGGCGGTAGTCACGGTGGCTATGCAGTGCTTAGAGGAATGACTAAAACTCCAGAAAAATATGCTTGTGGAGTAGATTATGTGGGTGTAAGTAACCTCAATACCTTTATGACCACATTTCCTTCTTACTGGGAGAATTACAGAGCAATGGTAGAAAAAATCTGGTATGATCCTAATATTCCGGAGCAACAGGCAATTATGAATGAAATTTCACCAGCACTCCATACAGAAAAAATTGTAAAACCACTCTTTGTAGTCCAAGGAGCAAACGATCCTAGAGTTAATATAGACGAGGCAGACCAGATTGTAGAGAAGCTCCGCGCGAGGGGTGTTGAGGTGCCTTATATGGTCAAATATGATGAAGGTCACGGTTTTGCTAAAGAGGAAAATAGACTAGATCTCTACAAAGCAATGATGGGATTTTTTGCAGAGCATTTGAAGCAGGATAAAATAAATCCAATTAAAGGATAACGTCCTATTTTCTTAAAAACAGACTTTTGTAATTAGTCTAAAGCCCTCATAATCTTTATGATCTTGAGGGTTTTTGAATATCTAACTATTTAAAAATCTGATTATTCTACTGCTCTCCCTCCCATTCCGCATAAAATTGATTTAAAAAGGCATCCATAAAAAGGTGCCTTTTTTCTGCCATCTTTTTTCCTGTTTTTGTGTTCATCCTATCTTTGAGTAGAAGAAGTTTTTCATAAAAATGATTGATCGTGGGCGCGGTAGAAGCCTTATATTCTTCTACTGTCATAGTGAGTTTGGGCGTTATTGAAGGGTCATAAATCTTTCTATTTTTAAAGCCTCCGTAATTAAATGCGCGAGCGATCCCTATGGCTCCGAGGGCATCTAGCCGGTCTGCATCTTGCACAACGTCCAGTTCAGGAGAGGTAAATGATTGTTTTTTGTTTCCACCTTTAAAGGAGATGTTTTTAACAATCTGTACCACGTGCTCTATGACTGCACTATCACAGTTTTGACTCAATAGAAATTCTGTAACAAGTTTCGGCGCAATAGTCTCGTCCCCATTAAAAAATTTTGAGTCGGCGATATCGTGTAAAAGGGCTCCGAGAGCGACAACCAGAGAGTCTACATTTTCACCTTCCGCAATGTTAATAGCATTTTTATAAACACGTTCGATATGAAACCAGTCGTGACCACCTTCGGCATTTGTGAGGGTATTTTTTACGAAAGAGATGGTTTTTTCTATCAGTATTTCATTTGTCATTTTCCAAAGATACAGGTCTTGATAAAAAATATTTTTGAAAGGATTTAAATTTTCGCGAAAGCGGGATACTACCGTAATAAAAACCAAGACAGACCTTATATTTGAGATATGTATAACTATTGCCTTTTAGCTTTTACCATATTCTTACTCCAAGGAGGAGTGGCAATAGCGCAAATAGGATTTTGTCAAGGTGATCTAGGAGATCCTATTTTTACAGAGGATTTTGGATCTGGAACCACTAATGGCCCTCAGCTTCCTGCGGGTGTCACTACATACACCTATGTGCAGAGCGCTCCTCAAGATGGTTTTTATACGATATCTTCCCAAATGGGACAGTTAGGCAGCTGGCACGTTACAGGTGACCATACAGTAGGAGATAGCAACGGTAAAGCTTTTATAGTAAACGCAAGTTTTACAGCAGATGAGTTTTATAAAACGACAATTGCGGGATTGTGTGAGGATACGTCCTACGAGTTTTCTGCTTGGTTGCTCAATGCATACGATGCAGATGCGACGGCGTGTGATAATGGTGGTATCCCGGTAAATGTGCGCTTTGAGATCTGGAATGATACAGATACGCAACTCCTAGCTTCTGGTAATACTGGGGATATAAATGGCACAAGCAATCCCATTTGGGAGCAATATGGAGTGCTGTTTTCTACCCAAGCAGGTCAGAACGAAGTCATCTTAAAAATGATAAATAATGGGAACGGAGGTTGTGGTAATGATCTTGCTATAGACGATATTGTCTTCCGCGCTTGTGGTGCTCCTACGGTAATAACATCTACACAAACCGGAGAGGAACCTCTGGTGGTTTGCTCTAGTAATGCACCTATCACAACTACACTAAATGCAAATAACGATGGAGCCACCGTTTTCCAGTGGCAATCTAGTACAGATAATGTAAACTGGACCCTTATCGCTGGAGCCACAAATAATGTGTATAATACACCGCCGCTCTCAACAACGAGATATTATAGGGTTAATACGGCCACGGCTGCTGTAAACATTGGGAACAATCTTTGTTCGTTCTTTTCAGACCCTTATCTCATAGATTTTGTAGCTCCAGTGGCTCCTCCGGTAAGTCAGGGAGATGTAACCGTTTGTGATAATGAAGCTGCGGGCATACTATCAGTACAACCTGTTTCTGGAGTAACTATAAATTGGTATGCAACACCTTCTGGAGGACAACCACTCGCTGAAGATACCACTAGTTTTTCCCCACCTCAAAGTGGGACCTATTATGCCGAGGCAGATGCGCCCAATGCAGCTCTCTGCAGTACCGCTCCCCGTACGGGAATAAGTTATACTATAAATTCTTCTCCACAATATGCAGAGGATGCTGAGGAGCGAGAAATCTGTCTTGCAGAAGGCTCTGCTATCACATTAAATGGGCAATTAGGTAACAGTACCTATCTCTGGAATACAGGAGCAACTACCCCGAGTATTATAATTACTGCTCCTGGAGTATATCGTGTAACAGCGACCAATGGTGTAGGATGTACTACCCAGAAAACCTTTACTGTAAGCGGTATTGTTATTCCTATACTGAGCGACGTAAATTTTTCTGATAACAGCGATATTTTAATCGTGACAGAAAATGAAGGGGACTTTGATTATTCTCTGGACGGGATCATTTATCAAACTAATCCGCGGTTTAGAAGACGTCCAGCGGGAGTCTATACGGTATATGTACGTAACGGGATCCTATGCCCGCCTATAACGAGACAGTTTTACCATTTAAATATCCCAAGATTTATAACGCCTAATGGAGATGGTGTACACGACTTGTTCCAGCTTGCAGATCTTGAATTTTTTGTGAGCAGTACGATTAGAATCTATGATCGCTTCGGTAAACTATTGAGCGCTGGAGATGGCCGCAATTTTACCTGGGACGGTACATTGCGGGGGAAGCGACTTCCAGAAGGAGATTTCTGGTATCGAATACTCATAGATGATGAGGTTTTTATAGGTCACTTTAGCCTGGTATATTAATAAAAAGCCCACCATACAACGTATAGTGGGCAAGTAGTTTTCTAGATTATAGTACCTTACTCAAATGTTACACAGATGGGGGGATGTGTATAACATAGCTATTCGTAGAGGAAGGCTATAACATAGATGTAAACACGGGCAGAAAATTTAATTTAGTAGGATTTACTGCTTTGTTATAGAACAACCTTACATTAAAATCTCCCCAAACAATTTTTAAAATCTTTAAAATTTATAGTAAAAAGCGCATTATGAAAACCTCCAACCTTCTTCCCTTTATTGTAGTCCTCTTTATTCTTTCTTCTGCTTTCGCGAACATTTTAACGGCTCAGAACAATCCTAAAGCACAGAAGCTGACTAAGAAAGAACAAAAAATACTCAAGGTTGTAGAGAGCCATTCTGCACAGCGTATTGCCTTTCTCGAAAAAGTAGTAAACATCAATAG
Organism: uncultured Flavobacteriaceae bacterium; assembly: GCA_963832255.1. GTDB lineage: Bacteria > Bacteroidota > Bacteroidia > Flavobacteriales > Flavobacteriaceae > Dokdonia. The sequence continues at coordinate 291,013 of CAWHTM010000001.1, forward strand.
TGGTACTTTAAATGCTGAAGGTGTAAAAGAAGTAGGAGAAGTGTTTGCACAAGAATTTAAGAATATAGGGTTTACAACAAATTGGATCGAAATGCCTGCCGAAATGAATCGTGCAGGACACCTCTTTGCAACTACAGAGGGAAAAAAGGGAAAACGACTTTTACTCATTGGTCATCTAGATACCGTTTTTGAAGAAGATAGTGAGTTCCAGAAATTTGAAATGGTAAATGATAGCATTGCCAAAGGTCCTGGAGCAAACGATATGAAGGGCGGTAATGTAGTGGTCCTTTATGCCCTAAAAGCTTTGAGAGAGGCAGGTCTGCTAGATGATGCTCAAATCACAGTGGCTCTTACAGGAGATGAGGAAAGTACAGGAAAACCACTTTCTATAAGCCGAAAAGATCTCATAGACGCTGCAAAAAATAGTGATATTGCCTTGGGTTTTGAGACGTCCACTGGTTTTGACAATGCGACTGTTGCGAGAAGAGGTTCCTCTAACTGGAAGGTCACAGTTACAGGTAAGAGGGCACACTCCAGTGGTATCTTTCGCGAAAGCGTAGGGGCTGGAGCCAACTTTGAGCTTGCCCGTATCTTAAATGAGTTTTATAACGAGGTACGCGGTCCAGAATTACTCAGTTTCAATCCAGGGATGATGTTAGGAGGAACAACAATGGAACTAGATGCAGAAAAAAGTAAAGGAACTATTTTTGGAAAAGGAAATGTCGTTGCTCAAACGGCTTATGTACAAGGCGGTCTTCGTTTTATTTCAGAAGAGCAAAAGGAAGAAGCTCGCGATAAAATGCGCGCTATAGTGGCTAATAATTTACCTCAAACGAGCGCCGTTGTTGAGTTTCAAGACAGTTATCCAGCGATGAAACCAACGCAGGAAAATTATCAACTTCTTGAGACACTTAGCCAAGTGAGTCTAGATATGGGCGGTCCATCGGTTGAAGGTTATGATCCTGGAAAACGCGGGGCGGCAGATGTTTCTTTTGTTGCAGAATATGTGGCGTGCCTTGATGGTCTTGGAACAATGGGAACGGGCGCGCACACCCCTCAAGAAACCGTAAATCTTAACACGATTGAGATGCTTACCAAGCGCACAGCGATATTGATCTATAGGTTGATTAATGAGAAGCGATAATATAAGTTCCTCCAACGGTAAGAAGTCGGTAGACTTTTAAAAGAAAAATCCCCCTCCCAAAGTAGCGAGGGGGACTTATCAAAGTGGTTACTGATTATCGTTTTATAATTTGAAAAGTCTGTGTGCTTTTTTCGCTAGATACTTTAAGAAGATACATTGCTTGTGGGAGATCGCTCATATCTATAGATCCACCTGATCGCTGTAGCCTCACAAGGCGCCCAAGCATATCATACAGTTGGGCAGAAACCAAGGGAACTTCTGACTGTATTGTAAGTATGTCCTGTACTGGATTCGGGTAAATTAGTATGGATAACTGTTCGTTTTCTCCAAGACCTAATGCTTCATCAACAGAGAGTATAAAACTTTCGGTCGTTGTATTTCCGCTTTCATCGGTTACCGTAAACGTGACGGTATAAACTCCTGTCATTAACTCGGTTCCTATCGCTGGGTCTTGTGTGATCGTCGTGTCACAATTATCGGTTACGATAAGACCCGTTGTAAAATCATCCATCGTATAACTCATTGTAGTTTCATCTACCTGGATCGTTTGATCTTCTGGGACGCTCGTCACCTCTATTTCTGGAGTGATCGTATCAACTACGGTAACCATAGCGATGCAAGAATTAGAATTGCCGCTAGCATCTGTCGTGATGAGGGTAATTTCATTTATTCCTAAATCGTCACAGGTAAAGGTATCTACACTTAAGGTTTTTGTAATCTCACTACAATTATCTATACTGTCATTAAGATCTATATCAAAAGGAGTGATGGTAGCAAGACCATTTTCTTCCAGTTCTACGGTAATTTCTTCACAAACAGCTGTAGGAGGCATCTCGTCTATGACGGTTACGGTGGCCTCACACGTGCTTTGGTTTCCAGAAGCATCAGTAACAAAGAGTGTTACCGCATTAGTTCCTAAATCATCACAGGTATAGGCAAAGTTGCTCAAGTCTAAGCCCACAGAACTACAATTGTCAAAACTTCCATTATTTATATCCTCGACACTGAGCGTTGCCTCTCCGTTTATGTCTAGTGAGAGTGTTACATCTTGACAGATGGCAACAGGCAAGATATCATCAACAACGGTCACTATTGTTGTGCAACTAACGGTAAATCCGGCAGTATCTGTTACCGTTAGCGTTACGGAGTTTTCTCCCACGTTAGAACAATCAAAAGAGGTCACATCTATCTCGATACTCTCTATATCACAGTTATCTGTACTTCCATTATCTATGTCGTCTACTGTAATAGTTGCAACGCCGTTTTCGTCTAGAGAAATACTAAAAGGATCTCTACAGAGTACCTCTGGTGGAAATTCATCTTCTATAGTTACCAAAGCCGTACAACTAGCCGAGTTTCCCGCGGCGTCTGTTCCTGTAAGGACCACTTCGTTTTCTCCCAGATTAGAACAATCGAATGAGGTAATGTCTAGTTCCAAATTTACGATTCCCTCATTATCTGTACTATCGTCATCTACGTCACCTGCAACAATAGTTGCTTGCCCATTTTCATTGAGAAATACAGTGATGTTTTTACACACCATATTTGGTGCTTCGGTATCTTCAGGCACTTCGAGGGATCTAAAGAGATTCTGAATCGTATTTGTAATAATGGGCGGATTCTGATCAAAGTAAATTGCCGCCGTATTTTCTACAAGGGTATTTTCGGCAATGTCCTCTTTGACGCGTACGCGAAATTTTACCCAACCATCATTGTTTTCATCATCAAAGGGTAAGAAAATGTTATTAAAACTAAAGCGTAGGATGCTGCTCACATTTTCGCCGGAAGGCAAGAAATCAACCACTACATCATCGGAGGTTTCTAGAAGTGTGAAAGAATCTGGTATTATATTCTCCTCAAGTTCATCAAGGATATACACATCTTTAGCTGAAAAATTTCCCGTATTTTCAAAGCGGATGGTGTAAGTAAGCCATTTGCGAGCGATGTCTGTTTCATTAATTTCTAGCGCATTTCCTCCTGCGACAAGCTTGTCATTGGGATCAAAGGCACTAAAAATAGTGGACTCATTAGACGCTGGGAAATAGACTTCGCTCGGATCTATAAACGTCCCCTCTGGGGCGGGTTGAGACGGATCTATGTACGGACTGTTTAAATCTTCGCTAGGAAGTGGTACAAAACCATAATCACGCTGTTCTTCGGGATAAATAATATATACATCACCTCCTGGCGGCGGTCCCTCTGGTCCCTCTTCAAAATCCGGACTGCTCACCGATTCAAATGTATGCACAATCTTTACACCTGTTTGCACTGGATCAAATAGATCTGTCTCGATCTCAACTATCCACGTGTCCCTAGGTGCTATTGCAGGAATTGTAAATGCGACACGACGTTTGCCAAGCTCTTCTGATGGAGTGAAGCCTAGTGTAATTTCCTCGCTTGTAAATGCGTTACTTGATAGTCCTGTTACTCTCCATCTATTATTTTTAGGATTGATAGCGATGTATTTATGTAACAGGACAATGCCATTTGCATCGAGTTTCGTAAAGGTTACATTAAGAATCTCAGGAAGCTCGCCTCCGTTTGTATTTTCAAAAAGGTAGGTAGCCTGCAACTCATTGAACGTCTTTGTAAATGACATGTTAGAAATAGCGGTGGTAAAGGTGTTTTCAAAACCAGCTCTGCTAAAGCCCCATAGACCGAGGCGATCTCCTGTTTTAAAAAGTAACGAGTTGTAATTCTTTATCTGAAGTACGAAGTCATTATTTTCATAATCTTGATCTAAGGTCGTCACTGAGATGTCTTGACTTCTATTAAGTGAGTAAAAGTCATCATCTAGCGCAGTAATGGTCACGGTATGAATCGTGTTTTCTTCTTGTGCAAAGAAGCGGTATATGCCCTCTCCGTTTGTGATAACATTTATGACAGTTCCATTTACTTCAATAGCTACAGACTGGCCTGTTGCCTCTTCTCCCACATCATAACCACCATTTTCATTAATATCTGCATACAAACGACCAGAAATAATGCCTGTCGTAGTGCCCCTTGTTTTATAAAAGGGAGTCGTGTCATCATCAATAAATTTATATAACCCTCTAGAACCATTGATCCAGTAATCTCCATTTGCGTCGATCAACAGCTGGCTAGTCACGTTGAACTCTTCTGAAGGTAACAGACCTGCATTTTCTGCAAGATTGAAAGTTTCTGTGATTGGATTTGCATTAGTCGGGTCTTCTATAGTAAGTAAGTTAATCGCTGCACCGTCGGTAAAGATATACAGCTTGCCATTTGCATCTACCTTTGCATCTCTAAACGGTACGTTTGAAACCAGAGCGTTTGAAAATTCATATTCTATACCGTCTTTATAATAAATGGCACTTGTACTGCTTACTAGCCATATTCCTCCATCTGGAGAAGGATAGGCACCTACCGTGGTAGAAAAAGTACTGGTAAGAACAATTTCTGTAAGAGCTTCTGTGGTGCTGTCAAACCGTAGGAGTGAGGGAACGTTGCCGCTTATCGTCTTTACAGACCAGAAAATCCCATCACGATCTATCGTAGATCGAAAATAGCTCGACAGACTTATGGCTGGGTCTAGGTTGTAGGTTTGAATAAGGGTGTTATCTATGTAAATTTCCACAATAGCAAAACTGGGATTAAAGACCCAGATCTGATCGTTGTACTGCAATACATTACTATTTCCTCCGTTATTTTCGGAAGCATAATCATAGAGGGTAGGCGGGATTATTTTACGTGCTTTACTCCCTTGACCTTGAAGTGCAAAAGCACCCACGATGTTCTGGTCTATATCTACCGCTCCTTGCGATCCAGGTACATTGTATCTTATTTCGGAAGTAAAAGTACCTTCTTGATCTATTCTCACTACTTCATTATCAAACTGATTGAGCCACCACGATCCCCCATCATCTGTGGGCTGTGCATCAGAAAAACGTCTGAGCATACGGTATGAGAGATTACTCGGGGCGTTATCATTCCGACCTGTCCAAATATCTCCATCGCGTATTACTACTTCAAAATTATTAGTTGTTCCGGTCGAAAAATCATTTGTCGTATAAAAGACTTTTCCATCTATTACATAAACTTCATTGGGTGTATAAGTTATAGGTACTCCGAGCGGGGTAAAATCTGCATTTGTTATAAAACTCCAGGTAGGTGTCCCTCCTGTAAAATCAAGATCTGCCACTGCTCCATAATTTGATATAGACAAATGAACAAGGCCATTGGGATTCAATGCGATACGTTGCGGTAATATATCAACTGTAGAGGAACCAGGATTTTCTTGCGTATAGAGCTCGTAGGTCTCGTTTATGATATCAAACTTGGTAATTCCCCCCGCATTGTTATTGGTTGCTTGCTGTGCCAGCCAGATCATCCCATCATCTGCAATCTCAAAGTCATTTACTCGATTAAAGGGCAAGAGATCAGTTTCAGTATGATCATATTTCGTAATTGTGGAAGGGTTATCAAGGTCAATAGTAAAAAGACCATTGGGACCGCCCACGTAAAAAATACCCTCTTTTATTAAGGTAGTTGTTACATTAAGGCTCGTAAAAACTTCAATAAGGGATAACGAATCACTCAAGAGTGTAAAGCTGCCTCCAGCATATTTATATAAATAGCGATTGCTTCCAGAAACCATAAAACCGTATACCTCGCCTGTAACGGGGTCGTAGGTTATATTACGAACGGCAGGAAAATTAGGCGCGATAGTTTGGGTGATGGGTGAGAGCGTAAGCTCTTTTGTCACCATATCATAAATGTGGATAAATTGACCAACTTGGTTTACGTGCATCATCAGTTTGCCGTCAGGTAGGAGAACGCCACCTTGTACGGTACCAGTATTATTATAAGATTCAAGGAGCGGATTAGAAAATGCCAAATTTGGTATGTTCTCCCAGCTACCATCACTCTTGTACATAGAAATACCGTTTCTGGTGAGATATACCTCGGTGTCGTCATAAAAATTTGGGATCATAGCTAACGTGCCACGATCATTGAGGCCTAGACTTTCCTTAACCACCCCAAGGTTCCCAGCACGATCGCAAAAGGTAAGTTTCCCTTGCGCCTCAGGAATATTATTCCCACATTGGCCTATGTAGAAATCTATTTTTGTACCTATTTTAAAGGTTTCTACTTTTTCTATTTGGCCAAATGATTGTAAGCATAAGGCGAGGGTAAAATATAAGAGTACTAGTGGTTTCATAATATGTTGGGTTTTGATAGATATTGTTTGTTCAATTTTTGATTGCAGGTTTTTTAGGCTGCATCCCCTTTTAGAGAGCTCATCGTGCGCTTGATTAGCTTTAACATAATACAGCGGTTGAGTAGATTTTTCATCGTTTTGTTTTTCTAGTTATCTAGTAGTAAGATCTTAAAGCAAAAGGTTAACGGTGAGCGGTGGATTTTTTGCGCTTTCGCGAAAATTTGATTCCTTCCAGCGAGCGCTCTTATAAGGCAACCCTCCCAAATACCAAGAAAGCATCAAGAGGGTCTAGGTAACTAACCATTACCTTAATAACCATTAGAGTTGGGAAACTTTGTAACCGCTCAAGGCTATAGTTTGCGTTTTTTCTGTGAGTTCGAGTATTTTCATGGTGACGGTATCTTTACCTGCAGTGGTCACCATTTCCATAGGGAACCCTACGTTACTGTTCATCATCGCCTGTCCTGGAGCATCCTTAAAAAACTCGCTCATACTGCTTGCGTGTGCGACCATATCAAAGTTGACATCTTTTGTAAACCAGCCTTCCGTGTTGAAATCAGACCCGTTTATGATATATTGCTCGCAGCGATACCCGTTGATGGTTTTAGTTTTTCCGGTTTTTCTGACGGTAATATCACCTGCATCCGTCTCGTCGAGTTGAACATCTGAGTTTTCAAACATCTTCATAAGACCCAAACTTATGGCTTGAGCAGTTTTTTTATCTTCATCAAGAGTGATCATTGCTTCATTTTTATAATCGCTTATGATGTTCATTCCATTGCCCATCTCTATATAATGCACGCCATCACCATAACTGGTTTTCATCGTCATCGGTTTGTTGCCAGAGGTAGTTATTTCCATTGTGGTGGTGAGGTTAAAGGTGTAGCTATTGTTAATCTCCACGGGCTTGCGGTTCATAGCTGCTTCCATCATTCCGCCAAAATCCATTGATTTGCTATCAGAGATCTCTTTATCTTGGTTTGCGTTTTTCCTGCTTTTCTTCTTGGAGGTTTTTTCTGTAAAAACCGAATCCAGTGCTTGATCTGCTTTTTGATCTGCCTTTTTCTCCAGACGGCGCTCTAGTTTATTTTCTATTTTATTTTGGAGCTTTTTTAAGAACTGGGCTTCGGCCTGAGAGAAGCATAGCAGTGCAATAAAAAGAACAATTATTTTTAGGCTGGTTTTCATTGTTTTACGTTTTTAAGTTTGCCTTTTGGTAAGGTGATGGGTTCAAAGGTTAACAAGGAATCTGTTTTTCCTTTAAAATTTTTGCGAAAGCGGACTAAAAACCAATCATCCTAACCCATTAAAAACGAACATCCTGAGAAAATTATGTAGTTTTACTGTTAACCTTTTTAATTCTCAACTAACTAAATGAAAAACAGCGACCACGCTATTCAAGAACGCTTAAGAAGCGATGATAAGAACGTACTTGCTGAGGTATATGCCCAGCATAAGGAAGCTTTTTTAAATTACGGTGTACGTTATAACCTAGACCGCTCAGAGCTGATGGATATCTATCAAGACAGCGTGGTGGCGTTATATCAAAACTTTGTAGAAAAACAGACAGTGCTAGAAAAGAGTAACATAAAGACCTATCTCTTTGGGATTGCAAAAAACCAAATTTTTAGTTCGCTCAAGGCGAAAAGTAGGCTGTATGCTCTTCCGGACGAACCAGAAGAAATTGATGTAGTAGAGCTCGATCAAGAAGTAGTCACCGAAGAACAAAAGCTCCTCGCCAAACATTTTAAAAGCATAGGAGAGAGCTGTCAAGAGATCTTAAAAATGTATTACTATCGTGGTTTGACCATCAAAGAAATGGTAGCATTCAGTCATTATAAAGATGAAAACACGGTAAAGAGTCATAAATCTAGATGCCTTAAAAAATTAAAAATGCTCATTACAACATCCCCCAACTAATGGAAAACGAACAACTCATACACGATTATACAAATGACAGACTTATCCCTGAAGAGAGGCTAGCTTTTGAATTGAGGCTGGAAACAGATGCGCAACTCGCACAAGAGTACGAGCAGTATGTAGACCTAAAAAAAGCGATTAAAGAACAAGTACGTATAGATCTAAAAGACACATTAAGAGCCCTTGAAAATCAAAAGGAAGAAATCTCTGGAATCTCAGATGAACAAACAGTTTCTTTCAGTAAAAAATATAGCTATATCTATATTGCTGCCGCGGTGATCATCTTTGCGGTGATAGGATTTCAATTTCTAGAACAGGATCCATCTAATCAAGATTTGTACGCATCCTTTTATCAACCCTATGATAATACATTACAGCCTGTCACTCGTGGAGAAACCACAGAGGACGTGCTTTCACAAGCGTTTCAAGCATATGAAGCAGCTGATTTTGAGAAAGCGATTCCTTACTTTAATAGCTCGTTAGAGGAGCAGTATCAACCAGACGTTGCATTTTATAAAGCAATGAGTTTGATGAGTAGTGGTCAGGATATGGAAGCATCACAAGTATTGAATAACCTCAAGAAACAAAAAAGTTCTTATGAGCCACAGGTATATTGGTATAGTGCTTTGCTATCTCTTAAAAATAACCAAGAACAGCGTGCTAAAGAACAATTAGACAGCTTGTCTATGCTCAATTCTGGTTATAAAAATAGTGCTCTGGCTAAGATTAAGAAGGAGCTTACTGACTAACGTTCTATCTCAAGAATGTTGAGCTTTTCTCTTTCTGAATAACCAAAAACCAGTAAGACCTATAAGTATAAGCGCGCTCCCTAACCATATCCATACGGCAGTAGGATTGTTGGGTAGTGGGGTCGTGTCCCCAGAAAAAACAAAACTTGCCCAATAAAAAGGATGTGCAAGGTTAGGATCATCTAGACTTTTGAGGTAGGTTATTTTAGCTTGTTGTAATGCTTTGTCTTTTGGGTGACCTTCCTCGAGATTTTTATAAAACAAATTCATAAGATCTGCGGTATAGCGGTCGCTTACTTTCCATTTTGAAGATACTAATGAGGAGGCTCCGCCGTAGTAAAATCCTTGTGCGAGGCTTTGCATTCCCTGCCCGTTTTCTAGTTTTCCTAATCCAGTCTCGCAGGCACTCAAGACTACCATTGCTCCATTTAATTGTTCTGTGTACAAATCTTTTGCGTAAAGAATATAGTCGTCTTTATCGGCTTTTGGGGTGAAGGCGAGATAGCTATATTCTGGCAAGGTGTCGTTTGTAATTGCGTGGGTGGCTAGGTGATAGATGGGTAGTTTTGATAGCGAACTATTATTTTTTACGCTTTCGCGAAAGCGAACTAATGTCCCTTCCTCCCCCATATACGTAACGCCATCATAATAAGAATTTGCTAATTTTACCTCTTCCTGGTTAAAAGATAAGGGACTCAGACCAAGATCGCCTGTTTTATCAAAAGTAGGTGCAAAGCCAAAAAAACCCACTGAGTTATCGCGGCCTGATGGTAGCTCTTGCATAAAAGAAACCGATGGTTTGTAAGAAACAATAGTCTTTTCAATAAGAAAGGTATCATCTTTCTGTAGTGCCTCAAACGGGATATAATGGAGTAATCCATCAGGAATTATAGTGAGAGATTCTGGAATTTTTTCTAAAAAAATGGAGGTAATATACTTTGTGTAAAGTTGGTGGCTCAACTGCTCAAGATCGTCACGATCTTGTATGTTAACTTTTGAAATGAGTTCATAATAGGTACGAATATCTTCTTGATCGTTTTGCGTATAGGGAATCGAAATTATTTCTGTATTCTCTTTGGTAATGCTAAAGGCGTACATTGTTTCTCCTGCTAGAAAAAAGGAAATAGTCGCCGTGTTTTTTGCTTGATCATCGATTCTTTGAGCAAGGGAAGTGATATTATTGCTATATCTTAGGTTATAATATTCTGGATTCTTGTCTCGTAGCTCTGCAACAAAATCTCCATATGCCTCCTTTTGTGCAAGTAGACTATCTTGTAATTTTTCGTTGCTTTCTGTAGCGGTAAAGAGGTCTTTTTCAAGTTGGTTAATCCTGTAATTGTACAGATTCTCTGTTTCAATAATCTTAGGATCTGTATTAAGTGTTTGCTGAGCCAGACCAGCCTGACGAATAGCTCTTAATTCAATTGCCTTACTTTTTTCTGAAATGGTAAATGCTACATCTAGAAAACGAAACTCGCCTGTGTTTTTATGCAATTCATAGAGTAAGGAGAACGCATTTTGTAAAGCGGGATAGGCACTATTGATGAGGTATTGCTTGTCAAGTTTACTCTCAAACTGCGGCTGGAGAATATCAAGGAAGGTGATAATGTCGCCTATTTTTGCGAGCATATCATTTGCGTTGGTGCTAAAATTGGTGGTAGCTTGGTATGTTTTGAGATATTGGCTGGCGAGTTCTAGGCGAAGTTTGGAAAGTGTGAAAGAAGCATCTATTTCATTTGTTGGGGGAAGTAGGGAGGAAGCCTTTTTTAATTTCGCGAAAGCGGAATCTATAGCTCCCCAATGCAACTCATCTGCTGCATAGTTCATATAGGCACCAATGACTTCGGGGTGCCTTTCTGTCTCGCGATACTTGGTAATTTCCTTTAACTTTTCTCGATGAAATTTTCTGTTTCCTTTGTCATCTTTTTGAAGCCTTGCAAGGTCTATTTTATGGGTAAGAAGTCTAGTTTTAAACAATCCTTTGTTAATACTTCCGGCTTCTATGATCTTAATCAGGTCCGTAGCATCTCCTAATTCATTGGTTGTAATAAGATTTGCAGTAAGATCCAGTTCTATATCTAGCCGTGAATTTGCATATGATCTATCGTCTTCAATAATGTCAAGGGCTTGAATTTGCGTTAAAATGGCGCTGTCTATTTCTCCCAGAGAAGCATACGTTTTTGCTTGTAAGCGCTTGATGGAAAATGCTGAGTTTCTCGAGTCAGTGAGAGAGTCTGCGTGTTCTGTGAGAAAGCCTTCAAGTTGTTTATACTTTTCTAATGCGAGATTTAATTTACCTTGATTTTTGTAGATAGACCCTTGATAGAGACCTGCACTAAGCGTAGTTTCATAATAATCTAGATCTCGTTTTATAAGTGCTCTACTTTTTTGAAAACTACTTAAAGAATCTAGATACTGTTGTGTTGCCACATAATTAGACAATTTAAAATAGTAGTTGATTTTTTCTAGATAGAGTCTATCTACTAGATAATCTTTGTAATCTGAGTCTTTGTAAGCGGTGCTATAAATTAATTTTTCAAGCTTATTGAGATTCTTTTTAAGAGAACTTAAGTCATAATAATATCCATTTGCATATAGTACACCTACTAATGAGGTAAACTGATTATCTGCATCCTGAGCAGCTTCGTAGTTTTTTAGGGCCTTATCAAAATAGTAATAAGAGCTGTCTTTATTGCTATACATATACTCATAACCCTTCAGGTAAAAATCATTTGAATCTTGGGCAGAACAGAAGGAAGTGATTGTTATTCCTATAATTAGTAAGAAAGTACTGCGCATAAAAAACTTCGTCTTAAGTAGTTAAGACGAAGTTAATCATAATCTAAGAAAACTTATTCTTGTATAAAAGGTACTTTAAATGCTACCAGTTCTCCTTCTGTAAATTCTGAGACAAAGCTGATCTCAAAATAACCTTCACCTGCTAGAGGCTCTGCGAGATCATAGAAAATACTAGTAGGCGTAGGACACTTCGTTGCTTGTATATTTGAAATTTCGTTCATAGGTTGTCCATTAGTATTGAAAATATTAATGTTGAGATCTCCCATTTCTCCAAAACTAAACATCCCTATAAGTTCTTGGTACATAAATGCTTTACAGTTACCGGTATTTCCTACGTCACAAGGTTGTGGCTTTGGACATCCTGCACCAGGTTTAACTCCAGCAGCTAGTTCTTCAAACTTTTCCCGATACAGTGGAATAAGCGGATGGTCTTCCCCATATTCTGTAATAAGAGACATATAGTGAAGCTCCTCAAGATAGACATAAGGAAGTGGTTCCTGTTCAGAAGCCTTTGTTTGTAAGTTTGCAATTTCTTCGATAGAAGAATTAGAATCATTTTCTGCGGGTGTGCAAGCATTTACAATTAGTACTAATGCGATTGTGAGTGTTTTGTAAATCATTTTCATTGTTTGTTTTGGTTTAGTTACACTTCTTTGTACAATGACTATAGAGAAGGTTAACAAAAGTCCATTAAAAAACCGTAATCTTCTGGATGATAGAAAATTACGATGTAAATAATTTCTTACGATATTTTAATCCATGAGGTGGCTATACAATTTTTTAAGCTTTGCTACCTTAGGATCTATCACCACGCGGCAATATCCCTGTTGCCTATTCTCATTATAGTAATCTTGATGATCTTGGGTAGCTTCATAAAACGTGGGAAGAGGAGAAAGTTCTGTCACAATGGGATCTTCATAGTATTCTTGTACAACTTTTATCACCTCTTCTGCTTGTGCCTTTTGCTTCTCGTTATGATAGAAAACTACAGATCGGTACTGAGTACCACGATCTGCACCTTGCTGATTTAGGGTGGTTGGATCGTGCGTAGTTAAAAATACCGCAAGAATTTCTGCATAAGTAATTACTGAAGTATCAAAGTCAAATTGTATAACCTCTGCGTGTCCTGTAAGTCCCGAGCAGATCTCCCTATAGGTAGGGTGTCCGGGCACTTGACCACCAGCATACCCAGAAACTACGTTTGAGACCCCTTTCAGTCTTTGTATAACTGCTTCCACACACCAAAAACAGCCGCCACCTAGAGTAGCTTGTTGTATCGTATTATTCATCGTCTTTTTCTTCTTCTTTTTTCGGAACGTCGAGTCGGTTCCAGATTTTATCTGCTTTAAGCTCGAAGGTGCCCACAAAATCCCAAGTACATTCTTCAGGGGAGATTAAGGACAAAAAGGGTTCGCCATTTTTAGATCTGTATAAATGGTAAATAGCGCCCACAATGGGCTCGAAAGAAAATTTTGCAGAGTAAATGAGGTTGTTATACTCAAACTGCTCCATCATCTTGTCGTATTGCGCCTTGAGTTCTTGGTACTCTGTCTTAAATTGGTGATTGACCTTACTTATATTTGAATTTTTCCAAGTAGTCACGTCAGTCGTGACGATTGCCGGCGCACCCAGATTAGTCGCATAGGGTGTAAGAGCAGCATCGTACTTCTTTTTTTCTTCGTTATAAACTACTTGATCTGGTTTCTTGGACATATTCTTTGTCATTTCCGCGAAGGCAGAAATCTCCGCATTTCATTAAATTATCAAAAGTTTGCTACTGTTCAAACTCTATATTTTCTACTTCATTTTCTCGCTTTCGCAAAAATATGATTTTCTTAACGCTCTTAATTACCGTAAGAAAATCACCTTTTGGAAATCTTGTTATGTGTAATCTGTTTTTGTCTGCTACATTTAAAGCTTTTCAGAAATATAATTATAAAAGTAGTTAATGTAAAACATTTTTTGCTTTCGCGAAAGCGCAACAAATACGATATCTACCTCCTTTTTGAAATCTTATTATGCGTAATCTGTTTCTGTCTGCTACACTTAAAACGGGCATCATCTATCCCATAATTACGTTTTGCCTCGTGCTTGGTACTTCTACCTTGCACACGTGCCCGCCACATTCTGAAACTGCTAGGTTTCATCTCACGGCGCATAATATCGATTACCTCACGCTCACTTATACCAAATTGATATTCAATTGCATCAAATGTCGTGCGATCCTCCCACGCCATTTCTATAATTCTGTCTAGCTCTCTTACTGTAAATTCTTTTTCCTTTTCCATTTCGTTTATTTTAAATCGGGGTTTCGATACGATTTTTAAGAAATTCTTTAAGAATTTCTTAAAAATCACTCAACCACCTCAGTTTTGTTAGCTTTATCCACGCATCCACGCATCCACGCATCCACGCATCCACGCATCCACACATCCCTAATTGGCGCGATCCCAAATCTGTCTATCGACTAGGGTATGCCTTTTTAAGATTCGTAGTGCATCTTTCTTTACTATGCTATCCTCCTTCATTTTCCAAAGGGTGTCTGTTGCAAATTTCTGAGTTTCTTTAATAGGTACCATAGGTTCTGGATAGTCTGTGCCTATAAAGGTATTACAGAATTGTTGCTCAAGAAGACTCATCATCCACGGTTCGTGAATGTATTTTGATGGAACATTTACAAGTTCTGGAACCCATTTTTTAATAAAAATACCCTCGGCATCGTGCTCATAGCTATTCTTTACCGGGTTGTAAATGCGCAGCATATTAATACCCGTTTCGCCTGCTTGCATCTGTATTTGGGGATAGTGAATTCCAGGCTCAAAATCTAGAAACTGTCTGGCTAGAAAGTGAGAAGCATCCTGCCACGGTTGCCATAAATTATGCGTAAAAAAGGACAAGGTCATTGCCCGCATTCTAAAATTGAGATAGCCTGTTTCCACTAGACATCGCATACAAGCGTCCACCAATGGATAGCCTGTATTTCCCTCGTGCCACGCTTTCGCGAAAGCGGGATTCGTCTCTTTCTCTAGCTTTTGAAATCCTTTATTTACACTCACAAACTCCATCGTGTCTTCCATTTCAAACTTCTGGATAAAATGTGCCTGCCAGCGAAGGCGCGACGTAAAACCATCCAGCTGTCTTTTATAGGGAGAAGTTTCACGCAATTTCTTTGCACGCTGCCACACCTCCCTAACAGAGAGATTGCCCCAAGCGATGTATGGAGACATCCTAGAACAGCTTTTACGGGCGAGAAAAGGCTTAGAAATATGGTTATTATAATTTGCAATACGGTATTCAAGAAAACTTTCTAAATAGCGAAGACCCATCGAAGTTCCTCCTTTTTGAAATGGAGTTTCTTGAGGAGTTCCTAAATGAATGGTTTCAAAGTTTGCCGCAGTCTTATCAATCGTTTGAGAGGGAACAAGATCACCGGATTTTGGTAAAAAAATACGTTGCGGTTCGCTCATCCACCATTCCCAATCCTGCACCCAGCCTACGCGATTGGTAAGGCTGCGTTGCACACCATTATTAATATATTGAACCCATCGAATATCTTCAGACTGTTGCCAGTTTCTAAAGGCTTTATCACGATCAAATGTTTTCCTTATTCCAGTTTCAACATGAGAAAAGATCTGTGTTATAGTAAAAAATTCTTGAAGTTTTTCAAAAACGGGAATTACTTCCCCTCGCACACACAGCACTTTAGAATTATATTCGATGAGTCGTTGAGTCATATCAAACAACGACTCTTTGATAAAGTTAAAATGACGCTCACTATAATGCAAATCCTGTTCTAGGGAGGGTTCAAGGATGTATAGCAATAATACAGGCTCCGGTTCTTGCATTGCCTGCCAGAGATTTTCGTTATCCTGCAAACGTAAGTCGCGTTTGAGCCAGTGAACGGTGATATGTGGTTTTTCGGTATTCAAAAATGGTACTCTACGTTTAATAATTACATCCGATTTAAAATTCCACTCCTCTGAGGAAGCTACGCTGGGACTAATATTTTTCAGGATGTTCTATCACATCTGCAGCTCTTTCTTGATGCGCTTGCAACGTGTTTTTATCCATTTTATCCAGTAAACTCATCATCATTGCCATTCTGTTGTTGTTTGCAAAATACGATCGTTTTTCATTGAGAAAATTCCAGTACAAACTGTTGAAAGGGCAAGCATCTTCTCCCGTTTTTTTACTCACTTTATAATGGCAGCCTTTACAATAATTGGACATCTTATTGATGTAACTACCGCTCGACACGTATGGTTTTGTTGCAATCTTTCCCCCATCTGCCCATTGGGACATCCCACGTACATTTGTGATCTCTGCCCACTCGATAGCATCTATATAAATGCCCAGATACCAAGCATCTACTTCGCTAGGTTCTGTCATTGTGAGGAGGGCATAATTACCTGTCACCATTAATCGCTGGATATGGTGAGCGTAGGCGTTGTCTAAACTATTATTGATACTGCATTTGAGACAATTCATCTTCGTCTTTCCTGTCCAATAAAAATCTGGGAGTTTATTTTTGTTTTCCAGATGGTTTACTTCGGCAAAATCTGGCATCTGCATCCAGTACATCCCGCGCATATATTCTCGCCAACCTAAAATCTGTCGCACAAAACCTTCTACTTGGCTTATGTCAATTTCATCCTTGTTCTCTCTCCAATGCTCAATAACCGATTCAATAACTTCTTGTGGAGACAGCAGTTTACTATTCATCGCAAAACTCAACCTACTGTGGTATAAATAGGCTTGATTAGGATCCATCGCGTCTTGAAAATCTCCAAAGTGCACTAAGAGATTCTCACAAAAATAGCGTAGAACAGATAACCCATCTGCTCTGTTTGTGGGCCAGTTAAAGTGATTTTCGTTAATACGACCCATTGTTTCCACACCTTCTTTCTCGAGAAGCGCTACAATGTCTGAAACATCTTTTCTAAATCCGCGTTCGTGAGGGATGAGCGTATCACCTTTCCATTTGTTGCGATTGCTGTGGTCAAAATTCCACTTTCCCCCTTCGGGGTCTTTTTCGTTTACGATCATTATGTCATATTTCTTCCGCATCATTCGGTAGAAATATTCCATTGTATACTGCTTTTTACCCTCGTAAAAGTTTGCGAGTTCCTCACGGCTCGTCATAAAATGCTCTGTATCGAAGCTTTCTGTTTTTATATTTACGCTTTCGCGAAAGCGAACTAACATTTCATCCAGTCTGTACTCATCTGGCAACTGGTATTCAAACTTCTCAATGCGGTGTTTTTTAATTAAAGCTTGTAGATTATCTGTGAGGGATTGCGTGTTGTTTTTATCATCTAGTTTGTAGTAAATGACCTTATGATCACGCTCCTCTAGCCACGTCGAAAATTCGCGCATTGCCATAAAAAAAGCCACTACTTTCTGGATGTGGTGTTTAACATAATCTGTCTCCTGACGCATCTCTGCCATAAAATAAATGACATCGTCATTCTGGTCGTTGTACCAAGAGTGTTTATGATTGAGCTGGTCGCCGAGTATGAGTCTGAGTATTTTCAAATCAATTAGTCTTAAATTATACTATGTTTTACATTTTTATTTGATCTAAAATTTGACTCAAGATCAGTCGCTGCGCTCCTTACATGAACCAAGAATCAAGATGAGGTGCGATGCGGTAACAATCGTCATTATTGACTAGAAAACGTCTTGTTTCCTGATTCCCTTTAGTCTTGGTTCACGGTTACTAAAACAATTCTTCCTGTAGCCACAGTCTTTGAAACTTCCCGTTTCCATCATATCGTTCTGCCTGTGATTTAATATTGAATTTGCGATCTCTTGGGTCGTTACCCACTCCAGCATTATACATCCAGTTTCCCCAATTGCTGTGTACGTCGTAGTCTATAAGGACGCTCTCAAAATACGCTGCGCCTACACGCCAGTCCTGTTCTTGTTCTTTTGCCCAAAAGCTGGCTACGTTCTGACGACCGCGGTTAGACATCCATCCCGTTTCTTTGAGCTCAATCATATTTGCATTTACAAAGTCATACTTTGTAGTACCGTTGATCCATTCCCGCTCTGCTTTTTCGTTATGCTTCCAGTCGTAATCTTTATTAAGGATCCCGCCTATTTTAAAGATGTTATCTCCGTGTTTAAGGGAGATATATTTAAAGAAATCCCTCCAGATAAGCTCAAAAATAAGCCAATACGTATCTTGATTTGAAGTGATTTCCCTTTCAAATTTTTTGACCTCCCAATAAATCTGTCGCGCAGAAATTGAGCCATTTGCCAGCCACGCAGAGAATTTTGAACTATAATCTTCACCTACAAGACCGTTGCGGGTTTTCTTATAGTATTGAAGTTTTTTAGTATGCCAGAAGTAGTGTTTGAGTCTACTCCAAGCTTCGTCTTCACCACCTTTCCAAGGAAAAGCAGAACGGGAATCTTTTTCAAAAGTGTCTAGACCTAGCTCTTGCAGGCTTGGTATTGTGCTTTCTTCATCGAGCAGATTTTTTGTAGGAAGCGCTTTGATTTTTTCTTGTAAAGGGCGGACACTGCTTTCTTTCTCGCACTTTTTACGGAACTGAGTGAATACTTGAGGAATGTCTCCGAAAGTATCGAAAGGAATATCTTGGGGATGAAAGAGAAACTGATCATAATGTGTGTGATGTTTAACGTTATTTAATGCCTTTTCAAGTGTGCTGGTCACCTCATTCTCTTCTTTTGTCCACTCTTTTTGAGAATGAATTTCTGAGATGTTGTAGTTATCTGAGAGTTCTTGAATAGCCTTTTCTGGCCGCTGGTGACTCACGACCAAGGTGATATTTAATTCTTTGAGATTTTTCTGCAGATTGGTAACGGTCTCTATCAAGAACTGGGCGCGGTATTTTTCTGTTTTTTTAAAACCAAAATCGCCAATTTCAAAATGACGTGGGTCAAAGCAGTACAGCGAAATAACGCTTTTTCCAGAGGCTATTGCTTGCGTAAGTGAAGTATTATCTTGAGTGCGTAAGCCGTTTCTAAACCATACCAATGCGGTATCCATATATCTTTTTATTTAAAGATAGGGGTTGTTTACAGTTTAGAGGTAAAGATTAAACAAATTTTAACCTGATTCCTTATTATTTTACCTGATGCGCAGCTTTTAGAAGGTCGTTTACCGTTTTTACAGGATTGAACGTTACGAGTGGTACTTCTATAAAAACCGTATTCCAAGAAGCCATTGCGCCATTCCATAAGCCCGGATGCTCCAAGGCTTTGATTTTTTGACCTTCATAACTTTTTGTGGTTACGAACCCTGCTTTTTTATCTACAAAATCCAGAAGATTAAACTTTTGGCCCTTATAATTTTTTACTCCGCAAACAATGTCTACGGGATTAAAATGAGTGGCATTTTCAAGGATTAGTTTTTGGCGTTCACTTTTAGTATTTATCTGAACACCCTCTATAATTTGAAGGCTTTCTATCCCGCTTTCGTGTTTTACCCAGAAAGGTCCGCCGCCTGGTTCCCCCTCATTTTTAACCATACCACAGACTCTTAATGGTCTATTTAGTAATTTGATTAGATATTCAATTTGATAGTTTTTTGAAAAATTTTTAAAATCTGATGAGAGCTTGGTATTTAGTTCCTTCTGTAAATAGGTTGCTGCATCTAAAACGTGTTGATCTCTCGTATTTTTGCTGTCAAGCAATTCTAAAAACCGAAAACACTTTTCTTGAAGTTCAAGCAACTTGCCTGCGAGCATTTTTTTATAAAATGCAACTTGCTCTTTAAACTCACTAACCACCACATTATCTATATTTTTTATAAAAATAATGTCGGCATCGAGCATATTCAGGTTATTGATTAATGCTCCGTGGCCACCTGGTCTAAAGACCATCTGGCCGTCTCTGTCTCTGAGTATCTCATTAGACGAATTAATGGCAATAGTGTCTGTACTGGGAGATTGTGAAGAGTAGGATATGTTAAACGTATTGCCGGTTTTCTTTTCAATATACGCTCTACGCTTTTCAAACTGTTTTTTAAATCCGCTAAGATGATCCTCAGAAATAGTGAAGTGTAACTCTGCAACACCATCGTTGCTTGCGTAAAGTGCGGCCTCAAAAAGATGCTCTTCAAATGCAGTTGCAACGTGATTTTTATAGGAGTGAAAAGGAAAAATTCCTTTAGGTTTTTTACCAAAATTGAGACCCTCTTCTCCTAACATCTCACTGATAAAGCGGAGTCTATTTACATTGATATCTGTTTGATCACTTTCTTGATACTTCTGTTTGAGACGTTTACGTACTTCTTTATAAAATGGAAAATTGTTTAATCCAACAAAAAACAATCTGAGTTGAGATGCATTTTTCTTATTGATATAGGCATTAATAGAACCTTGAGATGGATCATAATTATGAAGAAATTCAAAAAGAAACTTGAACATCCTCGTGGCTGCTCCTGAGGCGGGAGTGAATTTTATTAGTTTGAGATGAACCGATAATTTATCAAAGTGGGATACGAGTGTTTCCTGTTCTGGCCTGTCGTAAACAAAAATCCCATTATTAAACGTTGCAGCGGCCCTCAAATGAATATACGGAATTCCATTTACGAGGGTACGGTACTGATCTTCAATCTGAGAATGAGAAATCTTACGTCTTTCTAGCGCTATCGTATCTTTTTTGTTTAATATCACTGTAGCATCTTATCTATAGCATCTATAGCTAGGTTCATTCTTGTATCTATATCGCCTCTTAATGTAATATAAGGCTTTTTATATGTTAGTAGGGAATTCTGAAAGTAAGAGAACATTTCTTCCCGCCTTTCTGGTCTGTCCCTTAGATCATCTTGCGTCCAGGGAGTATCTATATAGCATAAAAGGTATAAATCATAGGTGTTTTCTAAGGCCATTTTATGCAATAGCTCTGGGCACCAACCACTATAATAGGCCTCGCTATACACTTTAGTACTCAGAAGATCTGTGTCACAAATAATAAGATCTTTGGCAGCTCGTAGTGCTTCGTTTTCAAGATTGATTTGACCAGCTGCAATGGGTAAAATATCTTTCGGCCTACAGATTTTTTGTTCATTATTCCATAGCTGCTGGAGATATTCTCTAGCATATTCTGGGACTAACGGAGCGTTGTAGTGTTTTGACAGCTTTCGCGAAAGCGTACTCTTACCACTACTTTCTGGTCCAAAGAGGCAGATTCTTATGCAATGACTACGGTTTTGTTTAAGTACTTTTTCCATTCTAAGTAACCAAAGATAGCAATGATGGTCAATACCGCATATAGAATACTACTAAAGGTAAGACCTTTATAAAAATAGAGGGGGACAGTGATTATATTTCCCACGATCCAGTATAACCAGTTTTCTATCTTTCGCCTTGCCATTAACCACATACCTACAAAAAAGATTCCAGTAGTGACCATATCTACATAAGAAGTCCAGTGCACAATTTTGTCAAAAATGACATAAACACCATAAACAAAGAATGCGGCTCCAGAAAAAATGAATATGGAAAAGATATGTTCTTTTTTGGTCATCTGGGTGATGGGAGTAATTTCTACACCATCTTCTTTACGAGTCCATATATACCAGCCGTATAGGCTCATTATAAAATAATAGGCGTTGATCATCATATCTCCGAGGAGTCCCCACTTGAGAAGAAGGTACACAAAAATAGCGGTACAGATCATCCCTGTAGGAAATACGAGTACGTTGTTTTGTTTAGAATATACTACAGAGGCTATGGTAAAGACGGCAGCCAGTAATTCTAATACAATATCTAGCGTATCATATCCAGCATATTGACCAAAAAGGAACTCAAAAATCGGGCTCATAATTGCTTCTATCAGTCTTTACGATTTTGAGGTTCATAAGACCTATTTCGATTTTAGTAAAGCTTTCTTCAATTGCCTCAGTTAGAAAGGGCATTACTTTAGAATATTCTCCATAGACCTGAGTAGATAGCGGGTTCTCAAGAATAGAGAATCCTGAGTTACGCAACTTGATAATAAAGGCTTTTATGGGCTCTTCAAAATTATCTTGGAGAGGTGTAAATGTAAGCTCTACTGAAATTTCCATACGTTATTTATAATGGTTGTAGTACTATCGTTTTTTAAAAAAATCTGATTCAAGAACTGAGGTTGAACCTATAGTTATAGGATATTAATCGACCCTAATCCTCATAGACGTGCAATAGTGCGCCCATCCCATAATTGTTGTGTCCGGTTTTAATAAGATTACTATTTTTATTATAACTCACATCAAAAACTTGCCATTTCTTATTGTTAAAAAAGATACGTCTCACAAAGGTTTTTTTTCCAGAAAGCTCATCAGAAAAGGGTAACAAAGGTCTAAAGGTAGTAGAGACTTTTTGAATACCTCTTCTGGTTTCTACCTCACTGTATTTTTTATTTTGGAGAAGTTTTCCTTTGCTATCTGCATACCCAAGAACTTGTATAGACGCATATATACCATCCTCAGGAATAAAGATGTTATAGGGTAACAGATCTACTTCAAATGCACCGTCTGTTACCTCATCAATTATAAAAACTATTTTATCGTGAACGTAGGCTTTTCCTGGTAGCCCGTCGTCGTTCGTATAAAACTGTACTCTAAAGAAAGTTTTATATTTTAATGTTGTGGTCTTTTTATCCTTTTGTTCGGCGTTTATGGGAAGCATAAGGCTTGCGATTTTTGAAGATTTATCTTCTTCCCTCTCAAAGAACACCGCAACTTCACTTTCTACTGTTGGGAGCCACGATTGATGATAATTAGTATGTGTGGTAGTTTCTAATTTTTTCTTTTTAAACTTTCCCCTTTTTTCCGCGGTTACTATTACTTCAGACAGCAAGCTTGCCTCTGGTTGTAAAAGGATCTTTCTCGGAATTTCTTTAGTAGAAAAGCTTTTCTGTGAGTATCCTATGGCAGAAATATATAAACTATCGATATCCTTATATTTTTCTATGGGAAACCTAAAATCTCCATCTGCACCTGCAAATGTACCGCGACCATCACCAAAAGAAATAGTAGCAAACGATACCGGCGTTTGGGTAGTTGCATCCAGAATAAAAGAAGTCTGGGCTACAGACTCAATAACAGACAAAAAAATAGCAATGTATATAAGGGCTTTCATTTTGTAAAAATACTGTTTTTAGAAAATAGCACCGCCACCCAGCCACAAGCCCCATTTATTTTAACAATTGAGCGCAATATAGAAAAACTGTAGTCCTTTAAATGTACTACGCTTTAGCTAATATCTTGCTTTTATCGGGTTGTAAATATCTGCGTAGCACACCTCCTTTGACATTATTTACATCAAACTCTACGATAAAAGCATCTGGATCAATATCGTCTATAAGGCGGTGTATTTTCCTGAGGTGTATGCGGTTAATCACCGTTTGTATCACACGAGGATCTTGATGTTGCCCCGTACTTCCAAAACCTGCAGCCGCTCTATAGACCGTAATACCGGCGCCCAAGTCATTCATTATAGAATCTTCTATCTCCTTAGAAAGTGGCGAGATGATCGTGATCCCAATAAAATCTTCAAAACCTTTGATAAAGAAATCGATAAACTTAGCAGTCACGATATACGTAAGAATAGAATATAGAGCCACTTCTACCGAGACAATAACTGCCGTAATAGCAAATAATATAATATTAAAAGCGAGTATTGTTTTACCTATACTGATGCCAAACTGATCAAAAATATAAATCCCTAAAATTTCAGAACCGTCGAGCACGGCACCATTACGAATCGCGATCCCAATTCCAGAACCTAACAACATCCCGCCAAAAATTGCAATAAGCAACTTATCTTCTGTAATAACGGGAAATGACTCTAAGCCTATTAACACCGAGAGGGCAATAATAGAAATGATACTCTTTACAAGAATGCGACGCGATAATTTATAAAGACCTAAAATTAAAAATGGTAGACTGACAAAGAGTAGTAAGAGCGAGATGTTAATCCCGGTCTCTCGAGAAATCAAAATGGCAATCCCAGTGGCGCCGCCATCAAGAAAGCCGTTTGGAAGTAAAAATGCCTTGAGACCGATGCTCCCTAAACATACACCAAAGGCGATTTGAAAATACTCAGAGATAGCATTTTTAAAATCTTTCATA
Organism: uncultured Flavobacteriaceae bacterium; assembly: GCA_963832255.1. GTDB lineage: Bacteria > Bacteroidota > Bacteroidia > Flavobacteriales > Flavobacteriaceae > Dokdonia. The sequence continues at coordinate 314,895 of CAWHTM010000001.1, forward strand.
CTCAGGATTTAAGTGATTATTCCTTTTGTAAAGAAAGCACAAAATTTATTAAATCTACTTCTGCATCCTTGCCATAAGCACTAGACAAACACCCTTTTATTCCGTCACTCGCGGTAATTAAAAATAAGATCGAGCTATCACTAGGATCGTTCATTCCCTCGTGTCGGCAGGATTCTACGAGTACGAGCTCTTGGGCGCTGTACCATACATTGTTAGCCCTGCACAAAAGACGGTCGTTACGATACATAAAGTCTGAGGTATATCCAGCCGCACGAGCAGCTTTAATATCTTCTAATAACGTGTTTGAGTCAGATAGGATCATAGGTTGTTTTTACCTCGCTTTCGCGAAAATTTTAATGGGTAGAAACTGATATCATTTTAATCAGAATAACATTTTCGCGCTAAGCTAAAGACGTATTCACAGAAAGCAAAATCCTACGGAAAAACTTGGATGAGATACATATATAATGGCATCCCGAATGTGATATTGAAAGGAAACGTAATGGCTAGTGCCATAGGCAGGTACAAACCTTCGTTTGCCTCTGGGGCTGCCAGTTTCATCGCCGCTGGAACAGCGATGTAGGAAGCACTTGCCGCCAGTATTGCAAATAAGAAACGATTGCCCACCTCGTCTGTTACTAATGCGCTTAAGAAACAAACCAACACTCCATTAAGGATGGGTATAAGTATTGCAAAAATATAAGGAAATGCCCCGTAGTCTTTGAGACTGCCTATTTTTTTACCACTCGCAATCCCCATATCCAAAAGGAACACCGCTAGAAATCCTTTAAAAATATCTGTGGTAAATGGTGCGATTCCTTCTGCCTGGGCATCATTAGCAAGAAAACCAATGACTAGACTTCCTAGTATGAGCATCACACTACCATTAGTTACCGAATGTTTTACAATAGCGCCCATTTTAAGGTTAGCAGATGTAGTAAGTGAAAAGAGCGACATTAATAAGACTCCTATAATAATAGAAGGAGCCTCCATTATTGCCATCACTGCCACCATATACCCATTATAAGGTATAGCTTCCATATCGAGAAAAGAGACGGCAGTTACAAATGTTACCGCACTTACAGAGCCGTACGCCGCAGCAATCGCTGCGGCATTCTGGATACTGAGTTTTCTTTTAAGTATAAAAAAGGTATAGACTGGAACGGCTAGTGCTAGTATTATACCGAATAATAAGGAAAGCACGATCTCAATATCCCACGCTGAGTGGGCTAGTTCCTGCCCTCCTTTAAACCCTATAGAGAACAACAAGTAAAGAGATATAAATTTAGAAGAACTAGGAGGTATTGCCAGATCACTCTTTACTTGCACTGCTAGTAATCCTAGAAAAAAGAACAGCAGGGCTGGATTGGTCAAGTTATCGACCAAGAGATGTAAATCCATAAATAGGTTGGTTAGGTATTTTTAGAAAGAGACTACTTTCTTACAGTAATATTGATGGTACTATTAATTTCAAGCTTGCAACCCTCAGAACGGATGCTACTCAAAAAATCCTTAAGTTTTCCTTTTTCGTCTATAAGTTCTATGATACGACCATTATCGTACTCGCAAGCATCATCCATATTTCCTTCTGTGCGGCTAAGGCGCTGTAGCTTATGGAAGTTAATTTTCTTATCGAGCATTGCGTGAAGAATATCCCCGGCTTCGGTCGCTGTAAATACACCGTCTATAAGGTTGATTTTTTGATCTGTTGTTGTTGCTGTTGTTGTTGTTGTTGCTTGAGTGTTCATACTGATTTTTTAAAAAGTTATTAATTAAGAGTTGCCTCCGGCTACTTTTACACATAGCACTAAGGAGATTAAAACCGTGGCAGAAAGAATTTCCTTGAGAAATAAATATTCACTTGCGATGGATAGAGCAATGGCTCCTGCTGGAAGGAGAAAAAGTGCGATACACTTTAAAATGAAAACGAGTCCAGATCTGCTGATGGTTATATCAGTTTTTTGATCTATTTTTTCAAAATCTCTTGATAAGGTGCCTAATTTGATTCTTTGTAACATAAGATTGTTTTTAATGACGGTACAAAGATGTATAACAATGACTATACATTTTTATTTATATTTATAATGAAATACATAAGAATATTTTATGAACTATACATTGCATCAACTTCAGGTATTCATTAAAGTAGCTGATCTTAAGAGTATTACAAAGGCTGCAGAGGAGCTTTTTCTTACCCAGCCAGCCGTGTCAATACAGCTCAAAAATTTTCAAAATCAGTTCCCAATACCACTTACGGAGGTGGTGGGAAGACAGTTATATGTGACAGATTTTGGGAAAGAAATTGCCGAAGCAGCATATAATATTCTGGAAGAGGTCAAAACCATAAATCATAAAACACTCGCGTATCAAGGCGAACTTTCTGGTAAATTGAATATCGCCATTGTGTCTACGGCAAAGTATGTAATGCCGTATTTCTTAACCGATTTTATGCACACGAATACGGGTGTAGATCTTCAAATGGACGTGACTAATAAATCCAGTGTCATTGCAAGTCTTGAAAAAAATGAAATTGATTTTGCAATGGTCTCCACCATTCCTCCTAATCTCAAGCTGGACAGCATACCCCTTATGAAAAACAAGCTCTATCTCGTAGGGCCTCGAGAACATAAAGTTTCTAATAAAAACATCACGCTCAAGCAATTCAAATCCTTGCCACTTATTTTCAGGGAACAAGGATCCGCTACACGCAATGCAATGGAAAATTACCTATCAAAAAATGAAATCCCGGCGGCCAAAAAGATTGCGCTCACTTCAAATGAAGCGGTAAAACAGGCTGTAATTTCTGGATTGGGCTATTCTATTCTACCCCTTATTGGAATAAAAAATGAATTATCATCTGGAGATCTGCACATCATTCCAGCCAAAGGTTTACCAGTAATCACAGAGTGGAATCTGATATGGCTCTCGGCAAAAAAGCTCTCCCCTGTTGCCCTAGCGTTAAAGGATTATTTATCTAAATCGAAAGATCAAATCATCCACGACAAATTCCGATGGTTTGAGTCTTATTAAAAGCTAGCAATCAACTGCTCATTAAGTCTTATAAAGTCTGTGTTTTCTGCTTCTATAGAAAGTGTGAGCGATCGCTCAGCAGCTTTTAAGGCTTCAGTAGTTTTGCTAAGATCTTTTAAGATTAAGGCTTCTCTGTAGACTTGAAAAAATAATGCTTTGTCACTTTTAGTAACCTCTTGAATATAGCGCAGGGCTTTGTTTAAATCTAGCTGATTGTCGTGCATAAATAGCGCTGCTTGGAAGTAATCGTTGCTGCTTGGGCCATTTATAGCACTCTCTATATCATCCATTACAGCGTCTATTGTTTTGACAGAAATAGGGACGGCCACTTTTATCCATTCCCAATTAAATTCAAGAGAGGCCATTTGTGTGGTTATCTGTTGGATAGAAATCTCAAAAGACTCTTGTAAATTATTCGTTTTTTGAACTGGGGAAACGAAATTGAGCAAGGGTGTTTTTGTTTTATAAGAATTCCAATTTGACCCCTCGTAAGGGTAGATAAAAAATTCCCAGGCAGAAGCATCTGGTTTTACAAGTATTGTGTAGTCTCCTTTTTCTAAAAACTGTCCAGCAATTTCTATAGTAGTACTAAAGCTATATTTAGTCGCAGCATTTGCCCCTAATCTCCAGAATTCTCTCAGAGGGATGAGACCATCTTCTCCAAAAATTGAACGTCCTTTTACAGCGGGCCTTGAATACATAATTTGGATATCAGTGAGTCCAACGGTCTGTTTGACTACGGCAGCGGGACTAAGAGCTGGAGTTTTGAGTTGCGCTTTCGCAAAAGCTGAAAAAAGCAAGACTGTGATAAATGTGATATATATTTTCATTCTGTGGTTTTTGGATTATTAAAATATGCTGTAGGCGAGACACCCATCAGCTTCTTAAATGATTTATTAAAAGTTGTTTTTGAGTTAAAACCCGCTTCTTGGGCAAGACCATAAAAAGTAAGTTGTTGCGCTTTTTCTGTCTGAGACAGGGCGACAAATTCCTTAATACGGTAATAATTTACATACTCAAAAAAGTTCATCCCTATATTTTCATTAAGCAGTCTAGCAAGCTCGGGATTGCTCGTTCCCAGCATTTCGGCAAGTTCTGCTTTCAGTAGTTTGCTATTGAGATATGGCTTTTTATCCATCATCAACGCTTCGAGTTGGTTTTTGAGCTTATCGAGGTCTTTGATGGATAATTTGGACAGTGCATATTTTTGATTTTTTTCGAGTACAGAAATTTTGAAGACCTCAGGTGCCAGTAATCCATAATATGCGATGAATAAAATTACAAACGCCATGGCGAGCCAGATAATGGGCCGCGCCTCACGCTCTGTACTGTCATAACCTATTATACTTATGACATAAATGGTCAACCAAACAATCAGTCCTAAGCCTATCACTATATTGAAATCCAAAAGGAACTTCGTTTTCAAGGAATAGGAGAGTTCATTTTTTAAACTTTCGCGAAAGCGTAAAAACAACCGTAAGCTCAATCCCCAATACGTAAGATTTACAAGAAGTCCAAAAGCGTGGCAAACAAAAATCACGTTTTTGAGTTCGCCAGTTTCAATGCGAGCAGCTACAGTCACGTCTGTAGGGGCAATAAAATAAAGGACTACAAACCCGAAGTAAACGACTGATGGAATATAATGCACCAAGTCCATTTTACTAACGGTACGTTTTGCAATGGTAGATTTTGTAAATAAGTACAATGTGGTCCCAAATAGTAACGCAGCAAATTCTGACATTGCATTATAGCGAAAAGTCGTTCCAAAAATTTCAGAAGCATTGAGTACTTTACCGCTTAATCCTAATAATAGCGCACCCACCATAAAGCCTAAGAATGGATTTATGTTTTTGCGATTCTTTTTTGAAAAGAAGAATACGCAAAGCAGTAAAAGGCTTTGAAAAAAGGCAAAATAAATGAGCTGGTTGAAAAGTGTTTGCATCTTATAAATGTACTAAAGTCAGTGCTCCTCGATGTGTTTATAGCTGGGTTTAATCAAGAACAAATTGATGCACATTTGTAATGCGATCTTCTTGCATTGCTTCATTCTTATTGTAGAATCTATCAAAGGCCTCTTTATTTGCCCATTGCGTGATGGTTAGGTAAGAAGGATTGTAAATATATCCTACGGGTGAAAAGCCGTGAGTAAGGGTTATAATTTCCTTGCCACCTTGTTGTTGAGTCGCAGTTTTAAACTCCTCGAGGTAGTTTGCAAAGAATTTTCCTGTTCCCCAATAGGAAGTCACGACATTGTATTTTGACCTGTCAATGGTAATGTTTGTATCCTCCTGAATCTCATAATAAGTAAGTGTAAAATAGCTCCAAATGGCTCTACGCTGCTCGTGAAAATCAGGTACGGCAGGAACGATAGCTTTAAGAAAACCTTCTCTTTTTTCTTTAGAATCCCACCGGCCAAAGATCATCGCTTCGGGTTGTACACCTCCCTGTACAGTTTTTGAAATAGGAAGTCCAGGTACAGACTTAAACGAAAATTTTGAGGCTACAGGAAATGCTGTTTCTCTATATTTTGGAAAAAATGTTGCAACATCAGGACCGTTAGATAGGAGAAGAATATCAAGTACCTCCCCTTTTTTAAAGTTTAATTCAACGGTTTTTTCTTGCGCTAAAATATTGGTACCTGTTCCAAAGCAAAGGATTAGTAAAATTGCAATTTTGAAATGTGTGTTCATATTATTTTCTGTTTAGGGTGGTAAGGTAGTTTCGACCTGGCCGATCAAAAAATTATAGGTATCGAGATGGGTACGCATACGGTATTTGAACGTACGTTTACTGTAATACGTTGTCAAATCGTATATGTAGATATGATTTTAGTCTCGCTTTCGCGAAAGCGTAATCACTCCTAAACGTTGTCTTTACTGGATTGACGTGTAAATGTCGGGTTAAAGACTGCCTAGAAATAGGAACAAATCTTAAACTCGACGTACTATTGCAGTGTATAACTTCTTGTACATTTGATGCGCATCATTACAAGGCAAAACATTTATGATGAAACAACCGCAATTAGGACAAAAGATTTTAGAACTGCGCCAGCAAAAGGGATTAACCCAAGAGGAGCTTGTAGAACAATGTAACATTTCCGTACGTACGATACAGCGCATTGAAGCGGGGGAGACAATGCCACGCGTTTATACCATAAAAACCATTCTTTCAGCATTAGACCGTGATCTGGATGATTTACAAGAGGACTCTATTTTTGAGACCAAGGTAAAAGAAGCGATGCTTCTTGAGATAGATGAAACTAAAGATGTTTCCTTCCTATTTACACAATTGCACATAGGATGGATCGCGGGGATTTTGAGTATGATAGCCTTTGTCTTTGAAGCGATAGACGACTGGAACTACGTGATGAACGAAAGCTATTACTTTGGAAAGACATTTACTATAATTCTAGGCGTAATTTCAATCCTACTTTTTTCATTGTTTATGAGGTCTTTTGTCCTCATAGGAAATTTATATAAAAACGCATTCCTGAAAATAATTTCTATAATTTTTATCGTTATAAATGCAGTTGTGGCCGCATATGCGCTCATTGATTTAGACTTTAGTTATTTACCAAAGGAGGCTTACGGACTTTTGTATTGCGTGATCTGGGGGATGATGGCCGTTTTCTTTGGTGTAGCGCTTTTTAGACTCAAAGGATTAGGACAGCTTCCTCAAGTGGCTGGAATTATGCAAATCGTTATCGGGGGTATGCTTATGTCTATTCTCTTTGCCATAGTAGCAGGTCCTGCGAGTATTCTCGTGCAAGGAGCAAACGTTGCTATTATCTTAAAGGTGTATGAGGTCATTAAGAAGCAAGTAGCCTAATCTCAAAAACTTTTATTATGAAAAAGATATTCACGATATGCTGTATCGCAGGGATTGCTATGGCTAGTTATCTCTTATTTGAGCCTATATTTAAATATCCATTTGGGTGGCAAGACCAACCCTCAAAAGAAAATAAAACAGTATACATATCAAGCGAGGGCACTACTTCAAAGAAATACGATAATAAGCTTGAAGGGATTTTCAAAGAAATAGATAATCCTAGTCTTTCTATTGCAATTCGTCAGGGAAGTGAGATATTATGGAATAATGCGATAGGCTATGCTGACGTGAATAGAAGGCAAAAAGCCACAACGCAAACTCAGTACAGAATAGGTAGTACCTCAAAAGCAGTCACTTCTGTCGCTCTTGGGTTATTGATCGATGAAGGAAAAATATCGTTAAATGATACAGTAGGAACATTTTTACCTAGTCTGGATGAACATTTAAGAAAGATTACCGTTGGTCAACTGGCATCACATACATCGGGAATTCGTAACTATGGGATTTGTCTCTGCTTTCCTATTTGAGAAACGCACAACAACGACCCATACATCTCTGTAGAGGATGCACTTTCTATTTTTAAAGACGACGCGCTGCTATTTAAGCCTGGAAGTGATTTTAGCTATAGTTCTTATAATTATACACTTTTGAGTGCCGTTCTGGAGAAAGCTGGGGGAGTTGGGTTTATTACTTTAATGAATAACAAGGTTTTTCATAATCTTAATATGAATTCTACTCTGGGTGAAACTAGAGATATAAATGATAAGCATAGCGCCACTTTTTACGATATTGAAAATGGTTCCTATAAAGAAAGTTACCCCGTAGATAATAGCAATAAATGGGCTGGTGGTGGTTTTTTATCTACCCCATCTGATTTAGTCAGAATGGCTATTGCGCTACAGACTTCTGAATTTATTTCCCAAAAAACAAAACAGAAATTATGGACGCCCGTCGCAATGTCTAACCCTCGTATACAAGAAGAAAGTTATGCTTATGGATGGCGCTCGACAATTACTAATGAGATCAATGGGAAAAAGCTACATATGATACATCACGCAGGAACGGCAAACGGATCAACATCTGTATTGGTGTTATTTCCTGAATATGAACTATCTATCTCAGTTCTTACAAATAAGGCGGGGAATACTGCTCAACTTTTTAATATAGCTTATGAGTATGCCCGAGAAATTATAAATGATCATTAAACCTTTTATACGTAGAAGACTAAAAGAAATAAAAAGCATCCTCAAAATGCTCTAGGCGCTCTTGTTTTGAGTTTTTGAGAACCCCTATGATGTCAAAGCGAACTTCTACATCAAGATTTTTTTCTTGTACGTAGGCATCTGCTACTTTTACAATGGTCTTTTGTTTTCCAGGACTCACAAAGCTCTGTGGGTCGCCAAAGAAGTCTGAGTTACGAGCTTTAACCTCAACCACCACTAGGATCCCTTTTTCTTTCTGACAAATGATATCAACTTCAATTTTTCCAAAGAACCAATTGCGTTCAAGAATTGTGTAACCCTGCTTTATTAAATGCAGGGTTGCAAGTTCTTCTCCATATTCACCAAGTTCTTTGGGTGTCACTATAGATATTTTATTGCTGCATTAGTGGCCGAAACTGTAAGTTCTATCTCACTGCCCAATACGAGTGCTCGATTGTCATCTACGTGACCCGCAGGAAAGTCAAAAGCAACAGGAAAGGTACATTCCTTTACGGCATCCAGTACGATTTCCTGAGCCGTTTTTCCAAAAGGTATGTTGTTATCGTGCATCTTGGTCATTCCACCCACGACCATCCCCGCACAATTGTCCAGCATTCCATTGCGCTTAAGGTTAAAGATCATTCTATCTATGTGGTAGAGGTATTCGTCCAGATCTTCTATAAAGAGAATTTTATCTTCTGTATGTATGCTGCTACTGCTTCCACAAAGGCTGTACAGTATGGATAGGTTACCGCCTACGAGTTTCCCTTTGGCTTTGCCTCGACGATTTAATGAATTTATAGTATCATAACTAACGTCTGGTTTTTCTCCAAATAATGATTTTTTTAAGGACGCTTTCGCGAAAGCGGTATTATCCTCAAGAGATACCGGCATCGTCCCGTGGATAGTTTTGAAACCAATTTTGTGTAAATGACTGTGCAGCACCGTAACATCTGAGTATCCTACAATCCATTTAGGATATTTTACAAATTTGTAAAAATCGAGTTGGTCTATAACTCGCACAGTGCCATAGCCACCTTTAGCACACCAGATTGCCTTAATGTCAACGTTATCCAGCATCTCTTGAAGGTCTTTTGTCCGCTCATAATCGGTACCTGCATATTGATTATTTTCTAACCCTATGGTGTTTCCGAGCACAGGAACGAGACCCCAACTTTTAAGTAATGCAACTCCATCAGAGAGCTCTTTTTCAGAAATTTTACGTGCCGTGGCAACTAAACCTACGTTATCACCGTATTTAAGAAAGGGTGGTGTCACCATGATGCTGCTCTATTAGATTAAGAGTCAAATTTAAACTTTAAACATTTAAATCGGTAATTGTTAAAGAATTGTTATAACGATTTACTTTAATTACATTTAAGCGCACCAAATCAACTACTTATGGAAATTCTTACATCTTGCAATGATGCTCCAATAGACCTATATATTCCATCGGGAGAAAATCCTTGGGATATCAATAAGATAAGACACCTCTATAGACGCCTAGGGTTTAGCGCTTTAGAGGGCGTTATAGAAGGTAATCTTAATGGAACCCCTGAAGTACTCATTGATGCACTTATAGATGAGGCTAGGGATATGCCTAATTCACCAGCACCAAACTGGGCCTTTTGGTCATTTGAGGATTTTCCTGAGTATAATGACACAAATCAGGATTACATACAAACGTGGTATAGACAAGCGGTTATGGACCTTAAGAATAAAGGCCTTAAAGCTCGACTATCTTTTTTCTGGCTCAATCACTTTGTAGCTCAAATAGAAACGTTTAATCATTCTCCTTATCTCTTTCAATACTGGGATACGCTACAAACGCATTCTTTAGGGAATTTTAAAACTTTTGTGCGCGAGATAGGGCTTCAGCCCGCAATGTTACTTATGCTCAATGGATTTGAAAATACAAGTCAAAACCCTAATGAGAATTATGCAAGAGAGCTTTATGAGCTTTTTACCTTAGGGGAAAATAATGGCTACACTCAAAATGATATAGAAGAAACTTCGAGAGCTCTCACAGGATATAATCATTGGAATGACTATGGTGGAGCTATAACTTATAACGAGAGCACATTTGATAGTACTGAAAAAACTATTTTTGGTCAAACGGGCAATTGGGGCTATGATGATGTTATAAATATCTTATTTGCCGAAAAAGGAGATCTCATATCTCAATTTATATGCTCAAAACTCTATGCTTATTTTGTAAGTCCAGATGTAAGTGATGAGATCATATCCTCTATGGCCACAACCCTGATGGCAAATAATTGGGAGATGGAGCCAGTATTGCGACAGCTTTTTAAAAGTGAGCATTTCTTTGACGAGGCTGCTCAACACCAGCTTATCAAAAGTCCTTACGATCTTATGTTGACCTTTTGGAACAGGATAGCATTTAACTACGAAGGGTCAGAATATGATTTCTTAGGATTTATAATGTACGTCACGGGAATGCTTGGGCAAGATTTGTTTCAGCCTATAGATGTTGCAGGATGGCAGCGAGATCAAGACTGGATCAACTCGAGTACCCTCACAGGGAGGTGGCTAGGGATGGAGTATATGAGCTGGAATTTCTGGAACGGAGGCAATGATCAATATAAAGATTTTGCCAGAAATTTAGTTGCTGAGAGCACAGACCCCGTGGTCATAACAAAAACTATTGTAGATCATTTCATATCGAGGCCTTTATATACAGAGTCTGACTATGCGATTGCAGAGTCTATTTTCAAATGGGAAATACCAGAAAATTACTGGACAGACGGCATTTGGAACTGGAACTTTGACTCAGCAGCATACCAAACTATTCTATTAATTCAGCATATCTTCAGAATGCCAGAATTTCAACTCAAATAACCTACGCTATGTGCAATCACGATACGAATCACGCTTTCGCGAAAGGGAATACCCAAAAAGGAAGTTCTATAAAAATGAAAAATACCTCTTCTGGACCTTCTGCCAGAATTTCTGATGCTCATCACGATGAAGAGCATAGCTCTTGGAGTAGAAGAAGTTTTATGCAGGCCTTAGGCCTTGTAGGCGGTGGAAGCATAATGCTAGGAGGAACTAATCTTACTGCATCTGCACCCTCGAGGCTTGCGACAGCACTGGCCGCAGCAGAAAGTGAGGATAGAGTTTTAGTCCTTGTGCGACTTAAAGGTGGAAACGATGGTCTTAATACTATAGTGCCTATTTATGATTATGACTTTTATGCAAACAATAGGCCCAGTATAAAACATAATCTCAATAGCTTGTATGAACTTAGTCCTGATTTTGGAATGCCACAATCTATGCAGGCTTTACAGTCGGTATGGGGAGAAGGAGCGATGAGAGTGGTACACGGAGTGGGATATCCCAATCAAAATCTTTCGCACTTCAGAAGTTCAGATATCTGGGCGTCTGCTCAAGAGAGTGAGGTTGAAAATACAGGAGTTTTTGGAAGATATTTTGAACAACTTTATCCGGACTTTTTAGTCAATCCTCCGGAAATACCGGCAGCAATACAAATAGGCAGCACAGGTAATTTAATATTTGATGGTTTAGATAATAACTATGCCTTTTCGGTTGCAAATCCTGATCAGCTAGCAAACATTGCTCAGAACGGGGTGTTGCACGATGTTTTAGACGTTCCTGGTTGTACCTATGGAGAGCAGTTAGAGTTTATGCGAGGGATGACCAATACTACATTTACCTACGCAGGAACCATCAATGCAGCTTATGAGAATGCGAGCAATGCCGTAGAGTATAATAACCAGTCATTAGGAAGGCAACTCGCAATAGTCGCCAGAATGATTAAAGGTGGGCTGGGGACTAAAGTATATATGGTGACTCTAGGCGGATTTGATACACACGCAAACCAAGTGCAAACCCATAACTAACCGTATGCAGCAGGTAGCAGAAGGAATGGCAAATTTTTACGAAGACCTTGCATCTAGTGGGATGGACACTAATGTTATGTCAATGACTTTTTCAGAATTTGGGCGTCGCATAGAAGAAAATGGAAGTAATGGGACAGATCACGGCGCGGCTTCACCCGTAATGCTCTTTGGCCCTGCTATGGGAGTCAATGGTTTTATAGGCACACATCCTGATCTTCAAGCACCAGACCAAGTAGGTAATTTACAATTCTCCACAGATTTTAGACAGATATACGCTACAATGCTCAAAGAGTGGCTTTGTATCGACAGTGGGTTGGTAGATAGTGTATTACTGGGAGAAACTTTTGAAAGTCTCAATTTTGGCTTTGATTGTAGTGGCACATTGTCTACCTCTCCTTTCAGCCTTGCAGATACTTTCAAACATTGGGTATCAACAGAAAGCGGTCGTACCATTGTTAATTTTGAGATGACAACAACGGCAAAAGTGACTGTAAAACTCTATAATCTGCTAGGGCAGGATGTAGGATATCTTGCAAATGATTTCCTTACGGAAGGAACGCATCGCATAGATGTACGTACTGCAATAAATAAAAGGCTATTTACGGGTCAGTATATATATCAGATAAGCTTTGGCGGTCAGAAATGGAGCAAATCTATGTTGCTCAATTAATTTAAAGTTTATATGTATGTAAGCGGGTGACACAATTACAGACGTACCGTTCAGGCACAAAATTTGTACCTTTGTCACAAAATATATTGATTATGTATCCACCAGATTTAGTAAAACCTATGCGTGAAGACCTTTCTAAGAATGGTTTCACAGAATTACATACTACAGAAGATGTGCAAGCAGCTATGAAAAAAGAAGGAACCACCTTAGTGGTCGTAAATTCTGTTTGTGGTTGTGCAGCTCGTAACGCGCGTCCAGCAGCCGTTCACGCTGTAAATAATGGTAAGAAAAAGCCAGAAAATTTATTTACTGTGTTTGCAGGAGTAGATGCAGCAGCAACAGATCTAGCAAGATCATTTATGGTTCCTTTTCCTCCATCAAGCCCTTCAATGGCACTTTTTAAAGACGGAGAATTAGTACATATGATCGAGCGTCACCATATTGAGGGTCGTCCTGCAGAAATGATAGCAGAAAACTTAATGGAAGCTTTTGAGGAGCACGTAAGCTAAAACTCAATAAAATGTAAGCGTATAGACCATCCTTTTTAAGGATGGTTTTTTTTATGTTTTAGGGCGCTTTCGCGAAAGCGTAATCTCACAAACTTAAATAATACCCTACATTTAACCAGAATCTATGGTTTGCTGTACTATCCAAGAAGGAATCTATACGATAATCAACACCTACTTCAAATTTATTTGCATCATCAAAATAATAGCCTAAAGAAGGTACAAACCGTATTTCAAGATCTGTATGATCATCTTGTAGAGATCCCACATACTCATTGCCTATTTTAAAATATACTTCCCCTGCATCTATAAATTCTCCGTTAAGCGAAATATCTGAAGATAACCTATAGCGTGCTCTGAACTCTACAGCTTCATCTGGAGTAAATGTCTCATCTATCCGAAAACGATGTCCTATTCTAAAACCATAATAGGGAACAGTAAATGAATATTGCTGGATCAGACGATGAGTAATCACATCTGCTTCAAAACGGGAGAGATATCCTAAACCCAGTTTGGCATCTACCGCAATAGTGCGATTAAAGACTGCGGTAACATCAAGTAAGCCAAAATATACATCTGTATCAGAAGCTCCGCCAAAATCACCAGTATGTGTCTCAAGCCGAGGGGCAAGTTCCACATCAATACCCCAAACTTTTGAAAGATCAATCCCCAGATTAAATTCGGGTAGTACCCCTATTTCATAAGTGCCCTGTGCGTGCAAGGAAAAAAAGGCAGTGCTTGATATAACGAGAGTGATGAAGCGTTTTCTCATCCTTAAAAGCGTAATATATTATCACTTCGTTTTACGATCTGTTCTTTTAAAAGAAATGCGCCCTGTTCGTCAAAAAGGAATTCAAAACGCTTTGCACTTTCATCAGAATTGCGGGACTTTATAACAATTTCGAAGGTAGGCTGCAGTACCCTTTCCTTTTGATCCTTTCTACGCCACTGGAGCATTCTCTCTGGGGTTTCTATATATTGTGCTTGTACTTTTTCTATCTTGTAATAATCAAAATTAGACTTCAAATAGTCTTTTATTGCGGCTTTGGTCTTTTTATCCAGACTTGCAAAACTTACGACCACCTCCACGTCTTCAAGCTCACCGTTTGCGTTAAATTCAATACTGTAGCGTGCACCGTGAGATTTAAACTTTGCCTCTATGGAAGATCCAGAGGCGCTCACTTCTTGAATCCATTTTATCTTATTTTTCACTTTAAAATCAGTTATAAATTCTAAAGCACTTGCTGGAACCTGAGAGGCATCAATACGGTACTCACTTTCAACTTTTTGGGCGTATACGACTTCCGCTTTCGCGAAAGCGTATATCAAGAACACCAACCATATAATCTTATTCATCCTTCTTTTTCTTAAATAAAATTCCGAGGGGCAACCAAACTACAAAAAACAGAAACTTTCCAGTCACCAAACCAATAATTGTAACGAATGCGGCTCCAACCGCAAGCAGTATGTTCCAAGACTTAGACATTTGTGATAGCTTCTTTTGCTTTCGTACTCTCTGGCATTAATGGTCTTAATAAAGCCACCACATCATTTACTGTTTTTGCATCGTCCGATTTGAGCAGTAATCGCAATCCTTTCCCACTTTTCTTCTCTTTAAGCTGAACGCGAAAGGCATTCTCTTGTACAAATTTGAGGACACGCCCAAAGGCTGGACTTTGGTAAAAAGCACTTTGTTGGTCTGCAATGAAGAAGCCTGTGAGCTTTCCATTTTTCATCACCACTTTTTCAAGGCCTATTTTAGTAGCGACCCACTTAATACGTACAGAGTCTAATAAGTCTTCAGCTTCTTCAGGAAGCGGTCCAAAGCGGTCCACTAGCTTTGCCTCAAAAGCATCCAGTTGTGCTTCGGTTTTTACATTGTTGAGGTCTGTGTAAAGATTTAAACGTTCTGTAATATTGTTTATGTAATCATCGGGAAATAGTAAACTGAAATCGGTATCGATCACCGTGTCCTTTACATATTCCTTATCCTCTTTTACAGAAGCGTTATCCTCTTTGTATAACTCTGCAAACTCATCTTCCTTAAGTTCTTCTATTGCCTCATTTAAGATCTTCTGGTAGGTGTCAAATCCTATTTCGTTAATAAAACCGCTCTGTTCACCGCCTAGAAGATCTCCCGCCCCACGGATTTCAAGGTCTTTCATCGCTATATTAAACCCGCTTCCTAACACCGAGAATTGCTCGAGCGCCTGGATACGTTTACGGGCATCATCTGTCATCGCGCTGTAGGGTGGCGTTATAAAGTAACAAAACGCTTTTTTGTTACTTCTTCCTACGCGACCTCGCATCTGGTGCAGGTCTGAAAGCCCAAAATTATTGGCATTATTTATAAAGATCGTGTTTGCATTTGGCACGTCCAGTCCGCTCTCGATGATGGTTGTAGAAACCAACACGTCAAACTCCCCATTCATAAATGCGAGCATTTTAGTTTCCAGCGTTTTCCCCTCCATCTGCCCGTGACCGATGCCTACCTTAGCATCGGGCACCAATCGCTGTATCAGACCAGCTACTTCCTTTATATTCTCAATACGGTTATGGATAAAAAATACCTGGCCACCGCGCTGTATTTCATACTGCACAGCATCACGTATCACCTCTTCAGAAAACCGCACTACATTACTTTCTATAGGATAACGGTTAGGTGGGGCCGTGGTAATCGTGCTTAAATCGCGCGCTGCCATTAGTGAGAATTGTAACGTTCTCGGGATAGGTGTCGCGGTAAGCGTGAGCGTATCTACGGTTTCAGAAATAGTTTTTAATTTGTCTTTGACCGCTACCCCAAATTTTTGCTCCTCATCAATAACTAGCAATCCGAGATCTTTAAATGTTACATTTTTACTTGTAAGCTGGTGCGTCCCTATCACAATATCTACGGCTCCACTCTCCAGTCCAGCCAGTGTCTCACGCTTTTCCTTTGCCGTACGGAAACGGTTGAGATAATCTACGGTCACCGGGAAGCCTGCAAGACGTTCTTTAAATGTGCGATAGTGTTGGTATGCGAGAATGGTCGTTGGGACAAGAATGGCCACTTGCTTACCATTATCTACCGCCTTAAAAGCGGCACGTATGGCAATCTCAGTTTTACCGAACCCTACGTCACCGCAAACCAATCGATCCATAGGGCGATCACTTTCCATATCGCGCTTTACATCTTCTGTAGTTGTGATTTGGTCTGGAGTATCTTCATAAATAAAGCTCGCCTCCAGCTCGTGTTGCATATGCGTATCTGGGCCAAAGGCATAGCCTTTTTGCAAGCGACGTTTTGCGTATAATTTAATGAGGTTAAAAGCGATATGCTTGACCTTGGACTTTGTTTTAGCCTTCAGTTTTTTCCAAGCCTGGCTACCTAATTTATAGATCTGTGGCGGTTTACCGTCCTTTCCCGTGTATTTAGAAATCTTATGTAGTGAGTGGATACTCAGATACAAAATATCACGCTCGCCATAAATCAATTTGATTGCCTCCTGCGGTTTTCCTTCCACATCAATTTTTTGCAGTCCGCCAAATTTCCCAATCCCGTGGTCAATGTGGGTAACATAATCCCCCACCGATAAATGACTTAATTCCTTAATCGTGATCGCCTGTTTTTTTGCGTATCCATTTTTGAGATTGAACTTATGGTAACGCTCAAAAATTTGATGATCGGTATAAACGGCTATTTTTAAGTCGTTGTCAATAAACCCTTGATATAGTGATAAAACAACGGTCTCATACTCTTCTACATTGGCCTCAGCGTCATCAAAAATATCGTGAAAACGCTTGGCCGCTTGTTCACTCACACAAGCAATATAATTTTTATAACCCTTTGCTGTGTTATCGTTTAAATTCTCAATGAGCAAGTCAAATTGCTTATTGAAAGAAGGTTGTGGCTGCTGTGCAAAGGTCACGACCTCGTCTGCTACGGCGCCATCTATTTCATTGGTAAGATCTACCGTAGTAAATTTCTCTAGTTGGCTTTTTAAAGCCTCCCCGTGCATAAACAGTTCTTCTGGGGCGTTGCGTTTTATTTCGGATGCTAACTTCGTAAATGCTTCTTCCGCTTTCGCGAAATTTTTATCGGTACGGTCCACCAAGAGGGAGCGATTTTTGATAAACACCACGGTTTTAGCAGAAATGTATTCTAAAAAGCTCTCTCTAATTTCCATCAGCCCTTTGTTTTCCAAATTGGGCATCACCGAAATTTTCTTCACATTCCCCGTTGAGAGTTGGTCTTCAACATCAAATGTGCGGATACTATCTACCTCATCGCCAAAAAACTCAATACGATAGGGCTGGTCGTGAGAGAAAGAAAACACGTCCACAATACCTCCGCGTACTGAAAATTCTCCGGGTTCTGTAACAAAATCGACACGTTTGAACTTGTATTCAAAAAGCATCTCGTTTACAAAGTCGAGCGAGAGTTTGTCATTTACTGAAACTTTAAGTGTTTGCCTGTCAAGTTCTTTTCTGGTAACTACTTTTTCAAAAAGCGCATCTGGATAGGTTACTAGAAGTGCTGGTTTTTTACGTGAGTTTATGCGGTTTAGGACTTCGGCGCGCAGTAAGATATTTGCATTATCCGTCTCTTCAATTTGGTACGGACGACGGTAGCTCCCAGGGTAGAAAAGCACGTTTTCTTCTTTACGCAATTGCTCAAGGTCATTTAAGAAATATGCAGCTTCTTCCTTATCATTTAAAACAATCAAAAACGGGGATTGTGTTTTTTCGAACGCATCACTTATAAGAAATGATAATGCAGAGCCTACAAGGCCTTTGGCCTGTATATTCTGCTTAGAATTTTCGGAATGGGCAATAGCTTCCCTCAGTTTCCCAAGTTCGGGAGACTGTGACAAGTGTTGCGAGAGTTCAGATTTACTCACGTAATTAAGTTTTGTGCAAAGATAGTTTTGAGGACGCTTCCGCGAAAGCGTAAAATGGCAAAGGTTTCTTAAAATAGGTGGTTAATTGATGTATCGTCATTTCAAACGTAGGTGAGAAATCGCATAATCAAGTTCAGGAATCAAGCTCCCGCAAACTTGCTCACTCTTGTTCCTTCACTGTGCTGTGATTTTTCGTCGTTCTAGTCTGTCGAAATGACCACAATGTTATGTCGATATAGAAAGAAGTTCTATTAAAATTATATGGATTAATCCATTTAAAATTTTCGCGAAAGCAGAAAAGAGCTATACTGTAACGACTAAATTTTTCTTCACATCACGTCTTAAGTAGTAGCCTGTAACCGCTGTCGATAGGATATCTGCAATGGGAAAAGAGATCCATACGCCCCAAACACCAAAAAACCTTGGTAGAATTAAAATAAGAGGGATCAAGAAGAATCCTTGCTTAGTAAGACTTAGAAATAGCGCTGGAACTGCTTTTCCTATTGCTTGGAAATAGACGGCACCAATAAGCTGAATCACAATTACCGGGGTGGCGGCAAAAACCCAACGAAGTGCATTAGGAGTTCTTTCCATTAAAACCTGATTATCTGCTATGTTCTGTGCGGCAGCATTATTATCGCTTATAAACCAAGAGACAAAAAATTCTGGAAAAGCCATTATAATGACAAAAATGACAAGCGCCAAGCCCCCTGCATATTTTATAGAAGTATTAATGCTCTCCCTAACGCGGCCATACTTATCTGCTCCATAGTTGTAACTCGCGATAGGCATAAAACCTTGTGTAACACCGATTACTGGAAATAAAGCAAACATAAGCATCCTACTTATGATCCCGTAGGTAGCAACATCTAGTGCGTCACCATAATTAATAAGAACATTATTGAGAAGAATAGTAAGTACAGAAATGACACCCTGCCTTGCTAGGGTCACACCGCTCAGTCCAGAAATTTCTGAAACAATTTTTTTCTTAAGTTTTAAGCATTCACCTACAATTCTGAGTTCGCTCTTAAAGATGAAAAACCATAGAATAAAGGCAAAACAGACAGCATAACTTATAAACGTTGCCCAAGCTGCGCCTTCCATCCCGTAGTCGAGTACATTTATAAGAATATAATCCATCGCAATATTTCCAATTGCTGGGATAATCATAGCGTACATTGCAAACTTAGGCTTTCCTTCGGCGCGTATCACGTTGTTTCCCATCATACACATAGCGAGCATTACAATACCGTAAAGTACAATCCGGTAATAGGTGAGGGCCATATCTTTAAAAGAATCATCTGCACCAAAAAACTCTATGAGTGTATCTTGAAAAATAAGTCCTAGAACAGCCAATAAACCAGATACGATAAATGTCAGGGTAATTTGATTTCCAAAAACTCGTAAGGCCTTATCATCATCTCCAGACCCTAATGCTCGGGAAAGGACAGAACTTCCACCAATCCCAACGGCGAGACCTATAGCCGCTATAAAGAAGGTGACTGGAATTACTACAGTGATCGCACTTATGGCGAGGGGACCGATCCATCTTCCCACAAAGATAGTATCTACAATCATATTGAGTGACATCACAAGGATGCCTATAGAAGCGGGGACAGCCTGCTGTATAAGAAGTTTTGAAATGGGCTGTGTGCCTAAGGCTGTGGAGTTTTTATTGGACAAAAAAGTCTATAGATTGGGAATTTAATTTACAAAGTTACCTCAAAATGTCAATACAGACTAGATCATAGCTTACTGAAAATGAGTAACACTGTTAATCTTTTTAAAATTAGATTGCTCGGTGTCAATTATGTACATAAATTTTAGATTATATTTAAATCCCTAAATTTTTAATTATGTCTAAAGTCACTCGTCAAATAGAACTTGATTTTACAACATTAGACTTTTATGACACCTGTGTGGTTTGTAAAATAAAGCAGGGTGTTGTTCTAAATATAGAAGACATCATTAACCTCCACGAAATTTATAGAGCACATTTTAAAGGTAAAAAGTATGGGTATATTTTTGATCGCACTACGGATTATACAGTAGATCCTATTGGGTATATGCAATGTCCGTTTTATGCAGATGTCACAGCTTTTGCAGTGGTAACCTCAAACCCAACTACAAAGCAAATAGTGCAGTTTGAACAAAAATTTGCAAAGAGGGAATTGAAATTATTTGACACCTTAGAAGAGGCACAACAGTGGATGGAAATGATTGAATTTAGTTCTGTAGCTTAGAGTTTTTAAAAGTAGTGTATTCCCACAAAGCGCAAGAGAATACCGTCTAATTGGGTATTATTTAGTTAGAATATTAAGTAGTGTTCGTGCGGGATTATAGAACCCGTGGTTAGGAATTTCTTAGAAGAACTAGTTGGTTAAAAAACATTCAATGCAATTGTGGGCGGGTGTTTAGTTTTGTTTGGCATTTGGATCCAGACATTGTCTTTGAATGTCCATAATTTGGAGTAAATTTTAGGTTTAGAGGCAATTAATAAATAGGGTTGTACAACTTGTTGATTGCTATCTAAAATTGATGCCCCCAACGGTTCGTTTTCATCGTCATTTTCAATGATTACAAAAATGCCATCTTCAGGTAATGCAATTTTATCTTCTAGTTCCAAAATTCCTTCATAATGACCTTTAGGAATTTCAATTTTTTGTTTTTGCGTGAGATATTGAGATGATGGCTTTCCATCTTTTGAAGTTTGACATAAGTAAATATTTAAAAAGGCAGGGTCGCTTGCTGTGTTCAAAGTGGCAAATGTAATTTTTGAGATGAAGGGTGTGTTTTTGTACTTCTTTCTGTAACTAACTTTTGCGGCTATACGCAACACACTATCTCGAGTAAAAATTCCTTGAACTCCATTTTTAGTAAACCTTATATTCTCATAAGATCTCACAATTCTTTCCTTAGTAGGTCGTTCTTGACTCAGCAAATTTGAGCTAAGGAGTATAAAAAGAATTATAGAGACTTTTTTTGAAACGATCTTAATTTGAGTCATTGAGCTCTCACTTTTAGGAACAGATTTATATTCTAAGCTATCGCTTTCCCAGGTTCCACAAGCCCCCACTCATTTATCCACCCAGCGATGGTAGCAGCCCAGTCGTCACGATCGTTAATACACGGGATGGTATGAAAATCTTTCCCTCCAGCCTCGTGAAAAATTTCTTCGGCCTCCATTGCAATCTCTTCTAAGGTTTCTAAGCAGTCTGAAACAAAGGCCGGTGTTGCAATCGCCATTTTCTTAAAACCTTCCTTTCCCATACGTTCTACGGTCCGGTCTGTGTATGGTTGTAACCAAGGATCAAAACCTAATCGTGACTGAAAACTGGTAGAAAATGTCAAGGGTTTCATCCCAAGATATTCCCCTACTAAACGAGTAGTTTCATAACACTGGTGGCGGTAACAAAACTCGTGTGCTGCAGATTGTGACATACAGCAAGATCCATCAATCTTACAATGCACCTTGGTCACATCACTCTTTCTGATATGCCTTTCTGGAACCCCGTGATAAGAAAATAGAAGATGCTCATAATCTACCCCTTCTAAACTCTCTGCAATGGAGTCGCCTAGAACTTTAATATATTCTGGCTTATTATAAAATGGTTTTACATCTGTAATTTTCATCTTTGGAAAAAACTCCGCTCTCAGTTCTTCCGCCAAAACAACAATGGTCTCTGTAGTTGCCATTGCATAATGAGGATACAGCGGCAACAACATCACATCATCTACGCCTTGATCGTGTAACTTCTGGAGTCCTTCCTTGATAGAAAGCGACCCATAACGCATTGCTATTTCTACGGGTAGATTTGTATGCTGTTGCACTTTCTTTTGTAACCGTTTGGTAAGAACAATCAATGGTGAGCCTTCCTCCCACCATATCTTACTATAGGCCTCTGCACTTTTCTTTGGTCTGGTATTTAAAATGATACCTTTTACAAGTAAGGCTCTCGCAGCATAGGGAACGTCAATAACCCGCTCATCCATTAAGAATTCTCCCAAATATTTTTTTACATCCTTTGGGTCTGTACTATCTGGCGAACCTAGATTGACCATTAAAACTCCTTTGTTCATTAGTTTGCAATTTTTCCTTAACAAAAATACGGCTTGTGGTGGTTTTAATTGTTAGGATTATGATAAGAGTTTGTAATAGGGGTATTGGTGTTTACGCTTTCGCGAAAGCGTAAATCTATATGTTTCAATCAATGTAAAACCGATTTATAAACAGGGATTTACAAAGGAAGTCTGTAAATAATATCTCCTCCGAAGAATAAACCGCCGTCAAATTCTGAATTTAAACGAGTACGGTCGTCACCACTTACTTGAAATGTAAGGATTTGAGCACCTATTTTGTCATCCTGCGCATATACTCCATAATCTGTAGTATCAAAACCTACCTTAGCCTTAACTATCAAGGAATTATCCAGAAACCCATAGGAAGTAGTCAGCGCAAATCTTATAGATTCTTCCTGCACATAAAAACCATCACTCGCTTCTGTAAGGTTGTAAGATTTTACAGAAGTGAGCAGATTTGCTCCTACACCCCAAGAATCTGTAAGCAGGTAGTTTACATCTCCCCGTATAGGAAGCACTGCGTCTATAATTAATTTTTTATTAGTCGTTCTATACCATAGACCCACTAGTGGCGTAACTGTAGTGCCAAAATTTTCTGAAGATACATACCCACCTACTCTGAAGATTTTATTTCTGTTAACCTTTTTCTCAAAAAGAGCAAGGGCCCCTATTTGAAAATTATCCCCACTAGAATCCCCAAAATCAGACGCCAGCTTTGGTAACACTACGGCGGTGAGGCTCCAGTCATTTTTTAACTCGTGTTTAATTCCAACATTAAATCTGGTCATAATAAGATTAGTCCTTCTTTCTGTAAACTGTAGCCCCAACCTTGTGTTCTCATATGTAAATCCAGCTACAATACCCGTAGTAGGTGCAACAGGAACAGGAAACAGTGCATCTACCTGAAAGTTATGAATGTCTGTCTCGTTATTATTGTCTATGTTGCCCAAGGTTGCATTGTTAGACGTTACCCTAATGAGATCGATGTAACTCTGGGCACTAAGTGAAGTGCCAATAAAAGATAAGAGAATAAGTAAGTAGCATTTTTTCATTGTACGTTGGTTTTTAAATTTACTTAAAGGAGTATCCAGACGCTCCACTTGCACCGAATGTACATACAATATAGAACTATTACTTTCAACAAATTTCGGTACACTATTGGACTGATCAAGATTTTACGAATGTTTATGCGATTTAGGATAGTAAATACGATCAACCGAAACTCGTCAACTAATTTTTAGTTCGCCTGTTTCATATCAACCTTTTACGTGTAAATCCTCCGTTGCATAAGGAACGTGTATTACACGCTCATCCATAAAGAATTCGCCAAGATTTTTTTACTACTTCTTTTAGGTGTGTACTATCTGGTGAACCCAGATTGACCATCCAAACTCCTTTGTTTCTTAGTTGGTAAGGTTTCCTTACTAAAAATGCGACTTACAGTCCTTTAAAATTGTATAAGGTATAAGACGTTGTCTTCGTGCTATGTACTCTTTTAAAAAATCAAACCGTAATAGCCATTACAGCAATACTCAACTTAATATTAGGAATCTTAAGTAGTTGCAAAGCGCAGGCCTCGAGGGTAGCTCCCGTGGTAAGGATATCATCACAGAGCAAAATATGTTTTCCTATAAGACTTTGGGCCTCTTGCTTATCCGGTTGTACAAGAAAGGCATCTAAACACTTCATCACTTCTTGTAAACCGACCTTTAAAAACTTGAGTCTTCGTGTTTTTAGACTTGGTTAAAATTCCCTTAGTACAGCTCGCGCCTAGGTGACTCGCAATTGCTTCTGTAAAACCATCTACTTGATTATAACCTCTGGTTTTCAATTTTTTAGGATGTATGGGCACACTTATAACGTGATCTATGTTTTGATAAGATTCTAAAAGTGAGAGATCGTGACCTAGCCAGTTACCTAAAAGGGTGCTTATTTTACGTTCTCCACGATATTTGAGGTTGTGCATTAGTTCTTGTACAGGTCCTCTTTTTTCAAAGTATAACAGAGCGGTTGCATTTTCTAATTTGAGTCTCCCGTAAAATACTTTTTTAATCCTGTCATCGTTGTAAGTGTGAAAATCAGTAAGCGGTAAATCGTGTCTGCATTCTGTACAGAGCAAGTGCTCACTGGCTAATAACTCATGATCGCAGGCACGGCACGTTTCAGGAAAAAAGAGATAACGTAAAGAATTGAGCACTAAGTTTCATTTTTTTTCTAATTTAACCCCTTTTGAGCGTAAAGTCATAGATATGCGTACTAAAAGTACCAACAATACTTTAATTTTTCTTGTAGTATTACTACTCCTCGTAGTTGGGGGACTAGGATATTATACCTATGATTTCCATAATAAGGTGCAAGCTAAAGAGTATCAGCTTGCGTCAGAAAAAGCTCGTTTTACAGAACAGTTAGAGGAAGAGATGACAAAATATAGTGCCCTTCTCGCCGAAAAAAACACAGCTGTAAATGATCTAAAGCTAGCCCAAGAGCGTTTGAGCGAACTCCAGAAAGTGGTGGATGAAGATATGATGACCCGGAGTTCTGTACAAAGATACCAGATGGAGTTGCGCAGACTGCGCAAGGAACGGGAGTTTTATGTTAAAAGGGGTGATAGTTTAGAGACAGAAACACAACGGCTTACGCAGCTTCAAAGAGAAACCCAGGAAGCTCTAGAGCGCGCCACACGCAATCAAGATAGCATTCAAGATAAGAACAACAGACTTACAGAGCAGCTCTTAGAAGGATCTAAAGTTACCTTGAGCAGTCTTATTGCAAGGGGTGTGATCCAGCGCAACAGTGGGCAATTTGCAAATACCGCTCGGGCTTCACGAGCAGAGATGATACAGGTCTGCTTTGCAATAAATGAAAATACCCTAGCTCAGCCCGGGAATAAAAGCTTCTATGTGCAGGTAGTTTCAGAAAGTGGATCTTTGGTAGGGGTAGAACGCTCAGAAACGCTGGCGGATGGCACAAAACTTACGTACAACGCTAAGACCACCATTCCTTACAAGAACAAGGTTTATAGCGTTTGTGAACTGGTCCTTCCTATCCAGCAATTGCAGGCAGGAGACTATACGGTACGAGTTTTTCATAAGTCTGCTATGTTGCTCAGTACAGAACTTTCCTTAAAATAAATCGGAGCACATTTCCTTACCTTCTTAGGTATTCCTATTTTTACTGCTTAAAGGCAAGATTTTTAGTACGCTTTCGCGAAAATATAAGCTCCATTCTCACCCTCACTTTTGATGTTCCGAAGGTTAAGCGAACGTTTAGCTGAGAGCGTTTTGTCAAATGAAGGAATAAGGTGGGCAGAAAATTTTGGCGAAAGCCCAAGAAAAATAGTATATAATAGCCCGGAGACGGATAAAAGTTTAGAAAATGGCACAAGACGACCAGTTTAAAAAGGTGATTTCTCACGCAAAGGAGTATGGATATATTTTTGGTAGTAGTGAGATTTATGATGGGCTAAGCGCTGTATATGATTACGGACAAAACGGAGTAGAACTCAAGAAAAACTTGCGTGATTACTGGTGGACTAGTATGGTGCAAATGCATCAGAACATAGTGGGGCTGGATGCCGCAATATTTATGCACCCTACCACGTGGAAAGCATCTGGTCACGTAGATGCATTTTCTGATCCCCTCATAGACAATAAGGATTCAAAAAAGCGCTACCGCGCAGATGTGCTGGTAGAAGACTATGCTGAGAAACTACATCAAAAAGCAGAAAAGGAGATCGAGAAAGCTGCAAAAAGGTTTGGCGAGAGTTTTGACCGTGAGCAATATGAGGCAACTAATCCTCGTGTGATAGGATATCGTGAGAAGCAAAAGAGTGCCACTGCTAGACTTGCAAAGTACCTAGATGCAGATGATCTCGCGGCTGTAAAAGCACTCATAGAAGAACTTGAAATAGGATGTCCAGAGTCTGGATCTAAAAACTGGACAGATGTACGTCAGTTCAATCTAATGTTTGGTACCAAGCTGGGAGCATCTGCAGAAACGGCTACAGATTTATATTTACGACCAGAGACAGCTCAAGGTATCTTTGTCAATTTCTTAAACGTACAGAAAACTGGACGTATGAAAATTCCTTTTGGGATCGCTCAAACGGGTAAGGCATTCCGTAATGAGATTGTTGCCCGACAGTTTATATTCCGTATGCGTGAATTTGAGCAGATGGAAATGCAATTTTTTGTACGTCCAGGAGAGGAAATGAAGTGGTATGAATACTGGAAGGAAACACGTCTTGCGTGGCACCATTCACTAGGCCTAGGAGCAGAGAATTATCGATTTCACGATCACGAGAAGCTTGCGCACTATGCAAACGCAGCAGCAGATATCGAGTTCAACTTTCCGTTTGGTTTTAAAGAACTTGAAGGGATACACTCTAGAACGGATTTTGATCTTAAAGCGCACGAGGAATTTTCAGGAAAAAAACTTCAATTTTTTGATCCAGAGCTCAATGAGAGCTATGTCCCTTATGTTGTAGAAACGTCCATAGGTCTTGATAGAATGTTTTTAGCTGTCTTTTCTAACGCTTTACAGGAAGAAGCATTAGAAAATGGCACTTCAAGAACGGTTCTCAAGCTACCAGCAGTGCTGGCGCCTGTTAAGGCTGCTGTGCTACCCCTTGTAAAAAAAGATGGTTTACCAGAGATCGCACAGAACATTATAGAGGATCTAAAATTTGATTATAACGTCATTTATGATGAAAAAGATGCCGTAGGACGTCGCTACCGTCGTCAGGATGCAGCGGGTACTCCATTATGTATTACCGTAGATCACGATACGCTAGAGGACAATATGGTAACTGTCAGAGACAGAGACACTATGGAGCAGGAACGAGTTGCGATTACTGATCTGCAGAAAATAATAGATAAAAAAGTACACGTTAGGAACTGGCTTTCTTAAAAACGCTATGCACGCATTGTTAAAGCACTCATTTTGTGGGTATTTTTCTATGTTTTGTGATTTCATTTGATTATTTTTAGCAACTTTTTAACATAAAATCAACTAAAAACTACAAAATGAAAAAATTTACTCGTCTGTTGTTTGCTAGCTTTCTTGCCTTAGGGTTAGGAGTAAACGCACAACAAGAAGGATCACAGGGTCCTTACTCTGTTACAACTGCAGAGACTGTAACGGTAGTATCATCTATCGCTTCAAGAATGAACACGATAGCCCCAGCTCGTGCCAAGGAAGGACCTGTTCAAGATGGTAGGGCTTCTAAAAATATTATTATTCCTGGAAAAGGGAGTGACGGACCGGATGCTTTAGCTCAGAACCAACATAGATCTGCAAATACTTTGCAGGGGCGCACGCCTAGTTTGGTTTTTGAGACTACTCAACAAAATTCGCAACCTACGGATCCAGCAGGAGCTGTAGGTCCTAATCACTACTTTGCAGTATTTAATACGGGAGTCAGAATTTTTGACAAGTTAGGCAACCCATTAACAGGTAATTTAGGAGCAGGTGCAATTTTCCCAGCATCTGGATGTTGTGACCTTACAGTTTCTTACGATAACTTGGCAGATCGTTGGGTTGTTTCTTTCTTAGGAAACGGAGTACAGGTAGCGGTATCTACTACTAACGATCCTGTAACTACTGACTGGGTTGTATACAACTTCCCTACTATTGCAGATTACAATAAATTATCTGTTAACCATAATGGGTATTATATTACTCAAAATGGAGAAGGTGGGCGTGTACACGTACTAGAGAGAGACGCTGCTCTTGCAGGGGATGCAAATGCCCAGATGACTAGTTTCCTACTTCCTGGTTTGGTAACAAGTGGCTTCAATAGTTCACAAGCATTTAATATCACTGATGACAACCACCCAAGTGCAGATTCTACTGTAGGTGTTGTTTATTTACAAGACGATGCTTGGAACGGTGTTACTTCAGATCACGTAAAACTTTGGGAGATTGATGTAGACTGGGATAATGTTGCCTCTTCTACAGTATCTGGAGGTCAAGAGATTGCTCTTACTCCTTTTATTTCAGTTTTTGATAATGGATCTTTTGTGAACTTGCAACAGCCTAATGGAGGAACTAGTGTAGATGCTTTACAAGCGACCATAATGAACCAAGCACAGTTCAGAAAATTCCCAACACATAACTCGGCTATTTTCAACTTTGTAGTTGACACAGACGCTACCGCAGGTGAATTAGCGGGAATTAGATGGGTAGAATTACGTCAAGCTACAGATGATGGACCTTGGTCATTATACCAAGAAGGAACTCATACGTCTCCAGACGGTAAGCACGCTTGGCACGGGAGTATGGCAATGGATGCTCAGGGAAATATAGGCCTTGGTTATACTAGTATGGCGGGACCTACAACTCCTACTGATGGATCTGTTGATGTTGTATTAAGCTCATACTACACAGGTCGTTTTGCAGGTGATGCACTAGGAACAATGACAGTTACTGAGACGTTAATTGCTAAAGGTTCTGGAAATATACCAAGTACACGTTATGGTGATTACGGTAAAATGGACGTAGATCCAAATAATGATAAAGAGTTTTGGTTCTTAAATGAATATGTAGGGCCTTCTGGACGTGCTAACGTGGTTGGTGTTTTTCAAATAGCTCCTGACTTCCCTGATGATATAGGAGTAACAAGTATTGATACTCCAAATACTGGAACACTTACAGCCACTGAGGAGGTAACGGTTACAATCTTCAATTTTGGTGAAAATGAGGCTTCTGGCTTTGATGTAACCTATCAAGTTGATGGTGGTGCTGTGGTTACAGAATCTTTTACGGGAACTATCGCATCTGCGACGTCGGCTACATTCACATTTGCAGCTACTGCAGATCTTTCTACCGTGGGAGAGATGTATTCTATAGTTGCTTCAACAGTGTATCCTGTAGATCAAGATGATTCTAACAATAGTGTTACAAAGATTGTAACTCACTTAGATCCAATAGATGTAGGTATAAGTGCTATTACAAGTCCAGTTTCTGGTTCAGGACTTTCTGATGCAGAAACTGTTACCGTAGTAATCGAAAACTACGGAGGAGAAACTCAAACTAGTATTCCAGTATATTTCGCTCTAGATGCTGGAGCACCAGTACAAGAAACGTATACAGGGTCAATTGCAAGTGGAGAAACAGATACGTACACGTTTACGGCTACAGTAGATCTTTCTGAATTAGGAGATTATGTTTTAGTAGCGGGTACAGAAATGGTAGGGGATGCTATTGAAGGTAATGATGATTTTGAGGCAGAAGTTAGTAACTTTATCTGTCAGCCAGAATCCAATTGTGCTGGCTTTGATGATGGGGTTACACAACTTACGCTCGCAGACCAAGATATCACTGTAGATTGTGGTGCTACAAGCGTTGGATACAGTGATAACACAGATATTGTATTCAACTTCGTATTAGAAGACAATCCATTTACGGGGACCCTACAGATGGGCTTTGCAGATTCTATCTATGCAATATGGATTGATTTTAATGATAATAATTCATTCGAGGCAGACGAACTTATTTCTAGTGAGCAAGTTGCTACTGCAGATACTGATTTTACGTTCACTATAGATTTTTCTACAATTCCTACGACCGCTACCGGAATGCACAGAATGCGTGTACGTGGAGAGGACGAAAGCACTACTGGTGACGTTTTAGACGTTTGCGGTGACCTTGCGTTCGGTAGAACTAATGATTATACTGCAAATATTACAGGGATGCTATTGAGCGTACAGGATGAAGATTTTGCACAAGCAGATTTTTCAGTGGTAGAGACTACTTCTAAAATCTATGATATAGACTTTGTAACTAGTTTTGATGGTACTGCAGGACTTAGAGTATACAATATGCTAGGTCAAGAAATAGTTTATCACAATATGACTAAAGAAGGGGATCGCTATTCATACAATCTTGATATGAATTATGTTGCTTCTGGAGTTTATATTGTTCAAGTTGGAACGCTAGACGGAACATCCGTGAGGACTAAAAAGATTGTTGTGAGATAACCACTTTTCTCATAAATCCTACAATTAAAGGCCCGTTGCATCGCAACGGGCCTTTATGTTTAATTGAGAATTTAAAAGATGATATACTTACTTCATTCTTATCTCATTAATGGCAACCGGAGACGCTTTATCGCATCGCTGCATACGGCGTTGAGGGGTGAATTTGAACCAAACTGTAGCTCCGTCTTGCATAAACTCCTTTTCCATCGTTTGAGGGTCTAAAAAACGACCATCGGCGAGTTCAATAGACCATTCACAATCTCCTTCTGCTTTAGATTGTACAATGGTACCGCTAGTAAATCCTGTACTGTCAAAGGTTGTCTCTTCCATTGTAGTATTCTTTGTTTCCTCAGTAGATACGGTTTTCTGACCGCAACAACTCATTGTAATTGCTCCTAAAAGTAGGAGTCCAGATAGGGATGCTTTTGATTTCATAAGTATTGGTTTTTAGATAGTTAAATATCGTGAATTTAAAAGAAAGCTTTCAGTTGCACATTTCCTGTGTGTATGGTTCTCGTCTCTTCACTCTTACGACCGAAGTAAGATATGTTTAAATCTAAGAATTTTGTAATCCTTTTTTGAGCAATTATATTCCACGTAAAGTTAGTTCCTGGTTGGAGTCCTTCAAGTATTTGATAGGCTACCGGACTAAACGCGCTTCCGCGAAAATCATTATTGATATACCTCGCCTCGCCAGATAAAGAAACGTTCTCTAGATCTGCTAGGGCAAAAGAGATGCCAAAATTTTGTTGATCCAATCTTTCAAGGTCTCCTATTGTATTTTCCTTGTGTTGAAATTGATAAAAAAGTGATACTCGCGACTGTAATCCAAAGAGGTAGGAGACTTTGGGATTTACTGTAGAATTTTCAATAGTATAATTACGGGAAGGGAAGTTCTCGGCAACACTTCTGGTACTTCCTACATCCGTTTTTACATTGAGTAACCAGCTCTCTTTTACCTTGTGTAGCACGTTAAATTGATGACTTACAAGCTCATTTTCTTGTATTCCGGTTGATAAAAGAGTTTTGGCCTCACTTGATAAGTAGGTATAGGAGGTCGTGTATCGTTGCTTTCCTCTATTAAGAAAAAGAGTATTCCTAAAACTAATAGTTGCTCCTATCTCGTTATCATCTTCATTAAAGGGATTTAAAGAAAACTCATTATCGCCTCTTAGCACACGTCTATCTAAAATATAGCTTGTCTGATTATAAAAATGCGACATAAATTTTTTCAATCCTTTCTGACCGGACCACTGTATAGGATTGAGCGTGAGTTGCTGGCTAAGTCTATTTTGGTGTGTGCGTACAAATATCTGATTAGGGAGCAATACCCTCACATAGTCTGCTTCATCTATAAACTGGGCGATTTCAAACTCTTCAAGCTGTTGTACGCCATCTCCGTTATAATCGTTCCAGGTGTGGGTTCCTTGACCTTCATCTACCTCTATAAACGTAAACTCCTGTTGAGGTTGCGTACCGCTGTTTGTTTCGAAAACCGTATTCCACCGTACGATGTCATTTATAAACTTTTGATCATAAAGAAGTCTGGAGTTTAAGGAACTCTCATCATCTCTTTCATCTGTATATTTCAAATTTCTGTAATTTACAAAAAGGGAAAGTTCGGTTTTTTCATTTTTGATGAGTTGTGACTTGAGAAAGTAGGTTGTACTCCTATTTACTGTGGTTATATTATTATTTCTTAAACTGTCATTTTCGCGCAAGCGTAACCCACCTTCTACAAAAACAGTAGTGCTGTCTCCCACACCTATGAAAGCTTCATACTCCACAAACCGCTGGCTATCTGGAGTCAGGGAATCATTTGCTTTCACTAAACGCTTATTGTCTTCTAGTCTAAGCTTACTACCTACCCAAGATTTTTTAAGGTCAAAAACACCGCTCACATACGCTCGTCTGAAATCTGACTCAAAGGTGACATCGTTAGTAGAAAGCGTACTGGCATTTACAGAAGTACGCAACTTTTTTATCCTCCAATTTCCATATATGCTATGGCGAAGTCCATTGTAGAACTCATTAAAATGCAGGTTTTGAAATTGATATTGTAGCGTCCCTTTCTTTACATTGTTATATTGAAGTCCAGTGGTTACAAAGCTCTGGGTTCCTAGCAGAAGGCCGTTTGCATTTGCGAGCGAGTTATCGAGGTTCCAATCTCGGTTAAACTCTGGATTATAAAGCCCTTCTATATTGATAAAGTTTTCTTGTATGTAATCCCATTTCCCAAAGGCTCTTAAAACACTCGTACTATCTTTTTTTAAGAGTTCTTGTGTGAGGTCAAGGTGGGCAGCATAGCCATCATTATTTGCGTCGTCTAACGTAGAAAAAGTATTGACGTCATTCTTACTCCCGGCTACCTCAAAATTCATAGCTGTTTTTTCTGAAGGTGCATAAGAGCCATTAAGCACGGCGAGCTGCAATAGCGTAGGGGCAAAGAGCTGAATTATAGGCTCAAAACTCCCTTGAGGGACACCGTTTATAGGTGTGACATATTGAAAAGTGCGCTGCAATGTATTTGTGGTGCTTAGCACGTAGTTACCTTGATTGAGCCCCACGTTAGAAAAGCGGACTTGAAACAATTGCTCATCGGGATCTGTACTAAACTCAAAAATAGGTACACCGTTTACTGTGATACGCCTGTAGAGGATTTTGTTCTCGCTAAAAGTGTCTTCTACCGCACTTGGAGCAATCATCTGTCCCATATCATCTCCAGCTTCTTGTAGTATAGATACTTGGTCTGGAGTTAAGGTTTGCTGAAGGGGCTGGTTTTTTGCATCAGACTCGCTGTATACGTGTGCGGCAATTTTAAATTTAGGAGCGGAGCTTGTGCTAAGCGCACTCGAAGTGTGAAAATTTCCTCCACCATAAGCAAGGACTCTTGTATAACGTCTTTCAGAAAATTGATATTCTACTATGATACGCATCTCGCTGTTAATGGGATAGGTGGGATTAAAGCGTATTTCTCCAGCGTTGTAATCTATGACATAGTCTTCGCTCTCTCCTCTTTTTATGGGAATCCCATTTACATAAACAGTCTCACTGCCCGACACGATCAGGACAAACAATTCTCCGTTAGGTCCCGTAAGTTTATAGGGACCTTGATTACCTTCTTGTCCCATAAAATTACTTTGGGTAAAGACCCCCCTTACTAGTGCGCCAGATCCAAAAAGATTTGTCTTGGTGTCTTCACTATGTTCTATCGTGCCGCCTACAGAAAGACCTTGCACCTTTTTAGTAAACTGCCCAAAGTAGGAATCATTATTTTGAAGGTTTATATCTCCTGCCCTTATATTCCAATTATCTGAAAAAAGTTCAATAAAAATTTGATCAAACTCATCTAGATTTTGGGAGTAGCCACCATTTTGATTTGGGATATTAGCATCTTGTAAACTAGCCCTTAAAGTTACCTTATCGCTCAGTTTACCACTTATCTGTAAATCCAGCTCTGAGTTTACTGTACTGTTTTGACTGTTTCCCACTGCAACTCCTCTCAATATGCTCCCGCTCACGTTAAGACCAGAAAATGGTTCTACCGGCTGCGTATTTCTGTCTTCGGTAAGTCTTATGACCTTGTCTAGTGCACCAGTACTCTTTACAATTCGGGATGGATCATATTGTGAATAGGGTCGCGTGAGAAAGTCTGGATAAACGCGGTAGGTTACGACGAGAGAGTCTGGAAGTTCTAAAATTTTCGCGTTAAGCGTCAGGATGCTCTTCCCGTAATCTACGCTGTAGAAGCGTAGTATCAACCGGCATACCTGCTAATGTATTTACTTTAAATCTAAACGGATTGATACTTACCGAATCTAGCTGGATGCTATCGCGTACGGCTATAGTTTTGGTACGAGTTTCCTGCGCCAAAAGACTAGAGGTAGTAAGAAAGAATATAATGGCGTAAAGTAACCGCATTACAAGTAAAACTCGTGTTTGAGGTAAATATTTTAAATTCTCTAAGGTAAACTTTACAGTCAATTTATGGTTAGTGAGAACGCAAGTTTATAACTTAGCTTCAAAAGTAAAAGTATCTAATGAAAATCATATCATATAACGTAAATGGAATACGTGCTGCAATGCGCAAAGGGTTTGACGAGTGGTTGCAGCAAGCAGATCCAGACGTAGTCCTATTGCAAGAGACTAAAGCCACCAAAGACCAAGTAGATACAGAAGTCTTTGAAAAATTAGGGTACGAGCATTACTGGTTCAGCGCTCAGAAAAAAGGGTACAGTGGGGTAGCAATCCTAACTAAAAAAACACCGAAAGGGGTAGATTACGGCACAGGAATACCCTCTATGGATTTTGAGGGCCGGAATATAAGAGTAGATTTTGAAGATGTTTCTGTGATGTCACTCTATCTGCCTTCAGGAACCAATATCGCACGTCTGGAGCATAAACTAGCGTATATGGATCTCTTTCAGGACTATGTAAATGAGCTCAAACAAGACCGTCCTAATCTAGTTATCGGAGGCGATTATAATATCTGTCACGAGGCTATAGATATACACGATCCTGTACGCAATAAGAACGTGAGTGGTTTTTTACCTGTAGAGCGTGAGTGGATAGGTAATTTTATGGATAGTGGCTTTACAGACTCCTTCCGCCACCTTAACCCAGAGCCAGATAATTATACCTGGTGGAGTTACAGAGCAAATGCTCGTGCCAATAATAAAGGATGGCGTATAGATTACAATATGGTGAGCGACCCATTAAAAGAAAAAATAGATCGCGCCGTTATATTGAGCGATGCAATGCATAGCGATCATTGCCCACATATGGTTAAGTTAACTCTAGAATAAACGAAAAATTTACAAGATGATTAAAAAAACAGCACTCATACTTTTTACAGGATTACTAATGACATCTTGTGTGTCAAAAAAGGTTTTTGAAGATCTCGAGTCTAAGTATAGTAGGCTACGCAAAGAAAATCGTAAACTTTCTGATGAGTACGCTTCCGCGAAAATGCAATTAAATGAAGCAATTAATGAAGTAGAAAGATTATCGGGTGAATTTGATGCAGCTTCCAGTAGCGCCGACGAATATTCTAGTAAATATGAAGCTGCCAAAGCAAATCTCGAGCAGTTACAAGCCAGTTATAATGCTTTAGAGAAAAACAGCAGTGCCGCCATTGCCGAAAATTCTTCAAAAAACAGACAGCTTCTCGCTGAGCTGGAAGAGAAACGCAAGGCGCTATTTACCAATGAAGCTGCACTGGCAGCAGAACGTAAAAGATTAGAAAGGCTACAACAGGATCTTGCAGATCGCTCTGCTAGGGTCGATGAATTAGAGAGAACTATT
The DNA here is from genome assembly GCA_963832255.1 of uncultured Flavobacteriaceae bacterium. Lineage (GTDB taxonomy): Bacteria > Bacteroidota > Bacteroidia > Flavobacteriales > Flavobacteriaceae > Dokdonia. Next base: position 350,255 of record CAWHTM010000001.1, read on the forward strand.
GCTGCTAAGGATGCGACAATGCGTAGGTTAAAGGATGCTATCTCGAAGGCCTTAACAGATTTTGAAGGGAAAGGACTTACTGTAGAACAGAGAGATGGAAAGGTATACGTATCACTCGAGAATAAATTACTTTTTGACTCAGGTAGCTGGACGGTGGGCGCAAATGGAAAAAAAGCAGTGCGAAGTCTAGGAAATGTACTTGCAGATAATCCAGAGATTGCTGTACTCATAGAAGGACATACGGATAATGTACCCTATTCTGGAAGCGGCAACTTAGAAGGAAACTGGGATCTCTCTGCAAAGCGGGCTACTGCCATTGTAAATATTTTACGTAAGAATAACCAGATAGACCCGAAAAACCTCACAGCAGCGGGAAGAGGAGAGTATGCTCCAGTAGCAGAGAATGATACTCCAGAAAATAAAGCAAAAAACAGGAGAATAGAAGTAATCCTTACACCAAAACTAGACGAAGTCACTGCACTCCTTAAGGATGTAAATTAAGGTGAGTAGCGCAGATGGGGCGAACTTTGCATGAGCTCTAATTAATCTGACGGGATGAAACTACAACCAAAATAACACTATGAAAAAGAATATTATACCAAACACAGACATCGAAGTCTCTAAGATATGTCTCGGATCTATGACCTGGGGAAGGCAGAATACAGAGGCAGAAGGTCACGAGCAAATGGATTATGCTTTAGATCAAGGCATCAACTTTATAGATACAGCAGAGATGTATAGTGTTCCTTATCAAAAAGAAGCACAAGGTTCTACCGAGAAAATTATAGGAACGTGGCTTGCTAAACATAAGAATAGAGATAAAATCGTATTAGCATCTAAAATTACGGGTCCTAGCCCCACATTTGCCCCCATACGAGATAATCTTGGATTTTCTAAGGAAGCAATAAACGATGCATTACACAAGAGTTTAAAAAGACTGCAGACAGATTATCTTGACCTTTACCAATTGCACTGGCCTGAGCGCAACTCTAACTTTTTTGGACAACGAGGATACACTCATAAGGAAGATGAGCAGTGGGAAGATAACATTGCAGAAATACTTGAGAGTCTCAATAAATACATTAAGGAAGGGAAAATTAGAAACATTGGGCTGTCTAATGAGTCGGCATTTGGTGTAATGAGGTATGTAGAAGAAGCAAGGAAAGGTGCGCCAAAAATGGTAACCGTTCAAAACCCCTATAATCTACTCAACAGAAAGGATGAAGTAGGCCTTACGGAGGTCTTACACCGCGAGGATGTGGGACATCTTCCATACTCTCCTTTAGGATTTGGGCAGCTTACTGGGAAATATTTAGATGGATACCCTAAGGATGCTAGGGTCACCCTGTTTCCTAATTACGACAGGTACCATAGTGATAATGGTTTTGAGGCCACGAGGAGATATAAAAAAATAGCAGATGATCACGGAATGAGTCTCACTCAAATGTCCCTGGCTTTTGTAAATGACAGACCCTTTGTCACTTCAAACATTATTGGAGCAACCAGTATGGAACAATTAAAGGAAAACATAGGTAGTGCAGATATTGCGCTTTCTGAAGAAGTTCTTAAAGCTATAAACGAGGTACATGACGCTATCCCCAATCCAGCGCCTTAAGTAGGACTGTAGAGCGCTGATTTTTTAGATTTGAATAGCAATATGAAGTAACCTGTTTGAATAGCATTTTATAGGAGGCTCTTCAATGAATTGTCATAGCTCGTTTATCTGGGTCTTTCGAAGATTTTAGGATGAATAGATTTGTTCTGTTTTTGGTTTACAAGTAGCTCTAGGTAGGCTCAAACGGACAGTACCTAATGGTTTCCAATTACTTACAATAGAAAAGGAGCGACCTATGTCGCTCCTTTTAATGTATTGCTATTCAATCTTCTCAGGTCGAGAGGATTTTTGCGTATGCGGTATAACTTAATTAAAGTCCTCTGCAGAAACTCCTTCGTTAACCTTGAATTCTTTTACTTCAAAATCTACGTCCTGACCCATCATATTCTGAGATAGTGTCATTGGGAATTTTACGCCATTAACTTCTTTATAATTACTGTAGTTGAGAACTTGCTTTACTTCTTGACCTCCTTGCTCAAAAGCAGTTTCTGAAGCTAATAAAAGTCCTGTTTCCATATCATAAAAAGATCTTTTAGACTTAGACCAGCGTATTACGTAAGCATTGTTATCTCCTATTTTTTCTGCACCTTCTAAAGTTGCAGACTCTTGCGCATTAAGTTCTGGTATAAATGATCCTTCCGTAGCTAGCGTACCGAGCATATCTCCCTCTGCAGGGATCTCTCTTCCTTGTGCTATTACTTTTCCTTTACCGTTTGAGTACATTTGATCTGACATAGCATTGCCTCCTACACTTACCGTCATTCTCCAAGAATCCTTCATACGCTTTTCTGATAACGTGACTTCTCCCATAGGAGTTCCTAGAACAGCACTGTAATAGGTAGAGCTCACCTTACTTACTGCATCTGCACCTCCAATGGCGTCTATGTATTTATCTAACACCGTCTTTGCAGTCGTACCCGCAGGAATATCAATTCCTGAAGGGCGATCAGTAGGATTTGCTTCTTTATCATAGAATTTTACAGGAATAACGTTGCCATCATACTCCATCTTTTCTAAGTTTTCCAGAATGTCACTTGCTTTTCCTACAAGAACAATACGCGCTTGGTCTGTGCTGAAATATTTATTTGCAACTCTCTTTACGTCTTCTTTAGTAACTGCATTGATATTTGCAATAAAGTTTTTGTAAAAATCTTCTGGAAGATCATTTGTTCTGATGTCAATCGTTCTTCTTGCTACTACTGTCTTATCTTCAGATTGCATAATAAAGTTTCCTAAAAACTTGGCTTTTGCGTTCTCAAGAATCTCATCATCTACGTATTCTGTGCGGATTCTACGCATCTCTTTGAGTGTTTCTACTACGGCACTATCTGTAACTTCGTTGCGCACTTTTGCCGTCGCACGGAAAGTAGAATTATAATAACGTCCTGTTCCTACAGAAGAACGTGCTCCGTAGGTGTACCCGTTTGCCTCACGTAGGTTCATATTTAGGTAAGATCCAAACGCTCCACCTAAAATGTAGTTTGCCACCACAGCTGCGTGATAATCCTTATCATTCATTTTTAGATCGGAAACATTCATAACTGCAAGTTCTGTTTGAACTGCATTAGGAACATCTACAAGATTAATCTCAATAGTATCCACATCATCAAAAGAAGGATATGTTGGCACTGCTACTGGAGTTCCTTTCCAATCTCCAAAGTTCTTTTGTACAAGCTTCTCTGCTTCTTTTGTAGTTATATCTCCTGTAATTACTAAAAATCCAGTAGCTGGTGTAAAGTACGTTGCATAGAAGTCTTTTACATCTTGAAGGGTAACGTTATTGATAGATTCTTCAGTTGCAAATTCTCCAGATGCGTGGTCTTTACCGTAAGCAAGCGCGCTACGTACTTTTCCTGCGATAGCTTCTGCACTGTTCTCCCCAGATTTAATTCCTTCTATGAGTTGGCTTTTTTCAAAATCAAGCTCCTCCTGCGTGAAGTTGGGCATAAGAGCCGCCTCCGCAAAAAGTCTAAAGACATCTTCCTTATATCTAGATAATGAAGATGCAAAACCTCCACCTGAGTAAACGTTTAGCCTAGCTCCTAAAAATTCTACTTCCTCGTTAAAAGTATCCTTATCTGTCTTAGTTGTTCCTTTACCCATTATGGCAGAGGTAAGCGATTGAACTCCTGCTTTATCTCCTTCTATTGCTGGAGGAGTATTAAGGTTAAGACTCATATTAATAGTAGGTAATTTAGTATCTGTTACCACTAGGACCTGCAGGCCATTTTTGAGTTTAAATTCATCTGCCTTCCCGAGGTTTACTTCAGGGGTAGGGCCAGACTTAGGCGCTGTAGTTCTATCTATTTGTGCGATAGCAGTGATTCCTGTAAAAAGGACTGCCATAAAAAATATTATATGCTTTCTCATTGCTTTAGTTTTATTCGTTTCCAGCTTCTGGAGCTGTTCCCGCTAGGTATTTAAGTTCTAATCTCTGGTTTGCGTTGAGGTACTCATTTGCAACACGCTTAATATCTTCTCTGGTAACACTCTTATAAAAATCAAGTTCTTTATTGATTCTACTGGTATCTCCTTGAAGCATATTGTAGGTAGCAAGTGATGATGCAATACCTTCCACTCTTGAATTTGAGTTCACATATTGTGTTTCAAACTGATTCTGTAGTTTTTGGAACTCACGTTCAGAAACAAGTTCAGTCTGTAACTTCTTTATCTCATCATCCATCGTCGCTTTTATCGCGTCAAAATCTGGATCCCCTTTAATGAGAGCACCCATTGTGTATGTCCCATAATCTTGGTTTGCTTGATTAAAAGCTAGAACCTGTAAAGCAACTTTATCTTCTTCTACCATCCGTTTGTACATTCTAGAGCTAGCCCCACCAGTAAGTATGGAAGAAATATAGTCTAATACATAGGCATCTTTATCTACAGATTTTGGAGTGATATATGAATAGATCAAGGCAGGAATCTGGATGTTAGAATCATATTCTGTAGCATAACGAGTAGAAGTAATAGGATCCTCCTTTATCATCGTGCGCACGTTTTCTTTTGCTTTGTTTTCTATAGGTCCAAAGTAGTCAGAAATCATTTTCTTAGTCTTAGCAATATCTATATCTCCAGCAACGACAAGAGTAGCATTGTTAGGATTATAATATTTATCATTAAATGCTTGGAACTCATCAAGTTTTGCGGCATTAAGATCTTCCATAGAACCTATTACAGATTGCCCATAAGGGTGTTTCTTAAAAAGGTGCTTATCTATACCAGTACGGTAAATAATTGCTCCATACGGCGCATTATCAATACGCTGGCGCTTCTCTTCTTTTACCACTTCATTTTGAGTATCTACACCTATTTGTGCGATAATAGGGTGCATCATACGCTCACTTTCCATCCATAATCCTAATTCTAGATTATTAGAAGGAAATGTCTCGTAATAATACGTTCTGTCTTGGGTAGTGTTTGCATTGTTGCTCCCACCGTTTGCAGAAACGATATCAAACCACTTCCCGCGCTCAATATTTTCGGTACCTTCAAAAAGGAGATGCTCAAAGAAGTGAGCAAAACCTGTGCGGCCCGCTTCTTCATCTTTTGCACCCACTTGGTACATTACGCCCACAGTAACCACTGGAGCTGCGTTTTCTTGATGCAGAATTACGTGCAATCCATTAGGAAGATCGTATTCTGTAAATTCTACTTTTTGAGAAAAACCTGTAGCGACCATAAGACCGGTCATCAGGCTCAGCATTGTTTTTTTCATAGTACTTTTTTTAATAAGTCATTAGTTAGTAGCATATTTTACGGTTTGTTACATAAAATAGGATGCAATTGTAAAGTTAAGAATCCGTATGGAAACTACTACATCGTTTTCGATCGCTTTTGCGAAAATGTTAGACCCTTTACTCCATCCCGTTATGTTGCGCTAGAAAGGTTGTAGAAGAGGGTACAAACAACAGTATTCTTGAAACTGACAGAATTTTCGCGAAAGCGGTGCTATATTAAAAGTGAGATTAGCTTACGAATGCACTATATCCAGTAATTGCACGACCTACAATGAGGGTGTTGATTTCCTTTGTGCCCTCGTAGGAATAGATAGCTTCTGCATCTGCCACAAAACGTGCTACATCGTGCTCTAAGAGAATTCCGTTACCACCCATCACTTCTCGAGCGCGACTTACCACATCGCGGGTGCGCATAGAACAGAATACTTTTGCTAGAGATGCGTGTTCATCTGTGAGTTGACCGTTATCCTGCAATTCTGAAAGGCGGAAACACAGAGTTTGCATCGCCGTAAGATTAGATATCATCTCAACCAAGTGATTCTGAATAAGCTGGAATGATGCTATAGGCCTCCCGAATTGCTCTCTTTTTTTAGTATATTTTAGTGCGCTCTCGTAGGCTCCTCTTGAGCAACCCACCGCTTGCCAAGCAACTCCTGCACGGGTCATTCTCAGTACGTCTGCAGTATCTTTAAAAGATTCGGCTTTTTGAAGCCTATCGCTTTCTGGAATCTCACAATCTGTAAGTGTAATGATAGCGTTCTGTACGGTACGTAGCGCCATTTTATCTGGCATTTTTTCGGCTTTAAAGCCAGGGTTACCTTTGCGTACCAGAAAGCCTTTAACGCGATTAGACTCCTCATCTCTCGCCCATATAATGACAACATCTGCAAAGGTGGCGTTACCTATCCATTTTTTCTGACCATTAAGAATCCATTTATCACCTTCTTTACGGCAGGTGGTGCCCATCCCGCCAGCAACTCCAGAACCTACTTCTGGCTCTGTGAGACCAAATGCACCTATTTTCTCCATTTTTTGCATTTGTGGTAGCCATTCCTGCTTTTGTTCCTCACTACCACATAAATAGATGGATCCCATTGCAAGACCACTATGTACTCCAAAAAATGTAGAGATAGAAACATCTACCCGTGCTAGCTCCATCGCCATAATTCCTTCCATAAGAAAAGATTCTCCCGGGCACCCATATCCTTTATAAGCAATACCACAAACGTTGAGCTCTGCCATTTTAGGTATAATCTCGTGGGGAAACTCTGCTCTGTTCCAGAAGTCATTTGCAATAGGCTTTACGTGCTCCTCCATAAAATTTCTCACTCTAAGCTGTATCTCGCGCTCGTGGGGGGATAATTTCTCGTGTAACTCATAAAAGTCGCCATTAATAGGAGGCAGTTTATGCTGCCCTTTCTTGCCCTGGCTCTTAAGCATTTTCATAAGACCTTTAAGCTGGCGCTCATCCAGTTCTCCTACGGCGGCCATTACCTCTGGGAGGTCTATCTTTTGTGAAATCTTACCTAACGCATCAAGATCAATGTTTTTGAGTAGTGCAATAGTTTGCTTTGCTTTTGAGAAAAATGACATCTGTTTTCTGTTTTGGTTTTATTAAAGATACCCCGCACAAAAAGTAAAAAGCGGTAAAGAAAAGTTAATTAAGCTACAGAAGCTTAACTGAAGTTTTATAGATATAGCCTTCAAGAGTGTCTGACGTTATGATTCTGTACCAATTTTCTGATTTTTCTACGATTGTTATAGTGTCGCTCCTTGAAAGTCTAGATAGGGTGGCTGCCTTAGAATTTGGGGCAATTCTCAGGGTTGCTTGATTTCTCAAAATAGTACCATTAGTACTGATTAAACGATCATTTATCGCTGCAATAGGTTGGTATTTTATAAATGGTAAAGGGTCTATTGCACCTGTTTTCCTGTAGATACCAAAGTGCAGGTGTGGCGGTGTAGTTTTGGCATTTCCAGTATTTCCTACAAACCCCAAGGTGTCACCTACCTTCACGGCTTGACCCTTATAAGCTAAGATGCTGTCTAGATGCGCGTAATATAGAGATTGACCAAAAAGACCATCCCGAAGCCAAACCTGTTTCCCACCCAGACCACGATTGCCAGTAGAGGAAACAATACCGTCTGTAGTCGCGACTACAGGTGTGCCACGAGAAGCAAAGATGTCTATGCCTTTATGGCTCCTTCTACCTGCGCTACGTGGATCTCCCCAAAAGCTCTGTATTGATTTATTACCTTTTCCACTCACGGGAAATGAATATTGTGGCTGACTATAAATCAGCGTTTTGAAAGAAGAAGTTGTAGCAATTTCTGGCTGAACGAGAATTCTATACTTCCCTGTATTTTTTATGGAGACTTCTATTTTTTTAGCATTAGGAGCATTGCTTTTAAACACATTTGGCGATAAGATTGAGTCGTTTTTAAATGTAAAAACGTCTATAAAAACTAGACTACTATCTATGGTTGTTGCCACATCTATATGGAGAATCTCCCCTTCAGCAAGTGGGATATCGTAAATGTAGGGCCTTAGGTTTTTGGTTGTAAAAGTTCCCACTCTTGCAATAGGTGTGTTCAGGAGCGCGACTTTTTTAGAGGGAGATAAGGTGTCTTTGTACGCTTTCGCGAAAGCGGAACCCCACCTTTTATAAATGCTATCATCCTTTCGGAATTCCCGGTCATAAAGTTCCCTAGCGGTAGGTTGTGTGATTATGTCTGCAACCCTACGTAAATCTTTATTAAAAAGGACGACTACAATACCGATTGTTGCGATGATAAGTATCCAGATAAATAACCTTTTACGCATTCTTTAAAAATGCAAAAACCGATTGATTCATGATATTAAATTGCCGTTAAAGTCTAACCAAAAAGGTGGCGGACTACATCGTGTACCTTAGCTACCTTTATCACGTTGATATGGTACTTTTCTTTTGGTATTTTACAGTACTTAGAGATAATTATACTCTTAAATCCTTGTTTCTCGGCTTCAAGGATGCGTTGCTCCACTCGGTTTACAGGTCTTACCTCCCCGGCGAGACCTATCTCTGCTGCAAAACACATAGCTTTATCTACGGGAATATCTACGTTGGAAGATAAAACGGCTGCTACCACGGCAAGATCTATTGCTGGATCATCTACAGAAATACCTCCTGTGACATTGAGGAATACATCCTTAGCACCTAGCTTAAACCCTGCTCTTTTCTCTAATACGGCAAGAAGCATATTAAGTCTCTTTGCATTGTATCCCGTAGAGCTCCGTTGTGGGGTTCCGTAAACAGCACTACTTACAAGGGCCTGTATTTCTATCATAAGCGGTCGCATTCCCTCCATAGTGGTAGCAATGGCTGTCCCGCTCAAATCTTCTTCATTTTTAGAAATAAGAATCTCACTGGGATTAGAGACTTCTCTTAGTCCGCTCCCTAGCATCTCATAGATCCCAAGCTCACTTGTGCTCCCAAAACGATTTTTGTGAGCCCTTAGAATCCTATAAACGTGGTTTCTATCTCCCTCAAACTGAAGAACAGTGTCTACCATATGCTCTAAAATTTTTGGCCCGGCGATATTACCATCTTTGGTGATATGCCCTATAAGAATGACGGGGGTTGCAGTCTCTTTAGCAAAGCGTATAAGTTCTGAAGTGGTCTCCCTTATTTGGGAGATGCTTCCTGCCGTGCTTTCTATATGATCAGAGTGTAGTGTCTGGATAGAATCAATAATGACTATATCTGGTTGCATCTCTTCAATATGGCGGAAGATATGTTGCGTTTTGGTTTCTGTAAGAATATAACACTGATCACTTTCTGGATTAATGCGCTCGGCTCGCATTTTTATCTGTTGCTGGCTTTCTTCACCAGAAACATAGAGCGTTTTGTAAGGGAGCGCAAGTGATATTTGAAGCAGTAGCGTGCTTTTACCTATTCCTGGTTCTCCTCCTAAAAGCGTGAGCGACCCAGGTACTAAGCCACCACCTAGAACACGATTGAGTTCGCCATTTTTAGTATTCATCCTCGCCTCAGAGGCGGTTGAGATATCTGCTATTTTAAGGGGTTTACTAGTTCTTGTAATTCCAGATGTTTTAGTAGACTCAGATTTCCAATCTTTTTTATCGGCTTTTTGGATTACCTCTTCAACTATAGTGTTCCACTGTTTACACGCGTTGCATTGACCTTGCCATTTTGCGTGTTGTGCGCCACAGTTTTGGCAGAAAAAGGTTGTTTTGGTTTTAGCCATATTTAGAGAAAAAATGTTAATGATTTACGTTTTCAAAAACCGCAAAAAGATTTCTTTCGTAAATATAAATAGTTGAAATAAGAGAAACCCCAAACTACATCTATATATTACAGATAATGAACTTCAATAGGGGGGTTGAGGTCATTAAAAAAGAGGTCACTATAATGGAGACCTCTTTTGTTTTTAGGAAGATGTTAGATACCTAATACCCGAAATCTGCTTTAATCTGGTCTGCTCTATCAAGCATAAGGTCTTTTGTTAAATAAGATACTTCTTCTAGTAAGAATGCATTCTGATATGCTCTCATCGCTTTTTTGGGCTCGCCAGATTTTTCTAACGCAAGGGCTATATAATAATTCCCTAGCATAGTTTCAGGATATTGGGATCTGGCAAGTTTGCCAAGGTTAGTTAATCCTTCCCAATCAGATTTTTTTTCTAAGGCTCTTGAGATTGCTGTAAAGTCGTTCACCCTTACCTTATCTGTAAGGCTGAACAAATCTTCTACTGTCGCATACTTATCAACTAAATAGTCATAGGGAGACCCCTCTAATTTAAGTATGACATCTGTATACTCAGACTTGCTGATAGGGCGGTATATAGAGAAGATATTCTCTAGCGCTTTAGGTATAGCCCTTCCTACCAATGAGTAGTGTGTGGCACCTTCAAAATTATCGTAGTAGTACTTTACATTTTCATTTTTCACTAATTTGAGCTGACTATTTAACTGCTCGATGGGCTCTCTCAGTGCTCTGATATCTTCAGTGCCAGTAGCTAAATAATAGAATATTTTTTGAGGTGATGCTTCAAGTCGTGATAAGAGTCTGGTTTCCATTTCTGGAGCTATATCTGGACTTATAGAGACGTAGCCTTGAAATAACGCAGGATCTTTCATCAAGTAGTAATTGATAAAATTTGCGGTAAGGTCGTGACCTACTGCCAGTCTAAAAGTACTAGTTCTATAGTTTTCGTCTAAATAGGGCATAAGTTCTAGGCCTATAAATTCAAAAAAGGAGGCTCCACTATCTGATGGCAGGTAGTTTACATCTTCATAATAAGTGTCCTCCTCCCGACTGCCCGATTGGACTACACCCACTACAATAACTTGAGGCATTTCTTCCCAATAACTGTAGTAATCTACATTTCCAGCTACCGGTTCAAAAAGATAATCTCCGTCCATTACGATTACTATAGGATATGATTTTTCAAGATTGGTCTTGTAGTTACGTGGGAGTTGTACTTTTATTTGACGAGCCTCTCCCAAAATCTCAGAAGGAACTTCCTTATACTCTATCTGAGCATTGATAGAGATAGAAAAGGTAAGTAAGCAGATTGTAAATAGTCTTTTGAGCATAAGTGTCATATTTATAGCTTCGAATTTACTGAAATTCTATTGTTTTTTGTTGAAAACCAATGTTAAGGCACAAATACCCCCCAAAATAACATTAAATATGGTTTGAGTCCCCCAAATTATGGAACCAAAGGTATCCCCATCTACTTTCTGGTATCCAAAAAAGGCAAATATAGCTCCCATCGCCAGTGGATAGAGCCCCATTCCTGCATTCGTAGCGCTCATTGCAAACGCTCCTATAATAAACGCAGTTAAAATAACTCCTAAAGGTGCATCAGACAGCTCAGGTACCGTAAATGTAACCACCCAGAACATACCTATATACATAGCCCATATAAAGAGTGTGTGACCAATAAAAGCAAGATTATTGTCCATTTTTAAAATACTCTGTACTCCTTCCATTAAATTGACTCCAAAGTTTCTTATGTTAACAATGAAAGGGTTGGAAGATCTTTTTAGGATACGCAAACCTACAATCCCTCCAGTAATTGCTACGATCAAGAAGATAATGGTTGGAACCGGATTTGCTTCTTGCTCAAAGTAGGTCAGAACTTCATTAGATTGCAACGCTATGGCAGTCGTCATTATGAGTAATAACATAATTAAATCTGCTATACGTTCTGAAATAACAGAACCAAAGGCTTTATCAAAAGGAACCCCTTCTGATTTTTGTATAGAAACACCTCTTAGAACTTCTCCAGAGCGAAGGACAAAAGTATTTGCAAAGTAAGCTGTCATTACCGCTATGAAGGTATTCTTGAGTTTGGGTTTATATCCCATTGGTGCAAGCATAAATTTCCACCGATAAGCTCTTGAGATATGTGCTAGGACTGACATAATGAGGGAAATAGTGATCCATAAAGGATTTGCAGACGTAATTTTTGACCACATTTCTGCCCTCTCGGAAGCAGTCATATTGCCCAGCCAATAGTACATTAAAAAAACTCCCAGCAAAAGTGGGAGTGAGATTTTTAAAATTTTTATGAGGGTCTTTTTGGTCACTTCTAGTTTAGAAGATTAGTCTCTTCATTTGGGAAACAAAGAGTAGGCTTAAATTTCTTTGCCTCTTCAAGCTCCATAAACGCATAGACGATAAGAATAAGTATATCCCCTTTTGCAACTTTGCGCGCTGCTGCACCATTTAGGGTAACTTCACCACTATTACGAGGACCTGGAATAGCATAAGTTTCAAGACGTTCTCCATTAGTAACATTTACTATCTGAACACGCTCTCCCTCTATAACATTTGCCGCGTCCATTAAGTCTTCATCAATGGTAATACTACCTATATAATGAAGTTCAGCTCCAGTTACTTTAACTCTGTGAATCTTAGATTTTACAACATTTACTAGCATAGGGCAAAGGTATATTTCTAATTTCTGACTGTTTAATATTTAGCGTTAAATATAGTAATGTTTTATACATTACTTAATGTTTACAATCCATCTTTGTAAGGGAAGTCTCTAGTATATCATTCGGTATTTTATAGAAAAGAATAAAATAATTTTGTATAGCTTTGTTTTTCAATTAGCTATGTGATGAAAAAATTATTTGCTCTGTTTGCCTTATGTGTTCTTTTTTTTTCTTGTGAAGTGGAGTATGATGTCGATATGATAAATGAACCTTTAGATGGAAACACTACTACTAACTTGAAGTCATATATATACATAAAGGAAAAGCTCGAAGGAAATGGTAAACTTCAAAAAAAGATTAAAGCGATAAAGAGCAGTCCCAAAAATAAAAATGTGGTAGGTGAAGATTTTACTGTGGTTACAGATTTTGCAACTTTCATAATATCTCCTGACAGTCTCTTTCACTCATACACTTTTCCGATACTACGTGAAGAAGATAACGGGATGCTTGAAAACCTAGTGCTTACGTTAAATGAGGAGGGTGGTTACAATGCACTTTTATTGAGCTATATGCTTTCTAACGAGCAGTATAACGATCTCGTTTCTAATATACCATTTGACGTTACGGATATTCTCACGATAACACCTCTAGAGAATGAGACTATTATAGGTGAAGTGCTTGAGGCCAGAAATCCGACCTATTGCGGGTTTGAGTCCCAACTCGTTTGCTCGGAACAGGCCTGTGGTATAGACGGTTGTTGGGATAGTGAGTTTACCTCGTGGAGTTGTCAAACCTTGAACCTGTGGATTTGTAGCGACACGGAGGTGGATGATTCTGGTATTTACCAAGATGGACCAGCACCCCAACCAGATTATGGCAGTTTGGGCGGCGTGACAACAGGTGGCCATCCTCCTGACACGGTCACTATACCTCAGGATGTTGATATTATGAAGTTTAACCTTTTTAGACAGGGCTTATCAGCTCAAGCACTGGAACGATTGAACAGTGATATTGCCATACAGCAAGATGTGTTTAATTTTCTAAAAAACAGGGACTTTGCCCTAAGTTATAGAGACACCATAGAAGACGCGCTGGAACTTATGGGGGATGGTGATAATATTTTAGAGATCATTAAAAATTTAGTCAATTGCCGTAAGGCAAATGAATTACTTCAAGACAATCATTTTACAAATGCGCTAGATGATATAGAAAGTGAGGCTCACGACCCTAGTGAGTCTGGTTATGAAATTTCTAGAGAAGACGGGTCTAATCTGCTCGGAACAGAGTACAAGCAAGGTGGTTTTTATGGAGTAAGACTTAAAACGGGCGGTACTATTATAGGGGGTATACATCACCATACTGATGATGGTTACCCGATGTTCAGTGCTGATGACCTACGGGGCCTGCTTATCTATTTTATCAAGCACGATTGATTTAGGGAGCTTGGTCAGCAGCTTGTTGATGATGTGTTTGTAGCCCTCGTTGTACCCACCGGTAACAGCAGTAGTACCACGTATTTGTTAAAAATAAATAACTTTTTAGCACTCACTAACTTTTTGAATAGAATTCCTTTAGAGGAATTACAAATAGAATTAGCAGGAGCAAATGATAGGGTAGGTGTTAATGCATTTCAAAATGAATATGCGGAGCAATTCTTAAAGGAAATTAACAAATTACTTGTAAAATACAATGTGCAGGGCAGCCCCATAGATCTCTTTAAACGGAGCGCAGATGGGAATAGTTTTGATTCAGTCACTCTTGATCAGGATCAAGATGTTGCTATATTGCCGTGTCAATAATTAACTAATTATGAAAAATATACTTATTATAATATCGATAACACTGTTGTATCACAGCTGTAAGGCACAGAACATCTATCCTGCATATCCCGTAGGTGCGGGAGATGAGCCTCCCATGCCGGTCTATACAAAGGATATAGATAATGATATGAACCAACTAGAAGGCACCTGGCTTTGGGAGGATGGGAACTCCAGCCTCACTATTGAGATGGTCAAGCTGGTAATGGTTCCCAACCCAAGAATAGATGAATATGATGATTTTTTAGTATGGGGGTATCGTTATGTAGAAAACGGTCAGGTTATGGTTGATGTACTCCCTTTTGAACCTAATACAGAGGATGTGTTTGAAAATCCAATAGTCGGTAGGAACATACTTGACAATCGTTTCTCTGCAGATTTTTGTACAGAATGTGGAGATAGTGCGAGATATATTAACTTGCTACTGGAAGACCCCACGCGCCCCGGGATCTCTGGATTTATGTACTTTGGTCATTTTACAGAAAACGGCTTGGATAAGTTGAGGATGCGGGTTGGGGTGACTGGATGGGCTCCGGACCTACGCACACCAGAGTATCAAGGTCCTGATACATTCAGTATTCCATCTGGTACCTATACCCTTGTTAAACAAGACTAATGTGCCGCAATTCTCTCACGGGTAATCATAAACAAGATTTTAAAAGAATGTAGTCAATTTAGTGCAATATTATCAATGAGTCTTACGTCCCCAGCATAAACGGCAAGGAAAGCGCGATATTTTTGATTTTTACGCTTTCGCGAAAGCGGACTCAGATTTTTAGTATTAGCAATTTCAAAGTATTCTAGCTCAAGACCGTCTTGTGCTGCAAATTCTTTTTTGATATAATTCTTCAGCTAAAAGGCAGATTTTGCAACCTTTATAATACCTCCAGAAAGTCTCTTTCACTCATACATTTTTCCGATATGACATTAAGAAAATTACGGGATGCTTTAAAACCTAGTGCTTACGTTAAATGAGGAGGGTCGTTATGATGCACTTCTATTGAGCTATATATTTTCTAACAAGCAGTATAACGATCTCGTTTCTAATATACCATTTGACGTTATGGATATTCTCACGATAACACCTATAGAGAATGAGACTGCTATAAGTGAAGTGCTTAAGGGCAGAAATTCGAAATATCGCGGTTTTAAGTCCCAACTCGTTTGCTCGGAACAGAGTACAAGCAAGGTGGTTTTTATGGAGTAAGACTTAAAACGGGCGGTACTATTATAGGGGGTATACATCACCATACTGATGATGGTTACCCGATGTTCAGTGCTGATGACCTACGGGGCCTGCTTATCTATTTTATCAAGCACGATCGATTTAGGGAGCTTGGTCAGCAGCTTGTTGATGATGTGTTTGTAGCCCTCGTTGTACCCACCGGTAACAGCAGTAGTACCACGTATTTGTTAAAAATAAATAACTTTTTAGCACTTACTAATTTTTTGAATAGAATTCCTTTAAATCTGTTACAAAGAAGATTAGAAATAGCAAATAGTAGGGTAGGTGTTAATGCATTCCAAAATGAATATGCGGAGCAATTCTTAAAGGAAATTAACAAATTACTTGTAAAATACAATGTGCAGGGCAGCCCCATAGATCTCTTTAAACGGAGCGCAGATGGGAATAGTTTTGATTCAGTCACTCTTGATCAGGATCAAGATGTTGCTATATTGCCGTGTGAATAATTAACTAATTATGAAAAATATACTTATTATAATATCGATAACACTGTTGTATCACAGCTGTAAGGCGCAGAACATCTATCCTGCATATCCCGTAGGTGCGGGAGATGAGCCTCCCATGCCGGTCTATACAAAGGATATAGATAATGATATGAACCAACTAGAAGGCACCTGGCTTTGGGAGGATGGGAACTCCAGCCTCACTATTGAGATGGTCAAGCTGGTAATGGTTCCCAACCCAACAATAGATGAATATGATGATTTTTTAGTAGGGGGGTATCGTTATGTAGAAAACGGTCAGGTTATGGTTGATGTACTCCCTTTTGAACCTAATACAGAGGATGTGTTTGAAAATCCAATAGTCAGTAGTGTTATAACTGACAATCGTTTCTCTGCAGATTTTTGTACAGAATGTGGAGATAGTGCCAGATATATTAACACGCTACTGGAAGACCCCACGCGCCCCGGGATCTCTGGATTTATGTACTTTGGTCATTTTACAGAAAACGGCTTGGATAAGTTGAGGATGCGGGTTGGGGTGACTGGATGGGCTCCGGACCTACGCACACCAGAGTATCAAGGTCCTGATACATTCAGTATTCCATCTGGTACCTATACCCTTGTTAAACAGGACTAATGTGCCGCAATTCTCTCACGGGTAATCATAAACAAGATTTTAAAAGAATGTAGTCAATTTACTGCAATATTATCAATGAGTCTTACGTCCCCGGCATAAACGGCAAGGAAAGCGCGATATGTTTGATTTTTACGCTTTCGCGAAAGCGGACTCAGATTTTTAGTATTAGCAATTTCAAAGTATTCTAGCTCAAGACCGTCTTGTGCTGCAAATTCTTCTTTGATATAATTCTTCAGCCAAAAGGCAGATTTTGTGTCAAAAAGATGCTGTACCTGTACAAGCTTTTCATTTATAAAGGGTGCAATTTCAAGTTGCTGGGCAGTAAGCCGTTCATTTCTAGAGCTCATAGCAAGACCGTCTTCTTGTCTATGTATGGGACACCCTACAATTTCTATAGAGAGTCTTTCTTTTTTAACTAACTCCCGTACGATCACTAATTGCTGAAAGTCTTTTTCGCCAAAAAACGCCTTATCTGGATTTACTTGTCTAAATAGTAAATTGAGCACTGTTGCGACACCGTCAAAGTGGCCCGGTCTATGCTCACCCTCCATTACCTCTTCAAGTATGCCAAAGTTATAGGATTTTGAAACTATGTTGCCATCATAAACCTCGTTTGGTGACGGTGCATAAATAACAACTTGTTTCCCGTAATCGTTAAGAAAATTGATGTCCGCATCAAGATTTCGAGGATATTTATCGAGGTCTTGGCTATTATTGAACTGGGTGGGATTCACAAAAATACTTACTACAATTATATCACAAATTGTGAGGCCGTGGTCTATGAGAGATCGGTGTCCTCTATGTAGGGCTCCCATAGTGGGGACAAAGCCTACTGATGCTCCAGAACTTTTTTCTTGAACAATAAAATCTGAAATCTCTTTCTGAGTGGAAAATACAAGCACTTTACCAAAAGTTTAACGGGACGCAAACTTAGTGTAAATAGCCGAAAGTGCATAAAAATTCGTACTTTTGCGTGTTTTTTGTAGAGATTAACAACCTAACAGATTAGTATATGAAAGATAAGAGGATATTGTATGTGTCGTCTGAAGTGATACCTTATTTACCAGAGACCGAGATTGCCTCTATGTCGTTTGAAGCTCCACAGATGGTTAATTCAAAAGGAGGGCAAATACGCATATTTATGCCTCGCTATGGTAATATCAATGAGCGCAGGCACCAGCTACACGAGGTTATACGTTTATCAGGAATGAATCTTGTTATCAACGATTTTGATATGCCATTAATTATCAAAGTTGCTTCGATACCCAAGGAGCGTATCCAGGTTTATTTTATTGATAATGAGGAGTATTTTAAGCGCAAGGCAACCTTTACAGATGAAGATGGAAAATTGTTTGAAGACAATGACGAGCGCGCTATTTTCTTTGCAAAAGGTGTTATAGAAACCGTAAAAAAACTGAATTGGGCTCCAGATATTATTCACGTCCAAGGATGGTTAGCTGCTTTATTGCCGCTATATCTTAAAAAGTACTATGCGAGCGAGCCTCTTTTTGCTCAAAGTAAAATAGTTACCTCTGTATACAATCAAGGCTTCGAAGGATCGTTAAATAAGGACCTAATTACAAAAGTTGCTTTTGATGGTATTGATCCAGAAAGCATAGAAGACCTTAAGGATCCTACCTATGCTAACTTGATGAAGGTAACCATAAAAAATAGTGATGCAGCTATTGTAGGCTCTGCAGAGCTAAATGATGATTTAATGAAAATGCTCAATACCACTAAAATTCCGGTGTTAGGGTATAAGAAAAAAGAGGAGTTCCCTCAAGCTTACGAAGATTTTTATACTACCCAAGTTCTTGATTAAAAATGCTATGAAGATGATGAAAATGATTAAAAAAGCAGCTGCTTTTCTAGCGCTGGTTTTTATTGCTGTTGCGTGTGAAGAAGAAATAGGGTCTGTAGGATCTGGAATTGTAGGAGAAGTAAATTTTGATACAAACGAGTCAGATGGTTTTGAGGTGCGTTCTTATTCGTTCCGATATCCTGAGGGTGTTCAGACCAGTAATATTCCAACGGGTGTCGTAGGATATTATGATGATCCTGTTTATGGGCCCACTACTGCTTCTTACCTTACTCAAGTAACCTTAAGTAGAGTTAATCCTAGCTTTGGAGAAGATCCCCAGATTGAAAGTGTTTATTTTAACCTTCCTTATTACTCTACGATAACTGAAGTGGCAGATGATGAAGGTGTGACCACATATGAGTTAGATTCTATCTTTGGGAATACAGGTCCTATGAAATTGTCTGTATATAGATCTAATTTCTTTTTAAATAGATTGGACCCAGATTCTGATTTTCAAGATACACAACTCTACTTTTCTGACGAAATTTCATCACTCCAAGGCATAGAAGATGAGTTGTTATTTGAAATCGAAGATTTTACCCCCTCGGCGGCAGAAGTACCGGTTTTTACGCCAGTTCTGGATGAGGATGGTGATCCAGTAGTACCCGAAGAATTGGAGATTTCTGAAAGATTAAGTCCAAGACTTAAAATTCGGTTAGATAATATAGTGGGAGGACTAGATTGGCAAGAAATTATATTGAACCAGACAGATAGCGGAGTGTTACTTAATAATAACACATTTGCCGATTATTTTAGAGGAATATATATAAAGGCCGAAAGCTTAAATGGACAAGGCAGTTTTATATTATTTGACTTTGACGATGCTAATATTGATATCGATTATAGTTTTGGAGGAGATGATGATTCTGGAGACCCAGACGCTGAGCCTACGGGTGGAACAGGAAGTATTCGGTTAAATTTTGATGGAGTTAGAGCTGTAGGATATGAGAATGACTATGGTGTTGGTCCATTAGGAAGCTCACCTGCTGCTTTTAATTCTGCGCAGAATATTGTTGCTGGAGAAGAACAGCTTTATTTAAAAGGAGGCGATGGAAGTATCGCAATCATAGAGCTATTTGGACAAGAGAATGCTGCGGGGATACAGCAACAATTAGAGGATTTGAGGTCTTGTAATGTGATTATAAATGATGCTCGCCTTGTTTTTTATGTAGATCAGGATGCCCTTGAAATGTTTGGAGGGACTGGAACAGCTGAGCCAGAGAGAGTCTTTATTTACGATTATGACAATAATAGAACGCTTATCGATGGACTCTTTGATTCATCACAAGGCACGACGGGACCTATAAACACCAGAATTAGCCACCTTGGAAGATTAACTAGAGAGACCGAGGGGGATTTATCCAGTAACGGAGTAAGTTATCGAATAGGGCTAACCCAACACATTAATAATATTGTAAAAAACGACTCAACTAATGTTCGCTTGGCATTAGCAGTTTCTCAAAATGTGACGATCCAAAATACTGCTCTCATAGGCGGTACTGGTGATGCAGAAACAGGTAAAAGAACTTCTTATTCATCTGTTATTTCTCCAGAGGGAACAATTTTGCACGGGAGTAATCTAAATGTAGAAGATGCAAAACGCCTCAAATTAAGGATATCCTATACGTTGTTAGAGGAGGTGGACCCCGATAGTCCCTGTGGGCAAGTATTAGGGTTGTAAAATATAAAATTTATGTGTGGAATCGTAGGTTACATAGGTCATAGAGAAGCATATCCTGTAGTTGTACAAGGTCTTGAGAGATTAGAATATAGGGGTTATGATAGTGCAGGTATTGCATTATATGATGGTACGTCACTTAAAGTGTCCAAGACTAAGGGAAAAGTTGCAGACCTTCGTCAGAAGCTAGAATCAGAAATGACGACTACCGGCGGTATTGGTATAGGTCACACTAGATGGGCTACCCACGGCGTGCCTAACGATGTAAATTCACACCCGCATTTTTCTAATTCGGGAGAACTTGTAATTATCCATAATGGGATCATTGAAAATTACGATGCACTACGCCAAGAATTAATAAAGAGGGGTTATACTTTTCAGTCGGATACAGATACAGAGGTTCTTGTAAACCTTATTGAAGATGTAAAGAAAAATGAGAATGTAAAGCTTGGAAAAGCTGTACAGTTAGCTCTCAACCAGACCATTGGTGCATACGCTATAGCAGTGTTTGATAAAACAAAACCAGACGAGATAGTGGTTGCTCGCTTAGGAAGTCCGCTAGCTATTGGTGTGGGTAAGGATGAATTTTTTATCGCCTCTGATGCAACGCCCTTTATTGAGTATACTAAGAAAACCATTTACCTTAAAGATGGGGAAATGGCTGTAGTTCGTAATCATAAGAAATTAAAAGTTTTTAAAATCAAGGACGATTCTTCTGTTGTTCCTTATATAGAGGAGCTCAAACTAAACCTTGAGCAAATAGAAAAAGGAGGTTATGATCACTTTATGCTCAAAGAGATTTATGAGCAACCTCAAGCTATCAAAGACACTTTCCGAGGGCGTATGCTCGTAAAAGAAGGTATTATTAGAATGGCGGGTGTGGATGACAACTTAGAAAAGTTCAAAAATGCACGGCGTATTATTATAATCGCTTGCGGTACTTCTTGGCACGCAGGTCTTGTCGCTGAATATATATTTGAGGAATTTGCGAGAATTCCAGTGGAGGTAGAATATGCATCAGAATTTAGGTATCGCAATCCCGTAATTTTTAAAGATGATGTAGTTATTGCAATTTCTCAAAGTGGGGAAACAGCAGATACTATGGCGGCTATAAAACTAGCTAAAGAACAAGGAGCATTTGTTTTTGGAGTCTGTAACGTTGTAGGTTCTTCTATTTCTAGAATTACAGATGCAGGTGCCTACACTCACGCAGGACCAGAAATAGGGGTTGCAAGTACAAAAGCATTTACGACACAAATAACCATACTTACACTCATTGCTTTGCGTCTAGCGCAAGCAACAGGGAAAATGGCAGACTCTGTATTCAGAACATATTTACAAGAGCTTGAGCGTATACCTGCTAAGGTTGAAGAAGCACTTAAATGTAACGATCAGGCTGAGTTAGTTGCCAAACAATATAAGAATGCCCCTAACGCGCTTTATTTAGGTCGCGGGTACAACTTCCCGGTAGCCTTAGAAGGTGCATTAAAGTTAAAGGAGATTTCATATATACACGCAGAAGGATATCCCGCTGCAGAGATGAAGCACGGCCCAATAGCACTTATAGATGAGCAGATGCCCGTTTTTGTCATTGCGATGAAAAAGGGTCATTATGAAAAAGTCGTGAGCAATATCGAAGAGATTAAAGCGCGCAGTGGTAAAATAATAGGTATCGTTACAGAAGGCGATAAAGAAGTAAAAAAACTGGCAGACCACGTTATTGAGATTCCAGAAACCCTTGAGCCTCTTACGCCCATACTGGCCACAATACCTTTGCAGTTGTTATCTTATCACATTGCCTTAATGTTAGGCAAGAATGTAGATCAACCTCGTAACTTGGCAAAATCTGTGACGGTAGAATAAGAGTACTTTGCTTACGTGAAAATTTTAAAAGCATTGACATCCCGTCAGTGCTTTTTTTTATGGTTAGCTTACCTAAGGAGTCTCTCCGTCTTAGTTTCCTGTGTAACAGGATCATTGACTCGTTAATTGTGGTTTTTACTCTTAGGTATTGTTTTGTGCACCCATTCTATAGCTTCTCCTAGCGTTTTAAAAATTTTATATGGTTTATTAAAGAAGCCACTTTCATACTGTGCCACGGTTCTCTTTGCGGGTTCTTCTGCGATGATAGCAATGCCTACCAAATTGTGAATTTTTGAAGTTTCAAGATATGTAAGTGGATTTACGGTGTATGAAAAGAATCGATTAGAAATGTAAATTACAGGTTTGTTAGAAAAGTGTTCGTCTATGACGGCTCTAAGTGCGGTATTATGCTCAGGAGTAATTACGACTCCCTCCCTTATCTGATTGATAAAGAATTCATCAAAAATAAAAACCTCAGATACTCCGAGGTCATAATAGCGGAACATTCCCATACAATTAGATTTTCGTCATATACTAAGTGAAAACTTAAAACTTTATGTAAAGTAATAACTTTTGACGGATTTTCCTACCCTTTGAGCTATGCGGGAAAACCCACCTCTGCTTAAAAGCCTTTTTACAGATACATCTTTTTGAGAAATAACATTTTCGCGAAAGCGTAAAGGAGGCCTAAAAAAACACCTTGAAAACTTACATTTTGCATTTTTCTATAAAATATTAAACAGTATCTTTGCACCGTGAAAAATGAGAGTTTTTCTCCCGAATGTTTCGGGTTTTATTATACTAAACATTAAATAGATACTAATGTCACAGGTTACAGGTAAAGTTGCTCAAATTATAGGTCCAGTTGTGGATGTCGCTTTTGAAAGCGGTTCAGAATTACCTAAAATTTATGATTCACTAGAAATTACAAATGCAGATGGAACGCTATTGGTTCTTGAGGTGCAGTCTCACATAGGTGAAAATATGGTGCGTACCATATCTATGGACTCTACAGACGGTCTAAGCCGTGGTGTGGATGCTGTTGCTACTGGAGCCCCTATCCAAATGCCTATAGGTGATGATATTTACGGGCGTCTTTTTAATGTAATAGGTGATGCGATAGACGGAATAGGGAATTTACCAAAGGCTGGTGATAACGGTCTTTCTATTCACAGAAGCGCACCAAAATTTGAAGATCTTTCTACTTCTACAGAAGTACTTTTTACTGGTATTAAAGTAATTGACCTCATCGAGCCTTACGCAAAGGGTGGTAAAATTGGTTTATTTGGAGGAGCTGGAGTAGGTAAAACAGTACTTATACAAGAGTTGATTAATAATATTGCAAAAGGTCATGGAGGACTTTCAGTGTTTGCTGGAGTAGGAGAGCGTACTCGTGAGGGTAATGACCTTTTAAGAGAGATGCTTGAGTCGGGTATTATCAAATATGGTGATGACTTTATGCATTCTATGGAAGCTGGAGGATGGGATCTTTCTAAAGTGGACAAGGAGATTATGAAAGAGTCTAAAGCGACGTTCGTTTTTGGACAAATGAACGAGCCGCCAGGAGCACGTGCGCGTGTTGCACTATCTGGACTTACTATCGCTGAGTATTTCCGTGATGGAGCAGGAGAAGGACAGGGGAAAGATGTACTTTTCTTTGTGGATAATATTTTCCGTTTTACACAGGCGGGTTCTGAGGTGTCTGCACTTCTAGGTCGTATGCCATCTGCGGTAGGTTATCAGCCTACACTTGCAACAGAAATGGGTGCAATGCAGGAGCGTATTACTTCGACTAAACGAGGATCTATTACATCTGTACAAGCGGTTTATGTACCTGCAGATGACCTTACGGATCCAGCACCAGCAACAACTTTTGCTCACCTTGATGCTACAACGGTACTTTCTCGTAAGATTGCAGAGCTCGGTATTTACCCAGCGGTAGATCCTCTAGATTCTACATCACGTATCCTTACTGCAGATATTTTAGGTAAAGAGCACTATGCGTGTGCACAAAATGTAAAAGAGCTGTTACAACGTTATAAGGAACTTCAGGATATCATTGCCATACTAGGTATGGAGGAGCTTTCTGAAGAGGATAAGATGGCAGTAGGTCGTGCACGTCGAGTGCAACGTTTCCTATCTCAGCCTTTTCACGTAGCAGAGCAGTTTACGGGGATTCCAGGAGTATTGGTTGATATTAAAGAAACTATCAAAGGTTTTAATATGATTATGGACGGAGAGTTAGATCACCTTCCAGAAGCAGCATTTAACCTGAAAGGAACTATAGAAGAAGCAATAGAAGCAGGAGAAAAAATGCTTGCAGAAGCTTAATTTCAATTTAGAATTATGAATTCAGAATTATAATTTTTTTAATTCTGAATTCTACATTCTTAATTCATAATTCAAAAGTATGTATTTAGAAATTGTAACACCAGAAGCATCTTTAGTAAGCGGCGAGGTAACGTCTGTAACCGTTCCCGGAATAGATGGTGAGTTTCAAATGCTTAATAATCACGCAGCTATCGTATCGCTTCTTGAAAAAGGAACCGTAAAATTTGAAGGGAATCCTACGATTACTAAAGGTTTTGAAAACAAGTTTAGCAAAGTAGATGGCCAATGGTCGCTGGCAATATCAAGCGGAACCGTTGAGATGAACAATAATAAAGTGATCGTGCTGGCGGATTAACCGCTCACTATTACAATATTTATAATCCCAAACTCCGAAAGGAGTTTGGGTTTTTTTTAGTTTAACGCTTTCGCGAAAGTGTATTTGTAATATATGCCGTAATCATTTTTCAATTGAACTAATTATAGCTTATATCCGATTTTTATCTAGTATTCAAGAATATAAATCTCACAAACGGTATTATAATTATTCTTAGTTATTATTTTCATATTTAGTACTTTAGTGAGCTTATCAAAACATTTTAAGTATGAAAATTTCTGATAAGTCTATTGCCTACCGCCCTGCGGGTACCATCGAGGAAACTCGCCTCGAGAAAATACATAACGTCATTTTTACCGATAGCATATCCGCTTCCATAGTAGTCGCTCAGGAAATAGCTGTGCTAATCCGAAACACCGCAGGACGTGGAAAAAAATGTGTACTAGGCCTTGCCACGGGATCTTCTCCTATAAGAGTCTACGATGAGCTCATTAGATTACACAGAGAAGAAGGACTTAGCTTTAAAAATGTCGTAACCTTCAATTTAGATGAATATTACGGCCTTTCCAAAGAAAACCCAGAGAGCTATCACTAGTTTATGCACCAGCAGTTGTTCGATCATATTGATGTGCCACCAGAGAATGTTCATATTCCCGACGGCACTATTGCTCTAGAAAATATCGATGACTATTGCCGAGCCTTTGAGTTGAAAATTAAAGATTTAGGTGGACTTGATTTCCAGCTATTGGGAATAGGGCTTACAGGTCATATAGGTTTTAATGAACCTGGCTCTCATATAAATTCTATGACACGACTGGTTACTCTTGACCATATTACAAGAGTAGATGCGTCCTCCTCATTTATGGGAATACAGCACGTACCGCGCAAAGCGATTACGATGGGAATAGGAACGGTTATGACCGCAAAGCGTATTGTTCTTTTAGGATGGGGAAATCATAAGGCTCAGATTTTAAGGAACACTATAGAAAGTGAAATCTCGTCAAAGGTTCCAGCAACGTACCTGCAACAGCACCATAACACCACCTTTGTGTTAGATACTGAGGCCGCTTCAGAGCTTATCCGTATTAATACACCGTGGCTTGTAGGAACGTGTAATTGGACCGAATTTTTAAAACGTCGCGCGGTAATTTGGCTAAGTATGCGACTTAAAAAGTCTATTCTCAAGCTTACAGATAAGGACTATAATGCTCACGATATGTCAGATTTGCTCCAGATAGAGGGAACGGCCTATGATCTCAATATAAAAGTTTTTAATGCACTACAACGATCCATTACCGGATGGCCAGGAGGAAAACACAATGCAGATGATACCTACAGGCCAGAGCGGTCTCAACCTGAGCGCAAAAGAGTCATAATATTTAGCCCGCATCCAGACGATGATGTGATTTCTATGGGCGGAACGTTGGACAGGCTTATAGAGCAAGGTCACGATGTACACGTAGTCTATCAAACGTCTGGAAACATTGCTGTGTCAAATGATGAGGCGCTCAAGTTTGCGCGTATTTCCAGACGGTTTTCTTCTGATACGAAAAAGATGGATGCTATAATTTCCGAGTTAATAAATAAAACTTCAGGAGGATCTAGTTCCTTGTCTGTACGCAATCTCAAGGGTTTGATTCGCAGGGAAGAGTCTTTGCTGGCTACTCAATTTTTAGGACTGCCTGAGAGTCCGTTCATTTTCTCGATTTACCATTCTACGAGACTGGACAAAAAAAGAAAAATAAACTTAGTAGCGTAGACGTGCAATTAATGACCGAAATCATTAAAGAAGTAGCTCCTCATCAAATCTATGCTGCCGGAGACCTTGCAGATCCGCACGGGACACATAAGGTATGTCTTGATGCACTCTTTGCTGCTTTGGAAAAGCTAAAGGATCATAAAAGTCTTGAGGATTGTTGGGTGTGGTTGTATCGTGGGGCTTGGCACGAATGGGAAATATACGAAATAGATATGGCTGTCCCTATGAGTCCAGATCAAGTAATAAAAAAGCGATTAGCTATTTTTTGCCATCAGTCGCAAAAAGACGGTATGATGTTTCAAGGCGATGACACAAGAGAATTCTGGGTGCGAGCCGAAGATAGAAATCTAGCTACTGCGCAACAGTTTAATAAACTTGGATTTGCAGATTATGCAGCGATGGAAACGTTTAAGACCTATCATTTTAGGGAAGATTGATTTGAAGAAAATTCGAGAATATCTCCAGGCTGGCAGTCTAGCGCCTTACAAATAGCCTCAAGTGTAGAGAAACGCACAGCCTTTGCCTTTCCGGATTTTAGGATAGATAGGTTTGCCTCTGTGATGCCTATGATCTCAGCGAGCTCTTTGCTTTTCATTTGCCGGTCTGCGAGAACGACGTCTAAGTTAATAACTATGGGCATAGGCTATATGGTTAGGTCGTTTTCAGCTTGAATTTCTACACCTCTTTTTAAGACCTGAGCTATAATAAATAGCAGACCAGCAATAAACATAAGCACTTTCGGACTTTCAATAAAAATTGTCAATTCTGTACTTTGTTCTTTACCTAACAGCATAAGACCTGATTTATCAATCACTGCATTTAACAAGCCTATCGTCAGCGCTACATAGCTCATTTTACTAATAAGAGTACTCAGAAATGGTTTGAAAGGTTGATTAAAGTTGATTTTAGAAAAGATTTGGGTTACTTGAAATATTAACAATATTTTGAAAGCATATGAAATGAGAATTAAGGTCGTAAGTATATAATATGCTCCTCTTGAGGAACTGAAAATTTCTGATAGATCGAGATCATTATATATATCTTTTAGGCTCTCCGGATTGATGTGGCTATTGATCAAGAAGCCAAAAAATAAAATAGCAGTCTTTGCTAATAACCCGATTAAAGTGAACCAGGTTAAAGCCTGCATAAATTGAAGCGTAGATTCTGTTCGTGTTTTTTTAGTAGTCTTCATAGGTTATATTGTCAAGTCATTTTCAGATTTTAATTGATATCCAGTTTGTGCCATATCTGCTATGATTAGAATGATAAAACCTAATAGTCCTACTAATAATCCTATCATAATATTACTAAGTAGAATTTGTCTTAAGTTACCACCAAATAGCCTTATGCAATCAAGCACTACAGATATACCTCCAACAAACAAAAAAATGTAACCCGCGTTTCTCATAAGCTTTTTTGAGGTAGTTGTAAAAAACCCCTTTTTCAAAATTTCATAATTACACTTAAGACTAATAATAAGACCGGCATAAATGATTATAATTAATATCTTATCTATCAAAAAGTTATATTCTCCGAAGACTATCTCGCTTTTTCTAGCATCTACCATTATCTGATAGTCTTGAAATAGAATAACACTTTGTATTATTCCTAGCGTGTAGCCGAAAAGTAGTAATACAATGACACCAAATAATATTTTTATTTTACCCATAAGTTGTTTTATTATCGTTTTACAATAACAAATATATAAAAATTATTGAAAAACAATAATAAAATTTCACATACTTCTAATTTAAAAAAGAAAACCCGTCAAGTCTCAAGGACCTGACGGGTTTCGCACATAAAATGATAAGTACTACTTTTTACCTAACCAGTCTGCTCTTGCCTTCTTCACTTTGGCCGAGACATTTTCTTTCATTTCAATCGTATAAGTAGGGTCTGAGGTCACAGTGAGCGCTGTAGTTTTATCTGATCCTAAACGTTCAAAAGTAAGTGCTAAGGTTTCGCCCACGTTGAGTTTCTCCATAAACGCTTCGAAGTCTTCTGCTTTTGTAATTAATTGTCCGTTTATAGAAGTGATAAGGTCTCCTTGACTCAGACCCGCTATATACGCTGGAGTTCCCTTAGTTGTTGGACGTGTAATAGTAAGACCTTTATCACTAGCGTTTATAGTAAGTCCTAAGTATGGTTTGTTATCGTCTGTGGTTACTGTTAATCCAACTAGATCAAAGAGGTTCTTATAATCGGGCATTCCACTAGTATAGATATAATTTTCGAAGAACGTTTTCGCGAAAGCGTCACCAGCATAATCCCTCAACACACCCTCAAGATCTTTGATAGAATAGGCCACTTCTTCTTTACCGAAACGTTGCCAGACCATTTTGAAATAATCATCCAGATGGAGTTCTTTTTCTTTTAGGGAGAGATCAAGTGCAAGACCGAGAACACTGCCATACGAATAATAAGAAATAAAAGTATTGTTCCTATTTACTGGATCTACAGAGGTTGCCGCATCTACAAAAGGTGCTTGGTAGCTCATCTCGATGGGGTTAAAATATGCTCGTGCAGGCGAGTTCCAAACGTAGTTGAAAGTTCCATTCCATTTTTTCACATAATCCTCCTCTGTAATTATTCCGGCACGGACAAGGATAAGGTTGGTGTAGTAACTTGTAAAACCCTCTGCAAACCATAGGGAGCCGCTCATATTTGCTGCCGTAAAATCAAAAGGCTCTAAGTCTGCTGGGCGTATGCGCTCCACATTCCACGAGTGGAAAAACTCGTGCGATACGGTGCCTATATTTCCTTCCATCCCACCGTCTGCAAGCGTTTCACGATCCGTGAGGATGGTACTATTGCGATGCTCCATCCCATCGCCAGAAACGTGAGGAGCATAACAAGCAATAAAGGTATACTCGCCGTAGTCAAAAGTTGGCAACTCACCAAAAACAGCGCTCTCTTGTAAAACCACTGCCTTTACTTTTTCCCAATAGGTGTCCAAGTCATCTGCGGTATCGGGACCGTGCAAGGCAAAGCGTATATTCTGTCCATCTACGTCAAATTCTCTCATCTGGAAATCACTGATTTCTGTTGGGCTATCCATAAAATATTGCAAATCTGGCGCAGTGTATACGTTTCCAGAATTTTTCTTGAGTTGTGTGGCGACTTTCCAATTAAGATCCTCGCGCACATTAAATTGTACTTCGATAGGTCGGTGCTCTTTTCCTTCCATAAACATAAACGTCGCAGGGATATTAAGATGCGCGTGAGACTCATCTATTTGAGAGTAGGTCCCGTCTGCACGATCTGCAAAAAGTGTGTATGAGACATGTACCGTGCCATCGTGGTCTGTGATTTCCCAAGAATAGGGGTCAGGTCTCGTGGTGGTCAGGTGTTCACCCTTACTATTGGTAGCTTTAAAATCAAAAACGTTTTTTGCAAACTCGTGCAGCGCATAACGACCTGGCGAGGTCCTACTCATACGCACCACCACCGTTTTAGTCTTTATCTCAGGAAAAGTCGCGGTAATCTGCCCCTCGTGGTGCACCGCGTTTTTAAAGGAAATAGTGTATTCATTTGTTTGTCCAAAGCTCATTGTGCTCAGGAACAGTGCAGCAAGAAATAATCTCATAGTACCTATTTAGACCTTAAAAGTACTAAACCTGCATCACATCCTTCACCATAATATATCAAACTCGTGAAGTATCTTTACGATATGTTACCAGATAAACTTAAGGCTAAAATTAACACCCGAAATTCTAATGGATCTTTACGGTCCCTACCTAACGCGTCAGATCTCAGGGACTTTTCGTCCAATGATTATTTAGGATTTTCCAGTGATCCCGCTTTCGCGAAAATGATAATGGAACGTACAGAATCCCTATTGAAAGCACATTCTCCTTTGGCAAACGGCGCCACCGGAAGCCGTCTCCTTTCAGGAAATCATAAGCTGTACGCTATTGCTGAAGATACCATTTCACAGTTTCACGAAAGTGAAAGTGCCCTGATTTTCAATAGTGGTTACGACGCAAATATTGGCTTTTTTCAATGTGTGCCACAGCGGGGAGATCTCATCATTTACGACGAGTACATACACGCGAGCATACGTGATGGAATCAGGATGAGTAACGCAAAGGCTTATAAATTCAAGCACAACGATTTAGAGGACTTAGAAAATGTAATCAAGCGTCTGCTCAAAATGCATCATACTGATGAACGTACGCAGAGTGAGGTTCAAGTATATGTGATTACAGAATCTGTATTTTCGATGGATGGGGATTCTCCAGATCTTAAAGAATTAATAGGGATTTGTAAAGACCATAATGCTCTTGTAATAGTAGATGAAGCGCACGCAACAGGCGTTGTGGGCGATAGAGGCCAGGGGCTGGTAGAAGAACTTGGATTAACTAAAGAGGTATTTGCACGTATCATAACTTTTGGAAAAGCACTAGGAGCCCACGGCGCCGCGGTGCTAAGTACTAATGATTTGAGACAGTACCTTATAAATTATGCACGTTCCTTTATATACACGACAGCACTGCCACCGCATAGTATTGCAACCGTTATAGCTGCTTACGGTCAACTAATCACAAAGGATGAGGCACATAAAAAACAAGTTGTGAGTGAAGGGGAGCGACCTTTCCCGCTTAAGAAACTAAAATCGCTTATTAACCACTTTAACAATCAACTCAACGTCTTAGATTTGGAGAAGCTATTTATTCCAAGCAACTCGGCTATTCATTGTGCTGTAGTTTCTGGTAATACTGAGGTGAAGGCGCTTTCGCGAACGCTAGAAAACAAAAATTTTAACGTAAAGCCTATTCTCTCACCCACAGTTCCAGAAGGTCAAGAGCGCCTGCGTATCTGTTTACACGCTTTTAATACAGAGCAAGAAATTACGGATGTACTCTCAATAATAAAAGCCAACATTAAAATCAAAAACACGCTATAAAGCTTCTTCTTTCTTAATGGGAGGTAGCTAATAATCAGGGATTTAATCACCCCGGCATACATTAAAATACAATGACAAAACAAACCCAAAAACAAACATTCTTCATCACGGGTATCTCAACAGATGTTGGCAAAACAGTAGCTGCGGCAATCATCACGCAATCCCTTACAGCCGATTATTGGAAACCTATCCAAGCAGGAGATTTGGATAATAGCGATACCCATAAAGTAAAACGATATTGTAACAATGACATATCGCACTATCACGATAATGCGTTTGCTCTTAAAACTCCTATGAGTCCACACGCAGCGGCGGTCATTGATGGTGTTGAGATTTCAATTGAGAAGATGAAGAGGCCTAAGACTAAAAATCATCTGGTGATAGAAGGCGCTGGTGGCCTATTAGTCCCCCTAAATGACACCGAGACGATTATTGATCTCATCGTACCTACGGATAAAATTATCGTAGTGTCGAGACATTATTTAGGAAGTATAAATCACACGCTTATGACCATTGAACTGCTTAGATCTAAACATCTTGAAGTAGCAGGAATCATTTTTTCTGGAGCTGAGCATCAATCGACAGAGGCTATTATTGAAAAAATGACAGGTGTACACATTATCGGTCGCATAGACGAAGAGCCCTATTTTGATGAGAATGTTATTGGAGAGTATGCAGACCGCTTTCGCAAACGCTTAGAAGACCTTTAAAATACTCACAAATAAATACCGTTAGATATGATTTGGGTCGATTTGTTTACTACCTTTTCAAATAGCAAATAACGTAATAAGCTCAACATTTCAATTTTTTACAAATGATTCATCCACATACAGAGTTACGATTTATTAGTCCAGAAGTAGGTCACGGGGTTGTAGCCACTCAATTTATACCAAAGGGGACCATCACTTGGGTTCTGGACGCTCTGGATCGCACTTTTACACAAGAAGAAGTAGCTAAGATGGAGCCACTCTACAAGGACATCATAGACACTTACTGTTATCGAAACAATAGGGGAAACTTAGTTCTTTGCTGGGACATGGGCCGGTTTGTAAACCATAGCTTTGACTCTAATTGTCTCTCTACTGCTTATGACTTTGAGATAGCGATACGCGACATTCATCCTGGCGAGCAACTTACTGATGACTATGGGTATCTTAATATTGATGCTCCATTTCAAGGTATTGATGAAGGAACAGATAGGAAAATAGTGTATCCAGATGATATCTTAAAATTCCATAGTGTTTGGGATGCTAAGATTTCAGAAGCGTTTACTTCTATTAATATATTGGAACAGCCGTTAAGACCTGTACTTCGATCGCAAACACGTACTACCATTGATAATGTGATAGCGGGTAAAGAAAAGCTTGCATCCATAAAAGAACTTTATTACAAACCTTAATAATAGCTTCTCTTCATTTTAGAACATACCCTTGTCTTTGATTACTTTTGGAGTGATTAGTCATTCCTGCCACCTCAAAAATTCAACGATTTTGTAATGAATCTAACAGAAAAAGATAAAGCATATATCTGGCACCCTCTTACCCAACACAAAACTGCACGGGAGCCTATTGCCATAAAAAGTGCAAAAGGAGCGGTGATGTATGGGGCAGATGGTAAAGAATATATAGACGGTATCGCCTCGTGGTACACGGCAATGTATGGTCACGGGAATGAGTATATAGTTGAGGCAATGCATGCCCAAATGAAGGAGTTGGACTTTGTAATGTTCAGCGGCTTTACTCATCAACCAGCAGTCACGCTCGCCGAGAGGCTCATAAATATCCTTCCGGATAACCAGAAAAAAGTTTTTTTTAATGATAATGGCTCTACAGCAGTAGAAGCAGCCATAAAACTGGCTTTGCAATATCATCATAATGATCATAAAAAGGCAGATACGTTAATCGCATTTGAAAATGGTTTTCACGGCGATACGTTCGGAGCGATGAGTGCTTCAGGTCTTTCTTCCTACAACGGTCCATTTGAAGATTTTTTGCTCAAAGTAAAAAGAGTGCCTACTCCACAAGAAGATACTATTGATCAAACAGTAGCGATGCTAGAAGAGATTATTGCTGCCAATGATTGTGCGGCATTTATTTTTGAACCTCTAGCGCAAGGAGCAGCAGGAATGAAATTTCATTCGGCAGTTGGTCTAGATGCGTTGATCAAAACGTGTAGGGAGCACAATATTCTCTGCATAGCAGATGAGATAATGACAGGTTTTGGTAAAACAGGGACCTTGTTTGCGTCAGACCAACTGGCTAACAAACCAGATATCATATGCCTCAGCAAAGCGCTCACCGCGGGAATGTTCCCTCTGAGTATTACGAGCTGTTCACAAGAAATTTTTGATCGCTTTTTGAGCGATGAAGTGCATAAAGGCTTCTTCCACGCGCATACTTTTAGTGCGCATCCTGTAGGTTGTGCAGCGGCAATTGCTGGTATAGATCTATTAGAAAGTAAGGAAATGAGGCTTAGTAGGGAGTATATACATAAAAGCCATACCGCTTTCGCGAAAATCTTAGCGTCTCACCCTAAAGCTATCAATGTGAGGGTTAAAGGCGTCATACTTGCTTTTGAACTGGATGTGATAATGGAGCGCTATGGGGATTTGAGAGATCAACTCTATGAATTTTTTATACAGAATGGCGTAGCTCTGAGGCCTTTGGGGAATACCATATACGTCTTGCCACCTTACACTATATCTCGTGAGCAACTCCAAAAAATCTATAAGGTCATACTTGATGCTCTCAAGCAATTCTAATTACATATTTCTAAAAAAGCTGCTAGCATTAAGGGTTTCAGATTTCAAAAAACCTCTTTTTAGGATTTATATTTAAGGATTTCTCAAGATTACGCACCTCTATAACTTGCGCACCGCATTTAATGACCGTATTTTTGTCAATCAAAATTTTAAAAACTCATTACTTTTGAAAACTCCCGTTGCTATTACAGGGCTTGGCTCTATCTCCCCATTAGGAAACTCACAAGAAGAACAATGGAAAGCATACGGAGAGACTACCTCTCTCATATCTTGGGATGAAGAACTTGAGTCATTTTCTGCAAAACTTTCTGAAGAAGATAAAAAGACTATCAATGAGATCAGAGCAGAGCATAAGGAGTACTTACGTTTAGACTTTTCTGTACTGTATGCTATTTATGCAGGACGTAAAGCTGTCGCGCAAGCAGGCTGGAAAGATGGAAATTTCGGAATAAATGTGGGATCTTCCCGTGGAGCTACGCAGCTTTTTGAAGATTATCACAAAGCATTTA
Organism: uncultured Flavobacteriaceae bacterium; assembly: GCA_963832255.1. Lineage (GTDB taxonomy): Bacteria > Bacteroidota > Bacteroidia > Flavobacteriales > Flavobacteriaceae > Dokdonia. The sequence continues at coordinate 384,704 of CAWHTM010000001.1, forward strand.
CAACTAGAGGGATAACGCCTACCCAGGCATCACCTTCGACCACCTTGGGAAATATATCATCGTGGCTTGCAAATGATTTAAAAAGTACGGGTGTAGATATATCTCATTCTATAACGTGTAGTACTGCGTTGCACGCTTTACTTAATGGTGTTGCTTGGTTACAATCAGGTATGGCCACTAAGTTTCTTGTGGGTGGTTCTGAAGCAGCCCTGACCCCTTTTACGATTGCTCAAATGAGGGCAATGAAGCTTACACCTATAGAAGAAGCGACGTCTGCTTACCCGAGTATGGCCCTCAATCTTTTTAAGAAAAAGAACACAATGGTACTGGGCGAAGGAGCTGCTGCCGCTTGTTTAGAACTAGGTAAACATAAAAATGCACTGGCTTATGTAACGGGTGTAGGATATGCAACAGAACCGTTAGAACACGCCGTATCACTTTCGGCGAAAGGGACCTGTTTTCAAAGGTCTATGAAAATGGCTTTAGGAGATACAGATATTTCTGAAATAAATGCAATCGTAATGCACGCCCCTGGAACCATAAAGGGTGATCAGGCAGAAATGGAGGCTGTAAAAGAGGTTTTTGGCGATAATCTACCATTGCTCACCACAAACAAATGGAAGATAGGTCACACCTTTGGCGCAAGCGGATTGCTCAGTCTTGAACTTGCGGTACAAATGTTACAGCATCAGAGATTTATAGGTGTACCTTATCTAAAAGATAAATCTAAAAAAGCAAAACTTAACAAAGTCCTTATTAATGCAGTAGGCTTTGGAGGTAATGCTGTAAGTGTTGTCATAAGCAAAGCCTAATCCACTTTAATTTATAGGGGTAATTTTTGAGGGGAAGTACGCTCTGAAAAGAAGGCTCTGTTCATCGTTCTGCGTTCTTGATCTCACTATTTTCTCTAAATTCTTTAATTCTCTTCTGCTATAGTTAACCTGTTCCTTATCTTTAATGTAGTGTGAGAGGTAATTTGAATTATAAAGTGAACTGTAGGACTGAAATTTTCGCGAAAGCGTAATCAAATAAATCTTTATAAAAACTAAGGGCCACTAATAACGGACTAACGACTATTTTCCTATTTTTGATAAATGACAGAGATACGACACGACTGGACAAAGGAAGAAATTCTTGAGATTTATAACAAGCCTATGATGGAGCTTCTCTATGAGGCTGCAACCATACACAGAGTTCACCACGATCCTAATACGGTACAAGTTTCTACGTTGCTTTCTATTAAGACAGGAGGTTGCCCAGAAGACTGTGGGTATTGCCCGCAGGCAGCGAGGTATCACACAGACATAGAAGGGAATGACCTTATGTCTGTACAGCAGGTCAAGGCACAGGCATTGAGAGCAAAGGCTTCTGGAAGTAGCCGTGTATGTATGGGCGCTGCGTGGCGTAATGTGAAGGACGGACCAGAATTTGACAATGTATTGGAAATGGTGCGCACCATTAACAAACTGGATATGGAGGTATGCTGTACCCTTGGTATGGTAACAGAAAATCAAGCAGAGCGTCTAGCAGAGGCTGGGCTATATGCATACAATCACAATCTTGACACTTCTGAAGATTATTATAAGGATGTAATTTCTACCCGCGCTTTTGAAGATAGACTTGATACTATCTCAAATGTGCGTAAGACGAACGTGACCGTTTGTTCTGGTGGAATCATAGGGATGGGAGAACAGGTACAGGATCGGGCAGGGATGCTGGTGGCGCTTGCAAAATTGGACCCACAACCAGAGTCTACTCCTATAAATGCACTTGTGGCCGTGCCTGGCACTCCAATGGAGGATATTGAGCCTATCTCTATTTGGGAAATGATTCGTATGGTAGCTACGACCAGAATTGTATTGCCAGAGACTCAGGTAAGACTTTCTGCTGGACGTACAGAGATGAGTAGGGAAGGACAGGCAATGTGCTTTTTTGCAGGAGCAAATTCAATTTTTGCAGGAGATAAATTGCTCACGACACCTAATCCAGATGTAAATGAGGATATGAAAATGTTTGAGCTCTTAGGGCTAAATCCTCAAAAACCATTTGTAAAAAAGGCACAACCAGAAACCGTAGAGGCTCAAGACTCAAAGCACGGTTCTCTGGGAGAGAAGCCTAAATGGTCAAGACCTGGGCATAAGATTGAAAGAAACGAGGCTGCAAAGCTGGCAGGTAAGGTTGTAAAATAGACTTTAATAAACAACATTATGTTAAAGACTACTTCCTACGAGTAGTCTTTTTTTATTTTTGATTTCCTCGTAAACAGTTAATATGCAGCTTAAAGAAATCCCAAGAGTACAAACCATTACAAAAAATGAATTTTTGCGTGATTACGTAAAACCACAAAAGCCCGTGGTTATAGAACATCTTATAGATGATTGGGATGCATACGATAAGTGGAAGCTAGACTATATAAAGCAGGTTGCTGGCGATAAGGAAGTGCCCCTTTATGACGATAGACCTGTGAAGCACGATGAGGGCTTTAATCAGGCGCACGCTACAATGACAATGAGGGATTATGTAGATCTTCTAAAAAAAGGGCCTACCAATTATAGAATTTTTCTCTACAATCTTATGAAAGAGGTTCCGTCACTCAAAAATGATTTTGTGTTCCCAAAAATAGGGCTGAGGCTTCTTAAGCAGATCCCAATGCTATTTTTTGGAGGAGAAGGAAGTAAAGTATTTATGCATCACGATATAGATTGGGCTAATATCTTACACTTTCACTTTGAGGGAAAAAAGCAGTGTGTACTATTTCCGCCAAGTGAGACACCGCATTTATATAAAGTGCCGTATTCTCTCATTACCAGAGAAGATATAGATTTTGATAATCCAGATTATAAGAAGTTTCCAGCACTCAAAAAAGCACGTGGGTATATTTGCCACCTCAATCACGGGGAAACCCTCTATATGCCAGAAGGATACTGGCATTATATGAAATACCTGACTCCTGGATTTAGTATGAGTTTACGCTCGCTTCCGCGAAAATTTAAGCATTTACGATACGCGCTCTATAATGTTTTCTATATGCGCCATTTTGATAATTTTATGCGCAGGCGTAAAGGCCAAGCGTGGATTGATGAAAAGAACGAGCGGGCGATGAACACTACTTCCTAACTATAGAATTCATACTTTAAGAGATAGCAATGGTCCTAAAAGATGCATCATACTTACACATCTGAGATAAATGTGGGGAAGGGACTTTCTTAATAATCCAGTAGGTTCGAAATTTTATACGCACCATTTAGCTTTAGCGTTGGCCATAGTGCAAAGCACTTACTTAAAGAACTGCAAATGGCCTAGTTTCCGTCTATATTATATATATTTAAAGAAGAAAATTCTGAGGTTCACTTTTTTTTTAACTAACTACAACAATAGCGTATGGACAATACATTTCAGTACTATGAGGATGACCATTGCGAAATATTGATCTTTGAAAAATATTTAATTAAGCAAGTAAAAGAGGGTCAAACTATAATACCAGCACACGCTAAAGAATTGAAGGTGGTTATTGATAAATATTACGGTGATAACCCCTTTATTTATATCTCTAATCGCACTTTTTCATATTCGGTGGATCCACTTACCTATAAGGCCGCAGCGGTTATGGAGAACCTCAAGGGAATTGCAATAGTCACCAATGAAGATAAAATTAAACAAGCAAGCTTCGAAAGTACCTTTTTTGAAAAACCCTTTGCCATATTTGAGGATTTAACAAAAGCCATCGCTTGGGTAGACCAAATTTTAGATAAAAAGTACGTGACAGATCAACCAAATAACAATTAAAAAATAGCTAATACTTAAAGATTGAAACTAGCTCCAAAAGAGATCGTAAACTGATTGTTAAGTTGTTTTCTTGGTAGCTCTGCGATTGTATAGTCTTTGTCTTGGGAATATTTGGCAAAAGGAACGTTAAGTTCTGTAAATACTCCAAAACCTTCTGTAAAGAAATACCTGGCACCTAAGTGTCCCCCAAAGTTTTTTAATCCTAAATCAAGTCCTGGATAAATATCAAAATTTTCATCTAGGTTTATCACGTTTCCTAAATGTGCATTAAAACGTACTCGCAAGTCAAAACGATCCCCAAACTCCGCATCTTCAAAAGCTCCTTGAGGAGTGAGTTCGCTGAATTCCTCTACCCCAAGAAGATAAATTCCTTTAACGCCTAGAGAGATATTTTCTCCTATTCCATAATCTAGTGTAGAAACTAGTCCGGTCCCGTCACCTTGAAAGTTTGCACCTACTTGAAACTTTAAGTCTTCTTTTCCTATATAGGCTTGTCCAAATACGGTTGATAAAGTAAATAACAAAACTGCGGTCAGTATATATTTCATAATATTGATTTTGAGTACCAAAAGTAGTAGTAAAAATTGAAGTATGTATATAAAATTATGTTATTCATTCTTATAAATCTATAATATACGTTCACTCTTTTGCGATGGTATTGAGCTTCTAGTTCAAATGAATTATATTAAATTATCACAGTAGAAAAGCAACCTATGACAGATTTTTTAAGCGAGAGTTACTGGGATTCTAGATATGCCGAAGGAGCAACTGGATGGGATCTTAAGGGTGTCTCTAGGCCTCTTAGAGAGTATATTGATCAACTAAAAGATAAAAGCACTAGGATTCTTGTACCTGGAGCAGGATACGGGTACGAGGTGCAATATCTTTGGGAGAAAGGATTTGTTAATACGGTTGTAGTAGATCTATCCAAAGTTGCGCTGAGTGATCTCAAAAAAAGGATTCCATCTTTTCCAGAATCACAATTAATGCACGACAACTTTTTTAACCTAACAGGTTCTTTCGACCTTATTCTAGAGCAGACCTTTTTTTGTGCATTACATCCAGACTTGAGGCAACAATATACTCGTAAAATGAGTAGTCTCTTTAAACCCAAGGGAAGGCTCGTGGGGCTATTGTTCAATTTTTCGCTTACAGAAAAAGGACCACCCTTTGGGGGAAATATGAAGGAGTATAAACAGTATTTTGAACGGTACTTTTCAATTAAGGTTATGGAACCTTCTTATAATTCTGTAAAACCTAGAGATGGCTCTGAGTTATTTATAAATTTGATTAAAAAGTAAATTATGATCACCCAGCTTGCCGAAGGTATTATCAAAACAAAATATGGAACTTATAAAGAAATCCTCTTTTACGATGGTTTGAAAGAATCACACGCGCTGGTTATGGGTGATGTAAAAGATGGTGAGGAATTATTATGTAGGATTCATTCTTCCTGCATATTTGCACATCATTTTAATAGTATAGAGTGCGATTGCCGTGAGCAAATGGAAATCTCACAGCAACTCATAGAACGGGAAGGTAAGGGAATTGTGATTTGGCTAGATCAGGAAGGTAAAGGAAATGGTCATTATGCGTTGTTAAAAACGCTGCCACTCAAAAAGTCTGGTATTTCTCAGGCTCAGGCCTATGAGCAAGTAGGATTTTCTGAGGATAACAGAGACTTCTCTGCTGCTGCCAAAATCTTAAAATATTTATCTATAAAATCTATCGTGATGATTACGGGCAATCAGAATAAGACCAAAACCTTGACTCAATACGGCATTGAAGTGTCAGGAACACGACCAACTACCCTAGGTTAAATTTCCAATGCTCTTGTATCGTTTCGCTTTCGCGAAAATATGATGAGAACTAAATTATTTTGTAGGATTCATATTTTAGCGAAAGCGCAGGTACTTAAAACACTAAGGGCACTACAAAATAAGCTAGTGCAAAGAGCAGCCCTACCGCTATAAAATTAAGTACCACACCGATGCGTGCCATCTCATCTACCCTCACGTGACCACTCGCAAAAACGATAGCGTTAGGGGGTGTTGCCATAGGAAGCATAAAGGCACAACTTGACGCAAGCGTTACGGGGATCACCATCTGTAAAACGGGAACATCCATTCCTATTGCGATACCCACTACGAGAGGAACGAGGATAGTGACGAGCGCAACATTGCTCATTAACTCCGTCATAAATAACATTATGAAAATGAGTACGGCGGTCACAATCCAGACACTCCAGTCTTCTTGCGAAGAAATATAGTCACCTATCATCGTGATAAAACCAGAGTCTGCAAGACCTGACGCTAGGGCAAGACCACCGCCAAAAAGGATTAAAATCCCCCAAGGAAGCCGTGAGGTATCTTCCCAGAGCAATGGAAACTCACCTTTCTTATAATTAATAGGCACTATAAACATTAATAGGGCGGCAATTATAGATATGGTGGTGTCCGTAAGTTCAACGGTAGGAAGTAAGGCGTTAAGCTGAGAACGCAACATCCAAGAAACAGCCGTAAAAAGAAAGATAGTAAGCACTACTTTTTCTCCTTTTGAGATGGGTCCGAGTTTATCCAGCTCTTTCTGAATAATATTTTCGGACGTTCCTATGTTCCCCAGGCCATTAGGATAAAAAACACGAGTAATCATAAAGTAGGTGATGGCCATAAGTACTATAGAGAAGGGAACTCCCATGATCATCCATTGGAAGAATCCTATGTCTATGTCGTAACTCTCATTAAGAAAGGCCAGCATTACCGAATTGGGCGGGGTTCCAATTAAGGTGGCCATACCACCTATGTTTGCCCCAAATGCGATACCCAGCATAATACTGAGCGCAAAATTCTTGTCATTTTTAGTAAACCCGTCTGCATCATCCATAAGCAGCTGAATTACCGAAACTGCGATAGGTAACATCACCACGGTACTCGCCGTATTGGAAATCCACATACTCATCAGGCCAGTGGCTATCATAAAACCTAAAATAATCCCATTTGCTTTTGTTCCTGTAAGCTTGAGGATAGAGAGTGCAATGCGTTTATGGAGTTGTACTTTTTCTAAAGCTAAGGCAATTACAAAACCTCCAAAAAACAAATAAACAATAGGGTTTGCATAATTGCTGGCCACCTCTTTAATACTTCCGATGCCTAAAAGGGGGAAAAGGGCCAGTGGGATGAGCGCAGTCACTGATATAGAAACAGCCTCTGTAATCCACCAGATAATCATCCAGACGGCTATTGCCATAACCTTGTCAATCTCTGGGTTAATAAGCTCTATAGGTAAAATAAGAAGTATGATGCACAACCATGGGCCTGCTATAAAACCTATCTTTCTCGAGAGGGTAAAGTCTTTCATAAGATTAAATGTAAGTAAAAAGATGGTGTCCAGAGTACCTACACGCTACGCGCATTGCAACTGAAAGGCTTTACTTCTTTTTTCTTAAATATAATCCCAACTTTATTTTCCAATAAGGCATTTCTTCTTTGAAGTATTCAAAATAAGATTTGAGTTTCTCTGGCTCTTCTACCTCAGTGCTTGCCGCGTTAATTTGCTCCACTTCCACGGGTTGTATAAATTGGTAGAAGTCTACCTCCATTCCTTCTTCGTGAAGCTTCATTAAGTGATTATGAACAGAACTTATGGTAAGATTACGAGTTTCGGCAATTTCTTCTAGAGAAAGACCTTGCTCAATAAGCGTTTTGGTCTCTTGGTATGTTTTATTTCCTGTTTTAGCCTTAGGTTTAGATTTGTGAAGGTGTTCTTTTATGAGTTTTAGAAAATCTGCCCCATATTTTTGCATTTTTGCTTGGCCTACCCCGTGAGTGTTCAGAAAAGCCTCTGGGGTTTGAGGTTCTTGATCTTCCATATCTTTAAGGCTGGCATCAGAGAATATGATATAAGCAGGCACATTCTCGTCCCGAGCTAGCTCAGCTCTTAGTTCGCGTAGCTTTTCAAAGAGGGTGCCCTTTGGCTTTTTGGGCTTGCGTATCACTTCAATGGGTTCAGGTTTTGGCTGTTTTAGTTTTGCAAGTTGGATTGATTGTCCCTTAAATAATACGTCCTCAGATAATGGGGTAAGAAGAAGCCTTCCGCTTTCGCGAAAGCGTATTTCTAACAATCCCTGATTGATCATTTGCACAACATATTGCTGTAGATCGCGCCAAGAAACATTTTTTACGGCTCCGTATGTTTTAATATTCTGATATCCTTTTTCAAAAACTTGAGCATTTTGAGAACCTCTCAAAACATCTATGACCGTTCCCATTGCCTCCTGTTGTCCCATACGAGCGACTCCAGAAAGTACTTTCTGAGTGAGAACAGTGCCGTCAAAATATTCTGGTTTGTTTTTACAGATATCACAGTTACCACAGTCTTCTAAAAGAAATTCACCAAAGTAATTTATAAGAACCTTACGCCTGCAACTCAAGGCTTCTGCATACTGTTGCATACGCTCTAGTTTGGCTAGCTGGTACTCGGCATTAGAAGCGTCATCTATAAATTTGCGTAGTTGCAGCGCATCTGCATAACTATAAAAGAGGACCGTGTGAGCGGGCAGGCCGTCGCGTCCAGCACGCCCTATCTCTTGATAATAGCCCTCTAGATTTTTAGGCATATTATAATGAATTACCCATCGCACATTGCTTTTATCTATGCCCATCCCAAAGGCTATGGTCGCACAGATGATGGGCGTGGTATCATTTATAAAATCCTCTTGAACTTGTGTGCGCTCTTGTGCCATCATACCTGCGTGGTAAGCGGCGGCAGTATAGCCTTTGCTTTGTAGTTTTGCAGCAAGGGACTCTGTGCTCTTACGGCTCAAACAGTAAATAATGCCACTCTCAAAAGGATGCTGATCTAAAAATGCCAGAATCTGATCATTACGTTTTTGCCCCGGCCTCACGTCTAGATATAAATTGGGACGATCAAAGGAAGAAATGTATTTTTTAGATTGAGCGATGCCTAGTTGATGAGCGATATCGTCTTGGGTCGAGCGGTCTGCTGTTGCTGTCAACGCTATGAGGGGTGTGCCCAAGTATCTCTTTTTAAGATAGCCCAGTTGCGTATAGGCAGGTCTAAAATCGTGTCCCCACGATGAGATACAATGTGCCTCGTCTATGGCGATTAAAGAAATTTTTGCTAGTCCTAAAACATTGTCTAAGAGTGATAGACTTTCTGGGGCTACATATATTAAATCAAGAGTATCATCTCGCAAATCTTGAATCACTTGTTCTATCTCTTCCTGAGGTTGGGTACTATTGTAGTAGGCCGCTTTTATCCCGTTTGCCCTTAGGGCATCCACCTGATCTTTCATCAGAGCGATAAGGGGTGATATTACAAGAGCCACACCCTCAAGTGCTAGGGCGGGCAGTTGGAAACACATAGATTTTCCCCCTCCTGTGGGCATTATGACAAGAGCATCCTCTCCGCGACAAATGGATGTTATGATTTCTAACTGATTAGGTCGGAAATTATCATAGCCAAAATGTGTCTTGAGAAGTGTATTTAATTCTTGAGTAGCAATCATAGCGCGAAGATATTAATAGTAATAAAAAGGGCGCTCCCCCGAACGCCCTTTATGCAACAGCTTAAAATATAAATTTCCTGGCTGTTAGTTCCTATGTAGGTAGTTTCGATACATTTTCAAAATCGCTCTACACATTGAAAACACGCTACCACCTTGAATTTGTTGATTTTGAAAAAGAAGGTTCGGCATAACTTCAAACCTGCTGCGCGTTTTGAAAACATATAAACACCTTAGTTGTTCAATTCTTATAACAAGTTTTACTAAAAAGAGCAATCAGAGGTGGTTGAGTGATTCTATGGATGCCGTTAAGCATCCATAGAATTGTATCGAAACTACCGAGACTAAAAAAGATCTAGTCTTTCTTCCCAAGCATTAGCAGTTCATTGCAAATAACCTCTGTCATATATCTTTTTACCCCATCTTTATCGTCCCAAGAGCGATTGGTAAGTTTTCCTTCTATGGCGATTTCTTGTCCTTTTTGAACATAGCTCTCTACCACTTTTACCAGACCACCTCTTACTACGATATTGTGCCAGTAAGTGCGTTCTACCTTCAGCCCATTTTTATCTTTATAGGAGTCATCTGTAGCGAGTGAGAAGTTTGCGATTTTGTTTCCGTCAGGGAAGGTTGTGATTTGTGGTTCCTGACCTAAACGTCCGATTAGCTGTACTTTGTTTCTTAATGCGTTCATAATAATGTGTTTTTCTTGTGCAGGTTATGCCTGCCAAATTGATTAAAATTTCTTTCCCGAGCCGTTCCCGAGAAAACCGTTTTGTTCTTTTCTTTTTTGTTAATACACTTTCGTGAAAACGTTAGTTGATTAGAACACTGCAAATATGAAACACGAAATAAACTTTAGCCGACTCTTAAATAATTACTTACGTTTATAGTCGTTTGTAAATGCTTGTAAACGTTTGAAAATAAATTAAAAATCTATAAATGAATAAGTTAGGTATATATATGTAGAATTAAGAAAAACGTATCTTTCTGGAAAATAAACGGTTATAATCATCATTATGAAATTAAAACACCTCTATTTACTTCTCGCTGTTATAGGAATTTGCTATACGTGGTATTATAATATTCAGTTTTATCAGACTGCAGGGGACACGTCTATTTCAAATTTCATAGCGCAAACTACAACCACTTTTCCTGCGCAATCTATTGCCGCAGATCTTACGGTGGTACTCGTAGTTTTCTTTATATGGATGATAAGAGAATCACTCAAGCTTAACATAAAGTATTGGTGGGTTTTGATCCCCCTCACATTTTTAGTGGCGATAGCTTTTACGTTTCCGCTTTTTCTTTTCCTTAGAGAAAGGCGACTGGAACACATAGCAGCTTCTTAATTGCTGTTTGCTTTCTGTCAAAAAAGTATTCGCTATATCGCAAAGGTGATTATCTCATACATCCCCTTCTTATTAAAAATGATAGGAGAATACACCTCTAAATCCAAAAATTTTAAACAGTATGCTTAAGTAATACTTTGAGAAGTATCTCGGTGTTATAAGGTTTTACGATGATGTCATTAATATCATTGTTAAGTGTTTTACCCTCTAGTTTTTCATAGTTAGTTGCCGTTAGGGCTATGATGGGAATCGTAGGATTAATTTTGCGTATTTCTCTACTAGCCTCTAAGCCATCCATTACCGGCATATTGATATCCATAAGAATGGCATCATATACTTCTTCCTTCACCTTTTCTATAGCTTCAAATCCATTACTGGCGATATCTTGGGCAATCCCATTTTGCTCTAACACCTTCTGTGTTACCAATTGATTTATTTTGTTGTCATCTACGATCAATACCTTTTTTCCCTTAAGATGTTCAATCCTTGGGGCATCCTTAGTAAGTTCTAGATCTTCCTGAGAACCACTTATTAATACCATATCAAAGCTAAAAGTAGTACCCTCTCCAGGTACGCTAGTAAAATTGAGTTTACTTCCCATAATTTTGAGAATTTTATTGACAATAGGTAATCCTAAGCCCGTTCCTCCTTGATCTTGTTCTTTTTTGATCTGAGTAAATTCCTCAAATATGCGAGACTGTTCTTGAATGGGAATTCCAGGTCCAGTATCTCTTATAGAAAAGGATGCTTCAAATCGGTTTGAGTCCAGCGGGACACCTGTAATTGTAAGATTAATGGATCCGTCCTCCGTAAACTTGCTAGCATTACTCAAGAGGTTCATAAGAACCTGCGATATTTTTGTTTTATCTCCCACAGCAATTTTAGGCACTCCTGGAGCGATAGAGACGTGAACGGTATTATTGTTTTTTTTATTTATGAACTCAAAAGACTGCACGATACTGTACATCAACTTCTCAACGCTAAACAGATCTTGCTTAAGAATCTTTCCTTCCTGAGAATCAAACTTATTAATATGAAGCACATCATTTACGAGTGCTAGAAGGTAATCTGCAGAGAACTTGAGAGACTCCACAATTTCTTGCCTATTTGCTGGCTTGTCATCTTTAAGTAGGACAGAGGAAAGCCCGATGATACCGTAAAGCGGTGTACGCAATTCGTGACTTATGGTACTCAAAAATCGGGTATTACTTTGAGCAAGTTTTTCTGACTTTTCCTTGGCCTCTAGATATTGTCTATTTTTTCTTTTTAGATCAGTCAACAGTTCGTTACGCCTGTATCTAGCGATGAGAAGACCCGCCACTATGGCTAGCATAATACTCACCAAGATGGCTGCAAAATTGAAGAGCAGTTTGTTTTTAGAAGCTTTTTGTTGAGAAATTTCAGTTTCGAGCTGGGAAGCTCTTAATTCTTTTTTATAACCTTCTACGTCAAATTTAGACCGGGCAATTTGTTGCTCCCTGATTTTATCTTCTTCATAACGTTTGTCAAGTAAAGGATCGTAACGTTTACGGACTTCGTTTAGCTTCTCATATTGTTCTGTCTGTTCATAGGCAGACATTAAATTTTTATAGTTATTTAAAATATAAGTTTGATCCACCTCTCCCTGATCTACTTCTAATGATTTTAAGGTGGCGGCGATGGCTTTGCTATACTCTTTTTGTTCCAAATAAATAGCACCTTGAATATGATTAAGGACAGCACGATATTCATTACTGCGGTCGCTCAGACCAGATTGAGAAAGATAATACAGTGCTTTGTCTAAATGATACTGTGCTTTTTTTGGATTTAAAACCCCTATGTGGAGTTCGGCAAGATTATTATGTATAATGAAATCCATCGTGTCGCTGTTCTCTACAGCGCCCGTGTAGTCAAGTGCTTCTTCAAAATAAGTAATGGACTTGTCTGGATCCTTTGAGATATAGGTATTACCTAGACTAATATAGGCACTAGCGATGGCTGTTGCGTCCTCTTCTTGTTGTGCACGAATTAAGGCCTCTGTAAATAGATCATTTGCACGGTCATAATCATCAAGCTGGATAAAAGTATTACCCAATATATTACGGAATTTGGTCTCGATTTCCTTTTCTTCTAAAAGGCGTGCGTTCTCCAAGAGCAGTGGAACCTCCTCAATTATTTTTACGTGATTACCCTCAAAAAAATAGGATCGTATAGTGGGATAAATAGAGTCAATCTGCGCTGCTGTATATAGGGGCTCTTGAACTTCGGAAGTATCGGATTGAGAGAAGGATGCTCCGTTAAATAATAACAAGATTACTAATAGAACCATGCAAATCTTATTCATTTATAGGGATTTGGGTATTGAAATTTAATTAATTTTAATGACTTACTGAAAGTCTGATATTTAATATTATCTTAATATGGTTAAAAGGGAATTATTATTAGCGTCCTATGTGCGATCCCATATAATGACGTTCGAGCGTGGGTTCTATTCTTAAAAGTAATAATGATGCCTGAGTTTTTGTTTTTTATAACTCTGTATTTCTTACTTCTATAACAACTAGGGCTCTCATCGCTAAGTATCTTTATGTACAGATCCTACCTCGCTCACTTTTAATAAGGGCTTTGATAACACGATTCAAATGAAATTGCTACTTTTTATCCTTACTGTTTGATCTTAAAGTTACTGAATAAGAATTAATAATCTTCCTACCTATAGGCTATCCTCTAGAAAACAATTCGTTAATTACTGATTAGTGAATAAAATTTTAAAGGGCATTCTGTTTTATTAAAATTTTAAAATAGAAGGTTTTATAGGTATATAAACACAAACCTCCCTGCTAGCCCCGATTGAAATGAAAACCCCGTAATGTGCTATGAGCGCATTGCGGAGTTGTAATGGAAAGCGGGAAACCACTTGTGTTAAAGTTCCTTGACCAACCCGCTCCTAAGGAGGATAGTCCCTAGTATCAATAGTGTATGGCGCAGGGTATAGGTTGCAATTCTTTTACAAGCGATTAATTCGTTAATTTTAGTAATTACTAACTGTATCGAGAATGAGCAATTACCATATTAAGGGACTAGAAGAGTATTTTCAGGTATACCGAAAATCAGTAAATCAGCCACAGCAGTTTTGGGAGGAAATTGCTGAAGAAAATTTTGTCTGGCGCAAGCGATGGGATTCTGTTTTGGAATGGGATTTTGAGAAACCGGATGTACAATGGTTTAGAAATGCAAAACTCAATATCACAGAGAATTGCATAGATAGACATCTACATACCCGTGGCGATAAAACGGCTATTCTTTTTGAGCCTAATGACCCAAAACATCCTGCCCAGCACATCACTTATAGACAATTGCACGAGCGAGTATGTCGGTTTGCAAATGTGCTCAAGGAAAAGGGTGTCAGAAAAGGGGATCGTGTTTGTATCTATTTACCGATGATACCTGAACTAGCGATATCGTTGCTAGCTTGTGCTCGCATAGGTGCGATACATTCTGTGGTTTTTGCCGGATTTTCTAGCACCGCATTGAGCACCCGCATAAATGATGCAGATTGTAAAATGGTCATTACAAGTGACGGTTCTTACCGAGGTGCCAAAGTTATCGACCTTAAGGGGATAGTAGATGAAGCACTGGAGGATTGTGAGTGTGTGAAGAATGTACTCGTAGTAAAACGCACGGATTCTGAGGTGACTATGCGAGAAGGGCGTGACCACTGGCTACAACCCCTTCTTGATGAAGCTTACAAGGATTGTAATGCTGAGGTTATGGATGCAGAGGATCCTCTTTTTATTCTTTATACATCTGGATCTACAGGCAAACCTAAGGGGATGGTGCATACCACAGGCGGTTATATGGTTTATAGTGCTTATACATTTAAGAATGTTTTTCAATACCGGGAAGAGGATGTATACTGGTGTACGGCAGACATAGGCTGGATTACGGGACATAGTTACATCGTTTATGGACCGCTGGCAAATGGAGCAACTACGGTGATGTTTGAGGGTGTCCCTACCTATCCAGACTGGGGTCGTTTCTGGGAAGTGGTAGAAAAACATAAAGTAACCCAGTTTTATACGGCGCCTACTGCGATACGGGCACTGGCAAAGGAGAAGCTTGCTTTTGTAGAAAAATATGACCTATCCTCGCTCAAAATCTTAGGAACTGTAGGAGAACCCATAAATGAAGAAGCTTGGCATTGGTATAATGACAATATAGGTAAGAAAAAAGCGCCCATAGTAGACACTTGGTGGCAAACCGAAACGGGAGGAATAATGATAAGTCCAATACCCTACGCAACGCCCACCATACCTACATTTGCAACGCTTCCCTTGCCAGGGATTCAGCCAGCACTTATGGATGGAAATGGTAAGGAGATTAGTGGGAACCAAGTAGAGGGGCGTTTGTGCATAAAATATCCTTGGCCCAGTATGGCCCGTACGATTTGGGGTAATCACGATCGGTATAAGGAGACATATTTTTCTGCTTTCGCGAAAATGTACTTTACAGGAGACGGAGCGCTAAGGGATGCAACGGGTTATTATCGCATTACTGGAAGAGTAGATGACGTTATTATCGTTTCTGGGCACAACTTAGGCACAGCACCCATAGAAGATGCGGTAAATGAGCATCCAGCGGTTGCCGAAAGTGCCATTGTCGGATTTCCACACGATATTAAAGGGAATGCGCTCTATGGGTATGTGATCCTCAAGGAAACAGGAGAAACGAGAGATCAGGAAAATGTAAGAAAGGAAATAAACCAACTCATAACTGAAAAAATAGGTCCTATAGCAAAACTGGATAAAATCCAATTTACAACGGGTCTCCCAAAAACTCGTTCTGGAAAAATAATGCGACGCATTTTACGCAAGATTGCCTGTAATGAAACAGACAATCTAGGGGATATCAGTACTTTGCTCAATCCTGAGGTTGTGCAGGAGGTAATTGATAGTAAGCTACGTTAAAAGACTGATGTTTTATAACGTACGCAACCACCTTTACTAGGTATCATTTATAACTTAGGAAGTTAAGGAGGTTGAGTGATTTTCTATAAGGCCTATGGCTTTGCAGAAAATAGTATCGAACCCCTGTCTTGCACGTTACTCCTTTACCATCTTATTTAAAGGGATGATGGTACCATCTTCGTTATAAATAAGTTCAGTAACCTTAACACTTCTCAAGTGTGTCTGTCCTCCAGATAAAGAGCTATCGTGATAGAAGAGGTGCCATTTACCTTCAAACTCGACGATGCTATGATGATTGGTCCAACCTAAAACTTCGTTAAGTACTACTCCTTGATAGGTAAACGGACCGTATGGACTATCTGCAATTGCGTATACAATTTTATGGGTATCTCCTGTGGAATACGATAGATAGTATTTACCATTGTACTTATGAACCCAGGCGCCTTCATAAAATCTTCGCTCGGTGTCAGCTTGCAGTAGTGGATTACCATCTCTATCTACAATGAGGACGTCTTTGGGCGACTCTGCAAAGCTCAGCATATCGTCGCTCATTTTTACAATTTTTGGAGAGATAGCAGGTTCGTTATCGGAGGGGTAGTTATCCTCTTTTCCTTTAAACTTATTGTTCTGGTACCATTGCATCTGTCCTCCCCAGATCCCACCAAAGTACATATAGTGCGTTTCTTGATCTTCAAAAACCGACGGATCTATACTATAGCTGCCTTCAATAAAACTTGCTTCAGCTTTAAATGGTCCTTCAGGTCTAGAGGAACTGGCCACACCTATATGAAAAATATCTTCGGCATCTTTAGCGGGAAAATAGAGATAATACGTACCATCTCTTTCAGCAGCATCTGGAGCCCACATCTGTCTTTTTGCCCAAGGCACATCCTTAATATCCAGAGCAACGCCGTGATCTGTTACCTCTCCCCCTATTTTATCCGTAGAATACACGTGATAATCTCTCATATCAAAGTGATTCCCAGCGGCATTGTTGTGAATTCCAGATTCATAATCGTGAGAGGGATATAAGTATAGTTTACCTTCAAAAACGTGAGCAGATGGATCTGCCGTAAATAGGTCAGTTATAATGGGCTCGTCATTAAGACCTTTTTCAGCTTCGGAAATAACTTCCTTGTTTTCTATAGTATCTGGTTTCTTGTGCTTGCATTGTACACATAAGAAAATTAATGAGACGGCGGTCAGGGTAATAGCTTTCATAGGTGACTTTTGAAAATATGAGACGCTGCAATGTAGCACTTTGCTAGAAATAGTTTTAAAACGCTTCCTAGAATGTATGGTCAAACGGTAGCAACCCATAAAATTTATAACTAAATAATTAGTTTAAACTAATTATTTAGTTATATTTGAACTATCAAAACACTGATAATGAAACAACTCACTAAGGCAGAAGAAGAAGTAATGCACATTTTATGGCAGCTAGAAGAGGCAAACGTTGCTTCTGTGATAGAAGAATTGCCAGAACCAAAACCTGCTTATAATACCGTCTCTACCATAATTAGGATATTAGAAAATAAAGGGTTTGTAGACTACCGTAAGGAAGGACGCGGTCATATTTATTTTCCTAAAGTATTAAAGACAGATTATAGCAACCAAACGCTTACTAAGGTGATGGATGGATATTTTCAAGGTTCCTTTAAAAGTATGGTCTCTTTTTTCGTTAAGAAAAATGACATCAGTATAAAGGAGATGGAAGAGATTTTAAAAGAGATTAATAAAAAATAATTATGGAAACCTACATTCTACAAGCAGTTTGTTTTATGGCACTCTTCATAGCCGTATATTTTTTAGTGTTGCGCAACGAGACGTTCTTTACCTATAACCGATTGTATCTCATTTTGACGCCCCTTATTGCGCTACTGTTACCATTATTTAAGATTACTGCATTCCAAACTGCGATCCCAGTAGAGCGCTTTACCACGCTTCTGCCAGAAATATTCTTGGGAAGCGCTACGGAGGGTCCTTCTGAAATTCCTCCTACTGGAGCATCTGTATATGTCATCAATTGGTGGTTTATTTATGTAACAGGAGCGCTGTTAAGCATGGCATACTTGGCTTTAAAATTTTACAAGCTGAGCAGATTTATAACGCATAGCCCCGGAGATAAAATCATTACGATGCCCGGCTCAAGTGAGGCTTTTACTTTTCTCAACTACATATTTATAGGGGATAGGATAGATACGCTTTCGCGAAAGCGTATCCTCGCACACGAAAACATACACATACAGAAAAAACATTCTTTGGATCTACTCTATTTTGAACTTTTGAGGGTCGTTCTCTGGTTTAATCCTTTAGTGTATTTATATCAAAAGGAGATTGCCCTTTTACATGAATATGAAGCAGACTATCTGGCAACCAGAAAACAATCTAAAAAACAATATTATACAGCGTTACTCAATGCCACCTTCGGCACGCAGCAGCTTTCTTTTACCAATACATTTTTTAATCAATCATTCATCAAAAAACGAATCATTATGTTACAAAAATCAAAATCAAAAAAAATCGCTTTAACTAAGTATGCACTTATCATCCCAATGATTTTGGGAATGCTCTTTTATGTTTCTTGCTCTGAGGATAACGGAAATCAAGATAAAAGTCAAGCCTCTTTAGAGAATCAGATTGCAGATTTGAAATTTGCTCTTGAGGAAAAAGAAAATTTATCAGACGATGAACTAAAAAGGCTATCAGAACTTATAACTGCTAGCAATCAAAAAAGAACGGATAATAGTTTGAAATCATTGAGACTGCCTTATACTATTGAATATGATAGTTTACCTTCTGTTCCCTTTGCCGTTATAGATAGAGTTCCGGTATATCCTGGCTGTGAAAGTTTAACTTCTAACGAGGAGAGAAAAGTGTGTATGTCAGAAATGATCGCGCAGTTTGTAAATAGCCAATTTGATATAAAAATGGCAAATGGCCTTGGACTTTCAGGAACGACCAAGATTTACACATCTTTTATGATTGATAAAAACGGAGATATTACAAATGTTCAGGCGAGAGCTCCTCATCCTGCTCTTCAAGAAGAAGTTTTTAGAATAGTAAAACAGCTGCCTAAAATGAAACCTGGAAAGCAAGGAGGTAAACCCGTTGGGGTCTTATATAGCCTCCCAGTTACATTCAAAATAGCAGAATAATCTATGCAAAAACTAACAGTACTTTTAATCACACTTTTTATCTCTAAAGCCGGAGCACAGTCTTCGGCTTTGAGCGTTGCAGATAGTCTTTATGCTGCGGGCAATTATAGCGAAGCCATAACAAATTATGAAAAGACAGACTTAAAAAATTCTACCATATTACTTCAGATCGCACGAGCTTACAAAGGACAAGGAAATAAAACGAAGTCTCTAGCATACTACAAAGAATCTCTCATCTTAAAAGAAGACCAACCCATAGCCGCTATAGAATACGGAAGGTTATTGCTTACAAGGGCAAAATACAAGGAGGCAGACACTATTTTCAGTAATCTGGTAGCGCAATATCCTGCAACACCTGAGTATCATTACCTTTTAGGGAAAGCGGTAAAAGGGATGAAGGTAGCTATGGATTCTTTAGACGCACCTAAGGTGAAAGCTTTTAGGAAAGAAAAATTAGAACGTACTGAGAGCGCTTTCGCGAAAGCGGTACAACTAGATTCCACCCATCAGAAAGCACTATATGAACTCGCACTTCTTAAACTCAAGCAAAATGACTATCCCGAAGTAGAAAAAATAGCCAAGCGAGCCTTAAAAAACGACTCTCTAGATGTTGAGATAACGAATGTACTTGCCCAAAATTATTTTAATCGAGGATACCACGATGATGCTATTGTCCATTTTGAGAAATTAGTAGATTGGGGGGTTTCCAGTCCATTTATACATACTAAGTTGGGATATTCTTACGAGAAGGAGCGACTTTACATCAAAGCCATCGAGCAATACGAAATCATACTGGCAATGGATGAAGAAGATTATGGCGTGCACTACATTCTTGCCGATCTATTTAGAATTATAGGAGATTTTGAACGTGCGAAGCATCATATCGATCAGGCGCTTTACTTTAAAGATCTGGCATTAGATGATGTATATTATAGAATGGGAAGAATTTTTGAGGCCACTAAGGAACATCCCAAGGCTATGGAGGCATATCAAAGTGCACTTAAAGAAAACCCAGATAACGGCGCGGCTCTTTATGCTGTAGCCATAGCAGCAGATAATTATTATGATGATAAAAAGGAGGTTTTGCGCCTGTATGAACGTTTTATAGAAAAATACGGTGAGGATAGAAAATATTGGTATCAAATCAAACTCGCAAATGACCGTATCGCCATTCTAAAAAAAGAAATTTTTATGGATGCTGATAAAGGTTAACACCTTTAATTGCGCTATAAATAGTCCAATTTATAACTGTAAATAGCTCCTTTCTAAAAACACTTAATTATTGTAATTTCCCCATACGTATGAAACGAGGGAAATTGAGCTTTTTTGCAGTTACGGCGTTAATGATATCTGTCATTTCCTGCGATACTATTGAGACCAAAAAAACGTCCTCTCAAGAATTGCTGGCAAAAGATTGGAAGGCAATAAGTCTCACAGAAGTGGAGACATATCCTGTGCTGCTTACTTGTAATCCCCTCGAGGAAGAGGCTGCAAGGCGTAAGTGTTTTGAAGAAGAAGTGAGCAGTATTTTTTATCAGGAACTCGCAAAGCACCGCATTGTTGTTTCTCAAGATCTAGACGAGACAGTGATGGTAGATTTTGTGATAAACAGAAAGGGGGGGTATTGTATTGATACGCTTAAAATATCTGAAACTGTCCTTAGGGAAATTCCCAAACTTCCAGAATGGATACACGAGGCAGCAAAAGCTTTGCCAAAGGCAGCGCCAGCAACTAAACAAGGAATTCCTGTAAAAACAAGGTTTAAATTGCCAGTAAAACTTGAGGTGGAATAGACCTATAAAGCAATCTTATATCCCAAGCTTACATCCACAGGGAATTCTCCATTATTTTCAAGAAAGAGAGCAACTGCATCGTGATATTGAAGGGTTAAATATCCTCTACCTAATTTTATATCTGTACCTAATCCAAAGATGATGGGCGCCTGGAATGAAGACCCAGAATTACCATCTATAGAAAGTAAGTCCTCGCTTCCCTCTTGGGCAACCAGTTGTTCCCCTCTGTTAAACAAGTTGTAGGAAATCAGTTTTGTGTTTATAAACACATCTATTTTTGATGATTTCACAAACTTGAATCTATAATTTATAGAGAATTGTGCGATACTTAGGTCATATTCGTCAGAAGAGAGTAATTGCTTGTATTGAACCACAGCAGCGTGCCTTGGCAAACTTTGAGGGTCAAGCACTTCTAATTCTATCCCAAACTGAGCGTTTGATGCATTGGAGGGATTACTGGAAAAAATGGTATTTGAAACTCCAGCAAAGCCACCTATTCTATACTCAGGTTCGGTCATAAAACTATTGGCTTCATATGATGTGTCTACTGCTTTATTATAGGCGTTAAAAAACGTGCGCAAGCTCCCTAAGGTTAAATTTACCTTTTCTACTGAGATGGATGCATCTTCTGTAAGTTCCTTGAGCGTTGTCTTATATTCTTCCTGATAACTGCCATTTATCTCTGTGTTGACCAGTTCAATAACGCTGTCATCTCTTTTTACAAAATAACGGTAATCCCGGTCTATGACATTCCATAAAAGTGTGAGTGGGCCAGAGACTTCAGTCTTAAGGTCGTAGGAAGCTCCGTTTACTTGATAAGTATCTGTAGTTTGACTCATAGCCACGCTGGATATAGCGAGCAGTAAGGAGAAGAATAATCTTTTCATAAGAGGTAATTTGGGGTGACTAAGATAGCAAATTATTGCTTGTAAGATCTCCCTTTCCACGTGAAGCTTGTGGTGAGAGCTCGCAATGCAATGAAGCTTGTCAAAATAGGGTAGCACAGCATCACTAGAGGATACCAACCCAAATACCGTCTTCTGTTATAATAAGATGCGCTACAAAATATGATGATAAAATCAACCAAGAACTTGAGGCTCGCCATTAGTAGGGTATACCCAATCCAAGAGTCAACTATGGGCGACGCTTTCGCGAAAATAGTATAGATAGAACCTACCGTAAGGAACACAAGAAATAGGGCTGTGGCAAGATTTGCTAAGAAAGCCAAAAGCCCAACAAACGTTGAAAACCAGTAACTATATCCTGTCCCTTTTGCCGCCCAGCGTATTCTTTGGGAAATAAACCCTTTTAGATTTTTTTGCGGCTGGGTGGTGACAATACTACTCGTGGCGTTGAGGTATGTTACATTTTCGCGAAAGCGAACCACAAATTTCTCCATCAAAAAATGATCATCTCCACTCGCGATGTGGTCATTGCTCGCAAAGCCATCCACTTCAAAAAAGGCCTGCCGCTCATAAGCGAGATTGGCCCCGTTACATAAAAAAGGTTTTTTTATTCCAAAAGCTCCCCGGGTGATCCCCATTAAACTCAAGAAGTCTAATTGTTCAAAAGCATTTATGAAGGAAGGTTTTTTTGTGAGTGCAATGGAGACAGGTGCTACCACCATCTTTGGATGTTTGTCCTGTATAAAATGGTCAAGTGTTCTCAGCCAGTCCTTACTGAATGTACAATCTGCATCAGTGGTGACTATCCACTCATTTGTGGAGTTTTTTATCGCCGTGAGTATTGCATCTTTTTTAGGAGAGTCAGAAACTCTTTCGTTATCAGAACAGTGATAATTAGATAGTTTATGTTTTGATAAAAAATCAGTTACAAAATCCCTTGAGCCATCTGTAGATGCGTCATTTATGAGGTGAACTGTATATAGACTTTTGGGGTATCTAAGTTCTTTTAGATGCTCCAAGAGGCTGGGTAAATTCTCAACCTCATTTCTGAACGGGATGATTACAGAAAAGGAGGTTGTGGGCTCAGTGTCCGAAATTTCAAAAGCAGAAACTCTTTTAAAGCCCAATATAAAAGTTACAATGAGACTTGCGTACGCTCCAAAAACGATGATCAGAAAAATAATCATTGTGCGGGTTCTGTATTAGTGAGCAATTTAAAACGTGCCAAAAAATAGGCACCTGGACCTAAGGGTAGCACTACATTGAGGAGCCACATTACTAACATAGTCAAAACAATAGGTGTGGCGCTCACACCTACCCAACTAAAAACCCAAACCGCTACGCCACTTCTAGCGACTATATCGAGCAGCTGCATTACTGGCAATAAAGAACTCAATAGATAGATAGCTGCGATGAGGGAGACTGCCATACCATAAGCTATATCAATATATAAAAGTTGGGTTAAAAAGTAGCACTGATGAGTAAACACGAGAAATCTCAAGAAGGATAACAATGCTACCCGAGCTCTTAAGTTATGACCGATGCTGTAATAGTAATCTTTCATTTTCTTATAAGAATAGCCCCTGATGTTCCATGGAGATCGGTTTAAGAATTTGAAAAAGAAACTTATCCCGAGTATGACAAGTAATACCGTTACAAACCAGATTGCTATGGCGATGACATTTATAGAAAACCCAAAATACCCTAACCCTAACAGACCGAAGATAAGAGTAGCCAGCATTTGATATAGATTTCCTATAAGATTGAGAAAAAGAATTTGTTTCCTTTTTTTAGATTGATAATAAAGAGCTTTTGCTCCATAACCCCCAGTTTTTGCAGGAGTGATTAAACCTACTATGTGAGCAGTGAGAACTTGTTTGACGCTGGAAGAAATGGAGATGTCCTTAAAATGTCCTACGAGCGTTTGCCATTTTACAACTTCCAGTCCCCAGTTTATGATCGTGAGACCTAGTAAAAGTACAATGCTGGTAGCCGAAAAGTGTGCATACAGCGACGCGACATCTGTTTTTATAGTGCTATCCTGTATTCTACTGACTACAAAGTAAAGGGCGAGAACCAAAATCAATATTTTGGCGCTTCCCAAGAGTAATTGCTTAGTTTTGTTAGATAGTGCTTGCACGAGGACAAAATAACAACAAAAACCATTGGCAGAAGAAAGAATCATATTGGGTATTGACCCCGGAACTACCATTATGGGTTTTGGACTCATTAAAGTGGTAGATAAGAAGATGGAATTTTTACAGCTTAATGAGTTGTTGCTTTCAAAATATTCGGATCCTTATGTAAAGCTCAAACTCATTTTTGAGCGTACGGTAGAGCTCATAGATACCTATCACCCCGATGAAATCGCCATAGAAGCACCCTTCTTTGGGAAGAATGTACAGAGTATGCTCAAGCTGGGACGTGCTCAAGGCGTCGCAATGGCCGCAGGTTTATCTAGACAGGTGCCTATAACCGAATACTTACCTAAAAAAATTAAGATGGCGATTACCGGTAATGGTAATGCTAGTAAGGAACAGGTGGCCAAGATGCTCCAAAGTCTTTTAAAACTCAAAACCCTTCCTAAAAATCTGGATAGTACAGATGGACTCGCAGCTGCCGTTTGCCATTTTTATAATTCTGGTAAAATAGAAGTAGGAAAGAGCTACTCTGGTTGGGAGAGTTTTGTAAAGCAGAATGAGAAAAGGGTGAAGAAGTAAACAGTTGTAGTCGATAGGCATAGCGAGCAATTTTTTTAAAGTGCTTTCTATAAATTGATTGATGAAATGAATTTCCTTCTCAAAACGTACGTAGCTATATGGGATTGACATTGCGTTAGGGATAGAAGTGAAAAGCCCACAGCGAGGCACGAGCGCGGACTTGCAACGTATAGCCCGACCTGCCTTTTTCTGGCAGGTAACGCCCTAATTATAATAATCAATAGTTCAAAAAAATCTTCTATCTTTACACGATATGCAAGCACAGAGCTGGACATACTTGCCTTTACTTCTTAAATTCCTCATAAAGAGGAACCCAGAATAGATGTCTTTACTTGAATTTAAGTAACTTTAAGACAATCTAAATTTTATACCAATGCCATTTTATCATAAGTTAGGAGAAATACCTCCTAAGCGTCACACGCAATTCCGTAAACCTAATGGAGAGCTCTATTCTGAGCAATTATTTGGGACTATAGGTTTTGACGGGATGAGCACCAATAGTTATCACGTACACAGACCCACGCAGGTTAAGGAGATTAGAAAACAGTATTCTGTCAAACCAGAAATTGCGAGGGAAAATAATATGCAGTCGTACCGTTTTCGCGGTTTTCAGATCAAGCCGGAAAAGGATTATTTGAATAGTCGCAAAGCGATAATGACTAATAGTGATTGTACGATTATCCTAGCCGCACCGCAAGAATCTACCCGCGATTATTTTTATAAAAATACCGATGCAGATGAGCTCATTTTTGTGCACAAAGGCACAGGGAAGTTGCGCACCCATCTGGGAAATCTAGACTTCAAATACGGAGACTATCTTTTAGTACCTCGAGGTATTATCTATAAAATGGATTTCGACACAGAGGATAACAGACTTTTTATCGTAGAGTCCCGTCGCCCTATTTATACACCTAAGAGATATAGAAACTGGTTTGGCCAATTGCTGGAACATTCACCTTTTTGTGAGCGCGACTTACGCCAGCCCTATGAGTTAGAGACGAATGATGAAAAAGGTGAGTTTATTATAAAAGTAAAAAAGCAGGATGATATATTTGAGATGGTCTATGCCACACATCCTTTTGATGTAGTGGGCTATGATGGGTATAACTATCCGTATGCTTTTTCTATACACGATTTTGAGCCTATCACAGGTCGCATTCACCAGCCGCCACCAGTGCACCAGACGTTTGAGACAGATGCATTTGTGGTCTGTAGTTTCGTACCTAGAAAATATGATTACCATCCGCTCAGTATTCCTGCTCCCTACAATCATAGTAATATAGACAGTGATGAGGTGCTGTATTACGTAGATGGCGATTTTATGAGCCGTACAGATGTAGAAGCAGGGCATATATCACTTCATCCCGCGGGTATCCCACACGGGCCACACCCTGGAACTGCAGAAAAAAGCATAGGTAAAGAAGGAACTGAAGAGCTCGCTGTAATGGTTGACACTTTTAAACCTCTCAAACTTTGTAAGGATGCAATGGGTATAGCAGATGAGACCTATTATAAGAGTTGGCTAGATCATTAACTGAGTTAATTCATCATCAAATTAATCATATATGGAAAACAAATTACCAGCAGATCCACTCTCATTAATACTCGGTATCATTGCTTTAGTAATTGGGATAGGAGGCTGTTGTTGTTATGGCATATTTGCAATAATCCCGCTAGCATTGGGTATTATTGGTCTTGTCGCTGCAAATAGGAGCATTAAACTTTATGAGCAAAACTCTCAGGATTATTTGCCCTCGAGTAGAAATAATGTGGGAACTGCTAGAATTATTAATATCATAGCTATCATCTTTAATGGTATTGTGGTTTTGATTTTCGTCGCTTTTTTAGTGCTTTTTGGAACGGCCGCGAGCACTGGGATCTGGGAGGAAATACAGAAGAACAGTACTTACAGTGGCGATTGGGAAGAAAGTACTTGGGAAAATGATACATTGGATACTGACACACTGTATGATTATGGAGATGATTTTAATCAGGAAGAATTGGATTCTTTAAGTACGGATAGTATTTTTTTAGAGGAGGTTTTCCCTGAAAATGACAGTTTATAGTATTAGATAATACTCCGTTTTAAGGGGTGTAAATTGTAAATGTGAATGCACGAATATTGGCGCTTTCGCGAAAATTTTAAAACAATGAGTAAAGAGTTAAAATCCGTAGACTACGGGCTAGAAAAAATATTTGAAGGAGCGCAGGATTTTCTTCCGCTTCTTGGGACAGACTATGTGGAGTTTTATGTGGGCAATGCAAAGCAGGCGGCACATTTTTACAAAACGGCATTTGGATTCCAGTCTTTTGCCTATAAAGGTCTTGAGACGGGATCTAAGGATGAGGTAAGTTATGTTCTTAAACAAGATAAGATTAGACTGGTGTTAACCTCACCCTTAGGTAGTAAGTCTAAAATAAATGACCACATAGTAAAGCACGGTGATGGAGTAAAGACGGTAGCTTTATGGGTAGATGATGCCCGAAGTGCGTACGAAGAAACTACAAAAAGGGGAGCAAAATCATACTGTGAACCCTTTGTCGAAACAGATGAGCAGGGTGAGACCGTACGCGCTGGTATTTATACCTATGGGGAGACTGTCCATATGTTTGTAGAGCGTAAGAACTATAAAGGAAAATTCTTACCAGGCTACCGTGAATGGACGTCAGAATATAACCCGGAACCTACGGGTCTCAAATATGTAGATCATATGGTAGGAAACGTAGGATGGAACCAGATGAATACTTGGGTAAAGTTTTATGAGGATGTAATGGGGTTTGTAAACTTTTTGTCCTTTGACGATAAGCAAATACATACTGAATATTCGGCGCTTATGAGTAAAGTAATGAGCAATGGAAATGGACGTATCAAATTCCCGATAAATGAACCAGCAGAGGCAGCAAAGAAATCGCAAATAGAAGAATATCTAGATTTTTATGAAGGTGCTGGAGTGCAGCATCTCGCGCTTGCGACAGATGACATCATTAAAACCGTCGCTCAGTTAAAAGCAAGAGGTATAGAGTTCTTACCACCACCGCCACAAACCTATTATGATGATATTCCTCAAAGATTAGGGGAGCATATGAAAGTAATGAAGGAAGATATAGAAAAACTTCAAGAGCTTTCTATCCTAGTAGATGCAGATGAAGATGGATACTTACTTCAGATTTTCACTAAGCCGTTACAGGATAGACCTACCTTATTCTTTGAGATTATACAGCGTATGGGAGCCAAAGGTTTTGGAGCAGGAAATTTCAAAGCACTTTTTGAGTCTATCGAAAGAGAGCAGGCACAAAGAGGTACCTTATAATTTTTTAACGATTAGATACTTATTTTAGATATGGGCGCAGTAATGCGCCCATACTATTTACGATGTATGATCGTTTTTGGAATAGCATTTGTATTATTGGTATCAACTACCAATATAAATTAGATTATGACATTTAAAACTTCACATATAAAGCGGCTCCTTTTTCTAGGGATGCTATTTCTGTATGCATTCTTACCCATTGCTCAAACAGGTATGCTTGCACAAAAGCGCACAGCAACCTATCAAGAGGGCGAATGGCTTAAATTCCGTGTACACTATGGGCTGCTTACTGGAGGATATGCGACCATTAACATAGAAGATACGTTTCTAGACGGGAAACAAGTGCACCATATTAAAGGTTTTGGAGAGACGGTGGGCATTGTAGGCCTTGCTTTTGGTGTAGAGGATTATTATGAGAGTTGGGTAGATAAAGACACAGACCTTCCTTACCAATTTTTGAGAAAAATAGATGAGGGTGGTCACACAAAGCACAGAATTATCAAATTTGATCAAAAAGCCCACAAAGCTTTTATAGATGATAAGAAGCACAATGAGCAGAAGACAGTGGCAACGGAGCCAGGCATACAGGATCTGGTGAGCGCGATGTATTACCTTCGTAATAATCTGGAGACCAAAAATTTAAAAGCAGGAGACGAGACTAATCTTACCATGTTTTTTGATGGAGAGAACTATCCATTTAAAATGCGCTTTATTGAGCGCGAAACTATAAAGACGAAGTTTGGAAAAGTAAAGACACTTAAATTCAGACCTCTTGTGCAGTCTGGAAGAGTCTTTAAAGAACAGGAGAGTCTTACCATCTGGGTAACAGATGATAATAATAAAATACCTATTAGTATTAAAGCAAGTCTCGCCGTGGGATCTCTTAAAGCAGATTTAGATGCCTATAAAGGCCTTAAACATCCTTTTGAAATTATATTTGATTAAGGTTTTTGTACCTTACAGCCTTTAATGGTTCGCGGGTATAATTATTACTTGAGCCTTTTTTGAGTCCAGTATGAAACACACTCCAGACATAGATAAAATCATAGACGCGCTCGATGATAAGTATGAGAAGATAGATCAAGATCTAGATGATCATCTTGAGGGGTTGTTGCAAAGTAAGCCCATTACCTATTGGGACTATATCCATACAGATGCACTTCTCAACTTACAGTTGCCTAGAACCAACTTTCCAGATGAGAACGTTTTTATAATGTATCATCAGATCAATGAGTTGCTTTTTAAAATGGTGCTGTGGGAGATAGAACAGGTTGCTCACCACCCTGACCTAACCGTAGATTTTTTTAGTAGCAGATTAGACAGGGTAAGTAGATACTTTGATATGCTCACCTCTTCTTTTTCAATTATGCAGAAGGGAATGGATCTGGATCAGTATATGAAATTCAGAAAAACACTTACTCCTGCAAGTGGTTTTCAAAGTGCCCAATACAGAAAGATAGAGTTTGCAAGTACAGATCTAATTAATCTTATAGACGCACGTTTTCGCGAAAGCATAGATAGAAACACTCCCTACGAGCACGCATTAGAACACCTTTATTGGCAAGCTGCGGGCAAAGATTATAATACTGGTAAAAAGTCGTATTTACTTACGGCTTTTGAAGAAAAATACAAAAACGAATTTATAGCATTTACAAAAGAATATAATACTATAAATTTGTACGCTAAGTTTAAAAGCTTGCCACTTGAAGCTCGCAGTAACCAGAAGTTGCGAGATGCTATGAGACACTACGATTACACCGTAAATGTAACGTGGGTTATGTCGCATTATCACGCAGCAAACCATTACTTGAACAATGGTAAAGAGGTAGTTGAGGCAACAGGTGGGAGTGAGTGGACAAAATATATGCACCCCAAATACCAACGTCGTATTTTCTTTCCAGATGTCTGGACAGAAGAGGAACTCGCTACTTGGGGTCACGATGTGTAATTGATAATGATTTTGATTTTTGTGAAGAATAAACACCTCCTACTTTTAGTATTTCCCTTTTATTTAATCTCTTGTGGCGACGTCAAAGATGATGCTCCAGCCCCAGAAGAAATTTATGAAGCCCCTCCAGAAGTTGTTGAAGAATACGGTTATGTTCTAGATAACTATATCGTCGAACGTGATACTGTACAGAAAGGAGACAGCTTCGGGAAGATTCTTTTTAATTCTAATGTAGATTATACGACCATACAAGAAATTTCAGACTCTGTACAAAGTGTTTTTGATACACGTAAAATACGTGTAGGAAAACCTTATGTTTTACTTAAAGCAAAGGACAGTACTGAGGCGGCTCAAGTTTTTATATATGAGCAGTCTAGAGAGGATTATGTAGTGGTCGATTTTCAAGAGTCTGTAAAAGCGGCTGCACGTAAAAGGCCTACTACTATTTATGAGCGTGAAGTTTCTGGAGTAATAAACAGCAACCTCTCCTCTACCTTTGATGATCTAGGTGTAAGTGTAAACGTAGCGTACAAGATGTCAGATATTTACGCGTGGACTATAGACTTTTTTAAACTTCAAAAAGGAGACCGGTTTAAAGTAATTTATGAAGAGCGCTTTGTGAGTGATACGATTCCTGCTGGAATAGGGAAAATAAAAGCCTGTGTATTTGAACACGCTGGGAGAGAGATTTATGCCTATAGATTTGAAAATGACTCATTGCCAGGAAGTGTAGATTATTATGATGCTAACGGCGAGAATTTACGTCGTGCATTTTTAAAAGGACCACTTAAGTTTAACAGGATTTCTTCTAGGTATAATCTTAAGCGCCGCATTAAATATTATGGTTATAAACTCCGCCCTCACAAGGGAACTGATTTTGCCGGAGCAATAGGGACCCCTATCCTGGCAACGGCAGATGGAGTGGTGACCAAATCAGAACGTCGTGGAGGTAATGGTAATTACGTAAAAATACGTCACAACGGTACCTACGATACGCAATATCTGCATATGCAAAAACGTCTTGTAAAAGTGGGTCAATCCGTGCGTCAAGGCGATGTGATAGGTACTATAGGTATGACGGGTAACTCTGGGGGTCCGCACGTTTGTTATCGCTTCTGGAAAAACGGAAAGCAAGTAGATCCTTTTAGAGAAGATTTACCTAATTCAAAACCGCTTCAAGAAAGTCTAAGACCTATATTTGACAGTATACAGGCTCCATTAAGACTTCAGCTTTCTAACATTCCTTATATCTCAGAAATAGAAGACCAAGCGCTTCTGCAAGATGCCGTACAGGACATCGATAAGTAATCCAACTAATTTAAGCACTCAATGCAACATATAAATCCAACTCAGACAGCAGCTTGGCAAAAACTTCAAGCCCACTTTTCAGAGATCAAAGATATTCATCTCAGAGAGTTATTTAAAGATGAGCAGAGAGCAGAGCAGTTTACTATTAAATGGGAAGACCTTTATGTAGACTATAGCAAAAACCGCATCACTGGCAAAACACTTGATCTACTAATAGATCTTGCAAATGAGGTAGACCTTAGCGGTGCCATTAAAAGTTATTATGGTGGAGAACCTATAAATGCGACCGAAGATCGTGCTGTGATGCACACGGCGTTAAGGGATGAGAATAAAAATGCTTTCGCGAAAATAGAAGTAGATCAAGTAAAATCGTCCATTAAAGATTTTACAGAAAAAATTATAAGTGGCAAACATACCGGAGCCACTGGAAAATCCATTACAGATGTTGTAAATATTGGAATCGGCGGGTCAGATCTTGGACCAGTGATGGTTGTAGAGGCATTACAATATTATAAGAATCATCTTAACCTACATTTTATATCTAATGTAGACGGGGATCACGTACTAGAAACGATAAAGGAGCTCAATCCAGAAACAACGCTGTTTGTGATTGTGTCTAAAACGTTTACTACACAAGAAACCTTAAGTAACGCAACGACGGTTCGTAAATGGTTTGTAGAAAAATTAGGTGAAAAAGCAGTATCTAAACACTTTGTAGCAGTTTCGACTAATACGGAGGCAATAGCATCGTTCGGTATTTCTTCAGATAACGTGTTCCCTATGTGGAACTGGGTAGGAGGTCGTTTCTCCCTATGGAGTTCTGTGGGACTCTCTATTGCGCTTGCGGTAGGGTATGAACACTTTGAAAAACTACTCCACGGAGCGTTTAAAATGGATATCCATTTTAGAGAAACATCTTTCGAGAAAAATATACCTGTGATTACTGCGCTCTTGAGTGTGTGGTACAATAATTTTTTTAAGGCAGAAACTGAAGCGGTCATACCATATACACAGTATTTGCATAGGTTGCCAGCATACTTACAACAGGCGATAATGGAAAGTAATGGTAAGAGCGTAGATCGCAATGGAGCCGAAGTAGATTATGAGACTGGCAACATTATTTGGGGTGAGCCAGGCACAAACTCTCAGCACGCATTTTTCCAACTTATCCATCAAGGAACGAAGTTAATCCCAACAGATTTTATAGGATTTAAAAATTCGCTTCACGGCAATACGGATCATCACGATAAATTGATGGCAAACTTCTTTGCTCAGACAGAAGCACTTATGAATGGAAAAACGATTGAGGAAGTTAAAGCCGAACTTAAAGATACCGATATGTCCCAAAAAGAAGTGGATAGATTGTCACCTTTTAAAGTTTTTGCAGGAAACAAACCTACTACAACCATATTAGGAGAAGCACTTACCCCAGAAAGCTTAGGTAAACTCATAGCGATGTACGAGCACAAAATATTTGTACAAGGTGTGATCTGGAATATTTATAGTTACGACCAGTGGGGTGTAGAGTTAGGAAAACAGCTTGCCAAAAAGGTATTATCCGATTTTGATAATGTAAAAAATAGTCATCACGACGCTTCTACTAGAGCACTTCTCGCGTTTTACAAGCACGATTAAAATCCCTTTAATGTTAAATATTCATCTCAATTTTTAAAATTGGCTTTAAGTATTTGAATTTCAAAATCTTGCAGATTTATTTTTTTCTTAAAAAAAGCATAAGTTAACATTAAGTTAATGTGCAGTAATGGGTTGTTTTTATAATTTTGCACCGCTAATTATAACAATTCATTATGAAAAAAATTTCCTTTTTATCATTGATTGCCTTGTTTCTTATGACGGCTTCGTCATTTGCACAGGGTGTAACAACAAGTTCCATCACTGGGCGTGTTTTGGATAACACAGAAAACCCATTGCCAGGAGCAAATATTGTTGCAACTCACGTTCCTACCGGTTCGGTTTATGGAGCGGTAACAGATTTTGATGGTTTTTACCGTCTTACTAACCTACGACCAGGTGGACCATATAGTGTAAGTATTTCTTACGTTGGATTTGATGATTATAATCTAGATGATTTCAGATTAACATTAGGAGAAACTAAGCGTGTTAGTGCAAGTCTTGCAGAATCTTCAAATGCTCTTGATGAGATTGTAATTACTGCTCAAGCTAGTAGCGTTTTTGACGCAAATAAGACGGGATCAGAAACTACAATTAGTAGACGTGAGGTCGAAGCTTTACCTAACATTTCTAGATCTATTGCAGATTTTGCTCGTCTTACTCCTGAAGCACAAGTTCGTGGGGATAATGAGATTTCTATAGCAGGTCAAAATAACCGTTACAATGCGCTATACATAGATGGTGCTGTAAACAATGACGTTTTTGGACTATCAGCTTCTGGTACTAACGGTGGTCAGACAGGGGTCAATCCGATTTCAATAGACGCCATTGAGTCATTTCAAGTAAACGTTGCTCCTTATGATGTAACCATAGGAGGGTTTGCCGGTGGTGCAATCAGTGCTGTAACTAAGTCTGGATCTAATGAGTTTGAAGGTTCTGCATATTACTTATTCAGAAATGAAACTCTAGCTGGTAAAACACCAGGAGATTTTGAAGACGATAATGATAGAGAGAAACTTGCAGACTTCTCTGCAAAGACTTTTGGTGTACGCGCTGGAGGTCCGATAATTAAGGACAAATTATTCTTCTTTGTAAACTATGAAGGACAGAATGATGAAACTCCACAACCATTTGATGGTAACTATGCGGGTGATTCCGGCCTTGAAGGTATAACCACTTTTAGAAATTTTCTTATCTCTGAGTACGGTTATAATCCAGGAACTTTTGATAATAATACAAGAACCCTAGAAAGCAACAAGATCCTATTCAAACTTGATTGGAATATTAATGATAATCATAAATTATCTTTCCGTAATAACCTTGTAAAAGCCGATCAATTTGGAATTGGACGCTCTAGCTCTAGAGTAATAAACTTTACAGGTACAGCAGAAAACTTTGAATCAAATACTAACACAGCTTCTTTAGAGCTTAATTCGACTTTTGGTAATAAGTTTGCAAACAGATTTATCTTCGGGTATACGAGAGTACGTGATGATAGAGGTATCAATGGAGATCCTTTTCCTACTATTGAAATAAATGATGGTGATGCAAGAATTTTTGCAGGATCTGCACCCTTCTCAACGGCAAACCTTTTAGAGCAAGACGTATTTACCTTAACAAATAACTTTCAGATTTTTCAAGGACGCCACACAGTTACTTTAGGAACTCACAACGAGTACAGTAAAGTAAAGAATGTATTCTTCGGTCGTAACTTTGGAGAGTACACGTATAACAGCCTAGAAGATTTCTTTAACGATGATGCAAATGAGTACCGTAGCAGTTATTCTCTTCTAGGAGGAATAGGCGACAATTCAATAGGAGCCGCAGAATTTGATCTTTTTCAATTAGGTTTCTACGCTCAAGATGAGGTTCAGATTTCTGAGAACTTCAGATTAACTGGAGGTCTAAGAGTTGATTTACCTATCTGGGATGATGGAAGAGGTAATGAAGATTTTAACACAAGAACTGTAGGTTTACTTGAAGCAGCTGGTAAGGATTTACAAGGGGCACGTGTAGGTAAAGGTCCAGATACAAGAGCTCATATTTCACCAAGACTTGGATTTAATTGGGATTTGAATGGAGACAAAACAACTCAAATACGTGGAGGCGTAGGTATGTTTACTTCAAGAATTCCATTGGTATGGCCAGGAGGAGCTTATAACAACACAGGAAATGTAGTAGCTAACACAAGAATTTTCAGACCGAGAAACGATACTGATCCTAACAACGTTCCTTCTTTTAACCCTGATGTAACTACTCAATTCCAACAAGAAGGAGAATTTCAAGGGAATGTAGATTTACTTGCAGAAGATTTAATGCTTCCACAAGTATTCAAGAAAAGTTTAGCGGTAGATCAGAAGCTTGGTGCTGGATTTGTTCTTTCTGGAGAAATCTCGCACAATAGTGTAATCACAGGACTTAACCTAGAAAACCTTAACTTAGAAGGACCTCAATTTACTACTACTGGAGCTGGACCAAGATCTAACTATGATTTTGAAAGTGTAGATGATACGTACCAAGGGATTTTCTTAATATCTAATACAAATGAAGGTGAGTCTTACAATGCATCTCTTACATTGCGTAATAACTTTTACTCAACTAAGGTAGATGTAAGATCAAGTGCAACCTATTCTTATGGGCGTTCTACAACATTGTTTGAAGGAACATCTTCTCAGAATATATCAAACTGGGCTTTTAATGAAAGTGTAAACGGTTCTAACGCTCTTACTACTTCTATTTCTGATTTTAGCCAAGGGCACAGAACATTAGCAAATGCTGTGGTAGATGTTAAATGGTCAGAAAACATAAAGACTTCAATTGGTCTCTTTTATGAAGGAGCAGAAGGAACTCCTTATAGCTACGTAGTAGGTGGGAGAAATAGTGATCGTTTGATAGCTGATTCTGGAGAAGGCTTTACAGCACTACCGTTTATTCCTTCTACTTTTGCTGAAGCTAACTTAGTAGATGTTATACGTGATGGAGAGGTGGTATCTTCGGCAGAAGATCAGTATGCACAGCTTGAAGCATTTATAGATGGTGACGAATATTTAAGAACTAGAAAGGGTCAGTTTGCAGAACGTAACTCAAACAGAGCACGATGGAGCCACGTAGTAGATCTTAAATTCACACAGGATTTTGCTTTGATGTTTGGTGAGCAAAAGCACGCTTTCCAATTATCTGCAGATATTTTTAACTTCACGAACTTCCTTAACAAGGATTGGGGAAGAAGGTACTTTACAAGTGGATTTGATACAGCTACATTGGTAAACTTTGAAGGTTTTGCTGATGACGGTACAACTCCAGAATATACGTTCAATAGCGGAGTGGATAGAGGACTTAATCAGATAGATGACGCTGGTTTTAACTCTTCTAGATGGCAGATGCAAGTAGGACTTCGTTATATCTTTAACTAGGACGTATAGCACAGTGTGCTTAGGCAATATTTTAAAAACCGCTACTGGAAACAGTAGCGGTTTTTTATGTTTTATAAAGTATCTTTGAAGGGATCATTTAAAATTATAAATATGTATTCTGTTGTTCAGTTTGTCCACTCTTATTGGGCATATTTAGTAGTGATAGTTTTAGTAGTTTCCACATTCAACGCTCTTACAAAATTCTTTGGTAAAAAGGAATACGGGGGACGCGATATGAGTTTAGCATTATTCACACTCATTACGATGCACATACAACTGCTCATAGGCCTAGTACTTTGGTTTGTTTCTCCTAATGGTTTGCAGGCTATCCAAGCAAATGGGATGGGAGGTCTCACGAGCGAGGCCAGACAGCTAGCAGTAGAGCATCCTTTTCTTATGATTGTGGCCGTAGTATTGGTAACTATAGGGTATTCTAAGCATAAAAAACAACGCCTGTCAACACCTAAATTCAAAAAACTAGCGATTTTCTATACGCTCGCCCTTATTGCGGTATTAGCAATTATTCCTTGGAACCAGTGGATCTAAGAATATGGGTAGATCGTTTTTGAGAGCATAACATTTTCGCGAAAGCGAACTGGAACAGATTAAAAAGCCTGAGATAGTTACATCGTAGGCTTTTATGCTTTTAAATGATAACGTATTAAAATTCCCCTTTTTCTACTTCTTTAATAAGGTATATATATACTGGGAAGTGATCACTGTATCCTCCGGTGTACCCTCCATTTGCAAAGCTTCTGTAGGGGTATCCTTTGTAGCGACCTTTGGGATTGGTCAGGTAATTTTTATTAAAAACACCTGCCTGATAAAAGCGGTACGATGTATAGTCATCTTCTAGAAGAGGAGCGGTGATCAATATCTGGTCAAATAGATTCCATCCGTCGCGATATGCCAGGGTTCCTATACCTTTTTTAAACATAGGTTCCATAGGGTTATAAATCATTTTTCCAGTGACTTTTTCCTTTTTGCCACTAGCTTTGAGTACTTTCTTGACGCTAGGACTTGTAGGGTCATCATTAAGGTCACCCATTGTGATGATTTTTGCGTAGGGATCTATACTCTGGAGACTGTCTATAATTTTCATGGTAAGCGAGGCCGCATCCATTCTCTTCTTACGGCTGCGAGCTTCTCCTCCAGATCTAGAGGGCCAATGATTTACAATCACGTGTATCAAATCTCCATCTAATAATCCAGAAACTAGCAATTGATCTCTAGTATAAACTCTCGCTGAGGGATCATCATCCCTGTAGAGAAACAGCTCGTGCTTACTAATGTTTATAGGTTTAAAAAGAGATTTTTGATACAGAAGTGCTACGTCTATACCTCTGCGGTCTGGCGAGTCAAAATGTGCGATGCCATAATCTTTGTCAAGAAGCTGAGGGTCATTTGCTACGTCTTGTACTGTTCTTAAGTTTTCTACCTCAGAAAGACCAATAAGCGCTGGGGAAGTCTGGGTAACATCAGACCCTATTTCTGAGATTACTCTAGCTATCTTCTGTACTTTATCTGCATAGATTTCTTCTGTCCAATGATCTTTACCATCTGGTGTGCGATCATCATCATAGGTAATGGGATCATTCTCTGTATCAAAAAGGTTTTCTACATTATAAAATGCAACAGTATGAGCGCGGAAGGTTTTTTCGCCTTGTGCTTCTGTCGTAACAAAGGTGAGTATTATTCCAATGAGAAATAATTGTTTGATCTTCATAAAATTGTGAATATGCTTTATTTTATTTGGTTTTAGCTCTAAAGTATATCAAAAGTAATGATTATCAATAATTTAAGTATTTTAGAGTGAAATTCAGACCCTATTGTGAATACAGATCAAAGAACTCATTAGTCTAAATGTATGAAGAAAATTTACGTATTACTTTTAGTCCTGTGCACTACAATAGGGTACGCACAAACTCAAGTAAAGGGAATAATACTAGATGCAATAACCTCAGAGCCACTGCCAGAAACAGAAATTTCCATACAGGGAGACTCTGGATCTGTTAGTACAGATGGCCTAGGAACATTTATCCTGAATAGTATGGGATATAAGGGGGATGTTGTGCTCGTAGTGTCAAAATTAGGTTTTATTACCAAAAGGTTACCTATAATTCTAGCTAGCGGTCAGACCTTGGATGTCGGTGTGATTACCCTTGATGTAGACGTGTCTGCAGAGCAACAACAAATAGGATTAATTTCTCTTTCTGATAATGATCTTAATGGAGAGGATGACGATTTGGGCAATTTTAATGTTTCTGGACTATTGTCATCTGGACGCGATGCGTTTCTTAGCGCAGCAGCCTTTGACTGGAGTGCAACCTTCTTTAGACCAAGAGGTCTGGATAACGCAAATGGGAAAGTACTTATAAACGGTATGGAGATGAATAAGCAATTTTCTGGAAGACCTCAATGGGGTAACTGGGGTGGTCTAAACGATGCCCAACGCAACAGAGAGTATTCATTAGGGCTTTCTGCTAACGAGTATAGCTTTGGAGGACTTGCTGGCGTAACGAATATAAGTATGCGTGCTGGCGAAGAGCGTGAGGGAGGAAGAGTTTCCTATGCGGCGTCAAACAGATCGTATGAGGGTAGAATTATGGGTAGCTATAATTCTGGGCTCAATGCAAATGGATGGGCTTATAGTGTTTTAGTCGCAAGGCGCTTTGGTAATGAAGGTTTTCAAGAAGGAACTCTTTATGATGCTAACTCATTTTATGCGTCTGTAGAAAAAAAGATAAATGATGAGCATAGTTTGAATTTTTCTGCATTTTATACCCCTAACCGCCGTGGTAGGGCGTCTGCACTTACTCAGGAACTATTTGAGCTCAAAGGGCGAAAGTATAATCCTTTCTGGGGTTATCAGGACGGAGAAAAGCGTAACACTCGTATCAGAGAGATAGAGGAGCCTGTTTTTATGCTTAATCATTATTGGGATATCAGCGAGAAAACAAGCATTAATACAAACCTAGGATACCAGACGGGGACTATAAAAAATAGTCGTGTAGATAACGGTAGGTTGCGTAATCCATCGCCCAGATTATTATCAATTGTTACCTAGTTATGCGCTTCAAGATGCTAATCCAACAACAGCCGACTTTCAAAATGCGTATCTCTTGCAACAGGATTTTATAAATGATGGTCAGTTTGATTGGAACGAACTTTACCAAAGTAATGCCGCGGGAGGAGAGGCAAATGTTATTTTGCAAGATGACGTGATTGAGGATAAACAGTTTACGGCAAATGTGATAGTTAATTCTCAACTAACTGATAATAGTACCCTCAACGGTAATGCGAGTTATCGCACCCTCCATAGTCAGAATTATGCAGAGGTAAGGGATCTACTTGGTGGAGAGGGCTTTTTAGATATAGATAATTTCTCGGTGAGCGAGAGTCAGGACGGTCGCGAGGGTGCTTTAGCTCAGAGTGATTTACAAAATCCAAATAGAGTAGTTTTTGAAGGAGATCGTTATAAATATAATTACGATATAAATGCCAATGTTGTTTCTGGATTTGTACAGGCTCAATTCAAGTATAGTAAAGTAGATTTCTTTATCTCTGGTACGGTCAGTAATACATCATACCAGCGGGACGGTATTTACGAAAACGGAAACTTTCCTGGTTCTAGATCCTTAGGATTAAGTGAAAAACTAAATTTCACAAATGGAGGAGTAAAGGGTGGTGCCACTTATAAGATAACAGGAAGGCACTTAATAGACGTAAATGCTGGCTATTATACGAATGCCCCTACTATAAGAAATAGTTTTAGCAATGCACGTCAAAATAATGATGTGATTATAGGATTAGAAAGTGAGAACATCCAATCAGTAGATGCTAGTTATATTTTTAGAAGTCCGCTAGTAAAAGGAAGGCTTACGGGGTATTATACAGGCTTTACTGACGGTACAGATTTAGGATTTTTCTTTACGCAAAACTTCATTGCAGGACAAGAAGCCTCTTTTGTGCAGGAAGTTATGACAGGAGTAGACCGAAGAAATGTAGGGGTAGAGCTAGGAATAGAGGCACAAGTCTTACCCACGTTTAAACTTAAAGCTGCAGCGTCCGTAGGTCAGTATGTATATACTAATAATCCAACCATTTATTATACATCAGATGATTTTAAAGGAGCTCAGACCTTCGGTGATGGTACAGCGGTACTTAAAGATCTTCACGTGGCAGGAGGACCAGAAAGAGCTTATCAGATAGGTTTTGAATATAGAGATCCAGAATTCTGGAACTTTAGCGCAAGTCTAAATTATTTTTCGAATGCATATATAGATCAGGCTACTATCGCTCGAACTGCAAATTTTAATCAAGATATAGATGGACAGGCCTTTAATGATTATGATGAGTCAATAGCTAGAGGATTATTAAAACAAACAGAAATAGATGATTATTTTTTGGTTAACATAACGGGAGGTAAATCTTGGAGGGTTGGTGACTACTTTGTAGGATTCTTTGCGGTCATAAACAATGTACTTGACGAAACTTATATTACAGGTGGGTTTGAGCAATCGCGTCGAGCAAATTATAGATCAAGTCTAGACGAAGCTCAAAGGGATAACCCAATTTTTGGAGATCGTCTTTTCTTTGGTTCAGGCACTACCTATTACCTAAATGCATACGTGAGATTTTAAAAAAATAGCAAGAAATAGAATGATGAAAACAATAAAAATAACACAATTTTTTGCAGCCATATCTGCTTTAGTTATACTAGCGGGTTGT
The DNA here is from genome assembly GCA_963832255.1 of uncultured Flavobacteriaceae bacterium. Taxonomy (GTDB): domain Bacteria; phylum Bacteroidota; class Bacteroidia; order Flavobacteriales; family Flavobacteriaceae; genus Dokdonia. Next base: position 425,231 of record CAWHTM010000001.1, read on the forward strand.
GTAAATGATGATGATTTTTCAATTCCAGATCTTACGGTTCAAGAACCACAGATTAATGGTGAGGTGATAACGATTACGGCACTTTCTAACCTTTATGCTCAAGCAGTTGCTGGGGAAGCAGATGATCTTGGTATAGACCCAAATGATGAGGATGCAATAGCAGACCTCAGAGGAAGTTTTAGACTTGAACTTGGAGATACAACGCAATACATCGTGGGTTTTGTAATCAGTAGCGATGAGGCAGGTAACTGGTTTGAAGAGCTTATAATTCAGGATAGCGCTGTAAATCCAACTTCTGGAGTAAGATTCCTCATTGACGAAGCGCCACTTTTTACATTTTACGAGGTAGGCCGTAAAGTCTTTATCAAATTAGAAAATCTTTTCGTAGGCGATAGCAATGGCGTATTATCTTTAGGCTTCACAGATAATCTTGACAAGGTTCCAGCACCTTTGCAGTTTGACTACGTACAGCGCTCACCTATAGTTGAGACGATTGTCCCAGTAGAAACGACAATCGCAGACTTTAATGATAATTTAGAAAATATATTTATAGAACTTACAGATGTACAGTTTATTAAGGACCAAGTAATCAATCAGTCGCTTTCTTTTGCAGGAGAACCTTTAGACGAGTTTGATGGCGAGCGTACATTAATAAGCTGTGCTAGTAATCAAACGGTGATTCTCAGTACTAGTACGTTTTCTAGCTTTAAAAGTGTAGCCCTCCCTTCTGGACGTGGTTCTATACAAGGAGTTTTGACCCGTAACTTCTTTGGTGAGACCTTTAATCTGGTGATCAATGATCCTTCAGATATTTCTTTTGATGCAGACGCACAAAGATGTGACCCTGTAGAGATAGATTGTGGTATAGCTGCATCTGCTGGACCTACGGTACTTTTTGAAGATTTCTTTGAAACTCAGAACACAAACACGATTATCTCGGGTAATGGATGGACAAACTATCAAGAAGCAGGAACAGAAACCTGGGAGGCATACACTTCTGGTGGAACTAATGCTTCCTTAGGCATCTCTGCCCGTGTAGGATCTTTTAATTCTGGTGATGCTGCAACCATCGCGTGGCTAGTCACCCCGCAAATAGACTTTACAGCTCAGGATGGAGAGACATTACAGTTTAAAACATCAAACAGTTTTTCAGACGGCAGTACACTAGAATTACTCTTTTCAAGTGATTGGGATGGAAATCCTGCAAACATACCCTCTGCAACTTGGGATGTTCTTTCAGCTGCAGAGATTGTGAGTGATGATGATTTTTTCGGAGATTGGATTGATTCAGAAACGGTTGACCTTTCTTGCGTTGAAAGTGCGGGATATATAGCTTTCAGATATGTTGGGAGAGGTGATAGTAATTTTGATGGAACTTATGAACTAGATGAGATTGAGGTAAATGCAAATTAATAGTACGCTTTCGCGAAAATTCTAGTAGCGATCTCATAATTGAGTTGTATTTAAATAAGTGAACCCGCTGTAATCAGACAGCGGGTTTTTTATGCTAACTTTTGAAACTAAGTATAGGTATATCATAGAGTAATAGTAAGATGGGTTGTGGGAAAGAGGGTTATAGTTAAAGTTGAATGAAAAGCATCTCGTTTATCAACTATTAAATAGTAACGTATACCTTCTAAGAAAATCTCTAGTTTTTTATTGAAAACTAACCTAAAGCACTGTAATTAAATTATTTCTTAGGGAGTTGTTTCCTTGATGGAGCAATAACGTTGATAGCGTTAACATAAAAAAACCGCCCTATCTAATTAAACAGAGCGGTTACCAGTTGGTTAACTAGTTTACTTTTAACTACCTACTCACGATTCTAAATACCGATCTTCTATTGAGTTGGTGCTCTTCTTCTGTACAGGTAGATCCACATTCTACGGCTAGATCAGATTCTCCTTTTCCTATGCTGGTAATACGACTCTCATCTATTCCTCTGCTTATAACATAATCTCTCATTGAGTCTGCGCGTCTTTGTGATAGTCTCTGGTTATAACTTTCCGGACCTCTTTTATCAGTATGTGACTCTGCAGAGATGACCATAGTAGGGTATTTATTCATCACTTCTACCAGACGGTCAAGTTCTGCAGCTGCCGAAGGGCGTATGTTTGCTTTGTCAAAATCAAAATAAATGGGGTCTAATTTTACCTCTGTAGGAGTGATCTCTACGATGTCAATAGGTTTTAAATTGATGGTTTGAACCACGTTAGTTCTTGCTACAGAAATCGTTTTTGTTGAGGTTTCGTAGCCATCTGCGCTCGCCGTTATACGATATTCGCGCTTACATTCTGAGTTAAACAAGTACTTTCCCTTAGAAGTAGCAGTATCAGATTCACTGGTACCGTCTGTAGTATTAGCAACCACCACCATCGCATTTTCTAAAACAGTGCCGTCTGTACTCTGTATGGTTAAGGCGACGTCTATATCACACGGAGGTAATTGTCCTAAAATGTATATGTCGTCTCCGCCTTTGCCTCCGCTACGGTTCGAAGATACAAAGCCTGTGAGCATATCATCAGCAAGGCTAATGGCAAAATCATCGCCAGGGCTGTTTATGCCTGGACCCATATTTTTAGGAGAGGTAAAACCTGAATTACCTTTCGCGGAAGCGGAAAAGACATCTAATCCACCCATACCCAAATGCCCATTACTAGAAAAATACAAAGTTCCATCTGCTGCTATAAAAGGAAAGCCTTCTGTACCAAATGTATTGATAGCATCCCCCAACGACTGCGGTGTTCCAAAGGTGCCGTCTGTTTGAACACTTACCATATATAGATCAGAGCCCCCTTTTCCGCCAGGCTTGTCACTTGAGTAATAAAGCGTTTTACCATCTGGGCTGAGAGCGGGGTGTCCTGTAGAATGCTCCTCGCTATTAAAAGGAACGGACTGTATGTTTGTCCATACCCCACCAGTAAAGTCTGCAGTATATAGGTTAATTTGGTTTACACCAGCATCATCTTTGGCGAGATCCCCTTCGAAGTAATCGTTTCTATCAAAATACATACGTTTACCGTCTGGAGAGATCGCTACTGTGCCTTCGTGATATTTTGTATTTACATCGCCAGCAAGTAATGTAGGGGATCCCATAGTCGACCCATCTATAGTTGCACTGTATATTTCTAAAAATGGCTCATCATTGAGTGCGTGCTTTTTTCTGTCCGTATTGCGACCCGAGGCAAAGTAAATTTTATTGTCTTTTACAAACCCTCCGTAATCTGAGTATGTTGAATTTAAAGTTGCCGCATTAGTTACCGTATAATCTGGATCTAATGCGAGAAGCTGATCAAGATAGTCAGGATTTGCTGTAAAGGTTTTTGCTCGTGGATCTGTAGGAGCTAAGCTCGTATATCGCTTCATTTCTGAAATATACTCGCTCATCTCGCCATTTGCTTTGAGCGCTTGTGCATAAGCATAGATCGTTTCAGGTGATGCATCTTTAGACCTTGCTGCCCGCTTATAAAAAGATACTGCCTTCTTATACTCTCCTAGTATGGCATAACTGCTTCCTAGCTGGGCATACACATAGTCACTAGATTTACCTTTTTCTATAAGTTTATTATAAGCTTCTATGGCTTCTGAATACGCATAGCGCGCATAAAGATCGTCTGCTTTTTTTGTTTCTTGACTTTGGGCATATCCAGCAGCACTCGCAAAGGATAGCAATATAATGTATATGTAAAACTTCTTCATTTTTAGGCTATTTGGATTTTAGAAGTATCTAGGAGAACGCAATGCACGCTTGTTGCGCAGTATGTTATAACTTATAATGATCTCGTGCGAGGCAGGAGCTACGTTATTTATTTCTGAGGTTACCGCGTCATACGCATACCCAATTCTAAATTCTGGGGTTGCCTGAAAACCTACAATACCACTAAAAGAGTCGTCGTAACGGTAAGAAACGCCAAGTTCAAATTTTTCAAGGAAGAGAGCATTTATGTTTGCGTCAAAAGATACAGGAGCATCAAATGCCGACTTTACCATCACTGATGGTTTTAACTTTACATTCTCAGATAGTTGATAAACATACCCAGCGGTAGCAAAATAATGATTGGTTTCTGAACCATATTTAAGTCCATTTTCATCGAGGTGCACTGAGTTCAATAAATTAGGAACTGATACTCCTAGGTAAAAATTATCACTGTATAAGAATGCTCCTGTACCCACATTAGGATAGGTCTGACTGATGTTTTCTGAAAAGAAGGGGTCTCCTGGATCTTGAAGATCAAGATCGACTAACCCTACATCGTGAAATGTAGCTCCTGCTTTTACTCCGAGTGCAAGTTTAAAAGTAGTACTTACATCAAGTGTATATGAGAAGTCTGCATACGCATTCGTCTCTTTTACAGGTCCTAGTTCATCTCTTATTAGGGAAAGGCCTAATCCTACTTTCTCTGTAATAGGAGCGTGCGCTGCCAGTGTAAATGTCTCTGGAGATCCTTCCAAAGCAGACCATTGATTTCTATACAATAAGTTGATGGAGAGTCCCTCTTTTAGTCCTGCGTACGCAGGATTTACCACATTCATATTATACATATACTGTGTATACTGAGGATCTTGCTGTGCTGTAGCAAATTCCACTTGCAGTATGCTTAGAATTAATGTGACTAGTAATAGTTTTTTCATTTTCGTATCGTTGTTAATTCAACTTGAGAGTCTTTGATTTTGTAGATGTTAGTCATTCTGGTTTAGGTAAATCCATCCAGTAGTCTGCGCGCCAAACTCTTCATCCGGTGTCACAAAATCTATAACGTAGAAGTAGGTGCCCGTTGGAAGATCATTCCCGCCTTCTGCCTGTCCTCTCCACTGATCTGTATATTCAGTTTTTTCAAAAACAACGCTACCCAATCTATTAAAAATTTGAAGTTTTGAAATTCCGGACCTATCTGAAAGGAAGGTAAGGTCTAGAGAGTCGTTGAAACCTGGGGAGCCATTAGGCGAAATACCCTGGGAAATAATACATTGACCCACTTCATAAAGTGTGACGTCTACAGTATCTGATCCTATGCAAGACCCCTTAGTCACTTCTACTCTATATTGCTGTGTTCCTACGGTGCTAGCAGGTAACGATATTTCTAAACTGCTTGCTGTTGCTCCTGTAATAGGATCATCATTAAGAAACCACTGGAAATTTGCGTCTGTACTGTCCGTAGTTGTAACAAGCGTTTGTGTCTGATCTGGGCAGGAACTAAAATCATCTTGAACACTTACGGAGAGCGAGCCTGGTGTGATCGTTATAGTATCAGTTGTAGTACATCCATTGTTAGTTGCAGTAACAGAGTAAACTCCAGGTTCTACAACTTCTATGGTTGGAGTTGTATCAGGAATTGCTATTCCGTCCTGCATCCACTCATAATCAACGTCTGTAGCATCTAGATTTGAAGCACTAGCGTCAAGAATTACCGCGGCGTCAAAGCAACTATCAAAATCTGCTCCGAGATCTATTACAGGGGTAGTACCTAATTGTATGTTTACTGTTTTGAGCTCAGTACAACCATTGATAGTTACCTCTACAGTATAATCGCCACTATCATTTACTAGGATACTCGGGGTAGTAGCACCAGTGCTCCATAGATAACTTGGATTCATAATATCAGTGCCGCTTAGGATTGCTGTAAGTTCAATAGCTCCGCTATTATCACAGATACTTTGATCCGGCCCTAAGTCTATGTCAAAGTCACAAAGTATATCGCAAGTGGTTCCTCCTTGACCTCCAGTCTGTTGTAGACTGATAAAGCCAGCGGAACCATTAAAATTAGTGATGAGTATAATATAAACTTCCCCTTCTTGTGCATTAGGAATTAAAAACTCTTCAACGGGTGCTGCCGAAAAGCTACAATCAACAGAAGTACTCGGGTTTAAATTAGCACATCCAGCATCGGTATCTGTAAAAGGTCCCCAAGCAATAAAATCTACATCTAAAGGATTACCTATAGGATCTCCATTATCATTAAACTGAGTGTTTTGTACGATCTCAAGATTCAGATTTCCAGGGTTTTCAATTTCTATATAGAACCAACTTGGATTGGGTTGAGATCCTAAACATTCATAATCAATCCCATTTTGAGCGGCTGACCCGTCTGAGGTATTGTCAAAGATAATTCCTTCGGCGGTACAAAAAGGTTGAGCGTCTACACAAGTCTCTGGATCAGAGCAAGTGACCGTTAATTCGTAGTCACCAGACTCCCCTTGACTTCCATAGATGTAAATAAAATACTCAGTACCGGTTGTTGTTAAAAATTCTACCTGTGACTGATCGCCGCAGAAATTATTGTTTCCAGTCTCACATTGTAAATTTTCACAACCACCTGTATATACTTGTAAAAAGGTGTCAAACGACGAATTACAAAGACTGAGCTGAGTCGATTGCCCAGTTCCAGTAAATGTATACCAAACACCTGGTTCTGTAGGGGCATTGTTTCCACACAATTCTACAGGTACGTCTGTTAATGGAGCGCCTACGGTGGTGCCTGTTACGGTATCTCCACACACTACCTCTTCTGCATCTAAACATCCTTGTGGAGCTTCTACACAAGCTACCGTAAGTTCAAAATCTCCTGTCTGGCCTCCAAAACCCGATACGTATATGGAATAAACTGTACCTATGGTCGATATAAAATCTACTTCAGATTGTAATCCACAAGAATCATCATTTCCACCTACACAGGCTAGAGCGTCGCAGGTTCCTGTAAATACTTGGAGTTTAGTGTCATAATTAGAATTACATAACCCTAATTGAATAAGGTCACCTGTTCCAGTAAAGGTGTACCAAATACCTGCTGAGTTTCCGTTTGTACCACACTGTCCTGGTGCATCATCGTCAAAAGCTCCTATAGTGGTGCCGTCTATGATATCACCACAAACTACTTCTTCGGCTTCAAAACAAGAGTCATTTGCGATACAGCTTGACCCATCAGGGGCAGCTTGATTTACTATGATACTATCAGTACCTGTACAGTTGTCAAAAGTGACAAATACCTCATATGCTCCAGCTTCTGATACCTCAAGTGTCATCATAGTCGCGCCTATGATAGTAACTCCATCAAGTGTCCACTCGTATGTTGCGGTCGCCGGGTCCACGTTATCTGGAGTTCCATCTAATGTGATAGGCATATCAAAACAGCTATTGATATCTGGACCGAGATCCAGAGTAGGGGTTACATTAAATACGGCAGATGCACTATCACTATAGGAACAGCCGGCATCAAATGTTGCGGTTACTTCATAGAGTCCAGGCATTGTAACGTCTAATGATGGTCCCGTTTCTCCAGCTATCGGACTTCCGTCTAGAGTCCAAACAAATGTTGTAGAATCAGCAGGGAGTCCAGTGTCAAACGTTTCTGTGTCTCCTTCGCAACTCATTCTGTCAGGACCTATTTCTACAGAGGCTACTGTTATAAATTCTACAAAAATTTCATCACGTACTTCACAGTCAGGAACATCTGCAAGAGTTACGATCACGCTATACGTCCCTTCTACAGTTACCTCTAGCGTAGGGTCTGTTTCTCCTGGGATCTCTACATCATTTATCAACCAAGTATATGAGTCTGCATCTGGGTCTGTAGCGTCAAGAGTTATTGAGTCTCCGTCGCAAGCAGCAAGTCCGTTTGATACTAATATATCTTCTCCAAGTTCAGTATTTCCTATGTTAAAACTTCCAGCTTCTAAGAATACCGCAATATCAAAAGCGCTATCACTCTGATCTGCAGCTACTAATTTAATAGTGTATGTCTGTCCAGCAACTACTGTCGCAGAAGCAGTGAGCTCCACTGTCTGACCATTAAAGTTTGTTGCCGATGAATTTTGATCATTAAAGGGAAGAAAATTATATTTGTCAAAGAACTGCTCATTTACAGCACCGCAATTACCAGGTACTTCTGGTCTTATATTAGTCACTTCTATGGGGGTTGTGGTTCCTGGTAAAACAGCAAGATTTTCGCTGGTGCCAGTAGCTTGATCGGTAAGGATAAAAGCAAAGGCATCTGAGAATGTACATTCGAAGTTTTGGTTATATTCTTCTGAAGCCATTATAAAGTCAAAACTTAACTGATCCGTAAAAGGCACAAAGTCAAACTGTATAAAAGAAGCATTGTTAGTACTAGTCGCCGTAGTAAATGCCTCTAAATCTGCATCTCCTGGCCATCCTCCGTTGCTTTGAACAGATGTGTTGGGTCCTGGAGCTTCTGCTACATTACCTGAAGAAAGTATAATCCCTGATGAAAAAGGGAAGTCTGATCCATTTGCAGCAAAAGCCGCAATACCGTTCACATCACCAAAATCTGTTCCTGTGCTCGAAACAAAGTTTGCCGTTCCGGCACAATTAGAATTGATAAGAATATCTTCTACAAGTTGCTGAGTTGATAAGGATTCGTCAATGGTAATCTGAGCAAAAATAATGGAGGGGATTAGCCAAAGATAAGAGAGTAATAGTTTCTTCATTTTATAGGGATTACAGTAACATAGATGCAAAAGCCAAAAGCCAAAAGCAATATCATAGAATGATTTTCTATCACGTTAACTTAAAATGAATGAACTTTCGGTTGGCTTTATAACCTAAATAACTAGACTACAAGTTCCTAAAGTCAGATAAAAAAACTAGTACGCAAAGTATTAACAAAAATTTTGGATAAAATACCTATTTATGTCGACGAGACGCATAAAACGAAGACTGTTTTAAGACTTTGAGATGAGGATTATATATACAGGGAAATGATCGCTGTATCCTCCCAGGTATTTGTCACCGGCATAAGTTCTAAACGGATTCCCTTTAAATTTTCCATCATATTCTGTAAGATAATGGTCATTATATACTTCAGACTTATCATACAAGAGATCATTGTTATACATCTGGATAAAGTTGTTACTTAGGATAATTTGGTCAAAGACAAACCATTCAAATTTAAAATTCAAACTCCCTGAGTATCTCGTTTGTAAAAAGATCATAGGGTTATAGAAGTCTTTTTGAACTAGATGATCTTTAATACTCGTACTAAAAGGGTCATCATTAAAGTCTCCCATTATGACAATTTTTGCGTTTGGATGTACATCCTTTATAGCTTGTACTTTCTCTCTATTGAGCTGGGCGGCCGCAACTCGTTTGTAAGAAGTTGCGTCATCTCCAGATCTTCGGGACGGCCAGTGATTTACTAAAAGATGTATGGTCTTTCCTTCTAGATTACCTTCAACATATAGAACATCTCGGGTAAAATCTCTCACTCCTGGCTCAGATTCTATGTGTAATGTAAGAGGTTCACTAAAGTTGACACTAAAATAATCCTTTCTATACAGTAATGCGACATCGATACCACGCTCATCAGGAGAGTCATAGTGCACGATACCATACTTATATGTTGCAAGACTTTCTGACTGGACAAGGTCATTCAAGACACTTATATTTTCTACTTCAGCAACGCCAACCAAAGCAGGTGGTTCTCCTGTATCCTTTTCTGAGATCTTACTTATTACCTCAGCTAGTTTTTTGATTTTCGTATCGTATCTTTTTTCTGTCCACTTGCGATCACTGTCAGGAAGGAATTCGTGATCTAATACCCCTACATCATTAGTGGTATTAAATAAGTTTTCAAGATTATAAAATGCTAATGCTATTTTTTTTGAGGTTTCCGCTTTCGCGAAAGCGTTATTGTCATCTTCACTATTATTTTTCATCCCTCTAATTTAAGGAAAAGCTTAACAGTTCATTTGCTACCTTTGTTAATATGATCGAAAACGAAACAATAGATTATGAAAAGTGCGTCCTCGTAGGGCTGGTAACACAACAGCAGTCAGAGGATAAAATGAACGAATATCTGGATGAGCTTGAATTTCTTGCTTATACCGCAGGAGGAGAAGTGCTTAAAAGATTCACACAGAAACTTACCCAACCCAATCCTAAAACTTTTATAGGAACAGGAAAGATGGAAGATGTAGCTGCCTATGTAGAGCAGCACGAAGTCGGGACTGTAATTTTTGACGACGAACTTACACCAGCACAGCAAAAAAATATTGAGAGAATTCTAAAATGTAAGATAGTTGATAGAACGTATCTCATTCTTGATATTTTTGCTCAACGAGCGCAAACGAGCTATGCTAGAACGCAGGTAGAACTAGCCCAATATGAGTATTTACTCCCGCGACTTGTAGGTTTATGGACTCACCTTGAGAGACAGCGTGGAGGTATAGGAATGCGCGGTCCTGGAGAGACAGAAATCGAGACAGATAGACGTATCGTAAGAGATAGAATCTCCTTACTCAAAAAGAAAATAAAAACTATAGATAAGCAAATGGCGACCCAGCGCGGTAACAGGGGAGCCTTGGTAAGAGTTGCACTCGTAGGGTACACTAACGTGGGCAAAAGCACGCTTATGAATGTAATAAGCAAGAGTGATGTTTTTGCAGAAAATAAACTCTTTGCTACCCTTGACACCACTGTGCGTAAAGTAGTAATAGGGAATCTTCCTTTTTTATTATCTGACACGGTAGGTTTTATAAGAAAACTTCCTACGCAGCTTGTGGATTCATTTAAAAGTACACTGGATGAGGTTAGAGAAGCAGATTTATTACTGCACGTGGTAGATATCTCTCACCCGCAGTTTGAAGATCATATTGCATCTGTAAATCAGACCTTAGACGAAATAAAGAGTATGGATAAACCTACTCTTATGGTTTTTAATAAAATAGATGCCTACACTCCAGAGGAGTATGATGAAGAAGATTTACTGGTAGAGAGAGATACACAACACTACTCAATTGAGGAGTGGAAAAAAACCTGGATGGCAAGGACTAACGGGGATTCTATCTTTATATCTGCTCTAAACAAGGAAAACTTTGAGGTATTCCGTAAGAAAGTGTATGATAGAGTGCGGGAGATTCACATTACGCGTTTCCCCTACAATGCATTTTTATATCCAGAATACGAGGAACAAATTCAGGAAGAAGAATAACACAAGAGCTGCACAATGCAGCTCTTATTTTTTTAACCTCAATCTAAAAATTGATTAGAAAGTAACATAGTCGTAGCTACCCTTTCGGGAACGTTTTAAATGGGTTGAAGCGGTTCATAGTTTTGATAGCCTCCTCGACAGGCTTGATAGAATTATTCTCTTCAGCCAAAATTGTTTCAAAGAAAAAGGAAGAAGTTGTTTGTTTGATCTGTAAACTAAAAGAGCGAATTCTCTAGGTAGAGAATTCGCTCTTTATAAAATAATATTTTCGCGTTACGCTTGAAAAATATTAGAAAGCATACGTAAGTCCTAGTAGGTAGTACGTTTGTAACTCTGCATCTATGTTGTCAAAAGTAGGTCTCACACCCACAACAGGATCCTGAGCATCATAAATACCTTGCTCAAATGCCAGCGCTTCTTGCTTATTGCCTCTCAATCCAAACTCAAATCCTACCCCTATCTTATCAAAAATCTTGTAGTTAAAAGAGTTTATCCAAGTGAAGTTAGAAAGATCATTGCTCTTATAACTTTGAAAGGCAGAGAGATTAGATTTAAATGCGATTTTTCCTATTTGTCTCGTGTAATCTGCCACGACCTTGGCTCCTAAAGAAGATTCGTAGACAGTATCGTTATCACTAAAGACAAAATTATAGTTAAGTGGGTGTACGACCACAACTAGGTTAGCAATAGGTGTCCAAGTGGCTCCCACCCCAAGATCCAGATATCCTGGGTCGTTAAAGTTATTGAGAAGTGTAGTTCTATATTCACCTAGGGCAGAGATTGCAATTTTCTCTGAAAGCTTGTACCCATAGAGCGTGCTGATGTTAAAAACATCTGTTCCCTCACGATACCCATCATCATCATTAGGATTGTCTTCATCGTCAAATTTTACCCAACCTAAATTTACGTTGAGACTATTTCTCCAGAAATAAGTGTCTCTTTGCTCATTTGCAAAGGCATTTACTGTAATACCTATATTAGAGGAAGTGACATTAGGTGTTCCTTGAGAATACCAATTGTTAAATTTTGAAAAGTTGGCCCCCACGGTTCCAAAGGCGCCATATTTCCAACCAGGAAGGGCGTCTATTTTTTCTTGAAGCGCGGCTATCTCACTTTTGAGTTTTGCTACTTCAGCTTTTTTTGGAGCTTGCTCAGCCTTGAGCTCCTCTGCAGTAGTTTGCGCATATGAGCCTAGGGAAAACAGTAGGGCTCCTGTGAGAATAATTAGTTTTTTCATAGTGAGTGTTTTAACGTTTGAGTTAGCAAAGATACGTCTTAAAGGAATATTTGGGTTTTCTGGATTATGAAATCAAATCCCAGTGACATAGAAAATGACTCAGCAAACTGAATGTAGTTTTAAAGTATTTAAAAGATTATCTAGTTAAGACTTCCACTCAAAAAAGGCATATTTGAGACCTATACCAAGAATCTCTCTTACTTGTAACCCCTGTATCGCATTATCGTCATATATGAGTTGCAGTGCAAGGTTCGTGGTAATGTATTTATTGACCTGCATCGCCACGCCTAGTGTATAATCCAAATCTACATTAGAAGTCTCTCTTAGATAATCTGCATAAAGGTTTAAGGTGTTTTCTATAACAACGTTTTCAAAAACTTCATCTTTATAATATACGCTTACGGATGCACCTAACTCAAACCTAAAGTTATCATTTGCTGCCACCCCAAAGAAAGGCTCGTAGGCGGCAACTGCTTCTGGATCTGAGGTATCAACATTTGTAAATTCTGAGTTTACAAATATTACCCTAGCCGTAGCCGGCGCCAGGTTAATGCTAAAGTCATTGCTCTGCTTCCATAAAATCCCAGGTCCCGCTTGTACGTATGCTGGTGAGAATGTCCCAGTTACTTTGCGCCTGTCTGGCACCGTTTCTTGTACCTCACCGGCATCATCCAGAACATTCCGTTCAAAAAATGTATACCCTGGAGCCATCTGTGTCCGGAAGTTAAAGAGACCAGAAAAATACCACTTAGAACTATCAATTTTTTTTCCGGCGAGGCTATTAAGCTCTAACCTATCCGTGGTCTTTCTGATAAATTTTTGTCCTTTTGTTTTAGTGATTCCAAGGATTGCGGTAAAACGGCTATCCCAAGTAAATTTTTTGCGTTTGTAATTGAGGTCGTGATTTACATTAAAACTGCCAGCTATATTAGACGTACCTCCACCTTGCCAATCCTCATTAAAAGCGGCTTGATTAAAAAGAACTTCAGCGACGCCTTTACTGCGCCAGCCATCTGGTAGCGTGTCTTTCTTTTTGGGTGTCTTTTGGGCACAGAGGGCCGTCGTGCAGAGTAGAAGTAAAGCTAAAAGATAAAAGCGCATTAATAGGAATCAAATTATTAAGCTGGCAAAGATATATATTGCTCCTTAAAATTTCAATAGCTCATTCTATCGCGTATTTCTATATAAGGGCACTGAAGAACAAGCCTCACCAAACATAAGACTGCGCACCACTGGCTGCAGTTTTTCTATAAGAAGCAAGTAAGCATTCTCAGGGACCGGTTTATTAGAACATCCCTTAACGATTACAGGTACATTCTCGTAAGAAGTAACATCCAGTTGTTCTATAGCAGTGGTATAGAGGATAGTTTCTAGGTTTTCTAGGCTTCCACTTATAGCTTTCTTTGCAATTCCTTGAAGTTGAGTAGCTACAAGCATTTTTGCCCAGGCTGGGATAATGGCATCTGTAGTACACTGGATGGCAACAAAAGAATTTTTATACTGTTGCCAATTGTGATTTTTTACGCTTTCGCGAAAATTCCCTTCCCTTAAAATAATTCCGTCATCAAGCCACTGGGCAATATCTAGAACAACTCGATTGCCTGAAGGGTAAAGATCCTCTAGGTCAAAAGTTACTAGCTTACTGTTTGCAACTCTATTTATTATTTCATCAGCCATTATATAATGATATGGGTTTGGGTTGATAATTAATTAGTCCAATAATCTATCACCAACACATCTTCTAAGTGTGGTTTTAAGATTTCTACAAAAGCAAGGTGATCTGGATGTTTTAGATACACCTGTCGGTCAGCTTCGCTTGAAAATGTGACAAAAAACGAATGGGTAAATCCTTTATCAAGACCTTCTGGGCTATTGTTAGTGCCCCATTCAAAATCTGTAACTTCTTTAATCTTTGAAGGTAACAAAGCAAATTCCCGAGCTACATTATCTATATCTTCTTGAGATGAAGCCTCGTTAAATTTAAAAAGTACAATATGCCTAAGTGATTTTGCCATTGTAGTTTGCGTTATGCTCATAGCCTCCTCAGTTTCACTCGCTTGTTGACAAGAAATAAAAAAGATGCTTAGAATAAGAAATACCAGTTTAATAAAATAAGTCTTCATTTTATATCTATTTGTCCTGAGCGATGCGCATATTTTTCAAAAAAGCCCGGAGTTCCTAACTCGACATAAATTATGCCTTTTCAAAATATAAGTAAATGTACAAAGCCATTCCAAAGTTGCTCATATCAGTAGTGGCTAACTTATATCCTTTGGCACTGTATTCATCTAGCTTTTCTTGGATCTCTTTTTTCGAACTTTTTACGACGTGCATTTTATCGGTTGTCATTTTCGAATAGTAAATGAGCGTTTCAACTTTATAGTCTGGCATAATTAAATTTTATTAGATTTACCTCGTTTCCAAATGTAACTTCTATAGCATACCGAGCTCCAGCTTTGCCTCTTCACTCATAAGATCTTGCGTCCACGGTGGGTCAAAGGTGATTTCTACTTCACAATCTTTTACTTCCTTAAGGGATTTTACTTTTTCTTCCACTTCAAGTGGGAGTGTTTCGGCTACAGGGCAGTTGGGAGTGGTAAGTGTCATAAGGATCTTAGTGTCCATATCCTCATTGACAAATACATCATAAATAAGTCCTAGCTCGTAGATATCTACGGGTATTTCTGGATCATATATGGTCTTGAGCACTCGTACGATCTTTTCGCCTAATTCTTCTGTGTTTACTTCCATAGTAGTATCATTATGCGATTATCATAGAGTACCTATTTAATCGCTTTATTTTTTGTTAATATGGTCCCTTTAAAAAACCAAAAGGGATTTTGATGACTTGGATTTTTTAAGATGATTCACATTTTCGCGAAAGCGAAAATAGATACACCTTAGTTTAATTGTGTTTGATAAGCTACTGCATAAAGCTTGATCTGCTTTATCATACTTACAAGACCATTTGCCCGCGTAGGTGATAGATGCTCTTTAAGCCCTATCTCGTCTATGAATGCAGTATCTGCATCTATAATATCCTGAGGAGAATGACCAGAAAATGCTCTAATTAAGATAGCTATAATACCTTTAGTAATAATTGCATCACTATCTGCGGTAAAAGTAACTTTAGCATCTTCCATCTCTGCGTGTACCCACACCTTGCTCTGGCATCCTTTTATAATATAATCCTCCGTCTTATACTGCTCGTCTATGAGTGGTAAGGACTTTCCGAGGTCTATCATATATTCATACCGTTGCATCCAGTCATCAAACATAGAGAACTCATCTATTATCTCTTCCTGTATCTCGCGTATCTCTGCCATAATTATAGGTCTATAGGGTTGCCTACCATTAGTTTTATATCATTTTGAAAAAGTGTAAGAATTCCTTTTTCTATGGTATATCTGTTTGCTTTCTTCAGGGTC
The DNA here is from genome assembly GCA_963832255.1 of uncultured Flavobacteriaceae bacterium. Lineage (GTDB taxonomy): Bacteria > Bacteroidota > Bacteroidia > Flavobacteriales > Flavobacteriaceae > Dokdonia. The sequence goes on from CAWHTM010000001.1 coordinate 440,842, forward strand.
TTAATATACTCTCTCTCTACATCCATTCCCTGTACACAGGCCATTTTTGTAGTTGCAGGTAAGATAAATTCTATGTTATCTTTTGCTACGGTATATTCTGAGCTGTAACTGTTGCAACCTGCATTTCCATTAATTCTATTTTTAATAGGTTCTATACGCAAGGTAGGCTTAATCATACCCATTTTTACCCCGTTAAGCTCTACAATCTCATAGGAACCTTTAAAGTGGGGTTTGAGATCTTTTTCCTTTTTTTCTGAAATAGGTTCGGCACCTGATTCTGATGCTCCCTCAGAAGCCTGTGATTTACAGCTTACAGCGATAAGTATCATCGTAATTGCCAGTATGGATAGGATATTTTTCATAGTCTTGATTTGTGCAAAGATAATGCCCAAACTCACTGGATGCCATAATGACTTTAAGGAAACTTAAAATAGCTTTATCACCTTGTTGCTCATCAGGTCTGTAGTATATATTTTGGAATTTTTAAAAGCGAAAACGATCTATTACCTTATCAAAACGGCCTCAACGAGCTCTTTGTCTGAAATATCAAAAAGCTTTAATACATCACCATCGAGTGAAAAATGGTGGATCCCATTGAACACAGAGAGGTACTCTTGATCTATAAACTGACCTCCAGGACAGCTCATGGTAGTGGCTAGAATTTTTGAAAATATCAAGCTATAGCCAAGTTGCTTAAAAAACAGATGAAAATTATTGCAATCAAGATTTCCAGAGATCACGCTATTTCTAGCGTTTATGATAAGTTCCTTAGTATTAGGTAAAAGTCGTTTTCCATTGATACGCTCTACTCTAAAGCTTCCTACCAGAGCCGGTGCCGTACTACTGAACTGTGGCACCCAGAGTTTAGAAATGGATGTTACAATTTTAAATGTTGCATCTCCTTTCGGGTTTTCTAAAGGAACTATTTCTAAGGTATACTCAAAACCCTCTTCTGCCGTAAAACCCTCTATGCTATTGAGAGGCATTATATCAAGCTCTGTACCTAATTTATCGAGAAGTACGAGACAGCGTTCTTCATCGCTATTTGGACATATAGTCGTGTAGGGTGCTACTTCAATAATCCTTGATTCTTGAGCTCTAAAAATATGCACGTTCAGGATGAACAATAAAATTACAAAGGGTCTCAATGTTTTCATAGTACTAAAGATACTTATGAGAACTTCAAGAGGGTAGTACATTAACAATACCTTATAACTCTTTGTGCATAAACCACATAGGTCTATGCTCATCGTGCAGAAGAGGGAAGTCTAGGTATTGTATTTCTGACTTCTTATAGCCCAATTTTTTATAGAATGCCTGAGCTTGCTCGTGGGTATCCATAGCATCTAGCCAGATAATATCGTGATTAGTTTGAAGCGCCAGGTTCTCGGCAAATTGCATCAACGTTTTTCCTATTCCTTTACCTTGAATTTTTGGGTCAATGTATATTCTATGAACCTTAAAAGCTCTCTTATTGGGTAGAGGCGGGTAGAGAGCGTTCTTTATAATCTTAAAGATGCCTATGGTTCTGAGGGGTTCTGTGTTGCTTTCGCGAAAGCGTATAAAATAATAGTCTCCTCCCTTTTGAGTTAGTTCTGCGGCAAGATGTTCTTTGCCATAGATCTTATTGAGATACCAACTACAGTCATCCTTCCAATAATGAGCATATGCTGGCGGATAGATACGTGACATAAGGTTCAATAGCTCTGGCTGGTCTCCTGCTGTAAGCGAGAAGAGAGAAATATCTTGAGATACTACTATGGGTGATTGCTGCATTGTAGGTTTAGCGTGTGTGGCTCAAAGTTAGGGATATGTAGGCGTATCTGAATGTCCAACATTTATAATTTTCTGAATGGTTTATCTTTACGGATAAGAATTGTAAAAACAATAAGAGAACCCGATTTAGTTGAGATATATCGACCACAGGGGTGTTGAAATAACTCTTTGTTACACATTTGAATCATCAATGCGAAAGATAGCAGAGCAGATAATACAAGAATTTTTTATTAGGAGAGCTTTCAGGAAATATAAAGGTAGCCTTCCTATCAAATCTGATTTAGAAAACCCAAAATTTGAATATCACGTTTTAGCTGATGCTATTGTTTGGGAAGATGAGGGAATTGAAAAATGCAATCCTAAATTGGAAAATGCTTTAAGATATGTTATTAATTATCGAACTAATCTAATCGCGAATAAAGAATCTAAAATTAAAAGCGATAATTCAAGAAACATTGGATTACGTAGTTTTGAAATGGCGAAAGAATATTTTCCGAATTGGGTGGGATTTAAAGAAAGTAGATGCTCATACAACTCTGAAATATCTGACAAAATCAAAAGAATTAGAAAAGTTTCTGAAAGGAAAATTGAGGATACGTTTGATTTTAAGGAAACTTAAGAAGAGAATAATTATCAATATAGAACAAGCCTACTTCGACAAGCTTAGTATAAATGATCACTACTGATCTGAAACAAAATCAAACTTCAGCCACTGTAGCTAAACTGGAAAGGTATTTTCGCGGGAATTGAATTCAGTTTTAAAATATTAGTAGAAACGGATAAAATGAAATTAAAATACTCAGAATCTCATCCTTTAAAATCTTATGAACTCAATGAACAACTTTTAACAAAAACGGAATTCACTGAACACTTTGAGGATTTTAAATGGGAAGATTTACTCAAACTACAATTGATCGCGAATGATAGCCAAGTATATTGCTCTCCTTCGATTAATCTTACGGATGATGACGGAAAAGGAATATCTGTATCAATAGTTGGAGAATTGGACAATTATGAGTTTTATGTGTGCTACAAAAGACCAATCACTAGAAAAAAAAGCAAGTGGTTAGGACTAATTGAATACAACTTTTACGATGAGGATTTTTGTAGCGTAATACCTGAGCAAACTAAAAAAGACGCGTTTGATGCATTCATATTGTTTTACGAAAAGAACTTTGAAGAATTGGAAAGAAGATGGTAAAAATTGGTTGACGTTAACATAAAGTGCTACACCTAGGCACCCTCTGATAATTTAAGATAACATCGCTACCGCACGTTTCAACCCTTTTACAAAAATAGCTATCTCCTCTTTTGTATTATAAAAAGAGAAGCTTGCGCGCACGGTTCCAGGGATTTTATAGTACTCCATAATAGGCTGGGCACAGTGATGACCTGTACGCACCGCGATACCTAGCTTGTCTAGAATAGTACCTATGTCATAAGGGTGAATATTCCCGACATTAAAGGATATAACGGCAGTTTTCATTTTTGAAGTGCCATATATTTTCAGTCCTTCTATCTCTAGAAGCTCCTTGGTGGCATATTGCAAGAGTTCTTCTTCGTAAGCAGCAATGACATCCATCCCTATAGCATTTAGGTAGTCTATCGCCGCTCCAGTGGCAATCCCGCCACATATATTGGGAGTTCCAGCTTCAAATTTGTGGGGGAGGCCAGCATACGTGGTTTTTTCAAAACTCACTTGGTCTATCATCTCTCCACCACCTTGATAGGGAGGTAAGATATTGAGCCATTCTTCTTTCCCGTATAGTATCCCTACTCCCGTAGGTCCGCAAATTTTATGAGCAGAGGTCACGTAGAAATCAGCGTCAAGGGCTTGCACGTCTGGTTTGATATGTGGTGTTGCTTGCGCGCCATCTATAAGAACCGCGGCTCCCACGTTGTGAGCTTCCTTGATAATATGCGCTATAGGGTTTACCGTGCCCAGCGCATTGCTTACGTGGTTTACAAAGACGAGTTTGAGTTGGGGTGATAACGCTTTCGCGAAAGCGTCCATATCCAATTCCCCGCTCTCTGTTTGTGGTATCACTTTAAGTTGTGCCCCTGTTTTTTCACAGAGCATTTGCCACGGGACTATATTACTATGGTGTTCTAAAGCCGAAACCAAAACGTGCTCTCCTTTTTTTATGATATAAGCAAAGCTACTGGCCACTAGATTTATCGCGTGGGTAGTCCCTGAGGTAAAAATGATCTCATAAGGATTTTTTGCATTAAAATGCTTCTGAATCTTGATGCGCGCCTCTTCATATCTATCAGTTGCTTCTTGGGAGAGAGCGTGTACCCCGCGATGGATATTTGCATTATAATTAGCATAGTAATCTACGATGGTGTCGATTACAATTTGAGGGGTTTGTGAGGTCGCTGCATTATCAAAATAAATCAAAGGATTCCCATTAACTTCTCTTTTGAGAATAGGAAAATCTTCACGTATCTTTTGAACATCTAGCATAGTCTAATTTCTTTTTACAAAGATACAAACTGGCGTAGTTTTTAGGTGGACCGAGTATCGTTGTATTCAATAAAAAAGCCACTATTGTTAGATAGTGGCTTATGATTTTTATGATCTAATCGTTTATTCTTCAAAACCGATACTCACACCAATCTTCTTAGCGATGAGCTTTGTGATACGAGCCTTGAGCTGAGGTATCTTGACACTCGACAATACCGTGTTAGCAAAGGCATACATAAGAAGAGCACGCCCTTCTTTTTCTCCAATACCACGGGATTGTAAATAAAATAGAGCACTCTCATCAAGTTGACCAATAGTACACCCGTGAGAACAACGCACGTCATCTGCAAAAATCTCTAATTGTGGTTTAGAGTTTATGGTTGCGGTATCATCTAAAAGAATGTTGTTATTAGACTGATATGCATTTGTCTTTTGAGCCTCTTTTTCTACGACTACCTTTCCATTAAATACACCGGTAGATTTCTCAGCAAATATGCCTTTATAATCCTGATGGCTTTCACAGTTAGGTGTTATGTGGTGTACTAGGGTATTGTGATCTACGTGTTGCTTCCCTTCAATGATCGTTACACCTTTAAGAATAGAATCCATATACTCACCCTTCTGGTAGAAGTTTAAGTTATTGCGGGTTATGTTACCTCCTAAAGAAAATGTATGAACAGAAACGATACTTTCTTTATGTTGTTCAATTTCTGTGGTATCTACAAGAGATGCTTCCAGTTTGTCATTCTGTATCTTATAGTAATCTACTAATGCTCTTTTTGCGGCATATATCTCTGTAACTACATTCGTAAAAACCTTCTTTTCTGAAAGACTCTGGTGACGTTCTATGATCTGTACCTCAGAATTTTCTTCGGCTACTACGAGGTTACGGGGCTGTAATAATGCATTAGTTTCTCCTGTAGAAAAATGCACTATCTGTATAGGCTTATCTACAACTTTTCCTTTTGGGATATAGATGTATGCTCCCTCTCTGGCGTAGGCCGTATTGAGAGAATCCATAGCTTCACCTTTAGCTATTTTATTAAAATATACATCTATGATCTGTTTATACTTGGGCTTGCTTAAAGCTGAACTCATCGTACAGACATCAATACCATCGTGTGTTGTGCTAGAGAGATAAGAGCTAAAAACGCCATCTACAAATACTACTTTATAGGTGTCTACATCATTTAAGAAGTACTGCTTTACATCTTTAAAATCTAAAGCAATTTCGTTTCTTTTTGGGAAGATGTCATAGTCTTCTTTAAGGAGACTATTAAGTGAGGTGTACTTCCAGTTTTCTAGCTTTTTAGTAGGAAAGCCTTCTGCATCAAATGTTTTTATTGCCTCATTACGGATATCGTAAATAGGGGAATCTGCATCTAAGCTCTCTTGGAGTACAATATGATTACTGACTAATTTATCTTTTAAACTCATTTTCTTTAATTATGAATTCTAAATTCTGAGTTTTGAATTGAAAACAACCCATAACTCATAATTCTGAACTAATTTACGCTCCTACTTCTTCCTTCAACCAGTCATAGCCTTTTTCTTCGAGCTCAAGGGCTAATTCCTTTCCTCCAGAGCGCACTATTTTACCATTCATAAGTACGTGTACATAATCCGGTACGATATATTCAAGAAGTCTCTGGTAGTGGGTAATTACCAAAACAGCGTTGTCTTTACTTTTAAGCTTATTAACCCCATTTGCAACGATGCGCAATGCGTCAATATCAAGTCCAGAATCTGTTTCATCTAAAATCGCAAGCTTAGGCTCTAACATAGCCATCTGGAAAATCTCATTACGCTTCTTTTCTCCTCCTGAGAATCCTACGTTTAGAGAGCGGGATAGAAACTTACGGTCTATCTCAAGAAGCTCAGCTTTTTCCTTGATGAGCTTCAGCATCTCACTAGCTGGCATATCTTCTTGACCTCTTGCCTTACGCGTTTGATTAATAGCCGTTTTTATAAAGTTAGTAACTGAAACCCCAGGGATTTCTACAGGATATTGGAAAGATAAGAAAACGCCCTCGTGAGCTCTTTCTTCTGGATCCATCTCTAAAATAGATTCTCCATTGAGATTGATATCACCCTTACTTACTTCATATTCTTCCTTCCCAGCAATTACAGAAGCAAGTGTGCTCTTACCAGAACCATTAGGTCCCATAATAGCGTGTACTTCTCCGGCTTTTATCTCTAAGTTAATTCCTCTGAGAATTTCTTTTTCTTCTATTCCTGCGTGTAAATCTTTTACTGATAACATATGTGTATGTTCTAAATAAGCGATTAATTGTCGCTTTCTATTATTAAGGTATTGTCCTCTGTTTTTAAATTATATCCAGATTCTATTTTAACTGGAGTTTCGGCTTTTGACTCTTTTACTTCGATTATTTTTTTTATGGTCACGATACTATCCCAACCTTCTGTGCCTTCTGCCTTTGGATCGATCGTGCCTTGCACAATAACGGGAATCATATCAAATTCATCTCTCTGCAAGGGTTTTACTATAGTGGCAAGCTCCTGCATTTTAGCATCTATCTTGACACCGTAAATAAAGTCCTCTCCTTTTAAAACAGCAGCATCAGAGTAATAAATAAACTCTCCTTCAAACGTTCTGTCTTCAGCACAGCTTAAGAATACTAAACTAGTGATGATTAAAAAAAATATCTTTTTCATTAACAAGATTTCTCTTTTTAAGGTTGGCTATATTGGTTTGGGAAGTTGGATTGATTATCCAACGGATCCTTCAAGACTGATTTCTAGTAATTTTTGAGCTTCTACTGCAAATTCCATCGGAAGCTTGTTAAGTACTTCTTTTGAAAAACCATTTACGATAAGTGCGATGGCTTTTTCGGTATCGATACCTCGCTGATTACAATAAAAGATCTGATCTTCACCTATTTTACTTGTAGTTGCCTCGTGCTCTACTTGAGCTGTTTTGTTTTTTGTCTCAATGTAAGGGAAGGTGTGCGCTCCACACTCATTACCCATTAGTAAAGAGTCACATTGAGAGAAATTACGGGCGTTGGTGGCTCCAGAATTAATCTTTACAAGACCTCGATAAGAGTTTTGAGATTTCCCAGCAGAAATACCTTTAGAGATAATAGTACTCTTAGTGTTTTTACCAAGATGAATCATCTTGGTCCCTGTATCGGCTTGCTGGTAGTTGTTTGTAACAGCAATAGAGTAAAATTCCCCTATCGAGTTATCCCCTTTTAAAATACAAGAAGGATACTTCCAGGTTACGGCAGATCCAGTTTCTACTTGTGTCCAAGAAATTTTTGCATTTTTCTCGCAAAGACCCCGTTTAGTTACAAAGTTGTACACTCCTCCTTTGCCTTGCGCATTACCAGGATACCAGTTTTGCACCGTAGAGTATTTTATTTCTGCGTCTTCCATGGCGATAAGTTCTACCACAGCGGCGTGTAATTGGTTTTCATCACGACTAGGTGCTGTACATCCCTCAAGATAACTAACATAACTACCCTCATCTGCAATGAGCAAGGTTCTTTCAAACTGCCCCGTTCCTCCTTGATTGATACGGAAATAGGTAGAAAGTTCCATTGGGCATTTTACGCCTTTAGGGATATAACAAAAAGATCCGTCAGAAAAGACAGCACTGTTCAAAGCGCCAAAATAATTATCCTTTACAGGAACAATAGTTCCTAAATGCTTTCTTACGAGCTCTGGATGCTCTTGTATAGCCTCAGAAATACTCATAAAGATGATTCCTTTTTCGGCTAAGGTTTTTTTGAAGGTTGTGGCCACAGAAACAGAATCTACTACGATATCCATCGCGACATTATTCATTTTCTTTTGCTCATCTACAGAGATCCCTAATTTCTTATACATGGCGAGTAGATCTGGATCTACATCGTCTAGTGTTTTGTTAGGATCAATTGCTTTAGGTGCAGAGTAATAAGCAATGTTTTGAAAATCTGGTTTTTCAAAAGAGACATTTGCCCAGTTAGGATCTGGCATTTCAAGCCATACCCTATAAGCCTCCAGTCTCCATTCTGTCATCCATTCTGGTTCGTTTTTCTTTTTAGAGATAGCTCTTACGATGTCTTCATTCAAGCCTACAGGAAATGTCTCAGACTCTATGTCTGTAAAAAAACCATATTCATACTCTTTGGTTTTTAACTCTTCCCTTAAATCTTCTTCTGTATACGCCATAATTCTTTTTTCAATCTATTCTTGAAAAGTACGTTGCTCAAATTCAACTTTCCACTGGTCATTTGAGAACTACCTTCCTAATTTTCAGTCTCTGTTTTAGAACTTAAAATAGAACACTGTTCTGTGTATTTTTAGGTGGTTACTATTTTCGCGAAAGCGAACTGAACTTATAAAGAAAAGCTCTCTCCACAACCACAGGTGCGTTGAGCATTAGGGTTGTTAAACACAAAACCTTTACCGTTTAGGCCCCCGCTATACTCGAGCGTGGTGCCTATGAGATATAAGAAACTCTTCTTATCTACAATGAGCTTTACGTCATTATCCTCAAAGATTTTATCATCTTGTTGATGAGCCTTGTCAAAATGAAGATCATAAGATAAGCCACTGCAACCACCGCTCTTAACGCCCACCCGTACATAGTCTACGGCAACGTCATAACCATCCTCTTGCATAAGGCTGGCAATCTTAATTTTTGCTTCTGGTGCTACTTTAATCATAATGGTTCTAAATAGTTTGCAAATATACGGCTTACGTCGCATTTTTCCTCGTGAGCTAACATATAACTGTCAAATGATTTGATAGGTAAATCCTATCGCATTAAGCTGTGGCATTAATGAGGTATATCGCTTAAAAGGATATCCTTTTTTTATACATGTGGGATGCAATCTCTAGTGTGCGTGAGTGGGAGTTTTATGAGGAATAAACTATCTTTAAAAATTGAAAAAGACAGATGCATAAACACACATTTTTACTCTTATTTATTCTTTTAGTAAGTCCTCTAATTTCCTATAGTCAGACACCTTCGCCACAGGTTCTGGATACGGTTGTTATCACATCGTCCCGTATCAAAAGTGATTTAAAAAAGTTACCGGCAGCCGTTTCTGTAATCAAGATCGAGCCAGAAGATGTCACCCAACAGCAATTATCTTTACAGAATTATCTTCAGGGAGCACCTGGGGTATTTACTCAAAATGCTACTAATTTTGCTCAGGATCTACGTATTTCCATACGTGGTTTTGGCGCACGCTCTAGCTTTGGGATTAGAGGCATAAAACTTATAGTCGATGGAATTCCAGAGACTACACCAGACGGTCAGGGGCAGCTGGATAATCTCAATCTGGGTATCATAGATCGTATGGAAGTCACTAAAGGCTCGAGTTCTAGCCTTTACGGTAACGCTGCTGGTGGGGTGATAGACATCCAGACCCTTTCCTATGACAGCGATCAAGGTTCTAGCACAACCTTTAAAGGAGCGGCTGGCTCTTATGATTTTCAGAATTACCAAGCAACAGCAATTATAGGCGATTCCCTGGCTAGTTATGTCCTACACGGTAATTACTTAAAGTCTGATGGATATAGGGATCAAAGTGGTTTTGAACAGATAGGGACCAATTTTAAGGGCTCTTTCCGCTTTCGCGAAAATGTGAATCTCACCACCATCGTCAACTATTCTGACAGCCCCATCGCTCAGGACGCTGGGGGTCTCACTCTGGAGGAAGTTAACGAAAACAGAAGGCAGGCACGCCAGCGCAATGTCGATTTCAATACAGAAGAAATCGTAAAACAATTTAAGGTAGGTGCAAGCCTTGAATGGGAAAAAAGCAGAAAAGTTCAAATAGCGGGATATGCATTTTATAGCAATAGACAGTTTGACGGAAAGCTTCCTTTTGAAGATGGTGGAGTGGTAGCTTTAGGTCGTAATTATCTAGGTCAGGGAACGAGTTTAATGTATACCTCAGGAAAGAATCAAGTGAAAGTGGGATATGATTTTGGCTATCAAAACGATGGTAGAAAGCGCTTTGCTAACTTGATGGGAGCGGTAGGAGATCTACGTCTCGATCAGAATGAAAAATACACAAACCTCGGAATTTATGTGCTCGATCATTTAGAGATCGAAAAATGGTATGTTATCGCAGGTGCACGATTTGATTACAACAAATTAGCAGCAGACGATAACTTTACAGCAGATGGAGATGAGTCTGGGGCGCAAACGCTCAATGCTTTTAATCCAAGTCTTGGAGTGAGCTATGACTTAGATGTAGCACGAATTTTTACAAATGTGTCAACTAGTTTTGAGACTCCTGCCTTATCAGAACTCTCTGCAAATCCATCTGGAGCACAAGGGTTTAATGAAGAACTTGAGGCGCAAAAAGCGACTACGTATGAGCTAGGGTTCAAAGGCGTGAGAAACAGACTGAGATATCAAGTAACGGGATTTTATGTAGAAACTCGAGATGAACTCATTCCCTTTGAGCTAGAAGCATTTCCTGATCGCGAGTTTTACAGAAATGCAGGAAAAACGATACGACGTGGGATTGAGATAGAAGGATTTTATACTATTAACAAAGCTTGGTCTGCGCAGTTTTCTTATGCCTACTCAGATTTTAGATATGATGGATTGAACATTCAAAGCTCAGATACTGTGGGTAATTTTTTTCTGCCAGGTGTTCCAAAACACAATACTTCAACTACCCTAACCTACGGTTTACCTAAAGGTTTTAATGCCTCCTTAACGGCAAATTTTGTGGGGAGTCAGTTTGCAGATGATGAGAATACCGTTGAGGTTGCTGGCTATGAACTTCTCAATGCAAGAATGGGTTATGTCTTTGATTTTAGAAAGGCACGAGTAAGACCCTATATAGGTTTAAACAATGTACTGGATCAAAAATATACAGATAATGTGCGCATCAATGCCTTTGGTGGAAGGTATTACGAGCCGGCACCAGGATTTAATATGTTTGGAGGCTTAGTGCTTCAATTCTAATCGTTGTGACAGAACTCCAAACATATAGCATAGCGATTATAGGAGCACTCATCGCTGGGGGCATAAACACCCTAGCTGGAAACGGAAGCGCCATAACGCTCACTATCTTAACAGAAGTTCTTGGATTGCCGCCTAATGTGGCAAATGGTACCAATCGTCTAGGCGTATTTACACAATGTGCCGCGACCTCTTGGGTATTTCATAAAAATGGAAAACTCAATATTACCCGAAATAAAAAATATATAATTCCTATAGTTTTAGGCGCCATCGCTGGCGGTATTTTGGCTGTCAACGTAAGTAATGAACAGTTTAGGGCCGTCTTTAAATTTATGATGGTTTTTATGCTCATCGCCGTACTTGTAAAACCTAAGCGATGGTTAAGAGAGACAGATCTCGAATTTAATCCTAAATGGTATATTTATAGTCCGCTGCTTTTTGCTCTTGGTTTTTATGGAGGGTTTATACAGATGGGGATGGGCGTCTTCTTTTTGATCATAATGGTTTTAGGAATGCGTATGAACATTATTGAGAGTAATGCGCTTAAAGGTTTTGTGATAGGATTATATACCCTGCTGCTGATAGCGCTCTTTCATTATCAAGGGATGATTGATTGGAAATTAGGTGCTATAATGGCTTTGGGGCAAACTGCTGGAGGATATCTAACGGCGCGTTTTGTGAGTAAGAACAAGAGAGCAGATCAGATAGCGTATTATGTATTGATTGTAGTACTGTTCCTGGCAATTGTAAAATTATTTTTTACTGATTAATTATTTCAAATGTACATTTTCGCGAAAGCGAAAAGACAATTTATAAAAGCATCATACAAAGAACCTTCAATGAATATTATAAAAGATTCTGTTTATTTAGTAATGTTAGCCTTAACGATGTTCTCAGTATTGGGCTGCAAAGAAAATACTGCCGTAGCGAAGGAAGAACCACAGTTACTCAAAGCCCTCATTATAGATGGTCAGAATAATCACGGAGTATGGCCTAAGACCACGATGATGATGAAGTCATATTTAGAAGAGACGGCGCTCTTTGAAGTGGATATTTATAGATCAAAATTTACCTATCAAGGCCCACATCATAGGGAGGTGGACGGTCTTGATCACGAGCATATAAAAGGGCTATTAGAGACCTATGATCTCAAAGATGGTAAAAGATATGTCGCTACAGATAGTATTGTGCCAGACCCAGATTATGTTCCAGATTTTCATAGGTACGATGTGATTGTTTCTAATTTTGGCTGGCAATCAAGCGATTGGTCGCCAGAGGTCAAGGCCTCTTTTGAAGCGTATATGAGAGGTGGCGGAGGTCTGGTAGTGGTGCACGCAGCAAACAATGCCTGGGGAGATTGGGAAGAATTTAATAAAATGATAGGCGTAGGAGGCTGGGGTGATAGACCGCTGGATGCGGGCAATCAAATCTACATAAATGAACAGAACCAACTTAAAATAGAACCTTCTAATGGGCAAGAGTCATCGCACGGGCCAGAGGTAGCATTTTTACTTACAGCAAATGACACCGTACACCCCATTGTAAAAGGTCTCCCAAAAAAATGGATGCATACTAAAGATGAGCTTTATGACAGGCTACGTGGCCCAGCCGAGAACGTGACCGTATTATACTATGCATACTCAGATGTAGAAGGTAATGCACAACCTTGGGCGCCTGAAAATAAAGGTTCTGGACGTGGAGAGCCTTTGCTTATGACAATAAATTATGGGAAAGGAAGGGTATTTCACACTGCCCTGGGTCATATGGATTACTCAATGGAGAGCGTGGGCTTTATAACGACGTTGCAAAGGGGAGCAGAATGGGCGGCAACAGGAAGCGTTACACAAAAAATGCCAGAAGATTTTCCTACTGAGGAAAAGTCTTCTGGCAGATCTTGGTCATTGAACGACCAATAAATTTATGCTGCTAAGCGTCCTTTGATACGCTTCTCAATCTTTTTCTTTTTTATGGTAATGCGCTTCATAAGATCCATAAGGCTACTATCTTTAGTTTTCTTATAGATTTCATTTATAGCGAGTACAATTCTTTTTCCTTCTCTTGAAGCTGCGACTCTATCGCTTGTAGACATATGACTCATCGTCATATTTTCATAGGCTTCGGCTTGTTGTATAAGTTCCATAGACTTTCAATTTTGTTGTATTTTTTTCTAAAATAAATAAACAAATTCAACTCAACAAGAAAAAGGAGGCCATTAGGATATATTTAAGATAGAATTATCATTTTGTATAAATTTTAGTTCTCAAAATTCTGAGAAACGATCATCTTGTAGGAAGTCATTGTCTGTTAGAGTCTTGAGAAATGCAATGAGTTGCAACTTCTCTTGGGGAGTAATCAGTATTCCTAAGGAGCCGTCTGGCTGTCGTAAATTATCATCTAATGTTGGGCTGTCTTCTACTCCACTCGTATAATGATCAAGCACTCCCTCTAGTGAGCTAATCCTACCATCGTGCATATAAGGAAATGTAATCTCAATATTACGCAAGCTTGGTACTTTAAACTTCCGTTTATCAGCTGGAAGACCTGTTACGATCTCTCTTCCCATATCCATAAACTCAGGATCGAGAGCGAGGCCATTATTTCTAAAACTATTATCTGTCTGTAATGAACCAGAGTGACAGGATGCACATTTTGAGTCAAAAAGAATGCGTCCCGCATTTTCATCTTCTGTAAGTGTTACTGTCTCTCCTCGCTGCCACTTATCATATTTGGAATTACCGGCAACCATCATAATCATAAATTGTGATAATGCTTTGAACATTCTTTCTGTAGTTACACCTTCAGTACCAAAAGCGTCCCAAAACATAGAAGGGTATGCTTCATCTGCCTTAAGCTTAGCAATGACATTTGAAATCGTTTCATTCATCTCCTTTTCTGCGGTGATAGGTATGATGGGTTGACTATCCAAAAAGGTCGCAGCTCCATCCCAATTAAAATCTGTCGCAAAAGCAAGATTGTGTAACGGCATCGCATTACGATCACCTATTTGTCCATCTACGCCGTGACTTGTAATGTGTGTATGATGTGTAAATGAGAAATCCTGAATATGACAAAAACCACAAGAAACCACACCGTCGGATGCAAGCCTGCCATCAAAGAATAGTTTTTTACCTAATTCAAAACCTTTTTCCGTAGGTGGGTTTTGAGCCATGTCATAGGTAAGATCTGGGAAGTTAGAGGGTATCACAACGTTGAGCTCAGGATTGGGCAAGGGCGTATAGCCCTCATCAACCATTTCTCCTTCTGTAATTTCTGAGGAGCAGCTTAGCATTGTGAGTGCTAAAAATAATATGTAAATAAGCTGTTTCAAATAAAATGTATGTTACTGAACGCTAAAAGCGGTCCTTACGTTTTCTGCAATTTTAGGAGCATTCACTGGATCTACTTGTACATCATCTTTCTCTTCAAGGGACATTGTATGAGCACTATCGAAAATTTTAGCAACATCAAATACAAGTACTTGTGATGCTGTGACTTGTGGTGATACCGCTTTCGCGAAAGCAAGATTAATTTCTTTGTAATTATCAAGATTTGCTCCGTGGCTTCCCACGTGATAGGTAAAAGGAGAAGATGGCTGAGGTGTATCTGAGGGGACCACATAGGTTCCTTCAAACTTTAAAAATTTATAACCTGCAGACCACGTCCAGAGCATTCCTGCTTCCTCTGCTGTAGGGACAAAGTTGAGTGTGCCAGATTCTATAGGATACTTCGTAGGATCAATACCGAACCCAAAACGCACATTAGTATATTCACCTGCAGGAACTCCTATAAGAGATACCGTTTTATTGCCCTGTTCATCAATAACAAAATAGCTCTCTTCTGGAGGCACGGCATAAAAGGACCCGTCTGATTTAGTGAAGACTATATTTGATATAATGTACTTAAGTTCATTTACCTGATAATTTTCTCCGCTACCATTAACGTACGTTTGAGAATCGAGCACTAGTGGATTACCGTTATTGCTGTTTTCAAAGGTGAGCACAACATTGCCCGTTGTGAGCTCTTCTACAGTATCGTCATTACAAGATATGAGGCCTACAAAAACAAGGGCTATTGCTATAAAATTTTTCATCTATTCAATTTTTATGAGGACAGCATCTGTAGCTCCGTTTGAGGTAGTGAGCAGTCCATTAGTACTTTCTGTGTCTCCTGCAACAATTATAGTTCCTTCAGTATTTGCGGCGATACCGTATCCAAAATCTTGATCATTGCCTCCTACGCTTATTTCTCCAGTAATAGTTCCGCTCAAATCTACTGTGGCAATCCAGATGTCATTTTGGCCGTTATTTATTGTAACATCGCCGTCGGTACTTCTAGAGCCACCAGTAATTGCATATCCGCCTGGGATGGAAGTAATTGCTCTTGCAGACTCAAAATTAGTTCCGCCTAAGGTGCGTTCCCAGATGAGATCACCATTATCATTTATTTTTACAAGCCACACATCTGCGTTGCCCTTAAGAGTATTTACATCCCCGTCTGAACTCCTTGTGTCTCCCGCTAGTATATATCCTCCATCGGGAGTAGCGGCTACCCCGTAAGCTATATCAATCTGACTACCACCGAAAGATTTCTCCCAAAGCAAGTCTCCCTCATTATTGATACGCACTACCCAGAAGTCATAACTGCCTTTTGAGTTTGAGATGTCAAAGTCATTACTTTCAGACGCTCCCACCATTAAAATTCCATCATCAGGTGCTTGAATCACATCGTACCCTCTATCATTATTAGAACCGCCAAAGAATCTTCTCCATTCGAGATTTCCGTTTGCGTCTAGCTTGTGACCCCAGAATTCACCCACGCCGTGTAAGGCGGATCTGGTGTTTGTTTCCACCGTTTGTTGTAAACCATCATTACCCTCTCCTCCTGAAGCTGTTACGTCTAGAAATCCAGAAGTAAAGTAACCACCATCAGAGGTCTGTATGATTGATAGCGCTTGGTCTGAACCAGGGTAGCCAAATGATTTTTCCCATTCTATACTACCTGTATTATCAAGTTTTACGATCCAGTGATCATAGAACCCATTATTTTCTGAGACATCTCCTGTGGAGCTTTGACTGTATCCAGCCAAGGCATAACCACCGTCTGAGGTTTGAATGATACGTTGACCTCTATCATCGCTATCTCCACCTAAAGTTTTAGACCATTGAATTTCCCCATTAGAATCTGTTTTTATCATCCAATAGGAATTAATTTGCTGAGGATTATCTGTCACGTCTCCGTCTACGGATTGCGTATATCCCAAGGCAGCAAAACCTCCATCTGACGTTGCAAGGACATCTTGAAACGTATCTGTCTGACTACCTCCATAGGTTCTGGCAAAAACGACATTTAAATCTGCAGAGGACGGACCGTCATCAGATGTGACAACATCGTCAGAAAGATCAATAATTTCAGGTACTTGCGAATCATCTTTGGTACAAGAAGCTATCGTTATTGATAGTAATACTGTGAGGAAATAACATTTTCGCGAAAGCGTAAAAAGTTCTATTATGTATATTTTGAAATGTTCCATACGATTAATTTCCAGTCTTTCTTAAAATAAACATTCCTTCTGTCACATCGCTTACGATGATATTCCCACTCTGAAAATACGGGTAGACGCTCCAGACCCCATTAAACTCAGGATTGTCGTTCTGTGGGAACGTGTCAAAGAAGCCTATATCTGAGATTGTAGTTACATCGCTTATGTCTGCAACCCGAAGGCCGGCGGTATAATTTGAAAGATATAGCTCATTTCCTTTAGTGTATAAGTTGTGGTCAATTGCCTGGCTGTCACCAAAAAAGGGTGCTAGATATAGCGGATTATCTAAATCTGAAAGGTCAAAAATAAGCGTGCGTGAGTTAAACCCAAAATCAGTTTCATCCCGCTCATCATTTGCATAATAATACTGATGGTTTTCATCAAACCACCCTTGGTGCGTATAGCCCACGCTCGTGTGCGAAACTGTAGAAATGAGCGTAGGATTTGATTTGTCTGTAACATTTACAATCACGGTCTCATTCTCGTTGCTTCCTAAGAATAATTCTGCACCTGTATAATCCTGATCTGGGCCATTATACGTAACCACTTGGGCGTCGTGGGTATACCCTGACATATCATAGCCACCTGCTGCTACAGGGTTGAGCGGATTCTGTATATTAATAAAGTGAGGACCTCCAGTAAAGGTTGAGGTACCTATGGCATAGGCATACCCAGTATCCTCATTAATAGCAATGTTATGAGCGTTACCAAAGTCTGAATAGATGGCATCTGGTTCTAAGGTTTGTCCTGGCGCATTGAGATTTCGCAATTTAGTGAGGTCAAAAACTTGCATACCGTGATCCTGTGCTTCACTTACAATAAAAGCGTGGTTGCTATAAACTTTGATATCCCGCCAAGTAGAACTGGTCGTTTCTGATGGCAGTCTGCCTAGGATTACAGGATTTTCCGGATTCGATATATCAATAAATATAGTTGCTTCTCTCCCGCCAACAAGCGCATATTCTTTGCCATCCTGTGGATCCTCCCAACCCCATATGTCATTAAGAGCGCTCACCCCTAAAGCATCTGTATGGAGCCTAGACATTAAATCATAACCATTACAGGGATAATAGGAGGCCTTTCCAGCCTCGCAAGGTATTCTTCCTAAGAGGCTTTCATTAGGAATCTCAATGTCAATAAGTGTAGATGGATCAAAGTCTGGTTCGTCGTTTTCACAGCTTATAATGAGAAAGAGAATAGATAGAAGAATTAAAAGATATTTCATTTAATAATGAGTCGCTGAGTTTTAGTTGCAGTTTTAATAAAATAAACTCCAGATGTAAGAAAAGTAACGTTTATAGTCGCCTCTAGACGATTATACTTTTCTGAGAGTACTTCTTGACCTAATACGTTATATATTTTTACGTCACCTATTGGCTTTCTGGATGTTATGGTTATTCTTTCTGTCGCAGGGTTAGGATAGATCGTAAATCCTAAGGCCTCCTGATTAGATGTAACGCTCAGATTATCGTTTTGTTTTACTAGATAAAACCCACCATCGCCGCTTAAAACTATATTACCACTTTCAAAAAATGGGTACACATTCCACAGTCCAGATGTACCCACATTGTTTGAGTTAGGCACCGTATCAAAATATCCTATTTCTTGGATATTTTGATTTTCTATATCAGAAATATCAATAACTCGCATACCAGCGCGGTAGCTTGCGAGGTAAAAAAGATCTCCTACTACATAACCATTGTGGTCTGTAGATGGATTATCACTCTCATACTCAAAATGAAGAGAAGGATTATCTAAATCTTCAAAATCAAAAATTATAGTTCTTGTATTAAACCCAAAGCCTATCTCATCTGTTTCATCGCCTAACAGAAAATAACGCTTGTCTTCTGTAAACCAGCCTTGATGGGTGTACCCTATAGTAGGATAGGTAATGGTTGATATCTCAATGGGATTTGACTTATCTGTAATATCTACAATGGCAACAAGATCTTCATTAGACCCTATCAGTATCTCCCGTCCAGTGTAATCTGTATCTGGGCCATCATATGTGACCACCTGAGCATCGTGACTATAATTGTTAAGGGAATATCCACCAGCAGCAACTGGGTTGAGGGGGTCTGAAATATCTACAAAGTGAGGACCTCCATTAAAGGTTGATGTTCCTACGCCATAGGCATATCCGCTCTCTGGATTAATTACAATATTATGGGCACTGCCAAAACCATCATAATGTGCATCTTCCGTAAAGGTTACTGGTGCTCCAGCTACATCTCTCAATCTAGTGAGATCAAATACTTGCATTCCGTGCCCTCCGGCCTCGCTTACTATAAAGGCGTGATCTTGATAAACCTTGACATCTCTCCATATACTCTGAGTGGTATGTGTCGGTAAAATGCCTAAAAGGATGGTATTGGTAGGGTTAGATATATCTATAAAAGCGGTTCCGTTTCTGAGACCTACGAGTGCATATTCAATACCTGTGGTACTATCTGTCCAACCCCAGCTATCATTGACAAAGGTGGTATTGAGTTCTGAAAGTGTGATCCTGTCTTGAAGATCAAATCCAGCGCAAGGAAAACCAGCGGCCACATTATTTTCACAAGGCGTTTGAGCGATTACTTGAAACGAAAAAGAAGCTATGAAAGCTAGGAGGAGCGTAGTTTTTAAATGCATAGGAAATGTTTAGGATGCTAATTTACAAAAGTACGAATGACAGCGTTAGTTAAAATAGATAGTACGTTACTATGTCGTGATTAATTATATAACAACAAATGCTCCAAAACTCCTTATTTGCTTAATTTTGCAGCTATGTTAGAAGATAAAAATCAAGATCGTACCTCACTTGCAGAATTAGGCGAGTTTGGACTTATAGAGCACTTAACGGAGCATTTTAAAATCACTCAGAAATCTACTATAAAAGGTGTGGGAGATGATGCTGCAATATTAAAATTTGGACCAGGGCACGTCGTTTTAACCACCGATTTATTAGTAGAAGGAGTTCATTTTGATTTGAGCTATGTGCCACTCAAGCATCTTGGTTATAAGGCGGTAATGGTAAATTTATCTGATGTTTATGCGATGAACGCTACTGCTAGCCAGATCACGGTTTCTATTGCAGTGTCAAATAGGTTTCCTTTGGAAGCACTTGAAGAATTGTATGCTGGGATACAAACTGCCTGTCTCAATTATAAAGTAGATCTTATTGGAGGCGATACGACGTCGTCAAAAACTGGACTTGTTATAAGTATTACTGCGGTGGGACACGCTTCCGCGAAAGAAATTACGCAGCGATCAACGGCAAAGTCAGGTGATTTGATAGTGGTTACAGGAGATCTTGGAGCAGCTTATATGGGGCTTCAGATATTAGAAAGGGAGAAAGCTGTTTTTAAAGTAAACCCAAACAGTCAGCCAGACTTAGAAAAGTATTCTTATTTGGTAGAAAGACAACTTAAACCAGAAGCGAGAAAAGATGTTATTGCTCTATTAAAATCACTGGAGATTGTACCTACTTCAATGATAGATGTAAGTGATGGATTATCATCTGAAGTGATTCACCTTTGCAAAAACTCAGAAGTGGGTTGTTACCTTTATGAAGATAAAATTCCTTTAGACCCTCAAGTAATCAGTACTTGTGAAGAATTTGATCTAGATAGCACAACCATTGCACTTAGTGGTGGGGAAGATTATGAATTGCTCTTTACGATCTCACAGGATGATTTTCCAAAGATTAAGGCAAACCCAAACTTTACAGTAGTGGGCCATATGGCAGATGTAAAAGAAGGAATGCATCTCATCACACGAGCAGATACTAAAATACCTTTGGTTGCCCGTGGATGGAATGCGCTTAATAATCAATAATGACTTGGGGAGTCGTAATTAACTAGTTACGCTTAGCTTACGTACATAGAAGTTTTCATACACCTCGTTAATACGTCTAAGCTTAGGAGTAAGAGGAGTATAGTGACCGTAACTGTCTAAGGTGTATTGCTTCCTACAATGTGCGCATTCAAATTCCTTAAGATTAGATTGATAGCGTTTAGTGATGCGATATTTGTGTCCAAAAATTTTACAAGCAATAGCTGCTAGAGGTTTATGACTACTCTTAATCGCGTTTGAGTCAATTGTCTTCATAATATTTGGGGTATCAGTTGAAACAAATAAAGGCATAATCTGTGAACTACACAAATACATCGACTAAATACCTTAAAATTTAACATTTTAAGAATTATTTATGATTCTTTTGTGTATCGCTATTTTAAGAGAAAATGGATGTAAGTAGTTGGATTTCAGTTTTATAGATAAAAAGTTATTAGAGAGGGGTAATTTGTAGGAAAACAATCACTTTATAAAATTTTATAGTGCTCCATCATATTTTTGAGCTCGTTAGAAATTTTAAAATGGCCTTTTGAGTTGCCAGTTTGTTGGTAATGTGTGTCATATGACCTCCGTCTATAATTTCAAAATAGTTTGAAACCATCTCATAGGAACTTTTATGGATGGCAGCGTTAATAATCCAGTCATTAGCTCCTAAGATCATTCCTTTATAAACGGGAGACTCCTTCCAAAAAGAAATACTAGAAGGTCTGGCTTTCATACCAGAATTTGCTGCAATATATCCCTGTACTGGCGTTTTGAGGGCTTGAGAAAGTGCTTCTTTAATTTCTCGATCAAACTGCTCCCTAGTTTGCGTTTCAAAAAGATTTACAAAGGACATACGTAAAAGCTGCTCATAGTGCTTTTTTGCCATCGTATTTGCTCTTGATCTCAATTTCTTCCGTTCTTCATCATCTGGTTCTGGAGTACTATTAAGAAGGCACAGGGCAATAGGTTTTTCTACTGACATTTTCGCGAAAGCGCAACCCACATAACCTCCCATTGAATGACCTATAATAGTAATGTTATGAAGATCGAGATGAGTAACGACTGCCAGAACCGCCCGCGCCATATCCTCCATAGTGTGTACATATCCCAGGTTACCAGATGCTCCGTGGCCTGGAAGATCAATGCAAATTACCCGATGATCCTTTGTTAAGAATGGTAGGAGATGCTCCCACATCGTCCTGTTCTCTAAAAACCCGTGTAGCAGGACAATAGCGCGGCCAGCACCTTGATCTGAATAAAAAATAGGTGCGTCTTTATGGAGGATGTTCATTTTCTGTTATCTTCAGCCAGCAAATATCAGCTTACCTATGAGATTTACCAAACAGACCTTTGTAACCGCCTTTGCACTTTTTAGCTTATTCTTTGGGGCTGGGAATCTTATATTTCCATCGTACTTAGGGTATAATGCCGGGCAGTCCTGGTTTTGGGTGTTAATGGGATTTGTGATTTCTGCGGTGGTGATTCCCATCCTTGCGATTTACGGGCACGCAAAGCTGCAAGGGACGATGTTAGATTTTGCAAAAAAAGTGTCGCCACTATTTGCCGTTGTATACTGCCTTGTGGTGTATGCAATATCCATTGCATTGCCAGCGCCGCGGACTGCTTCAGTTACCTATGAAATGGCCATTGCTCCCTACTTTGAAATGTCCAGCTTATTGTTGAGTTCTATTTATTTTGCCCTCGTTTTACTATTTGCTTTAAATAGGTCCAAAGTGATGGACCTAGTGGGTAAATACCTCACTCCGGCTATCCTTATTATTCTGGCACTGGTCATAGGAATAGGCATCTTTGGAGAGTATGAGCCTATGCGTGTATCTATTTTTGAAAGTACGCTTACGAGTGGAATTCTAGAAGGATATCAGACATTTGATGCCATAGGAGGTGTTGTGGTGGGTGGAGTTATAGTAATCTCTTTAGGTTTTAAAAGCGGGTCTGCGCGGGTCAAACAGCTCGTTCTTACCAGAGCGGGAATCATAGCAGGACTAGGACTGTTACTTATATATGGGGGACTTATTTACATAGGAGCCCTCCAAAGTGGTACTTTAATAGAAACTGATCGCACAACGCTCCTCAACCTGTTGAGCACTCAGACCTTAGGCGGTATAGGGACGAGAGTCCTTGCGCTACTTGTGAGTCTAGCTTGTTTTACAACGGCAGTAGGAATTGTTACCGGTACGGCAGATTTTGTAAAGGGGTTGCTTAACAATTCCCAAATTGCCTATACGGTAACCGCAATTTTAGGAGCAATACTGGGTGTAGTAATTGGGCAACTGGACGTGAGCTCAATCATCGTAGTGGCAGTACCCGCCCTTATGTTTATCTACCCCATCACGATAATTCTCATTTTGCTCAATGCCGTTCCATCGAGATTTGCGAGCGTTCTGGTTTTTAGGGCGGTTGTCATTGCGACGGTACTATTTAGCGCACCAGATTTTTGGGCATCTATAGGTTTTGAAGAGGAGATGAAAAAAGTTCAGGAATTGATACCCCTTGGTACGGTGAGTCTGGGCTGGTTATTGCCGGCGCTCGTTACATTTATCGGGGTAAACCTTTTTACGCTTTCGCGAAAG
Source organism: uncultured Flavobacteriaceae bacterium (assembly GCA_963832255.1). Lineage (GTDB taxonomy): Bacteria > Bacteroidota > Bacteroidia > Flavobacteriales > Flavobacteriaceae > Dokdonia. Next base: position 463,974 of record CAWHTM010000001.1, read on the forward strand.
CGTACTTAAAACCACATCCCTACAAGTTCTTGAGCTAAACCCTAAGTTTCTTAATTGCCGAAAAGGCTTTATCCACCAAATTATCGTTTACGAGAATGATAAACTCATTAGTCGTAGAAATTACTTCTTGAAGTGAAATGCCTTCCCAAGCCAGTCTTTTAAACAATTGATAATATAAACCCACAACGGCAGTATTTCCTTTAGGCAAACGTATGCTGATAGCCGAAAGCGTGTCTTGATATTCTAAAATTGTTTCGTTGTAAAATTGTTTCCGTATGGTAGCTTCTTCACTTGCAGAAATGATAAGAGTGCTCTCAAAAATCCCCCTTGTAAACGCATAAAATGTCTGATGATCTTGTGCCACCTCGCTCAGCACTGATGCGTGACGCTGTATGAGCGAGCCAGAGTTGAGAAATGTAAAAACCGCAAGATTAGAGCGAACGGTGATATCTCCTAAGCTAGAGAGAACCTCCTGTAATCGCAATGACTTTTTTGTGTCTGTAGGAGATGCGTAGCGACGTAAGGCCATTAAGATAGCTCCGTCTTTAACAGGTTTGTGTACCATAGACGCTACCAGAGGATTGAGATGCTCTGCCAGCGCTGCATAGTTGATAATTTTTTTTGATAAGGCTTCTTCGAGGTATGGCTGGCCGGCAATAATCTCTGAAACGCAGCTCGATATAGTTTTCAATATGTTATTTATTTAACAATATGTTCAAATTTAGACTAAAATCTGCATTTTTAAGGGATGTGAAATCTATAAAAATACATTTGTCAAAAATTTGGACGCAATGCACGTATTAAAATTTGGCGGAACATCGGTAGGTTCTATAGAAAATATGAGGTCTGTAAAGGAAATTATAGATTCAGGAGAATCTAACATAGTTGTATTGTCTGCTATGTCTGGCACTACAAATGCGCTTGTAGAGATCGCAAACGCCGCAAGCGATAAAAATCTTGATAGAGCCGATTTGCTGCGTGGAGATTTGCAGAGTAGATACGATGGGGTTATAGAACAACTATATACTTATGGTTCTTTAAAATCTAATGTGATAGGCTATGTAGATGAAGTATTTTCTACCATAGAAAGACTTTGTGCAGAACCAACTTATAATCAGAAAACTACAGACGCAATTGTCGCTCAAGGCGAGTTACTGTCTACCTATATCTTTTGTCAATATTTAAAGCAAGAAGGCTTAAAAGCTATACTGCTTCCTGCATTAGAATTTATGAGGATTGATAAGGATAATGACCCGGACCAATATTATATACGTCAGAATATCAAAAGGCTCTTAGGAACTCCTAAAGAGGATACCATTTATATAACCCAAGGTTTTATCTGTCGTGATTATGATGGTGAGATTTCTAATCTACAGCGTGGCGGCAGCGATTATACAGCGACTATAATAGGTGCTGCTATAAAGGCAGATGAGGTACAGATCTGGACCGATATAGACGGCTTTCATAATAACGATCCCCGGTTTGTAAATGAGACACACGCTATCCCAGAACTTTCATACGATGAAGCGGCCGAGCTGGCGTATTTTGGGGCAAAAATTTTACATCCCCAAACGGTACAACCATTGAGGGAGCATAACATACCACTACGCCTTAAGAATACGATGGAGCCACAGGCTTCAGGAACTGTAATCACTCATCGAGCAAAAGGGAGGGGCGTTAAGGCAATAGCAGCAAAGGATGGTATTACTGCCCTTAAAATAAAATCTGGTAGGATGCTCTTAGCACACGGTTTCTTGAGTAATGTTTTTGAGATATTTCAGAGATATGAAACCTCTATAGATATGATAACCACCTCAGAGATTGCGGTATCACTCACCATAGACGATACGAGAAATCTCCCAGCCATCCAATTAGAACTTGATGACTTTGCTCAGGTTAGTATTGATAAAGAGCAAACTATTATTTGCCTGGTGGGAAATGAAGTGAATAGCGATCCAGACACACACCTCCTTTTTCAAGTGCTCAAAGATGTAAAAGTACGTATGATATCGTATGGCGGGAGTAACAATAATATATCACTACTAGTGGCTACAGAAGATAAGAAGAGAGCACTTGCATTATTGCAGGGGTATGTTTTTCAAGAACCTCTATCTGCATAAAGGACATTTATAAAAAAAGCCGCTTAGAGAGCGGCTTTGATCATTTTGAATGAGACTATTTGTTCATTAATTCTTCTATTTCCTCGACAGTAATAGGAATATCCCGCATAAGATTAAAGGGTTCTCCACGTTCCTGAATCACTACATCATCTTCAAGACGAATACCAAAACCTTCATCAGGTATATAGATTCCAGGTTCTACGGTAAATACATTGTTTGCCTGCATAGGCTCGTGCAAAAGTCCATAATCGTGCGTATCAAGACCTATGTGATGCGAGGTGCCGTGCATAAAATATTTCTTGTAGGCCGGCCAGTCTGGATTTTCATTTTTTACATCTGCTTTGTCTAGAAGTCCTAGTCCTAGCAATTCTGAGGTCATTAATTTTCCTACTTCAACATGATAGGGTTCCCATAAAGCTCCAGGCGTAAGCATTTTAGTAGCTTCCTCTTTTACTCTAAGTACTGCATTATAGACAGCTTTCTGTCTATCTGTAAATCTACCGTTTACGGGTATTGTCCTGCTCAAGTCACTTTTGTAATTAGCATATTCTGCCGCAACATCCATAAGGATAAGGTCGCCATCCTTACACTGGTTATTATTTACAACATAGTGAAGCACATTTGCATTGTTTCCAGAACCTATGATAGGCGTATAAGCAAATCCCTTAGAACGGTTGCGCAAGAACTCGTGCATAAGTTCAGCCTCAATCTCGTATTCCCAAACACCAGGTTTTACAAACCCAAGGAGTCTGCGGAAACCTTTATTGGTAATATCACAGGCCTTCTGCATCAGCTCAAGTTCTATAGGGTCCTTTACGGATCGTAAGCGCTGTAACATTGGATTGCTCTTTGCAACAGAGTGCGCAGGATATGTTGCTTTCCACCATTTTGTAAATCGATCTTCCCTCGTTTCTGTCTCAACACTCTGGCGGTAGTGTTCATTTGTGTTCACATAAACGGTATCTGCATAGGTCATTAGTTCGCCAAAGGTTTTTTCCAAATCCTCTAGCCACAAAACCGTCTTTATTCCAGATGTTTTATACGCTGCTTCTTTAGTCAGCTTTTCTCCTTCCCAGACAGCGATGTGATCATTGGTCTCCCTCACAAATAAAACTTCTCTATATTTTTCTTTAGGACAATCTGGGAACAGTATAAGAATGGACTGCTCTTGATCTACACCACTTAAATAAAAAATATCCCTATGTTGCTCAAACGGCATTGTGCTATCGGCACTTATGGGATAAATATCATTACTATTAAAAACGGCAAGACTGTTAGGCTTCATTTGTGCCATAAAGTTTTTGCGGTTTTTTATAAATAGGGTGTTGTCTATAGGATCGTACTTCATAAAATCGAAATTTTCGCGAAGGCGGATACCTGTCCGTCTAAGCAATTATTATTTCAGTAAAAATACAAATTTGAATATGCTTTCGCGAAAATGACACCGTCAAACTAACTGTCTATTACAATGACAATATGCAACAGAATGTTGAGCAATATCCAGAGATAATGTTTAAAGAATTGCTTAGAATTCAATAAGTAGCTGTAAAAAGCGAATAATTATGGATCATTTAAAATTATTGGGAATGCTTTGAGTACAGCAGCTTCAGAGTTTTATTGATAGAAAAAATAAATTTTAAAAATACATTCTTTTGCTTAATACATTGTATTGCTATGTATTTAATTTATATATTTGGCCTATGAATAAACTATTTGTTGATAAATGGAAGTCGCAGGTCAAGAAAGGAACGCTCACTTATATCATCTTGAACGTTTTGCGCCATAAGGAGCTCTATGGATATGAATTTATAGAGGAAATAAAAAAAGAGACCTCCATAGAGATTGCAGAGGGTACTTTTTATCCTCTGATGAATAGGCTTAAAAAAGAAGGCCTAGTTTCTTCAGAATGGGTAGAGCAGGAATCAGGGATTCCCAGAAAATACTATGTCCTTACTGCGGAAGGTATTGCCACTATTAAGGAAATGCAGTCCTATTGGAATGATCTTTCTAAGTCAATCAAAAAAATATCAAAATGAAATTCTCAGAAATAAATTTTCAGGATGTAAACTCAAAAAGGGTTTACACTAATTATATAAAACGGTTAAAGCGCGCTACCAGATCACTCAGCGCTGAATATCAGAACGATGTTCTCTTAGAATTCAACAGCCACATTTATGAGGGTGTCCAGCAACGACAAGGTGAGGGCGAGATGGAAAAGCTTTTAGACGTTATAGATACGTTGGGAAATCCAGAGGAGGTACTGAGGCCTTTAGTTGCAGATAAAAAGATGGAACAGGCTACAAAAAGTTTTAATCCTCTACATATCGTAAAAGCACTTGTCCTTAACTTCACTAACGGGGTGTCCTATTTCATTTTCTTTTTGCTATATCTTATGCTTTTCGGTTTTGTATTTCTTATAGGGGCAAAGATATTTAACGAGGATTCCGTAGGACTTTTTTATAAAAATGGGTCATTTATGACTCTTGGAAAAAGGAATATGGAAACGATTTCTAGTCCAGAAATAACAGAAGTATTAGGTCATTGGTTTATACCTGTGATGCTACTTCTTATAATTTTCTTCTATCTTCTAATAACAGCGTTATTAAAACTCAAACGAACAATCAATAAAAAACAATACTTATGAAAAATCTAATACGTTTTGTACTAGTGCTTTGGGTTGCTACCCTTACAGCACAAACAGGAAATGAGCGATCGCTCAACACTCAAAAGCTAGACAGTCTCTTTGAGCTTTTAGAAAGTAATGATAAATATATGGCTAGTATTGCGGTGGCTTATAACGGTAAAAGTCTGTACAGCAATGCCATTGGTTTTTTAGATGTAGAAAATGGTGTCAAGGCAAATACAGCGTCTACATATAGAGTAGGGTCTATATCAAAAATGTTTACATCCTCTCTTATATTCAAAGCAATAGAAGAAGGTAAACTTTTATTAGATCAAAAGCTTTCTGACTTTTACCCGCAGGTAGAGAACGCAGAAAAAATTACCATTAAAAATTTGCTCAACCACAGTAGTGGGATTGTGAGCTTTACTGATAAAGAAGATTATCTAGATTGGAACACACAAGCTCAAACCAGAGAGCAAATGCTAGAGAGAGTAGTGCGTGATGGTAGCACTTTTGAGCCTGGTTCAGAAAGTGCGTATAGCAATTCAAACTATATTCTTCTTACGCTCATAGCAGAGGATGTACTTAAAGATTCTTATGACAACCTTATAAAAAAGTATATTACAGAACCCTTAGATCTTAAGAGCACATATGTAGGAAAGGATATTAATGTCGCTGCTAATGAAGCACAGTCTTATCGCCGTATAAAAGACTGGCAGTTAGAAGAAGAAACAGATATGTCTGTCCCTCTGGGTGCTGGGGCCATTGTGTCTACACCTCAGGAACTAAATATATTTATCACCGCACTTATGGAGGGTAAAATCATTTCTAAGGAAAGTCTTGTGGAGATGAAAACTATTACTGGTGGCTATGGTTTAGGGTTATTTCAATTTCCTTATGGAGAGAAGGAAAGTTATGGGCACACAGGCGGTATAGATGGTTTTGGTTCTATAAGCGGGTATTTTCCAGAAGATCAACTCGCCATAAGCATTACCGCAAACGGAATTAATTATGAGACCAATACCATCGTTCTCAAAATTTTGGATAATTTCTTTAAGGGGGATTTTGAAATGCCTACGATTCTTAATATTAGTCTCTCTGAGGAAGAACTAGATGCATACGTTGGAAATTATGTCACTACGCAGATCCCGATTTCTATCACTATTTTTAAAGAAGAAGGAACACTTATGGCACAAGCGACAGGTCAAGGAGCCTTCCCTTTGGAACCAATAGGAGATCACAAATTTACATTTGAAACTGCGGGGGTTCATCTTACGTTTGATCCAGCTGCGGGAAGTATGATCCTTAATCAAGGTGGAGGTACTTTTACATTTAACAAAGAATAGCATTAAGAATATGCACTTCATCTGTAATACGTTATAGTTGAAGTGTTGTTCTTTTTTGAACTAATCAATTAAAAATTTTCTAAAAATCACCCCTTTACGTATTTTCATAGCGAATTAAACGATATCTAAATGAAATTACGTTACCTCCTTGCGACAAGTATTATTTTTTGCGCTTTCGCGAAAGCGGACTTATCTGCACAACAATCAGCTACATCCATACAGCTTCAAGAGCAAGCTGTATCTCAGAAGGAACAATCTCTCGAAAAAAGCTTAGTAAAGAACCTACCTTTTGAAAATATAGGACCCTCCATAATGTCCGGACGTGTGGTAGATCTCGCGGTAAATCCAGATAAACCCACAGAATTTTACGTAGGGTATGCGAGTGGCGGGCTTTGGTATACTAACAATAATGGGACGACTTTTATACCGGTAATGGACAATGCACCTACCCAAAACGTAGGTGAAGTCACAGTAGACTGGAAGAGTGGTACCATATGGGTGGGGACAGGAGAAAACAATGCCTCGAGATCGAGTTATGCGGGCATTGGCCTTCTAAAATCTACAGATAAGGGTGAATCTTGGCAGCATATGGGTCTTATAGACTCTCATCACATTGGACGTATTTTAATCAATCCGGCAAATCCTGATGAGGTTGTCGTTGGCGCATTAGGTCATTTATATTCACCAAATGAGGAGCGTGGTGTTTATAAAACGATGGACGGGGGAAAAACGTGGAAGAAAACATTATTTATTGACAATAAAACAGGGATTATAGATATAGATCAAGATCCAGATAATTTTGATTTAATGTATGCCTCGGCTTGGGAGAGAGATCGTAAAGCTTGGAATTTTGAGGGTGCTGGTGCAGGATCTGGAATTTATAAAAGTATAGACGGAGGTGATTCTTGGGAAAAAATGAACGGTTTTCCTTCGGGGGATGGTGTAGGTCGCATTGGGATTGCTGTTTATGATGAGAATACCGTATATGCCGTACACGATAGTCAGTTTCGTCGGGAAAAAGTAACTAAAGACGCTAAAAGCCCAGACGGGCTGACTAAAGAAGCTTTTAAGGTAATGTCTACTTCAGATTTTCTGGCAATCGATACGAAAAGCCTAGATCAATTTTTGAAAAGCAATGGTTTTCAGGAAAAGTACAGGGCAGAAAATGTTAAGTCCCTGGTGCGTCAAGGGGATGCAAAACCAGCAGATCTTTATGCCTATCTCAAATCATATGAGGCGGAGGTTTTTGATTCGCCTGTTGTAGGTGCAGAAGTTTATCGCTCTGACGATGCTGGAAAAACGTGGAAGAAAACACACGAAGGATATATAGATGATTTATATTCTAGTTATGGCTATTATTTTGGAGAGATTAATGTAAACCCTTCAGATGATAAGGATATTTATATCTATGGAGTGCCCATCGTTACGTCTAAAGATGGAGGAAAAACGTTTACGAGTATAAGTGCAGAAAATGTGCACTCAGACCATCACGCTCTATGGATAAATCCAGAAGATGAGCATCACCTCATTAATGGAAATGATGGAGGGGTGAACATCTCGTATGATGATGGGGCAAATTGGATCAAAGCTAATGACCCATCTGTAGGACAATTTTATTTTATACAGGTAGATAATGAGAAGCCATATAATGTTTACGGAGGCTTACAAGACAATGGTGTTTGGGTTGCACCTAGCAATGCAGATGAAAACAAGAGATGGCAACAACAAGGTCAGTATCCTTGGGAAAGCATTATGGGGGGTGATGGAATGCAAGTTCAGGTAGATAATCGCGATGCAAATATTGTGTATACAGGATTTCAGTTTGGTAATTACTACCGTATTAACCGTAAAACGGGAGATAATAAACGTCTCGTCATCGAGCACGAGTTGGGTGAAACCCCTTACCGATACAACTGGCAAACGCCTATTTTACTGAGTCCTCACAACCAAGACATCTTGTATTTGGGAGGCAATAAACTAGTGCGCTCTATGAATCAAGGGGATGATTGGGTAACGATTAGTGATGATCTTACTAATGGAGGTAAGCTAGGAAATGTGGCGTACGGTACACTAACCACCATAAGCGAGTCGCCATTTAAGTTTGGTGTTATCTATACGGGTAGTGACGACGGGAAGATATATGTTACTAGGGATGGAGGAACAGCGTGGACAGACATCACAAGTGGGTTGCCTCAGAATCTTTGGGTCTCTAGAGTAGTTGCAAGCGAGCACAATAAAGCCAGAGTATATGCTACGTTGAACGGGTATAGAAATGACGACTTTACTCCATATATTTTTATGTCGGAGGATTACGGTCAAACTTGGAAGAACATTTCGGCTAACATTCCTAGGTCTCCTGTAAATGTTATCGTAGAAGATCCTAAAAAAGAGAATATTATCTATGTAGGAACTGACAATGGCGCTTACGTAAGTATGAATGGTGGTGGTGAGTATCACGCTTTCGCGAAAGCGGTATCTCAAGACTCCTCTTCTCCATTACCAGCAGTGGCCGTACACGATATGAAAATCCAGAAAGCCGCAAATCATCTCCTTTTAGGAACACACGGTAGAAGTATCTATAGAACAGACATCTCATCATTGCAATCTATAGATAGCGATAAGAAAGTTCAACTTTTTGAAGTAGCGGCGATAGACGCAAGTTCAAGATGGGGAAACAGCTGGAGTACCTGGTCAGATGCTTATGAGCCTAAATTACCAGTTTCTTATTATACCAGTAACGCTGGAACGTATGCACTCGTTATCAAAACAGAAGACGGGAAAGAACTGCAGCGGATGAACCTGACTCCAGCAACCGGTTTAAATCAAGTTCATTATGACCTTACTATAACCGAAAGTGGAAAAAATATTTTAGAAAAAGAAAACCAAGAACTGGATATTAAAAAGGCAGGAAACGGAAAATTTTACCTTCCAAAGGGTACTTATATGGCCGTACTTGATGGAGGGGGTAAAAGCACAGAGATGGTAGAGACAGCCCTTACAGTTAAATAGTTATTTAAATAAAGTACATAGCGCATTTCCTTTGTAAGTAATTTATATAGGATATTGATAAATCGTTTTAGACACTATCTCGTCTAAGCTTATAAATTATTGTTCTTCAATATATTACTAAAATTTAATCCTTTCAGTAGGAAGGAGGTGCTATTTCCTCTTTTCAGATAGATTCATTTGTAGGATTTTTAGAAGTAAATTTTTAAAATCATGTGTGTTTTGCGGGGATTACAAGGGAGTTGAGCGAAAAAAGTTAAACTCGGGGCATTGACCCCTTTCCCATTCTTAAAAATATCTTAAATTTGAGCTCTCCCACTTTTATTTACTAATCCTTTTCACCTTTCAAAATCTATTTGATATGAAAACTCTATTTCACAAAAGTTGGTGCGTACTTTTATTAACACTCACATTTTTAGTCTCTTGTTCTGACGATGATTCAACTATTGAGACAAACTCTCCAGAAGTCAATGCTGCGCTTGCACAAGAGGTCATTGGTATCTGGAATGATCTCTGGATTGATGCAGATAGGTATGCTGCGGGAATGCGACCTACCGCAACAGCTAGATCGCTAGCTTACATACACCTTGCCGCCTATGAAACTGGAATACCGCAAATGCAGGGGTATTTATCTAATGCTTCAAGACTTGATGAATTAACTATCGATTCATCAGAATACACGTCAGAGGTAAACATAGCATTAGCCTTAAATTCTTGTTATGCGAGGGTAATGGATTATTTTATGTACACTCTTTCAGAAGAGATTTCATCAGGTATGACTGTTTTGGAAAATGCTAATGATATTGAACTAGAAGTGGGATTAACTACTTCTGAAATTAATGCTTCTAAGAACTGGGGTCGTTACGTAGCAGACCAAGTTATTGCTTACAGCCAGACAGACACTGCCGCATTGGGGCAGATCAATGATCCTCAGCCGTTATCATACGTACCCGAAGAAGGGGAAGGGTATTGGACGTTTAGTGCAGATCCAGAGAGAGCTCTATTTCCGTATTGGGAATCTGTGCGCACATTTGTTATAAGCCCTGAAGAGACTTCTACAGTGCCACCACTAGTATACAGCAATGAGGTAGGGACAGATTATTATGCTGAAATGATGGAGACCTATACCTTGAATAATGAAGCTAGAGAACAAGACAACGAGAACCTCTGGATTGCTGAGTTCTGGTCTGATGATGTAGAAGGGTTAATGATCAGTCCTCCTGGAAGGCAGTTTTCTATCGCTAGGCAACTTACCCAACATTATTCTTTAGGTTATGAAGAAACACTTTTCTTATATTTAAAGCTGGGCTTTGCGCTCAATGATGCTGCGGTTTCTACGTGGGCAGATAAATACCACCATATGGTGATGCGTCCGAGCGTATTTATCAAAGACTACATTGATCCAGATTATCAAACTAATTTATACCGCTTTATAGATTGGCCTAATCCTAGTTTTCCTGGGTACCCATCAGGTCACTCGGCATTTGCATCTTCTGCTGCGGGAGTTTTTATAGGTCAGTTTGGTGATGCTACAGACTTTACAGACAGAACTCACGCGGGCAGAACTGAGTTTAGAGGAAGCCCTAGACAATTTACTAGCTTCTCACAAATGGCAAGTGAAAATGGGTATTCTAGAATTCCATTAGGAGTGCATATTCGTATGGATTGTGATGAAGGACTTAGGCTGGGATACGAAGTTTCAGACGCAGTGAATACTCTTGACCTCATACAGTAAACAACTCATTTTAAACTTAAAAAAACTCATCAATGCTATAGTTGATGAGTTTTTTTATTTCAATGATAGCAATGGGTACGCCGTACTACATTAAAAACCTGGCAACTAGTTTCTAAAACATATAACGCTCTGCCGTTTGTGACTCACGGAATGCCATATGAGTTGCAGCTTGTCAACATAAGTACGCGGTTCTCGCAGAGCAATACCCTTATACATCACCTAGCTAGGCCGGTTCTATAAAATGATCTATTGTGGCGATAGTTCTTTAGTCCTTGAGAGATTAGGTTCCATAAATAATTAGTAAAATAGTTTACGTCAAGAATAATTTATCCCAGCCTCTTTGTATTTTAGATGTATGGAAGATAATCACCATACACATTCCCACGCCCATCATCACGAAACGGGCAATATAAAGGTTGCATTTTTTCTTAATGTAGCATTTACGATCATAGAGCTTATAGGTGGTATCCTGACGAATAGTGTCGCCATTCTTTCTGATGCGGTACACGATCTAGGAGATAGTCTTTCATTAGGTCTTGCTTGGTATTTTCAGAATTTTTCTAAAAAGGAAGCTACTCAAAAATTTAGCTACGGTTATAGAAGATTTTCCTTACTCGGTGCGATTATTAACTCTATAGTCCTCGTTGTGGGCAGTATTTTTATAATCACAGAGGCAGTCCCTAGGTTAATTAGCCCTGTAGCCCCAGATGCAAAAGGAATGATTATTCTAGGAGTGCTAGGGGTTATCTTCAACGGTGTGGCGGTTCTCAAGCTCAAAAAAGGTAAGAGTATCAATGAGCGGGTAGTATCCCTTCACTTGCTGGAAGACGTTCTAGGATGGGTAGCGGTGTTAATAGGAGCCGTAGTTATGTACTTTTTTGAGGTGCCCATATTAGATCCAATCCTCTCCTTAGGTATTGCACTTTTTATTCTTATCAACGTCTATAAAAATCTCAAAGAGACTCTTAAAATAGTAATGCAGGGTACGCCAGAGGGAATCGTTTATCAAGAAATTAAAAAGGGTATCGAAGAATTTAAAGAGATTACAGAAGTACACGATCTTCATATATGGACTATGGATGGAGAGCTCACTATTTTAACCGCACACCTCGTCCTCCGTAAAGAAATCCCTTTTAAGGATCAAGTGAGTCTAAAGGCTAGAATTAGAGCATCGTTAAAAGAGCACCGTATTGAGCACGCCACTTTAGAGTTTGAAATGCCAGAAGGAATGTGTGAGATTGAGTTAAAGCATTAGTTATCTGTATATCTTTTTGGTAAATAGTTGCAGTAATAGCTACTCTGTCGAGACTGTTAAAAATTTTATCTCCAAAAAGACAGATTTAAAATTTCTATAGTAGTAATAGCTCACAATGTTTGTCTAGCTTCACAAGATTTATACTATATGCTCACTTACTTTAAAGCTAGCACTGGGGAATGCTACAGCACCTATTGCGAATAACACGTTACTCCTCTCTTGTTATTTAAGTTTGATCTACAAAATTCTCCACCTGTAAGAGGTATTACAGATGAATTTTTTTATAACACGGAACCATTTGACTTATTCAGAGACAGGCTGTACTTCTAAATGATAGATTAATTACGGGTGTGCGAAAACAATTAAAAATTTTTAGAAAAAACATATGCGAATACTGTAGTTTTAAGCTTATTTCGTTCGAATAATTAAAAACCGATTAAAATTTACAAAAAAATCGTTATTTCTACCTTTACGGTGTTTTAGTTTGTTTTAGCTATTAATTTAACTGAGGCTCTAATGACAAAATTATTTCAAATGTTATTGATACAAGCATTGAGTCGAATGAAGAGGATTTTTTGTGGATTACTCATACTCATGAATGGTATGAAGATACACCGGGGCCAATGGGTACAACAATTAGGACTTGGTATGAAGTTTCACATAGGATATGTTCTTTTGGGGAAAATCAACCGTAGTATAGGTATTTTACTGTAACCAATAAATCACAGCACAAGCTGTGATTTTTAAATTTATAATGATGAAGAAAATTTTTTGTATTTGCTTTTGTGTTTTTATGCTTCAATTCTCATATGGGCAGGAAGTTGAGATAGCATATTGGGATAGGGTTCCAACAGATACTACGAGATTGGCGTCTTTACCTTTAAGTATACAAAAGTCTGTTGCAAAGGGAGCGGAAGGTGAGTATTACACTTTATTTATTAATAACGGTTTATCTTTATATGAGCCTAAAATAAAAAGAGCGTCCTCTCTTAAAAATTCGTCTACCAAAACTGATGAGTTTGGCAACAAAGAGACCATAAGTGGAACGGTTCATACCTATTCAGAAAGAATATTTATTGATAAAAGTGCAAATGAAAGCCAATCTAGCATACAGATATTTGGATTAATTTACAATATTAAAGAGGATGCAAAAGGACCAGAATGGGAAATAAAAGACACCTATAAAATAATTGACAAATATGACTGTCAATTAGCTATTACAAGTATGTATGGCCAAGAAATAAAAGCTTGGTTCGTAAAAGATATACCCCTTAACTATGGTCCGAGTTTTTTTTATAATTTGCCGGGCTTAGTGATTCAAGTTGAGATGGGTACTAAGGTAATTACCGCAACTCACATTCAATACAAGAGTGATAAGACTATTGAGGCTACTCAAACTGGTATCTCAATATCTCGCGAGTCCTATGATAATATGATCATGGATAAGTTTTTCAATGTTAAGGAAAGCGTAGAGGTAACCAAGGAGGGTAACAAAACCATCAGAAAAGGAGTAACAAAGTATTAGTGAGACTTATAATTTTAAAATTTGTCCTTTTAATATCGACTACTTGCATCTCTCAAAATACAATTGAAATAAAAGGCACTATTTATCATCTCAAAGATCCACTAAGTTTTGCAAATTTTCAATTATTAGATATTTCAAAGAAGCAAGTCTTAGCGTATTCTATAAGCGATAAAAACGGTAACTACCGTTTAGAATATCAATCTAGAAATAGTAATGACACCTTAGTGATTAAGGTGAGTTTTCTTGGATATCAGCCTGTAGAGGATAAAATTATTCTCTCTAAGAAAGAAAATAGTATTCATCGAAATTTTTATTTAAAAGAGAGTTCTCAAAATCTGGATGAGATTATTATCAGACCTGATAATAGCCTTCTTGAAATATCTCGGGATACTATAAAATATAATTTAAAAAGAAGTTTAACTGGGAAAGAGCGAGTACTAGGTGACGTTTTAGAAAACTTGCCGGGGGTTGGAATTAATGATTCTGGAAAATTAACTGTTAATGGTCAGAATATTAAGAATCTTTTAGTAGATGGGGAGTCGTTTTTTGATAGTCAACATAACTTGGCACTAGAAAATATTAGTGCTGATATGATAAAAGGAGTCACTTTCTTTAAAAAGTTCAAAGATTTTACAAATTTTAATGATAATCAAGGAACTACCATAAATATTGAATTAACAGAGAAAGCTAAGAAGAACATAAAAGGTAATGTAGAGGGATTGTCTGCAATAGAGGATAGTTATCTATTGAAATCTGGTATTTTCAATTTTAAGGAAAAATTAAAACTTACATTAATCACGGATTTAAATAATATTGGCGATCAATCCATGACTTCTGAAGATTATTTTGCTCTTAACGATAATCTTTTTTCTGTTATAATATCCAATGGTAGTACTGAAATTACTCAATCTAGGGATGAAGATCTTCCCTATTTTTTACAAAATACGAACAGAGTAAAGAATAGAAGAATCCAACTAGGGGCTTTAAACTATTCCTACAAACCAAGTCCTAATTTTCGTTTACGGGGATTTGTTATAATGAACAATATAAATCAAAATCAATTCCAAAATATAGAGAGAGACTTTTTTACAAATAGCGTTGCCGATCAAAATGAATCTAAAAGAAATAATCTAAAAAATCTATTTGGCATTCTAAAATTACAGTCTGATTATAGGTTTGATAAACGTTCGTTATTGTCTTATTCAGCAAACTATAGTCTCAGTGATGCAGCCTTTTTATTGGATGTGGAAAGACCTAATACTGCGCTGCAACAAGATGTAAATATTTCAAACAACTACTGGGGTCATCAAGTAAATTATAAAAGAAGTTTATCTGATAAGTCATCATTTGATGCAAAGTTTTTCCAAGAAGAAACCAAGGAGGATTCTAATTTAGGACTAATCTCTGATGACAGTATTTTGACGTATGGTAGTAATGTGCAACAAAACAGCAAACTTTTAAATAGTACGAAAGGCGCAAGAGTGAAATTAACACATCAGATCTCAAAATACGACTTCCTTCTTTCTTCTAGTTATATTGCCACAGATGAAACTTTCGAGAATACAATTAACCCTTTAGCTGACGATAATATAACCTCAGATTTAGAAAGAAATATAAGAAATCTTAATCTATCACTTAATGTAGGCATTGAATTAAATAGTAAGTTAAATATTAATAGCGGTTTGAGTTTTGACACATTCCTTGTTAATAACAATAAAAAAAATAGATTGAGACCAGAAGTAGGATTATCCTTTAATCCAAATGCTAAACATTCTTTTAACATAAATTATGGTCTCAATAACGAGTTTTCTGTACTTAAAGAGAATATTGATAGTGACTTGATAATAGATTATTTAAATCTAGTCCAAGGCTCATCCCAAGATAGTAGCACTTTGTTTTACAAGAATTCCATAAATTTTGTGTATACAAATATGAACTTACCCAAGGGCAATTCATTTTTCTTTTATACTGGTTTAACACAAATGAATGAAGATATTGCGCTAAATATTCAACAAAATCCAGAACCTTTTACGTTAAACAGGTATTCTATAAATAATTTAAACGAAAGCTACATTGCTACTGCTGTCTGGGAATACAGAATACCTAAATCAACATTCATTTTAAATGCACAATCCGCCCTATTTTTAGTACGTAATCAAAATGAAGTTGCAGGTACGCCTAATATTTTTGAGCTTTTTGATTCAAATAATAAATTATCAATCTCCAAAAGAGACAAAGAATTTTTAAACTATAGTTTTGGTTTGAAATGGGGCTTTCAAAGATTTAGTAATAGCTTTAATCAAACCAACTTACAAAGCAATAGATCAGAGTTGTTTTTAAAGACGGATTTCGGTACATCTGATCAATTATTTAGCGGATCTATTGAGACGAGTTATACTAAGTTTACCTCTGAGAATAATTTGCAAAGAACTATTTTTTCAATAAACCCTACACTGTATATGACTCCACATAATTCAGATTTTAATTTTTTTATTAGGGGCAGAAACATATTAAATATTGATAATCCTGAAATCGCTGAGAGTTTCAGCAACTCTAATTTTTCAGAAAATAGAATAAGCAGTGCTTTACAGGGATACATCGGAATTGGATTGCAATGGAAGTTTTAAGAAATGATATGTTAACTCTAAAATAAATGTATTTGATGGTGTTAAAAATCATTTTCTTTCTTCTTCCAACTTAAAAATATCGCATATCTGTCTAGATTCGTCTTGCTGCTAACACTTGTCTGTCAAATATTCTAGCTCCAAAATATGTTCTATTGCGTTTATAAATGAACTTATTTAGATATGATATAAGGCACTATAATAAAGAGAATATTAATCACTGATTGATTATCTCAATATTGGTGGTATTCCTCAATAATTGAAATAGTAAGGCCATACATTTGGTTATAAAAGCATAATTAATATGCTTTCGCGAAAATGTTATTCCTCATAAAAGATTCAAAATATATTTCATTTCTTTTGAAAGTGTTGAACAGTTATTTGCCAAATCACATTTTCACGAAAGTGAACTTAAACAGTACACCTCATTTTCTTATAATCATTCTAAATAGATAGAATGACTTCTTACTATTGTTGCTAAAACAACGTTTGCGCCGTATTTTTGTTGAGATTATTACAAACCAACATATAAATGAGCGGATTATTAAAATCTTCAATAGGGCGAAAGGTAGCAATGGCACTTTCGGGTCTTTTTCTAGTGGTCTTTTTGACACAGCATTTTGTTATAAATTTTTCATCTGTAATCTCTCCAGATACCTTCAATAAGTGGTCTCACTTTATGGGAACTAACGGGCTCGTGCAGTTTGTATTGCAGCCCATACTTATCGGTGGTGTTATCTTTCACTTTGTAATGGGTATTGTTCTGGATATACAGAACAGAAAGGCGCGCCCTTAATTATGTAGTCTTTAAAGGAAGTGAGAACGCAAGCTGGATGTCTCCGAAATATGATTATCACAGGACGGTCGTGCTTGCATTTTTAGGTTGCACCTTTACGATTTCTGGATCCACGAACTATTCAGTAAAGTATGTACAGAGATTGCTCCAGGGCTTATAGACCCGTCAATATTGACTCGGGCTTAGATATTATGAAGAAACAGTTCAAAATTTAAAGACCTCTACGTGTGGCTTATACGTTATAGCCTTCGTTCATACTTTTAGCGACTTCACTTCTGGCACGGATTTGCCTCTACATTCCAATCTGTTGGTTTTAATAATTCGTACTCGAACAGCTCTCTGCAAAATTTGCAAAAGTGTGGGCAATTACGATACCTTTGGGATTTATTTTTATTGCCCTTTATCTCACTTTAATCAAATCCCTCACTAAAAATAACATGCTATGGCATTAGATTCTAAAATACCTCAAGGACCACTAGCTGACAAGTGGACCAATCATAAAAACGAAATAAATCTCGTTAATCCAGCAAATAAGCGTCTTATAGACATTATCGTTGTGGGTACTGGCCTTGCAGGTGGATCTGCGGCGGCTACGCTAGCAGAACTTGGTTATAATGTAAAGGCTTTTTGTTTTCAAGACTCTCCAAGACGTGCGCACTCTATTGCGGCTCAGGGAGGGATAAATGCGGCAAAAAATTACCAAGGAGATGGAGACTCTACGTACCGCTTGTTTTACGACACCGTAAAAGGAGGGGATTATCGCTCTCGTGAATCAAACGTGTATCGCCTTGCTGAGGTTTCTACCAATATTATTGATCAGTGTGTTGCACAAGGGGTTCCTTTTGCACGCGATTATGGTGGACTGTTAGATAACAGATCTTTTGGAGGGGTGCTCGTGAGCCGCACGTTCTACGCAAAGGGACAAACAGGGCAACAATTATTACTTGGAGCCTACTCTGCAATGAACCGCCAGATAGGTCGTGGTAAGATTAAAATGTATAACCGTCACGAGATGCTGGACGTCGTTAAAGTAGATGGTAAAGCCCGTGGTATTATAACCCGTAACCTAGTGACAGGAGAAATAGAACGTCACTCTGCTCACGCAGTGGTTTTAGGAACTGGTGGATACGGTAACGTATTCTATCTTTCTACTAACGCAATGGGATCGAATGTCACGGCAGCTTGGAAAGCACATAAGCGTGGAGCCTATTTTGCAAACCCTTGCTATACGCAAATACACCCTACGTGTATCCCTGTTTCTGGTGATCACCAGTCTAAGCTTACGTTAATGTCAGAATCATTGCGTAACGATGGGCGTATTTGGGTTCCTGCTAAGAAAGAAGATGCAGAGGCGATACGCGCAGGTAAACTAAAGCCTACAGCGCTTAAAGAAGAAGATAGAGATTATTATTTAGAGCGTCGTTATCCAGCTTTTGGTAACCTCGTACCTCGTGATGTAGCATCTCGCGCAGCAAAAGAACGTTGTGATGCAGGTTTTGGGGTTAATAAAACAGGAGAAGCAGTATATCTAGATTTTGCTGCCGCAATCCAGCGATATGGTAAAGAGCAAGCTTATGTTCAGCACCTTGACGCAGATGATGAGGCGTTAGTAAAGAAATTAGGTCAAGAGGTTGTAAAAACTAAGTATGGTAACCTCTTCCAGATGTACAACAAGATTGTAGATCAAGATCCATATAATACACCTATGATGATTTACCCAGCGGTGCATTATACTATGGGTGGTCTATGGGTAGATTATAACTTACAGACTACCGTAGAAGGTCTTTATGCAATAGGAGAAGCAAACTTCTCAGATCACGGTGCAAACCGTCTCGGAGCCTCTGCGCTAATGCAAGGTCTAGCAGACGGCTATTTCGTGTTGCCGTATACCATAGGAGATTATTTGGCGCACGATATTAGAACAGGACCTATACCTACAGATACCCCAGAATTTGAAGAAGCAGAGCAGAATG
Source organism: uncultured Flavobacteriaceae bacterium (assembly GCA_963832255.1). Taxonomy (GTDB): domain Bacteria; phylum Bacteroidota; class Bacteroidia; order Flavobacteriales; family Flavobacteriaceae; genus Dokdonia. The sequence goes on from CAWHTM010000001.1 coordinate 482,977, forward strand.
TGCGCAAGCAAGTAGCTGCCTTAATCAACAATGAGGGATCTAAGCCAGTTGATTATTTCCATAAGAAACTTGGAAAAATTATGTGGAACAAATGTGGAATGTCCCGTAATGCAATTGATTTACAAAGTGCTATCGATGAGATTTCTGCACTACGAGATGAGTTCTATAAAGAAGTACGCGTACCTGGTACAGAAAATGAATTTAATGAAGAGCTCGCCAAAGCGCTTAGAGTTGCAGATTTCCTTGAGTTAGGTGAGCTATTTGCAAAAGATGCCCTTACTCGTGACGAATCGTGTGGAGGACACTTCCGTGAGGAGTCTGTAGAGCTAGACGGACCCCAAAAAGGAGAAGCACTGCGTGATGATGAGAACTTTACGTTTGTGTCTGCTTGGGAATATAAAGGAGCGCCTAAAGATGCAGTATTGCACAAAGAAGAGCTCAATTACGAGAATATTGAAGTGAAACAGAGGTCATATAAGTAATTGAGTAAATAAGTTAATTGAGTGGTTCGATTATCAATCAATTAATAGTAAGAAAAATTAAACTTGGGAAATTTTGGATCTTTTGAAGATTTAGCTTGTTGGAAAGAGTCTAGAAAGCTGCGAAATTTTGTAAAAGATGTTATGATTCCAAACTTTCCCCAAGATGAGAAGTTTAGTTTAACAAGTCAGATAAGAAGATCTTCAAGGTCAGTCGGGAATAATATATCCGAAGGACACGGAAGATTTCATTATCAAGAGAATATTCAGTAGTGTAGAATGGCAAGAGGATCTCTAACAGAGACCCTAGATCACGGAGTAATTGCTTTAGATGAAGGTTATATTTCAGAAGGGCAATTAGAAGATTTAAGGAAAATATATAATAAGACATTATTAATTTTGAACGGATATATAAAATACCTTCAAAACCAAAAAGGAAAATAAAGATAAGTTACTTAATTACTCAGTTAACACAATTACTGGGAGCTCTAGTAAAGTAAGAGGATTTATTTCCTGAATGAATTTAATAAATTAAGTTAGAGAATATGAAACTAACATTAAAAGTTTGGCGTCAAAAAAACGCCACTGCTAAAGGGCAAATGGTTACATATCCTATTGACGGGATTGATGGTGATATGTCTTTCTTAGAAATGATGGATATGCTTAACGATAAGCTCATCAATGAAGGAGATTCGCCAGTAACGTTTGATCACGATTGCCGTGAGGGAATTTGCGGTTCTTGCTCTATGTTTATAAACGGAGAGGCCCACGGTCCAGACAGACTTGTGACTACGTGCCAGCTGCATATGCGTAAATTTAAAGATGGTGATACCATAACTATTGAGCCTTTTAGAGCGGCGGGATTCCCGGTGATAAAAGATCTTATGGTAGATCGTTCCTCGTTTGACCGCATTCAGCACGCTGGAGGGTTTATATCAGTTAATACCTCAGGAAATACTCAGGATGCTAATTCTATTCCTATTGAAAAAGAAAATGCAGATGACGCTTTTGCGGCAGCGACCTGTATAGGTTGTGGGGCTTGTGTGGCGAGCTGCAAGAACTCTAGCGCCATGTTATTTGTAGGGGCTAAAGTAAGCCAGTTTGCTTTATTACCACAGGGTGAGGTTGAGGCCACTACTCGTGTACTTAATATGGTGAAGCAAATGGATGAAGAAGGATTTGGTAATTGTACGAACACAGGTGCTTGTGAGGTAGAATGTCCTAAAGGAATATCTCTAGAGAACATCGCCCGTATGAACCGTGAATATCTTGCGGCTTCCTTGAAAGGATAATTTATACAAGCCCCAAAGAAAGTCAAAGGGCTAATATAGAATGCTTAAAACCCAAATTTCAGAATTGAAATTTGGGTTTTTTTTGTGTTACGCTTTCGCGAAAGCGTAATCCTTATGTTTCACTTTTGTTAAACAGTCTAGATGATGAAGCGTTTCTTTTTAAATTAAGGAGGTGAGTTATAAAGAACAAAAAATAATCGTCCCTCGTTTCAACGAAGAGTCAGGTTTCTATACCACAAAGAAACGTTCTAAGATGATGAGTAAGATTCGTGGTAAAAATACCAAGCCAGAGATGGCTTTTAGAAGGGCTTTATGGGCAAAAGGAGTACGATACCGTGTGAACAATAAGGCTCTTCCAGGCACTCCTGATATTTCAATTCTTAGGTATAGGCTCGCTGTCTTTATAGATGGCGAGTTCTGGCACGGATATGATTGGGAAGAAAAGAAGGGGAAACTTAAAACAAACAGAGAATTTTGGATACCCAAAATAGAACGAAATATGCAAAAGGATAGGGAGGTAAACCTTGCACTTGCTCAAATGGGTTTTACCGTGTTTAGATTCTGGACTAAAGAAATTAAGACTGATTTAGAGCGATGTGTAAATGACGTCTGGGGTTACATTATCTCTTATCCCTATTTTATTGAGGAGGATTAAATCATTTTGGATACTGAAGTTGCTGTGAATATTGACCCAAAACAGATTTCTTAGGGTACCCGAGATATCCTACTTTAACGAAGGGATTATGATATCTAATAGATAGTAATTAAAGCAAAAGAGACTAATCATAGTGATTAGTCTCTTTTGCTTTGATCTTGAAAAATTTTACTTAAGCTTCACAACTAGCACAATCTTTCTTCTGTTTAAACTTTTGTGCTGCATTCATACTGTGCTGGTAGTATAAGGATTTTAGTCCTAGCTTCCACGCAGTAACGTGTATCTTGTTAATCTCTTTTACTGGCATTTCTGGATGTACAATAATATTTACGGACTGCCCTTGATCAATGTGATTCTGACGGTTTGCAGCTTGATAAATAATATCCATCTGATCAATTTCAGAATACGTTTTAAAAGTGTCTTTTTCATTCTCTGTCAAGAACTCTAAGTGCTGTACAGATCCATCCATATCGCGGATACTTCTCCATACCTCTTGGGTATCTTGTCCTTTCTCTTTAAGAAGATCTTCTAAGAACGGATTTTTGATCGTGGTCTTAATTTTGGCAATATCCTTTACATAGATATTTGACCAGATAGGCTCAATACCTTGAGAAACTTGACCTAATATAAAAGCAGATGAAGTAGTAGGTGCGACTGCGTTTAATGTTGCGTTACGTCTACCATATCCTTTAAGTACTTCTGGCTCTCCAAATTCTTTTGCAAGCTCTTCAGAGGCTTTATAAGACTTTTCTTTAATTTGCTTAAAGATTTCTTGATTAAGATTAAATGCCTCTTGACTGTTAAAAGGAAGCATTTTAGACTGCAATAAGGAGTGCCATCCCAAAACTCCAAGTCCTAATGAACGATTAGACTTTGCGAAGTTATACGCACGCTCCATAAATAAGAATGTCTGCTTGTCTTCTCTATTATCTGAGTCTCTGTACTGCTCTAATTTCTCAAGAAATTCTGTGATTACAGCATCTAAGAAATATACCATTGTCTCTACAGCATCTGTATCCTTCCACTTATCATAGTGAAGTACATTTACAGAAGAAAGTACACACACAAAAGACCAATCGTCGTTAGAGGGCAACATAATCTCTGTACACAGGTTACTTGCGTAGATTTTATGGTTCTTATCCTTATAGACATCTGCAGCGCCATTATTTGCATTGTCCGTAAAGAAGATATAAGGATATCCCATCTCTCCCCTACACTGCAATACTTTTGCCCATAGTGCACGCTTTTCTGTGTCACCATCGATCATAGACTGCATCCACTCGTTTGTTACGGTTACACCGTGAGTAAGTTCTTGAATGCTATTTCCTTCGGTTCCTATTTCTAAGAATTCTTTAATATCTGCGTGCTCAATAGGGAGGTATGGTGAAAAACGACCGCGTCTTACAGAACCTTGGCTCACTACATCAACCATAGATTCAAAAAGTTGCATAATGTGCACAGAACCAGATGCCTGACCATTATTTTTAACTTCAGCCCCTCTTGGACGAATTTTTCCAAAATATCCTGAAGTTCCGCCCCCAAGTTTTGACATCATCCCAACTTCCGACTGAGTGTATAGAATATTACCCATATCATCAGAAATATGAGAACCAAAACAACTTATTGGTAAACCACGTTCTTTTCCAAAATTTGACCAGACTGGAGAAGCGAGTGAGTAAAACCCTTCCGACATATAGCCATAAAATTTATCGCTAAAACCGGGCATTCCTAGAATTTGCTCTGCTCTGTCTGCAACTTCTCGTATACGTTCTTCTGGGGATACTCCTGGGCTCAAATACCCCGCTCCTAGAAATTTACGGCTATTTTCAGTAAGCCATTCAAAACCTGGCGTGGTAGGTTCTTTATTTACAGACAACGCTTCTTTGCGAGCGGCGAGTAATTCATTTTCGTTTCTAGTAGTGGTGCTAGAAACTTGGTCTTTAGTTAGTTCTTGGTTGTTCATTTAAAATAGGTCGTCTGATGTTATACTTTGTGCTCTTTTTGTGTAGTTTACAGATCTCTTTACAAAGAAATCGCCGTGCTTAGTCCCGATGATCTCATCATCAAACCACTCTGCTTCTTTTAGTAGTACTTGGTCTACTTCAAAAACCGGGTCGATACCGATACTCTTAAGGGATCTGTTAAATCGGTCTTTTATAAATTCGTTTACGAGCGCTTTTGGCAAGAAGTCCAATTCGCCTGCCTCAAAGATCCAGTCGATAATATGGCTCTCTGCTGTAAAGGCTTCCTTGCACATATCCTGTACTCTAACACTGTGCTCTGCGTCAAACCAATCTGGATTTTCATTTTTGATAATTTTGATAATATCAATCCCAAAATCACCGTGTATTTGCTCTTCTTTAGAAGTGGCCTCTACTACGTTTGACACTCCTTTAAGCATATTCTTGTGCTTATTAAAGGCCATTATTATTAAGAACTGAGAAAACAACGATACGTGCTCTATAAACAATGAGAACAAGAGGATAGATTCTGAGAATTCCTTATTGTCTTCACTCTTGGCATTCTTAAGCGCAGTTTCTAAATACTGTACACGCTTCATCATCACGGGCTTCTTCTTGAGCATTTTAAACTCTTTATTAAGACCTAAGATCTCTAGAAGGTGTGAGTATGCGTCTGCGTGTCGCACTTCGCTCTCTGCAAACGTAGACCCTACCGCTCCTATTTCTGGCTTCGGCATTTTTTGGTAGAGATCACCCCAAAAGCTTTTTACTGCAACCTCAATTTGAGAGATTGCCAGCATTGTATTTTTAATCGCACTGCGCTCAACTTCTGTGAGACGTGTCTTAAAATCCTGTATATCGCTCGTAAAATTATATTCTGTATGGATCCAGTACGAGTGTCTTATTGCTGGTACGTAATCATATAACTGTGGGTATTCATAAGGTTTTAGGCTTATACGCTTTTCAAACACATTCGTCTTACGTTTTTGTGCTTGCTCATCGCGGTATAGAATATATGTTTTTGCCACGTCAATAAACTCACCACTCATCATCAGATTGCGCTCTACAAGATCTTGTATTTGCTCGATGGTAGGTATGTAGGTCGCATCGAGTTCCTTTCTTTTCTTAAGGTCTGCATACACAAGATTAGAAATACGCTCTGCATCTTCCGGGCTTCCGTGCTCGATAGCCGTCATCGCCTTTAAGATGGCGCTTGTAATTTTCTCTTGTTGAAAGGGTTTGGTCTGAAAGTCGCGTTTGACGATGTGAGTTATTTCCATAGTGTTCTAAGCAATTTGATTTGTTATATGCGGAGATTAAAGGTCTTCATTTTATGTGTTTTTACAAGTGGGTGTCTTTCAAGGTTTTCAACACGATATTCACAATTACGGTTTCATTGGGCTTCCCGAGGATTCATAAAATCACGTAATCGTTGTAAGCAAGTGTATTTGCTCAACATTAAGCTAGTGTAAAAAATCTGTTAACAATGAAGTGTGGATAAATTCATCAAAATATCTTTCGATATTTTTTGGATGCCCGTAGTATTTGAAATAAGGCAAGTCGCTGTAGTTGATCGTAGTCAGCAGACCTCAAAGCCAACAGCTATTTTAATTTTAAAACGCTATCCCCATTCTCTTTGGGGGATACCTGTATAGAAGGATAATCATCTAACCAATCATAGAAAACCCCATTCTCAAATGAATGAGCGTAGGGTTTTTAAATAAAATAAACTGAAGGGTTAAGCCCCTAAAAAATAGGCAGTACAAGCAACAGCTATAATGAGTATGATGAGGGTCACTATAATGAAGCCGGCACCAAACCTCGTTTTCTTATTATCCTGAAGTAAATATTCTTCGGTTGGGTTCTCCTCGTCTTTAACGATAGAAGGCTCTTCCTTTTTTGTATCTGACATCTTTATAACATTTTATAGTGTGTGAATTTAAAAATCTAAAAGGTATTTAGACTCCGTTTTGTTTAAGATTAACAGATTTTTATTGTTTTGGTTCCGCTTTCGCGAAAATGTCACTCCTTTCAAGGGACGCATTCAAACGACCCATTTTTACCATGGGTAAACTCTTGCATTCCAGAAAATATGGATTTAAATCTTTGCTCTACTAACGCTGTATATTTCAAAGAGATCGCTGGATAGTGATTACATTTTCGCGAAAGCGAGATCTAAAAACCTAAGGCTTAAATTCACTTGAATCTAAGCCCTAGGTTACGTGTGGCGGTATAAATGCTATCTATTATGTTCAGTATGATACAGCGATAGGAGATTCATGATCTCTTCTATGAGATCTTTGGTCTCCAGTAAAAGGCTGAAGTATAGTGTTGTATTTTTAGGACTAGACTCTTCAGATCTTGTGCGCTCTACCTGCTTTTGAATTTTTTCGGTGACATCATTATAGAGCTCTTCTTTTTTGCCAAGAAGCTCTGCGATCTTATAATAATTACGTTCTTTAAATGCGAGAGAAGTCTCCTCTAGGAAGGTACTCAGTTTTGCATCTATTTCTTGAAGATCGCGTATTTGATTAAAACGTAATGGTTTGTGATTGTTGTTTACGTGTTTGTAACTGGACTTTGCAATATAGTCGAGAGATTGAGTGATGTCTTCTAGGTAGCTTAGAATTTCAATATAAAAATTAGAGCCTCGTACACTGGTTTCTTCAAGGTTTTTAATGAAGTAAAAAATGTTACCGCGCAGTTCATCAATCTCGTCATTGAGCTTTTCTACAGTCTCTCTGCTCTTTTTAAGGCTGTTCACTTTATTTTTTGAAAGTCCTTTAAGTGTTCCAGAGTAAATTTTATTAGTTCTAGAAACCGTTTTAGCAATATTATCTGCACTTTCGTTTATGATGCCAGAAATTGTTTGACTTTCTGCCCTACGGAGATCCTCAACTATTTGAGCTTCTTTATTTTTTTTCTTATTTGAAAAATAGTTGCGTACAAGCATTACCACTGCGAGAAAGAAGAGACCAATCACGGCATAATCTCCCCCAAGCCACATTAGGTATGCGAGTACACCAGCTGCACAAAATGCACTAATGGCTGTAAGGAACCAGCCTCCTATAACGTTTAACACACCAGCAACTCTATATACCGCACTTTCTGTTCCCCAAGCCCTATCTGCTAGCGACGTTCCCATGGCTACCATAAAAGTTACGTAGGTGGTAGATAGTGGTAATTTTAACCCTGTTGCTACAGATATTAAAACACTGGCTATCATTAGATTTACAGCCGCCCGTACCATATCAAAGGCCGGGGCGTCTATCGTTTTAGCAATCTTAGGAGTCGTAAAGCGTCTGTCTATGCTTTGCGTTACAGCTGTAGGCATAATAGATTTTAATCCGTAGTTTAAGTAAATTACTCCCCTTACGAGTACCTGTGATAATTTGTTTGCTTTAAAGCGTTCTTTTACCTCATCCTGTCTCGATAAATCTACCGATGTTTTTACAACACGTCTCGCTTTTTTGCTAAACCATAGTGTAAGCACCATCACTAATCCGGCTACTAAGAGCAGAACAGGCTGGGTCTGTACTTTTTCGGCGAGACTTTCCATACTAAAAGCGCTGGGTAAGGTTCCCACCGTATTATATGCTTCTAACCACGTCAAAAAAGAATTATAGGCAGCCATAGGAACTCCTATAAAATTTACTAAGTCATTACCCGCAAAGGCCATTGCCAGTGCAAAGGTCCCTAGTACAATAACAAGGCGATAGATATCAATCTTAAATAGCATAGCGAGGAGCTGAGAAATTACAGTCCACGCGATAAAGTTTGCACTCAAGAAAAGAAACAAGTTTTCACTTGCCCAAGTGCTAAATTCTGGAGGTAAAATATTAGCTCCTTTAAGCCCCTTAATAATTATAAAATAAGCAATACCAGTGATCGCAAAACCACCAAATAGGGAAGCAACCCAGCTAGGTTTCTTATGAAAATTGAAGGTGAGCAGATACCTGGTCACAAATTGCACCAGTGCTCCAATGGTAAAGGCTATGACGACAGACAATAAAATTCCTAATATAATTTCTGTAGCCTTGTCGGTATTGATGTAGTTACCCAGTTGAAGTAGGGAATCATCATTATTAGATATTTTTATGATGGACATTACAACGGCCGCTCCCAATAACTCAAAAACGATGGATACCGTAGTAGATGTAGGCATACCCAGACTATTAAAGATATCGAGCAGAATGATATCTGTAATCATAACGGCCATAAAGACGATCATTATTTCATCAAAGTAGAACTGGCTGGGATCAAAAATACCTTTACGGGCGACCTCCATCATACCGCTGGATGACAGTGCCCCAAACGCGATGCCTACACTGGCAACAATCATTATGGTTTTAAATGATACCGCTTTAGATCCAATAGCGGAGTTTAAAAAATTTACTGCATCGTTACTAACACCTACTACTAAATCTGCTATAGCCAGAATAGCTAGGGCGCAGATCATAAAAATGTATATATTTTCCATAAATAATATCGTCGGTATAAGTTGGCAAAATTCACTATTTCGCGCTAATCTATTGTTATGTAAATGTTATAATTACAAAGGGTCTAAAGCGCCCACAATGTAAGGTTTTCTGTATAGGTGTGAAGAATAGTAGAAAGCAGTTACTGACAATTTATGGTGAAGAGGGAACATTATTGGATAATATCGAAGTGTTAATTATTTTAAGTAAGTAATTGATATTTAAGTAATTATAAATTTAATGTAAATTTAATGTAAATAAAATGTTATCTAATCTTGTTTTTAATGTAAAGTTTGCGTTATATTTGTAATGTAACAATTAAATGATCCCCATTATGAAAAAGCTATTGATGTTTGCCCTTGTTGCGATTATTACAATATCTGCACAGGCACAAGAAAAAGAAATTAAGAATACTTATATACAAAAAGGCGATGTGGTTGAAGCTACCTTACATTATGATAATGGTGTGGTAAGTCAGACAGGTTTTTTTACAAAAGATGGTAAACTCACAGGGGAGTGGATCAGTTTTGACCGCAACGGTACTAAAACAGCAGAAGCTCAGTACCAAAATGGTAAAAAAGTAGGCACGTGGTTCTTTTGGAATGATGATAAACTTACTGAAGTAAGCTACAGTAATTCTCGTGTAGCAGCAGTTAACGTTTGGAAGAATGAAGGGGAGCGTGTTGTAGTAAATAGATAGATATTTGTTCGCTTTCGCGAAAATATGATATAAAAAAGGTCCCTCTCGAGGGACCTTTTTTATTATGAAATAAGTTTTAAGTCTTAGTTACGAGCCCATCCAGCGCCCCAGGTTGCAAAATCAGTTCCTGTACCATTTCCAATTCCAGTAAGGAAAGCATCATCTTCAAAAGTAAATCCAGTATCATTTTTTACAAAATCAATAGAATCTACTGTATCATCATCTGCCGTTACGTCTGTTGCAGAAAGCTCTCCATCTAACACTCCTTGACCCGTTGGGTTTTCTCCCATATCTCCATCTAAGTCAAACCCTTCTTCAAATCCATTAAGGAGAACATTTGTAAAGATTCCTTGAGTTCCAGCTCTTAAACGAATAGCCTCACCGCCAATTCCATCTATAGTAACATTGCTTACAGTAGGAGCAGAGAAGAAACCAGTACTAGAGTTATTTCCAATATCTGTATTGTAGCCGTCACATTCAAATCCTTTATCGTGGCTAGGACCGTGCTTTACATAAACGTCAGTAAGAGTTCCAGTATAACCTTCAGTCCAGTCGATAGAATCATCTTGACATCCAACTACCGATACGAAGGAAGCATTTACAGTTCCACCAAAGAACTCAACACCATCATCAGCACCCTCAAATGCTTGAATATAAGAAATCTGTGTTCCAGATCCTACACCATAAAAAGAGAATCCGTTGTTTTCGGTTGCTCCGTCTGCAGCACCACCAGAATACTCAACACGCACATAAGTAAGACTTCCAGAGTCATCATTAGAAACAGAACCACCGTAAGGAAGGTTACCTATTTCTGAAGATGAAGTAGCGTCACCACCAGCTACAGAGTTTATTGGCGCTCTTCCTAAAAGAATTAACCCACCCCAATCTCCTGGGTTTTGAGCATTTTGGTTAGAGGTCATTACGATTGGTGCATCAGCAGTACCGTCCGCCATTATTTTGGCTCCCTGTGATATTGCAATATATACTCCAGCTCCACCTTCTGCACGGATACAAGTTCCTGCTGGGATTGTAAGAGTAGTTCCTTCTGCCATAATCAAAGCATCAGATAAGATATAACAAGCTCCGCCCTCTAAAGCCGCTAGAGTTAAGTCTTCTGTAAATGTACCTCCATCTAAATCTTGGTTCCCCTGTGGGTTAGGATTTTCGCCATCACCACCTCCATTATTATTAGTAACACTATTGTCAGAATTGTCAACACTGTTGTCGTTTATTACTACATCTGCCGTGTCATCAGTTTCACAAGAAGCAGTAAAAAGCAGCGCAGTAAGAGCTAAAGCTGATAAGAAATAATTAGTTTTCATTGTTTTACGTATTTATTTATTATTGATTTTATTCAGAATTATTAAAATTTATATTTAAGCTGTAATCCGAGGTTTACACCTCTTTTATAGTTAGCCAGATCTGTCCCATTGGTCGAGTTTACATTAACATCACCTAGAGATGTTTCACGAACATATTCAATAGTTGGATTTAAAATATTTCCAGCACTTGCATTTACTTCCCAATGATCTCCAATTTCATTTTTTAAGACAAAATCGAGCGTAGATACCGATTTTTCTACAATATTACCAAGCTGCCCACTTCCCAGAGCGTCAATTCGGTCCGAAAAATATGAGAAGACTAGGTTCGCAGTGGGCTCGTAGGTGCCAAACTTTGGTGTCCAACTTAAGTCTGCATTTAGTAAGAAAGGAGAGGCACCTTGTAATTGATCTGAGTCTCTGTCAAACGTGGTTGTAATAAAACCTTCACTACTTTTAAGATCTTGTTTGGTGCTCATTATGGTTGCGTTTAACCCAAAAGCGACGATACCTCTATCATCAGCATCTTTAAGGACAGTTTTGCGCAGTTCTACCTCAGCACCTAGTACTTCTGCTTTATCCCCTGTACGAGCAAAACGCTGTGTTCCCGTTGCATCATTTGCAACGATAAGGTTTATAGGGTCATTTATTTGCTTTGCAAAGGCCGCTACAGAAAAGAAATCTGATTTTCCAATAAACCACTCATACTTTAAATCTAAATTTAGAATTTCAGAAAAAGCAGGCTCGCTTAGGATATCCGGATTTCCACCCACTCTAGAACCAATATTTATATATACAAATGGGGCTACTTCTTTAAATTCTGGAACAGATACCGTTCTACTCGTAGCAAAACGTAGGTTTTGCCTGTCATTTAGAGCATATTTTATACTTAAACTTGGTAATAAGAAATTCTCGTATGCACTTCTAAAGCCTGGGTCGTTTGGAGGTAAGTTGGTCACATTGGCATATTCTACACTTTGATCAAAAGTTTCAAAACGAATTCCAGGGACAAAAGTCCATTTATCAGTTATTAATTCAGAGCTAGCGTAGATTCCGTGTATGTCCAGATCTCCCGAATAAGTATTTTCAGGAAGTCCTGGTCTGTTTGTACTATTTACTCCAAATTCAGGGGCAATAGGTCTAAAAACTTCGGTATTCCATAATTGTCCAAGATTTGAAACATCAAAAATTGCATCGAGATTATTAACGTCATTTACAGGAGTGTTGGGATCTATGAAGTCGTAGCCATAGCGAATGTTAGAAAAATCGCGACTTTTTGTTCTCCCGTTATAACCCGCAATAATAGTAGCATTATCGCTTATAGTATAGGTTAAATCGATTCGTCCAGTATATTCTTTATCTGTAATATTCTGAAAATATCTTTGGTTATCAAAAGGCACGTTATTATAAAATGAAGCTGTTGTGCTTTCATCAGTATCCAATAGGTTATAGTATTGCTCAATTGAAAATCTCTTTCTGTCTGGTTGTCTAGCAAATACAGTATTATAACCTAGACCAATATTAAGTTCAAATTTCTCATTAATCTTATGCTTACTTAATAGCTGGTTGACATAGATAATATCTTGCTCTATCTGAGAATTTTGTTGATAAAAACCAGCGTCGTCATCTAAAAATGCATTTCGGTTAACACCATTTCCGCTTATACCAAAACGGCCTAGAGTAGAGGATGAATTATTAATAAAAAGAGAGTTGAAGCTTACTTTATTATCTGCATCTGGTCTCCAAGTAACATTGGCCATTGCAGTTGTATTAGTGCTATACTCAAATTCTTCAGAATCTGGAAAGAGTGAGTTAGCGTCTGCTTCTGATATGGTGATATCTGCCGCTCTACCTTGTCTGTATTCAAAATTATTTCCAAATGATGCGGTTGCAAAATAACTCACTTTAGAGGCATCTCCAGCACCATATCTAAAAGAGTCTCCTGTAGCAAAAGAGCCAGAAAGATTTACAGGTGTACCTGCATCTACCGCATCTACAGGTTGTGAAAGCACTACCGCAAATGCATTGTTATCATATCGGTTATAAAAACCGCCATAGCTAAACCCATCTTGCTTTAAAAACTGATTTTGTCCTATTGCATTTGTGTTCACTCCAGATGCTAAGGAAACATCAAGAAAGCCGTCGCCAGAATAATCCTTAGATTGTATATCAACATTTCCTGCGGCAAAATCACCATAAAAGTTTGAAGAATAGGCCTTACTTACAGAAACTGCCTCTATAATGTCTGATGAAAAGATATCAAGATTAATATTTTTTTTCTCAATATCATTAGAAGGTAAATTAAGGCCATTGTAAGTAGTGTTGAGATAGCGGTCACCAAGACCACGTACATATACGTTACTACTTCCTTCCTGACGGGATACACCAGAGATTTGAGCGACCGCTCCAGCAGCATCGCTCACTCCTTTCCTTGCGAGTTCCTGCGCACCTATAGCAGTAGTTATTGTGGTAGCTTTTCTTTGTTCTACCAATAATGCTTCTGCTCTGGCTCTACTGGTACTTACGGATATTACCACTTCATCTAGGGCTGCCGCACTAGCCCCTAGGGATGAGTTTATCGTAGTAAATTTATTTTCTATGATGTTAACATTGGGCACATTAACCGTTTCATAACCTACAAAGCTAAATTCAATGGTATAGGTTCCAACAGGAATATTCTCAATGGTAAAATTTCCATCAAAATCTGTAGTTGTTCCCTTTTGAGTTCCCTTAACAACAACTGAAGCAAAAGGAAGAGGTTCTCCATTTATCTCCTTATCTGTAACGTTACCTACAATTGAACCCGTTTGAGCGTACAAAACTGCCGTAAACACAAGAGCAAAAATGGTAAAAAGCTTTTTCATTAATTTAGGTTTAAATTCTTCCGCAAAGATGCCCACACCATTCTCTTTTGAGGTTATCTCATTGTTATTGTTGTATTAGCATCTTGTAAGGTTTATGTAAGCTCAATGTTAAGACGTACACGAAAACCTTTGCGCTGAGGGTTTTGTGGTTTTTGCGCTTTCGCGAAAGCGTAACACTCCCAATAAAATTGAAAAAGGAGTATCTTGCCCATTCAATAAAAGGTACAGAATGATGCAATGGGAAAAGCTCCTGTCTTTAAAAAGGCAAGGAGATACAAATAAGCGTTTGCGCATAGAGCAGGACGAAACCAGATTAGGTTTTGAGGTAGATTATGATAGGATTATATTTTCCTCTGCCTTTAGAAGCTTACAAGATAAAACGCAGGTGATACCCTTATCCAAAACCGACTTTGTTCACACACGTTTAACCCATAGTCTTGAGGTGGCGGTTGTGGGAAGATCTTTAGGTCGTCAAGTAGGAAAGAGAGTATTAGAAAAGTATCCCCACCTTGCGGCATCACAAGGGTATAAAATGAACGATTTTGGTGCCATAGTAGCCGCGGCAGCCCTAGCTCACGATATAGGCAATCCACCCTTTGGGCATTCTGGAGAGAAGTCTATTGGGGAGTTTTTTAAAACTGGAGATGGAAAGAGGTTTAAGGAACAGCTATCAGATAAGGAATATCAAGATCTCTGTACTTTTGAGGGGAATGCAAACGGATTTAAAATTCTCACAGAGTCTACACCCGGTGTGACTGGTGGTTTACGTCTATCCTATGCAACCCTTGGGGCATTTATGAAGTATCCTAAAGAATCACTTCCCGTACAACCTACCCGTCACATAGCTGATAAAAAATATGGATTTTTTCAGAGCGATACTTCTTTCTTTAAGGAGGTGGCAGACGAACTTGGTCTGATTAAAAGAGGCAATCAAGGAGCCGTAAGCTATGCAAGACATCCCCTCACTTTTCTGGTGGAGGCAGCAGATGATATTTGTTATACGATCATTGATTTTGAAGATGGTATAAATCTAGGTCTAATCCCTGAAGAGTACGCCCTAGAGTATATGGTAAAACTTGTACCGCACATCAACAGAGAGAAATATGCAGCGATAAGGGACAAGGCTTCTAGGGTAGGATATTTAAGGGCGCTTGCCATTGGTACGCTCATCAACGAAGCTGTAGAGACTTTTATGAAATATGAGGAAGATATTTTAAATGGAATTTTTGCGAAAGCGTTATTAGAAAAGTCATCCTATGAAGCCCAAATAGATGATATCATAAAAATTAGTATTTCTAATGTATACCAAAGTCAAGAAGTTATCTCAAAAGAAATAGCTGGTTATCAGATTTTGAGCACATTACTGGAGGCTAGATGTAAGGCGATCACACAATCACCGACACATTATGACAAGCTGGTCCTTAAACTGTTTGACTACGAGAGAGATGAGTCGATGGATTTGTATGGAGAACTGTTGCAGATATGTAATAAGATCTCTGTGATGACGGACAGTAAATCGTTGAGGATTTTTCAAAAACTCAAAGGATTGAACATCAATGGTTAGACATTATCGTTAATATATTGAGATTTATTGCATACTTGACGAGTATGCAATACTTTTATTGCAAATACTATTTAAACACACTTATACACAATGATTAAAAACTACGTAAAATTACTGTTGATGGTGGCGTTATTTTCTTCGGCAAATTTATTTGCTCAGGATTATATAACTGCTATACAGAACAATGTTGCAGCAAATCGCTCAACGTTGGGTATTTCTGACCAAGATGTTCAGGATCTTAAAATTTCTGATGAGGTTCTTACAAGAAGAACGGGAATAACTCACGTTTATGCCTCTCAACAATTTCAAGGAACTCCTATCTATAATGCTTTTGCAAATGCAGCGTTCAGAAATGGAGAGATTGTTTTCCTATCAACTACGTTAGAAAACGATATCGCCTCAAGAGTCAATGCAACCTCGCCGGTTCTCAATCCTCTGCAAGGGGCAAGTAGTGCTGCGAGTGGCTTAAATTTAGGGAATGCTACTTTTAGCATTGTTCAAACACTCTCATCTAAAGAATTTATTCTTAATACGGGTGGGGTTTCTGTGGATAATGTTCCTGTAAAATTGGTATATGT
Source organism: uncultured Flavobacteriaceae bacterium (assembly GCA_963832255.1). Taxonomy (GTDB): domain Bacteria; phylum Bacteroidota; class Bacteroidia; order Flavobacteriales; family Flavobacteriaceae; genus Dokdonia. Next base: position 498,867 of record CAWHTM010000001.1, read on the forward strand.
TCCAATGGAAGATGGGAGCCTCAAGCTAGCTTGGGATTTAAGTATTCACTATCTAGATGGAACACATTGGTATAGTGTACGGGTAGATGCAAACTCTGGAGAGATATTAGATAAAAACGATTGGATTGTGAGCTGCAACTTTGGAGAGCACAAGCATAACACCTCTTTCTCTTCAAATACTAAAAAAGAGTCAGCAAACACGTTTAAGGTAAAAGCACAGGAGCCATCTATGGCAATGGCTGGAGAACAGTACAATGTATATGCTTTGCCTTTTGAGAGCCCACTTAATGGAGATGCAACTATAGTATTTGAACCTCAAAATCTTACGGCATCACCTTTTGGGTGGCACGATATAGATGGTGTAGATGGCGCGGAGTTTACCATAACAAGAGGTAATAACGTATATGCTTATGAAGATAGAGCAGCTGCCGATACTCCTGGGATTTCACCAGATGGTGGAGAAACCTTAACCTTTGATTTTCCTTATATTTTTGATACGAATCCAGTAAATATGTCTGATGCAACGACGACTAATTTATTTTATTGGAATAATATAATGCACGATGTTTTTTACCAGTATGGTTTTGACGAAGCGTCGGGAAGTTTCCAAGAAACAAATTATACGGGAGAAGGATTAGGAAGCGACTCTGTGGTTGCAGAAGCACAAGATGGTGAAGGATTAAATAATGCAAACTTTGGAACTCCTCCAGATGGTCAAAACCCTAGAATGCAAATGTTCTTATGGTCGGCGTCAGGCCCACCAAGTGAATCTCTTACGGTAAATACTGGGTCACTTGCGGGATCTTATATAGCGGTTCCAGCATCTTTTGGAGAGGCAATTCCAGAAGATACTGCATTATCCGGAGATCTAGTGGTCGTTATAGATGATAACTTAGGAGGAGAATCTACAGATGAAATTGATGCTTGTGATGATATCACAAACGCTGCTGAGATTGCAGGAAATATTGCTGTCATACGAAGAGGGGTATGTGAGTTTGGTTCTAAAGTGTTAAGAGCAGAAAATGCGGGTGCTATCGCAGTAATTATGATTAATAATATTGCAGATGATCCTATATCGATGGGTCCAGGTGCTGAAGGTGGTAGTGTAACCATTCCAAGTGTTATGGTTAGTCAAGCAGACGGAGAGGCATTACTTGCTGCTCTAGAAGCTGGAGAAATGATTAACGTTTCCTTACAGAATATGGGGCCTTACCAAATAGATGGTGATCTTGATAATGGGATTATAGCGCACGAATACGGACACGGTATTTCAAATAGACTTACTGGAGGCCCTACGGTGGCAGGTTGTCTTAGCAATGATGAGCAAATGGGTGAAGGATGGTCTGACTACTTCGGTCTTATGCTTACAATGACAGAATTTGATACTGCAGAGCAGGGAAGAGGTATAGGGAATTATGCTATAGGAGCAACCTATAGGTGGACCTGGGATACGACCAGCACGTTACAGTACAGACCCTGCACTTAATTCTTTAACGTATGGTGACACTAATAATGAGGGCGCAATATCACAACCTCACGGGATAGGTACCGTTTGGGCAACTGCTTTATGGGATATGACTTGGGCTTTTATTGACGAGTTTGGTTTTGATAAAAATATCTACAATGGAGTAGGTGGTAATAATATCGCTTTGCAATTAGTAATTGATGGTCTAAAGCTTCAATCCTGTAGTCCGGGATTTATAGATGGTCGTGATGCAATCCTTGCAGCTGTTGAGGTGAGTCCTTATTTTACTACCCCAGAAGAAAGAGCAGACGCTGCTTGTTTAGTATGGACAACTTTTGCTGCGAGAGGTTTAGGTTTTAGTGCATCTCAAGGAAATAGATTTAGTAGAACAGATCAAACGGAAGCATTTGATCTTCCGCCAGATAATCTTAACCCTTGTTTAGGGCCCCTTTCCACAAGAGGATTTGATATTACTTCATTTAGCGTTTATCCTAATCCTTCTAATGGAGATCTCAATATTTCTTTAACTAGATCATTAGGAGAAGGAAGTATCTCCATCTATGATATCAATGGTAGAGAAGTATATTCTCAAAAAGCTTCTCTGGAAGGAACTGTAAATGTTCAGGCTGGAGGGTTAGCATCAGGAATTTACTTATTACAAGTAAGAAGTGATGTTGCCACAGAAACAGTTAAATTGATTATCGAATAAATCGAGATACCAAGTATTTCAAAAAAATGGGAAGCGCGAGCTTCCCATTTTTTATTTTAAGATGTTTTGGATTGTTTTTTTTATTTGTGGACTAGATATTTGAGCGTCTTCGTGTAGTTCAGAAACGGTGCCGTGTTCCATAAATGTGTCTGGAATACCCAATACTTTTATGGATCCTTTATACGCTTTCGCGAAAGCGTAATCACTTACAGCACTCCCCAATCCACCTATTTTAGAGCCATCTTCGATGGTTAGGATATGAGAATGTTTTATAAAAATTTCGTATAGTATCTCAGTGTCTAAGGGTTTGAGAAATTGCATATCATAAATATCGGCAGTTATGTTCAAACTCGCAGTAGCCTCAATGGCATTGGAGAGAATAGGCCCTAATGTAAGGATAGCTAGATCTTCACCTTTTTGTATCTGTATAGCCTTGCCGATTGCTACGTTTGAAAAGGGAAGTTGCCAATTCATAATAGACCCTCTCCCGCGTGGATACCTTATCGCAATGGGTCGCTCAACGCCTTTTTGTGCTGTGTACATTATATTTCTCAATGCAATTTCGTCGCTAGGGGCACATATAATGATATTAGGAATACAGTTAAGATAGGCAAGATCATACACACCGTGATGTGTTGCGCCATCTTGACCAACCAATCCAGCTCTGTCCAGACAAAAAATCACTGGAAGATTTTGAAGCGCTACATCGTGAATAACCTGATCATAAGCCCTTTGTAAAAAGGTTGAGTAAATATTGCAAAAAACAACGAGACCTTGTTTTGCCATTCCAGCAGCCATCGTAACGGCGTGCTGTTCGGCTATTCCTACATCAAAAGCCCGATCTGGAATTTCTTCCATCATATATTTAAGACTACTTCCCGTGGGCATTGCAGGGGTTATGCCAACAATACTTTTATTTTTTTTTGCCAGCTCGACAATGGTAAGACCAAAAACATCTTGGAACTTTGGTGGTTGCGGTCCTGGATTTTCTGAGTCTCTAATACCCGTTTGTGCATCAAATTTTCCAGGAGCGTGATAGGTGACCTGTTCCAGCTCTGCAAGCGCCAGTCCTTTACCTTTTGTGGTAATAACGTGCAGAAACTTGGGTCCTCTCACATTTTTAAGCTTTTCTAAGGTTTCTAATAGAAGGGGGAGGTTATGACCGTCTATGGGGCCGAAATAATTGAAGTTTAATGCCTCAAAAATATTGTCTGAGCCTTCGTTACCTTTTTTGACATTAGTCAGGTAATTTTTGAGAGCACCTACACTGGGATCTATGCCTATTGCATTATCGTTAAGGATTACTAGCAAATTTGCGTCTGTCACCCCCGCGTGGTTAAGACCTTCAAACGCCATACCGCTTGCAATACTCGCATCGCCTATAACCGCAATGTGATGTAACTCTGGCCGTCCTTGAAGTTTTGCCGCTAGCGCCATTCCTAAAGCCGCGCTTATGGAGGTGCTGCTATGCCCCGTCCCAAACGCGTCATAGGGACTTTCTGATATGTTAGGAAAACCGCTTAGACCTCCTTTTTCTCTATTAGTACTAAACTGATGTTTCCTTCCTGTGAGAATTTTATGACCGTAGGCTTGGTGCCCAACATCCCAAATTAAATTATCCTCGGGAGTGTTAAAGATATAATGGAGTGCGATAGTGAGTTCTATAACGCCTAAGCTGGCGCCTAAATGACCTCCCTTTACAGCAACAAGATCTATGATAAATTTACGCAAATCTGCGGCAAGAGCGATGAGGTCTTGTCGTGGTATTTTACGCAAATCTTTTGGCGTGTCTATAAGGTCTAGAATAGTCTGGGACATAGGACAAAGGTACGCCTTGATATCGTATTTTTATATGGTAAAAACTACACTATGATTGACCCATATGATGACGTTTACTTTATGAAGCGTGCTTTACAGGAAGCCCAGGTTGCCTTTGATCAAGGTGAGATTCCCGTAGGAGCCATCATAGCTATAGATAACAAAATAATAGCCCGAGCCCATAACCTAACAGAGCGCCTTACAGATGTGACTGCCCACGCAGAGATGCAGGCCATAACAAGCGCTTCAAATTTCCTTGGGGGAAAGTATTTACAGCAATGTACGTTGTATGTCACTCTTGAACCTTGCCAGATGTGCGCTGGTGCTCTTTATTGGAGTCAAATAGGAAAGATTGTTTATGGAGCAAATGATAGACAACGCGGTTATAGTATTATGGGCACAACCCTGCATCCTAAAACAAAAGTACAAAGTGGTATACTCGCACAGGAGTGCGAGCGTATTATGAAACGGTTTTTTGTAGATAAGAGAAAATTGAATTAAGTTAACCGTGATTAGGCGGGCGTAGGATCTTTGAGATCTAATATTTTATGCTAACGATAGTTTCAAGTATAGGATTGACGGGAGTACTATGTTATTTTAGTTTCACGCAATAAATTCATTTTTCTGGTGAGTAAGGGGGCTAACATTTTCGCGAAAGCGCTATGAAGATCTGGTGTTAAAAAAAAAAAGACCCGCTTGCGCAGGTCTCTTGTAATCGTAAAAAAGTATCTATCTTTATTATGACACTACACGCACTTGTGCAGCTGTCAATCCTTTTCTTCCTTCTTCTTCTACGTACTCAACTTTGTCTCCTTCGTTGATAGTTTCCCCGTTAAGACCTGTAACGTGTACAAAGATGTCTCTACCGGTGTCATCATTAGTTATAAAACCATAACCTTTTGATTCATTGAAAAATTTAACTGTTCCTTCCATTGTAATAAATAAGTAATTAATAAAGTACAAACTTACACTATTATTTTTTAACCAATACGAGTGCTCGTATTATATTTATGTAAAGTCTTTTGATTCAGCGCTTCTTGTCCTTAGATTCGTTGTATTCTTTCATTCTCTGGAAGGATTCATCTGTCAGCATATAGTCTTTGACTTTGCGATCTTTCCACCTATGGTAAATAAATAGTGGCATCAGGACAAAAAAACCACCCACGATAGAAAAGCCTATAAATTTATGTCCAAGAGCCTCATCTATATGTTCTTTACAGTAAAAACCGTAAGCGAGCATAGCCGCTAGAATAAAGAATAAAATAACGATAATATATCTTCTTGTTCTATCCACGTAATTTAAGATTAAGCTCTTTCAACTGTTCCTCATCCAGCGGTGCTGGAGCGTCTATCATTACATCGCGACCACTATTATTTTTAGGGAAGGCTATGAAATCACGTATGGTTTCCTGACCGCCTAAAATCGCGACAAGTCTGTCTAGACCAAAAGCGAGTCCTCCGTGTGGGGGTGCGCCATACTCAAAAGCATCCATCAGGAACCCAAATTGCGCACGGGCCTCTTCTTGACTAAAGCCAAGATGCTTGAGCATTAATGCCTGTGTAGCTTTATCGTGTATACGTATAGATCCTCCACCTATTTCATTACCATTAAGGACAAGATCGTAAGCATTTGCTTTAACTGCTCCTGGATCTGTATCCAGAAGATCTATTTGTCCTGGCTTAGGCGAGGTAAATGGGTGGTGCATCGCGTGATAATGCCCTGTCTCTTCATCAAGTTCTAGAAGGGGGAAATCTATGACCCATAGTGGGGCAAACACGTTAGGGTCTCTAAGACCTAAACGGGTGGCTAGCTCCATACGTAGTGCGCTCATCTGAGCGCGCACTTTGTGCGTTTCTCCAGAGAGAATACAAATGAGATCTCCTTTTTGAGCACCCGTGACTTCTGCCCATTTTGCAAGGTCTTCTTGATCATAAAATTTATCAACAGAAGATTTAAAAGTCCCGTCGTCATTACATCGGGAATAAACCATTCCGAGCGCACCTATTTGTGGTCGCTTTACCCAATCTATAAGCTTATCTATTTCTTTACGGGTGTAACTATTCCCTCCGGGAACGGCAATACCTACCACAAGTTCGGCATCGTTAAAAACGCCAAAATCCTTATGCTGTGCCACCTCATTGAGTTCACCAAATTCCATCCCAAAACGTATATCTGGCTTATCGTTCCCATAGGTGCGCATCGCATCGTCATAGAGCATACGTGGGAATTTATCTACCTCTACGCCATTAATCTCTTTAAGAAGATGCCTTGTGAGGCCTTCAAAAATGTTTAGGATATCCTCCTGCTCCACAAAAGCCATCTCGCAATCTATTTGCGTAAATTCTGGCTGTCTGTCTGCGCGTAGATCTTCATCCCTAAAACATTTTACAATCTGGAAGTACTTGTCCATACCACCCACCATAAGCAATTGCTTAAAGGTTTGTGGGGACTGTGGAAGTGCATAAAATTGGCCTTCATTCATACGGGAAGGAACCACAAAATCACGGGCTCCTTCTGGGGTAGATTTAATTAAATACGGAGTCTCTACCTCAATAAAGTCTTGACCAGAAAGATAGTTGCGAACTTCTAGCGCTACCTTATGACGAAAGATAAGGCTGTCCCTCACCGGAGCACGGCGTATATCCAGATAACGGTACTTCATACGCACATCCTCACCACCATCTGTCTTATCTTCTATGGTAAAAGGAGGGGTCAGGGAGCTATTGAGAACAGTAAGTTGTGTTACGAGAATCTCGATATCCCCCGTAGGAATATTAGGATTTTTAGAGTCGCGTTCTATCACAGTCCCCTTTACTTGGATTACAAACTCGCGACCCAGTTTACGAGCCTCCTCCATAAGCTTTTGGTCCGTGCGCTCCTCATCAAAAACGAGCTGCGTCATCCCATAACGGTCACGTAGATCTACCCAGATAATAAATCCTTTATCACGTGATTTTTGAACCCAGCCCGCAAGAGTGACTTCCTTATTAATATCTGCTGCGCGTAGGCTTCCGTTATTGTGACTTCTGTACATTATATATGCTTTTTACGTAGGTGCAAAAATAGAGATATAGATGCTTTTTTTGGAGTATTCTAGATAGAAATGTGGCTAGCATATTTTTCGGAAGATTTTCGCTTTCGCGAAAATGTGAGAACTTCATTTAATTTAAATGAATGTCAGCTCGTCTCTGTTTTTAGTAGCGTTTAGAGAATGAATTGAAAACGTAGTTTCTGCTATTCTTGGAGGTGATAAATGTACCTTTTACAAGTTTTAGTGGAGTAAATGAGCGAGTTGCTTGAAAGAATAAGTTTCTAGGGAAAACTCCTATTTTCGCGAAAGCGTAAAAACAAAAAACCCGCGCAAGGCAGGTTGTAATGCTACCTATTTTAAATAAGATTATTTCTTATTTACTTCTTTTATATACTGTTCTATAGCCATTGTCATAGAAGGTGTTTTGGGAGTAGGGGCCATAATGTTTACGGTCAAACCAGCTTCTTCTGCAGCTTTGAGAGTGGTGTTGCCAAAAACAGCGATGCGGGTATCGTTCTGTTTGAAGTTTGGGAAGTTTTGAAGTAAAGATTCTATACCACTAGGGCTAAAGAATACCAGAATATCGTAAAAGACGTTTTCTAGATCCTTAAGGTCACTCACTACTGTTTTATAAAAAACAGACAACGTCCATTTTACTCCTATCTCGTCCAGAAGTTCTGGCACATTGGGCTTGCTCTTATCTGATGAGGGGAGCAGAAAATTCTCATTTTTATGCTTTTTAATAAGTGGCATAAGTTCAGGAAATGTGCGCTTACCCACATAAATCTTACGCTTCCTGTAAACCACGTATTTTTGAAGGTAGTATGCCACCGCCTCGCTCTGACAGAAATACTTTAGAGAGTCAGGTACCTTAAAGCGCATCTCTTCTGCTATTCTAAAGAAATGATCTACTGCATTCCTGCTCGTAAGTATAATTGCCGTATAGTCTTTGAGATCTACTTTTTGTAATCGTACTTCCTTTCCAGAAACACCTTCAACATGGATAAAAGGTACAAAGTCAATCTTTACTTTCTGTCGCTGTTCCAACTCAAAATATGGAGAGTTCTCCACCTTAGGCATAGGCTGCGATACGAGGATAGTTTTCACTTTCATATACACTCAATTATTAAAAAATAACGTTTACATTGTTAAGTGCTTATACAAAACAAAGTAAGGGGCTATTTCGAGTGTGCAAAAATACAAAATAAAATAGAACGGAAATTTAATAATTTCATTACTGTATTTACGTAGCGTCCATATCTGTGAGCCAATGTAAAATATGACTATCGCGGAAATGATTGTATATATAACCGAAAGTGGAACTGAAGAGTTATAGACTATTAAAAAACAGAAAAAGAGCATCGATAGCGCAAGTATGTTCTTTATATTGAGGCGTTTGTAAAGAAAAGGAAGCATTTTATTACTCACATCCAGTAGCCTGCTTATAAGCTGATCTAAAACATTTTTAACTATTTCAAAAATGGTAAATGCGGTTAAGATTTTAATGTAAACTTCCCTGTTGTAAGCGATAGATGCTCCCGTGAGTTTGCAAAAAATAATGTAAATAAATAGAGACACGATCAAGAACTGAATTGCGAGCAGTGATAATTGTAAAGGATGCGTTAGAAACGAGCCTCTGGTTCGGTTAGATATAAATTTATCTGCCCCAGAGCCCTTTGTAAAATCTAAGAATGCCTGTGGATAAAAAAATCTCATGATTGCTAATAGCATTAGACTTCCTATGAGTATTGCGGTAATCCAATTCGTATTCTCAATATTTCTGAAAAAAATTTCCAATCCAGGCGCTGTGCTTTAGTGTGCGTTAAAAATACTACAATTTGACTCAAAAGTGATCTCTAGATTGATGGAGCCTTTTTAAATAAGTACATTTGTCTGAAAAATTCTTCCAAATGGCAAACGCCGTTGTAATCATACCAACATATAACGAGATTGAAAATATAGAGCGCGTAGTGCGCAATATATTTGCACTGCAAAGAGCTTTTCATATTCTCGTGGTAGATGACAATTCACCTGATGGTACAGGGGATAAGGTAAAAGAATTACAGCAGCAGTTTAGTGAGAAGCTTTTCTTATTGCCGCGTAAAGAAAAAAACGGTCTGGGGACAGCCTACATAGCTGGTTTTGAATGGTCATTAAAAAAGAAATATGGCTATATATTTGAGATGGATGCAGATTTTTCCCATAACCCTAATGACCTTATCCGTTTATATAATGCTTGTGCTAAAGATGGTGCAGATGTTGCGATAGGATCCAGGTATATTACGGGAGTAAACGTGGTAAATTGGCCTATGGGGAGGGTCCTCCTTTCTTGGGGTGCCTCTAGATATGTTAGGTTTATTACAAGAATGAATATACACGACACCACAGCAGGATTTATTTGCTATAAACGAAACGTTCTTGAAGATATAGATTTTAGAAGAATACGTTTTGTGGGATATGCATTTCAAATAGAAATGAAGTATAAAGCTTATGTAAAGGGCTTTAAGATTAAAGAGGTCCCCGTTATTTTTACAGACAGGACTAAAGGAGTCAGTAAGATGAGTAAAGGGATCATTTCAGAAGCAATTTTTGGGGTTATACAATTGAGGTTACAAACGTTATTTAGAAAAAAATAAGGAGATGCAAATACTTATAAAAGACGCACATATCGTAAATGAAGGTGTAATCCTGAGAGGTGATGTGCTTGTAGAGAACGGGATTATAAAGGAGATTGCAGAAAGTATAAGTGCAAAAAGTCCAGATGTCAATGTTTTTGATGCTGAGGGCAATTATCTTCTTCCCGGAGTAATTGATGACCAGGTACATTTTAGAGAGCCGGGTCTTACGCATAAAGCTACGATCGAGACAGAGTCAAGAGCTGCTGTCGCAGGGGGAATAACTACTTTTATAGAAATGCCCAATACCGTTCCTAATGCGACTACGGTCGACCTTTTAGAAGATAAATTTGATATTGCTTCTAAAACCTCTGCGGTGAATTATTCATTTATGTTTGGAGGGACCAACGATAATCTTGACGAAATTCTTAAAGTAGATAAGAAAAAAGTTGCGGGTCTTAAGCTGTTTTTAGGAAGTAGCACAGGAAATATGCTCGTAGATGACGAGGAAGTCTTAGAAAAGATTTTTTCGTCTACCGATATGGTCATATCAGTGCATTGTGAAGATGAAACCACCATTAAAAAAAATCTGGCTACCTATACAGAGCGTTATGGAGATGATATTCCTATGCATTTCCATCCTATTATAAGAAGTGAGGATGCCTGTTATATTTCTTCTTCTAAGGCTATTGAGCTCGCAAAGAAAACTGGAGCACGACTACACGTCTTCCATATCTCTACGGGCAAGGAAACAGAACTTTTTGACAATAAAACTCCGCTAAAGGATAAAAAAATCACTTCAGAAGTCTGCATACATCACTTATGGTTTTCTAGTGAGGATTACGAAGAGAAAGGATCTCGTATAAAGTGGAACCCAGCTGTAAAGACGCCTAAAGATAGAGCCCAACTTTTTCAAGCACTGCTGGATGATAAGTTGGATGTCATAGCCACAGATCACGCACCACACACCATAGAAGAAAAGAATAGTGTTTATACGAAAGCTCCTAGTGGTGGTCCTTTAGTTCAACACGCCTTACCTGCGATGCTGGAATTCTATCACCAAGGAAAAATCTCTCTAGAGAAGATCGTAGAAAAGATGTGCCATAATCCTGCTATACTCTTTGAGATAGAGAAGAGAGGTTATATTAAAGAAGGTTATAAGGCAGATCTTGTTCTTGTAGATCTCAATGCACCTTGGACAGTTCAAAAAGATAATATTCTATATAAATGTGGATGGTCCCCTTTTGAAGGGACGACTTTTAAATCTCGTATAACGCACACCTTTGTTAATGGTAAGTTAGCCTACAAGAACTTTAAAGTATACGAAGGTCTCCAGGGTGAGCGTTTAACCTTTAATCGATAATGAGAAAGATAATCTTCATATTTTCAATGGTTTTCACATTCCTTGCTTCCTGCCAGGACATAGACCCAATTGAAAAACCGGACAATCTGATTGCCGAAGATACAATGAAAGACATTATGTATGATGGACTTTTGCTGAATTCGGCAAGGGGATATAATATAGGGTTGCTTAATAATGCTGGTATCAATCCAGAAACATTTGTTCTGGAGAAGTATGCTATAGACAGCATTCAGTATGCGCAAAACATCGCCTACTACGCTTCTGATGTTGAGAATTTTCAAAAAATGAATCGTGAGATAGCTGAGCGGGTCGAGTTTTTAAGGATAGAAAAAGACTCTATTTATAATTTAGAAATTGCCGAACGGGATTCGTTACGCAAGCTTTTTCAAAGAGAGAAAAGCGCCGTGTTAACTCCAGAAGATTCCCTTAAGATGGTAGAAGGCAATAAGAAGCTTATGATGATGGATACCACTACAATGAATAGAAAAAGATTTTCTAAACCTCTCAAGTTTAAACCTGATTCAAAAAATGAGTAGCAATACGCTCTATGGTCACTTTTAAGTCGGTGGGCCTAAGATCAAATGCTGATGTTACTTTAGAAGTATCATATTTTTTAACAGAGGATAAACTCTCTACCTGAGCTGAGGTAACCTTTCTTCTTCTCAGGAAAACCCCTAAAAATGCATCCCAAGCAGCATAAATTTTTAAAATACTGTTTGATAATCTTCTCCCTGAAGATTTTCTATTGAGCTCTTTAGAAATTAAAACAATTAATTCGTCGTAGGTCCTATTATAAGAAGAAGCTATAAAGCGTTCTTGGTGGATAGCACTTTGCATTCCTAAGATCAATAGCGTTACCAGATCTTTTACATCAATCACTCCAGAACCACCTGTGGGTATATAACTGAGGCCATTATAGATTCTTGTAAAAATCTCTCCACTTCCTGAGGTGTAGTCTCCTTCACCTAAAATAATACTCGGATTAAAAATTATTGCTTCAAGTCCTTCTTCTGTGCCCCTCCACACCTCCATTTCGGCACCATACTTGGAGAGTGCATACACAGAGTTTTTTTCATTTGCATCCCAGAAGTTTTCTTCGTTTACTGGATTATAGGGAAGACTGCTCAAGGTAGCAATAGAACTAAGATGGCATAGTTTTTTGATTTTATGAGAAAGGCACAGATTTACAACATTTGCCGTTCCTTCTATGTTAACCTTCGTGAGTTTTTTAAAATCGTATGGATCAAATGAAATGAGCGCGGCACAATGATAAACGTGCGTTACTCCTTTAAAAGCTTCCGTTAGGGAGGGGATGTCTGTAATATCTGTCTGAAACCAACGTATCCTTGTGAATCGTTTTTCCGCTTTCGCGAAAGCAAAAAAATCGTTAACACCCTCTACTGAATCAGTCGATCTAAAGGTTGCGCGTATCTCGGTAGACTCGCTCTCAGTAAGAGCTAGTAATAGATGACGACCCACAAGACCAGTACCACCAGTGACTAAAATCATAGGGTAAAGATAAACAACGGCTCAAATTTATCTCAAAATAAGTGGGAACATCTTACTCAAATGGAACGGTGCTCTGCTTGAGATTTTTATCTTTGCAGCTGTTTTAAAATTTATAGAATGAAAAACAATTTTGTACAAGAGTTGCAATGGAGAGGAATGGTGCACGATGTGATGCCGCAAACAGAAGAGCACCTTATGGAAGCAATGAGATCTGCGTATGTAGGTTTTGACCCAACGGCAGACTCGTTACATATAGGAAATCTTGTACCTATTATGTTATTAGCTCATTTTCAGAGAGCCGGTCATAGACCCGTGGCACTCGTAGGTGGCGCTACTGGAATGATTGGGGATCCTTCTGGAAAATCCTCTGAACGCAATCTCTTAGATGAGAAAACATTAAGACACAATCAAGCGTGTGTGCGCAGTCAATTATCCCAGTTTTTAGACTTTACCTCAGATGCCGAGAATAAGGCGCTAATGGTAAATAATTATGACTGGATGAAGGAATTTTCATTTTTAGATTTTATACGTGAGGTAGGAAAACACATTACTGTAAACTATATGATGGCAAAGGATTCTGTAAAAAATAGACTTACAGGTGAAGATGCGGATGGAATGTCTTTTACAGAATTTACCTATCAACTCGTGCAGGGGTATGATTTTTTACACTTATATCAAAACAATGATTGTACCCTTCAAATGGGTGGAAGTGACCAGTGGGGTAATATTACTACGGGTACAGAACTTATACGCCGCATAGGTGGAGGTAAGGGATATGCTCTCACCTGCCCGTTGATAACTAAATCTGATGGCAGTAAATTTGGAAAAAGTGAAGGGGGTAATGTATGGCTTGATGCAAATAGAACTTCTCCATACAAATTTTATCAGTACTGGCTCAATACCAGCGATGAAGATGCAGAAAAGTATATCAAAATTTTTACTTTTTTAGAAGAAGAAGAAATACAAGAGCTTACCCTTGCTCATAGAGAGGCTCCCCACCAGCGAGCGCTCCAAAGGAAATTGGCAGAAGAGGTTACACTTACCGTACACGGACCAGAAGCCCTAGAAAATGCGATTATGGCTTCTAATATTCTCTTCGGCCGCTCTACGGGCGAAGATTTGAAAAGACTCGATGAGGCTACGTTTTTGGATGTATTTGAGGGAGTTCCTCAGTCTGAAGTTGCTAGGGTCGAGATAGAATCTGGACTCGATATGATTGCTGCCATGGCAGAAAAAACAGGTTTTCTTAAATCTAATGGAGAAGCGAGAAGAGCGCTCAAGGAAAACTCCATTTCTTTAAATAAAGAAAAGGTAGGTGAGGAATATACAATAACTCCTGCAGATCTTATAAATGACACCTTCGTTCTTTTGCAAAGAGGGAAAAAGAGCTACTTTATAATAAAAGCCATCTAATAGAAATGAAAACCCCAGCGCACAAATCGTACTGCTGGGGTTTTCTAACTAACTAACTAACCAATCTATTATAGAGTCGGTATTAACTCTTTGTCCTTACAGTGTTCCAATTCATATCTGCTTTTTCTCTTAAAACCTCTGCACCTTCTTCATTCCAAGTATCTAGGGTGTTATTACCCCAAGAGTTATAAAAGAGGTATAATTTATCATCTCTAATTTCAAAGGTTTCTGGATTAATATCTACTTTATCACCTTGTGCGATAGCATAAGCGCAATACCCTCCATATTGAGGGACAAATTTATCTGGAGAAGCTTTGAACTTGTCTAGATTTTCTTGGTTTGCAAACCTAAATTTGACTCCGTTGTACCCTGTTGCAAAAGCGTCATTACCCTCTACGGCGCGATTATTAAAATACTCCGTTACATCATAGCCCTGTGCTATGTAACCATCTCTCGTATTATACTCTGGACCATTATTTACTTTGGTCGCACAACTCGCAACAATAATTGCAAGCAGTAACAATGCATATTTTTTCATAATGTATAGGTTGTTTTTACACAACTTACGCATTATCAATGGTTAAAGTTCTATAGTTAACGTAAGAATAACCTCGAGCTATCTTTATTTTAGAGCGACATAAGATTGCACCCGCGTATATCTGAGTTGTCAAAACGGCCTATCACCTCAAACGTTCCGTCTTTATAGACTCTACCCAAATCTTGAGTGGCTATAAATGGGCAAGAATAGTTATTAGCCAGATCAATTATATTAAGACCGCCACTCTGAGGTCCTTTATGTAGCGTGAGGGCATCTTCTGTATCTCTCGTGTACACTCTCATCCACGGAGGGGTAAAAAAAAGTCCGTCACCATAAGAATACCCTTGACTTAGAAGTTCTGTCATTCCATACTCGCTGTGTATGACGCTCACCCCAAAACCCGTTTTGAGAACTTCGTGCAGCTCAGTTCTAATCATTTCTTTCCTGCGGCCTTTCATCCCTCCAGTTTCCATTACAATAGTGTTCTTGAGATTAAAAGTATATTTCTGCACAAGGTCTAAGAGTGCGAAGGAAACGCCTATAAGAAGTACTTTTTTATTAGATTGGTCTAATGCTTTCATATTTTCGCTTAAAGCGAAAATGTCCTTGAGATAAAAACCGCTCTGAGAATGCCCACTGCGCTTTATTAGGTCGTTTACCATATAGATGAGCGAAGAGCCTTCGCGCTCGAGGTAGGAGGGTAACAATGCTAGAACCACATAGTCTTCTATATTTCCATAAGCCAGTTCAAAAGCCTTTAGGTAGCTCGCTTCATATAGCGATGGGTTATGTACGTGGTGCTTGCTGGTAATACTACCCGTGGTACCGCTGCTTGTAAAAGTGATATTCTTCTGTGCAGAAGCGGTAAGAATGTCGTGAGACTTAAAAAATTGTATGGGCAAAAATGGAATTTCCATAGATGTTTTTACCTCACTGGGATGAATATAAAGAAGATCACAAAATGACCTGTAAAGGGTATTTTGCTCGAACTGAAAGTGAAATGCCTCGAGAGCCTTATCCTCAAAGTCGCCTGCAGTTTTGATATCAAAAATGGATATATCTTCCTTCATATATAAGTGTCGCAAAGGTATAAAAACAGAAACGCCTTTCTCAGAAGAAAGGCGTTTAAGCAAATAGTTTTATGAGAACGTATTCCTTTACAAGCTTAGAAGCCATTACTCGATCCTGACCGATGACTTTTACACTATAAATCCCCGATTTGAGATTATGGACACCTATAAGGGAGTCAATTGTTTTTGCGATTACGTTCTTAGTCCGAATAACGTTCAATCACTTTTGTATCTCTGGTAAAAGGTCCGTTAAAAAACTCCCGTGATAACCAAATATTGCCTAAAGTTGTGGGCAGAAAAGAGTACTTAAGTCCTAGAAATTTTTACTCTTCAAAATTCGAGTACGTTTATTCTTAACACTAACTTAATGTACCAAAAGTCTCAAACCAGTACCTTCAAACTAATTCTGTAAGTAAAGAAAATATTTGATTTATCTTTACTTCAATTACAACATCAATGAAAAAAAAGGATCTTAAAATATTACTTGTAGATGATGAACCGGATATTCTAGAGATTGTAGGGTATAATCTCACAAATGAAGGTTATCAAGTTATTACCGGAGAGAACGGTGTACAGGCTGTAAAACTTGCAAAAAAGCACCAGCCTCATTTAATTATATTAGATGTAATGATGCCAGAAATGGACGGTATTGAGGCGTGTGAAATAATTAGGGCAAATCCGGATCTTGAAGAAACCGTGATTACTTTTTTTACAGCGAGAGGAGAAGATTATTCACAAGTAGCAGGTTTTGAAGCTGGTGCAGATGACTATATAACAAAGCCCATTAAACCTAAGGTGCTCCTAAGCAAAGTGAAGGCTCTCCTAAGAAGATTTAAGGAAAAAGAGAAATCTACAGATCTCAAAAAGGTAGGTCATATCACCATCAACCGTGATGAATATAAAGTGTTTAACAAAAAAGAAGAGCTCTCTTTGCCTAGAAAGGAATTTGAGCTTTTAGATCTCCTGACATCAAAGCCTGGTAAAGTTTTTACTCGTGAAGAAATCCTTGATAAAGTATGGGGTATGGAAGTAATAGTTGGCGGTAGAACGATAGACGTACATATTAGGAAATTACGTGAAAAATTTGGTGATAAATCTTTTAAGACTATAAAGGGAGTAGGATATAAATTTGTGGTTTAGATGGCAAAGGCCTTAAAAAGATCATATTCCTTCTCGCTGATAACAGCGTTATATATCACAATTATTTTCTTCCTATTAATTGTGCTAATTGAATTTATTCAAAAGAGTGATCCTGACTGGAGTGCTATCATTTTAGGTTCTTGTGTTTGCTATCTATTTACTTTTATATTGATCTACACAAGAACGCGATACTTTATATTCAATAAAGTAAAAGAGATGTATGATAATGTAACCTTATTAGAAGAGACGAGCTTGCGCCCTCAAAATATAACCACAGACATCAACTCACTTTCAGAAGATCTGCAACGATATGCCAGAAGTAAAAAACTAGAAATAGAATCTCTCAAGGTCCAAGAAGAATACAGAAGAGATTTTCTAGGGAATGTCGCACACGAACTCAAAACACCACTTTTTACGGTACAAGGGTATATATTGACACTTTTAGACGGTGCTATAAACGATAAATCTGTCAGGAAAAAATACTTGAAAAGAGCAGAACAAGGCGTTGAAAGATTAATTTACCTTGTAAATGATCTGGATATGATTACTAAGCTAGAAGTAGGCGATCTCAATCTTAATTTTGAATACTTTGATATCATAGATCTTATTCAAAAAACATTTGAAATGCTGGAGATGAAAGCTTCAAAACGCAATGTCACCTTGATGTTTGATAGAGATTATGAAGAGCCTCTAGTTGTTAATGCAGACCAAGAAAGGGTACAGCAGATGCTTACCAATCTAATCGAAAACAGCATTAAATACGGTAAAGATAATGGGACGACCGAGGTGAGTATTCAAGATCTCATTCAGGATAAAGTGCTCATAAGAATTACAGATAATGGTGAAGGAATAGCATCAGAGCACCTACCAAGATTATTTGAGCGTTTTTACAGGGTAGATAAATCTGGAAACAGAAAAGTAGGCGGTTCAGGACTCGGCCTTTCTATTGTTAAACATATTATTGAAGCTCACGATGAGAGAATCTATATTGAGAGTGAAGTAGGAATAGGGTCGGAGTTTTCCTTCACTCTTGAAAAGGCCGAAGAGATTTTCTGATAATCCCACCTGCGCCACTTCCTTAAAGCCTCTATATACTGACATCTTAGCTAGATCTTTTACTCGAAAGGTATCCTGCTCTGCAAATGGCGCAATACCTTGTTCTCTAAGTCTTCTAGCTAGATATTCCTGTTCAAACTGCCCTGGGGTAGGTATAAAGAAAGCTTTCTTTTGCATTACTGCCAGATCCATAATGGTCGTATAACCAGACCTTGCTATCACAAAATCACTTTCATTAATAGCATCCTCTAATTCTGTCGATGTCAAAAAATTTACAATCTCGATATTTCCCTTTTGTCTAGATGTCTTAGTGGCCTGCATAACCCCTTGCACAAGAAGCACCGATCCATTATACTTCTTTAGTTCTTTGATCAAGATGGACTCTAAAATAGCGCGTTGAGGTTCAGGACCCGATAAAATGGCAATAGCCTTATAGTTCTTAATTGCGTTTTCTGCACACATCCTACTGAGAGGTCCTATGTACTTAACATTTTTACCTTTCCTGGCCGGATGTCCTAAAATACCACTCAGATTCTTATCCCCGGGAACATCTGGAACCCAGCACTCCGTAAATTTTTTTAGAAACTGAGTATGTATCAGGGTGCTCCACTTAGTCGTCTTACCGCTAAGAACTTGAAGCTGATGTGTTATACATACAGAAGGTATGTTTTTAGAATAAAGACCTAGCCTATTGTCTGAAATAACACCATCTATTTTTTTATCTATAATGAGTTTCTTTAATAGTCTGTGTTCCGCCCTAATTGTTTTGTACATCTTAGGAAGATGAGCGATCATTTTACGTTTAAAATCGCTTGCTTTGGCCGCATACGTAATATCATATGAAGGGAGTGCTACGGTTTCTAAATGCGGAAATTCTTTCCTAAGAAGTGCTAAAGCTGCTCCATCACTGGCCAGTAAAACCTCAAAACCTTGTGACTCTAGTGCATGGATGATAGGCACGCAACGTGCCGCGTGGCCCAATCCCCAATTAAGTGGAGCAACAAGTATTTTTTTACGATTTTTCACTCGGCAAATATCGGTGTACCTTTGCAACTTAAAGGTTTTCTTAATCTTAACAAATCATTAAATAAAACTGTGGGAAGTAAAAATAAGCTTAAGCGCTTTCGCGAAAATGAGATTTTTTCAAATGTGATCCAGCCATCAAGAGAAGAGTTAGTCGATGGGACCTTTAAACTAAAAGGGAAATGGAGCAACGAGTTTTTTAAAAATGACAAACCTATCGTTCTAGAGCTGGGATGCGGAAAAGGGGAGTACTCTGTAGGCCTCGCACAGCTGTATCCGGAAAAGAATTTCTTAGGTATTGACATTAAGGGCGCGAGATTTTGGCGGGGAGCAAAAACAGCACTGGAAGAGGGGATGGATAATGTAGGTTTTATGCGGACTCAAATTGAACTCATAGAGTATGCGTTCGCAAAAGCGGAAATATCAGAAATATGGATCACTTTTCCAGATCCGCAAATTAAATATAAGCGCACAAAGCATAGACTCACAAATACTCAGTTTTTACAACGATATAAGAATATACTAGTAGAGGACGGGGTGATTAACCTCAAGACAGATTCTGAGTTTATGCACGGGTATACCTTAGGGCTCTTGCACGGCGAAGGTCACGAGATACTCGAGGCAAATCACGACGTCTATAAAAATGATTATTCTCCTCAAGAAGTTGTAGGGATACAGACATTTTACGAAAATCAATATCTAGAGAAAGGAAAACCAATTACTTATATTAAATTTAGGGTCAAATAACCAAAATCTTTGGAGACCACAAAGCTCTTCTTTATCACTTACTTTGCTGCGCTAGCTGGAGTCATACCTCCCGGACTAATAAATATGTCTGTTGCAAAAACCTGTGTTGAGCGCGGTCGAGAGAATGGATTATTGGTAGCCGTAGGAGCCTCGATAGTGGTGATCATCCAAGCGCTGATTGCCGTTCTACTAGCTAGATATATCTTTGGGAATCCTTTTGTGCAAAATATGCTCTTGCGCACAGGTCTGGTGATCTTCTTAATAATGGCAGTATTTTTCTTTATAAAGGCAAAGAAAAATAAGGTTCCAAAAGTAAAAATATCAAAAAATAGAGGTTTAAAAAGTCTTGGGAAAGGGATGATGATATCTGCCCTGAACGTGTTGCCTATTCCTTATTTCTGCGCACTTGGTGCAGCCCTCAACGTAAGTGGAAAGGTAGAATATGATATAATGGGCATTAGCATTTTTGCAATTGCGGCCGCGTCTGGGACTTTTACAGTGTTATATGTGTATGTTCTTTTTTTTGACCGAATAGATAAGAGGAGTCAGTCTTTTAGTAAATACTCTAACTATTTTATGGCTGGGCTTATGGTTATTCTTATGATCATTACCTTAATACGAACGGTCTATTACGAATGAAATACAACCCAGATACTTTAAATTTTTTTGAGCGAGTTTATCAAGTTGCCGCTCAGATCCCTTACGGTCGTGTGACTAGTTATGGAGCAATCGCAAAATTCCTTGGGGCAGCTCGAAGTAGCCGTATGGTAGGCTGGGCAATGAATGGAGCGGGTAATCGTCCAGAAGTTCCTGCACATAGAGTTGTCAATAGGATAGGGTTGCTTACGGGTAAGCATCACTTCCCGCAAACCAACCTGATGGAACAACTTCTAGAAAATGAGGGTGTAGCGGTCAAAGATGATAAGGTTATCGATTTTAAAGACCATTTCTGGGATCCCACAGCGGAGTTAGAAATAGAATAGGCGCAAAATTTTAAAGTAAATGGTTTGACTATTTCTTTGAGTACACTACTTTTTAAGAAATTGTATTTTTAATTAAAAATAGAAATACAAAAACGACCAAAAATCCACCACCATAATCTGATAGCCCCGATTGAAATGAAAACCCCGTAAATGACGCGATAGCAGAATGCGGAGTTGTAATGAAAAGCGGGAAACAAACGCTGCAAATACACAGCGCCTTTGTGCTCCAAAAGAGATCTCTAATACCAATGATGTTACGAGTCTCCATCACTTGAAACGTACAGTAAATTAAAAGTATAGCAATCTATTACTCCATAAACAAAAGCGATGGAGTCATTTCAAATTTTCAACTCTAGACCGTATCTTTGCATTTAGAATCAGTCTAAGTAAAAACTGGTTTGAATAATTGCTCAAAAAGAAAATGAAAATACAGAAAAAAGACATTCTCGAAGCGCTCAAAACTATAACAGTTCCAGGTGCTG
The DNA here is from genome assembly GCA_963832255.1 of uncultured Flavobacteriaceae bacterium. Lineage (GTDB taxonomy): Bacteria > Bacteroidota > Bacteroidia > Flavobacteriales > Flavobacteriaceae > Dokdonia. Next base: position 519,830 of record CAWHTM010000001.1, read on the forward strand.
GGGAGAATATGGTAGATAGTGGTGCGGTTACAAATGTACTCACCTTTGGGGATGAAGTTATAGTAGATGTTACCATAAACAATCCAACGTTACAAGCAAAGAAAAAGACGGAGGTAGACATTATGAAGACCATACACGAGAAAGTGTATGATAAAGCGCAGGTTAAGGTAAATCTCAAAGTAGACGCTCCTGCAGCTCCAGAAAAGAATGAAATCAAAGGAAAACCAATTCCTGGTATAAAAAATATAGTTGCTATCGCATCTGGTAAAGGTGGCGTAGGTAAATCTACGGTAACTGCAAATATTGCTGTGACGTTAGCAAAAATGGGATTTAAAGTTGGTGTTCTTGATGCAGATATCTACGGACCTTCTGTTCCTATAATGTTTGACGTGGCTCATGAGAGACCACTTTCGGTAACTGTAGATGGTAAGTCAAAGATGAAACCCGTTGAAAGTTACGGTGTCAAGGTACTTTCTATTGGGTTTTTTACTAAACCTGACCAAGCAGTCATCTGGAGAGGTCCTATGGCGGCCAAAGCGCTCAACCAGATGATCTTTGATGCGGCTTGGGGAGAACTGGATTTCCTTCTACTCGATTTACCTCCAGGAACCGGAGATATTCATTTGAGTATTATGCAATCGCTTCCTATTACAGGAGCGGTAGTGGTAAGTACGCCACAAGCCGTAGCCCTTGCAGATGCAAAGAAAGGTGTTGCAATGTTCCAGCAGGAAAGCATCAATGTACCCGTATTGGGAATTGTAGAAAACATGGCATATTTCACACCTGCAGAATTACCAGATAATAAATACTACATCTTCGGAAAGGAAGGTGCAAAGAATCTCGCCGAAGACTTAAACGTAAGAGTTCTGGGAGAAATTCCATTAGTGCAGAGTATTCGTGAGGCAGGTGATGTAGGTCGTCCAGCAGCCTTACAACAGGGTACACCACTGGTTGAGGCCTTTGATGAGCTTACCCGTAACGTTGTTGAGGAAACCGTAAGACGCAACGAAAATCTCCCAGCTACAGAAGCGATCAAAATAACGACAATGGCAGGATGTTCTGCTGTAAAAAATTAATATGGAAGCAGAAGCCCTTAAGCAAAAAGTAGAAGACGCACTCGAAGAAATAAGACCATTTCTTCAGAGCGATGGTGGAGATATTACCCTGCTCAGTATAGAAGATGAGAAAGTAGTCCGTGTTCAACTCCAAGGTGCTTGCGTGGGATGTTCTGTAAACCAGATGACGTTAAAAAGTGGCGTTGAGATGACGATTAAAAAGCACGCACCGCAAATAGAGGAAGTTATAAATGTAGTAGCTTAACTCTTACGCTTTCGCGAAAATTTGAGCTCTTAAGATAATACAGCGCATTGTAATATATATAATAAAAATGTCTGCTCCGGCAGATTTCAATAAATTCCCTTCATTTTGGGAAATGAATATGATTAAAACAGATATACTTATAATCGGTGCGGGTCCTACTGGGCTCTTTGCCGTTTTTGAAGCAGGATTGTTAAAATTAAAATGCCATATCATAGATGCGCTCGCGCAACCAGGCGGACAATGTGCTGAAATTTACCCTAAGAAACCTATCTACGATATTCCAGCATTTCCAGAAGTTTTAGCAGGAGATCTGGTAGATAATCTTATGAAACAGATCGAACCGTTCCAGCCAGGATTTACGCTGGGCGAGCGTGCAGATACAATAGAAACACTAGAAGATGGTAGTTTTATAGTCACAACAAATAAAGGAACAAAACATCACGCTCCTGTAGTTGCTATTGCTGGAGGATTAGGAAGTTTTGAACCTAGAAAACCACAATTAAACAACCTATCTTTTTATGAGGATAATGGGCTTGCTTATATGATCAAAGATCCAGAAGTATATCGCGATAAAAAAGTGGTAATTGCTGGTGGTGGTGATAGTGCTTTGGATTGGAGTATTTTTTTGGCAGACGTTGCAAGTGAAGTTACCTTAGTACACCGTCGTAGTGAATTTAGAGGTGCGCTAGACAGTGTGGAGAAAGTACAAGAGCTCAAAAATATAGGTAAAATTAAACTCATCACCCCCGCAGAAATTATAGCACTAGAAGGAGAAAATAAACTGGAAGCTGTGCAAATTGAAAAAGGTGATGAAAAGATACGTTTAGAAGTAGACGCCTTTGTGGCTTTATTTGGGCTAGCTCCAAAACTTGGACCCATCGCAGATTGGGGACTAGAGATTGAAAAAAATGCAATCAAAGTAGACAATAGCTTGGATTATCAAACCAATGTACCTGGTATTTATGCAATAGGTGATGTAAATACCTATCCAGGAAAACTAAAACTCATCCTTTGCGGTTTTCACGAAGCGACCTTAATGTGTCAGAGTGCTTATCAACGTATTTTTCCTGATAAACGTTATGTGATGAAATATACTACTGTAGGCGGTGTTACCGGATTTGACGGAACAAAGAAAGAGGCACCTAAGGCGGTCGTAAAAGCGATAGACTAACTATAATATGAGTCAAGAGCCTTAAGTATAAGGGAGAAGTATAGAAAGCTAAATGTCAGATATAAAAATTCATATAACAGACCGTAATGGTATCCTTCACGAGGTAGATGCGCCTACCGATATGAATATGAACCTAATGGAAGTCGTGCGTGCTTTTGAGCTAGCTCCAGAAGGGACAATAGGTATTTGTGGTGGTATGGCAATGTGTGCTTCGTGCCAGTGTTATGTAGAATCAGCTCACGAATTGCCAGAAATGAGTGATGATGAAGACGCAATGTTAGCAGAGGCCTTCAACGTAAAAGATAATAGCCGTCTAGGTTGCCAATTACACATAAGTCCTGATCTAGAAGGATTAAAGGTAGTTCTTGCGCCAGAAGAGTAACCTCACTCCGTAATATAATCAGTAAGTTTCTGAGGTCCTTCTAGAAGCACCCTAAACACACGGAGTGTCCCATCTTCCTGAGTGGCAATGTTCCATTTTACAAGAGAAAGTGCACCTTTTTCCATCTCAATTCCAGTAATACTTCTGGGGTGTACGCAACTTCCGTCATTAAAGAAGGCGATATCTCCAGGTTCCGGAAATCTTGGTCTATGAGTATGACCTACGATGGTTAAAAGGTTTTTGTTTTCTATAATCCATTTTTTGATACGTCTTTCTACTTTAATGAGTTCTTTGTAATTCTTTGCAGGACTGGTAGGATCGTAAAACCCAAAAATCTGTAGGGGTTTCCAAAGCACACGTACGAGAAATCTATTAAATCTCCAGCCGTGATAATTCAACCAGTCAGCCTGGTGACCGTGACAAAGAAACAACTCTTGCCCTGTGTCAAGATGTTGCATTCTTATAGCTTCGTGGTACTCTAGGTTTTTAAACAAGATTTCTTCACGCCCGTCTTTTGGGTCAAAATAGGTGGTTAGCTGTTTTTTTACAAATTCTGGGTCACGGTACACCATATCGTGGTTTCCCCAGATGAGGTGCAGTCTATTTTCAAAGTGAAATTTTTGAAATAAGGAATACACATTTTTATGAGCCATCAGGATACTTTCAAATGACAAATTTTCCCATAACTCATCGCCATCCCCTAATTCACAATAGGTAAACCCTTCATTGTAATAATGTTTTAGGGCGTGGTAATAGATATTTTCATTGCGAGCAAAATCATCTGCAAAGCTATTATCGCCGCGATGACAATCTGAGAAGAAAACAAACTTATCCTTATCACTAAAGTTGATAATTTTAGCTTCCTTATAGGCCCGGTTAAGTCGCTGTCTGGTATTCATACATAAATATCCATAAAAAAAGCGAGACCGTTGGACTCGCTTTTTTTTCTTTAGCTTTCGCGAAAGCGTAAATCATAAATTTTAGATTACTTAACAAGTGCTGAAGATGTAATCTCTTCCAGTATACCATCCCAAAGACCGATCCTTATGCTAAGAGCTTCTTTTGAAATTTTAAGAACCTCATTCCACTTCGTAGTGTCATCCTCACAAAGTTGCTTGACCATCTCCAGTGCCATCGGTCCGTGCTCATCTTCATCGAGCTCAATATGCCTGTCAAAGTAATAGTTAAACAGTGCCAATTCGCTTTCTGGAAAATGCTCCTGAACTCTGCTTATAATAGCATTAAACATTGAAGGGATTACATCTTCACGGCCAAAAGTAAAGGCAGCTGCTATCTCGTGCAACTTGCCGCGGGAAATGGTTTCAAAAGTGAATCTTAGGAACTGAGCAATACTCGCAGGAAGGCTATTGGCGCTTTCTAGTATTTGAGAAAATTCTGTAGTAATAAAAGAAGAAATAATCTCTGTGTTTGCCCCTGCTCTTTTCATTGCATCTATATACATCTCATAATGGCTCTGGCGCTCGCCAAACATATTTATATCTGTCTCCTCAGCAAGTACTATTTCGTTTATTAGATACCGTGTTTCTGGATTCCCTACCGGTATCCAAGGTAGTTTGGTGCAGGTAAGACCATTTTGGAGGGCCTTGAGAAGAGACATAAAATCCCATACAGCATATACGTGATGCTCCATAAAACATTTAAGATCTTCTGGTGTATTGATGTGATTGTACAGTGGGTGAGTTAGTAATGCATCCTGCAAGGGGCGGATTTCTTCTTTAACCTTTGAAATCATAGTCTTTTTGAAGACAAATTTAAACAAGACATAAAAAAACCACTGTTAAAAACAGTGGTTTTTGTCGGGGTAGCAAGATTCGAACTTGCGACCTCCTCGTCCCAAACGAGGCGCGATAACCGGGCTACGCTATACCCCGAATTTTAATCGGGTGCAAATATACCTAAATAACTAGCCTTGTCAAAGGATTGTGAAAATAATTTTTTATTCTATTCTCTTGTAGCTTTCTCCCTGTGATCGCTCGCCATTTTCATAAAGCTGTATTTGCTGGAAGCTATTTTTACCTAGTAACAACTCAAACTTAAATACCTGCGTTGTATCCACTATTTTCATCATAGGTCCAGACGCATACTCAAGGCGCTCTTCCAATATTCCATCAGTAATTGAGTAACTCCCATAACCAAACCATTCATTACTATCTGAGGGGTCATAACGTGTCCACATTACCTTTCCTTGGCTGTATATCTTAACTTGACGGTATCCATTCTCATTCTTCATCGTTTCAGAGAGTAGGCCATCTTCATAAAGTTGCTGGTTCTCAAGTTCCCACACACCTTCCAGATTAAGCTGTAAATTTGTAGATTCTAATCCATCACTCGTAAAGAGCGTAGCACTCATCAAATAAAAACAGATAATAGATAAAGTCTTCATATAAAATAATTTTGGGTTAATAATTTTCTGAATAACAGTACATTAAGATACAAATTTTCGAGCAGAGCAATATCAATAGTCTTTATAATAAAATGTCATCTTTATAAACGAGTCGCAAAATCTGAGCATAGAGGCACTTTATTGTAACGATTTTGCTTGAAATGGACTTGCTTTTGAGAAGAAGATGGGGTTTGTTAATCAGGGCCTATTACAGATAAATTGCTTGCTCTATAAGGTCAATGTGGATATAGTTCGAGTTATTAAATGGTAGTAGCTTAGTCTGGTTAACGTGTCCCGCTTTTGGGCGGGGAGATCGGAGGTAATTCATCTTGTTATTTTTAATTGTGGTTATAACCGATAAACTTCTTGTTCCGTTTTATCAATTAAGATATCTTTGGGGTTCTTAAAAAACGGGTAGTAGCTTAGTCCGGTTAAAGTGCTGGTCTGGGGGACCAGAGATCGGAGGTTCGAATCCTCTCTACCCGACGATTTCAAAATCAAGTCAGCGTTTTTTACGATGCATTATGTCTATATCCTCAAGAGTCAGAAATGGCAGCGCTACTATGTTGGCGAGACCCAGGATGTACCTCTAAGGCTGCTCAGGCATAACTCGGGTGGTGTGCCATCTACTAAGAATGGAAGGCCTTGGCATTTGGTCTGGAGCTTAGAGGTAGCTGATCGCACAGCGGGAAGGGATCTTGAGGGAAAGATCAAGAAACGCGGGGCAGGACGTTATCTGAACGATTTGACCCACAGTTAAAGTGCCCCGCCCGGGGCGGGGAGATGAGGTTCGAATCCTCTCTACCCGACGATTTCAAAATCAAGTCAGCGTTTTTACGATGCATTATGTCTATATCCTCAAGAGTGAGAAATGGCAGCGCTACTATGTTGGCGAGACCCAGGATGTACCTCAAAGGCTGCTCAGGCATAACTCGGGTGGTGTGCCATCTACTAAGAATGGAAGGCCTTGGCATTTGGTCTGGAGCTTAGAGGTAGCTGATCGCACAGCGGGAAGGGATCTTGAGGGAAAGATCAAGAAACGCGGGGCAGGACGTTATCTGAACGATTTGACCCACAGTTAAAGTGCCCCGCCCGGGGCGGGGAGATCGGAGGTTCGAATCCTCTCTACCCGACAAATAACCGCGAAGTCAAATGTTTTCTAAAAGATTTGACGCCGTAAGCAAAGTGCCCCGCCTAGGGCGGGGAGATCGGAGATAAGACTTCTCTCCGTCTAAAATTAATTCTAATTTCTGATTGCCGTATTCGCTAATAATCTTTGACAGATGTTTCTTAAAATGCGTAGCATATCCTGCACAATTTAAAAAATAGAAGCCCAACCTCTTTGCTAAGTTTCCTACCTTTACCATAAATAAAAAAACGATGTTAGTAATAGGTATTGGAGGCGGTACAGGAAGTGGAAAAACTACCGTAGTAGCCCAGATTGTATCTCATTTTCCTGACGGAAAAGTAGCGGTAATATCCCAAGACTCATACTATAAGGATCTGTCTCATCTCTCCATGGAGGATCGTCAGAAAGTGAATTTTGATCACCCTAATGCTATTGATTTTCCTTTGCTCTGTGAGCATTTAAGAGAATTGAGGGAGGGAAGATCTATACTGGAACCAGTCTATTCCTTTGTAGCGCATAACCGGACGAAAGAAACTAAACTTATAAGTCCTCAGGAAGTAATTGTCGTAGAGGGTATTTTAATTTTAACTGACCCGACTATTCGCAGCCTTTTTGATCTTAAGGCATATGTGCACGCAGATAGTGATGAGAGATTAATAAGACGTCTCAAAAGGGATATTTCAGAAAGGGGAAGAGATTTGCAGGAAGTCCTGTCTAGATATCAAACGACACTCAAGCCTATGCACCAACAATTTATAGAACCCACTAAGGAATATGCAGACATCATTATTCCAAACAATAAATATAATACCGTAGCCGTAGATATAGTACGGAGCTTTATTAACGAGCGTCTCAAGTAGGGTTTTATTATATTTACAAAGATGGGTCTTAAAGAGCTTAAGAGGAGAAAATGGTTTAGAGTACTTAGCAATAAGTACCTCATCATTTTTTTTATATTTCTAGTGTGGATGTTGATTTTTGATGGTAGTTCTTGGCTTTTGCATAGGGAGCTAGACGGAGAACGAGATAAGCTCAAGGGTAATTCTGAGTATTTCAAAACGAGTATAGACACAGATAAAACTCAAATAAATCAGCTCAAGGATAGTGCCGGTATGGAGCGGTTTGCCCGCGAGGAATATCTTATGAAAAAAGACAATGAAGAGATTTATATAATTGAATACGAAGACAGCATAAAGACAGATGACTAAGCCTCTTTTTGAAAATTTTGATCCAGTAAGCGCTAAAGCCTTTAAGCAGAAGATTCAATACGATCTTAAAGGTGCCTCTTATAATGACACGCTGGTCACTACAGAGAACGACGGGATTTCTATAAAGCCATTCTATCACAGTGACGATTTGCAACATGTTCGTCCCGTCCCTGGAATGCCCTCTCAGTGGTCTGTAGGAGAGGAGATTTTTATAATTAATGCCTTACAATCTAGGGATACAGCGACAAGTGCACTTGAAAATGGGGTGGAGGCACTCTATTTTAAGGCAGATACTCCGTTTGATTATAAAGTCTTACTAGAAGGTGTTCCCAAGGACATCCCGATATTTTTAAATCTTGGTTTTTTAGATAGTAAATGGTACGAGGATTTTTACGCTTTCGCGAAAATGCTAAACGTGACCATAAAGCTGGACATCATACATCACTTAGTAGACGATGGGAATTGGTTTTCCTCCCTAGAGAAGGACCATAGTGCATTTCATAAAATTGTGAAAGATGCAAAGTCGTCTGTCACAGTGGATACAACGATCTATCAAAATGCAGGAGCCACTATTGTTCAGCAATTGGCATACGGGATCGCCCATTTAAATGAATACCTAAATAGTCTCAGGAATAGAAAAATTGCCCTTTCTCAAGTGATATTTGAGGTAGCTCAAGGATCTAATTACTTCTTTGAAATTTCAAAACTGAGAGCACTGCGGCAATTGACCTCTATACTCCTCAAAGGATATGAAGATGATGATGGTACGAATATGTTCGCGAAAGCGGAACTAAAAATAATTGCCCGCCCCACACTTAGGAATAAAACCATTTACGACTATAATACAAATATGCTCCGTACCACTACAGAGTGTATGAGTGCCGTCTTGGGAGGTGCAGATATAGTAGTAAACGCACCCTATGATGTGCTTTATCATAAAACAAATGATTTTGGACAGCGCATCTCCCGCAATCAATTAATCATACTTAAGGAAGAAAGTTATTTTGATAATGTACAGAACCCATCTGACGGTACGTACTATATCGAAGAGATAACACGACAACTGGGAGATAAGGCTCTTCAATTAGTTAAGGATATAGAAAATAGTGGTGGTTTTTTAAAACAGATCAAAGAAGGTACGATCCAGCGTAAAATCAAAGAGAGCGCAAAAAAGGAACAAGATAAATTTGATAATGAGGAGTTGATTTTGTTAGGAACAAATAGACATCCTAACCCTCAGGACAAAATGAAGGATAGCTTGGAATTATATCCTTTTTTAAAGACTAAACCCCGAAAGACAATCGTAATACCCATAATCCCGACACGCCTCGCAGAATCCGTAGAACAAGAGCGGCTAAAATCAGAAAAGTAGATGAGAAAGCAATTCTTAATTCTCCTTTTATTTATTATCAGTTGCAACAAGCAGGCCGATAATAACTATAGATACCTACATAGGGAGCAGGTAGTAATATGCTCTGAAGACACAGATAATTTGCTCAACGAAGCACTATATGCTTTTGAAGATGCGCTAATGTCAAAATATAGCCCAGAGAGTAGACTGCTTAATCCAGCCTATGGAGGATTTGTTTATGTAGGTTTAGAGGGCACGGCAGAATATGAAAGAATTCTGAACCCTCATTTAATTTGGATTTATGAGTCATTAAAGAAAAAAGGAATCATAGTCCATAGCGCTTCTAAGAGCGATCTGAACTACAATCACCCCGCAGTTAAATGTATTATTTCCAATATAGAGGATACAGAGCTTAAAACTACAATTACAGCACTTGTAAATACAAATTCAATGAATCCTGAGTTGTTTAATTCTAGATTAAGGAACTTTGGAAGAGATGCAGAAAAAAAAAGATACGAAGCACTGTATATAGCTCTTGATTCTTTTTATCAAAGAATTACGCCAGATGTAATTTCAAAAATGCCAAAACAAAGTGAGTAGAAAGCAATTAGAACATATTACGTTGAACTCATTAGTTTCTGATGATAGTAAAAAACTTGATAAAAAGATTTTTACTACTGCTGAGGGTATTGATGTTAAAAGCAATTATACGCAGGCAGATATAGAGAATATTGATCATCTTGATTTTGTAGCAGGAATAGCGCCCTACCTGAGAGGTCCGTATAGTACTATGTATGTGCGACGTCCTTGGACCATTAGACAATATGCCGGTTTCTCAACTGCCGAAGATAGTAATGCCTTTTATAGAAAAAATCTTGCTGCGGGACAAAAGGGGCTTTCAGTTGCCTTTGACCTAGCAACGCATCGCGGTTATGATAGTGATCACCCTCGGGTAGTGGGAGACGTAGGAAAGGCTGGGGTAGCTATAGATAGTGTAGAGGATATGAAAATCCTTTTTGATCAGATCCCGCTCGACAGGATGTCTGTTTCTATGACTATGAACGGGGCGGTACTTCCTATTCTGGCATTTTATATTGTAGCGGCAGAAGAACAGGGTGTTGTACCAGAACAACTTTCTGGTACCATCCAGAACGACATCCTTAAGGAATTTATGGTGCGCAACACCTATATCTATCCTCCGGCACCTTCTATGAGGATTATCTCAGATATTTTTGAGTATAGCGCCCAAAGGATGCCCAAATTTAATAGTATTTCTATCTCAGGGTATCATATGCAAGAGGCAGGAGCTACTTGTGACATAGAGCTTGCATATACGCTTGCAGACGGTCTAGAATACATACGCAAAGGTCTGGCTGCGGGAATGGACATTGATAGCTTCGCGCCACGCTTATCGTTTTTTTGGGCCATCGGAATGAATCACTTTATGGAAATTGCAAAGATGCGCGCTGCACGGATGCTCTGGTCTAAAATAGTGAGTCAGTTTAATCCAAAAAACCCCAAATCCTTAGCGCTGCGTACCCACTGTCAAACCAGTGGCTGGAGTCTGACGGCTCAAGATCCTTTTAATAATGTTGCAAGAACGACTATAGAAGCAGCCGCCGCCGCTTTTGGGGGTACCCAAAGTCTACATACCAATGCGCTGGATGAGGCCATTGCCTTACCCACAGACTTTTCGGCAAGAATTGCTAGAAATACGCAGATCTATTTGCAGGAAGAGACCCATATCACAAAAACGGTAGATCCTTGGGCAGGAAGCTATTATGTAGAATCGCTCACTAGTGATATTTCTCAGAAAGCTTGGGAGCTCATTGAGGAAGTAGAAGATCTAGGAGGAATGACCAAAGCAATAGAAGCGGGAATACCAAAATTAAGAATAGAAGAAGCGGCCGCTCGCAAGCAAGCGAGAATAGATAGCGGCCAAGATATTATCGTGGGTGTCAATAAATATAGACCCCAAGAAGAAGAATTTCTCGAAATTCTAGACGTAGATAATACAAAAGTGAGAGAAGGGCAAATACAACGCCTTGAAAAAATTAAGTCAACAAGAGATTCAAAAAAAGTAGAACAAACGTTGAATGCACTTACAAAGGCTGCAAAAGACAAAAATGATAATTTGCTCGAGTTGGCCGTAACTGCAGCTAGAGAAAGAGCTACCTTAGGAGAGATATCAGATGCGCTCGAAGAAGTTTATGGTAGGCATCAGGCTCAAATCCAATCTTTTAGCGGAGTATACAGTAAAGAGATGAAACAAGATCCAGCGTTTTCCCGAGCTCAAGAGCTAGCAAATAAATTTTCAGAGCAAGATGGGCGCCGCCCAAGAATTATGATCGCAAAGATGGGTCAGGACGGTCACGATCGTGGGGCTAAGGTGGTGGCAACCGGCTATGCAGATATAGGCTTTGATGTGGATATTGGACCGCTTTTCCAAACGCCGCAGGAAGCTGCGAGACAGGCGGTTGAGAACGATGTGCACATACTTGGAGTTTCCTCGCTTGCGGCAGGTCACAAAACATTAGTCCCTCAGGTGATTGAAGAACTTAAGAAAATGGGAAGACCTGATATTATGGTGATTGTAGGTGGGGTGATTCCTCAGCAGGATTATCAGTTTCTCTTTGATGCGGGAGCAGCAGCAGTTTTTGGCCCCGGAACTAAAATAAGTGAGGCTGCAATAGCTCTGATAGAGATTTTGTTAGATGAATGAACTTCAGGAAGGTACTAATGGCGTATTTTCTAAAAGCCACAAAAGGCTCCATAATTTAAATTATGGAGCCTTTTTATTTTTGCCTACAGCCTACAGCCTATTTAAAAGCATTCTCTCCGGTGATATCCAGACCTGTAATAAGTAAGTGTATGTCGTGTGTTCCTTCGTAAGTAATAACGCTCTCAAGGTTCATCATATGGCGCATAATACTGTATTCTCCAGTGATACCCATTCCTCCTAATATCTGACGAGCTTCACGAGCTATTTTTATAGCCATATCTACATTGTTACGTTTAGCCATAGAGATCTGAGCAGAGGTTGCACGATCTTCATTCTTAAGTTGACCTAAACGGAAAGCAAGTAGTTGAGCCTTTGTGATCTCAGTAATCATCTCTGCCAGTTTCTTTTGTTGCAGTTGGAATGCGGCAATAGGTTTTCCAAACTGTATACGTTGCTTTGCATAACGCAGTGCCGTGTCATAACAATCCATTGCAGCACCTATAGCTCCCCAAGCAATCCCAAAACGCGCCGAATCTAAACAACCTAACGGTCCGCCTAATCCAGATTTATTTGGTAATAAATTCTCTTTCGGAATCTTTACATCCTGGAAGATAAGTTCGCCCGTTGCACTCGCACGCAGTGACCATTTGTTATGTGTTTCTGGAGTAGAAAATCCTTCCATTCCTCGCTCGACGATGAGCCCGTGTATACGTCCCTCTTCATTTTTTGCCCAAACAACTGCCACATCGCAAAAAGGACTATTAGAAATCCAAAGCTTTGCGCCATTTAAAAGATAGTGGTCACCCATATCTTTAAAATTGGTCACCATTCCTCCAGGGTTCGACCCGTGGTCTGGTTCTGTAAGGCCAAAAGAACCCATAAACTCACCCGAAGCTAGTTTGGGTAAAAATTTCTTGCGCTGCTCTTCAGAACCATATTTCCAGATAGGGTACATCACAAGGGATGATTGTACAGAGGCCGTAGATCGTACTCCCGAGTCCCCACGCTCAATCTCTTGCATTATCAGTCCGTAGGAGATTTGATCTAACCCAGCACCACCATACTCCTCTGGAATATATGGACCAAAAGCTCCTATCCCAGCAAGACCAGGGATGATAGACTTAGGAAATTTTGCATCCTGAGCAGCCTGCTCTATAATAGGAGAAACGTCACGTTTCACCCAAGCGCGTGCAGCGTCTCGTATTAACTTATGTTCTTCTGTTAAAAGATCATCTAGATTGTAATAATCTGGCGCTTCAAAAAGATCTGGTTTCATAGCATTATTTTAGGATGTCAAAGGTAACGAAAACGTTTTCACTCCTCAAAAAGTATCTTACATTTTGATATAGAAGTCCTTGACTAACCCAATATAATCCTGGGTATAGTTGTGACGTCCTTTTTCTATTACAAGAAGATCGATTTCTGTGTTTGCGCTTTCGCGAAAATGTCCCTGATCCTCAAAAACTCTAAATTCCATTAGACTTCGCTTTATACTAGAAGTAGGGGTGCCTTTTACTCTTGTGATCCTCGTAGGAAAAAGTCGTGCTCTTGAGCATAAGAGTTTAAAATCTTCTTCCCTTTCAAAGGGGATGATCACATTAAAGCGCCCTTCCGCCGAAAGTAATTTGGCCACCGCTCCCACAAGTAATTCAAAAGGCATCGCATCTTCAAACCTAGCCTGTTCGCGCGCTTTTTGGGAAGCGCCATCCGCCTGAGACCGAGAGCGAAGCAATCTTCTTGAATCGTCACTCATCTCCTCAGAGAAGTACGGGGGATTACAAATGATCACATCATACTCATCATCAATTTCGGCAGCAAACTCATAGAGGTGCGCGTGGTAGCAGAACAACCTATCTGCCCAATCACTATTCTCAAAATTTTCTGAAGCTTGCTCGTAGGCCTTGTCATCCAATTCTACGGCATCTATCGTCATAGCATTACTCCGCTGTGCGAGCATTAAAGCAATCACTCCCGTTCCCGTACCTATATCAAGGATACTGTCTGGATAGTCTGCTATAGATGACCACGCGCCCAGCAACACACCATCCGTACCAACCTTCATAGCGCAGCGATCTTGGGAAAGAGTAAATTGTTTGAACTGGAAGGGTTTTTTAGACATAAAGTGTGAGGGACTTAATCTATTTCTATATCATGGAATCTAATATTTTCGCGAAAGCAAAAATCAAACCTATTACATATCAATTCTATTCTACATATAAATCAATCAACCCATCAGGAAGCTCGAAATGTATTTCCTTTTGATCACGATCCACTTTTTTAATAAAATCATCTACCATAGGGATCAGTACTTCTGTACCCTCCCGGTCTATTTCAAAAATAGCTTGGGTATTGCTATCATTTACGTACGTAATGGTTCCGATGGCACCGAAATTTTTATCAATGGCGGTAAAGCCAATAATCTCGTGAAAGTAAAACTGATCTCCTTTTAATTCTTCAAGCAGATCTAATGGTAGGTATAAGCTAGCGCCTATCATATCATCTGCATCTTCTTCTGTGTCTACATCTTCAAACTTTACCCTCAGTAAACTCGATTTGTGCAATTGAGAAGATTCTATAAAATAAGGAACTAATCCAGGTCCAAAGTCTACAAAAACGGAGTCCATATCTACGTATTCCCCAGGCTCATCGGTGTCTAATTTGGCGAGGAGTTCGCCTTTAAAACTGTACTTACGGACAATTTTTCCCAGATAGAAACATTCTTCTTTTTTCATAGGTGTAAAAATACGAGATAACTTTTGAAAATACGAGGTAGGACTTCCATCGCTAGGCAACGTAAAGAAACCGTTAGTGTCAAATTTATGAGACTTTTAGTTTTATACCCTACGTCAGGCGAGCCAGCCACCGGTCCTAAGTCCAGTGAGCATAACAAGCTGATATTTTTTCCAAAAAAAACATCCTGATACTTAAATCAGGACGTTTTATAATTACGAATACTTTTTCAATAAAAGTTAAGCGAAGTTGGCTGAGTGATGTCACCTAGCGATAGCTCGGTGCTATGGTATCAAAACCTACTCTTCAGAATCTGAAGCTGCTGCTTCTCCTTCTACTGCAGGAGCATCCTCTGCGTCTGCTACTACTTCTGGCTCAGGTTGAGCTGCTGCAATACGCGCTTCGTTTACAGCTTTTTCTGCTGCAAGGGCGTCTGCTTTTGCTTTTTCTTCAGCTTTAGAAAGGTTCCCTTTCTTTGCTTCTACTTTACCAGCTTTTTCTTCTACCCAAGCATTGAATTTTTCTTCTGCTTGATCTTCTGTTAATGCACCTTTACGTACACCTCCAGCTAAGTGATTTTTAAGCATTGCTCCTTTGTAAGAAAGAAGGCGTTTTGCAGTTTCAGTAGGTTGTGCACCATTCTGTAACCATCTTACGGCTCCGTCTACATCAAGGTCAATGATTGCAGGGTTTGCAGTAGGATTATAAGTACCTATTTTTTCTAAGTATTTACCATCTCTTTTTGAACGCGCATCTGCTGCTACGATCCAGTAAAAAGGCTTTCCTTTTTTACCGTGTCTTTGTAATCTAATTTTAACTGACATATAAGTTAATTTGTGGGGTACCCGACCCCTGATTTAATTAAGGGTGCAAATATACTACAATTTTATACGTACAGAATACGTTATTATTTTTTTTCCCTTACTTTTGACCCTCTTAACCGTTATTATATGAAATATTTAATTGCCAGCGCTTTAACCTTTCTTTTTATCACATTTTTCACTTCTTGTAGTACCGAGATTCAAGACAATAGTCCTGCCTTACAGGGAGTAAGAGATAGTGTCCTTTTTAGAACCAGCGCCAGTCGCGTTTTAAATGCTTCTACCGGGGGTCTAATCATAAGAGGAGAGCGGAATACAGAGGCGCTCAATTTTCTGATTCAGAACCAAAATCAATCTCAGATAGCGTTAGGAGGCTCTTCTAGTAATCCTAACATAGCTGTCTACACTTCTCTAGAGGGGGTGCAATATAGTACCGCTTTTAATCAAGCATCTGGAGTTGTAAATCTTACTGTTAATGGCGATAATACGGTATCTGGGGATTTTAAGTTTACCGCATTTACCCCTAATCTTACCGACACTGTTGTTTTTAGCAGAGGGTTTATGTATAGAATCCCTTTTCTTACCGGGACGAATCAACCGGACGGGCCAGTTGAAACGACACTAGATGCGTTCACGGCTAGGGTGAATGGAGTGATATTTAACCCAACGGTAATTTCATCTGCAATAAACTCGGGTGTACTAAGAGTTTCAGGTCAGACGTCTAATACTTCTACTAACATTTTCGTACCATTAGGTGTAGCTCCTGGTACTTATGATATGGAAGCTGGAGGCACTTATTCTGGAACGTATGTAAATGCCGCTGGAACCGCAGTTTCTACTTCCGGTACCTTGACTATTGTATCAAACAATACAGACGATAGAATTATGGTAGGTGAGTTTGTTTTTGAGACTGCAGAAGGCTTTACCATCACAGATGGTGAGTTTACTATAAATTATTAGAGGGACCTATTTTTACCGATACGTTTTCAGCGTATCGCGAAAATTTTCATCTACAAAAATGTACCACTCAGAGCATCCCACTAGGGGTGCTTTTTTTTATGTTAAGACATTTGTGATTGCTTAACATCGATTTAAGTTAATTAGTCCCAATAAGGAGTGTTTTGAGTTAAAGGTGGTTAAAGTGCTGCTATCAGGTTGATTAGCTCCTTATCTTTATATCAATATTAATCACAAAATCAAACAAAATGAGTTATTCAGAAAAAGTTGCAGATAAATTAAATAATTTACTAACCAAGTCTTACGATGCCGAAGCGGGATATAAAAAGGCCGCAGAAAATGTAAAGAATCCTGGATTAAAGAATTTTTTTCAGAGTAGAGCACAAGACCGTTATAATTTTGGACACGAGATAAAAGAAGAAGTACGAAGCTTTGGACAGGAAGTAGATAAAGGAACAAGTTTTAAAGCAGATATGCACAGAGCGTGGATGGACGTAAAAACAGCATTTTCTACTGACGATGATGAGTCTACTTTAGAAGAAGCTATCCGTGGAGAAAAAGCTTCTGTAGATGCATACAATGATGTATTATCAGAAACATCATTACCGAGTTCTACTAGATCACTCCTAGAAAAACAGCGTAACAGTATTCAGACCGCACTCAATGAAGTAAAATCATTAGAAGAGTGGGCATAATCTGAAATGATTGCAAATTGAAAAAGTAAAAAATTCCAGCCAATTTGGCTGGAATTTTTTTATTGACAATTGAGTTATAGAGAAATGTACTACTTACCTTTCTTGATTTTTTCTTTTTTTAAGATCATAATTACAATCACGAATAATAATATACAAAAGATAATAAATGCATCTCCTATTACTGAATATATGGTTTTTGTGCCTTTTGTAGGTAAAAGTGTTATCAGTACCTTTTCCTCATCTATAAAATGGTTCATTTTGCTTATAACTTCTCCAGTATAGCTCGTGCCTATAGATATTCCAAGACTGGTTTGACGAATGAAATTAAATCCTTGTTCTATAGCTCTAAATTTGGACATATCGGTGTGAAGTTTTGCCACTTCTTTCCAATCATTGCTAGGTACTAGCAGAATGTCAGAACCACTAGCATCTTTCAGATAATTTGGAAAATCTAAGTCAAAGCATATTACTCCTGCGATCGTTCCATATTCAGTTTCTATTTTTTGGATTCCAGTCCTTTTGTTATTACTGATTTCAACTTCACCGCCAGGTACGGAAATACCTTTCCAATAATCGATTACCTTTTTTCCCTCGTTATCGAAAAGAACAAATTTATTTTCAAGAAATTTACTATTTGACGGATCTACTACCGCTACAGCGATACCTAAATAGATCTGTTGTTCTAGAGCCACTTGATGTGCTTCCTCATAGAGCATTATTTCATCTTCTTTCAAGATAACAGCATTTCCTTCGGCCCAAAAAACTATTTTGGCGCCGGCCTTTGCCTCTTTGATACTTCTATCAAATAAATATTGATTTAACGTGGAGGTCTTGCGCCTAGTCTCATATTTAGCGTTATTTTCAGTTTCCTTACTATTTATTCTTTGTATATCCACCATAACTTTAAGACTGTCAAGGGCAGAAATAGAAGCTATGCGCACAGTGGTAGCACTGGTTTTTTGATTTTCAACACGATAACTCCCAAACGCTAGCGTGAGGCCAAGGACAAGACTGTAAATAAGGACACCTTTTTTTATTGATTTCCAATCATCTTTCTGCTCGTAGACCCAATTAACTACCGAAGCAAACCAAGTAATTAAAAAGGTGATGTACCCTAACCCAAAAATAGAAATGGATTGTAAAAGGATAAGTTGTGATTGCTGAGTATACGCAAAATGTCCAAAAGTACCGAACAGGTTAAATTGATGATATGCATATTCAATCAAGACAACAGCGCAAGGAAATAGTAAGGTGCTTAAGAAAGAATTGCGTTCTTTTGAAAAGAATGAGTCTACTAAATAAGGGATTGATGCAAGAAGACTAAAAATTAAAGTAACTATAACGGACACCCCTGTAGGCAAGAAAGGAACGAAATCAAAACCAATGTAATAGCTTATACCTATAAAAATAAACGCTGTTAAAAAACCCTGCCATCTCGGTTGTTTTCTAACGGCAAAAAGTAGCATCGTTGCAAAAATCCAAATAGCAAAAAAGACAACATATTGCCCGTTAGAGAAAACAGAGAGTACCAGTAGCACTATTCCGAAAAGTATTTTTTTTAGAATCGTAGGTTTCATTTTGAGCATTTTTAAGTTTGATATGGCAAAAATGCATCACAAACCTAGTGTTAACCTGACACCTATGTGACAAAATACTACTTTACCAGATTACTTCGAATTCTACTCAAAGATTGCCGTTCTATCCCTAAATAGGATGCTAAATGTGTTAAACTGATTCTATTACTTATGGCTTTGTTTTCCTCTAAGAAATTGAGGTATCTTTCTTTAGCGCTTTCAAATAAGAGGCTTTCTACTCTGTCTGTCTCCCTTGTTAAAACATTTTCAGCCACTAACCTTCCAAACATTTCATTGTCTTTAAACTTTTGGTAAGCTTCCTGCAATTTTTCATAGGGGATATTTACTATAATTGTTGGTTCAAGACATTGGATATGGTATTTAGATGGCTTTTGTCTTAAAAATGAAGGGTAGTCGGTAGCAAAGCCATTTTCACATATAAAACCTGTAATTATTTCACTGCCCTTTTCATTCACATAATACTTCCTTAAAAGACCCTGACATACAAAACCGACTTCTTTTTGTGTTTCCCCACTCTTATATAAAAATTCTTTTCTTCTATATTCTTTTACAGTCAAAAAAGAACGGCTAAATTTTTTTAATTCCATATTTGAAGTTGGAATCTTCTCTAGAAATAAATGAATGTAATATTCTTCTTTTTTGTCTTTTACCATTATTTTAAAATACAGTTGGAATGTTTTTATTGCAAGCTAACATTAATATAATTTATAGCTCAGTTACTATAATAGATATGATGTAGAAGTTAAGGATACTTAAGCAAATCACCTGTCTGTCTCAAATTAATCATAGGTGCCTATACTCCCTAAAAAGCCTTGAGATGCTTTTTGTTTCAGATTTGAAAGGGGTAAAGGGAATCTTTTGATATCTTCAGGATTATCGCAACGTTGCTTAGGTATTGGTCAACGTAGTGTTATTGTGTAAATTTACCGACTCACACTTCAAGCGTAACGTATAATTAAGGAGATAGTTATTTATGGTACATTTCCTTACCACAATTATGCAAAAGTTCACTTGTTGGATATTTTTTAAGTGGCACACAAACACCACGTGCAATGACTTCATTTAATGAAGAATATATGTGATCTAGAAAGTATGAGACAAAAAAGAATAGAACTCCAGCCAATTTGGCTGGAATTTTTTTGTGCATAAAAGTTGATAAGTCAGCGTGTAGATAAGACTGCATAATTTCTGAAATTCTGTATTTTTCCTATCTACTTTTTCTACGCCTATGTACCTCATATTTGATACTGAAACTACTGGATTACCTAAGAACTGGAATGCTCCTATAACGGACTCAGATAACTGGCCGCGCTGTATACAGATTGCTTGGCAGTTGCACGATGCAATGGGAACTGTTATTGAGCATCAAGACTATCTAATACGCCCAGATGGGTTTGATATTCCTTATGATGCAGAGCGCATACACGGGATATCAACAGCACTGGCAGAAAAAGATGGAATTGCCCTTTCTGAAGTCTTAGAAAAATTCAACATCGCGCTGTCAAAATCTAAGTTTGTCGTCGGCCAAAATGTGGGTTTTGACCTTAACATTATGGGTGCAGAGTTCCACAGACTGCACATCGGTAATAACCTTCAAGAACTGCCTGTTCTAGACACCTGTACAGAAAAAACGGCTCAACTTTGCCAACTTCCTGGCGGTCGTGGTGGGAAGTTCAAACTTCCTACACTTACAGAGTTGCACAAGCATCTATTCGGGAAAGGTTTTGGGGAGGCGCACAATGCCACAGCAGATGTGGAGGCGACCACACGCTGTTTTTTAGAACTCATCCGCCAGCGAGTGTATACAAAGGAGGAGCTAGATGTACAGCCAGATTATTTTGAGCGATTTTCTCAGAAAAATCCCCAGCCTATCCAGTTTATTGGCCTTAAACATATCAATCTAAAAAAGGCTTCAAAAAAAATAGAAAAGGCTCTTGCAGCTCAGGATGAAACGCCAGAGATTAGTAATGCGGAGATAGAAGAAAATAAGGAACAGCTCTCTGAGGTCAGATATGCTCACCTCCACAATCACTCTCAGTTTTCTATTCTACAATCTACAGCCAGCGTTCAAGATATCGTACAAGCCGCTGCCCAACATAAAATGCCCGCTGTTGCAATGACAGATATGGGGAATATGATGGGAGCCTTCCATTTTACAAAAGCGGTTAAAAGTCATAACGCTTTCGCGAAAGCGGAAAACGCAAAACTCACAGAAGCTGGAGAAGCAGAAGATCACGTCCCGATGAAAGCCATCATAGGTTGTGAGTTTAATGTCTGTGTAGACCATACCAACAAGAGCCAAAAGGATAATGGCTATCAAATTGTCATCCTCGCAAAAAATAAAAACGGGTATCAAAATCTCTGCAAAATGGCGTCCATCGCATATACAGAAGGGTTTTATTATGTACCGCGTATTGACAAAAATGTAGTTGAAAAATACAAGGATGATCTTATCGTCCTTACAGGGAATCTTTACGGAGAAGTACCGAGCAAGATCCTAAACGTAGGTGAAAATCAGGCAGAAGAGGCACTTATTTGGTGGAAAGAACAGTTTGGAGATGATCTCTATGTAGAGCTTATGCGCCACGGGCAGGAAGATGAAGATAGGGTGATGCCGGTGCTAATCACGCTTTCGCGAAAGCATAACATAAAACTCATCGCTTCTAATAATACATTTTACATAGATAAATCTGATGCAGATGCTCACGATGTATTGCTATGTGTAAAAGATGGTGAAAAGGTAGCAACGCCAAAAGGTCGCGGGCGGGGTTACCGCTACGGCTTGCCTAATGATGAGTATTACTTTAAGAGTGCAGATGAGATGAAAACGCTTTTTGCAGATGTGCCAGAAGCAATTCTCAATGTGCAAGAAGTGGTGGATAAGGTGGAGTCTTATGAGCTTGCTCGCGATGTTTTATTGCCAGCGTTTGATATTCCGCAGGAATTTATTGCGCCAGAAGATGCTATAGATGGGGGGAAACGTGGAGAAAATGCATATCTCAGACACCTCGTTTATGAGGGTGCAAAAAAACGTTATGGCGAGGAGCTCTCTCAAGAAGTGACCGAGCGTCTGGACTTTGAACTAGATGTTATTGAAAAAACAGGGTACCCAGGATATTTCTTGATTGTAGAAGACTTTATAAGGGAGGCACGTAATATGGACGTATCTGTCGGTCCAGGTCGTGGCTCTGCCGCAGGATCGGTTGCAGCCTACTGTCTCTGGATTACAAATATCGACCCTCTTAAGTATGATTTACTTTTTGAGAGATTTTTAAATCCGGATCGTGTGAGTATGCCGGATATTGATATTGACTTTGATGATGAAGGTCGTGGGCGCGTGATGCAATATGTGATTGATAAGTACGGGGCAAATCAGGTAGCGCAGATTATCACCTATGGGACAATGGCAGCAAAGTCATCCATAAGGGACACCTCTAGAGCACTTGATTTATCTTTAGGAGATGCAGACCGTATTGCAAAACTCATCCCAACGATGAGTAAGCTAAGAAAGATTTTTGGCAAGACAGATGCAGAATTAAGAAGCTCATTTAGATCTGATGACCTGCCTAAAGTTCAAGAGCTTATCAATATAGAAAGTCAGGATAACCTTGAAGGTAGGATGTTACGTCGTGCGAGACAACTGGAAGGTTCTGTAAGAAATACTGGGATTCACGCTTGTGGAGTGATTATTACTCCAGATGATATCACAAACTTCGTCCCTGTAGCACTTGCTAAGGATTCTGACTTGTATGTAACGCAGTTTGATAACTCCGTTGTAGAGGAAGCTGGTCTGCTTAAAATGGACTTCTTGGGTCTTAAGACCCTTACCTTGATCAAGGATACGGTAAAACTCGTAAAGTACCGTCACGATATAGCGCTGGATCCAGAAAATTTCCCATTAGATGATGAAAAGACATATGAACTTTTCCAGCGTGGAGATACGGTAGGGATTTTTCAATATGAATCTCCCGGAATGCAAAAACATATGCAGTCCTTAAAACCCACGGTGTTTGAGGATCTTATTGCAATGAACGCGTTATACCGTCCAGGACCGATGGAATATATTCCATCGTTTGTTCGGAGAAAGCACGGGGAAGAAGAGATTGAGTATGATCTTCCAGCAATGGAGGAATACCTTAAAGAAACCTACGGAATTACGGTATATCAAGAGCAGGTGATGCTACTTTCCCAAAAGCTAGCAGATTTTACTAAGGGTGAAGCAGATGTCCTGCGTAAGGCAATGGGTAAAAAGCAAATTGCGGTTCTTGATAAAATGAAGCCTAAGTTTATTGAACAAGCTTCGGCTAAAGGTCACGATGCAGAGAAACTTGAAAAAATTTGGAAAGATTGGGAAGCCTTCGCAGCCTATGCATTTAACAAGTCTCACTCCACCTGTTATGCTTGGATTGCGTACCAAACCGCATATTTAAAAGCACATTACCCCGCAGAGTACCTCGCTGCCGTTCTATCCAATAATATGAACGATATCAAGCAAGTCACGTTCTTTATGGAGGAGGCGAAGCGTATGGGGCTTGAAGTTTTAGGGCCTGATGTAAATGAATCCTTCCGCAAGTTTACGGTAAATGATAATGGTGCTGTGCGCTTTGGGATGGGAGCTGTAAAAGGAGTAGGGACAGGCGCTGTAGCGACCATCGTCGAAAATAGAAAAGAAGGGAAATACAAATCTGTCTTTGATTTTGCTCGACGTGTAGATTTACGCGCAGCAAATAAAAAAGCCTTTGAAAGTCTCGCCCTTGCGGGAGGTTTTGACGAACTGGGCGATACGCACAGAGCACAATTTTTTAACGATAATGGTGATGGTATTACATTCTTAGAAAAGGCTGTAAAATATGGTGCCCGTTACCAAGAGAATGAAAACAGTTCACAAGTGAGTCTCTTTGGGGATTCTAGCGAGGTGCAAATCCCAGAACCAGAAGTTCCCCCTTGCGAAGAATGGGGAACTATGGAAAAACTTAAGCGTGAGAAAGAAGTGGTAGGGGTATATATTTCAGGACATCCGCTGGACGATTTTAAAACAGAGATGGAGACTTTTTGTAATGCAACGGTCGCACATTTTAATCAGATGGAGGCATTTATCAATCGGGAGTTGACCTTTGGTGGTGTAATTACAGACGTTCAGCATCGCGTTTCTAAAAATGGTAAAGGCTGGGCATCTTTCTTTGTAGAGGATTTTACAGATACTTTTGAATTTAGAATGTTCGGCGAAGAGTACTTGAAGATGCGCCATTTTTTGATCCCTAATAGTTTTATACACGCAAAAGTATTTATTAAAGAAGGTTTTACAAATAGAGAAACAGGCAGGAAAAGTGATCCGAGGACTCAGTTTAATAACATTCAGCAATTACAGGATGTGATGGAAAGCAACGCAAAAAAGCTTACCATCAATATTGACATTAATGAAATTGCAGAGGCTAGGGTCGAAGAAATAAAAATGCTTTTAGATCAACACGTAGGTGATGTAAAATTACACTTTCAGGTTTTTGAGCCGAGTGAAAAAATCTATGTAAAAATGCCAAGTAAGCGTCAAAAGGTAAAAATGAGTCAAGAACTTTTAGACGCCCTTGAAGCAAATCAAGTTCACTATAAGTTGAACTAAAACCATTAATCTCATTTTATTGACCCGTTATAAACGATAACGAATAAGACGTTGTGAGATTTTTTGAATGCTTTCGCGAAAATTTTAACAGATTGGGACTTATTTAGCATAGACAAGTAACTCTTTAACATCGATAACGGGTAAAACGGTTTTTGAATTAATAGTTAAATAACTACATTTGAGAATACTAACATAATTAGTTCTCTCTTAAAAAGATGCTAATTCTAAAAAAATCATTATGAAATC
Organism: uncultured Flavobacteriaceae bacterium; assembly: GCA_963832255.1. Taxonomy (GTDB): domain Bacteria; phylum Bacteroidota; class Bacteroidia; order Flavobacteriales; family Flavobacteriaceae; genus Dokdonia. The sequence goes on from CAWHTM010000001.1 coordinate 544,178, forward strand.
TATTCTTTATATTTTAGTATTCCTTTTTATGGGAGTAAACTTTATTACCTGTACCCCAGATATCGTTGATGATGAGAGCGATCGTATTGAAAGCACTGTACTAGGAGAAGATGAAAATGACCCTGAAGATGAAGAGGAAGAGGGGAATTAATTTTCTTATTATTAGAAGTACTACATATTTGTATATTAGAGGGATGAAACAATTTTTTGTATCATCCCTCTTTCTATTTTTAACGTGCATAGTTCACGGCAACACTCCTTTTCAAAACCCAATAGTTGAGGACAGTTTACAGAAATATCGCGATCTGAGTAGAGATAAAAATTTATCTGTTGAAGAACGGTTGGGTTATGTTGATCGAGCGATGTCTTTCGGTAAAGAAATATCAGATTCTGTTTATTTATCTCAATTACAGTACAAAAGTTTTATATATAGTTCGGTTAAGGATTTTGATAAGGCTCTAGAAATGTCAACGCTTCTTTTGCAAGAGGCAAATAGATTGGAAAGTACGTATTACAGAGCATTTTCTTATGAGAAATTAGGGCGGTATAATTCTGAAAAGCAAAATGATATAGAGGCCTTTAAAAATTACGTAAAAGCTATCGAGTTATATACTCAGATACAGGATAGTGTGAAAATTATAAAAACGTCTAAACAGGCCAGTTTTGTTCAATCACAAATAGGAGATCTAGAAGGAACAGAATACACAATAGTTAATGCATTAGACTATAGCGCTGCTCTAGATGATGTCGCTGAGCTAGCTTGGTTTTATGATGTTCTGGGTCGCGTTTATAGAGAGAGAAGTCTATGGCAACAGGCCATCCAGCACCATCGTAGGGCCTTGCAGTTAGAAAATAGTCCACAGTCTAAGGTTTCCCTATTAAATAATTATGCGATCACTTTGATCAATGCAGGTCTTTTTGAAGATGCAAGAGTCCAGCTGTCTACAGCCCTCGCCTATGATAAAGAAATGAGGCCGAGTACCTTATATAGGCTATTGGATAATTTAGCTTTTGCAGAGTTTAAGTTAGAAATACCACGGGCTATAGACAATTTAGAAAATGCTTTGCGCTTAAGGCAGGAGATAAACGATTTATCTGGGCAATATGCCAGTCACTTGCACTTATCTGAAGCGTACAATACAATGGGTAACAATGCGGTCAAGGCGAGATATCACGCACAGCAAGCATATGATATAGCTACGGTCTTGGGTAACACAGAGGCAATTGTGAGGGCATTGGATTTTTTGATTCCAGTTACTAAGCGCTCAAACACTTTATTTGAAGAGTATTCGAGCTTGTCTGATTCACTCACGGCTGCTAAGAACAAAGCAAAATTTGAATTTGCAAAATTAAGATACGATGTCGAAAAAGCAGAGGAAAGAGAAAGCATAGCACTTAATCAAATATCAGAGAGTGAATTGAGAGAGGAAAAGGCTATAAAACGCCGCAACTGGGCTTTTGCCGGTCTTTTGTTATTTGTCGTAATGGGTTCATTATTAGTTTTATATCAAAGGGAAAGATCAAAAAAGTCTAGAATCCTAGATCGATATGATACCGAAAAGAGACTCGCAAAAAAATTACACGATGAGCTGGCTAATGAAATTTATCTAGTGATGTCACAGTTAGAAACTGAAGAGTCTTCACTTGAGGTAGCAGATAAGCTGGAGCATATTTATAAGCTAAGCCGAGATATATCTAGAGATACACAGCCTATACATACAGACGAAACCTTTCCAGAAGAGCTCGCACACAGCTTACAATCCTATACGAACGACGATAGAAAACTCATTTTAAGAGGCTTAGAATCTATCGATTGGAACGCTGTAGATGCCACTAAAAAGATTGAAATTTATAGAGTGCTCCAAGAGCTTATGACTAATATGAGGAAGCACAGTAAAGCCTCATTCGTCGCTTTAGTTTTTGATAGAACTCATAAATTTTTAGAAATTAATTATAGTGACAATGGTAGAGGAAGCGCTAGTATTCCTATTGAAAAAGGTGGTGGCTTAGCAAATATTGAGAGCCGGTTGAAGACCATTAAAGGTGAGGTGAGATTTGATTCTGATTTAGATGAAGGCTTCCGAGCGGAAATTAGTATTCCTATTTAATTTAATCGATATGTTTAAAAAAGTCCTAGCAGCCGAAGATATAGACAATATTAAATTAGGAGTTTCTGAAATTCTTAAAAAGCTGAAAATAAAAGATATTATTCATTCTCAATATTGTGATGATGCTTATTTACAATTTAAAAAAGCAAAAAGTGAGAATGAACCTTTTGATTTGCTTATCACTGATATATCCTTTAAACAAAGTCATAGGGCTGAAAATTTAACGTCTGGCGAGCAATTATTTAAGACTCTAAAAGCAGAGGATCCCGATATAAAAGTCATTGTCTATTCTATGGAAGATCATCCACAGCGTTTTAGCACTATGTGGCAGACGGGATTAATAGACGCCTATGTTTCTAAAGATAGAAGGGGTTTAGAGAATTTAAAGGAAGCGATCAAGACTGTTTACAAAGGAGGTACGTATATATCCCAGCCGCTGGCAGATACCGTCAAACAGAAAAATCTCGTTGAAGTGAGCAACTATGATATTGAACTTTTAAAACTTCTATCAGAAGGATATACCATCGATGAGGTGGGGGATTACTTCAAAGCTTCAAATAAAAAACCATCAAGTAAGCGAACCATAGAAAGGAGATTGACAGAACTTAAAACCGAATTCGGTGCTAAAACCACAATTCACCTTGTAAGACTGGTGTCAGATTTGAGATTAATTTAAACTTTAACAATTTATTTCACCTAAATGGCGGATTTCCGCCAAACTTCATCTAGAGATGTCTATATCTTTATAACTCCCCCAACGCTCCTTTTAGGAGAGATGTTTTTTAAAGCATCGATCTCAAAAGGAGCTATCAAATAATCTTAATTGCGTTAGATTAAGATTTAAGACAGTATATGTTTATACTAACACTAACCGTCCCCCAATTATGAATGCCCACTGGAAACAGTGGGCATTTTTTTATAAAAAAAAGTCCCCATTACTAATGGAGACTTTTTAATAGTTTCAATTCTAGCTTTACATTTCTAAAGCCTTTTTAGCATTTCCATCCATTAGTAAATTAATAGGATCTTCAAGCGCTTCTTTAACGGCCACCAAGAAGCCTACAGACTCCTTGCCATCAATAATTCTGTGATCATAAGAAAGAGCAACATACATTATAGGAGCAATAGTGATCATCCCATCGTGCACGATAGGACGCTCTACAATGTTGTGCATACCTAGAATTCCTGATTGCGGGGGATTGATTATTGGTGTAGATAACATAGAACCAAAAACACCACCATTTGAAATAGTAAACGTTCCACCTGTCATTTCATCTACAGTAATCTGTCCATCACGGGCTCTAAGTGCAAGACGCTTTACTTCACTTTCAATTCCTCTAAATGAAAGGTTTTCTGCATTTCTTATTACGGGCACCATAAGACCTTTAGGTCCAGATACTGCAATAGAAATGTCTTTATAATCAAAAGTGAGCATCTCTTTGCCGTCTATCATACTGTTTACAGCAGGGTACATTTCTAGAGCTCTTACAACTGCGAGGGTAAAAAAGGACATAAAGCCTAACCCAACGCCGTGCTTTGCTTTAAAGGCTTCTTTGTACTCTTTACGTAAATCAAAGATGGGCTGCATATTAACTTCGTTAAAAGTTGTGAGCATTGCCGTTGTATTCTTAGCCTCTACTAAACGTTCTGCGACTTTGCGTCGTAGCATCGAAAGTTTTGTTCTAGAAGAACCACGGGTTCCTGGCCCAGGAGTGCCCATAGATGGATTTGCATTTACAGCGTCATCCTTAGTAATACGCCCGTCGCGACCAGTACCTTGCACCGATGATGGGTTGATGTCTCTTTCTGCAAGAACTTTTTTTGCTGCAGGACTCGCTGCACCAGAAGCGTAGGTCTTAGAAGTTTCAGCTGGTGCTTTTGCACCCGTATCCTTTGTTTCTTTTTGTTCCTCTTTTAAGTTTTCTTCTACGTCTGCATCCCCTCCGCCTTCATCACCTCCATTGTAGGTGTCTGTAGCTGTAGCTTCCGCTTCAGTATCGATCAAACAAACAACGGCACCTACAGCAACTGCATCTCCTTCTTCAGCCTTAAGGGTAATTATACCGCTAGCCTCTGCAGGAAGTTCTAGAGTAGCTTTATCGCTATCAACTTCTGCAATTGCTTGATCCTTTTCTACATAATCACCATCTTCAACTAGCCATTGTGCGATTTCAACTTCTGTGATGGATTCTCCCGGTGAAGGGACTTTCATTTCTAAAATCATAATATTTCAGGTTACGCTCCTTTTGAACTGTGTGATTTTGATCAGTGACATTTTCGCGAAAGCGCGTTTATAATTATTACTAACTTATTTTTCTGGCGTTTCAAAAACGCTGTCAATTACTTTTTTATGACGGGCTTTAGACCTTGTGCTACTTCCTGCAGCTGGTGAAGCATACATTCTTCTAGACGCCGGTCTTAATGTTACCTGCTCAAAATTCATAAGCATATATCCCCAAGCTCCCATATTTTTAGGTTCCTCCTGTGCCCAAACATAATCTGTAACATTAGGATAGGTAGCTATAATATCTTCCAGTTGCTTTTGCGGTAAGGGAAACAATTGTTCAATCCTCACGAGAGCAACGTCATCACGACCTTCGTCTGTGCGACGCTCTAAAAGGTCATAATAAAATTTACCAGTACAGAATACAAGAGATTTCACCTTCTTTTTATCTACAGTGGTATCGTCAAAAACTTCTTTAAAGCTACCCGTTGCTAGTTCCTCCTTACTGCTGATCACTAGTGGATGCCTCAGTAGGGATTTTGGTGTAAATACCACTAATGGTTTTCTGAAATTCCACTTCATCTGGCGACGTAGTAAGTGGAAAAAGTTTGCTGGGGTGGTTACATCAGCCATCACCATATTATCATTTGCACAGAGTTGTAAATAACGTTCCATCCTGGCACTGGAGTGCTCAGATCCCTGTCCCTCATATCCGTGTGGCAGCAACATTACTAAACCGTTTTGGGTTTTCCACTTAGACTCGGCTGCACTTATATACTGGTCCAGCATAATTTGCGCACCATTAGAAAAGTCACCAAACTGTGCTTCCCAGATGGTAAGCGTCTTAGGTGATGCCATCGCATAGCCATAATCAAAACCTACAACTCCGTACTCAGAAAGTAGGGAATTATAAATATCCATTCTACCTTCTACACCGAGACGATTGTGAAGGTTTATTTCTTCTACATCATCTTCGGTTTTTATGATAGCGTGGCGGTGAGAAAAAGTACCTCTCTCTACGTCCTGTCCAGAAATACGTACATTAAAACCTTCTTCCATTAGGGTTGCATAGGCAAGGAGCTCGCCCATACCCCAGTCTAGTTCGTTCTTCTCTGTGTACTGTTTATTTCTGTCTTCTATAATACGCTGTATCTTGCGTATGAATTTTTTATTTTTAGGGAGATGGGTAATACCATCTGCTAGCTTATTGAGTTTCTCGAGGTCGAATGTAGTGTCTACAGGTTTGAGCATTTCTTCTCTATCTGCAATCTCATATCCTTCCCAGTCGTCTGCGAGTATCTCTGTGATGACTGTTTTATCTTTTTTGCGAGACTCCTCTAGATCTTCCTCTAGATCGTCTTTATATTCTTTTTCGAGCTCCTTAACGTGCCCTTCTTTTATGACACCTTCTTTTAAAAGACGTTCGGCATAGATGTCTCGAGGGTTTGCGTGTTTTGCAATAGCTTTATAAAGCAAAGGTTGTGTAAAACGAGGTTCATCACCTTCGTTATGTCCATATTTACGATATCCTAGGATATCTATAAATACATCACGACCAAACTCCATTCTAAAATCTAATGCAAAAGCAAATGCGTGACAAACAGATTCTACATCATCACCGTTTACGTGTAGCACTGGAGATAACGTCACTTTCCCTACGTCTGTACTATAAGTAGACGAGCGGGCATCGAGATAGTTTGTAGTAAAACCTACTTGATTATTTGCAACTATATGTATGGTACCTCCCGTTTTGTACCCTTCTAACTGCGCCATTTGCACAATCTCATAGACAATACCTTGTCCAGCAACCGCGGCATCCCCGTGTATAGCAATCGGGAGAATCTTTTTAAAATCCCCTCCTAACTGATTATCTATTTTTGCACGGGACATTCCTTCTATGACGGCTCCTACAGTCTCGAGGTGAGATGGGTTAGGGGCAAGATCCATACGAAGTTTATTGCCTTTTTCGCTTGAGCGAAAACTGGTCCAACCCATATGGTATTTTACATCTCCATCAAAAAGTTCATCTTCATCATATTCCTTTCCATCAAATTCCGAAAAGATTTTCTCTGGTGACTTGCCAAAAATATTGGCAAGCACATTGAGCCTCCCTCTGTGCGCCATTCCCACAACAAACTGCTCAACACCTTTATCAGAACCGCGTTCTATAAGAGTGTCCAGTCCAGGAATCATTGCGTCAAGACCTTCTACAGAGAAGCGTTTTTGTCCTACATATTTAGAATGCAAGAAACCTTCAAAAGAAACTGCTTGATTTAATTTTTTAAGGATATGTTTTTTCTCATCTGCAGAGAAAGAGGGGTGATTGTCATTTTTATTGAGCCAGTTCTGTATCCAGGTAATTTCTTCTGGATTACGGATGTACATATACTCAATCCCTATGTGATCACAATAAATTGCTTCAAGGTGATTTACGATTTCGCGTAAGCTACTTTTACCAAGTCCTAAGATAGAACCTGCTTCAAATGAAGATTCCATATCAGACTCAGAAAGTCCAAAATTCTCAATAGCAAGTGTTGGAGAATATTTACGACGTTCCCGTACTGGGTTGGTTTTTGTAAAGAGGTGACCTCTATTGCGATAACCGTCTATGAGCTTTACTACCTGAAATTCTTTCTGGATTCCCTCAGGAATTGCAACGGGAGAACTTCCTATCTCGTCAGAAACTGCCTCGCTACTCTCCATTCCAAAATCAAAGCCTTGGAAGAAAGCACGCCAGCTAGGTTCTACGCTGTCAGGGTTAAGTAAATATTGATCATAAAGCTCTGCAAAGTAAGCGGTATGCGCGGCATTTAGAAAAGAAAATTTGTCCATAGGTTTGACTTGAAGTCGGCTATTTTTCTATTGGAGTACAAAAATACAACTTTTAACATTTTAGGATATATAATTCCTATATTTATAACAGATTATTAAGATACACGAGTAATGAGCGGCAAAATGATAAGAATATTAAGTCTGGTGTTGTTCCTGTTAATCGCTGCATTTTCTACAAATGCTCAAGAACCTGTATTCACGCAGAAAAGTGATTTTTGGAATAAAGTTCGTTTTGGGGGAGGTTTAGGACTCTCTTTTGGGAATAATAACACCCAAATTTCTGTTTCTCCCAGTGCCCTTTATCAGCCCAATCAATATGTTGCTTTTGGTCCAGGTTTAAATTTTACCTATCAAAAATTCAGGGATTTTAAATCTACGCTTTATGGAGCTAGCGCTATTGTGATAGCAAATCCTTTGGACTTTCTTCAAGTTTCTGGAGAGCTGGAGCAGCTCAGGGTTAATCAGAGCGCGGTGATAGATGGAGAAAACTTTGATGATGATTTCTGGAACACCGCTCTTTTTGTGGGTGCGGGTTATAGACTCAACCTTGGGGGTAACAGTTTAGGCGCTATAGGGATACGTTATAATCTGCTTTTTAGAGAAGGAGATGGTATTTATGCAGATGCCTGGCAGCCGTTTGTGCGGGTTTATTTTTAATTTCTTTTTTTGCGCTTTCGCGAAAAATTTAAAGAGAATAACAAATACCTAATCTCATTCAAAGAAAGTTCAGTTTTATATTTTCAAATTTTAACCAACAACCAACAACCAACAACCAACAACCAACAACCAACAACCAACAACCAACAACTACCAACTCCCACTAGCACCGCCGCCGCCACCCATACCGCCACCGAAACCGCCACCAAAGCCTCCGCCTCCTCCAAAGCCTCCACCTCCAAATGATCCACTGCCACCACCAAAACCTCCACGGCCCATATTGCTGAGGATTATTACGTCTAAAAGCGAATCTCCAAAACTTCTCTTGCCACCGTTACGGCCCCCACCTCTGTGATTTCTCCTGCTCAAGATGATGATCATCACGATAAAAAAGACAAACATAAGTATAGGTCTTACGGGAAAAGTATCCGTTTGTGGTCTTGAGCCTTTAAAATTACCATTCAAGCCAGCAAAAAGAGCATCTGTAGCAGCGTCCAGACCGCCATAAAAATCTCCTTTTTTAAAGCTGGGTACAATGATTCTATTAATAATCTGCTCTGCGTCTCGATCAGAAATAATAGATTCTATACCATACCCAGTATTGATATCTACGGTGCGATCATTTTTTGCAACGGTAATTAAGATCCCGTTGTCTTCCTTGGCTTGTCCTATGCCCCACTCTGCAAGCCATTTTGCTCCTACCATCGCGATGTCTTCACCGTTCGTAGAAGGAATGATTGCTATTACAATCTGTGTTGATGTAGAGTCGCTATAACTTATCAGCTTGCGTTCAAGAGCCTCCTTTTGATTTGAGGTAAGTAAGTTTATTTCATCATAGACGGCATCAGGATTCGCCTTATTTGGTTTTTCTGGGATGTTGTATTGAGCAGTGAGGCTATGTGTTGAAAAGAATAACAAGGTACAAATGAAGATCTTGACCATCCACCTCACGGTTGGTGATGAGGTATCATTTTCGCGCAAGCGAACGAATGCTATGGATGCATTTTCAATCATTAAGAGGTGGTTATCTCGTTAGGAAGTTCATCTATATCACCGTGCTTCCAAGGAAAGTAGTGTGCCAGTTGCTCGCCAGTTTTCTGTATCCCTTTTACGAGCCCTTCTTTAAAATTCCCAGCTTTAAAGTGTGCGATCATTAGATCATTAGTTACTTCCCAAAAATCGGGTGGAACCACCTTGTTTATACCAGAATCCCCACAGATAGCGAGTTTGTGATCATCTACGGCTACGTAGATAAGCACTCCATTCTCATCCTTAGTGTTATCCATCTTCAGTACGTGGAAGATCTCCCGGGCACGAGCGAGGGTATTAATCTTAGCGAAGTGCTCCAGGTGCACGCGTATCTCTCCAGAGGTCTGCTTTTCTGCCTCCAGGATTGCCTTTATGACTTCTTGCTCATCCCTTGCACTCAGAAAATCTTCTACGGTGCTAGCCATCTAGTTTGTGCCAAAGTCAAACTGCACTTCTGGTGCATTTTCTGAACCAGCATCTGCTTCAAAATATGCTCTTTGGTCAAAACCTAAAATGCCTGCAACCATATTAGTTGGGAAAAGTCTTATCTCACTATTGATAGCCTTTGCCTCTTCGTTAAAGCGATTACGTTCTACATTGATGCGGTTTTCGGTGCGCTCCAGCTCGTTGATAAGTTCTTTAAAATTTTCATTGGCCTTGAGGTCTGGATATCGTTCAAAAGTGGCCAGTAATCTAGAAAGAGCAGAGGTAAGACCACTTTGTGCTTGTTGAAACTGTTTTAATTGTGCAGGTGTAATGTTAGAAGGGTCTATCTGGATGGAAGTGGCTTCAGATCGTGCTTTTGTCACTCCAATGAGCGTTTGCTGCTCAAACTCTGCATAGCCTTTTGCTGTATTGACTATATTAGGTATAAGATCTGCACGACGCTGGTAAGCACTTTCTACATCACCCCATTGGGCATTTACATTTTCGTCCAGTGGCACAAGTCTATTGTTTACGCTGGCACCCCATAGACCGCCTAAAACTAAAATGGCTGCGATCACTAGTAGGGCAATAAGTCCTTTTCCCATAATTATTTTGATTTAGTAGTTAGTTGTGAGTTGAGTTGTTTTGTTACGCTTTAACTTAATACTTCCGGCAAGTTAGTAAATTATCAAAGCTTTCCTGCCACTTTTCTAACAGCGGCGATGGTCTCATCGAGGTCTTCATAACTCAGCGCATCGTTTAAAAACCAACTCTCATACGCAGAGGGAGCAATGTAGATACCTTCTTCTAGAAGACCGTGAAAGAATTTTTTAAACGTTGGGTTATCCCCAGCAGCGGCAGTTTTAAAATCTATCACTGGTGTATCAGAAAAATGCACCGATATCATCGATCCGAGCCTATTAATGGTATGGGTTACTTTATGATCGTTGAGCGCTTGTGACACACCTTTATGTAGGTACTCGCATTTTTCTGCTAGGCTAGTAAAGGTTTCGGGGTGCTCATTGAGTTCGGTGAGCATTGCAAGGCCAGCCGCCATCGCTAGCGGATTCCCACTTAAGGTCCCGGCTTGATATACGGGACCTTCTGGAGCTAGATGACTCATTATCTCAGCGCGGGCCGCAAAGGCGCCTACCGGCAAGCCACCACCTATTACTTTTCCAAAGGTCACAATATCTGCTCGTACCTGCATAAGCTCTTGTACACCTCCTTTGGCAAGTCGGAAGCCAGTCATTACTTCGTCAAATATGAGGAGCGTTCCATTAGCATCGCAGAGCGCTCTTAAGCCTTCAAGAAATCCGGCTTCGGGTAAAATACATCCCATATTACCCGCTACTGGCTCAATAATAATTGCAGCGATTTTATCCTTATTGGCTTTAAAAAGTTCTTTAACGTTGTCTAGATTATTATAATCTGCTAACAACGTATCCTTTGCAGTACCTTGGGTGACTCCGGGACTATTAGGTGAGCCAAAAGTCACGGCTCCACTTCCTGCCTGTATCAAAAAAGAATCCGAATGCCCGTGGTAGCACCCAGCAAATTTTATGATTTTCTCTCGATCGGTAAAACCACGAGCTAGTCGCACCGCACTCATACAAGCCTCCGTGCCACTGTTTACAAAACGTATTTTATCGATGCCTGGTACCATCGAGACGGCAAGCTCTGCAATCTTGGTTTCTATCTCTGTGGGCATCCCAAAGGAAGTTCCTTTCTTTGCTTTTTCTATAACGGCGTCTACTACTGGCTTATGAGCGTGTCCTAAGATCATAGGTCCCCAAGAAGCTATATAGTCAATGAGCCTACGGCCATCTTCATCATATAAGTAGGCTCCTTTTGCTTCCTTTACAAAAACAGGATCCCCTCCTACAGATTTAAATGCCCTAACAGGGCTATTTACTCCTCCGGGTATTACCTTTTGAGCTTCTACAAATAGCTGACTACTTCTCTTGTAAATCATTTTAATTTAAATTTATAATAGCGGTAATATCACTACAGTTTTGATGTAAGCGGCGCTCAGATCAAAATCGCTCAATCACCTTAGGTTGTTATTTTAGACATTTAGCGTACTGGTGGTGGATGAATGGTACGTTCTGGCGATGAGCCTTATGGTAACATTGTATCGGAACTACCTTTTTAAAACGCTATTGTCCTCTTTCAAAAGCTTTGATGTAAAGCACCTGCCCTTCAAAAATGTCATTGCTCTTAAGGTCATTTATTTTTTTAAGGTCTTCTACAGAAATACTATATTTCTTAGAAAGGCGATACAGTGTTTCTCCTTTTTCTACAGTGTGCTGATCATTTTGATCAACTACTTTTTTATAATCCTTTTCATCTTTTCCTAACACCTCGCTGTCATATCTATAAAGCTCGTATCGCTCGATGAGACTTATAAGTTTATCTGGGTATTTTTTGTCTGTAGCGTAGCCAGCTTTTCTGAGACCTTTAGCCCACCCCTTATAATCGTCCTTAGCAAGCTTAAAAAGATCTGAATATCGCTTGCGACCAGATAGAAAAAGTGAGTGGTCTCTGTATGAAAATTTAGGCAGGCTATATTTTCTAAAGCACTCTCCTTTTTCATCATCATCGTGATATACTGTAGCTCCCTTCCAGTCGTGACATTTGATACCAAAATGATTATTTGCCTTTAGAACAAGTTCGCCTTTTCCAGCGCCAGACTCGAGAATACCTTGAGCAATCGTTATACTGGCGGGAATCCCGTATTGTTCCATTTCCTCCTGAGCAATAGCTGCATAGGTTTCTATATATCCAGCTACGCCAGTTTTCGGCATTGGGTTTACACCATTATCTAATACTGGATCTACTGGTTTTGATTTACTAGGAGTAGGTGCGGGTTTTGGTTTCCGTATAGTTTTGGTAGTCTTGGTGTTTCTGCGGCTAGACTTTTTAGAACTACCACAGCTCGTAGTGAGCGATATAATAAAAACAAGTAGGAATAGACGTTTAAGCATTTTAAATTGTAATAAGTGGCTGGCCCTTTTTAGCAAGTACTAGGTTCATTCCTGCAATTCCCTGTAGACCTCCAGTATGAATGGCTAAAATACGAGAATTCTCTGGGAAATAATCCGTGTCTATTAAATCAAAAATGCCGTACATCATCTTGGCCGTATAGATCGGGTCGAGTATAATTTTGTGCGCTTTCGCGAAAATGTTCATCCATTCAACCAATCTAGGTGGAACTTTACCGTACCCGCCAAAATGATAGTCGGCGATTACTTCCCACTGACTATTGTTTGCATATCTTCTAATTTCCTCAGCCATCCAGTTTCCTTTCAGTGCAGGAAAAACGATGGCTTTTTGAGTTGCTGTGAGGCTATTGATAATACCAGAAACCGTCCCTCCAGTGCCGGCGGAGCAACATACAAAGTCAAAAACTTCATCTTCGGAGGTTAGGATTTCCTCGCACCCTTTTATAGCAAGAGCATTAGTGCCACCTTCTGGAATGATATAAGGATTATTGAATTTTTCTTTTAAATGTTCGCGAAAGCGGTCTCCATCTTTATTCCTATAGGTATCCCTAGCTATAAAATGCAACCGCATACCACAGCTTTTTGCGTAGGCGAGCGTGGGATTCTGAGCTAGCGTATGTTCTAGGTTCTCCCCAAGTTCTTCCCCGCGTATGATCCCAATGGTTTTAAAACCTTCTAGCTGTCCAGCGGCGGCAGTGGCAGCGATGTGGTTGGAATACGCTCCACCAAAGGTAAGAAGTGTATCATACTGATTTTCTTGAGCGTAAGCGAGATTATATTTGAGTTTTCTGTACTTGTTACCAGCTACCACAGGGTGCAATAAGTCCTCTCGTTTGATGTGGATAAAACGATTGTTTTTTTGGATTATAAATTGATTTATAGAGGTAAGGATCACGCGTTATAGGTAGGATAAAAAGCTCCAGAATTTTCTTTGTTTGAGGTAATCGGCATCTTTTTCTCTGGTGTATGCCTCTCGTTCAAAACTTATGTTGAGATACGCTTTATAAGCGTCGCGATATTGGAAAAGCCTACATACATATTCTATAGCGTACCATAAAAAAAATGGAAGCACCAAAAGCTCTACCTGCTGGCGGATGTGGATTTTCTCGTGATTGATAAAGACCTCATCCAGACGTAGCTCCTTAGAGCGCATCACAATAAAAGGCCATATCGTAACACCTACAAAGCGCTTTCGCAAGAGGTACTTATTAACTACTAAAAACATACTTTAAAGATACTGGGAATTGCTTTTACTTAGAGAAGAAACTCTTATTAACTTATTTACGAAGTTGTGAACGGTTCTTACAACTCCAATGTTAGTGCCATACTAACTATATTTGTTCTATGTCTCATTTAAAAAAACATATTTCTATAGAAGATGGCGATTATTACCTAACGCCAGAAGGCTATAAGTGTTTTACGGAGCAATACCACCGCAAGCGTGGGTATTGCTGTGAGAGCGGTTGCCGTCATTGCCCTTATGGTTACGATAAAAAAACCGGCGCGCAGCGTCCGTAAAGGCACAAAGCTAGTGCCGAAAAGAAATAGATGCGCAGCTCTTAAAAGGAAGCTTTGCTCGCGCTCAAACCTAGAATCCTATGAAGAAAACACAATCCTTTAAAGAAGAGATTCTTACCGGAATACCCAAGGATCTTCCAGCGGTAAAGCAGTACGATCCCCAAGTTAATCACGCGCCCAAGCGTAAAGCTATCTTGAGCAAAGAAGAAGAAAAACTGGCACTGCAAAACGCCCTGAGATATTTTGAGCCAGACCATCACGAGCTATTGCTTCAAGAGTTTAAGGAAGAACTAGATACCTATGGTCGCATCTATATGTATCGCTATCGTCCTGATTATAACATATACGCACGGCCTATTCAAGAGTATCCAGCAAAATCAAGCCAGGCGGCTGCGATAATGCTTATGATCCAGAACAATCTAGATCACGCAGTGGCACAGCACCCACACGAGCTTATTACCTACGGTGGAAATGGTGGGGTTTTTTCAAACTGGGCGCAATATCGCCTCACGATGCAGTATTTGGCTCAGATGACGGATGACCAAACGTTAGTAATGTATTCTGGACATCCTATGGGATTATTTCCATCACATAAAGAAGCGCCGAGAGTTGTTGTAACAAACGGGATGATGATTCCTAATTACAGTAAACCTGATGATTGGGAAAAGTATAATGCACTTGGCGTCACCCAATACGGTCAGATGACCGCTGGGAGTTATATGTATATAGGTCCTCAAGGGATTGTACACGGTACAACCATCACCGTACTCAACGCCTTTAGAAAAATAGGTAAATCTCCCAGAGGGGGAGTATTTGTAACTTCGGGATTGGGCGGTATGAGCGGTGCACAACCAAAGGCTGGAAACATTGCAGGCTGTATTACCATTTGTGCTGAGGTAAATCCTAAGGCGGTACGTACAAGACACGCTCAAGGTTGGGTAGATGAGGTGATATCTGATAAGAATGCGTTAGTAGCTCGGGTTAAAAAAGCGCAGGCAGCAAAGGAGATTGTTTCGCTAGCCTATCAAGGAAATGTGGTTGAAGTTTGGGAGGCTTTTAAGGAATCGGGTATTCAGATTGATATAGGGAGCGATCAGACGTCCTTGCACAATCCTTGGGCGGGAGGTTATTATCCTATGGATTACAGTTTTGAGGAAGCAAATGAGCTGATGGTGTCTGATGTAGACCGCTTTCGCGAAAGCATAAAAAGCACCCTGCGTAGACACATTGAGGCTGTAAATGCCCATACAGAAAAGGGCACTTATTTTTTTGATTATGGAAATGCGTTTTTACTGGAGGCTTCGAGAGCTGGGGCAGCTGTTTTTGCCGAAAATGGGATTGATTTTAAATACCCTAGTTATGTTCAGGATATTATGGGACCTATGTGTTTTGACTACGGATTTGGACCATTTCGATGGGTTTGTGCTTCAGGGAACGAGGAGGATCTAGCAAAAACGGATGAGATTGCTTGCCAGGTTTTAGAAGAATTATTGCAAAGCGCGCCAAGCGAAGTCCAGCAACAAATGAAAGATAATATACAGTGGATAAAAGGCGCCCAGGAAAACAAGTTGGTCGTTGGGTCCCAAGCCAGAATCCTGTATGCAGATGCCGAAGGACGGGCAAAAATCGCCCAGGCATTTAACGATGCCATTTCGCAAGGCAAAATAGGTCTGGTGATTCTTGGTCGCGATCATCACGATGTTTCTGGCACAGATTCTCCCTACCGTGAGACGAGTAATATTTATGACGGGAGCAGGTTTACGGCAGATATGGCTATTCATAATGTAATAGGAGACAGTTTTAGAGGGGCGACTTGGGTAAGTATCCACAATGGTGGTGGAGTAGGATGGGGTGAGGTTATAAATGGTGGTTTTGGTATGGTAATTGATGGTAGTAAGGAAGCTGAAAGACGCTTAAAATCTATGCTGTTTTGGGATGTAAATAACGGAATTGCAAGAAGAAGCTGGGCTCGGAACGAGGGTGCTGTTTTTGCTATAAAACGCGCTATGGAAAATGAGCCAAATCTTAAGGTAACTTTGCCTAATTGGGTAGAGGAAAATTTATTTAATAACCTTTAAAATCAATAATTATGAGATTTAGAAAACTACTTCCCGTGCTAGCATTACTTTTTGTTTTTGCTTCCTGTAGCACCGTGCGCGTCTCTTCAGACTATGACCAGAGTGTAAACTTTACAGATTACAAGACTTATGCTTTTTACAAACCAGGCATCGATGAAGCAGAGATTTCTGATTTAGATAAAAAACGCGTGTTGCGAGCAATTGAAACTGAAATGGCAGCAAAGGGATTTACAAAATCAGAAAATCCGGCTGTTTTAGTAAGTATTTTTACTAAAGCTAAGGAGCAAGTAGATGTGTATCAGAATAACTTTGGCTTCGCTGGAGGCTGGGGTTGGGGCGGAGCCTGGGGTGGACCTTGGGGTTGGGCTGGACCTTGGGGCTGGGGCGGATTTAATAATAATACCGTGAGCCGAACAACACAGGGAACACTCTATATTGATATTATAGATAGAGAAAAGAAACAACTGATCTGGCAAGGTCAAGGTACAGCTCCCCTAATCTCTGGAGATGTAAATAAGCGTGATGAGCGCATTCAAGAAATTGTAAGAGAGATTATGACAGTGTACCCTCCACAGGTAGCTGGGAAGTAATGAAATTACATTTTAATTAGCTAGAAGAAGCACCCTGTTGGGTGCTTTTTTTGTTTCCCTTTTTCTATTTGTTTAAAAGAAATCCAAATTGAGTGATTTTTGAATCTTCAAAAGCCACGATTACCTTTGTTTTGCCCGGTGTTTTATCTTGAGACATACACATCCCTTGAAATGGACACATAAGTTCTAATCCTTGGATATTTTGCACTTCACGCTCTCCTGTGTCTCTTGTAATCTCTATATCATTTGCTAAAAAAGTTCCTGTAAAGGAAGTTTCTGAAACATTGGTATCTCCATCCCAATTAAAATTAATGCTCATTGAAATTACCATACTAGAAATGACATCAATACTAAGGCCATTATCGTAAATATATACTACGCCTCCATCCCTTTTCTCAATGGCTTGTTGAGCTACTCCCAAGATATCTTTGATAGCATCGTAGGTAGTGTTATCAGATATCTGAAGATCATTTAACCTTAATACCTTGTTTGAATCGAAGGTTATGGCTACTTCATTTTGAGCGGTGAGTGGTGTCAGTGTAAATAAGAAAATGAGTAGAGACGCTTTCAAATAGTGCATTATCTGGGGTGTTAAATGAAGCCTCAAACATAGAACTTAGAATCATTAAATACTAATTTTAGACTCAAAATTGATCTACTATTCTCCTCTTATAGCTGTTCCATTGAGTATAATTCATCTAACTTTTCAATGCAGCTAATGTTTCCTTAGTAAACGTGCTCAAGACAAGCTTTCCGCTCATAGCCGCTCGCTCTTCTAGCAAAGATGGCCAGTGGTCAGTTCCTTCCCATAGCGCGTTTTTCATAGCAGATAATGCTTCGGGATTATAAGTAGCGAGTTGCTCTGTGAAGGATTTAATAGCTTCATCCATAAGAATAGCGGTTTCAAAAACTTGAGCATACAGTCCATTTTCCATAGCCCATTCTGCGTCATAAAACGCTGTGGCGTTTAGGGTAAGTTCTGTGAGCTTATTGAGTCCAATCCTACGTTGCACGGATGGCGCAATGACAAAGGGCCCTATCCCTATTGTAAGTTCGCTCAGCTTCACACTTGCGTGTTTGGTCGCATAGCAATAATCGGCGGCGCTTGCTAAGCCTACACCACCACCGACAGCTTTGCCTTGTACACGTCCTATAATCATTTTTTTACAGGCTCGCATTGCTAGGATCACTCTTGCAAAGCCCATAAAAAATTCTTTTCCCTCTTCCTTGTTTGTAATCGCTTTGAGTTCATCAAAACTAGCTCCTGCGCAAAACGTGCGTTCTCCTCCACTTTGAAAAATGATGACCTTTACTTCATCATCATCCCCAGCGCTTATGATAGCATGTTCTAAATCTTTCAAAAGACTGGAGGGCATACTATTATGAGCAGGATGATAAAAGGTTATGGTGGCGATACCACTTGTTTTAAGTGTTTTTACGAAAGGTTGTTTCATTTTTATAAAATTTTCAACGTAAAAATACTGATTATAATTTCAAAACGTAGGGTTACAAATACGCAAGCTTAATGAATCTGCATCGTGTGAAGGGCTCACATTTTCGCGCAAGCGTACCCTTAAAATGAAATGGTACGCTATTAAAGGTGCTCAATAATCCGTAAATTTACATCTATGGAAATTCAAGTAGAAACAAACCCGTTAATAGAGCGCTTGCCAGCTCACCTCAAGCAATATATTAAGCCTCAGGATTATGAGAATTATACGCCTATTAACCAGGCTGTGTGGCGATATGTAATGCGTAAGAATGTAGCATATTTGAGCCAGGTGGCTCACGAGAGTTATCTCTCTGGACTGAAGAAAACTGGGATTTCCATAAATGAGATTCCGTCTATGTACGGGATGAACCGTATTCTCAAGGAGATAGGCTGGGCCGCTGTCGCTGTAGATGGTTTTATCCCTCCTAATGCTTTTATGGAATTTCAGGCATACAAAGTGCTTGTGATTGCCAGCGACATCAGACAGCTTGAAAATATAGAATACACTCCAGCGCCAGACATTATACACGAAGGCGCAGGGCACGCACCTATCATTGCGAGTCCGGATTATTCTGAATACTTAAGAAGATTTGGCGAGATAGGGGCGCGGGCGATTTCTAATGCTCACGATATGGATATGTATGAGGCGGTACGCAAGCTTTCTATTTTGAAGGAAGCAGAGGGAATTCCGCAAGAGGATATAGATGCGGCAGAGGCTGAGGTTAACAACCTTCAGAATATGAAGGTCGAGCCTTCTGAAATTGCCCTTATACGCAATCTTCACTGGTGGACGGTGGAGTATGGATTGATAGGGAGTACAGAAGACCCAAAACTCTATGGAGCAGGACTTTTATCTAGTCTAGGAGAGAGCAAATACTGTCTTACGGAAGCTGTTAAAAAACTTCCATACAGTATAGATGCGGCCTATCAAGAATTTGACATTACTCAAATGCAACCGCAGTTGTACGTGACTCCAGATTTTGGCTATTTGATGGAGGTTCTTGAGGAATTTGCAGAAACTATGGCTTTACGTCAAGGCGGGTGGAGAGGCGTGCAAAAGCTTATAGATTGCAAGCAGTTAGGATCTGTAGAGCTTAACACCGGATTACAGGTGAGCGGAAACTTTTCTAAAATGATACGTGATGAGGATAATAATGTAGTGTATTTTGAAACTAAAGGTCCTTCAGCCCTCTCATATAGAGGAAAGGAGCTCATAGGCTTGGGCGTAGATCATTTTAAAAATGGCTTTTCTTCACCCTTAGGAAAGCTCAAACGCAGTAGTTTGGCTATTGAGCGTATGAGTCCGCGCGACTTAAAAGCTTACGAGATTTATGAGGGTGGAATTAATAGCTTTGAATTTGAAAGCGGTATTGTAGTAACCGGAATGATCACGACGGGTACTCGGAGTATAGACGGCACCTTATTAGTTGTTCATTTTGAAGGTTGCAAGGTTACTTATAGAGGAGACGTGTTATTTTCCCGTAAGAACGGGCCTTTTGATATGGCGATAGGCACCAATA
Source organism: uncultured Flavobacteriaceae bacterium (assembly GCA_963832255.1). Lineage (GTDB taxonomy): Bacteria > Bacteroidota > Bacteroidia > Flavobacteriales > Flavobacteriaceae > Dokdonia. The sequence goes on from CAWHTM010000001.1 coordinate 563,657, forward strand.
TCACTTCAGCTTTTGCTGGCGCAGCAGATCATCACTCTTTTAACGTAAATAGTCACGTCAGTAGTACCACAACCATCCATAATGAGCTCACGGCAGAGGAGAAGGAGTTGAACCAACTTTATAGAAAGATTAGAAAAATGCGTGAGTCTGGGAATACAGATATCACAGAGCTCAAGCAGATTTTTAGCAAATTGCAAAGCACGTATCCTTCTGACTGGCTTGCCTCACTTGAGATCTACGAGCTGGTTGATAGTTCTGTTGGAACATCGAATACGGATCATCACGCTTTCGCGAAAATTTTAAAAGATCACCTCACATCCCTTCAAAACACATTACCCAATGTGAAGCACCTTATCGCAGATGGTCTGAAACTTTATGGTGTTTCTGGAAGTAAGGAAGGGGAGAAAGTATAAGGTATTAACCAAAATCTAAAAACGGATGTTTTGATATAAGTTCGTTCATCTCTTGTTCTAACCTAGCGATAAATTTTTTATGGCTATCACTTTCAGGATTAAATGGCCTGTGTTCCAGATGCTGTTTAATTCTCACAATTTTTTTGGAGAGTTCTTGAGCAGAAGCGCTTATGTAAACAGCCGTAAATTTCTCCCAAATATAATCTATAGCTTGCTCAGAGGGATGTAGCATATCTGTTGCATAAAATCTATAGTCTCTTAACTCGTCCATCATAATTTCATAGGATGGGAAATAAAACGTTTTCTCAGCATCAATAAGCTGATGCACGGCCGCGATAAGATGGGACTTGCTTAGCGTATTCTCTATAAAACCATCTTTGAGGTGCCTCACGGGAGAAACCGTAAAAATCACATTGGCTTCAGGGTTTAAGGAATGAATACGTGTTAGAATGTTAGAAAGACTTTCTGTTACCTCTTTTACAGAAAGAAGTTCTTTTTTAAACTCTTTTTGAGGGACTTTATGACAATTTGCAACGAGCATATTTTTATGGAGATGCCTATACGTCCAAGAAGTACCAAGGGTAATAAAGATATGAGAAGCTTCTACAAGAGATGTCCTTAAGGAAGCTTGAGCTTCTTGCAAATTAATCACGGCCTCTAAGCGTGAGAGTGCATTTAAATCACTGTGCGCATAGTAGGATTTCCAGATGCCGTCAAGTTCAAAAACATCTTCTTCGGTAAATGTTTTATCTAGAACAGCCGCTTCCAAAACATTTTCTATCGCAACAGGATGAAAGAGAATCCCAAAAGGATTTGACATTGATTGGAATTTATGATACGACAATTTATCCCCTATGTTTTCAGAAAAACAAGAACCCAATAGGAGGAGTTTGTTCTCGTATCCGAATTGGGCGTTTGAAGGTGTTGAGTTAATTTGTGTTTGTAGTTTCATCACGCAAAAGCGCAGCGGCGCAAAATATTTTATTTTAATAGAAAATAAGTGTACTAGTTACGCTTGTGTTATCTAACTATTACAAAATTTAGCCTTTAGCCTATTTTATAATTATACCAAATAACTCTTCACCTCCTCAATAGCTTTGTCAATCCCTTGTGGATTTTTACCACCTGCAGTCGCAAAGAACGGTTGGCCGCCTCCGCCTCCTTGGATGTGCTTCCCTAGTTCGCGCACGACGTTTCCAGCGTTGAGACCTTTGGATGCTACCAGTTCTTTTGAGATATAACAGCTCAAGAGGGCTTTGCCGTCCTGCTCTGTACCAAAAAGAATAAATACATTATCTCTGTTTTCTCCTAACTTAAACGCTAAGTCCTTAATCGCTCCCGCATCTAAGTCGACTTTTTTAGCTAGAAAGTTCACGCCGTCTATGTCTGTAAATTCTTTTTCCAAGTCTCCGCTCAGATGTTGAGCCTTCTCTTTAATGAGGGCTTCTACCTGTTTTTTAAGAGCGGTATTTTCGTCCATCAAGGAGTTGATTGCTTTTACAGGGTCTTGTGAGTTTTTGAGAGCAGCTTTTACTTCGTTATAGGCCTCGGTTTCTGAGGTGAAGTAGTCTTTTGCAGCATCATTAGTGATCGCTTCTATACGTCGTATTCCGGCAGCAACTGCTCCTTCTGATGTGATTTTAAAGTGCCAGATTTCTCCAGTTGTCTTTACGTGTGTACCACCACAGAGTTCCATAGATTTTCCAAAACGGATGGTGCGAACAGCATCACCATATTTTTCGCCAAAAAGGGCGATGGCTCCTTCTTCTATCGCCTGATCATAAGGGATTGCACGGTTTTCTTCTAAACTAAGATTTTCGCGTATGCGGGCGTTTACAAAGTTTTCTACTTCTTTGAGTTCTTCTGCTGTTACTTTAGAGAAATGTGAAAAGTCAAAACGGAGGTTTCTACTGTGTACCATACTTCCTTTTTGCTCGACGTGTGTTCCTAGAACAGAGCGCAGGGCTTGGTGGAGTAAGTGGGTTGCACTGTGATTTGCATTCGTGCGTGCACGTTGTTTTACATCTACCACCGCTTTAAACGTCCCGTCTGTAGAGCGCGGAAGGTTTTTAGCTAAATGGATGATAAGGTTATTTTCCTTTTTTGTGTCTATTATGTAAACCACCTCGCCATTAGGGGCTTCTAGATATCCTTTATCACCTACCTGGCCACCGCCCTCTGGGTAAAATGGGGTAAGATTGAATACGAGTTGATAGCGTTCGCCATCCTTCTCACTTTCTGTTTTGCGATAGCGGGTGATTTTTACGTCTGTCGCGAGCACATCATATCCTACAAATTCTTCTTCGGCATCTTCTAGGAGAATGTTCCAATCCCCAGTTTCTACCTTAGTAGCTTTACGGGAACGGTCTTTTTGTTTTTGTAATTCAGAGGTAAACCCTTCTTCATCCAGTTTCAACCCTTTTTCTGAAAGTATAAGACCTGTGAGATCTATGGGGAAGCCATAGGTATCGTACAATTCAAAGGCTTTTTCCCCGGAAAGGGTATCTCCTTTCGCGAAAGCGGAAATCATCGTATCCAGCAACACAAGACCTTGGTCTAAGGTGCGCAGGAACGAAGCCTCTTCCTCACGTATTACGTTTGTGATGAGATTCTTTTGAGATTCTAACTCTGGGAAGCTATTGCCCATTTGATTGACTAGCGTCTCAACCAGCTTGTAGATAAAAGGTTCTTTGGTATTTAAAAAAGTAAAACCGTAACGTATCGCTCTACGTAAAATACGACGTATCACGTAGCCTGCACCGGTATTAGATGGCAACTGGCCATCTGCAATAGAAAATGAAACGGCGCGTACGTGATCTGCAATCACGCGTACGGCAATATCCAGCTCTTCATCAGTACCACACTTAGAGTCTGTGATGGTCTCAATCTCACGCATAAGTGGTGTGAAGACGTCTGTGTCATAATTAGATTGTACGCCCTGAAGCACCATACAGAGGCGTTCAAAGCCCATACCGGTATCTACGTGCTGTGATGGGAGTTTTACTAATGACCCATCTGCCATACGGTTGTATTGCATAAATACAAGATTCCAGACCTCAATCACTTGGGGATGATCCATATTTACAAGGGTCTTGCCGTCTACCTTATCTTTTTCTTCCTGAGATCGTATATCTACGTGTATCTCAGAACAAGGGCCGCAAGGACCTTGTGCCCCCATCTCCCAGAAATTATCTTTCTTGTTGCCATTGAGGATTCTGCGCTCATCAATGCGGCTTGCCCATAAGTCATAAGCCGTTTGATCGCGATCTAGGTCTTCACTTTTATCGCCTTCAAAAATGGTGACGTACAGACTATTTTTATCAATTTTATAAACTTCAGTAAGTAATTCCCAAGCCCAGGATATAGCTTCTTCCTTAAAATAATCACCAAAACTCCAGTTACCCAACATCTCAAACATTGTATGGTGGTAGGTATCCTTTCCTACTTCTTCTAGGTCATTGTGTTTACCAGAGACGCGCAGGCACTTTTGAGTATCTGCAAGTCTTGTATTCTTAGGAGTCGCATTGCCCAAAAAATATTCTTTAAACGGCACCATCCCTGCATTCGTAAACATTAGGGTAGGATCATCCTTTAAAACCATCGGTGCGGAGGGCACAATGGTATGTTTTTTGGATTCAAAAAAATCGAGAAATTTCTTGCGGACTTCCTGTGATTTCATAGGACGGGCGTGTGGATAATTATTTATATATTTGGACGTTATGGAGGGGTGTTTTCGCTTTCGCGAAAATGCTAAAAACCCCATAACATCAAGCAAAAATACACATTTTAACTTATGTCTAAGGTAAAATATTACTACGATAGCGACACCCTTTCCTACAGGAAAGTAGAGCGTAAAAAAGGGAGGACCTTCGGGGCCGTTATCCTTTTTCTAACGGCGGCAGCGCTTATGGGTTTTATTATTACAATTGCCGTTTTTAACTCTGGGGTAGATACTCCAAAAGAGCGTAAGCTTGAACGCGAACTAGCAAATATGGAGTTGCAGTTTGAACTACAGGAGAAAAAGCTCAACCAGATAGAGGAGGTGCTGGCAAATGTAGAAGAGCGCGATAATAACGTGTACCGGGTACTCTTTGAAGCAAACCCTATAAGTGCAGACATCCGTCAGGCGGGATTTGGTGGAGTTAACCGTTATAAAGACCTTGAAGGATACGATAACTCCTCGATGATTATTGAGAGTGCAAAGCGCATTGATAAAATCTCCAAGCAGTTAGTTGTCCAGTCAAGATCCCTTGATGAGATAGCAACACTAGCCGAAGAAAAAGAAGCGCTGCTCAAGACCATACCCGCTATTATGCCTGTACAGAATAAAGATTTATCCCGGGTAGCTTCTGGATTTGGAATGAGACTTCACCCCATATTAAAATACCGTAAGATGCACAACGGGATGGATTTTACAGCTCCTCCAGGAACGCCTATCTATGCAACGGGAGATGGTAAAGTCACTAAAGTAGGGCTAGGGAGTGGTTACGGGAAAATGGTGATTATCGAGCACGGCTTTGGTTACAAAACCTACTATGCCCATATGAGTAAATACAACACCAAGGTGGGTAGCAATGTAAAACGTGGGGAAATTATAGGGTACGTAGGCAATACAGGCTTAAGCTCAGGACCTCACTTGCATTATGAGGTATGGAAGAATGGTAAAGTTCTCAATCCAGTAAACTTCTATCATAATGATCTAACTCCAGAGGCATACGACATCATGCTTGCAAAAGCATCCTTAGAAAATCAATCTCTAGATTAATATGCACGTCGATCTTCCAGAAAAGCTTTATTATAGTATTGGAGAGGTGGCTAAGGCCTTTGACGTAAATACCTCGCTCATAAGGTTTTGGGAAAAGGAGTTTGATGTCATTGAGCCTAAGAAGAACGCTAAGGGGACGCGCAAGTTTACCCCTAAGGATATAAAGAATCTCGAACTTATTTATCACTTAGTAAAAGAGCGTGGTTTTACTCTGGAAGGAGCTAAAACTCACCTTAAAGAAGGTAAGAAGGAAACTTTGACCAACTTTGATATCATAAGAAAACTGGAGTCTGTAAAAGCACAGCTTCTGGAAATTAAAAGTTCCATATCATCGTAAAGTGACCAAGCCTTCTCAACATCCACGTTTCTTACTGTCGATATTTCCGGAACTAAAAAAACACCTCTAATCAAGAGGTGCTTTAAAACTAACTAACCAAACAAACAATCAATCTTATTTTAGTCCTTTAGGACTCTTTCTTTTTTTTTCTTGATGATCTTTTCCTCGTTGCTTACCTCTACGTTCTGTTGTTTTTTGAAATTTAGCAAATTGTTCCTCGGTGAGGATAGATTTCATCTCACGCTGCAGAGCAATACGCTTATCTAGCATTTCATTCTTTCTTGTAAGGCGTTGCTCTTTGGTGAGTTCCGGTCGTTCTTCCTGTGATTTGCGACGTTCCATCTGGGCTTTTCTTTCTTGAGCACCTTTAAGTAAGACTGCATATACTTTGTTGCTCTGCCCTTCATCTAGCGCAAGGCCTAAGGTCATTTTTTTAGTTTGTAGGGTTGCCATTTGCTCTGCCGTAAGGTCTTTGCCCATACGGTCATTATCTTCTCTTGGTCCTCGTTGTGCAATCATTGTTACCGAAGTAACTAGTATTGCCATCATCATTAATTTTTTCATCGTACTTGTTTTTAAATTGTTGAACACTTCTTTGACGATAAAAAAAAGACAAGGTTTAAATGAGATTTGTTAAGGGATTATTAAAAGAAAAATAGCTTTCGCGAAAGCGGAAGCTAAATAATTGTAGAATAATTATTGGGGATCAAAAAGTAGGTAACTTTTGGAGAATTTATAGCATTTCTTAAAATCAAGAAGCGGCTTAAATTTTAGGATAAGCCGCTTTTTGATTTTTGAAATATGACGGACATCCTATTTGAGGACGCCTCATTAATAATGCGCTACCTACTTAGGGTCGAGTATCATATCAATACGCTCCACAAGGTCATCCACGTGTATGGAGCTCATTCTATCTCTCAAACGGGCATTTTGTAAAGAACGCTTCAGGCTCTTTAGTTCTGCACGAACCACCGCACGGATGTCACTCTGGCCAACGTTTACGCTCGTTCCTCCACGAGTATTTCCTTGGTCCTCAGTCATAAGATATTCCAGACGTTCTACATAAGCACGTTGTAGATTACGACGATAGATATCAATAGGCTCACGCGTACGTAATTCTTGGAAGAGGCCATTTCTCAAATCTTCCATCATCACCATAAATGGATAAGCGTCAGAATCATTGAGGGCTTCATTCTCTAGCATACGTGCCATACGGCCAAAATCCAAGAGATTATCTAAGGTGCGTGTTTGAAAACGACCCAGGCGCTCTACGCTTCCAGCACTTTCTATTTTGTCAAAAATCGTTTGATCAATGAGCCAATCTTGAGTGGTAAAAAGAGTGGCTTGTAAGAAGTCTAATGCTTCTTTTTGCTTTTCCTTTGGCACGTGTGTGTATACGGCCCCATCTTGATCGTATGTTTTATACATTTCATATACACCACCTACATTTGCAGTGACGTGTCCCATATAACGGTTGTATTGTGATAACACCTGACCATACATTTTATCCAGCTCGTCGTAGTTTTGACCCTCTTCTGCCGTCCACTCGATGAGGTTGGGCACGATGCGTTTTAGGTTTGCAATACCGTACATACTCGCTTTCATTGCATCATCCCCAAGATCCTCAGTTTGGGAACTAGGATCAATCACACCTCTTTGCTGTCTTCCAAAACGGTACATAGGATCTCCAGCGTGCTCGAGAATCCAGCTATCAAGGGTCTTCTTTTCCGCAGTTGCATTTGCTGCGTCTGGAATAGGACGGTACCCCCATTTAATAGCGTATTTGTCATAAATACCAATATTAGGCATCAAAGCAACATCACCATCACCTGGTTGCGCTATGTAGTTAAAACGAGCATAATCCATGATAGAGGGCGCTGTTCCATACTTTTTAGTGAATTCTGGATCACGTAGTTTATCTACTGGATACGCCACACTACTTCCCATATTGTGAGGAAGTCCAAGGGTATGGCCAACCTCGTGAGAAGAGACAAAACGAATTAATCTTCCCATTATCTCATCTTTAAACTCATTACTACGAGCATCAGGGTTGATAGCTGCTGTCTGCACAAAGTACCAGTTGTGTAATAAGGTCATTACGTTATGATACCAGTTGATGTCACTTTCAAGAATCTCTCCTGAGCGTGGATCGCTCACGTGCGGTCCATTTGCATTTGGGATAGGCGATGCGAGGTAACGCACCACACTATAACGTACATCTTCAGGACTCCAGTCTGGATCTTCTTCTACAGATGGTGGGTCTTTTGCAATAATCGCATTTTTAAAACCTGCTTCTTCAAAGGCTACCTGCCAGTCTTCGATCCCTTGCTTGATATAGGGAATCCATTTTTTAGGAGTGGCCCGGTCTATATAATAGACGATCTGTTTTTTTGGTTCTACGAGTTCGCCACGCTTAAAGGCAGCCATATCCTCCTCTTTCACCTCCAGTCTCCAGCGATCTAGATATCTAATGGTTTTAGACTTCTGTAGATCCAGTCCATAGTCTGTCTGACCTCGGCCAAACCAACCTACACGCTCGTCAAACATACGGCGTTGCATAGGCACTTCTGGAAGTAAGATCATTGAGTTGCTCATCATAAGAGAGAGCGTTCCTGTCGCACTATTAGATGGCGGCTCTGAGGCTGCATAGGTTTTTACAGAACGCACCTCGATATTTTGCGGGTAACTGCGTATGGTATCAATATAAGAGCGCTTTTCATCAAGCTTGGTTACCTTAAGATCTTTACGGCGGTACTGAGGTAAACCAAGGGGCTTTACATCAGATTCAAAAAGATCTGTCGCGTTTATGACCGTATTTCTATTTCCAGAAATGCTATCCTTGTGATATGCTTCTACGTCAAAAGCATATAACACCGGCTCAAAATTACTATTCTTTACTGCCTCAGAAATAGGAAGCGAATCTGCCGCAAAAACTTCGTGAGAAACCACGCGGAGCAATACTTTTTTATCTTTTACTTCCCATCGTAGTACGGAAGTATTCTGCTTACCACCTCCAAAACCTAAGCCATTTGCTGTTTTTGCAATTCGGGTAACCATAAGCATCTCACGCCCAAAGAGGCTGTCTGGAATTTCATAAAAGTATTTCTCATCCAGTTTATGAACGGTAAAGAGCCCTTCATCACTTTTTGCATCCTTAGTGATCACTTTTCCATAAGGTTTTATGGCGTCTTTTTTATCTTTTTCCTTTTCTTTTGATTCATTTGCCTTACTGGCAACCTTAGATTGAGTGGCACCACAACTGACGATGGTGATTGCTAGAAATGCAGCAATGACATAGGTAAATTTCTTTTTCATTGAGTTCATTTATTGGTAGCCTAAAAGGTACAGACCGTACGCGCCTCATTTTGTTAAAATAATCATAAGAGGTTTAGGGTGGTATCATAAAGTCTTGAGGCGTCTAATTTTGCCTTAATCCACGCAAAGAAGCTGAGCATAAAGATGTCTTCTTCGTTGAGGTTTTGCGCTATAAATAAGGTTTTTACGCTTTCGCGAAAATGTGATTCCTTCAAGATATTCGGCTCCTTATAAAGCTGGCTGTACACTTTTAAAAAGGCTTTTAAACGCGGCTCTGTTTTGATGATGGAGGCATATTTCCGTTTGAATCTCCTAAGGTGCGATTGTATGAGGTCAATATATTCTAGTTCATAATAACTAATTAACGTGAGCAACTCTTTTTTGATCATCCAGTCGATCCCCAATCGTTCTTCATACCAACTATCTGTATGTCGTAGCGTGTTGAGCACGGTGACCGCTTTTTTAAACGCTTCTTGTTGGGTGAGAAACACCACGAGTGCAAGGGTCAGATCTGGATCGCCTTTTTGTTTCTTTAAAGAAGCGGTATAATTTTCTAAGCTTTCAATCGCAAGGGATGCTTGGCCAGTGTAGTTTAAAACGAAGGAATTGATGAGGAGAAAATTTTCGCGAAAGCGGGATTCATACTTCCCTTTTTCTGCTTGCATCTCTAGTTTCATCAGAGCGAGGTACTGCTTTGCCTTTTCAAAGTTGCGAACACGAAACTGCGCATTTGCCATAAAATAGAGCACGTGAATGTGATAAAAGCGCTGGCGTTCTCGTAGTGCTGTTTTCTTTTTTATAAGGTGGTAGGTGGTCGTGATAAAGGGCATCGCCTCGCCAAAATTATGATCCAGCCCCGCCGCCGTATTGATGATTTCTAATAATTGATAGAGCGATTTAAAGGTAAAATGCTCATCGAGTTTTATGTGAAAATCCTCTAGAATTTCTTCTACGGTTTTTTGAATTCCATTTTTGAGTAGCTGTTCGTCAAAAATCAGTACGCGCTTAATGTGCGCATACGCCATATTGAGGTTTTCCTGCTGTATAAACCTCCGCTGATTTTCTTGGGCTTCGCTGGTTAATCTGTGGAGATCAATGTTTGGGTGGAGGTGACTGTATTGTAGCTGGGTGTGATAACTTTCTACAAGCGCCGTATAGAGATCGAGTTCTTGAGCGCGTGTTGTGGCCCTCTTGAGAAGTTTTTGAGCAGGTTTTGAAGTGCCTTGTTCGTAAAGTATTCTAGAAGCGAGAATCCATTTAAACACCTGCATATCTTCTGAAGTCTCGGTTTCAAAACTTCGGGTAGCGATAAAATCTATTAGATTGTCCTGTAACCTTTTTGAAAGGGCGTGATAGGCATTTCTATTGGGTGTTCCATAAAGGAGTGTATCGATATTTTTTAAGGAAGTTCCTTTTCTCAATAACGAATAGAGTGCTAGGTTTTTTGTGTCTGAACGTTTGTTCTTGCTACGTATATAGGACCTGAACAGCCGGCTTTCCTCTGTAGAAAATTGCTGGATAATCAGAGATATGTTCATTATATATCGTAAGGTTTATGTACTTTAAAGATAGTAAAAATAGTACTTAGGGATACTTATTAAGTTATTTAATCGTAAGTAATCTATAAATGTTTGATTGTTCTGGGGGCTATTCCATCGCATCTTTGCCCTGTAATCAAACAACAAGGTGATGGAATTTAATAACAAGAAACTTACGAGAACCTCTAAGGCGATTCATTATATCATTAGTATCATGCTAGCCATTTTTTTAATAGGACTTGCAAATAGGATCATATGGGATATAGACGAGACTGATAATCGTCCTACGGTAACTCAATTTGAATCAGAAACAGAAGTTCACGACTACAGATTGTTAGAAAACGCTATTCAGGATTCTATAGCAAAGATAATGCGCAGCAAAGAGGCTTTGCAGCTTAAAATAGATCTAGCCGAAACGACCCTTGCGCAAGAACAAAGCTCCTTTAAATCGTGGATTTCTACACGCACGGCCACTCAATCATCCTCAGTAGATGCAGAGGTGCGTAAGCGCAATCGTACTATGGATTCTATTCAAGAATCCTTAAATGATCTGGAGGTGGAAAAAACTGCTCTCAAATCGGCTATATCTGGTCTTAGGGATGAAAAGCGTGATATCAAGCAATGGGCTTCCACAGAAATGGATAAGGCATATGATCTGTACAAGACTGCCCTACAGCGTTATGAATTGAATATTTTCTTAAAACGATTGCTCTTTGTGCTTCCCATCCTGCTGGTAGGTATATGGATGTTAGTTAAAAAACGAAAGCAAACGTTCTGGCCACTTTATAGAGGATTTGTCTTTTTCTCATTGTACGGGTTCTTTGTGGGCTTAGTTCCTTACTTACCTAGCTATGGAGGTTATGTGAGGTATACTATTGGGATTTTAGTGTCGGTCTTTTTGGGTATTTATGCCATACGCTCCCTACAGACTTTTGTACGCCGTAAGAAAGAAGAGTTGCAGAAATCTACCGAAGAACGTTCACAAGAAATCAAATATGACGTTGCCGAAAAAGCATTAGAAAATCATATGTGCCCTAGCTGTGGAAAAGATTATCTCATCAACGAGATTCATCAGAGTGGAGGAAGGAAAGGAATCATAGGAAACTTAAAAGTCACCAATTACTGCCGTCACTGTGGGCTCCAACTCTTTAAAGATTGTAACACCTGTGAGACTACTAATTATGCGCATCTACCACATTGTTATTCTTGTGGAGATCACATAATGGAATCTACACAGCAATAATTGAATTAGAATTAATATCAAACAACAACTATTATGGAAAATCAATTTGAAACACCAGCAACAGAAATTAAACGAAAAGAAAAGCAACCGTTTACAAATAAACCTACAGGAGCTTTTATAAGCGCTTCCTGGAGTGCGCTATTTGTCGGGATGATCTCTTTCTGCATCGGTTTATGGAATGCAGATATGAACCTTAATGAGAAGGGGTATTACTTTACCGTACTACTCTTTGGCTTATTCTCGGTAGTCTCCGTACAGAAGAGTGTACGAGATAAACTAGAAGGAGTACCCGTCACCGAAATTTATTACGGGATCAGCTGGTTTGTCACCATCGTTTCTATTCTTTTACTCGTCGTTGGGCTTTGGAATGCAGATCTGGAACTGAGTGAAAAAGGCTTTTACGGGATGTCCTTTACCTTAAGTCTTTTTGCAGCTGTAGCGGTACAGAAGAATACGAGAGATCTAAATTTTGCAAAAAAGGAAGAAGATAACTAGCAAAAAGCGGGGCCGTGAGGCTCCGCTTTTTGTTGTTTGATAAAATCCAATGTTCTGTAATGGAATGTTGGGTTTTTTTTGCTTTTGCGAAAGCGTGTAACGTAAAAAGAGTGAATATCTCAGGGGACACTCACTCTTTAACGTGGCTACTCAAATAATTTTAAATTTCTTCCAAAGTCAAGTCAAACTGACCTTCTGTGACGGTAATCTCTTGTCCAGAATTTACCACAGTTCCCGAAAAAGAGAAGGTGCCAGATATCTCTTTAGCTTCTGTGTTGATGGCTGTGATGGTCAAACTTCCAGAAGTAGCAAAGGCCCCATCCAGTGCATCTGAGTCTGTTTCCTGATAAAAGGCTTGTACAAAAGTATTTCCTTCTTGAGCAAAGGGGTAGGTGCCAGGTGTAATGGACCCTGGAATAAACAATTGGATGGCCTCGCCATTTCCCGTTTCTCCTGAGACTAAAATGTTATTTATACTTGTCGTTAGAAAGGCAGTTTTAAATGGTGGGTTGTAGTCTACTCCATTTACTTTGGCTGAGAAGGTAGCATTGTCTCCGCTTGGCGATGAGTTATCGTCATCTGTGGAGCAAGAAGTGATGGATACTGCAAGAAATAGAAACGCTACTAGCGTTTTTGAAATAGTTGTTAATCGTGACATCATTGTTTGTTTTAAAGTGATTTTACACTTAGTAGGTCAAACGATGCGAAGGTTAACAGTGAAGAAAACTATTTTGAGATTTTTCTTTGTACCCATCCTCTATGGAGCGTTGCGCAAGATGTCCTCTATAGCGTCTACAACTTCCCGAGCGTTTTCTTTGGTAAAACACAACGGTGGTTTTGTTTTTAGAACGCTATCATCTGGACCATCTGTGCTTATGAGAATGTGACGCTGTCGCAACTCGTTCTTGATATGGTGTGCTAGTTTTTGATGGGTTTTTCCACTTTCTGGATGTATGATTTCTATTCCCAAGAACAGTCCAGAACCTCGCACGTCTCCTATGGCTTTATAGTTCGCTTTAAGCGAAACAAACAGTGATTTATAATAATCGCCCACTTCTTTTGCAGCTGCCTGTAGTCCTTCTTCTTCAATCACGTCTAACACAGAATGTGCAATCGCGCAAGACACGGGATTCCCACCAAAGGAGCTAAAAAACTCCACCCCTTTTCCAAAAGAAGCGGCTATTTCTTCAGTAGTGACAACGGCTCCCATAGGATGTCCATTTGCGATAGGCTTACCGAGAATCACCATATCTGGCACGACTTCTTGTGCTTCATAACCCCAAAAATAATCGCCCAATCTCCCAAAACCTGTTTGCACTTCGTCGCTTATACAGATCCCACCTTGTGCTCTTATCGCAGGATATAATTCTTTGAGATAGCCAGGAGCAAGAGGCACTTGGCCTCCACAGCCTACGATGGGTTCGCTCACAAAAGCAGCAATGGGCTCTATAGACTTCCGTAATTGCTCGATGGCATCTTGGGCATAAAGGTGGCCAGCATCTTCACTTTTATATGGCCCATTGTAGGTGTCTGGAATTTGAGTTTTTAGGATGTAGTCTCGTTGCCCTTGTCCTTTTTTATTATTGAATTTATAGTCGCTTATGTCGATGCCTATCTGGGTGTTCCCGTGGTACCCATGCTCTGTCACCATAATCTTTTTACGGCCCGTATGGGCTTGCGCCATACGCATTGCAAGGTCACTTGCCGCACTACCAGAGTTAACAAAGAAAACTTTAGTCAGCGTATCTGGAAAGTAGGAACGAAGTTTTTGTGCGTAGTTTGCTAGATGGTCGTTGAGGTAACGGGTGTTTGTGTTGAGTATCGCCATCTGTCGCTGGCCATCCGCTACCACTTGTGGGTGTGAGTGCCCTACGTGGGGGATGTTATTATAGGCATCTAGAAATGTGTTTCCGTGTGCGTCGTACATATATTGAAAAGCCGACCGTTCCATCTGTATAGGCTCTTTATAGCTTACAGAAAGAATATCACTGATATGCTTGTGTCTCTTTTCTAAAGCTTGCGCTACCGTAGGTGCTTGGATTTTAGCAAATCCTGTCGCTTTTCTAAAAACAGTTTCTGCTTTTATGGGGTTGATACGTAACCATTTGTGGAGCATCGCCCAAGCATATTTTTCACTTACAGTGGCGTAGGTGTTTTCTGGATTGTTCTTTTTTGCGTGGGCGCTATTGCAAATGCTCGTGCAAAGCCGTGCTGCTATGAGATAATAGAGCATACTCAATTCTTTTTCCTGGAGCGGTAGTTGGGCGTGATACGATCTTAAAAAGTCAGAGACCCACTCGAGCGGATGTTCCTTATCGTAACAGAAATAGGTAAGGGCAATGGCAACTTCATTGATGAGGTAGGAGTGCGAGAGATCACCAAAATCTATAAGCCCAGAAACTTCCCCATTGGTAGTGAGGATATTCCATTCATTTGCATCGCCGTGAATGATCTGCTTGCGTACACTAGGCAACACGGGCATTACAATTTCCTCATACTGTTGGAAAAAATAGCGCACGACATTCCGGAGATGTGCATCAGGAATATCGTCTATAAAAGCCTTGTTTAAATGGAAATAGTTCAAATCCCACACATGTTCGCGACCGCGTAGCACGTAGTTTTGGAGGGTGCTGAGGTGGAGGTCTGTGGTTGCTAGAAACGTCCCGAGCGAACTGTAAATACTTCTCGAATGTTGTGCATCGCCTATAAAGGTACCGTCTAAAAATGAGAGCATTCTGCAGATGGTGGCTTTGCCATCGAGCGTTGTTTTTTGGATATAGCTACCGTCTGTAAACGCAATGGGATTTGGGGTTGCTGTATCCTTTTTCGAATGAAGGTGGAGTAGTATTTCGGTTTCGGCTTCTAAGATATCGAAGAGCGCTGTATCCCATTGATAGGTTTTAAAAACGTAGCGATTCCCACCGTGGTCGACGCGATAGTTTAGGTTATCGTAGCCAGCGAGACGTTTGATGGCCGTGGGCGTAAAGCCAAACTGCTGCGATATATATTCGGCTATTTTGGGATACTGCATTCGCTTTACCTTGATGACGTTACTGCAAATATAATGGATAGGTGATGGTGTGGGTTACGCTTTCGCGAAAGCGTACGTATAAAAAGCCACCTCTCAATTCTTAATCAGCTGTTTAGAAACCAACCGATCATCTTCTAAACGACATTGGACAATATAAACCCCAGCCTCTAGCGTAGAAATATCTACGACACGTTCTTGAGTGGTTTTTACAACCTGTCCCAGCATATTGTAAATAGCCAACTCCTGAACGTTTTGATTTTTTCCGGTTATCGTAAAGCTACTATTTGCTGGATTCGGAATAATATTGAATGCATCTTCTGTAGCTATAGCCTCTGTAGATAGCGCCTCTTGATCAATGCTGTAGGCTACTATCACCGGTCTTCTGTCATAAGCACCCGTGGAGGCTCCGTCGTAGATGGTGAGATACAACAGGTTTGAAGCGGCGTTATAGGTTCCGCCCACAATATCGTGCTGTTCTGGGGCATTGTCGTAGTAAGCATCTGTCTGGAAAGGTGCATTGAAAATTCCGTAAGCATAGGGTCTTACCTCATACGCAGCTATGTCGCCATTTTTTACAGCCAGCAGATCGTTTACATCCCAGAGCCAGTAATAATTATATACATCATCTGCATCATAAGGGCACGGACCACCGCATAGATTTCCATTACTTTGCGTAGGCTTATATCCTATTCCAGAATTATGACCTCCAGAAGAACCAAGGGTCACATAGGTGCGGGTTCCTGGCACGATAACACCATAGCTTGCTTGCGAGTCTTCGGTCCATATATTGTTTTCGCCCACCACAATGTCTGCATCTTCTACCGTGTGACCCGGGAAGGTTTCTCCATTTACTTCAATCACATTATAATTGCCATCTTCATAAGCGTCAAAATCTGCGTAGAGCGGATTTGAAAGATCGTAGTCTAATAAGGTAGTGGTTTCTATCGCTACAGAATTGGAATCTATAAGATCATCTGGCTCAAACACAAAGGCCGAAATTCCCATCGTTAGTCTGCTGTTAATAGCCAGCTTACTGGAGTTGCCACTTAGGTGCGAGCCGCCCAGAAGTTCTTGCCATTCTGCTGGAATTTGAGAGATCCATCCCGCAGCGTGTGCCTCTCCCTCAAGTTGAAAGTAGCCATCTATTGCGCTAGAACTTAGCTCCGAAGCATTATCGACCACCAGTGAGGTATGTGTATTATTTGCCGGAGCGTCATAAAACTCCATTGCATTGACCAAAAGCTTGTTATCATAAACGTAAAGCCCAGTTACTCGGTCTATCCCTTGCGGATTCCCATCAGGTGTGTCGTATAAAAGTTCCCTAAAATTCTGAAGCACCGTAGCTTCGTTCAGGTCTTCAAGGGTGGTGCTGTTTACGAGCGCGGGGATAGCAAATTCTGCCACGGCACCGTGCAGGTTAAAACCTGCTAGAAATAACGAATTGTTGGCATCATTATACGCAATGGTTCCCGAGGCATAATTTGCGTTAGATGCTCCGTAGTCATCTCCGGGAATCGAAAAAGCACCTTCATAGTGAAGGTCGTCTATCTGTAATAAGGGAAGAGCTGTAGGTTGGGAATGTACATTCTGTACCGCTGCAAAAAGCAACAGCGCCATACTACTATTTTTGAGGGAGTTCATAGGTGATGGATTTGGCGTCCCCTAAAGATAGAAAAGTATTTTAATACTGCTTGTAAAATAAAGTAACTATTAATCAGCGTTTAGCGTTGCCACAGCGATTTTAGAGTCTGCGGTGCCATAATAAAGAAACCACTTCCCTTTAAACTTGACAAGGCCCTCCACAAAGCAAACTTCGTTTACTTCTCCTACTTTCTCGTACTCTTTATCTGGGTGTATAAAATAACCTTCGGTTCTATCGAGGAGTTTGTAGGGAGCCTCTTTATCAAATAACGCCTGACCTGCAGCGTAGGTAAACTTAGGAAGATTGGGGTCGTTTAGGTTGGCCGCGTTACTTCCGTTATAGATAAGGACAATTCCTTCAGGCGTGTAAAGAGCAAAAGGGCCCGGCTCGACGAGTCTGCTATCAAAATACCCTGCTCTGGGATGTAGTACGGATATCATTTTTTGATTCTCCTCGTTACGTAACACTTCCCAGGTGATGAGATCACTGGAGGTGGCTATAAAGAGATTTGTATCGCCAAAATACATCCAGTAGTTCCCATTGATTTTTTTGGCGATAGTTCTAGAGCCTACGTTTTCTACCACGATAGCTCCAGATTTTGACCACATATCCTTATAGTCTTCCCCTTGTAAGACGAGGCCGTGCTTGGTCCAAGAAAGCAAATCTTTTGAAGAGGCAATGGCGAGTCTTGCTGTTTTACCATCGTAAGCGGTGTAGGTCATGATATACGTTCCATCCTCACGTTCAATAATGCGCGGATCTTCAGCGCCGTCAAAATAGCAAGTCTTGCAGTCTTCTTTTGCACTGCCGTCTATTTTTTTGTAGTTCCACTCATAGGTTTTCATCTCATCATTATCAGGATAAAAAACAGGCGTCGCCCTTTTTTCAAAATGAAGACCATCATCGCTTATGGCGAGTCCTATACGGGAAGTCCCACTAGAATCTTGCGCTCTGTAAAAGAGATGCACCTTATCATCCTTTACCACCGCCGACGGATTGAGCACATTGCGCTCTTCCCATTTATGGGTTTCATTGGTAATAGGGTCCGTAAAGGTAAGAGCACTCGAAGGGTTTAAAATAGGGTTGAGGCTATCTACTTTTTCGAAATCTGTAAATGCCCAATTGCTCCCCGTATCCTCAGGCAGGGGTGTTTTATGCGCTGGTTGGTTACAGCTCCATAAAAGAACGGTACATACTGCGGTGACGTAGGTGGATTTTAGCATCTTAAATTTTTTAGTAAAGTGAACGTAATGGCCTGTCTAAGATAGCTAATATAGGGTACTCTTAGGTGGGGATGTACGCTTTCGCGAAAATGTAATAAATGATGGAGCTTAGAGGATGATGAGGTTTCTTTGTTAGGTTGCTCCTAATCCATATTGATATTATGGAATGAAGATGAAAGTTGAATTGATACATTTCGCACTTCCTCGCTTGAATTTAAATTATTTGCCAATGTTGCCACCACAATTTTTTCATCTAAATAAATTCTAAAGAAGCTGCTCGAACCAACTTGCGTTCCATTGTGTTCAATAATGTTACCGTATGTCGAACTTTCCCATGCATCCCAGCCGTAGGTATATTCCATTTCCATGCTGTTGGAATCCTGTACTTGGACCATTAGTTGAGTAGTTTCTGGACTGATGAGGTTATAGTTCAAAATTGCCTGTCCGAATTTTAGTAAATCTTCTGCGGTAGACTGTATTCCTCCACCAGAATAGGTGTAACTCAGATCGTTTTTTGGACTTCTATAAAAATGATTACCGAGCTTTATATAAACATTAGTATTAGTTTGTTCTACATTGGTTTGCGTCATATTTGTAGGGTTCCAAATATGTTCCTGCATATAGCTCCCATAGGATTGTCCTGTCACTTTCTCTATAATCGCACCGAGAATTGTATACCCAAAAGAAGTATATTGAAATGACGTTCCAGGTTTAAATTCTAGGTCTCTATGTTGAAATTTATCAAGCGCTTCTATAGAAGTATCATAATGCGTAACATTGAATATCCCTAATTTAGATGTGTAATGCGGGATTCCAGAAGTATGATTTAACAATTGGCGGATGGTAATATCCCCTTTTTCCTTTTTAGGAAATTCTGGCAAATAGGTTTGTATGGGTACCTCTAAATCGATGGTACCTTTTTCATAAAGTTGAAGCATGGCAACAGCGGTCATAGGTTTGCTGATAGAGGCAATTCTAAATGGACTATGTTGCGTTGGTTTCTCTTGTTTGCCCTTGTTTAAAAACCCAGCAGTTGAGAACCACTTTCCGCAATTTTCAGAATACACACCTACAGAAACTCCTAAAAAATCATTGGATCGTATTGCCGAATTTAAAATGCTCTCCGCTTTTGCATTGAAGCTACTTAGCTCAGTACAATTTAAATGGTTTTTGCTTTCAGAAAGAGAAATGGGTTTTTCTGAGAATGGGTTTAAGCTATAAGGCTCAAAAGCCCAATAGAAAAGATAAACGAGCAGAAGAAAAATGATTCCTAAAATTAGTTTTCGTTTGCTCATAGGATTTTTTGTTTCTGCTTGAAGTCTTGATTGTAAACTGATGGATTACTGAAGAAAACGTATGATAAAAATTACCGATCAAGATCAGCTTAAAAAGATGTACTGGAGCTTGTCGAAGTAGACTTGTTTTTAACTTAGTTTTTTGTTGTTAGCAGTATGTTACCTCTGCCAAAGTTCAAATGTTTCATTACCAGTGCAGCTCGCCGATTTTATCACATTCTCGAAATTGAAACCCTCATATTTGGAAACTATGTCATAAACTTTATTCCAACCCACCGAACCTTGTGGAATTGAGCATCCTTTTCTATTTCCCATTAAAATTAGCCATACATCTGGAAGAAAAGGACCTTCATCAGTATTGATCAATTTTATTTCTTCAATTTCATTCCAGTTGATTTGTTCTGTTTTCCTTTTGGGGTGAGTGATTTTCACGTAAACTTCCGTGATTTCGGTTTCGTAATAATCTTCCGGTTGTTTTCTGCTCAAATTCTTGTTTTTTGAGCCAAATATTTTATTCCAAAATCCCATTAACTTAATTGCTTTAATTCAAGTCTTAAATTCTCTTTTGCTTGATTTTCATACAGTTGCTTAAAGTAATCTGTTTTATAAATAAAATCCAAACCTAGGATGCTTTTCAGTACTTTTTTTCTTCCTTTTCTATACATAAAGTCAGGATAAATGTGATATTCTTTTCTGATGCTTTCGCTATAATTTTTATATTCTGCGGGTTCTTTTCCTAAAACCGAGAGGTCTAAATCTAAAAGTATATTTGTGTCATAATCGAGCGACATTTTATGTTCTTTTGTCGCCTTAATTTGTGACATACATTCATTCACTTTGTCAAATGAAGTTTTGGTTATTCTATTTTTAAAAATTAAAGCACTTTGATGCTCGTTATCATTTTTAGTGGATTTGTAAACAACATCGTGGTAAAATATTGCAAATAATAAACTGTCTAAATCTTGAACTTCTGATTGAATTTTGTTCAATTCCGTAAGCATATTTTCTAAATGACAAAGATTATGGTAATGACGTGATTCGGATGAGTAACTAATCTTAATTTCATTCCAACATTCAAAATTATAATCTTCGTTTTCCGAGTACTTTCTAATTAAATCCAGAAATTTTTCTTCCATTATCTCAGTTTTTATGGTATTGCTCACGGCTCCTTATATGAAACATAGCGCTGAAAATAAGCTGTTATTTTTCGGATAAATCATAAGCCAAATTTTAAAATGCTACTAGTCAAATTTTTATTGGAAATCTTCAAATAAAAAATTTGACTCTTATTCCTGTTGACAAACAAATAACAAACAGGAGAGGTTTGCCAACAGTTAAACATCAAAATATCATCCCAACATCATCATTCTGAGATACATTAAATAGTAACTTTGGAGAAGTGGATTATTGCTTTTCATGGATACATTGTTGTGGGTAGTGCTATTCGACGCTTATTACATTTGCTGTTTGTTTAATCAACCCTTGATAATCTTTAAAAGCCGTTGCAAAATCCTCAGAATATTCATAGTTGCTAAACTCATATTCCTCATTGACTCCTGTATCAGTTAGTAATTTGATTTCTCCATATTTTACGATTGGAATTTGGTAGTTACCTTTAAATCGTTTGTCGGGGGTCCCATTTTTATTGACTTTTGCCCAAGTTTTATCAATTATTTTACTGTCTTTTGGAATTGTTCCTGTTTCTGTAAATCTAACTCCACAGTGATTAAATTCTAATTCATCAATGCCAATAATCGCAAATTTATGTGTAGATAACAACATAACGATAAAATTGGGATAGAAATATAAATCCGCACCATTAGCATTTTTGAAAAACATCGCATCATAATCAAATTTAATGTCGGGCAATGTTTTAAATCCAAATTTAACTTCTTGCTTCTTTACCAAAGTTCCAGCCGACGACCTCGACTGCACAGTATCTTGAAGACTTGCATTTGTAATGTCCCAAATTTTATTTGAGTTTATTAAATTTTTGAATGTTTCTAAAAGTCGTTTATATTTTTGCTCAAATTCTTCATCGAAATCTATTTCAAGATTGACGTAACAATTTTCAATTTGGTTTTTGAGTTCAACGATTGTCTGTTTTTGAGCTGAAATATCCGTTTTAATTTTCTCAGGTATTCCTTTGCTTATTAATCCATAAATAAAAATGTAACTCAAAGTCAATTTCGTTTTTGTAGAAGCTAATTTATCTTTGACTTTTTGTAAATCACGATTAAGTTCAATTCGCTGTTGGTGAGCCAATAGAATCGAATCTTTGATACCTTGCATATCTTGACTGGTAATTTCTTGAATATCCGCGCTTATTATTTCTTTTTCAGCGTAGATGTGATTTTCAGTCTGTTGGGTATTTTCGGATCGGTCTTGGGGTTTAGCTTTTTCATTTCCAGATATTTTCTGTCTTTGATAAATTCCTGTTCCAGGAATTCCTGTATTTAAATAAGTTCCGAATTTGCCGAGAGTAACGTTTGCTCCTCTTACTCCAATTGAAGTGCTTATTCCGCTTTTACTCAAATTTAATCGTACTCCTGGAATTATTTTTATTCGTCTTCTAAAGCTCCAAGCCATAATTTTATTCTCAATGTTAATATTTAGCAGGATTTTTGCATTTCCCACAATTAGTTTATTAGCAAGATCACCAAAATACAACTTCAAAACCATTAGTCTTTACGGGTTTCCGTAAATGAGATAGGCGATGTGAACATAACCAATATGTTGGTCGTATTCAGACACTTTGTTAAGTACAAACGGGAAATTATTTCTAATGTTTATAAGCGATAATTTCAACGTTTTGTTCTTTCGCGAAAGCAAAACAAAAAATCCCCACTCAAAAAGCAGGGATTTTCATTTTATGAGATGTGAGTCTTTCAATGAAACATAGTAGCTCAAATAAAAAACTACCTTCCATACAGCGGTATAGCTTTATCAATATTCCACATCTCCAACATCATCATTTTGAAATGATGGAGAACAAAATATTAATTTTGGAGAAGTGGGTTATTGCTTTTTATATTATACACTGTTAGAATCACCTTATTGATTTATGCGGATGTAATAATAGACGGCAATATTCTTTGGTGTGGTCTCTTTATCTCCGCCACTTTTTATCGCTAGGGAGTGGCTATGATTTCCATCAACGTTCGTGTTTTTAGTCACTTGATTACCCAGTCTAGTTCCTGTTCTTCCATCCCCTTCTCGAGAGTTGTATCCAGTACCTTGGTCTGTAAAGGAATGACGGTGCGCTCCATCGTTATTCGTTGCTCCGGCAAACGGATTATTTGGTAATTTGGTAGCATCTTTTTGATAGCTGTATTTGTTTTTATCAAACCTAACACCAGTATCTTTCTCATTGTCGAATTCCTGGGGTTCGCCTGAATTAAAAAATTGATTTTTACCTCTAACAAATTGTCCTCTCATATCGGGTACAAATTGGTTATATTTTTTTCCGTAATCAGAATTTTTTATATCCCTTCCATCAGCTGGCGCCCACTTGCTTGTTCTGTCATTATAAGGTAAGGTGTTTTTGGTTTCCGTACTAAATGCATTAAAGTCTAATGTAGAAATGAGGATGCTCCCGACTGGAAAATTAGCGTAGGGATATGCAGGAAATTCTATCACCATCGGGTCAAACCCCTCAATGTTTAATGCCAAGGTCGCTTTAATATTTGGATCCATTAATTTCATATTCTGTGAAATTCCTGTAAAGCTCCTTATGGTAGCGTTGGGCTTTAAATTATAACTATCATAAAAATCTAAATTGTTTGTAACGACCGAGATAATTTTAGCTTCCTCTATTTGTCCGCTTTGTGGTTGTTTATTTATTATCAATGTGAATCCAGCAACCAGGTCCCCAACCATTTCGTAATAGAATCCGCCTTTAAGTTTTGTTCCTTCATTTGGAAGCGCTTTTATACATTCTACATAGGCTTTCAATGCCTGAGGACTAATAGTTTCCTGATAATACTCTGTATAAAAACTATTATCTATCGTAAAACCTGCTTCGTGTCTTACTTTGAGCTCCTTAAACTTTTTTCGGAACTGTGATTTATTCTTATTTTTCGACCAAAACGCTGTAATTGCCTCATATTTTGCATCAATAGACTCTCCTTCTTCCGATTTTTTACTTAGCTCATCTAATTGTGTCTCATCAAGCGAGAAGAACGTATTGAAGTGATTAAAAATATCTGATTCGTTACTGAAGCTATATTTTTCTCTGAAAGCCTCTTTTAAATCAATTCCGCATTTAGTTTGTGAATAGGAAATGGTACTACTGCCTAGAATAATTAAAAATAATAGTTTTTTCATTTGTCTTCTTTTAATATTAGACTGCTAAACTATTTATATTATGAGGTATCTAAAATACCCGTTAATGGGTAATTATTGCTGGCTACCTAGTGTAGGCATAACATCAAATTCTTCTTTCTTTGAGGGTTTTTTTAAAAGGGATAAAGGATGTTTTCATAGCCAGTCTGGTGGCTGTAAATCGATATTTTATGAAAGGTAGAGCAGGGTGCTTTGTTTTTTCGAAAGCACACAAAAATTCCCCACTTAAAAAGCAGGGCTTTAATTTTATAAACTTAAGTTTTTCAATTTAAAATAGTAGCTCAAATTAAAAACTACCTTCCATACAGAAGTATAGCTTTATCAATTTTCAAACATCCCAACATCATCATTCTGAGATACATTAAATAGTGACTTTGGAGAAGTGGGTTATTGCTTTTTATATTATACACTGTTAGCATCACCTTATTGATTTATGCGGATGTAATAATAGACAGCTATATTTTTTGGCGTAGTCTCTTTATCTCCGCCACTTTTAATTGCTAGGGAGTGACTATGATTTCCGTCAACGTTCGTGTTTTTAGTTACTTGATTACCCAGTCTAGTTCCTTTTCTTCCATCCCCTTCTCGAGAGTTGTATCCAGTACCTTGGTCTGCAAAGGAATGACGGTGTGCTCCATCGTTATTCGTTGTTCCGGCAAACGGATTATTTGGTAATTTGGTAGCATCTTTTTGATAGCTGTATTTGTTTTTATCAAACCTAACACCAGTATCTTTCTCATTGTCGAATTCCTGGGGTTCGCCTGAATTAAAAAATTGATTTTTACCTCTAACAAATTGTCCTCTCATATCTGGTACAAATTGGTTATATTTTTTTCCGTAATCAGAATTTTTTATATCTCTTCCATCAGCTGGCGCCTCTTTCAATAATTTTCATAAAAATCAAGTGTGTGAACCGACGTAAAATTAATCTTTGGTTTATCTAAAAAAGTAAAATCTATATAACTTTGTTCTATATCATTTTTGTCTATGTAAAGAGTTGTCGATTTTTGGATATGA
Organism: uncultured Flavobacteriaceae bacterium; assembly: GCA_963832255.1. GTDB lineage: Bacteria > Bacteroidota > Bacteroidia > Flavobacteriales > Flavobacteriaceae > Dokdonia. The sequence continues at coordinate 588,315 of CAWHTM010000001.1, forward strand.
AATTTTATTCCAAGCCAATGACCATCTAAGAGCAAAACAGTAAAAAAGGATATATTTTCGCCGTTATAGATCACTGGTATTTCAAGTTCGCTACGATATGTATTGATTTTTTTAAAATCATAGTAACTATTAGTCCTTATGGAACTTGGATTGATTTTATTTCCCAACAGATCCACCATAATTTCTTTCTTGCTGGATCTATGTTTAATATGGATGGTGGATAAATCAATTTCAATGAGGTCTCCTTCTCTAACTAATTTTTGAATCATTGTTTGATGATCAATCTTCAATCGATTTTCACGGATTCGAGTAGAAATATATAACAAACCTCCAAGAGCAAATAAGATTAGAACAAAAATCATTAAGAAATAATTTACCAATTCAACGGTATTTTTATGGGTTTTTCAAAACCTGGATTTGATTTGCCTCGAAGTAGATGAATAATTAATGTGTCTTCATTAGTAATTTTTCTTATTTTTTTAGTCTGAGTAGGAATTAAGTAATCTAAATTACTAAAAGGGATGGAGTCATAATTAATGTTGGCATTTTTAGAGATAGACCTTAAAGAATCTTTATGTAATAATAAAGGTTCTGGTAGTCTATAAGATGCTACTACCAAGAATTCTTTTGAACTTCCTTGCTTTATTTCGATCTTCTGAAATTTGGTATCTATTAATTTTCCTTTTTTTATTTCAAAAACTCTATTGCTCTGCAAGTTTTTGTTTTGTTGTATGAAATCCAACAATAGGTCGTGAGACTTGTCGTTTAAAATTTCTATATTTTGGGGAATATTAATTTTCCACAAAAGATTCTCAGCTTCGTCGTAAGTAAGATAAACAAGAGCTTCATTGAGTCCAGAGTTTTTGATACTTATTTCCTGACTTTTGGTGCATCCGACAGTGAGAAAATATATTATAAATAAAATATGTTTTGAACGATTAGTCATCTTTGAAAATTGTTTCTAAGACCTCTATATAGTCTTCCTTTTCATTATTATATGATATTCTATAAAAAAGTGTAACATAATCTGCTGAGCTATCACTAGTATCATTTGAATTCTCCCGGGCCTCACTTAATGATTCACAAGAACCATTCAATATTTTGTTAACGACTGTCTTTGAGAATTTTTCGAGCTTAAAAGCAAATTTCTCATTATGTCCCCAATTATTTATAAACTCCCGTACACCTTCTAATCCTCTCAGCTTAGCCTGAGCGAGTTCTTGCTGTACACTTTCTTCTAGCCACGCGTCTTGCTCATCCTTCAATTGTTTTACCAGTATCCCTGCGACCGTAAAAACAAGCGCAAAGGAGCCTCCGATGGTGCCAAGACCACCTATGCCCATCGCGCCCATTGGAGAATAAGTATCCAACTCATCTTCCATTCCAAATTTTATCACATCAAAGAAATCCAGACCAGTGCCTATATTTTTTAAAAAACCAAGTACTTGGACGCGTTTACCTGTTGTTGTGAAATAGTCATATTGACTGATCCCTTTAGTAGTTTCGCTCTGATTTCCGAAGTTTTTTCTTTTCTTTAGGTTTTCAATCAAAGTACCATCATTGGTATAGACCTCATCGTAATTATAAATGGCTGCATAAGGGTTTGTTTGTACCCGTCCCGTACTTGTGACCAAACTCCCTTTTTCAAGTTTTGTCATCGCTATGCTACTTATTTCTTGGTCAACTATATTATCTATAAAGTTAAGGGCTTTCTTTGTGAGTTTTCCCTTTACCTTCCCTTTGATAAACTTCATAGGTAATAATGGGCTTCCATCATTACTTAAAAACTGAGGTAGGTTATGATCAGGGGCTGGAGATTTAAAATAGAGTGTTCTATCAGATTGTGCTACATCTAGATAGTTACTACTTGATTTTGGAAGTGTTTTTTTACGTTTACCATAAGTGACTTCCCAATATAGCTCTATGGATTCGTCTAGTGAAAACCAAATATCGTGGTCGTCTTTTATAATTCCTTGCCATCTTTCGTCAAGAAATAATGCTACCGTAGCGACTCTTTTATGACCTCTTTTTTCAATAGAGGCTCTTTTTACAACGGCATCCTCTGGAAATTTTCGGTCATCTGGATCAATAATATCGTAAAAGAAAAAGCCTCCACTTGCATTATAATCATATTCTGCAAGATTGAATTCTAATTCTTGTCCAACGGCAATTCCCTTAGTCTCCACGTGAAAATAAACAGTTTCGCCAAGTTTTGATTTTTCTAAAGTAATTTCTCCCGCTTCATCACTTGTCCACCACCCATCAACAAATTCAGGTTCTGCTATATGGATAGATGCCGATTTTTTCTGACCTTCTAGTTCAACGGTAAATGTATTCTTTCCCATACCCTTATTTTTGTTGGTCTATCACGTCTAATTCTATCTTTTCTAAATCACTATGTATTGGATAGTCCCTGAGTGTATCGTTTTTTAAAATCTGTCCGTTATATCTAAAGTCGTGAGACGCATCGTTTAGGGATAAGTTGATCTTTTTTCCTTGAGCGTTTTTAGTTTCGATATGTAATCTTATGGTATCTCCAGTTTCATATTCTTCCAATTCATTATCTTCTAAATCCGTAATATAAGAGCCAATCAATTCGGCATCTTTAGTTAGTGTGGTGGGCGCAACATTCTGGGAACTTACATCAGTTACTTTCCAGAATTTCTCGTGTAGAACCATTCCATCTACTTTTAAAATTGCAGGAGACAAAGTGATATAGTTCTTCATCGGTTCATTATTAGTTGCATTAAAGCTGTTTTCATCATAGGTGCATACCGTGTCGACCAACTCAAAAGTTCTGCTCTTACCACCCATTCTAACTGGAGACTGAACGATTTTGATATTTTTCATCAGTGTTGGGTGGATTGCCCATTCTGTGAATAGGGTATCACTTGTCGATTCCAATGATATATTAAAAAGACCTCCAAATACTTTTGCGTGCGGACGATTATTTTGATCACAGTTTTGATGATAGCTGAAACTGCTTCGGAGTATTACGAATGATTTATCATCAACATATAATGTGGACTGAATACTCATATTCTGACTTTTTCTTAAAATTAGTCATAATTCTTTAGAGCCATATAAAATCTTTTCTATTTTATTGTACGATAAGGGTTTGGACAAAATAAATGAGTTTTGGAACTATTGCTGGAGCCGTCTATCCAAAATGATATTTAAAGAATATAAGCTTTGGTACCTATTCGTAAATTAACGTAAAATGAGATGAACCTCTTTCCCGAAAGCGAACACAAAAAAATCCCCACTTAAAAAGCGGGGATTTCAATCATTTAAAATTTTCGCGCCACGCGTACCTCGTGGTAAAAAAGCGTAAAAGAACTAGTCAGCAATCTCCACAAACAACCCCGCATCCGTCTTACTCACGGTAGCGGCACCAAGCTTTGTCAGTCCTTTGATTCCTTTATCCCATCCTTTATTACTTAACCCAGCCGCCGTTTTAAGCGCGCCCAGTTCTTGTGGGCTTTCCTTTTTAAGGAGGTCGTAAATGGCTTTTTCGTTTTCGTTAAGGTCGAGGGCTTTCTTCTCAGGTTTCATCTGTGGGAAGAAGAGTACTTCTTGTATCGACTGGTTATTGGTCAAGAACATAATCAAACGATCCATCCCGATGCCCATTCCAGAGGTAGGAGGCATCCCGTACTCTAGGGAGCGTAAGAAGTCATAATCTATAGAAGCGGTGGCCTCGTCATCCCCACGTTTGGCAAGTTCGAGTTGCGCCTCAAAACGCTCGCGTTGATCGATAGGATCGTTAAGCTCTGAGTAGGCATTTGCAATCTCTTTCCCACACACCATCAGCTCAAAACGCTCCGTTAACTCTGGATTATCACGGTGCTCCTTACACAGCGGACTCATCTCTTTAGGATAGTCTGTGATAAACGTAGGTTGGATGTAACTCCCCTCACATTTCTCCCCAAAAATCTCATCAATGAGTTTTCCTTTCCCCATGGTATTGTCTACCTCGATCCCCATTCCTTGAGCAGCAGTGCGAATCTCTTCTTCGGTTTTATCTAAAATATCAAAGCCTGTAAAGTGCTTGATACTATCTGCCATGGTTACTCTGGCGTAGGGCGCCTTAAAATCTACTTCGTGCTCGCCAAAAGTCGCCTTGGTCGTTCCGTTTACCGCCATCGCGCAGTGTTCTAGCAATTGCTCACAAAACTTCATCATCCAGTTGTAGTCTTTATAGGCTACATAAATTTCCATCGCGGTAAATTCTGGATTGTGGGTGCGGTCCATTCCTTCATTACGGAAGTTTTTGGAGAACTCATACACCCCTTCAAATCCGCCCACGATGAGACGTTTTAAATACAGCTCATTGGCAATACGCATATACAAAGGCATATCCAGAGAGTTGTGGTGCGTCACAAACGGACGTGCCGCAGCACCACCAGCAATGGGTTGTAAGATTGGGGTTTCTACTTCAAAATATCCAGCGTCGTTAAAGAAGCTACGCATCGCATTAAACAACTTGGTGCGCTTTACAAATACTTCTTTTACGTGTGGGTTTACCGCAAGATCTGCGTAGCGCTGGCGATAACGCATCTCTGGGTCTACAAACTCATCGTAGGTGTTTCCCTCTGCATCTGTTTTAGGAAGTGGTAATGGTTTGAGCGCTTTACTCAATAAGGTAAAGCCTGATAGCGAAACGGTGATCTCGCCCACTTGTGTTGTAAACAACGTTCCTTCTACACCGATGAAATCGCCAAGATCTAAAAGCTTTTTAAAGACTTCATTATAATGAGATTTATCTTCTCCCGGGCAGATCTCGTCGCGGTTAAAATACAATTGGATACGCCCTTCGCCGTCTTGTATTTCGCCAAAAGAAGCAGAGCCCTGTATTTTCTTTCGCATCAAGCGGCCTGCCATTACTACTTTTTCACCTTCTTTGTAATTTTTTATCGCTTGCGCGGAAGTGTGTGTCACTTTAAACTCATCTGCTGGATAGGGGTTGATTCCTATTTCGCGTAAGCGGGATAATTTTTGGCGGCGTACTTGTTCTTGTTCTGACAGTTGCATACAGTTCTGAAGTATTAGGTGTTCTATGGTATTGGAACTCCCTGCGGTTTTCCCGCGCGGGAGAAGAGGCAAAGATAATGACTGTACCCTCAGAAAAGAAACCGTTGTAACAATTCTCATCGGTGATCGACATATACGTACATCAATCATCAAAATCACTATCTATGAGTATCTGGCGCGTCTTACTTGCCATCTTTTTCCCACCCCTTTCTGTAATCGGCAAAGGCTGTGGCTCTGTTGCCATTGTCTTTTTACTGTGGCTTTGCGGCTGGGTTCCTGGCGTTATCGCGGCGCTGGTGATATTGAATAATCCGGAGCGGTAGTTTCGATACAATTTTAATTAATCCGCTACGCGTGTTACTGAAAACCACACAACCACCTCGGATTCGGCGTTTGATTAATCATTTTCATTCAACCTAACAGTCTAAGGCGGTTGAGTGATTTTAAGTGGAGCGGTAGCGCAGCTTAAAATAGTATCGAAACCCCCGTTTCACAGTCTAAGGTGGTTGAGTGATTTAAGCCGGTAGTTTCGATACAATTTTCATTAATCCGCTACGCGTATTATTGAAAACCACTCAACCACCTTGGATTCGGCGTTTGATTAACTATTTTAATTTAACCTAACAGTCTAAGGCGGTTGAGTGATTTTAAGTGGAGCGGTAGCGCAGCTTAAAATAGTATCGAAACCCCCGTTTCACAGTCTAAGGTGGTTGAGTGATTTAAGCCGGTAGTTTCGATACAATTTTCATTAATCCGCTACGCGTTTTACTGAAAACCACGCAACCACCTCGGATTCGGCATTTGATTAACTATTTCTTTTGAACATAATCATCAAAGGTGGTTGAGTGATTTTGAGCCGGTAGTTTCGATACAATTTTCATTAATCCGCTTCGCGTGTTACTGAAAACCACTCAACCACCTTGAATAGCCAATTTTTTTAAAAAAAATTAATCAATCTAACAGTCTATGGTGGTTGAGTGATTTGATCCGGTAGTTTCGATACAATTTTCATTAATCCGCTACGCGTTTTACTGAAAACCACTCAACCACCTCGGATTCGGCGTTTGATTAATCATTTTCATTCAACCTAACAGTCTAAGGTGGTTGAGTGATTTTTATAAGCGTTGCAAACGCTTATAAAAATTGTATCGAAACCCCGTAACGATCATAACAATTGTATCGAAACCCCGTAACGATCATAACAATTGTATCGAAACCCCGCTTTCCTTACCTTTACCGCGTGAATAAAAACATCATTTTAGAGGACCTTGGTAACAAGGATTATAAGGAAACTTGGGAGTATCAAGAGCAGCTTTTTAATGAGGTGCGCGATATAAAAATCAAGAACAGGAGGGAAGATGCGGGGCTGGTAACGCCCAACTATTTTCTCTTTGTAACGCATCCGCACGTGTTTACTTTGGGTAAAAGTGGCGATATTTCTAATCTGCTTGTCAGCGAAAATGAGCTGGCGGAAAAAAATGCGAGTTTTTATAAAATCAATCGCGGGGGAGACATTACCTACCACGGCCCTGGACAAATCGTGGGATATCCCATTCTTGATCTATCCAACTTCTTTACAGATATTCATAAATACTTGAGACTCCTTGAAGAAATGGTCATCCGCACCCTCGCCGAATACGGTCTGGAAGCCGAACGCTCTCCAGGGGAAACGGGTGTTTGGTTTGATGTAGGAACTCCGTTTGCACGCAAAATTTGTGCACTAGGCGTGCGGGCAAGCCGCTGGGTGACAATGCACGGTTTTGCCCTGAATGTAAATACAGACCTTGGGTATTTTGACCTAATGATCCCCTGCGGGATTAAAGATAAGGCCGTTACTTCTCTCAATGTGGAATTGGGGAAGGCAAGAATAGAGGAAGCAGAGGTTAAAGAAAAGCTACTCAAGCACTTTACAGTGCTTTTTGAAGCAGCATTTATAGAAAAAACCGAAGCCTAAGCTTCGGTTTTTTGTGGCCATCTGGTTGGGGAATACCATCTGGACCTATCAACCCTTGTAAGGGTGTTTATTGGAATTCTATACGAGTAATAGCAAAATTGTTCCCCGTAAGGGCACTAGCACCAAATTGGAAAACCATACTATCTAAGTCATTCCACTTAAATCCCTTTCCTATGATGTCAAATTTTGAAAATGGAATTTCAAGTCGGTAGACTCCTGGTCTTCGCGATACTGAAGTACTATAAACGGCACGCTGGCTATTGGTAAAAAGCGAGATGTAAAAAGGAGCATTTTCAGAAAGACCTTCGTAGGTCACGACCAGTTTTGTGAATTTGGTGAGGTCGACATCGAGATTAGGCAACTCAGCCCCGTGACCGTAGATTACTTTAATGACCCCACGGCTATTATAACCAAAACTCGCAACAAGTTTTTTATTCAGGACTCCATATCGAACACCCTGCTTGTCACTATCTTGACTTAATCTAGCAACAATCTTTCTCTTGCCACTAATCATCGCTCCCGTTTGAGTACTGCTACTATCTGTGTTGAGTTCGTTTGTATGCGTTACTGCTGCAGTTCCGGTAGCAAAATCGTTGACTAACAATTGTGCGTGACTACTCATTGCTACAAGGAGAAGGAGTATATATATTATCTGTTTCATACTGTTGTTTTTGAATAGGGTACGCTTTCGCGAAAGCGTACAAAAGGCACGTACTTTTACGCAGCGTAACCTTGTTTAAAATTAAATAAGGCAAGCCTCGGGAATAATGCCAATACTCACGCCCACAAGCGTTTTCCCATCGATCTCGTAATCACCAGTGATCAGTATCCCATAGGGTTTATAACTCACGCTCACGTTTCTAAGATTAAATGTTTTGAGGCCATTCTCTGGCGAGCGCCACGTGAGTTTTACTTGGTTTTTATCGACCAACTGAGCGTTCGAACGATCGGGATAAATTAATACTTCAAAAGTATCGCCGCGAGAAGTATTGAACCCTTGATCGCTGCGCAATAACTTGGTGTTGAGTCGTAGGTAATTGCGCTCCTCCCTGATACTACCATCTACAAATCTTCCTTGGATATTCTTTACCCGATTACCACCTCCTGCGGGAAAGGTTACGTTTGCCGCAAGGGAGGTTACGTAGCACATCTTTTTATTTTTAAGATGCTGCTTGATACTCTCAAGGTTTATAGTGTTGTTTAACGTACCCGATGGAAGGCTCACTGGCCGACTCGGAATATTTGCCGTATTAGGAGAAATTCTTGGTTTTTTAATTTGAGCATTTAAAGCTCCCATCCCTATACAAAGGAAGAGGCAAATGGTGGTTACGAGCGTTTTCATAATTGTTTGTTTTAAAGAATTGAATTATCTACAGAAATTTATCTGTTGGCCATTGGTTGCGATATTGATACGAGAGACACTTGGGAAGGCCCAAGGCAGCAAGAAGTGGTCTTGTTCTGTTTCCTATTTCCCGTTTTACCGCAGTACTTCTAAAAAGGTCTGTTGCCTTAGTTTTGATGTCTGTTCTAATACGCTGCTTGGTATTTCTCACCAGTCTTGGGAAGAAGGAATCAAACACACCGTTGATATCAAATTCACCAAAGATTTCTACCTCAGAGACCTCAAGGGATATATTGCCCTCAAAGGCAATAGGGCGGAAGTACAGACGTACAATGCGGCTCCCGGTCCAATTAATGTCTGGAGCCCGTCTGTCTCTAAATCTTGGTAGACAGCCAGGGCAGGTTCCTTTGATCTCGCTGCCTTCTCCTTCAAAACGTACATCCAAGACAAACTCGAGGCGCTCCTTATTAAACCAAAGGTTTGAGTCATCTGATTTTATATCAGAAATGTGATATCTCCAGGTACGGGCTGGGCCGCTTACATCTTCTGCAGGGATGGAGAACCGCTGTACACTTCCTAAGATTCCTATACTGGAGTTGTCTCGATCGAGTACGATACTCAGGGTGGGTTCGATAAATGATTTTAAAGTTCGAGTAAGTTCGGCTACGTTTTGGTCACGGCATTGAGCTGTGAGATGAAGGCTTGCAAAGAATGCAAGGATGATTAAGAGTTGGATTTTTTTAAGAGTTTTCATAATGGTGATTTTAATGTGTTATTGATTTAAAATTTGAGCATAGCTCTTCTGTTTGAAACAATGTTAAGGCGTGAGATCAATTACCTGTAATTGCTCAGCATGGAACTGTTATTCTACTGGGAGATTTAGTTTACAGACTGTAGGACTGTTTTTGTAAGAAGTCGTCCATTTGCTTTATAGGTTTCTTCTTTGACCATTCCGATACCTTCGGTGATCCATTGCGTGGATTGCATTGTTTTAGAAAAACCCATTCTCAAGGTGTTCGTATAGGTAATTACATAACAGTCAAAGGTGCCAGCAGGGGTCGTTATGTCTTCTCTACGCACCACTTTTTTATCGGTCATTATGATTGTTGACGTAATATCAATGATCCCCGTGGCAACCGTCATTGTTACAGAAGCATCTGGCAACGATTGTCCAACTTCATAGGAATTCTCTACAGAGATGTCATCGCCTGTAACAGAGTACTCCATTCCTTCATACTGCTGTAGTTGAGTGGTTATGATAGATGATGGCTCTAGACGTGTAGTCCCATTATCGCACACAGCCTTAAAGCTGCCTTGAGTAATGTCCTCGCCATTTTTATCTTTTAACTTCATTCCAATGGTGAGTCCAGATCCTGTGTTTTCTAGTACTTTATAGCTTGTAATGAGATCGAGATTTTCCCTTTTGTCTAGCTGATGGTATACCAGTGTTTTTCCAACTTCTGTGGGATAAAATGACGAGCATTGTTGGGCATTGCTTACTAGAGTTGCAAGACAGATACTTAATGTGATTATAAATTTCATAATGAGTGGGCTTAAAGTTTAATAAATTCTACACGACGGTTTAGGGCTTTGCCTTGGCCAGTATTATTAGGGGCTACTGGCTGGCTCTCGCCCAGGCCGTCGGTTTGCATACGGTCACTATCAATCCCATACGCTGTTATTAAGGCTTGTCTTACGGCTGATGCCCGTTCTTTTGATAGATTGATATTTGTGGCTTCAGGGCCATCATCATCGGTGTGGCCTATAATTTGAATACGGACTTCTGGATGTTCTTTTAATACCTGAGCAATCTTTGCGATTTCTCCGTAAGACTGCCCTTTGAGGGTGGCAGAGGCATACTCAAAAAGAATGGCGTTACTGGTTAATCTGCCTTCTGTAATGAGTTTGCTTCTATTATCAAGACCCGCCGCAGCGATGGTGAAGTTTGAAATATAAACCTCATCAAGGCCAGCAGGATCTCGAAGGCCTCTGGTCGCTAGTTTAAAAACAGAAGCTCCTTCTGGAATAAGTCTAGGGACATCGATGATCTTATTTTCATTGAGCCATACACGGAGGCGTGTTTTATTTACGGCGATAGAAATATGGGAAAGTCCATTAATAGACTCGCGGTAGTCTTTACCTATCTGATTGCGAAGTTGGCGTTTGCCATTTTCCACTTTCTCTACGACGCCTAAGTTTCCTATAAACTGGCAAACAGAAAGCTCTGTCATACACCAATCTGTGGGTTTTGTGAAACCTGCATTGTCTTCTAAGAGGACGGTGAGGTACGCATTAGAACTTGTTTTGCCGTCGAGCCCTTTTGTATATAAGTCAAAGGCTACCGTATAATTTTCGGGTAAGGCTTGCTCGGTCATAGGGATGTACTTAGAGTTTCCAGAGAGTTGCAGCCAGCGTTGCCCATTATATTCGGCAATGTTTCCTGAGCCATTGGTATCCCACTTTGCAGGGAAATCACCCAGACGGGTGTCTGAAAAATTATCTGAAAAGAGAATCGTAGTGCCCGCCTCAAAATCAGAAGGTCTATTTACAGAGGGTGGCTGCCCTTGTTCTGTAGACTCATCATAATTTTCATCTGGGTAGCTGGTGTCATTATAGATCAGGTTGCCATCCTCGTCATAGTTTTCTTCCTGCGATTGCGGGATAGGTGGAAGCCCTCTTTTTGCACGACGTTGGTTGCGTAATTTGCGTTTGCGTTCCTTGTTATTAAAGATGGTGTCAAAGGTTTTTTCGGTTTTACGCTCTGTTTTCTCATCTACTTTACGCTCCACCGTTCTTGCGGCGGCTTCTTCGGCAATTTTACCCAGTCGTTTTAAAAACTGTGCGTTTGCTTGTGATAAGGATCCTAAGAGTAGGAGGGTCAGGACAATTTTAATTGTTTTCATATTACGTGATTTGATAGTTGTTGTTTTTGTTATGCTTTCGCGAAAGCGTACTCACATAAACGTTAATGCCCCAATTATTTGTGAGACACCGTTTTATGTCGATGATGAAAAAAGGTTAACATCAAGTTTTTATCTACCTTTATTGTTAACTAACCACGAGTTCAGACATTAAATGATAACAACTCCAGACCAAATTATTTTTGAAGAATTAAAGAAGGGGTCAGATCACGCTTTTAAAGAGGTGTACGAATCTAACCGAATGTTCTTTATCAATTTTGCGCGTAAGTATGAGTTGGAAATGGATGAGATTTTAGATATCTATCAAGAAACCTATATTTCTTTTTTTGAAAATATAGAGAACGGAAAATTAGTGGAACTCAGCAGCAGTATTTCTACCTACCTTATCAGTATAGGTAAATACAAGATTATGAATCACCTGCGTAGTAACCAACGCAAGCGATTACGAGAGACCCCTATGGAAGTGCTAGGTGATGTAGAAGGAGCGATAACAAATTTTGACCTAGATAATGAGGAGTTAAGTAGCGAAGAGGTGCTTCTCAAAAAGTTTTTTAATGAGCTAGGTGAAAAGTGCAAAAACATCATTACTTGGTTCTACTATAATAAACGGAGCATTAAAGAAATTATGGAACTAGGTGGCTATAATAGCGAGAACGTTGTAAAGAGCCAAAAATCTAGATGTATGAAATCTTTAAGAGCACTGTGTAATACCCCCAGTTAAGATGAAAGAAGAATTATTAGAAAAGTATTTTTTAGATCAGCTCTCCAGCGATGAAGAGGTGTTGTTCCAAAAAATGCTTGCGGAAGATAGCGCATTCAAAGAAACTTTTGAGTTTGAGACCAGCGTGCGCAACGTTGCTAGAAGTGAGCGAAGAGAGGTCTTAAGAAGTAAGTTACGAGGTATTGAAACTGCAAGAAATCAAACGGCCGAGGTTACCATTGCTCAACGTGAAGCTAAGGGTGGCTCTAAATTCTGGAAAGCCTTTGCTATAGCAGCTTCTATCGCGATTATTGTTTCTTCGGCTTGGACATTGTTTTTTGGAAATACGAATACTAACGATGCACTTTTTGCAGCCAACTACGAGATCTATCCTAATATCGCATACAATATTACTAGAAGTGATGCTGGGGATGATAGCTTGGAGAAAAAAGCATTTACCTACTATGAACAAGGTAATTACGAAGCAGCTCTGGCCACTTTTGAACATTTAAAAGAATCAAACCCTTCTCCAGATATTAATTTTTATAGCGCTCAAGCGATGCTCGCAGAAGGTCAATATGAAAGCGCACAAAGACTATTTAAAAACCTGTCTACGGGCAAGTATGAAGCAGAGGCGCTATGGTATCAATCCTTAATTGCTCTCAAGCTCGATACTACAGAGGATGCCATTAAAAGTCTCCACGCACTTATAGAAAATGGCTCTTATAAAAAGTTAGAAAGCGAGCAATTACTTAAATCGCTTGAGTAGTGGTTTTCGTATCACGATAAGTATCAAAAGAATCGCTGGTATCATCCAGTACCACGGGATCTTATTTTCTTCAGCAATGGGGAGCGTGTTTCCATTGATAATAAAGCTAGACCAGTAGTAGGGATGCGACAATTTTGTGTCTTTATTTTTTTCTAAGAATGCGAGTTTAGCCTGTTGCAGTGCCTCGTCCTTATGTGCTCCTAAGGAGAGTTCTTTGTAAAAAGTTTCTGTAATCATTGAAGAGGAATAATCATTGATATTCCATAGGGTATACAGCATACTTTTTGCTCCGCTGTAGAAAAAAGCTCTTGATAAACTCATTACCCCTTCCCCTTTCTCGAGTGTTCCCACGCCAGTTTCACAAGCACTCAAGGTTACGAGGTTTGCTTTTATAGCTTCGAGATAGAGGTCATTTACATATAAAAATGATTCTTGGTCTGTATTCGCTTTCGCGAAAGCTAAAAAAGAATATTCTGGCACCTGGTCATTTGCCACCGCGTGTGTGGCGAGATGGATAATGTTGTGGTGGGTAAGTTCTCTTTTAAAATTTGCTAGTGTCGCTTGATCAGAAGTGTACAGCGTTCCATCAAAATATTTTGTGATGTTTTCTATTTCCTTTTCGTTGTTTGGTAACACAGCAAATTGTTCTTCATCTTGAAGATTATTTTCAAAGGAAGGAGCAAACCCTACAAAAGAGTCGTTGGTCTCATAGTTAGTCTGTAACCGACTCCACAGGGAAGCGGAGCTTACGTAGCTTGTCTGGTAGGTATGAATGAGGAGGTTTCCAATGGTTCCATCTGTACTTAAGGCCTCAAAAGGAAAGGTGTGTAATAACCCGTCAGGCATTATTAATAATCTTTTCTGAGAATAGGGTGCCAAAGGAGATGTTACATACGTCTCGTAAAGGTTGTGGGAAATCTCAGTTATTTCGCAGAGGTCAGACGTAGGCGTAGCGAGTAAGGAATTGAATTTTTTGATATTTGCAGGGCCTTCAACAGATGGCGAAAGTTTATGTAGCCTTGTGTGTTGCTTGTCAATGGTAAGCGCATAAAGGGCTTCAGAGCCATAAAAGTAGGAGAGGACAAGTAGATCATCGGGAATCTCGCTCTGAAACTGGGAGAGTGTAATAGGTGCGCCACTGTATTTGAGATCATAATAAGCAGGATACTCCTTTTCAATGTTTTGAATAAGTTCGTCGCGCTGTCGTTTCAGTGTAAAAAGGCGTTGTTCCTTTTCCTGATTAGATCCTTTTGTCAGCTGTTCTTCAAGTGCGCTAATTTCTTGTTTTAGAATTCGTTCATTTTCAAGTTCGCTTTCTGGAACTCCTTTAAAGCTACTAGCGTTATTGCGATATAATGCATCTAGAAGTATTGGGCTCTTGCTAAGTTCAACATACTCAAAAGCTAGGGTTACATACTTAGGATCTTTTGTTTGTAAATGAAGTTGATAGGCAGCTTCAATGCTAGCCTCAAAAATGGGAAGGATATTGTTTACTAGGTTTTGCTTGTCTCGGTCATTATAAAAGGTACGTTTAAATTCATTTAATTTTTCCGAGGCAAAGGAGCCTGTTTCTAGAGTTTGCTCAAAATCTTCAATTCGATTAAAAAGCGACACTTGTTTTTTGAGTGTCGAGAGTAGATTGTCAATATTAGAAGCTGGCGTAGTCTTTAGTCTTGTACGATTAGTACTATCCAAATTGAAAAAAGACAAGGAGGTCTCATAAGCTAGTGTTGCTTTTTCAAGCTCTCCATAGTGTTGATAGGCACTACCGAGATCTCTGTAAACTTCTGCAAGTCTATCGCCACTTACCACCGTAGATTCTAAGTTTTGAATAATTTTTCTAAACTGAATGACTGCCTGTGCATACTCATCATTGAGCATATTAATTTGTGCTGCCGCAGACAGAAATTCATTTTTAAATTGATTGCTGTAATTGCTATAGGGTTTTAGTTTTTGGTAATAGTAGGTAGCACTATCTGCTCTTTTTGTTTTTATATAGTTATTGATCAAGAGTACAGCTACGCTGTTAAGACTATTTGGGTTGTTATCCGGACCACTTTTAATATAGTAGGCTATTGCATCTTTGGCTAATCGATTTGAAGAAGCATAGTCTCCTTGATCAGAGTGTAGTGAAGCAATTAAATTTTTGGTTTGATAAACAAGGGTGTGATCGTCTTTTAATTTTTCGTGTAAACGTAAATTCTCTCTGTAAAATTCTAGTGCAACTTCATATTTATATTCCAGCTGATAGAATAAGGCGAGGTAGCTATTTGAGGTGGTTATGAAGTCTTTATAATGAGCGATAGCTATTGAATCGGGAAGCTGTGCAACGGTCTCTAAAATTTTTAAAAAGTGAGGAGTTGCTTTCTTATAGTCATTGAGTTTGTAATGGTAAAGCCCATTATAGTATCGTGCTAGTTGCCTATACGCAGTAACCCCATCAGGCTCATAATCTAGACTATCAATGAGTTCTTCAAACAACATATCGGCTTGGTCCATAAAATAGCGCATCTTACTATAATCATTGAAATGATTACTAGATTCTGCACCGTTTAAAAGTCCTTTGACACCTAATAAATAATTCTTCTCTTTTACGGATTTTTTAAAAAGTAGGTCTGTATAGTAATAGCAAGAGTCTTTGTTCGAATAGATATGATTTTCTGCCTTAACAAATAAATCCTTTTGTGCGAGAAGTGAGGTGGTAAGAAGAAATAAAAAAACAAGAGAGTATTGTTTCATAAAAAAACCCTTAGTGGTGTCTAAGGGCTAAGTTATTGATTATAAATAGAATCCTATTCTAAGATGGCTTCGTAGCTGTACGTAATAGGTTTGCCTACTTTTGGAACTCTAGTAATTTTAATGATAATGGGACCTGAAACGTCTTTGTTTAACGTAAAGCCATATTCTTTGTATCCAAGCTTGGCATTTTGGGAGATAACGGTGTTATTCAATTTGCCAATATTTTTACCGTTAGCATTTAGTACCACCGCTGAGATTTTTTTAAGATCATCGCTTACCATAATAGAACCTAACTTCTTCAATTTCTCACAATCTTTTGGAGGGCAAGGAGGTCTTGGTTTTATTTTTAGGATAGAAGGAACTTCTTCTAATGTTCTATTTTCAGAGAGTTCTCTATCTATTATTGATTCAAGCTTTGAGAGGTTATTTAACTTACGTTCAGCATTTTTATCGCCTTTTTTAATCTGAGCCATCAGGCCTTTTTTCTCAAGGTTTATCTCTTTTAATCTGACTTTTTGTGAGAATTGGTATAAGTCAGATTCCATAAAAACGACCTTCTCATCCTGAGCCATACAAGATGTGGTACATATAAGTAAAAGCAATAGCGCTACAGGAAAGACTTGTGTTGATAGTTTCATAAATAGTAGATTTATAATTATTAGATACTCCTTAATGTCTGAAACCATTAAAGGTTAACGTCTGATTCTGAAAAAAGAAAAAGATAGTAATTATTTAAATACCAACTACTTGTGTAGGAATAATCTGGGCGAGCGTAGCTTCTATCAATTTGTCTTATCAACCCATATAGACATCGAGCTTCCTTAAGTCATAAATCCTAGTATTTTATGTACCCCTAAAAACCATAGGTTTACTGGAGAAATACCCTGTACGGGATACGTAGTCAGTGAAATACCCTTGCACTAAAAGTAATTACGAATCTTGGGTATTTTGATTTAATGATTCCCTGCGGGATTAAAGATAAAGCCGTTACTTCTCTCAATGTGGGATTGGGGAAGGCAAGAAAAGAGGAAGCAGAGGTTAAAGAAAAACTACTCAAGCACTTCAAAGTGCTTTTTGAAGCAGCATATATAGAAAAAGTAAAGGCTTAGATTTTTTCTAAGCCTTTGTTACTTCCTTTTAATTTACGGAGTCTTTGGTCACTTCTTTAGGTGCAGGTGCTTTCTTTTTCTTACCGAATAATCCGCCTAATAGATCACCGGCAACATCCTTGATGACATCTTCAGGTTTTGAGGTGGTCGTAGACGGTTTATTAACGGATGTACTATCCTTAGGGGTTTGTGATTGACCGTTATTACCCAATATTCCTCCCAGAACATCTCCCAGTTTATCATTTACCTTGTCTTTGGCTCGTTGCTTCTGGATGTCAAGTATCTTACTCGAAAGCGCTGTAATTGCTGCTTGTGTATTAAGTGTTACCTGTGGCTGAGAAAATTTTCCCGAAAGGGAAACAGGAAGATTTACGGATAGATTATCCTTCTCTTCAGTCGTGAGTTTAGATAAAAGACCACCTACGTCAGAGCCCAGGTATTTTGCTGGAATGTCCAGATTAAGGGTGTAGTTCATTGTGTTTTCAAAACTGTGATTACCGCTCACGTTTACAAGAATATCCTTAACCTTAAAATCAAAGGGGCGCACCTGCACCTGGCCGTCTTTAAAGGTGAGTGCTGTTTTGAGATTATCCAGATTGATATCATCGAGATCAATAAATTCAAGTTTGCTATCCAGTTGCGCTAGGAGCGGCATCTGCTCTGGATTTACTTTGGCCGTAAGAATTTGGGCAAAGGCATCACCAGATATAGAACTCAAAATAGGGCTGAGGTTATTATCGAGTTTTCCTTTTAAATGTACGGTAGTGTTCAGAGCGCCTTGAAGTGCTTTTGCAATAGGCGCGATGCCCTTGAGCATATCCAGCTGTTTAAAAGATTGGTCTATGTCTATGTTGCTCAAGTCAAGAGATACGTCAAAACTAGGAGCACCTCCCACCGTTGAAACATTGCCAGACAGCCCCGCATTTCCTCCAAAAATTCCAGTGTTGAGTCCGCTTATGGTAGCCTGTTGATTTGCGATCGCTAGGGAACCTTTGGCATTTGTAAGTTCGAGATTATCATAGATCACTTTATCTGCCGTAAAGTTGATCCGTGCGTCCAGAAAATCTGGAATCTGAATAGTATTTTCTGAAGGAGTTGACGTGCTTTTGGAAGGTGACGCAGCATCGGTTTTAGCAACAGCAAAATCATTGAGGTCAAAGACTTTTGACGAGATATCAAATCTCCCTTTTAAATCTTCCTTAGACATTATAAAGGGAATCAGATTTTGTATGGTGCCCGTCGCATTTAGATCTGTTTTTCCAGATTGTGCGGTAAACTTATTGAGCGTGATAAGCCCAGGGTTAAAGGTAATCTGCGCCTCATTTATGGCAATAGGTTGAGGTAGACTTGCATCGCTGTAAGAAAATTTAGTAAGGCTTGCAGCACCACTACTTTTAATATTTTGATATTGCTTTTTCTCTACGGCATTCATATCAAAGGAAGTCGTAACATCTGCCACAAGACGTCCAGAAAGCGGCTGATCCAGATTGAGAGGGTATACCTTCTCGATATCTTCAAGGTCCAGTGCTCCTTTGATGGCTAGATTTACTAAGGTGTTTCCCGTAAGATTTCTAAGGGTGCCCTTAGTGGTAAAGGAGTCGTCATCTATCTTAAAGCGCAGATCGTTTATCTCGAGGTAGGTGTCATCTACCAGACCGGTTTCGTTTTTGATCCGTACATCTATATTTATATTATCCATCCTTTTAGGAAGATCTGGATACTTAAAAGAAGCATTGTTTGAGATAATTTCAATATCCAAGGTAGGGATCGTGGTCTCGGTGGTGGTTCCTTTTATTGTTCCGCTTACGCGAAAATCGCCGCTGGTTTCCACCCCGTCAAGATTTTGAGCGTAGGTCTGTGGGATTACCGCAAGGAAATTTTTAAAATCTGAATCTGGTGTTTTAAAATTGAGATCCATCTCATTTCCTTCTTCAATGATCTGCACATAGCCATCAAATTCTAAAGGGAGTTTATTTATAAACCCTGTATTTTCTTTAAACGTATACTTTTGCTGTTCAAGATCCATCGCAATTACTGCATCAAGGGTAATGTCGTGACCATCCAGATAATTTATAGAACCCATGGTGTAGGAGGCAACTGCCGTAGTTTTGGTGTCGAGATCGCTGCTCAGGGCAGAGAAGTCGCCTTTCCCTGTATGGTTGATATCTTTGAGTTCCAACAAGATTTCGGAAGCCATATCTTGGTAGGTCAGGATGCTATTTTCCACTTCATATTTTTGAAGGTCAAAAACAAATGGTGTTGCTTCTGAAGTTTCCGCGGAAGCAGGATCGGTATTTTCCTTTACAATATCATAGTTTGCGTTTCCTAGAGAATCTATTTTAATGTGGATCTCAGCCTCAGTTAAGGTTAGCGCGTCCACTTTTATGGGATCGTTATCTGGATTTTTAAAGAGCTGCTTAACGCCCATCTCAATCTGCAAGCGTTTACCCTGAGCTAGGGTGTCTCCTGCAAAAGGTGCATTATTTACCACAGAAAAATCAGTAATGACCACGGTCGCATCAGGAAAACTCCTGAATAACGAGAGGTCCAGCGATTGCCACTCTACCGTGGCATTGAGGTTATTATTGATCGTCTTTTTTACGAGGTCTTCTATTTTTCCTCTAAATAAGAAAGGGCTTGCCACTAATAACAGGACAAGTACCAATAAAATGATTCCAACTATTTTAAGTCCTTTTTTCATAATGCTGTGCTGCCCGAGCAGCTTTTACTGTTTTTCCTTTTACAGGAATCTTTATTAATAACGTTTTAAACAGGTAATTCTATCTCCTGTCCCATTTTTAATTTAAATCTTTTTCTAAACCCGTAGACCGCTGCATATAAAAATGGAGTGTCTATGATGGCCACAATCACTTTGTATAAAAATCCTGCGATGAGCAGTCCTGTAAAACGTTGCCATTCTATTTTCTCAAAAAAGCAAAGTAACAAGAGCACCGCAGCGGTGTCTATAAACTGAGAGAAAAAGGTTGAAAAGTTATTACGAAGCCAGAGATGTTTCCCTTTAGTCAATCGTTTCCAGAAGTGAAAAATCTGTATATCTACATATTGCGCTAGTAAATACGCCATCATACTTGCAAACACCGCTACTGCCGCGGCGCCAAAAACAACTTTAAAGGTCTCATCTCCCACTGGTGACCAGCTGGTAGCAGGAACCGCCTGGGCGGTATAGACGATAAGAAGAGAAAACAAAGAAGCAAAAATTCCAGCCGTAACCATCTGGTTTGCTTTCTTTTTTCCATAGATCTCACTTACGATATCGGTAATTAGAAAGGTGATAGGATACGGTAAGATTCCTACAGAAATTTCAAAAGTATAGAGGCCAAAAAAATCCCAATAAAAGAATTTTTGAAAAATGAGGTTGCTCACCACAAGTGCACAGATAAAGAGTGTGCCTAAGACAAAGTATAAACTATAAGCCTGCTTGAGGTCTCGTGAAGATTGCAGGGAGCGGGTTGCGTTCATTTTCTTAATAACTTCAAAATCAAATGTAAGCCATTGTGATTTTGATTTCCTTAATTTGTTGTGAAATGTTAACACTACAATCTTCATAATTTGAATACTGCATATCTATCCCTAGGCAGCAATCAGGGCAACACCTACGATCATCTCAATGATGCCATCCAGCACCTATTTGAGAGGGTAGGTGCTGTGGTTAAAATATCTCCCGTCTATAAAAGCCCGTCGTGGGGTTTTGAGGCGCCAGATTTTTATAATTGTGTCCTTAAAATACAAACCACCCTATCTGCAAAAAAGTTGCTTACGTCTGTTCTCGCTATTGAAGAACGGTTGGGGCGCAAGAGGAGTGAGAGTGAAGGCTATCAATCACGAACGATGGATATAGATATAGTGCTTTACAACGACGATGTCATTGAAAGTGATGCATTACAAGTGCCTCATCCCTTAATGCACAAACGTCTATTTGTGTTGCAACCCCTTTGCGATATCGCTGGAGATGATGTTTTTACCGCTTTCGCGAAACTATTACATCCTCAACGTGACGCAAAAACATCACATAGCGTTAAGGAGGTCCTAGAGCGTTGTGCGGATGACAGTGTTTTAGAAAAGCAACCAAAATGGCTTAAAAACCCTAAGGATACCTTGTCTTTAGGCAGTTATAATTACATTGCCGTGGAAGGCAACATAGGGGCGGGGAAGACAAGTCTAGCCACTATGATAAGTGAGGAGTTTAATGCTAAGCTTATACTCGAGCGTTATAAGGACAACCCATTTCTCCCCAAGTTCTATAAAGAGCCAGAACGTTATGCGTTTCCTCTAGAGATGTCTTTTCTGGCAGATAGATATCAGCAGCTTTTAGATGACATAGGGCAGTACGACCTTTTTAAGGACTTTATGATAGCCGACTATGACCGCTATAAGTCGCTCATTTTTTCTCAAGTGACGTTACAGGAAGAAGAGTTTGTGCTTTACAAGCGCTTGCACGAGATGATGTATAAAGATATTCCTCAACCGGATCTGTATATCTATCTGTATCAAAATACAGAGCGCCTTCTCGCAAATATCAAAAAACGCGGTAGGAGCTATGAGAAAAATATAGACCCCGAATACTTACGTAAAATCAATCAAGGATATCTGGATTTTATAAAGAGTCAGCACAATCTTAACGTGAAGATTATAGATGTATCTGAGTTGGACTTTGTTAAGAATAGAGAAGACTTTTTAAGTGTTCTTAATCAGTTGGAAGCCTAAAATTTTTTATAGAAACTACAGATTCTCAATATCCACAGTTCAATTACTTAGTAGATTTCAACCCGCCAATATAGCCATCTAAGAATTTCAGCCTTTTTCTTGTCCACTCCTGCATATATTCCAGTCCTTCAGGATCGTAGACAAAGTTGTCCCACGCCATAGCTTCGCGCTCAAAAACTAAGTGATCTCTAAGGTTGTTATATGCATCCATTTGCTTATCGAGCAAGCTTTTTTCACTAAGCTGGTCTGATCGGAGCGCTATCCATCGTTTTTGAAACCTATTGATGAAATCATCTGCATCTGTCGCGATAAGTCTTCTCAACAAACCATTGGTAAGGAAGTCATCGGTGGTGTTGATACGTTTTCCACTGAAGATAGTTCCTAGGCTTCCATCAAGATCCCAAGGGGCGTAAAAGTACGGTTCGTTTTCGTCGTATCGTATGAGGTAGAGGTTCTTTCCTAAATTATCGGGAGCCCTTAAGGCGTTGATATATAGAAAGTAATCAATGGCATTATCGACAACAAATTTCTGTGAAATCCCTTTCGCGAAAGCGGAATCCTCACTGTTAATTACAAAGTCAGTAAAGGGATATACATTGTCCCAATAAATATTTGTGGGAACAGGGTATTTTATATCATACCCACCCCAGCTAGGTAAATAATTTTTCTTTACGGGAATGCTGTCAAAGGAACTCGCGCCTAAGTAGCGCGCACCTTGAAAGATTTCTCCTCGTATGGTGTCATTTTTGATCTTTTTAACCTGAGTGAGCTTGCGGTCTACTTGCTCTTGTAAAAGGAAAATCCCCTTATAGCGTCCATTTACAAAGACTTCAGAGTACTTTCCCGTAGCACCAGCCTTTGCATCTGGCTCCTTATCTAAGTAATATGGACTATAGATATCATTCCATAAATTGAGCGATAGATAAGATCTCATACGTAAGGGTTCATTATACAGCCCGTCCAGTATCCAATCATCATCATTGCGCATTCCTGCAAGTTTGAAATCTTGATTTTTAGTCCCCGTGCTATCTGTATAGAAGTTGAGGTCGTATGTTTTTTTTGGGAACACAATGGAACTGCTTCCACGAAGTTCTATACCAGCGTAGGATGTAAAGATGGTGTCTTTATAAGCGTACGATAGTTGCGACATCCTTTTAGGCTCATTTACGATACCGTTAGGAGCATCTATTTGTATAAGTGGCAGGTTTGTGATGTACGTTTTATATTTCTTGCCGTTACCGGTAACACTATGAGATTTCTTATATATATCTCCAGTAGAAGATACTGTGAGTTTATACTCTTTGCTGTTAGCAATGAACGTGAGGGATTTCTTTAATTTTAAATTCTTAGGAATTTGAACTACAGCAATATTCAAAGAATCATCAAATGCAACATTTTGCTCTGATAGCGTGACCTGCGCGCAGCTTACTAAAGAGGTAAAAATTGCGAGAAAAAAGAGTATCTGTTTCAAAATGATGGTTTTAATTAGAACAAATGTAGGGCAATCTATATGCCACGATGCAATCTTTTAGAAAACATTAGTAGTCTATAAATTTTTAAAAAGTAGTTTTATGCTATGAAAGGGTTGATCGTATTTATGTTTTTAGTAAATGTGGGTTTAGCAAATGCACAATATATAGTACAGGGAAATCCTCAACAGGAATTAATTGAGGAGGAAAGGGTAGGGCTATGTGAGGTATGTCACCAAGATACAAAAGGAGATCTCGTCTACAAAAACATTCCTTGTGAATGGAAAAGATCAACGCCTTTAGAAGTTCTAGATAAAGGTTTAGAACCAAGGTTAACTAACTATGAGGAACATTATATCAACAAGAGGTTTGATGAAATTTTAAGACGAGATGTAGATATTGAATTGAGGAGCTATTTTACATCGGCAGCTTCAGAAATTACCAACGAGTGTCTCGCTGAAGACAAGAGCAGTTGCGGTGGGGAAATATCTTATGGATAGAGGACTGGATAAAAGCAGGCTCCAAATCATATACTACGCTGGTAAAGGGGTAGACACTACTAAAATGGAGTTTAGGGTGGTAGAGGCAGTGAGAAGGATGTGAGTATGTCTGATCTGGACTAGAACTGAGTCCTATGGTAAAATAAAAACCCTTGAAAATCAATAGATTAACAAGGGTTTAAGTACTCGAGACGGGACTTGAACCCGTACGTCCTAATGGACATTGGATTTTAAGTCCAACGTGTCTACCAATTCCACCACTCGAGCGCATATCTGTAAACAGATTGCAATTGGTATTTTTCTGAGCGAAAGACGAGATTTGAACTCGCGACCCCCACCTTGGCAAGGTGATGCTCTACCCCTGAGCTACTTTCGCATTAATTTTAAAAGAACAATCGCTTATTCAGCGGATGCAAATTTAAGACTTTTCTACACTTTGCCAAGTCTTTTTTGTTGAATTTTTAAGAAGCCGTATTTCCTTTCTTTTTTACGAGCATTCTCTTAATTTCATTGAGCTTCATAAGGGCTTCAACGGGAGTAAGGGTATCGATATCTGTGTTGAGAATTTCGTCTTTAATCTCCTCAAGAAGAGGGTCATCTAGATTAAAAAAGCTCAGTTGCATTTCTTCTTCTGCGCTTGCTTTTAATTTTCCGGTAAGCTCTTCACTTCCGTGAGACTTTTCTAGTTTTACCATCATTTTATTTGCACGACGCAATACTTGCTGTGGCATTCCAGCCATTTTTGCTACGTGAATACCAAAACTGTGAGCACTTCCACCAGGGACAAGTTTTCTTAAAAACAACACATTGTCTTTGAGTTCTTTTACAGAAACATTATAATTTTTTATGCGATCAAACGTATCGCTCATCTCATTGAGCTCGTGGTAATGGGTTGCAAAAAGCGTTTTTGGCTTTCCTGGATGCTCGTGTAGATATTCACTAATGGCCCAGGCAATAGAAATACCATCGTAAGTACTTGTCCCACGACCTATCTCATCTAACAGTACGAGGCTTCTATCGCTTAAGTTATTGAGAATACTGGCAGTCTCATTCATTTCTACCATAAAGGTACTCTCACCCATTGAGATGTTATCACTCGCTCCTACGCGTGTAAAAATTTTATCTACAAGGCCTATTTCAGCGGCATCTGCGGGAACAAAGCTTCCCATTTGCGCAAGAAGTACGATAAGGGCCGTTTGTCTCAAAATGGCGCTCTTTCCAGACATATTGGGTCCAGTAATCATAATCATTTGCTGGGAATCGCTATCTAAGAACACATCATTTGTTACATAAGGTTCTCCTAGTGGCAATTGCTTCTCGATCACGGGATGGCGACCTTGCTTTATAGTGATAGCTTTTGAGTCATCTAGTATTGGTCGCGTATACTTATTGTCTTTGGCAAGACAGGCAAAACCAAGCAAACAATCTAGTTTTGCAATAAGTCCGGCGTTATTTTGAACCTGTGGGATAAACGTCGCCATCCAACTTACTAATTCGCTAAAAAGCTGTTGTTCTATACCTTGTATTCTCTCTTCAGCACCTAAGATTTTTGCTTCATATTCTTTAAGCTCCTCAGTGATATAGCGCTCTGCGTTTACCAGCGTTTGCTTTCTGATCCAATCTGAAGGTACTTTATCTTTGTGGGTGTTGCGCACTTCTATATAATACCCAAAGACGTTATTTGAGGCAATTTTGAGAGAGGTGATTCCCGTACGCTCTGTCTCCCTTTCCAGCATATGGTCTAGATAATCTTTACCACCCTGCGAAAGCGCCCTCAACTCGTCTAATTCTTTATGGAAATCAGGTGCAATAGCGCCTCCTTTTACGATGGATACCGGAGCTTCCTCTTTTAACGTTTCTTTGATCCGAGAACGTAATATCTCACAATCCTGGAGCTGCTCTCCTATAAGCTTGAGCGACTGGTTAGTTGCCTGAGATGCCATTGACTTGATGGGTACCATCGCCTCTAGGCTATTTTTGAGTTGCACTACCTCCCGCGGACTCACCTTGCCCGTAGCCACTTTACTGATAAGGCGCTCAACATCTCCTATTTTTTTAATATGCTGTTGGAATTTTTCAAAGGTAATTTCATTTTCCATCAGAAAGGAAACCACTTCCAATCGCTCATTTATTGTTTCCAGTTTTTTGAGCGGAAGTGCCAGCCAGCGTTTGAGCATTCTCCCGCCCATAGGAGAAATAGTCTTGTCTATTACATCTATAAGTGTGATGGCTTTTACTCCAGATGAGGAGTTGTAAAGCTCTAGATTACGTATGGTAAAACGATCCATCCAGACGTACTCATCGGCAGCAATACGGTTGATGCGCGTGATGTGCTGGAGTTTATGATGCTGTGTCTCTCCCAAATAATGCAAAACAGCTCCTGCAGCGATAATTCCCTCATCAAGATGCTCTACCCCAAAACCCTTTAAGGAGTTAGTACCAAAGTGCTTATGAAGTGATTCTCTGGCGTAGTCTATTTGAAAAACCCAATCCTCTTGATAAAAGGTGTGAAAATCGTCACCAAATGCTTCTAGAAAATCCTTTTTCTGTTTCTTTGAGATGAGCAATTCGCTCGGAGCAAAATTTTGTAACAGCTTATCTATATAGGCTTCATCACCTTGTGCGGTAAGGTATTCACCCGTAGAGACGTCTAAAAAGGCAACTCCCACACGAGCCAAAGAGCCTGAACCTCCAAAGTAAATAGCCCCCAAAAAGTTATTGTTTTTTGCAGATAGAATATCATCGTTCATTGCGACGCCAGGTGTTACCAACTCCGTAACCCCGCGTTTTACAATTTTCTTGGTCTGTTTAGGATCTTCTAATTGGTCACAAATCGCAACCCTGCACCCAGCTTTTACCAGTTTTGGCAAATACGTGTTTATAGAATGATGTGGAAAGCCTGCTAGTTCTGTGCGCTCGCCACCATTATTACGATTTGTGAGTGTGATATTTAAAATACGCGCAGCTTTAACGGCGTCTTCTCCAAAGGTTTCATAAAAATCCCCCACTCTAAACAGCAACATTGCATCAGGATATTTATTCTTGATGGTATTATATTGTTGCATTAATGGTGTGACCTTCTTCTTTGCCAATGTGCTAATTTTTGTGTAGGATAAATGTACTTAATTACTGGAGGTATTAACTTTTTAGACCTAGCTAGTTATCCCGAGTTTTTCACAAATTTAGAATTACCTTCTTCTTGCTTGCTATTTGATTTTGTAGGTGCGCTTTCGCGAAAGCAAAAAGAAAATTTTAACGTAAGTAGCTATCTTGTAAAATTAGATTATCTATAATATTCTTAGTGTTTAGTATATAAAATATAGAAGAAAATAATTTTTTATTGCAAATAATGCATACTTTCGGGTGAATAACAAACAAAACCATAAAACAATGACGAAAAAACATCCATTAATTAAAATGGTCTATTTTCTATTATTTCTAATTCCCACGGCTATTTGCGCTCAGTCGGTTGTGACGGGAACTATAAGTGATGGAAATAACGATCCCATTCCATTTGTAAATGTTATCGAAAAGGGAACTACAAATGGTACAACATCGAGCTTAGATGGTACCTATTCAATTACCTTGAATGGAAATTCCGGAATTCTGGAATTTAGCTACCTTGGATATACAACACAAGAAATTTCAATAAGCAGTTCTAGGACTCTGGATGTTACTTTAACGGAGTCTTTACAGTCTCTAGATGAAGTAGTGATTACGGGATTAGCTACTTCTGTAAAAAGATCAAATCTGGCAAATGCTGTTGCGACAGTTTCTTCAGAAGATCTTGTGGGAAGAACCGCTGCACAGACACTAGACGGAGCGCTTTCAGGTAAATTTGCAGGAGCTCAGATCACTAAGAGCTCGGGAGCACCTGGAGGTGGAATTTCTGTAAAACTTAGAGGTGTAACTTCTATTAACGGTAATTCCCAGCCTCTTTATATTGTAGATGGAGTGTATGTAAATAACAGCAGTGTTTCTGGTGCGGGACTAAATTTTGTCTCTGGAGCTGCCGCTGGTGGTAATGCTTCTAGTCAGGACAATCCTACGAATAGGATCGCAGATATTAATCCTGACGATATTGCTAACATTGAGATTCTCAAAGGAGCCTCTGCCGCTGCAATTTATGGATCACGTGCTGCAGCGGGTGTTGTCATAATCACCACAAAAAAAGGAAAGAGAGGGGAAACTAAGATTTCCTTTTCTCAGGATTTTGGATTCAATACGATACTCAATAAATTAGGGCAGAGAAATTATACCGCTGCCATTGCCGAAGCCGGTTTTGGTGTAGGTGAAGGTGCGCTATTTACAGCCGCTCAAAATAATGGGACGCTCACAAATTTTGAAAATGAAATTTATGGCGAGCAGGGACTTATTTCCAATACAAGTATAAATATTTCTGGAGGAGGAGAGAACACCTTGTTCTATGCTGCTTTCTCTAACAACGAAGAAGATGGTATTGTAGATAAAACTGGGTATGATAGAAAATCTGTACGCCTTAATATTGACCATAACTTTTTAGAAGGTCGTGGTAAAATAGCTGTAAGTACTAATTATATTGACTCAGAGTCTGATAGAGGTTTCTTTAACAATGACAATACGGGTACAACTATAGGGGTCTCTCTTACATCTACACCACCTTGGGCACAGTTACGACCTGATGAAAACGGTAATTATCCAGACAATCCATATAGTGCCTCAAATCCACTTCAAACTCGTGATCTCATTACAAATAAGGAAGAAGTGAATCGATTTATAACTGGGGCTACTCTGGATTTTAATATATTCGAAATGGAGCAGCAAGATCTAGATATTCAGTTTAGAGCAGGTGTTGACTATTACAATCTCGTAAATACAGCAATTTTTCCTAAAGAGCTTCAATTTCAGAAAATTTCTAATGGTGGTCTGAACGGAGTAAGCGCACTTGGTACAACAGAAAATAAGGACGCAAACTTTTCGGCGTTTTTGATTCATAACTACAGAACAGCTAGCGAACTCACATTTACGTCACAGGCGGGTGTGACCAAACAAACATTTAGCAGAAATACTGTGCGCAGCATTGCTTCAGATCTTATTGCTTCAGAAACTAATCTCGATCAAGCAGCAAACATTAATGTAACACAGTTTAGACAGGAGCAAGAGGATGTAGGTTTCTTTGTGCAGGAGCAAATAAATTACCAAGATAAATTAATTGGAACCTTAGGAGTTCGTGGTGATAAATCAAGTAATAATGGAGATGCAAATGAGTTGTTTTATTACCCTAAGGCTTCTCTTGCTGCAAACCTGCATAAGTTTGATTTTTATGCTGATGATAGTTTTTTAAATCAGTTTAAGTTAAGAGCAGCTTACGGAGAAGCAGGTAACTTTGCCCCTAATGGAGCACTCTTTACGGCATACGTTAACTCACTTATAAGTGGGCAAGTAGGTATCGTAATACCTACAACGTTAGGAGATCCGTCTATCACTCCTGAGAGACAGAAGGAATTTGAAGCTGGATTTGACGCATCATTTTTGGATAGCCGCTTAAACCTTTCTTTTACTTTTTATGATAAAAATGTAGATGACCTTATACTTCTCGCAAACAATGAATCTTCTTCTGGATTCGGATCAAGATGGGCAAATGCAGGAAGTCTTAAAAACACAGGTTTTGAAGCTTCTCTGAACGCTTCTATCATAGAGGAGGAAGATTTAAGATGGAGTGCAGACCTTATATTTTTCACTAATAATTCTGAAATCACAAGACTCGACGTTGATCCATTTAATTTAGGAGGTTTTGGAGCTGGGCTTGGAACATTTAGAATTGAAGAAGGTAAAAGTGCCACTCAAATCGTAGGAACAAATGCCGATGGTGTTCTAACTGTGTTAGGAGATGCAGAACCTGATTTTCAAATGACATTGGGAAATACCTTGACTTATAAGAATTTTGATTTGTCATTCCTATGGCATTGGAAACAAGGAGGAGACAATATTAATCTTACTACCTTACTAACAGACTTTGGACAAACGAGTGCAGATTATGATGCTACAAATTTAGATCCATCTGGAACGTTGGTGAATGGTGATTATAGAATTGATTCTTTTTTTAGTGGGAACGCAACCCCTTTTGTAGAAGATGCATCCTATTTGCGCCTTCGCGAAATAGGTTTATATTATACGATTCCTGTTAGAGTACTCGAAAAGACCTTTGGAAAATATGTGTCAAGAATTAAGTTTGGTGCTTCAGGAAATAATTTAATTAACATATTTGATTATAACAGTTATGACCCAGAAGTATCTAATTTTGGATCTAACGGTTTATCTACAGGAGTTGAAGTAACTCCATTTCCTTCTTCAAAGCGTTACTTATTTCACATCAAAGTAGATTTTTAAAAAAAAAGACAAAAATGAAAACAATAAAATATTTATTTATCATCATTTTTCTAACCTTCATCAATACTTCTTGTGAAGTCGAAGAAGGTGAGAATTTGAATGGACCGACAACCGATGCTATCATCGAAGATCTCTCGAGAGGTGAACTTATCGAGACGATGTCTGGTATTTTTGCTGATATGCGGACTCAAATCGCTACTCAAACGGACGCACAAGCTGTGGCTGGTAGAGAATACTGGAGATTCCAAACCTCAGATCCAAGATGGACTGGAGATTTGCTAACTGGAAATCTTGATAACAATACGTTCTACACAACTAATCCATTTGCTGCTAGATATGCAACTATAAAAGGGCTTAATATTTTGCTGGAAGGTTTGGAAAATACAACCGCCGATTTTTCAGCTGAAGAAATCGCTGGTGTCAAAGGATATGGTGGTATGCTCAAAGCCCACGAGTTTTTAATGGTTTTAAATCAGCAATATCAAAATGGGATACGTCTTGACGTTAATGACCCTGACAATCTAGGGCCTTTTGTGAGTTACGAAGAATCCCTTGCTGCAATAGCTACTATGCTGGCAGAATCTAGAGCAGAGTTAACCGCAGCTGGATCAACGGATTTTGCTTTCAACGTGCCATCTGGGTTTGCCATTGCCAGTACGCCTGCTGGCGCTCTAGAACTTAATAATGCACTCGCCGCTAGAGTTGCAGTATATCGTGGAGATTATGCTACCGCAAATACGCTGCTTGAAGATTCCTTTTTAAATTTGAATGGAAATCTAGATAATGGAATCTACTTGACATTTTCATTAACGGGTGCAGATATTCCCAATCCTTTATTTTTTGCTCAAAATGCTACGGGTGCAAACGCGAGAATAGCACATCCATCATTTATAGAAGATGCTCTTGATGGTGATGATAGGGTGAACAAGGCAACCTTTAGAGAGGTTCTTAATGAGGATACCGGGATGATTGAGCCCAATCCAGTAACTCAATCTGGACTCACCGGTACTTATGATGTATTTATATATCAGTCAAATACAGATCCCGTTGGCTTAATGCGAAATGAAGAACTGATCTTATTATATGCTGAAGCGAATCATATATCAAATCCTGGAGAAGCGATAACGGCGATAAATGTAGTGCGTGACGCTGCAGGTCTAGATCCTTATACTGGAGGTGCGAGTCCGTCTGAGCTTGTAGATGAAATTATTTACAACAGACGTTATTCTCTCTTTGCAGAAGGCGGACATCGTTGGATAGATGCTCGTAGATTTGGTATCCTAAATACATTGCCTCTTGACAGAGCCGGTGACGGAACATTCGAGCAGTTTCCAGTTCCACTTACTGAAAATCAATAAAAACAATAGTCAATTTTTTAGGGCCTTCATTAATCTTGATGAAGGCCTTTTCTATTTTACAAGCGTACGTTACTTAAATCTTAAGGACTACGCTTTCGCGAAAGCGTACTCACCTATAATGCAAAAACGCACCTAG
Organism: uncultured Flavobacteriaceae bacterium; assembly: GCA_963832255.1. Taxonomy (GTDB): domain Bacteria; phylum Bacteroidota; class Bacteroidia; order Flavobacteriales; family Flavobacteriaceae; genus Dokdonia. Next base: position 619,440 of record CAWHTM010000001.1, read on the forward strand.
TTGTTAATTAGGTGCGTTTCAAAAAATATGGGGGATGCTCTTAAGCTGCTTCTTGGTACTCTTCTTCAGCGCGCTCTGTTGCCTTACTACCTCTTACCTTCACTTTAATTTTATATACGATATAATATAATAACGGAACTATAATTAATGTGAGGAAGGTCGCGATGATAAGACCGTAAATCACCGTCCACGCGAGCGGTCCCCAGAAAATCACGTTATCTCCCCCTACATAGATTCCCGCATCAAATGATTGAAATAATCCAAAGAAATCGATATTGATTCCTATGGCCAGTGGTATCAACCCAAGAACGGTCGTAATGGCTGTAAGCAAAACGGGACGTAAACGTGCACGACCCCCTTCTATGATAAGCTCCTGTGTGGTTTTTTTATCGAGCATTTGCTTGCCTTCAAGTCCTTCTTTTACTTCCCTACGATCTACCAATAATTGCGTATAATCGAGAAGTACCACACCATTGTTAACCACAATACCTGCCAGGGAGATAATTCCCATCATTGTCATTATAATTACAAATGATGACCCACTAATGATGATCCCTCCAAAAACGCCAATGAAACTCAAGAAAATGGCAATCATTATGATAATGGGTTTTGAGATGGAGCTAAATTGGAAAATTAATAAGAAGAAAATTAATGCGAGACCCCCAAAGAAGGCACTTACTAAGAAATTCATTTCTTTCTCTTGCTCCTCTATCTGTCCCGTATAATTTACTTTAATATCCTTAGGCATATTTTCAAAATTCTGCATCTCTTCTTGTACTGCTGCGACCACGGAGCCTGCATCTGTAAATCCAGCAGCCAGATTAGAATATACCGTAACTACTCTCTTAGAATCGCGATGCTTTATAGCGCTAAAAGAGGACGTATTTTTGGTAGTGGTAAGCGCTGTTACGGGGATTTCTCTTATCTGTCCCGTTGCTTGATCCCTAAAAGTAATGTTCTGGTTAAACAGCGCAGACCTATCATAGCGCTGCTCTTCGTTAAACCGAACATAAATATCATAATCTTCACCGTCCTTTTTGTAAACACCAGCTTTATCACCAAATATAGATCGGCGCAATTGCATCCCTACTTGACCTGTTGCCACGCCGAGTTCTCCAGCCTTCTCACGGTCCACAATAACTTCTGTTCCCGGTTTCCCGCGGTTTACATTAATTTTAAGTTCATCTACTCCTGGGACATTACGACTGTTGATGTAGTTACGCATTGCTTCTGCAGTAACAATTAATTCTCCGTAGTCTTTGCCTTCGAGTTCAATGTTAATGGGATATCCTTGCGGCGGTCCTGCAGCATCTTTTTCAACGGTAATCACGACTCCAGGGTATATTCCTCTGAGAGCTTCCTGCACCTTAAAACGCAATGCTTCACTGTCAGCGCCATTACGATATTTATACTCACGCATTGTCGCAGTAATTTTTGCTCTGTGTGGCATCTCTGCTGCGCTACCGCCATCTGTCTGTGGATTTCCTGCACCTTCACCTACCTGAGAAACAGAAGTTTCCACCAATGCGTTGAAGTCGCCGCCTTCCAAATATTGCTCATCATTGAAGACTTTAAAAACGCGCTCTTCAATATCTTTTGTAATAGCATTGGTTTTAGAGATTGCCGTTCCTTCTGGATATTCTATATAGACAATAATCTGATTAGGTTTGTTGTCTGGAAAAAACTCAATGGCTGTCCGACCTGCAGCTACCGAAGCACCAAATGCACCAAATGTCGCAATGAGTAACACAAAGATTCCCACGACAAACGCTACGGGTTTCCATCCTCTAATTGCCCAGCCTAAGAACGCTTTGTATTTATCTTCTAACCAAGTAAGGAATTTCTTTTGGAAGGTATCTGCTGCACCTTTAAGTATAAACTTGTAGATCCACATAAAAACGATGGTCACCAATATCAATGAACCAAAACCTCTGATACTTCCGCCTAAGAAGAGGATCATTAAGCCGATAGGCAACATAATAAGTGAGGTGCGGATCAAAAATTTTCGCGAAAGCGGTTTCTCATCCGTTTTCATAAATTGTGAAACCAGCATTGAGTTTATAAAAATGGCAACAAACAAGGAAGATCCCAGTACCACAGAAAGGGTGATTGGAAAGTAGATCATAAATTGACCCATGATACCTGGCCATAGTCCCAATGGAACAAAAGCTGCGACGGTTGTGAGGGTAGAAATAATAATAGGAAAGGCAATCTCACCGATTCCCTTTTTAGCGGCTTCTATGCGACTCATTCCTTCTTCGTCCATCAATCTATAGACGTTTTCTACCACCACAATACCATTATCCACCAGCATTCCTAAGCCCATAATGAGGGCGAAGAGAATCATCGTATTCATTGTATACCCCATTAAATTGAGGATCATAAAGCTCATAAACATAGACATCGGGATAGCAAATCCTACGAATAGTGCATTTCTAAACCCTAAGAAAAACATGAGCACCCCAATAACCAGGATGATACCAAAGATGATATTGTTTACTAGATCACTTACTTGATTTTCTGTCTTCTCACTCTGATCATTTGCAGTGCGTACCACGATATCTGGCGGGAATACGTTTGCAACGGCATCTTCTATGATAACGTCAATTTTTTCTACCGCCTCAATCATATTCTTACCAGAACGTTTTTTTACATCGAGCATCACGACAGCATCACTTACTTGTTCTTTAGTAACAGATTCCCCTTCGTGAAGGGTAAGATCACGTGCAAACGTCGTTTTATCTTCTTCGGTAAATTTTATGGTTGCGATGTCCTTTAGATATACCGCTCCTTTGTCTGATTTAATTACAAAATTATTGAGCTCGTCTGGATTTTGAATTTCACCAATAACACGGATGTTACGACGCTGACCACTGGAAACTAAATTCCCTGCAGATAAGGTCATATTTTCGTTACTTATGGCACGGATCACATCATCAAAACTTACTTGAGCGGCAATCATTTTAAAGACATCTACAGCAACTTCAACCTCTTTTTCTTGAGCGCCACGTATCGTTGCCTCTTTAATTTCTTTAAGGCTTTCGATCTCATCTTGCAGGTATTCTGCATATTCCTTAAGCTTAATAACGGGGTAGTTTCCTGAAATGTTTACGTTAAGAATTGGGATTTCTTCAGACATACTAAGGTCAAAAACATTTGGTTCCACCTTAGCTCCGTTGAATGTAGGCCAATCTTCATTTGCTGTTTCTGAATCGACTTCGTCCTTTACCTTTTGTTTGGCCACTTGTACGTCCATACCGTCATCAAACTCTACGGTGATGATCGCATAATCTTCTTGTGAAGTTGATAGTACTTCTACTACCCCAGAGAGATTTTGCAATTTATCTTCTAAGGGGTCAACAATGAGACGCTCAATATCTTCTGCGGTGTTCCCAGGGTACGGAGCAGAGATATAAATCTTTGTCTCATTAATTTCTGGGAAATTCTCACGAGCCATACCTAGATAAGCCCCCATTCCTAACGCTAGGAATAGCGCCATCAAGACGTAAATAATGGTTGGGTTGTCAATTGCCCAACTCGACAAGGCAAATTCCTTATCTACACTTTTCTTTTTCTTATCACTCATTACCTAGTATGTTAAGATTTTTACTGCTTGATTGTCCTTTACAGAGCGAGCTCCTTCTACGATAATCAGTTCTCCTGCGGTTACCCCAGATAGTACTTCTATATAATCACCTTGTGCTTTACCCGTGGTGATGATCTTTTGCTTTGCAATCATAGAGGTTTCATCATCTCCTGTGTTATTTTCAGATTGAACTGCAGTATATACATATTGTTCCCCATCTGCATTTTCATTAATTACACTAAGGGGAATTAATATGGCGTTTTCTGACGTATAGTCATTTATAGAAAGTCTTGCTGTAAGGTTAGGTTTTACGCGACCATCCTTATTAGGGACGTCAACTTCAATTGCAAAACTTCTGTTAGAGGGTTTGATATAATTTCCTGTTTGACGGACGGTAGCGTCTACGGTTTCTCCTAAAACTGGAAACTCCACTTTTACGTTCTTGCCTTCTGTTACTGTAGGTAAATAGCTTTCTGGAACTTCTGCTGCCACATACATATTATCAAGATTTACGATTCTAAATAGGGCTACTCCAGGAGAAACAACCGTACCTTGATCTGTGATAATTTCATCTATGACACCAGAAAATGGGGCAGTCACAGTGGTTTTACCCAATTGGCTTTTAATTTGATTTACAGAGCTTTGTGATGCCTCGTATTGCGTTTTAGCTTGTAAGTATTGAATTTCAGACCCAATTTTCTGATCCCAAAGACGTTGCTGGCGCTCAAAAGTGGTTTTAGCGAGTGCTGCTTGCGCTTCTATTTGAGCTACTTGACTACCAAGACCACCGTCATCTATACGGGCTAGGGTCTGACCCTTACGTACACGTTGCCCTTCTTTTACTAAAACGCGACTTAGCGTCCCTTGATATTCTGGATAGATAAGAACGTTTTCTTTTGTCATCACGTTCCCTTGTACTTCCATAAAGTGTTTAAAAAGGGTGTCTTTTGCAGTCATAGTGGTTATCAACACCTCTTTTCTAGCTCGCGGATTCTTCTTTTCCAGCGTTTCCTCAATCATACTAAGCTGATCGTTAATACTAGAGATTTCCGTTTTGAGGGCTTCCCTTTTTGCTTGAAGTTCTTCTACACTCCCAGACTCAATGAGCGTATCTACCGATTTTCCTTCGCCATCACCTCCACAAGAAATGAGTGCGATTGATAGTATTGTAAGCGTTATGTATTTTTTCATAGTGTCATTAATTTTCGCGAAGGCGGAAATCTCGATCCGCATTTGCAATTTTTATTTGATTGGTCTTTTTGTTGCCGGAGGTTTTCGATATAATTTTTAGTATCGCTGCAAGCGATAATAAAAATCACTTAACCACCTTTGTTGTTCTGTTTAGTGAACAATTGGAGGTGGTTGAGTGATTCATAAAAGCGCGTTACGCTTTTATAAATAGTATCGAAACCTCCGTATTCACTTAATTCATCCTATAATTAGGCACATTTAATATCGTTTCTAATTCTGCTTTGGTAGTTACGATTTGTAACATCGCTTGCAATAATTCTTGCTGTACCTGATAGAGTTGCGTTTGTGCCTGACGCAAATCAAAACTACTGCTCAATCCTTCTCTAAATTTTATTTGATTTTTATTCTCAATACGCTCAGCAAGAGTGATATTTTTTACTGAAGTGTTGTAATTATCGATCGCTAGTTCATGATCACTTTTTGCAGAAGCGTAGGCAAGCCTTATTTGTTGCGCTGTTTCTTCTCGTTTTGTAAGAGATTGCTTTAAAGCGATTTCTGCTTGAGCGGTTCTTGCGTTGCGCATCCCTGAACTAAAAATTGGAATATTGAGCGAGAAGCCGGTAATAGATTGAGCAAACCATTTTTCTTCGGTATCAAAAAAATTAAACTCATTGCGTCCTGCAAATGTCCCTACATTTATAAAAGCTCCTAAGGTGGGTAGCGCTTTACTTTTTTCAAGTTTGAGCTCCAGCTCGCGTTGCTCATTCAGGTTGTTGATGATTTTATAATCTACATTTTGATTTAGATTGACACTATCGTTAAGTAATCCTAAAGCTGGTAATGCAAGATTTTCTAAACGTTCTGTAAGAATCACCTTATCATTTACATCCAGTCCGATCGCTAGGTTAAACATTTGCTTTGCGATTCCTACCATACGGTTTGCGTTTGCACGCTGGTTTTGTAAGGACAAATAGGTAATCTGTAATTGCTCTACATCTTCCTCTTCGGCGAGGCCGTTTTCAAAGATGATGCGGGTCTCTCGTAGGTTTTCCTGTAGTGTTTCAAGGTTCTTATCTAAGATAGCAACACTTTCTTGTGATAGCAACACACCACCATAAGCATTAATTACACCTTTACGAACCTCGAGTTGTGTTTTTTCATTTGCATTTTCTGAGAATTCTAAGAAGGTCTTAGCCGCTTGTAATCCTACCAAATAGGAGCCGTCAAAAATAAGTTGGGTGAGCGTGGCGGTCACTGTCGCATTTTGTTGGGTGCCAAAAACCACTGGGACAAAGGTACCTGGCTCGCCACCCGTGAATTCTGCTGGGATAAGTTGGGTAGGCTGCTTGATCTGATAGTTGTAATCTAGCGCAGCATTAATTTGCGGTAACCCTGTGGCAGTGGTTTCCCATTTTTTCTTGATCGCCTTTGCGATGTCGCGTCTTGCATTGATAGCCGTGTAGTTGCTATCTAACGCAAAAGCAACGGCCTCCTCTACCGTAAAAGTGCGCGTCTGAGCGGTAGCGCTGGATTGTCCAGTTATAAGAAAGGCGTAGCTAAAGGTGAGTACTATAAAAACAAAGAAATGTTTCATTAATCGTGATTTGATTGGATAATAGTGTTCAGTATTTTACGCCCCTTTGGCGTAACAATACCTCTTAAATGGTATTCTAAATAGGTTTCATAGAGTTCTCCGGGGGAAAAGAGAGTGGTGGGGAATAAGTCGCCATCCTTAGTTCCAGTAACCCCTAGGAAATAGATACGGCAAACAAATTCTTCGTTAATATTTGCTCTGTAAACTCCCTGTTCTAGACCGCGTCTTACATTTCTCATAACGCAATCCTGCATATAGCTGAACTGTCTCGCCCGCAATGACCGATAAATTTTAGGGTAATATTTGAGAAGTTGGTGCATAGGGGCAGATTTCTCATCCTTAAGGTGATGCAGAATCTCCTTTTTAATATCATACATCTCTTCTATAGGGTCTCTCTCTAAATCACAGATGATATCAATTTTTGAGCAAATTTCCTCAAACATTGCATCTACGGATACGGCGACTATAGTTTCTTTATTAGCAAAATGCTGGTATAGGGTTTTCTTTGACAATGCAAGCTCATTTGCAATGTCATCCATAGTAACACTTTTAAATCCTTGATTTATAAAGAGTTCTGAGGCTTTATTTAAAATGTCTTCTTTCATTGATGACAACAAATATAGAGAGGAAACTTTGTGTACGATTAAAGTTTCCTTAGTTTTCACAATTTTTTAACGTTTGTGAGAAATTATTTCATTCTAAAAAGGAGAAATACTTTTTAGTAAAAAGGGTGCTTCAGAGAGGTTTTATGTGGATTGAAAACATTAGCAAAAGCCCAAAAAAAATCCTCGCAATCATAGACTGCGAGGACATCATGTAATTTAATTGTATCTTAATTTATATCGAGTTCTCCATTTTCTGAAAGATCTGGCTGCTTTCCTGAAATAGCACCGACACCCATTTTAAGGAGGGATATAATTTTTCCATTCTTGCTATCCCAATATCGAACGTCGCTGGGGCGTATTTGTATTACTGTACAATTAGGATCATTTTTACCGTCAAACCACATATCATCAGAACTGCTGTAGAGTTCATCGATCATTTGCTGGTTTCGGGTTACAATAGCTTGGCCATAAACGCTTAAGAATTCGAAATCACTTGGATTTCCATAGGTTAATAAAGCGCGCTCTTCTTCTAAAATATGCTTGTTGTGCTCGCTGCTCCCATCACTTAGGAACCATAGATTACCCTCTTTATCTACTTTTTTTGTGCTCATAGGTATGACGTGAAATGGTGGATTGGAGAGGTCTGTCGCCATCATTGTAAAATCTATCTTTTCTGCAAGCTCTTTTAGCTTAGCTATCGCTTCTTCTTTACTTAAATCTTTTCTGCTCATCGTGGTTAATTTATCTTTAAAAGTAATGAAACCACCAAGTGCTTATTATTAAGATATCGTTAATTGGATCACTATTAACTATTTGTGATCTGGGAGTGCGCTTTTACAAATGGTTCATAGTTTGTAACTAGTCTGCTTTATTTATTTATGGACATATCCTATTAACACTAGTTTAGAGTGCACCCTAACTGGAGCATTTTTTTTGAAGATATAGATTTTTGAGTAGATACTAATCTATAGTGCTTGGGAGCGTATATTGAGCAATTAAATTAAAGCAGTTGATGGTTTAAAAAAGTAAAAAGATATTCAATGAGTTTTGAAGAAGTAAAATACTTTCTTAAAACAAATTAGTTCTTTACAAAAGAAACGATCTTATCTTTAAAAAAGCTTAAAAAGTATAGACCAGATGGTAAGTGTGCAACATCAATAAAATTTGTATTTGATGCTATGGTGCTAGTGCTGACCACTAGACCCAGAGAATTTATAACGGTATATTCTTTACTATTTACTGGTAGTCCAGTTATGTAAAGTGTATCTGTTGTAGGATTTGGATACACTGTTATTTCCGATGGAGTTACCTCTTCTAGTCCTAAAGCATCATCTACTATTCTATAAATCCCTGCTGCGCCACCTAGCGCAGTGTAATATAAATAATCTCCATCATGGGCTATAGAAAAAACATCTTGCACATCAGATACAGGAATTTCAAGATAGAATGGCGCCTCTGCCGCAGGATTAGCTATTTCAGTGCGATACGTTATTACATTAACATCACTAAGAAGGTACAAAAACTCACCTACTGTGGTAATAGACCAGATACGCTCTGGCGTTGTTGTCACAAGCTCTGGTTCTGGGGCAGTTACCGTTAAATCTAATTTATAAATCTCATAAGTAATAGGCTCATCAAAAGAATCTTGAGTGCTGTAGTACAAGGCATCGCCTTCTATATGGGTATTATATATGGGGAGTACACTGGCAGGATCGTAAAGCAACTCTAATGTACCTTCTGGATCATTACTAGAAAAACTAATGATTTGTGGAGCACTGGTGGAGAAATAAACCCTATTATTATAGTAATCCATCCCTAGGACCTCTAACGCTTCATCTAATAGGGTCTCTAGCGTTGCTACTCCACTCGTAAGCGTGGCAGAGCGTATAGCACTACCAAACTCATTAATAAACACCTCGCTGCCATCCTCACTTACGGTCATACGCAAGGAAATTTCACTAGCTGTGCCTGTAGCAACGGTTTCTGTAGTAAAGTCCGTATTGCTTATGTCTGTAAGAGCGATCTCGTGATCGAGCCCACCACGGTATAGGAAGTTGCCTCTTATCTCCAGCTCTCCGTACTCTGCACCATTTGCGCTATATACAAGCTCTGGGGTTTGTGCCTGTAGCGTAATCCCTATGCATATTAATGCAATAAGGAATAGGTAGTTTTTTAATTTCATACTTTATTTTTAAGGGTTTCTATAAAAAGGATGTGCTAGGCGTCCTTTATTAATTACTCACAAGGCCCATCACAGGGGGTGGCGTTGTTATAGTCTTCTTGGGTGATGCTATAAAGAAATTCTTGATCTCCTATTTCTTCATAGTTGCCCACTCTAAAGGGATTTCTTAGTATAGGTTCAGAGAAACTAATTTGTTGATTTCCTGAAAATAGTATGCTATAATTACTGAACCTTTCATTGTCAAATATTATAACAATACTATCTCCTGCAAAGCCGCTACCAACAGACATATCTGGGTCCTCAAAAAGGTTTCCGTTAGAAGACTCTACCGTGAATCCAGTGTAAGATTGGTCAGCATTAATATCTATTGTTAAAGCATCAGAATCAATATTAGAATTATAAAATTTCACAATCACTTCCTTATTTGAGTCGTTTAGTAAAGTGAAGGTAGCCTCGGTAAAAGTATTATCTATAATCTCGCAAGAAACCATACCAAATAAAAGCAGGAAATATAGTATGAGATTTTTCATCAGTCTTGCCAATTATTGAATAGTTCTGCTAGATTGTTTTCAGTAGGATTATTATAGAGTACAGCAATTCTGTTTCTCCACTGTGTCCAAGTCTGTTGATATACAATAGCATTTTGCAATTCTAGTAAGGTATATCCGTTTACATTATCTAAAGGAAATCCATTTCCATTATTCCTTTGATTGAAATCATCAATCATATCCCAACCTCCAGACGTGTAAAAGGCCTCTTCTTGAATAGTCTGTCGTTGTTCATTACCTTCAAGTTCGTTACCATTTTGGTCAACTCTCCGGTTATATTGAAAGTTTTGTACGCCTAGTTCATTTTGATATCTATCCACTGTGAGAGCAATTTCAACCGTAGTTGCCCAAGTTTCTAATAATCTTCTAGCACGTCTGTGTGCTACAGCTTGCGGGTCATCTGATACTCCATTTAAAATATAACCTTGCCAGACCATTTCAGTATATGATAAGACATCTAGACGCTTATGAGCAGCGTGAGCCAACTCGTGAATCATTGAACCAAAAATGATCTGTGCTGGTCTATTTTCTTTTTGGAAGTATATAGTAGGTAAAATACCACCTGTAACTTCATTACCGTATGGAAAATGTAAAGACTCACTATCATTCCCTAATGCAGCAATTTTCATTTGTATGACCCCAGGCGCTGGACTATTCAAGGGTGGTCGCAGTATACCTAAAACGTCACCATAATAAAACCGATGAGCTCCTAAATGGATATTTGCGTGATAATGATCTCTGCCACCAGGTCCATTTATATTTTTAAACCAAGGTTCAAATCGTACTCTAGGACCTCTCATCTCGGCTTGAAATTCCAGACCACGACGTATGCTATAATGATAACGTTCCCATTGTACTAAGTACCTAGCTCTGCCTCTTACAGTTTTTGTCTCAAAAGTACCATCTGCATTTGTAGTTACTTGACGTACCGTAAACCCTTGTCTCATTAGTACTTGAGCACCTGTTAATCCTATCATAGAGCCTGGAGTGGCAGGGCCAGGGGTACACGCTGTTCCAGTAATGTATTCTGGACAGTCTGTAAATGTACCATCATTATCATAACACCCAGAATAGTCTACCGTATTCGTCTGGATACATACATCTGCTCCTGGGGTATTACCTACTTGCCCATCCCATACTTGTAATCTACCCGATGGTGTCCATCTACGTCCAAAAATTAAAAATCTATTTCCCCCACTAGGATCATCAAAGGAGCCATTATCTCCTAAAAGTTCTTGTTCCCTGCCCACATTGTAATAGGCTTCGTAAAGCAGGTGATGCAAGAGGTCCTCTTCATTATTAACCTCTGTCTCACGTGTGATGGGTTGTTCTTCTTCGGGATTAAATACAGGTTCGTCCTCTGGGATATAGAGATTTCCTAGTACTTGATAGGCTATACTAGGCATAGATCTAGATACTGGTACAGATGCAAAGTATTCTGGCATTTGTCCTTCTGGAAGCTCTGGCCTGTTCTCATGCCAGCTTTCTGAGAACTCTACATCCAGAGGGTAGTCTGATACCAAGATGGTTGAGTCTTGTTTTAAAACGCCTAGCTCACCCTCGCTTTGTGGGGTAAACTTTACGTAAAAATGGGTGGTCTCTATAGCTACCCCGTCAGTAACTGAGCGGTTGGATCTATTTCCTTGTGACGGTTTTGAGGTGTAAACCCCTCTTTCTAGTTTGGCCTTAATGGTATCCATAGCCCTCCTCATATTAGTAACCGTATAGGGATTTGCTACTTGAGTACCACCTGCATATAGCCCAGTGTTAGTGTCGTTGTTAGGCTCTAATGAACCCTTTGCATTATCTAGAATATCATCATCTGAACAACTGCTAATAAAGAACATTGCGCTCAGAAAAAAAAGGACTTTTGATAAGTTCCTTAGATTGGTTTTTGGTTTTCGGTTTTCGGTTTTCGGTTTTCATCAAGATGGTTCGTTATTTATTGAGAAGTACTTAATCAAATTTAAGTAAAACACTCATAATGTGAAGATTGTCAATGATAAAACTTCACTGCATTTATGATAGAGATGCAGTTTATTGCAAACGGTTGCGTCTGGTGTGCAATGTATATCAGGATTATTTACTAAGCTTTCACATTTTGGCATAAGCTATAAACGTATTTATAAAATGCTCGATAGCCCATATTCTAATCGTGTGACTTATTTTTGCAAAAAAAAGTAAATGCAGAGCATAGCAGATTATAGATCTTTATTCTTAACGTATCTATCTCAGAGATCCTTTAACAAGGAGCCTAAAAATCTCTACGAGCCAATAAATTATATATTGGATCTAGGTGGTAAGCGTTTACGCCCCGTCCTTACGATAATGGCTTGTGACCTTTTTGGAGGGTCTCAACAGAGGGCTATGGATGCTGCACTGGCGGTAGAAATTTTTCATAATTTTTCTCTTGTGCACGATGATATTATGGACGATGCCCCATTGCGTCGCGGTAAGGAAACTGTACACGAAAAATGGGATGTAAATACTGGAATTCTCTCGGGAGATGCAATGCTCATTATGGCATATCAGCTTTTTGAAAATTATGAAGGTGAGACTTTTAAAGATCTCGCAAAGCTGTTTTCTAAAACCGCGATTGAGGTTTGTGAAGGGCAGCAGTACGATGTGGATTTTGAAACTCGTGATGACGTTACTATCCCTGAGTACCTCAAAATGATTGAGTATAAAACTGCTGTGCTTGTAGGCGCAGCCCTTAAGATGGGAGCGATAGTAGCGGGCGCATCGCAAAGCTGCCAAGAAGCTATCTACGCTTATGGTCGTGACCTTGGTCTTGCCTTTCAGCTTCAAGATGATTATTTGGATGCTTTTGGTAATCCAGAGACCTTTGGTAAGCAGGTGGGGGGTGATATTATAGAAAATAAAAAAACATTTTTATACTTGACCGCTTTAAAGAACAGTGACAAAGACGATGCGCAGCAGCTTGAACATCTCTTTTCCATCGCTCCACAAGATCCTTCAGAAAAGATAGAAACGGTAAAGCAAACATTTATAGATAGCGGCGCCGCGCAGGCAACAGAAAATGAAATCTCTAGGTATACGGAAGTAGCTTTTAAATCACTTGATAATTTAGATATCACAGAAGAGCACCGGGAGCTTTTACGCGATTTTGGCCGTGGTCTTATGAAAAGAATAAATTAAAAACATAATAAGCTTAACCTTTGCGGCGAGATAGCACAGTTTTTGGAATGCTTAGTATAGCTGAGATATTTAGTACAATGGTTTCTTCAGAATAATTTTTGGAGAAACGATGTCTTACAAACACATCATTTCCAATTTTAGGAATTATTCGGTAGGTACTACTGTTATCCAATCGTTTACAAACATACGTCCTAAAAACTCTTGCAAAAGCATTGAATAGGCCCCAGAGTTCTACCTGGAGCGTTTTTAATAGCGAAAGATTGAAAAACGTTCGGCTTTAGGTTTTAGATGCGTTTCAAAGACGCATCGAGTAATAAGCCTCTAGACCTTATGAATTCCTTGAGGCCGTTAAAATTTTCGCGAAAGCGAAAAGAGTTGACTACTTGTCTTTATAAACAGTACCGTCCTTCATTACAAAGATAACCTCTGTAAGAGTGCTTATATCTTCAGTAGGATCTGCATTAACAGCAATAATATCGGCTAGCGCCCCTTTTTTTATAACTCCTAGTTGGCCTTCCATACCCAGTAACCTTGCATTTGTAATCGTAGCAGACTGAATGGAGAACATAGGAGACCAGCCATACTCCACCATATAGATAAATTCTTTTGCATTATCTCCGTGCGGGAAAACGCCAGCATCAGTCCCAAAAGCGATATTCACTCTCTCTTTCTGAACCATATCAAAAGTCTTTTTAAGGGTGGCGTCTACTTTTTTGATTTTTGGAATAATGATGTCTGGGTAGTACCCTGGTATTTTAGCTTTTTCTGCTACAAATTTTCCTGCAGATAGCGTAGGGACAAGGTAGGTATTATACTGTTTCATAAGATCTGCAGTTTCCTTATCCATAAAGGAACCGTGCTCGATGGTCTGTACGCCAGCTTTTATAGCGCGTATCATTCCTTCTTTTCCGTGCGCGTGCGCGGCTACATTCATTCCATATTCCTTTGCAGTTCTTACGATCTCGTCTACTTCTTCCTGACGAAATTGTGGGTTGTCTCCATTTTTGCTTACGCTCAAGACTCCGCCAGTTGCCGTGATCTTGATGAGATCTGCTCCGTTTTTATATCTCTGTCGTACCGCCTGTCTTGCGTCTTCTACGCTATTAATGACACCTTCTGCCGGGCCTGGATCGCCCATTGTTGTTCTTTTGTAACCGTTAGTAGGATCTGCGTGACCACCAGTGGTTCCTATGGCTTTTTCTGCCGTATAGATTCTCGGGCCATCTATTGTTCCTTGGTGTATAGCATTACGGAGAGAGACATTTACACCCGTACCTCCCAGATCCCTCACTGTTGTAAAGCCGGCATGTAAAGTACGTTCACCTATCTCTGCAGCGGTAAAGGCAACATCTGCTTCATTTTTAATAAAAGTTTCTAGATAACGCTTAGGATTCGTTTCACCTTCTATATGCACGTGCATATCAATGAGTCCAGGAAGTACTGTTTTATTTTTAAGATCAATAATCGTCTCCTTACCGCTTGCTGGAGTAAAACCACTGGTTACTCCGGTAATCTCATTACCTGATACGGTAATGGTTTGTTGAGATAGTACGGTGCCATTTTCAGTATCTACCAATTTCCCGCAGTAAATAAGGGTACCTTCCTGCGAGAACAGGGAAGCGCTAAAAAGAAAACTCACAGCGAATGCCAGTACATATCTCATACTCTTAGTTGTTTACAAATTCAATAATGGTTTTAGTGATAAAATCGATCTGATCATCCTCTAACTCTGTATGCATAGGAAGGCTTATCACATCTTTTACGAGCTGGTTAGTAACAGGAAAATCTGCCTCATTGTATCGCTCATCTTGATATGCTTTCTGGCTATGTAATGGAATAGGATAGTAAACACCGCAAGGAATCCCTTGCTCGTTAAGATGTTTTACAAGTGCATCTCTGTCTGTCTCCTTTACCCTAAGTGTATATTGATGAAAGACGTGACAGTCACAGCTATCGCATATTATTGGGGTGATAATTTTTTCTTGATTTATAAAGGCGTTGGTGTATTTACGGGCAGCATCCCTCCTCGCTATATTGTAGGAATCTAAGTGGGGCAACTTTGCTCTTAATACGGCTGCTTGTATAGAATCTAATCTGCTATTTACACCCACTACGTCGTGGTGATAACGCTCATACATCCCGTGATTTACAATACCTCTTATCGTGTGAGCAAGAGCGTCGTCATTGGTAAAAATTGCGCCTCCATCACCATAGCAACCTAAATTTTTAGAGGGGAAAAACGAGGTTGTTCCTATATGACCTATACCACCCGTTTTGGTTTGTTTTCCATCACGACCTGTAAAATTTGAGCCTATACCTTGCGCATTATCTTCTATGACATAAAGATTGTGCTCTTTAGCCAGCTCCATTATCGCATCCATATCTGCAGCCATCCCAAAAAGGTGTACGGGCACAATGGCTTTTGTTTTAGGTGTGATTGCTTTTTTTATAGCGTCAATATCTATATTAAAGTTATAAGGATTTACATCTACGAGGACAGGCGTGAGTTTAAGAAGGGCAATTACTTCAACAGTGGCGGCAAATGTAAAATCTGCGGTAATTACTTCGTCGCCGGGTTCCAATCCCAGACCCATCATAGCTATCTGTAAAGCATCTGTTCCATTAGCACAAGGAATGACATTGCGTACACCTAGATAATCTTCCAGTTCTTTTTGAAAACTGTGCACCTCAGGTCCATTGATAAACGCTGTATTTTCAATGACATCCATAATAGATGCATCCACCCGTTCTTTTATACCTTGATATTGACCTTTGAGGTCGACCATTTGAATTTTTTTCATAGTAAAATGCTGAGAAATCGCCGCTTGCGGAGACTAGATTGATAGCCTTACGAAAATACAAAATCTCCCTCTATAAAAGTCTAATTGCTGCCAAAACGGTAATTTAGCCAGATGCAAAAACTCTACTCAATTCTGATGGCTCTTACACAGGCTATTTTCCCACTTCTCGGTTTTGTGAGTGCTAAGATGCGGCTGTCTATCGAGGGAAGAAAGGATGTTTTAAATACGCTTAAAAGAACGCTGGAAAGAGACAAGCCTGTAATCTGGTTTCACGCGGCATCATTGGGCGAGTATGAGCAAGGGGTTCCCGTAATGCAACAAGTGAAGGAACAATATACGAAGCATCAGCTTGTGATCACTTTCTTTTCTCCCTCTGGATTTGTGGTTAAGAAGAATAACGCTTTCGCGAAAGCTACCACCTATCTACCGCTGGATACAACGCAGAATGTTGAAGAATTTTTGGATGTACTCGCTCCAGAAATGGTGTTTTTTATAAAATATGAATTTTGGCCAAACTACCTAAAATCCCTGCATCGCCGAAAGATCCGAACATTTTTAATTTCTGGAGTTTTTAGAGAAAGTCAGCCATTCTTTAAATGGTACGGGGCTTTTATGAAGAAGGCACTCCATAGTTTTGAGCACTTTTTTTTACAGGATGAAGAGAGTGCTGAGGCGCTCAGGAAATTAGGTTTTACAAATTTCACAGTGAGCGGGGATACCCGTTTTGATAGGGTTGCCCACCAGCTGGAGATGGATAATACACTAAAACCGATTGAGATTTTTAAGGACGATAATCTATGCCTCGTCTGTGGAAGCACCTGGCCAGAAGATGAAGCCGTAATTACTGCATTTATAAATAGGGCTCCGCAAAAATTAAAATTCATCATCGCACCACACGAGATTAGAGAGGAGAAGATTGCAACACTGATGTCTGGTCTACAGAAAAAAACACTTCTATATTCTCAAAACGAAGGTGAGAATATAGCAGATTATGACGTCTTGATTATTGATAGTATCGGGTTGCTCACAAAAGTATATAGCTATGCAGATATAGCCTATGTGGGTGGTGCAATGGGAACTACAGGATTGCATAATATTCTAGAGCCTGCAACCTTTGGTGTGCCGATTGTAATAGGGCCTAATTATGAAAAATTTCCTGAAGCAAAAAAATTAAGACAGCTCGCTGGTCTCTATTCCGTGTCTACGGATGAAGAGTTTGTAGATCTCATACTTAAAATGATTGAAGATGATAAATTCAGAAGTCAGGCGGGTATGATTGCAGGTCACTTTGTAAATAGTAATACTGGAGCTACAACAGCAGTAATTAAATATTTAGAATAAAAAATACTTCCACTAATCTAAAAAGCACCTGTATTCCCTTACCTTATACAGAAACTGCCTGTCTCAAATAACGCCGAAAAGGCAACATCTCCTTATAGATTTCAAGGACATAATCAGTAAAATCTGGCTGGAGTACTTGTTCTCTAGATAGGGATACTTCTACAGCAAATATTTTGTGTCTCAATAAATCAATGTGAGGATGGTCGCTAGAAAATCCTTTAGGTGTGGTTTTGAGCATTTCATCTTTTACTAGCCCATTAAAGGTTTTTAAAAATGATGGTTTATGTATAATTTCTTTGAGCTCCTCACCATTGTAATCAATGGCTTCTCTTATGCTCTGCAACATTTCTTTTTTAGGTCTCCAATATCCTCCAGCTAGAAGGTTTTGATGAAGGCCTATTTCTATATAAAAGTCACCTTGTTTAGTCTTTTGATCTAGTCCTGCTCCTATGTGGTCTTTGTATATGGGTTTATTGGGATGAAACATCAAGTTATTATTGATACGATTTATAGCTTTTTTGCCAGGAGTGTCATAATAGTCTTGATCTAGTTGGGAAAATCGATTGTTTAGGTCTTGAAGCCACGCTATGTACGTGTCTCTAACCTTGTAGTACTCTTTACGATGCTCATCCATCCATTCTTTCGTATTGTTTTTGTTAAGTCGTTCAAGAAAATCATAAACAAGATTAAATTCCATTTTTTATTTTAAAATTACGTATTAGATGTAGTATTCTAAATGTTAAACATAAATGTTAACGTATACTTTAGAAATAATTGGTAAAGATTTAAGTATAGCGCTCCAGATTAAAATTACATTTGCGCATTAATTATAAACCCATTTCATATGAAAATTAAAAATGCACTATTGATTGCACTATTCTTAGGAACATTCTCATTAATAGGATGTAGAGAAACAACTACTGAAAAAACGGTTATCCGTGAAGTAGAAGTTGAGAAGCCAGTTGCAGAGGATACACCAGGAATTTTGGAACGTGCCGCTAAGGAAGTAGACAAGGAAGTAAATGAAGAGATAGACGAAGAAATTAAGAAGATTGGGAACGACGATAACTAATATCGACCATAATAAATTTAATAACCTTAACTAAAGAAAATGAAAAATTTAAAAATAGCAATAGCGGCCCTCGGTATAATGGCAGTATCTCTTACCTCTTGTAAAGAGAAAAAAACGGAAGCTGAGCAACTTAAGGACGAGATGCGTGAGGAAGGTGCAGAAATAAAAGAAAAAGACGGTAAGTTCAAAGCAGAAGCTCCAGATGGAACTGAGGTAAAAATCAAAACCGATGAAGATGGCACTAAAATTAAAGTAGACGATAACTAATAGTAAATCAAATAATTGGATAAAAAGCTAGTACAATTTGTACTAGCTTTTTTTATGCTTTAAATTGCGTCATTTGAGCTTTTAAGTCTTCCATAGATTGCTGTAATTCCTTTAAGAGATTACTACTGGAGTTCTCATCAAGACTAAAGGTAAGTTTACTATTAACCTGCCATATTTCTTGAATATCACTTACGGAGACCTCGTATGGGATGTATTCTTCGTTTAGGGATATCAATAATACTCTAGAGGAGTCTGGTAGTTTTTGCAACTTCTTGACTACAACGGCATCCTGCATTACCACTACATACACCTTATTGTCACTTGCGTATTCAAGACTTTCTATGCCTCGAGCAAGAACCCAATCATCTGGCCTGTAAGTAGGTAACATACTATCACCTTCTATTTGAAAACCTCTGTAGGTAGCATTCCTGTATTGAGGTAAGGGTAAATCAAAGGCGGGTAATTTTTGATACCACTCTACATCTGCGATATTGTTAGGGTATCCCGCTGCAGCTTTCTGATTGACTAGAACCATATTTTCATTGTCATCCTTATCAACGATCACCACCTTAGGGCTAATGTCTCCCATTCCCGTGTTGAGGTGTTTCTGATTGCTGTAGCCATAAATCCAAAGAGGATTCACGTTAAAAAGTCTCAGCATTTCAGTAATGACCTGACCTGACAATTTTGTCCGACCGCGTTCTATATCTGCGGTAGAATTTTTTATGCCCAATTTTTCTGCAAACTCTGTTTGTGTAAAATTGTGATCCTCACGGATTTCTTTAAAGCGTCTTATCTCTGAAGGTAAATCATTTATTCCCATAGGTTAAATGTAGGTAAATTAGGAATAATTCCAACTAATTATTTAAAAAAAAGTCCTGAGTTTACGTACTTAGGACTTTTCAATTAGTTTTTACTGCCATTTACTCAGGGAGAGAGGCGCTACTTGCAACGGCATCTCTATTTATTTTCTTGACAAGTCCCTGTAAGACGTTCCCCGGTCCGATTTCGACAAATTCTGTTGCTCCATCTGCCATCATTTGTTGGACTGTCTGTGTCCAACGTACTGGTGCTGTAAGCTGGGCTATTAAATTGTCTTTTATATCAGAGGCATTTGTGACAGCGCTTGCTGTTACATTCTGATATATAGGGCAAATCGGGTCTTGAAATACCGTATTTTCAATAGCCAGAGCGAGCTCTTCCCGAGCTGGTTCCATCATAGGTGAGTGAAAAGCCCCTCCTACCGGTAAGACCAACGCTCTACGCGCACCTTTTTCTTTTAAGGTTGCACAGGCTCTGTTTATAGCATCAATCTCCCCTGAAATAACTAATTGTCCTGGGCAGTTATAATTTGCTGCTACAACCACGCCAGATGTTTCTGCGCAAATTTGTTCTACTATAGAGTCTTCCAGACCTAAAACTGCGGCCATTGTAGATGGTTGCGCTTCACAGGCTTTCTGCATTGCTTGAGCTCTTTTGGATACTAATTGTAATCCATCTTTAAAACTCATCGCACCACTAGCAACGAGGGCAGAAAATTCTCCTAAAGAGTGCCCCGCGACCATATCTGGCTTAAAACTTTTTCCTAAAACGGTTTGGAGTGCTATAGAGTGTATAAATATAGCGGGTTGCGTCACTTTCGTTTCTTTGAGATCTTCGGCAGATCCCTCAAACATTATATCCGTAATAGTAAAGCCTAAAATATCGTTTGCAGTTAGAAATAGATTTTGAGCTGCCGGATATTTTTCAAAAATGTCAAGGCCCATTCCTGTAAATTGTGCTCCCTGTCCTGGAAATATATATGCTTTCATAACGTTGGTTTAGTTGTTCAGATGACAAAAATACAAATAAAGGTATTTGCCATAAACTAGATTGCTTGAGTCTATTAAATTTTCGCGCCACAGCGCACTTCTAATCCAAAAAAAAAGCTCTCATTACGAGAGCTTTCAAATACATTCGATTGATTACGGTTGTAACTTTCCACTACGTCCTATCTCTACGTCATCTCCTGTAACTGCAGTATAGGCTAGTTTGAGTATGGTAATATATTTATTGTTTTTTGGATCCCAATACATCGCTTCTTTTGGTGCAAATTTTATGGCCGTAAGGTTAGGGTCATCTACTCCATCAAACCAATTGTCTGAAATATTGTTGTATAATTCTTTCAGGATTTCTTTATCCTTAGTCACTTCAGATTTTCCAAATATACTTAGGTATTCCACACCTTTTGGATTAGCATATATAAGTTGTGTATCCTTATCAGTTTTAAGATCTCTATTATGGTCGCTATCAGCACCACTTAAAAACCAGATATTTCCTTGGTCGTCTACTTTTTGGGTCGACATCGGAACTATGCTCATAGGCTTACTTCCCAAATTAGTGGCAAACATCGCTTGTTTAATGTCGTTTACCATCTCCTTAATTTTTTCCTTTGCTTCTGTACTATATAGATTTTCTGTGCTCATAATGTTGTTTTCTATAAAGATACGCAGGCGCCCTAGGCGTTTACGGTAATGAAATACTAAATTAAAAGAGCTAAAGATTAAAAATTGTTAAATCAGATGCGTTTGTAAGTTTCAAAGGTGAAGCTGTAATTGTGATTCTCATCCTTAAGATGCGCTGTGGTGCTTAGTAAGTCCCACATTGATGGTTGTATAACAGGAAAAAATGCATCTGCTTCAAAAGTGCCGTTTACTCTCGTTAGTTCAATATGTGTGGCATATTCCAAACCGAGTTTGTAAATCTCTCCTCCACCAATGATAAAAACGTGACTTTCCTCTTTAGAGAATGTAAGAGCATCTTCTAGCGAATGCACGACAATGCCCCCATCTGCTTTATAATCTTCATCCCTTGTGATGATAATATGTGTTCTATTAGGAAGCGGTCTCGGGAAAGACTCCCACGTTTTGCGCCCCATAATAATGTGATGTCCTGTTGTGAGCTTCTTAAAATGTTTAAAATCATCAGGAAGATGCCACGGTATGTTCCCATCTTTGCCAAGGGCGTTGTTAAGGCCCGCTGCCGCTATCATAGTGATCATAGCTGGGTACCCTGCTCGTTTAAAGGTTTGTTTGGGTCCGTAAGGATGGGTCTTTTTTTTTCAGGTAAGGGCATAGATTGTGACACTTGCTCTTCTAGTTCGGCTATTTTTACTTTTTGTTTTGCAACAAGTCTATCTAAGTGTTTTTGCTCCCACTCCTTATTCATAAACTTGCTGGAAACGGCAACATTAATAGCGTGTATAAGAAAGAAAAAGGTCCATAAAAGAATGGCCCAAACAAACCAGTCTACTCCAGCCAAGGTGTATTCCTTACCTACACCAAGAATTACGTTAATAATTATTAGCAAAATAGCGCCCACTAAGAAAAGCACGAAATGACGATAAAGTCTTTTTTTCTGGCGCACACGCGCCTGGGCATTTTCTATTAAATCCTTTTGGACTGGATCAATAGCTGTTTCTGTTTTCTTTGTAAATAGTGCCATAAATGCGACCTTTATATGATTACTTAAAAATACCGTTTTTGAACGTTCTAGGATAATAGCTTATGAAAAATTTTAACAAAATATTTCCCATTCTCAACCAGTACACCTATCTCAATACGCCAGCATCTGGACTTTTACCGCTGCCCGTAATGGAGTGGAGGCAAGAGCACGACCTTGACTTTCTGGTAGAAGGTAGTTTACTAAAAGAGAAACAGGGCAAGATTCTCAGTAAGGTAAGGGAAAAGGTAGGCAAGCTCTTTAATTGTGAAGCAAATAGGGTAGCCCTAGTACCTAATTTTTCTTATGGTTTTAATACGTTATTAGAAGGAATTGATACTAAGAAAAAGGTACTTCTTTTAGAGCAAGATTATCCCTCTGTAAACTGGCCTTTTAGTTCCCGTGGCTTTGACATCTCTTACGCTCAGATAGATAGCAAACTTGATGATAATATAGAGGCGGCATTTGCAGAGAGTCCTCCAGATATTTTTGCTTTCTCTTTAGTGCAATGGATAAATGGGATTAAAATAGACCACGATTTTCTAAAGAATTTAAAAGCCAACTATCCTGAAACCTTATTTTTTGCAGATGCCACACAGTACTTTGGGACTGAGCGTTTTGATTTCGACGATTCTGCACTGGATGTAGTGGGAGGTAGCACTTATAAGTGGCTCAATGCGGGTTACGGCAATGCCTTATTTTTATTTAAGGAAGCTGTCGCAGCAAAAGTAGCTCCGCAAACCACAGGCTTTAATTCTGTTCAGGGAAAATACAAGCCCCAAGAAGGTAGCTTTATAGGTAGATTTGAGCCAGGGCATCAAGATACACTCAACTTTGGAAGCCTAGGGGCGGCTATCGATCTGATACATCAGATAGGCTTTGAAAAGATAGAATCAATCATAAAAGAGCTTAGTGCAAAAGCCAGAGAAGAATTTACTAAAAGAGGACTCTTAGAAGAATCTGTTGTGCAGCGTAAGAATCATTCTAATATTTTTAATATTAAAGGAGATGAGGCACTTGTAGGAAAACTTAAAGGTGAAGGAATTATCACCATTGCCCGCGGCGAGGGAGTGCGTGTAGGCTTTCACTATTTTAATACAGAAGAAGATCTTATGCATTTACTGAGTTCTATATAAGGCAATGCTATAAAATATGGGGTACTTGCCTTAGAATGCTATTCTGAATATCGCAATGCTTGCAAGGTACTATTGCTATTTTAAAAATTGCAAACGTTTTCGTTTTAAGGATATGTAAATCGATAACGATGGAAATTATGATATTCAGAAAAATGAAGGTAAACATTTGATTTGATGTATGTTATATGTTAATTCTAGTATCTTTATCCCATCAATTTTAAACCATATATAATGGCATTAACAAAGAAATATTTAAAATCAAAGCCGGTTTGTAAAGTAACTTTTGCAGTACCCGCTCAAGAGGCACAGACCGTAGCTGTTGCGGGAGATTTCAACGATTGGGATACAAAAGCAGAGCTTAAAAAATTAAAGAACGGAACCTTTAAAGGTACTTTTGATATTCCAGCTGATAGTTCATATGAATTCCGTTACCTAGTAGACGGACAGTGGACAAATGAGCCAGAAGCAGACCGTTTCCAGTGGAACGAGTATGCATCTGCAGAGAATGGTGTGCTAGTATTGTAACAACATAAAACTAAAATAACGAAGCCGAAACCATTGAGTTTCGGCTTTTTTTAGGGTTCTTTTCGCTTTCGCGAAAATGCTAGATTTCTGTAAACTATAGATAAATCCCATATTTTGAGAGGGACGCAGCTACCAAGCAACGTTACTCGACCACTTGAACTCCTTTCCAGAATGCCACTTTATTCTTAATTCCTTTTGCAAGTTCTTTTACTTCTGGATAATACCAAGCAGCATCTTTATTGGTTTTTCCATCTACTTCAACAGAGTAATAGTGCGCCTCTCCTTTCCAAGGACAAACGGAATGTGTGTCGCTGGATTTAAAATATTCTTTCTTGATAGCATCGTGAGGGAAGTAGTGATTGTTTTCTATGACGACAGTATCACTGCTCTCTGCTATTACTTGATCATTCCAAATTGCTCTCATAGGTAAAAATTATGTATCATTTCCGCGAAAGCGGGAATCTCCTCCCGCAATCACAATTCATTTTCTAATTAGTATGTCATTTTTTCTCCGTAGGTATTGGGCTTTTGCGCAAGCTTCCTTTATTTTTTCTTAAAAAGGTAATTTTTGTAATACCCTTTGCGATCTGTAAACTGATCTATAATCTCAAGACCTGCCTCTCCCGCTAGCCAGCTCACAATATCATCATCATATTTCTGGCTTATTTCTGTGTGTATGGATTCCCAAGCGGCAAAATTTATGGTCAGACCTAATTTATTTATTTCTACCGTCTGCTCTCTACTGCTGACAAGGAAGCTCTTTGCAGTCCCTGTTTCTGGGTCATATACTTCCCAGTGTTTAAAGAGATCTGGATTAAAATCTGCATCCAGTTCATTATTGATACGGTGCATAATATTTTTATTAAAGGCCTCAGTGATCCCTTCAGAATCATTGTAGGCGTCAAGTACCGTTTGCGGATCTTTCTTTTGATCAAATCCCATAAAGAGCACGTCTTTTGTACTCATTGTATCTTTAATGTTTCTGAGAAAAACGATAGCTTGCTCGTGTAAAAGGTTTCCTATGTTTGAACCTAAGACCATTATGACCTTCTTCCGTTTGTTATAGGTCGCAACGTCATTGAGAACTTCAAAATAGGTTCCCTGTTGAGGTTTTATGGTCACAGAAGGTATCTCCTTGTTTACACTCTCTTTAAGCCCATCTAGAACATTCTGGCTGATATCAATGGGTAAATACGAAAAGTTTATGCCCTTACTCGCCATATAGCGCAGTAAGATTTTGGTTTTTTTTCCATCTCCTGCACCCAATTCTATTAGATCAAAACCTCCCTCGTCATTAAAGGCTTTTGTGATTTCTTCTTGTTGCGTTTCTAAAATTTCAAACTCACAATCTGTCAGATAATAGGTAGGCATTGCCATTATATCTTGAAAGAGCTTATCTCCTTTTTTATCGTAAAAATACTTTGAGGAAAGATATTTTGGGAATGCGGTGAGTCCTTGGGCAACTTCTTTTTCAAAGTTGGATATATAGGTGGTTTTCGTTTTTTTTTCCATAGAGGAGTGTAGTCGTATAATTTTTTAAAGCTTTCTTTTATCTAGCGAGTCTTAATCCTGTAAACTGCCATCTCAATCCTGTTTGGAAAAAGTTGCGGTAGGTATGTCTCGTGTGTTTTGGAGACGTAGCTACGGAACCACCTCTCAAAACCTTCTGGTTAACCATAAACTTACCATTGTATTCGCCTAGAGCTCCTGCTTCCTTTGTATAATTAGGATAAGGTAGGTATGCGCTTTCGGTCCATTCCCAGCGTTGTCCCCAGTTAAATTGCTGAGAAGCTACTTCCCATTCAAATTCTGTAGGGAGCCTCATCCCTTTCCACTGGGCATAGGCAAATGCCTCGTAATAGGAGATATGTGACAGCGGCGCATTTTTATCAATTTCTTGAAGACCATTGAGTGTATATTGATGCCATTCCCCCTCGATGTTATGCCAATACATAGGTGCAGAAATCTTATTAGTCTGCGCCCAATCCCAACCTTCTGCGTGCCATAATAAGGTAGATGCATAGCCCCCATCTTCAATAAAAGAGATCCATTCTCCATTGGTCACGAGCTTATCACTTATGCTGTAGTTGTTGAGATACACCTTATGTCTTCCTAACTCATTATCATAACAAAAATCACTACAGTTGTGACCTATTTCATAAACTCCTTCATCTATGTTCAACATAGAAGCTTTGTGTGATTCCGTACTATTTTCGCGAAAGCTGGAATCATATACAGGCATCAGCGGATTGTTTCCTAAAATATATTTTATGTCTGTAATGAGAAGTTCCTGATGCTGTTTCTCGTGGTGAATACCTATGGTCAGTAATTTCTGTATTTCTGGGGTACTAGTTTCTTCTAAGAGGTCCTTCAGTGCTTCCGTCACATACTTGCGATATGCATAGACTTGAGCGACCGTGGGCCGTGATAAATTTCCACGATCTGTGCGCACAACGCGCTTTCCTACACTCTCGTAATAACTATTAAAAACAAAGGCAAAGTCCTCACTAAAGAGCTTATATCCCGGTTTGTGATGTTTTAATATGAACTCCTCAAAAAACCAGGTAGTGTGACCCAAGTGCCATTTAGGCGGAGAAACATCTACTATGGGCTGGACCACATAATCTTCTATTTCAAGAGGGTTACATATTTTTTCTGTGTGCTGGCGGGTTCCTATAAAGAAATCAAGTAAGTGGTCTGTGGTAACCATAAGTGCGATCTTTTTGTGATCAGAAATAAAGTTACGGGATTTTTATGCTTTCGCGAAAGCGCCCACCTGTTAATCATATCTTAATACGTTAATTTATAGACGTTTTTAAGTCGTAAATAGACTTTATTTGAGGGTCTATATTGATAGTAAGTGGTAAGGTGTACATCACGTTCACGGGTTTTCCTTTATGCATCCCAGCTTTCTTGAGTTTGGGAAGTTTGTTAAGAACACGCTCAAATTCTTCATTGAGAATGGTGGACTCGCCAGTGGCTTTTACTCTTCGTATCACCCTATCGTATGCTATGACAAAGGTGGCTACCGATCTATACATACCTGGATCTAGTTGTTTTTCTAGGACGTTAAATTTTACATTTTTCTTTAAGAACTGAGTGAGTTTCTCTCCTAGACACTCTTTGCGCTCAAGGTTAGTTCCTGAGCATCCTTTATAAAGAGGTACCTCTCCGATGATGTCAAAGGATACACATTCTTTAAAAGTTTCTTATTGAGAAAATAGTGCGGTGCTAGACAGTAGCATCACGTATACTGTACATAGCATTCTCGTCATTTACTTTTATGGTTCTATTTGGATTTTTACGTTCATAGTAAATGCAGTTGTAAAGAGCGCTCAAGGGAAGCATCAGGTTTACGCTACAGTTAGAATTGATAGAGTGTATCTGGTCTATAAACTAAACCTGCGTAATGATTCTGAGAATGCAGTCATCTAAAAATTCCTGAGTTGCTATTTCTAATGATTCATTTTGACGTAAACCTTAGAATAGGGCAATGCCTTAGTTTCGATAGAAACAGTAGTTTCTATATAGTGATTGTATGTGTCTACAAGATTGAGAATTTTCAAATCATCATTGAGATAGGTGCGAACTGTTTACTGAGTACAGATTGAGCACAACATACCTTCTCATTGGAGTTGTCTACACTATCACAACTTGCAAGTATAGGCTCCTAAGCAAAAAGTGGCCCGTAAAGGCCACAGATTAGAAATAGATATAAGAGTTTCATCCTTTAGAATTGAAAAGGAAGCTTAAATTTAGTTTCCTTGATTTTTCCGCCTACGTTACCAGGTTTTACTTCTGGCATAGACATAACAGCTGTACGTACGGCATCTTGAAGTGCTTTGTTGCCTCCCGTAATAGATTTTACGTCGGGTTTACCTTTGGTGGTAATCACCATATCTACCACTACCTTGGATCCTCTTTGATAATTTTTTGGAAACTTAGTGTTGCGCACTACGTGATTTGCAAGTTTATTTGCAAAGCACGACTGCTTTTGCTTGATAGATCCTGTGCACCCTGGCCAGGTAGGTGGTACTTCTTCTAATTTTAAGGTTGTTGAGCGTCTCATTGTCACGCCTTCTTGAGCCATCATAGTCCCGCCGATTAGGATTGCGAGAACAAAAAATAATTTTTTCATAATAAATAAGTAGGTATTATTTGGGGGTTAAACTGCTACCGCTCCCTTAATATGTGGATGCGGATCATAATTTTCTAGGGTAAAGTCATCAAAAGTGAAGCCAAAAATATCCTTTACCTCAGGATTCATCTTTAAAGTGGGTAAAGTACGAAATTCTCTTGAAAGTTGGAGTTCAACCTGTTCCATATGATTGCTGTAGATATGTGCATCACCAAAGGTGTGGATAAATTCTCCCGCCTCATAACCACACACCTGCGCCATCATCATTGTAAAAAGTGCGTAGCTGGCAATATTAAATGGTACGCCTAAAAAGATGTCAGCACTGCGTTGGTATAGTTGGCAGCTCAATTTACCGTTTGCTACATAAAATTGAAAGAATGCGTGACAGGGTGGGAGTGCAGCTTTACCATTTGATACATTTTCAGAAAAAGATACGGAAGTATCCGGCAATACTGATGGGTTCCAGGCACTCACCAGCATACGTCTACTGTTAGGATTCGTTTTTAATGTTTCTACGATTTCCTTTATTTGATCAATCTCATCACCATTCCAATTGCGCCATTGATATCCATAAACAGGTCCGAGATCTCCATTTTCATTTGCCCATTCGTTCCAGATGCGTACACCATTTTCTTGAAGGTATTTAATATTGGTGTCACCCTGTAAAAACCACAAAAGTTCATAGACAATGGACTTGAGATGTAGTTTTTTAGTAGTCACCATTGGGAAACCTTCAGATAGATCAAAACGCATTTGATAACCAAAAACACTTTTGGTTCCAGTACCCGTGCGGTCTCCTTTTTGATTTCCGTTTTCTAAAACGTGTTTTATTAGATCGTGATATTGTTTCATATATTAGGAGGCAAGGTTTTTTTAAGACGTTTGAAGGTGATTCTTTACGTATGCTTTCGCAAAAATGTTAATTGTCTATACAATGAGGCAAAATAAAAGATACCTCTCATTTTTTACAATGAAAGGTATCTATTCTTATAAATAAGTTATGAACGGTTGTTTTTTTAGTTTGCTCCTAATGAAGCTGAAGCTCTGTAAGAGTCATCATTTTCTAGCGATTTCTGAATTTTTTTAATTGCAGATTCTATAGACTTATCTGGCTCAATCACATTATACTCTCCCCAGAAATCTGGATCTGCAAAGCCAAAGTTTTGATCTGCCATAATGATAGATGGTGTTATGGATGATCCGTCCTTTACACTTGGTATGGTAGCGACTTTCCAGTCTGTGACTGCCATCTCACAGGATAAGGTATAAATTGATTTAAAGAGTTTGCGTTTTTTCTTTACTTCAAAGGAGAGGTTTGCTTTGCTATAACCATAATACCATTTTCCATCTTTCTCCCTATAGTCTACCTCATAAGAAATATTTCTTGGCTTTATACGCACACCGTTGGGTTTTTTCTTAACGAAAAGCTTATTTACCTCTGCTTCATTAGTGAGATCGAGGTCAAAAATTGCTTTTTGGAGTGCAAGTGTTTTTGGACTAATATATAATTGTCCTTCATATAGCGGCCCATTAAGATTTGGTTTTGGCTCAAACTCTACCACTAACACATCTCTGCCGTTGAGCTCCGTAGGCGTATTAAAAGTAAAGTTGTACGCCTCAATTGTCTCTGGGGTAAATATGTATTCGGGATACTTGATCAGATCTACATAAAGCGTACTAAAAGGACCTCCCTGTAATTTAAGAGCTATGGTATCGAGTCTGGAATAATCGCTGTTCTTTCTAGATTTTATAAGTTTAATATCATCATCTCTAGAATTTCCATAGGATTGTTTATCTATTGAAACCACGGCCTCTGCAAGTGAAGCATTCCTATTTCTTTTTTTTATAGTTTCTCTATAAAAAGCGGTCATCTTCACGTTATCAGTGAGATAATTCTCTTTCTTTTTCTCAAAGACCTTATCGACTAATTTTCTTGCGTTTTTATAAGCAATTACCTCAATTTCATCAAGATCGAGCGTTTTTTTTGATAACGCTACTTCAATATCCTTGTTAGCATCTGTAACGTCAAGTAAGGCATTTTTGTAACCCAATGCGCGTACAAGTAAAGATACGCTTGTATATGCTACAGGAACTTTAAGACTAAAATCGCCATCAGCATTAGACACTGTGCTGATATTTGTGTCATTTATACTTATAGTTGCGCCAGAAACATCTTCATTAGTTTCTTTGTCCACTACAGATCCTTTGATTACGGTAAAGTTGTTTTGAGCTACCATCATCGCGGGGAGCAATAAAAATAGCGCTAGATATTTAATGCTAGCTAGGTGGGTTTTATTTTTCATAGGGCGTTTGTTTTAACAAGTAATTCTTTTTCAGTGATTTAAGATAGTAAAAAAAACCTATTTCTAAGCGGTAACTACGTTAATATTTATGGGTTAGAGAATTATATTACATTCTCATTTTCAATTATTTAAAGGATTAAAGTGTCTATTTTAGAAAGAAGGAATCCCGATGAATCCGTAATCCAATAAAATCATTGATCTATCAAGTACCCTTTTCGCGAAAGCGACTGAATAATACATTTCTTGAGAAGTCGTGATAAAAAAACCGTTAATCAGTTTTTTTAGATAGTAGGGGTGTAAAGGCAGTAAGTAATTATTAGCCTATGAGCATACCAGCTATCGTGGCAGTAAGTAGGGCAGCAACAGTACCTCCAATAAGAGCTTTTATACCAAATGCTGCGAGCGTACCGCGTTGTCCTGGCGCAAGAACACCTATGCCGCCTATTTGAATTCCTATGGACGCAAAATTGGCAAAGCCACAAAGTGCGTAGGTAGCAATAACGATAGATCTATAATTAGTAATCGCACCGCTCGCTTTAAGAGTGCTTAGGGATCCATAAGCATAAAACTCATTTAAGATGGTTTTTTCCCCTAAGAGCTGACCTACAGTGGTAATATCTGCTGCGGGGACTCCTATGAGCCAAGCAACTGGGGCGAACAGATTACCCAAAATAAATTCCATCGATAAACTATCATAGCGACCACCAGTGAGATCTGCTATAACTCCATTTAAACCAGTCATATCCCCTAAGAGATCACCTAACATCCAGTTTACAACACCCATAAGAGCAGTAAATACGAGAAGCATAGCGCCTACATTGACAGCTAATTTTAAGCCGTCTGTAGTTCCTCGGGAGATGGCATCAAGAATATTGGTGCCTACTTTTTCTTTAGAGATGTCAAGAGTTCTACTCACTTCTTGAGTCTCCGGATATAGCATCTTTGCTATAATAATAGCTGCGGGTGCAGACATAATGGAAGCTGTGAGAAGGTGCTTGGCAAAAATAGCTTGCTCTGCCAGGCTATCCCCTCCTAAAAATGCGATAAACGCAGCGAGTACGCCACCTGCTATAGTGGCCATACCACCTACCATAAGACAGAGCATTTCTGACTTAGACATATCTTCTAGATAGGGTTTTACAACGAGTGGTGCTTCTGTCTGACCAATAAAAACATTTGCTGCTGCTGCCAGACTTTCTGCCCCAGAAAGCTGCATCGTCCTGCTCATCACCCAGGCCAAAGCTTTTACTACCAATTGTAAAATTCCCAAATAATATAAGAGGGATGTAAATGCTGAGAAAAAGACAATGGTAGGTAGCACTTTAAAAGCAAATATGTATCCCATACTTGCAGAAGGGTCTACAAGCTTACCAAAAACAAAGAGCGCCCCTTGCTCTGCAATGTTAAGAAATTCAACAACCTTTGTTGAAATCCAATCAAATCCAGTAGCTACAAAATTTACTTTGAGTACGAGTATAGCAAAGAGTAGCTGTAATCCTAGCCCTGTAAGAACCAGGCGCCAGTTAATTTTTTTTCTGTTGCTGCTTAGGGCAAAACATACGGCTAAGAGGAACACCATACCTAACACACCTCGACCTATACTGTTTGCAGAGAGTCCTAATCCTAAATCTTGATCCAGTGCAATACGCTCTGTGGTTTCTTGTGCAAATAATAGAGGCGTGCTAAAAAGAAATAGTATAGCGAGTATTACTTTGCGCATAACAAGTGTATAAATTAATTGCGTTTTGAGATCTCGTCTCTTAGGCGGGCTGCAAGCTCGTAATCCTCTTGGATCACGGCCTGTTCTAATGTATCGTGAAGATCTTGTAATGACATCTGCTTAACATCATCACCAGAGGTTTTTGAAGTGTCCTCAATAGTAATTTCATCCATAAGAATTTCATCATTATCTGTAAACTCTTCTGGATTGGTATTTCCCTTGAGGAATATACCTGCTTTGTCTAGAATATTTTTATAAGTAAATATAGGTGCTTGAAATCTCAAGGCAAGAGATATTGCGTCGCTGGTGCGAGCATCAATAATTTCTTCTATTTTATCTCTTTCACAAATGATCGATGAATAGAAAACTCCGTCTACCAGTTTATGAATGATCACTTGCTTTATGACTACTTCAAACCGGTCTGCAAAACTTTTAAAAAGATCGTGCGTAAGTGGTCTAGGTGGTTTGATTTCCTTTTCTAATGCGATGGCAATAGACTGAGCTTCAAAAGCACCTATAACTATAGGAAGCTTGCGCTCACCATCTACTTCTGTTAATATAAGAGCATACGCACCATTTTGAGTCTGGCTGTATGAGATTCCTTTTATGTTTAAACGCACTAAGCTCATAGACTGCAAAAATAGGAAAAAGAGTGTAAGCGTTTATAGGTTTAAAGCTTTAAGCCTTTAAAATTTTTAAAGGGACTGATTGTAAAATGATTAGGGGAGCTTAAATCTAATTTTTCTTCAGTGCTTAGTGCAATTTAAAAGATCACTTTACAGATTTCAAAAATGGTCATCAGCACTTGAAATTTTTTGAGAAATGGATGGAAATAAAAAGTGCGTTCTGAAATTTTCAGAACGCACTTTCAAAAACAGTAGTTTTTTAGCTATTTGCTACTTTAAAAGCTTTCAGTTTCTCATTGAGCTCAGGTACGATTTCAAAGGCATCCCCTACGATACCATAATCTGCAGCTTTAAAGAAAGGTGCTTCTGGATCGTTATTGATAACCACTTTTACTTTTGAAGAGTTGATTCCTGCTAGGTGTTGGATGGCACCAGAGATACCTATTGCTATATAGAGATTAGAAGCTACTGGCTTTCCAGTTTGTCCTACGTGCTCACCGTGTGGTCTCCATCCTAAATCTGATACAGGCTTAGAACAGGCTGTCGCTGCCCCTAAGATATCTGCCATCTCTTCTATCATCCCCCAGTTTTCTGGACCCTTTAAACCGCGTCCTGCAGAAACTACGATCTCTGCGTCTGCTATAGATACTTTATCTGTTGCTTTATCAACCGACTGTACTTCAACTCCAAAATCACCTAAATCTGCGGTAAAATCTTCTGTTGTCGCAGCTCCTTGAGTTTCTTTAAGTCCGTAAGCGTTTTTACCTAAACCTACGATTTTTACGTCTGTAGTGATTTCTGTAATGCTAAAAGCTTTGTTAGTAAATGCTGTGCGCTTTACTTTAAATGGTGAAGCACTTTCAGGTAAAGCAACTACGTTAGATGCATATCCTGCTTCTAGCTCAACTGCTAACAGTGGAGCCAGATATTTTGCATTTGCACTCTGGCTGAGCACAACCACTTTTGCTCCTTCAGACTTTGCTGCTGCTGCAATCGCTTTTGCGTAGGCGGCTGCATTGAAAGCATCTAACTTTGCGTCTTTTAAGCTAAGCACTTTATCTACTCCATAAGATCCTAGTGATGAAGTATCACCTCCGTTTACTGCAATTGCAGTAACGGTAGCTCCCATCATATCTGCTATTCCTTTTGCATAGCTCGCTACCTCAAGAGCCGTTTTTTTGAACGTTCCGTTTTCTGATTCTGTATATACTAATACTGACATATCTTTTCTAGTTATGAATTATGAATTATGAATTCTCATAAAATCATTTGCAATCAATTATGAATTCAATATTCTTAATTCTAAATTATTATATCGCTTTTGCTTCGTTATGAAGAAGATCAATTAACTCATCTACGGAGTCTACTAATTTTACAGATCCCTTAGGTGCTGGTTTTTCAAATGTTGCCACATTGGTTTCTGTATCTGCTCCGGTAGGCTCTACTACGTTAAGAGGCTTTTTACGAGCCATCATAATCCCTCTCATATTTGGGATGCGTAAATCGCTTTCTTCTACTAAGCCTTTTTGACCACCTATTACAAGTGGAAGTGAAGTCTTTACCGTTTCTTTACCGCCATCTATCTCACGAGTTGCGGTAGCAGTTGTGCCATCAATATCGAGATTGATACACGTATTTACAAAGTTTGCACCTATCAGGCCAGCAAGCATTCCTGGAACCATCCCTCCATTGTAGTCTATAGATTCACGTCCAGCAATGATGAGATCATACCCTCCATCGGTTACCACTTTTGCTAATTCTTTTGCTACTTGGAAACCATCCTTAGCTTCAGTATTCACTCGTATGGCAGCGTCTGCACCTATGGCAAGCGCCTTTCTCAAGGTAGGCTCTGTTTCTGCACCTCCTACATTTACTACGTCTACAGATGCTCCCTGCTTTTCCTTAAACCACATCGCTCGGGTTAAACCAAACTCGTCGTTAGGGTTTATTACAAATTGAACACCATTGGTATCAAACTTAGTATCGCCGTCTGTAAAGTTAATTTTTGAGGTCGTATCAGGTACGTGACTTATGCACACTAATATTTTCATAAGAATATTTTTTATTAAAGGTACGCTTTCGTCCTTGGTCAATGCTTAGGAAAAACTCACGAATAACGTACTATTTCGTTTTCGTAACAAAAATAGCATAAAAATTATAAATTTACTGTGCGCGCATAATAAAATTTTAGAGAATTGTCATTTTTTGAGGTTTTGGAATTGCTTATTTTTGTAGCAAGATTTTAAAAGTATAATTAATTGACGTTTTGCTGCTTGAATATCAAGAAGTAGTTTGAACAAGTAATAATATAGCCGCTACCAGCGGTCACAACTATGAGAACAATCCAGTTTAGAGAGGCCATATGTGAGGCAATGAGCGAAGAAATGCGTCGCGACGAGTCCGTTTACCTTATGGGCGAAGAAGTAGCCGAATATAATGGTGCCTATAAAGCATCAAAAGGTATGCTAGACGAGTTTGGTGCCGATCGTGTTATTGATACACCTATCGCTGAGCTTGGTTTTGGAGGTATCGGGGTAGGTAGTACTATGACGGGATGTCGTCCTATCATAGAGTATATGACTTTTAACTTCTCACTGGTAGGAATAGATCAAATTATAAACAATGCCGCAAAAATTAGACAGATGTCTGGAGGGCAGTTTCCTTGTCCTATCG
Organism: uncultured Flavobacteriaceae bacterium; assembly: GCA_963832255.1. GTDB lineage: Bacteria > Bacteroidota > Bacteroidia > Flavobacteriales > Flavobacteriaceae > Dokdonia. The sequence goes on from CAWHTM010000001.1 coordinate 654,387, forward strand.
TTTTCCGTGGACCAACTGCTTCAGCGGGGCAATTAGGAGCTACACACTCTCAAGCTTTTGAAAACTGGTTTGCAAATACGCCTGGACTTAAAGTAATTGTTCCTTCTAATCCGTATGATGCTAAGGGACTTCTCAAAGCCGCCATACGAGATAATGATCCTATAATTTTTATGGAGTCAGAGCAAATGTATGGTGATAAAGGTGAGGTGCCAGAAGGAGAATATATACTACCTATAGGAGTGGCAGATATTAAAAGAGAAGGGAAGGATGTGACCATCGTATCTTTTGGAAAAATTATTAAGGAGGCCTATAAGGCCGCAGATGAATTAGAGAAAGACGGAATTTCTTGTGAGATTATTGATCTTAGGACTGTGCGTCCTTTGGATTATGAGGCAATTTATACATCTGTAAAAAAGACGAATAGATTAGTGATCTTAGAAGAAGCGTGGCCTTTTGGTAATGTTTCTACAGAAATCACGTATCAAGTACAGGAACATTGTTTTGATTATCTAGATGCTCCGATACAAAGACTTAATACAGCAGATACTCCCGCACCGTACTCACCGGTTCTACTTAAAGAATGGTTGCCTAACAGTGACGATGTGGTTAAGGCTGTTAAAAAAGTATTATACAAATAACATTTTCGCGAAAGCGAACTTATATTTGACCTCTTTCTGCGCTGAAAGAGGTTTTTTAATTTATTGCACTTACTTATTGTAAGGATACTTTTAAAATAGTGTCGAAATAACAGTACCCCAAGATGGTTTTAAATAAAAAGTTTAAAACCATTAATTTTTTGCCCTAAGATATCATAGATGAAATTAAAAGTATTTTTTACACTATTCCTTATAAGCTTTACAGCAATTATAGCTGCTCAAACGAAGGTAAGTGGTGAGGTTTTTGACGAGACGGGTATGGGTGTACCTTTTGCAAATGTAATTTTTGTTGGCTCTAATGAAGGAACAATAACAAATGAGAATGGTCGATTTTATCTCGAGTCTGACGCTACATGGCCTCAAATACGTATATCTTTTATAGGGTTTACTAATAAGGTTATTGACTTGAATGCCAAAGTCACTTACGATATGAACATTACCTTGGATGCAGCAGCTGAGGCAATGGCAGAGGTTGTGATCGTAACGGGGAAGACTTCTAAAAAAGAAGAAGAAAACCCTGCTATAGGTATTTTGAAAAAAATCTGGGCAAATAAGCGCCAGAATGGTCTGAAGCAGTACGATCAATACGCTTACGACAAATACGAAAAATTAGAGTTTGACCTGAACACCATTGATAGCGCTCTTATCAATAGTAGAGTGTTCAAAGGTATGGAGTTCATTTTTGAGCAAACCGATACATCGAGGGTAACAGGTAAAACATACCTCCCTATTTTTGTCAATGAAGCCGTTTCTAAGGTCTATGGTGATAATATCATTAGCAAAGAAAAGGAAGTATTAGAAGGTAATAAAAACAGTGGGTTTAGCGAAAATCAAACCATTATCTCCTTTGTCAAGGACCTTTATAATGATTATGACATTTATAACAACTACCTGCAATTTTTTGACAAGAGTTTTACCAGTCCAATATCGCGTACGGGTATCCAGACCTATAACTATGTATTGGCAGATAGCGCCTATATAAAAAATAAGTGGTGTTATAACATTATCTATTACCCCCGTCGTAAGAATGAACTCACTTTTAAAGGAGATTTTTGGGTAAATGATACCACCTACGCCATTAAGGAGATTAATATGCAGCTTTCTAAAAGTGCAAATATTAACTGGGTGAAAGAAATTTATATGGAGCAGGAATTTGATATCGTAAACGATAGTACATTCTTACTTGAAAGAGATTATTTTCTTTCGGATTTTTCTTTTAGATCTAAAAAGGAGGAGTCCCGAGGGATGTATGGCAAGCGCACGACACTCTACGATAACTATGTATTTGACAATAAACGAGACAACGATTTTTACGATAAAGAAGTTTACAATTATGATAAGGATGTTTATAACAGGGATGATAGTTTCTGGGAAGAAAACAGACTTGAAAAGTTAAGTGATGATGAGCAGGGTGTTTACAAAATGCTGGATACGCTCAAGACGGTAAAAAAATTCCGTAACCTGTATAACTTTGGGGCAATTCTCGCCTCAGGATATTGGGAAATACCAAGTCTCAATTTTGATTACGGACCTATCTTTTCAACATTTGGGTTTAATGATGTGGAGGGCTTGAGGGTGCGCGCTGGAGGACGTACTTATTTTTCTCAGAATGATCTATGGCGTATAGAGGGTTTTGGGGCTTATGGATTTAAGGATCAAAAATTTAAGTATGGCCTTTCGGGAAAATGGCTGCTGGACAAGAAATCTAGGTTGATTGTATCTGGTGGTTACCGGCAGGATGTGGAACAGATAGGCGCTAGCTTAACGACATCGAGGGATGTTCTGGGTAGGAACTTAGCGTCATCATCGCTCGTCAACACTGCTGTAAATGACAAGCTCACTTCCATAAAACTAACCAATGTTGCGTTACAAATAGAGCCTTTAAGAAATTTTACAGTTCGGACGGATCTTTCTCTTCGTAACCTAGAATCTGCTTCCTCTACATTCAGTCTTGACTATTTTACAGATGATTCTTTTACCACTACCACGGGGGAACTCAATCAAGCGGAGCTTGTATTCACCACCATTTGGGAGCCTGGCAAAAAAACTTCGGGATTTGGTGTGGAGAGACGCGTCGTAAATGAGTGGTTTCCTACTTTTTTCTTAAGTTACACCAGAGGTCTAGAGGGGACTTTAGATAGTGATTTTGAGTATGATAAACTGCAGTTTTCGTTCAGAAAGGCAATTCGTGTAGGTGGTTTTGGACAGTTAAGTGTTTCTACAGAAATTGGTAAAACCTTTGATACAGTACCACTGGCATTGTTGAGTCCTGTACCTGGAAATCAATCGCTATTTTCTATTTTTAATACCTATAGTCAGCTCAATTTTTATGAGTTTACTACTGATGAGTACGCATCATTGCAGCTAGAGCATAATTTTGGAGGCCGTATTTTTAATAGGATACCTTTGCTTAAAGGATTGAACCTAAGGGAGATCGTGAGCATACGTGGCGTGATAGGAAATATTTCTCAGGCTAATATCGATCTTAACCGTCCGGCTTTTGAGAGCTTGCTGTTCCCAGATGGACAGGACATCACACCCATCACTCCTGGACTCATATCCCCCTCTCTAGAGCCTTACTATGAGTATAGTTTTGGGGTGGGTAATATCTTTAATGTTTTTAGATTGGACTTTAATTTTAGAGGGAATTATAATCAGCTGCCAGATGCCCGTAAGTTTGGCGTTACTGGAAGTTTCGGATTCTATTTTTAATGGATTTCTAAAATAAGCGTAGCTTTAACTTCAATTTCAAGAGCGTAGCAGTTCCCTCATTCAATTGAGGGATTCCCTCATTGTTAGTTTTAAAAACCGTCTTCCTATCTTTACTTTGGAGCAAAGACTAACCTATGAAAACCATCCTTACTTTTTTTGCAATATTAAGTTGCCAGATTTCTTTTGCTCAACAATCCCCGTATGAAGGGAAGTTTACGGAGATCGATACCCTAGAGCTACGAGGCCAGGTGGCCTCTGCGCTCAACATCGCAAATGAGATCAGAGAGGCCAGTAGGCCTAACAGCGGGAATGACTATATAAAAGCTTCGATGTTAAGATGGAAGTATCTGAAGAAAACTACGGAGGATGCTGAGAACACTATAATCCAAGAGTTAAATGCCTCCCTTGAAATATCTTCTGGAATTCATAAAGCTATCTTATATTCCGTAAAAGGAAAATTACTAGCAGATTATTTTGAGAATCAAAGATATCGGGGTAGACAGCGATTATCTGGCGAGCGTAAGTCCCAAGATATTAGAACGTGGAGCAATAGTGAGATTTTAGAAGAAGCGGTGATAGCCTATGAACTTGCTTTGCAGGACACTTCACTTCTTCTCGCAACCCCAGCATCAAGAGTAGATGAATTGCTCGATACCGCATTGATCACGCGCATCTACAAGCCCACACTTTTTGACATTATAGCCCAAGAGGCGATGGACTTTTATGATAGTTCGCTCTACGGGGTAACCAGACCAGATATATTGTTTGAGATAGCTAATGAGGTCATTTTTAAAGATTCCGAGGCTTTTAGGAATTGGGATTTCAAAAGTAAGGACACATTAGCCTCTAAATTTAATGCTGTAAAACTTCTTCAGCAAATAGAGGAAGTTCATAAGGATGATACAGATGTGACGGCATACGTATTTGCACAGTTGGAGAGAATGCAGTTTGGAAAAAGATATTATAATGGAGGAGGAGTTACGAAGCTTTATGAGGAGGGGCTTATTGCGCTTTCGCGAAAGCATAATAATCACCCCATCCACGGTCTTTTACAATACGCAATAGCAAGTCACTATGTCGATCAGGCGCCCAAGTCCTATAATAAAGATGCTGATGAAAAAGAGCGCTCTTTATATGCCAAAGCAAAAAAAATATGCCAAGAGATCCTTAAAGCGTACCCCAACTCAGAAGCCGCTATCAGAGCTGCACAACTGCTTAAGGAGATAAACCAACTTTCCTTGTCTATCAAAACCAAGGATCACACATTACCAGGTCTAGAAAATAGAATGTTTGTGAGTTATCGTAACCTTGACAGTTTGCGTCTTAGGGTGTTAAAATTACCAGCAGATAGAACTATTGAAAACTCTTATAATTTACCTCAAAAGACGTGGGAAAAACTAACCGCAGAGGCCTCAAGAGATATCGTTCTCGATACATTATATGTGCTTCCTAAAGCTGGAGATGCAAATTATCATACGGTAGAACTTCTGATCCCAGCTTTAGAACACGGCTATTATACCGTATTTGTAAGTAATAATAGGTTAGAGGGTACGCAGAGTTATGCTTTTACGCATATAGAAGTTTCGGACTTTGGCTATAAGCGAACAGATTATGCAGAGAAAATAGTGTATCAGTGGTATGATCGAGATACTGGTCAACCCGCTAAGGATTTGAAAATGTACACCACGGGTGGTAGAACTGAGTACATTACCAATGGATTTACAGATGAATTGGGTGAATACACTATTAACAAGGCAAGGAACAATAATTCTAGAAATTATAGGAACAATTATATTGATATTACCGCTATAAGAAAGAGCGATACGCTCCAATTTAACGATAACATCTACCCGTATTATGCTGGAAACGATGAACAGGAGAGTCGCGCAAAAACAGAATTATTTTTAGACAGGCAGATCTACCGTCCAGGGCAGACTATGTATTTCAAGGGTATTCTCCTTAAGGAGGTAGGATAAGACGACGGAAGTAGTTCCAAAGGAAAAGGTACATGTTATTATAAGAGATGCAAACTATCAAGAGATTTTCACTAAGGAATATGTGACCAATGAATATGGCTCTCTTTCAGGCGAATTTACGTTACCAAAGAACACTCTAGCTGGGCGATTTACAATAAGCACAGAGGAGCCAGATGATAGTAGTGACTTTTGGGATTATATAGATGATTACAATGAGTATGAAACTGGGTTCAGGGTAGAAGAGTACAAAAGACCCACCTTTGAAGTCACTTTTGATGAAATAAAAAAAGCCTATACCCCTAACGATTCTATAACCGTAACAGGAAATGCAAAAGCATTTTTAGGTTCAAATGTTACAGATGCAGATGGTGAATATACGATTTCCAGAGCTGCCTTTAGTCGCTATTATTCTTATTACAGAGGTGGGGGCGATAGTGGTCGTCAGATAGATGCAGGAACACTAACCACAGACGATAAGGGCAATTTTACAATCACATTTAAGGCAGATTTTGAAGAGCAACCGCTTACTAGAATTTTTCAATTTAAAGTAGACCTTAAGATTACAGATCTTAACGGCGAGACCCGTGAGGGTAGTACTGCGATTAAGGTAGGTTTAAAAAATTTATATACGGTTATTACATCACCAGAGCGAGTCTCTGGCGGTGATGATATCCTTATAGATGTCCAAAATAAAAATCTCAACGACGTCTTAGTCTCTTGCGATAATACACTTAAAATTTTTAAAGTGGAAGCACCGCAGCGGGTATTATTTGAGCGTTTGTGGGAAACTCCACAATATCAAACAATCTCTGAAGACGCCTTTACGAAGGCTTTTCCTCAAGAGCCGTATATGATAGATACCATCCCAAGGAAAAGGGGTAAAATGGTCTATGAAGGGATCTTTAAAAATCAGGCGACTTATGATGTTAAGATCCCTACCAGCACCTCGTGGGAAGCTGGAGAATATGAGATAGCGCATATCGCTCAAGGCGAAAATGACACCAACACCACAACGATTCAATCTTTTACAATCACACAGCCCAAAAATACCTATCTGCCAGCAGATCAACTCTTCAGTTATGAGCAGATAAATGAAAACCCCAAAGAAGATGGATTCATCAAGTTGCGTCTTAAAACATCACTCAAAAATTTACCTGTGTTTGTTTACGGGTACTATAAACAGGAGCGATTTTATGCAGAGAAAGTGGATGTAAATGGAAATGAGACTGTAAAGATAACGTTAGATCCTTCCTTTGAGGAAGGTGCGACCATACGATTAAAGTATGCGCAGTACGACCGTTTTTTTTCTCAAGAGGTACCCGTTGATCTCTCTGCACCCTCCTCATTTCTACAAGTGGAGACGGAAACCTTCAGGAGCAAATTATACCCTGACAGCAAAGAGAAATGGAGTTTTAAAATCACAGATCAAGACGGAAAAAAGTCTCAAGCAGAAGCACTTGCCTCTATGTACGATAGTTCGCTAGACAAGTTCGTCACAAGTTATTGGAACACAGATATTGCCTTTAACAAATACAACTACAGCGGCATTCCCTCTCTCAATAATTACGATACTTATATAAATGATTTCCAAGTGCGTTTGCGCGAAGGGAGCGTAAGACGATATAGCGCTGCTTTTGATAAGCTTAACTTTTTTGGATTGTCTTTTACCCGCTCTGATTATGCAAACAATAGATATCTGAACGGACTTAGGAATAAGCAAAAGTTAGAAAATGACTCCACTCCATCAAACGGAAACATAACAGGAATCATTCTGGACAGTGAGGGTAACCCTTTACCTGGGGCAAATGTGCTCGTAAAGGGAACGAGTATTGGTACTACCACAGATTTTGATGGGCAGTTCTCTATAGATGCAAAAGCCACGGATATTTTAGAAATAGCCTACGTAGGTTTTGAATCTCGAGAAATACCTGCAAACCAAAAAGTGATTTATGTCACCCTGGAGTCGGATAATGCTTTAGAAGAGGTCGTAGTTACCGCGCAAGGGATTAAAAAAGAAAAGAGGGCGCTAGGATATGCCGTCAGTTCTGTAATGTCGGAGGATACGGGACAACTATTACAGGGCAAAGCCTCTGGAATTTCTATAAGAGGCTACAGTAGTATTAGTGGTTTGAATAATCCGCTTTATGTGATCAATGGGGAGGTATTGCCCGAGGGAGGAAAATTACCTAACCCTTCTGAGTTCATAAATATAGAGGTGTTGAAAGGTCTCTCTGCTACCAAGGAGTACGGTGAGGCAGGAAAAAATGGTGTTGTATTGATTACAATTGGAAAGGAGCAAAACTTTGATAATGTAAAAGTTCGCTCCGATTTAAAAGAGACTGCATTTTTCTATCCACATCTGGAGACCAATAAAAAAGGAGAAATCAAATTTACATTTGACGCGCCTCAATTACTTACCAGATGGAAATTTAGACTTCTGGCACATTCTAAGGATGTAAAAATAGGTGGCCTGGAGAAAGAGGTGATTACCCAAAAAGACCTGAGTATAGTTCCAAATACACCACGATTTTTGAGAGAAGGAGATACCGTACAGCTGAGCGCAAAAATTGCAAACCTCATAGGGAAAGAGATGCAAGGTTCTGCTCAACTACAGTTGTATAATGCGGTGACAATGCAACCTATAGATGCTGAGCTTGCTAATACAATGGCAATCAAGAACTTTGCTGTAGATGCCTATGGGAATACAAGTGTTTTCTGGGAGCTTAAAATCCCGCTAGGGATGGAGGCCGTTACCTATAGAATGCTCGCTAAGTCAGGTACTTTTTCTGACGGTGAAGAAAATATCCTGCCAGTACTCGCAAACAGGATGATGATTACTGAGACGGTGCCTTTTATCATACGGGCAGGAGCCGAAAAGACAGTGCAGATGAATCATCTACTCAATAATACATCGACCACGCTGGATCATAAGCAATTTGTACTTGAGTATACCGCAAATCCATCGTGGTATGCCCTGCAAGGACTCCCTTATTTAATGGAGTTTCCCCACGAGTGTGCAGAACAGACCTTTTCTAGATTATATGCTAATAGCCTTTCGGCGAAAATTTTAAATAGCAATCCCAAGATTCAGCAGGTTTTTAACAAGTGGAAAGGTGATGGTGTATTGCAAAGCGCGCTTGAGAAAAATGAAGACCTCAAAAATATTCTTATTGCCGAAACTCCTTGGGTAAGGGAAGCCCAATCAGAAACCGAACGTAAGAAGCGATTGGGTCTCCTATTTGACCTAGAGAAGAATGCGGCCGCTCAAACCAAAGCGCTTGATAAGCTCAAAGAAATGCAAAATGAAGATGGTGGCTTCCCTTGGTTTGCCGGTGGAACATCCAATGAGTATATCACGAGACATATAGTCGCAGGTTTAGGACATCTCGAAAAACTGGGAATAGAGTTCCAAGAAAATGAGCTATTAGAAAGAGCCATAGACTATTTGGATATATCTCTTGAAAATGAGTTTACTAAGCATTTGGCAGATGGCGGCACTGAAAAAGATTTTTACAAACGTAGATCAAACCTGCATTTTTTATACGCACGGAGCTTTTTCGCGAAAGCGTACCCCATACCATTTACTGTAAAAAATAGTACAGATAGGTCTTTAGAGATTTACAATCGTGAGTGGCTTGAGGCTTCTGTCTATGAGAAAGGGATGCTGGCCTTAGTAAATTATAGAAGCAACAATGCTCAAATGGCCACTACCATTCTTACGGGTCTGCGGGAATCTGCCGTGCAGTCTGATGTAAACGGGATGTACTGGAAGGAAAACAGTGCTGGTTGGTATTGGTATCAGGCTCCTATAGAAACGCATAGTCTGCTTATTGAGGCTTTTGATGAGGTTACAGATGATCAGAAAACGGTAGAAGAGCTTAAGGTCTGGCTTATCCAGCAGAAGCGCACTAGTGACTGGAAAACCACAAAGGCCACCGCAGCTGCTACGTACGCCTTACTGATGACTGGTACAGATTTTTTAGAACTAGAGGATAGCGTGTCCTTTGTGATGCAGACAGAAGCAGCTCAGCTAAACATTGAAAACGCTCCTAGAGAGGAAGGAACGGGATACTTCAAGGCCATCTGGAAGGATGAGGAGGTTACTAGGGAAATCGCCCAGGTTAGGATTAACAATACTGGGACTACTGCAGGTTATGGCGGATTGTACTGGCAGTATTTTGAAGATTTGGATAAAATAGAACAGGCAGAAGCGCAAGTGCTTAATCTATCTAAGAAGTTATATCTAGTTAATGATACAGATGCTTCTGCCCCGCTTACGGAGATTACAACTGAAACACCTCTCGAACTCGGGCAAACGGTGCGCGTGCAGCTTATCGTAACGTCTCAAAGTAATATGGAGTTTATCCATCTCAAGGATATGCGTGCAAGCGGTCTAGAGCCCGTAGATGTCATCTCAAAGCACAACTATCAAGATGGTCTTTTTTATTACCAGAGCACAAGGGATGTCGCTACTCACTTCTTCTTTGATAGACTACCCCAAGGCACTTATGTGCTAGAATATGACTTGAGGGTGAATAACAAGGGCTCCTTCTCAAATGGTGTCAGTACTGTACAAAGTATGTATGCCCCAGAGTTCTCTGGGAATACAGCTGGGATGAGGATTAAGGTAGATTAGAATGAAGGTACTTACTGTTGGCTTTTTTTTAATCTGTCTCGTGATGATAGGTGGTTGTAATTCCGAAAAGAAAACCGCGCAGAGGATAAATTTGAAAGGACTTCTAGGAGAAGTGAAACTGATAGCAAAAGTATTATCTCAAAAACAGGTATCTAACTATGTATTACTTAATTTGAATAGCAATTCTCGAAATATTCAAATCATTGGGGAACTAGGTAAAACTGAAAATTGTAAATATTTTAAAATTGATAGTAGCTACACTTTTGATTTGAAATTAATTAATACAGGTTTTTCTAACCCAGATGAGGGCTTTCCAACTGCAGGTATTATGCTATCTTATGATTTGATTATGAAAGATGGTACGATAGTTTCTGTTGAAAGGGCTTACGATGTTTATGAGCTTATTGGCAATCTTAAAGTCTGTAATTAATATCTTATAAACCCCTCTAAGCTGTGGACTGATTAAAAACACATCTTGAAAGGGAGAGCTAAATCTAAAAGCTAACCTAAACTTAACATAGCATTTTTTGTTCCTAAAGGTATTTCAGCGTATTTTTGCACCCCGTAAGAGAGGTTTTCTGGTGCAAATGTATCGTATGTATTTGATAAACAGAAGTTAAGATCCTCTTTCTGAGAAAAAATTGCAAATAACGCAAAACTATATTTCTTCTGTTTTTATTTCGTTAAACGAATGAAGTAGGTTTTGTTCTTATATACCTAATTATGACAGCAGATAAAGTAAAAACATTTGACGTACTTATAGAGATTCCTAAAGGAAGCCGTAACAAATATGAGTATGATTTTGAGCTTAAAAGAATGCGTTACGATCGTATGATCTTTTCTTCTATGATGTACCCAGCAGATTATGGTTTTATGCCAGAAACGCTAGCATTAGATGGAGATCCTTTAGATGTACTTGTTCTTGTAACGGAGCCTACATTTCCAGGTTGTGTCATAGAAGTAAAGCCTATAGGAGTATTCCATATGGCAGATGAGAAAGGTCCAGATGAAAAAGTAATCTGTGTGCCTGTAAGTGACCCTATCGCTAGTCGTGTAAATGACTTATCTGAAATGAATGGACACTTAGTAAAAGAAATTGAGCACTTCTTCCAAGTTTATAAAGACCTTGAGGAAAAGAAAGTTGACGTAGGCGGATGGGGTGATGTAAACGAAGCAAAAGAAATTATAGCTAAGTGTATAGACCGTTACTTAGAAAGTGACGTACCCGTGGAAGATGTGACCATAAAATAGTACCCTTTTATAAATTTGAATTAGCCCCAAAAAAAGCAGCCGTTTCGGCTGCTTTTTTTATGCGTAAGAAAATCATAGTTTTTATACTTTTTAGGCCCTACTTGAAGGATAAATCTCTATGTATTTGATTCTCAGTGGGGAGTCAAAAATTAGCTTGACGCCAGTGTAGGCAACGTTTAATCAGGATTTGAGCACTATACTTTAAGGATACTTAGATATATCGATCATATTTTTCTATATTGGCAATAAATTAACACTAACATTTTCAAATTCGTATGGAATCAATAATGATCTATGTGCCAATTGGCTTGGCGCTTTTAGGGCTCGTTTATATGCTCGTAAAACAGTCTTGGGTAATGAAACAGGACGCCGGAGACGGCAAGATGAAAGAAATTTCAGATCACATTTATGAAGGCGCGCTAGCCTTTCTCAAAGCAGAGTATAAGTTACTTACTATTTTTGTTATTATTGTCAGTGTCTTACTGGCTGTGGTCGCTTTTGTTGTTCCTACCACACACTGGCTCATCATTATTGCATTTATATTTGGAGCTGCTTTTTCTGCTTTTGCGGGAAATATAGGAATGAAAATAGCTACCAAAACTAATGTACGTACAACTCAAGCTGCAAAAACAAGCTTACCAAAGGCGCTAAAAATATCCTTTGGAGGAGGTACGGTTATGGGACTTGGCGTTGCAGGACTTGCAGTGCTAGGGCTAACAGCATTCTTTATCTTATTCTTTCAGTTTTTTATGGACGGAGTTTGGGAACCTAGAATGGTTAATGGAGTTGAGCTTTCAGGAACAGAACTTATGACCATTGTTCTAGAAACACTAGCTGGTTTTTCCCTAGGTGCAGAATCTATTGCTCTCTTTGCCCGCGTAGGCGGAGGTATTTACACTAAAGCTGCAGATGTAGGCGCAGACCTTGTAGGAAAAGTGGAAGCTGGTATACCAGAAGATGATCCTCGTAATCCGGCCACTATTGCAGATAATGTGGGAGATAATGTAGGTGACGTAGCAGGAATGGGAGCAGATCTATTTGGATCCTACGTAGCAACAGTACTTGCAGCGATGGTTCTAGGTAATTATGTGATTAAGGATATGGGTGGAAGTATTACAGACGCATTTGGCGGGATTGGACCTATTCTTTTACCGATGTCAATTGCCGGTGTGGGAATTATTATTTCTATCATAGGTACGATGCTTGTAAAAATAAAAAGTAACGATGCAAAAGAATCTCAGGTTATGGGCGCTCTTAATGTGGGTAACTGGACCTCTATTGTTCTTGTTGCTGTAGCGTGTTTTGGGCTTTGTATGTGGATGCTCCCAGAAACGATGAGAATGGAATTCTTTGGAGAGGGTCTCCAGGAAATCTCCTCTATGCGCGTATTTTATGCGACTATAGTCGGTCTTGTGGTAGGTGCTGTGATTTCTTCGGTGACAGAATATTATACTGGATTAGGAAAACCACCTATTCTTAAAATAGTACAACAATCAAGTACAGGAGCGGGAACCAATATTATAGCGGGTCTTGCGACAGGAATGATATCCACCTTTCCATCCGTATTACTATTTGCAGGAGCAATCTGGGCTTCTTATGCCTTTGCCGGATTTTACGGTGTAGCGCTTGCAGCATCTGCAATGATGGCAACTACGGCAATGCAACTGGCGATAGATGCCTTTGGACCTATATCAGATAACGCAGGAGGAATAGCCGAAATGTCAGAGCAAGAGCCCATAGTACGTGAGCGTACAGATATACTGGACTCCGTAGGAAACACGACGGCAGCAACTGGAAAAGGATTTGCAATCGCATCTGCGGCACTTACTTCTCTAGCACTTTTTGCTGCCTATGTAACGTTTACAGGAATTGACGGGATTAATATTTTTAAAGCACCGGTACTTGCCATGTTATTTGTGGGTGGTATGATTCCGGTGGTATTTTCTGCCCTCGCAATGAATGCGGTAGGAAAGGCTGCAATGGAGATGGTACAAGAAGTTCGCCGTCAGTTTAGAGATATTCCAGGAATTATGGAAGGAACTGGAAAGCCAGAATATGATAAATGTGTGGCAATATCTACAGAGGCCTCTCTTAAACAGATGTTACTTCCAGGAGTCCTGACCATAGGCTTCCCTCTTGTTATCGCCTTTGCACCGCTCGCTTTTGGAATGGAGCCACTGGCTATTGCAGAAATGCTAGGAGGTTATATGGCTGGAGTTACCGTAAGTGGAGTTCTTTGGGCAATCTTTCAGAATAATGCTGGGGGCGCTTGGGACAACGCAAAAAAATCTTTTGAAGCGGGAGTAGAGATCAACGGAGAGATGACTTTTAAAGGTTCTGAAGCTCACAAGGCGGCGGTAACTGGAGATACTGTAGGAGATCCTTTTAAAGATACCTCGGGACCTTCTATGAATATCTTGATCAAACTTACCTGCCTTATAGGTCTTGTTATTGCACCTATTTTAGGAGGTCATACAGAAAGCGGTGTAGCCGTTAATGATACTGAAATTCGTAAGGAAATCCGAGTGGAAATGAGACCATCAGATAGTGCACTTGCAGAAGCCGTGGTGACAACAACCATTACAGAAAATGGCCAGGTGGTGACAGAAGAAACAGTACTAACGGGTTCTGTAGAAGAGATTGAAGCTCAGATTAAGGCTCTTGAAAACGAGTGATTATAGAACATTCACTTTCGTGAAAATTTTAAAGCGGGCCGTAAGGCTCGTTTTTTTTATTCGCAATTTCAAAAGTTGCCGCCCCAAGTTTAGCACTCCTTAACAAAGGTTTAAAAGCTTCTTGGGAAGGCTCAAGCTCTTTTAATGGTACTTTTAATAAAAAAGAAATTATGATATTACCTAAAACAAAAGTACCAGCATTACAAGTTTCCCTTATAAACGATACAGTATGGAACCTAGAAGATCAAACTCCAGATAAATATACACTTGTGTTTTTCTACCGAGGACTGCATTGTCCAGTTTGTAAAAAGCAACTTGAAGAAGTTGCATCTAATCTAGATAAGTTTACAGAAAGAGGAATCAATGTGATCGCGATAAGTACAGATTCCGAAGCTAAAGGCAAGAAAGCAGGAGAAGATTGGGACATCCCATCATTACCTATTGGTTTTAATTTGTCTTTAGAAAAGGCTAAGGAATATGGTTTATTTATTTCTGAAGGAATCTCAGACAAGGAGCCAGAATATTTTACCGAGCCAGGACTATTTTTGATCAAGCCAGATGGGACGTTATTCTTTTCATCCGTGCAATCAATGCCATTTGCAAGACCTCAATTAAAAGATCTTTTCGATGGAATTGATTATATAGAAAAGAATGATTACCCCTCTAGAGGAGAAGTAAAAGGTATTCCACAAACAGCATAAAACGACTAAAATTCAAGAATTAAAAGCGCGTAAATTTTAATTTACGCGCTTTTAGTTGTTACACTTTCGTGAAAATTTTATCAGGTACAACTGATTTACTTTATCTTTAAAAAAACTTCAAACCAATGCTATTTTCGCGAAAGCAAGACCCTATTCAGATAGATGGATATCAGTCATACGGAGGGGCAAATCATTTATATATTTTAGGACGTGCCTTAGAGCACGAAGGAGTTAACCTTAAGAAAACAGGTTTTTTTAGTACGTTAAAAAATGCTTATAAGCAGTTTGCCAGTGATGAACTGAAGCATACAAAATTGAGAATTACCTTACCAGATGAGTCTGTTTACTACACTACTACAGATTCAGAGGGATATTTTAAACTGGATGTAAAAGTTGAAGGATTAGATACACTTACCAACAGTGAAGGGTGGTTGCAGGTGGTTATTAGTTTTGACGATGTGAAGCAGGACGTTGTTATCCTAGGAGAAAATCAATTTCCATCGGAGATGTTGATTCCTTCAGAACGTGCAGAATACGGTGTCATAAGTGATATAGATGATACTATTTTGCATACAGGGGTCGCTTCACTTCTAAAATGGCGCGTGATTGTCAATACCATATTTAAAAATGTGGGAAAACGTACCTCACTAGAGGGTGCACCCGAGCTATATCAAAAATTACATAGAGGAAAATCTGGAAACGCCGCAAACCCTATTTTTTATGTGAGTAACAGTCCGTGGAATTTATATAACTATCTAGAGGCTTTTATAGTCAATACAAAATTTCCAAAGGGTCCTATTCTTTTAAGAGATTTTAGGACTCCCTTCGATAAAACTGCAAAACCAGAAAAACCTCACAAACAGCACGAGATCAGAAATATTTTGAAAACCTATCCAGACCTCAAGTTTGTACTGATAGGGGATAGTGGTGAGCACGATGTAGATATTTATCTAGAAGTTGCTAGAGAGTATCCAGAACAGATTATAGCGGTCTATTTGCGTAGTGTTAAGCATAGGAAGAAGGTGTTGCGCGTACGAGGAGTTTTAGAGCAGTATGCAACTACACCCGCCGTACTCGTAGAAAAAAGTAAATTTGCCGAAGAGCACGCAAGGAGAATAGGTCTGATCGCTTAAGTAACTCCCTGTTAAAGTAAATTTAATTAAACGTCTTCTCCTAGGGTTATGCCTTACTTTTAGACTAAAATCCTTAACGTTATGAAATACTTTATATTCCCAATCTTGCTTTGCTTTGGATTAGCATCTTGCAAGAATTCCATACCCCAAGAAGAAAAGGAAGAAATTGCCGAAAATGGTCCTGTAACTGTTACGACTGCCATAGGTGATCTCACCCTAGTCGCACCATTCTCATCTGAGTCTGTAAGAAATACTAGTAGCGTTATAGAATGGCCTGAAGGTAAAACCCCAGTTGCCCCAGAAGGTTTTACGGTAACTAGATTTGCAGATGATCTAGCACATCCAAGATGGACTTATGTAGCATCAAACGGTGACTATTTTGTATCTGAGGCAAATACAAAGGAAAGTGCAAACCGTATTTCGCTATTGAGGGATACAGACGGTGATGGCGATATAGATGAAAAACACCTCTTTAAGGAAGGTTTAAATCAACCCTTTGGGATGCTTATCATAGGGGACTATTTCTACGTGGCAAATACTGATGGATTGTATCGCTATTCCTATAAAGAAGGAGATAAAAAACTGACAGGAGATGGAGAAAAGATAGTTGAACTCTCTGCAAGTGGATATAACAATCACTGGACTAGAAATATTATCACAAATAGCGCACAGGATAAAATATACATATCCGTAGGATCAGCGAGTAATGTTGGGGAGCAAGGGATGGAAAAAGAAGTGCGACGCGCAAATATCATAGAAGTAAATCTTGATGGAAGTGGAGAAGTAATCTACGCCGATGGTTTAAGAAATCCAGTGGGAATGGATTGGAATCCTGTAACTGGTGACTTATGGACGGCTGTCAATGAACGCGATAAACTAGGGAACAACCTTGTACCAGATTATGCAACGAGCGTCCAAAAAGGTGGATGGTACGGCTGGCCTTATAGCTATTATGGACAGATTAAAGATCCGCGGTGGAGCGATGATCCTCACAACGATTTAGTAGAGAAAGCAATAATGCCTGACGTACCCTTGGGAAGTCATACGGCATCTTTAGGACTAGCGTTTTACACTGGAGACCAGTTTCCTGATTCGTACAAGAATGGCGCTTTTATAGGTCAGCACGGTTCTTGGAACAGAGCAGTACTTTCTGGATACAAAGTAGTATTTATTCCTTTTGAGAATGGAAAACCACAGCCACCACAAGACTTTCTAACTGGCTTTATTGCAAATGAAGAAGAAAGTAAGGTCTATGGTAGGCCGGTAGGAGTAACAGTCACATCAGATGGAAGCTTGTTAGTAAACGATGACGATGCTGGTATTATCTGGAAAGTCACTGCATCATAATACGTTAATAACACAAAATAAGGGGAGACCGTATCCATGGATACGGTCTCCCCTTATTTAAAAACGGTATCGTCTATTTTAAAAACTCATAAATAATAGAATCTGAAGTCACAGTGGTAACACCGTTTAAGGTCTGCGTATCCTGTGAGCTGATTTCTATTAGGAGTTCCGTAGTAGTTAAATTTAGAACTTCGGCGTTTACTATCTTACCTCCTAGGTCTAGGCTAAGAGTATCACCCTCATAGTTCCAGGTTGCAAATGATCCTAATAAAATATGACCAGCAGAAAAATAGGTTGAACTTGTAGAACTGTTATCATCAGTCTCTGTAAAGGTCATTTCTAGGCTATAGAGTCCTTCACCTACAGCCTCATTAGGTTCACCGGTAAAGGTGATCGTGTGGTTAAGATCTGAGCCAACAGCTGTGGTGCTATACGTCGTACTGCTAGAAGAGGAGGTGACTGTTGTTTCAGAATTTTGATTGACAGAAACGACTAGCCAAGTACCTAATAGTGGAGACATCGCATTTTCTTCTTGTTGTAGCATCGCAGTCTCTTCTGCAAGCTCTTCTTGAAAATCATCTTCTGTTTGAAAAAAACAGGACGTGACAAGGAACGGTACTAATAACCAGTGTAATTTTTTTATATAATTCATCTTTGATTTGGGGTTAAAAATGACTGCAAAAGTAGGTAACTATATCAGTAGTAGCACTATCGGTAGTAACCCAAAAGATCATTTTTGAGGATAATTTGTGTTTTTCATAGATGAATTGAGTATTTAATCGATGTTTTGGTGGTTTGTACGAGAATATGTGAAAGTCTGAAACTAAAAAAGGGAACTCGAAGCTCCCTTTTTAAATAATAATAAGTTGTATGGCTAGAAAAGGCCGTTGAGTTCTGCGTCTATTCTATTGATGATATTTCCTAAATCTTCAGGATTATCGACAAAATTTATATCATCTACGTCTATAATCAGGAGTTTACCTTTTTTATAGTCGTGTATCCAGGCTTCGTAACGTTCATTAAGTCTACTTAAGTAATCTATAGATATTGAGTTTTCGTACTCTCTACCACGTTTATGTATCTGATTTACGAGATTAGGGATAGAGCTACGCAAATAAATCATAAGATCTGGAGCATCCACAACACTTTCCATTAGGTCAAACAGAGATCTATAGTTATTGAAATCCCTATTAGTAAGCAACCCCATTGCGTGCAAGTTGGGGGCAAAAATAAATGCATCTTCATAGATAGTTCGATCCTGTATGATGGTTTGTTTACTATCTTTTATTTCAAGCAACTGTCTAAAACGACTATTAAGAAAGTAAACCTGGAGATTAAAAGACCATCGCTCCATCTCATTATAAAAATCATCTAAATATGGATTATCTACTACATCTTCATATTGAGGCGTCCACTTAAAGTGTTTAGATAAGAGTTGAGTCAAGGTGGTTTTCCCTGCCCCGATGTTACCAGCGATAGCGATGTGCATTGGTTTAGTTTTTTGCAGATTTTAGTAGATAGGAGGTCATGGTTTGACCGCTGTAAATATACAGGATTTCATTATTGAGGGAAAACTGTTTAACGGGAAATTGGGGTAATTCTAAAGCTTCAAAGGATGCGATACCTTTAGGCTTGTAAACCAATTTATTAGTTGTTTTTACCATAAGATTTCCATTGTCTTGAGCAATGGAAACGCCATCTTCTAGGGTTCTTTTGTGTAAGAATGAGCCGTAGGCATTATAGGTATAAACGCCATCTTCAGTAAGAATCCAGCAAAAATTAAAATTACTGGTTTGATCCAGTGGTAGGCGTTTCATAGGTGGGAATTGAGTGATGACCTTTAGATTACTATAGTCAAAAATTTCTAGTTGCTGCAAATCTGTATTGAAAATCCAGATCCTGCGATCACTAGCTGTGGTCGCCCTATTTATATTTCTAAAATTTTCTAGGGTAGAGAAGTTCACTCTCGTTATTTCCGTAAGTGTATTGTCTAAGATTACAACCGTATTTGCACTTTCATAAAACACCGTTATCTTGAGCGGATTCAAAATATCAACCGAAGTCACTTTGCCTAGTTGTAGGGCGGTAAATTGATGATCAGATCGGGTTCCCGTTTTGTGTAAGGTAGTTCCCTTTACAAAATAGGTATTCTTAAAATTATCTACACCTATAAACTGATCTACTTCTAAGGGTAAGGACTGTAATTTTTCTACCGCGGTGTTCGTAGACTGTGCGTATGATAATTCCGCTTTCGCGAAAGCAAAAAAGAAAATTACAAAAAGCGTACGTATCCAAAGCATAGAGGACCAAAATACAAAATCTAAGCCGAGTTTAAGATGTTGAATTTGCTATCTTTCATCTTATGAAAGAAGATTTAAAGGATAGAGATGATGTATATGAACTTGTGACGGCTTTTTATGCGCGAATACGGGCAGATGTTTATTTAGGTCCTATATTCAATAAGCACGTAAAAGATTGGCCAGCTCATTTTGATCATCTCACAGATTTTTGGGAAGGAACTATTTTCCAGAAACGCATCTTTAATGGAAACCCATTGAGAGAACATAAAAGAGTAGATAAGGAAGAGGGTTATGTAATAAATGAACAGCACTTTGGCGTATGGCTCAATCACTGGGTACAAACCATAGACTCGTTATTTATAGGAGAAAAGGCAGAAATGGCTAAGTTTAGAGCACGTAAGATTGGGACTTTTTTCTTAGTTCATCTTTTTGAGGCCAAACCTTAGTTATAAAATTCAGAATTCAAAAATTCAGAATTAAATGATAAGGCACTATTTTATAAGTGATTAACAAAATGATCATTACCTCTATAAATGATCCTGAAAGTCCTTAAACTTCTGAAACTCTTCAACAAATCAATGTATATCCAAACCCTCTTACATTAACGATAGAGATATGTTGGTCTTGACTCAACTTTTTTCTGAGTTTTGTAATAAAAACATCCATACTTCGGCCACTGAAACGGTTGAGATATAAAGCAAAGTTCTAAAGAAATCGGACAGAAAAAGTTCCGATTTTTTTAGAATAACCACCCCTTCTGTTGGGAGCTGATCCAAAAAGAGAAATCAACAAATTAACAAATCAATGTATATCCAAACCCTCTCACATTAACGATAGAGATATGTTGGTCTTGACTCAACTTTTTTCTGAGTTTTGTAATAAAAACATCCATACTTCGGCCACTGAAACGGTTGAGGTATAACGCAAAGTTCTAAAGAAATCGGACAGGAAAAAGTTCCGATTTTTTTAGAACAACCACCCCTTCTGTTGGGAGCTGATCCAAAAAAATAAATCAACAAATTAACAAATCAATTTATATCCAAACCCTCTCACATTAACGATAGAGATATGTTGGTCTTGACTCAACTTTTTTCTGAGTTTTGTAATAAAAACATCCATACTTCGGCCACTGAAAAAGTCATCATCTCCCCACAGTTTTTTGAGGATTAGGGAGCGGTCTAGTACTTGATTTTTATTTTTCACAAGATGAAAGAGTAAATGTGCCTCACGATGGGTAAGGTTTTGATCATTTTCGCGAAAGCGTAAAATCTGCCTTGGAAAATCAAAGGTATAGTCACCTATTTCCAATAGTTGGGTACTTTTCTGAAGTTTAGACCTGCCCAGTAGGTTGTGGATCCGCACGATGAGTTCTTCTACGCTAAAGGGCTTTTTCATATAGTCGTTACCACCTATGGAAAATCCTTCTACTACATCGGCAGTTTGAGATTTTGCGGTTAGGAAAATAATGGGAACTTCTTCATTGAGTTCCCTTACGTCCTTTGCAAGTGTAAAACCATCCTTTTTAGGCATCATTACGTCCAGCACTAGGATGTCAAAATCTGCTTCCTTAAATCTTTTAAGGGCCTGCTCACCATCTGTGCAAAGTGTTACTTCAAAATCCCGGGTTTCAAGGCTTTCTTGCACGATCTGCCCTAAGGCAGGCTCGTCTTCGGCAAGGAGTACTTTTATTTTAGACATAAGGCAGCGTGATTAAAAATGTGGTTTGAGGGGAAGGGTTGAGTTTTACGGTTCCCCCGTGTTTTTCTATAATGGTTTTAGTGTAGTAAAGTCCTATTCCAAAACCTTTTACATCGTGCGTATTTCCCTTTGGGACTCTGTAAAATTTTTCAAAAAGCTGTGCGGCTTGCTCTCTAGTGAGCGCTTTACCAGCATCCTTAACTTTAATCTCTATGTGTCCAGTTTTAGAATTTACGGCACTTGAGATACTAATGGGAGGTTTGCCGTATTTATAGGCGTTGTCAATAAGATTGTCAATCGCATTTTCAATGTGAAAAATATCTACCTCTGTCACTAAGGGCTCTTTGGGAATACTTACATCTATAGGTAGATCTGGATATACGCTCTTATATTTTATCACAAGATTACTGAGCATCTGAGAAATGTCTGCAGGGGCTTTTTGTAGTGCAAGGTCTTCTTTGTCCAGAGTAGCAGTATCGAGTATGCGCTCCACCATCATATTGAGTTTACTAAGTTGCTCTGAGGACATATTTAGGTACTTCTCCGTTTTAACAGGATCATTTTGTTCATTAAATGTTCTGATACCTTCTACCGCTGCGCTAATGGTAGCAATAGGGGTTTTAAACTCGTGGGTGATATTACTTATAAAGTCATTTTTAATTTCGGCGAGTTGTTTTTGTTCTTGTATTATTTTAAGGAGATATAATAGGCTAGCAATGACAGCCACCATAAGAATGACAGAAAGTAATATACCGACAAGATTTTTCTTTAGAACTAAAGAGGTGACATCATTAAACCCTACCCAAAGAATACTCTCTTCTGGTAGTAAATCAGAATTTGAATAAACATATAAATCATATTTGGGAGAAGGGACGTTGAGGGATTTTGGCATTTCTACTTGGGTCGTATCGCCTTTTGGGCTATAACTTAGGCTATGCTCGCTCCGATCTATATTTATAGACCTAAGTTGTTCTACAACGAGAGTGTCAAGTTTTTTTATATCTACCGTATCCTCATTGATAGAAAAGACAATTTTAGTGGATAATGCTTTAAGTGCGTCTTGCCTATCCAATGTCGTACTATCAGTACTATGTATGGTGTCGTTTCCAATGCGTGACTTATTTCTTACACGTTGTTTATTGAAAAAATCTTGTACAAATCTGCTAGGCTTTTCTGACGTTATAGAATTGCTGTTGGTCTTTCTAGATTTAAATATAGAATCTATTTTTGTAGAGGTGGCGCCTTCAATAGTGAGATAACCTAGGCTATCAACATCCTCTTGTACTCTTATAGAATTTATATTGAAAGTACTCGAGTCCACTCTGCTCTTAAGAAGATCTTTGAATCGGCTTGACTCAAAAAATTCTTTAGTAGAATTACCACCTGAAGATATGAAACCCACCGTATTTCTTTTCGCTACATCTTCATAATACTTATCGACCGCTAGATCTAAGCTTAGCTGCACATCCCTTATAAGCTGTGCTTTACCTTCTTCATAATTTTTATAATTCCAGTAGATCTGTATACCTAACGTGATAGCGATAACGATACTTATAAAGTAGATGATATAAGAGTACTTGCTGTTTTTCATAGTTCAAAGATGCTCTTTACGTCCTTCTTAAACAAATCGCTTAACACTCGTTAACGCTCGTTAACCTCCATTACCTTAAGCACACCGCATATTTGTATCATAATTTACAAACCTTTAATTCTAATGAAAATTCAATACGATCTACTAAGAGCAGCCTTACTATTACTCATTGCAATCTCTTGTGAACCTAAATCACCTCCTATCGAGATTACTGGAAGTTTAGCAGGATTTGATGAGGGTGTTCCCATTGCACTGCTAGATTTTGAGACAAGAAAGAGAGTGGATAGTACCACTTTAAAGAAGGGTTCATTTTATCTCAAGGGACTTTTAGCAAGTGAACCAGAAAGACTTTTGCTCACCGTGGGCGAGAATGGAACCTCAGACTTTAGGTCTGTAGTTCTATATAGCGCAAACGAAAAAATAAGAATATTTTCTTCAAAAGAAAATTTTGAAGAAAATCTTAGGGTGCAAGGGTCAATACATCATTTTGTCAAATCAAGTTTTGATAAAGAAGTAGCATCTATTGAAGAAGATAGGGAAGCTCTCCTTAAAAAAATGTTTGAGCTAAGAAATGCAGGTAAATGGAATGATAGTTTGCAGGATGCTTACTGGGGTAAAAACGGATCAATAACCATTGTAGATCATACGTACGATCAAGTACAGCGATGTTTTATTAAAAACAACACAAACTCCTATTATGGTCTTCATCTACTAGCCTCAAGTAAAAAATATCAATCGGAATCATTTATTAAAGAGCGGCTATCGCTACTAGTTGAACCCTATAAAACTTCTGAAAATGCACAAATGTTAGGGAAGTTTCTTAAAACTAAACCGCTCAAAATAGGTGAACGCTACGTTGATTTTAAGGCAGAAGATCAAAATGGAACTATAGCGCTCCTTTCTCAAAGTATAGATCCGGAGAGATTTACGTTATTGGAATTCTATTCTCCATACTGTAGCTGGTGTATTGCATCTGTCCCATACATCAAAGAACTTGAAAACACCTACAAAGCAGATCTTCAGGTAGTCTCAATAAATATAAATGAAGATAGAACGAAATGGCTAAATGATTATAGAGCTCATCGTTTGAATCGCACGAGCTTCTTGCTTGATGGTGGAACGAAGAGCGATCCCTACCTAAAATATAACATAGATGGAACGCCCACTTATTTTCTCATCAATAGCGAAGGGATAATCATAAAAAAATGGACAGGTTTTGATGAAGGTATGTTACAAAGCATCGTGAATAAGATCAAAAACACTCTGTAAGACCGAATAGTTAACACTAGTTAACACCCATTAACTATGATTTTATCTCGTAACCTTCACTTTTACATCATCATTAAATAATAACAATCAAAAATCGAATAATTATGAAAATCACCATCACAACACTAGCACTACTTCTCTTGAGCTTTTGTGCTTTAGGACAAGAAGACCTATTAACAGAAGAATCGCAAGATGTCCAAACTTGTGCAGAAGTTAATGACTCAATTACATCCACATCTATTTCTATAAGAGCTTGTGAATTAGAGGGCTTGTCAGATTTAGAAAAAAATCTAGTATATCAAGAACTCAAGGCACTATCAGAAAAAATAGTCAAAGGATTGAGTGTAGAAGAAGTAGAAAGCCTACTCGATTCTTCGCCAGCATTTAAGGGTGGTTATATCGAGCTTATCATTCGGGAAGGAAAGAATTACTAATTTATTAAAATCAACTATTATGAAAACTATTATCACACTCGCAATGGCATTAATTGTATCGGTTTGTGCTGCCCAAGAAAATGAACAAATTTCAAATGAATTTATCTCTGTAGAACACGTTGAACAGATAAAAGAGGTCCTCACCACTCTTTCAGAAAAACTGAACAATGCAAAAAGCCCATTAATACGTAAAGATGATGTATACCACATCATCCATACTTTAAAGGGTGTTCACGGGGAGATGGAGGACAAGACCGTTTTTACAAAAGTTATTAAAAGAGAATGTTCACCTACTTCTAGCACAGAAATAAAATACACCTTTACTATCAATTCAGATGAGGATTATAAACATATTGAGGCCTTAGAGCACGTTGATTTTGTAGCGCTTAAGGAGGCTATGAAAGAGTTACTAGTGACTATGCAGGAGAGCCTATTGTTAAAGGAACTTGCAGAAAGTATCAAAGATCTAGAAAGCGATCTTAAAGCAAAGAAAGATTAAACCCCTTAAAATATAAAAAGATGAAAAATTTTATAGCAATAGTTTTGGTTTTCGCTTTCGCGAAACCTGCCCTGAGCCAGGTCGAAGGGGCGTACTCACAACAATTACAAGGAGTAGCAACCTATCAAACACAACGGCATATTGAGATGAAGATGGATAGTACTTCAGGAATGAATAATGAGATGCAGAAATCCATACAAGAGCAACTGCGCAAGCAGTTCCAAAAGGAATACTCATTAACCTTTAACGGCAATGAAAAGATTTGGAAAGAAAATGCATCCATCGCAAAACCTCAAATGCCCACGTCTGGAATACAGATTCACATAAGTACTAATGATGATGAGCTGTATCATAACCTAGCCGAAAGTAAATACGTGCAGCAGACTGACTTGATGGGGAAACCATTTCTTGTGACAGATAGCCTTAAGAGACCCGAGTGGAAACTTGAGAAAGAAATAAAAAACATAGGTCAGTATACCTGTTTTAAAGCAACTCTTACAGAAGAAATCACAAATACATTTATGACCAATGCTACTGATGAGACTGAAGTCAAAAAAGAGACAAGAGTAACTACGGCCTGGTACACATTAGATATTCCCGTAAAGCACGGACCTGATAAATTCTGGGGTCTGCCGGGACTGATCCTAGAAGTAAATGACGGGAAAATGGCGATGATGTGTACGAAGGTGGTTCTCAATCCACGAGAAGAATTAGTAATAGAAACCCCTACCAAAGGCAAAGAAGTAGATCAGAAAGAATATGACAGGATTTCTGAAGAAAAAACCAAGGAAATGATGGAGCGATATCAGAGCAAATCCTCTAAAAACGGGAGTAAAAGTTTTTCTATAACCATAGACGGGTAGCGATAAGAAATAAATAAATACCTCCGCATCAAACCATTGTGTAGCTTTAAGGTCTAAAAGTCTTAAACTCATAGGATATGAAAACGTATTTTTTCTCACTTATAATCACAATCAGCATATTTCTTTCCACCTCTAGCAATGCGCAACAACTAGAAGGTATCGCCACCTACCAGAGCAAACGTACTGTAGATATGTCCAGTTTTTCTAGAGGCGGCCAGCAGGTGAGCGAGGCTCAAAAAAAACAGATGAAAGAGCGTATGAAGCAGTGGCTAGAGAAAGAGTACACCCTCACATTTAACAAAGATGAATCTTTTTATAAGGAGGAAGAAAAGCTGCAGGCCCCTGGACAGGGTGGAGGCTTTAGTTTTGGAGGTGGTTTTTCAGAAGGAGGTATTTATTCGAACCGAGTGAAAAATGATTATGCCCGTGAGAATAATATGATGGGGAAAACATTTCTTGTAAAGGATACGCTCAATAATCTCAACTGGGAACTTGTCAAAGAGAGTAAGGTAATTGGGCAGTACCCTGTTTTTAAAGCCGTTGCGACCCGCCCTATAGAGCAAAATCTCTGGAACCGTCTGGGTCGTAGAGCCCGTGAGCTACAAGAAAAAAATGACTCCATCGCAAAAGCAGGAGGGGTAGTAGAAAAGGAAGAGCCAAAGACAGAAGAGATCGTAGCGTGGTACACACCTATGATTCCTGCGAGTCACGGTCCAGATGAATTTGGCGGATTGCCAGGTCTTATTTTAGAATTAAATACCAGTAATATCACTATTCTTTGTACTAAAGTTGTTTTAAACCCTAACAATGCAATCTCCATTGAGCCGCCTTCTAAAGGAAAAGAAGTAAACAGGGAAGAATATGCTCAGATACTTGAAGAAAAGGGAAAAGAAATGTCTGAACGCTACGGAAGAGGTGGACGCAGGGGTCAGGGAAGAAGAGGCTTTTAGAGAATTTTCTAGTACACTTACGTGAAAATTTGAGTTGAATCAACATTAGTTAAACCCATTAAAATTTTCGCGATAAGCGCAACACTCATAAGGCGAAAGCTCAAAAAACCAATCAAAAAATGAAAATCAAAAAATTACTTTTGGTAGTGCTTCTGGCATTACCCACTATAACTCTTGCCCAAAGTATAACGCTCAAAGGCGTAGTAAGAGACTCCATAGGGAATCCGTTGGAACTCGCAAATATTATAGCGACCAATAAGGCAGAAGGAACCCTAGAATCCTACGGCATTACAGACCAGTCTGGGCGATATAAACTGGATTTAACACCTGGTATTACCTATGATCTCAAGGTAAGTTACCTTGGTCTGAAATCTGTAATTGAAGAGTATACCGTGACTGATGATAAAAGTGACCAGACTAAAGACTTCACTCTCAGAGAAGATCCTAATCAGTTGGATAATGTAGAACTTGTTTACGAAATGCCAGTAACTATTAAGGGCGATACCATTGTGTATAACACAGACAGCTTTACAAACGGGACTGAAAAAAAACTAGGCGATGTCCTTAAAAAACTCCCAGGTGTTGAGGTGAATGATGATGGGCAGATTGAGGTTGAGGGGAAGGTTGTGAGCAAGGTGATGATAGAGGGAAAAGACTTTTTTGACGGAGACACCAAGTTGGCAACAAAAAACATACCTGCAGATGCTCTTAAAAAAGTAGAGGTTCTAAAAAATTACAATGAGGTATCCCAGATGAGGGGACTTGGTAATGACCAAGATAACGTTGCGATAAATATCCGTTTAAAAGAAGGGAAAACTAATTTTTGGTTTGGAGATCTTACAGCCGGGTTCGGGGATGGTGAGAAAACAAGGTATCTAGGGAAAGCAAAACTTTTTTATTATAGTCCAAAGGGAAGCATTAATGTAATTTCAGATGTTAATAATACGGGAGAGGTGCCATTTACATTTAGGGACTACTTTAATTTTACAGGAGGATTTAGAAATTTTAATCAACGGGGTGGTACGGGCTTTACGGTAAGTGATAGCGGTCTAGGTTTTCTCACCACTCAGAATGATAGGGCAAATGATATTGAAACTGGCTTTGCCGCTGCAAGTTTTACCTATGCTGCAACACCTAAGTGGGATTTAAGTGGCTTTGTGTTGCTCAGTGATAATAAAACTAATTTTGTAAATAACTCGCTTAACACCTTTATAAATCAAGGTTTTACTCAAGGTTTTAATGAGGTGACAGACCAGCGCAACCAGCTAGGGATGGCAAAGTTCAGCTCAACGTTTAAGCCTAACGCGAGCTTGCAGTTTGATTATGATCTTTTAGTAAAAAAATCTAAACAGACAGAATTTTCTGATGGCCTAAGTATGATAACTATAGGCGATGATACAGTGTCTGATATAGTAGATCAAGAGAAGGAAAACAAGCCTATTTCCGTAAATCAAAATGTAAACCTGTATTATACACTAGATGAGGACCATATTTTTGCAGGAACCTTCCAGCACCTTTATCAAGATGAAGATCCTTTTTACAGAGCCCTTTTATCCCAAGAGCCGTTTACACAACCAGACCCAGATGATCCTAATAATACCCTAGAGGCTATAGATTTTACTGCGGGTCAGAATGGTCTTTTTGATATCAACCAGAATAAAAATATCAAGACAAATAAGCTAGATGCAAAGGTAGATTACTACTATATTCTCAACAACAAGAGTAACATCAATGTCACTTTGGGATCTACATTGAGTCGTCAGGATTTCAATTCTAATCTCTTTCAGATCCTTGAAGGAGGCGCAGAAGAAGATCTTACCATTACAGAAGATGGAACGCCCATAGGTAACGATGTGAGATTTGATTTTACCGATGCATTTTTAGGACTGCATTATAAAGTCAAAACTGGAATTTTTACCGTGACACCTGGTCTTACGCTACATAATTATCAGACCAAAAGCACCCAACTAGGAATTACTACAGATGAAAGTGAGTGGATGGTATTACCAGATCTATTTACCACCATAGATTTTGCTCAAAGCAAGAGCTTGCGGATTAACTACCAGATGACGGCAGCATATACCGATGTAAATAATTTTGCAGAGGGGCTCCTTTTTAATAATTATAATAGTCTTTTTAGAGGAAATCGTGAGATCGAGAATGCGATATATCATACTGCGAGTATCAATTACTTTAGTTTTAGTATGTTCAATTTTACAAGTCTTTTTGGCGGTATTAACTACTCCAGTCGTGTAGACCCTATTAAAACCGCTGGGGACTTTATAGGGATCAATAGAGTGGCGAGACCTGTAAATAATACCAATTTTCCAGACCAGACCTTGAGCGCAAACGCACGTTTTTCAAAACGTTTCAAAAAGTGGAATTATAATGCCAGTGCGGCTGGAAGTTACAGCGATCTGAATAATATCGTAAACGGTGAAGATCGTAACACCAAAAATCTGACACAGAACTACCGCACCAGCGCAGAGACTAATTTTAAGGAAGGACCTAACGTTGAAGTAGGGTATAATTTTACCAGTACAAAGTCAGATAACGGAGTTACCGATAGAACATTTTTTACAAACCGGCCTTTTGCAAATGCAGAGTGGAGTTTTGGAAAGGGATTTACAGTAGGAGCAGACTGGAGCTTGTATAATTATGATGATAATGATGATACAACGCAGATAGATAATAGATACTCCTTTTTAGAGGCAAATCTCTACTATCAAAAGCCAGATGGTAAATGGGAATTTCGCATACAGGCAACGAACCTGCTCGATGTAGCTATAATTAGTACAAACAGTGTCAATGACTTTACCATTTCAAATACAGAATATTTTGTGCAACCCAGAATTGTTATGTTTACGGCTAAGTATAACTTATAATCGATCTATTAATGGTTCAAAGAGCGACGGACACCATCTGTCGCTTTTTTTATGCTCCTGAATTTCTTTCGGCATTTCTAGATAAACCGTTTAAGACGAAGTTAAAAGCAACTCATTTGCGTTAAAGTGTTTCTAAATAGAGGTCATACGCTTTCGCGAAAATGTATCTTTAAAAGAAAAGCTATGAAATATCTCCTAGCATTCTTAATGATCCTACCACTTATAACTTCATCACTCAATTTTGACTTTGGCGATTCCTGCGAAAAATGTGAAGATTGGTATGTGGTTTTAGATGGTGTAATGGGTGGTCTGTCAGAAGGTAACGTAACACGTACAGAAAGTAGTATTATATTTAAAGGTAGTATTAGCCTAAAAAATAATGGAGGTTTTGCATCGCTTCGTACCCCTTATCAAGAGTATGATCTGTCAGATTACAACACGGTTACAGTGCGTTATAGGTCCACTGGACAAGATTTTGCCCTTACCCTCAATAAATATAGAAGGTTCTGGCGCCCTCAGTATAAAACCAATTTACCGATGACTGGAGGAGAATGGAAAACGATTACCTGCGATCTTGTCGATTTTGATATATATCGCTTAGATGATAAATTGGAAGGTCATCCCGATAAAAATGATCTGGCAGCTATAATTAGATTAGGATTAATCTCAAACACAAAAGCGGCCACTGATTTTGAAATAGAGGTAGACAAGATTATTTTTGAGTAAGGATGCTTTCTATACAACTATATTTTTTATAGATTTAAAATTTTGGCGAAAGCCAAAAAAACTCATTATCAATACTAACAATATAGCGGCACCAATGTTGTTTATAAGTAGATCCAATCCATTAGTATGAAAATCAGCTACATCTTATTTACGTTTCTCATATCCTGCTGTACGCCCCTCTTGTCTCAAGTAGCTGAAGAAAAAGCAGAACCTGCATTTATAAAAACGGTACAGTTTAGAGGTGACACACAACTTGGTCAGTTACCCATCATACAGCTGGGACAGCCGCTGCAACTTTCATTTGATGATATTATAGGAGATGAGACAGACTATTTTTATAAAATAACACACCATAATGCAGATTGGACAGAAAGCAATTTAGCGCAGACAGAATATCTTACAGGGCTTGATAATGTAAGAATTCTCAACTTCACTAATAGTGTTGCTACCTTACAGTTATATACCCATTACCAACTCGATATTCCTAATAGGCAAACACAGGCAATAACTCGTACGGGTAATTATTTATTGGGCATTTACAATGAAAGCGATGAGCTCGTATTCTCAAGAAAATTTATGGTTTATTCCCCTCAATTTAGTGTAGGGGTTGAAGTCCGTAGATCGAGAGATCTCAACTTTATAGATACGAAGCAGTCCTTGCGTTTCTTTGTGGATGGAGGTGATCAAATCATTATCAACCCCAAACAAAACTTACACACCGTACTGGTACAGAACAATAACCTTCAAACAGCGATCACGGGAGTGCCACCGCAATACAACATAGGAAATAGGCTCGAGTTTAGATACGATCAAGAAACTGCATTCTGGGGAGGAAATGAGTTCTTTAATTTTGAAAATAAAGACGTACGCTCCGCGAGTACCGGTATTAATAGGATAGAGCTTAAGAGTCTCTATCATAACTATCTTTTTGTTGATCCTGCAAGGTACAAGGAGCCGTATACTTATAATCCAGATATTAACGGAAATTTTGTGATAACAACCCTACAAGGGAGAACCCCCCTTACGGAAGCAGAGTATGTCTGGGTTCATTTTGCCCTTGCTCTAGACAGATTAGATGAAGGCCAGTCAGTTCATATTTACGGCAACTTCAATAATTATGTCATAGATGAATCTACCAAGCTCGAGTGGAGTACAAGAAGCAGGTTATATGCATTGCCTTATTTACTCAAACAAGGTTTCTGGAATTATCGCTATGTGGTAGTAAATGCAGATGGCTCCATAAACGAGCAAAATAATGTAGATGGTAATTTTTGGCAAACAGAAAATGCCTATCAAGTGCTTGTGTATTACAGGCGTCCTGGCGGAAGATTTGACGAGCTCCTTGGCGTTGGTAGCGCAAACTCTATAAATATCACAAACAACTAGAAAAACTATATATTTATCGGATGAAGGAAACGCCGATAAAAGCAAATAGTCGTAAAGCGATGAAGTATCGCGGTGTGGAGTGCCTTAACTGTGGTCACCCGCTAGATCTTTCGGATCGATTTTGCCCTTATTGTGGGCAGATTAACACTACCAAAAGATTATCATTAAAAGATTTCATAGGGGAGTTTGTCCTTAGTGTCTTTACCTATGACTCAAAATTTAGATTTACAGTTAAGGATCTTCTGTTTAAGCCAGGAACAATTACGAGACATTATGTATCTGGAGAACGTCTTAAATATGCAAATCCCTTTAGATTCTTCCTGAGCGCCTCTATCCTCTATTTTATCCTTATAGGTATTGCCGATTTTATTTCTGGTGATGAAAATTTTGATCTTCAAGGGGGACCCGTCACCATCAATACAGAGGGTTTAGATGAGGATATGGAAGAGATAAAAAATGATATTTCTACGATTAAAAATTATGACACTTCAGATTCCTTAGAAACCAACATTGAGAAGAAAATTAATGAGAGGGTCAATAATGCACTTTCTAAAACAAAGGATAGGGACAGTGTTGCAAAGAAGAAATCTTCCTACACCTATGTTCCCGAGGATTCCCTTTCTAATGATGGCTATGTAAATTCCATTTTTAAAAAGGGATATTTCTTTTATGAGTTTTATGAAGAGACGGAAATTACAGATCCTAAACTCGCAATAGACAGTTTAAATTATACAACCTCCCGCACAAATTTATGGTTGTATTCTAAGATGGATACCGTAGATCGCGTTAAAAGCAACCCAGCAAGGTTTGCTAGATATATGGCGTCAAAGACACCATTTTTTCTATTCTTTTTCTCGCCCTTATTCGCTCTTTTCTTTTGGCTTATTTATTCAAAAAAGAAATTTAACTATATGGAACATCTTGTCTTTATCTTCCATATTTTTAGTTGGGTATTTCTCGTATTACTCATCGCTCTTCTCCCAGACAAACTCATTTTTAAGGAAGATTATATAGCGGGTATCTTATTGCTTCTTGTGGGTCCTTTCTATTTTTACAAGGCGTTGCGCAACTTTTACAAGCAGAAACGGGCTGTGACATTTATAAAATTCGTATTTTTAAACTTCGTGTTTTGGATAGGTACGTCGCTTTTTGCGATTATCTTCTTTGCCATTACAGCGATATTTTTCTAATGGTACAGCAAGTAACAAGAGGCATAAAGATCTCGGTAGAGACCACCTTTGAAGGAACGTTTTATAAAAATTATAAAATGCACTTCGCCTTTGGTTATAAAGTAACCATTGCAAACCAGAGTAAGGATAGCGTCCAGCTTATGGCACGCCATTGGAAAATTACAGATTCTCTCAATAGTCCGGAAACAGTAGATGGAGAAGGGGTTATCGGAAAAAAACCAGTTTTAAAACCTGGAGAAAGTCACACGTATAGTTCGGGTTGTTTGCTTGCCTCGCCCTTTGGTGCGATGAAAGGATTTTACCAGATGGTCAATTTTACCACGACACGTATGTTTCGCGTGAAGATCCCAACGTTTAGGCTGAGTGCACCTTTTGCACTGAACTAGTATTAATTTTTTTCTTTAGCTCAAGGCGAAAATAGGAGCCGTTTTGTAGTAAGGTGCAGAATTGACAGTTGCTATCATACACAAAGGTATACGTCTCAGTTGCCGAAAATTTATCAGGAAAGACAGTCATCCCCTCAAAATCTAAAACTCCTGATTCCGTATAGCGTTTAATAATTCCCTCGCTATCAGATAGAGCTTCTAACAAAAACCAAGCGCCACTTCCTGTCCCGTCAAGAAACTGCGCATTTGGTGGAAGAATAGTTTTAGAGTTTTCCCTATTTTGAATTTCTGGTATACGCTTGTCAAAGTAATTTGTAAGATTTTCGCGCAAAGCAGAACCACTATAAGAACTCACAACACCTTGGTATACCTGATAGATACCTTTATGCGAGGCGCTTTTTTCTACATTGCCAATGGTGCTAGGTGTAAACTTCTTGTTTCTAGTAAGGTGTTTTATTATTGCTCTGTCTTCTGTACTGGCGAGTATAGTTTCTGTGACAAATCGGGCACAGTTACTTCCCTGTTTTCCAAAGGCCTTATATGGAATACTACCTTGATTTTGTAAGTCTAAAATATAGGTGAGCGCTTTCTTGTAGTCTACAGACTCGCAAAGTGAGGCAACTAATCTGCCACTACCGTGCGTTTTATCTGGATGTGCGTCGAGCCAAAGTAAGAGCTCATTCAAGTTCTCTAGTGTACCTTCTTTTATTTGAGCTTTTAAGGGTACTTCAAGTTCGACATCGGTAGTTGCGCCTCGTACCCTACCTTTCCCTTTTGGAGTGATATACCTGCCAAAATCAAAATATTGAGCCTTTCCCGTTTTATTCTCGATAAGGATGAGAGCAGCGTGACCAGCTTTGATATGTGTACGCGTCCCTAAGCCCACCAAGGGCAAAATCTTACACATTAACTCGTCAGACATTTTTACAAAAGTATCTGGAAAAGCAAGGACTAGTATTTTTCCTGTAGAGTTCAAGCGGTGATCATTTCAAATGCGACGCTATGAACTTCATCATTTTGGAAGTCGTGATACCTCATTGTACAGGCTTCTGAAGTTTTGGCTATTTGAGTAATGCTAACCGTTCCTAGCATACCGCGATTCATTTTTAAATCTACGTGATCATCTCCTTCGCCAGCGGTGGTATGAAAGCCCAAAAGACTTTGAGCACTCCAATCCGTTTTGTTTGAAAACGCTGTAAACCAATCATTGCGTTTTGACTTCATCGCCTGATTGTATAAGGTAGACGATGACCAAATTTTTGGCTCATCTCCTAAAATACTGATGTGCGCTTTATATCCGTCCCAAACAAGTTCTGTGGCTTTTAACCCTTCACTCCAGTCTATCGCTATAATAGTAAATGGCTCTATTCCCGTGTAATCAAACTCGTCTATCGCTTCGATAAGATGATCTGCTTTGAGTAATTCCTTCACAACAACCCCGCGGCTCATTCTATAGTCTTCTATTCTCACGTGGTTTTCAAAACCACCGTTAAGCAAACAGATCGTTGTGTTTTTTTCTGAAATTCCTATCCAGGATCCACCAGCTACCGCGTCCTTAGGGAATAACATTTTTACTCCGTCTATATCGTAAAAACTAGGTGCCAGCGTCTTACGTCCAAAAGCTTCATCACGATTAGAGGTAAGAATAAATGTATTATTTTCTTTAGGGATATAGGTAACGGTGCACATTGAGGGCTGGGTCGAAATTTACTGCGTAAAATTACAAAAAAAAGAACGAGAAGATTTTTGTTAAAGTTACTTCCCAACCTCTTTATTGGATCAATTTCCCATTTACAAGGAGGACTCTAGCCTTTGGGAGGTGGGGAAAAACAACGCCAACGCTGGCGATAACCTATGTCTTAAATATATAGGAAACCTTAAAACATACATCGGTGACGGGCTTACAAAGAACCGTTACGCCCTAGACAGAGATTTTGAATCCACAGGAAAAAATGTAAGTTCGCTTAGAACTCTACAGAGAACTAGATAAAACTAGGGTTGTTGTAAATCTAGGTCTGAAGAACGTATCGGAGCAACAACTTGATAGTGACTATCCAAGTATGATATGGAAGAAAAAAGAGGGATGCTGTTTGCCTTACTGCATTTGCACTCACATTTCAAGGATCATTTAGGGCAGATGAATGATCACCGAAGATTTTTTGATGATTAAAATTTTCGCGAAAGCAAAAGAACCCCACAACTGTTACAGACTTCCTAAACTCATTTTAGATCGATCCTATAATTTGTACCTTTGCAATTCGTAAAAACAAAACCAAAACCACTATGGGAAAAGGATTTTTTCAAGTACCAATCGCAGTAAACGAAGAAGTAAAATCGTATGCACCAGGCTCTCCAGAGCGTGAAGCGGTTGCAGAAGCTTACAAAGAATTATTCAACGCACACACAGAAGTACCGATGTATATCAACGGGAAAGAAGTGCGCACAAAAAATACACGTACCATCTCTCCACCACACGATCATAAGAAAGTAGTAGGTGAGTACCATCTTGCAGAAAAAACACATATTGATCAAGCAATTGCTGGAGCATTAGAAGCTCGTACAGAATGGGCAGAACTTCCTTGGGAGCAACGCGCTGGGATTTTCTTAAAGGCTGCAGAGCTAATCGCTGGACCTTACCGCGCTAAGATCAACGCGGCGACGATGATCAATCAGTCAAAAACAATCTACCAAGCAGAGATTGATGCAGCTTGTGAGCTTATAGACTTTTTACGTTTTAACGTACAGTTTATGACAGATATCTATAATGAGCAACCAGAATCTACTTCTGGCGCTTGGAATAGATTGGAATATCGTCCATTAGAAGGGTTTATCTATGCAATTACTCCGTTTAACTTTACAGCGATCGCAGCAAACTTACCTGCAGCTTGTGCCTTGATGGGGAATGTTGTGGTATGGAAACCTTCGGACAGTCAGATGCTTTCGGCTAAGGTGATTCTTGATATTTTCCGTGAGGCTGGCGTGCCAGATGGTGTGATTCAAGTAGTGCACGGAGATCCAATAATGATTACAGATACGGTACTCGCAAGCCCGGATTTTTCTGGATTACACTTTACGGGATCGACGCACGTATTTAAAGATATTTGGAAGAAAATAGGAGAAAATATCCACAACTATAAAACATATCCACGTATTGTAGGGGAAACTGGAGGTAAAGATTTTATCGTTGCTCACCCATCTGCACCTGCAAAACAAGTGGCAACGGCAATCTCTCGTGGAGCATTTGAGTTCCAAGGACAAAAATGTAGTGCGGCAAGTCGTGGCTATATTCCAGCTTCTACTTGGGAAGAGATAAAAGAATATGTCATAGAAGATGTGAAGTCCTTTAAAATGGGGTCCCCAGAAGATATGACCAACTTCATTACGGCGGTAATACACGAAGGATCTTTTGATAAACTTGCTAAATATATTGATCAAGCAAAAGAAGATGCAAATGCAGAAATCATTGTAGGTGGTGGTCACGATAAAAAGAAAGGATATTTTATTGAGCCCACGGTAATCGTAACCACAGATCCAAAGTATACAACGATGCATACAGAGCTCTTTGGCCCAGTGATGACTATTTATGTATATGAAGATAAGGACTGGAGCGAGATGCTCAAGCTTGTAGATGAGACAAGCGAGTATGCTCTTACAGGAGCTATACTTTCTACAGATCGCTATGCCGTGCAGGAAGCTACCAAGGCGCTCAAGAATGCCGCAGGTAACTTTTACATTAACGACAAGCCTACGGGAGCAGTCGTTGGTCAACAACCTTTTGGCGGTGCCCGTGCTTCGGGAACAAACGATAAAGCTGGATCTATGTTAAATCTATTACGTTGGGTAAGTCCACGTATGATTAAGGAGACATTTGTGACGCCTACCGATTATAGGTATCCATTTTTAGCTAAGAAATAGTACACTTTCGCTTTCGCGAAAATTCTAAAATGTAAAAACCCGCTCTACTTGATTAGAGCGGGTTTTTGTTTGGTCACTCACAAAATAATTACTCTAAATTTCTATTCCTGAAACCGATACTATCATAGCAATTTGCAAATTACATTAGATTTGGAGCTGCACTATCGATTATTCAATAAATCCAACACCACTGGTGTTATTAGAACTTAAATCAATAATTATAAAGGATCCACTTTGCTTGTGATCAACATAACGGTCGTAAAACAACGGTTTAGCCAGTGTAAATTCAATCAGGGCAATATCATTGAGTCCTATTTCTGTCACCTGTGTTTCCGGAGGAGAAAAATCGGTAGGCACCTTATGGACGATGGATGTTACTTTTGCTAAAATATGTTGTGTCATATGTTGGATCTTGTATTTTTTACCAACCACTAGAGGCATCGTATCCATCCAACTCACCATTGCCCTTAGTAATTTAGTTTCCTTTGGAGCTTCACCTTCCTTAACTATTAGATTTCCTCTTGTTATTTGGAGGTCATCATCAAGTGTGATCGTTACAGAACTCCCAGCCTTTGCCTTTTTGAAAGAATCTTTATAGGAGAAGATCTCTTTAATTTTTGAACTCCTATTACTCGGGAGAATTCTCACTTGATCGCCTACAGATAGGCTATTACCATAGAGTTTGCCCGTATACCCTCGAAAATCGTGAAAATCCTTGGTCTTTGGTCTTATTACAGTTTGAATAGGTAGCCTTGCATCCTGATTATCTTCTTGAGATTCGAGTTTTTCCAGATATTGTAATACTGATGGTCCCTCGTACCAGGACATATTACTAGATACATTCGCGACATTATCTCCTAAGAGAGCACTTATAGGTATAAAGTGTAATTCTTGATCTTCGAAATTGCTTTTTGCTCGTAACTTTTCAAAATTATCCTTGATTTTCTCATAAATAGATGCATCAAAATTGACTAAATCCATCTTGTTAATAGCGACAATGATATGTTTGACCCGAAGCAACATATTTATAAAGAAATGTCTGTAGGTTTGCTCAACAACCCCTTTTCTTGCATCTACTAAAATGATGGATACACTGGCATTTGAAGCACCAGTAATCATATTTCTAGTATACTCTATATGCCCTGGGCTATCTGCAATAATAAAACTTTTGGTTTCCGTAGAGAAATAAATATGAGCCACGTCAATCGTTATCCCCTGTTCACGCTCCGCAACTAAGCCGTCTGTAGCCAAGGAAAAATCAAAGTAATCATATCCCTTCTTTTTACTGCTTCTCTCAATAGCCTCAAGTTTATCATCAGTAAGTGATTGAGTATCATAGAGCAATCTACCAATCAAGGTACTTTTACCATCATCCACACTTCCAGCTGTCGCCAGTTTTAATACTTCCATAGCTTAAAAATAACCTTGTTGTTTACGCTTTTCCATTGCGGCCTCACTGCGTTTGTCATCAATGCGCGCACCCCTTTCAGAAATACGGCTTGACCTTATCTCACTCACTACTTCCTTTATATTTGTTGCGTGGGAATATACTGCCGCGGTACACGTCATATCACCTACTGTTCTAAAACGAACTACGCGTTCTTGAACCTCCTCATCTTCATCGCGATAAACATATGGCGATGCACTCCATATCATATTGTCTCTCTCGAATGTCTTACGCTTATGAGAGAAATAAATACTTGGAATTTTTATATTTTCTGCATCTATATAGTTCCAAACATCAAGTTCTGTCCAGTTTGAAATTGGAAAAACTCTAACATTTTGACCTAATTCAATAGTCCCATTAAGAAGGTCAAATAATTCTGGTCTTTGGTTTTTTTCATCCCATTGCCCAAAATCATCACGTACGGAGAAAATACGTTCTTTAGCTCTCGCCTTTTCCTCATCGCGCCTTGCCCCACCTATACACGCATCAAACTTAAACTCTTCTATAGCATCTAATAGGGTATTGGTTTGTAAACCGTTGCGGCTTGAGTATCGCCCTTTCTCCTCAACAGCCTCCCCATTGTCTATAGCGTCCTGAACGTGCTTTAATATGAGCGTGAGACCTAATTCTTTAACCAGCTTATCTCTGAAGTCAATAGTTTCAGGAAAGTTATGTCCAGTATCAATGTGGAGCAGGGGAAAAGGTATAGCACTTGGATAGAAAGCTTTTTGAGCCAGTCTTACAAGAGTGATACTATCCTTCCCACCTGAAAACAGTAGTACGGGATTCTCAAATTGCGCAACGACTTCTCTAAAAATATAAATAGCCTCACTTTCAAGGGTATTTGGATCTAAAATCTCTTTCATCGGTAATGTTCATCAATTATGGAGACCGCATTCCCGGTTCTCTAAAACTTTAGTAGGATCAAAATAAGTATGCTCGTTCGGAAGATTGTATGTATCCAAGTAGCCATCAAGTTCTTGATCACTACTGTAATAAAACGGACTGACCTTTAAAATTCCGTCTGCACTTAAGCTGAGGATATCCAACTTATCACGGTGTGCCGTTTGTCCTTTACGCAAATTTGTAAACCAAACATCAGGATTATGTATCTTCATAGCCCTAGAAAACGGTTCAAGTTTTACCTGCTTTGTAAAAAGTGAATGTCTTTCATCCTCAATAGCAGGAATTCCCATAACAACATCTCTATATGCTGTAGACTGTTTGGGTACATACATATCTATATTTAACTCTAATTGCGATATAATATCTTCGGCGTGTCTATAGGTGTTTGGCGTATTATAACCCGTGTCACACCATATTACTGTGATATTTGGTCTTATTTGAGATACGGCGTGTAACAGAGCCACCTCATAAGGTCTAAAATTAGTAGTGATTACAGGTTTTTCTGCATTTTGTATAGCCCACTTAATAATCGCATTTGGCC
Organism: uncultured Flavobacteriaceae bacterium; assembly: GCA_963832255.1. Taxonomy (GTDB): domain Bacteria; phylum Bacteroidota; class Bacteroidia; order Flavobacteriales; family Flavobacteriaceae; genus Dokdonia. The sequence goes on from CAWHTM010000001.1 coordinate 694,460, forward strand.
CCTGTTTTGCAAATATTTTATTCTGTTTTTTAATAAGATCTGTTGTAAATTTCATTATGCACCCCATTTAATTAAATTCCAAATACGTTCGTGAAAAAAATAAAGAATCATCTTAGACACGAGTTCAACGGCACCTATGCTTAAAGCTAGACTTAGAGTTTCAGTGATAAACCAAGAGATTATGATCGTATCTATAGTACCTATAATACGCCAGCTAATGGATTTAATAATGCTCCTAAAAGGGCTATCATTAGATTTATTTAGAACTGCCTTAGGATTACTTAGCCTTTTTCTATAAAAGAATTGATCTAAAATCATAGAATATTTATATTCCTATAGGATAGGTAGGATTTATACAAATGTAATCTCAAATTATGAAGTAGCCAAAAGTTGAGGGATAGTTTTACCTAGTTTTTGGAAGGTTCTGGCATTATCACAAGATCAGCAAGAGTTGTATTTTCTAAAATTTTTAGAGTATTGTCTCGTATTTGCATCATAAGACGGTGAATTGAGCAGGCGTCTTCATCTTTACAGTCTGCACACTTTTCATAAAAATTGAGACTTACGCAGGGTAATAAAGCAACTGGACCTTCAAGCGATCGCATTACCTCTACCATCATAATGTCACTTGATTTACGGCGCAGATGGTATCCACCCCCTTTCCCCTTACGACTTGATAGGAATCCAGCCTTTTTGAGGGTTAACATAATACTCTCCAAGAATTTTTGAGATATTTTTTCACTCTCTGAAATATCCTTGATACTCACAAGGCGGTCCTTCCGTTCTTCTTGGGAAATATAGATTAGAGCTTTAATACCGTATTTTGTTCTTCTTGAAAGCATATATCTAACGAAAGTACTAAATGTACTCAAGGTCCCTACATATTATTTTAAAAAACCGCCTCTGCAATCTGTCTAATATTATCACTTTTCCCCATTGAGTAAAAATGTATTACCGGCACCCCAGCAGCCTTCAGTTCCTTACTTTGCTTGATGCACCACTCAATGCCAACCTGTCTAATAGCTGCTGCATCTCTTGCGTTAACCACCTCCATTACTAGTTCATCAGGGACGTCCACACTAAAACGTTGAGGGATTATATTGAGTTGTTTCTTAGTCGCGAGTGGTTTCAACCCAGGAATAATAGGTTTTGTAATCCCCGCTGCTCTGCATTTGGCAACAAAATCAAAATACTCCTTATTGTCAAAAAACATTTGGGTCACTACATAGCAAGCCCCGGCTTCTAACTTCTTCTTGAGAAAATGAATATCGCTCTCCAGACTTGGCGCCTCTAAGTGCTTTTCAGGATAGCCAGCCACGCCTACACAGAAATCTGTTTCGGCGCTATTTTGTAAGTCGGCATCAAGATAGATACCTTTATTAAGGTCTTCAATTTGTTCGACGAGATCCTGAGCATAAACATTTCCATTTTTATTGGGTTTATAATAGGTCTCACTCTTTACAGCATCACCACGCAGCGCCATCACATTTTCAATCCCTAGAAAATCCATATCTATTAAGAAGTTTTCAGTATCTTCTTTTGAGAATCCACCGCATAGTACGTGGGGAACTGCATCTACATCATATCTATTTTGCAAGGCAGCACAAATCCCAACAGTTCCTGGACGCTTGCGCACCACTTTGCGCTCTAACAATCCATCGGCACGCTCCTTATACACATACTCTTCACGGTGATACGTCACATTAATAAATGGAGGTTTAAACTCCATCAACGGATCGATATTATCAAAAATAGTTTTGATATTTTGCCCTTTAAGTGGTGGTAAAATCTCAAAGGAAAACTCCGTTGTATTAGCCTCAATGGCCTTTGCTATATGGTCTCTTACTTTCATATTTGTTCTCGCCTTGCGAGTGTTGTCATTCCCGCGAAGGCAGGAGTCCCCGCGATCGCAATTAAAATTCATTTATTTCATTTCGGGGGTTTCGATACATGTTTCGCTTTCGCGAAAACCACTCAACCACCTTCCCTCGGTCTTTTTATTGATATTAACCATCAAAGGTGGTTGAGTAAACCCGACGTGAAGTCGGGATGGTATCGAAACCTCCGACATTTATCTAATCCGCAATATTGGGCGCTAGCCATTTTTCCGCTTTCGCGAAAGCGATCCCTTTACGACGCGCATAGTCCTTTACCTGATCCTCTTTTATTTTGCCTAACCCAAAATAGCGCGCCTCTGGATGCGCAACATAGTATCCGCTCACAGAAGCTGCGGGCCACATTGCTAAACTCTCCGTAAGCTCGACACCTATTGCTTCTTTTACGCCCAACAGTTTCCAAATCATCTCCTTTTCTAAATGGTCTGGACAGGCAGGATATCCTGGAGCAGGACGAATTCCTCTGTATTTTTCCTTTATTAAATCGGCATTGTCAAGGTCTTCCTGATTAGCATATCCCCAATGGTTTAATCTTACTTCTTTATGGAGGTATTCGGCAAAGGCTTCTGCAAGTCTATCTGCCAGAGCCTTTATCATTATGGCGCTATAATCGTCTAAGGATTTTTCGAATTCTTTTGCCTTTTCGGCAGTTCCAAAACCTGTAGTGACGCAAAAGGCCCCTATATAATCTTGGAGTCCGCTTTCCTGTGGCGCGATGAAGTCTGATAATGCGATGTTAGGTTTGCCTTCAGCTTTTTTCGATTGCTGGCGTAGGGTTCTGAACACAAATTTTGATTTGTCTGGGGAATGCCCTCTCTCTCGTTCCTCGCTCGTCGGATGCAGGTGAGAATTATTCATCTGTTCAAGACCGTTTATTTCTATATCATCTTCTTCATTTGAATTTGCTTCAAAAAGTCCAAAGATTGCTTTTGCTGTAAGCCATTTCTCCTCAAAGATTTGTTTTAGCATAACCTGAGCATCTGCAAAGAGTTCTGTGGCTTGCGTACCCACAATGTGATCTTTTAAAATATCTGGATAACGCCCGTGTAAGTCCCAACTTCTGAAAAATGGTGTCCAATCTATAAATGGTTCAAGCTTTTTCAGATCAAAATCTTTTATTACTTGAATACCTAGTTTATTGGGTTTAGCAATGTCTTCTATCTTGAAGTCGATTTTAAATTTATTTGCCCGGGCTGCTTCAATCGTTAGGTATTCTTTAATGCGCTGGCGGGAGTTAAAGCTTTCGCGAAAGCGGGAATATTCCTCTTTTAAATCCTGCTTAAATTCCATCTTTCGACTACGCTCAGGATTTACGGTACTTTTTTTGTCGCTCAATAGATCACCTACAATGGTGACCGCTCTACTCGCATCATTTACGTGTACCACCGCGTTCTCATATTGTGGATCAATTTTTACGGCAGTATGCGCTTTACTCGTGGTCGCACCGCCAATTAGAATAGGAATTTTAACGTTCAAACGCTGCAATTCCTTAGCGAGATAGACCATCTCATCGAGGCTGGGAGTTATCAACCCGCTCAGGCCTATAATATCCACATTTTCAGCAATGGCAGTTTCTATAATCTTTTCTGGCGGTACCATCACTCCAAGGTCAATGATCTCATAATTATTACAGGCGAGAACGACCGAAACAATGTTTTTTCCAATGTCGTGTACGTCTCCTTTTACGGTTGCCATTAATATTTTTCCTGCACTGCCCTGCGCTCGCCCCCTTACCCCCAAAGGGGGAACCTCTAGCGCTTTGGATTGTTCTTCTATTTTAATACTCGCTAGCTGTGATGTAATTCTATATAAGACTCCTTCGAGGTCGTTCAAAACTTCTTCATTAGTAAATCGTATAACTCTAAAACCTTCATCTTCTAACCATTTCTGTCTTTCTAAGTCGCTTGCTTGATTTTCTGGTAACTGATGAATGAGTCCATCTATCTCAATAATAAGTTGATGCCTTAGACAAACAAAATCTGCTATATAATATCCTATTATGTGTTGTCGCCTTATTTTGTAACCTCCAAGTTTCTTGTTGCTCAAGGCTTCCCACATTAGTTCTTCTGACGGAGTAGCTCTCTCATACCGCATTTCTTTTGCAAACTTCTTGAGCTTTCCATACAGCCGAGGATTTGCAGTCTCCCATTTCGGTCGCGCTTTGGGGGTAAGGGGGCGAACGTTGGCCTTTTTAGCTTCTTCAATAAACGGTAGTAAATAAGCAACCGCTCTCTTCATCACTCGCGCACTCTTTACCACCTGTGGCAAGAACATCTTTCCGCTCCCGAAGAGGTCACCCACCACATTCATTCCTGTCATTAAATGTCCTTCAATGACTTTTATAGGCGTATCTACAGAGAGGCGAGCTTCCTCTACATCCTCAATAATGTATTTGTCTATTCCCTTTACGAGTGCTCTGGTAATCCTACTTTGTATATCTTCTTCTCGCCAGGCTTCGGTGGCCTTTTCTGAAACTTCTTTTTGGCCAACCGATTCGGCAAAATCTAGTAAACGTTCGGTAGCATCTTCTCTTCTGTTGAGAATGACGTCTTCAACACGCTCTAATAAATCTTTGGGAATATCATCATACACTTCGAGCATCGCAGGATTTACAATGCCGATATTCATTCCCGCTTTAATCGCGTGATATAAGAATACCGAGTGCATCGCCTCGCGCACAGCATTATTTCCGCGAAAACTGAAAGAAACGTTACTCACTCCGCCACTCACACTGCAATGAGGGAGATTGTTTCGTACCCAACGGGTTCCTTCGATAAAATCGATGGCATTCAATTTATGCTCATCCATTCCCGTTGCCACAGGAAAAATATTAAGGTCAAAAATGATGTCTTCTGGAGGGAAGTTGACTTCATTGACTAAAATGTTATAACTACGTTCGGCAATTTCAATACGTCGGTTATACGTATCAGCCTGACCAGTTTCATCAAAAGCCATCACGATTACAGCTGCGCCGTAGCGTTTTATTTTTTTTGCTTGTTCTTTAAATTGCGCCTCTCCTTCTTTGAGGCTTATGGAGTTTACCACACATTTTCCTTGTACTACTTGCAATCCAGCTTCAATGATTTCCCATTTAGAACTGTCGATCATAATCGGTACACGGCTGATGTCTGGCTCAGCGATAACGAGGTTCAGGAATTTGACCATCGCTTTTTTTCCGTCTATCAACCCATCGTCCATATTAATGTCGATAATCTGGGCGCCATTTTCTACTTGGTCACGAGCTACGGATAGCGCTTCGTCGTAGTTATCTTCTTTTATAAGTCGGAGGAACTTTTTTGAACCTGCTACATTGGTACGCTCGCCTACATTTATAAAATTACTTCGGGGAGTAATAATCAAGGGTTCCAGACCCGAAAGTCTCATATGTTTTTGAGTGACGCTCATTTAAACAGAAATAGGTCTTGGGGTTACACCTTTAGTTATTTGGGCGATGGCTTTGATGTGTTCTGGTGTCGTACCACAGCAACCGCCAATGATATTGACAAGATTTTTATCGATGTACTTTTGAATCTGTGAAGCCATTTGTGCTGGAGTTTCATCATATGCTCCAAAGGCATTGGGCAATCCCGCATTGGGATGGGCTGATATTCCAGCGGTAGTTTTGCTAGCAATAGCTTCCAAGTGCGGTTGTAGCTGGCTTGCACCCAGCGCACAATTAAAACCAACCGATAACAATGGAATATGTGAGATAGAAATCAAAAAAGCCTCTGCTGTTTGTCCAGAAAGTGTTCTTCCTGAAGCATCGGTTATCGTCCCGCTCACCATTACGGGAATATCTGAGTTGCGTTCTTCTCTTACTTCTTCAATCGCAAAAAGACAGGCCTTAGCGTTAAGGGTGTCAAAGACGGTTTCAACTAAGAGAATATCAACTCCACCGTCCATTAGGGCTTCGACTTGCTGTTTGTAAGCCACTCGCAATTCTTCAAAACTCACTGCTCGATATCCCGGGTCGTTTACATCTGGCGACATACTCGCCGTTTTGTTTGTTGGGCCGATGCTCCCGGCTACAAATCTTGGTTTGTGAGGTTCTTTTTCGCTAAATGAATTTGCTACATCTTTGGCAATTTTCGCGGAAGCGTAATTCAAATCATAGACATACTCCTCCATCTCATAATCTGCCATTGCGATGGTAGTACTTGAAAATGTATTGGTCTCCACAATATCTGCGCCCGCCTCAAAATACTTCCGGTGTACCTCGGCAATCGCTTGGGGTTGGGTGAGGGAAAGCATATCATTGTTCCCTTTTACAGAAAGATGAAAGTCTTTGAAGCGCTCACCCCTAAAGTCTTCTTCAGAAAAATTATACCCCTGCAACATCGTTCCCATCGCTCCGTCTAGGATGAGGATTCTTTCTTTTAGGGCTTTTTTTAATTGGTTTGTCATTTATTTTATACGGTATGCATACATAGGTGCGGAATTAATTCCGCACCTATGAATGTATTGCATTTAATGCTTGTTCAATGTCATTCTTTATATCCGAAATATGTTCCAATCCCACCGAAATCCGTATCAAGCCGTCTGTGATCCCCACTTCTTCTCGTTCTTTAGGAGTGAGTTTTCCGTGGGTCGTGCTGGCGGGGTGACTTACGATAGTTCGGGTGTCGCCTAAGTTTGCGGTAAGGCTACACATCTTTATGGCATTGAGGAAATTTCGGCCGTTTTCGAGGCCTCCGACTACTTCAATGGACACAATATTCCCGCCTTGGGACATCTGTTTTTGAGCCAACTCGTATTGTGGGTGAGAAGGTAAAAAGGGATAGCGAACTTTTAAAATTTTGGGATGTGATTCCAGTGCTATGGCGAGATTTTTAGCATTCTCACAGTGCCGGTCTATTCTCACTGCTAACGTCTCAAGACTCTTGGAAATCGTCCACGCGTTATAAGGTGATAGTGCTGGACCTGTAATTCTTGCAAAGCGATAGACCTGATCTATCAACTCCTCATTTCCCACGGTGATACCGCCCATGACACGGCCTTGTCCGTCTAATAGTTTGGTTGCGGAATGTATCACCAAATCGGCACCATATTTTATGGGTTGTTGCAAATATGGGGTGGCAAAACAGTTGTCTACAATAAAGATGAGATCATGCTTTCGCGAAAGCGTACCTAGCAGCGCTAAGTCTGCGATTTCTGTCGCAGGATTTGTTGGACTTTCTACGTACAGAATTTTAGTCCTTGGTGTCAGTAGCGCCTCTACTTCCTCAGGTTTTGTGACGTCAAAGTAACTGTGAGAGATATTCCACTTAGGGAAATATTTCGTAAAAAGTGAATGCGTATTCCCAAAAATCGCCCTCGCCGATATCACGTGATCACCACTATCCAATAACGCTGCAAAGGTGCTGAAAATGGCACTCATCCCAGTTGCAAAGGTCGTTCCCGCTTGTGCGCCTTCCAATAAGCAGATTTTCTCAACGAGCTCCGCACAGTTAGGATTTGTGTAGCGACTGTAAATATTGCGCTGTTTTTCCTCGGCAAAACTAGCGCGCATCTCCTCGGCATCTTCAAACACAAAACTCGACGTGAGATACACGGGCGACGAGTGCTCTTGGTGTGTAGAGCGTTGGGTTTGGGTGCGGATGGCTAGTGTTTCGGGGTGATTTTTATTCATTTATTCATTTTATTCTTTGGCAAGTTTTGTTATTCTTGAGTCGGAGGTTTCGATACTATTTTATATATCGCTTTCAGCGATATATAAAATCACTCAACCCCCTTTGATTGGTCTATTCAAAAGAACTCACTAAGGTGGTTGAGTGTTTTTTAGAAACAGCACAGCTGTGTCTAAAAAATGTATCGAAACCACCGACTTCATCTAATTAACCGATTGCGCCACCTTTAAAATATCTCCTAAAACACCTCTAGCGGTAACCGCTTTTCCAGCGCCAGCACCTTGAATGACTAACGGTTGGTTACCATACGATTCTGTATAGATTTCAAAGACTGCATCTGCGCCTTTGGTTTGGCCTAGGGCTGTCGATGTTGATTCCTGTACAAGTTTTACCTCAAGTTGCTGTGTTTTGAGGTTGAGTTCCCCCACGTGACGCAGCACTTCGTTAGTAGCCAATTTAGATTTGCTTTCCGCGAAGATAGCGTCGAGGATTTTTACGCTTTCGCGAAATTGAGGTAAGGTGGTCGTACCGTTTAACTCAGCAGGCACGAGGGACTGCACCTTTACATCGCTGAATTCTTTAGTCAAGCCGACTTCTCTTCCTAAAATCAATAATTTACGCGCTACGTCATTGCCTGAAAGGTCTTCACGCGCATCGGGTTCGGTGAGACCTTGGGCATCTGCTTCTAGTAGGATTTCTGAAAAGCTCTTTTCTTCTGCCGAAAACGTGTTGAATAAATAGCTCAATGAGCCAGAAAACACGCCTCTAATTTTATGTATTTCTTCCCCGCTATTATGCAGGTTTTTGATGGTATCAATAATGGGTAATCCAGCGCCTACGTTTGTTTCATATAAGAATTTCTTATTGTTGAGTTCTAAGGCTGTGCGCAGTTCTTGGTAGAATTTGTAAGATACTGTGTTTGCAATCTTATTTGCAGTCACGATGTGAAATCCATTCTCGACGAGCGCAATATAGTTTTCTACAAAATTGGGACTTGCGGTCACATCGACAGCTAGTAGATTTTCGTATGCGTGCGCTTTCGCGAAAGCGTACACATCATCTAGATTATACGCATAGGCTTGTGTTTCAAAATTACTGCTCCAACCTTCTGCAGCTCTCTCTTGAAAAAGGGCGAGCGTTGAATTTGCAATACAAAAAACGTTGAGTTTATGCTGTGATTTTTTATTATAATCGGCGATTTGTTTGAGGAGCGTACTGCCCACATTGCCGATGCCAAAAATGGCGATATTTATTTGTGACATAGTTGTTTTTGAAAGATGGGCGCGACGATTTTCTCAAGTTGTTGGTATTCGATTAGAAAGGCGTCGTGACCGTGAATACTGTTAATCTCGTGATAACTAGAATTCTTGTTGATTTCTTGCAAGGCAAGGTGCGTATTATAAATCTCGTCTGCCAAAAAAAGTCCGTCTGTGTCTATGGCGACCAGGTGAGTTTGAGCCGTGATGTTGCTCACAACTTCACTAAACGTAGTCACTCCGGCAGTAATATCTGCACTCAATAGCAAGTGATTCATCAACTTATAAGAAGCCAGCGAAAATCGTTCTTCAAGGCGCTTGCCGTGATGATTGAGCCACGATTGTACATTGTATAAAGTGTTGTTTTTTTTTGAGCGCTCAAACTTCTCTTTAAAAGAAGCGGGCGTACGATAAAAAGTCATCGCGTGTCTCCGTGCATCTGCAATTGGTTGTAGCGAATTATTCAACAAACTATCTTGGATGTGACATTGGGCAATGACCCAATCGGTCGCTTTCCAATCTGAAGCCACAGGAATGAGGTGCTCAATCTGATGTGGTAATCGCACCGCAAGTTCCCAAGCAATCTGACCTCCTAACGAACCGCCTATAACCGCAAACAGCTTTTCGATCTGTAGATACTTCAAGACCTCAATCTGAACTAACGCAATATCTCCGTTGTTGAAATCCCTATAATTATCAATGAGATTCTCAGGGTTCCTATCTGCTCCATTGCCTGGGATATCTATTGCTAAAATCGTATAGCAATGGGTATCGATCGCCTTTCCTTTTCCAATCAAATCACTCCACCAGCCATTCTCACCAGTTACCGAAGAATTTCCTGTCAAGGCGTGGTTTACTAAAACTACTGGCGCAGTTCCAAGTTTTTCGCCAAATAACTGATAGGTTACATTGAGCTTGTAGGTGTTCCCAGTATGGGTTTGGAAAGATTTTATGTGGTGGTGTTTGAGCAAGGTGTGTAGCTTTATGATTTTCTTACTGTTATTTTTTGTTAGTTCTAATTCGGGGTTTCGATACCATCCTGATGAAACATCGGGATCACTCAACCACCTTAGATGACTCCGTTATTTATACTTGTTAATCAAGAGAACGCGCTAAGGTGGTTGAGTGATTTTGGATATCGCCAAAGGCGATATCCAAAATTGTATCGAAACCCCGATATTACACTAGCACACTCTTATCCACCTTAGCAAATGCAGCTACCAAGTCTTCTTTTAAATCTTCGATATCTTCTAGGCCCACACTTAGACGTATCAAATCTTTAGTCACACCTGTAGTGAGTTGGTCTTCGTCCTTAAGTTGCTGGTGCGTGGTGCTTGCGGGATGGATGATAAGGGATTTACTGTCACCAATGTTTGCGAGTAGTGAGAACAGTTGCGTCTCGTTTGAAATCGTTTTTGCGCTCTCAAAACCACCTTTTACACCAAAGGTTACGATGCCACTTTGACCTTTGGGCAAGTATTGTTTTGCGAGGTCATTGTACTTGCTGCTTTCTAAACCTGGATAATTTACCCAAGCAACTTCGCTGCGGGTTTCTAACCATTTTGCTAATGCAAGCGCGTTTTCAGAATGTTTTTGTACTCTAATATCTAGCGTTTCTAATCCTTGTAGTATTTGGAAAGCGTTAAATGGACTCAAGGCTGCGCCGTGGTCGCGTAGTCCTTCGATGCGGGCTTTGGCAATGAAGGATGCTTCCTTAATCACGTCCCAATAGACCAGGCCGTGGTATCCCGCAGAAGGCTCTGTGAATTCTGGGAACTTGCCATTGCTCCAGTCAAATTTTCCTGCATCTATGATGACTCCACCTAATGAGGTTCCGTTCCCGTTTATGTATTTAGTCAATGAGTGGATGACGATATCTGCTCCGTGCTCGATCGGGTTTAGCAATGCTGGTGTGGCGACTGTGTTATCTACGATTAGTGGGACTTTGTGCGCTTTCGCGAAAGCAGAAATACCTTTTAAATCTAATACGTCTAACTTAGGATTACCGAGCGACTCCACAAAGAATGCTCGCGTATTTTCTTGAGCTGCATTCTGAAAATTCTCTGGGTCTGAAGGGTCTACAAAGGTGGTTGTAATGCCAAAACGAGGGAGTGTGACGCTTAATAAATTGTACGTCCCACCGTACAAACTGCTCGATGCCACGATGTGATCCCCTTGTTTCAATAAGGTGAGGAGCGTCGTGTTTATGGCTGCTGTGCCTGAAGCAGTAACGACGGCTGCCAGACCGCCTTCAATCTCAGTAAGGCGTTTTTCGAGAATGTCGTTTGTGGGATTGTTGAGACGGGTATAAATAAATCCTGGCTCCGATAGGTTAAAAAGATTTGCGGCGTGGTCTGCATCTTTAAAGACATAGGCCGTGCTTTGATAGATAGGGATCGCTCTGGTTCCTCCATTTGCTGCATAATCGTGTCCTGCGTGCAACGCTTTGGTTGCTAATTTTTGTGTACTCATTTTTCTCTTTTTTGAGTTTAATAATTGCCCAAACACATCGTGTGAGTGGATTAAAAACAAAAGCCAAATAATCTCAACCTAGTCTAGGTCTCGATGTTTGAAAGAAAAATATTATAAGAAAAACACTAGCGCACATCCCTAGGATGTTTGCTCGATGTTATCTATCCTCAAGTCTCGGTAATGAGCGATTCTTGGGTAGAATGTAGCACCTTCTTCCTAAGTGAAAGGGTTGCTAAGGCTTCACTGGGTCTAACCCCTCAGCCTTTCTTGATAACATTTATTCTTGTTTACAAATTCGCTTTCGCGAAAATGTGAACTGTCATTGAACTTTGTGAGCACAAATATTGTGAAATTAAATCTTAGTAAGCAAGATTTTTAGTAATTTTTTCTAAAAAAATAGGGTAATAACTATATTTTAGATTTTTATTCTAATTTTAGTAAATTAAACCTATAATTTTTCTGTTTTTAGATTTTAGATGTTAAAAATGCGCTAGTTCAGTGATGAGTTGTTGCGGCTTGCACACCAATAAAAATCCATTTACCTTTGTATTAATAAATCGAGGATAGATTTGACTGCTTGCAACCTCATAAAAAAATGCCTAAAATCGAGCATTGCATAGAAAATCTCAATCTGTGTAATTTTCTTGAGGCGACCACGTCAAATCTTCTTCTAGAATACAATCAAGAATTTAAAATTCAAATGTAATGGCATACTTATTTACCTCAGAATCGGTTTCTGAAGGACACCCAGATAAAGTTGCAGATCAGATTTCTGATGCGCTCATAGATAATTTTTTGGCATTTGATCCAGAAGCAAAAGTTGCTTGTGAAACACTTGTCACCACAGGGCAAGTAGTGCTTGCTGGCGAAGTAAATTCAAATGCATACTTAGATGTACAAAAAATTGCTCGCCAAACCATTAACAAGATCGGTTATACCAAGAGTGCCTATATGTTTGACGGTAATTCGTGTGGTGTGCTTTCTGCTATACACGAGCAGTCTGACGATATAAACCGTGGCGTAGACCGGGCTACAAAAGAAGAACAAGGGGCAGGAGATCAGGGAATGATGTTTGGCTATGCGACCAATGAGACAGAAAATTATATGCCTCTGGCTTTAGAGCTGTCGCATAGATTAATGAAAGAGCTTGCAGAATTGCGTCGTGAAGATGATGAAATCACTTATTTGCGCCCTGATGCTAAGGCTCAAGTCACTATAGAATATAGTGATGATAACATACCGCAACGTATAGAGGCTATTGTGGTTTCTACACAGCACGATGACTTTGACGAAGATGAGGCAATGCTTGATCGTATACGTGGGGATGTAAAGGATATTTTAATTCCTCGTGTTGTGGGGATGTTGCCAGAAGATCTGGCTGCTTTGTTTAATGACGATATCAAATATCATATCAACCCTACTGGTAAGTTTGTCATCGGTGGCCCTCACGGCGATACGGGGCTTACTGGCCGTAAGATTATTGTAGATACGTACGGAGGCAAAGGTGCTCACGGTGGTGGTGCTTTTTCTGGAAAGGATCCATCAAAAGTTGACCGTTCTGCAGCCTATGCAACACGGCATATAGCAAAGAATTTAGTAGCGGCTGGTGTTGCAGATGAGATTCTTGTTCAGGTTTCTTATGCTATCGGTGTAGTGGAGCCAATGGGGATTTTTGTGGATACCTACGGCACTTCAAAAGTGAACTTAACTGATGGTGAGATTGCAAAAAAGGTAACAGCGCTTTTTGATATGCGACCCTCTGCTATTGAGAGCAGACTAAAATTGCGCTCTCCTATGTACGGTGAGACGGCAGCATACGGACATATGGGGCGTGTGAACGAAATAGTGACCAAGACTTTTGAGTACTTTGACGGAACGCAGAAAGAGATGGAAGTGGAGTTGTTTACTTGGGAGAAACTGGATTATGTTGAAAATGTTAAACGTGCTTTTGATTTATAGATACACTCTTTACAGAGTTTTAGCGTAGTTGCTAAAAAAAATAAGCGAGCACTATCGTATGGATAGGCTCGTTTTTTTTATGTGTTAAAATTTTCGCGAAAGCGTAGACGACAAAAAGCAATACTTAAACAAGAATCGACGAAGGGAGCTGATTTGCTTGGAAATCTGTAGTATTTTAAGTGATATTGAAAGGTTTGTTTATAGGTGTGAAAAAAAGGTTATTTAGAATAAATATAAATAAAACTTTCCGATATCGAGGTATGGAAATACGTGCTCTATTTTGTAAATTTGCGCACCTCAAATTAAGAGGTTTTTAGATAACATAAATCTACTGACATATGTCAAAAGACATCAAAATCAAAAAAGGTCTTGATATCCGATTGGTAGGCGAAGCAGAAAAGACAATTTCTGAGGGGCCTAGATCGCGTACCATTACTATAAGGCCTTCAGATTTTCATCTCGTTACTCCCAAAATGATCCTTAAGGAAGGTGCAACATTTAACGCTGGAGACGAGATATTTTATTCAAAATCACAAGAAGAAATAAGATTTGTATCACCTGTTGCGGGTAAGATCACAGAGATAAAGCGCGGAGCGCGCCGTGTGATAACCGATATCGTCATTGAGGCAGATTATGCTGGTGGTGTGCGCGATTTGGGATCCTTGAGCTCTTCTGCAGATGCTGATGAGACAAAGGCTAGGCTGCTCGAGGGTGGCGTGTGGCCATTTATAAAACAACGTCCGTATGACGTAATTGCAAAACCATCGGTAACTCCAAAGGCTATTTTTATATCGGGCCTAAATTCGGGACCGCTTGCTCCAGATCTTGATCTGGTTCTTGCAGGGAAAGAAGCCGAGTTGCAAGCTGCAGTATCAGCTCTTGCTAAACTTACTGAAGGGGGCGTACACGTTTCTATAGCTAATGGAAAATCAATTTTTTCAGGATTGCAGGATCTTACCACTTACACAGTTAAGGGGCCGCACCCAGCAGGAAACGTGGGTACATTGATAAATAAAGTAAACCCGATAAATAAAGGCGAAACTGCTTGGACGGTTGCTGCACAGGATCTCGTTATCATAGGAGAATTGTTGCTTACTGGTAAGTTTAACGCACAGCGTATTATTTCTGTTTCTGGATCTTCTGTAAAAAATCCAAAATACTATAGAACGATGATTGGTGCTGAGGTTTCTACATTTGCTTATGATGCAGGTATAGAGGGGGATAATAATAGGTTTATTTCTGGAAACGTTCTTACTGGGAAAAAAGTAAAACCTGACGGTGCTTTAAGTTTTTATGCGACAGAGTTTGTTGTAATCCCTGAAGGGGATGATTACGAGTTTTTTGGTTGGAACAAGCCAGTTTTTGACAAGATCTCTCCATCTAGAGCGCTTACATTCTCGTGGATGCAGCCTAACAAAAAATACGATCTTGACACAAACACAAACGGTGAACACCGTGCCTTTGTAGTTACAGGAAATTATGAAGAAGTTTTTCCTCTAGATATTTATCCAATGCAAATCTTAAAAGCGTGTATGGTTGAAGATCTCGATGAAATGGAAGCTCTTGGGATGTACGAAGTAGCACCAGAAGATTTTGCACTTACAGAATTTATGTGCGTTTCTAAACAACCACACCAAGAGATTATACGTAAAGGATTAGATGTAATGTATAAAGAAATAGGATAGGTTATGGGAATGAAAGAAAGTTTACATAAACTGAAATTAAAGTATGAGGGCAAAAAAATGGCTCCGGCTTTTAATGCGCTTCACACGTTTCTATATGCTCCTAATGAGACGACCCATAGTGGAGGTCACATAAGAGCAGTAGATGATTTAAAGCGAACGATGAATACGGTAATCATTGCTTTGATTCCTTGTTTACTTTTCGGAATTTTTAATGCTGGTTATCAGCATTATTATGCTGTAGCAGAAGTTGCAGGTACCGCTGCAGAATATAAGGCAACAGGTTTTTTTGACACTAATTTCTGGAACTGGGACAACTTTGTGATGGGTGCTTGGACGGTACTTCCTCTAGTTATCGTTTCATACGGTGTTGGTCTGGCTGTTGAGTTCGTATTTGCAGTGATAAAAGGTCACGAGGTAGAAGAAGGATATTTGGTAACGGGTATGTTGGTACCCCTTATTGTGCCTATTGATATCCCATTATGGATGCTAGCGGTTGCGGTGATTTTTGGAGTGGTTATCGGTAAAGAAGTTTTTGGAGGTACAGGGATGAATATTTTAAATCCTGCACTTACTATTCGGGCATTTTTATTCTTTGCCTATCCAACGTGGATGTCTGGAGATAAGGTATGGGTACACGAAGCTGTTGAACGTGCTGGAACACCAGATGCCATATCTGGGGAAACCATCTTAGGAAGCTATGCTCAGAATAGTTCTGTGGCGTATGACTATTGGGATATGTTTATGGGCTTTATACCAGGCTCAGTAGGAGAGACCTCTAAGATACTTATTGTTTTTGGAGCCGCCTTCTTGATTTTTTCGAAAATTGCTAGTTGGCGAATCATCCTATCTGCAATTGTAGGGGCTTTAGTAATGGGTCTTATTTTTAACGGAGCCGTAAGCGCTGAATGGATTACGGATTCTAGTAAATTTTACGGATTGATGAGTGTTCCTTTTTGGCAACACCTTATAATAGGAAGTATTTTATTTGGTGCTGTTTTTATGGCTACAGATCCTGTAACAGGTTCGCAGACTAACAAAGGAAAATATATTTATGGGTTTTTAATTGGATTTATTTCTATAATGATTCGCGTTTTTAATCCTGCATATCCAGAAGGAGTTTTCTTAGCAATTCTCTTAATGAATGTATTTGCGCCTACCATAGATCACTATGTGGTTCAGGGTAACGTGAAGCAGCGTATGAAACGTCTTAAACTTAAAACAGCTTAAAAATGGCAAAGACAGACGGAAACGGTTATACTATCTTATTTGCAACTATAATGGTTGTAGTAGTAGGTGGTGTTTTGGCAGGACTTGCGACAGGTCTTAAGCCAGCAATAAAGGAAAATGAGCGTTTTGAAAAGCAGCAGAATATTCTGTATGCTATGGGCGTAAATGAGAACGTAGAAGGTGAAGGGGGAGTCAATTTCATCCCTACCGAAGAAGTAGAGGCTGAATATGATAAATATATCAAAGAAGCTTATATTATTCAAGGGGGAAAGATTACTGAAAGTGCTGAGGCCTTTACGGTAGATATGAAGAAACAGAGTAAGCAACCTAAGGCTGAGCGTAAAATGCCGCTCTTTGTAGGAGAGAAAGATGGTAAGAAATACTATGTTATTCCTATGTACGGAAAGGGACTCTGGGATGCAATCTGGGGTTATGTTGCTTTAGACGACGAACTTGTGGTTCAGGGTGTATATTTTGACCATAAGGGAGAAACTCCCGGACTCGGAGCAAATATAAAAGAGCGTTACTTTATGGATGACTTTACTGGAGAGCGTATAATGTCTAAGACTCAGTATTCTGGAATTACGGTGGCAAAAGGTAATAATGACCCAAAGAATGAACGTAAGGATGATAATAAGGTAGATGCACTAGCGGGAGCAACAATCACTGGTGATGGTGTGAGTGCTATGATAAAGTCTACTCTTGGCAACTACGTACCTTATATTAAAGATTTTAAAACCAAAGCATAATGGCGATACTATCAAAAAAAGATCAACGATTAATACTTGATCCGTTAGCAGACGATAACCCAATTACAATACAGGTATTAGGTATCTGTTCTGCACTGGCAATTACAGCTCAGCTCAAGGCTTCGATCGTAATGGCCGTATCCGTACTTTTTGTATTGGGAATAGGAAACGTTGTCATCTCGCTATTGCGAAATGTGATTCCGTCAAAAATCCGGATCATCGTACAGCTTATTGTCGTGGCGACACTGGTAATCGTAGTTGACCAAGTTTTAAAGGCATATGCATACACCCTATCAAAAGAGCTTTCTGTTTTTGTAGGTCTTATTATAACCAACTGTATTATAATGGGACGTTTTGAAGCATTCGCTCTTGGTAATGGACCTTACAGATCCTTTCTTGATGGAATAGGAAATGCCTTAGGTTATGGGGTAATCCTTATCGCTGTAGGTTTCTTTAGAGAGCTACTAGGTTCTGGAACATTATTAGGATTTAAAGTATTGGGAGATCCTATAGAGCAGACGGGACTCTATAGTATTGGTTATGAGAACAACGGTTTTATGCTGCTCTCACCGATGGCTCTTATCGTAGTTGGCCTTATCATATGGGTACAACGCTCTAAGAATCCTGCATTAGTAGAAGAGAACTAGGAAAAAATCATTCCGCTTTCGCGAAAGCTATGTTAAGGAAACGAAGCTAAGCACGAAGTGTAAACTTATAAAACAACTGATATGTTAGAGCATATTGAATTATTTTTTAAATCCATTTTTATTGATAATATGGTATTTGCAACCTTCCTTGGGATGTGTTCGTATTTAGCAGTATCGAAAAAGGTAACCACTGCCGTAGGACTTGGTGCAGCAGTCATATTTGTACTAGCGGTAACGGTACCTATTAACTGGTTATTAGATCAATATATATTGCGTGACGGTGCATTAGCTTGGTTAGGACCTGAGTATGCAGATTATGATTTGAGTTTCTTATCATTCATTCTCTTTATTGCTACTATTGCAACAATGGTACAATTAGTTGAGATCGTGGTAGAGAAGTTTTCTCCATCATTGTATAATTCTCTAGGTATTTTCTTACCTCTTATCGCAGTAAACTGTGCAATTTTAGGAGGTTCACTGTTTATGCAGTCCAGAGATATTCAAACGTTGGGTCTAGCTTTTAACTACGGAGTTTCTTCAGGGATCGGTTGGTTTTTAGCGATTCTTGCCATTGCGGCTATACGTGAGAAAATACGTTACTCAAATGTTCCTGCACCTTTAAGAGGTTTAGGTATTACATTTATCATTACGGGACTTATGGCGATTGGTTTTATGAGTTTTGGAGGAATGTTAACCGGAGGTGATGAAGATGAAGGGGTTGCTGGACCGACTACGGAGTCTGCTCAGGTCGAAGAAAAAGAAGAAGTTCAACCGATGGCTATGATCGAAGTTGAAAAAATAGATAACGAAAAAGAAAACTAATTATGATATTACTAGCACCTATGTCGGGCGTAGTGATTGCGACAATCGCAGCCTTCTTAGTACTTACATTGTTACTTGTGGGTTTATTGCTATTTACAAAGCAAAAGCTTTCTCCATCAGGGCCTGTAACGATTACCATTAATGGAGAGAAAAAAGTAGAGGTTGCTTCTGGAAGTACACTTCTTTCTACCTTAGGTAGCAATAAAATATTTTTACCATCTGCCTGTGGAGGCGGTGGTACGTGTATCCAATGTGAATGTCACGTTCTTGAGGGTGGTGGAGAAGCACTTCCTACGGAGACGCCGCACTTCTCACGTAAGGAACTTGCGCACGGTGCACGTCTTGCTTGCCAAGTAAAAGTAAAGCAGGATATGAATATTACAATACCAGAAGAAGTGTTTGGTATTAAAAAGTGGGATGCTACGGTGGTGCGTAATTACAACGTTGCCTCATTTATTAAAGAATTTGTAGTGGAGATTCCTGAGGATATGGGATATAAAGCTGGAGGATACATCCAGATTGAAATTCCAGAATGTACGATCAACTATAAGGATATAGATATAACAGCACACCCTGAAGAGCACGACACTCCTGATAAGTTTCAAGCAGAGTGGGATAAGTTTGGTCTATGGCCACTTACAATGAAAAATAATGAGACTGTAGAGCGTGCATATTCTATGGCTTCCTTCCCAGCCGAAGGACGCGAGATTATGCTCAATGTACGTATTGCTACACCACCTTGGGATCGTTCTAAGAATCAATGGATGGATGTAAATCCTGGAGTTGCGTCGTCTTATATTTTTGCACAGAAGCCTGGAGACAAAGTTGTAATTTCTGGACCTTACGGAGAATTTTTTATAAACGAATCTGAAGCAGAAATGCTTTACGTAGGTGGAGGAGCAGGGATGGCACCTATGCGCTCACACTTATACCATCTTTTCAAAACCTTAAAGACAGGACGTACTGTTACCTATTGGTATGGTGGGCGTTCTAAAAGAGAGTTATTCTATTTAGAGCACTTCCGTGAGCTAGAAAGAGAATTTCCAAACTTTAAATTCTATCTGGCGTTATCTGAGCCTATGGAAGAAGATAACTGGAAGGTAAAAGAAGACACAGATAGCGAAGGCGATGGGTTTGTAGGGTTTATTCACCAAGTGGTAATAGATCAGTACTTGAGCAAGCACGAAGCTCCTGAAGATATTGAGCTTTACTTCTGTGGACCACCACTTATGAACAACGCAGTTCAAAAAATGGGAGAGGACTATGGTATTCCAGATGAGAACATCCGTTTTGATGATTTTGGAGGATAATTAATTATACATAGTTCGCTTTCGCGAAAATAGTAAGCCCGCTACAGCAATGTATCGGGTTTTTTTATGGTTTTGTAAAATTTGGTCCCTCATAGTATGAGTCATTCCTTTTTAAGATGGCTTTTTCATATGATTAGCGGTATAACCGCAACTTCTGATTTCATATTTTTTATCTTTGTATAATGGCAGTTTTCCTTACAGAACAAGAATTACATAACCTCGCTATGAATATCGTAGGAGAAGAACTTAAAGCAGACGGTTTTGAATTTATGGCTGTAAATTCAAAGCTTAAGAAAGACCCGCAGTTTGTGGCTCTTAAGGATAAGAAATTACATTTTGTAGTGGTCAGGGCTCGCTCGTTCCCAGATGATGCAAATGTCTACGATGAAGAAAAGATGATAAAGATGCGTGACCACGCCATTAAATTTGAGGCGCGCACCTTCTACGCAGGAGTTGGTTTGGGACACGGAGATAATTATCAGCATCCTGTAGAAAAAGATGAGCCTTATCGGGTGATTTATAATGGACTTCAAGAAATTTTGTAATGAGATATTTTTATTTTTTTTTAATAGTTTCTTTAGTTGCTTGTACGTCTCCAAAAGATGATGAGATTACCATAAGGGGAGAAGCATTTGGGACTACTTATGCCGTGAAATATTTTGGACAAGAGGGTGATGCCGAAAATATTCAGCGAGGTATTGACTCCATCGTGACCGCGGTAAATAAATCTATGAGCACGTATATCAAACAGAGTGATATATCTAAGATTAATCGCGGTGATAGTACGGTGGTTATTGACGATATGTTTCTAGATGTCTTTATGCTTTCTGGAGATATTCATAAAACTACTTCAGGCTACTTTGACCCTACGGTAGGAATATTACGTAACGCTTACGGTTTTGGAGACACCCTTGCTTTGAATGATCTAAGTGAAGGTACGGTAGACTCTTTAATGCAGTATGTAGGTTGGAATAAGGTGAATTTAAAGAAGGACAGGACTATTTCAAAAAAATATCCTGAAATTTATTTCGATTTTAATGCGGTGGCCAAGGGCTATGGCATAGACCGTATAGCTAGTTTTCTTGACGGTAGAAAATTAGAAAATTTCTTAATTGAGCTTGGCGGAGAGATAAGCGCTAGCGGGGTCAATCTCAGTTCAAAAAATGCGTGGGCTGTGGGTGTAGAAGGTGTAGATTCTCAACGGGATGATAGGTATGCTACGGCCGTGGTAAGCCTTTTTAACAAGTCGATGGCCAGTTCTGGTAACTACAGAAAAAATAGGGTTGATCTTGTTACTGGAAAAGAGTATGTACATACTATAAACCCCCTTACTGGATCAGCAGAAAAAAGCGATGTTTTAGGTGCTACGGTGATTGCAGATAATTGTGCTGTCGCAGACGCGTGGGCTACCGCGTTTATGGCAATGGGCTTAGAGCGATCCAAGGAGATCTTAGGCCGCGAAGAGGGGATAGAGGCCTATCTTGTTTACAGTGATGGAGTTTTTATGACAGAAGGTTTTAAATCATTATTAAAATAAAGTCATAGGGAAATGAAGTAGGGTTTCATTAATGACTCTTCACAAATAATATCCTTTTACTTCCAACAAACAGGTAAAATTTCTCCCTGCGCTAGCCTGTAACGATCTACTTCAGACGGGGTTATTTTTGAGGTATAATCTACTTCTTCTACTTTAAAACCTACAGAACGTAACTTATCAAAATAGTCGCGCCCGTAAATCCTGACGTGGTCGTATTGACCAAAAATCTTTGCCCGCTCATCACGATCTGTGATGGTATCGTCTTCAAAGGTAATTTCTCTTGTAAGATCCTGTGGGATTTGCAAGATTGCCATTCCACCAGGTCTTAAAATCCGATAGAGTTCCTGCATTGCTTGAGTATCATCTGGAATATGCTCAAGTACGTGATTACAAAATAGGATGTCAAAGCTATTTTCGCCGAAAGGCAAATCACAAATATCTGCTTTTACATCTGCAAGAGGGCTATTAAGATCCGTTGTAGTGTAGTCTAAATGAGACATTTTTCTAAATCTTCTATAAAATGCTTGCTCTGGAGCAAAGTGAAGTACTTTAGAAGGTTTTGTAAAGAAATCTGTTTCCCGTTCAAGCCAGAGCCACAGAAGTCTGTGACGTTCTAGAGACAGGGTTGAGGGTGATAGTATATTTTCTCGTTGTTTTATATATCCATAAGGTAAAAACTTTTTGAAAGTCTTGCCATCTATAGGATCTTCATAACGATTACCTTTTAGGGATAAGGCGAGTAATGGTCTCACTAGATAACTTAGGCGTATAAGTAGCGGCCTAGGTATAGCGTTGAGAAAGAATTTAAACAGTTTTTTCACAGATGGGTTATAATACGAGAGCTTGCTGGCGGTATGGAGATTCCTCATCACTTTCTATTCCCAGCGCTTGGTAGATATATCCAAATGTAGAAAGAAGTTCTGGCTTCCCGTCTATAATTGCAACGTCGTGTTCAAAATGAGCACTTGGTAGATTATCGCGGGTGGTGATGGTCCAGCCGTCACTGTGCTGTGTTATATTTTTTGTTCCCATATTGGTCATTGGTTCGATGGCGACCACCATGCCTTCTATAAACTTTTTACCACGACCGCGACGTCCATAATTAGGCATTTCTGGATCTTCGTGCATAGTGGTTCCAAGACCGTGACCTACGAGTTCACGTACCACGCCGTAGCCGTGATCTTCTGTAAATTTTTGAATAGCGTACCCTACGTCGCCCACTCTGTTTCCTATCTTAAGTTGCTCTATCCCAACGTATAGAGATTGTTTGGTGATATTTAAAAGCCTTTTTACTTCTGGGGTTACTTCTCCCACTTCAAACGTATAGGCGTGATCTCCATAAAAGCCATTTTTGATGGCCCCGCAATCTATAGATATAATATCTCCCTCTTTTAAAGGAGTATTATTAGGAATACCGTGTACAACCTGATCGTTAGGACTCATACAGAGTGTGTTTGGAAAATCATACAACCCTAAAAATCCAGGAATCGCATCTTGTGAGCGTATATATTCTTCTGCAAGCTTATCGAGATACAGGGTAGTGACGCCCGGTTTTACCTCTGCGGCTAGCATACCTAACGTGCGAGATACCACGAGGGCGCTCTCACGCATTATTTCTATCTCCTCTCTTGTTTTCTGTACAATTGCCATACTACTATTCTTCGTCTTTAAAGAGGTTCTCAAACTTCGATAGAAAACTTGGTTTCCTTTTAGAACCCTTAATTCTTTTATCCTTTTTTAAGCTGGGTTTATCTACCTGTTCGTTTATAAGTAAATGGTAAATCTCTCCCCATCCCATCATACCTCCTATATTGCGGTCGTCTATAAAAAGGTCTGCATTTATTTTTCTACTGATCCCGTCAGAAAATACTTCTTCTGGGTAACTCTGGTTTACTGCATAAAATTCTATTCCATTCTCTTTGCAATAGTCTACGGCTTCTTTCAGCTTTGATCCAGCGCGGTAGGTCCATAGAATTAGAATATGGCCTTCTGCTTGAAGTTTCTTTAGTGTATCAAAGGCAAAAAGCATAGGTTTTCCTATTGCAGGAAAAGCGTTTTCTACAATGGTGCCGTCAAAATCTACTGCAATGGTTTTCTTTTCCACTTCTAAACAATTAAGTCGCAAAATTACAAAAAAGAAAAGCGCTTAAAAGAATACTTCCAAGCGCTTCTGTAGATTTTATTGCTGTTAGTCGATCACTCCAGCCTTTGGGTCTTCACCATATTGATTAGGACCGTTAGTTCCTTCTGTAGCCATCAAAACAAGAAGCCAGATACCTCCTATGATAGGAATAAACGCTATAAAATACCAAGTACCACTTTTATCCTGATCGTGCAAGCGTCGTACCACGACAGCTATAGAGGGAACGAGCAATGCGAGTACATATACAGACAGTAACAACCCCGCTACGGTACTTATTGCGCCGCTTTCTGAAATTATTCCTATTATAAGTAGCACATATATCGCTATTATAAATAACATGTTGAAAAGCGCAAACATCCAATACTCCTTGCGTCTCGCGCGACCTTCAAAATTTGCAAAATTGTCACGTAATACTTTAAGATACCATTCCATATATTATTGTTTTATAACACGGGCATACTATGGTTTTTGCCTATGCTTTTGGTTAGATAAGGCCGCAATATATTAAATGATTGTAGAAGCTGAACCGTTAGGGACAAAAAAAAGTCAGCACTAATGGCTGACTCTTTCTATAAAATGGGTTTTACTGAAAATTTTAATGCCTTGAGAAATAAATCAGATAAAAGGAATTTTGTGATGATTTAAAATTTTCGCGAAAGCGAAATATCAAGGAAATTTTACTCAGCATACGCGTGTTTATACGCTTCGCCATTAAGGATTTTTGCCATATCTTTTTCAAGACTCTCTAATGGATATTCTACGATGCGGCCAAGTTCTTCGCCGTTCTTATAAAAAATGATAGTCGGCACGTTTGTGACATTCTTACCTTCTTCTAAACCTTGTGGTGTATCCTTATCTTCAGAAACAGTTATTAAGCGCACGTTATCACTATTATACCCTGCCTGATCAAGTATTTTGTAAAAAGCCGGAGTTTCTCTCTGGCTATCTTCACACCAAGTTCCCATAAAAATAGTAATATCAGTTTCCAAGAGCATAGGCTTGACCTGGGCAATTGTAGCACTATCTATGGAGTGATTTTTATAAGACTCCTCAAACCATTGCAGGTAAGGTTCAGATTCTAACGTATTCCTTTTCTGAAGCCCTAAAAGAATAGGGTCCTCTTCTGTATCTTCCATAGCGACTTCCGTCTCTTGGTCTACATCTTGAGTTTCTGTGGAAGCGTTTTCTTTACAACTTGCGATCGCCAGTCCCAATAGGAACAGGCATAGAAATTTAATTTTCATAGGAATGTTTATAAGGTTCTCCAGTTAAAATTTTAAGCATATCTTCTTCTAGACTCTCTACTGGGCGCTCTACGATACGACCTATTTCTTTGCCATTTTTTTTAAAAATAAAGGTAGGTACTCTTATAATATTGTTGCCTTCCGTAAATTCTATTGGATTTTTCTTGGTACGGTCTACGGTAATAAGTCCAGAACGTCCCTCTTCAAATTCTGCGGTGTCTAAAATCTTAAAGAAGCGTGGGGTCTCACGCTTACTGTCACCACACCAAGTTCCCATAAATGTAGTTATCTGCACCCCTTCAAGTGCTTTTTTAAGTTCTGGGATGATTTCAGACTTGACATTATAATTTTCATAGTTTGCGATGTACCATTTTCCAAAAGGTTCCATAGCTAGAGCTTGTCTATCTTCTGGGCCTACGAGCATAGTTTTGAGTGGCTTAGCTTCTTTTTTAGCGATTTCTGCTTCCGTCCATTCCTCATCAGCTCCTAGGCTCACTGTATTAGACTTTTCTTGTTCTGAGATTTGAGCTGTAGTGTCTTCGTTTATGGTGGTAGTAGTTTTAGTGCTTTTACAGCTCGATAGGAGTGTAATTCCAACAAAAGTCAATAATATTTTTTTCATAGTATTTTATTTTTCAGGTAATGATTTGAACTCTGATCTCCCCATGTGATTTTCTATAAGTGCTATTTCTGGCCGTCCAGCTACAACTCCTGGTTTCATTCCGCATCGTATATAATATTCTTTTCCTTTTTGTATGTCTATTATCACAGAATCTTGCGCTTCTGTTTTTCCCCAAAATTTATGTGGACCAAAATCCTTGATTTTATAAGTAAATTTTTCGCCGTTTCTCACTCTACCTATTATAGTGTCGTCATCTAGTCTTATTTTGTAGCCAATCATTGGTGCGATAAAGCTTGTAGGTCTATATATATTTACAAGCGCATAGTCTGCGTCTGAGGGTAAGGAGCTTTGGTTTCTAGATTCGTTTTCTTTAGCATATTGATCTAAAGTTGATTGATTATCTAATCTGTAAAAATACCCCTTAAGTCTAAAACAAGAACTTCGACGATCAGGGTTTTTAACTTCAGTTAAGGAAATTAAATTTGCTCCCACAAATCGCGCTTCTCCAAAGGCTTTAGCCAGTTGTTCATTATAGCTGCAGTCTGTCGTAAACCCACTATCGCTAATTTCAAAAGTTCCAACACTTATAGCTTCTACAGGAATAGTTGTTTCTTCTGATACTATATATACGCGCTCTGAAGGATCTAGTGGAGAGAGAGAAGAGTCGTTAATGACAGTCTTAGTTCCTTTACAACCTATGAACCCTAAAGCGATAACTAATAAATAGATTTTCTTCATTACTTGGAAATCAAAAAATTAAATTAAAGGGTTACGATCCATAATTTTTGGCTGTGGTACACCTAATAGTTTCAATACTGTAGGAGCAACATCTGCTAGAATACCCTCTTTTATTTCTTTAATATCCTTATCCACTAAAATTACGGGTACAGGATTTGTAGTGTGTGCCGTGTTAGGTGATCCATCAGGATTGATCATTGTTTCTGCATTACCGTGATCTGCGATGATGATGACGGTATAATCATTATCCTCTGCGGCCGAAACGATATCTCTTGTACAACTATCTACCGTTTCACAAGCTTTTATAGCTGCTTCCATTACCCCAGTATGACCCACCATATCTGGATTTGCAAAGTTAAGACACACAAAGTCTACCGCTCCCTTCTTTATTTCTGGGATAATCTTATCACGTATCTCAAAAGCGCTCATTTCCGGTTGGAGATCATACGTAGCGACTTTGGGAGAGGGAGCGAGCAATCTGGTTTCTCCTTCAAAGGGCTCCTCTCTACCACCGCTAAAAAAGAACGTAACGTGTGGGTACTTTTCAGTCTCAGCGATTCTTATTTGTTTTTTGCCCGCCTTAGCTAAAACTTCGCCAAGGGTATTGCTCAGGTTATCTTTGGTATACACCACCTTTATGTCCTTAAAGGTAGCGTCATAATTAGTCATAGTCACATAATAAAGATCAAGCTTTTTAGTTTCTTGATCTTCAAAATCTTTTTGAGAGAGCATCTGCGTGAGCTCGCGGCCACGATCTGTTCTAAAGTTAAAAAAGATAATTACATCGCCCTCTTGCACGGTTGATATGGACTGAGAATTACTAGTTACGAGTATCGGCTCGATGAACTCATCTGTTGTGCCGGCATCATAACTATCCTGCAATGACTGCCCTATATCCTTAGAAGGTACCCCAGCACCTTTGACTATAAGATCATAGGCAAGTTTTACCCGCTCCCATCTATGGTCCCTATCCATTGCATAATATCTTCCTATAACAGTAGCCAGTTGTGCATTGTGCGCTTTCGCGAAAGCAGAAATATCCTCTACAAACCCTTTTCCAGAAGTAGGATCTACATCCCGGCCATCTGTAAATGCGTGTATGAATGATTGACTAACCCCAGCATCTTCTGCAGCAGTGATCAGACCTTTAAGGTGATTAATATGGGAATGCACACCGCCGTCAGAAAGAAGCCCTAGAAAGTGAACGGGCTTGTTATTTTCTTTGGCGTAGCTAAAGGCCTTTTTTAATACCTTTTCGTCCTTGAGTGAATTCTCTTTCAAGGCCTTATTGATTTTTGCAAAATCCTGGTACACTATTCTACCAGCTCCTAGATTCATATGTCCCACCTCACTGTTGCCCATCTGACCTTCGGGAAGCCCTACGTTGAGCCCATCTGTGCGCAACTGCGCGTGAGGGTACTTCGTATAGAGGCTGTCCATAAATGGAGTTTTTGCCTGATCTACAGCAGAAACTGTTTTATCTGGAGCCATCCCCCAGCCATCCAGAATCATTAGGATTGTTTTCTTATTCATAATCTTGGGTTGAATAGTAAAGGTAAAAAATGAACCTCGCGAGAGCGAGGTTTTGTGTGTGTTTTAACGAAAACGGTTGCGCTAAACTGTCTTAGGGATTCTAAGCCCCTTGTTAATAAAATTTGGTTTTGAACTAATATTGCTCTACTGCCTCCTGTAAGTCTATAAAAAAGTATAGAATTTATTAGTTGAGTGGGTTTGTAATTACATCGTTTTTGGCCCAGTATACCCATATTTCTTAATACTGGCCTCAATCTGTTCCATTCTATTTTCTGGATCGGGATGGGTACTCTGGAACTCTGGCTGGCGACTACCGCCACTCGCAGCTTTCAATATTTTCATAACGCCTATCATTTGGTATGGGTCATAACCTGCGCGTATCATAAAGCGAACACCTAGGTCATCACTTTCTAACTCGTCTTCACGACCATTTCCTAATAGTATATTCTGTCCAATGGCGCCCACGGCTTCTCCAGCACCTCCGCCCACTTCTGCACCCATTGAGATGGTTGACCACATTTCTGAGTTTGCGACCCTTTCTGCACTATGCTTACCTAAGACGTGGCCTATCTCGTGACCTAGGACTCCTGCTACTTGATCTTCATTTTCTAGTTTAGATAAGAGCGCATAGGTGATAAATATCTGACCTCCAGGTAACGCAAAAGCATTTACGGTTTCTGAATCTCTGAGCAAGTGAAATTCATAGTTGTATGGAGTCTCACGAGCCATACTGCTTTCTACCAACTTGTTGCCTACTTGATCGACAAAGGCTTGTAGCTGTTTATCTGGATGAAGTCCGCCGTGTTGCTCTGCCATAGTGGGAGCGTACTGTAAACCTACCGCTATCTCTTGATCTGGAGTCATTGTGATAGACTGGACTTTTCCCGTATAGGGATTTTCTTCTTTATTACTGCAATTCTTAAAGAGCGCAAACCCTACAATGATAACTCCTATAAGTAACCTTAGCTTTAGACCACCGCCTCCTTTAAACATTTTTTACTTTTTTAATTTCGGTTTAAAGTTAGTGAAAAAGCAGGTAGTTTTGAATTGGGAGTTTCGATACGATTTTCATATTGCCTTTTGGGCAACATTGATATCGCTCAGCCACCCTAGATTATCTAATTGATTAAGATCTATGTAATGGTGAGTGAATCGGTATTTATAAAGGATTTTTCAATTACTCTTGCTTATTCATATAATTTAGAACCAAAGCAACGGTGGTTGGACGATTTTACACAAAACGCAACGTGTGGTGTATAAAATTATCTAAGCTTGCAGCACCTATAGAAAAAGGAAAATCCCAAATTCTAAAAGGAATTTGGGATTTGAGATCATTGGTAGCGAGTAGTTACTTTACCGCAACCCTCCAGCCGTACTTATCTTCTGCACGGTTGTATTGTATGTCATTAAGAGCTTTTTTAAATGTTGCGCCGTAGCTGTCTTTTGGTGTGGGAATCTTTCTATCAACCCCCTTATTGCTAAAGCTTTTAAAAGGAACAACCACAGCAGCCGTTCCAACGCCAAAGATTTCCTTAAGCTCACCAGCTTCAGCGGCTTCTACTATTTCTTTTACTGCCACAGGTCTTACTTCTACGGTAATACCAGCGTCTTGCGCTAGCTGGATGATACTCTTGCGGGTAATCCCATTAAGGATGGTGTCATTAGTAGGCGCTGTAATAAGTTTATCACCCACGCGGAAGAAAACGTTCATAGTTCCTGCTTCTTCAAGATACTCGTGTGTATTTGCATCTGTCCAGATAATTTGCTGGTATCCTTCTTCCTTTGCAAGGTTCGTAGGGTAAAACTGTGCTGCATAATTTCCAGCGGCTTTTGCATATCCTACACCACCACTAGCGGCACGACTGTATTGCTCGGCAAATACTACACTCACTTCACCAGAATAATAGGATTGAGCAGGAGCTAGGATGATCATAAATTTATAACGATCAGAAGGAGATGCAGTTACTCCAGATTGTGTCGCAATATGAAATGGGCGGATGTATAAAGAATTACCGTCACCAGATTTGATCCACGCCTCGTCTAATTTTAGAAGTTCTGTAAGACCTTCCATAAAAACTTCTTTTGGTAGTTCTGGCATTGCCAGACGAGCAGAAGATTTATTGATACGCGCCCAGTTCTCTTCAGGGCGGAACAAAAAGATGTCTCCATTATCATCTTTAAAAGCTTTCATACCTTCAAAAACAGCTTGGCCATAATGAAAAACTTTGGCACTTGGTTCCATAGAAATAGGTCCATAAGGAACTATCTCTGGTTGTTGCCAGGCTCCATTTGCATATTCTACAGAAAACATATGATCTGTAAATACACTCCCAAAAGCTAGATTGCTAAAATCTACGTCGCCTATTTTACTGTGGCCACGCTTTTCTATACGTAAGGTTGATGTTGTTTCCATAACACAAATTTAAGTATAAATCAATCGCGGTAATTTCTAAATGTATAATTTTGCGGTGTTGTAACTAAAAACATACGATTATGAAGATTCTTGTTGCGTTATTCTTAATTTCATTGACGATAATGAGTTGTAAGGACAATTCTAATACGGTGGATACCGCTGTCGCGAAAACTTCAGAGGGTTCATTATTAGCTCAAAATGATTACCATAGTTATGGCGAAAAGATTTCTGCAGACGGTGCTATGACGCCAAAAGATGTTGCCGAAAAATATGCTAATTTAAAAGAAGGAGATACGGCAATCGTAAAGTTTGCTGCTCCTATAAACGCAGTGTGTGCAGCGAAAGGCTGCTGGATGCGTATGGATATTGCAGGTGATGAAGAGGTGTTTGTCAAGTTTAAGGATTATGCCTTTTTTGTGCCAACAGATACGGAGGGAGAAGCGATAGTAGCCGGGAAGGCTTATCTAGAAGAAGTTTCTGTAGATGAGTTACGCCATATGGCAGAAGATGCTGGGAAGTCTAAAGAGGATATAGCAGCAATCACAAAGCCAGAACGAGAACTGAGATTTATGGCAAACGGTGTTTTGATTAAATCTAAGTAAGACACTTAGGCTGCGCTTATAAAGCGTGCAAATAATAGCAAAGGTGCGGTCTTCAGTCCGCACCTTTAAATTTTAGTATCGTATCCTCCTATCTAATTTCTAATACTATGAAAAGAGAAATCATTACCACCGCAGACGGGTCAAAAACAATCTTTATCCCGGAGTGGAATGAGCAATACCACTCAAAACACGGCGCTTTGCAAGAGGCGCGTCACGTATTCTTAAAAACAGGATTAGCACATTTTGTGGAGTTATATCCAAGTGTCAAGGAAATTTCTATCCTCGAGATGGGTTTTGGTACGGGTCTCAATGCTTTGATAACCATTGAGGAGGCTAAAAAATATACCCTGCGCATAAACTATGTGGGAGTAGAAGCATTTCCCATTACCTCAGAAGAAGTGGAGGGAATGGATTATCCAGAAGTGATAGAAGGCCAAGATGCACAGGAAAATTATAAGAAGCTCCACAACACAGAGTGGGAACGGGAGGTCGCAATAACTCCAGAATTTAGCCTGACCAAAAGAAAACAAGCTTTTGAAACCATAGATGATATTTCTAAATATGATCTGATTTTCTTTGATGCTTTTGGTCCCAGAGTTCAGCCAGAATTGTGGACTGAAGAGATTTTTAGTAAAATGTATAGCGCTCTTAAAAGTAATGGAGTTATGACTACCTATTGTGCTCAAGGTGCTGCTAGACGTGCTATGCAATCTGTAGGCTTTACTGTAGAACGTCTGGCGGGTCCTCCGGGTAAAAGGGAAATGCTCAGAGCAAGCAAGCTATAATACTGTAGTTGGTTATCACAAAAGCCTGTCTAGTCAAAGTGATTAGACAGGCTTTTGTGATTTGAATTAGACAGCAGAAGATTATTTTTTCATTAACGCGAATAGAATTTAAAATCATCCCCAAAAGTACCTTGCCATCCTGTTAGCCCCGATTGCAATGAAAACCCCGTAAATGGAGCGAGAGCGCAATGCGGAGTTGTAATGAAAAGCGGGAAACATCCCTAGCAAAGGGATAATGCCCTCGGGCTCCTTACTTCACTATTCTATTTTAATCGTTCAGTTTTAGAACTGCCATAAATGCCTCTTGAGGAATTTCTACATTACCTACAGCACGCATACGTTTCTTACCTTTCTTTTGCTTTTCTAGAAGCTTACGTTTACGGGAGATATCTCCTCCGTAACATTTTGCCGTAACATCTTTGCGCAGTGCTTTTACCGTCTCACGTGAGATAATCTTGGCCCCAATAGCTGCTTGTATAGGAATATCAAACTGCTGTCTCGGGATGAGTTCGCGCAGTTTTTCACACATACGCTTTCCTATATCGTACGCATTATCTTGGTGCAGTAGTGCAGAAAGGGCATCTACAGGTTGCGCATTTAATAGAACATCTACTTTTACCAGCTTAGAAGCGCGCATCCCAATAGGGGAGTAGTCAAAGGATGCATACCCTTTTGAAACGGTTTTTAGACGATCGTAAAAGTCAAAAACAATTTCTGCAAGCGGCATATCAAAGGTGAGCTCAACACGCTCGGTTGTGAGATATGTCTGATGGGTGATCTGTCCACGTTTTTCTATACAAAGGGACATCACAGGTCCTACAAAATCAGATTTAGTAATAATGGTAGCCTTAATGAATGGCTCCTCTACGCGGTTCAGTCCAGACGGATCTGGAAGATCTGATGGGTTGTTTACCAGAACAATCTCGTCTGGATTTTTATTTGTAAAAGCGTGATAGGATACGTTAGGTACGGTCGTAATTACGGTCATATCAAACTCGCGCTCAAGACGTTCCTGTATGATCTCTAAGTGTAGCATTCCTAAGAAGCCACAACGGAAACCAAAACCAAGTGCCGCTGAACTTTCCGGTTCAAAAACAAGGGACGCATCATTGAGCTGGAGTTTTTCCATCGAGTTACGTAGCTCCTCATAATCCTCCGTATCTACAGGATAAATACCAGCAAATACCATAGGCTTCACATCTTCAAATCCAGCTACCGCATTCTGCGTAGGGTTTTTTGAGTCTGTAATCGTATCACCTACTTTAACCTCGCGGGCATCTTTAATACCGGTAATGAGATAGCCCACATCTCCAGTTTTTACTTCCATCTTAGGGGCTTGGGTGAGTTTTAATGTTCCTACTTCATCTGCACCATAGGTCTTATCTGTAGCAACAAACTTTATCTGTTGGTTTTTCTTGATGCTTCCGTTTATAACCCTGAAATACGTTTCTACGCCTCTAAAAGGGTTATAAACGCTATCAAAAATAAGCGCCTGTAAAGGCTCATCTGGATTGCCCTTGGGAGCCGGAATCCTATTTATAACTGCTGCAAGGATTTCTTTTATACCAATACCCGTTTTTGCCGAAGCTGGAATAATATCCTCTGGAGCACATCCTAGAAGGTCTACTATATCATCGGTTACTTCCTCAGGATTTGCACTAGGTAAATCTATTTTATTAAGAACGGGTATGATCGTTAGGTCATTTTCTAGTGCTAGGTAAAGATTAGAAATAGTTTGCGCTTGTATACTTTGAGCAGCATCCACTACCAATAAAGCACCCTCACAAGCTGCAATACTTCTTGATACCTCATAAGAAAAATCTACGTGTCCTGGGGTATCTATGAGGTTGAGAATATAGAGTTCTCCTTCATACATATATTCCATCTGGATCGCGTGTGATTTTATGGTGATACCGCGCTCTCTTTCCAGGTCCATACTGTCCAGTAATTGTGCTTGTGCCTCACGCTTGGTTACCGTAGCGGTCTCATCCAGCAATCTGTCTGCCAGCGTACTTTTACCGTGGTCAATGTGGGCAATAATGCAAAAATTTCTGATGTTCTTCATAGTCATAGCAAATAGGCTACAAATATACGCCTTAATAGAGGCATTCTATAACATAGAAAAAATAGAATTTGTTTATTTGGTCGAATTCCTAATTTCTCAACTTATAGTGTGCTTAATTCTACTTATTTTTAGCGCGTGCTATGAGAATAAATATACTGCTACTTATCGTATTGTTTTGCGCCCTGAAGTGTACGGTTTCTAGTGCTCAATCTTATAATTTAGAAGGTCAGGTTATAGATAGTTCACAAAATGCTGTAGCATTTGCAAACGTAGTATTGCTAAGTGAAGATAAAGCGATTCTTTTTGGGACGATAACAGATGAAAATGGCTCATTTATTATATCTGACAGGGTAGGTGCGGCATATAAAATTAAAGTAAGTTTTGTGGGTTTTGAGGATTATGTATCTCCTCTATTTACCCTTTCGGGAAATAAGAAGCTGGACCCAATAATTCTTACTGAATCCCAAGAGTCTCTGGGCGAGGTAACTATCACAGCCAGGAAACCTACCATAACTAGAAAGAAAGATAGATTGGTTTTTAACGTAGAGAATTCAATTCTATCAAATGGATCTACTCTTGATATACTAAAACGGACACCAGGAGTGGTAGTTAATCAAGACCAAATCACGGTGCGAAATGAAGAGGTTACCGTGTACCTTAATGATAGAAAAGTACATCTCAGTGCAGAAGAGGTACAAACTCTTCTTGAAAGTATAGGTGGAGATGCTATTAAATCTGTTGAGGTGCTGATGAACCCTCCCGCACAATATGACGCTGAAGGTGGTCCTGTTCTCAACATCGTATCTTCTAGGGCAATCGTCACTGGCTATAAGGGAAGTTTAAATTTAAGAGGCACTTATGCCATCTTTCCAAAACATTCCCTTGGAACCTCCCATTTCTTTAAGAACGAAAAGATAAATCTGTTTTTTAATTATAGTTTCAATCCAGCAAAGTCGTCCTTGAGAAGTGATAATATTATTAATTATCGATCTGGAGAGGATGCTACCTTATGGCGACAGGATTATGAGCGTAAGAACTGGTCTCAGGCTCACAATGCGAATTTGATTTTTGACTACAAACTCTCCGAAAGGTCGGAACTAAATATTTCTGCAGTAGGATTATACTCGCCTGATATTTTTGATTTTACAAGATCAGATACCGATGTAAATTCAAGTATTACTGGCGTAGATCCTTTTTCTATCCGTACATCGAGTGGTATTGATAGCGAGCGTGAAAATTACACATTTGATGTCAGGTATATTTATAAAACGGATAAGGGAAGATTAAGTGTAAATTCCAATTATAATACATTCAATAGGGGGCAACGCCAAAGCTTAACTTCAAATTATAAGAACGTAGATCAAGACATCTTCCGTAGGGTCAGTTTTGTGAGTGATGCCCTGCAGGACATAGCGATTTATACTTCCCAGCTGGATTATACAACGACTCTGGGAACGTGGGGCTTTGATATAGGGGTGAAATATGCTTCTATAGATTCTCAATCTAAAATTGACTTTTTGAGCATACAGGATAACGGAAATTCAGGCCTTGATGAGGCTCAAAGTGACGATTTTTTATATGATGAAGATGTGATAGCTGCTTACATTTCATTTGAGAGAGATTGGGATTCGTGGAGCTTTAAATCAGGCTTGAGAGCAGAGCAGACCAACTCAAAAGGTACTTCTGTGGTGCTTGATGTCATAAACGATCTCGATTACTTAGAATTTTTCCCAACCGTTTACTTTCAGTATAAGGCTTCTGAGAAACATAGTTTTAGTTTAGATTATTCTAGGAGGCTAGATAGACCGAGATATGAGGATCTCAATCCGTTTGCATATTTCTTAAACGAAAATAATTTTAATACTGGAAATGCTGCCTTGTTGCCATCTTTTAGTCATCGTTTTAATCTGAATTATACTCTTAATGAAGCGTATTCATTTGATGCGTATTATCGGGATAATGGGGATAATATTGTCACCTTAGCCTTTCAAAATAACGAGCGACAGTTTTTGAGAACAGTGCGTCAGAATGCTGTTGATAGTAAGAGCTGGGGGCTAGATTTCACACACGGAAGATCACTTGCAAAATGGTATTATCTCTATTCCTACATAAGTGCATTTCACGAGGAGGAAACATTTATTGCCGTAGAAAGCGATAATGCTATTTATACTAATGAGGTAGATGGTCTGTATGCTTATATTGGAAATTATATCACACTTGACGGAAAAAGGGGCTGGACGGCAGAAGCCTCTGTAGAATATATATCTAACTTCTTGTCTGGGAGTTATAAATACGATGCGACTACTGCCATAAACATTGGAGTCCAAAAGACCTTTTGGAATAAAAGAGCCCTTCTTAAAGTAACCATAAATGATTTGCTCAATAAACAGAATGCAAGGTTGAGATCTGTTTATCTAAATCAGGACAATAGTTTCTTGTCCCGTAATGAGACACAGAATCTTCAGGTTGGTTTTACCTATAAGTTTGGCAATTTTAAACTTCAGGATAATAACAGAGAGCTAGCGTCTGAGGAGTCTGAAAGGCTTAAAGACGCTGAGTAGCACCAATTATGATAGAATAGGTCATTTTTCTATCTTTCCATTCACCCTTTAAGTATCAATAGAAAACCCCAAAATAACTCACGTATGAAAGAAATAGGTACAGCTCGCATTTTTGGACTTGATTTAATGCGGGCAGTAGCGATACTTTTAGTTTTGGGTTCCCACGTACTATTTAACTTTCCAGATGTGACAGACACTTTTCTAGTTGCCGTTTTGAGACTAGGTGGTGTGATGGGAGTAGAGCTCTTTTTTGTGCTCAGTGGTTTTCTAATAGGAAGAATCCTGTACAGAATTTATTGTGCTGAGCATTTTAAAACCGCTGACTTGAGATATTTTTTGATCAGACGGTGGTTTAGAACCTTGCCTAACTACTATGTAATACTATTATTGAATATACTTCTAGTATTCACGATAAGGGATGCGGTGCCAGAAGATGTATGGAGCTACTTTTTCTTTGTACAGAACTTCAGTTCTGGAATGGGCGTATTTTTTACAGAGTCCTGGAGCCTGCCTGTTGAGGAATGGGCGTACGTAGTCGCACCTATATTGCTAGTGCTTTTAGGTACTGTACTGAATAAACAAAAAGCATTTGCCCCATCCAGCGTTTTTCTTATGACCGTTATGGTTTTAATCATCACTCCATTACTTTTAAAAATAGGATATAATTATCAAAGTAACTCAACGACTTTGCTAGAATGGAATAAGGAACTCAAGGCAGTAGTTCTCTATAGACTTGATGCTATATTTTATGGCGTTCTTGCCGCATATTTATCTCGCAAATATGCAGACTTATGGAAACGATATCGCGTTGAATCTTTCGTAATGGGTGCTCTCGTGTTTTTTGGCTTTCAGTTTTGTCTCGTACAATTTAGTCTTACTATTGAGGCGGCACCTTGGGCCTGGAATATCTTATACCTCCCAGTGGCATCACTAAGTTTTTGTTTTTTACTGCCGTTTCTCTCTACTTTTGATAAGGTTGGAGCTTTTTTGCGAACACCCATTACGGTGATTAGTAAGATCTCATACGCTATATATCTTTTACATTACGGACTCATCATCCAGACGATGAGATGGCTCTGGCCTATTGATGGGATGACAGTAAACGAGCGTTTGGGATATACTGTAATTTATCTTGCTATTGTATTTGTAGTATCCTATGCTTGGTATCACTTCTTTGAAAAACCTATTATGGATTTAAGGGATAGGCCCATATTCAAGAGTTAGAAAAAGAGATTACCTTTGTAGAAATTTAAATGTGAGAGGTGGTTTGGGTATACGCTTTCGCGAAAGCGCACATAGCAGACACACCAAGGTTTAAATGTTCGTTAGTTTTAAAAAAGATTTTACAAAAGTAAATGTCAGCCTAAAGGCAAGATTATGGCAAAAATAGGAGATATAGATGTAGGGGATTTTCCTTTGTTACTAGCACCTATGGAGGATGTAAGTGATCCTCCATTTAGAGCACTATGTAAAGAGCAAGGGGCAGATGTTGTGTATACGGAGTTTATATCAAGTGAAGGCCTTATACGTGATGCGGCAAAGAGTGTGATGAAACTTGATATTTATGAAAAGGAGCGCCCAGTAGGGATTCAGATATTTGGCGCGGTAGAAGAGTCTATGCTCAGATCTGTAGAGATTGTAGAAGCAAGTGGGCCAGATATTATAGACATCAACTTTGGATGTCCTGTAAAAAAAGTAGTTTCCAAGGGAGCTGGAGCAGGAATTCTTAAGGATATTGACCTTATGGTGAGCCTGACGAAGGCAATGGTAAATCATACCAAACTGCCGGTTACCGTAAAAACCCGTCTGGGTTGGGATCACGATAGCATTAAGATTGTTGAGGTTGCAGAGCGATTACAAGATGTAGGCTGTGCCGCCATCTCTATACACGGGCGCACACGGGCTCAAATGTATAAGGGGGATGCAGATTGGGGTCCTATAGCTGAGGTGAAGAATAATCCTAGAATGCACATCCCAGTCTTTGGAAATGGAGATGTAAATACCCCAGAAAGAGCTATAGAGATGCGCGATACATATGGTCTAGACGGTGCTATGATAGGTCGCGCTAGTATAGGTTATCCTTGGTTTTTTAATGAGGTTAAGCATTTTATGCAAACAGGAACTCACAAGGCTCCCCCTACAATGGAAGAGCGGGTAGCCGCGGCGCGTAGGCATTTAAAAATGTCTATAGACTGGAAAGGTGAAGTGCTGGGGGTTTTTGAGACGAGGAGACACTATACTAATTATTTTAGGGGGATCCCTCATTTTAAAGAGTACAGGATGAAGCTTGTGACCTCAGACAGAAGTGAGGACGTATTTGCAGGCCTCGATGAGATTGAAAAAGAATTTGGAGATTATCAATTTGCTTAGACTACTTCAATAAGCTTTCTGTTGATCTTACTAGCGGCGAGTCTTGCAGCTAGAAGGCCAAATAACAGCACTGTACCATATACCACAACAAAATTCAACCATTCAAAACGAACCGGGTAGGGCAGGTTTTGTGTTATCATAATGGCACCCGTTGCAAGTTGTAGATACACTAAAAGGGCACCCAGAGCGACCCCAATAGTGCCACCCGCAATGATCATAAGCGCTCCTTGTAAAAAGAACGTTTTCCTTATGGTGGGGAGTGTAGCCCCTAGATCACTTAGGGTTTTTATATGTTTCCTTTTGTCTATTATGATCATAATAATGCTCCCCACAAAGCTAAAAAGGGCGATTATCATCACCAGCGTACATATAAAATAGAGCGCTAGGTTTTCTGTATTGAGCATTTTATAAAGAGCATCATTAAGTTCTATCCTATTTTTTATGATCACTGAATCATTGAATAAAGCGCTCAAATTTTCGCGCAAAGCGCTCTCGTCGCTATTGGGACTGAGCTTAATCTCGATACTGCTTATCTTATCGAGAGGATAGTCTAAGAGTTCTCCTAAAAAATCAATATTTACAAAAATATGATCATTATCAAGCGCTTCTCCAGCTTGAAAAACCCCGCTTGCCAAGGCGCTCGATTTACTGAAAGCCTGTGTAGGGTCTGTAATCTGTCCTGTCCCAGGTTTAGGAACCATCACAGACAATAAGCTTCCATAATCACCTATGGACATAGAGAGTTGTCTTCTCAGTCCTGCGCCTACAGCCGCTTCTGGCTCTCCTGCACTAGGCCAAGATCCTGCAAAAAGGGTGCTGTCTATATTATTTACGTTAAGGTAGTTGTCATCTACGCCCCTTACCGTGGCCAGTGCGGTCTTTCCCTCATATTCCAGATATGCGCGCTCTTCAATAACTTCAGAAAAAGCTTCGATACCCTCGAGGTTGTTGAGCCTTTCTCTGGTTTGTTCTGTAATACGTATCGTTTTTCCAGTTGCTGGGAGCACCTTAAGTTCTGGATCTACAATAGAAGTTATGGCAAGATTAAACTCTTTTAGTCCTGAAAAAGCAGATAGTACTATAAAAAGAACCGTAGTCCCCACTATAATACTAAATATTGAAACTCCAGTAATTACGTTTACGGCATTTGTCCCACTTTTAGAAATGAGATACCGCTTTGCAATAAAAAGAGGTAAGCGCATTTAAATTTTCTTTCGTTTTTCCAGTAGATCAGGGTTTTCCAGCGGATTATCTTCCCCTTTGAGCGATCGCTCTATACCGTCCATATACTCCAAGGTGTCATCTATATAAAATTGAAGTTCTGGCATACGCCTTAGTTGGTGACGGGTACGCTGTGATATCTCGTGACGTATAAAAGGTTTC
Source organism: uncultured Flavobacteriaceae bacterium (assembly GCA_963832255.1). Taxonomy (GTDB): domain Bacteria; phylum Bacteroidota; class Bacteroidia; order Flavobacteriales; family Flavobacteriaceae; genus Dokdonia. Next base: position 734,105 of record CAWHTM010000001.1, read on the forward strand.
ACCTGATTCACTTCTTTTAAAATTTCCTGAGCTTTATCGTTAGGAAAAACGCTCATATATACTTTAGCGACAGAAAGATCTGTAGGAACTTTAACCTTAGATACAGAAACTATAATTCCTGATTGCCCACTCTCGCGCAGTGCTTTTTGTAATACTTCTGCTAGGTCCTGTTGAAGGACTCCCGCTACTTTTTTCTGTCTGTTTGATTCCATAGGCTACAAAAGTACGGTTTTTAATGATTGATTAACTTTGTGTGCGGTTTCCGCTTTCGCGAAAATGGTACTAATACATCACAAAATGAATAAAATTGAACACATAGGAATCGCCGTAAAGGATCTTGAGGCGTCTAATAGTTTGTATAAAAAACTTCTAGGGGTTGCTCATTACAAAACAGAGGAAGTGGCATCTGAGGGAGTGCGCACATCGTTCTTTCAAAATGGACCCAATAAAATAGAACTTCTAGAGGCATCGCATAAGGAAAGTCCAATTGCTAAATTTTTAGAAAAGAAAGGAGAAGGAATCCACCACCTTGCATTTCAGGTGGATGATATAAGAGCAGAGATGAATCGTTTGAGAGAAGAGGGATTTACGTTATTATCTGAAGAACCTAAAAAGGGAGCAGATAACAAATTAGTAGCTTTTGTACATCCCAAAACAGCGGGAGGGGTATTGATAGAACTTTGTCAAGAAATTGACTAAATAGGTTAAAAATAATTTGGTAGGTACAGTATTTGTATTAAATTTGCACCCGTTTTGAACGTTATTGTTTGAGATCGGTCCCATAGCTCAGTTGGTTAGAGCATCTGACTCATAATCAGAGGGTCCTTGGTTCGAGCCCAAGTGGGACCACGAGTTTAAGTCAAAAACCCTTGCTGAGCGAGGGTTTTTTGTTTTCTATGAGATGCGGAAGGGTCAAATTTTAAAAGAAATAGAAAATCCGATGTAACCCTATATCATTTTCAAGGATTTTGGATTCTCATCCCATAACACCTAAGTATGGAAGGATACTTCTAAAGAATAGGCAATCAATTTTTTTATCATCACGTTATCGAGGTCATTCTCAATAACACCTATCTAACGACGGATTCTATTGTAGAAGACACAGCTCGAGACTTCCGACACGTACCAGGAGATTTATCAATCATTATATATGAAACCCTCTAAGTTGATAATAGCAAGCCATAGACTAAAATTCTATTTTTAACGTTTCACTCTAAAGAGTAAATTTTGATTTTACTTCTTGCCATATTTTTTAATATCAAATCCTCCATAGGTGAAATTTTTTAATTCTATTTAAATGTATTAGTATTGCACTGTTTTTGAGTAGATTAAAATTTCGTTAAAAACACTAAGGCAAGGTGGTAATACTAAAAAGAGATTACAGAGTTTGCTATCAAGGCGTGGCTAAAAGTTGAAATGATAATTTTTTGATTGCATACTATAAGGTAAGGATACGAGGTTTGTGATTGTAGTTTTGATAATAAAATGAATCTTGACAGAACCTTAATTTATTTTTTTACGTAAATACAGGACCAAGGTTTGTTGTGATATTTAATGAATCATCTTATTCAAAGAAAATTATATTATAAGTTAAGATCACAGAAAATTATGATTTTATCGATTAATGACTTATTATTGCCGATAATTTACAGTTAAACTGTTTGCGCTAATTAACAACTAACCAGTATTATATAACACAGTATATTTGAATTTATGAGCCCCAAACTCAGAACGTTTATAGTGCATATTGTCCTGCTTTTTGTAGGGTTTTCTCTGTATGGTCAAATGCCAGCGACCAATGGAGGACCGCCTCCGCCCCCGCCGCCTACAACACCACCGCCGCCACCTGGCCTGTCCATTGATGGAGGTGTCTGGCTACTTATTACACTAGCCTTAGGGTTAGTGCTTTATAAATCTTGGAAGCGCAAAGGAGCTGTTTAAGATTGGTAAGGAGCAATAAGTCTCTTTACATATTTTCCTATTACATCAAATTCTAGATTAACTACCGTATTTATAGCAAAGTCTTTAAATCCTGTGTGCTCGTAGGTATAGGGTATAATGGCAACACTAAACTGACTATCTTGAGAATCTACTACTGTAAGACTAACGCCATTAATGGTTATTGATCCTTTTTCTATAGTGACATTTCCTAGTTCTGAGGTGTAGCTGAACGTAAATCTCCAGCTACCACCTTCTTCTGAGATGGAAGTGCAAATGCCTATCTGATCTACGTGGCCCTGAACAATGTGACCGTCTAGCCTAGCTCCTAATTGCATAGCTCTCTCAAGATTTACATCTTCTCCTATGGTAAGGTATTTGAGATTGGTCTTCTCCAACGTTTCTTTTATGGCAGTTACTGTGTAGTGATCTTCCTCCTTTTTTACAACGGTAAGGCATACTCCATTATGGGCGACGCTCTGATCAACCTTAAGTTCAGATGAAAGGCCTGATTTAACCGTGATATGAACGTTGTCTTCATCTTTCTCTATGCCTGTGATCGTCCCTAACTCTTCAATTATTCCCGTAAACATAAATGGATTTTATTTGGTTACTTTTGTATCGTAAAAGTACAAAACGGCAAGTAGGCAAACTATGAATAAAGAACAGAAAGTAAGAGTAGGCATCTCTGTAGGGGATATGAACGGGATTGGTGTAGAAGTCATCCTCAAAACATTCTCAGACTCTATGATGTTTGACTTTTGTACTCCAGTCATTTTCTCTTCTGTAAAGACAATGTCTCAAATTAAGAAACAATTGGGCTTCGATGTCGAATTTTACGGAGTGGATGAATTGTCTAAAGTTCTAGACGGCAAACTAAATGTTTACAATGTTTGGAAGCAGCAAGTTGAGATTGAATGGGGGGAGGCAACAGCGTCATCTGGCGATTTTGCACTTCAATCATTTGTGTCGGCTACAGCTGCCCTTAAGTCTGGGGAGATAGATGTACTGGTAACTGGACCTATAAATAAATCTAATATCCAAAACGAGGATTTTACATTTCCAGGCCATACAGATTATTTGGCAAAAGAGCTAGAGGGAGATGCAATGATGCTTATGATCACTGATACGTTAAAGGTGGGACTCCTCACAGATCATTTACCGGTTAAAGATGTTGCCGCTGCAATCACACCGGCGGTTATTGAGAAAAAGATAAACACATTATACCATACATTACTGCAGGATTTTGCTATAGATAGGCCTAAAATTGCCCTGCTTGGGATTAATCCACACGTGGGAGATAATGGTGTGATAGGTGATGATGATGATAAGGTTTTAATACCTACGCTGGAGAAAATAAGGAAGACAGGAAAAATAGTTTATGGCCCTTATGCTGCAGATAGTTTTTTTGGATCGGGTAATTATAAAAATTTTGATGCTATTTTAGCTGCCTATCACGATCAAGGCCTCATTCCATTTAAGACACTCGCTTTTGGAAAGGGAGTAAACTATACAGCAGGATTACATAAAATAAGAACCTCTCCGGATCACGGTACTGCTTTTGAGATTGCAGGTAAGGGGGAAGCAGATGAAGGTTCCTTTAGAGAAGCTGTTTTTTCTGCAATAAAGATTTTTCAGACACGTGAGCAATATAGGGAACTTACAAAAGATGTTCTTAAGGTATCTCCTAGGAGAGCGAAAGGTAAAGAACGTGGCTTTAAGTCATAAATAAACACTGTATAGCAGCCATTGAAAATAGAAAAGTAAATTTCTATTATTAATGTTTTGGGATATATAAAATTGTGTATCTTTGCCCGCTCGAAAGATGCGATAGGATGAAAGAATTAAAACCATACAACATACCATATGTCGGTTTAAAGGAAGGAGAGCATACTTTTGAATACACGATAACAAAATCGTTCTTTGATTTTTTTGAATACGAAGATTTTAATGATGCTGATGTTTATGTAAAACTCAGTTTTATTAAAAAATCCACTTTTATGCAATTACATTTTGATGCCAAGGGCACTGTAAATGTAAATTGTGATGTAAGCAGCGAGATGTACGATCAACCTATAAGTGGTGATTTTGAGCTTGTTGTCAAGTTTGGCGAAGAGTATAACGACGATAATGAAGAGATTTTAATCCTTCCACACGGAGAATACGAGATAAATGTAGCTCAGTATATATATGAGCTCATCGTTTTATCTACGCCTAACAAGAAAGTTCATCCAGGGGTAGAAGATGGATCATTAAAGTCAGATATTTTAGAAAAATTAGAAGAACTTAAGATTCCAGAGGATAGAAATCCTGAGGAAGATAAAGATGAAACTGATCCTAGGTGGGATTCGTTAAAAAAACTATTAACAGATAAATAAGAGTTCGTAATGGCACATCCTAAAAGAAAAATCTCAAAAACCAGAAGAGATAAAAGAAGAACACATTACAAGGCTGCTATACCGCAAATTGCTGTAGATTCTACAACGGGAGAAGCACACCTTTACCATAGAGCACACTGGTTTGAAGGAAAGCTTTATTATAGAGGCCAAGTAGTTATTGATAAAACCGAAGAAGTAGAGGCTTAGGTCTCTATTTTTGGACAGGATAAGCTCTCACATTGTGAGAGTTTTTTTGTGCTTTTAAATTGCAAAAAAAGTTAATTTTTAACTCAATCACATCTATTTTTAGTACTTTTCCTCTCATTTTGATCCTGCTTTGGATACAATTGAAAAAAACCTAACTCAAACAAATGAGTAAAATCTCGGCAGCAATTACGGCTGTAGGGGCATACGTACCAGAGTATGTGCTTACTAATGACATTCTTGCGACAATGGTTGATACGAACGATGAGTGGATTACTACTCGTACAGGTATCAAAGAACGTCGTATTCTCAAAGAAGAAGGGAAGGGAACCTCTTTCCTTGCTATCAAAGCAGCTCAAAATTTAATTGAGAAAACGAACCTTAATCCAGCAGAGATTGATTTGGTGATTGTGGCAACCGCGACCCCAGATATGCCTGTTGCTTCTACGGCAGTTTACACAGCAACTCAAATAGGTGCAACAAATGCTTTTGCCTTTGACTTACAGGCGGCGTGTTCCAGTTTTTTGTACGGAATGTCAACCGCTTCTAGTTATATTGAGTCAGGACGCTATAAAAAGATACTTCTTATAGGTGCAGATAAAATGTCTTCGATTATCGATTATACAGATCGAACTACTTGTATCATCTTTGGGGATGGAGGTGGAGCAGTTTTATTTGAACCCAATACGGAAGGGTTGGGTCTTAAGGATGAATATCTAAGATCTGATGGCGTAGGTAGGGATTTTTTGAAAATAGATGCTGGAGGTTCTATACTACCACCATCACAAGAAACTATAGATAATAAACAACACACCGTTTTTCAAGATGGAAAAACCGTGTTTAAGTTTGCGGTGTCAAATATGGCAGATGTGAGCGAGAAGATTATGAAGCGTAATGATCTAGACGGAGATAGCGTAGATTTCCTCATAGCACACCAAGCAAATAAAAGAATCATTGATGCTACTTCCCGCAGGATGGGATTAGATGATGATAAAGTTCTCATTAATATACATCGTTACGGTAATACCACATCAGCAACGCTTCCGTTATTAATGAGCGATTATGAAAACAAACTCAAAAAAGGAGATAATATAATTTTTGCCGCCTTTGGTGGTGGTTTTACTTGGGGATCTATTTATCTCAAGTGGGCCTATAACTCTAACTAACCTAAACTGACTAATAGAGAAAATTATGGATATAAAAGAGATTCAAAACCTGATTCGTTTTGTTGCAAAATCTGGAGCTAGTGAAGTAAAACTAGAAATGGATGATATCAAGATAACGATCAAAACTGGCAGTGAAGATGAAAAAGGTGGAACTACCATCTTACAACAAATGCCACCTATGCAAGCAGTCCAGGCAGCTCCACAAGCTCCAGCAACTCCTGCGGCACCAGCTGAACCAGCAGCGCCCGTAGCAGATGAGGATAATTCTAAATATATCACTATTAAATCACCTATTATAGGTACCTTCTATCGTAAGCCAGCTCCAGATAAACCATTATTTGTAGAAGTTGGAAAGAAGATAGCCGAAGGTGATGTACTTTGTATCATAGAGGCGATGAAGCTTTTCAATGAGATTGAAAGCGAAGTTTCAGGTACAATTGTAAAGATTTTGGTAGATGATTCTTCTCCTGTAGAGTTTGATCAGCCATTATTTTTAGTTGACCCATCATAAACCCACACGGGTAATTTTAATATGCTAGGGGACAGTTAAGTTTACGCTTTCGCGAAAGCAACATTATCACCTACGCCTAAAAGCAACCACGTATGTTTAAAAAGATACTTATTGCAAATAGAGGAGAGATCGCCCTACGCGTCATCCGAACTTGTAAAGAGATGGGAATAAAAACTGTCGCCGTTTATTCTACGGCAGACAGAGAAAGCTTGCACGTAAAATTTGCAGATGAGGCTGTATGTATAGGACCAGCACCTAGTGCGGAGTCCTACTTAAAAATGGCAAATGTCATTGCCGCTGCAGAAATCACTAATGCAGATGCTATCCATCCAGGTTATGGGTTCCTCTCTGAAAACGCAAAATTTTCTAAAATTTGTGAGGAACACGATATAAAATTTATAGGTGCTAGTGCTGAAATGATCTCAAAAATGGGAGATAAGGCAACGGCTAAAAAAACTATGAAAGCGGCTGGCGTACCATGTGTGCCCGGCTCTGAAGGAATAATTGAGGATTTTAAAGAATGCCAGAAACTTGCAAAAGAAACTGGATATCCTGTAATGCTCAAAGCCACCGCAGGTGGAGGAGGTAAGGGAATGCGTGCGGTTTGGAAAGAAGAAGATCTTCTCAAAGCTTGGGAAGGTGCTCGTCAGGAAAGTGCCGCGGCATTTGGAAATGACGGGATGTATATGGAAAAACTCATAGAAGAGCCACGACATATCGAAATCCAAATTGTAGGCGATAGCAACGGAAGAGCTTGTCACCTTTCAGAACGCGATTGTTCAGTGCAACGTCGCCACCAGAAGCTTACAGAAGAGACTCCATCGCCATTTATGACAGATGATCTTAGAGAGCGTATGGGAGATGCCGCCGTAAAAGCTGCAGAATACATAAAATACGAAGGAGCAGGAACTGTAGAATTCTTAGTAGATAAGCATCGCAATTTCTACTTTATGGAAATGAATACTCGTATTCAAGTGGAGCACCCTATTACGGAGCAGGTTGTAGATTATGATTTGATAAGAGAGCAAATCTTAGTAGCAGCTGGAGTCCCAGTTTCAGGGAAAAATTATTATCCACAACTTCACTCTATTGAGTGCCGTATAAATGCCGAAGACCCTTTCAATGGGTTTCGACCTTCACCAGGACGTATTACTAACTTACACGCTCCTGGAGGGCACGGAGTACGTATAGATACGCACGTTTATAGTGGTTATATGATACCTCCTAACTACGACTCAATGATTGCAAAGTTGATTACTACTGCGCAAACCAGAGAAGAGGCGATTAATAAAATGAAGAGAGCGCTCGATGAATTCGTGATAGAGGGTATAAAAACAACGATACCTTTCCATAGACAGTTGATGGATCATCCAGATTACAGATCTGGGAACTATACGACAAAATTTATGGATGACTTTGTTATGCAACCAGAAGAGACAGAATAGATACTATCCCAACAGCAATGTTGGGATTTTTTATTTTAATTTATTTCAATTTTTGCTCAGCAAAATTTTCTTCAAGATCACAATTTGTCCTAAATGGTAATGAGTGTGTTCTATTAATCCGCTTAAGTTATCATAGTACGAGCCATATTTAGGATCAACAAAAAAGGATAAGAGTTTTTCTTCTGGGAGTTCTTCCACCGTTGCTATAAAAATCTCTGCCTCCCTAAAAATGGTTTTTTTAAACTCATCCCAATCCTTTTGAGTATGTATCTCAGGGTGATCAAAACTATAGGTATCTCTTCCTGTAAGGGGCCCATTTTGTAGTACAGGAAGAATTGTTCTTATAAAATAGTGGATGTGATACGTGAGGGCTAGAATACTGTGGCAACCATTATAATGTACGGTCGCTACGTTTATATCTACTCCTTCTATATGTTCCTTAAGCGAACTAGCAGTCCAATTGCCTCCGAAGTAAACATTTCTTAGATGTGATGATAGTGCTTGCGATAGTTCCATTTCCCTATTTTAAAAGTTTCAAAATTACGATACGTTTTACAAACTAACGTAGAGACACTCCATATCTCGGAGTTATAAGGTTGCTTGTTTTGGAATTTGTGGGGTTTTGGCAGTTGTTCTAGTGCAATTCCTCATTTGGGATAAAAGCCAGCAAACAAAAGTTTAGGGCATAAAGAAAGCCAAGCACGTCTGGGGAAGTGGTCAAAACCGCTCGTTTTGAATTTTTTCTTGCGTTGTAGTTTGTTAAACTCGCGACCCCTCATTTGGGATAAAAGCCAGCAAACAAAAGTTTAGGACATAAAGAAAGCCAAGCAAGATGCTTGGCTTTCACCCCAAATCATAATTGATTATTAAAAGTCAATTACAACAGTCTTAAATATTTTTTGCCCAAAGGCGTACACAAATATAAACATTTCTTTCATTCAAATATTGTCTATACTGGTGATAATATTGTTAAAATTTAGTGTAAATATTTGATTTTCAGTGATTAGCGAATCTATTTTATCAATGAAATATTACATATATTTTTGTTAAATATTTCATCTTGGTATTTCATCGATGTAAACCTGAAATTCATCTATGTTTTTGATTGATAATTATTTAGCTTTATTAAAGAAATTGGTCTTTAAGTTCACATTTTTTCCGTTTTGATACTTCATTATGCTAAAATCTTCGTGTATGCTATAGCTCCCTATCGCCCCACTTTTATGTATAGCAACATAGGCAATTTGGAAATTTTTGTAATTTGGGTTTTTTGATGTAATACGTTTTATGGCTTCTTCGCAGGCTTCTTGAGGAGTTTTTCCGTTGCGCATCAATTCTACTATTAGGAAACTGCCTACGGTCTTAAGCACCTCTTCCCCCATACCTGTTGCCACTGCACCACCCACTTCATTATCTATAAATAAACCAGAGCCAATGATGGCCGAATCTCCCACACGTCCTTTCATTTTGTAGCCTAAGCCTGAAGTTGTACACGCCCCCGCGATATTACCTTCACTATCTATGGCCAGCATTCCTATAGTATCGTGATTTTCTATGTTGATTTCTGGACTATAATCACTCGTCTTGAGCCATTTTTTCCATTCTGCTTCTCTGTCCGCAGTGAGTAAATTGGTTTTTGTAAAACCTTGTGTATAAGCAAATTCTTCTGCACCTTCACCCGTAAGGATTACGTGCGGTGTCTCTTCCATTACTTTCCTCGCTAGGGCAGCAACGTTTACAATATTTTGTACAGCGAGCACTGCTCCACAGTTTCCGTCTGAGTTCATCACACAGGCATCTAAAGAAACCTTTCCTTCCCTATCTGGCGTGGCACCTATTCCCACCGTTGTATTATCAAGGTTTTCTTCCTCTATAGCAACTCCAGCAATTACAGCGTCCAGGGCAGGGATTCCTTGATCTAATAATTCCCCAGCCCTTTGTGTAGCGTCAGAAAATCCCCAAGTACAAACGGCAATAGGGGATGGTTTTATGAATGCTTTTTTTTCCGCTTTCGCGGAAATTTCCTTTCCATCACCCTCATCCTTACAACTTAAAACGGCAGCTCCCGTGGCAATGCCTGTGCTTGCCAAAGCTGTATTTTGTATAAATGTTCTTCGTTTCATAGTATACGTTCAAATCTTATGGTTTCCTTTTAGTCGGCACCCGGGACAAATAGCTTTTTTTTGGTGGCCCAATCTGTCCAAGAGCCATCATAAACAGATTGCACTTTATCATTAATAAGATGGTGGGCAAAAAGTATGATGCAAGCCGTAATTCCAGAGCCACAACTAAAGATGATGGGTTTATCAGAAATATTTAAATCATCAAAAATTTTACGAAGCTCGCTGTTAGATTTAAATATAGTTCCATCAAGTACCTCTGTATATGGTAAGTTAATGCTGTTTTTTATGGCGCCGCTCTTTAATTGAGCCCGCGGTTCAGGAGCGGTTCCCCTAAATCTTCCAGAAGATCTAGCATCTAGTAAATAATATTCTTGAGTCTCTGTATTTATTGCTATGTCATTAAATGTTTTTACCCTGTTACCCTCTAGGGTTGCTTTAAAATTCCCTGTATCAATTGACTTTTGAGAATAATTTTGAGTAGGAAAATTATTTACGATCCATTGTGGTAAACCGCCATCCAGAACAGAAATATTAGTATGCCCAAAAGTCCTAAACATCCACCACACTCGCGGACTTGTGAAAATCCCTTGATTATCGTAAACCACGAGATGAGTGTCACGATTAATCCCAATCTTCTGACATTCTTTTTCAAAATGTTCAGAACTCGGTAAGCTATTAGGCAATGGATCATCAGGATCACTAAAGGTGTTTTTTATATCAATATGTCGTGCTCCGGGTAGTACCGATTTCCCGTCAAAATTCTGGCTGGCATCTAGTATAATTAAATTTTCATTTCCAAGATGCTGCTTGAGCCAGGCGGCAGTTACAAGTTGATCGTTCATTTTCCTTCTGTATTGATTATCTTATTCCACTATAATTTCATCTATGAAGATCCAGCTTTTTCCATCGTCAGGTGCGCCTAGATGCCACTCAGGAAGATCGCCCACTGTCTTTGCCATAAGCTTGACATATCTCGCCTTTGTAGATTTATTTTCAGTGACTGACTTAATAGTAACCTCATCATTTTTACTTGTTGCATTTATATCCTCCGTAAAATACTCTTCAAAATTAATCCCGTCACTAGATATTAGAAAGCTCACTTTGGTAGGGTAAAAGATCCAACTGCGCTGGTCCTGCAAGAAATTTGAAGAAATACTACGTATATCTTGTACTTCCCCTAAATCTAACGTGGCAATTATATCAGTGTCGTTATACCCCTGCCAGGTTCCAGACCTATATTCTTTTGTGCCTCTTACGCCATCTATAAGGGCCATATCGCCCCCTGCATTGTAAGCGTTTGCATATGATGATTCCAATGTAATTTTGTAATCTTCATTAATTTTGTAAAATGATGTTTCAATAATAGCACTTTTACCGTGTCGGCTCTTTGCGTAGGTGCGTAGCGCGTTGCTTTCTTGAATGAGTATCGGTTTGCGATATCGCTTGAAATCGTTAGCATTTTCGCGTAAAGCGTAAAAAATCTCCACATTGTTATCTACAGAATTCAATGTGATTTCAGTAGTACCCTTAAAAGCAATAGCTCCTTCTGCAATAAATGGTGCTGCGGTGATTTTATAAGTATCTATAGATGTTTTTGGACTGTGGGCAGGGTGCTTGCCCCATCGGGACGGAGCATCTGTCATTGTAAAGGTTAGATCTCCACCATTTACAATATCTTCGTGCTTTAAATACGAGTAGGGGTAAGAGGAGCTTCCCATCGTTGCAGAGGCGATGTATTTGTTAGTATCTGATCGACCCATAGCGCTTATGGTAAACTGATTGCCGTTTTCCAGATTAATGGTGGCTTTATCAAATAGCGGAGTCCCTATAATGTAGTCATTGCTTCCAGGTGTAACAGGATAAAATCCCAGCGCACTCATCACGTACCAAGCGCTCATCTGGCCACAATCTTCATTGCCAGATATACCCTCTGGTGTATTGTTATACAGCGTGGTTAATATCTCGTGTACTTTCTCCTGTGTTTTCCACGGTTTTTTTATGAAATTATAGAGGTATGCCATATGGTGGCTAGGCTCATTACCGTGGGCATACTGACCTATAAGTCCTGTAATATCCTGCTGTTCTCGCCCGGACGTCTGACTCTGTGCGGTAAATAAGTTATCTAGTTTCTTTTCCATTTCTTTAGTGCCACCAGACAACTCAATGAGTCCTGTGATATCCTGAGGCACATAAAAACTATATTGCCACGAGTTTGCCTCTGTATAGTTAAAATTGACTTCGTGGGGATCAAAAGGGGAGAACCAAGTATTATGCATACGCCCACGCATAAAACCAGTTTCAGGATCATAAACATTTTTATAGGATTGCGCCCTTTTTATAAATGTTTCAAATTCTTCTTGTTTTCCCATTTGCTTAGCCATCTGAGCAATAGTCCAGTCATCATAGGCATATTCGAGGGTTTTTGACACAGACTCTGCTTCTTCATCTACAGGGATAAAACCATATTTTTTATAGCTTTCTAGGCCTAGGTTATCTTGCATAGCACTATGTACCATCGCTTCAAAAGCCTTGTCAGTATCATAATCGCGTATTCCCTTCATATAGGCATCTGCTATTACAGGAACGGCGTGATAGCCTATCATACATCCAGTGTAATTACCTGCAAGATCCCAGATGGGCAAAATGCCGCCTTCCTCATATTTAGCAATGAGAGTTTTAATAAAATCGTTTGTGCGTTCTTGTTCAATAATCGTGTATAGTGGGTGTGTCGCGCGATAGGTATCCCAGAGTGAGAAAACAGTATAATAGTCAAAGTCGTCGGTTTTATGGACCTCCAGATCCAAACCTCTATACCTACCATCTACATCTTGATAGAGATTAGGCGCCAGCATTGTATGATAAAGTGCCGTATAAAAGGTTGTTTTACGATCCTTGTCATCACTTTCTACCACGATTTTTTCTAGTTGACGTTCCCATTTATTTTGAGCTACCAACTTGACTTCTTCAAAGCTTTTTGAGCCTATTTCCTGTTTAAGGTTGCGTCTAGCTCCTTCCTCATCTACCGCAGAAATGCCTATTTTAATAATGATGGGCTCGTTATTTGTGTTGTCAAATTTTAAGGCTGCTTTGTTTGTACTCTTCCCCTTGTCCGACTTTAAAAGCGAGGGAATCTGTTTGATAATCTTGAAAGGATGTGAGGTTTTAATGTAGTAGAAAAGTTTTTGATGGGTAGCCCAAGCCTTTGAGTGACGGTGACCTGTAATTTCTGTTGTAGAAAGTGTGTCTATGGTTGCGCTTAGAACTTCATCACGATGGTCAAGGTCTATGATTAGATAATTTTTTAGGGAGTCTGCTTTCGCGAAAGCGTACTTATGAATACCACTTCTCTCAGAAACCGTAAGTTCCACGTCTATGTTTGTGCTGTCTAGGTGTACTTTATAATAGCCAGGTTGCGCAATTTCATTAGCGTGAGAAAAATGATCTCTATACCCGGGCTTACCGTTTGCACCATTATTAAATTTTATTGAGGTAGTGGGCATCAGTAATATATCACCATAATCAGAAACTCCCGTGCCACTAAGGTGCGTATGGCTGAAACCATAAATATAGGTATCGTCATAATGATATCCAGAGCAGCCATCCCAGCCGTCCAGGCGCGTGTCGGGACTAAGCTGCATCATCCCAAAAGGCATAGTCGCTCCAGGATATGTATGACCGTGACCGCCAGTGCCTATAAAGGGATTTACATAATTAATGAGCGCTTGATCTTTTTGAGCAGGAGGTACGTCTCCGTTTTCAGAGCAGGAAGTAAGAAGCAAAAAAATGAGGGTGATGGATAAAATGCGCATTGTTAGTTTTTCAGTTATGACTAAGGTACGTAAAAGTGATTATTCAGTTTTACCTGTAAACTTTCTTAAGCGTTTCCTATTTTTAGGATATGATACTAGAAATTTGTGCTAACTCATATACCTCTGCTTTTAATGCTGAGAAGGCAGGAGCTCATCGCATCGAGCTATGTCAGGAATTATCTTTAGGGGGTATTACGCCCAGCCACGGCTTGCTGGAGAAGGTGTGTAGCAACCTCTCCATTGAGGTGTATGTTTTGATACGACCCAGAAGCGGTGACTTTACCTTTACAGATGATGAGTTTGATGTGATGTTGAGGGATATCGCTTTCGCGAAAACTTTAGGATGTAATGGTATTGTAAGCGGAGTTTTATATCGTGATGGAACTATAGATAAAGAGCGCACCGCACAACTCAAGAAAGCAGCTGGAGAAATGGATTTTACCTTTCATAGAGCTTTTGACTGGACGCCAGACTATGAAAAAGCGATACAGACTTTAAAAGAGATAGGCATTGGGCGAGTGCTTACGTCGGGTCAAAATAACGCTGCTGCCGAAGGCTTTGAAAACCTTAAAAAGATGAAAAAACTTGCAGGCCCCAACGTATCTATAATGCCAGGTGGAGGTATTAATCCCGAGAATATCAAAAGATTTATAGAGGCAGGATTTGTAGAACTTCACTCCAGTGCCTCTTCTACCTCGTCTGGTTATAATCGCAATCTCATAATGCATAACGTTATGCAGATTGCTAGTGGAGAACATACATATTCTGACATTGAAAAAATAAAAAGACTGCTGGAAAGAGCTCAATCGTAGTTCTTAGTTGATCGTTCTTTCACTGCTCTTTCGACCGTTATTATCAATAAGAAACCTATAAAATAGGCCAAAATGTCTAGCCAAGAAAAAGAGCTCCCTAGTATAATTCTCGCAATTGTATTATCCTCGAGACCGATAAGATTTACAAAATTTACCGCTTGAAGCGTTTCTACCAATATGGCAAAGAGTACTGCAATTATTGCAAACCACATTTTTTGTTTCTGGAATGTCTGAGATGGGAGGATAGAGCCTAAAAGTGTATAAACACCCATTACGGCAAGGGTGTCTCCGCCGTATGGTCTAATAATACGGTCCCTTACCCATAGGGCTATTGCAATTTCAACAAGTAGCAATGAGATAAAGGCGATACTATAGTGATGTTTTTTTATCATCATCTACCAGGTTTTGAAATGTGCTGCATTGAAAAATAATATAAGCTCAACACTAGCGTATAGCTTAGGGTAACTACCCACGTATGAGAATAGGTAATAGGGTGGGCAATTCTAATAACGATGTCTTGAACTAGCGATAATGGGTCTTGCAATACATCCCAACTGTTCCATCTTAAAAATCTACCGAGATAGATACCAAAACCGCAAAGGGTAAAGAGTACTGCGAGGAACAGCGTTTTGCTTTTTAAAATCTTTATGGAGTGTAGAATTTGGGTCATATCCCTAAGACTCAAGTAAAACAAATACAGTGCATACCATACAAAGGAAAGCAGCAATAATAGATCAAACCATAAAGTAGATGCACTACTATGTTTAAGATGTTGTAGATCACTGATAAGATAAGGAGCGTTCGGTAAGAAGAGGAGCCATATGATAATTATCATAGAAAGCAACCACTTAGAAGAAAATAGTTTTGGATAGGCTTGAACACAAAATGTGAGTACATAAGGTATAAAGGCGAGGAATAAATTCCATGCTAGAAATAGGAAAAAGAAGGAACTGGTGACCTTAAGTCTTGCGGTAAGCAGTATGGTGCAGACCGCAAATCCTAAAGCCAAAACCTTGATCTCTTCTATCTTTTTTATCAATAGATCATTCATAAGAAAAAAGGTGTTAAAGCGACATAAGCACATCCTAAGGCAAGGGGAATGTTAAGGACCATTATAAATAAGATCATAAAATGCTCTGGTAAGTCGTCTTTATTTTGAAAAGCATTTATGATTACCAAAAGTAGGACAACGATATGAAAGGGAATAGTTGGGTAAAGATGAAAAAACCCTATCATTAGTAGAAAATCGGCTTCAAATAACAAGTAAAGCAGGGTGAGAAGCACACCGAATGAGGCGCTAAAAATAGCCAACTTCAAGGCAAACCTATTGATCCTGTGTTGTAGTGACTTCATAGTTTGTGTCTTTTGTGTTTAATAGTCCTAATAGTGTTCTCGATTGCCAGGTTTGGCTGTTGAGACGCGCCTGCCAGAGCTCATAGTCTTTTTCAATGTTGGCATCTACTTTTTGAGGAGATGACATTTTCGCGAAAGCGTACAAGAGATCTTGGTTATTATCTAAGCCCTTGAGATAGCTCATATCTGGCTGCGCTATGTTATGGAGGTTATACCGTGTAATGGTACGATCCCAATGAATGCTACAGATAAGAAGGAGGGTTATAAAAGCGATTCGGGTATTGGCTTTGACCATAAATAAGAAATTCTGCTTTCGCTCGATTTTGAAATAGGTGGTTATCAGACCGGCAATACATAAAATGAGGTAAATAAAAACACCCAATCTTTTGTAGGTAAGCCCAAAGCCACTACTGTATAAATAATTTTTATAAGCTGTAAAAAGTACCATCGCGATATTGAGACCTATCCAGAGAAAGGTAAGTGTGCGTAGGTGACTAGCATTTTTAATAAAATTGATCTGACCCCTAAAAATGATGAGGATCAGGGTGACCGCAATTAAAATAGAAGTGATAATCGCATTGACCCCTTGATGAACCGTCTCGGATAGGGTCGTAGCATTACTTTCTGGATGTTGAAAAATGTAGATAATGTCTGTAATGAGAAAGATAAGAATGAGACCGTTGAGTGCGTAAAGCAAAATAGTACCTAAAAGTCTCTCTTTTTCTAACAATGGTTTCTGTGCATCAGAAATGGGGAGTGGTTTTAAACTCGTTTTTGCTTCCCTATCTAAGTTGGTCAGGATGTCTAACGCTGCATCTGAGATCAGGTTCGTTAGGAGTAGGTAGCCCATAAGTGCGGTAATGAACCAATTAATGTTAATAAAGTCCAAATCTATTTTATTCAATAGTTCTTTAAATATAGGATTTGCCTCTCCATAAAGACTTGCAAATAGGATGAGTAAGGTCGCGACTATACCAATAGTAAGGATTACAAACCCATAATTTTTGGACGTTTTTACTTCCTTTTTTACAGAGGGATCTTTCGTAAATCTCGCGTGTATACCTCCTAAAAGAGATTGATATATCCCGTTGAGCCACTGGATGTAGACGGCATTCTGGATACCAGAGATCGTACCGGCAAATACCAAAAACGAAATGAAACAAAAGAAAATAGAGAAGCCACTATGAACCGTAAATACAAAAACCGCTGAGGCTAGATAAAGAATGCTCGAGATGATCATCTCTCTACGAGTATAGATTTTTGGTTTTATAAGGGCGAGGGCTGTGATCGCTGTGATAGCAAATAACAACATATTTAAGCCGAAATTTTGATCATAAAATAAGACGCTGAAGATGAGTGATGCGACGATGAGTGTGAATTGTTTTTTCATAATGAAGATATTTTAAACGTGGTACGGACATCTGTAAGTGGATAATAAAGCAGTTTTAAAAAGTTGAGATCATAAAATCGGTGTGCAGAGCGACCTTTTTTGAAGGCGGTATAAAACCTTTTAATTTCGTCTGGAAATAATAGAAAGCCTAGACCTATTACCATACATAGATAGAGCGACCGTTTGCCATTTCCCAAGAGGTAAAACTGCATAGCTATTTCCTCGGGCACGCTTATTCCTGCCTCGGTGACCACGTGATAGATGTCGTGATCTTCTAGCTGAGGTTCTGGCGTAAAGTGATGCTTGAGTAAAAAACAACCTAAATGATAGCCTAAGGATTCTGGCGGATAGGCGAGGAGTTCTTTAACAGAGAGATCCCAAGCGGGCTCACTTTTAAAAAGTAATCTATAGGGAACTTTGCTCATCTCATAGAGGCGTTCCAAAAGTAAATATCTAAGTGTTTTCATATTATAAAGTACTTTGTATTTCAAAGTATAAGGCTAAAAAAAATATAGTTATTGGTTACCCAGTAATTTTTCAAGAGCTTCAATATGCTTTTTGAAGGCTGCTTTTCCTTTGCGTGTTGCACGATAACTCGTGTTTGGCTTACGACCTATAAATGCTTTTTGCACAATGATATATTCCTCTTTTTCTAATGCTTTTGCGTGACTTGCAAGATTTCCGTCTGTGGCACCCAGGAGCTCTTTAAGCTCCTTAAAATCTGCCTTTTCATTGACCATAAGCACACTCATAATCCCCAAGCGTATGCGATGGTCGAAGGCTTTATTTATGTTTGTGATTATGGACATTGCTGTTTTCTGTGCAAGGGCTGTTAGCTGCGTATTAAATTTGTAATTTTTTCTTTCTTAAAAATCAGAGGTGATTGAGTGATTTTTGAGAAGCGGTAGCAGCTCAAAAATAGTATCGAAATTACTGCTTTCGCGAAAATGTGCTACCCTCGATCATATTTATTATACATTATCATACCGTAAATGATATGAAAAACTCCGAATCCCAACGCCCAAAAGTAGAGACCGTACCCTATGAATTGGGTACTTAATAACCCAATGACTAGGTTTGCTAGCCCTAGATATTTAATATCTCCTAACGTATATTTACTAGCATTTATAAGAGCAAGCCCATAAAAAATGAGCGTAGCGGGAGCAATGAGTCCGATAATACCATATTGAATAAGTACGATGCAGAATGCCCCTCCGGCTATTAAAGGAATCGCAAAATTGATAAGTAACCTGCGTGAAGAGCTATCCCATATTTTTTCATCGTTTTTTTTAGCTTTCTTAAAAGTTAGAATAATTCCTGTAGCTATTGCGACAAAAAGCGTAACAACAAATAAGAGTATAAGATTACCCGCAAGCTCCGATGAGGAGAATATTCTTAAAACCGCTTGGGCTATATTTTTGTTATTAGTTCCAAATAATTGGATATTTTGGTTGATGAGGTAATGGGCTATTCCTGCTGCAGTAAGTGCGTAAATACCAGCTAGAATTCCCGACAGGCCACTCAAGGACATAAACCGCAAAGATTTGCTCATCATCGTTTTGATACTTGCAATATCTTCTAAATATTTATTTGACTCCATATTAAAGTACTTTGAAATACAAAGTTAATTTAATTATTGACGTACGCAATAGTACCGCGTACTTATTTTTGAGAAAATCTATCTGAAGTTTTTTACTATATGAGTTTATCGTAAGTCAGGTGATACTTCTTTCGTTAATTAGAACTCAACATAGCTCAGAGGCTCTATGCCCTAAATAGCTAAATGTATTAGGTAGGGAAAGGGGGTTGCGTGACTTTAAAAAGGCCCGAGTATTTCAAAATAGTACCGAAACCACCGAAATCAATAGGATAATTTTTAGAATACTGTATTCTGAGTCAAGTCTGTAAAATGTTCCAGAAATTTCATACCTCGATGAGAATTGCCGTGTTTATTTAGTTTAGGGCTCCACACTACTATAGCGTAAACTTTAGGGAGAATCGCCACCATACCTCCGCCTACGCCGCTCTTGCCAGGTAAGCCTACTTTAAACGCAAACTCACCAGCTTCATCATAGAAGCCACACGTTTGCATAATGGCATTTATACGCTTAGTTTGCGAAGAAGAAAGTATTTTTTTGTCTGTTTCTACTTGTTTGCCACCATTTGCGAGAAAGCCAAAAGTATACGCCAGCTCTGTACAAGTCATTTCTATGGAGCACAAATGAAAATAGAGATCAATCACTTGATCGCAATCATTTTTTATATTCCCAAATGACTTTATAAAATTGACCAATGCATAGTTGCGGTATCCTGTAAGTCTCTCAGAGGTCGCTATGTCTTCAGAGTATTCTAGGTCTTTTATACCTGAGACATCTCTAATGTACCTTAAGAGTTCCTGCTTAGGATTTTCAAAAAGGTCACAGAGAATATCACATATAACTATGGCCCCTGCATTGATTAGAGGATTGCGAGGAATCCCATTTTCTGTTTCTAGCTGCACCAGCGAATTAAAAGAGGAACCTGAGGGCTCAAAATCCATACGGTTCCAAACGTCACTTCCTATCTTAGAAAGTACTAGGCTTAGTGACAAAACTTTAGCAACACTCTGTATGGAAAACTTGGTATCTGCATCTCCACACTTATAACTCTTGCATCCCACCGTTGTGAGACAGATGCCAAATTGATCAGGATCAACCTTAGAGAGCTCAGGGATGTATGAAGCAACAGCTCCTTTATTTTCTAAAGATAAAATCTTGTGATACGTACTGTCTAAAAACTGTTGCGTGTCTGTCATTTTAACTATTATAAAACTTTTCCTTTTATTTTTTTCCAGACACTTATCAGTCCAATAGTGGACATCACAACGATCGCAAGGCCTATGAGCGCATTCGTTGTCTGTCCGTATATAAAATATCCTGTCGTAAAGAGAAGTCCATAAATCATCATACAACCTAGGAGCATAGCAAGAATTCCTGCTGGGACACTCCATTCTTCTACTGAGGTAATAATTGTTACATCTTCCTGATCTGCCTGAAGGATTACTTTTTTCCACCCAGGACCTCCAGGTTGTATTTTTCGGTAAAAACGATAGAGGGTTTCTTTTGATTCTGGTTGTGTCATAAACGTAACCACGATCCAAACAAGCATCGAACTGAACACGACGAAGGGAAATTTTGCGTAAGCGGGAAAAACACCCTCATCACTAAAAAGGATGGTACCTAATGGACCAAAGGTGAGCAGCAATGAGATCATCCCTGAAGCAAACATTGCACTTATTTCAGTCCATGCATTGATTCTCCACCAGAACCATCTAAGTATAAAAACAAGACCCGTTCCAGCTCCAAACATCAAAATAATATCAAAAAGCTGCAACGCGTTCGTTAGCGCAAGAGCAATAAACGCACTTATAATCATTAAAATAACAGTGGTAACTCTTCCTACAGCTACAAGTTCTTTTTCTGAGGCATCTGGTTTAATCTGCTGTGCGTAAAAATCATTTACGACATAACTAGCTCCCCAGTTGAGGTGCGTTGAGATAGTACTCATATAAGCTGCAGAAAGTGACGCTAGTACGAGTCCTAGAAGTCCCGCAGGTAATTTTGTGAGCATTGCAGAGTAGGCGAGATCTTGTCCTAGCTTGTCTTCAGTTACATTAGGAAACGCCTCTTGTATACTTGCGAGGTCAGGGAAGACGATGAGCGATGCCAGTGCTACTAAAATCCACGGCCACGGCCTCAGGGCGTAGTGCATTATATTATAAAAGAATGTTGCTCCTATCGCGTGATTTTCATCTTTTGCTGCAAGCATACGCTGGGCGACATAGCCTCCTCCTCCAGGTTCAGAACCGGGATACCAAGAACTCCACCATTGCACGGCAAGAGGGATGATAAGAAGTGTCACGAGCATCTCTGTATTATTAAAATCTGGAAGTAAGCTTATTTTATCTTTTACATTCTCGTGATTGATCAAAGCTTCAAGACCCCCCACTTCAGGTAACCCCACGATGTAAATAGCAGCACCTATCGCCCCAGCCATTGCTACAAAAAATAGAATGAAGTCTGTATAAACCACTCCCTTAAAGCCGCCGATCGCGCTAAAAATAACAGTAATAGTTCCAGCAATCAATACGGTTGTTATTGGGTCAAGGCCTAACATTACTTGCCCTATTTTTATCGCAGCGAGTGTTACCCCCGCCATCGCTAGTACATTAAAAACGACACCTAAGTAAACAGCTCTAAACCATCTTAAAAATCTACCAGCTGGACCGCTATATCGTAGTTCATAAAACTCAAGATCTGTTTTTACAGCACTTTTACGCCATAGTTTTGCGTAGACAAAAACGGTTAGAAGTCCCGTCACTAAAAAAGCCCACCAGACCCAGTTTCCAGATACACCATTGGTTCGTACGATGTCTGTAACAAGATTAGGGGTATCTGTAGAAAATGTAGTTGCAACCATCGAGAGGCCTAAAAGCCACCACGGCATAGAGCGCCCTGATAGAAAATATTGAGCAGTATCCTTACCAGATTTTTTACCCACGTAAATTCCGATACCTAGAATAATTGTAAACAGAAGCGTGATGATCAGTATGTCTATGGTTTGTAATTCTACCATTGATTAATGTTTTTTTTGTTGTAGTGGAAAGATAAGACTATTGCCATAAGTTATTAAGTAGATTACTCAAATCCTTATTAATTATAGGCGCCAGTCCATAGATTTGAACTCGGTTATAAGATATGTTTCCATCTTGTGGATATCGTTTTTTCCTGTCAGATCCGGTACGTGTTCAGATAAGGGGATGCCTCGCATAGTTTGAGGATGATCTTTTATCATCAGTACTATAGCTGTAGGCAGTTCTTTTTCAGAGCGTTCTTGGTGAAGTGGGCAGTTTTTTAAATAGGCATAAAATTTACTTCCGTCAAATTTAAAGATATTCATACGCACTCTGTATTTCCCATCTTCGTCTTTATAATCTGACGTTTCGCTTGCAGTTGGTTTTTCTACTATGGTTTCTAAGAATCTCTGTCCATCTGTCTTAGTCAAGGCAAAGCGGGATATACGGTCCATAGCATAGTCTAGGGTATCACGATTGTAATTGATAAATGCATTTTTTGACTGGTCTTCTATCAATAATCGCATTGCTTTTGAGCTCTAGAGATTGTCACTGTTACAAACTAAGAAGGTTTTGATTTTAAGCGCTGGATATTGTTCGATTGCCTGTAGAACAGCATCTGCCGTTCTCAATGGTTTTCCCTACCCGTTAAGTTTAGATAGGGTCGCTGTACTCCATTGCAAAAAAAATACTAGACGCTAAAGCGATACCAGCAGTCGCTGTTGCGGTTTTAATAATGAAATTACGGCGATTATTCATAGCGAATTATTTAGTGGGATTTCTGTATTCTTGATGTTGGTTAGGTGTGAATTACAATTTTTAGCTAAATTTAAAAACGGAAAAAAAGAGCGAATGAACCCCGCTGAAAATTATATACTATCACAACAAGAGCCTTGGAGATCTATTCTTATTGAGCTGCAAGCCATCATTAAGCACACGATACCCGAGCTAGAAGAGTCTTTTAAATGGAGCTTGCCGTTTTACTCTTATAAAGGAAGAATGTTCTGTTTTCTAAATTTTAGAAAGAAATTTGTGGATATAGGTTTCCCCTCGGGTATTCATATCGAAATTCATAAAGACAGACTTATTGCCGGCGAGGGGCGTAAAAACTTACGGTCTCTCAGGTACTATTCTCAAGATGAAATAGAGGTCAAAATCTTGCAAGAGGTTCTGGTGAACCTGACAAAAGTTAGAAAATAACGTCCTAAAAATCATAAAAGGTTTATAAGGGGCATTTACCTTTTCTATGTAGGTCTTTTCTGATTTTTTAGAGTGAATTTTAACACTATTTTTGCCGTACAACTTGCTGATTAATCACTAATAAGTTTTAGGACTCATTTATTTTTTTAAAGCAAGCGGGGAACTTTTGGGGGAAAGTTCCCCTTTTTGTTTGAAGTCAATTTTATAGAGAGTATTAAGCACAATTTTAATCTAGCCGTCTATGGTTTTGAGAGTGGGGTCTAAAATTGATTTATTGTTTTTCTAATTTTAACGAGATTGGTAAGAAGTCCTTCTAAAAGAGAAAGGTCTAGCATATTTGCTCCATCACTTTTTGCATTTGCACAGTCATAATGAGTCTCTATAAATAGGCCATCAACGTTATTTACGATTCCAGCGCGAGCTATGGTCTCAATCATTTCCGGACGACCTCCTGTCACTCCGCTAGATTGATTGGGTTGTTGTAAGGAATGTGTAACGTCAAGCACTGTGGGAGCATAGGAACGCATTGTAGGTATTCCCCTAAAATCTACGATCATATCCTGATACCCGAACATCGTGCCTCGGTCTGTAATCCACGCTTTTTTATTTCCTGTATCGTGCACTTTCTGTACCGCGTGCTTCATAGATTCTGGAGACATAAACTGACCTTTTTTTAAGTTTACTACCTTGCCGGTCTCTGCAGCAGCGACTACGAGAGAGGTCTGTCTTACTAAAAATGCTGGAATCTGTAATACATCTACATACTGGGCAGCCAGTGCGGCATCTGATGATTCGTGTATGTCTGTAACCGTAGGGACGTCAAATTTTTCAGAGACCTTAGCTAGAATTTCTAACGCTTTCTCATCGCCTATTCCCGTAAAACTATCTACCCTGCTTCTGTTAGCCTTCCTGAAGCTTCCCTTAAAAATATAAGGTATCTCGAGCTTATTTGTAATCTCAACCACTTTCTCTGCAATGCGCATCGCCATCTCCTCTCCCTCTATGGCACAAGGACCACAAAGCAGGAAAAAATTATTGGCATTTATATTTTTTAATTTTGGTATTTCGTGGAGGTTCATAGTTTTTTAGCTTTTGATTTTTGTCCTATATTTTCCAGAAGGTGTTCCAGATCTCTTTTCATTATTTTGACGTGTTGCTTAGCCGTAAAAATAACTACTATAATAAAGAAAGCTATACATAAAGGTATTAGAAAAATAATTAACTGCGGGGTATAGCTAGTATCTATAACAAGTGTTTTAACCGTTGTATAAATGACAATAGCTAACGATATTATGAAAACTCCACTCGCCAGTATCAAATTATATTTATGAAAGAAACCTAGCCCGTCTATTGTTATCTCAACCTTAAGAACACCATTGTCTTTATAGTATTTACCTAAAACCCGGGCTGAGTTCACTCCTCCAAACACGCCCCCTGATACTTTTCTTATTCTAAAGTCATCCTTATTAACACGACCCGCAAAAACTAATTCACTTGAAGAAAAAGTGTCTGATATGATTCCTGCGTAAGGAAGACTAATACTTTTCCTCACATTCAATCTCATAACCTTATAAAAATCTTTTGCGCTCACTTTTAAGAAATACGATTTCTCAATCAGCAAACCATATTTTGTATAAAACTTTTTCATATGGAGTTACGCTTTCGCGAAAGCGTAGACAAAGATAATTAATATGATGAGCTCATTATTTAAGCAAGGAAATGATATCTTTTTCTGGTTTTGAATAACTATAGCGGTCTATAAGGTGAGCGGCAGCGTATCCGTCAAGACCATTTATTGTCACGCCGTTTGCTTTAGAAAGATCTATCCAGCCATCTTCCATAAGGGTATTTTGGGGAATGTGAATTTCCTTAATAGCCCCAATAACCAGAATGGTGTCGTTTTCTGTTATACGATATTCATTTACATACTCACAACCGATTTTAATGTGAGCTTCCTTAACAAAAGGAGCCTTGAAATGATTCAAAACTTCTGAAGTCAAACCCGTTTTTTCAAACTCTGAAGTTTCCTCACCATAACTCGCAGCAGTCTGATGTGCTTGTTTGATTAGGTCTGTATGAATGTGATTTACTGTAAAAACTCCGGTATCTTTTATGTTTTTATAAGTATGTCTTGGTACAGTAACCGGACGCATCACAAATCCTAGAAGCGGTGGATTGCTTCCCAAATGTGTTATGGAGCTAAAAACGGCTAGGTTATCTATGCCATTTTCTGAAATCGTCCCTATCAGGCTTGCAGATTTAAGACCCGTAACGCTATTTATAAAATTTGCGCGATAACGGCTTTCCATAGCCTCCATTTTTTGAGGATTAAAATGTAGTATCTTTTCCAAACTTTTATTTCAAAAATACGCATTATGACATTTCAGAACGATAAATACTTCTCCACAAATCGTGAGACTTGGAATAAGAAGGTTGTGGCTCACACTGCTAGCGACTTTTATGATGTAGATGGTTTTAAGAAGGGAGCTTGTTCCCTCAATAAATATGAGCTGGATGCTCTGGGTGATGTTCAAGGCAAATCTTTGCTGCACTTGCAATGTCATTTTGGGCAGGATACGCTGAGTTGGAGTAGGAGAGGTGCTCATTGTACAGGAGTTGATATTAGTGATGAGGGTATCGCTTACGCGAAAATGTTATCAAAAGAATTAATGATTCCAGCAGAATTTGTTGCTTGTAACGTGCTGGACGTTTCTAGTTACATTTCTGAAAAATTTGATATTGTTTTTACGAGTTACGGTACTATAGGGTGGTTGCCAGACTTAAAACCGTGGGGAAAAATGATAGCCGAAAGATTAAAACATGGGGGTGTTTTTTATATTATAGACTTTCATCCTATTGTTTGGATGTTCGATTACACCTCTGGGACGGCTCACTTAAAATACGGATATCATCAAAAAGAGGTGATCTATGAAGAGTATTCAGGTACCTACGCAGATCAAAGCCACGCTATGATTAGCAAGGAATACGGTTGGAATCACGGTTTAGGAGAGGTCGTAAGTGCGCTCTGTGAAGCTGGTCTGAACTATTAACTATCTACGGGAGCACGACGAAAGTCCTTATGACGTATTACCTGATTTGCAAAAACAAGAAAACGGCCTTTATGTAACTAAAGACCGTTTATATCCTCTATTGTTTGAAATTAAAGCTACTAAAGATTAGTGATCCCCTTCTTTCAATAATTCTGGAAATTTTTTTGCAAATCTATTATATCTAGGTATTGAAACGTTTTGGATATAGGGATTGTTGGGATTATTCTTTTCATAATTTTGGTGATACCCTTCTGCTATCCAAAATTTTTGGAACGGTCTTACTTGGGTCACAATCCCTCCATCGAAAGTAGACTTATTTAATTCTGTAATGGTTTCTTCTATAATTTTCTTTTCTTCAGCATTTTGATAAAAGGCTATAGATCTGTATTGTGGACCAGCGTCCGGACCTTGTCTATTTTTTGTAGTAGGATCTTGTGATCCAAAAAACACATCAACTAATTTTTCAAAAGATATAATACTAGGATCATAAATTACTTCTACCGCTTCGGCGTGAGAAGTACGTCCATAACTCACTTCCTTATAGCTTGGATTAGATTCTGTACCTCCACTATAACCACTTATTACTTCATCTACTCCTTTAACACTTTCAAAAATTGCCTCTACACACCAGAAACAGCCACTTGCAAAATATGCTTTTGCCTTTCCATCTTGAGTTTGTGCTTGGATGGGCTCAGGTAAATTCTCTACTTGTGCGGTGGTATTATTAGTTTCTTTACAGCCTGCTAGTAAAACAAAAAGGGCTGCGATAATAGGAGTTTTCATAAATATTTAATTCTTAGATAAGATTTATAAAATTAAGCTTTACAATACTCGCATAGTACTAACGTATTGTTAATCTAGGTACTATCCAGAAAATAAGCGCTCTTTTACGACACGCCATAAAAAAACCTTCCATTCGGAAGGTTTTAGATATAATTTATTCTGAGAACTAACTTAAATAGACTTAAAAAGTTTAGCCATTTTTTCTTGCTCTTCCGTAGCCAGCTCGCTATCTATTAAGATACGGCCACTATGCTCATCTGTAATAACTTTCTTGCGTCCCGCAATCTCAACCTGCACTTGAGGTGGGATTGTAAAATAAGACCCTCCTGAAGCTCCACGTTCGATTGGAACTACCGCTAGACCGTTTTTAACACTGGAGCGGATGCGTTTATAAGCCTTTACTAATCTTTCTTCTATAGCTTTTTCAAACTCAGCGCTTTTCTCGTTGAGTGCTTTTTCTTCTTTCTCTGTTTCAGAAAGTATGGCGTCAAGCTCGCTTTTCTTGTGCTTAAGGTGCTTCTCACGTTCTGCAAGACGAACTTTTGTGCTTTCTATTACTTCACCTTTTTGCTCAATCTGTGCCTTGTACTCACGTATATTTTTTTCAGCAAGTTGAATTTCCAGTTCTTGGAACTCTACTTCCTTTGATAGCGCATTGAACTCACGATTGTTACGTACGTTTTTCTGTTGCTCAGAGTATTTTTTAATAGCCGCTTTAGAATCATCTATTTGAATCTTTTTTGCCTTTATAGAATCTTCTACAAGACTAAGATCATTTCCTAGCTTTTCTATGCGCTTATTAAGACCTGCTACTTCATCTTCTAAGTCTTCTACTTCTAGAGGAAGTTCGCCGCGTACATTGCGTATCTCGTCTACTCTAGAATCTATAAGTTGTAAATCATAAAGCGCGCGTAGCTTTTCTTCTACTGTTGCTTCTTTCTTCTTTGCCATACGTTAAAAATAGTTGATAGGATTGGTATTTACCTCCGATAAAATGATCGCAAAAGTACTAATTTTTTCTGTAAGATAATCTGAAATTAGATTTTTAGTAAAACGCTCGCTTTCGTAATGTCCTACATCACACAGGAGAATGCTTCTTTCTGCCTGATAATAATCGTGATATTTTAAATCTGCGGTGATGAGAGCATCTGCACCTTGGGCTTTTGCTGCGCTTATTGCAAACGCACCACTGCCTCCTAGTACAGCAACTTTTTTGATAGTCGTAGACAGAAGTGCTGAATGCCTTATGCCACCGGTCTGAAACTTAGATTTAACCAAGGTCAAAAAATCCTTTTCAGTCATTTCGGCGGCTAGCTCTCCTATCATTCCCATTCCTACATTTTGCAACACATTTTCAAGTGCAGTTAGCTCATAAGCTACTTCTTCGTAGGGATGATTTATAAATAGGGCTTTTAAAATTTTGGATTGCAAGTGTTTTTCAAACGTGATATTTATTTGACTTTCTGGTTCCGTGTGTCTTTGATGCTTTTTACCTAAAACAGGATTGGAATCCTCATTGCCTTTAAACGTCCCTTGGCCTTCTAGGGTAAAGCTGCATTCATCGTAGTTTCCTATGCTTCCAGCGCCTGCATTAAAAAGGGCCTCTTTGAGCATTTCTGTTTGTGAAGTTGGCACATAAGTAGTGAGCTTGTAGATGTGCTGTTTTTTTGGGCTTAGTATTTTTGTGTTCCGGAGTTCTAAGGCCCTAGCCATTCCATAGTTTACTCCGTGTTCTACGTTATCTAAGGCTGTATGTATCGCATAGATAGCAATATCATTTCTTATCGCTTTTTGTACTGCCCGCTGTACGTAATTAGAGTTGGTAAGTTTTTTTAAGCCAGAAAAGATGATAGGGTGAAAACACACTATTAAATTACAGTCGCGCCTTATCGCTTCATCAACCACACTTTCAAGAGCATCGTGAGCAACGAGAATCTGGCTTACCTCCTGGGAAGGATCTCCTACGAGTAATCCTACGTTATCAAAATCTTCAGCATAGGCAAGCGGAGCCCATTCGTTTAATAAGTCACTTACATTTTTTACAGTCATAGGGTAAAGATAAAAAAATGATACCTTCGTTTTATGAGGAAACTTAGATTGATACTTTTTCCATTTGCGGGCGTGTATTATTTGATTACGCTTTCGCGAAATTATCTCTTCAATATAGGTCTCCTTCATTCAAAATCATATCCACTACCCGTGATTTGCGTTGGGAATTTGAGTGCTGGTGGCACTGGAAAATCCCCTATGACAGAATATGTCGTAAGGCTCCTAAAGGACAATCATAAAATTGCAACCTTAAGCAGGGGGTATGGTCGCACCACAAAAGGATATCGTAATGTCACCCCAAACAACTCAGCAACCGAAGTGGGCGATGAGCCATTGCAATTTGCAAAGAAATTTTCTGAAGTTCAAGTAGCCGTTTGCGAAAATAGACAGACGGGAATAGAACAATTACTACGTAAGGAACACGCGCCTGAGATTATAATTCTTGACGACGCATATCAGCATAGAAAGGTTAAGCCAGGGCTTACTTTATTGCTTACTGCTTATGGAGATCTTTATACAAATGACTATTTACTTCCTGCAGGAAATCTACGGGAGCCGAGAAGGGGGGCTCATAGGGCAGATCTAATTGTGGTCACTAAATGTCCGCCGGCACTTTCAGAATTTGATAGAAAGAGTATTCGTGCAGAAATAGCTCCCAAGGATCATCAGTCCTTATATTTTACCTCAATTAGTTATGACGATAAGGTATATAGTAATCTGGGGAGTTCAACTTTAAACAGCCTAAAAGTAAAAAAAGTAACACTCGTTACAGGCATTGCAAATCCAAAGCCTTTGCTGGATGAACTTAAGAGGCAGGGACTGAGTTTTAATCATAAGTCCTTTTCTGATCATCATAATTTTACATCAAGTGAAATAGACAATTTAGAGCGTCTTGAATGTATTCTCACCACCGAGAAAGATTATGTACGACTGCAACCTCTTCTCAAAATGAAAGAACTTTATTATTTGCCTATTCAGGTGAAAATAGTAGACGATGCCAGTAATTTTGACGAGCGCATCACGCAGTTTGTAAAGAATTTTAAACCGATAGGTTCGTATAGATTTTCTTGATGAACTAAAATTTTCGCGAAAGCATCCTTAACATTAAGATTTAAAGGCATTTTCGTTTTTTAATCCGTTGTGGATTTTCTGGAAGAACTCTTCAATTTTATAAGGCTTAGGGATAATATCGTTAAAGCCAGCTTCATAAAACTCGTCTATATTATCATCTATGGTAACTGCCGTTAGGGCCAGGATAGGGATGTTTTGATCAAAAGTACGTATTTGCTCAGTAGCCTCTATACCGCTTATGCCCGGCATATGGATATCCATAAGAATTAAATCAAACTTGCTGTTGCGCGCTTTATCCACGGCAATCTCACCGTTATCTGCTGTCTCACAGGTCATCTTGTTTTTCTCAAGAATCTTGCGGGTAATCATCTGGTTAATCTTATTGTCTTCTACAACAAGAATGTGACGATTTTCTAGTGCTGCGTAGTCTATGTCGTAAATAATATTATGTGGATTTTCATCGCCTGCAAATTGAGCAATAAGATTATACTTTATATCAAACTTAAATGTGGTGCCTTTTCCTAACGTACTATCGAGACGTATCTTGCTGTTGAGCAAATCTAAGAGATTTTTTACAATGGATAGACCTAAACCTGTTCCTCCAAATTTTCTGTTTATAGCCACAGATCCCTGTGTGAAGTTTTGGAAAATTGTTTTCTGCTTCTTTTTTGAGATTCCTTCTCCCGTATCTTCAATCTCAAAGTGTAAATTTATATCTGATTCTCCTTGCTTTATTTTTTGAACTCTCACAAAAACATCTCCGTCCCTTGTAAATTTTATGGCATTCCCTATCAGGTTAATCAGGATTTGAGATATCATTAACGGGTCTCCCAAAATTTCTGTGGGAATGTCTTCATCAAACTCAAGGTGTACTTTATTTCCTTTATCTCTCGCAGATTTGCCTAGCGCAAAAAGTACATCTTCTATACGCTTCTTAAGGCTGAATGCGGTTTCTTCTACCTCCACTTTATTTGCTTCCAGCTTGTTGAGGTCAAGGATATTATTTATCAGTGACAATAGATATTCGCCTGAGAATTTCAGGGAGTCTAAATGCTTTTTTTGGTCTGGTCTTGGATCTTCACTTAAGAGTAAGTGGGTGAGTCCAGTTACGGCATACATAGGTGTCCGTAACTCGTGCGTAATGGTAGATAAAAACTGTGCCTTAACCGTAGAGGCCTTTTCTGCATTATCCCTAGCAATTACTAGTTCGACATTTTTTGCCTGGAGGAGCTCATTAGCCTTTGCCCTGAGATTATTGTTTTTATATAATGAAAGAACTAAAAGCGCAAGTATAGAGCAAATTGCAATGGTAAGGACGAGTGCAAGATTACGTGCAATGATGGACCTTTCTTTTTCTCTTTTTACATCCTCCCGCAACTGTTCAGACATTAGTTCTAAATCAGGACTAAAGCCTGTAGTTTCAAGAGCGACCGGAGTAGAAGCTACTTCCTCTGCTTGAATTCTTTGATAGCTCTCCAACAGATCAAAAGCAGTTTTATAATCGTTTTGACCGTAAGCTATGCGGCTTTGAGTTTCAATCTTTTCCTTTTCAAGATTTTTGAAGTCATTAGTCTTTAGGATTTCCGAAGCTTTGTTAAGAGATGCAGTAGCTTCATCTATATTTCCTAAGATAGCATACATAGAGGACTGGCCTATTAATGCTTGCGCTTGTAGGTAATCGTTTTTTGACGATGTAGATTCCTGAACGGCACTTGTATATTTTTCTAATGCTTCCTCACGTCTTCCAAGTTCTTCCAGAATACTACCTTGAAGAATATTAAGTTGTGCAAGTAAGTCTGGTCTGTTTGATTTTAAAAGTTGTTCCTTTGCTCTTTCAATGTTAGATAAAGCGCCTTCAATGTTTTCCTTGCGTTTTTCTAACTGTGCAGCTAGAATGTAGCTCTGGCCTAGCAATATTTTAAAGTTGCCCGCTTTTTCTACTGCTATTGCCTTTTTATTTTCTACTTCTGCCTTCTCGTAATCTCCTAGTTGAAAGTAGAGCTTAGCTAATGTACCTGTGGTAAGGCCTATTCTTTTTTTATGATCTATGTTTTTTGCCAGTCTTCTTGAGTACTCTAAAAGATCTATCGCTTTTGCATATTCTAAGTCGGCTATCGAGACTGCAGCTTTATTGAGCAGGGAGTCTATTTTACGGTGAGTAAGAGTCTCTTCGATGTTTTCCTTCTCCTGAGCGTGAGCCATCGTCGTAAAAACGATAAAGGCTAGTAAGGAAAAACGCATCACGAATGCTCTCATAGAGGTTTATTAAAGGGACTAATATAAATTAAATCTTATTGATGTGAGATATTAAATCTATTAATCTCGAGGAATAACCCATCTCGTTGTCATACCAACCTATAATTTTCACCATATTTCCTAAAACTGAGGTCATCTGAGAGTCAAATGTACAAGAGTGTGTATTACCCACTATGTCAATAGAAACTATAGGGTCTTCAGTATAAGCTAGGATACCGCTGTACTCATTGTTTGCGGCATTTTTCATTGCGAGGTTAATCTCCTCTATGGTTGTTCTGAGTTTTTAACATTAAAAGTAATGTCCGTAAGCGAGCCGTTTGGAACTGGCACCCTTATACCACAACCACCTATTGCTCCGGCCAGATGAGGGAAAATGCGTGTGAGTGCTTTTGCAGCCCCAGTTGTGGTAGGGACAATGCTTTGTCCAGCGGCACGTGCCCTGCGCAAATCCCTATGTGGTTGATCGTGCAGGCTTTGATCTGTGGTGTAGGAGTGTATGGTAGTGATGTATGCCTGCTCGATACCGCAAAGGTCATCTATGATTTTAACCATAGGGGCAGCATTATTGGTAGTACAAGAGGCATTAGAAATGATAGAGATATCTGATGTTATTGTGTGATCATTTACACCTAAAACTACCATCGGGATTTCTTCATCTTCTGGTGGTACAGAGAGTAGTACCTTTTTTGCTCCTGCTTTTAGATGGTCCTTAAGTATTTCCTTTGTTTTAAACTTCCCGGTACTTTCAATGACCACGTCTGGAGCAACACGAGCCCACGGGATATCTTTAATTTCTTTATGATTGTAGAGCGGGATTTCACGACCATTTACGATCAAAAAGGATGTTTTTTTTTGCTCGCTTTCGCGAAAATGTGCCTCCCCTTTAAAAATCCCGTGAATACTATCATATTTAAGTAAGTGGCAAAGCGTCTTTGCATCTGCGAGATCATTGATGGCCACTACTTCCATAGCTGGATTTGCTTCAATGAGCTTAAAAACCGTGCGGCCTATTCGGCCAAAACCGTTTATGCCTACTTTAATTGTCCCCATAAATTAGGTAAGATGCTTTTGTGCTTTATAAGATGACCTTACCAAAGCACCACTCTCCACGTGACGGAATCCCATCTCGAGGCCTATTTCCTCATATTTCTTGAATTGATCTGGAGTTATAAACTGTTTTACTGGCAAGTGATTTTTTGAAGGTTGTAAATATTGACCTATAGTCACAATGTCTAGATTCACCTCTCTTAGATCTTTTAAGGTTTGTATCACTTCATCCTCCCTTTCTCCGAGACCTAGCATAATTCCAGATTTGGTACGCTTGATTCCAGATTTCTTGAGATGATCTAAGACTCCTAAACTACGTTCGTATTTTGCCTGTATTCTTACTTCTCGGGTAAGACGCTTTACAGTTTCCATATTATGGGAAACAACTTCTGGATGTACAGCAACTATTCTATCGATAAGATCATTTCTTCCCTGAAAATCTGGGATTAAGGTCTCTAAAGTCGTATTGGGATTCATCCTCCGTATCGCCTGCACTGTTTCTGCCCATATAATTGTCCCCATATCCTTGAGGTCATCGCGATCTACAGAGGTGATCACTGCGTGTTTGATATCCATTAGTTTTATGGATCTAGCCACCTTCTCTGGTTCTTCCCAATCTACCGTTTCTGGTCTACCTGTTTTTACACCACAAAAACCACAGGAGCGTGTGCAGGTATTTCCCAAAATCATAAATGTGGCGGTACCTTCACTCCAGCATTCCCCCATATTAGGACAGCTTCCTGATGTACATATGGTATTGAGACTATACT
The DNA here is from genome assembly GCA_963832255.1 of uncultured Flavobacteriaceae bacterium. GTDB lineage: Bacteria > Bacteroidota > Bacteroidia > Flavobacteriales > Flavobacteriaceae > Dokdonia. The sequence continues at coordinate 768,072 of CAWHTM010000001.1, forward strand.
TATCTACAAGGCTGCGAAGTTCTGTATATTTTTTTCCTGTAGGGAGTTTTACTCGAAGCCATTTTGGCTTGGGAGTTCTAACAGGTTTGTCTAAAACTAATTCTTCTTCCATAATAATTCTCTAGCACAACAAAGATACAAAGAAAAGATGCTTTAGAAAGGAATCTGAGGTGTTCAGTAGAGCAGTTGGACTTGCTTTAGATCATACTCGTTTACAACATCATCTTCTTCTAAGACTATGAGTAATCCATTATCAGTAACCCCTTTGATGATCCCTATAAAATGCACACCTTCTTGGTTTATAAAAGTTGATGGTTTATCGAGTCTGAAAAGATTTTTTTCATAATCTGATTTTATTTCGCGAAAGCGTCCATCTAAAAGTTTTTCGACGTACAATTTAAATTGGTCAAGGAGCATTAAAAGTACTTCCTGCTTTTCAAAATGGATTCCGGTTCTGGATTTTATGGAGGTCGCCCTGTGGTTATCTTCCCATTGCATTTGATTGACGTTGAGGCCAACACCTAAGATCATAGCGTCTAGTTTTCCTCCCTTGATGACGCTTTCTATAAGTATGCCACATATTTTCTCGTTATCTGTCAATATGTCGTTAGGCCATTTAACACGCACATTTTTAATAAGAAGTTTATTGAGGACGTCTTTTACTGCGAGCGAGGCCGCCATAAGCGCATAAAATTGCTGGTCAATTGTGATTTGTTTTACTTTTCTGAAAACGCTGAAGGTCAAGTTCTTGCCAGCTTCTGAGCTCCACGTGGTGCCCATTTGCCCTCTTCCGGCTGTTTGCTCTTCTGCCCAGGCTACGATGTCTTCTTGGGCATCCTCCTCTTTAGATATCCGTTTGAGATAGTCATTTGTGGAGTCAATGGTATGAAGTTTGTCTATGCGCATATACTAAATGAGGTAGTCTAAACTTATGTTAAGAAGGTCTCGTGACGTAAATTTGTAATAACTTTGTGTAAATAAAAGGATTTAATGGCAAAAAAGGAAAGTAATACTGACCTATTAATAGCAAAAATAGTAGAGGGGATAGAAGAAGTAAAAGGTCAGAACATTGATATTCTGGATCTTAGAGAGATTGAGAATACCGTGTGTGATTACTTTATCATTTGTGATGGTACTTCAAATACTCAAGTAAGTGCAATTGTAAATTCTGTACAAAAAGTAGCAAGTAAGGCTTTACAGGAGAAGCCTTGGCACGTAGAAGGTCAAGAGAGCTCTGAGTGGATTCTTATGGACTATGTGAATGTCGTTGTACACGTTTTTCAGAAACACATAAGGGAATATTATGATATAGAGAGTCTCTGGGGTGACGCTAAAGTTACTTCAATACCCTCAAGTTATTAAGCATTAAAAAAAATTGAATGTCTAAAGAAAAAGGAAAAGAGAAAGGGGCATCTCCATCTAATAAGCCCAATAAGCCTAAATTTAGTTCTTACTGGATTTACGGTCTTATAGTCGTGATTTTTATAGGAATAAGTATGCTATCGGGAGGTAGTGGTATGGGCGAAGCTCAAAAAACTTCTCTGTATCAGTTTACAGAGTTTCTTAGAAATGGCGATGTTCAAAGAGTAGAGATTGTAAATAAAAGTGTTGCTAAGGTTTATCTTACTTCAGAAGCAGAGTCTAAAGAAGTGCACAGCAAAAGTAGGGGAACTGGTTTTCTAAAGCCTAGTCCTTCTGCACCAGATTATAGATTTGAATTTGGTGACTTACAAAACTTTGAGAATGAACTTGATGAAGTAATCACTGAAAACAATCTAGATACAAAGGTTAGCTACAACACCGAAGGGAACTTCTTTGCTGATGTTATTATGCCTTTCTTGCCTATTATATTGATAATAGCTATTTGGATCTTTATTATGCGCCGTATGTCTGCGGGATCAGGAGGTGGACCAGGAGGACAAATCTTTAATATAGGAAAGTCTAAAGCCAAACTCTTTGATGAGAAAACAGATGTTAAAACTACATTTAAGGATGTAGCTGGGTTAGAAGGAGCAAAAGAAGAGATACAGGAGATTGTTGATTTTCTTAAAAATCCCGAAAAATATACCAGTCTCGGAGGAAAGATTCCCAAAGGTGCTTTGCTCGTAGGGCAGCCAGGTACTGGTAAGACCTTACTGGCTAAGGCAGTAGCTGGAGAAGCAAAAGTTCCGTTCTTTTCATTATCAGGTTCTGATTTTGTTGAAATGTTTGTAGGAGTAGGAGCTTCAAGAGTGCGAGACCTTTTTAAACAAGCCAAAGAAAAATCACCAGCGATTATATTTATTGATGAGATAGATGCAATAGGGCGCGCTAGAGGAAAGAATAATTTTTCTGGTGGTAATGATGAGAGAGAAAATACCCTCAACCAACTTCTTACAGAGATGGATGGTTTTGGTACGAATACAAATGTTATAGTCCTTGCCGCTACAAACAGAGCAGATGTTCTTGATAAAGCACTTATGCGAGCAGGAAGATTTGATAGGCAGATTTACGTAGACTTACCAGATGTAAGAGAGCGTAAGGAAATTTTTGAAGTGCATTTACGTCCTCTTAAGAAGGTAGATGATGAGCTTGATATAGATTTTCTAGCAAAACAAACTCCTGGTTTTTCTGGAGCAGATATTGCAAATATGTGTAATGAAGCTGCTCTAATTGCTGCCCGTAAAGGAAACAAAGCAGTAGGTAAACAGGATTTTCTAGATGCGGTTGACCGTATTGTAGGTGGTCTCGAGAAGAAGAATAAAATTATTACACCGGGAGAAAAAAGAGCTATCGCCTTTCACGAAGCAGGTCACGCGACAGTGAGTTGGATGCTAGAGCACGCGGCTCCTTTAGTGAAAGTTACCATCGTACCTAGAGGTCAATCCCTTGGGGCAGCTTGGTATCTTCCTGAGGAGAGACTTATTGTTCGTCCTAAGCAAATGCTGGACGAGATGTGCGCGGCACTTGGAGGAAGGGCTGCTGAAAAGATAATTTTTGATCAAATATCTACAGGTGCTCTAAGTGATCTTGAAAAGGTTACTAAACAAGCCAGAATGATGGTAACGGTTTACGGACTGAATGATAAAGTAGGGAATCTCACCTATTATGATTCTACAGGTCAGTCTGAAAATGGATTTACAAAACCATACAGTGAGAAAACGGCAGAGCTTATTGATAAAGAAATTTCTGCTATTATCGAGGAGCAATATCAAAGAGCGATCGAGCTTCTTACTAAAGAAAAAGATAAGTTGACACAACTTGCTGAACTATTGTTAGAGAAAGAAGTTATCTTTAAGGATAACCTAGAAGAAATTTTTGGACAGCGACCTTTTGGAAAAGTAGAGGAACAACCGACTCCAGCAGTGTAGGCGTCTAAAATATTAGTTTTAATCGTATCTTTTAATAAATCTTGATTTGACAAACTGTTAAATCAAGATTTTTTATATTTGATAATAGAAGCCTTAAAAGAGCCAAATAAAATAATGAGTCTATTTAGTAAACTCTTTGGAAATATTTCTAAATCAGACAGCCCCCGTCAAAATGACGATAAAGATGGTCGAAGCAAGTATATGCCAGATATAGCAACTCCGGCAGACGAGCGTTTTACTAAAAACTTTATTATTAACGGAGGGCGATTTTTATATGCGCTCAATATGGATGAGACTCAAGAAAATTTTGATAATATCCTGCTTGAGAATGATTGGTATGAAAATGATGTTTTTTGTACAGATGATAACCTCAAAGAACTATTTAAGTCCTATAATCTCAATTTTGGAAAGAACGTGGACTCTTCGTTTTTTCTGACCACCTGCGAAAGTTTAGTTGCAAATGATGGGTCAATTTTAATTTGCTCAAAACAGCTTCACGAGCTTAAGCTTCACGAACTCCCAGCCAATATGATTGTTTTTGGTACGACAAGTCAGATCGTAAATAATATAGGAGAGGGCCTAAGAATCATTAAAAATAGAAATGCTGGCTCTATACCGACTAACATTACAACTATCAAAAACTTCGAACCAAAAGAAGATGAAAAGGATTTTATGACTTACGGAAGCAGTGCTAAGAATTTATATTTGTTACTGTTAGAAGATCTTTAAAAATGCGCGAAGTTTTAATAAGAGGTTTTTCTGGTCTTATGTATGTGACACTGTTGTTACTTGCAATATTTTCTTTTGAAAATACCTATCTCGTAATATTTTTTCTACTTGGTGGTTTTTGCTTATACGAGTTTCTTAAGCTCATAAAAATCAAGTCATATTTTCCGTACGTTCTTTTAATCGCCTGCGTTATTCTTTTTTGTTATCTAAAGATTGATAAGAATGCAACCTTAATATTTTTAGCACTTACGATAACGGTTAATGTCTATTTGATTAAAAATCTAATCAGACCTTCTGAGAGATATATTACAGTATCTCAAAAATATGTCTATACTGTATTCTATATTATAGGGGGTGTAATCTTCACCATATTACTACCGTCCTATAAGGGGGAGTATACAAATCTTTTGATAGCTAGTGTATTTGCGCTCATCTGGATCAATGATACTTTTGCTTTTATTGTAGGCAAAAGCTTTGGTAAGCATAAGCTTTTAGAGCGTATTTCTCCTAAGAAAACGGTAGAGGGATTTTTAGGGGGATTGGTTTTTTCTTGTATAGCGAGTATCTTTATATTTTACTTTACAGAATTATTGTCTTGGCAATTGTGGCTCACAGTAGCTATTGTTACAGCTACTTTCGGAACCTTAGGTGACCTTATACAATCTCAATTAAAAAGGCAAGCAGGGGTAAAGGATAGCGGTCGTGTGATGCCTGGTCACGGGGGATTATACGATAGACTGGATAGTATTATTTTTGCAAGCCCATTTATATATTTATTTTTAATTGTACTCGATTATGTTCCATAGAGAAGGAAATACAATCATCATAATATCGCTCTGTGTTTTTACACTATTACTATTTACAGCGAAGCGCTTTATAAGTATAGAGTGGTTATTTTATAGCGTGGTTGCTGTATTAATAGTGTTCCTATTGTTGATACTTCAGTTTTTCAGAAACCCATCGCGCCAGGCACCATTAGACCCTAACACTATCACGTCTCCAGTAGATGGAAAAGTGGTAGTTATAGAGGAAGTTTTTGAGCCAGAGTTTTACAACGAAAAGAGACTGCAGGTTTCTATATTTATGTCGCCACTTAACGTGCACGTAACTAGATATCCTGCAAGCGGAGAGATTGCTTACAGTAAATATCATCCAGGTAAATATCTTGTCGCCTGGCATCCTAAATCAAGTACTGAAAATGAACGTACTTCTGTCGTAGTACGTACAGATAAATTTGGGGACGTTTTGTTTAGGCAAATTGCCGGAGCCCTAGCAAAAAGAATAATAAACTACGCAAAGGAGGGAGAAACTATTGTTCAAGGTGAGGATAGTGGCTTTATACGCTTTGGGTCAAGAGTTGATTTATATCTCCCGCTGGGAACAAAATTGAATGTGTCACTTAATGAAAAAGTAAAAGGGGCAGAATCTATCATAGCAACTGTATAATGAAATCTAAAGCGCTCCATATTGCTTTTTTGGAGGCTGTAGAAAAAGTAAGTGAGGCAACACAGGAGTTTCCACCAGATGTGCTTCTACAATTTTATTCTCTTTATAAACAAGCCACACAAGAATATAGATCCAATAGTAATACTGATGAGCACGAGCTGGTAAGTGCATTTAAAATAAACGCGCTCTTTCAGGTAAAAGATATGAGTTCTGATGATGCCAAGGAGGGCTTATATAGAAATCTCTGAGAAATATCTTTAATGCGTTTTATAGAACATAAAAGACAAAAGAAAGCTCCAAATTTTATTTTGGAGCTTTCTGTTTCAGCTTAATTTAATATGTTATTTTATTCCAGCCAGTCTGTTTTCTAGCGCTTCTATCTTCGCCTCAGCGTCAGCCATTTTTTGTTTTTCTATGGCAACTACTTGCTCTGGTGCATTGCTCACAAAACGCTCGTTTGATAGTTTTTTAGAAACAGATTGTAAAAAGCCTTTGGTGTACTTTAACTCTTCTTCAATCTTTGCAACTTCAGCTTCGGCGTCTATAGCTCCTTCAAGCGGTATAAAATATTCGTTTGCTTTCACTCTAAACGAGATGGCTCCTTCTAATGGCATTTTCGCGAAAGCAAACTTCTCAACGTTCCCTAATTTTTTGATGATCTCATCATAGTCTGATGATGCCTGCTCATTGATTACACCGTGCACCTCGATAGCGTCTTTAAAGGCAATATTTTTAGTCTTTCTTATGGTACGTATTCCAGAAATTACTTGAGAAGCATAATCAAAATTTTCAAGAATATTCTTATCAGCAGTCTCTTGCTCTGGCCATCTAGAAACTATGAGTGCCTCCTCAGGAGTGCGGTCGCCTATAGTTTGCCAGATCTCTTCGCTTGCAAATGGGATAAAAGGATGCAGAATACGTAGATTATTTTCTAAGGCAGCAATGACACCATTAAAGGTTTTGCGGTCTATAGGCTGTTGATAAGCCGGTTTTACAATCTCTAATAGCCAACTGCAGAAATCATCCCAAACAAGTTTGTAGGTCGCCATAAGGGCATCAGAGATCCTGTATTTAGCATAATGATCCTCTATTTCTGCAAGTGTTTGATTAAAGCGCGCATGGTACCATTCAAGTCCTTTTATGCTCGACGCTGGCTGTGCAATAGAATCATCTATGTCCCATCCTTTTATAAGGCGGAAGGCATTCCAAATTTTATTTACAAAACCTTTTCCTTGACCACAAAGTGCCTCATCAAACATAAGATCGTTACCGGCAGCGCTGCTCAAAAGGAGTCCTACGCGCACACCGTCTGCCCCATATTCTTTTATTAGTCCCAGCGCATCCGGAGAGTTTCCTAATGATTTAGACATTTTACGACGTTGTTTATCTCTAACCAGACCGGTGAGATACACATTTTCAAAGGGTCTTTCACCTGTATATTCGTACCCTGCAATAATCATACGGGCTACCCAGAAAAATAGAATGTCTGGACCCGTCACTAGATCATTAGTAGGGTAGTAATATTGGAACTCTTTATTTTCAGGATTACGTACTCCGTCAAAAACACTCATAGGCCATAACCAAGAGCTGAACCAGGTGTCCAGTGCATCATCATCCTGACGAAGGTCATTTGCGATGAGGTTAGGGTTGTTTGTACGCTTTCGCGAAAGCATCACAGCCTCCTCCATATTTTCGGCCACCACAAAATCTTCTTTACCATCACCATAAAAATAAGCTGGAATTTGCTGTCCCCACCATAGCTGGCGGGAAATGTTCCAATCTCTGATGTTTTCCATCCAGTGGCGATAGGTATTCTCAAATTTTTTAGGAAATAGTTTTACCTCACCATCCTCAAGAACAGCTTTAATAGCAGGTTTTACAAGGTCTTCCATCTTCAGGAACCACTGGTCAGAGAGCCTTGGTTCAATAACAGCTTTTGTGCGCTCAGAAGTTCCTACTTTATTAATGTGGTTTTCAGTTTTTATAAGAACACCTAGATCTTCTAATTCTTTTTTGATAGCACGACGACAATCAAAACGATCTACACCATTATAATGCTTCCCAAAGCTATTGAGGGTAGCATCTTCATTAAAAATGTCTATAACTTCAAGATTGTGTTTTTCACCCAGCATCTTGTCATTCTCGTCGTGTGCGGGTGTTACTTTTAAACAGCCGGTTCCAAACTCAACATCTACATATTCATCTTCTATAATTGGGATCACACGGCCGCAAATAGGAACAATGGCGTTTTTTCCTTTAAGATGCTTGAAGCGCTCATCGGTGGGATTTATACAGATTGCAGTATCCCCAAAAATAGTTTCTGGTCTAGTGGTAGCAATAGTGAGCGAGTCATCAGATCCTTCTATCCTATAGCTTAAGTAATAAAGAAGTCCTTGCTTTTCTTCATAAATTACCTCTTCATCAGAAAGGGTTGTTTTTGCCTCTGGATCCCAATTCACCATTCGGTAACCGCGATAAATTAGTCCTTTATTGTAGAGATTTACAAAGGTTTTAATGACAGACTCGCTCATATGCGGATCCATAGTAAAGGAGGTTCGGTCCCAGTCACAAGAAGCACCCAGCTTTTTGAGCTGTTCTAAAATAACACCTCCATATTCTTCTTTCCATTCCCAAGCGTGCTTGAGAAATTCTTCTCTGGTAAGATCAGATTTATGTATGCCCTGCTCCTTGAGACGTGCCACTACCTTGGCCTCTGTAGCGATAGATGCGTGGTCAGTACCAGGTACCCAGCAAGCATTTTTGCCAAGAAGACGTGCCCTTCTTATTAGAACATCCTGGATGGTATTATTGAGCATATGTCCCATATGTAGAACGCCCGTGACGTTAGGAGGCGGTATTACTATCGTATACGGTTCTCTTTCATCTGGTGTAGAATGGAAAAATTTATTCTCCATCCAGTAGGCGTACCACTTATCTTCTACAGTAGAAGCATCATATTTTGAAGCTATGGACATAGTTTGGTCTAGTTATTGACTTTAATAGGCAAAAGTACTGATAACAGTAGGATTTCTAAACAGTCAGAACGCTTTTTTGACGAGGTCAGTAAGGCGAATGAACGGTAGTGTTAACATCTATAATTTGGTCTAAGACCATTTTCTGACTACATTTGGAGACCTCAAATATTGGAAATTATGAAAAAACTAATGTTTTTGTTTGTAGCAACTCTACTGACCGTAAGTCTACAAGCGCAAGAAAAGAAAGCAGAAATTACATTTGATTCTGAAACAGTAGACTACGGAGAAGTAGCCTATGGAGCAGACGGTGTACGTAAATTTGAATTTACAAATACCGGAAATGACGTTCTTATAGTAGCAAGAGTATATTCTACTTGTGGATGTACCATACCTAAAAAACCTGAAAATCCAATTCAACCTGGAGAAAAAGGAGTGATCGAAGTAAAATATGATACTAAACGCCCAGGGCCTATTAGAAAGACCATTACTGTGTATAGTAATGCTTCTGAAATACCACAGAGTCTTAAGATTAAAGGAACTGTTCTCCCGGAATCTGGAAGGTAGTCCTAACAATTTCAACATATGAAGCCGCTCTTGAGCGGCTTTTTTTATGTCTTATTTTGCTTTCGCGAAAATAGTAGTATTTTAAAAAAATGTATATAACGTGAGAAAGCGACTATTCTATAATGCCAGCAAATTTTAACACAAAAGAAAAGAAGATATTATGCCAGGTAATAGTAATCTTATAAGAGAGGCGCTGCCGTTTCTCTTTAGAATGACAATTTAAATTCGCATTTTTGCAATCAAAAAAATTTACAATGCCAGCAATTTCACAAAAGGGGCTTTCTATGCCTCAATCCCCCATACGTAAGTTAGTTCCTTATGCAGATAAAGCAGTAGCTAGAGGTATAAAAATACACTATCTAAACATAGGGCAGCCAGATATAAAAACACCTCAAGGAGCACTTGATGCCGTACGCAATAATGACCTTGAAGTTCTTGCTTACAGCCACAGCGCGGGATTTCAGTCCTATCGAAACAAGCTTGCCGCTTATTACAAGAAACAGGGAATAGACGTTTCATCAGAAGATATTATTGTCTCAACAGGTGGTTCTGAAGCGTTACTTTTTGCAATGGGGAGCGTGACAGATCCAGGAGACGAAATTATAATACCAGAACCATTTTATGCAAATTATAATGGTTTTGCCACTGCTAGTGGTGTAACAGTAGTACCCGTTATTTCTACCTTAGAAGAAGGTTTTGCCTTACCTCCTATAGCAGATTTTGAAAAGCTTATCACTTCTAAGACTAAGGCAATAGTTATCTGCAATCCTGGAAATCCTACAGGGTATTTGTACTCAGAAGATGAGATCAAACAGCTTGCAGAGCTCGTAAAAAAGCACGACATCTTTCTCATTGCAGATGAGGTATATAGGGAGTTTGCTTATGATGGTCACAAACATCACTCTGTGATGAATCTCAGGGATATAGACCAGCACACCATAATGATAGATTCTGTATCAAAGCGTTTTTCAATGTGTGGCGCCCGTATAGGATGTATCGTGAGTAGAAATAAAGATCTTATGGCGACGGCAATGAAATTTGCACAAGCGAGATTGAGTCCACCTACATTTGCACAAATAGCTGCAGAGGCTGCCTTAGATACTCCTTCAAGTTATTTTGAAGAAGTAATAGAAGAATATGTTTCTAGGAGAAACACGCTCGTGGCTGGATTAGAAAAAATAAAAGGAGTTAAAGTTGCTAAACCTAAAGGAGCATTTTACTGTATCGTAGAACTTCCTATAAAAAATGCAGATGCTTTTGCTCAATGGCTACTAGAATCCTTCAATCATAATGGTAAAACGATAATGGTCGCTCCTGCTGCTGGGTTTTATTCTACCGATGGCGTCGGTCTAAATCAAGTGCGTATAGCTTACGTTCTTGAAGAAAAATTTTTAAAGGAGGCTGTTGAAATTCTAGAAGAAGCACTTAAGCAATACAAAGACTAGTGAATATTTTAGAAAACATTTCTTTAAAACCTTATAACACTTTTGGAATCGATGTGAAGGCAAAGCACTTTGTGAGCGTTGCTTCAGCAGAGGAGCTCAAAGAAGTTCTTAAGAAGTTCACTCATCTAGAACCATTTATTTTGGGAGGTGGCAGTAATATGCTGCTTACTAAAGATATGGAGAGGCTAGTGGTACATATAAATTTAAAGGGAATAGAAGTTATAGATTCAGATGTTTCTGAGTCAGAAGTTTTAGTAAAAGTTGCTGGAGGTGAAAACTGGCACGAGTTTGTGATTTTTTGTGTAGATCATAATCTAGGCGGTGTAGAAAACCTATCCCTTATACCTGGAAATGTGGGTACATCGCCAGTGCAGAATATAGGGGCTTACGGTGTTGAACTGAAGGATACATTTTACTCTTGTGAAGCAGTACATAGGAAAACACAAGCGCTTAGAACTTTCACCTTAGAAGATTGTAAATTTGGCTATAGAGAGTCTGTTTTTAAAAGTGACCTTAAAGATGAATACGTCATTACCTCTGTTACCTTTAAGTTAACAAAGGCAGCGCACAAGATAACTATAGACTACGGAGCTATAAACGAAACGCTTAGAGAAAAGTCTATCACTGAACCTAGTCTTAAAGACGTTTCTAATGCGGTGATTGCCATACGCCAATCAAAACTTCCAGATCCTAAAAAAATAGGGAATAGTGGTTCGTTTTTTAAGAATCCAGTGATAACGCAAGAAGAGTTTTCACAGTTGCGCAAAGAGCATAGTGAAATACCATATTACCCTATAGGTAATGATTGGATAAAGGTTCCAGCAGGATGGCTTATCGAGCAAGCTGGATTTAAAGGTAAACGTTTTGGTGATGCCGGTGTTCACGACAGGCAGGCTTTGGTTTTAGTAAATCACGGCAGCGCAACGGGCAAAGAGGTGTGGGATGTGGCAATGAAAGTCCAAGCTGCGGTTTTAGAGAAATTTGGTATTAAGATAGAGCCTGAGGTAAACGTTTTCTAGGGTATTGTATCTCAACCCTAAGAAGGCTTATTGATCTTAGTAAGTTATATATCATAAATTTTTCGCGTAAGCGTAAAACCATACCAGCTTATAAAATTAAGAAACCCCACACTCCTGTGGGGTTTCAACCTAACTTACTTAATGGGCAATCTAAAAGGGTTATTCTGGCATTAGTACACTATCAATCACGTGCACAGTACCATTTGTACTTTTTAAATCTGTTGCGATAACAGTGGCTGTAGCACCACTTTCATCTGTAAGAATAACGTTTCCATCTTCTAACGAAGCAAAAAGTATCCCTCCAGAAAGCGTTTGAATTTGATATGTCCCCGCCCCTTTTTCTATAGAAGCAATGATAGTTGCGGCATTAAAATCCCCTCTAAAAACGTGATAGCTTAAGATATTAGAAAGCGTGCCTCTAGCTTCAGGCTTCAGAAGACCTTCAAGTGATCCTTCTGGTAAATTATCAAACGCTTGGTTTGTAGGGGCAAATAGTGTGTAGGGTCCGTCTCCTTTGAGTATAGGCGCTAGTTCTGCTGCTTTTACCGCAGCGACCAAAGTGGTGTGATCTTCTGATCCCACTGCAATGTCTACGATATCTGCTTGAGCAACTGTAATCGTAGAAAATAGAAGAAATATAGCCAGTGAATTTAAAATTTTATTTTTCATAATAAATGAATTTAATTAGAGTTTAAGATTAAATATATTTCATTTGTAGGTTATACGCCTTAACTTTAGCAAAGAGTCGAGGGTAGATTCCTAAACTTTTGTTAAATCAAGAAACCAACCGTTTTTGAAAACATTTGTTGAGAAGCACATAGTAGAACTCCTCAAAGCAGGAGACGAACGCGCCATTGGGTTATTATATGACCACTATGCAGACGCGCTATACGGCGTTGCCATAAAGGTAACTCACGAGCCAGATATGGCTCAAGATGTTTTACAAGAGTCTTTTGTAAAAATCTGGAAGAATGCCCACAAATACGATGCAGATAAAGCGCGATTATTTACCTGGCTTTTTAGGGTTGTACAAAATACAGCAATAGATCACGTACGCAGTCGTAAAAGAAAAACGTCCAAGGAAATCCAAACAGATGATTCTAACGTATATCATTTACAGAGCACGTCGCTCGCGATAGAACATATGGATATTCAGACTCACGCAAACGGTCTCGAAGATAAGTATAGAGTTGTCATAGACGCACTTTTCTTTCAGGGGATGACCCAGCAAGAAGCAAGTGACGAGCTCAATATACCGTTAGGTACTGTCAAGTCCAGACTTAAAATAGGACTTAGAGAGATGCGTAAATTATTTGGAGTACTAGTTTTGTTATTTGTAATATGAACGAGAGAGCACAAAAATTCTTAAAAGGTGATTTATTAGAAAGATATCTAATGGGTTCTACTTCCCCTATAGAGTCTCAAGAAGTTGAGCATTATATAGAGAAGTACCCAGAGGTAAAGGCTACCTATGAAGAACTTCAAGAAAATCTTGAGAGCTATGCAGCATCGTTTGCCGTAGAAGCTCCTAGGGAATTGCGTTCTAAAATTTTAAAGCAGACGAAGACGAAGTCTAAAAAAGCGCTTCCTATCCTTGCTCTTACCGCCTGTATGGTTGCCATCCTTTTTGGAGGAGTGGCCTTTATGGTGTGGAATCAAAATCAGGAGTTGATGGAAGATAGAAGGTTTACAAATAACCTCCTAGAAGAACTCAACGAAGATATCGTATCAAACCGTCAGACCCTACAATCTGTAGAAGAGCAGTTTTTTATACTTAATAGTGCAGCTACAGAAAAGTATATCTTAGAAGGAAACCAGCGAGCAAGAAAATTTCAAACAGTTGCTTATGTGAACCAACTTGAGAAAAAGTCTTACATACACGTAGCAGCCCTTCCAGAACTTCCAGACGATCAAGTGTACCAGATGTGGGCTGGTGTAGATGGTAAATTAGTACCACTTGATATCCTCAAGGTGACTAAAGAAAACCTTGTGGAGATTCCTTATGAGGAGCGTATGGCAAGTTTAAATATTACTATTGAGCCTAAGGGAGGTAGTAAGACCGCTACAGTGGAAAACGAAGTAGCAAAAATTAAATTTGACTTAAAAAAGAACGACGAAATCCCTCAATAATCTTCTCTCAGAAATTTCCACATTTGTTATATTTGCATAAATTCATTTGTGATGGAACTTCTATTTATTACACTTGCCCTTTTAGCTCTTTCTGTTGCAGGAATTGCCATTAAGCTCTGGGCAAAAAAAGACGGAAAATTTGCAGGAACCTGTGCGAGTCAGAGCCCTTTCCTAAATAAGGACGGTGAGGCTTGCGGGATGTGCGGTAAAATGCCTTCTGAGATGGGAGATTGCAACGAGAGCTCAAAATAAGAGCGATTGGATACCATCTTTACTATACTCTTTTATATATTTATTCTGGTAGTAGTTACAAATGTAGCGTACTACCTTTTTTATTTTAAGTTCGCTTTCACGAAAATGTCCTCGCGTCAAAAAAGCACGTTACTACCAGTTTCGGTTATTATTTGTTCTAAGAACGAAGCACAAAATCTCCAAAAAAATATTCCAAAAATTCTAGCTCAAGAGTATCCAGAATTTGAAATAATTCTGATTAACGATGCCTCTAGTGATGATACGGAAGACATAATTGAACGCTTTGCCTTAGAAAATGATAAGGTAGTTCAAGTCAATGTTGCAGCTAATGAGACATTCTGGGGAAATAAGAAATATGCCCTTACCCTAGGGATTAAAAGAGCCAAATACAAACAACTCTTATTTACAGATGCAGATTGTTACCCAAATTCCCCCAAGTGGATAGCCGAAATGGCGTCTAACTTTACAAACGATAAGCAGCTCATCTTGGGCTACGGGGCTTATGAAAAAGCTAAAGGATCGTTTCTTAATAAACTCATACGCTATGAAACGGTGATGACCGCAATCCAATATTTCTCATATTCCCTGTCTGGTAGTTCATATATGGGAGTAGGAAGGAATTTAGCCTATAGTTCAGAACTCTTTTACGAGCAAAAGGGGTTTGTACAGCATATGAAAGTGAGAAGTGGGGATGATGATCTTTTTGTTAATCAATCTGCCACTAAGGCGAATACGGTAATTCAATGTAGTCCAGATTCCTTTACCGTGTCTGAGCCAAAAAAAACCTTTTCTTCTTGGATGACACAAAAGCGTCGTCACGTATCTACTGCTCGGTATTATAAATTAGGTCATCAAATTGCTTTGGGGCTTTTTTACACTAGCCAATTGTTGTTTTTGCTACTGGCCATTGTACTGATGTTAAGTCCAGAGTGGAGATTATACACGGGTGCCGCCATAGTGTTAAGGTATTTAATGGCTTGGATTTCTGTGGGGAAAGGTTCTTCAAAATTAGAAGAAAAGGATCTGGTTTATCTATTTCCAGTCTTAGAGGTTGTTTTAATATGTGTTCAATTAACTATCTTTAACACTAACCTCATTTCAAAACCAGCCCGTTGGAAGTAACTCCAGAAAAAATCCTATCTGAAATCAACCGAGCCAAAGATGGTAAACAAAGTGCCTTCAACTTTTTGCTTAATACTTTTTGGGGAGAGGTTTATGGCTTTCAGCTCAAGCGCACTCAGGACGAATATGATGCAGAAGATATTACTATACAGACGTTTTCTAAGGCTTTTGATAAAATAGATACTTTTAAGGATGAGTATAAATTCAGCACTTGGTTAATTGCGATTTCTAAGAATATCCATATAGATATCTTGAGAAAGAACGCTTCTTCCATCAACTCAAAAATGGTAAGACGAGAAGAAGATGGTGTTTATCGCGTTCCAGATGAAAAAGGTAATCCTGAAGATGAGCTTATCAAAGAGCAAAACCTCACGCAGCTTCTGAGGTTTATAAAAACGTTGAAGCCACATTACCAAGAGATGATAAACTTGCGCTACTTTCAGGAGATGAGTTATAAAGAGATGTCAGAACACCTTGATGAGCCTATGAACAATGTTAAGGTAAAACTCTTGAGATCTCGGCGCCTTCTGGCAGATGTTATTAAGAAAGCAGAAAGATGAAAGCCGTTTCCTTTAAAAAATTAGGTCCAGGACTTCTCTTTGCTGGTGCCGCAATAGGCGTTTCTCATTTAGTGCAAAGCACACGAGCTGGAGCAGATTTTGGGTTCGGTCTCTTATGGGCACTGATTATTGTAAATCTTATTAAATATCCCTTTTTCCAATTTGGACCTAGATATGCTGCGGCCACTGGGAAAAGTCTTTTGCACGGATATCAGAAACTAGGTCGAGGTGTACTGATCGTATATTTTATACTCACGCTCGGAACGATGTTTACTATTCAGACCGCTGTAACTATCGTGACGGCAGGAATAGCGGTACAGCTTTTTGGACTGTCTACAGATATCGCTATTTGGAGCGTGGCAATTACATTGCTTTGTGCTGCGGTATTGGCCATAGGGAGATACAGAATACTCGATAAATTAATGAAGGTCATAATCATTGTACTGACAGTGAGCACGCTGGTGGCGGTTTTTCTTGCTTTTCGCGAAAGCGTACAAATACAAGGTACGGGCAGCACAGCAGGGCTACTTCAAATAATTCCGACAGAGGCTGCAGGAATTGCATTTCTCATAGCCTTTATGGGGTGGATGCCCGCTCCGTTGGATATTTCTATCTGGCACTCCTTATGGACGCTAGAGAAAGACGTACCCAAGGAGCAAGCGGTGGAAACCAGCATTTTTGATTTTAACGTGGGTTATATTGGTACGGTTGTACTCGGTATAGGCTTTATGACTCTGGGAGCACTCGTAATGTTTGGCAGTGGAGAGCGTTTTTCTGATAGTGGAAGCGTTTTTGCAGGGCAATTAATTAATATGTACACCGCAAGTCTAGGTAAATGGGCTACTGTGATTATCGGTATTGCCGCCTTTACAACAATGTTTAGTACTACTCTCACTACACTAGACGCTTCTCCTAGAGCAATGGATGCCACCACAAAACTTTTGGGGATCAGTTTTGGCAAACGCGGGTACCTCATATGGCTACTGATACTTATTGCCGGCACCTGTTTTATCTTGTTTTTTCTAATCAGCGAGATGGGATTTCTGGTACAACTAGCAACCATACTATCTTTTCTCACGGCACCGTTCTATGCTATTTGCAATTATTTGGTTTTTAGGGATAGTGAGCTGCCAAGGGAGGGAAAGCTCTCAAAGGGGATGCACATTTTGAGTATTACGAGTATTGTTATTCTCATCCTCTTTAGTGTTTGGTATGTGATAAGCCTTTTTTAGATATAAGACGTATTGACTGTACCTCTTTATTTTCCGTTATTCAAAGCCCTAAACGTAGGAGTGATTGATAGTATACCGCATCGTCTTAACATCTACCGATCAACCATTCACTATTTAGTCTTTTTACTTCGTATTCTAACGAGGACTATTATCTTTGCGCCCTATGCAATTTGACTTACTTACCACAGATCCTGGCTCACAGGCGAGGGCTGGAAAACTTACTACAGATCACGGTGTGATTGAAACCCCTATTTTTATGCCTGTAGGTACTGTTGCCTCTGTAAAGGGGGTGCACCAACGGGAGCTTAGGGAAGATATAAATCCAGATATCATTCTTGGGAATACCTATCACCTATATTTACGACCCAAAATGGATATTCTGCAAAAGGCCGGTGGACTCCATAAGTTTATGAATTGGGACAGACCTATCCTGACAGATAGTGGTGGTTATCAAGTGTACTCGCTGTCTAACCGTCGTAAGATCAAAGAGGAAGGTGTAAAATTTAAGTCCCACGTAGATGGGTCTATGCACCTCTTTACTCCAGAGAATGTAATGGAAATACAGCGACAGATCGGTGCAGACATAATGATGGCCTTTGATGAATGTACGCCGTACCCTTGTGATTATCGCTACGCAAAAAGATCTATGCATATGACGCATAGATGGCTAGATAGATGTATCAATCATTTTAATAAAACGCCTGCACGCTACGGTCACGAGCAAGCGCTGTTTCCCATTGTTCAGGGAAGTACTTATAAGGATTTAAGAGCACAGTCTGCAGAGTATATTGCAAATGCAGATGCCTTTGGAAATGCCATAGGTGGTCTTTCTGTAGGAGAACCCGCAGAAGAAATGTACGGGATGACAGAGGTCGTTACGGCAATCCTACCGAAAGAAAAGCCTAGGTATCTTATGGGGGTAGGAACACCTATTAATATTCTCGAGAATATCGCACTTGGTGTAGATATGTTTGACTGTGTGATGCCCACAAGAAATGCCCGTAACGGAATGCTATTTACGGCTCACGGATCTATTAATATAAAAAACCTCAAGTGGGCAGATGATTTTAGCCCTATAGATGAGATGGCTATTACTTGGGTGGATACAGAATATAGCAAGGCATATTTACGGCACCTTTTTAAATGTCAAGAACTTTTAGGGATGCAAATTGCCACCATACACAATTTAGGCTTCTATATGTGGTTAGTAAGGGAGGCAAGAAAGCATATCTTAGCAGGAGACTTCCTTGAGTGGAAAAATAAGATGGTAAAACAAATGGACAATCGTCTTTAATTGAAAATTCTAGATTGGTATATCGTTAAGCGTTACATCGGGACATTTGTCACGATGCTAGCCTTGTTTGTACCCATTGGTATTATTGTAAATCTTGCGGAAAAGATAGACAAGATGCTGGCTAACGAAGTTCCATTTACAGAAATTGCTTTATACTATCTCAATTTTACAATCTACTTTGCAAATTTACTTTTCCCATTATTTTTATTTCTGTCGGTCATATGGTTTACGTCAAAACTTGCTAATAATACCGAGGTAATTGCTTTTTTGAGTAGCGGCGTATCTTTCTGGCGTTTCCTAAGGCCCTATATGATCGGGGCAACCATAGT
Organism: uncultured Flavobacteriaceae bacterium; assembly: GCA_963832255.1. Taxonomy (GTDB): domain Bacteria; phylum Bacteroidota; class Bacteroidia; order Flavobacteriales; family Flavobacteriaceae; genus Dokdonia. The sequence continues at coordinate 786,519 of CAWHTM010000001.1, forward strand.
CTGTGTGGGTGCTTTTATATTAGGCACTTATCTAGCTCCAAGGGCAAACAGCGGTTACAACCAGTTTATATACGAGCATCTCAAAAAAGGTAAGGAAGACCGCGACACTAAGGATGTCTATAGACAGATTAACGAAAATGACTATATCTATGTAAGTAGCTTTACGCCCCGCACCCAATCTGGACGAGATTTTACGTGGGAACATTTTGAAGGTAATGAGATGACTTATAAAATCTCTGCGGCCAGAATAAAATATAATGCAATAGACACTACCTACACGCTCTACAACTACCAGAAGAGAACTATAGGAAAGGACAATGATATATTAGAAGCGCAGGCAAAACTAGATACGGTTTTCTCATTTGATATGGACGATCTTACTCCTGTAGAATATATTGCAGAAACACTTACTACACCTAAGCTTAGAAGCTTTATCGCCAAAGAAAAATCCAGAGGGTCATCCTACATAAGCCGCTATGAAGTAACGCTCCAAAAGCGGTATAGCTTGCCCGTTGCAGCCTATATACTTACCATCATTGCTGTCGCTGTAAGTGCGATGAAGCGTCGCGGTGGGATGGGTGTAAACTTGGCATTTGGCATCGTTCTAGCATTTGTTTTTATCTTTTTTGATAAGGTTTTTGGGACGCTGGCAGAGCAGTCGGACTTTCCACCTTTGATCGCAGTATGGCTTCCTAATATTTTATTTGGCATTCTTGCCATCTATCTTCTTCAGAATGCAAAACGATAAGCTCAGGAGTTATCTCCACTTCCACATAATTGTATTTATCTGGGGATTTACAGCAGTTTTAGGCGCTCTGATCACCATAGATGCCGTTCCGCTGGTTTGGTACAGAATGGGACTGGCCAGTGTTTTTATCTTTATTTACATTAAATGGAAGGGGATTTCTCTTGCGCTTTCGCGAAAATCTCTACTGCTTTTTACAATCGCGGGAATTATCATTGCGGTTCACTGGTTAACATTTTTTGGCGCTATCAAAGCGTCAAATGTTTCTGTGACACTGGCGATGATGAGTACAGGGGCATTTTTTACGGCTTTGCTCGAGCCTATTTTTTACAAAAGAAAATTTATAGGCTATGAGCTTTTATTTGGCCTTATAGTAATAGGTGCGCTCTATCTTATTTTTAAAGTAGAGGCAGCGTATCAAACAGGAATTCTATTAGCGCTCTTTTCGGCTTTTCTTTCGGCGGTCTTTACGCTGGTCAATGGGAAGTTTGTACACGATCACGATCCAACAAAAATTTCTTTTTATGAACTATTAATCGGTACCTTGTTTATTACGGTGTATCTAATTTTCGCGAAAGCGGATACATTCTTCTCCCCAGCGTTTTTTGATTTACAGGCTATGGATTGGGTATATCTAGGTATCCTTGCCTCTGTCTGTACTGCCTATGCTTTTATTGCTTCTGTGGCAGTAATGAGACATTTGAGTCCCTATACGTTAATGCTCACAATTAATCTTGAACCTGTGTACGGGATTGTACTAGCATTCTTGGTGCTGGGTGATGAGGAGCAGATGAGCACGGAGTTTTATTACGGTGCGGCGGTTATCCTTGCGGTGGTGATAGCAAATGGGATCTTAAAAAACAGAAAGAAATCTAGCGTAGTTAAACCCGCTTGAGAGGATAAAGAAAACCTTTATATTTGTAAACTAACCTTAACTCACGGTGCTATAGTATCGCGTACCGTAAACTGTTGAAAATGGAATATTTAGATTTTGAATTACCCATTAAAGAGCTTGAAGAGCAACTGGAAAAATGTGCTCTTATAGGTAAAGAGAGTGATGTAGACGTCACTCAGACCTGCAAGCAAATAGAAAAAAAACTAGCTGCAACAAGAAAGGATATTTATAAAAACCTTACCGCTTGGCAGCGTGTCCAGCTCTCTAGACACCCTAATAGACCGTATACTCTTGACTATATAAACGCTATATGTGGAGATACTTTTTTAGAACTTCACGGGGATAGGAATGTAAAGGATGATAAGGCAATGATAGGTGGTCTAGGGAAGATCGATGGTCAGTCTTTTATGTTTATAGGACAACAAAAAGGGTATAATACCAAAACCCGCCAGTACCGAAATTTTGGAATGGCAAATCCTGAGGGATATCGTAAGGCGCTCAGATTAATGAAGAGCGCAGAAAAATTTGGTGTGCCTGTGGTTACCATTATAGACACTCCAGGAGCGTATCCAGGTCTTGAAGCAGAAGAACGGGGTCAAGGAGAAGCAATTGCAAGAAACATTCTTGAGATGACACGTCTTAAAGTGCCTATTATAGTGGTGATCATAGGAGAAGGAGCTAGTGGAGGTGCATTAGGAATAGGTGTAGGAGATAAAGTACTTATGCTCGAAAATACTTGGTATTCTGTAATCTCTCCAGAGTCTTGTTCTTCTATATTATGGAGAAGCTGGGAATTTAAAGAGCGAGCAGCAGATGCTCTGAAGCTTACCGCTACCGATATGAAAAAGCAAAAACTTATAGACGAGATCGTAAAAGAACCGGTGGGTGGAGCACATTCTAACAGACCCGAAACTTTTATGACGGTAAAGAAGTCTATAAAAAAGGCTTACGACGAATTTAAAAACTTATCCCCATCAGATTTAGTTGAAAAAAGAATGAATAAATATTCTGAGATGGGAGTCTTTAAAGGCTAACCCTTATAACATCACTTGTGATCGAAATCCGCGCTATTATGGCGCGGATTTTTTTAGCCTTGTTAACAATATTTACGACTTATCAACAGTTGCCTTGTTGATAGGTGGTTAACTTTCGCTTGCTTAAAAATAGCTAGCCGCACTACAATTTATATATTTTCGTACCTATGGAAAAAATCAGCCCAAAGCCAGCATATAACATCTCTAAGGGACAGGTAATTAGCCTTGAGAAAGGAAAAATACCACCACAAGCACTTGATCTTGAGGTAGTTGTATTAGGAGCTTTGATGATTGATAAGAAAGGGGTAGATGAGGTGATAGACATATTATCACCAGAAGTTTTCTATAAGGAACAGCATAAACACATCTTTGAAGCCATTAGGATCCTTTTTGAGGAAGGTCAGCCAGTAGACTTATTAACTGTTTCCGAGCAACTTAAGAAAATGGCAAAGCTCGATGCGGCTGGTGGTGATTATTACCTTATCCAGCTTACTCAAAAAGTGGCTTCTTCTGCTCATATTGAGTATCACGCGCGTATTATTCTCCAGAAGTTTATCCAGCGATCGCTTATTAAAATCTCTAACGAGATCATAGAAGATGCTTACGATGAGACTACAGACGTTTTTGACCTACTGGATCAAGCCGAAAGTAAATTATATGAAGTAACACAGGGCAATGTAAAACGAAGTTCTGAGAGTGCTCAAAACCTGGTAATACAAGCAAAGAAGAAAATAGAAGAGATTTCAAATAAAGAAGGTCTCTCAGGAATCCCTACTGGATTTCATAAAGTAGATGCACTTACGTCGGGGTGGCAACCCTCTGATTTAATAATAGTTGCCGCACGTCCTGGTATGGGGAAAACAGCTATGACGCTCACAATGGCACGTAATATGGCCGTAGATCAGAACATTCCCGTTGCATTTTTTTCATTAGAGATGTCTTCGGTACAGCTCATCACACGTTTGATATCTTCTGAGACGGGACTATCTTCAGAAAAACTGCGTACAGGTAAGCTAGAAAAACACGAGTGGGAGCAACTCAATGTGAAGGTAAAAAGTCTCGAGAAGGCGCCATTGTATATAGATGATACTCCATCACTCTCCATATTTGACCTAAGAGCAAAAGCAAGACGTCTTGCATCCCAGTTTGGAATAAAAATTATCATGATAGATTACCTGCAGCTTATGACTGCTGGATCTTCTCAAAAGGGAGGCGGTAACCGTGAGCAGGAAATCTCTATGATCTCCCGTAACCTCAAGGCACTTGCAAAAGAACTCGCTGTTCCTGTAATAGCATTATCGCAGTTATCACGAGCGGTAGAAACCCGTGGTGGAAGTAAGAGACCATTACTTTCTGACTTACGTGAGTCTGGAGCGATAGAGCAGGATGCAGATATTGTGTCATTTATTTACCGACCAGAATATTATAAAATAGAGGAGTGGGATGATGAAGAGCGCAGCCCTACTGAAGGTCAGGGAGAGTTTATAGTGGCTAAGCACCGTAACGGGGGTCTTGACAATATCCGTCTCAAGTTTGTAGGACACTTAGGTAAGTTTGATAACCTAGACGATTTTACGACTCCGTATGAATTTCAAAGTAGTCTCAATGCAGCGGCAAATGATGACACCTTTAATCCAGGCAGCTTACCGAGTGCAAACGATGCCTTTGGTGGGGAGGATGACGGGGTGCCTTTTTAAAGTGGACTCGAAGTTGAAACTGAATGTTAAGTTGAACTCTTAAACTGTCAATTTGATTGTGAACAGCGGAATAATTTAAACGATACTCTTTTACGTATTTGGTTTTTTTGTTTCTTGGATTCCTTTTTTGATCACTGGTAATCCCTATATCCACGCTCTAGGTCTACATTATATTATTGGCTTAGCTACGCTTTTGTTGGGATTTCTTTGGAGGTTCTTATCTCTGTTTTTTTTTTATGTATTTCGAGGTAGAAGTAGCATCCATCTATGGATCTTTCTTTCTAACCGCTTCGTTTTATTTTCGTTTTTAGTATATATTTTCCTTATCCATATTTCCAATAATTATTCAAGTTGGGGTGCAATTACAGATTCAACGTTATATTCAAGTTCCTTTGGCATTCTTCTTGTCATAATAGTTCCGTAAATTTCACGTTAGAAAATTGACAATGAAGAACCTATTTATACTTTCCTTTTTTATTTTAAGTTGCGCTTTCGCGAAAGCGTCCTACATACTCGTTCCTATGGATGTAGCGTCTCAACGAGAGCATCTCAAGGCTTATGGCATCACATACTGGACGCTTAATAAGGATATGAAGGTAAAATGGCTCCTTAACTATAGGGGCGGCTCTTTTCTCTTACCAGATTCTGAAGAGATACGTAGGGAATGTACCATAAGAGGTGTTTCTTATGAGGTATTATCAGACGGTCAAACAGAACAAATACTCACCGAGATTGCAAGTCCATCGCAAAATATGGAAGCGGTAATTCTGGAAAAAGCTCCAAAAATCGCTGTGTATACTCCAGATAGTAAAGTCCCTTGGGATGATGCCGTAACGATGGTACTCACGTATGCAGAGATACCTTACACGACGATCTACGATGAGCAGGTGCTTGCAGATCAGCTTATTTTATATGATTGGTTGCACTTGCATCACGAAGATTTTACAGGCCAGTTCGGAAAATTTTATGGACGCTATAGGGCAGAACCTTGGTATATAGAGGAAAAGACGACTGCAGAAAATCTTGCGACCAAGTTGGGCTATTCTAAGGTTTCTGAAGAAAAGCTTGATGTCGCTCTAAAAATAAGAGATTATGTTGTGGGTGGTGGCTTTATGTTTGCAATGTGCAGCGCTACAGATAGTTTTGACATTGCACTCGCAGCAGAAGGTGTCGATATTTGTGAAGCGATGTTTGACGGGGACGCGTCAGATCCCGGCTATCAGGCTAAGATAGATTTTCAAAAGACATTTGCTTTTAAGGATTTTCAATTAGAGCGGTCTCCTACCACCTACGAGTTTTCATCTATTGATATGACCCGCAAGCGTCAGATCGCTTTTCAAACTGATTATTTTACGTTAAAAGAATATAGTGCAAAGTGGGACCCTATCCCATCAATGCTCTGTCAAAATCATACCGCTCTGGTTAAAGGATTTATGGGACAGACTACCGCCTACGATACAGATACCATTAAAAGTAATGTGCTGGTAATGGGTGAAAATAAAACCAATGGTGAGGCACGCTATATACACGGTATAAAAGGGAAAGGTTTTTTTACTTTTTACGGCGGTCACGACCCAGAAGATTATCAGCATAGAGTGGGAGATCCAAAAACCGAATTAGAACTTCACCCCAATTCACCGGGATACAGACTTATACTCAATAATGTGCTGTTTCCAGCAGCTCGTAAGAAAAAGCAAAAAACCTAAAGTGGTGCGTTACATTGCAATAGTATTTACGCTAGTCTTATCATCGTTGGTTTCTGATGCTCCAGAACGGATCGTTTGGGAGCCAGAGCGGCAACTTAAATGGTCTGACTTTAAAGGTAAGCCTGATCGTCTGTATAGGTGGGCGGCAAGCTCGAGCACTGGTCTAAGCCAGTCTTTTGAAATGAATAACAGTGGTGTAATCTCAAAAAGCAGCGTTGAGGTAAAAGCCCATTTTTATACAGAGTACTCCTGGTATAAAAAAGACGAGGCTTCCGCTAAACTCCTCCGTCACGAGCAGACCCACTTCGACATTACAGAACTCCACGCAAGGTTATTAAGAAAAAAAATAGCGAGGCATACCTTTACCTCAAATAGCAAGGTAGAGATTCAGCAATTATACAGTGAGGTAGAAAAGGACAGAGTGAAGATGCAAGAACAATTTGATAGGGATACAAATCACTCCCTAGATACAGCCTCAGAAATGGTTTGGGAGCTTAAGGTAACAAAGCTTCTCGATCGTGCAGACAGATACCCTCCTAATTAGGATTTTTAAAAGGTAGTAAACAAAAAAGCCCGATATCTCCGTATTGAGTTACCGGGCTCAGTATATAAACGATTATCAAGTCTTAGCTCTCGATCTGTTTATATAATACTATTTAGTATAAAAAGGAACTTGCACTCTTAGCGTATCCCAAGCCATAACAAGATGAGCACCCTTATCTACTTCAACAAATTCCATCCCAAAATATTCTACGGAATCTTTATCAGTTTCTACTGGGACAGTGATTCTTGCGACATCCTTACTATCGTCGTAAGAATATGCACCCCATACGTTAAGATCTGAGTTGAGGATTACCGTCCATTCTTTTTCCTCGGGAATAGCGTACATAGTATACGTTCCTGCTGGAACTGGAGTTGTTCCAAGCTTTGCATCTTTATAAAAGGTAACCTCTACAGCCTCGTTTGCTCCTAATCTATATACTTTTCCTTCTGGAGCAAGTTTATCAAGCGTACGTCCCTTAAGTTGTGGACGGCTATAAGTCACTCTAAAGTCTTTATCTGCAATTCTGTAACTCGCAGGAAACGAAGCCTGATCCATAGGGCTCTTATCTACTTTAAAATCTTGAGCATTGAGGTCTGGTGTTGCTACAAATGCAAGTGCAATGATAGCGGTCATTATTAGTTTTTTCATCGTGGTTTAAATTTTTGTGCAAAGATATAGGTGTATGATTTAAATCCTCTTAATAAAGATATAATACCAGCATTTGTGTCGCTTTTGTTATGGTGAACTTACAAGATTTTTCAGATGTCCGCTTTCGCGAAAGCGTATACCTACAAATTGTATAGTATTTCATAGTATAAGTTACAATTTGTAACCTTATAAGCATAAAGTGTTTTAATAATGATACTGTAAGTGCATCTTTGAGCTTTAAATAAATATTAAAACAAAATATTATGTGCGGAATTGTATGTGCCTTTGATCTTAAAGAAAAAGCCGAAGCTTTACGCCCCCAGTTACTCGAGATGTCTAAGAAAATTCGCCATAGAGGGCCGGATTGGAATGGTATTTTTGATAATGAAAAAGCAATTATGACGCACGAGCGTCTATCTATAGTAGATCCAGCTTCTGGAAAGCAGCCTTTATTTACAAAAGATAAGCAACTGGTGCTAGCTGCAAATGGCGAGATCTATAACCATAAGCAACTACGCGATGAGCTCACAATAGATTATGAGTTTCAGACCGCTTCAGATTGTGAGATTATCTTAGCACTTTACCGAGAGCACGGTCCAGAATTTTGTGATAAGCTCAATGGTATTTTTGGATTTGCGCTCTATGATGTTGAAAAGGATGAATATTTTGTAGCTCGTGACCATATGGGGATTATTCCACTATATATGGGATGGGATCAGCACGGAACGTTTTATGTTGCTTCAGAGTTAAAAGCACTTGAAGGTGTGTGTTCTAAAATAGAATTATTTCCTCCAGGACATTATTATACAAGTTCTACGGGTGAGTTGACTCGCTGGTACGAGCGGGACTGGATGGAATATGATAATGTAAAGGATAATGAGACAAATATAGATGAATTGCACGATGCGCTCGCGGCTTCCATAAAGCGCCAGCTTATGAGTGATGTTCCTTACGGAGTATTACTCTCAGGAGGGCTAGACTCTTCAATTACAAGTGCCATCGCAAAGTTATACGCTGAGAAGCGTATAGAATCTGGTGACCAACAAGCCGCTTGGTGGCCGCAACTCCACTCCTTCAGCATTGGGCTGAAAGGTTCCCCTGACCTTGCAGCCGCACAAGTAGTGGCAGATCATATAGGAACCGTACACCACCCCATTGAGTTTACTGTACAAGAAGGTCTTGATGCCATAAGAGATGTTATTTATCATCTTGAAACCTATGATATAACTACGATACGTGCTAGCACGCCTATGTATCTTATGGCGAGGGTTATAAAATCTATGGGCGTAAAAATGGTACTTTCTGGTGAAGGAGCAGATGAGATTTTTGGAGGATATTTATATTTTCACAAAGCCCCAAACGCAAAGGAATTTCACGAGGAGACGGTTCGCAAATTAGATAAGCTCCATATGTATGATTGCCTAAGGGCAAACAAGTCACTTGCCGCTTGGGGAATAGAGGGTCGCGTGCCTTTCTTAGATAAGGAGTTTATGGATATGGCGATGCGTCTCAACCCGGCAGATAAAATGATTACGAAAGAGCGTAAGATGGAGAAGTGGGTACTGCGCAAGGCTTTTGAAAAATACCTTCCTGAGAGCGTGGCCTGGAGACAGAAGGAACAATTTTCTGACGGGGTAGGATATTCCTGGATAGATTCACTTAAAGAAGTTGTAAACGAAGCAATAAGCGCTACCCAAATGGAAAATGCACACCATCGCTTCCCGATACACACGCCACAGAACAAAGAAGAATTTTACTATAGAACCATTTTTGAAGAGCACTTCCCGAGTGATGCGGCTGCACTATGTGTGCCTTCTGTACCAAGTGTTGCTTGTAGTACACCTATCGCACTAGAATGGGATGAAGCGTTTAAAAATATGAATGATCCATCCGGTAGGGCAGTGGCCTTTGTGCACGACGACGCTTATTAGAGAATGTAAAATAGAGATATAAAAAGGGATCTTAGGGTCCCTTTTTTGTGTTTTTAATAAGGACGCTTTCGCGAAAATCTTAACGTAACATTAGAATACAGCTCCTATAAATATCTTCTACCTCTCAGTATCTTGTGTAACAAATAAAGGCTGCCTTTTAAGATGACTAATACATCACATATTCTAAGAGTTCCAAAAACCGAATTGAAGCGAATCGTCATTGTAGGTGGCGGGTTTGCAGGTTTAAATATGGCAAGAGGTCTAGCAAAGGCAAACGCTCAGGTAGTCCTTATAGATAGATATAATTTTCACACGTTCCAACCCTTACTTTATCAGACGGCCACTAGTGCTCTGCCGTCCAATAGTGTTGCGTATCCCTTTAGGGAAATGCTGAGCGACTCTGAGTCGTTTTATTATTGCTGGGCAGATGTTACGGGCGTAGACGTTGAAAATAAAATACTGAAGTCCAGTGAGGGCACCATACGTTATGATATGCTTATCCTAGCTACAGGAACGGAAGTAAATTATTTTGGGAACGAGCAGATCGAGAAGTATGCACTCACTATGAAATCCCTGCCTCAAGCTATAGAAATACGGGAGACGATACTCAAAAATTTTGAGGAGGCAGATCAATGCGAGACCCTAGAAGAAAAGAAAGCACTACTGCATTTTTGTATAGCGGGAGGTGGCCCTACTGGGGTAGAACTCGCTGGCGCCCTGGCCGAAATGAAAAAGTATATTTTTCCTAAGGATTATCCCCATCTCGATGTTGCGCTTATGCAGATCGATATTTATGATGGAGGAGAGCGTTTACTCGCCTCTATGAGTGAACACGCTGGCAAAAGTGCGTTAAAATCTCTTGAGAATCTAGGAGTCAATATCTATCTAAAAACAGAAATTAAGGATTATGATGGTAACATTCTTACGACCGCTACAGATAAAAAGATAAACACTCATAGCTTTATATGGGCCGCTGGCGTTGTAGGAAAACCGCTAGAAGGAATACCTGAAGAGGTAATAGGTCACGGTAAACGCTATCTAGTTGATGAGACTAATGAGATTAAGGAGTGTAAGGGTATTTATGCCATAGGGGATATTGCGCTTATGGAGACAGAAGGTTTTCCCAAAGGCCACCCTCAAGTCGCACAGCCCGCAATACAACAAGGACAACACCTTGCTAAAAACATTAAAAGATTTTTATCTGGGAAGTCTATGAAACCCTTTTCATATTTTGAAAAAGGATATATGGCCGTCATTGGTCGTAATAGAGCAGTGGCGGATATAGGAACCTTTAAATTTTCAGGTTTTCCCGCGTGGTTACTATGGACAGGAATCCATCTGTTTTTTCTAGCTGGTTTTAGAAACAGATTGTTAGTGTTCTTTAGCTGGATTTATAATTACGTCACTTCAGACAAGGCCAGTCGCCTCATACTTAAATCTGCCCAATCTAAGGGATAAACTATTCTCTTTTCCCTTAAATTTATTCCTCTCGCTTGAGACACTAGGGTCTCAAACACCAAATTGCACCAAGTGGTGATCAAGATGTTTATATTCTAATTTCCCCCATTGTTCTGGAGTGAATTTACCAAACATCGGGTGAGGTTGCCAGTCTGTTTTAGTCCGCTTTTCATAAAAGGCGTCTATCATAGAGAGAAGTTTATCTCTTTCAGCGTCTAAATCTCGCTGATCTGTGATCTTTGCTTCTCTGGCGGTGGGTAGATTTTTCCGCCACGGTTTATCGTTGTATAAGCTTTTTTTGAAAAGTAAAACTATTGGGTTCCATGTTGCTTTATGAGGTTTTTCACTCAAGGCAAATTTAAAGGGATATTGGCAGTGCGTCACCATCTGCCCAACATTCATTTTTCCCCAAGCAGGAGTTTTACTCGTGTCAAGAGACAGTACACGTTGCTTAATTTCTTTATAAGCGCTTTCATCAAAGAGAGATTTCATATTCTTAAAATTTAGGTTGCGTTAATAGTCTCATACTTCTATATACTATAGGCAAACTGCCTTGGAATAGGGATTGTTTGATGCGTTTACATTTTCGCGAAAGCGGAGATAACCCCCCCCCTAAAATACGCTCCCTAAAGGAATATGCCCTTATATGTTCTTAAAATTAAAGGATTATCTTTAAACCTTTATGTCTGAAGAAAATAAAAACCTATCTATAAAAAATTGGTCTGAAGATGACCGGCCTCGGGAAAAGCTACTCCTCAAAGGTAGGGGCGCCCTTTCTGACGCAGAGCTTATAGCAATATTGATAGGGTCTGGATCGAGAGACGAGAGCGCGGTAGGACTGAGCAAACGCATTCTTGCCAGTACCGAGCACAACCTTTCTGAGTTAGGTAAATTATCTATAAAAGATTTAATTAAGTTTAAAGGTATTGGAGAAGCAAAAGCGGTTTCTATAGCGGCTGCACTAGAACTTGGCAGAAGAAGGAGTGGTGGAGAAGCGCTGGTGAGAAAGCGTATCACTTGCTCAAAGGATGCAGTAGATATTTTGCAACCCATTATAGGCGATCTGGCCCACGAAGAATTCTGGGTGCTTTTCCTCAATAATTCCAATAAAGTACTGCGCAAGGAGCAACTCAGTAAAGGAGGCATCACCGGAACGCTGGTAGATGTGCGCCTGGTAATGAAAACCGCTTTAGAGCTGGGGGCAGTGGCATTGGTACTGGCTCATAATCATCCCTCTGGCACCTTAAAGGCAAGCGCAGCAGATAAGCAACTTACCAGCAAGCTTAAACTAGCGGGACAAAGTCTGGATATCTCCATTTTAGACCACATTATAGTTACTGAAAAGGCGTATTTTAGCTTTGCAGATAATCAACTTCTATAATTTTAAATATGCTCCTTGTCTATACCCACAAAATAACATCGCGGGTCACTTATATTTTTAAACATATCTGTACAAGAAGACTGGGACTGGCTATTAGTTTTACGAGCAAGGTAGAGGACTTTGTAGCCCACGATGGCCCTAAGCTTTCTTATACACTTAAGCAACTGGGTAATGAGCTACATATAAAGAGTAGTGACCTCCTTTTTGAACAAGGAATTTATGACGCAGATATCAAGGTTTCAGATTGGGATGAGGTACCCTGTTTTTTTGCCATACGCGAGGCAGAGGCACCTTTGCCCTATGATATTTTTGCCGCCTCCTTCTATTTATTGAGCAGGTATGAAGAGTACCTCCCACACGTAAAGGATGAATTTGGGAGGTATCCGCATAGTGAGAGTCTTGCCGCGACGAGTAATTTTTTAAAGACGCCAGTTGTAGATATTTGGATCCAGCGTTTTGAACAACTTTTAGAGAGTACTTTTTCGGACCTAGATCTTAGAAGAGCGCATTATGAAACACATATTGTACTGGACATACTACAGGCATTTAAGTTTAGAAAATTAGGTTTTCTGAGGGCTGTAGGAGGTTTTTTTAGGGATGTTTATAGACTGCGTTTTCGCGAAAATCTTATGAGAATTAGAGTACTCTTATCTTTGAGAAGAGACCCCTATGATACGTTTGGGTGGATTATAAATATGCAGAAACAATCCACTAAACCCTTTCACGTGTTTTTTCAGCTAGGAGATTACGGAGATAAGAGTAAGAATATTAAATATAGCAAACGCAGTTTTCAAACCCTATTTAAGATGGTTGCAGATTATTGTGAGACCGGTTTATTGGTTTCGTCACAGGCAGCAGCCACTATAACACCCCTTATGGTAGAGCGCAAGCGCTATGAAGATATAGGTCACAGACCCTTAGAGCGTGTGCGTTTGAGTGATAATAGGATCAATGTGCCACACGCGTACCGGGCTCTTATAGATCAAGAGATTAATGAAGATTATACAATGGGATACCCAGATACTGCAGGGTTTAGAGCTGGAACTTCCTGTCCTTTCCTTTTTTATGACCTCGATTATGAGATACAAACCCCGCTTATGATTCACTCGGTCTGTCTTAACGGCGATGATATCATAAACGAGAAAAATCACACTATAGATTTTGTCGGTCTCCAAGAAATACAGAGGACGGTGCGCAATGTAAACGGTGATTTTATAGTGAGATTTTCTAACGCTTCTCTTGAAAGCGTTTATTGTAAAAAACTGTTTAGAGCTTTAGTACTCAATGAAATTTAAAAATATACAACACGTCTTTTTTGATTTAGATCACACTCTTTGGGACTTTGATAAAAATAGTGGTCTGGCTTTCGCCAAAATGTTCCAGAAGAACAATATTGAGGTTGATCTTACTGCTTTTCTTACCACCTACAGCCCTATCAATTTTAAGTATTGGAAATGGTATAGGGAAGATCGCGTCACCAAAGAGCAGCTTAGATATGGCAGGTTCAAAAAAACTTTTGATGCGCTCAATATCTCAGTTACAGATGACATCATTAACCGGCTCTCTGATGATTACATACGGTTTCTACCAGATAACAATCATCTTTTTGAGGGTACTATAGAAATATTGGAGTATCTCTCTCAACAGTACACGTTACACATCATTACAAACGGTTTTGAAGAAGTTCAGAACACAAAACTTTTGAGGTCAAACCTCACAAATTTTTTCTCTGTAGTGATGACTAGCGAAGCCGCTGGAGTCAAAAAACCACATCACAAAATTTTTGATATGGCGTTTGAGGCTGCCGGAGCATCACCACATAATAGTGTTATGATAGGGGATACCTACGAGGCAGATATTATAGGCGCAGAGAGCGTAGGGATGCAGACTATTTGCTACAATTATCACAATCTCGAACTTCCTAAAGAGCAAATTGCGATTAAAGATCTCGTATCCATAAAGGATTATTTATAGGCAATATGTCATTCTTTTAGGGCGTTTCAATACAAATCGCCTCTAATGAGAGTATGGATATCCCTTTTTATCATCTTTCTTTTTTCATCCTGTATCTCAGATGTAGACTTTAATCAGTTAGATGAGGTGGTCATTACTCCTGCCGTAGATATTGATTTGGTCTATTTTACAGTATCTGAAGATACTTTTTCAGATGTAAACGCGGGAGATCCCTCCTTCACACTATCAGAAACTACTCGTTTAGAATTTCTAAATGATGATGTTGTACGGGAAAATCTTAAAGAAATTGAGATTCAATATCGGGTTGCTAATTCTTACAGACAATCAGTGATTGCAACCTCTATTTTTAAGAATCTCCATGGAGATGTGATGTATGAGATTCAATTCCCTATAGATGCCTCCGTAGATGGCAGTGAGGTCGTTACACAATTCACAGCAGTCATTCCAGAAGAAGATATTATCGCTATAAGCAATTCCATTGACTTAGAGACAGCCCTGGAATTTACACTTTATGGTCAAGAAATAGTTGGGTTTCTAGACTTTAGAAGCAAAGCTATCTACGCTCTAGAATTCAGTGATTTATGATCAAGAGAGGCGGGTTTTTATCCTTACTGTTTTTTTATGGCCTTTTGTGTACAGCGCAAAACAAGCAATTGCTCTACAATGTAGAATCACTTCCTCAATCCTTAATGAGTAATCCAGGCACATCCATCCATTTTGATAGGCATATAGGCATCCCTGCACTCTCAGGACTATCTTTTGAAGCGGGGTCATCTGGCGTGAGTGCCTATGATATATTTAGGGAAGGCGGAGATATTAATCATGCTATAGATCTCGCTATAACCAACTTGGATGAAAAAGACTTTTTTACGGTAAACCAGCAGTTCGAGTTGCTATCTTTTGGGTGGAGGAATAGAGAAGGGGATACGTACTATTCTGGAGGGCTGTATCAGGAGACGGATGTTTTACTCTATTTTCCTAGTGATCTTGCAACCTTAGCATATCGTGGTAATGCTGGTTTTATAGATACAGCATTTGAGTTTTCTGATCTTAATGCCACAGCTCAGCTGTTAACAGCGTATCATTTTGGAATCAATAAGGAGCTATCAGAAAAATGGCAGGTAGGGGCAAGGGCAAAAGTGTATATGAGCATCGCAAATGTACATAGCACTAAAAATGAAGGGAATTTTATAACCAGAACCACTATAGATGGCCCTAATTTTTACGAGCATCAAGTGAGATCAGGCGTAGTTCAGGCAGCAACTTCGGGACTTGAGTTTCTTTATGATGATAAAGGTTATGACGCTGGTCAAACCATTAAAAGTGCCATATGGAGTGGCAATAAAGGTCTTGGGGTAGATCTCGGGTTTACGCATTTTATTGACGAGCACTGGCGTATTACAGGGAGCGCAATTGACTTGGGTTTTATAAGGCATTCGAAGGATACCCGCAGCTATAGGGTTGCAGGTTCTTATGCGACAAGCGGGATAGCATTGGAATTTCCTGCAATTATTAATGGGACGACACCTTCTGAGTATTGGGATGAATTTCAGGATGAGTTTGAAGATTCATTTACGGTAACTGATTCTATACGCGATGGATACACTACATGGCGTCCTTTAAAGCTTAATTTTTCTGCTCAGTATGGTTTTGGGGATGCATATTCAGAAGGTTGTGACTGTACAAATAATTCAAGAACGAACGATCCCAATAAAGTGGGCTTACATTTATACAGTATAAAGCGACCTCAAGGTTTTCAAGCTGCGGCAACAGCCTATTTTGATAGAAGATGGGGGGAATGGTTACGTACGAGGTTTACCTACACGGTTGATCCACGCTCAGCGAACAATATAGGGCTTCTGGTCTCAACAGATTTTAAACATTTTAATCTGTATCTTGCGGCAGATAATCTGCTAAGCTATCCCAATCTAGCTAAAGCACAAGGTGCGAGTGTGCAGCTTGGCATGCAGCTTATTTTTGACTCAAAAAATAAATAAATGAAGATTAAAATCATCCTTTTTGTTTTAGGACTTTGTGCGTTTACATCTATCGCTCAAAACATAAATGAATATAAATATATCGAGGTTCCAGAGCAATATGCGTTCTTGAACGGCCCAGATGAATATCAGCTCAATTCATTAACAAAGTTTCTGTTTAATAAATATGGTTTTGATGCATATCTGAGAAATGAAAAAAGACCAGAAGATCTCAAAAATCAGCGATGTGTTGCTCTGTACGCAGATGTATTGAGTGAGTCTACCTTTCTAAGATCAAAACTTACCGTAATCTTAAGAGACTGTGATAACAATATCATTTTTCGCAGTGAAGAGGGTGTTAGCAAAGCTAAAGAGTACAAAAAGTCGTATCACGAAGCGTTGAGAGAAGCTTTTATCTCTATTGAAGAATTGAACTATAGATATGACGAATCTCCAGAGGCGGAGCCACTTCCTCTCCTACAGGACGCGCAATCGTCCCCTATGGATCTCCCCACGAACACTATGGAAATGGAGGACGATGAGACAGCGATTGGAATCTTAGTCGTCGAACCTAAAGTCTTATCTTTAGAGATAGAAGAGGTTGGATCCATCGATCAAACGGCACCATCATCGGTTTATAAAACTAAAGATGGTAGTTATACCGTAGCACAATATGGCAATATCCTCAAATTCTCTGAGGGATCTCAATCTATAGGAGCCGCAACTGCCATAGCCAATTCTAAATTTCCTATTTTGACCTCCGCTTTTGAGGGAATCGGATATTTTGAAGATGGTCATTTAAAAATTGACAGAGCTATCAAAGGCATCGCAGAAACTGTGGTAATGACCTTTTACAACACTGCAGATTAAAACTTTCGAGACAACAGGTTTTATGGATACCATGTAGAGGTAATGGCAATCTATGTATACTTGTTTCCCCATTTCGCTTTAAGATTTTCGCGAATAGCGTTCTCCCTAGAATTATTACCCGGTTTGTAGAACGTATGTCCGCTTATCTCTTTGGGCAGGAATTCCTGATGCACAAAATTATCTGGATAATCGTGAGAATACTTGTAATCATCTCCGTACCCAATGTCCTTCATTAACTGTGTGGGAGCATTCCGAAGTGGTAGGGGCACAGGAAGATCACCCGTCTGTTTCACGAGTTGTTGAGCTTTACCTATGGCCATAAAGGAGGCGTTACTTTTTGGCGATGTGGCTAGATACGTTACACACTGACTTAAAATTATACGAGCTTCTGGGTAGCCAATGGTGGTTACTGCCTGAAAACAATTATTTGCAATCACTAAGGCAGTTGGGTTTGCCATCCCTATATCTTCTGAGGCTGAGATGATGAGCCGCCTTGCAATAAACTTGACATCTTCCCCACCTTCTATCATTCTGGCGAGCCAGTAAATGGCAGCGTTAGGATCGCTACCCCTTATAGATTTTATAAAGGCAGAAATGATATCATAATGTTGTTCTCCAGTTTTATCATAAAGAACGGTGTTCTGCTGTACTTTTGAGAGCACCATCTTGTTAGTGATGACCACATCCTTGCTAGCCTCTGTTGTAACGATAAGCTCAAAAATATTAAGAAGTTTTCTAGCATCACCGCCACTCAATCTAAGGAGTGCCTCCGTTTCTTCAAGGGTAATATTTTTTTGTTTTAGTATACTGTCCTGAGTCATTGCTCGCTCGAGAAGCTTTCCTAAATCATCCTTTTTAAAAGGTTTAAGAATATAAACCTGACATCTAGACAGTAGGGCAGGTATTACTTCAAAGCTTGGGTTTTCTGTAGTAGCACCTATGAGGGTCACCCATCCTTTTTCTACGGCTCCCAGAAGCGAGTCTTGCTGTGATTTGCTGAACCGGTGTATCTCATCTATAAATAAGATAGGATTCTTTTGAGTAAAGAGTCCGCCGCTCTGTTTTGCCTTTTCAATAACTTCCCTAACCTCTTTTACACCACTATTTATAGCGCTTAAGGTATAAAAAGGTCTTTTGGATTGCTCTGAAATGATAGAAGCTAAGGTTGTTTTTCCAATTCCGGGAGGCCCCCATAAAATGAGCGATGGGATGATACCTGCCTTTAAGGCGAGATGTAGCGATCCCTCTGGTCCTACCAGATGCTGTTGGCTCAAATAATCTTCAAGAGTACGCGGTCTAAGGCGCTCAGCTAGCGGTTGATTCATACGGTAAAAATACCTAATTTACTCAGATGGATATGACAATCTGAGCAGCTTATTATTAGTGGTAAGACTTTTGAAGCGGTGTAGGTAGAAGTGTATAATGAAAAAAGCAGAAGAATCAGTTTTTCAATTCTATAACGGGGTAGTGGTCTATCCCCTTCTTTTTGTGCTTTTCATTTGGATTATCTTCTGGATAGAAATCACTTTTGGACTCAATTTTACTGTTTTTGGGGTCAGGCCACGATCTGGTGAGGGTTTGAAGGGAATTTTATGTTCTCCATTTATTCATTCTGGGCTCAAACATCTGTGGAGTAACACCCCTCCCCTTTTTGTACTAACGGCAGCCCTCTTCTATTTCTATAGGAATATCTCTTGGCGGGTACTATTGATGATTGTGGTATTAAGTGGTTTTGGCACTTGGCTCATAGGGAGGCCTTCCTATCACATAGGGATGAGTGGAGTCATTTATGGGCTGGTGGCTTTTTTATTTTTTAAAGGCATCTATGCAAAGCATTACAGGCTTATAGCCTTATCGCTCGTCGTAGTTTTTCTTTACGGAAGCATCATCTGGGGCACCTTACCCACAAAGGAAGGCGTGAGCTGGGAAGGTCACTTATCAGGATTTATAGCAGGAGCTGTATTAGGGTTTCGCTTTCGCGAAAATGTTCCAAAACCAGAAAAATTTAATTGGGAATTACCAGATTACGACCCTAAAGAGGACGCTTTTATGCGTCAGTTTGACAAAAATGGTAATTTCTTTGAAATTCCTCCTGAGCCAAAAGAGGGTCTAAGCATTACAGAAATTTATAAGAAGCTGAAATTGTTTAGGAGTAAACTTAATCGGTAGTACGCTGTCTCACGGCTTCATATAAAAAGGCACCGCAGGCTACAGACACATTGAGAGATCCTATTTCTCCAAGTAGGGGTAACTTTGCCTTGTAATCTACTATTTTTAATACTCCAGAAGAAACACCACTGTCCTCGCGTCCCATTACAATAGCTGTAGGCTCTCTTAAAGATAGCTCATAGACCGTTTTATCGCTTTTCTCTGTAGCAGCCACAACTTGTATCCCCGATCCTTGTAAATAGTAAATAGCGTCTTTTATGTGATCAACCTTTGCAATAGGAACGTTAAATGCCGCTCCTGCAGAAGTTTTAACCGCCACACCGTTTAATGGGGCTCCACCTTTTTTAGAAATAATAATGCCGTGTACCCCCGTGCACTCTGCCGTTCTTATAATAGCACCAAAGTTACGTACATCAGAAAGCTGGTCTAACAGTAAAAATAGGGGAGTGGTTCCTTTTTCTAACGTCTGCGATACTAATGTCTCAAAATCGTGATAGGTAATGGGCGAGATAGTGGCAAAAGCTCCTTGATGATTCTTTTGTGTAAGTCTATTGAGCTTTTCAACGGGCACGTATGATGAGTTGATCCCATTCTTCTTGATCAGCGTATTCAATTCACTAGTAAGCGGATTATTTAACCCTTTTTGTAAAAAAACCTTATCTATTTCTTTTCCCGCTTGTATCGCTTCAATAATAGCTCTTGTACCGAAAATTTCTACGTTGTTCTTAGTCTGCTCCTCCATTACAATTGAGTTGGTTGAATTCTTGCTCGTATACTAAATTCTGGGGACATTCACTAGCGATATAATCTCCCAAGGCGTTACGAAGTTGCCTGCACGTAATGATGTTTACATCAGCCTCGTAGGCAGTCCGAGCATCATTTATACGCTCAATGCCTAGTGCGCAGTCGTAGGGTGCCACAGTTTGAGTGCCTTCATCATCTGAAGAACAAGAAGCTGAGGCAACAGATATAAGAAAGACTATTATGAGTTTTTTCATAGTATTAAAATAAAAAAAGGCTACTTTGCTTTCTGCAAAAGTAGCCTTTTTATTAATTCTAAGTGTTCTTATAAATAAGTAACAGAAAAAGAAGGGTTTCCTTCGGCGTCACTAGTTTTAGTAATCGTCGCATAATTAACACCACCGGCTGCAACTTCAGCCTCTGTGAATGTTTGCTGTCCAGCATATTCTACGGTTGCACCATCTTCTAATCTTATAAACACGTTATAATCAATAGGTGTATCGTTATTCGTAAAGAATTGAAGTTGTACTGTGTACTCTCCATCAGGAAAACTAGCAGGAACTGCTAATTGCTCATAACGAGTTCCGCTGAAGCCAGTGAGAACTTCTCCTTCGCCAAAAATAACCATATCCAGATCATTTGCATCAGGATTGGTCCAATCGAAGAGAACTGTGGCTCTGTCAAAATTAACAGCAGGAAGTCTATCAAATTGGTTAAGCTCGACTTCGTTAGAGCTTATGATGTATTGTTCACCTTCTACGTTAGAATCTAAACCAATAACTTTTAAGTCAATTAGACCATCTACAGACCCTATACCATCGGTGCCAAATCCATTACCACCTGGAACAAAGACAGCTTCAGTAAGTGTCGTAGAACCTGCAGGTAGATCAAAATACGTGTTTATAAAACTTGTATCATCATTCCTTGATTCTATTCCTACAGATGCAGTGCTATCTATTGCCTGATTAAATGTTACAGTAACAGGAATAAGATCCCCAGGAGCAGTAAAGTTCCTAGTAGCAGAAATGGTAGCTTCTACAGCTACTTCCGTTCCAGTACTTTCAATTACTCTCACCTCTCCGTCATCTTCATAACAAGAAGTTAGTGTTGAAGCAACTAAACCACCTATTAACAGAAAATTTTTAAAATTTGTTTTCATATTTAGTTTTTAAATTAAAGCGTTAGAAGAGAAGATTAGTTCATCTTCTAACGCAATAGAATTTATATTTTAGTTAACGTGATTTGTACTTCAGCAGCAGCAACACCGCCACAACCAGTACTATCCTCTGTAAAGTTAATCACAAGAACAGTATCATCATCTTCTGAGTATGGTAACGGGTTAGATGTGCTGTTAAGGCGTAAACTTCCTCCTGCACAACCTAAATTAGTCGCCATCCCATCACGACCTGTAGTAACTCCACAAAGGAAGTTGATCGTAAAGGTCATATTAGGTTGACCAATACCAAACTGCTCTAAATAATTAGCAGAAAAACTTCTCTGATATACAGAAGCAGCTGATAACGTAACTGTTTGTGGTAAATAGATATCTCCGAAGAAGCCACCCACTGTGGTCTCTACCATATATTCGCCTGTTGCATAGCCATCAGGAAGAGGACATACAATCAAAGTAGATAATCCGAATCCTTGCATTTGTCCTGCTTCCGATTGAAGATCAGCATCAAGGTCATCAAATTCTACAATCTCTCCTTGAGTTCCTGTAGCTACATTTCTAAATACAAAGGTATCACCTAAGCCTAGTTCACTCACTGTCAATCCGAAAGCCGAAGCTAATTCTTCAGTAGTAATAACTACGTCAGATGGAAATTCTGTTACAGTTTTGATCAAAGCATATTCACTTTGAGTACTTGCTGGAGCAGGAGTTCTACGTTGCGCTATGATATCAAATGATGCTACATTATTGTTAGGGGCACCCACAGTAAATTCAAACGTACCGTTTGCTACGTCATTACCGTCAATTACAGCAACAGTAACGTCTGCTGTAACAAAAACACCTGCTCTACCTTCTACAGCACCTGGCTCACCAAATGGAAGAAGTCTTTTATCTTCATCCTCACAAGATGCAAAAAGCACAAGTGCACAGATGAAGGTTGCTATAAATTTTAAATTTTTCATAATTTTTTTAGTTTAAAGGAATTGATCCGTCTGCCCAGAATACTGACTGATTAAGATCAGGTTTCTGTGTTACAGACAAGTTTAAGTTTGCTGTACCACCTACGTAAAAGAGTGATCTTGGAAACTGACCAGCACCACCTAAGTTAAGGTGTGGCTGTAAGTTAGTTGGGAATCCAGTTCTACGGTAGAAATTGTAAAATTCATTACCACTTTGATAACAAGAAATCCAGAATTGAGTTCCCAATATTTCTAGTTTATCATCTGTAGTTCCCGCAGCTGTAAAATCAGCTACAACATCTGCAGCAAAGGCAGTACCATCACTAGTAGTAGCAGGATCTCTATCAAAAGCAGTAACATAAGATACTGATTTCTCTATAGCTCTTTGAAGCAATACACTTGCATCAAGATCGGCAGTACCTAATCTTAATTGAGCTTCTGCTCTCATAAAATCAACTTGCCAAGCCATAAGTAAAGGAGAAATTCCCTCACCGTTGATACCATCACCGTCAGCAACACCTCCGCCAGCGCCATCGTCGAAGCTACCTCCGATAGGGTAAGACCCGTAAGTGCTTCTTAAGTTGTTATCTGGTGGTATACCTCCTGAATCTCCGTGATCACGACCCCAATAGGCTGCTGGATCATTGTCTGTCAAATCAAAAGCACAGAATACAAAACCAGCTGGATAAGGAGATGGATCATCAAAACAAGGAAGGGCATCACCTATAGAAGGATTTGTAGTTCCCGTTGGGAATTCAGTTGATTGTCTGTAGAAGTAATGATCAGCTCTTGGGTCATTTCCAAAATATTGATTATTTGGATCTACCATACGGTACATTAAACTGTTTGAGATATAATCACCTGGTGTATCATCTCCATACTCTGCAACATATACTGGGTTACGTGATTCTGGGTTAGTACTAGTACCATATTGTAATGCAACACTATCTTCTACGTCTTCAATTAAATCCCCACTAGCAATAAGTGCATTTAGTTCAGTGACATTACCTAAGTTTAAGTGATACTTAAATTTAAGTGTAGTCGCAAACTTCTTCCAGTTTTCAGCTCTATTAGATTGAGCACCTAGGTCTGTCCCTTGAAAGAATAGGTTTAATGGAATATCTCCACCAACGATGCTACCCGTAATATCATCAGGGTCTAAATCCCTGTCAAAAGCTGCAGTTGCCAGATTCAACTCATTGAGTGCAGCAGCGTATACCTGATCACCAGGAGTCAAAGCAGGATTAAAATTTTCTAATCCTAAAGCGGCCTCGTCAAAAGGAACATCTCCCCAGAAATCGACTAAAGTCAATAGGGCATACGCCTTAATAGTTCTTACGATTCCCTCTTCATATGCAGCATCCAGCTCAACAAGTTGAGGTAAGATTACGTTAGCGTCTAACAGTATGCCAGCATAAGCAGAGTTCCAAGCACCCGCTCCAGCACCAGGGGCGAATGCGTTTTGATACGTAGTTCCAAACATCCAAGAAAGACGTGTTGCATCAGTTGCAACCGCTGAAGTGCTTCGAAATACGCCATTCATCTGAAATTGCAATCCATCTATACCAGAAGCAAGATTAATCTGCTCTGGGCGTAATTGGTTTGGATTATCTAGTAATCCGTCTAGCTCAGTGATCTCACAAGAGGCAAAAAAGCCAAGAGCACCTAGTAAGCCAAATTTTATTTTTGATCTAAGTTTCATATTTTATTTTTTTTAAAAAGTTACCTTAACACTTCCTCCAAATCTTCTTGAATTCCAAGAAGTTAAGAAATCAAATCCAAATCCATTACCTACTCCAACAGAGTTGATATCTGGATCAAAATTTACGCCCTCAGGTGTATTAACGGCTTCTACAAAGATATTGTATCCTTGAGCGGTAAGCGTTACCGATCCAAAAGGAGTTCTTTCAAGAAGTTTCGTTGGGAAGTTGTAAGAAACTGCAAGTTCTCTAAGTCTAATATTCGTGACATCATAAATGTTAAACTCATCAGCCCCAAAACCGTAGTTGTCAAAATAAGCCTCCGTTGGAGCTAATTGAACTGTATTAGGTTGTCCAGTATTTTGATTTACACCGTTAAGGATAAACGTTTGTGTTCTGTCAAAATCAGTATCTGTGGTAAGACCACGAGCCGCAAGTGTATTTACAGTTCTTAGGTACATATCTCCACCGTGCTGATATTCGAATTGAGCTGTTAAATTCCAGTTTTTATAACTAAAACCGTTGATTAAACTCATCGTCCAATCTGGGTTAGGATCTGCAATGATTCCAATATTACTATCGGTTACGTAGAAACCAGAATCATCCGTCAACAGATTACCATTTTCATCCCTTGCAACTCTTGAACCTTGAATGATGCCAAAAGCCTCACCTTCTATAGCGTAGTTTCCTAAATCGTTCCCAAATCCTGCGATTTGTACAACTTGTCCGTCTGTGCTGGTAACAATGTTCTCATTTACGTTGTAGTTACCATCGATACTCCACGTGAAGTTGTCGCTTTTAATAGGAACCACTCTAAACCCAAGTTCAATACCTTCATTCCTTACACTACCGAAGTTATCGGCAAATGTAGTAAATCCAGTTTCAGCAGGTATCGGACGGTTTATAATCTGATCCTCGGTATCTTTCTTGTAGTACGTAAAATCAAAGCTCAAACGGTTACTAAATAATCTAGCTTCAACCCCAGCCTCTATTTCTTTAGAAAGCTCTGGTCTCAAATCTGGATTAGGTAGGAAGTTTTGTACCGTGTTGATTGCTATATTGTTTCCTCCAAGATTAAAGGCTTGACTGTTAATTCCTAAGTTAGGACGAGTACTGTATGGTCCAGCGAAACCTGGCGCCTGTCCGTAACCTCCACGAATTTTTAAGTAGTTTAATACTCCAGTTTTTAAAGCTGGAATGGCTCCAGTTACATCAATAGATAAACTTCCTCCGTAAGAGAATACAGATCTATTTGCTTCTTCAAAAACAGAAGACCAGTCATTACGGGCAGATAGGTTTAAGAATGCCCAATTTTGATAGTCAAGGGTTGCGTTCCCGTAAACTGCATAGTTGTTTTCTTCAGAATTGAAGTTCCCACTTGAAGCAAGTCTGTTTTCAAATACACTATGACGGAAAAGACCAAAAGCATTTGCCAATTGTCTATCACTCTGAACAGATACTTGGCTAAACTCATTTCTTCTCAAGTTCATTGCTCCAGTAAATGTCAATCTTAGTTCGTCTGCAACTATATCTTTATCTAAATTAAAGAGTACAGAATGATCGTGGATAGTATTTTGGTTTGTAATGGTACTTAAGAAACCAAATGGTTGTGATCCATCGTTAGCACCTCTATTGATCGCTCTAAACTGATCTTCAGCATAGTAATCAAGACCATAACGATAGGTTAAGCTAACACCTTCTGTAAACTTGTAGTTTACATTCGTATTACCGAAAAGACGGTTCGTTAAGTTGTTATCTCTAGTGTTATCAACAACCCATAATGGATTCGTTCTATCATTACCTGCACGGTACCAAATTGATTCACCTGTATCAGGCAAAGATGATGGGGATCCAAAAAGATCTACTGAACGTGGTATGTAAAGGACATTCCATATAGAAGCTATACCTGCTCCAAATACATCACTACCAAAAGAGGCATCCGTCATAGGAGAGGTCTTATCAAACTTAGCGTACGATAATTTTCCAGAGATGCTAAAGTTGTTAGTCAATTCTGCAGCTCCACCTACACTAAAGTTATTACGTAATACCGTGTTTCCAGGTACAAACGATTCGTCCGCCAAGTGACTATAGTTTAAGCTAAAGCTAGAACCTCTGCCATCTTTAGTTGCAGTAGATCCAGCAATATTTACTGAAGTGTTACTTACTTTACCAGTTCTAAAGAATTGCTCTTGACTGTCGTAAGGTCTGTATTCTACCGTAGGAGAATCTAAATCAGTTCTTCCAGGATAAACTTCCGAAGGAAGCGTATTCTCAAAACGTTCAACATTTTGAAAAGCTCCTAAGAATGCGTTGGGTATTGTCTCTTGACTTGAAAAAGCAGATCCCCAGTTAGAGAAGAATGGTCCGTAATCTTGGAAAAATCCACCTCCATAGGTATCTTGATAATCAGGCAGTCTGATATCGTTGAAGAATACTGAAGAACTTACAGATACTTCTGTTTTGTTCTTTTTGTTTGCTCCACTTTTAGTAGTAATTAAAATTACACCATTTTTACCTTCTTCCCCGTAAAGAGCGGTTGCAGAAAGACCTTTAAGAACACTTAAGCTTTCGATGTTGTTTGGATCTAAATCTCCAAAACGGGAAGCAGTGTTTGCACTAGTAATGAAGCTACCAGATTGGTTTGTGTCAGATGAAAAAGGAACACCATCCACAATAAATAGAGGTTGGTTACTTCCTGATATAGAAGAATACCCTCTAATAATAATATTTGTTCCTGATCCAGCAACACCTCCAGTAGAAGTGATACGTACCCCAGGAGCTTTTCCTTGAAGTAAACGTCCAACATCCCCTTGCGCTTTGTTTTCAATTTCTTCAGCACCAAGTGTTGTTATAGCGTAACCAAGAGCTTTCTTTTCTCTTTTTATACCCTGAGCGGTTACAATAACTTCATCGAGAGCGTTATCTATCGCTAAGGATACATCAATTGTGCTTTGCGCACCTACGGCAACTTCTTTAGACTTGAAACCAACGAAACTAAACACAAGTACATCAGATGGACTTGCTTGAATCGAATAATTACCGTCAAAATCGGTTTGTGTCCCCGTTGATGTTCCTTTAATAATGACATTTGCTCCAGGCAAAGGTCCATTCTCTTCAGAAACAGTTCCGGAAACTGTTTTTTGTGCAAACGTCGCTTGCACTACAAACGCTAGTAATAGCGTTAAAATTCCACTAAACTTTGTTTTCATTTTTATAATTTATTTGAATTAGCCAGTGTCAAAAATAACATTTTAAATGAAAAAATTAATAGTTTCTTAACTATTTTTAGGAATAAGGCGCAGATATATGATAAATGAAGGAAGGTTATTCTCAGTAAATGAGCTTATTGTGTTGGTTTTTAGCAGTTTGTAGTAGATTCTATATACTTGTTAAAGTTCAATGTGAGCGCATTAATTTCTATCTTTTAATGAGTAAGCTGCAAGGATCACTGAGTGAGTTACATTAAAAAAGTCGTGCAATAATTATTGCACGACTTTAAAATAAACTCGTAAGGTAATTTATTACCCTAAGTAAGTGAATACTTTATTTAATAACCAGGATTTTGTTGTAAACCTCCTAAATCAACCTCTCTAGCTGGTATAGGGTAGATAGTTTTATCTTGACCTGGAGCAGATAGGGATTCTTGAGGCATCCCCATTCTTCTTAAACTTCTATCGTTTCTTAGAAGGTCCATTCTTCTTTGACCTTCAAACGCCAATTCTTTTCTTCTTTCATTTAAGATAATATCTAAAGTCAAGCTTCCTAAATCTCCGAGACTCGCTCTATTTCTAAGTTCATTAATATCATCTAATGGATCTGCTCCTATAGATGAATTATTTCTAAAATTAGCTTCAGCTCTTGTTAAATAAGCCTCAGTGACTCTAAGGACAGGTGCATTATCAGAATTAGTAATTCCATCAGGAAACTTAGAAGTAAATAATCTTGGCTCACCACTTGCGGAAGTACCCGTTTGGGTTAATTCAAATCTTAGATCTCCGACTTCTTCTTCGTAAGCAGCGATTAAGTTATCAGTAAAAGGCGCATCTCCTCTTCCAGCTGGTGCAGGATTGGTAAGACCGGAAAATCCTTGACCAGAGTCCTGTCCATCAGCAGGGGTATTAACGAGCGTGAAAAAGAATTCCGACGACTGAGTATTATAAAAATTATAATCTGTCGCTAATTCAAATCCTTCAGTCCCTATGGCAGCATTAGCTAAGGTTGCAGCTTCTTCAAAACGCTCTTGATACAAATAAAGGCGTGCAAGAAGCAATCTTGCCGCACCTTGAGTAGCTCTTGAGTTGTTGCTATTCGATAGGTTCGGAAGCGCTTCTAATAAATCTGTCTCAATTTGATCGTGTACTTCTCCTAAAGTACTTCTTTGAGGTAATGGTTCTTCACTTAAAGAAAAAGGAAGTGTCACTAAAGGAACTGATAGATTAGATGGTCCTCCTTGTTGTAGTGGTTGACCAAAAACATTTGATATTTGAAAGTATATCAAAGCTCTCATAAATTTGGCTTCCGCTACAAAGAGTTCTCTTGTTTCTTGTTCGAATAATATATCCTCTACTCCAGGGACAAAGGCAATAATATTATTTGCCAAACCTATGGTTTCGAAGTTGTCATCATACATTGCAAAAATAGACCCATTGTCTGCCTGAGTATCATACGTTCTGATATCGTTAAACGTGGGGAATGATCCCACGAAATCTACGTTATCAGATTGCCATTCTGTTGACAGAGCTAACGTCCCATTAAGCACATCGTCTTGTTGTGCAAAACTATAGACACCTATCAAGGCTCCCCGAGCACCAGCTTCACTTGAAAAAACTTGTTCAAAAGACTGATCGTCTTCGGGTAAAATGTCTAATTTATCTTCACAGCTCATTATAAATGATGCTGTAAGTACTAGAATTAAAAATTTATTTATTTTCATTGTATTTATTTTAAAATTTGAATGTTGCTCCAAAAACAAAAGCTTTCGATTGAGGAGGAGTAAAGAACGTTTCACCTTGACCTAATGCAGTACTAGTATCAGTAACTTCTGGGTCTATACCCGTAAGATCATCACCTTTCAAAGTCAATAAGTTTGTTGCGGTTCCATAAATTCTTACGCTCTCAAAGAATTCAGATTGACCAAAAACTTTTCCTGGGAAGGTATACCCTAAAGTAACATTCTTAAGCCTCAAGAAAGAACCATCTCTAAGTTGCAGCGTTGATCTTTGAGCAAAAGTAGAAAATGTAGGACTATCAAAAGCAGGAACATAAGCATTATCTCCAGGTTGTTCCCAAACATCTAGAAGAGCTCTTCGGTTATTGAAGCTTCCAGATGCTGCATTATCAGTAAACCTCAAACCGTCAATATAAATGTCATTCCCAACACTAAAGTTAGCTAATACATTTAAATCAAAATTTTTGTATCTAAAGATATTTGTGATACCTCCCACAAAATCAGGATTAGCATTACCTGCAATTACTCTATCACTCGCGGTTGGAGTCGTGGTAGCGTTCCCATCTGCATCAAGCCATTCAGCATCTCCAGTTTCTGGATTTACTCCTTTGTAACGTATCAAATAAAACGTATTTACAGATTCTCCTACGATGGCTCTTTGAGATGCTGATCCAGCAACAAACTCTCTTCCCTCATCGTCAAGAGAGGCACCTGGTAAAGAGAGAACCTCATTTTCATTTATTCCAACATTTATACTCGTTGTCCATTGAAAATCTTTTCCTCTTATGTTATCAGTAGTAAGACTTATGTCAAGACCTCTATTTTGAATTTCACCTACGTTTCTTGCTGCAGCGTTATCTCCTGTTGTTGCGGCCACAGATAAAGGAACAAAAAGGATAAGATCATCCGTGTTCTTTCTATAATAATCTAAGCTGAATTGAATTCTGTTCTCGAACAATGCTCCAGCAATTCCAATATCAAAAGATTTGCTACGCTCCCATTTTAATTCTGAATTACCAATAGTTTCGGGTACTAGACCTGGCTGGTTATTGTATTGACCAGCAGTTCCTCCTGCAAACAATGCAAGAGAACTAAAGTTACCTATTCGATCGTTACCTGCAGTACCATAACTACCTCTTAATTTTAAATTATTAATCCAAGTAGAATTTTCTAAAAAGGCTTCTTCCGAAATATTCCAACCAGCCGCTACAGCAAAGAACGTACCAAATTGATTATCAGCGCCAAATCTAGATGAACCGTCTCTTCTTAAAGAACCTTCAAGAATATATTTATCAGCAAAAGCATAATTTGCTCTAGCGAAGTAACCCACAAGACTGCTCGCTGTGGCTCCGGAGGTAGTGATTGTCTTTTCTGCTGCAGATATTACATTGATACTAGCATCACTCACAAAACCAGTACCAGCTACTGTAGCAGTTCTTATGTCGTTTTCTTCGTAAGACATACCCACAACTATTCCCAAATCGTGTACGTCTGCAAAGGTTTTGTCATAGTTGAATGTATTAGTAGATATATATCTATTGTCTTGAGCATAGAAATCAGAAGCACTACCTCCAGGGGTATTGATATCAAATGATCTCGCTTGCTCTTCTATTATAAGTCTGTCAATACCGAACTTAGTAGTAAAACTGAACCCGTCGAAAATCTCTGCTGTTGCAAAAACATTACCTGTCGTTCTTGTTTGATCAGATCTGTTAATATCAAGTGTTTCAATAGCTATCGTATTAGCGATGAATCCTGTATTTACAAAGCTACCGTTTTCGTCTCTTGGTTGAACCCAAGGTCTGATTAAGTACGCAGAAGTCAATGGTGCAAATGTGCTGTTTTCTGCACCAACTCTATCAAAGTCATTTCTAGTAATACCAATGCTGGCACCTATGTTTAACCATTCTTTAGCTTGGTGATTAAGATTTATTCTTCCAGCACGTCGTTTTAGGGAGTTTCCGATGATAAATCCGTCCTCATCTTTAAAATTCGTGCTTACATAAAATGATGTTTTCTCACTTCCTCCACTTACGGAGGCATCAATGTTTTTAGAAATACCTGTTCTTGTTACGGCGTCCACCCAGTCGAAATCACCTTCTGGTAACTGGTCAACACTTGTAATTCCATTAAAATATCCTGCATTCACAGCGTATTGTCTAAATTCATCTGCATTCATCATATCAAATACGTCAGTTGAATTGCTTATGCCAGTACTTACGTTTACTGTAGCGATAGTTTCTCCACCCTTAGATCCAGATTTTGTTGTTATTAAAACAACACCATTAGAACCTCGTGATCCATATATGGCAGTTGCAGATGCATCTTTAAGCACTGACATTGAAGCAATGTCATTAGGATTTATGTTAGCTAATGGGTTCAAACCTTGATTAGCACCTTGGTTGGATGTAAGATCAGTGTCATTCAAAGGCACTCCATCTATAACAAATAGTGGTCTAGCTCCAGAAGAAACGGAGGCGACCCCACGTATTTTAATAGTAGGTGCAGCTCCAAGAACTCCAGAAGATTGTACGACCTGTACACCAGCTGCCTGCCCTTGCAAAAGCTCTTGAGGTGAGTTGGCTGGAATATCTCTTAGAGATTCTTCACTAACGGTTGCGATACTTTGAATATTTTTCTTTTTCGTTTGTGTACCATAAGCAATTACCACTACTTCCTCTAAAGCATTATCTACTTGGAGAGTTACGTCAATAGTAGTCTTGCTTCCTACAGGCATATCTTGAGATTTAAATCCCACATAGCTATAAGTTAACACATCTGTGGCATTTGCGGAAATCGTATATTTTCCGTCAAAATCGGTTTGAGTACCTGTAGAGGTACCTTTAATAATAACATTAGCTCCGGGGAGCGGCCCATTTGCATCAGAAACAGTACCAGTTACAGTACGACTTTGTGCAAAAAGAGCACTCGTGCTTAAAAACACGAATACATAAAGCATTTTTAAAATAGTTGTTTTCATAAAAAATTGTTTAGTAAGAGTCAAAATTCTATAATAAAAGAGATGTTTGAGTAAGTAATTTGTTAAAAAATTAACGCAGATTAGATTTTAACTTATACTTAAGAAATAATTAGGGTTTCTATAAGAAATCTTTAACAACGAAGATTTGTTTGTGAAACACCCGAGGTGTTCCGTTTGATTAAAAGCCTATGAACAGCGTTATATTCAACTTGGTGTTTGAAAACATGAAATTCTCTTCAGAAAATTTCCCGTTAATAAATTCAATAGTTAATAGCCCGGCCTTTGTGAGTATTGAGGAACCCAAACCAATTGCTACCAATGTATCATCGGTATCGCTATTTTCATTTTCGAAATACGCTGCATCAAAAATTCCTTTAATTTGTAATGCTTTATTGAGAGCGTAGCGATACTCCGTATTTACTACGGACACAAAATTTGCGCTCAAGCTATTTTCATTAAAACCCCGTATGCTCTCAATACCGCCAAAACGGAAGAGCTCATTATCGAGATAATTAGGGGATCTGAGGTAATCGGTAGTGTTTTTTAAGAAAATAGTATTCTTGTTATTGAGCCTTATGGTTTGTAAAAGAGTGGATCGCAACTCCGTCTGTTGGTTTGATGTTAAAGACGTTCTTTTGCCAGTACTTACTGAGATTTCATAGGACTGTTTGATTGGAGAAAAAAGGGAATTACTAAACCTAGTGTAGTTTATTGAGGAAGTTACGAGACGTTGCGTATAATTCTCAAGAGTAGTGTTTGCGAGATTAGTTTCCTGGAGAATACTTGATGTTTTAATTCTATATCCTATGGTGGTGTTCAGATTCCTTACTAACTGATATTTTCCTCTTACTATAAAATCGCTTTCAGAAAACGTACTATCTCTTCTAAAGAGAGATAATTGCGATTCTAAAGAGAAGGGAGATTTGAGAAGATATGGTAGCGTTGTGCTTATTTTTAATTGCGACTGGTCATTTCCGTCATTGCGATATTTTAGGGTCAGTGCTTCCCCGTAATCAAGGTTATTAATTAAGGAAAGGTTCAAAAAGCCATTGAGTTGCACTTTACCAGCTTCATTATTTCTAAAACCCAAGAATCCATCAAAGATATTTGCATTTGTTTTCTTTAAATAGAGGTACAGTGTTGTGCTATCTGAAGTAAAGAGTGCTTCAGGTTCCTTAGTTGATGTCGTAAAAGGCAAATTATTAAGGGCCTCATTTCTTTTTATAATTCTAGTCTTGTCAAAAATTTTAGTACGTTTTATTCCAGCATAGTGTTTTAGGAAGCTTGAGGGGAAATTCTCGTATCCCCTTATAATGATGTCGTCAATTTTTCTTTTACTGTAAGAAGTGCTTTCAAGTTTGGCTGAAAGGGTTGTGGCATCTACTTTATTAATATCAGAGAGTGTAAATGTTGTAAATGGCTCGCCATCTTGAGAGGCAAGACTCGTTAATTTTTCCAAATACGCTTTCGCGAAAATGGTCTCGACCCGAACAGTGTCATTTTCTACCCTATAGCCACTTCTCTCGGAGTATGATCTCAATTTTTCATTTGAGGACACATATATAAGGACGGTCTCATATCTATTGCCTAGCATAAACTGTTGCGTGTACTCTGTATTATTAATTGTGGTGATAGGGTTTGCAGCGATGTCAAAGTACCCTAATAGAAGGAGTTCATTTTTAACCCTGTCGACTTCATCGGCAATTTGAGCTGTTTGAGAAAAGGTATTTTTGTACCCTATACTTTGTATTTCATCAATTTCGGAATTAGTAGCGCCCGTAATCAATAGGCTTAACTCACCTTTTTGTCCTAGGGCGCTAGTTTGGACCCCAAAAAATGTTAAAAAGGTAAATAGAAGTGCTCTCAAAAGACAGTTTTGAAGATTAGTTAAGAAGAACGAATTCGTTCACTTTAAAAGTAGGGTAGATTTTTGGTATTCAGAACTTTTTTGAAAAATAATTATTTTATAGCTTGAATATTAGAGTTAAATGCATACTTTTGCAAACCCTTAAAATGGGTATACAGAACAATTAACAAATTAGGTAGAAAGAAATTATGCCAACAATTTCACAATTAGTACGAAAAGGAAGAACCAAAATTACCAAGAAGAGTAAATCGGCTGCCTTAGATTCGTGCCCACAACGCCGCGGCGTATGTACTCGTGTTTACACGACTACACCTAAAAAACCAAACTCGGCTATGCGTAAAGTTGCGCGTGTTCGTTTAACAAATGGTAAAGAGGTGAATGCATACATCGGAGGAGAAGGACACAATCTACAAGAGCACTCGATAGTATTGGTAAGAGGTGGAAGGGTAAAAGATTTGCCAGGAGTTAGATATCACATTGTACGTGGAGCTTTAGACACCGCTGGTGTTGCAGGAAGACTACAATCAAGATCTAAATACGGAGCAAAACGCCCTAAGAAGTAAATCAACAACACTTTAAGAAGAAGTAATGAGAAAAAGACAGGCCAAGAAAAGACCTATACTGCCGGATCCAAAATTTAACGATCAGTTAGTAACTAGATTCGTTAATATGATGATGTGGAGCGGTAAGAAGTCTACAGCTTTTAAAGTATTTTATGATGCCATTGATATCGTAGAAGAAAAGAACACGAATGAAGAAAAAACAGCTTTAGAGCTGTGGAAAGATGCTTTATCTAACGTAATGCCTCACGTAGAAGTACGTAGTCGTCGTGTAGGAGGAGCAACATATCAAATCCCAATGCAAATCCGTCCAGATCGTAAGATCTCAACTGCTATGAAGTGGTTAATCGGTTTTGCACGTAAAAGAAACGAGAAGTCTATGGCTTCTAAGCTAGCTGCCGAGATTATGGCTGCTGCTAAGGAAGAAGGAGCAGCTGTTAAGAAGCGTACAGATACGCACAAGATGGCAGAAGCAAACAAAGCATTCTCACACTTTAGATTTTAATAGAAATGGCTAGAGATTTAAAACTTACTAGAAATATTGGAATTGCTGCGCATATTGATGCTGGTAAAACTACTACGACGGAGCGTATACTTTATTATACGGGAGTGAGCCATAAAATTGGAGAGGTGCACGATGGTGCTGCGACGATGGACTGGATGGAGCAGGAGCAGGAAAGAGGTATTACAATTACTTCTGCGGCTACTACTTGTGAGTGGAAATTCCCAATGGAAAACGCTCAACCACTTCCAGAAACTCAGGATTATCACTTTAATATTATCGATACTCCTGGTCACGTTGACTTTACAGTAGAAGTAAACCGTTCATTGCGTGTACTTGATGGACTAGTGTTCTTATTTAGTGCTGTTGATGGTGTTGAACCACAATCGGAGACTAACTGGAGACTAGCAGATAACTATAAAGTGCCACGTATCGGTTTTGTAAATAAAATGGACCGCTCTGGATCTAATTTCCTTGCTGTTTGTCAGCAAGTGAAGGATATGCTTAAGTCTAATGCTGTGCCTATTGTTTTAAACATAGGTGATGAAGGTGACTTTAAAGGAATTATTGACCTTGTAAAGAATCGTGCTATTGTTTGGCACGATGAGACTCAAGGGGCAACATTTGATGTTGTTGAAATTCCTGAAGATATGAAGGCAGAGGCTCGTAAATATAGAGCAATGCTTATAGAAGAAGTAGCATCTTATGATGAAAATCTTCTTGAGAAATTTATGGAAGATGAAAATTCTATTACCGAAGATGAAGTGCACGCTGCGCTTCGCGCTGCGGTAATGGATATGGCAATTATTCCAATGATCTGTGGATCTGCTTTCAAGAATAAAGGAGTTCAATTCCTTTTGGATGCTGTATGTCGTTATTTACCATCTCCTATGGATAAAGACGGTATTGTGGGTATAAATCCAGATACTGAAAAAGAAGAATTACGTAAACCTAGTGTAAAGGAGCCATTTGCAGCGCTTGCATTTAAGATTGCAACAGATCCTTTTGTAGGACGTCTTGCATTCTTCCGTGCATACTCAGGTCGTTTAGATGCGGGTTCTTATATTTTGAACAACCGTTCAGGAAAAAAAGAGCGTATCTCTCGTATATATCAAATGCACTCTAATAAGCAGAATGCGATTGATTTTATCGAGGCAGGAGATATTGGAGCGGCAGTAGGATTTAAAGATATTAAGACTGGTGATACAATGTCTGATGAGAAGCACCCTATCGTGCTCGAGTCTATGGATTTTCCAGATCCAGTAATTGGTATCGCAGTAGAGCCTAAGACGAAGGCAGATGTAGATAAATTGGGTATGGCGCTTTCTAAGCTTGCTGAAGAAGATCCTACATTCCAAGTAAAATCAGATGAAGCTTCAGGACAGACTATTATTTCTGGAATGGGTGAGCTTCACTTAGATATTATTGTAGATCGTTTACGTCGTGAGTTCAAAGTAGAAGTTAACCAAGGTCAACCACAGGTTGAGTACAAGGAGGCTATTACTAGAGCAGCAGATCACAGAGAAACTTACAAGAAGCAATCTGGAGGTAGAGGTAAATTTGCAGATATCGTATTTACATTAGAGCCAGCAGAAGAAGGTAAAGTAGGCCTTGAGTTCGTATCAGCTATCAAAGGTGGTAACGTTCCTAAGGAATTTATTCCTTCTGTAGAAAAAGGTTTTAAAATGGCAATGGTCAATGGACCCTTAGCTGGATACGAAGTTGATGCAATGAAAGTTACGTTAACGGATGGATCTTACCACGATGTGGATTCTGATCAACTTTCTTTCGAACTTGCTGCAAAACTCGGTTTTAAAAACGCTGCAAAAGCTGCAAAGGCTGTTATTATGGAGCCTATTATGAAGCTCGAGGTGATCACACCAGAAGAAAATATGGGTGATATCGTAGGAGACCTTAACCGTCGTCGTGGTCAAGTATCTGATATGGGAGACCGTGCTGGTGCAAAAACTGTGAAGGCAACGGTGCCACTTTCAGAAATGTTTGGTTACGTGACTACGTTACGTACCCTATCTTCAGGACGTGCTACCTCTACTATGGAATTCTCTCACTATGCTGAAACTCCTTCAAATATTTCTGAAGAAGTAATAGCAGCATCTAAAGGGACGAACTAATAATTACTACTGAAATGAGTCAAAAAATTAGAATAAAACTGAAATCTTACGATCACAATTTAGTAGATAAGTCTGCTGAAAAAATCGTAAAGACTGTGAAGACAACAGGAGCAGTAGTAACTGGGCCTATTCCACTTCCAACACATAAAAAGATTTTTACTGTATTACGTTCTCCACACGTTAATAAGAAATCACGTGAGCAGTTTGAGCTTAGCTCTTACAAGCGTTTACTTGATATCTATTCTTCTTCATCAAAAACGATTGATGCGTTGATGAAGTTAGAATTACCATCTGGAGTAGAGGTAGAGATTAAAGTGTGATAGTATAAGCTTTCGCGAAAATTTTATGGACCTGAATTGTTATAGGCACATTACATTTTCGCGAAAGCATTACAGCACTAAAGACGCTGGACATTATGTCTGGCAAAAAAATGTCCTGAGCTGCGTGCGAAGGAAAAACGGAAAAACACATTCAAGGTCGAACGTGTTCGACCTTGTTTTTTAGAAAGAGTTTTAATAATTAATTATATATAAATATGTCTGGGTTAATCGGAAAGAAAGTAGGTATGACCAGCATCTTTGACGAAAATGGGAAGAATATTCCTTGTACCGTTATTGAAGCAGGTCCCTGCGTTGTTACCCAAGTCAGAACCAAAGAAACTGACGGGTATGAAGCCCTTCAACTTGGTTTCGATGACGCTAAGAAGGCAATCAAATCTGCTGCTGGCCACGCCAAGAAAGCAGGAACTGTTGCTAAGCGTAAAGTTGTCGAATTTCAAGGATTTGAAGGAGAATTTAAATTAGGTGATTCAATCACTGTAGATCAATTTGCCGAAGGCGAGTTCGTTGATGTATCAGGAACTACAAAAGGTAAAGGATTTCAAGGGGTTGTAAAACGTCACGGTTTTGGTGGTGTGGGTCAAGCTACTCACGGTCAACACAACCGTTTGAGAGCACCTGGTTCTATTGGAGCAGCATCTTATCCTGCGCGTGTATTCAAAGGAATGCGTATGGCAGGTCGTATGGGTGGTGACAAAGTAAAAGTTCAAAATCTTAGAGTGTTAAAAGTAGTTGCTGAAAAGAATCTACTTGTAGTGAAGGGATGTGTTCCTGGTCACAAAAACGCTTACGTAATCATTCAGAAGTAATGAAGGTAGCAGTTGTAGATATAAAAGGAAAAGAAACAGGTAGAAAGGCAGACCTTTCTGATGCTGTTTTTGGAATTGAACCTAATAAGCACGCTGTGTATCTTGACGTGAAGCAATATCTTGCTAATCAACGTCAGGGAACACATAAAGCTAAGGAAAGAGCTGAGATTGCTGGTTCAACTCGTAAGATCAAGAAGCAAAAGGGTACGGGTACTGCTCGTGCGGGTAGTATTAAATCTGGTGTTTTCAGAGGTGGAGGACGTATGTTCGGACCAAGACCAAGAAACTACTCTTTTAAACTTAATAAAGGATTAAAGAGACTTGCACGTCGTTCTGCCCTCACTATGAAGGCTAATGATAACGCAATCACAATATTAGAAGACTTCAATTTAGACGCTCCAAAAACGAAAGATTTTGTGAATGTTTTGAAAGCCTTAGGGTTAGAAAATAAAAAGTCGCTTATAGTGTTGGGAGAGTCAAATAATAACGTATATTTGTCGTCGCGCAATTTAAAGGCAACCAAAGTTGTAATGAGCTCAGAATTAAGCACTTACAGTATTATGAATGCAACTAACGTTGTTTTTATGGAAGGTTCTTTAGAAGGTGTAGAGGCAAATTTAGCTAAATAAGACACGATGAGTATTTTAATAAAACCTGTTATTACAGAAAAAGCAACAAAAGGAAGCGAAGAAATGAATCGCTACACTTTTGAAGTGAGTATGAGAACAAATAAGGTTGAAATTAAGAAAGCGGTAGAAGCTGCTTATGGTGTTTCAGTTGAAAAAGTTCGCACAATGAATGTCCGCCCGGATCGCAAGTCTCGTTATACGAAGTCTGGTGTTCTTTCTGGTAAAACAAATGCTGTTAAGAAGGCAATTGTACAGCTGGCGGAAGGTGATACAATAGATTTTTATAACAACATTTAAGACAAGAAAATGTCAGTAAGAAAATTAAAACCTATCACTCCAGGGCAGCGATTTAGAGTTGTTAATGGTTTCGACCAGATAACGACTGATAAGCCGGAAAAAAGCCTATTGGTTCCGAAAAAACGCTCAGGAGGTAGAAATAATACGGGTAAGATGACCATACGCCAAGTAGGTGGAGGGCACAAAAAACGATACCGTATTATTGATTTCAAAAGAAATAAAGAGGGAGTGCCAGCAACGGTCGCTTCTATAGAGTATGATCCTAATAGGACTGCTTTTATAGCTTTACTTAACTATCAAGATGGTGAGAAGCGTTATATTATCGCTCAGAACGGACTTCAGGTCGATCAGAACTTAGTTTCTGGCCCGAATGTAGCTCCCGAAATTGGTAATGCAATGCCGTTATCAGATATTCCACTTGGTACAATTATCTCTTGTATTGAACTTCGTCCAGGTCAAGGAGCTGTTATGGCTCGTTCGGCTGGAGCGTTTGCTCAATTGATGGCACGTGATGGTAAGTTTGCAACAGTGAAGTTGCCTTCAGGTGAGACTAGACTTATACTTTCGGCTTGTATGGCAACCATAGGAGCGGTATCTAACAGTGATCACCAGTTATTAGTATCTGGTAAAGCTGGTAGAAGTAGATGGTTAGGTCGTCGTCCACGTGTACGTCCAGTAGTGATGAACCCTGTCGATCACCCAATGGGAGGTGGAGAAGGTAAATCTTCTGGAGGACATCCAAGAAACCGTAATGGTGTGCCTGCTAAAGGTTACAGAACACGTTCTAAGACCAAAGCGAGTAATAAGTATATTGTAGAACGTAGAAAGAAATAATAAGATATGGCACGTTCATTAAAAAAAGGACCTTACGTTCATTATAAATTAGAAAAGAAAGTTGCTGCAAATATTGAAGGCGATAAGAAGTCTGTAATAAAGACTTGGTCACGCGCTTCAATGATAACTCCTGACTTTGTTGGGCAGACTATCGCAGTTCATAACGGTCGTCAGTTTATCCCTGTTTACGTTACAGAAAATATGGTAGGACACAAATTAGGAGAATTTTCTCCTACGCGTTCTTACCGTGGTCACGGAGCTGATAAGAAAAATAAAGGAAAAAGATAACAGAAGATGGGAGTTCGTAAAAAAGAAGCGGCTAATCGTCGCAAGGAGGCTAATAAGTCTATCGCTTTCGCGAAATTGAATAACTGCCCTACTTCTCCGCGCAAAATGCGTCTTGTAGCTGATATGGTACGTGGGACGGGTGTGGAGAGAGCACTTCAGTTATTGAAATTTAGTAACAAGGAAGCTTCTCGTAAAGTTGAGAAACTTGTTCTTTCTGCAGTTGCAAACTGGGAAGCTAAGAATGAGGAACTTAGCGTAGAGGATGCTAACCTTTTTATTAAGGAGATCAAGGTTGATTCAGGAACGATGTTAAAAAGACTTCGTCCAGCACCACAGGGTCGCGCACACAGAATTAGAAAGCGTTCAAATCACGTAACAGTCGTGCTTGGAGCTAAAGATAACACACAAAGCAATTAATTAGATGGGACAGAAGACAAATCCAATCGGAAATCGCCTAGGAATTATCAGAGGATGGGAATCTAACTGGTATGGTGGTAACGACTACGGTGATAAACTTGCCGAAGACGATAAGATTAGACGATACATTCACGCTCGTTTAAGTAAAGCTAGTGTGTCAAGAGTTATAATAGAGCGTACTCTTAAACTTGTAACCGTTACTATCACTACTGCTAGACCTGGTATTATTATTGGGAAAGGTGGTCAAGAGGTAGACAAGTTAAAAGAAGAGCTTAAAAAACTCACTGGTAAAGAAGTACAGATTAATATCCACGAAATTAAACGCCCAGAACTTGATGCATTTCTGGTAGGTCAAAGTGTTGCTCGTCAGATCGAAGGAAGAATTTCTTTCCGTCGTGCAATCAAAATGGCAATTGCGGCTGCAATGCGTATGAATGCCGAAGGTATTAAGATCCAAATTTCAGGAAGATTAAATGGTGCGGAAATGGCACGATCTGAGTCTTACAAAGATGGACGTATTCCTTTATCAACATTTAGAGCTGACATAGATTATGCTTTAGTTGAAGCTCACACTACGTATGGTAGATTGGGTGTTAAAGTATGGATTATGAAAGGCGAAGTATATGGCAAGAGAGAACTTTCTCCTTTAGTAGGTCTTCAGAAGAAGGCTGGTAAAGGCGGCGGAGCTCGTAAAGATAACAGAGGTCCTCGCCGTAGAAAGTAATTTTTAAAAAGACAGTAAAAAATGTTACAGCCTAGAAAAACAAAATTCCGCAAGCAGCAGAAGGGTCGTATGAAAGGACTTGCTAATAGAGGGCACCAGCTTTCTAATGGTACGTTTGGTATAAAATCATTAGACTCTAGCTTTGTTACTGCGAGACAAATAGAAGCGGCGCGTATTGCTGCAACACGTTATATGAAAAGGGAAGGTACCTTATGGATAAAAATCTTCCCGGACAAGCCTATTACCAAGAAGCCTCTTGAGGTACGTATGGGTAAAGGAAAAGGTGCTGTAGAATATTGGGCGGCAGTTGTAAAACCAGGACGTATGTTGTTCGAATTAGGAGGGGTTCCAGAACCTGTGGCTAAAGAGGCGTTGCGCCTTGCAGCACAAAAACTTCCAGTGAAAACAAAATATGTAGTAGCTAGAGATTTTTCAGCTGAATAAATTTAAGTAAAATGAAACAGTCAGAAGTAAAAGGACTATCTGTAGCAGAACTACAAGAAGAACTGGTAAAGGCTAAAAGATCTTATTCAGATCTTAAAATGGCCCATACGATATCTCCTCTGGAGAATCCAATTCAATTGCGTTCTTTGAGACGTACAGTTGCTAGACTAGCTACTGAATTAACAAAAAGAGAACAATAACGCTGCTTAAGATGGAAAAAAGAAATTTAAGAAAAGAGCGTGTTGGTGTAGTAACCAGTAACAAGATGCAAAAGTCTATCGTTGTTGCAGAGGTTAAGAAAGTAAAACACCCTATGTACGGTAAATTCGTTTTAAAAACGAAAAAGTATGTGGCACACGACGAAACAAACGACTGCAACGAAGGAGATACTGTAAGGATCATGGAAACTCGTCCTATGAGTAAATCAAAATGTTGGAGATTAGTAGAAATCATTGAAAGAGCTAAGTAATGTTACAGCAAGAATCAAGATTAAAGGTAGCAGATAATACAGGTGCAAAAGAAGTTTTGACTATCCGTGTATTAGGAGGTACTAAAAGAAGATATGCTTCTGTAGGAGATAAGATAGTGGTATCTGTAAAAGATGCTACTCCTAATGGTCAAGTTAAGAAAGGGGCCGTTTCTACAGCAGTAGTTGTTCGTACTAAGAAAGAAGTACGTCGTCCAGATGGATCTTATATCCGTTTTGATGATAACGCTTGTGTTCTTTTAAATGCTCAAGGTGAGATGCGCGGTACTCGTGTATTCGGACCAGTAGCAAGGGAACTTCGTGACAAACAGTTTATGAAGATTGTATCATTAGCACCAGAGGTGCTTTAATACAGAAGGAAATGACAAAGCTTAAAATAAAAACAGGAGATACTGTTCGTGTTATTGCCGGAGATCATAAAGGTCAGGAAGGTACAGTTGCGAAAGTATTTATCGAGAAGAATAAAGCTATCGTTGAGGGTGTTAATATGGTGAAGAAGCACGAAAAGCCGAGCGCCGCAAATCCTCAAGGTGGTATAAAAGAAAAGGAAGCTCCTATTCAAATCTCAAATTTATCTCTTATAGATAAAGATGGTAAATCTACACGCGTAGGATACCGTATGGAAGGTGATAAGAAAGTGCGCTTCGCTAAGTCTAATAATGAAATATTATAGTGATGGGATACGTACCAAGACTAAAACAAGAGTTTAACGATCGAGTTACTCCAGCACTAAGTGAAGAGTTTGGTTACAAAAATGTAATGCAGGTTCCGAGACTTAATAAAATTGTGGTATCTAGAGGTGTAGGTGCTGCTGTGGCAGATAAGAAATTAGTTGAGAACGCAGTAGAAGAGTTAACGCTTATTACTGGGCAGAGAGCAATCTCTACAATGTCTAAAAAGGATGTTGCAACTTTTAAATTAAGAAAAGGTATGCCTATTGGGGCAAAAGTTACTTTACGTGGTGAGCGTATGTATGAGTTTTTAGATAGACTCGTAACATCTGCTTTACCTCGAGTGCGTGACTTTAATGGTATCAACGCTACTGGATTTGATGGAAGAGGTAATTACAATATGGGAATTACTGAGCAGATCATTTTTCCAGAAATAAATATCGATAGGATTAAGAAGATCGATGGTATGAATATTACCTTTGAAACTTCTGCAACTACCGATAAGGAAGCAAAATCATTATTAACTCACCTAGGATTACCTTTTAAAAAGAATTAGTATGGCTAAAGAATCAATGAAAGCCCGTGAGGTAAAAAGAGCTAAAACTGTTGCTAAATATGCTGAAAAGCGTAAAGCTTTAAAGGAAGCTGGTGATTATGAAGGTCTTCAAAAATTACCTAAGAATGCATCGCCAATAAGACAACACAATCGTTGTAAACTTACAGGTCGTCCTAGGGGTTATATGAGACAGTTTGGACTTTCACGTGTGATGTTCCGTCAGATGGCTAACCAAGGGTTAATACCAGGAGTTAAAAAAGCTAGCTGGTAATAAAGAGTATAAATTGGTAGAAGGTTCTTTTTACGTTTTCGCGAAAGCAAACTAGGGAAAACCACTACTGTAACTATAAATAAATGAATACAGATACTATTGCAGATTATCTAACGCGCGTTCGTAACGCTGCCGCGGCAAATCACAGAGTGGTCGAGATTCCAGCATCAAACCTAAAAAAGGCGATGACTAAGATCTTATTTGACCAAGGTTATATCCTTAGCTATAAGTTTGAGGAGGGAAAAGCTCAAGATATCATTAAGATAGCCTTGAAATATGACCGTGTAACTAAAGAATCAGTAATAAAGGATATCCAGAGAATCAGTAAGCCAGGTCTACGTAAGTATGCATCTTCTTCTGATATACCACGTATTTTGAATGGTCTTGGTATTGCGATTGTTTCTACTTCAAAAGGAGTAATGAC
The DNA here is from genome assembly GCA_963832255.1 of uncultured Flavobacteriaceae bacterium. Lineage (GTDB taxonomy): Bacteria > Bacteroidota > Bacteroidia > Flavobacteriales > Flavobacteriaceae > Dokdonia. The sequence goes on from CAWHTM010000001.1 coordinate 830,296, forward strand.
AGGAAAGCAAGCTCAGCAGCATAATGTAGGTGGAGAGGTTCTTTGCTACGTATACTAATCAGAAAAAAAGACAAGAAATGTCAAGAATAGGAAAAAATCCAATTTCGATTCCGAGCGGTGTAACAGTAGATATTGCTGATGGAATTATTACAGTAAAAGGAAAGCTAGGAGAACTTACACAAGAGTATTCTGATATCGATATTAAAATCGAAGATTCTACAATAACGCTTGAGCGTAGTTCTGATAAGAAAGATCTAAGAGCAAAGCACGGTCTATATCGTGCGCTTATTGCTAATATGATTGAAGGTGTTACCGTAGGGTTCACTAAGAAATTAGAGCTTGTGGGTGTTGGTTATCGAGCAAGTAATCAAGGGCAGAAGTTAGACTTAGCGGTTGGTTTCTCACATAATATCGTTTTAGAAATAGCACCAGAAGTATCTGTGGAGACTATTTCTGATAAGGGTAAAAATCCAATTGTAAAACTTACTTCGCACGATAAGCAATTAGTAGGTGCTGTTGCAGCAAAAATTCGTGCATTCCGTAGACCAGAGCCTTATAAAGGTAAAGGGATTAAGTTTGTAGGTGAAATCATAAGAAGAAAAGCAGGTAAATCTGCATAATATATTAGAGAAATGGCATTATCAAAAAGTGAAAAAAGAAATAGAATTCATTTGAGAATTCGTAAGACTATTTCTGGAACCGCGGAGAGACCAAGACTCTGTGTATTTAGAAGTAACAAAGAGATATATGCGCAATTAGTAGACGATCTATCAGGAAAGACTATTACTGCTGCATCATCAAGAGATAAGGATATAGCTTCTGCAAAAACTAACAAAGTAGATGCAGCAAAGCTTGTAGGAAAAGCTATCGCAGAGAAGGCTACAAAATCAGGAGTAGAGGCTGTAGTTTTTGATAGAGGTGGTTATTTATACCACGGTAGAGTAAAACAACTAGCAGAGGGCGCAAGAGAAGGCGGTCTGAAATTCTAAGAAAGTTATGTATCAAGATTATAAAAACGTAGAGCTTGTTAAGCCAAGTGGTTTAGAGCTAAAGGATCGTCTAGTAGGCGTACAGCGTGTTACGAAAGTAACTAAAGGAGGTAGAGCTTTCGGATTTTCTGCTATTGTTGTAGTAGGTGATGAGAATGGTGTTGTAGGGCACGGACTAGGTAAATCAAAGGAGGTTGCATCGGCAATAGCTAAGGCTCTTGAAGACGCAAAGAAAAATTTGGTTCGCATACCGTTAAACAAAGCAACGATTCCACACGAGCAAAAAGGAAAATTTGGTGGCGCTAGAATCTTACTTTTACCTGCAGCAGCGGGTACAGGTGTAATAGCGGGTGGTGCAATACGTGCAGTACTTGAATCTGTAGGAGTACACGACGTACTTTCTAAAAATCAAGGTTCTTCCAACCCACATAATGTTGTAAAAGCTACTTTTGATGCTTTACTTCAATTAAGAAGTGCTGAAACTGTTGCAAAGCAGAGAGGTATTTCCTTGGACAAAGTATTTAAAGGATAAATTAAGGATAATGGCAAAGATCAAAGTAACTAAGGTAAAGAGTGCAATTAACCGTACTCAAAATCAAAAGAGGATTTTAGAATCTCTCGGATTGAGAAAGATAGGCCAGGTAAAGGAGCACGAAAATACTCCTAACATCCTTGGAATGATAAATAAGGTAAGTCATCTAGTTTCTGTAGAAGAAGCTTAAAATTTTAAAAGATGAATTTAAATAACTTAAGACCTGCAAAAGGTTCAGTTAAGAAAAACGACAGCCGTAAAGGACGTGGTGAAGCTACCGGAAACGGTGGTACCGCAGGTCGTGGACATAAAGGACAGAAGTCGCGTTCTGGATATAGTAAGAAAATAGGTTTTGAAGGAGGTCAAATGCCCCTTCAACGTCGTGTTCCTAAATTTGGATTTACTAACGTAAATCGTAAGGAGTACGCTGGTGTAAATCTTGATACGATCCAAGAATATGTAGATGCTGGTCGCTTAGAAGGAGACATTTCTATCGAGTCTTTAATAAACAATCGTCTTGTAGGCAAGAACGATTTAGTTAAAATAATGGGTAGAGGTGAGCTTAAAGCGAAAGTAAAAATCACTGCTCATAAATTTACCGCAACGGCTAAGGCAGCTGTAGAAGCTGCTGGTGGAGAAGCTGTAACTTTATAATTGATATAAGAGGATGAAATTTATAGATACAATTAAAAATATCTGGAAGATAGATGAGCTAAAGAATCGTATTCTTTTAACTCTTACACTTCTCCTCGTATATCGTTTTGGTGCACAGGTAGTTTTGCCTGGTATTGATGCTTCACAATTAGGAGGTTTACAGAGTAGTACAGATCAGGGTATTTTAGGATTGCTTGCAGCTTTTACAGGTGGAGCATTCTCTAACGCTTCTGTCTTTGCTCTAGGGATTATGCCCTACATAAGTGCTTCTATTGTTGTGCAGCTCATGGGTATTGCAATACCTTACCTGCAAAAACTTCAGAAAGAAGGAGAAAGTGGGAGACGTAAGATAAATCAAATTACACGATGGCTTACCATTGGGATTTGTTTGCTTCAGGCTCCAGGGTATTTAGCAGCTTTACCTTCGTTAGGTGTTCCTGCTAGTGCCTTTGTCATGGGATTAACTCCTACCTTTTATATTTCATCGGTTCTTATTTTAGTAACAGGTTGTGTTTTTGCAATGTGGTTAGGAGAGAAAATTACCGATAAAGGAATTGGAAATGGTATTTCCCTACTTATAATGGTGGGAATTATAGCTACAATGCCGGTTGCATTTATACAAGAGTGGGTTGCTAGGGTAACAGAGTCTAACGGAGGGCTGATTATGATCCTTATAGAACTTGTTATTTGGTTTGTAATTATTCTTCTTTGTATCCTTTTAGTAATGGCCGTACGACAAGTACCGGTTTCATACGCAAGGAGGACTGCAACTGGATCTTACGAGAAAGACGTTTTTGGAAAAAGAGACTTCTTACCACTTAAGCTAAATGCATCTGGAGTAATGCCTATCATATTTGCCCAAGCAATTATGTTTGTACCGGGTTTAATAGGTCAGACGTCATTCTTAGAGAATACAGGAGTTGGAACTTGGTTACAGGCTAACTTTGGAAACAATATTTTTGGGTTCTGGTATAATTTAGTTTTTGCATTGCTTATCATCATATTCACTTATTTCTACACCGCCATAACGGTTCCTACTAATAAAATGGCAGAGGACCTGAAAAGGGGTGGAGGGTTCATCGCTGGTATTAGACCTGGTAGTGAAACTGGAGAATATCTAGATAGAATAATGTCACAAATAACGTTACCTGGGTCTATATTTTTAGCGCTTATAGCAATTTTTCCAGCAGTGGCTGTTAATGTGCTTGGAATGCAGCAAGGATGGGCCTTATTTTATGGAGGAACCTCTCTATTGATAATGGTAGGTGTAGCCATCGATACAATGCAACAAGTAAATTCGTATTTACTCAACAAGCATTATGATGGTCTGATGAAGTCTGGTAAAAATCGTAAAGCAGTAGCATAATGGCAAAACAGGCAGCAATTGAACAAGACGGTAGCATTATAGAGGCATTATCAAATGCTATGTTCCGTGTGGAGTTAGAAAACGGTCACGTTGTGACAGCGCATATCTCAGGTAAGATGCGTATGCACTATATTAAATTATTACCTGGTGATAAAGTAAAATTAGAAATGAGCCCTTACGATTTAACAAAGGCTCGCATAACCTACCGCTACTAGCGGAAAATAGCTTGATATGAAAGTAAGAGCATCAATAAAAAAGAGAAGTGCCGATTGCAAGATTGTTCGTCGCAAAGGCAGATTATACGTAATTAATAAAAAGAACCCTAGGTTTAAACAAAGACAAGGTTAATAGTTATGGCTAGAATTGCAGGGATAGATATCCCAAAACAAAAGAGAGGTGTAATTGCATTAACGTACATCTTTGGAATCGGAAAGAGTAGAGCACAAGAAATTCTTGAAACTGCTAGTGTATCAGAAGATAAAAAAGTTTCTGACTGGGATGACGACGAAATAAGTCGCATACGTGAGGCTGTAAGTTCTTTTACTATAGAAGGAGAGCTTCGTAGTGAGGTATCATTAAACATTAAACGTTTAATGGACATAGGATGTTATCGTGGTATACGCCACCGTACTGGTCTTCCTTTAAGAGGACAACGTACAAAGAATAACTCCCGTACTAGAAAAGGTAAGCGTAAAACTGTTGCTAACAAGAAGAAAGCAACTAAATAATAAGTCATAATGGCAAAGCAAAGTACTAAAAGCACTAAGAGCACTAAAAAGCGCAAGGTTGTTGTTGAGTCAGTGGGTGAAGCACACATCACTGCATCGTTCAATAATCTTATTATATCAATGACGAATAAAAAAGGAGATGTTATCTCTTGGTCGTCAGCTGGTAAAATGGGATTTAGAGGTTCTAAAAAGAATACTCCTTATGCTGCTCAAACAGCTGCAGAAGATTGCGTAAAGGTTGCTCACGAAGCAGGATTACGTAAGGTAAAAGTTTATGTGAAAGGACCTGGTAATGGGCGCGAGTCTGCGATACGTTCTATTCATAATAACGGAGTAGAGGTAACAGAAATCATTGATGTTACACCTATGCCACACAACGGATGTAGAGCTCCAAAGAGACGTAGAGTTTAATTTTTATTTATTATATCGAGGGACATACTGGTTTGCGAAGGATTGACCTTAATTCCTAACCCCCTCAAAACAAACATTAGAAATGGCAAGATATACTGGTCCCAAAACTAAAATCGCTCGTAAATTTAGTGAAGCGATTTTCGGAGAAGATAAATCTTTTGAAAAAAGAAATTATCCTCCAGGGCAACACGGAAATAACAGACGTAGAGGAAAGAAATCTGAATACGCTGTACAATTAGCTGAGAAGCAAAAGGCAAAATATACCTATGGTATCCTTGAGCGTCAGTTTAGAAATTTATATGACAAAGCAAATAGATCTCAGGGTATTACCGGTGAGGTGCTCCTTCAGCTTTGTGAGTGTCGTCTAGACAACGTAGTTTATAGAATGGGGATCTCTCCATCAAGAAGCGGTGCACGTCAACTCGTAGGACACCGTCATATTACGGTAAATGGTAGTATTGTAAACATACCATCTTATCAAGTAAAACCAGGAGACGTGATCGCAGTACGTGAAAAATCTAAGTCTCTTGAAGTGATATCTAATTCACTCTCAAATGCAAATCACGTATATGAGTGGATCACTTGGAATAATGACAAGAAGGAAGGGACTTTTGTAGCGACTCCTCAACGTCTTCAAATTCCAGAGAATATCAATACACAGTTCATCGTCGAGTTGTACTCGAAGTAACATTAACTAAAGCTAGAAAACAAGATATGGCAATATTAAATTTCCAGAAGCCCGATAAAGTCATTATGATTGACTCTACTGATTTTGAAGGTAAATTTGAGTTTAGACCTTTAGAGCCTGGATATGGGCTTACAGTAGGAAACGCATTGCGTAGAGTTTTACTTTCTTCTTTAGAAGGTTTTGCTATCACTTCTGTTCGTATCGAAGGCGTAGATCACGAGTTTTCTACAATGGCTGGTGTAGTTGAAGATGTTACAGAAATTATTTTGAATCTTAAACAAGTTCGTTTTAAGAGACAAATTGAGGAGATTGACAATGAGACAGTAACAATTTCATTATCTGGTGTAGATCAATTAACTGCGGGTGATTTTCAAAAGTTTATTTCTGGATTCCAAGTGCTTAACCCTGATATGGTCATAGCAAATATGGACAAGAAAGTAAATCTTAATATGGAGATTACTATAGAAAAGGGTAGAGGTTACGTTCCAGCAGAAGAAAATAAAAAATCCAATGCTCCATTAGGAACTATTTTTACAGATTCTATTTATACGCCAATCCGTAATGTAAAATACAGTATTGAAAATTACCGTGTTGAGCAAAAAACGGATTACGAGAAACTAGTATTTGAAATAAGTACAGATGGATCTATTCATCCTAAAGAAGCGCTTACTGAAGCTGCAAAAACTCTTATTCACCACTTTATGTTATTCTCAGATGAGCGTATCACTTTAGAGGCAGATGAGATTGCTCAAACGGAGACGTATGATGAAGAATCACTTCATATGCGTCAATTATTAAAGACTAAGCTTATCGATATGGATTTATCTGTACGTGCGCTTAACTGTCTTAAAGCCGCAGAGGTTGAAACTTTAGGAGATCTTGTTTCTTACAACAAGAATGACTTAATGAAGTTTAGAAATTTTGGTAAAAAATCACTTACTGAGCTTGAAGAGCTTGTAAATGTTAAAGGCCTTAACTTCGGGATGGACCTAGCCAAATATAAATTAGATAAAGATTAAGTAGCGTTTTTGTACGCTTTCGCGAAAGCGGAAATACATATATATAATGAGACACGGAAAGAAATTTAATCACTTAGGGAGAAAGAAGGCTCATAGAAAGTCTATGCTAGCAAATATGGCTTGCTCACTAATTGAACACAAGAGAATAAATACAACGGTTGCAAAGGCTAAAGCCCTTAGACAATTTGTTGAACCTATGATCACAAAAGCAAAAGAAGATACTACGCACAATCGTCGTATTGTTTTTGCAAGACTACGTCAGAAGGACGTCGTGACTGAACTTTTTAGAGACGTAGCTCCTAAGATTGGAGACCGTCCAGGGGGGTATACTCGTATCATCAAGATGGGGAACCGTCTAGGAGATAACGCAGATATGGCAATGATAGAACTTGTTGATTACAACGAAATCTACAACGCTGGGAAACCTGAGAAGAAGAAGTCTACTCGTCGTGGTGGAAGTAAAAAAGCTGATACTCCTGTCGTTGAGCCAGCTGCTTCAAATGAAGAAGAGTAAAATGATCTTTAGTTTCGAATAAATAAAAAGGATTTAACATATGTTAAATCCTTTTTTTATGTCTTAAATCGATTCGTTCTTTTCTCTATCTCGATTTTGGACTATTTTTGTATTAATTATAAAGTGTAAAATATAGTAAATGAAATATCAATCTAGACGCCCAGCCTTAATTCTATTATCAGACGGAACAATTTTTCACGGGAAAGCTGTCGGAGATAAAGAGGGGACGTCATTTGGCGAAGTATGTTTTAATACGGGAATGACTGGTTATCAGGAGATATTTACAGACCCTTCTTATTTTGGTCAGCTTATGGTAACTACAAATGCCCATATTGGTAATTATGGTGCCACAGACGAGGAAACGGAGTCTGATAAAGTGAAAATTTCAGGCTTGATTTGTAGAAATTTTAGCTACACCTATTCCAGAAAAGATGCTCAAGAATCCTTGGAGACCTTTTTGCAAAAGAGCAGTTTGTTTGCAATATCAGATGTAGATACTAGAGCGTTAGTAGCACATATACGGGATAATGGCGCTATGAATGCAGTAATTTCTTCTAGAGTAGATGATATAGATACTCTCAAAAAGGAACTCAGTGCTATCCCAAATATGGATGGTCTTGAGCTTGCCTCAAAAGTTTCTACAAAGGAACCATATTTCTTCGGGGAGGAATCTGCAGCGGTAAAAATTGCAGCATTAGATATCGGAATAAAACGAAATATTTTAAGGAATTTAGCAAAAAGAGGAGCTTATATAAAAGTGTTCCCTTTTGACACTACTTTCCAAGAAATGAAAAATTGGAATCCTGACGGGTATTTTCTGTCTAATGGGCCTGGTGATCCAGAACCTTTGACTAATGCCATACAGGTTGCTAAAGATATAATTAAAGAGGATCATCCCTTATTTGGGATTTGTTTAGGACATCAAGTGATTGCTCTTGCAAATGGTATTTCTACTTATAAAATGCATAATGGTCACCGCGGTATCAATCACCCCATAAAAAATCTCATAACTGGTAAAGGGGAGATTACCTCACAGAATCACGGTTTTGCTATAAATAGGGAGGAAACAGAAAATAATAAAGATGTTGAGATTACCCACGTGCATCTTAATGATGGGACGGTTGCTGGTATAAGAATGACCCATAAAAACTGTTTCTCGGTTCAATACCATCCTGAAGCGAGTCCAGGACCTAATGATGCGACCTACCTCTTTGATCAATTCATTGAAAATATAAATAAAGTAACCGCATAGTATTAAAATCCCTTACGCATCGTTGGGGATTTTTTTATGTAGTTGTCAAGAGGACCTATAATTGCGCTTTCGCGAAAACGTTATCGCTACTTAACGATACAGCAGCAATAAAATGCTGCTCAAAATCGTATTTTTAACATAGATAAAAACAGACCAATAATGAGTATAATTTTAGAAATACACGCGAGACAGATTTTTGATTCAAGAGGTAACCCTACGGTAGAGGTAGATGTTTACACGGAGATGGGAGTATTAGGTAGAGCAGCAGTTCCGTCTGGAGCTTCTACAGGAGAGCACGAGGCGGTAGAGTTGCGTGATGGAGGAAAAGCCTTTATGGGCAAGGGAGTTCAAAAGGCAGTAGATAATGTAAATACGATCATAGCACCAGAATTATTAGGAACCTCTGTTTTTGAACAGAATGCAATTGATCAATTAATGATTGATCTGGATGGGACGCCAAATAAATCTAAGCTTGGGGCAAACGCAATTCTAGGAGTTTCGTTGGCTGTTGCAAAAGCGGCCGCCGCAGAGCTTAATATGCCATTGTACAGATATATAGGCGGGGTAAGTGCAAATACACTTCCAGTACCTATGATGAACATCATAAACGGAGGTTCACATAGTGATGCCCCAATAGCTTTCCAGGAATTTATGGTGATGCCAGTTAAAGCAAAGAGCTTTTCTCACGCACTTCAAATGGGAACTGAAATTTTTCACAATCTTAAGAAGGTATTACACGATCGTAATCTGAGCACAGCGGTAGGTGATGAAGGAGGATTTGCTCCGGCTCTAGACGGCACAGAAGATGCATTGGATAGTATTAAAATCGCTGTAGAAAAAGCAGGATATTCTTGGGGTGATGAGATAATGATTGCGTTGGACTGTGCGGCAGCAGAGTTTTATGAAGGAGGAAAATACAACTACGCAAAATTTGAAGGTGAAACGGGTAACATTAGAACCAGTGAAGAGCAGGCAGATTATCTTGCAGAACTCGCAGAGAAGTACCCTATCATCTCAATAGAAGACGGTATGGATGAAAATGATTGGGAAGGATGGAAATACCTTACCGACAAAGTAGGTAAAAAAGTACAATTGGTAGGTGATGACTTATTTGTTACTAATGTTGAGCGTCTTTCTAGAGGCATTAAAAATGGTATAGCAAATTCAATTTTAATTAAAGTAAATCAGATAGGAACCCTCACAGAAACTATTGCTGCTGTAAATATGGCTCATAACGCAGGGTATACGTCTGTAATGTCACATAGATCAGGAGAGACTGAGGATAACACGATTGCAGATCTTGCAGTTGCTCTTAACACGGGTCAGATTAAAACAGGATCAGCCTCTAGATCAGACCGTATGGCAAAATACAATCAACTAATCCGTATTGAAGAAATATTAGGTGATACCGCATACTTTCCAGCAATGAATGCTTTTAAAATAAAGCAGTAGTACCTCAGTAGTAAACAACCTAAAAACCCACCATCTAGGTGGGTTTTTAGTTTGTGCTGATCAGTACTGTTAAGAACATAGAAGTATGTTTTCTAGAATTTAACAGATTACAAACAACTCTAAATCAAATAATTAAATAAAATTTTTAAAAAAGTAAGAAAAATCTTAATATATAATTGTATTTTCATCGGTGAAAACAATTATTTTAGCAGAGCTGATGCTATACGCTCCAAAGATTGGAACTTTTATTAATTCAGCATAAAGATAATGCTCAAGTACAAATTCTTACCCAGTGTAATTGCAACGTTAGTGAATAAGCAAAGCAAGTACAATTTTAAGTTGGGTAAAGAGCGAGAAGTTATGCCTCAGGGCTGTACCCTCGCTCTTTTTAAGAGTTGATTTTGAGAATACTCAGGATCGAGGTTTGAAGTTGGGTAAAGGACACATACTTAGGTATGTGTCCTTTTTTTATAGTACTTATTGGGGCATGTAATTCTGTTCTTTAAGTTTTATTTAACCTCATAAGGATTCCAATATGTTAAAAATAGCGACTGTTTTTTCGTAAATTAGCACTCCTTTGATATTGAAAGGAATTACCACCAAAAATTATACGAAATAGATGGCAGATAAAGCAACGCTTACGATAGATGGAAAGAGCTATGAGTTTCCTATCGTTACTGGAACAGAAAATGAACAGGCGATAAATATTAAAGCTCTAAGAGGAGTAACAAACGGAATGACCACTATAGATCCGGGTTTTAAAAATACCGGTTCCTGTGAGAGTGCAATTACCTTTCTCGATGGAGAAAAAGGTATTTTGAGATACAGGGGATATTCCATAGAAGAACTTGCAGAAAAAGGAGATTTCTTGGAAACAGCGTATCTTCTTATTTTCGGCGAATTGCCAACTGCTGATCAACTCAAAAAATTTCACGCAGATATTAAGTCAGAATCTCACGTAGATGAGGATATGAAGAAAATCTTAGACGGTTTTCCTAAATCTGCTCACCCTATGGGAGTTTTGAGTGCACTTACATCTGCATTGATAGCATTTAATCCATCTACTGTAAATGTAGATTCAGAGGATGAAATGTACGCGGCTATTGTAAAACTTCTCGCTAAGTTCCCAGTACTTGCAGCTTGGGCTATGCGCAAGAAAAAGAGTCAGCCGTTAGATTACGGAGATAACTCACTGGGCTATGTAGAAAACTTTCATAAAATGATGTTTTCTAAACCTAATGAGACTTATCAAGTAGATAAAGCTGTTATAGAAGCAATAGATAAACTTCTCATTCTTCACGCAGATCACGAGCAGAACTGTTCTACGAGCACAGTACGCATCGTAGGATCATCTCACGCGGGTCTTTTTGCATCAATTTCTGCAGGTATATCTGCGTTATGGGGACCACTTCACGGAGGAGCAAATCAAGCGGTAATCGAAATGCTTGAATCTATTAAAGAAGATGGGGGAGATACTAAAAAATATATGGCTAAAGCAAAAGATAAGGAAGATCCTTTCCGTCTTATGGGCTTTGGGCACCGTGTTTACAAGAACTTTGATCCAAGAGCAAAGATTATAAAAGTTGCTGCAGATGATGTTTTAGGACAACTTGGTATCGAAGATCCTGTACTCGATATTGCTAAAGGACTAGAAAAAGAAGCACTAGAAGATCCCTATTTTGTAGATCGTAAATTATACCCAAATGTTGATTTCTATTCTGGTATCATCTATCGCGCATTAGACATTCCTGTAGAAATGTTTACCGTAATGTTTGCCGTAGGTCGTCTTCCAGGATGGATCGCACAGTGGAGAGAGATGCGTCTCAATAAGGAGCCCATAGGTCGTCCTCGCCAGATTTATACAGGAGAGACATTGAGAAAATTTAAAGAGGTTTCAGAAAGATAGGAATTTTATTCAAATTCATTCAAAGGAGTGCTTTTAACAGGCACTCCTTTTTTAATGGGTAGTACCTAAATTTATCAAATGAGCAAATCTCGTTTACCAAACCCAAAAATTGTAGCGTCTCCACAAAAGATGATCGTAGGATTGAAAATAAATATGTCCTTATCTGAGGACAGAACAGCGTCCCTGTGGAAAAAATTTGTTCCCCTTAGAAAATCCGTATCCAATCCTATGGACGGAGGGAGTTATAGTGTTCAGGTGTACGATACATTATTAGGTGATGAACCTTTTTTGCCAACCACCATTTTTGAGAAATGGGCAGGTATTAGAGTAAAAGAAGTAAAAGAGCTCCCTGAGGATTTTGAAGTCCTTATAATTCCTGCAGGGGATTGGGCAGTATTTCAATACCAGGGACTGGCAAGAGATTTTGGAAAGTTTATGAATTCAATTGTATCAGAATGGTTGCCGTCTTCTCCATATGATTTGGAGGACCGCCCTCACTTTGAATATATGCCAGAAGATTATTTGGGACCTAACAATCCTCTTTCTGTGGAGCAAGTTTGGATTCCAGTAAAGGGAAAATAGAGAAATTCACATAGAAATTATGAAGTGAGATATTTAGAAAAATTTTCGCGAAAGCGGGATAAATAGTAATTTTCACCTTTATAAGATATTCGATTATCAATACCCTCATTTAGCATATAATAACTGTAATTTGTAATTTGTATCAATGTTAGAACTCAATGTAAAAAATGAAACGTCAAGGTTACGTGCAGTTGTTTTAGGCACCGCAAAAAGCAATGGTCCAACTCCCGCGCTTAAAGATGCTTATGACCCAAAATCGGCACTTCATCTCAGAGAGGGCACCTATCCTTTAGAAAAGGATATGGTACCAGAGATGGAAGCCGTAGCCTCTGTTTTAAAGAAATATGACGTTCAGGTTTTTAGACCAGAATTGATTACGGATGTAAACCAAATATTTACGCGGGATATAGGTTTTGTGATAGATAATAAGTTCTTTAAGGCCAATATTCTTCCAGAAAGGGAAGAGGAGATTACGGCTATACAGCACGTGATTAAACAAGTTCCTTCTACACACGTTTTTAGACTGCCAGAAGAGGCTCATATTGAGGGTGGTGATGTGATGCTGGCAGATGATCATATTTTTATAGGAACCTACCGTGGGGAGGACTACTCAGACTATATCATTGCACGTACTAATATGCTCGCCGTGGGTATGATACAGGATTTATTTCCTCGAAAGAAGGTAATGTCATTTGACCTCAGGAAATCCAATACGGATCCTTACAGTAATGCGCTGCACCTAGATTGCTGTTTTCAGCCAGTTGGGAACGGGAAGGCAATTTTACATAAAAATGGTTTCTTACAGGAACGAGAGTATGAGTGGCTCGTAAAATTTTATGGAAAGGAAAATATTTTTGAGATATCTAAGGAAGAGATGTTCCATATGAACTCAAATATCTTTAGCATCTCCCCAGACGTTGTGATATCAGAAAAGAATTTTACACGATTAAACAGCTGGCTTCGAGCTCAGGATATAACCGTAGAAGAGGTGTCCTATGCAGAAATTGCTAAGCAGGAAGGGCTTCTGCGCTGCAGTACGTTGCCTCTTATAAGAGATTAAGTACCCAATTATAGAAAGTATAGTAAGTCCGCTTTCGCGAAAATGCTAACCTCAACGGTGATGCTAGTGCTAAGTGACTATTATTTTGACTCTTTATTTTCAATGACAACCCGACGCTTAGAAAGATGATCCCCATCGTTAAGTTGCGATATAAATGTGACCAATTCTTCACGTAACTTACAATGTAAATCCCAGGCAGTCGTAGCATCTTTTGCGCTGCAAAGGGCACGTATAGCGATCGACTTTTCGGTCATATCGGTCACCTGGACAATGGGCGGATTCTCCTCATCATACTCTTCTGAGGCCTTTAATAGTTCGCTGAATTTTTCTCTGACCCGTTGCACATCGGTTTTATAATCTGCATAGATCACAATAGGTCTCAGCTGGTGCGCATTGGTCATCGACCAGTTTTCAAAAGGTTTTGAAATAATATCCTTGAGCGGGATAACTAACCGTTTTGATTCCCAAGTGCGCACGACCATATAAGTAAATCGTATGTCTTCTACATAGCCCCAACTGTCGTTGATGTAAACCGTGTCACCTATTTTTGCAGGTTGTGTAAGTGCTATCTGTACACCTGCGATGATGTTTCCAAGCGTATTTTGAGCTGCCACGCCTAGAATAATGGTTATCAATCCAGCAGAGGCCAATAAGGAAATCCCAAGTTTTTCTAATGATCTAAATTGAGATAGGATAACTGACATTGCGATGATGATAATGATAATGGTCAGAATACGACGCGCTACAGAAACATAGGTCATCATCATCCTAGCGTGCGTATTTTCTTCTAAGGAGGAGTCGCCTATTCTGTTCTCTGCAATGTAGGTCATAAATGCATCTATAAAGCGCATCAAGAACCACGCGATCACACCTATAACAAGCATTAACAGTATCGCATAGATAGTGCTAGCCATAGGGCCGGAGAAGGAAATGAGTTTATTAAGTGCTATATAAAAGAACAAAATACTTAGAGCGAGTCCAGCGGGTTTTGCCATTTTGTGTGCGATGGTCTGCATCCAAGTCCGGTCGGATTTTAGGAGTAATTTTTTTGTTAAATGACTAAACCCTTTGCCTATAAAATAGGCTATAAAAAAGAGGAGAATAGTACCTATGATTTTCCATAATGGCAGTCCAAAGACAGAGACTCTAGACCAGTTAGGCATTATACGATCCAATTTTCTAGGCCCATAGACTGCATATAAGGGCTCAATGTTTTCTACGGTATTTGCCGCAATCATCCAGAATGCGCCATAGTCTTTTAATTTTACACGCTGCATACGGAGTACGGCATCACGTCCGTCAAGGTCTATCTCCCCAAAAACAATACTACGTCTCGGTTTACCTGCGATAGCAGCATTAGTAGAGGTCTGAATATCTATCTGTCCGTCAGGTCTGTCTGAAACGTCATCCCAGGCGATGCTCACTCGCTGGTTGAGAACGAAAAACAATTTTTCGGCGAGAACGGCGGCTTCTTCTTTTGTAACTTCCTTAGGGAAAAGGTTGAGGTTGAGCGCATAAGAAGCATCTTCAAAATTCCCATTTCTACAACTATAGATAAAGTGTTCTAAGGTAGCTTGGGGGGTCTGAAAATTAAATCTATTAGGAGGTAACCCAATATTTTCATTAAGTCTGTCTATAAGATAAAAGGCCTGATTATAATCGCCTATAGGGTTGCTTTCATAGGTTCCTTTGCTCGGTATGGTATCACTAAGTTTTGGGAAATCTTGTTCCTTGGTAGACGTGCTGTCATTTTGACCCAAAAGGAACGTTGAAGCACATAAAAGAACGTAAAATAAGGTGTATAGTCGATAGTTAGGTTTCATCTGCAAAAATTACGATTCTACATTTTAAAAATATATTAGTAAAGCGTTAATAAATTGCCAAGCATTATCGTTAGACCCTAGCAATGGAACCTTAGTAACATTTATTTATCTCACTCATTCCTCAAAAAGTGTATCGAGATCAAGCGCTTCGGTTTCGATATAGAATATATTCCACTCGCCGTATTCATAATTTCCTAAATTTTCTGCTCGTGCAAAAAAGAAGTACTTGCCATCACGAGAGAACCTTGGGCTACTTTCTTCATTACTGGTATTAATGCCATTTCCCATTGCTCTTGCGTTGCTCCAGACGCCATTTGTGCGTTTAGAGACATATAGATCTTCTCCTCCATCCCCACCGGGAGCACCATAAGAGTTAAATAATAGGTATTTTCCATCTGGTGAAACCACCGCAGAATAGATCCAATATTTTTCATCATCCCAGATACCTGTAATTTCTTTGGGTTCGGAAAAAGCGTTGTTTATATATTTCGTTTCATAGAGTGTAACGGACTTCTCCCCACGCTTCATAGTGGTAAAATAAAAAGTACTGTCATCTACGGGAAAGAAAAAGTTGTTGTTAGAGGACGGCCATTCTTCACCTTCTATCTGAACATCGTTGATTGGGAATGGAAGGGGAGCTGCATCGCTCCAGCCGTCAGCCTGCTTTTTCATCATCCACACGTTCATATCAAAATTTCCTTTATTCGGTGTCCCTGGGATAGGGCGTTCTGAACCAAAGAAAAACATTTGGCCATCGGGAGTAATTGATGGTGTTTCATCGCGGTCCGTAGAAAAAGAAGTAATCTCTGGAATAGTCCATTTGCCATCAATAAAAGTCGTTCTGAAAATCTTCTGCTTTTCTCCTGGGGCGCGTCTCGAGAAATACACCGTACGGCCATCTGGTGTAAACGTCAAGGAGAATTCGCTATTAGTCTCTGTAGAGATTACACCTGGTGCGAAAAGAGCAGGCTCTCTAACTGGGATTTCTGAATAGCGTACGCTATCTGTCGATGGTGGATTTTTACAGCTTACGAACTGTAAGGCGCTAAAAATGACTAAAATCACTACTCTCATTTTCTTTTCTTTGGTGATTATTAAAGATAGGAAAATTGCAGTGTTTATGAGTTGTGATTATTTGTAAGTGAAGTACCTCTATTGTCGTATTCAGAAGCTATGGTGATACAGAATTTTACAAGTTTTATGTTCATTGAGACAGAAACCCTTGTTGGAAGAACTAACATTTTCGCGAAAGCAAAAAAAGCATTCGTAAGATCGTCGTTTAATTAAGTGCCTCTACAAAAGTAAGTTTTGTGCGTTTTTGTCCCGGAGTGTTGTAGTTTTTTAAAAGTGTCACTGTAAAGGTAGTTCCTTTGCCTTTCTCACTTACTAATTTAATATCTCCCCCGTGAGCCTCTGCCACAATCTGAGCGAGTGTGAGTCCCATACCCCAGCTTTTTCTAACGGAATCTGCCGCCTTATTCTCCCTGCCTAGAAAGTCAAAAATGTGTGCTTGCTTCTCTATGGAAATTGGGGTGCCTTCATTATGTACACGTATTTCTACACGATCCTTAGTTATCCTCTACGGTGATAGAGATAGGGTGTAGGTGGGATCCATATTTTACAGCATTGCCTATGAGATTTTCTAGTAATCTTCTAATGGCCGTCTTGTCAAAAACACCATTGATAAGTTCTGTGTCGGTGCTTAGGTTAATTTCGCTAGCGTACACTTCTTTTGCTTCATCATATACCCATTTTATGTCTTCAATGATGTTATGGTGATCAAAACTGAGCAGCATACCCTCTCCTGCGCGCACCGTAATGCCGTTCATCAAGTCTTCTATGAGACTCATCGCTTTTCTCACACTACGACCTGCAGCAGCTTCCATCTGGCTTTTCCATTCTGGACTATCATCAAGTTCTAGCATTTCTAATGACATTTGTGCTGCCGAAAGTGGGTTGCGTATGTCGTGAGCAAGCGTACCTATTAATTTCTCTTGCATCTCCTGTATAGAAGCAGAAAAGGAACCCACAGATGTTAATACAGAGGTTTCAATCACATATTTAAGTAAGTCTGCAATCTTCTCGTCGTAGGAGTTGTGTTTTTTTAAAAATTTGGTAAGCGTTCTGTGAAAAATAATATACTCGTGCACAACCTGCTCTACCGTGTAATTTGCAGTGGCAGCCCTGTGTCTCCCGTGAAATTTACTATTTTCAATGATCTCTTGAAATTTTCTGTCGGCGTCTACATCAGCCACTTTATCGAGGCGTTCTAGAATATCTGCAATATCCTCTATGATATTTGGAAGGTGATCATAGAGTGCGATAGTGCTGGTCGTTTTTGCTGCGGGAATTTTTTGTAGAACTGTTTCTTGCCAGCTTTCCATAATTTCCGATATGTTCTCACGTAGGATAGGTCCTGTATTCCCCATTTATAGCTTCTTCTTAAAGTAGTCTCAACATTTTCAACTTATATGCCAAGGTATAAAAATTGTAAACCCAGCGTTTAAAATTATAGATACTTTAAGATTTTGATCACGCTCGCTTTCGCGAAAACAGGAAACTACTCATAATAAACCGTTATTTTTTTATAAACCGTTTTGTAATCCACGTACCGTTTACCAAAATATTCATAAAATAAAGTCCGTTTGAAAGCTTGCGGATAGGAATCCAACCGGTAATATATTTGCGTTCTTTGATCACTTTTCCGGTAGTGTCAATGATGGAATAACGCTCAATGCCGTAGTTGCTGTTGGAAGTCAATTTTATAAAATTGTGGGCGGGATTTGGGGAGAGTTTGATGTTTTTTGCAATTTCATACTCACTAATAGTCAGGCTTGTACTATTCTCTAGCTTTATAAGTGAAGCCCCTCCGGCAAAATAAATATTACCCGCTTCATCAAGGATGGTATTGTTTCCAGCGTCTTGATAGGGATCGTTTAAAAAAGTTCCTTCCGGACCTAATAAAAGTTTAAAATCTACAGTTCCTGTGTCCCAATTAAGACCATACATATAATAGTTACAGTCTTCTTCTTTACCGCTACTGTATACTAGGTTGGAACCCTCAGAATACGTGAGGACACCATTCATATTTATGGTATTGTTTGCCCAGTTTAATTCAAAGTGGTCGGTATCCGTATTCCAAGTAAATTTCTGAACACCTTTTTCGTTTTCACAGTCGTAGCCTAAAAAACCATTGTACTGAGCGATGGCAACGCTATAGCCGTGAACGGTAGGGGAATTTTCAATAGATTGAAAGGTATTATTAGAAGCCTGTGCCAGGGGTATTTCGATACTATCTGCAAATCGAATATCCTGCCCCGGTATTCCCGTCCATCCCACGGGGAGTTCCCGCCAGAAAGCCACTAGGTTATTCTGGTTGTGACC
The DNA here is from genome assembly GCA_963832255.1 of uncultured Flavobacteriaceae bacterium. Classification (GTDB taxonomy): domain Bacteria; phylum Bacteroidota; class Bacteroidia; order Flavobacteriales; family Flavobacteriaceae; genus Dokdonia. Next base: position 848,656 of record CAWHTM010000001.1, read on the forward strand.
ATCTGCTACCACAACGAGCTTATCATTTTCTCCAAAACCCATCAGTGTAGGAGTAGTGCCACTACCTTCTGCAAATGAGCCTGTAGGTCCGTCGTTTACAAAATCGTAAAATGCCTCCCATCCTATAGCTACATTTGTTCCGTCCCAGTCAAACCGTATGAGTCTATGTGTTGTTACGAGATACCAAGAGTTATTGATCTCTACCGGTGATGAGTTGTGACTAACAATTTCATCTGGAAATGTAGCATACTCAAAAATATCAAGAACATTGAGATCTTGATCAATGATCCCTACATGTGCCACGTTTGAATCTTCATCAGTGCTTCCCGTAAAAATGAGCTGTCCGTCATAATTCAGCATCAAGTGAGCAACTTTATTTACGGGTGTGCCCTCAAAAGAATAAACTCCAGCTTCTACCAATTCTGAATGAGGATCTGTAGGATCTTCATCTTCTATTTTGACTATTCTACTGTAATCACCATCTTCTGGATTGTATTTAGGATCTGGAACAAACCATTTATTGTCTTTGGCTTGGATAAATGCATATCCAAAGGAAGTAATAAATTCAAAATCTATGCGGAGACTATCTATGGTCTGGATGCCTTCAGGTGTGTCTATAAATTTAAAAAAATGGGTAGCGTTGGACTGGACTAAAACTCGCTCCCCATTAGGATATGCATCACTTATATAAGTCCAAGGGGAAGTTCCTCCACTTATCCGCGTTCTACTTTTAATTAAAATTTCATCTTCATTTATCGGACCGGCAATGCAGCTAGATGCTTGCGCCGCATTATTGCGATGAAAATTAGGCCAAGCACTATCTGCTAGCCAAGGATTTAAAGGCGGGTCGTCGGGACAATAGTCTGTTTGAGAATGAGTAATAAGGGTACAAAAGAAAAGTAGAAGTAGGACTAATTTTTTCATTAGACAGAAGTTGGATTCTTGATGTTTTATTAAATAAACAGAAATTTTGGCTAATTTGTAGGTGTCGCAACTATTATTCAATGAAAGACTTCATTTTTTCAATAAACAAACAGGTCATACGTCGTATTACTAGAAAAGGATGGATATGGATTTTAATTCTATGGCTTTGTGCTATAGGTTTTCATTTAGAATTTTTCACTTGGTTTCCATCTTTAGGACTTGCGACCTACATCACGATAATGATCGTCGCAATGTTATTGGTTGGGTATATCAGATTAGGTTCACAATCTAAATTTTCCCTGATCGAATTCAGCGTTTTTACCATAGGTTTTTCTGCTGTGAGGTATGTTTATATTTTATTTTTTTTAAGTGAACATTTACCAGAATACACCTTATTTCACTATCCTAATAGAGCGCTACCCGCTACTGTATTTGGAAGTGCCTCCTTGTTGTTTTTAGGGTATAGCTATGCAATTTATGAATGGGGATTGGCCGCTAGACAGCGTTATGCAGAACGATCTAAAAAGCTCAAAAAAAAATTTGACCAACCTATATTGTTGCGTTGTGGAGGTAAAACAGTCTATATTTTACCGCAGGATATAGTCTATATTCAAGCAAATGGCGAGTATGTAGATTATAAAACGACTACCAAAAAATACACCTGTTTTAAACGTTTGAAGGATGTACAGACCGAACTTTCTGAGTATGGTTTTGTAAGAACACACCGCTCTTTTATTATAAACCCATCTTATGTGGAGAGTCTTACTGCTACTGAAATTGGACTAAAAGAGGGTACCACCGTACCATTAAGTAAAACTTACAAGGAAAAGGTTACTACGCTGATCGAAAGTGGGGCATCCTAAAGAAAATAATCGCGAGTATAAGAGGCAGCAACGTGTATTAGGATCGAATTTTAGCGAAAGCACATCCAAAACCATTATTCCCTAAAATTCGTAAGTTTTGTATGCTTAAATCCCTCCTTTTTATAGTTATTAGTCTATTTCTTTTACAAACTTCAACTGCTCAAAAAATAGACAACCTCATTTCTTACAGAGACATCAAGGGCGATACCTATGTTCGGTTTCATTATGATAACGATTATTTTGCTGCGACCGATGAGAACTATACGCAGGGCTATAGCTTTGAATTGGTTGCTCCGTATTTTAAAACCAATCCAGCCAACTATCTTTTTTACAAACCAAAAGATGTAGAAACGCGTTACGGTCTGGCGGTAGAACATATAGGATTTACGCCCAACAGATATGAACTTCCCGAAATACAAGAAGGGGATAGGCCTTTTGCAGCCGCCATCTATCTCAAGAGTTTTATCATTGCTACTGACCCAGAAAACAATAGCCGATTCGCATCTTCATTGAGTGTTGGTTTTATGGGTCCTGCGGCTTTTGGCGAAGAGATGCAACGGGGCATTCACGAGGCTACCGGAAATAAAATACCACTAGGATGGCGCAATCAGGTCAAAAACGATCTCGTACTCAATTATGAGGTGGGTTATGAGAAGCAGTTACTGAAATACCTAGAGCTATTTTCGCTTCAAGCGAATGCCACTGCAAACGTTGGGACTCTTTTTACTAATGCCTCTGTAGGTGTCAACAGTACTGTCGGTATCATAAACAATGCATTTTCATCCCTAGCTGAACGCAACGGCTTTAAACTCTACGCCTATGCAGCACCTCTGGTGAGGGTGATAGGATATGATGCTACCCTCCAAGGTGGATTAATTAATAAGGAAAGTCCGTATACCATTGCTTCTAGTGAGGTGCAACGCGTGACCGGTCAGATGAATTATGGCATCGTGTTGAAAACTAAAACCCTCTATGTTGAATACACCCGATCTGTAATCACTAAGGAGTATAGGACAGGGAGGTCTTATAAATGGGGTGGGATTAGGATTGGGTTTACGTTATAAATGTGCTATTTCTACTCTATTTCAAATTGTGCATAGACAGTATATTGCTTTCTAGTTTCAGAATAGTTCTCATCCAGATAGTATTTGGATATTCTATAGGTTCCTTTTTTATAAGTGACACGATCTTTGATAAGGTCTATTGTAAATTGGTGAGAACGATTTTGATCAATAGTGTACCCAATGTCATTGAATGCCATTTCTGGTACTAGAGATTTCCATTCTGAACCGGTATAGCACTCCAAAGAAAAGCGAAGTCCTGTCACAATAGGTGCTGCAGTCGTGTTGTGCATTTTGACAACTACTTCATTGGGTACATTTGTTAAAGCAAAGGTGGCTTGTTCTAAAGTCAATGCCACTGTATTTTCTTGTATTGATGTGGTTGTTTTTGGCCAGACCGTTTTAAAATACTCGCATACTACAAGCATATCTTCTGTTGGTTTTTGATCGCTTTCTGCGAGCGCCGTGGTAAAGAATTCCCAGTGTGCCTCTTTCCATTTTTCTAACGGCTTTTCATTGGTTCCCATATCTAGGGAAGCATATGCTGCGGTGATTTGATTAAAGGGAATCGTGTCTACGTCTGTAATAACAATAATGGCCAAGGCCTTCTCGTCAAAATCGGTGATGATATGTTTTGTGCCTGTTTCAGGTAAGGGCGCTCCAGCTTCTTTATACCAAGCATATAATCCTGATCCTGCCTGCTTTTTACCGCTGGCAACCAGTTTTCCAAGGCGGTTTGCATCTTCCTCGTTGTTGTGGAAAAACCAAGATCCTGGGAGTTTGCTACTTGCCTCTTCAGAATGTGCTGCTCTATATTTATTCCACATCGCTGTTACTGAGGCATCTATTTCTGAATCCGCAGGTGCTTCGGGTTGAGGTGCTGTCATCGGTTTTTCGAAGTAGGTACAGCTCATGAGAATCGGGAATAGCATTGCGAGGAGTAGGTGTTTCATAAGGTTTTTTTTTGCTTTCGCGAAAGCTTCTACTTCATTCGAAGAAGGCCTGTATGTGTTATTTTTCTCGGCGCATTGGAAACCATTTCCAGAAAGTCAGACTTCGCCATACCCACTCAAGGGGTCCGTACCGAAAATGGTTGAGCCACCATTTACTGGCGATGATCTGGATCACTATGATACCTATGGCCAGCAAAAACGTATACCTACTTTGAATACTCCCAAGAAAACCGAAGCCCCAACCGTAAAAGATCAGTGTGCCTATCAGACTTTGCGTTACATAATTAGTAAGTGCCATTCTGCCAAAAGGTGCGAGCTTAAGCAGCCATTTTTCGCTATTGGATTTTCTGAATACCATCACAAACAGCACTATATAAATGAGTGTCATTGCAACATTGATGAGATCATAACCCGCAAGGCCCACCGTTGCCGGCCAACTATCCAACGTAAAATTCTCACCCATACTCAAAAAAGACGCAGCCGTGATGATAAGGGCGATCACAAATAACACGAGGGAATAGATCAGCACCTTTTTTATAAAGGCACGCCTATCCCGGAAGTTGCTAAAAAACCCAGAACGTCCTACATAAAGTCCCACAAGAAAAAAGGCAAACGTAAAATACCCACGGCCAAAGATCCCAAATTGGAAATTGAGCTTATCTAAATGTCCTTCTAGGCTATTGGACCTAAAAACGTCGAGTAGGCTACCATTTTTGATAGTTTCATAGTACTTTAGTACGTGCCCAGATTCCATATCTACGGGGTCTATAGCGAGAAATAGATGGTCAGCTCCCGTAAGATAAAAGACTATAAACCTCCCCAACCCAAGAAAAAGAAGCAGCGAGATACCCAGCACCCATTTGGTATCCAGTTTATAAAAGGGAATAAGCGCAATCCCTAGCAGAGCGTAGATGGTAAGAATATCCCCTCTATAAAACAAGCTGTGTGCATACCCAATGATGAGTAATAAAAGGAGGCGCCATAAGAAACGACCGCCAAATCCGGTACCTTTCTTTGCACCATTATCCATTTGGATAAAAAAGCTCAGGCCAAATAAAAATGAAAACAGTGCAATAAATTTCCCTCTTAAAAATATCCCGATAAACCCCTCTATAATCTGGTCCGGCAGTCCAGAAACCACGACATCAGAGTGTATAGCGGGGGAGCCTGCACCTATATATTGCTCCACTATATGACAGATACAAATCCCAGCAAGCGCAAAGCCACGTAAGGCATCTATAATTTCAATTCTGGGTGGTTTGACAGTAGACATTGTGGTTAAGGTTTGGTCATTCTTAATTCCCTGACTCATATGAGATGGTGCTAACAAGATAGTAAAATTGCTAGTGATGATCTTATAATTAAAAACCGTTCGCTAGAAATGGATACCACGCTCCTAAAGTGAATTATGTATGCGCTTTCGCGAAAATGTAAAAAGCATTTCAGTGATTTAGATGGATACCGGGGTTTCGATACAATTTTAGATTTCCGCTTTTTCGAAAATTTAAAATCACTCAACCGCCTAAGTGGGCATTTGTTGTCGGTGGTTTCGATACTATTTCAACTGCGCTGCCGCTTCGTTGAAATCACTCAACCGCCTTTAATAGTCAAAACCATCTAAGGTGGTTGAGTGGTCCCGATGTTGAATCGGGATTGTATCGAAACCTCCGACGTAACAATTATTGAAACAACATATACCGAGGCGGTACCAACCCATTTAATCGCATCGCAACCAGCATCTGCGCTCTGTGGTGGGTGATGTGGTCCGTGAGGATGAGGAGGACTTGCAGTTTACTGCGTTGGAGTTCTCCGTAGGCGATGGGGTCGTTTAATTGGGTAGTATCAAAGTCTTTGAGGAGTTGTATGGTCGTCTCAAAAGTGTTATTGACTGTGGCAATCATCTCGGCTTTGGTCTTAGAAGCGACTTTCAGTTCAGTGTCTGTGGCCCAATCTCTGGCAGGACGACCGTTTAACAACGACTGACTGTGCCAATCCATCGCCCAGGCGATGTGCATTAAATGCTCCGCAAAACTCATAGACTCTGGTGTGACTCTGTAGCTGTAGTTCTCTGCTGGCATTGCTTCTGCAATCGAGGTTGAGGTATTTCTGAGAGTTTTCTAGGCGTTGTACATAGTCGTTTATGAAGTTGGTTTCTTGGGCCAAAAGTGACGAAGTAAAAAGTATGGAGAGTACAACGAGTAAGTTTTTCATAAGGACTTTTTTTAATTTGTCAATTTGCTAGACGTAAGGGTCCTTAAAATTAAGCTATTACTATCGTAACATCAGGAAAGTATTCAGTGAATTTGCTAATCCAATTCCGCCTACAAGGAATCCGTATGCTGCAGGCTGGAGGAACTGCCAAATTGTTGTTCCCACACTCGTTTCTTCTTTTTAAAATAACGACTCCCGATGAGCCCTACGATTCCAGAGGATATCCCAATTAGTATATAAAAAGTCGTGTAGGAGTCTTCGATGTTTAAGAGTAGCGGAAGGCGTGTACCTATTTCTGCAGCAAAAGCACAATAGAGCCCTATCACAGACCAATACATCCAAGACAGATGCATTACAATTGGGTCTTTATAATTTTTGCTATACAACGGTAGCATTCCCAAAATTAGGGTGACGGTACTAATTACTGCAAAAATGTGAAGTATGCCGAAGGTCTTCTGCACCCGATAGATCATAAATGCAGAGATGCACACGATAAGCATGGAAACACCATACACCCTTCCAGTTCTTTTGTGCAATAATGTTCCTTTTGTTCTTGCTAGAATCATACCTCCAGTAATCAAAGCGATGATTGCGGCGATGGTGTGAAACCATCCTATAAAATCGTGTGGCATCGTTTATATTTTACCTTAAAGATGCGTTTAATACCGTTCCCACACCATTTTGTCTTCCTCAACTGTTGAAATCAAAAGATGAGTTGTAATTGGCGTGACTTTTTATAGTTTTTAATCTTTCTAAGAATACATAGAACTATATAGAGAGATTGACACAAGGAAGTTAGGTTTATTCTTTTTTACGGTATAACCACCAATTCATATCTCTAGAGACTTCAAAACCCAATCGTTCATACAATGGGATGGCTGGGTTTCCCTTGTTGGTGTGTAAAATGGGTGTTTTGTTTTCTTTTAAAATTTCTTTGACGTTGTGAGCAATTAATTGACTTGCCAGTCCTTGTTTGGTGTGATCTGGATGGGTGACCACGGCACTTACTTCTATAAATAGATTAGTTTGCATACGCTGGCCCGCAATGGCAACTAATTTGCCTTTTCTAAAGATACCATAGTAATTACCCATCTCAAAGCTTCGCTTTTGGTAGAAACCGGGCATTACTAACCACACGAGGTCATAGATCTCATCTATATAATTCTCGTCTAGTAAGACGATGTCTTCTGTGATTTGAACGTCGCTTAGCGCTCTTAACACCATTTGACTACCATCAATTTTTCTGTCTAGTGCAATGACAGTTTCATCTATTTGAGGTGTTTGGTTTTCGGTAACAAAGAAGAAATCTTTTGTAGTTTTTACATACTCCCTAGAAGCAGTTGCAGTCTTTGCCTCCTCAAAGAAAGCACCAAACGTACACACCGCAGGATCATAAAATTGTACGCCATCAAAGGTGACCGCAAACTTTTTATGGGTTTCATTGTAAGGAATGCCAGACTGGGTTTTTTAGTTGGTGGGGGAGGGTGGGCATTAAAATTTATAGCGTTTAATTGTGGTGTAAATTTACGTACTACTCCATACAATTCATTTAGATTGATCAAGAAGCAATGCTCTCGTCTGTTTTTAAGATATAAAACGTACTTCTACCGCCTAGATCCCCTGTAACGAGTACTCCTTTTTCTATTAAATCTTGCAAATCTCTTCGTGCGGTGTCTCTGTGAACTTTTGTGATTTTAGCATATTTGGAGGCTTGTAATTTTCCTTCAAAACCGTCTAGGAGTTTCTTTATGACTTTACGTTGTCGTTCATTAAGCATAGTATCTTTATGCTGCTGCCAGAAATTAGCTTTGGTACCTACAGATGCAAGCGTGGCGTTTGTCGCTTTTAATGCTTCTGTAAGTCGTTCAAAATACCATACAACCCAGGGAGTAATGTCTGTCCCTCCTTTTTGGGTGTATTCTAGCATCGTATAATAGCCACTACGTTCGTTCATAAGTTGGGTGCTCATACTATAAAAACGCTGGTGCGTGCGATCTGCTCTGGCGAGGAGACTATCTGCTATGGCTCGCGCGATACGACCATTACCATCTGCAAAAGGGTGAATGGTTACAAACCACAAATGCGCCACGGCAGATTTTATGATAGGTTCTATAGGCACACGCTGTATTATACCAAGCGATAAAAGCATCCATCTCGGTCTCTAGTAAAGCAGCATCTGGCGCAACAAAGTGTACATTTTCTTTACCGACGGTACCAGAAACAATTTGCATTAGACCTCGCTTGCCATCACGATAGTCACCGACAGTAATTTTTTGCATCCCACTTCTACCCGTAGGGAAGAGTGCCGCGTGCCAGTCACATAATCGTTCTTTAGAAAGTGGTTCTTGATAGTTTTGTGTGGCATCTAGCATCATCTCAACGACACCATCTATATGTCTACTTGCCTTAGATTGTCCAGAAATATCCATCCCTAAGTGGCTGGCAATGGAAGAGCGCACCTCCGTAGGCGAAACATGTTCTCCTTCTATCTCACTAGACTTTACAATATCCTGGGTAAGTGTATTCATAGCCGCCTCATCGCGCAAGTCAAACCCGTAGGTTTCCATTTTACCAATGAGTCTGCCCAAAAGGTCGCGCACAGTACTTACGTGCGGTAACACCACAGCGGTTTCCCATTCAAAATTGGGCCAATTTTTATGCTCATAGATGTACATATACGTCAAAAATAATACTTATTTGCCATATCTAGTATTATTTGCCGTATAAATTACGTCGATTAGAAGATTATTTGCCGTATTTGGAGGGTGGTTAGTAGTGGTTTAGTTCGCTTTCGCGAAATCTATTGCAGATTTTATATTCTCCCTCGAAGTAGTCGCAGTCTTTGCCTCGTAAAAGAAAGTGCAAAACTTACAAACCGCTGGATCACAAAATTGTACACCCTCAAAAGTAACGGCAAACTTTTATGGGTTTCATTTAAGGAATACCAAACAGGGTTTTTTAGTTGGTGGGGTAGGGTTGGCATTTAATCGAATAAATCAGTTTTAAGGTTAATTGTCTACAGTTCAAATCAGTTTTGGCTCTGCTAGGTGTTCTTAATTATTAATTTTGCCGTGAGTCATAGCTATACTTTTTATCTCATAAACATCAACTTTTTGGCATTTTAATTTACTCGGATTAAAAATAGCGATGTTATATCCTTCAGAGTTTAGAGAACTTTGGTATTCAACTCCGTCAAATCCTAATGATTTTATGAACTCTGATATATATTGTGTTGGAATATAATCTAGTAATTGATCTCTCTTTCTTATTGGTAAGGATAATTCCTTTTGAAGAGTTTGAATAAAAGGAACGTAGATTAAGTAATCCTCTATTTCTTCTATTTCAGACCAATATATAGGATCATCTTTTGGGTTTCTTAAGTTTAAAACCTTTATGTCTTCACTAAGTTTAAATTCTCCGACTGAAACATAATCAAATAGTGTAGCTCGAGTCTCATAAAGTGAAGTTTCTAGGCTATCTGCAACATATAAATATGATATTCCTTTGGGGTTAGCACGACCACTAGATGCTAATTCGACAGGTGGGTTACCCATTTTTTCCGAAGGAAAACCATCTTTATCAGATACTCTACATCTATAAAAAATACGACCTTTCTTTACATCTCTGTAGAAACTTTCGTGCGTAAAAAATTTCTTTAGTTTGTCTAGATCAATTGTGTTTTTAATATGATATCTATTGGTAAATTTAATTTCCTCCTTAAAATCATTCCAAACATTATGAACTTCATCAGCTTGCGTGGTAAGCAAAGATCTAGATTTTTGAATAACATTATTTTGGAATATTGATAAGTCAAAATCAGCTTCGTCGGAAACTATGATTTGCAACAAACTAATAGGGTTATCGACGTTTTTACTTATAATATTAAAGTCCTTTTGTAAAGAATCAGCAATAGTTATTTGAGAGTGATCGTCAACAACGTAAAGTGAAAGTATGTTTCTAAAGAATGGAGACAACTCTCGTGCTGAATATATTGATGTTTCCTGTGTATCGCAAAAATCGCAAGTTCCAATCCTATCATCACCATTTATAATACTAATGAGATAAGGACTAGTAAAGCAATTAACACAACAATTCATAGTAACTATATGTTATTAACTATTAGTTCGATGTGATTCATTATTGATAATTTCTTTAAGGTACCTAAACCTGGGAAATGCCCTCTTAATTGTAAACTTCTAAATTCTTCCGATGCAGAGGTGTTTATTTGATTTAGGTTAGACCAGATTACTAGTTTGTTTATTGCTTCTGAAAACTTTCCTCCAATATCTGAAGTGTCTTCATTAGAGTCAGAAACAAAATGCTTTACTTTTATTTGATTGTCTTCTAAGTATGTAAGATGAATAGCTACTGCCCGGGGTAAGAAACCCGATTCTGAATAGCTATCACCTATTGTTAGGAAATCTGAGAAGCCTACGAAACCGTCTTGACTGTAATATCTATATTCTTTAGAAAAATTACTTTCTTGGTCTAGATAGTCAGAATTTCTCTGTTGATCTTCAAAATAATCATCTAGACTTACAAGTGTATCTGGTTCAAATTCTCTGTAATATCTACGGCTTGTTTTTGAAAAATATATAACATTGTACAGGACATTAAATCGATCTCTCAATAATGTCAACTTTTCATTTGTGATTTCTGTGTGATGGATAAGCGTCAATCCTTTATAGTTAAGTTGAATATTTTCAAGGAATTCCACCACATTATCAATATTAAGATCAGATAAAGAATCCATAATTACGGCTAATTGATAATTGCTATAATCAGGAATGGCTTCAGAAATTATTTCTATTATCTGTTCGTAATTTTCTTTCAAATCTCCATATCTTGGATTTAATATAATACTGAAATTGACATTTTTTCCTGCCATTTCTCGAAGAGTTGAACTAAGAGTACTAGAAGCTTTGACTGGCTCTATAATAGGGGATAATCTTTCTAATTGTTGATTTGAAAAGAGTGCGCTCAGTTCCCTAAGAGCAATTAATTCAAATTGTTTGCCTCTCAAATATGGGAAATACATAGTTCGCTATTTTTATTTAAAAAAGAGTAAAGCTCTTTGTATTCGTCCTTGGAGAAATTTAATGTATAACAAATATGCTTTAAACTGTCTGGAGTAGATTTTGACTTGATATTTTCAAAATTAGAAATGTTGCGTAATTTTAATTTAGAAATAACCATTTTTTGAAATAGGGATATTTCTATAAGCTTCGCAAGCTTATAACATTCTTTAAATATTATAGTATTGGGAACCTCAGGGATAGAACCAAAATGATCCCTTATGAGTTCTAAATATTCATTTTTTCTTAGTGTTTTGAATAAGATCTCATATGAAAAATTTGAGTTGTCAACTACAGCTTTTTTTATTGTCCGAAGAGCATTTCGATTTGTGAGTTCAATTATCCCAACATTTGATTCACTATATATTGTTAAAAGTTTTTTAGTAAACTTTGCATTAGAAACAATGTAAACTTTGTCTGCAAATTTTGTGTAATCTGAGATTTGCTTTTCTAACTTATCTAAACTATCTAGTTCTGTTTTGATTTCATAAACTTTAGCTTCACCATTTAAAAGAACAAAGTCGGCTATTGATTTTCCAATATTAAATTCACTTAAAGCAATAGTAGTTTTTAAGCTATACCTTTTAATAAGTAAGTTGTTTATTAAAAGATTTTTATATACGTATTCGTTTTTGTAGGATTTTAATAGCAATTTATAAATACTATTAATTACGTCTAAGTTCGTTTCAGTAGGAGTAGTGGGATAATATTTTTTTACACTTTTTAGTGTAGAATAATAGTCTTTATCCTTCACAATTTTTTTGAAATTGGACGGAGAGATAATTTGCGATAGACTTCGGACCTTGTCTATTTCACTAACTTTATTCATTGTGTAAAGTTACAAATTTCAATTATGATTTAATTTTAGAATTTTTACTAAGCAATTATTAAAATATAATTAATATCTATTTCTAAATTTATAAAATAAACTAAAAATGGTAATTATATTTTACGAGCTTCAAAATTGAGACTTTCGTTTTCAGTAGGAAATTTAATTACATTCTAACATTTTCCCGAAAGCAGGGTTTTGATACAATTTTGAACTTCACTATGTTACGTTCAAAATCACTAAACCGCCGTGGTTTTGTCTTTTCGTTATCGGTGGTTTCGATACTATTTCAACTGCGCTACGCTGCGTTGAAATCACTCAACCGCCTTTAATTGTCAGAACCATCTAAGGTGGTTGAGTGGTTTTTATAAGTGTTGCAAACGCTTATAAAAATTGTATCGAAACCCCGGCGATCAACCTAACATTTTCGCGAAAGCGGGGTTTCGATACTACTTCAACTGCGCTCTCGCTCCGTTGAAATCACTCAACCATCTTTAATTATCAGAACCATCTAAGGTGGTTGAGTGGTTTTTATAAGTGTTGCAAACGCTTATAAAAATTGTATCGAAACCCCGACATCATTACCCCGTATGCTGCTCATTATTCACATAATCCATCAAGTCTACATCATTACCCAGTAACACTTGTGTGGGGTTGATACGTCCTTTTTCTGGGCCGTTGTTCTAGTTTGAGTACGCCACGAGGGCATACGGCGCTACAGATCCCGCAGCCTACACAGCTGGAGCGTACGATGTTTTCGCCCTTTTGAGCATAGGCGCGCACGTCTATTCCTTGCTCGCAGTAGGTGGAGCAGTTACCGCAAGAGATGCACTGGCCACCGTTTGTGGTGATTCTAAAACGGGATTTAAAGCGTTGTACAAAGCCTAAATAGGCGGCGAGCGGGCAGCCAAAACGGCACCACACGCGATTGCCAAAAATAGGGTAGAAGCCGGTCCCGATCACGCCGGCAAACCAAGCGCCTATGAGGAAGCTGTAGGTGTCTTTGATCCACTGGGTGTTGATGCCCAATAGGGATTCTGCACCTGTAAAATAGCAATAAAGGGTGACGAGGGTCATCACGAGGGAGAAGACGAGGACGGAGTGTATGAGCCAGCGCTCGAGTTTCCACGCTTTCATTGTTTTGTTAGAATGCTGGCGGTAGGGATCTCCTAGGGTTTCGGCGAGACCACCGCAACCACAGACCCAACTGCAATACCAGCGTTTGCCAAAGAAATAGACCATCACGGGTACAATCACCAGCGTAAGCACAATCCCCCAAACGAGAATAAAAATTCCTATGCTACCGCTTTCGGTAAGGGTGTTGAGGTTCCACTCAAAAAAGAAGTCATAATCTAGTGGGAAGGCATTTTTAAAGTCATAGCCTGGCATACTGAGGCTTGCCATTATTTCAGGAATTAAAAAGGCAAAGACAATCTGAAAAAACAGTACAGAAATGGTACGCACAATCTGATATTTATTATGACGATACTTGATAAACATACGCGTAGCCATCGTAATCATAATCACACAATACAAGAACCCATACACAAACCACTGACTGGCATCGCCACCATTAAGCGCTCGACTGATCGGGTCCAAGATAAAGGTCCAATTCACCACATAATCTGCAGCGAAATAGAGCAGGAGATAGAAGGTAACGAGGTAGATCAATACCACCCAAGCAATCCACCCGCGATTGGTAGCATTCTGATGATAGACGTGATCATTTTTTATTCCTGGTTTTCCCAGGAGTACCAGATTGGGAAAGATAAACATCAGCGCTCCAAAAATCCCTAGACCAAAAGTGAGCCACCACATCAGTGCTGGGTTTTCCTTTACAAATCCAGAACCTGCTTTTTTGGCGAGTGAAAAACTAAGCGCCTGAAACCGACCGTTGTTAATACGATATTGATATTGTGCTCCTTTTTTATCCCATTCTTTGGCGGCGTCATACTTGGCGATTTGCTCGTCATAATATTCGTTGCTTGTTTCTAGAGCATTGCGCACACCGCCCGCAAAATCGATGATGCCTAATTCTTTACCTACCAGATTCTCTTGAAGGGTGGAGGCTAGGAGTTCGCTTTTGAGTCCGTTATCTTCTACAAACGTATCGAGTGTGTTTTGGTCCAACGTAAATTGTCCCATAAAGAGGGAAGCGGTCCAGATTGCCATTCCCGTAAGAAAGATGATAAGGCCTAAGGTTTTTATTGTTTTCATATAAATGTTGCTGGCGAAGCCAGCCTTTTGTCATTCCCGCGAAGGCGGGAATCTCAATGGGTTATTGTTGGTTCTTTTTGTTGTCGGGGTTTCGATACAATTTTCAAAACACTTGCCGTGTTTTGAAAATCACTCAACCGCCTTTGATTGTTCTTTTATTTCAAATTTTCAATTTTACTATCTCGCTAAGTCGGTTGAGTGATTCTATTCTTGCCCAAAAGCAAGAATAGAATCGTATCGAAACCCCGACTCACTCAACCGCCTTTGATTGTTCTGTTATTTCAAAGTTTTCATTTTACTAACTCGCTAAGGCGGTTGAGTGATTCTATTCTTGCCCAAAAGCAAGAATAGAATCGTATCGAAACCCCGACTCACTCAACCGCCTTTGATTGTTCCTTTATTTCAAAATTTTAATTCTATTAACGCACTAAGGTGGTTGAGTGATTCTTTTAAAATGCGGTTAGCATTTTAAAAGAATTGTATCGAAACCCCGACTCATTGTCTAAATACCTTCTTCGCCAGTTCAGGCAATAATTCTTCCTCTCCATTAATCAGCGCCTCGCGTTTTTTTCTGCTCCAGCCCTGGACTTGCTTTTCTCTGTTGAATGCGAGGTCTATTCGGTCGTATTCTTCATAATAGACGAGTGTTACAGGCAATCTACGAGCGGTGTATCGTGCGCCCTCGCCAGATTGATGTTGTGCAAATCGCCTTTCAATATCTCTTGTGCTCCCCACATAATATCTGTCATCGTGGCATTGTAAGATGTACATATAGGATGTGGGCATTGTTTTTTTTGGTCTTTTATGATTCGGGGTTTCGATACAATTTTACAAATCACTTGCCGTGTTTTGAAAATCACTCAACCACCTTAGATTATTCTTTTATTTATTATTACTCTTAACTCCCAAAGGTGGTTGAGTGGTTTTATAAAGTGTTGCAAACACTTTTTAAAATTGTATCGAAACTCCGACTCACTCAACCACCTTTAATTTGGCTTGTGTTTTTTAATATTTATTCAACTTAACAATCTAAGGCGGTTGAGTGATTCTATTCTTGCCCAAAAGCAAGAATAGAATCGTATCGAAACCCCGATTATCAAGCAAATATCCGCTTCCAACTCTTCTTTTTAGGCTTCAGTGACGTGCCATATTCTCTATTATAGCTGTCGAGTATTTCTTTCTCATAATGACTATAAAACTCTGGATCAAAGTTGGCGTCTTTAAGGTGTTCGAGAACATAGTCTGTAGACTTCCCTTCATTGAGCCAGCGGTCAAAAAGTTCGTGTCGCAGTCTGATACCGAAATTATTGATACCTATGAATTTGCGCGTTCCTTTTTCCATCTCAATGGTAATACATTTATCATCATCTTTATGAATCCAGTGAAAGTGGGTGTTCCCTTCTTTGGGCTCTGCAAATACCCAACCGTAGGTTTGGTACTCGATGTCCATAAACTTGGCACTATTAAACCAGTGACTAGGATTGTAGGGCGTCGGGTTGCCAGTAAGTGTTTGTGCGAGTGCTTCCCCCATCATCCGGCCCGTGTACCAAACGGCTTCTATCGGTCGGCGACCGTTAATGCCTTCGCGCTGTTCGGCGCAATCGCCTATGGCGTAGATGTCTTTGATGTTGGTTTCCAGCATCGGGTTGACCTTGATACCTTTGTCAGTTTCTATTCCGCTGTCTTTAAGGAAGTCGATGTTTGGAGTGACGCCCGCAGTAAGACCTACCACATTGCAAGGGATTTCTTCTCCCGTTTCTTTGATAGTGACGGCGCGTGCGCGACCCTTATCGTCGGCTAAAATAGCATCTAGATTGGTGTTAAGTCGTAAATCTACGTGGTGACTTTTAATGTGTCTGTTAATCATTGCACTTTCACCCGCAGGCAGTACTCCGTTCCAAAAGCTGTCTTCGCGGACTAAAAAAGTGACAGGAATATCCCGTGTGAGCAACATCTCTACCATCTCGATACCTATAAGTCCGCCACCTACCACCACGGCACGTTTGCAGGTTTCCTTATCGGGGGCATTCGCTTCTAACGTATCGAGGTCTTGCTTAGAGTAAAGTCCTTGTACTCCTTTAAGATCTTGTCCTGGCCAGCCAAATTTATTAGGTTTAGACCCCACGGCCAGCACCAGCTTGTCATAGGCCATTGTCTCGCCACCCGAAAGGTGTAATTGCTTGCTCTCGTGGTCTATTTTTTCAACAAAAGCGCGCTTAAGGTCAATGCGGTTTTTCTCCCAGAAATAATCTTCATACGGCTTGGTATGCTCATATTTCATATGCCCCATATAGATATACATCAAGGCGGTACGGGAGAAAAAATAGTCTGTTTCGGCAGAGATGATGGTGATGTTATGGTCTGAGGCTTTCCGAATGTGTCGGGCGGTGGTCACGCCAGAAATCCCGTTGCCTATAATGACGATGTGCTGCATAATTGATTTTTTGTCATTCCCTTGAAAACAGGAATTTCGTTGGTTGGTTTTTGGTCTTTAGTCTTTGGTGTTTTTTCGCTTTCGCGAAAATAGGATACCGTTGGTGATAGGCCATTTGTTGTCGGGGTTTCGATACAATTTTCAAATCGCTGTAAGCGATTTGAAAACCACTCAACCGCCTTCGATTGTTCTGTTATTTCAAAATTTTGCTTTTACTAACTCGCTAAGGCGGTTGAGTGATTCTATTCTTGCCCTTAAGCAAGAATAGAATCGTATCGAAACCCCGACGTCGAAACCCCGATACCTTTTCCTTTCGGTCGTTTTAAAGATAGTAAACTTAATGGGATGGCGTCTATTTAGAAATTGTCTAAATTCTGAACGAATCTGTAAGGTTCTTATTCGCATACAGACGTGGTGGAATTTCAGAAAAATGACACGGCCCTTTGTAAGTGATGTTAAACTCGAGCGACCGAATGCCTACAAACAAACAACCTATGAAATCATTAAAAATTATTACAGCCTTCGTCCTAGCAGGACTTTTGAGTCCGCAACTGAACTCTCAAAATACGGATGCATTTTTTAAAAACGCCGACGCCTTTTTTAAGGCAAACGTAAAGAGCGGCCGTGTAGATTATGCAGCGGTAAAAGCCAATCCCGAACCGCTCAACAGACTTCTGGATAATGCTTCAAAAATAACAGTGAGCATCAACGATCCTAAAACATATCAAGCTTTTTGGATCAATGCTTACAACCTTTCTGTTATCAAAGGAATCATTGCTAAGTACCCCGTAAAGCAGCCACTGGCGATCAAAGGATTTTTTGATAAAGCCACCTATACCCTAGGAGGAAGGTCCATCACACTCAACGATATTGAAAATAAGATGCTACGCGCAAAGTTTCCTGAGGAGCCAAGATTTCATTTTGCACTGGTTTGTGCAGCCTTAGGATGCCCGCCTATAATAGATGAGGCATATACTCCAGCAACACTAAAAAGCCAATTACAACGTCAGACAGAAATTGCCGTAAACAATCCAAATTTTACGAAAGTGAAAGGAAAGAACGTACAGCTCTCTCAAATCTTTGAGTGGTATAAAGAAGACTTTGTGCGTAATGGCGACGAGATAGATTTCCTAAATAAATACCGCAAGGAAGCAATTCCAGTAGATGCTATGGTGTCGTATTATCCTTATGATTGGACACTCAATGATGTCAACTAATACTTCTACAACATTATTTATCAAAGAATCTGCCTTTGCGAGATATGAAATAAAATCCTTTCTCTCTCGGGGAAAATCCCCAACGTATTGACGCCGAGTCTCAAGGCTATAAAGAGCACTCTGGTGGAGAAGCATAAACAAGTATGGACGCTTTCGCGAAAGCGAGGGACGGCACGAAGTGGGCTTACATCTATCGCCCCTTCCGTTAAGTTTGTTCCTTTTGCAACTGTAAATAACTTTTCTGTGCAGAGTTCTTTCTTTATACCGCTTGTAGATAATGAGACCGAAGAGGGTGTGTTTTTAGATCAAAACGGATGTACCTGGCAGAACCGCTTCTTTTATGATTATACGTTTTCAGGAGGCGACTGGCAGCTTTTTACAGATGTAAACTCCGAACTTAACTTTGGAGTAGATGAAGACAGTTTTGCAAATGATAGTTTGCGACTTACTCCTGGTTTGTTCTTAAGTTATTTTCCAAGTTCAAAATTTACTGTTCTAGGTCTCGTACAGCATTCTCAGCTCATCGATTTAGGTAATGAGTTTTCACAAGACTTTACAGCCCTAGGTGGTGGGGCAAAATATCAACTCACCGATGCACTCAATATCGAGGCATTGTATACCAACTTTATAAGAGGAAATGATACAGGATTAGGGCAGACGTTTAACCTTGGGTTGAGAGCAGTATTTTAGAATTCCCCCGAGAGACTTGTTTTAGGACGACCATATTGCAAGTTCTCTGTTGAAACCTGTCAGTTCAATCAAGAGCTGACAGGTTTTTTTGTTTGTTAGGTTTAAAGTCGGAGGTTTTGATACAATTCTTTAGAAATGCTCACCGCATTTCTAAAGAATCACTCCACCACCTTAGAGCATTAGTTTAATAAAAAATTTCAAATCAAAATGTCAAAATAAAGGTGGGTGAGTGATCCCGACGTTACACCAGGATTATAAAGACACCTCCGACAACAAAAAGCCAAAACCAAGGAGGTTGAGTGATTCTATTCTTGCCAAAAAGCAAGAATAGAATAGTATCGAAACCTCCGAATCGAAATTCCTCAAATAAACTATCTTTAAAACCAAAATAGCCCCAATGAAAAAATATATTGGCTTTCTGGTTTTATTGATCCTTCTACAAGCTTGCTCTGCACAAATTCCTGAGAAGGATAAGAAGATTAACGGGGTGAGTTTTGTTGCAAATAGAAGTCCCGTAGATAGTACGCACGTAAAGCCATTGCAGGAGCTGAACGCAAATTTTGCGGCGGTGATGCCCTTTGGGTTTGTACCAGAGCAGGATAAACCTCAAATCATTTATAATACTGACAGGCAGTGGTACGGGGAGACCCGTGAGGGCGGTCGCAATTACGTGACGCAACTTCACTTAGGAGGAATAGAAGTAATGATGAAACCTCAGATCTGGATACGCCGAGGGGAATTTACAGGATATCTCAAGATGAACACTGAAGAAGAATGGATTGCCCTAGAGGACTCCTACCGAAAATTTATTATGGATTATGCCACGCTCGCCCAAGAGGAAAAGACGGCAATTTTCTGCATCGGGACGGAGCTGGAGCAGTTTGTTGCCAATAGACCCGATTTCTGGAAGCAGCTCATTATTGATATAAAAAATGTGTACAAAGGCAAACTGACCTATGCAGCAAACTGGGATGAATACAAACGCACCCCGTTTTGGGGCCAACTCGATTATATAGGCATCGATGCTTATTTTCCAGTATGTGAGGATGAAACGCCCAGCGTAGAATGTGCGATTGAAGGTTGGAAAACGTGGGAGGATGAGGTTTCCGCTTTCGCGAAAGCGCAAAATAGAAAAGTACTTTTTACGGAATTTGGCTATCGCTCTGTCGATTATACGGGCAAAGAACCGTGGAAGGCAGACCGATCAATGACCGAGGTAAATCTAGAAGGACAAACGAATACAACCAAAGCCCTTTTTGATGCCGTCTGGGATGAGGAATGGATGGCTGGCGGTTTCATCTGGAAATGGTTTATACAGCATGATGAAGTGGGTGGTGTGGAAAACAACCAATTTACCCCACAAAATAAACCAGTAGAAGAAATTATAAGAGCGCAATATGCCAAGTACTGATAAGCATACCTGAATGCTGAATCTTTTTTGGGCATCTAGCGCAATGATTGCATTGTATCTTCGACCAACTTCTGAACAACTGACGCTTCTTCTATGAAATACTTCTTATTCATCTGCACCTTGCTGATGACTTCTTTTGTTTATGCTCAGGTTTCTTCTGTTAAGGAGATCACTTTTGAAGGGCTGAAACGCGTAGATGAATCCTTAGTAAGGCGTCTGATAAAAGTAAAACCAGGAGTTCTATATGATTCGCTCCAAGTTGCTACAGATATTGAGCGTTTAAACAGATTGCCAGCTGTCGCAAATGCTATGATCGCTAAGACTGCAAACCCTGACGGAAGCTATTCCTTAACCTATAAAATTGTCGAAAATTTTACGATTATCCCTGGTCTTCGTATTTCTGAGGCTAATGATGGGAGCTTTGCCTTTCGCGTAAGTGCGTTTGAATTTAACTTTTTAGGGCAGAGTCAGATCATTGGTGGGTTTTACCAGCAAGATGTGTTTAGTTCCTTCGGTGCCTATTGGGAGGCACCTTTCTTAATTACAAATAAGTTAGGGCTGGGTGTAAACTATATTAAAAATGTGACTTTTGAGCCGATATATTTTGACACTTCGACGGTTAATTATCAAAAAAATGATGCTGGTGCTGAGGTCTATGGACTGTATGAAATTAATTTTCACAATAAAGCAGAGCTAGGTGTACGCGCCTACAACGAGTCTTATGATATCGATGAGGATGTCATAGGTAGCAACCTACCCACTAATCTAAAAGCTACCAAAGTGAGCGTACGTGGAGAATATGAAACGAACTTTTTGAACATAGAATATCAGTACGTTTCTGGTTTTCGGAATTTGCTGGATGTGCGTTATATAGGTGGCGGAAGCGGTCTTCTTAATGAAAGATTTATTGGTAAAAACGCAACTGAGTATTTTAAAAGACTGGGTAACAAAGGCAACTGGGCGAGTAGATTACAGCTGGGCTTTGCATCATTTAATGAAACGGAGTTCGCGCCTTTTACGGTAGATAATCAATTTAACTTACGAGGAGCGGGAAATGACGTAGATCGAGGGACTTCGTTTGTGTTTGTAAATACAGAATATCGCCATACGCTCTTAGAAAAAGGATGGTTTGTATTGCAAGGAAATGCTTTTATAGATGCCGGCTCCATACGACAACCACGAGAAGATTTTGATACGCTTGCGAGTATTGATCGTCTTAAAGTGTATTCTGGTCTGGGTATTCGGTTTATTCATAAACGTATTTTTAATGCGGTAATTAGGCTGGATTATGGAATTGGAATAGGAGCCACCTCTAATCGCGGACTGGTGTTTGGGATCGGGCAGTATTTTTAATATTTAAAAAATCTATGCTACTCCTCTCTTAAGATTTTTAAGTATCGTGCGTTTAAAAATATTGACATCATAGGGTTTAACGATGATATCATTCATTCCTGAGCTAAAGATTTCATTCCTCATTTCTCTTACTTCTACTGCAGTAAGAGCAATGATGGGTATTTTCGTGTCAAACTTTCTGATTTCAAGAGTGGCTTCTAGCCCATTCATAACAGGCATATTTACATCCATTAAAATGAGATCGTATGTATGATTTTTTGCTTTAATATAGGCCTCCTCACCATTGTTTGCAATCGTACAATCGACCTTAGATTTTTCTAGAATCTTTTGAGTAACTTTTTGATTGATTCTATTATCATCGACTATTAAAATCTTTTTGTTTTCTAAATATTCTTCCGTAACGAGGGAAGTACTTTTTGCTGTATCAGCTGTGTGATCCTTCATTACTTTAAATCGTAACGTAAAATGGAAGTCAGATCCCTCACCGTACTCACTATCTAATTTTATCTCACTATCATGAAGGGCTAAAAGCTTCTTAACGATAGGCAGTCCTAAGCCAGTTCCTTGGTAGGTGTAGTGTTTAGAACCTATTTGCGAGAATTCATCAAAAATGCGCTCTTGTCGCTCTTTAGGAATACCTACCCCATCATCTTTGATTGAAAAATGGATGATAGCAACGTCCTTCTCTTCAGATATGTTACTAAGGCTTATCCTAATCAAGCCATTCTCCGTAAATTTACAGGCATTACCTATAAGGTTCATCAGTACTTGGGATAACCTCACACTATCACCTTCTACAAATTGAGGAACGTCAGGTTCAATGTCAATCTCGATAGTGTTTTTATTCTGTATACGCATATACTCAAAGGAAGCTGTAATGATCCTTACCAATTCCCTAACATCAAAAACGCTCAATTCTTCCTTCACAGATTTAGAATCCAACTTACTAACTTGCAGGACATCATTTATCAGGGCTAAAAGATAATCTGCAGAGAACTTTAAAGATTTAATGTCCTGCTCGTGTGATTTGAGCGTAGGGTCATCCATTAAAATATTAGTGAGTCCTATAACCCCATAAAGTGGCGTCCTTAACTCGTGACTTATAGTAGAAAAAAACTGTGCTTTACTTTGAGATAATTTTTCAGATTCTTCTTTAGCTTTTAGGTATTCCTGATTTTTTACCTTTAAATCTTTTATATATTTATACCTCGCTTTAAAAGCAATAAATAAAACTCCAAGTAGTAATAGGGAAGCTATTACAATAATTATAAGAAAGGTATTCAGCTTACTCTTGCTCTCTACAATTTCAGATTGCAATTTATTCGTTAGCTCGTTTTTTTCAATGTCTTTTCTGTACTGTGAGAGTTGGAAACTCGCAGCAATTTTTTGAGACTCCTCGCTTTGAAGTTTTTGCTGATTTTTTTCGTACAATTCTTGATATTTGACCACATTTTCATAGGCCTCCTTGTACCTTCCCTGAGCGCTTAAGCTTCGGGAATAATAGAGATAGCCTTCGGCGATGTCAAAATAGTAATCCGCAAGTGTCTGATCAAGAAAAAGATCTGACAAATAATAATCTACTTTCTCATAATCTTCCTTCTCTAAATAATATAATGCCCATTGATTTTGAATACCTGCTCTGAGACTATTGTCTAAATAATATTTGAGACCATCTGCTTTTAGGAGGTAGGAGTAGGCTCTGTCATACTTTTCAAAGTCAATGAGCGTTAGAACAGTATTATAATAAGCAGCACTCAAGTTGAGCGTATCCTTTATTTCTCTAAAAACAGATATAGACTTATCGTGGTAATCAACAGCTTTTTCTAAAGCATTCTCGGAAAAGCGGTAAAGATTTGCTAAGTCCATATAACTCAAACCTAAAGCGGACTTATTTTTACTGAGGCTTGCAAATTCTCGGGATTTCTCAAAATTATCCTTTGCTTGAAGGGTATCTGCGAGTACTAGATAGTCATATCCTAAATATCTATATCCACTTTGTAGATAGCTGGTGTCATTAATCTTCTGGGCTCCTTTGACTATCTTGATGTTGAACTCTAGGGATTTGCTATAATTACCAGTGTTATAGAAGTAGGTAGAAGAGTCTACTAGCTTCTGGAGATACTCTTGATCTATCTCATTTTGCGAGGCTGCTATAATTGGCAATATAAAGAGTGCTACAAAGAGCGTGAAGCGCGTCATTTACGTGATCTTAAAATACGCGCGAAGATACGTAAAACTACCTAATATGCTTTTCATCACAGAAGGTAGTTTCTTAAATATGGAATATTCTTACAAAATTAGCGCGCCGACTTCATTGCGTCCGAATATTCTTTTGCTAGGGTTTCCTTTTGCTTTTCATTAAAAACCTTTCCAGCAAGTTGGAAAAACGTATGCTCTTCATCCTCTAAATGGTGTTCTACTTTTTCACAGAGTTGTTTTGCATACGTTAGCCAAGCAGATGATGTCATCTCGGTATTATCTATTTTTTCCATTAATTCATCCATCTCGTGATGCTCTGCAATACCGTGTCTTGCGTGTTCTTGCATCATATCATTATGGATGAGTGGACTATAAAAGTGACGTTCCTCTGCATCTGCGTGTATTTGAAGTTCCTTTTTAAGATCCTCCCACATTTGTTTACGTCCCTTGGATTCTCCAGTGGTACTTGTCACGAGCCTACAGAGTTCTCTTTGCTTGTCGTGGTCTTTTCTTATTTCTTCGAATATATTCATAAGGGTTATTTTAGTTATTTAAAATTAGGTAAGCAATGAGTGAATGAGTGTTAACAAAAAATTAATTACCAATGTCTTAACCCGATGGATGCGATGTGTAGGAATCACTAAAATTGAAACTTTGTAGAGATGCCTATCCCTAGTCCTATTATTTTATGGTAGTCAGAGTGTTAGTTGACAGCACCTTGAGCTTTAATGAATCAAAAAGTACGCATTGAACAGAAGTAAGGGGTGAACATTAAGATTTGTTAATTTATTGTGAATAATTTAAAGATTATAATAAAAAACATCTAATTGTGATAAAATTAATAATAGAACAGCGGTAAACCGCGACATTTGTTTAAACCAAAAAACAACATATGTCGATTCTAACCATTATTTTGAACATTATTCTACCTCCTCTAGGGGTAGCGCTTGCTAAAGGAGCAGGGAAAGATTTAATAATTAATATCATTCTCACATTATTAGGATGGTTACCCGGAGTCATCCACGCCTTTTATGTGACAAGTAAATAGAAATAACTAACCAATAAATTAATATAATTATGAAAAAATTACTTTTAAGCCTATCAGTACTAGCAGCATTAACGAGTTGCGATATAGATAAAACAAAGAAAGGAGAACTTCCAAGCGTTGATGTTGACGTGGACGCAGAATCTGGAGAACTACCAGCGTATGATGTAGACTGGGCAGATGTAAACGTAGGAACTAAAACTAAAATGGTAGAAGTACCTAAAGTGGTAGTTGTGATGGAAGAAGAAGAAGTTGAAGTACCTTATGTAGATGTAGATATGCCAGAAGATTATGCAGACAGAGAAAAGATGGAAAGATCTTTAGTAGTGGCCGCAGAAGTTGAAGGGAAAGCTCATAACATTGATATAAAAGAAATAAGAGCTACTCAAAATAGATTATATGTGATTGCTACGTTAGAAGAATTAAGCGATGATATCGGAGATCAAACAATGCGTGTCCAAGATCAAATAGAGCTTAATGCTCCAGATCTTGATGTTCAATATATTATAGTAGGTAAAAGACCCAATAGAACATTTAATAATCAGTATACCTACATTGCTTCAATGAACGATTTGAGCACAAAGGTTAAAAATGCGAAGACTATTTATAACGACTAATTTTACGCATTAAAATATACTAAAGCGATCACAAATGTGGTCGCTTTTTTAGCACTATCTCATAAAGTGTGTAAATAAAAAAATAGTGGGGGCATGCCCCCACTATTTTTTTAACTTCAAACTTTACACCATTATGAACAAAGAGGAATTATTCAACGACGAGTTTTTAAAACAGTTCAAGACGGGCGACGAGCTCAACGGTTTTTTGAAGGAACTCCAAAAACGCGGTATAGAGAAAATGCTCGAAGGGGAGCTCGATGGCCATCTGGATTATGATAAGCACGGCAAATCCAAGAACGAGAACAAGCGCAATGGCCATTCGATCAAAAAAGTACGTACCTCCTTTGGGGAATCCCGAATCGCAGTACCCAGGGACAGGGATGCCAGTTTCAACCCAATGATCGTACCCAAGCGCGGTAATATGGTAGATGGCATCGAGAACGTGATCGTATCGCTCTATGCCAAGGGAATGAGCAACAGCGATATCGAAGAGCAGATAAGGGAAGTCTATGACTTCGATATCTCCACGTCCACCATATCAAGGATAACCGACAAGATCTCTGGGGATATAGTGGCCTGGCAGAACAGGCCATTGGAACCGATATACCTTATCGTCTGGATGGACGGTATCGTATTCAAGGTACGCGAGAACTCGAAGGTCATCAACAAGACCGTCTACATCGCCGTGGGACTTCGCAGGGACGGTAAGAAAGAGGTCCTCGGACTTTGGCTGGGCAAGAACGAATCCGCCGCTTTCTGGATGAGCGTACTGACCGATATGCGTGCCCGCGGCACAGAGGATATTCTCATTACCGCTACCGACAACCTTAACGGGTTTACCCAGACCATCAAGAACGTATTCCCCGAATCCAAGACCCAGATATGTGTAGTGCACCAGATCAGGAACGCCTGTAGGTATGTCGTCTGGAAAGAAAAAAAAGCTTTTACGACCGATATGAAGCTTATCTACAACGCACCTACACAAGATGCGGCAAAAGCCGCCCTAAAGGACTTTGCAGACAAATGGGAAAGCAAGTACTCCTATGCCGTAAAGAGCTGGAGGGACAATTGGGACGAACTGACCGTTTTCTTCGAGTTCCCCATCGAGATCAGGAAAATCATCTATACCACCAACCTTATCGAGAACCTGAACGGCAAGATCAGGAAGTATACCAAGAACAAACTGTCGTTCCCAACAGATGATGCGGTGATGAAATCCGTATATTTGGCGGTAAGGGAGGCGACCAAAAAATGGTCGATACCAGTCAGAAACTGGGGTATAATATTAAATCAGTTCCTAACGATCTATGAAAAAAGGGTCAGATTTTAGATAAAAGTCAAACCCTCGCTATTTTTAACTTACACACTTAGCGGGATA
>CAWHTM010000002.1:0-245498 GCA_963832255.1 uncultured Flavobacteriaceae bacterium
TGCGGCATTTTGCTGATCTGCTTTTGCCTTGGCCCTTGTTTTGTTTTGCTAAATATACAATGATTTGTGGATCCAGCCGCCGTACGGTAGCTTTCAAAAATGCCTCATTCGCTTTATGCTGTAGTTGTATCTGGTTGCGACCACTTGTTGATTGGTCTATAATTTAGCTGTGATCCTGAAGGCATTTTTGAGCAGTGGCCTGTGGCAGTCTGATTAAGTAGGGTGGGAGCTGCAAAATATTCTTGCTCTATTGGTTGATCTAAGTAGATGTTCTCTATTAGCGGGTGTCTCTAGCCTTTGATACTTTCCATTTTGCAGCGGAGCCATACGACTGCGCGGTTATGACCTGATCTTCACTTGCCTTGGATTTGGCATTACATTCTAAGTATGCGAGCCCCGGAGCCAATCAGACTGCCACTAGTTGATATAAGCAATATAGCCTTTTTATTCTTATATCCAACCCATTTAAAGCGTATATAAGAAGTTTTTAATGTATTTTCACTTATACAACCCAATAGTCGTATATGGAAAACTTTAAAGACTTTAAGCAGCTGCTGGAGATAAAGAGATATAGTCCTAACACAGTAGAAACGTATATAGGCCTATTGCGCTCTTTTGATCTATATATAGGGGATTTTTTGAGTATTCATCGTCTAGATGCAAAATTTTTACTTCAAAATATTAGGGAGATTGTGATAGACAAAAACTACGCATATACAACTCAGAAGCAATTACTTTCTGCCCTCAAACTGTATATGTTTGAAATACATAAAAAAAAGGTAGATTTTGATACCGTGCGTCCAAGATCACCGCAACGGGTACTTCCAGAAATTCTCTCGGCTACCGAGGTAAAAAAGCTTCTGAGCCTTACAGAAAACAAGAAGCATAAGGCAATGCTCACGACTATTTATGCCCTTGGGCTGCGTAGTGGGGAGCTTATTCATCTTAAGATCTCGCATATGGATGGAGATCGCAATATGATATTTATAGGGGAGGGCAAAGGCAAGAAAGATCGCATCTTACCCTTTCCAGAGAGTTTAAAGCCGTTTCTTCGGGATTATTTTAAGGAATATCGACCTAACACCTACCTTTTTGAGGGTCAAAAGGGAGGTATGTACACCCCAGCTAGTCTTCGTTCTGTTTTTAAGCAAGCGATAAAAAGAGCCTCAATTAGAAAGAATGTTACTTTACATAGCCTTCGGCACGCATACGCTACCCATCTTTTAGAAAGTGGCACCGATTTACGTCGCATTCAGACCCTGCTGGGCCATACTGATATTAAAACTACGATGATTTATACCCACGTATCAAACAGGGATATTTTAAATACACAGAGTCCGCTGGATTTCTTATAGCACGTTTGGCCAAGAACATTTTCGCGAAAGCGCAACAAAAAAAACGGCTACCCATTAAAGGATAGCCGATTATTATATATTTATAGGAGTAAGGAGTCTATGTTCTTTACTCTATAATCTTAAAGAAATTAATCTCTCTTACGATCGTCACGTCTATCACGACCTCCGCCACGATTGTCACGACCTCCACGGTCATTGCTACGCTCTCTAGGAGCAGGAGCTTTATACCCTTCTGGCTTTTCCATAAGAGCTTTGCGGGATACCTTCTCCTTACGGGTACGGCTGTCTATACCAAAGTATTTTACATCCAGCTCTTCGCCCATAGAAAGTACATCAGAAGCATTTTCTGTACGTTCCCAAGCTAGCTCAGATACGTGTAGTAATACTTCGTTTCCTGGAGCGTCTAGATATTCTACTACCGCGCCAAAATCTAGCATCTTAATCACCTTAACCTTATAGGTGTTTCCCACTACTGGCTTGAAGGTAATAGAGTCAATTTTTGCAAGTACCGCATCGATTCCAGCCTGTCCAGTACCAAGGATTTCTACAACGCCTTCTTCAGTCACAGGGTCTTCGTTGATCACGATCGTCGTACCTGTTACTTTCTGAAGCTCTTGTATTACTTTTCCACCAGGTCCTATTAAAGCGCCTATATACTCATTTGCAATACGTACAGAAACCATTTTAGGAGCGTAGTCTTTTACGTCCTCACGGGGTGCTGCGATGGTATCTGTAAGTTTAGTAAGGATGTGTAAACGTCCTTCTCTTGCCTGCTTTAACGCGGCAACAAGAATTTCGTAAGACAGTCCCTTCACTTTTATATCCATCTGGCAAGCCGTAATCCCGTCTGCCGTTCCAGTTACTTTAAAGTCCATATCTCCTAGGTGATCTTCATCCCCAAGGATGTCAGAAAGTACTGCATACTTTCCAGAATCGCCGTCAGAAATGAGTCCCATTGCAATACCAGAAACTGGTTTGATCATCTGGATACCTGCATCCATAAGTGCCATTGTACCAGCACAAACAGTTGCCATAGAAGAAGAACCGTTAGATTCTAATACTTCAGATACGATACGTACGGTGTATGGACAATCATCTGGTACCATCCCTTTAAGACCACGTTGTGCAAGGTTACCGTGTCCTACTTCACGACGTGAAGTCCCACGGATAGGTCTTGCCTCACCTGTACAGAAAGGAGGGAAGTTATAGTGAAGGTAAAAACGCTCTTCGCCTTCGTGTGACGGCATATCGATTTGATTTGCATCTCTAGAAGTACCTAAGGTTACGGTCGCTAGTGCTTGAGTTTCCCCACGTGTAAATACGGCAGATCCGTGTACAGATGGAAGGTAATCTACCTCACACCAGATATCTCTTACTTCTGTAGTCTGACGTCCATCAAGACGAAGTCCTTCATTAAGGGTAAGGTCACGTATGGCCGCTTTCTCTGCAGCGCGGTAGTACTTAGATACTAAATCACCAAAATCTTCAAGCTCCTCTTCAGAAAAAGTAGCTTTGATTTCTTCTTTAATTTCAGAAAACGCCATTCCGCGTTCTTTTTTAGAAGAACCTGCTTTTGCGATCGCATATACTTTATCGTATGCCATATCGTGCACCTTCTTCTTGAGGTCTGCATCTTCACGCTCTGCAGGGTACTCACGTACTTCTTTCCTGCCAAAAGCTTCTGCAAGACGTAACTGAGCCGCACATTGTACTTTAATGTGATCGTGAGCAAACTTGATAGCGTCTGCCATTTCTTCTTCAGAAATCTCGTCCATCTCTCCTTCAACCATCATTACAGAGTCTGCAGAGGCACCTATCATCATATCGATGTCAGATTCTTCTAGCTGTGCTCTTGTTGGGTTGATGACAAACTCACCATTTACACGTCCTACCCTCGCTTCTGAGATCGCACATTCAAATGGAAAATCTGATAATTGGATCGCTGCAGATGCGGCAAGACCTGCCATTGCATCTGGCATTACTTCGTCATCGTGAGACATTAACTGGATCATTACCTGTGTTTCGGCGTGGTAATCTTTTGGAAAAAGTGGGCGTAAAACACGATCCACAAGACGCATTGTTAATACCTCTCCGTCAGACGGGCGCGCTTCTCTCTTAAAGAAACCACCTGGATAACGACCTGCTGCCGCAAACTTCTCACGGTAATCTACCGTAAGTGGTAAGAAGTCTAGATCTTTTTGTTCATAATTAGAAACTACGGTACAAAGCATCATACACTTTCCAGACTGTACTACGACAGATCCGTGTGCTTGCTTTGCAAGTTTTCCTGTTTCGATAGAGATTTCTCTACCATCACCGAGGTCAATGACCTCTTTGTAAACCTTTGGAATCATAAAATTGTTTTCATTCCCGCGAAGGCGGGATCTTGTCCCCAACTTCTCGAGTTGTTAATTGTTCAAACACCCTTCGTGGGCATTCATAGTGTCGTTGTGTTGTAGATGTAGTTGATGTACTTGTGTAAAGTACGGGTTGATCGAGGGTTAGTTACCTCCCAGAATCAGGACACCAATGAAAAACTAGCTGTAAAGCTTTCTCTGCCATTTTATAAACTAATATTCCGTTTAGAAAAGGACTTGGAGTTTGTGTTGCCTTTCGGCGAAAATCTATGCGGATGCTTATCTAGCCGTTGTAAGACCAGAATGTTCATCAATCTGTAGATTTTTGGTCCGTTCAAATTTTCGCTTTAAGCGGAATATTGAACATCAGCATTTATTGTACGCAAGGGTAAGAAGTTTGTGATGCTTACTCTTGCGGAGGATTTCCGATTTTTCGGAAATGACAAAAGAAAACGGGAATTGCAATGCAATTCCCGTTTTAATAATTTATTTACGGATACCTAATTCCTTAATGATTGCACGGTAACGTAATACATCTTTCTTGATTAAATAATCAAGTAAAGAACGACGCTTTCCTACTAACATTACAAGTGAACGCTCCGTATTATAATCTTTACGATTCTTTTTTAAGTGCTCAGTTAAGTGTGTGATACGGTGTGTGAACAATGCGATTTGACCTTCTGCAGATCCTGTATCGTTCTTTCCTTTACCGTGTTTTTCGAAAAGTTCTTCTTTTCCTTCTTTTGTTAAATACATTCCAATATTGCTTTAAATGATTTTTATGTATGTGATAGTGTTTCTACCAGCGTGCAAAGATAGGATATTCTATGAAAAGGGCAATACTGGATAGCAGATATTTTAATAGAGTCAGTTCAAATCCATCATACCATCTTTTATATAGTAGACCATCCTATCTGCTAGAAGAATTTCCTAGCGTACTCATCAAGAGTATCTGGTTATTGATACATGTAGGAGCGATGCTGGCAAACACCTTACTTTAAACACTTGTCTTTATCATTCTACTCATTTTCAACTTTTCTTTTAAGAGGGGTAGAGAGCTTTTGTTTGTTCCTAGGTCTTTATTTCTTATTTCCTAGCTTTGGTATGGAGTGCGATGCAGATTTTAAACGGTGTATCCAACTATAAAAATTTGAGGTTGCTCGCTTTGGAACACTACTCTGTTAGGAACAAAAAAAAGTAGCGACAATGATATGCCGCTACTTTATAATCTTTAAAAAAGAGCTATTGATACTCTAGCTTTTGGCTGTAATAACTTCGCTATTCTTACTTAGAGTAAGAGCTAGATTTCCTAACAATACACCATAAATTACCTTAGAGGCAACATCTGCTATTGTGTAGGTAAGTTGTCTTGCCATAACACCGTCTTCACTGTAAAAGAATCCATCTATTCCTGCTAGGTAGGGCATTAGGTATGCTCCTGGATATAAAAACCAGGATACTAAGAAAAGCACCCAGATATTAGACAGGATTTTTTGGCCTTTTGCAGAGATTCCTACTTTACCTTCATTTATAACTTTTTTCATCACCCATAAGATATGGAAGAAGAATACAGAAGAAATAGCTCCCCATACAAAAAATGCCGTAAGATTGGTCACCTCATAAAACTGCCCAATATACCCAGTGATGATCATCATTGCTCCAGAAAACCAGAACTGATTACGTATAGAGCTAAACTTTGATTTGGTCAAGCTTACTACAAATAAGATCTGGAACAGTAGCATAGGAACGTCTATGAGCCAGTTGAGATATCGATATCCATTGTTAAATAAATCGCCCTCCGGATCTAGGAAATAACGACCTCTTACTGCATCAAAGGTAAAGCTGGTAGTCCAGTTTTGCGCTTGTGCATATAACAGCAAAAATGCCGAAACCATTACCACTGCAGATAATATGTTTGACATCTGGAATTTTTTATCTACATTTTTTATGGTGAGGATAAAGTAGAGTAAACCTGCCAGCATCACAGCGTATCCCAAGGTTAGAATATGTGATGTAAATTGGTAAGCGATTTCTGAGAAACCTGTGGTAGCACCTATGAAATTTTCAAAGTTTGCGTTGCCTAATTCTTGTGTCATAGCATTGGTTTTAATTAGTTATGTACTAAAGTTAAGAAAGAATTATCCTTTGTTTATGTGTTTTAAGATTTAATTAAACAAAAACTTATTAAAAAATCTCCATTTAGAGATAATTAGCCCTTTTATTTTAGTAGTAAGGCAATTAATTAACAAGGAAGAAGAGAATTAATGATATCCCGGATTGCAAGAACTAATGGAAAATTCCCAAGCACCTAAAAACACGTTCTATATTATTGCAACGCGCTAATGATAAAGATCATTAAACATCAATCAATTGGTCAGTTCTGTAAACAAGCCCTCTAAGCTGGCATTTTTCTGGTTGAGCTGTAAAATTTTAAGCTGATTGTCGTGGGCAAAGTCAAAAACTTTTGCTCGCATATCCTCTTGAGTAGAGAAGGTGATTTCATAGGTAAATCCAGTGGTGTTTTTAACAGATACCACTTTGTCTAACTTGTTCAGCGCAACATCTTCTACACGATAGTCAAACGCTACGATAACTGTTTGCTGCTGTCCATCGCGTAGCTCAGTCATTTTCTTATCTGCTACTATTTCTCCTTTGTTTATTATAATTACCCGGTCACAAATAGCCTCTACCTCTTGCATTATATGGGTACTCATCAAGATGGTTTTTTCTTTACCTATGGTCTTTATAAGCTTGCGTATTTCTAATAACTGATTAGGATCTAGTCCAGTTGTGGGTTCGTCCAGAATCAATACTTCTGGATCGTGTAAAAGGGCAGTCGCAAGGCCTACACGCTGGCGATATCCTTTTGATAGTTGGCTTATTTTCTTATGAGACTCAGAAGTCAATCCAGTGAGTTCAATTACTTCTTGAACCCGTTCTTTAGAAACGTTATATACATCTGTATTGAACTGTAAATATTCCCGTACGTACATTTCTAGATAGAGCGGATTATGTTCTGGAAGGTATCCTACAGACTTGCGCACCTCCTGTACCTCATCTGCCGTGTCAAAATTATTTACACTTGCCGTTCCTTCTGACGGAGAAAGGTAGGTGGTTAAAATTTTCATCATTGTACTCTTTCCTGCGCCGTTAGGCCCTAAGAAACCAACGATCTCCCCCTTTTTTAAGGAAAACGAAATATTATGGAGAGCCTTCTGAGCCCCGTAGGTTTTAGTAATGTTTTTTACAATGATGGACATAGAAAGAGTTTATACTATCAAATTTAAGAAATAAGAACGGTAGGTGATGATTTCAAGTATGCAGCTTGTTCCTAAGAAAATATAGTTCCCTATAACAAGATCCGTAAATTTCTAAAAAAAAAAATATCCAATTTTTGAATGTACCGTCAACTAACGATACCTAAATCAGCGATCATCATATCAAGCTGAGACATTAACGGTAGAAACCAAGCCGCATAGGGAAAGCCTATGTCAAATTAATTTACTTCAAGAGATTACTCATCCCTAAAATAGTTTGCGTAGGGTTTGTAGAACCAAAAACATAACTCCCCGCAACGAGCACATCAGCCCCAGCTTCCTTTAACTGTCGTGCATTTTTATCTGTGACACCGCCGTCTATTTCTATGAGCGTGCTTGCGTTTTTTGAGGTAATGATCTTTTTGAGCGACCTTACTTTTTGATAGGTATTCTCAATAAATGATTGTCCGCCAAATCCTGGATTTACGCTCATTACACACACCAGATCAATATCCTGTATCACATCTTCAAGGAGGCTCACGTTTGTATGAGGGTTGAGTGCTACACCCGCTTGCATCCCTGCTGCCTTAATGGCCTGTAGTGTGCGGTGCAAGTGCGTGCACGCTTCATAATGTACGGTAAGTACATTGGCACCTAAGGCTGCAAAAGTATCAATATACCTATCGGGATCGACGATCATAAGATGGACGTCAAGCGGTTTTTTTGCGTGCTTCTGAATGGCTTTGATAACCGGCATACCAAACGAAATATTAGGTACAAAAACGCCATCCATCACATCGATGTGAAACCAGTCTGCATCACTTTGATTGATCATCTCAATGTCTCTCTGCAAGTTTGCAAAGTCTGCGGCTAGTATGGATGGTGCAATGTTCATTTTTTTTCAGTTTAGTTTGGAAACAGCGCCTGCGACCCTTTCGTTTGGATGCAGCGCTTGCAAATTTTTCCGCCGTGCCTACGTCAGTTTCCGTGGCTATTAGAATGCAACGCTTGGGTCCGCAAATGGTGGTAATCGCTTGCGCCTGTTAAATGGGCTAGGTCTGCTAACTCAATTTGAGATTGTTGTTTATTTCTTCTATATAATTCAATATTTCCTCTTGTCCCGTTCCGTGACTGGAGCTACTTACAAAATAGTTAGGAAAGTCAAACCAGATGCCATCAAGCAGCGTTTTTTTGTAAAATTCAATATTACGTTCTAACGCTTTTGGCTTCACCTTATCTGCTTTGGTAAATATGATGGAAAAAGGGATTTCCTTTTCACCCATATACTCCATAAATTCCAAATCTATTTTTTGAGGTTCGTGGCGAGAATCTATAAGTACAAAAGCGGTAATCATCTGCTCTCGTTGCTCAAAATAGTCTGTAATAAATTTCTGAAAATACTTTTTGTCTTTTTTTGATACACGGGCATAACCGTAACCGGGTAGATCCACAAGATGCCAATTATCATTAATCAAAAAATGATTAATAAGTTGTGTTTTTCCTGGACGTCCAGAAGTTTTTGCCAGACTCTTACGATCTGTTAGCATATTAATGAGCGATGACTTCCCCACATTAGATCTGCCTATAAATGCATATTCTGGAATGCGGGTATTGGGACACTTTTTAACATCACTATTACTCACTACAAATGCTGCCGACTTTATTTTCATACGGCAAAGATAGAGAAAAGGCTGGTTAGCGCTTCGTGTAAAAAGGTCGCTTGTAGTTAGTTTTTGTTCTTTAGAAAGATCTCTTTCATTAAGGAAAAATCACAAAAGCGATCATTTAGACCTTTTTTATAAATGGGCCTGACGGGAGGTTACAGGTTTTGAACAGTACAGAGTTGATGTTAGATTAGTCTAGGCAAAAATGTAGTCCTTAAAATATCTCAAAATTTTTAAGAGTTTTCAATACATACAAGGGTTTGAAACCCAGACCATCGCTGGTAGCCCCGATTGCAATGGAAACCCGCAGTGTAGCGGTAGCGCAACGAGAGCCTGTCCCGAATTCACTTCGGGAAGTGTAATGAAAAGCGGGAAACAACGGTTGCAAAGATGCCAGAAACCAGAGCTCCTCAAATCTTTAAAAGTTGTAATGATTAAAAAAAACAGAAAAAAACGAGGGGGTAGGCAACCTTTTTTAAAAACGCGGCGTCTATATAAATAGAAACCCGATATTTCGGCTTATGAAGATTATTACTCTTAACAATGAACGCCAGCTTATAAAGCGTGCCCGCCAAAACAATAGGGAGGCGCAGCACAAGCTGTACGAGCGCCACGCGGGCAAGATGTTAAGTGTATGCAGGTACTACATTAAAGATGTGCATCAGGCGGAAGAGGCGATGTGTAATGGGTTTTTAAAAGTTTTTACAAAACTGGACAGCTTTAAAGGTGAGGGAAGTTTTGAAGGATGGGTGCGTAGGATTATGGTGCGGGAGAGTATTTCGTATTTGAGGAGCGCAAAAAAATTCCAATTTTCTGATGATGGAAATTTTGAGAGTGGGGAGAGTGCGCTTTTAGAGACAGAGATGGATACAGCTTATATTCAGCAACTTATAGATAACCTGCCAGAAGGATATAGGGTGGTGTTTGTAATGTTTGCTATAGAAGGATATAAACATTCTGAAATCGCACAGACTCTAGACATAAGCGAGAGCACTTCAAAGAGCCAACTTTTTAAAGCGCGCAAGCAATTGCAACAAGCTATAAACGAATTTAATAATAGTCACTATGGGACAGACTAATCTAGAAGATACAATGCGCGAGCAGCTGGAAAAACGGGAGATCACCCCGAGCGATGCGGCTTGGGAGCGTATATCTGGGAAGATGGATAATCACGCTTACGCGAAAAAAGGAAATAAAAAACTCTGGTTAGGAATCGCAGCGAGTTTTATAGGCGGTGTGCTTCTTACCCTGTTCATTGTAAATCAACCGAAGGAGAACAACACTCTGGTAGATACTCCAAAAAACGAGCAGATCTCTACAGAAAAAGTACTAGAACCATCGAAGACAGAGGAAAGTTATATAAAAAATACATCTAAAGAAAATGAGGCTCTAGTAGAAGAAAGCACTAATGAGCAACCAGAGATTATTAATAAACCTAAGATAAATTACAATCAGCAAAAGCTCGCAAAACCTACAAAACCCAAAACTGAAGTTGCGATAGCTATAGACTCAAGAAGTAAATCTTTAAGAATCGAAGAGACGGAGCAATCCCAGATTTCTATAGATAAGACTATAAAAATAGAAGAGGCTGTTGTTGCGTCTGAGAATGCAAAAAAACTTGATCTCGAGGTTGCAGATTTACTCAAAAATGCACAACGAGAATTGGAGTTACGAGAAAGGTCTAAAAACGATGGTGTGGCGATTAGTGCAGAAGAGTTGCTACTAGATGTAGAGGCAGATGTAGATCCCGAAACCTTTAGAGACAAAATTTTTAGAAAGCTCAAGATAGGAATTAAAGACGCAGTAGAAGCTGTGGTAGATAGGAATAATTAAAGAAGAGTTCATCAATACGTGCCCTCTGGGCACCCAAAAATCAAACAGTTATGAAAACAATTATCACACTCGCCCTTGCGGCAGTACTAGGACTTCTCAGTCTCAACTCAAATGCTCAAGAAAAAGAATTAACACCATTAGAAACTCGTATTGCCGTCCTCTATGGCGATAAGGAAACCGCTAAAGAAGATGCAAAATGGTCTCTCAAAAGGAGTGTCGTTGCTATTAATGAGCAACTGGAAGATAATCTTATTACTAAAGAACAAGCAGAAGAACTAAAAAAAGAAGCTGCAGAAAATGCTGCACTCGACTTAGAAAACCAGTTAGCTATTCTAGATAACAAAATAGCGCTACTCAAGCGTAATGGAACGATTAATCCAGGGTATGGTACAAAAGTAGAATTTGGTATAGGTAGTGAAGATAGCGAGGGTACGAGAGTATTTGGGGTTAGGATAGATAACAATAAGCCCGCTCAAATGAAATATGATAATCGTACCACCTCGAGTCTGGTATATGCTTTTGGACTTAATAATGGCGTTTCTGAAACCATAGGTATAGGCGATGAGTTTTCTGTGGGACAATCGGGTTTTCAAGAACTGGGTTGGGCGTGGAGCACGAGAGTCTTTGATGATTCTGGATTTTTGAGATTTAAGTACGGTCTCTCCCTGCAATGGAACAAACTAGACGCAAAGGATAACAGGTATTTTGAAATCGATGAAACATCCGGAGATCCATTTCTTGCAACCTTTCCCCTAGATTTAAAAAAGTCACAGTTGCGTACCACAAATCTAGTCGTGCCGTTACATTTAGAATTTGGAAACTATAAAAAAGTAGAAAAGGAGAATTCTGTGAGATACAGTATTGCAGATAAATTAAAATTCGGCATAGGGGGATATGCGGGTGTTCGTCTTGGTACACAGCAAAAGCTCAAATTCAAAGAGGATGGCCAGCGCGTCAAGTTAAAGGAGCGACGAGATTTTGGAGGAGACACCTTTGTTTATGGATTGAGCGGTTATATAGGGATTAATTCCCTTAGTTTATATGCAAAATATGACCTTAATAACACGATCACTACAGGCGAGTTAGGTGATCTAAAAAACGTTTCTCTTGGCCTACGGTTTGACTTGTAGCCTTAAGGAGTTTTTTGAAAATTTTATAACCCTGTCCGTAAGGATGGGGTTTTTTATGGAAACATCCCATTTAAAGATGCACCTTCTGGGTACAGTTTCCTTTAAAATAAGCGTGGAATATAGCTCTACACTTATGCTAATCTCTTTTTTCAGGTTTAAAAATGATGAATTTCTGTTTTTAACTTATTTGATGTGTAAACAACATTACGTTATAGCTCCTGTTTTATTTTCAATTTTATGGATATCGCAGAGATCTTTGAAAGCTACTGCAAAGCGTATACATTTACAGTTAAGCTTATATTTAAACAAACTGCATTAATCCGAGAGCAAAGGGTATCTATAAAATTGCCCAATTAATCTGGGACTTTCCTCAACTTAATTGTTTTATAATAGAAGGAATACTAAAAATTAAGAAAATGAAAACCTCAAATTTAAAACTACTTACAACACTTACGGTACTGATTTTATTCCTTGGAATATGCTCATCTTGTTCTGATGACGATAGTCCAACTGCCAATATAACCGTTAACGAAGGGCCGTCAGGAGATATTGGTGGTGATTTCACTGGTAATGGTGGTAATGCCTCCCGTACAATTAACTGGACTAATAATTTGGCAACTGCCGATTATAATGCTGACATTACTGCTACCGCAACGGGAATCTTTAATATTAAAGTTGCTGATGCTCAAGGGACCCTAGTACTTGACAGAACGCTTAACGGAGAAACTGAGCCAGACAGCATTGACGGTGTTACCTCTACCGGAGAACCGGGTGTTTGGACGGTAACAATTACCCTTACGTCATTTAATGGAGATGGAAGTTACTCTCTAAGTGCTGGTGACTAGTAGCCGTTGATAACTAAATAAATTTAGAGGCTGTCAGTAATTTGACAGCCTCTTTTGTAAAACAACACTAGCGTCATCAAGTAACTGAGAGGGAACCAAGACTCCAGCGACAAGCTCCGTATGAATTCTTACCCAGTCTCAATATAAAGTTCTCATCTTAGGCTCTTCCCGATTAAGTGATAGTAAAAAATGGCATCAATCGCTAGTTTGCAACAGCGATCAGCGTTACTTTTTTGCTCGTATCTTCACCCACATTCATTCTTCCCTTGTCAGGAGGCTTGAAAGCTAGGCTTAGGGGGGTATGCCACAATTAAATGAATATTAAGATATGGTCAACAAAATTGCAATTCTAAGGGGAATTAACGTTGGAGGTAAGAGAAAACTGCTCATGGCAGATTTGAAATTAATGATGAAGGACTTAGGTCACAAGGACATTTTAACATACATTCAAAGTGGTAATATTATTTTCAAATCTAACGCTGAAAATAAGGTGTTAGAGGAACAAATTGAAAAAGCTATTAGACACAAATTTGGATTCGATGTCCCTGTTATTATCCGAAATCCAAAAGAACTGGAAAACTCAATCCGTAAAAATCCATTTTATGATACACATTCAGATATTGACAATTTTTACTTCACCTTCCTGAAAGAAAAGCCAAACAAAGCACATAAACAACACACCGAAACCTATAACTATGAACCTGATAAATTTGTAATTGAACAAAAAGATGTTTTTATCTTCTGTGAGGGAAAGTACCACCAATCCAAATTGTCAAATAATTTTTTTGAGAAAAAGCTGAATGTAGGCGCTACCACCAGAAATTGTAAAACGGTCTTGAAATTAATGGAATTAGCCAGTATTTAAAATAAGTATAGTTTTCTGACTGTCTGTACGTTTAAATCCTCTATTTCTTCATAATCCTTGACCAGGAACTATGCTGGTCTCTTGATTCTAGTACCTATCGGATAATAGTTTTAAAAGCTGCCGTATTGCATAAGAATTTCTAATTAAGTGTATATTTAGAAAAAGAATTACCGATCAAAATCAAAATCAAGAGCAAATAAGCAAAATGACCACGCACGCCTTTACAGTGATGTGTTACTCAAAATTTAAAGAAACACCATGACAATTATTTAATGATATGAAGAACTTAATAGTGATGATATTTGTAGCGCTTTCAACATCAATATCTTTCGGACAAGATAAAAGTGGCAACGAAAAAAAACGCGTCGTTTCAAAAGTCGATTCTACAAGTAATCGGGAATTGGTGCTAATCCAAGAATTTACGGTCCATTCACCAATTGACTCTGTTTGGGAGGCCTATACAACAAAAAAGGGTTGGGAAAATTGGGCGGTTCCTCTCGCTGAAATTGATTTAAAAGTTGGTGGATATATCAAGACTAACTATAACGAAGCAGGAAAAATAGGGGATAGCACAACAATCGTAACACATATTGTCAATTACGTTCCCAAAAAATTGATCACATTACAAGCTGAGATAACCGAAAATTTTCCTGAATTTATGATAAAAGAAGCTAAAGACTTTTATAACGTCATTTACTTCGAGGAAGTGGACAAAGGTAATACTAGTGTTATATCATACGGAATTGGCTATAAGAATAATCCTAAATACCTTTCGCTGATGGATTATTTCATACCTGCAAATGAAAAATTATTGATGAACTTAATTCTGTATTTGGAAACAGTCAAAAGATAAAAAAGAATACTATGGACAAGGCACTTCAAACTATGATTGATAATATGCCCGAAAAAACGGGCGAATCCTTGAGCGAATGGAAAAGAACGCTTAAGAAAAAGTCTTTTTCCAAACATTCAGAAGCAGTAAACTTTCTTAAAAAAGAGCACCAAGTCACACACGGATTTGCAAATACGATCGTAGCGTTATCAAAAGAAGAAAACGACTCACCAGCCGATCTTGTTAATAACCAATATAAAGGAAAGGAAAATTTGCTGCCAATTTACGAACGTCTGATAGCTGTGGTTAAAGAGTTGGGCAAAGATGTGACTATTACACCAAAAAAGACAAGCGTAAGTATCATCAGAAAGAAACAATTTGCATTAATAAAACCCGCAACTAAAACCAGAATTGATTTAGGTTTAAAGTTTAAAGATAAGCCAATAACCGACCGGCTCGAAAATTCAGGGCCTTTTGGAACTATGTGTACACACAGAGTTAAGCTTTCTAGTGTCCAAGAGATTGATAGCGAACTAAAGGAATTTTTAAAAGAGGCCTATCAGAATGCGGAATAAACCCCTAGCTCATAGCACTCGTACACGAAGCAACAATTCACTCTTTCGAAGGAGCTTTTTAATAGATTATATAATCTAAGATTTGGGTTTTTTATGTGATGGCTCACCTCTCCTTCTAGATACTTCGTTGTCAACCCTTCTGTTTCTCCTTCCCAATTTTTAGGTATCGCTTCATAGATCTTGAAATAAGAATTTTACAGATAAGGCTATTCAGAAAATTGATTGATCTAAATTGCCGGTTTCAAATCTGTTTCCTTAGTAGTTAAGAAAGTTAATTGTGTGAATTGTAAGGGCTATTGGTGTGTTAGGTGTCGTCGTGACTTAAACGTCACTGCTGTAATATAGTGATACTAAATCGCTGAGTTATTTCTGAGGTGATCACAAAAATGGAAGATTTATGATTTGAGTATTCAAGTCTTAGTATGATATATACCTAAATAATTGGGCTATTAATTGGGCTTATTATTAGGTATGGGGGGAATATACTAAGCACTTGCATCGCTAGGTATTTATCTAATAATATTTAAATGTATTTTTACAAGCCATAAATCACAAACTAGAAAACGAGAAGGAATTTGATTTCAAAAGAAACCATAGATAAAGTTTTTGAAACTGCTCGAGTAGAGGAGGTAATCGGTGATTTTGTAAACCTAAAAAAATCGGGGTCCAATTTTAAGGGTCTCTCCCCATTTTCAGACGAGCGCACGCCTAGTTTTATGGTAAGCCCCGTGAAGCAGATTTGGAAGGATTTTTCTAGCGGAAAAGGAGGTAATGCGGTTGCTTTCATAATGGAGCACGAGCACTTTACCTATCCAGAAGCTATAAAATACCTCGCTAAAAAATACAATATTGAGATAGAGGAAACAGAGCAGACAGACGAGCAAAAGGAAGCGGCAAATGAGAGGGAGAGTATGTATCTCGTCAGTGAGTTTGCGAGAGATTACTTCCATAAAACATTATTGAACACGGAGCAAGGTAAGGCGATAGGTCTGAGCTATTTTAAAGAACGTGGCTTTACAGACGAGACCATAAAAAAGTTTGAGCTGGGTTATAATCCAGACCAATGGGATGCTTTTACCAGTGAAGCACTGCGCAAAGCTTACAAATTAGAATATCTAGAAAAAACGGGGCTCTCTATTGTAAAGGAAGAAAAACAGTTTGACCGTTTTAAGGGTAGAGTGATGTTTCCCATTCACTCAATGAGTGGGCGGGTTTTAGGTTTTGGTGGGAGAATATTAGATAGTAGTAAGAAAGCTGCTAAGTACCTCAATTCTCCAGAGAGCGACATTTATCATAAGAGCAAAGTTCTCTATGGGATTTACTATGCAAAACAGGCCATAGCAAAAGAAGATAATTGCTATCTCGTAGAGGGCTATACAGACGTTATACAGATGTTTCAGTCTGGTATTGAAAACGTGGTGTCTTCTTCTGGTACAGCGCTTACAGCAGATCAAATACGTCTCATCAATAGGCTGACCAACAATATTACCGTTCTTTTTGATGGAGATGCTGCGGGACAGCGCGCCGCTATAAGGGGTATTGATATCATCCTTGAGCAAGGTATGAACGTAAAGGTTTGCTCTTT
This sequence comes from uncultured Flavobacteriaceae bacterium, assembly GCA_963832255.1. Classification (GTDB taxonomy): domain Bacteria; phylum Bacteroidota; class Bacteroidia; order Flavobacteriales; family Flavobacteriaceae; genus Dokdonia. Next base: position 16,299 of record CAWHTM010000002.1, read on the forward strand.
TCCTGAAGGGGAAGATCCAGACTCTTTTTCGCGAAAGCATAGCCAAGAAGAAATTCTGGATTATTTTAATGATAATGCAAAAGACTTTATACAGTACAAAGCAAATTTACTGGTAGAAGAGTCTGCTGGAGATCCTATTAAAAAGGCTGCTACTGTAAGGGATATGGTAGAGAGTATCTCTAAAATACCCGATACCATAAAGCGCGAGATATACGTGCAGGAGTGCGCTCGCATTATGCAAATTTCTGAAGCAGTTCTTTATAATACACTAGCGCAGATCCTCAATAAAAACAGTAAGGAGTTCGCACGGCAACATAAGGAAGATGCTCCTGAAACCATGTCTGTTGTTAAAAATGACAGCTCCAAGCAGACAGAAAAAGTAAATGTCCTTTTTGAGCTTGAGCGCAAACTCATAGAGGCATTGCTTTTATACGGCCAGGTAGAAGAGGACTTTGAGGATCTTTATCTCAAAGAAAATGAAGAGGGAACTATCGTTTTTGAACCCGTAGTTCAAAAAGCACGAGTTTTTGAGAAAATTTATCTTGATTTACAAGAAGATGAGGTTGCTTTTACTAATGAGCTCTTCAGGGTACTGTATACAAAAATAATAGAACGACTCCATACAGATGATGATTTTCAAGTTCAGAATTTTATAAATGAACTTTCTCCAGAAGAGGCGTCTGAGATCTCAAACATCATTCTTGATAATGAAAAGTATGAGTTGCACCGTTGGGATACAAGGGAAGTTTATGTGAGAAAGAGGGAAAGTACCGTTGGACAATTTGTGTCAGAAACGGTTTTGAGTTTGCGTAAATATCTCATCACTCAAAAAATCACTGATTTAATGTCGCAAACTAAGGAGAGCACAGATAATCAAGAAGTGATACGCGATATTCTAGACTATCAATCACTCAATACCTTATTAGGAAATAAATTAGGAAGGGTATTATCTGTTTAGATACTACTGGTTTGTAAAAGGCGTGCGTGCTTTATAAGTTCGGCAACGTTTTGGGCCTCAAGCTTTTTAAGTAATCGCATCTTATAGGTACTTACTGTTTTCTCATTGATGTCGAGATCGTGAGCAATCTCTTTGTTACGTTTACCATTAGACAGCAAGTTAAGTACCTCTATCTCTCTACTAGATAATTTCTTGTATTTGTAGGCCAGACCTTGTGTGGCATTCCCTTCACTGACCAATCGCTGGCTTAAAGTTTCATTTAAGTATATACCACCTCTCGATACTTGGTTGATAGCGTTAAGTATACGTTGTATTGACGCAGTCTTAGAAACATACCCTGCAGCACCATACTTAATTGCGCTCAAAGCATACATCTCTTCTGGATGACAACTTAAGACTACAATTTTAATATTAGGAAATTCTCTTTTGATAGCCTTTATAGCAGTAATACTATTGAGGTTAGGAATATCTATTTCTAGAACAAGTATATCCACCTCAGTCTTGGTGAGTATATTAAGAAGATCATTTCCATCACTGATGTATCCAGCAATTTCAAAATTACCTTCTGCTTCAAGAATAGAAGAGATTCCTTTTCTTGTTATTGGGTGGTGGTCTGCAATTAAAACTTTGTTCATTATATATTGTTTAAGATACTAATGAAACAAGGGCGTGAGGGAGGCATAACTTGTTTGCCACAAAGTAAGCTTAAATGAAGCTATTTAACAGACTTTTTAGAAATTAATCGATTAAAGGCTTAATTCATCAGATGATCGGGAATATCACAAACGGGTATTGGGATCATTTTGTGTTGATTAGCGTTGTTCAGCTTTTTGTAAAGGTTGAACACTTTTTTCTTTTCTCCCTCAAAATCTGCGCCCGTTTTTCCTAAATCATCTTGTTTCATAGCCCATTCTAAGTCATCGTAGCTTGCCCCTATCTGATCCTCATCAGTTCTGTCATCTCCCCAGAGGCCATCTGTAGGTTTTGCTTTAAGTATGCTTTCTGGAACTCCTGCGGCCTTTGCTAGTGCAAACACCTCAGATTTCATAAGATCGGCAATTGGGCTTAGATCTACCCCGCCATCTCCATATTTTGTATAAAAGCCCACACCAAAATCTTCTACCTTATTTCCAGTTCCAGCTACAAGATATTTATGTAAACCAGCAAAGTAATAAAGGGTAGACATCCTGAGTCTCGCTCTCGTATTTGCAAGACTTAGATTGCGTTGTTCACTTTCTGGAGCGCCAGGCACTGCAGATTTTAATTCTTCAAATGTATGTGTAAGGTTGACCTCTACATCAGTCACGTTTGCAAAGCGTTTTTTAAGTTGATCGATATGTTCTTTAGCACGGGTGACCTGTCGCTCGTCCTGATGTATGGGCATCTGCACACAAAGGAGTCTCAATCCAGTTTTTGCACATAGCGTAGAGGTGAGAGCGCTATCAATACCACCGCTTATTCCTATAACAAAACCATTCATTCCAGATTTAGTAGCATAATCCTTTAACCAGTTTACTATATAGTCTATTACTTTTTCAGTTTGCATCTCTCTTCCTTTAGGTATTAAAATTGGTATTTTTACGTTGAGTGCTTAAATGATAATTTTACGGGTTCAATTATTCCTCGTGCATTATCTCTTGAGACATTCCTGCTTTAAAGATACAAACTCTATGAATAAATTTTTAAGTGTACTTTTTATTTTACTCGTCTTTTTCTCTTGTAAAAAGGAAGAAGAAATACCTTCAGAAATAAAGGAGATTACGGTCGCAATGACAGTTAAAAGGTTTGACAAGGAATTTGCCGTTGCAACCCTAGATGATATTTCGCTATTAAAAGATGAGTATCCCTATCTTTTATCTGATGCATATCCAGATGCCTATTGGGAACAGAAAATAAGAGATACAATACAACAGGAAATTAATGAGGAGGTAACTAAAGCATTTCCAGATTTTCAGCAAGAGCAAGAAAATCTAGAAAACCTCTTTAGACATATCAAATATTATTACCCAGAAACGGTCATCCCAGACATTATAACCATTACAAATGAGGTCAATTATAGGAATAAGGTAGTTCTGGCAGATAGTTTGCTTGTAATTTCGTTAGATACCTATCTGGGAAAGGATCATCATTTTTACGTCGGAATCCCTAAATTCCAATCTAAGAATTTTAGAAAAGAACAAATTGATGTAGATGTAGCTGCAGCTTTCGCGAAAGCAAAAACACTAAAACCTGAAAATGGACAACTACTCTCACAAATGATTTACGAAGGAAAGCAGTTGTATATGATGGAGCAATTGTTAAGTAAAAAGCCTTTAAACGAAGTATTAGGATATACAGAGCAAGAACTCCTATTTGCACAGGAGAATGAGCGCAACATATGGGAATACTTTATAAGTAATGAGGTTTTGTATAGTACAGATAGAAAAATGCTCAGTCGTTTTATAGATCCAGCGCCATTCTCTAAATTTTACTTAGCGTTTGATAATGAGACTCCTGGTCGTATAGGAAGATATATAGGGTATAAAATCATAAAGTCCTTTATGGATAAGAACGATGTTGCCCTAAAATCTATGCTTTTACAAGATGCAGATGCTATCTTTGCAGCCGCAAAATACAAACCCTAAACCTTATAATTATGGCAAGTGCTCATAAATCTGATATCAAAATTGCAATAGAACTTGATGAAAATCGCGTTCCAGAAAAAATGATGTGGACTGCAAGAGATGGAGGCGTGGCAAATGAGGAAGCAAAGGCAATGCTACTATCTCTCTGGGATAGCAAGCAAAAGGAGTCTGTGCGTATAGATTTATGGACCAAAGATATGCCTGTAGATGAAATGCAGATTTTCTTCCACCAGACCTTAGTGGGTATGACAGACTCCTTTAGGAGAGCAACTGGTGATGATAAAATGGCAGATACAATGAAGGACTTTACAGAATTTTTTGCTGAGAAATTAGATCTAAAGAAGTAAGGCATCATTTCTAATTAGATCTTTTGACTCGTATAACCTTATGATGCTCATATTTGTTTACAATGCAAATTCTGGACATTTCAATGCACTCCTAGATAGCGCTCATAAAATGTTGAGCCCATCTACGTACGATTGTAAGTTATGCGATCTCACCTACGGAACATTTAGAGAGAAAGAAGAATGGGAGCGCTTTCGCGAAAGCGTAGATATCCCACTTACGTTTCTCCATAAAGATGAATTTCTAAAAGCTTATAAATCCAAATGGCTTCCTAAATATACGTTTCCAGCCGTATTGTTGGAAGCGGAAGGTGCATTAGAGATGGTAATCTCAAGTACAACATTTGACGTTTTAAATTCTATTGAAGAATTGATTGGAGAAGTTAAGCGTATTTTGGGTAATGAATAGCGTACAAGTATCTTAAGAAATCTCAATTCTAATCTTGTACGAAGTGCCCTTCCTATTCCAAAGGCGTAAAAAAGCAATCTTTAAGATGGGATCGGAAATGTTATAAATGAAAAATCCCCGGTAATCAGCCGGGGATTCATTCATCAATCAAAAAACGAACAGTTATGATAAACTGTTGTTACGGTTATTAAGTCGCCTAAGGCGTTAATCGCATTTTTATAGTCTATCAAAGATACCAAAACTTTCTGTTTACCTAAAAGCCTTACATATATCTTAACTATTGATGCAAAATAGCGTTAAAATGTGGGATTACCCTAGATAGGTCTTGAGTATCTTACTGCGTGAAGTATGTTTCAATCTGCGTATAGCTTTTTCTTTGATCTGTCTTACACGCTCACGGGTAAGGTCAAAGGTTTCTCCTATTTCTTCAAGAGTCATAGGGTGTTGATCTCCTAAGCCAAAATAAAGTCTTATGACATCTGCCTCACGTGGAGTAAGCGTTTCTAACGCTCTCTCGATTTCCGTACGTAAAGATTCGTGTAGTAACTCACGATCCGGATTGGGACTTTCGCCAGAGTTTAATACATCATAAAGATTGGAATCCTCACCCTCAATGAGAGGTGCATCCATACTTACGTGACGTCCGGAATTTTTAAGAGACTCTTTTACATCATTTACGGTCATATCAAGCTCTTTTGCTATTTCCTCAGGGCTAGGAGGACGCTCGTTAGCCTGCTCAAGAAAAGCATACATCTTGTTGATCTTGTTTATAGACCCTATTTTATTAAGAGGTAGTCTTACAATACGTGATTGCTCCGCAAGAGCCTGCAGGATAGACTGGCGTATCCACCATACCGCGTAGGAGATAAATTTAAAACCACGAGTTTCATCAAAACGCTGAGCCGCCTTAATCAAACCTAAATTTCCTTCATTTATAAGATCAGGAAGGGTAAGTCCTTGATTTTGATATTGTTTTGAAACAGAGACTACAAAACGAAGGTTTGCTTTAGTAAGCTGTTCCAAAGCTCGGTGATCTCCAGCCTTTATACGCTGAGCAAGTTCTACCTCCTCTTCTGCGGTAATAAGGTCTACTTTACCTATCTCTTGTAAGTACTTGTCTAAAGATGCGGTCTCTCTGTTTGTGACCTGCTTGGTAATTTTGAGCTGTCTCATAGGTTTAAAAAAAACTTGGGTTATAAGTCGATGTAACAGTTATACGTAAGGAGTCCCATAAATGTTACAAAAAGCCTAAAGTTTTTTTTAAATAAAATAATTGTCGTTTCTTCGGCTTTCGCCAAAATTTGAGTAACACACCTTAGTTAGGCCATTCACACTTCCTTTTTTTTTAGATTCAAGCCAACTAGTTAATAACGTATTGAGTATTTGTAAGTTGTGACTATTCTTATTTCAAGATACTTCCTCTGTGATTCCAAATAAAATAAACCCTTTTCATAGCAATAGGTATGAAAAGGGTTCAAACTTTTAAGATAGCGTCCTTCCTAACAAGTGTTGTGAAGGTTTAAAATTAGACTTGGATCACTCCAAGATTAAATGGTTTTTCTATAGGTGCGTGGTCTGCTGCCTCAATTCCCATTGAGATCCACTTACGGGTGTCACGCGGGTCTATGATGGCATCTGTCCAGATTCTTGAAGCCGCATAGTATGGTGAGATCTGTCTATCGTAACGGGCCTTAATTCTGTCGTAGAGCTCTTTTTCTATCTCAGGGGTGATTTCTTCTCCTTTTTTCTTGAGGGAAGCTGTTTCTATCTGGAGGAGAACTTTTGCTGCGCTATTACCAGACATCACTGCCAGCTCGGCACTAGGCCAAGCGACGATGAGCCTTGGGTCATACGCCTTACCGCACATTGCATAGTTACCAGCGCCATACGAGTTGCCTACAATTATGGTAAACTTAGGTACTACAGAATTAGAGACGGCATTTACCATTTTTGCTCCGTCTTTTATGATACCTCCGTGCTCGCTCTTGCTGCCTACCATAAAGCCGGTAACATCCTGCACAAATACTAGCGGAATCTTTTTCTGGTTACAGTTGGCGATAAACCGTGTAGCTTTATCTGCACTATCTGAATAGATGACTCCTCCAAACTGCATCTCACCTTTCTTAGTCTTTACCAGCTTGCGCTGATTTGCAACTATTCCCACTGCCCAGCCGTCTATACGAGCATAGCCTGTAAGGATAGTCTGTCCATACCCTTCCTTATATTCATCAAATTCTGAGTTGTCTACCAGACGCTCTATAATCTCACGCATGTCATATTGATCTGCCCTGGAAGCAGGAAGTAGGCCAAAGAGATCTTCAGGATCCTTTGCAGGCTTTACAGATGCCTCTCTGTTATAACCAGCCTTAGTGTAATCGCCTATTTTTCCCATCAGTTTTTTGATGGTGTCTAAGGCATCTTTGTCGTCCTTTGCTTTATAATCTGTGACTCCAGAAATCTCACAGTGGGTAGTGGCACCGCCCAGCGTCTCATTATCTATAGATTCTCCTATGGCCGCTTTGACAAGGTAACTTCCCGCTAGAAAAATACTTCCCGTCTTATCTACTATAAGCGCTTCATCACTCATAATAGGTAGGTAAGCTCCACCAGCTACACAGCTTCCCATCACCGCACTTATCTGTGTGATACCCATACTGCTCATTACTGCATTGTTGCGAAAAATGCGCCCGAAATGCTCTTTATCGGGAAAAATTTCATCCTGTAGCGGGAGGTACACTCCTGCGCTATCTACTAAGTAAATGATGGGGAGTTTATTCTCAATGGCAATTTCCTGCGCTCTAAGGTTCTTTTTTCCCGTAATAGGGAACCAGGCACCCGCTTTTACGGTGGCGTCATTAGCAACGATAATGCACTGCTTTTTTGCAACGTACCCTATCTTAATAACCACACCACCACTAGGGCAGCCACCGTGCTCCTCATACATATCGTCACCTGCAAAAGCAGCTATTTCTATGCATTTTTTAGGATTGTCTACAAGGTAGTCTATACGCTCGCGAGCAGTCATCTTACCCTTGCTATGATGTTTTTCTATACGTTTCTGACCACCTCCTAGCTTTACCTCACCCAGTTTTCTGAGCATATCAGAGAGTAAGAGTTTATTGTGATCTTCGTTTTTATTAAATTTTATATTTGTATCCATTGTTGTAAAATATGTAGCGAATAATGCAGCGCTATCGATGCTCGAATTTACAAAAACCTATGCCTAAGTCCCTGTAGCATTTCAAGATTTTACCCGATATTTGTAGTAGTAAGCTTACTGGCTTATATTGGAGGGATGTTTCCCTTATTAAATTAAAACTATGGGTATGAATAAAAATACCGTTTTGGCTTGGGCCACGACTATAATGATTATCGTAGGTCTTTCTTTAATCGCTCTAGGCGCTTTTAGGTACAACGAGACAGCTGGCTGGGGCTTTGCTGCAGTAGGTATTGGTTTTCTTGCTAATGCTTGGGTTTTTAACGCGCTCAAGGGCCGCGTATAACGAGTTGATATGCGCTTAGACTTCCAGCAGCATATCACAGATAAATTTCCTTTTCTTGCAACGTCTAGATTATTGCTGGCTGTAAGTGGTGGTCTTGATAGTATGGTAATGCTAGAGTTGTGCAGATCACTTGACATAGCCGTTGCTCACTGCAACTTTCACTTGAGAGGAGCGGAGAGTGATGGAGATGAGCAGTTCGTAAAGGATTACTGCCTCAAATACGATATTCCATATTTTTCTAAGCGTTTTGATACACTGGCTTTCGCCAAAATGTCAAATATTTCAACACAAATGGCCGCAAGAGACCTTCGTTACGGGTTCTTTGAGGAGCTGTCCATCACAAAAGGTTTTGATTACATTATAACGGCCCATCACTTAAATGATGAGGTGGAAACGTTTATCATAAATTTAAGTCGTGGTACGGGAATAGAGGGTCTCAAGGGCATTCCCAGTGTCAATGGAAAGATTTGCAGGGTTTTGTTGCCATTTTCGCGAAAGCGGATAGAAAATTTTGCTAGATCCGAAGGAGTCCAATGGCGGGAGGATAGTAGTAATGCCTCCATCAAATATACCCGCAATGCCATACGTCATAACGTTGTACCAGCTTTAGAAGAAGTTAGGTCAGACTTTTTACAACGTTTTGCAAGTACTCAATCACATTTAAAACAAACTGCGGCGCTGTTGAAAGTATACACAGAACAATTGCGACTCCAATTATGCTATCCTATAGAAAATAGTTTGGGACCAGACGGTATGGCAGTAGATTTAGAAAAATTACGGGATTACCCAGAACCAGAGGCGGCATTATATAGCTTACTGGGGGGGTATGGATTTACGGCTTGGGAAGACATATATTCATTGCCGGATGCACAGTCCGGAAAACAAGTGACGAGCGCTACGCACAGGGTTTTTAAAAATAGAAATACGCTACAGGTATTTCCTCTTACTGAGACTGACGGTGTCACATATATTTGGGAAACAGGAGTAGATATTATAAAGGGAAATTTTGGTACCCTCACAATATCCCAAAATAGTGGAGATCAGATCACCTCAAAAAATGAGATGATACTAGACGCTCAAAAAATGGAATTTCCTCTCACGATAAGAAGATGGGAAGAGGGAGATTACTTTTATCCATTTGGGATGAAGGGAAAGAAGAAAGTGAGTAAGTATTTAAAGGATGAAAAGCTATCTTTGATAGCTAAAGAAAATGTGTGGCTCCTTTGCCATAAAGAAGACATCGTTTGGGTAGTAGGTCATCGTGCAGATGATCGCTTTAAAGTCACCCCCAAGACTTCAGAAACTATTAAAATCACACGGTCTTATGATGGACAAAATGTATAAAACCTTTGTACTTTTATTTCTTGTTAGTTGTACAGCTTTCGCTCAATTTGGTCAGGGAGAGGGTCTAAATAAAAATCCAGATCCTGTTAAATGGACAGGCTCTGTAGAACAAAAAACGGACACAGCATATATTCTTCACTTTGATGCCGTGCTGGAAGACGGTTGGCATATCTATAGTCAGTTCAGTCCCTCTGGAATTCCATTTTCTTTTGAGTTTTTAGACGCAGGCAAAGGTGTACAACCAGCCGAAAGTGCCATAGAAAGTGAGACCAGAAGATTTTATGATGATATTTTTGAAGAAGATGCCGTAGAATTTGTGGGGTATACCCCGCGACTGTCACACCCTGTAACTGTCACAGACTCGGATGTACGTTTAATAAAAACGATTATAAAATATCAAGTTTGTAAGGAGGTTTGTATCCCTCAGGATGTCTATATCATCCATAATCTAGATACTCAAAAGGCAACCGTTTTTGAAGATTACAATGTCTTTGAAAGTTATGGGGTATCCCAAAAGGAAGCGGCGCCAGAAGACGATAATACAGTACATCAAATAAATGAAGGACCCAGCCATAAAGGTTTATGGACGGTTTTCTTTCTCTCATTTTTGGGAGGTCTTGCGGCCTTATTTACACCTTGTGTATTCCCTATGATCCCAATGACAGTGAGTTACTTTACAAAACAAAGTAAATCACGAGCGGCAGGAATACGCAATGCTATTATTTATGGCATATCTATCATCGTTATATATGTAGTTCTAGGATTAACGGTTACCGCGATATTTGGTGCCACAGCAATTGTTGAGGTTTCGACTAGTGTGACATTTAATCTTGTATTTTTTGCGCTTCTTGTGATATTTGCCATCTCGTTTTTTGGAGCTTTTGAGATTATGTTGCCACAGAAATGGGCAAATAAAATTGATAGCAAAGCAGACCGTGGCGGATTCATAGGTATTTTCTTTATGGCGCTCGCCCTTGCCATAGTTTCCTTTAGCTGTACAGGTCCCATTGTAGGGGTAGCTTTAGTTCAATCTATTACGGAAGGCGGGATTACCCCAGTAATAAGTATGCTAGGCTTTAGTACGGCCATAGCGTTACCTTTTGCCTTGTTTGCAATGTTCCCTGGATGGATGAATAGCCTACCAAAATCTGGTGGATGGCTCAACACCATCAAAGTTGTTTTAGGTTTTCTAGAACTGGGGCTTGCTCTTAAGTTTTTATCCAATGCTGATCTTGTGGTAGATGGTGGGTATCTTTCACGGGAGGTTTTTTTAGTTCTTCTCATCGCAATAATGATAGGACTCGCGTTCTATCTTTTTGGAAAGATAAAATTAGCTCACGATACAGAAGTGAGCCATATTTCGGTAGGTAGATTGCTTTTTGGAATATTGACGACAGCTTTTATTGTATATCTAATCCCAGGAGTTTGGGGTGCACCTCTAAAGCTCATTAGTGGTTTCCCACCACCTATGAATTATAGTGAGTCACCTTACGGAGTAGGAGCTGTTTCAAACACCATCGTCACAGATGAAAGTTTTCCAGATAACGCAGAGATAGGACCTCACGGACTCTTATCATTTATAGACTATGATGCAGGAATGGCTTATGCCCGTAAGGAACAGAAGCCTGTTCTTTTAGATTTTACAGGGAAGGCTTGTGTAAACTGCCGCCGTATGGAAGAATTAGTATGGTCTCAACCTGAAGTGCTTAAAATCCTTAAAAATGATATTGTATTGATATCTTTATACGGAGACTCCCAGGAAGAACTACCACTAGAGGAACAAGGTGTAAGTGCCTCTGGTAGGCGTATAAAAACAGTAGGGAATAAGTGGAGTACCTTTCAGATTGAAAGATATAATCTCGTTGCAGCACCTTACTATGTGATGCTGGATCACGACGAGAATGAATTAAACGAACCCGTGGGATATACTCCAGACGTTGAAGAATATGAAAATTGGCTAGAGACAGCCATATCAAAATTTAAAAACCAATAAATGAATACTACTTATAGAATACTCAGTTTCTTTTTATTTTTTGCTTTCGTAAATCTGCCTTTTGGTCAGGGGGAAGCATATTCACAAGAAGAAGCTACTTATAGTGTTTCAGAACATTATAATAAGCAAGAAGTCCAGATTGAAATGCGCGATGGGGTAAAACTCCATACGACTATATATTCTCCTAAAGATACTTCAGTAGCGTACCCAATACTTATGCAACGTACCCCATATAGTTGCAGACCCTACGGACCGGAAGAATTCCGCACTAAGATAGGTCCTAATAAATATTTAATGGAGCAGGGTAACATTATCGTCTATCAGGACGTACGCGGGCGCTGGATGTCTGAAGGTAAATATGATAATATGCGCGCGTTCATACCTAATAAAACGGGAACGCAAATAGATGAGGCAAGTGATACTTATGATACCATAGAGTGGCTCGTAAACAATGTGCAAAATACGAATGGGAACGTGGGAACTTGGGGTATATCCTATCCTGGTTTTTATGCCACATATTCTCTGCTTAGTGGCCATCCGGCTCTTAAAGCTAGTAGCCCGCAAGCATGTATAGGAGATTTCTTTTTTGACGATTTTCATCATAATGGGGCCTATCTATTGAGTTATTGGAGAGCTACAGCTGTTTTTGGATATCAAAAAGACGAACCAACCAAAGAACCTTGGTATGAATTTCCAAACTTGGACAGCGACGATCAATATGAATTTTTCTTAAAAACGGGACCGTTATCAAATCTTGATAAATATTATGACGAGACCAATGAGTTCTGGACCCAACTAAAAGAACATCCTAATTATGACGAGTTCTGGAAGTCCCGTGGGATTATACAACATCTTGAGAACATTGAGCCCGCAGTAATGACGGTAGGAGGTTTATATGATGCAGAAGATCTTTACGGACCGTGGGAGACTTATAAGAATATTGAGAAGCGAAGTAATAATTATAATACAGTTGTTTTTGGACCTTGGAGTCACGGCGATTGGTCTCGAGATAAGAAGCGACAGGCAGTGGGGAATGTCTATTTTGGAGATGACATTTCAGAATATTTCCAAAAGGATATTGAGACAGAATTCTTTAATCACTTCTTAAAGGGAGACGGTTCTGAAGCCACAGACTTACCAGAGGCACACGTTTTTGACTCGGGCAGCAAAGAGTGGATGTCTTTTGAGCAATGGCCTCCAAAACAAGCAATGAGAGCTAGTTTTTTCTTAGGTAAAAACCAAAGTCTGACAGGCAGTCCTAGTACGAAGTCTGGAGCAGAAACCTTTGTGAGCGATCCAGCAAATCCAGTTCCGTATGCCCAAGGTAAAAAGATGGTTTTTACCCCTCGTAAGTATATGAGTGATGATCAACGTTTTGCTGCAGAGCGTGACGATGTGTTAGTTTACGAAACCCCGGTTCTAGACGCAGACCTCACATTGGTGGGAGACATTATGGCAAAACTGCAGGTGGCAACTACAGGAACCAGTGCAGATTGGATTGTTAAAATCATTGACGTGTATCCAGATGACGTTCCTAATACAGAAGAGACCGAAGAAGGAGTTTCTATGGCCGGCTACAATCAGATGGTTCGAAGTGAAGTAATGCGAGGTAGGTTTAGAAAGAGTTTTGAGCGTCCTATGCCTTTTGAGCCGGGTGTTCAAGACGAGGTATTTGTAAAATTACAGGACGTTCTGCATACTTTTAAAAAGGGTCACAAGCTACAAGTACAAATCCAGAGTACGTGGTTCCCACTGATAGATCTTAACCCTCAGACCTATGTAGATAACATTTTTAAGGCTGAAGAAAAAGATTTTACGGAGCAAACACATAGTGTATTCCATACCTCTAAAATTGAGTTTTCTATTTTAAGGAAATAATAATTCGAGTTTAACATCAAAAATGCCTTTCTACAAACTGTAGAAAGGCATTTTTGATGTTGGCTAAAAAAAGAAAAACACCCTTGCAGAAGCAAGGATGCCTTTCACCCCTAAATTTTTAAAAGTTATTTCTAACTTTCAAAACCCAAATTGCTTTGGGAATCTCAAATATAATATTGTTTTTGTAATAAGGGGTTAATTTTGAGTGTAAATAATTAAGACGTAATTATTTAAAAAAGAAAAACACCCTTGCAGAAGCAAGGATGCCTTTCACCCCTAAATTTTGAAAATTATGGAGACTGCGTTTTAAGCGAATCCCCGTTTTCATACACACACTAACCTTAACAAATCATTTAATATGTGAACTATAAATGTAAGAAGTACCATTGTTGTAAGAAAGGGGCGATTGCCCCTAATTCGATTTTATTGCTCAATCTTTAATACATTTTATCGCTATAACCCTATATTTAAGCAAATCAAATTAGAAGTATGCTCACTAAAGTTTTTGGAAGTGCCGTTTTTGGTGTGGATGCCACTACGATCACCATAGAAGTTAATGTAGATAAAGGTGTGGGCTACCACTTAGTGGGATTACCAGATAATGCCATTAAAGAAAGTAGCTATAGAATACAGGCAGCATTGCAGAATAACGGCTATAAAATACCTGGTAAGAAACTCATTCTCAATATGTCTCCTGCAGACCTTAGGAAAGAGGGGTCGTCATATGATTTATCGCTTGCAACGGGTATTCTCATCGCAACTGGACAGATAAAGGGTGACGATGTAGATAACTATATTATTATGGGCGAGCTTTCTCTAGATGGGGGTTTGCAACCCATTAAGGGCGCGCTACCTATAGCCATAAAAGCGCGTGAAGAAGGATTTAAAGGGTTCATTCTGCCAGAACAAAATGCAAAAGAAGCCGCAATAGTAGATGGTCTAGACGTTCACGGTGTGACTAATATTAGTCAAGTAATAGATTTTTTTGATAAGGGTACTCCGCTTGAAACTACGGTTATTGACACTAGGGCAGAGTTTTACAAAAATCTAGAACATCCAGAATTTGATTTTGCTGATGTAAAAGGTCAGGAGTCCATAAAACGCTGTATGGAGATCGCTGCTGCTGGGGGTCATAATATTATTTTAATAGGACCTCCAGGATCTGGTAAAACGATGTTGAGTAAAAGATTACCGAGCATATTACCTCCTATGTCCCTAAGGGAGGCGTTAGAGACTACAAAAATCCATAGCGTTGTAGGAAGAGTAAAAGAGCATCAAGGGTTGATGTCTGAGCGACCTTTTAGAAGCCCTCACCACACCATAAGCGATGTCGCTTTGGTAGGTGGTGGAGCTTATCCTCAGCCTGGTGAGATATCCTTATCACATAACGGGGTCCTGTTTTTGGATGAATTACCTGAATTTAAACGTTCTGTATTGGAAGTAATGAGACAGCCGCTAGAAGACCGTGAGGTGACCATATCACGTGCCCGTTTTACCGTTACCTATCCTTCAAGTTTTATGCTCGTGGCGAGTATGAACCCCAGCCCAGGTGGATACTTTAACGATCCAGATGCCCCCGTGAGCAGTAGCCCTGCAGAAATGCAACGGTACCTCAGTAAAATAAGTGGGCCGCTGCTCGACAGAATAGATATACATATTGAGGTTACTCCTGTACCCTTTGAAAAGCTTAGTGAAGAAACGAAAGCAGAGTCAAGCGTAGAAATCAGGAAACGGGTTACAGCTGCAAGGGAAATACAAGTAGAACGTTTTCGCGAAAGCGAAAAAACCAACTATAACGCCCAGATGCACGTTAAGCAAATAAGAAAATATTGTGCATTAGATGATGCCTCTAAGGCGTTGCTAAAAACTGCAATGGAAAGACTTAATTTATCTGCCCGGGCCTATGATAGAATTCTCAAAGTGGCACGTACCATTGCAGATCTTGAAGCTAGCGAACTCGTAAACGGAAATCATATAAGTGAGGCTATCCAATACCGAAGTCTTGATCGTGATGGATGGTTAGGATAATATGGGATTACATCTAAAAATATCTGGGCCAGGAGTTTTAATTGCAGCAGCTTTTATAGGTCCCGGCACGGTGACGGTTTGCACGATCGCTGGAGTAACTTTTGGGTATTCTTTGTTGTGGGCAATGGTTCTATCTGTAATAGCAACCATTGTTTTGCAGGAAATGGCAGCGAGATTGGGTTTGGTTACCGGAAAAGGTCTCGCGGCAATCATCCGTCAAGAGATAAAACAGCCCATAGGAAGATTTCTTGCCATCGCTCTTGTACTGAGCGCCATAGTAATAGGAAACGCAGCTTACGAAGCGGGTAATATAAGCGGGGGTGTTTTAGGATTGGAGTCGCTCGGTTTTTCTGGGAGTTTGGATGTGGGAGGGATGCATGTTAATTTTTGGAGCCTCGTCATTGGTAGTGTAGCGGCCATTCTTTTATTTATCGGGAATTACAAAATTCTGGAACGTGTTTTAGTAACGCTCGTCATCTTTATGAGTATTGCATTTGTGATTACAGCCATCATTACCAAGCCAGACGTGGTAGGAATTTTAAAAGGGAGTTTCATCCCGCAATTCCCAGAAGAGAGTACGTTTACGATTATAGCATTAATTGGTACTACGGTGGTACCCTACAACCTTTTTTTGCACGCATCTCTCGTATCAGAAAAGTGGTCTGGAGCGTCAGATTTATCCGCAGCGAGAAAGGACACTATGGTTGCAATGGTTCTAGGTGGCCTCGTTTCTATGGCGATAATGATTTGTGCTACAGCACTGCAAGGAGGGGAAGTCACTAGCGCAGTAGATTTGGCGCGTAGTCTAGAACCATTATTTGGTCCTTACGCCAGGTATTTTGTAGGGCTAGGGCTAGGAGCAGCCGGTCTTACCTCTGCCATCACTGCTCCCCTTGCTGCAGCTTATGTAGTGCAAGGCTGTCTGGGTTGGAAAAAAGATACAAAGAGCCCTTCCTTCAGGCTCGTGTGGGGCTCCATTCTCGCGTTGGGAATTTTATTTTCTTCAGGCGGATATAAACCAGTAGATATTATAAAATTTGCCCAAATTGCCAATGGTATGTTACTTCCTATCATCGCAGGATATCTCTTACTAATGGCAAATAGAAAGCAGCTTTTAGGGAATTATATTAATTCCAAATGGCAGAATGTGCTCGGCATAGCGGTATGGTTTATGGTTTTGGGTCTTGGTGTCAAGAGTATTCTTAAAGTTTTATCCCTAATCTAATGTGGAAAATTGATCTCAATGCAGACGTAGGAGAAGGAATAGGTAATGATGCGCAATTACTGCCATTACTTAGTTCTTGCAATATTGCTTGTGGTGGTCACGCTGGAAATAAAAAAACCATTATGGAGGTGCTCGCTTTCGCGAAAATGTCCTCGGTAAAAGTAGGAGCTCATCCCAGTTACCCTGACCCAAAAAATTTTGGAAGACACGTAATCAACATATCTGAAGCAGATTTAAAAGCCTCGATTAAAGAACAAATTTTGTTGCTAAAAGAGCTTACTGAAACGTCTGGACAAAAATTGCACCATATCAAACCACACGGGGCACTTTACAATCGAGCAGCAGTGGATGTAGGTACGGCAGAAGTGATCATTCAGAGTATCTTAGAAATCGACCAAAGCTTGACATTATATGTTCCTTATAAGAGTGTGATAGGTACTCTAGCTCAAGGTAGATTAAAAACAGCTACAGAAGGTTTTGCAGATAGAGCGTATAATGAGGATTACACATTAGTATCAAGAGATAGACCTCATTCTGTTCTCACCGAACATAGCCAAATAACGTATCACGTCTTAAAGATGATTAAGGAGAAGTCGCTCAAAACCATTACTGGGAAAATACTACCTTTTGAGATTGACACGCTATGTGTACATGGAGATACTGAAGGGGCTCTTGATATCGCTAGGAATCTAAAGGAAGTTTTAGCTAATGAAAATGTAATGATTGTCTGATGGGACTGCCAGAATTTAAAATATTAATGTTGGGGGAGCGGGGTATTCTCATACAATTTGCTCCCGATTCCATTTCAGATTTTTTTCTAACACTGCTATCTATCAAAAACAAACTTGAAAACGTATATAAAGTAGAGGTCGTACAGACCTATAATGAGTTACTTCTCAAACGGCTACCCGTTTCCTCTAATTTTACTAAAATCAAGGAAGAGCTTATAACGATTATCACTGGGTCGTCTATAAAACCGCAACTTCGAAGTTCAAATTTTTTTGAAATTCCTGTTTGTTATGACGCGACTTTAGCGCCAGACTTATTAGAATTTTCTAATGCAAAGTCCCTGTCTCTTGAAGAAATAATCTGCCTACATACCTCTCCTCTTTATACGATAAATTTTCTAGGGTTTTTGCCCGGCTTCCCGTATTTGAGCGGTTTAGACCGTACATTATATCATCCTAGGAAAGAGAAACCTTCACTTAATTTACAGAAGGGAAGTATTGCGATAGGTGGTAATCAAACGGGTATCTACCCTCAAGACAGCCCAGGGGGATGGCACGTGATCGGAAAAACACCTCTACGGTTTTTTGATGCTACACTGGAAATCCCGTCAGCGTTAAAGGCTGGCGACACGTTAAAATTTAAATCGATATCGCTTGAGAAATTTAAAGAGTTAGCATCTAAGGTAGAGAGCGGGATCTTAAGTCTAAAACCTGTATCAAATGTCTAAAATTACAATACTAAAATCAGGTATGTACACCTCAGTGCAGGACAGGGGGCGTTTTGGGTATGCAAAATTTGGAGTTCCAGAAAGTGGAGCAATTGATAGGCAATCGTATGAGCTGGCTAATGGTCTCTTAAATAATAAGTTAGGAAATGCTGTTTTAGAATGTACTTTACTAGGACCCGTTATACGATTTGAAGACTCTCGGCATTTCGTGATAACTGGCGCCAGCACCGAGGCATATCTGGATGAAACGAAAATCATTCAAGGAAAGGTCATTTTCGCAAAAGCGCAATCCATTCTCAAAATACAAAGTATCTCAAACGGTTGCAGGGTTTATATAGCCATAGACGGGGGTATTGATACAAGTAAAATTTTAGGGAGTAGAAGTTGGTATTATCCAGTGACGGAGCACTCAAAAGTGTCTAATAATCAGCGCTTGCATCTGGGTGAGGTCTCCTACAAGGGTAGCATTGGGTCGCACATAAAGTTACCAGTGATTAATGCTAAGGATATCAAAATCAACGCTTTTCAAGGCCCAGAATTTGACATGCTTTCTATAAAGCAACAGCAATATCTTTCAGCCACCATTTTTTCCGTCTCACCGCTGTGGAGCCGGATGGCCATACAGTTTAAGGAGAAATTACAAAATAGTCTTTCAGATATTGTTACAGGTCCCGTAATCCCTGGCACCGTGCAACTGACTCCATCTGGAACTTTGATTGTACTTATGCGTGATGGTCAAGTCACGGGTGGGTACCCGCGTATTCTCCAGATAGCAGAATCTGGATTGCAGCAGTTAAGTCAAGCGATGCAGGAAACTAAGGTTTCAATTACCGTAACTTGATATTCTATGTTCTGTGACAATATCGCTTAAGATCTGTATAGCATCGCCGTTACCTAGGATTTCTTCTAATTGGGCAGCTTCCTCTTTAAGCGCATCATGCTTTAACATAGTACCCCATAGGGCGTGGATGAAGTCTGCGTAATCCAAACTCTCATTCCACTCAGCGAGTTTCAGTCTTCTAGACCTAGCATATAGCTTTTGGAAATTAAGTTTACAGAAGGTAATCGTAGAGGACATAAGAATTGGTCTAGCCGTAGTTAGTCGTTCGCTTTTTGTTGCTCTTCCCATTTTTTAATGATATTGTGGGGGGAATTATACATACGTAAAACTAAGAATCCTCTTTTGATTTTTGGGGGGGCATTTGCCCCTTACTTCTCTTTTTATCAATATTTTATAACCAACTTGATAGCTTTTTGAGCATCCCCACCTTACCGTCGTAGGGTGCATATCTTAACGGGATATCTAGCCAGCCACGCTTTACAATGGACTTAGCGTGAGAAAATGTGTAGAAACTTTTAGGTCCGTGATAGCTCCCTACTCCAGAATGTCCTACGCCACCAAAGGGTAGCCTATCATTTACAAAATGAACTAGCGTATCATTCATCACACCACCTCCAAAACTAAAACGATTAAGAAACCATTTTTTGAAGTTACGCTTTCGCGAAAATACATACGCACTCAAGGGTTTTTCAAAATGGTGGATAACATCTTCTATCTCTGATTGTGTCTCGTAGGTCATAACAGGAAGTATCGGGCCAAAAATTTCACCCTCCATCGCTTTACTTTGTAGTGTAACATCCTTAAGAACCGTCGGGGCAATAAAAAGATCTTGTTTATCTGTATTTCCACCTTTAAAAATGGTTGCATCTTCGAGCATCCCTGCAAGTCTATCAAAATTTTCCTCATTGATAATGCGCGCAAAATCTGGTGAAATTTTTGGGTCGGCACCGTAAGCGTGTGTAATTGCTTTATCCATTGCCTGTAGAAACGAGTCTTCTACAGATTTATCTACGAGAATATAATCGGGTGCGATACACGTCTGTCCAGCATTTACAAATTTACCCCACACAATCCTGCGAGCAGTAGTATCCATATTTGCACTTGCATCTACTATACAAGGACTCTTACCACCTAGTTCTAGCGTAACAGGTGTAAGATGTTCCGCAGCTGCTTGATACACAATTTTACCTACAGCTACGCTTCCTGTAAAGAAGATATAATCCCAGCGTTGCGCTAGTAATTCCTGAGCAACTTCCTTGTCACCTTGAACGGCAGTCACATGACCTTCTTCAAAGACCTCTTTTATCATCTTTGCCAGTAATGCTGAAGTGTTGGGCGTAAGTTCGCTAGGCTTCAACACAGCTGTATTTCCAGCAACTATCGCTCCTATGATAGGCCCTACAGCAAGCTGAAAAGGATAATTCCATGGTGCAATAATCAGGGTCGTTCCGTAAGGCTCGTAATACACATAATCACTTGATGGAAAATTGAGAAGTGAAGATTTTACCTTTTTGGGTTGACTCCATTTATAGACTTCTTTGATCGCAAGATTGATCTCTTGGTGTACGATACTTATTTCGGTCGCTACACTTTCAAAAGCTGGTTTTTTAAAGTCAGCAGCAAGGGCATCTATAATTTGTTGCTCGTGTTTTTGTATGCTTTCGCGAAAGCGTACTAAAGCTTCTTTTCTGTATGCTACATCTTTAGTGCGACCCGTTTTAAAAAACGAACGCTGCTTTTCTACTATCTGCGGAATATTCAAAATGATGGTTTTTTACCAAAAATAAGTGCTTTTAGGGTTCAAAAGTGGTTGTTTATAAAAGTTTTAATACATTTAAAATAGAGGTGGAGGTCAAAGATTTAGACATAATGGAAAAAAGGTCAAGAATTCAAATTCTTGACCTGTCTCATTTATTTTATCAATCCAGATTTCAGACGTTGCTGAAAATATAGCGTTTACTATTGTTCTTTTAACAGGGTCTGTCTTAAAATTGTAGATCCTTGCTGCAAGATTACAAAGTAATATCCCTTTTTTAGGGTAGCGACATTAACTTCAGTGTCAAATGTGGCATTTTGTAGTTCTATTATTTTCTGACCCTGAGCGGTCATAATAGATATACTAAAAGATTCGTTTTTACCTAAGTCATTACTACTTACTTTGAAGTAAGTTGATGCGGGGTTAGGAACAATGAAGCGATTTGATTCTTCTTTAAAAGTAGCAGCCTTGGCATTACTTCCTATTTGCCCACCGTTTGCGGCCCAAATGATTGCTTCTCTTATCATTGTTCTAAAGTTTTGATTACTCTGGTAGTCGCTATTATTGTGACCTAAGGCCGTGTAGAAGGATCTACCGCCGTCAAATTCCTTATACCAGGTTATAGGTCTAGGCGCATCGTAACTATTTGCCCCCGTTGAACGTACGGTGAGAAGATTGATATTGTTAGGAAAAAGATAACCGCCATTGAGCTCCCAGTAATAATATTCTTCACTTTTGTTCCAGGTAGTTCCTAAATGATCCACTGCTGGATGAGGATTCACTACATCCATCGTTGCATTTGTATTATTAGGAGTATGGTTAGGATTTGTTTGTACGATTGCTCCTGCAAGATCATTGTACCAAGGCCAGCTGCCATCACGGTACGTATCTGTAGCTGCGTGAATTCCTACATAGCCTTTTCCACTTTGAATATAATTTTCAAAGGCGCCTTGTTGCGCAGCCGTCATTAAACCATTTCCAGAAGTGTTTAGCCATATTACAACGTCGTATTGTTCAAGATTTTCCTGTGTAAAGGCATTACTATCTATGGTCTCTGTAACTGTCCAATCTAGGTTAGATCCAAGCTCATTTACTAGATCTATCCCAGCCGCAATAGCATTGTGTCTAAAACCATTTGTCTTATGGTAGATTAATACACTTAAGTTTGCAGGATTTTCTTCGGTAGGGAGTAAGAGAGCTACCCAATCTTGATTTTCTTCCGATGGAGGGTTTCCAATAGAAGCATTCGTTTCAGCGCTCACTAAGGACACAGAGCCTTCTTGTAAGCTTCCTCCAGAACGAGGATTATACCATTGTACTGAAAAAGCACTGGACTCATTACTCAGATCAATAGTGGTAGTACCACCATTGCCTAAGTATATGGCGTATGCCTGTCCAGGTGCAGCAAGTACATAATCATCATTTTCAGAAGTGATATCGTCATCACTCTTGAGGTTCAATAAATAAGGTCTCAAGTAATTGTCAAAAAATTCGAGTGCTAGACGGGCATCATTCCATTTGCTTTCTCTTGTTCTATGATCCTGACAATCTAAGTCATCACAACCCGTTTGATATCCGTAGTAATATTCGACCCCAGCTCCTCCGGCCATAAGCGTTCCCCAAAGAACTTTTTGCCGAACTGCTTCACGATTATCTTCTACATTACGATCTTCTGGCAATTGCGATGTGGGATAATCGGCATCTACTGCTACTCCTGCATTTGCTCCTCCTTGCTCATCGTTGGCAACAACCCATTTCTTTCCAGCGGTGTCAGAATTTTGAACCCAACGTAAGACGTCTCCGTGCACATTGTTGATGTTAGTCTGCACAGAAGCCCCTGTAAGCTCGGATTGGCTGCCGATTAATTCAGCGTAAACTTCATCCTGCTGTCCAGGATACGTATGGATTACTATATGATGATCATAAGGATCTATGTCTTGAATATATTGCGCATAGGACTTTACAATAGTATTAGTAGGATCGTTGAGTTCTTGCCAAATGTCATTTTCCTCACCTAAATTCCAGTTAAGAGCGAGATGATGACCAAATCTCGCGATAAGTTCTCTATAATAAATCTTTCGTTCTATATCTAGCTGGCCGCCATCCATTTTTAGGTCATTTTCAGTTTCCTGCGTTTTAAAGTGCATATAAATCCCTTTCTTATCTGCATACTCAAGGACTTTCTCCCATTGTGCCATTTTTGATATATCAAATCGCGTGTGCTCAACGTCATTCCAAGAAGTAGCATTTGTTATTTTAGGAAGATGAGGATAAACATTGTCATCATCACCGTCTAGACTGAAGGTTAAAAATGAAAATGCATTCATACCTTGTGTAGCTAGATAATTAAGCATTCCCAATATATTGCGGCCTTTTTCACCACTACCATCATTGAGAATATTTCCCCAAGTATATGCTCCTGCATCTTCTAGAGAGAAGTCTTCCGAATGAGGAGCCCAAGATTTTCTACGCCCTCCTTTATCGGGAGTTGCGTCAAAATCTTCATAAGCAAATGTGTTTTCTGGAGCATCTGCACCAGCCTTTATGAAAAGTTCCCCAGTCTCTGCAAACTCCAGATAGTGTTCACCTACATATTGCAAGCGACCCTTACCTCTGAAATCTCTTCCTGTTTTATCTGTTGAACCAATTACAAAACTACCAGACGCTCCGTCAAAACTAGTCGCCGTTCCTGCATTAGGATCTGTAGAGACCGCTATATTGGTTCCTGTTCTAAAAGAAGCTTGATAGGTCCATTCTCCTAGTTCATCTGGAGCAAAATTAACTTGCCATACCTTACCTTGGTTTGCAGAAGAATTAGCCGCATCTCCATCTGCTGCAAAATACCCAGGAACGATATAGCTCTTGCTACCGTTTGTAAATGTTACGTTCATTCGGTAATCTAAGAATGGGTTTTCGTTTCCATTTTCTGCGAGTTCAGGTCCTGTGAAATTTAAGGTAACCTTGTGCCATTTTTTGAGCTCACCGAGTATTGTAACATCCATATTTGGTGTTTCTGTCTCTATAGGGATCCATTGTGTTGTGCTTTTAGGGCAACAGGTACCTCCTTCCCCTCCGTTAGCAACGATGAGTCTATCTCCAAAAACTTTTGCTGATGGAGCGAGTAGGGCGGAAGGTGTTTCGCAGAGCTCCGACCAAGTATTGTTGCTAGGGTCGTATTGCGTAATATCATCAAAGAAAAATCCTTGATTTCTACCTCCCACGATGATGATTTTACCATTATGTACGATCGTTCCAGGTTCAAAATGTGATCGGTCTGTGGGTAAGTCTGCGAGTTGCGTCCACGTATCTAATGCTGGATCGTAGACGTGCAAGAATTTTTGATCGTTAGTACCGCCGTCGTGACCGAACTGACCCCCTATTGCGTAAATCTTACCGTTTAAGGCAGCTCCGCTATGGTGGTTCCTAGGTTCTGGCATATCTGCCGCAGCTACCCATCCAGCATTTTGATTAATTACGTCAAGTATAAAATGCTCGCCAACATCTGTCTTACGGTCTGGTAACAAACCACCGAAAACGTGAATTTTCCCTTCGCTATATGCTGCGGCTAAAGATCCTCTGGGATTGGGCATGTCTGGTCCAAAGCGCCAGGTGTCTGTAGCCGTATTATAAATTTGAACGTTGTCTGTCGCAACACCAGGATGGTTTCCTTCAAAACCTCCAAGTATCCAAATTTCATTTCCTACACCTACAGCACCCATATGGGTGACAGGAATGGGCATAGGTGCTCCTATGCTCCAAGAATCTGATGCGGGATCATATATTTCTGTGGTCCCCGTGATATTGAGACCGGATAGGAATCCAGCAAGAACATATAGTTTGTCATTTATCTTTACACTTTGAGCTTCGACTTTTTCAAGAGAAGAATCAGCAAGAGTGTTCCAGTCACAGTTTTCATCGGTATCGATCAGGCTTCCTTCCCCAAATACTTCTAGTGCAGCTAATTTAGGTTGATTTACAGAAGCGCTCAATACGATCGTGAGTTCTTGATCCTCTACCGTAGTGGTAAACGTCTCAATAACTGCGGTCATAGGATCTACAATAGCATTGAGATCGAAATTTGAAAGCGCCGATTGCCCCTCTATAGACACATCAAAGACTCGTCTTCCAATACCATCTGGACCACCGCCCGTAGCGCCAAAATAAATTTCGGCAAAGTGTAGTTTTATAGTATATTCTCCATTGGTAACTGGAATATTATAACTGAATGATTCAAGATTTGCAGTAGTACTACGTTCTGAAAGATAGATCTCATCCCTGTCTGTTTCAAAAATTTCTGAGACATTACTATTGCTGTAGGATTTACCATCACCACTAAAATAACGATCTGCCAGAAATGTTTCCTCTCCAAAGGTAATGCTGGGCCCACCAGCATTTAAGCGTACTACAGCTGGTTGTGTATCTTGGGTTTCATCTATAATCTGAAAGTTTACAGTACGTGGAGTTCCACTTTGTCCATTTCCACCATTCTGATCATAAGAGGTAGCTGTAACGGTATTTTCTCCTAGATCTGGAACCCAATTTCTATAGTCACTACCAATGTTTCCTCCTATAGCGTAGACAGCCAGGTTTTCTATATGAAAATTAGGGTTGTCCTGATAACCAAAAACGACACTTTCAGTTTCTGAACCTACATCGGCCCGAATATTGAGATTAGACGTGCCTATATCCTGAAGATTAAAAACATCACCTTCATCTATTTGTTCTATATCCTGATCTGTATCTGCATTTACAAGGACTAATCGGGTGACTTCAAGACCATCTTCATCTTGTGCCGCAGGTGTAGTAACGGTAAAGACTTCGCTCCAAACAGAAGCCTGACTGTTGTAGTTCGTTCTCATTCTAAAAAAGTAGGTAGTGCTAGGAGCCAGTCCAGAATAGGAAAACTCATCGTATCCATAGTACAGAGCATCAAAATACGCAAAGCCAGACTCTGCAGAAATAGTAGAGCTTTCTAGAAGATAATCATTCCCATACGGTGCAGCTGTCCAAGCTAGGTCAAAAGAAGAACTTGTTATGGCACTCACAACAAAATCTCTAGGGGGCACCGGGAAATTTGCGACGCTCAAAATAGAAGTATACGGTGAGCTTCCTGAATTGTTTACCGCCTTAATTCTATAAAAGCGCTCCCAATTGGTATCGGTCTCGTTATGATTGTAAGTGGTTGTATTTGCGGGTAGCGTAGTCAGGATCTGCCAGCCAGTGTCAGCGGCACTTGCATTATATTCTACAACAAAACTATCTTCATTGTTGGAAGTGTCTTCCCAAGTTAATTCTACGAGATCTACAGCGGTTGCAGCTCCCGATAGGTTTATTGGAGCAGAAGGGATAGTTGTGTTTTGCGCAACAAATGTTATGGTAATGGTAGCCCTATCCAATTCAATCCCATTTCCGTTAGATTGAGAGAAAGCCACTGCAATTATTTCATAAGATATTGGATCTGGTGTCCAAGGAGCATAATTTCCTCCAGTATCCCCAAATGCTGCAAAAGGAGATACATTCTCTGTGCGACTAACCGCTCCATTGATAAAAAATCGTACACTACCCAGATTACCTGAAGAATTAGCGCGTATATTTAATTGATCAGTAGGTAGTTGTGAGAGGTATATACTCTCTCCTTCGTCCAAAGTAGTAATGTCCAGATTGGTCTCAGCATTTATAAGTGTAAAGTTGTTCAGCGCTTGAGCTAGGAGTACTGAGTCAAACCTTATAAGACTGAATAGCGTAAATAGTACTAAGGGTAGTAGTTTTTTCATAACAGGCTAGTTTTAAATAAAATGATTTTTGCATATAATGATATACTAGATTGTAAATCATATAGTTATTGTACGATCGAAAATCCTTTTTGGTTCAAGCAGAAATCTATTATTTCTCATTTTGTGATTTTGGGTTTTAAGGTTTTGCTTCCGCGAAAGCGTACGACTACACCTGCGATATTGTCAAAAACTAAGGGTTGTTGTTCACCAAGGTAGTTTCTTGTTTATGAGAGGTTTATTATGGTTCCAATTTTTTGAATTCTATTTTAGACCTAAGAGGGTATAGGCAAAGGTGAGATGGATCAAAATTTTTAAAAATGCTGAGGTCTAATTACATTTAAATTTTCTTGCCTTCGTGATGAGAATAATTTTGAGGTTCATCAATGATACGTTGTGTCTGTATTTTAATTAAAAAACGAGTATTCTTAATATCACGCTAGAAATATGATTTTTGAGTATTTAATTTATTGGTTTTCAATAAATTAAATACTTAAATGAAAGATTGGTTATCGTCTTTTTTTGCATTGGTTATGAAGACTATATAAGTAAAATGCTACTTTAGCTTGACAAAGAAAAGGAACCTTGAAGGAATTAAATAAGTATAGCAAAGCGGTCACTCAAGACCCTACGCAACCCGCAGCACAAGCAATGTTACACGCCATCGGCCTCACCGATGAAGATTTTAAAAAACCATTAATCGGTATCGCAAGTACAGGTTATGAGGGAAACCCTTGTAATATGCACTTAAATAATCTTGCGGTGGATATTAAAAAAGGTGTACAATCCTCAGATTTAGTTGGATTGATCTATAATACTATTGGCGTAAGTGATGGGATTTCTATGGGAACGCCGGGAATGCGTTATTCTTTGCCATCAAGGGATATCATCGCAGACTCTATGGAAACAGTTGTACAGGCGATGTCCTATGATGCGCTCATAACTGTAGTAGGTTGTGATAAAAATATGCCAGGAGCTTTAATGGCACAATTGCGACTGGATAGACCTTCTATTTTGGTGTACGGAGGGACCATTGCTCCAGGATGTCACGAGGATAAAAAGCTGGATGTCGTATCTGCCTTTGAGGCTTGGGGGGAAAAAGTAGCGGGCACCATCACTGAAAAGGAATTCAAAACCGTAGTGCAAAAAGCGTGTCCAGGTGCAGGTGCTTGCGGCGGGATGTATACAGCAAATACTATGGCCAGCGCTATTGAGGCTTTAGGGATGAGCTTACCGTACACAAGCTCAAATCCAGCAGTATCACCTAATAAAACGGCCGAGTGCGCTAGGGTAGGAGCTGCACTGAGGAACTTAATTGAGAAGGATATCAAACCATCAGATATCGTGACGCGTAAGTCGCTTGAAAACGCAGTAAAGCTGGTGACCGTTTTAGGCGGATCTACAAATGCGGTACTACACTTTTTAGCAATAGCAAAAGCTGCTCAGATCAAGTTTACCCTTAAAGACTTTCAACACATAAGTGATACCACCCCATTTTTAGCAGACTTAAAACCATCAGGAAAATACTTGATGGAAGATTTGCATAATGTAGGCGGAGTGCCAGGTGTATTAAAATATATGCTTGAGCAAGGAATGCTTCACGGCGATTGTATGACTGTAACAGGAAAAACCATTGCAGAAAATCTTGCTGAGGTGGAACATCTAAAGGCGCACCAAGATGTAATTCATACGGTAGAAAACCCTATTAAAGCCACGGGCCACATTCGTATCCTTTATGGGAATATTGCGAGTGAAGGTTCGGTTGCAAAGATTACGGGTAAGGAAGGCTTACATTTTCGCGGAAGCGCAAGAGTATTTAATGGAGAATATGAGGCAAACGCAGGGATAGGTGAAGGAAAAGTAAAGAAAGGTGATGTAGTGGTAATTCGCTATGAAGGTCCACAAGGAGGTCCGGGAATGCCAGAAATGTTAAAACCTACAGCCGCTATAATGGGCGCAGGATTAGGAAAAGATGTCGCCTTGATTACAGATGGGCGCTTTTCTGGAGGAACGCACGGTTTTGTAGTAGGCCATATTACGCCAGAGGCACAAACAGGCGGAGGTATCGCATTGATAGAGGATGGTGACACCATTGTTATTGATGCAGAGAAAAACACAATAAATGTGGAGGTAACCCAAAGCGTATTGGCCCAGCGCAAGGCACTTTGGAAAGCGCCAGAATTAAAAGTTAAACGCGGCTCTTTGTATAAATACGCAAGAATGGTTTCTAGCGCAAGCGAGGGTTGTGTAACCGACGAATTTTAAATAGATGGCAGTCTTTAAAAGGAAGAAGATCGTTTTAAAATAGCTACCGATTTTTAGGGGATTGTATCTAAACTACCGAAGTGACAATGACCATTACAGGTGGTTGAGTGATTTTAATTTTTCACGAAAGTGAAAAAAGAACATGGTACCGAAACCACGAATGAAAAAGAACAATTAAAAGCGCTCAAAAATATGGACGTTAAGACAATAGAAAAGAAAAAAGCAACCACGACAAAAATGTCTGGTAGCGAGGCATTGATTCACTGTTTACTGGCTGAGGGAGCAGACTTAATTTATGGCTACCCAGGAGGGGCGATTATGCCGTTTTACGATCAGCTACATATTCACCAAGATAAGATCCAGCACGTGCTCACACGTCACGAGCAAGGAGCAACGCACGCTGCACAAGGGTTTGCACGAGCGACGGGCAAAGTGGGTGTCGCTATTGCAACATCTGGTCCAGGAGCAACAAACTTAATTACGGGTATTGCAGATGCACAAATTGACAGCACACCTATGGTCTGTATCACGGGTCAGGTGGGATCACATCTCTTAGGGAGTGATGCCTTTCAGGAGACCGATATTATCGGAATTTCAACACCAGTTACCAAGTGGAATCATCAGATCACTAGCGCCAAGGAGATTCCAGAAGTATTGGCAAAAGCATTTTACATCGCTCGTTCTGGACGTCCAGGACCTGTTTTAATTGATATTACAAAGGATGCTCAATTTGAGGAGTTTGAGTATGCTTACGCAAAATGTGAACACATCAGAAGTTACACGCCTACACCAGAGGTTCGGGAAGACCAACTAAAGGCCGCCGCCGAAGCAATTAATAGCGCCAAACAACCAATGATCGTCTGGGGACAAGGAGTGATCCTGGGTAACGCCGAAAAAGAGTTTAAAGCTTTTGTTGAAAAATCTGGAATCCCCGCGGCTTGGACCATTTTAGGAGTTTCTGCAATCCCAACAAGCCACCCTCTTAATGTAGGGATGGTTGGAATGCACGGGAATTATGGTCCTAATGTTTTGACAAACCAGTGCGATGTGCTTATCGCTATCGGGATGCGTTTTGACGATCGGGTGACTGGCAACCTAGAGTCCTATGCAAAACAAGCTAAAATTATTCATTTTGAGATAGATCCAGCTGAGGTGAACAAGAACGTAAAAGCAGATTTTCCAGTACTCGGAAATTCCAAGGAAACATTGAGCAGAATTCTTCCGCTCATTAATGAAAAGCAGCATACAGATTGGCATCAGAAGTTTAAAGATCACGATGCAATCGAGTATGATAAAGTGATTAAAAATGATATTCACCCGACCAAAGAAGGTCTCACGATGGGAGAAGTCATCGAACTCATCAACAAGAAAACAAAGGGCGACGCCATTATTGTAAGTGATGTAGGACAGCATCAAATGATTGCCTGTCGCTATGCAAAGTTTAACCAATCCAAAAGTAATATTACCTCTGGCGGATTAGGAACCATGGGCTTTGCATTACCAGCGGCTATCGGGGCCAAAATGGGAGCGCCAGACCGTGAGGTAGTGGCAATCATAGGGGACGGTGGCTATCAAATGACCATACAAGAATTAGGAACTATTTTTCAAACCGAAGCTGCAGTAAAAATCGTTGTGTTAAACAATGAGTTTTTGGGAATGGTGCGACAGTGGCAACAACTGTTTTTTGACAAACGCTATGCCAGCACCGAAATGAAAAACCCTAACTTCTGTAAGATTGCAGAAGCCTACGATATTGAAGCCCAAAAAGTAACTGAAAGAAGCAACCTAGAAGCGGCCATCGAAAAAATGATTGCTTCAAAAAACAGCTTTTTTTTAGAAGTAATGGTAGAAAAAGAAGATAATGTTTTTCCAATGATCCCTACCGGAGCGAGTGTGAGTGATATTAGATTAGAGTAAGAACGAGCGGGGGGAAATCGATACAATTTTTAGTTTTCACTTTCGCGAAAGCTAAAAACCACTCAACCACCTTAGATTGTTAGTCTAATTAAAATTTTAAAAACGCACAATTTAAGGTGGTTGAGTGATTTTTCAATTGCTGAAAGCAATAGAAAAATTGTATCGAAACCCCGAATTGAAAATAACAATCGCGCAAGCTGGAACGAGATTTCCGCCTTCGCGAAAATTTAATAAGAATGAGCGAACAAATAACAACATACACCGTAACCATCTACACCGAAAACAACATCGGGTTACTCAATCGTATTTCGGCAATATTTCAACGCCGTAAGATCAATATTGAGAGCCTTTCTGCATCGGAGAGTGAGATAGATGATGTCTTTAAATTTACACTTGTTGTAAATATTACGGAGCATCAAATGGAAAAAATCAAAGGCCAGATCGAGCGCCAGGTAGAGGTGATTAAGGCTTTTTATCACACAGATGAAGAGACCGTTTTCACGGAAAGTGGTTTGTTTAAAATAAAGTCCGAATTACTTTTTGAGGAACCACAGATTCAAAATATTATCAAGGATAGCCACGCACGTATCGTCACGGTAAACAGAGACTTTTTTGTATTGGAAAAGTCGGGCCGCCGTTCAGAGATTGATTTGGTACACCGGGAGCTCAAACCTTTTGGCATTATGCAATTTACCCGTTCGGGAAGAATTGCAGTCACCAAAACGGAGATGCCTATCTCGACACTCTTACAACAGATTAAAAATGAGCAGGAAGCCGCTTTCGCGAAAGCGTAACGTTAAAGTAGAAATTAGAAAAACGAAATCGGAGGTTTGATGCAATTTTCAAACTATGCTTCGCTATTTCGAAAATCACTCAACCACCGAAATGAAACTAACATAATAACCATTGCGCAGCCGGAAGCAGATTTCCGCCTTCGCGGAAAATTAAATAAATGAATTACTTCAACACATTACCACTTAGAGATCAACTCGCACAACTTGCAAAATGCCGATTTATGGACGCCTCAGAATTTGGGGAAGGGATTGAGGCCATAAAAGATAAGAAGATCGTTATCGTAGGTTGTGGCGCCCAAGGACTCAATCAAGGACTTAATATGCGGGATAGCGGTTGTGATATATCGTATGCACTGCGGGAGGGAGCGATAAAGGAAAAGCGTCAATCGTTCAAAAACGCATCGGAGAATGGATTTAAAGTGGGTACGTACGAAGAGCTGATTCCTAGTGCAGATTTAGTATTGAATTTAACACCAGATAAGCAGCACACTTCAGTAGTAAAGGCGGTAATGCCGCTCATGAAAAAGGGAGCGACGCTTGCCTATTCTCACGGCTTTAATATCGTAGAGGAAGGAATGCAGATACGCGAAGATCTTACCGTGATAATGGTGGCGCCAAAGTGCCCAGGATCTGAAGTAAGAGAAGAATATAAAAGAGGTTTTGGTGTACCAACCTTGATTGCGGTGCACCCCAATAACGACCCAGAAGGAAAAGGACTAGCACAAGCAAAAGCGTATGCTGCCGCAACTGGTGGGCATAGAGCAGGAGTTTTAGAATCTTCTTTTGTAGCAGAGGTGAAGAGTGATTTAATGGGCGAGCAAACTATACTCTGTGGAGTGCTGCAAACGGGATCGATCCTTTGTTTTGACAAAATGGTCGAGAAAGGAATTGACCCGGCTTATGCAGGAAAACTGATTCAGTACGGATGGGAAACCATCACGGAAGCCTTAAAGCACGGCGGCATCACAAATATGATGGACCGTCTGGATAATCCATCAAAAATCAAAGCCTTTAATCTCGCCGAAGAACTAAAGGATATAATGCGACCATTATTTGAGAAGCATATGGACGATATTATTTCGGGTCACTTCTCTAAAACAATGATGGAAGATTGGGCTGCAGATGATCAAAATCTTCACAAATGGAGAGCTGCGACAGGAGGAACCGCTTTTGAAAAGCAAGAAGTCACGAAGGCTGAAATTTCAGAGCAAGAATATTTTGACCACGGCGTATTAATGGTAGCAATGGTAAAAGCTGGCGTAGAGCTTGCTTTTGAGACAATGACTGCAGCAGGAATCATTGAGGAAAGTGCATACTATGAATCACTTCACGAGACGCCATTAATTGCAAATACTATTGCACGTAAGAAATTATTTGAAATGAACCGTATCATTTCAGATACCGCAGAGTATGGGTGTTACTTATTTGATCACGCCTGCAAACCATTATTAACCGACTTTATGAAGTCTGTAGAGACTGATATTATCGGTAAAGCTTTTTTACCGAGCGGTACGCACGGCGCAAAAGACAATACAGTCGATAACCAAGAGCTTATTGCCGTAAATGACGCTATCCGTAATCATCCTGTAGAGCAAATAGGAGCGACCTTACGTAAAGCGATGATAGCGATGAAGAAAGTGAAGACCAAGTAATTTTAAACCGTTTGCTTAGCGAACAGGAACATTAATAAGTGCAAAACGCGGATGAGATTTCCGCCTTCGCGGAAATGACAGTAGAAACCAAAACATACATTCCAACGCTAAAATCCATTACAGACGCGGCAAACCGTGTGAAGGAAGTGGCAATTAAGACGCCGTTTATGCGCAGTTTTACGTATTCCAGCAAGTTTGATGCAGAGGTTTATTTAAAGCGGGAGGACCTGCAGCAAGTGCGTAGCTACAAGATTCGCGGCGCTTATAATAAAATGAGTACGCTCACTAAGGCTGAAAAGGAACAGGGGATTGTATGTGCAAGTGCTGGAAATCACGCACAAGGTGTTGCGTTGTCATGTGCAAAATTGCAGATTCACGGGTTTATTTATATGCCTACTACGACTCCAAAACAGAAGGTGGAGCAGGTAGAGATGTTTGGTGGAGATTGGGTTACTGTGATTCTGGAAGGAGACATTTTTGATGACGCTTTCGCGAAAGCGAGCGAAGTGTGCAGCACTGAAGGTAAGACTTTTGTGCATCCGTTTGATGATGAGAAGATCATTGAAGGGCAAGCGACCGTAGGATTAGAAATACTGACCCAATCTGAAAAATCATTAGACTATGTATTTGTCCCAGTGGGCGGTGGCGGACTGATAGCAGGATTATCCAGTGTATTCCATCATTTGTCACCCAAAACACAAATCATAGGGATAGAACCCGAAGGAGCGCCAGCGATGATGAATTCACTATTCTTAAAAGAAAATAGTACGCTAGACGAGATCGATAAATTTGTAGATGGTGCAGCCGTGCAGCGTGTGGGCGATCGTAATTTTGCGATTGTACAACAACTCGTAAGTCGGATTGTAACGGTAAGCGAAGGTAAAATCTGCCAAACCATTTTAGACCTTTACAACCGAGACGCCATCGTTGCCGAACCTGCAGGCGCTATGACCCTAGCCGTTCTCGATCAATTTGCAGAGGAGATAAAAGGTAAAAACATCGCCTGTATCGTAAGCGGTAGTAATAACGACATCACACGAACTGCCGAGATTAAAGAACGCGCATTACTGTATCAAGGCCTTAAACATTATTTTATCATCAAGTTCCCACAACGGGCAGGAGCCCTCAAAGAATTTGTGGCAGATATTCTTGGCCCTACAGATGATATCACCTACTTCGAATATTCTAAAAAAACCAGTAGAGAACAAGGTCCAGCGATTGTAGGCCTAGAAATAAAAGCTCCAGAAGATCTCGCACCTTTAGTACAACGTATGAAGGAGCGAAAGTTTTTTGGGGAGTATTTAAATAATAAACCGGAGTTGTTTCAGTTGTTGGTATGACCTATTACCACTGAATTACTTGCTGTATAAATTCTTGAACTGCCTCAGATTTCCCTATTGGAATCCTCAAAAATCGAACAATTACGAGAATAAAGCCAATGATGGTTGCTTGATGTTTCCATTTGCCAAACTTTGAGATGAATATGGAGAACAAAATCACATAAATGATTTCTGAACTTACGAAGACGATCATAGGATTGAATTTTTCTGGAGGTAACACAGATCTCCAGAAGACAATCAAACCGCGACCTAGAGCGGGCATCATCATATAAAAAACACTGCATATGAGCCACCAAGAATGTTCTTTTAAGTCTTTACGGCGTAGGACGCTTTTAGCGATGGCGTACGCAAATACAATTGCGAGGATAAATTCGATAACAATAGTGCCATAGAAGAAAGCAGGGGGCGGTAGTGATTTTCCTGAATTGGAAGCCAGTATCTTAAGGGGGATGTCAAGCAAACTAATAGCGGTAAATACAAATGCACCAGCTAGCATAAAGCCAAAGATTCCCAAAGTCCTATGTTGCGCTATTTTACCATTAACTACTAAGTATGGCTGAATGATGGTAAGAAGTAACCAAAAAGTAACTACCCAAAAATGAATATGAATCTCCCAAGAAACATCACTGAATTTAGGCCAGTAATAATTAAATATTCCTACTTGAATTAGGATGAAAGGAATTACCATCCATAAATAAAGTGTTTTGAATTTTTCCATCGTAACAACATTTTAGAAGACGTTGGAGGAAAGAAATAAGTCCAATTATTTCGTAACGTATTGTTATTCAGAGATAAATGTAGGAATATTTATGTTATGTGCATATAATCATCCCTAATAAATATTGATATTCTAGATTATGAAGTGGGAGTAGAGGGGTGATAGGTGATTCTTTTTTTGTTGATTATGTGAGTAGATGAGCTAGAGTTGTTTGAAATAATGATTTAAATTGAGATTTGGAGTTTTTTTCTGTTATCAGAAAATGCAATAATAACGATGTTATTTTTTCTAATATATAAAATACTCTAGTTTGTGTAGACAAGTGAATGCCATAAAGGTTTTTACGAGAATTTTGAGGGATACCGATTTCTGGAAGCGTTTCAAGGTATGCAATTAAGTAGAGCACTTTTTGATCAAATTCTCGAGCTATTTTATAACCAAAACGACTTAAAATATAATCTTAGATCGACTGATATTAATTTTTAGCAATATCAGTTATTTTTACCATCATCTTTTACCTATGATGTCTATCGCGTTATAAACTTTATTTGGTTCTGCTACTTGATTAATTGATTGATCAATTTGTTCTTGTTCGTCTTTATTTAAACTTTCCCACATTTCATTTGACTTAGAAGAAGCCCTACTTTCCATAAGTGAATACATCAACTCTAAGAATACGGTGTCATCATTCGAGGCGATTTTAGATTTTAGATTCTTTTTAAGTTCTGCTGTGGTCATTTTTTGACTTTGTATAAAAATACGAATGATTTTCTATAATGATTACTTTCTACTATTCCCACCCCCTTTATTTTGATATGTTTATCATTCAATGAAATTATTGGCAATCAAACTTTTTTTTAAACGGTAAAGACTTTTTTTTAAAATGACGGGCCAGAGTTGTTTCAGTCATTGGTTTTAGAGTTTTACGCTTTTGCAAAACGTATTTAGTGATGAGGATTTTGTTCAACTTTCTTGAGGAAAAGTTCTAGTTAGCCAACCGCTACGTCCTGCTGTGGCAATAGCATAAGGTGCAATCCAGAATAACCCAAAAGTGTATAAAATGCTGTATGCATAGGCATAGAGAGATTCATTTAGATTGTATTTTCTTGAATAGAAGAGCATTGGGAATGTTGAGAATATTAAGATGCTCAGTAAGGTCGAACATAAAAATAAAATAGGGTGAAATACAATGAATACTAACATAAATAGGAGAAAAGGATAGGTCATTAGAATCTCGAGAGATTGACTTAAAAATAATATTCTTGTTCCTATTTTTGGTTCCTTCCTAAAATTAGTAAAAACATACTTTGCCATTGCAAGATTCTCTCTTACATTGCTTCTTCCCCATCTAATGAACATTTTATAAAGTCCCTTATATTGCTCGGGAACGTTGGTATAGGCATAGGCATTTTTTTGAAAAAGTACGTACTTACCTTGTCTTAAAATCATATTAGTCATTGCCCTATCTTCTCCAATGTCAGATGGGTTGCCCATAAAGGTTTGACTAATCCACGCTGGAAGACAGGAAAAAACGGCATCTCTTTTATAGGCTGCGAGGGCACCAGGTGTACATAATACTGAATTAAGCGTGCTTTCGGCTGAGCGTACGAATTCGAAACTGAGGACAAAACTTACGTCAAGCATTTTGGGTAAAAGTGCTCGTTTGTTATTTAGGACTCTTATATTTCCAGCCACAGCACCACAATTTATATTTGTTACAATGGGGCTTACAAGATTTCTAAGTGTATTGGGTGTAACTATGGAATCACTATCTACGGTTACAAAAACTTCTCCATTACCTTCGTTAAAACCTCTATAAAGAGCGTGACGCTTCCCCATATTTTTGGGTTGCTGGCATATAGAAACTCGTTCTCCTAATTCCTTCTTGGCCTGTTGCATCCAGTGCCAAGTATCATCCTGGCTCCCATCATCTATAGATAATAATTGAATTTTTTCTATGGGATAATCACTTTTAGCTAAGCTTTTTAAAGTTTCATAAACTTGACTTCCTTCATTGTATGCGGGTACGATTACCGTACATAAAGGAAGTTCATCGTCTGATACTGATGCAATTGGTTTATATCTGAAATAGTTATAAAGCGTATAAATAAAAAATCCACTTTTAAAGATGAGAAGTCCAAAGATAAAGGTCATAAATGCGTAGCCAAAAACGTTACTCTTGTGTTCAAAATCAAGTTGGGCAAACTCCCCTCGAAGCATATACGAAATATATGCTGAAGTGGCTAAAAGTAAAAAAGTCGCTATAAGAACAATAACGTTCCAAGGGTTTTTATATTCCTTAGCGCTTAAGCCCTTATCATTTTTGTTAATGCTTGTAATTTTTGCCGTAGCATTAGTGAAATTCTTATGATGGGGTGAGTTCTGTATGTCCATAAATATTAGTGATGTTCGTTATTTACAACCTTGAGTTGATTATACGCACCAATGACTAATTTGGATCTTATTATTATAACTTCTTTGGCAAAAATCTGGATTTCTCAACGTTTAGAAAATATATGATGGTTCTTTTGTGTGAAAAAATTGGCTCTGTCCCGGCTGGTTTAATTTTCATCTACTACTAATCAGGTTCACATACCAATGTCTTTCCCTGCTTATTCAGAGGTAACAATGAATTCATCTCTTACATTGAACTATATAGAATTAGAAAATCTAAGTTATTTTCAATCATTGAGGAATATATCCCTCATTAAACTTTGAGGTCTATAGGAGTGATAAGCGATTCTTTTCTTGTTGATTATTTAAATGATAAATTAGATATAATTCAATTATGAACTTAGTATCTCTATTTACTTAGAGCTTTTAAAATTCTTTCTTCGTTTAAAACTATATCTCTAAATAACACGTGCGGAAATTTGCTGTATTTTGATTCTTTAAATGCTTCGGAAATATTGGATAAGGTTGAAGCAGTTACTAATGAAAGGTTCATTTCCGTATCCATCTCACAATCTGTTACGAAGTCGTCACTAAATTCAGGAGCGACAAGTAGGATTTTTACAATTCTCAAATCGTTTTTCAAAGCTACATTCTGATAACTTTTTAATTGTCTAGAGACCGTGCTAAATTTGTTGTATCCCTTTTCTTTACTGGTTTTACATTCTACTATAATTATCTCATTATTGCCTAAGTTTAAAAGAATATCCATCATATCCTTTTTAGTATTTAGCTCATTTTTAAAGGCATCATCTACATTAAAACCTAAACCAACAAAAATGATTTTCGTAAGTTCTTCAAACTTTAAACCAAGCTCACTTTCTTTTACGGTTATACCATTATCTTTTAAAAGGTTTAGATTTCTATACGCTACATTTTCATAATTTTCTAGATATAAATTTTCAACATCTTTATAATGTTCTAAAATATTTAAAATGTCATCTCCACGCTGTTTAATTCCATGATCCTTTATAAATTTTGCCAAATTTTCTTTTGATATTAAGTCAAGAATATCTCTTGGTTTAATGTTATAATCAAGTAAAAAATCTGCTTTTAAAACATATTCCTCTTGTAACTCAAATTGTGCTTTTATCTGCTTATTTATTTTTGGTAATGATTGATTAAGTTCTGAAAGTAGTTTGTCAAAACCATCTAAAGAGATACCAACTTTTTCATCTCTTTCAACGTTTTCAAAATGCTCAATAAGACTATTTATCTTGTCATCTAGAGTACTACCTTTTAAAGTAGAAATATTTAAGCCTTTTTCACATAATTCATTTAATACTTTTTTCTTTTCAGTAAGAGTGCTTGCTTGTTTATAAATATCATCCAGAAGGAGATTAGTAAATGATACTCCCTCTTTTATAATCTCTTCGATTTTTCCGGTGAAAGATAATTTTCTATCAATATTGTGCTCACGGCAGATATGATTAATAACAGGCTCCCTAAGTAATTTCAAAGTTCTGCGATAAAATTTTTCAGCAACTTCTTTTTCCCTCACCTTTCTTAGCAATCTTACCATTTCATCTGCTACGTAAATGGTATTTTCCTTATTTGAATAAAATATGACTCCTATATTCTTAAGAGGTTTAATTACATCTTGAATATCTATTTTTTTAATAGGAAGTATGGAGTAATTGATAAGCTTAACTTCCTCTTGAGAAAGTCCCAGTTGTTTTGCTAAAGTAAGAATTATAGAAAGCTCATCAGAAGTGATCTTAGCATCTCTATTGTTTTCAATATCATTATGATAAGCTGTATGAAGACAGGATCTATAAATTTTATAATCCCTTTTGCGACTTTGACTTAATTCAGATTTATCATTTTCAAAATCAATATTGAGCCCTTTAATTTTGAGCTTTAAATGTTTTATTTCATTTTCATAAAGTCTAGAAAACCAATCTTGCTTCATTATGCAATTTCCATCGCGAATTATGATGTCAATTAATATATCTAATTGTGAAGTTATTTCTTGAAACTCACAGTGAATATGTTTTTGGAATTCCGAAGATGTTAATTCAAAAATCCGAGAAATGTTTTGATTGTCTACAGACTTTAATCCTTTGTCAGTCGAACTTAAAATTTTATCTATTTCCTTAGAATGCTTGGGATTTTTAGAAATGATATTGTCTATTATTTTAATAAATGAATTCTTTTCTATCGAACCAAGTTTATCTAAAATCTTTTCTAATTTCATAGAGTCGTATAATAAGGTTATATTTTTTACCGGTATCCTATCAAATATACAGTCAAATGACCTTGATAATATGAGGATTCCCGTAAAGACAAAAATGTGGTTTGTTATTCTTACTTATAAACCAACAACCTCCCCTGCCTATTCATAGGCAATAACAACACTTTTTTATCAGCCAGATACGCAATATCCCCGACACTCACGCCCACTTCAAGAATCTCTTTTGTATTTCCATCTGTCAAGTTTACGGTATGGATTTTTCCACTACGCCAATCTGAGATGATAAGGTGATTCTCATCATAAGGACGTATGCCGTCTAAGTTGCCTATTTTACTTGTGACTGCTGTTACCTCTTTGGTAGTCATATCAATTTTAGAAACCGCACCACCTTCTTCAGAGCCGCCCCAAGATGCGATGTACATTGTGTTGTCCATCACCAGAATACCGTTTGGGTTATCGAGAGCGGCATTTTTAAGCCAGAGGCTAAAATTTCCGTCACCATCAAGTTTGTAGATTTCTGAGTTACGAGTGTCCGTTACGTAGATGTCACCATTTGCCGCTATGGCTACGTCGTTTAGGAAAGCAATGCCTTCGAGCGTGTGACGTTTCAAAATTTTGCCTGTTTTGCGATCTGCTTCTACAAGGACGGTTACATCAGAAACATAAAGTCTATCTGCTGTGATAGCGATTCCTTTTGGGTCTTCTAGACCATCTATAAAGTCGTGGTTGATAAGCTCACCATCGAGGCTTACAGTAGCCACACCGCCGTCACCAGCCTCACGACCGCCTATCATTGAGGCATAAATTACATTTGCTTCTTCATCATAAACAGCGCTCTCACAAGCCTCTAAGTTTAAAATTTCGTGTTGTAGGGTTAGCGTTTGAGCAAAACTGAATACAGTTCCTGCTATAAAAAGGACTAGCGTAGCTATAGTTTTCATACTTAAGAGTTTTAAATCAATTAATATTACTTTTCTTTTTCTACCATAAAACCAAAGGAGGCATCACCTACAATCACTTGCCAGCTTCCACTGTGCTTTATGACCTTCAAGGTATCGTTTTTTGGTTTACTGTTATCATAAAATATTGAAATCACGGTATCCCCGACTTGCACATTTTCTAAACTACCACTCGTCCAACTACTGGGCATCTTAGGATTTACATAAATCGTTTTGGCAATTGGATCGGGGTTAATCCCAAAAAACTGTTCCACAATCGGTACGGCATATCCGTAAATATTCCACGCCTGAGTGATCATTCCGTAGTCTGGTGAAACCTCATACATACTTCCCGGTAGGGCATAGGAGAAACTTCGCGTCATTCGTTGTAGATAGTCCAAGGCTTTGTCAGGATTTCCGTAGTTATTTTCGGCGATGATTTGGACAGCGGTGGGTAAGGTCATTACGGCACCCGTGTACGAGAATTGTTTACTTCCTTTAAATGATCCGTCATCGCTTCCTGCGCTTTCGTCGCGGTCTATTCCCGTAACAAATACACCAAAAGGATTTACAAACGTTCGGCAGTTTTCAGAGCCTGCTTTGCTTTTTCGGGTGGAGCTATCCCCATTTCCATCGGCGTATTTACTACCCAGTTATGGTGCAACACAAAGGGTCTTGCCCTAGGTGATGGATTTTTGAGAATCGCTTTTTTAGTAGCTTTTAGTTCGGCAACGGCCCACGGTTTGTTGAGTGTGTCTGCACGTACAATGGCATCTTCTATAAGATGTAATGCCTGCTTATCAGTGCCTATAAAATCTGCATAGCTTTGAAATTCCTCACTCCAAAATTGAGTATTTATGTTTTCCTTAAGCGTTTGTGCGGTGGTCTCATAGTTTCGCGAAAGCGTATCCTTTCCCAATACTTTTGCAATTTTAGAAGCATCGTCAAAAGCCTTCTGTGTGTATACCGCCACATCAATCATCTCGCTGTCTAGGCCGTGAATTTCCATCATCCCAAAACCGTCTGGAAAGCCATTACCGTCCTTATCACGCTCAGTCATAAGCCATTCTAGACCTTTTTCAATCGTAGGGAAATAGGTTTCTAGAAACGCTTTATCACCATTCCAGCGGTAGGTATTCCAAATAAGAGAAGCAAATTGTGGCGCTTCATTGATGTTTCCCTGATTAAAAACGGCACCGTTGGTACTCATCTCGTGTATGATGCGCCCGTTGCCGTTTACTGCATTGGAAACCGAATCGAGGAGCGCAATCGTGCTGTAGACCGCGTCCGTTTGCCCGATGGTCATATACCCTTTTAGGGCGTACTCACTGTCTACCCCAAACCACCACGGATAATCTGGAATACCCGCCGTGATGCCCCGCCCTATCTCTGGTACGTCGCGTATGAGCCAGTCAGAATTGTACTTGAGCCACTCATAAGCCTGCTCAATATTTTTGTCTGGAATGGTAAGTTTGGACTGGTTTGCGAGCTGGGCGTAGCGTTCTTTTTTTGCTTTCGCGAAAGCGTATGAATTCTCCTGAATGGTCTCATAGGTCTCTACCGCATCTTCTTGCGAAGTATAACTCCCCGCAATCACAAACTGAATGGTTTGCGAGGTATTACCATCAATATTCATATCGTAAACGAGTGAACCAGAGGTACCCAAACCCCTATAGGCGGACTTCATTTCTGCCTGCCGAATAGGGGACTGGCTAGCACCAAAAGTGACAAACCACGGATTATGATCATCCTTTATCATCCAAGTCCCCGCTTCCGAATCGTACGTTGCCGTATCTGGGCTGTCTATCATTCCCGTTTCTTCACCTAGCCAAGTAGGGCGGAGATCTGAGTGCCCAGTAAATTTGAGTTGAAGATTTTGGGAGTTGTCACCTGTATTTTTTAACTCGTATTGGACAATGATTCCCTGTTTTCCATCGGGTACGAATTGGGCGCGAGATATTTCTAAGTCCGCTTTTGCAAAAGCGTATAAATGCTCATTTCCCCAAGGATAATTTATAAACTGCGTCGCGCTATCTAATGGAATGACCTGTCCCTCTTTGAGAAGCTCTACATCAAAACCGTCCATCAATTTTATAGGGTGGTTCCAAATGCCGCCCATCTCATCTTTGATATGCCATCCCAATTCTGGAAAACTTCCATCCTGATGTCCTACCATATATACACGGTCACCTGCGGTAACCATCGGGGAGTTGAGATATTCTGTTTTGCCTGATATAGAAGGACTTTCTTC
This sequence comes from uncultured Flavobacteriaceae bacterium, assembly GCA_963832255.1. Classification (GTDB taxonomy): domain Bacteria; phylum Bacteroidota; class Bacteroidia; order Flavobacteriales; family Flavobacteriaceae; genus Dokdonia. Next base: position 58,949 of record CAWHTM010000002.1, read on the forward strand.
GAGAAGCGCGGAAAAATTTTTATTGTCAGCTTTCTGTTCCGTACAAGAAATGAGGAGAAAACTCGTGAGTAACATATAGATCAAGCGCATAAAATGGATTTTATCTAAAAGTAAGAAAGCCAACGCAGATTAGTACGTTGGCTTTTAGTCAAATTGTATAGGATCTTTATTTCATTAGTCCTTTGTCGATGGCCTTTATCAATTCGGTTTCTATATCAGACCTGCCTCCTAATAAATTTACGACTACCTTGCCGTCCTTATCCAAGACTATGTTAGTGGGATAGCTACCTCCTGTTACCTCCTTAGAAAAATCATTTTGAGCAGCGACTGCTGGATACTTGAGTTCATATTTTTTAACAAAAGAAGTTACTTTTTCTAATTCATCAAAGGTTATAGCAGCAAAAATGACGTCGCTATTACCATTGTATTTTTCATAAACTTTATTTAAGTCTGGTATTTCTTCAATACAAGGTTTGCAAGCAGCAAACCAAAAATTGAACACCACAACCTTTCCTAGTGTATTCGTTGAGCTTATAAGGTTACCCTCGATATCGGTAAAATTGTACGTTGGAAAATTCTCATTTACCGCAGCAGTACGTGCTTTGAGTTCTTGCATCTCAATTATAGTCTTCTCATCTAATTCTTTTATTTTGAAATGACTCACTCCATTTTCGTCTGTTTCTGACCGAAGTGTGTACTTATCGGTTTTGAGAAGAGACGTCATCTCGGTCATAGATATTTTATTTCCGTTTTCATCTCTGATATCAGAATCTTCAGTGAGTTGTATGGACTTTTGAGCGCATACTGCCGTAGTACATATGAGGAGAATTAGAAGAGACAACTGTTTAAGTAATTTCATAATGATAAAATTTTAATAATTGCTTAAAGATAGATAGAAAAGCTATGACACATTTAATTAATACGTTACTATACTATAATATACCCCCTATATCAAATGGTAGCTATCTAAACGTTTCGTAAAAGCAGCAACAATGTTTCATTTCTTCATCTCAATCACTTCGGCACTTTCAGGTATTTCGAAATAACCATTCTCAACCTCTGGAGAAAACTCAATATCTGAAACGGTAATCGTCGTAATATGTTCTCCGGCTTTTTCATCTTCAGTAAGCCAGTGTGTGTGGTATCCTGTTGCCAGCTCGATACCATTAACAATCGTTGTTCCTTGCAATTCCATAAATTTTTCTGGGAGGTGACCGCCATCAGGGAAATATTGTGGGTAAGAAACGATGTATCTTATTACGGCTAGTTTGTGATTTCCTTTACCAAAATACAACACATAATAATCGTCTGGAGCATCTCCTGTACCTTCGGCAAAGGTGACTTTAATAGCATTATATGAGGTATCCTTATGTGATTTATCGGCTAGCTTTTCTAGTTTTACGCCTTTACCATCTAAAATAAAGGGTTGCCCTAAAAAGTAGTAGGGTGTAAGTGCCCAGAAACGCATATCAAAAGGGAATGCCGTCGAATCTTTAACTTTTTTCCACGCTTTTTCTCCGGTCCAGCCAAACTCCTGAGAACGATCGGCTACATTTTGATGACGCGCTTTGTTGCTCCACGTATCGATGGTTTGATACGTATTGCGACGTGTACTTCCATCAAGAGGGACATAGTCAAAGTGAAAGGAGAGCGGTCCATTCTCAAACCATTTTTGAAGTCCGCCGTGCGCTTCCATCGCTTGCCAAACGATCTTTCCAGCTTCGGTTTGATCCAGTCTTTCTTTTGCTTCAGAAACCCGGTCTTCTATCCAAGCATCAGGTTTTAAGGCTAGGTTTTCGTTTACGGTTTCGGCAGTAGTTTCTGCTGATGGAGATGTTGTTTCATTTTTACAGCTACTTACTGTGAGCAATGCACCGAGTGCTATTGGGAGAAAAGAGTATTTCATTTTGGATGGTTTTAAGGCTATTTGGTCTTTCAAGGGTGATTCATCTTACAAGATAGATTATAAATTTTTTAAAAAGAGCATAGGTACCAAGCGCAACCTCTTTCTATGAATATGATAATGAGAGGGATGCAAAAATGATAATTCTGTAAAAGTGTAGCAAAGCAATGAGATTTTCGCGAAAGCGTATGGCATAACCACATAAGTTGCTATCTTTATCCTAACAAATGAACAAATTCTTTGCACATATCACTCAGGCACTCTCGGCACTTCTTGCTGCCAGACCCGCTGTGCAATTAATTCCTGTTCCCGTACGCCGTTTTCGCCGCCGCCCGTAGGGGTGTGCTCAATTGAGGGATGGTAGGTGAGTCCTATCCCATTTTCCACTAGGAAACCGTACTTTTTCAAATAGTATATAACTTAAAATCAATGCTATGCAAATTGTTGTAGCCTCGATTGCTCATTCATCATACGCCCAGATTATTTGCGATACCATCGCAGAGTCGTCTAAGGTGCGTGGTACAGGAATCGCCCGCAGAACACCAGAATATATCCTTTCTAAAATGGAGGCGGGTAACGCTGTTATTGCCCTAGAAGGAGATGTCTTTGCTGGTTTTTGCTATATAGAAGCGTGGGGACACGGGAAGTTTATAGCAAATTCTGGTCTTATCGTGCATCCTGACTTTAGAGGTCAGGGCCTTGCCAAACGTATAAAAGGGGAAATATTTACGCTTTCGCGAAAACGGTATCCCGATGCAAAAATCTTCGGGATAACCACCGGTCTCGCGGTGATGAAAATAAATAGCGAACTGGGTTATAAACCCGTAACGTTCTCAGAGCTCACCACAGACGAATCCTTCTGGAAAGGCTGCCAGACGTGTAAGAACTTTGACGTTCTCACCAGAACAGAGCAGAAAATGTGTTTGTGTACGGGAATGTTATATGACCCTGCAAAGGAAAAAGCAAACGAGGAAAAGAATCAGGTAAAAGCACCTGTTTTTAATCGGTTGAAACGAATTAAGGAACGGTTATTTTTAAAAAAGCCTAAATAATGAGATTCCCGCCTTCGTTTATCCTGAGCGATAGCCGATGGGCGGGAATGACACTATCAAATGAGATTCCCCCTTCGCGGGAATGACAATAAAGACCTCCGCCTTCGCGGAGGCTAAGAAAATATGAAAAAACTAATACTAGCATACTCAGGAGGTCTAGATACCAGTTATTGCGTCAAATACTTTACAGCAGATTTAGGCTACGAAGTACACGCAGTAAGTGTAAACACGGGCGGATTTTCTGAAGAGGAAATTGCCAAAAACAAGGAGAAAGCCATCGCGCTCGGTGCAGCATCTTACACAAATATAGATGCCGTTCAGACATTTTACGACACGGTGGTGAAGTATCTCATTTTTGGCAATGTGTTGAAGAATAGCAGCTATCCGCTTTCGGTAAGTGCAGAGCGTATTGTGCAAGCGATTGAGATAGCCAAGTTTGCCAAAGCTCAAAATGCAGACGCCATTGCCCACGGAAGTACTGGCGCAGGAAACGATCAGGTGCGGTTTGATATGACGTTTCAAACGCTTGTGCCCGAGCTGGAAATAATTACTCCAATACGCGATAACACGCTTTCGCGAAAGCAAGAAATCGATTACCTACAAAGTCACGGTATTGAGTGGTCATGGGAAAAAGCCCAATATTCCATTAATCAAGGATTATGGGGAACCAGTGTGGGAGGTTCACAAACATTGACCTCGCATCTTACCTTACCTGAAGAAGCATATCCAAGTCAGCTAAAGAATCAGGGAACCGAAAGGATTAAAATGGGTTTTACAAAAGGTGAGCCCACTTCCTTAAACGGAGTGACTAATGCGCCAGTCGCCATCATCGAAAAGCTGCAAGCTATTGCCAAAAACTATGCGATCGGTAGAGGGATGCACGTGGGAGATACCATTATTGGCATTAAAGGAAGGGTTGGCTTTGAAGCCGCAGCACCTATCATTATCCTCGAAGCTCACCGCACATTAGAAAAACATACATTATCAAAATTTCAATTACAACACAAAGAAAATATCGCACTCTGGTACGGGACACACCTCCACGAGGGATTGTATCTAGAACCCGTAATGCGAGATTTTGAGGCGTTTTTGGAAAGCAGTCAGTCGAGTGTCACGGGAACGGTGGAAGTTGCATTGCACCCATATCGTTTTGATATCATCGGGATTGAATCTGAGTACGATTTGATGCAATCTAAAGTAGCGAGTTACGGAGAAGAAAACCAAGGCTGGACCGCCGCCGAAGCTAAAGGCTTTATCAAGATTATGAGCAATCAAGGGAAGATTATAAATGCGATAAATCATTAGAAATCGGAGGTTTCGATACATCCCGACTTAACGTCGGGACACTCAACCACCTTAGAATAGGCTACTAATTAGACGTTAGTTATGAAGGATATAAATCTAAGGTAGTTGAGCGATTTTAATGAAGCGATAGCGAAATTTAAATTGTATCAAAACCACCGAGATGAAAAGAACAATCTAAGGGGGTTGAGTGATTTCTGCGAAGCGTTAGCGGAGTAGAAAAAGTATCGAAACTACCGAGTTCAAAAGAATAATTTAAGATGGTTGAGTGTTTTTCACAAAGCGACAGTGGAGTGAAAAAGTATCGAAACTACCGAAACGAGAAGATGAGTAGTAATTAAAATAAGATACCCGCCTTTGCTATGTCTCCGACGAGTAAGGCACGAGGGAGAGGAAGACACGGAAATATGAAGCAAATAGGAATCATAGGAGGCGCAGGTTACACCGCGGGAGAATTGATTAGATTATTAGTCAATCACCCGAAGGTTGAAATTTCCTTTATGTACAGCACCAGCAATGCTGGGAATCAGGTAGGCGATGTGCATCAGGATTTGGCGTGGATGGATATGACATTTACAGACCAAGTCAAGCTGGATGTGGAGGTGGTTTTCTTATGCCTCGGTCACGGTAATTCCAGTGATTTTTTGAAAAAGCATTCGTTTTCTAAGGAAACAAAAATCATCGATTTGAGTAATGATTTCCGATTGAAAGCAGACGCTACTTTTCAAGGAAAAGATTTTGTCTATGGGCTACCAGAATTGAATAAAAACACCATTCGGGAAGCACAAAACATCGCAAATCCGGGTTGTTTTGCAACGGCGATTCAACTGGCGCTATTGCCGTTAGCGCAAGCTGGGAAACTTGTAACTGATGTTCACGTTAATGCGGTAACCGGATCAACTGGAGCAGGAACGAGTCCTTCGGCGACGACACATTTTTCTTGGCGGGATAATAACTTTTCTCATTATAAAGCTTTTACTCATCAGCATTTGGGTGAGATTGGGGAGTCGGTAAAGCAGTTGCAAGGTGGTTTTTCAAAAGAAATTCTATTCATTCCACAACGAGGTAATTTTTCAAGAGGAATTTTTGCGACCGCGTACACAGATTTTGATGGGAGTTTAGAAGAGGCTTATAAAATATATAAGGTGTTTTATAAGGATTCCGCTTTCGCGAAACTCGTCCTGAGCGGAGTCGAAGGGGCATCAAAAAAGCAATTACATCTCAAACAAGTAGTGAATACCAACTACTGCTTCATCCACTTAGAAAAGCACGGAAACAGATTGTTAATCACCAGCATACTGGACAACCTTCTCAAAGGCGCTAGTGGTCAAGCCATAGAAAATATGAACCTAATGTTCGGGTGGGATCAAAGTGAAGGATTAAAATTGAAGGCAAATTATTTTTAGATTCTTCAATTAGTAAGGAGATTCCCGCCTTTGCGGGAATGACAATAAATAAAATTATGAAAATAGCAATCATAGGAACAGGAAATTTAGGACTTGCCATCGCAAAAGGGTTAGTGATGGGGAGCTCGGTGACGAGTTTATATTTAACCAAGCGCGATACGGCGAATATTGAAAAATGGAATGAATACAAAGAAGTGACCGTCACAGATGATAATCGCCTCGCGGTTGAGAAAAGTGATGTGCTCATTTTTGCGGTACAGCCCAGTCACTTTGCTAAGATTCTTGAGGAAATCAAAGACTTGCTGACGGAAAAGCACATTTTGATTTCAACAATAACAGGGTTTAAAGTACCACAAATTTCAGAGATCGTTGGGGAGGAACAATTCATCATTCGTGCGATGCCTAACACGGCGATTGCAGTTGGTCAAAGTATGACTTGTCTCTGTAGTAATGAGGCTGGTAAAAAACGCATCGCCATAGCCGAAGCCATTTTTAATAAGCTCGGCACGTCAATGATTATTCCTGAGGATCAAATGCAGGCCGCAACCGTGATATGTGCGAGCGGGATTGCGTTCTGGATGCGATTGATACGCGCAACGACGCAAGGAGCCATCCAACTAGGTTTTGATGCTCACGAGGCTCAAGAACTTGCTATGCAGACCTGTCTAGGCGCGGCCAGTCTCGTCATAAAATCTGGCAACCACCCAGAAGCCGAAATTGATAAAGTAACGACCCCAAAGGGCTGTACGATTGAAGGTCTTAACGAGATGGAACATTCTGGGCTTAGTTCGTCATTGATTAAAGGGATTATAGCGAGTTATAATAAAATTAGTGAGATTAAGTAATTGACGATGAGATTCCCGCCTTCGCGGGAATGAAAAATAATACTATGAAACTATTCGATGTATATCCTCTATATGATGTAACGCCGGTAAACGCAAACGGTTGTTACGTCTATGACGAAAAAGGAACAGAATATTTAGATTTATACGGCGGTCACGCGGTGATGTCCATAGGGCACGGGCACCCGCATTATATAAAACGACTTACGGAACAGTTAGCAAATATTGGCTTTTACTCCAATGCGGTTCAGAATCCGTTACAGCAGGAGGTTGCAGATAAACTGGGTAGGCTTTCAGGGTGTGATGCGTACGAATTGTTCTTTGTAAGTTCAGGAGCAGAGGCCAATGAAAATGCATTGAAACTGGCATCGTTTGACACTGAAAAACCTAAAATCGTTGCTTTTAAAAATGGGTTTCACGGTCGTACTTCTGCCACCGTTGCTGCTACCGATAACCCAAGTATTATTGCCCCCCTAAACGCACAGCACGAAGTGGAAATACTAGAATTAGGCGATGTGGTAGCGCTGGAAGCAACACTAAAAAAAGGGGATTGCTGCGCCGTTATTTTAGAATTTATTCAAGGAGTAGGTGGTCTAGACGAAAGCACTGCGGTATTTTACAAAAATGTAGAATGTCTATGTAAAAAATATCAAGTAAAACTTATCGCAGACGAAGTGCAATCTGGTTTTGGCCGTTCTGGCGATTTCTTTGCCTTTCAGAAATATGGTATCGAACCAGATATTATCACGATGGCAAAAGGGATGGGTAACGGTTTTCCTGTAGGCGGTATTCTGGTGCATCCGTCAATCAAGGCAAGGTATGGAATGCTAGGAACAACCTTTGGCGGTAACCACCTTGCTTGTGCAGCCACGCTTGCCGTGCTTGAAGTTCTAGAAGAAGAAAAGTTAATGCAACACGCAAAGGAAATGGAAGAATATTTTCGCGAAAGCGCAAGAAAACTCCATTTAAAAGTCAAAGGACGTGGTCTAATGCTAGGCTTGGATTTAGGATTTGAAGTGGGCGAACTCCGTAAAAAACTCATTTACGATGATCACATTTTTACGGGTGGGGCGAAGAATAAAAATGTATTAAGAATTCTCCCGCCATTAACAATTCAAAAGGAGCATTTTGATGTTTTATTTGAAGCGCTAAAAAAAGAATTATGAAAAACTATTTATCCATTCACGACATCCCAGACCTGAATATGGCGATTAAGGAAGCGCTGTATATGAAGGCGTTTCCGTACGCTTTCGCGAAAGTGGGAAAACGAAAAACCATCGGTTTGCTTTTCTTTAATTCGAGTTTGCGCACTAGATTGAGTACCGAAAAAGCAGCCCAACATCTCGGGATGGATGTAATGACGCTCAACGTAAACAGCAACTCGTGGCAGTTAGAATTTGAGGACGGAACGGTGATGGATGCAAACAAGGCCGAGCACATCAAGGAAGCTGCTCAAGTCTTATCGCAGTATTGCGATATCCTTGCGGTGCGTGCGTTCCCAAGTTTGGTGGATAAAGCGCAGGATGAAATGGAAATTGTGTTAACTGCTTTTGAAAAATATGCTAGCGTACCGATCATCAATTTAGAAAGTAGCACCGCGCACCCGTTACAGGGTTTTACCGATGCGATTACCCTTTATGAACTCACAGAAAAATGCCGACTTAAAAACCGAAAACCCAACATTGTTCTCACCTGGGCGCCACATCCTAGAGCGTTACCGCACGCGGTGGCAAATTCGTTTGTACAAGCGATGCAACGACTAGACGTAAATTTTTCGATTGCAAATCCGCTGGGTTATGATTTAAACCCTGAGATTCGGAAGGAGACGGAGGTGAGTCACGATCAGGATGGCGCTTTCGCGAAAGCGGATATCATCTATGTTAAGAATTGGAGCAGCTATGAGGACTATGGTCAAGTAAAATCTCAAGACAGGAGTTGGATGATTACCGCCGATAAATTAAAGATAACTAATCACGCCAAAGTTTTGCACTGCCTTCCCGTACGGAGAAATGTTGTGATTGCAGATGATGTTTTAGATAGTGATGCAAGTGCGGTGATTCAACAAGCCGGAAATAGAACGTGGGCAGCGCAATGGGTTTTAAAACATATTCTAAATGATGGTAAATAAGCAACAACTTACAGTCGTAAAAATAGGTGGTGACATTGTAGATAACGATGAGCTTTTGAAACAGTTTTATGCCAATTTTGGAACTATTTCAGGACCTAAAATTTTAATTCACGGCGGCGGGAATCGAGCTTCGGCCTTGCAACAGCAGTTGGGAATCACACCACAAAAAATTGATGGGCGACGTATTACAGATGCGGCCACGTTAGAAATTGTAACGATGGTGTATGCTGGACTATTAAATAAGAAGCTGGTTGCCGGTTTACAGGCTTTGGGCAAAAATGCCATTGGCCTTTCTGGAGCCGATGGGGATGCCGTAAGAGCGCATAAAAGAGAAGTTAAAACGGTTAATTATGGTTTTGCTGGAGATATAGATCGCGTAAATTTTAGCTTTATCGACGAACTAATAAGCGGTGGTCATACGCCGGTTTTTTCTGCCATTACCCACGATGGAAAAGGGCAATTGTTGAATACAAATGCAGATACTCTAGCTGCCAAAATCGCTACTACGATGAGTACTAAATACAATGCACAATTGTATTATTGTTTTACAAAAACGGGAGTTTTAGAAAATGTCGATGACGAAAATTCGGTGTTGGAGCGCATAGATCAATCTACATATCAGTCACTGAAAAATGAAGGTAAAATTGTAGACGGAATGTTGCCAAAATTAGACACCGCCTTTGAAGCTTTGTCACAAGGAGTATTGCGCGTACACTTAGGAACGGTGGAGATTTTAAGAAATCAGACTCAAAAACACACAACACTATGTCTCTAGAAAAACAAACAGAAAGTGCTATTAAACTGTTACAATCACTTATTGAAACGCAAAGTTTTTCGAGTGAGGAGGAAGAAACGGCGCGTTTGATTTCAGAATGGTTAGAAAATTCTGGAATTATGCTTTCGCGAAAGCGTAATAATATTTACGCATTTAATAAACACTTTGACACCTCCAAACCGCTGTTGCTGTTAAACTCCCATCACGACACGGTTCAGCCAAATAAAGGCTACACGCGCGATCCATATAATGCCGAGATCAAAGATGGAAAATTGTACGGATTAGGGAGTAACGATGCTGGTGCGAGTTTGGTTGGATTGCTTACGGCGTTCGTTCATTTTTATGATCGAAAGGATTTAAGCCACAATATTGTTGTCGTCGCATCAGCAGAGGAGGAGAGTAGTGGACCGAATGGGTTGAATAGTATGCTCACACATCTACCAGAAATAGCCGTTGCTATCGTGGGTGAACCTACATTGATGAAGCTAGCGATTGCCGAAAAAGGACTTGTAGTTTTCGACGCAGTTGTAAAAGGAACCGCTGGTCACGCTGCGCATATCAAGGAAAATATGGCGGTTTATAATTGTATTGAAACGCTGCAGTGGTTTCAGAATTTGAAATTTGATAACGTATCAGAGACACTTGGCGAGACAAAAGTTACTGTCACCCAAATGAATGCGGGAACACAGCATAATGTAGTGCCATCACAAGTAGATCTCGTGATTGACGTACGTGTAAATGAACATTACACAAATCAGGAAATCGCAGATTTTATAAAGCAAAATGCTCCTTGTGATGAAATCAATCCAAGATCGTTGCGGTTAAATAGTTCGCGTATTCCAAAAGAACACGCCTTGGTTCAAGCTGGGATTTCCCTAGGAAGAGAAACCTACGGTTCGCCTACCTTATCTGATCAAGCCTGCTTGAGCTGTCCATCTTTAAAGTTAGGTATAGGTGACAGCACACGGTCACATATGGCAGATGAGTTTGTGTTTGTAAAGGAGATTGAAGAGGGGATTGGGTTGTATATTGAGATATTAGAGAGGTTTTTAGGGAGTAAGTGAATAGAATAATGAGATTTCCGCCTTCGCGGAAATTAAATGGTGCTTGGGTGGATGAGATTTCCGCCCGAAGTCTATCCTGAGCGATAGCCGAAGGCCGGAAATAAGTGAACTAATAAGATTCCCGCCTTCGCGGGAATGACAAAAAATCCGCTGGCGCGGCATCGTTATGAAAATTTGGGAAAAGGGAATACCGACTGATCAAAAGATAGAAGCATTTACAGTAGGTAACGACAGGGAAATTGATGTGCATATTGCAAAGTATGATTTACTGGCAAGCAAAGCGCACGCACAGATGTTGGCTAAAGTCGGTTTACTGACCGACGAGGAAAGTTTATCTATTTGCGGCGAACTTGATAGAATGCTTTCGCTCGAGGCGAAAGGTGCGTTTGAAATAGGAGCCCAGTTTGAAGACATACATTCTAAAATAGAGCACGACCTCGTAGTAGCCTTAGGTGATACAGGGAAGAAAATACATACGGCTCGATCTCGAAATGATCAAGTTTTAGTTGCTCTAAATCTCTATTTTAGATCGGAGCTTTCAGAAATTAAAGTGGGAATAGAAAAACTTTTCAAAACACTTATACATCTTGCAGAAACTCATAAAAGTCAATTAATTCCCGGGTATACACATCTTCAAGTGGCGATGCCTTCTTCGTTTGGACTTTGGTTTTCTGCATATGCGGAGTTGTTAATAGACGATTTGTATTTGCTTAATGCGGCTCAAAAAGTGGTTGATCAGAATCCGCTGGGGAGTGCTGCTGGGTACGGGTCTAGTTTTCCCATTGATAGGGAGATGACAACCGATGCACTTGGCTTTGCTGATTTAAAATACAATGTGATCGCGGCTCAATTATCCCGTGGAAAGTCAGAGCGTACAGTTACCCAAGCTGTGGCAACTGTGGCAAACACGCTGAGCCGATTTGCAATGGATGTTTGTTTGTATTGCTCTCAGAATTTTGGCTTTATAAAATTCCCTGATGAGCTCACTACTGGCAGTAGTATTATGCCACACAAAAAGAATCCTGACGTTTTTGAATTATTGCGGGGTAAATGCAATCAGCTACAGGCGATACCTCAGGAGATGATTATGATTACTAATAATTTACCGAGTGGATATCATAGGGATTTTCAATTGCTAAAAGAAAATGCAATAAAGTCTGTAGAAGACTTAAAAGTAGTTCTGGATATTTTTGAGTTTGCGATTGCTCAAGTTCGAGTTCAGGATGTAGATCTCTCTAACGAGAAATACCAACATCTATTTACGGTAGATGCTATCAATGATTTAGTGACGGCTGGAGTTCCTTTTAGGGATGCATATCGACATATAGGAGAGCAGGTGGAGCAAGGTACTTTTAAAGCTGGAAGTACTCGAGAGCGCACACGCATTTAGGGAGTATTCATAACCTAGGCCTAGATAAGATTCAGGAGAAGTTTGAGAGGGCGAAAATGTTTAAGTAATAACGTCTAATTTTAAGATGTGGTTATAATTAATTTTTTTCTGTTACAATAGAGACGCTTTCGCGAAAGCGCAATATTTAAAGGATATATCCAATTCCAAATCTAAATTCATTAATCTTCAGTTCTTCAAGATTATTTCCGAGGTCTTCGAGAATGTTAGTGATGCCTCTACTATACCTCAATTCAAAAAACCAATGTTCACCAAAATCTTTTTGTAGGCCCGCAGCCAAAGTAAAACTATATTTTTTTAATAGAACGTCCTCATCTAAATCGATAAGGTCGTCATTTACAATGAAATCGAATTGTGGTCCTGCAAATGCACTCCATCTTTTATATAAAATTTTTCTATAGTGTAGGGGAACTTGAATCAGGTTTACATTGGAAGTTATAGCGTAAGTAGCATTTACATTTAAAAAATCAAATTCGCTCATTTTTACCTCTGCAATGAGACTATAGTAGCTTGCTGCAGAGTCTCCTCCTACTTCAGTTCCAGAAGTGGCAACCTTAGCACTATATGAATCAAAATTGATTCCTCCTTTTAGACCATACTTAACTCTATTGTCTGGTTGAGCAGAAATATTTGTCGAAAATATCAGGATGAGCGCAATAACTAATCGATGCAAACTAATAGTTTTAGATAGTATTAACGTAAAAGAAATTACTTTAAGTATGACCTCAGTTTATCTGGTGTTGACCGTTCAGGCGTGATGATATTATATGAAAGTACTAAGCTCAATGACTATAGTATTGCAATTTATACCTTTTTGCTAAGATGATTTTAATAGCGCTTCAGGGCATAAACTTATATTCCAAAGACTATACAACCATTTTTAATATAGACAAGCCTAAATTTAAATACACTCAATTTCCGTAGTTTATTCTTGTAAAAGTGGGTATTTAGATCTATCAACGTTCAGGTGTTTTCTTAGCCAGCTGATTCTCTTTTGGATTTTTGTTGAAAGGGGATTTTCGCGAAAGCGTATTCTAAAAATAATAAAAGGCAACTTCGTTTTATTGAAGTTGCCTTTTACGTATGAGTAATGTAGGTATTACCTCATTTTTGCTCTACGTTGAGATCTGCCTCCACCATACTGTTGTTTGGGTTGGTTTCCAGCGCGTTTCATATTTTCCTTCATCATCTTGATCTGCTCACCCATCATATTATGTTTATCGTGGGCTTCTGCTTCCTTGAGTAATATTTGAGCCTCACGTTTACGATTTTTAGTCATTGCAATACCTGCTAGATTGAGCTTTGCCATCGCAAGATCTGCATTCATAGAAAGACCAAGTTTGATCGCTTTCTTAAAATACTTTTCTGCTTCAGACATATTCGTCTGGGATACCATTAGACCTTGCAAGTAGTTGTAATATCCTTGCTGTTTTTTTACCAAAGCACCTTCTGGATTCTTAATTTTAGCAAGCCACTTTTGAGCTCCTGGAAAGTCTTGTTTGCGCAGTCTTAAAAAGGCTAAAATTATAATTTCGTTTTTGAAGTACAACAGAATGAACATAGCCGCTAGGAAGAGGAGCATAATACCATTACCTATTTCATTTTCTGTGAATTGGTAAACTGCCAGCGCTATGACTGCTATGGCGAGAATGAGTTTTATATTTTTATTGAACATAATTACTGTCTTATATATGTGGTAGTCATTGTTACGGTAGTAGGAATAGTTGTTCCCGGCATCTGAGGGACAGTGGCGTCTCCAGATGCTGTAGATTCTACCCTCAATTCTTGTGGGAATCCGGTTGCTGCATCTGCAACAAAGGTAGTCGTTTGATTACCTTGTAGTTTCATTTCTATAGAAGCATTGGTAAGGTTCATCTTTATAGGCGCGGTTGCTGTGAGTTGTTGACTATCTGCAGTCATTTCTGCTAGCGTCCAGCTATTTTGTGCTTGGACCTTGCTTACTCCGCCATATTCATTTTCCCAAGTGTCTCCTTCTTTTACTTTTTCTGTTGGATACACATAGGTCATTTGCTGAAAGCTTTGTGTGAGAGCTTCTGGACTCCAATCTCCCTCCATCTCTTTACGCATACCCATTATCGCCTCTGGATCTGTTAATCCCATTCCATTTGCAATGGCATCTATAAGTACATAACCGTTTTGAACATCTGTGATCTGTCCAGTTTTTTTCATTGTGATCGTTACTGGCTTGTCGAGCATATTTTTAAAAACCGCAGATTCTTCATTATCTGTGTCTGTATTGATATCCATCATAGTGCCATATTGTGGAGAAGACATTTTCATACCGAACTGCTTAAAACTTAAATCTATGGTATATAAATCATCAGTTATATTTGTGACCTCAAAAAGATAAATGCTCGAAATATCATTATTAATTACCTGTTCTCCTCCAGGTATAGTTTGTACAATTTTTTGTTTTGCATTTTGAATAATACGATATTCATCTCCTACACTGAGGTTGTATCCAATTGCTTTTTGGGCAATGCTCATTTGAGTTAAGGCAAATAGCGCTATTAGTAGGCTTACTTTTTTCATTTGAAAATATGATTAATTTTGGACGTCAAAGGTATGGAAAAGCAAAGTAAAAATTTTAAAATTTACATTTGCAAGTGTAAAAACTTGTCGTATATTTGCGCCCAGCTTAAAAAGCGGTAAAAAGAACTTAAAAACATTTGTCTTGTTCAAAGACCTTAAAGAATAGATTATGCCGAAAAGAACGTTTCAGCCATCAAAGAGAAAGAGAAGAAATAAGCACGGTTTTAGAGAGCGTATGGCTTCTGTAAACGGTCGTAAAGTTTTAGCACGTCGTCGTGCTAAGGGAAGAAAGAAATTATCGGTATCTTCTGAGACTCGTCACAAAAAATAATGACATTTTACAATGTCCATATAAGGTGTTACTTTTTTTAAGTAACACCTTTTTTTATACCCTATCAGTTCCTAATTTTACGCAATTACAATATTTTTATCGATGCCAAAAAATAAAGATCTAAAATCCATACTTCTCATCGGTTCTGGACCGATTGTAATCGGACAGGCTTGTGAGTTTGACTATGCAGGTTCCCAATCACTCCGTTCTTTACGTGAAGATGGTATAGAAACTATTCTTATTAATTCTAACCCAGCTACGATAATGACGGATCCGTCTATGGCAGATCACGTTTATTTATTACCACTCACTACAAAGTCTATTGTTCAGATCTTAAAGGAACACCCACAGATTGACGCAGTTTTACCTACAATGGGTGGGCAGACAGCGCTCAATCTCTGTATTGAGGCAGATGAAAAAGGAATTTGGAAAGATTTTGGTGTAGAACTTATAGGTGTTGATATTGATGCTATCAATATTACCGAAGATAGAGATCAGTTCAAGAACTTAATGAAAAAGATAGGTATTCCTATGGCACCTCAGTCTAGTGCAAATTCTTTTCTCAAAGGGAAGGAAATTGCACAAGAATATGGATTTCCACTTGTGATACGTTCATCATTTACTTTAGGTGGGGCAGGAGCTTCATTTGTTTTTGATGAGAAGGATTTTGATAAATTATTATCGCACGGTCTGGAAGTTTCACCAGTGCACGAAGTAATGATTGATAAGGCATTACTGGGGTGGAAAGAATATGAGTTAGAATTACTGCGTGATGCAAATGATAACGTTGTTATCATCTGTGCTATTGAGAATATGGATCCAATGGGAATCCATACTGGAGACTCAATCACAGTGGCACCTGCAATGACCTTATCTGATGTGACCTATCAAAAAATGCGTGATATGGCGATCCATATGATGCGTAGCATAGGGGATTTTGCTGGGGGTTGTAACGTTCAGTTTGCAGTAAATCCAGATAATGAAGAAGAAATAATCGCCATTGAGATCAATCCTCGTGTATCTAGATCTTCTGCATTAGCGTCTAAAGCAACAGGGTATCCTATTGCTAAAGTTGCAACTAAACTTGCTATAGGGTATCATCTAGATGAACTAGATAACCAAATCACAAAATCTACTTCTGCTCTCTTTGAGCCTACCTTAGATTACGTTATCGTAAAAATACCAAGGTGGAATTTTGATAAATTTGAAGGAAGTGACCGTACCCTAGGACTACAGATGAAGTCTGTGGGAGAAGTGATGGGTATAGGCCGCTCTTTTCAGGAGGCGCTTCATAAGGCGACGCAGTCTTTAGAAATAAAGCGCAATGGTCTTGGAGCAGATGGAAAGGGAAATAAAGACTACGATGAGGTTATAGAAAAACTAACCAATGCAAGTTGGGATCGCGTATTTATTATTTATGATGCGATACAGATGGGCATACCTTTGAGTCGTATACACGAGATCACTAAAATTGATATGTGGTTCCTTAAACAATATGAGGAACTCTATGCGATGGAGGTAGAGATTTCTAAATTTAAGATTGATACGCTTTCGCGAAACCTACTGTTGGAAGCAAAACAACGCGGATTTGCAGATCGTCAGATAGCTCATATGCTTGGGTGTCTGGAAAGCGAAGTTTATAAAAAACGTGAAGAATTAAATATTAAGCGAGTTTATAAATTAGTAGATACCTGTGCTGCCGAATTTGTTGCAAAAACACCTTATTTCTACTCAACTTTTGAAAATGAGATGGAACTTTCCGATGGAACTGTTCTAGCTCATAATGAAAGCATCGTTTCTGATAAAAAGAAGGTTATTGTATTGGGATCTGGTCCTAACAGGATAGGTCAAGGGATAGAATTTGACTACTGTTGTGTGCACGGGGTACTTGCCGCGGCAGAGTGTGGCTATGAAACTATAATGATAAACTGTAATCCAGAAACTGTCTCTACAGATTTTGATACTGCAGATAAATTATATTTTGAGCCTGTATTCTGGGAGCATATATATGATATCATACGCCACGAGAATCCGGTAGGTGTTATTGTGCAGTTAGGTGGACAGACGGCATTAAAACTAGCAGAAAAATTAGATCGTTACGGTATCAAGATTTTAGGAACTAGTTACAAAGCCCTAGATCTCGCAGAAGATCGCGGTAGTTTTTCTACGTTGCTAAAAAATCTAGATATTCCTTATCCTGAGTTTGATGTAGCAGAGACCGCTGATGAGGCACTAGCCGTTGCACAAAAGTTAGATTACCCCATTCTTGTTCGCCCTTCATACGTACTAGGAGGTCAGGGTATGAAGATTGTGATCAACGATAATGATCTTGAAAAACACGTAGTGGATTTACTGCGCAAAATCCCGAATAACAAACTACTTTTAGACCACTATCTTGATGGAGCCATAGAAGCAGAGGCAGATGCCATTTGTGACGGGGAGGATGTGTACATTATAGGTATAATGGAGCACATAGAACCTTGTGGTATTCACTCTGGTGATTCTAATGCCACATTACCTCCGTTTAACTTAGGAGATCTTGTTCTGGAACAGATTAGAGATCATACCAGAAAAATTGCACTTGCACTTGAAACCGTAGGGCTCATCAACATCCAGTTTGCGGTAAAAGACGATAAGGTTTATATCATAGAAGCAAACCCTCGGGCATCCCGTACGGTACCATTTATTGCGAAGGCTTACAAAGAGCCTTATGTAAATTATGCAACCAAAGTGATGCTAGGAGAGAAGAAAGTAAAAGATTTTACCTTTAATCCTCAATTAGAAGGATATGCAATAAAACAACCCGTGTTTTCTTTCAATAAGTTCCCTAATGTAGATAAGAAGCTAGGTCCAGAAATGAAGAGTACTGGAGAAAGTATCTTGTTTATTGATAATTTGAGGGATGATGCGTTTTATGACTTATATTCCCGTCGTAAAATGTACCTGAGTAAGTAGTCAGCGCTATTGTTGGGGGTTTTTGAAATTAAATTATGAATAAGCTTGTTGCTGTATGTTTTTTTTGTGCTTTTAGCATTTTCGCGAAAGCGCAAAAAAAATACAATCCCACTCCAGATGATGTTGTTAAAGCACAATTGCTCAATGCGACGTTACCAGATGAAACTATCATTATTTTAAATAAAGACATCCAAGTTTCTTTTTATCTGACAAATGATGATGAGAATGTAGGAGTCCTTATAGAGGAGGCGACCGAATATATGAATGTCGCAGCCAGTAGTAAATTACAGCACGGGGTTTTTTACGATGCGGAGTCTGAGATCGAAGATTTCCAAGTACTAGCTAGAAATGGGAAGGAAATTTATATAAATCCTTCCGATGAATATTTAAAGAGTGCAGATTTATTTCACACGGATTATAGAGTGCGCTTTGTAAATCTCAATTTTCCACTTCAAGGTTATACTAATACCGTAAAGACAGTTAAGAAGTACAATGATATTAAGTATTTTACGAGCACTTATTTTTCTGATCAGTATCGAACGCTGAACGGAAAAATTACGTTTGATATTCCAGAATGGCTTGATTTTGACATAAAGGAATTTAATTTTGAAGGTTACGAGATAGAAAAAAATAATTTGAGCCCGTCTAGTCTCATTTATTCCTTTAAAAATATTCCTCCACAATCTGAAGAAGTAAATACACCAGGACCTTCTTTTATTTATCCTCACTTTCTATTTGTTGCAAAATCATTTGATTACAAAGGAAAGAAGAAGCTACTATTTAATAGTACTGACGACCTATATACTTGGTACAATACACTCGTAAAAAGTGTAGATGTAGATACAAGTGTATTTCAGGAAACAGTAAGTCAACTTATTGAAGGCCTATCAAGTGATAAGGAGAAGATTGAGGCCATTTTCTATTGGGTACAGGATAATATAAGATATGTTGCTTTTGAAGATGGTATAGCTGGGTTTAAGCCAGATAGTCCTCAAAATGTTTATAATAAGCGATATGGAGATTGTAAGGGTATGGCCTTCCTCACTAAATCGATGCTCGAAGAAGCCGGTCTTGATTCTAGACTCGTGTGGATAGGTACAGATAGACTTGCGTATGATTACTCAACACCCTCGCTTTCTGTAGACAATCATATGATATGTGCAGTTTATCAAAACGAGGAGTATATCTTTTTAGATGCTACCGAAAAGTTCAACCGTCTAGGTGATTATGCTACTAGAATACAAAGCAAACAGGCCCTAGTCCAAAATGGGGATACCTATATCCTAAAGAAGGTCCCTGTTTCTGGGAGTGTAGAAAATCTTGACGCCTATACCTATAATTTATCCATTGAAGGAGAGTCTCTAGCGGGTAGTGCCATAAGAGCCTTTAATGGTGAGTCAAGGGTTTCCTTCCAGAACAATTACTTTGCTTTTGGGACAGGAGATCAAGAAGAGGTATTAATCAACTTTTTGGAATTAGGTAACGATAATCTAGAAGTGAGTAACATAGGTTATTTTGACCCTAGTAAAAGAGATGAATCTATCATCATAAATTATGATGTTGAAATGAGCAGCGCTGTTTCTAGCTTTGATGAATATCTCTATGTTGATCTTGACCCTTTTAAAAGGGCTTCATCATTAGTTTTGGAAGATAGAAAGTCAGATGTTAAACTTCCACTTTTAGAAAAGGATCTCACACAGATCGAACTCACTATTCCAGACGGGTATAGCTTAGAAGAACTTCCTGGAGATTATAGGTATGAAAGTGCCATAGTTTCTATTCTACTATCGTATGAGCAAGAAGGAAACAAAGTCCTATTTAAAAAGTTGATAGAACCCAAAACCTCCCTGATTAAGAAGGAGCAATTTCAGGAATGGAATGATGCGTTCAAAGGGCTCAAAGAAGCTAATAGTGAGCAGGTTGTATTTAAGAAGTAGAATTCCCATACCCCAAATATTATGATTAAAAAGTTTATACACCCATTTTTACTTCTGGTAACGATGGTAACCCTGGCACAATCTAAACAAGAATTAGAATTACGGGATACATTCTGGAATACCACTATAAAAGAAGCGCACGTAAACGAAGTGCCTGAAAAGTGGAATAGTGAGAGCGCTGTCATTCTTTACAAAAATGCATTTTACGGCTTTACTAATAACGGAAAAAGGATGTACAATCCTTCTTACATTCATTACAGAACAAAATTACAAGACCTTGCCGCTCTTGAAGCCTACGCTACTTTTAGCTTTAAAGCAGATGATAAATCTTCGGTTTTATGGTCCACATTCTCTAAAGAGACAACTACGGTCGGTATAAAAGTCATAAAACCTGATGGGACAGAGAACATAGTAGATGTTGATGCAGAAGCTGTATCACAAGATCAAGAAAAGCGCATTGCCATCCCATCTTTAGAAATAGGCGATATATTGGATATATTTATTTACGAAGACTCTTTTCAGAAATCTTGGTCGGGGACCTACGTTTATCCTGCTGTCGAAAGAGTTATTAGCCAGCGCCAGCCTCAGGTGTATAGTAGAATTGCCATAGAGGTGGAAAACGACTATTTTCTCAATATGCAGTCTTACAATGGCGCTCCAGATATTAAGGAGGAAGAGACAGATAAGAGAAGCACAAGAAGGTATGTTTTAGAAACAAGAGATGTTGAAAAATCAGATTTCCCTAGATGGTCATATCCTCTCGTAGATCTCCCTTCTTTAAAATTTCAAGTTACTTTTGCACTGAAATCCCGTAATGAGGAATCTGTGGGAGTATTTCTAGCTGAAAAAGATGCAGAGAGAAAATCTGAAGTAACAAAAGAGGAAATACTAGCGTATTATGAAGGAAGATTTGCTGCATATAAAAAATCTATACGTGATGCGGTGCGTTATGTGGAAGAAAAAGGGATCACTGATAAAAGGGAGAAAATGGTAGAGGCATTTTATTATGCCCGTCATTTTTACTTTAATAAATTTATTGAATTAGCAATCGCTTCACAGGAAGGAATCTCTCAATACAACCCGCCCTGTGATGGAGATTTATTTAGCCTTGATCCTGAGGATATCACAAACTATATGGCTGGGCTTGCCAGGGAGTTTGAGATAGATTACGACGTCGTAGTAGCGACTGCAGATTACAACGGAAGTATAGACGATCTCCTTATAAGATCTAACGTATCTAAGGGCATAAGACTCAACTTTGAAGAGCCTCTTTATATTTTCAACCTCTCTCCTCACGCTCAGCTAAATCAGTTTCCATTTAATCTTGAAGGAACAAAGGTTTATACAATAAGTGTAAAAAAAGCAAGACGCCTAGATGAGGTAACAACAGATTTCCTGCCCATTTCTGAGGCAGACGATAATCTGTCGTACGAAAAATTGAGTGTAGAAATTAATGATAGTTTTGATGGGTTTTCAATAGACCGTAATATTGAGTATAGCGGCCAGTTTAAAATAGAAGAATTGAGTAGATGGGTATTTTTTGGTGATTTTCTGAAGGAAGAATTTGAAAAGTATGGAACTAAAAATTTTTATAACTGTAAATCGAGACAGAAGAATTTCCAGAAAGAGATAGAAGCAAAAATGAATGCAGTAATGCTTACAGCTAGAAAAAGTAGAGAAGAGTATCTCGCTACTGTTGTAGGTAACACTTATGAACTTGCTGTTAAAGACTATGAGTATAAGCCAGTTAAAACCGCAAGATACTCGAGTGACCCGCTTATCATAGAGGATAACTTTACAATGGGTGATGATTTTATAAATAAGGCAGGGAAGAACTACATTATTAATGTCGGTAAATTTATAGGTGGTCAGGTACAGATAGGCAAGGACGAGATAGCCCGTACAACAGAAGCTCATATCGATTATGCTAAAACATTTAAGTATGAGGTAGCCATAAAAATTCCCGAAGGCTACTCCGTAGTTGGCATAGAAAAGCTGCAAAGGGATGTAACAAATGAAACTGGTTCCTTTAAGAGCAATGCCGGCATAGAAGATGGAATTCTGACTTTTACAACTTCAAAAAAGTATGCGAAGCGCAATTTTAGTCCAAGTGATTGGCCTAAGATGCTCAGCTGGTTAGAAGAGGCTTATGATTTTAGCCAGGCTAAAATTCTCTTTAAAAAAGACTAAGGTCATTCTAGATAATCAAGACTCATTTGAGATAAACTTTTGCAAAAGCCTACAGGTATACTTTGCGGTATCAAATGTTAATCAGTATCCTTTATAAGGCATTATTGCGGTGTGTTGTCGATATTATGTGCTTAAATCCAAATTAATAGTAATATTATTCTTACATAATTATAATTTTACTGTGGGTTTACTCTATATTGCATACTAATAATTGAAACCCCCCAAATCAATGATTAAAAAATTACTTATTCTAGGGATTTTTGCCTTAGCGTTTAATTCTGTTAAAGCACAACAGCAAATTGCTCCCTTATCTGACAATGTGATCGCTCAGGCTAATCTCAGTCAGAACATCAGTATGTACCCCAATCCTGCGCACGAAAAATTACGAGTAGATAGCAATAGTCATAAGTTAATTAAGGTGACCATTTACAATGTAATAGGCGATGCGTTACTAGAAGAGTCAGTAACTCCAAAAGGCAAGTCTTTTGACATTTCTACACTTACCAATGGTGTGTACATTGTCTCTTTTACAGATGGCAAAAGTATTTTTACAAAGAGGCTTGTAAAGAACTAAGAACGATATATCTTAAAAAAAGGCGCCCATCGGCGCCTTTTTTAATTTCTGTTAAAATGGGGTGAATTTTCTGGGGTCACCTTTGTAATGAAGTATTTTGTATCTCCCCAGAAAGAGAAGGTTCCAAAACGTTCTATATATTCAACTTTTACATATTGCCCTTGGTACTTTTTGAGTGCCTCGATCACTTCGTCTTCTTTATCTAGTACAGAGAAGCTAAAAATTTGAGCACCGCTTATTCCTTGGCTTATTTCTCCTTCCCAAGTTTTAAAGATCACCCCTTTATTTGAGAACTTAATGAGTTCTCCAGCTCGCGTTCCTTCGCTATAAGGAACAAAATAGATAAAGGAAAACCAAGCTACAGCTATAAAAGCAATTGCCACTAAAACCGTAATAAGTATTTTTTTCATAATTAATTAGTTAGTAACGTGATATCATCATCCTCGTCATCGCTATCAGCGCGTTTTATGATGGATTCCGGAAGTGCTTTTTTAGCTTTAGCTCCCATTTTTTTAAGTTTTTCTACTCGGGTGATTAAGTTTCCATTCCCCTCAACAAGTTTATTCATTGCAGCGCTATAGCCAGATTTTGCATCGTCCATTTTTTTACCAACAGTCGTGAGATCAGATACAAGACCGTGAAATTTATCATAGAGAGCCCCAGCTTGTTTGGCTATTTCCAAGGCATTTTGCTGTTGTTTTTCATTGTTCCACATCGAGTCTATGGTACGCAGTGTTGCAAGTAGCGTAGACGGAGTGACGATTACAATATTTTTCTCAAAAGCCTGATTGTAAAGTTGATTATCAGAATTTATGGCAATGGCAAAAGCAGGTTCTATAGGGACAAAGAGAAGTACAAAATCAGGACTCTCTATTTGATATAGGTCGTGATAATTTTT
This sequence comes from uncultured Flavobacteriaceae bacterium, assembly GCA_963832255.1. GTDB lineage: Bacteria > Bacteroidota > Bacteroidia > Flavobacteriales > Flavobacteriaceae > Dokdonia. The sequence goes on from CAWHTM010000002.1 coordinate 82,267, forward strand.
ATCTCCTAACTGTATTACGTGGCGTTTTAGAGAGGATACGTGTTCTTTTAGAAGTCTTTCCCTCTGAGTATCATCTTCCTCATTTACAAAGCGCTCGTAGGCAGTAAGGGATACTTTACTGTCTATAATCATACGCTTTCCTCCAGGGAGGTGTATGACGACATCAGGTAAAACGCGACTGCCGTCTTCACGGGTAAAACTTTGCTGTACAAAATATTCCCTATCCTTTTCTAAACCAGATTTCTCCAGCACACGTTCAAGTACAAGTTCGCCCCAATTACCCTGCATTTTACTATCTCCCTTGAGCGCTTTAGTGAGGTTGTTTGCTTCTTTAGACATTTGTTCATTCAACGCAGAAAGCTGTTTTATTTGCTCCCTAAGTGCAGAACTTCTATCTATAGCCTCCTTGTTCGTATCTTCAACGCGCTTCTCAAAAATCTGAATTTTATCTTGTAGGGGTTTTAAGATTATATCGAGGTTTTCTTTATTTTGGAGTGTAAATTTACTGGACTTTTCATCTAGGATCTTATTGGCAACCAGCTCAAATTCTTTGGTAAACTTTTCTTGAAGTTTTTCAAGTTCGCCAGTTTTTTCTTCCATCCTAGACTCTAGGTTTGTGAAAGAGACATTTCTTGCGGTAAGTTCATTTTGTAACCTGTCTTTTTCTTCTCGTATGTAAGCAATTTGCTTTTCGCTCTGGCTGCGCAATTCATTGAGCTGCGTAGTGCTTTCTAGACGCAATTGCACATTTTGCTGTTCCGCTTTCGCGAAAATTTCTTTAGCTTCCTGTAATTTAAGTTCTTCTTGAGAAAGTCGTTCTTTTAGACCTGTGAGCTCACCTTTCTTTTTTAAATTTGAAATATAGATGCCTAAAAAAGCTCCAACAGCGAGTGAAACAATGGCGATTACAAAAAGGACAAGCGTATCATTCATAGGGGTAAAGATAAAAAGAACCCTCTCACATATCAACTCAATCTAAAGCGTTTATTAACACCATCAAAAGAAACAGAAGCCTTAGGAAAAAAATCGTCAAAGATACCTTCGTCCACAAGACGGTTAGTTTCTCCAGAATAAATATGCTTATTTTTAATAACTATGAGCTCATCACAGAGGGGAAGAACCAGCTCAATATCGTGAGTAGAAAAGAGTATCGCTTTGCGCTGTGTTTTAACGATATTTTTTAAGAGTTTTAAGATACTTGCTTTGTGGTGGAGGTCGAGATGCGTAAAGGGTTCATCTAGTAAAATGATCTGAGTATCTTGTGCCAGTGCTCTTGCAATGAGAACCCGTTGCATCTGCCCATCACTTAGGGTGTAGCACTTTTTTTCTTTAAGATCAAGAGTTTCCGTCACGGCTAGTGATTGTAATATGATCTCCTTATCCTTTTCCTTAAGCGTGCCCAGCCAGTTGGTATACGGTTGCCTCCCTAAAGCTACCAGCTCTAGAACAGAAAGATTCTTTGAGACGGGTTGACCTGTAAGCACGACACTTAATTGAGTGGCAAGTTGGGCGGGTGTCAATATGGCTACATTGGTAGCTGCCAGCTCACATTTTCCCGAAAGGGGTATTTGTAAACCTGCAAGTGTACGTAGTAACGTTGATTTTCCAGAACCATTAATTCCTAAAAGGGACGTAAGCTTGCCCGTTTTTAATGCTAGGTTTATGCCCTCAAGAATTAGAACGGGATCTTTTTTAGAACCGTAACCTATAGCTAGATTTTGAGTTTTTAGGGCGATATGTGCGTTAGAAGTTTTCAAAAAAGTAATTTTTTCTTGCGAACTAAAAGCCAAATAACCACCGGAGCTCCGATCATCGCTGATATAGCATTGATAGGGAGCGTATACTCACTGTATGGGACTTGCGCAATCGTGTCGCATAGTAACATTAAGATCGCTCCGCCTAGGATAACCGCAGGTAGTAAAATGGTATGATTTGCAGTGGGGATTACCTGCCTTATGAGATGAGGTACAGCGAGTCCTATGAAAGCAATAGGGCCCGCAAAGGCGGTAATGCTTCCCGCAAGCAAACTCGTAGCTAGAATGATGATCATCCTACTTTTTCTATTTGAGGTGCCGAGTGTCCTTGCATAGGTATCGCCCAATAAAAAGGAGTTGAGTGATTTTAGCGAATAGACGCTCAACCCAATCCCTACAAAAAAACAGCTGCTCAATATCACTATTCCGTCCCAAGAAAGATCTCCCAAACTACCAAAGCTCCAGAACACAAAGCGTTGCAGCTCGTCTGCTTTACTAAAGTAGGCAAGAACACTCACTAAGGCACTTGTGAGACTTCCCACCATAAGACCTATGATAAGGAGTGCCATTGTATCTCGCACTCTGGCTGCCATCGCGAGAACGAGTAACAAAACAGAAAAACTACCCAAACTGGCGGCTATGATCAAGCCCCATTTACCAGACAAGACAACAGTAGAAATCCCTACGGCCGTGCCGCCTAGAATATAGAGAGCCACCCCAAAACTCGCCCCGCTACTTATGCCCAGCACATAAGGTCCCGCCAGCGGATTCCTAAAGAGTGTTTGCATTAATAACCCACTTACCGCTAGACCGGCTCCGGCAATGGTTGCGGTAATTGCTTTAGGTAATCTATAATCTACTAGTATATATTCATAAGAAGTCTTAGATACTTCGCCTCCCGTAAAACTGGCAATGATGTCTGAAAAGGGCACAGCAACAGACCCTAGACTTATGTTGACTAAAAAGGCTATTGCTAAGCAAAGGCTTAGGAAGATAAATGTCTTAGTATGTGTCCCACTAGTCTTCAAGCGGAGTAAAAAAGGTAGGAGTATAATTTTTTAGAGCGCCAGGATGCAGGTAGAAAATAAGGTCTTTGAGTACAATGTCAGGTCTATTAGGTGCTAGCTCATAATAGAGTAAGCCGCCGGTTTCACCCTTTTTGGTTGCAAATGTGTATGTCTTTTTTTCTTTAAATGCTTTAAACTGAGTATACGCTTTACTATCGCTCTGCATCTTAGAGTAACTGCTGTATTGTGCGGGAGCTATCCAATAATCTGCATTTTGAGCTTTTTCTAACACTGACTCAATACTGAGGGAGATGCTTCCTGTTCCTTGAGTATCTGCCCAGAGATAAATACCTCCAGCATCTTCTATCAATTTTGCAGGCCAGCTCTCACCGTTGGGAACGTACCAGATATCTTTAAACATGGCACCGCTCAAAACCGTAGGATTTTTGGTAAAATTTTTGGCAAGGGTTTTTGCTTCCGTGTATTCTGTTTCAATCTGAGCAAAAATTGTGTTGGCTTCTTCGCTCTTATCATATAATGCTCCAAAAAATTTGATCCACTCCGCTTTCCCCAGCGGATTTTTTTCTACCCAATCCCCGTTATATAAAACTGGTATTCCAGCTCTTTTAATGCTCGCCAGAGCTGCATTTTCACCTTCTACCCCAAAGGAGATTACGGCATCTGGATGTATGCTTACGGTGACTTCGGTATTAATGGTTTCGTTTTGACCTAATTCCTTTATACCACCTGCTGTGATGAGATCTCTTGTTTTCTGGCTCGATATATAATCTAGATTAGGGAACCCTACGAGGGTCTCTTGAACATTTAGCGCCTCTAGAGAGGGTATATGTGTGGTAGATGTCACGACTATTGTCTTTAGGGGTACTTGTATGATGGCATCTATCGCATTGTTTCTTAACCTTTTGCTCAGGGTGCCATCTGTATCTAAAGACGATGTATTTTTTACCAAAGCATAGCGTAGGGTGTCCTGTGTTCCTGGAAACGCTCGAGTGACTTCTAGTAGCGTATAGTCTTTGTACTTTTTGATCTGAAAGCCCTCTGCATACTCGATCTTACTCTGAGCAACAGGCGCTTCAATCTCAGTAATTTCCTTTAGGTCAGATTTACAAGAGACGCTCAAAATGAGAAGGGAAAGGATAATAAACGGCGATAATTTCATTTTTCAAAAGTAGTATTTAAAGAGGGATCCTTCTAATGTGAGCAATTTCTTTTCCCTATCTTTGTGATGAATTTTGGTTTGATGGTGTGACACGCACACGATCAATTAAAAGGGAATTCCGTTAAAATCGGAAACTGTTCCCGCAACTGTAAACTTAGTTTCTTAAAGAGACTGTTGCTACTACAAAGCCACTGAGCACTCGTGATTGCTCGGGAAGGCGCAACAAAAGTAAGTCAGGAGACCTGCCAGGGTTCTAAAATTAAATCTATACGGCTTTCGGGTAAAGAGCTGGCGAGATAATGAGATACATAGTTATACTTTTTATTTTAGGTTGCGGTGCTTGCAGTAACAGCTTATTTGCACAGAGAGATTCTATACAAGAATTGCCTGAAGTGATACTTAGTGACGTAAAGTTAAAGAAACACTCCACGGGCATACATAGCACTCAATTAGACGATTCCCTATTCTTTAGATCACCATCTACACTCACTGCTATTTTACAGGATAATTCTCTTCTATACTTCCGTGAAAATGGTCTCGGGGGCGTGTCATCCGTTTCATTTAGAGGAACCTCCGCTCAGCAGACGGCCGTTATCTGGAATGGAATCAATATAAATTCTCAGCTCACCGGCCAGACAGACTTTAATACCGTAAGCGTAAAAAATTACGACGGGCTTACCATACGCGCGGGAGGCGGGAGCATTCCGTATGGTTCTGGGGCAATAGGTGGTAGTATACATCTCAATAATGATATGCGATTTACCAGAAATTTTACAAATAGAATACATCTGGGCTATGGAAGTTTTGATACAAGAACAGCAAACGCAAATACCACATTCTCCACAGAAAGATTTTATCTCAACGCTGGAGTTGATTATAATGCGAGTGAAAATGATTTTGACTACTTAGAAAACAGCGGGTTTAATGATAACGGTGCTTTTGAGAATGTGACTCTCAATGTTAATACTGGAATCAAGCTTTCGCGAAAGCGTAAAAAACCAACGCAATACCTCAAAATATACCATAACAGTTTTCTGGGAAACCGAGACTTTGCTGGGACGCTTATAGGTCCTTCCAATGATGCCTACGAGGATAGAAACTCACGTTCCCTTGTAAATTATGAGATAGACGGAACTAGACTGAGCTCTAACCTGAGAGTGGCTCACATTTTTGAGCAGTTTCGATATTTTGATAATACGGATAATCGTGATATTTATGAGTCAGGAAAGGTGAGCAGATACTTAAGTAATTATGATGGCGAATATAAAATAGATAATACCAAATCGTTAAAAGCAATCGTAGGTTATGAGCTCATAAGAGGGGAAGGTTCTTCTATAGAAGAGCAATCACGTTCTATAATCTCAGGGGTGCTTCTGTGGAATCATAAGCTTACCTCAGACATTCAATATAATCTACAGCTCCGTCAAGAATACACGGAAGATTATAGCAATCCATTTCTTTATGGTATTGGTGCAGAATATGCGCTCAGCAAGAAAAGTACACTGTCTGCAAACGCGAGCCGTAATTATAGAATTCCCACTTTTAATGATTTGTACTGGCAAGGGCTGGGTGCCGTAGGAAATAATTCATTAAGTCCTGAAACGAGTTTGCAAGGGGAAGTAGGATATGATTTCAAGGATAAGAGTTTGAGATTTGGTGTCCAGACCTATTATATTAAAACAGCGGATCTTATCAAGTGGCAACCCAACTCATCAGGGGTTTGGTCTCCTGTAAACATAAATGAAACCATACACTATGGGGTGACATTAAGCGCTGGTTATAGCGTTACCTTAGGAGAGCATACTATTGAAACAGCCTCATCCTACGGCTATACAGTTGCTGAAAATGCAGAGACAGGGTTCCAACTTATCTATGTTCCAAAACACAAAATAATTACGGGTGTAAATCACGATTACAAATGGTTATCAACGTATGTAAATGCAACATACAACGGGGGTGTGTTTATAACCTCAGATAATTCTAACGAGCTTGATGATTTTATAGTTGCTAATGCTGGGTTAAGCATTCAACTTGTAAAAAATAAAAATAATAAAGTCGCATTCTCAAGTGGGATGCGCAATATTTTAAACACTAATTATCAAACCGTTGCTTTCAGACCAAACCCTGGACGCAACTTCTTTATTCAAACAACTTACAATTTTTAAAAATTATGAAAATCAACTTTTATTTAGTTTTATTCCTAGCCGTATTTACATTCTCTTGTGAAGATGATGATGCCCTTTTACCACCAGTGAGCCCAGTAGAGGCGTCTTATAACAATGGATTACTGGTTGCAAATGAAGGTTCTTTTACAATGGGGGTGGGTACCGTAGATTTTTTAGCAGAGGGGGCTATGTCTCTAGAAAGGGACATTTTCCAAACCGTAAATGATGGAGCAAATCTAGGAGGCGTACTTCAATCTATAAGTTTTACAGCAGGGTCTGCGTATGCAATAGCAAACGTGAGTAATAAAATTACAGTAGTAGATAGATACACCTTTGAGCAAACGGCAGTGATAGATACAGGTCTATCAAACCCGAGATATATGGCAATTTCTGGGGATACCGGCTATGTGACTAACTGGGGCGATGCAGCAGACCCTACCGATGATTTTATTGCTGTGGTAGATCTTACGTCTAATTCCATCACGTCTACGATTCCTGTTGCGGAGGGTCCTGAGGAAGTATTTTTAAAGGGGAGTAGCCTTTATGTTGCTCATCAGGGAGGTTTTGGCGTAAATAATATTTTGTCTCTTATTGATACAGATACAAATGAAGTAACGGGAACAATTACCGTGGGAGATGCTCCCAACAGTCTTCAGTTTGGAACCGATGGGAACCTTTGGGTTCTTAGTGGAGGTGCTTCTTCATTTTCAGGTAACGAGACCGGAGGGCAAATAGACGTAGTTGATATTACTACAAACGCTGTAATCAGCTCTTTTTCTTTTCAAGATACAGAACATCCCAATTATTTAAATATTTCAGAGAGTGGAGATGTTTACTATTACTTAGCTGGATCTGTGTATAAAAGCACTACAACAAACTTTCAGATACCAGCAGTCGCAGCGCTTGCTGGATTGAATTTCTATAATATGGTATTGTTAGAGAATAACGTCTTAGCGGGATGTAATGCAGGAGACTTTGAGAGTAACGGTAGCATTGAGATTTACGATATAGCTACAAACACGCTTTCCGCTACATATGATACTGGTGTGATCCCGAGTAATATTTATAAAAATTAGTCTTTTTAAATCCTGAACATTAAAAAGGCGAGCTTAACGGCTCGCCTTTTTGTGCTTTTAAAAATTCCTACTCTAGCCTATCTGCAATCATACGCTGATAGAGAATGTCTTGTTGTTCTGGCTCAAAGAGCGTTCTCATTTCGGTAGTATTGTAATCACTAGCTCGTCTACCGTTAATAATATTATCTATAACAGCATCGAGCAAAGGCTCTCCTTCAAAACCTAATTGCCCTAAATTATTAAAGGACTCTGCTATCTCAATATCTGGTGCAAAACCATTAAAGTAATCTGTAAGTCCATTTGCATTTACAGATTTTAGAACTAGAGGCAACATCACATATCTGTGATTAGGATTTGCATTTGATCTTGAAAAATTAGGTGCAGGGGCATCATAAAGTAAAAAAGAACCCTCAAATTTTCCTGTGGTAGAAGTTCCCACCTGTACTATCTCGATATAAGGAGCAAGCCCACTTAATATTAACTCACTTGCAGACGCCGTTCTTCCCGTGGTTATCACATATACCTTTGTTAGCCCCAGACTGTTAATTGCGGCACCATCATCTCCAGAACCTAGGTTATTATTAAAACGTCTTACAAATTGGTTCTCTGGATTTCTATCTTCATTATATACCTGAGTTATAAATTCTTCTCCGTCAAATTGTCCTGTGACCATTGAACAAAGATCATTGGCCGTTTCTATAGAACCACCGCCATTATATCTTAAGTCTAAAATTACCTCAGTCACACCTGCTGCTTGAAACTCAGCAAAAGCTTCATTAAGACTAGCGTCAAACTCATTCGTAAAGCTCGTATAATGCAAGTAACCCACAGGACTGCCATCTACATCTAGTGTCCTTACAGTATGTACAGGGTTAATAGAGAGTTCTATTTGTATAAGATCAATAGACTCCCCTGTTGGGGTAAAATCTGTCCCATCATAAGTAGCAAGGTCTATGGTAAATGCATCTTGTGCAAAAATCGCATTGAAGTCAGAACTGCCAGTAAGTTGTATACCATCAATTCCTGTAAATATCATCCCACGTTGGACACCAGCATCTTGAGCAGGACTGTTGTTTACCACATATCTCACAACACCAAACACATTACCATTACCAGCGGGATCATTTACGAGTGAAAAGATCATTCCAGATGATTTACGTATGCCCGCAAGTGAATTTTCAAACTCTATATAGTCACTTCTTAAAACACTAAATCTATCTACGGGAGAAAGCAGCGCTTCAAAAGTCGCTTCGGGAGACATAAATTGATCTAGATAATCTCTGCGGGCTGCATCATTTTCAAAAAAGTCATTTGCCAGTTCTGGGACATCTGCCTTATAGAGTGACCAATAATTAAGACCACGATAGATAAAGTCTGATATTTCGAGAGTCGTAGCAGGTCGCACCACATCATCTATATCATCTTTACAGGACTGGAGTACTACAGCAGCACAAAATATAAGAATAAGTGTTTTCTTCATTTTCATAGGATTTCTTTAATAACGCTTAAAATTAACAATTAATCTGCGTTCAAATTATTTTTAAAGTGATTTAAAATAATTGATATATCTGATTTTACCTTTATCAGGGTAGATTTTGGTGTTCTGTATCCTAAAAACACAGAAGGATAGAGTTGGATTTCCGTTCCTTTTAGGGTTACTAGTTCTATTTCCGCTTTCGCGAAAATTTTAGAGGGTTGCACATCCATAAGTCCCCATTCTGTCGTTAAGAAAGAAGCTGCCCTTCTATTAAACAATAGGATACATTTAGGCTGAAGTTTAAGAATGCGTGATTTGGTAATTTGCAACTGTTCTTTTAAAAAAGTCCTACCAGGATCATCCTTGAGAAAATGTTCTATCTGCGCTTGCTCAGAATGCCGTTGATAAAAAAGGTCACAATAGGTAAAGTTAATAGCTGGATAGTCCTCAAAAAGCTGATGGAATTTTTTAAAATAGCGGTCATTCGCGGTGCTGGAATAGTCGTAGGAGTGGCTGTCAATAGTTAAGAAATCTGTTCTCAAAGACGGGTTTATACCCATTATTAGAATATCTGCATCAACATCTATTTGAGAATAGACAAAGCCTTTCTCAAGAATGTCAAGTTGCTCTTTATTTTTGAGGGAAGCTTTGTTTTTCTTGAAGAGAATGTCAAGCTGAGCGTGTAGTATTTCGGCTTCTTTACTTTTTATCATATAAAAGGTACTTCTCTCTTACTTTTTTGAAAGACTCAATATCCTGAAGCCACGTAGCTCTTATTTCTTTAAAGGAATACCCCTCTTCTATTTGTTTCTGTAATAAGGTATTACCTGCGTGCAGGGTAAAACTGGCTGTTTTAAAGAAGTTTTCTTTGTCGGAGTGTCCTTCATAAGCATTTACTAACCACTCGAGATTAACACGGGAGATGTAATCTTCTGCTCTTAAGTCTAACCCATTGCATACCTTGTTTTTATGTTTTGGAGCACTTGACCCAAAATTAGGTTGAGGGGTATATTTAAATGGGTAAAATTTTGAAGGCAATTCTGGAGCACCAAAAATCTGAAACTGCATCTCTGTGCCGCGCCCAGCGTTTACGGTTGTTCCTTCAAAGAACCCAAGACTCGGGTATAGGTTAATACTTTTGTCATTAGGAAGATTAGGGGAAGGTCTTGTGGGAAGGGAATATCTAGATGTATACTCCCAATGATTTAAAGGAATAACTGTCAATTCACTTTGTATCCCGTTTTTGAGCCATTTTTCACCGTTAACCATTTGAGCATATTCTCCTATAGTCATTCCATAAACAAGAGGGATGGGATGCATCCCTAGAAAGCTACTGTGTTCTTTTTGTAGCGTTGGGCCATCTATATAATGCGCATTTGGGTTGGGCCTATCTAAAATGATAACAGGAATCCCACTTTCTGCGCTAGCTTCCATCACATAGGTAAGTGTAGAGATGTAGGTGTAAAAGCGTACGCCCACATCTTGGATGTCAAATAAAATAACATCGAGATCTTGTAAGCTCTCTTGAGTTGGCTTTTTATTTTTTCCGTGGAGGGATAAAATGTTGAGTCCTGTTTTTGGATCCTTCCCGTCTTTTACATCCTCCCCAGCATCTACGTCTCCTCGGAAACCGTGTTCTGGTGAGAATACTTTAAGGATATTGACATCAAGACTCAGCAGGCTGTCTACTATATGTGTACTCTCTTCTTTATTGTGAGGGTAAGACTTGAAGATACGACCGCTCTGATTGGTCACAATGCCTACGTTTTTATTTTTTAAAAGTGGCAAGTATCTTTCGGTTCTGTTTGCGCCTACGGTAATTTGATATTCTTCTTGAGAGGTGTTTTTTATTTCTAGAGTATTCTCAGCATCTAACGTTTTCGCGAAAGCGGAAGTATCACCATTCCCTTTTCCGCAAGAAAAGAGTGTCACGAGCATTAAAAAAAAGGTATTTTTGAGGAAAATCATACGCATTTGAACCTAGAGTATTTTATAGCTAAACGCCTTAATGGCGGGGCATCGTATAAAAGTAGTGCTTCCAGTACTATTATAAAAATTGCTGTAGTGGCAATTGCCCTTGGTATGGTGATGATGCTTATTTCCATATCAACCGGTCTCGGACTGCAGCGCGAGATAAGGGAAAAGGTATCTGCATTTACGGGAGATATATTGGTATCTAATTTTGACGGTAATAATAGCCCAGAGACCGTTAATCCTGTCGCTATCAATCAAGATTTTTATCCAGAATTTAAAGCGGTCCCTGAGGTGACACACGTACAGGCAATTACGACCCGAGCTGGTGTTGTGCGTACAGCTGAGACTTTTGAAGGAGTGATTGTAAAGGGAATAGGTGATGATTATGACTGGTCCCGAATAGAGAAATACATCATAGAAGGAAGAAAGCCAGATTTCTCTGGAGATTTGAACACAGAAACACTTTTTTCTAAATACCTCGCAAATAGATTGGGATTTGAAGTAGGGGATAAGGTGGTGGTTTATTTTGTTAATCAAGAGGATGGGAAATTTCGGCCTCTGCGCCTTGATATCGTGGGTATTTATGAGAGCGCTTATCAAGAGTTTGACAAAGTGTATATAATGGCCCACAGAGGTCAACTTACAAGGATCAACAAGTGGAAAAAAGATGAGGTGGGGGCATTTGAAGTATTTGTAGATGATTTTAATAATATAGAGCAGCTCAATAATAAGGTTTATGAAAATTCTGGATCTTTTCTTCGATCTATTAGTGTTATTCAACGCAGCCCGCAAATATTCGACTGGATTCAACTTTTCGATTTCAATATCATACTGATTATAGTGATAATGATATTAGTAGCGGGTATAAATATTATTGTCGCTCTATTGGTGCTGGTTTTAGAACGGACTCAAATGATAGGCGTTCTCAAAGCACTGGGAACATCAGACTGGAGTATCCGTAAGATATTTATTTATAACGCTATGTACTTGATAGGTCTTGGCCTCTTTTGGGGCAACCTCATAGGGTTGGGGTTACTTTATATCGAGAAGTACTTCGGGCTTATCAAACTTGATCCAGCGACCTATTACGTCAGTAAAGTACCTGTACTGATAGACTATGGGCACATCTTATTGCTCAATCTTGGCGTCTTCGTGGTATGTGCGGTAATGTTACTTATACCGAGTTATGTAATTTCAAAAATCAGTCCCGTTAAAGCGATTCGGTTCGATTAATTACTCTCTTCTATTAATCTTTGTTACTGATCGTGGACTTTCAGTATAGAGCATTGTGTCATTTGTTCAGTGGGATGGTGTCATTTTTCAAACAATAAATTGACAAAATGACATATTAAAATTAGCGATACATGTCATAAAGTCATAAAAATACTGTTGGAATTGTATTTGTCTATCCTTTGTCAAATACGATTTATCAACTTTAAAATTTTATATTATGACATTAGTAAAAAGAAACGCAGCACCACATTTTCCATCAGTTTTAGATGAACTATTAAATACAGATTGGCTTGGTGGTAGAGCACAGGAATTCAGAACTTCTATGCCAGCAGTAAATGTAATAGAAGGTGATAAAGATTTTACAGTAGAGCTAGCGGCTCCAGGTCTTAAGAAGGAAGATTTTAATATAGAGCTCAACAATGATTTGCTCACGATCTTCACAGAAAATAAAGATAATCACGAGAGCGAAGGCAAGGAAGAGAGAAAGTATACTCGTAGAGAGTTTGGCTTTACAGCCTTTAAGCGTTCCTTCAACCTTCCTGATTCTGTAAACACTGCAGAGATCACCGCAAATTATACAGATGGGATTCTCACTGTAGGACTTCCCAAGAGGGAAGAAGCACAAGTGCAACCATCACGTATGATTGAAATAAAATAATTGATTTGGTTGGTTAGTTAGATGGATTAGGCCTCGGAGACGAGGCCTTTTTCTATGTTAAAAATTATAACCAAGTCTGAGATGTAGGTTTGCAGCGGCTTCTCCTTCATTCTCTCTAAAACCAACACTTTTAGCAAAATAGTAAACATAACCAAGTCCTATTCCTGTCTCATATGAAAAATGATTTCCTATAGTTCGACGTATTCCCCAAGTAGGGATAATCGATACTTGTGGTACTACAAATCTATTGTCAAAGTCCGATATGATAAACCAGTCAGGATTATAGCTCGTTTTTACAGAAATAAAATTTCCACTATTATTTGATATTTTACGAGATTTTCTAACTCTCTTATTTAAGTTGTAATAAAATCGCGGCTCTAACGTGAGCACAGGGGTGAAGAAAAACTGAGTATTATCATAAAAGAATGAACGTCCTATAATACCTCCGTCTAACCCTAGTTCTGTACGTAGGGCTATACTATTGGATAGTTTAGTCTCGTTATGTGCCCAAAAACCTAAAAGTCCTGCTTGAACTCCATAGACGGATGGCTCTACAGAGGCAGTTTGACTGAATGTTCGAAAAACTGATAAAAGACAAATCAGTAGAATTAAGGAATATTTCATTTATAAGCTGTAGATTTTTTATTGAGTTAATTCCTTAACCTGCTCCTGTAAGACTTTAATGAGATCCCTTAATTTGGCTGCCTGCATAAAATCTAATTCTTTGGCAGCGGTCTCCATCGCTTTGCGAGTGGCTCTTATTTTCTTCTCTATTTGAGGTTTAGTTAAGTACTCCTCAGGATCTTCGGCGGCAAGATTTACGAGCGCGTCTGCTTCTATTTTATAAGTTTCCTTGCGGGTGAGTGCATTATCAAGTGATTTCTTTATTGCCATAGGAGTCTTTCCGTGCTCCGTGTTATAGGCAATTTGCTTGTTGCGACGGTAGGTACTGTCATCTATAGCCTCCTGCATTGAGCGGGTGATCTTATCTGCATACAAGATTGCTTTCCCGTTTATGTTCCGTGCTGCACGTCCAATAGTCTGGGTAAGTGAGCGATTACTTCTTAGAAAACCTTCTTTGTCTGCATCTAAAATTGCCACCAAACTCACCTCCGGTAGGTCAAGCCCTTCCCTAAGAAGGTTAACCCCCACAAGAACGTCATAAAGCCCTTTCCGTAAGTCCTGCATTATTTCTACACGCTCCAGAGTATCTACGTCGGAGTGTATGTATCTAGTGCGTATGTCTATACGGGTGAGGTATTTAGTGAGCTCTTCTGCCATCCGCTTTGTGAGAGTTGTGACCAGTATGCGTTCATCACGGGCGACTACTTTATTAATCTCTTCTATAAGGTCATCTATTTGATTCAGTGAAGGTCTAACTTCTACCACGGGATCCAGAAGACCGGTTGGTCTTATGATTTGCTCCACATAGGTGCCTTCAGATTTCTGGAGCTCATAGTCTGCTGGGGTAGCTGAAACATAAATTACCTGATTCTGTAGAGCTTCCCATTCTTCAAACTTGAGAGGTCTGTTATCCATCGCCGCTGGTAAGCGGAAACCATATTCTACCAGATTTTCTTTTCTGCTTCTATCTCCTCCGTACATCGCGCTTACCTGTGAGACGGTTACGTGGCTTTCATCCACTACCATCAAATAATCACTTGGAAAATAATCTAATAAACAAAAGGGGCGGGTCCCTGGCTCTCTACCGTCTAGATACCTTGAGTAGTTTTCTATGCCCGAACAATAGCCCAGTTCGCGGATCATCTCTAAATCAAAATTAGTGCGCTCGTCCAGTCTCTTGGCTTCTAGATGTTTCCCCACATCTTTAAAAAAGTCTACCTGTTTTACAAGATCTTCTCCTATTTGGTTAATAGCACCTTGAAGTACATCTGGTGAAGTCACAAACATATTAGCTGGATAAATACGCAGTCGGGAGTATTTTTCTATGACTTGGCTTGAGGCTGGGTCAAAAGATTCAATCTCTTCTATTTCATCACCAAAAAAGTGAACCCTAAACGCCATATCTGCATACCCAGGAAAGATCTCGACAATGTCCCCCTTAATCCTAAAATTCCCTCTGTTAAATTCTCCCTCGGTACGTGAATATAAACTCTGGACAAGTTTCTTAAGAAGCATCGTACGGGCAATCACCTGATCCCGCTTTATCTCAATAACGTTTTTCTGAAACTCAACAGGATTTCCTATGCCATATAAACAAGAAACCGAAGCGACCACAATCACATCCCTCCGTCCTGAAAGAAGGGAAGAAGTGGTGCTGAGTCGCATTTTTTCTATCTCCTCATTTATGGAAAGATCTTTTTCTATATAAACCCCAGAGGATGGAATGAATGCTTCTGGCTGGTAGTAATCATAATAAGAAACAAAGTACTCTACCGCATTTTCAGGAAAGAATGCCTTAAACTCACTATATAATTGAGCAGCCAGCGTCTTGTTATGAGCCAGTACAAGCGTAGGCTTTTGGGTACGCTCAATAACATTTGCAACCGTAAAAGTTTTCCCAGAACCTGTAACTCCGAGTAAGGTCTGATACTCCTCTTTAGCATCGATCCCCTTAACCAGGGCTTCAATGGCGGTGGGCTGATCTCCAGTCGGTTTAAACTCTGATTTTAATTTGAATTCCAAGCGGTTTCTTTTCTTGTAAATTTAAGGTTTTATACGCTTTCGCGAAAATTTTAGAGGCTTCCTATACGATCGTTATTAGTTAATGGTAAACTCATTAAAAGTTCTTAAAAGTATCCGGTTGCATTCTTCGATACCCTTAGGATGAACAAGTTGAAACCTAATTTCAGTTGAAGAATAGTCCTTGACTACCCCCGAACTAGCAAAAGTCCTTAATTTGAACTTTTCAGTATCGGTGCGCACTTAGCTAATGACCTCTCTAAAGGTTAAATCGTAACGTTCAGATGTAGAGCTATATAAATAAATAGCTTTTGTTATTGCAATGGATGCACTAGAAGAGATCACGTAGCTGTGAGGGCGGTAGGCTGTTTTACCTTGTGAGCACCGGTACCATGAAAATGTATCGAAACCTCGGGATTAAAATTTTCGCGATAAGCGCAAGACCTATGTACGCAAAAGCGCACAAATAATAGCAGCCTTCATACTTTCAAAGGTATAGAGTCTTTTGTACCTTTGCACCTCATTAAAATTAAGGATATGCAAGACGGTATTTACGCAAAAATTCATACGCCAAAAGGCGAAATAACATTACAACTAGAACACAAAAAAACACCTGGAACGGTAGGAAATTTTGTGGCCCTAGCAGAAGGTAATCTTGAGAACTCACAAAAACCACAGGGCGAACCGTATTATGACGGTTTAAAATTTCACAGGGTGATCCCTGATTTTATGGTACAAGGAGGTTGTCCCCTTGGAACGGGTACCGGAGATGGCGGTTACAAATTTGACGATGAGATTCATCCAGATCTTAAGCACGATGCCCCAGGAAAATTGAGTATGGCAAACGCTGGACCTGGAACTAACGGGACTCAATTTTTTATTACGCACATTGCTACAGACTGGTTAGACGGGAAGCATACGGTTTTTGGTCACGTAGTAGAAGGGCAGGATGTGGTAGATAGCATCGCACAAGGTGATAAGATGGAAAAGGTAGAAATCATACGTCAGGGTGAAGAGGCTCAAAAGTGGAATGCGGTAGAAGCATTTAGATCTTTTGAGGGAGCTCGTGAGCGTCGCATCGCCGAACAAAAAGAAGCGCAGAAGACTGAGCTGGATGCGCTTGCTAAAGGTTTTGACGAAACGGCTAGCGGTTTACGTTACCAGATTATCCAAAAAGGAGATGGACCCAAGGCAGAGAAAGGCAAAACCGTTTCTGTACATTATAAAGGACAGCTCGCAGATGGGACTGTCTTTGACAGTTCGTTTAAGCGCAACCAACCTATAGATTTTCAATTAGGAGTAGGACAAGTAATCCCAGGGTGGGATGAAGGTATCAGTCTTCTTAATGTAGGTGATAAAGCGCGTCTGGTAATTCCTTCTAATTTAGGATACGGAAGTGCTGGCGCCGGCGGAGTAATCCCTCCAAACGCTCCACTCGTTTTTGACGTAGAGCTAGTGGCCGTAAAATAATAACGGAACCAAAACTTCAGAAATATAAAAATAGCCGATGCAATTGCATCGGCTATTTTTTGTTTGTTGGAACTATCGATTAGAAATTAGAAAGGCTTATAACGTAGTTTCCAATTTCCAATTTCCAATTTTCAGCTTCCAGTTTCCAGTCTCCAGCTTCCAGTTCCTGAACGCTATTAATAATACGTAAATCGCCTAACTTTGGCAATATACTTAGCGAGTCGTATTACTTGGTGGCTATACCCGTATTCATTATCGTACCAGATATAGAGCACTGCATTTTTACCACTTTTGTTTACGATCGTGGCATTACTGTCATAAATGGATGGTGCAGATGAGCCTACGATATCGCTAGATACGAGCTCATTATCAAGGGAATATTTTATCTGCTCTACAAGGTCGCCTTCCAGAGCATATTTTTTCATCAGATTATTTATTCCTTTGACTGATGTTTTCTTTGATAATTCTAAGTTCAGAATAGCCAGAGATCCATTTGGTACCGGTACTCTTATCGCATTTGATGTGAGTTTTCCCTCAAAAGATGGTAGCGCTCTACTCACGGCAGCACCAGCACCTGTTTCAGTAATCACCATATTAAGTGCCGCAGCACGACCACGACGGTATTTACTATGCATATTGTCTACTAGATTCTGATCATTAGTATATGCGTGTATGGTTTCTAAATGGCCAGAAACTACCCCAAGCGTATCATCTATAGCGCTCAGAATAGGGGTTATTGCATTCGTCGTGCAGGATGCAGCCGAAAATAATTTAATCTCATCAGGATTATGCTCTAGATGATTCACACCGTGTACAATATTAGGAACACCTTTACCAGGAGCAGTGAGTAGCACTTTTTCTACTCCCTTTCCTATCAGGTGACGACTCAAAGCTTCTTTGTCTCTAAAAGCTCCTGTGTTATCAATCACCAGAGCATTGTCAATACCGTATGCGGTATAGTCTATATCCTCAGGAGCATTTGCACTAATCATTTGCACGGTCGTACCATTAATTATGAGCGTTTGATTTTTTGCGTCAATAGATACTGTTCCAGAAAAATCTCCGTGTACAGAGTCGCTCTTAAGTAACGATGCTCTTTTTTCTAGCACAGTAGCATCTACCTTTCCACGTGTCACAATCGCTCTTAACCTAAGCTGACTTCCTTTACCGGTTCTCATCATAAGCTCCCGGGCTACGAGACGTCCTATACGGCCAAAACCATATAAAACCACATCCTTAGGCGTGATGTCTTCAGAAAACTGTGCGCCCTTGAGTTTGTCAGCGACAAAACTAGTGGCATTTACCGTGTCATCCTCTAGGTGGTACTCATAAGTGAGTTTTCCTATATCAAGTTTAGAAGGAGGTAGGTTGAGTGATTTTATTGCCTGAGCAATTTCTACAGAGTCAAAGATGGAGATAGGCTTTCCTACAAAGGCACCTGCATAGGAATGAAGATCTAAAATCTCGCTCACATTACGATCCATTACCTGATTTCGGAAAAGTACGAGTTCAATAGAATTATCGTACCAGAGGTCACTGGCAATTTTAATAAATTCTACAGTCGCACGCCTTCTGTCTGCTTGAAAGGAAAGCTCTTTTTCGTAAGTGTTAGTCGGTTCCATTAAAGTTTTTAAAATAGGGTTGTTTAGTTAATGATTTCGCATTGCTCCTTAAGAGGTTAGGTATGATTTTTCACCTTATTATATCTTTAGCTTTCGCGAAAGCGGAATCATTAATTTTATAAATTTTGTGCAAAAGTATAGATTTCAAACGTTTTCGTAAGTGTTTTGAGAAAAAAAATAGCCCTTCCTAAAAGTGGAAGGGCTGTCTTCTTAATAATGCGTTCCCAAAATTGATTAGTCAAATATAATGCGATTGCGCTCTCCTTTTTGATCTACAAATACGATGCTCACGCGTTCTTTAGGATTTTTATTCTTGAAGATATTTTTTACATCATCTATAGTATTTACCTGCACATCATCTATCTCTGAAATCACGAGGCCTACGATGTTATATCTTGCCATATCTTCGGTAAGTGCACGGTTGATGACTACGCCACTTTTAGCTTTATATTTCTCAAGATCACGGGGGGATGCATTCTTTACTTGAATGCCCAATCTTTCTATATCAAACGTAATGGACTTCACCAGTGTCACAGGTAATATTAATTGGTTCCCATTTCTCAGAACCTGCACCTGCACTACATCATTTGGGCGTTTAGAGCTTATGTATCCAGATAAATCTGCAAACTTGTTTATATCAACATTGTCGATTTTTCTGATGATATCGCCTTTTTCTATTCCGGCTTTTTCTGCTCCACTGTCAAATTCTACTCCGCCCACGTAAAAACCTTCCAGTGTTTTTAACCCTTCTTGTTCTGCAAGTGCTGGGCTTATGGATGCACCGCTCACGCCTAAAATACCTTTCTGCACAGAACCAAACTGCATAATATCTTCTACAATCTTACGCGCATTGTTAGATGGAACTGCAAATGCATATCCTACATAACTGCCAGTTTGTGATGTGATAGCGGTATTGATACCAACGAGTTCTCCAAAGGTGTTGACAAGCGCTCCTCCACTGTTCCCAGGATTTATGGCAGCGTCTGTCTGGATAAAAGATTGATAATTTGCATCATACTCATTTATGTCACGAGCTTTTGCAGAAACAATTCCTGCCGTCACTGTTGAGGTGAGATTAAAGGGATTTCCTACCGCAAGCACCCATTCTCCTACTTTAGTGGCATCGCTGTCTGCAAAAGGTATATATGGTAATTCCTCGTTTGCCTCAATCTTTAAGAGTGCAATGTCTGCTTTTGCATCAGTGCCCACTACTTCGGCCATAAAAGTTTTGTTGTTGTTCATGGTGATTTCTACCTCACTAGCCCCTTCAATGACGTGATTATTAGTGATGATAAAGCCATCCCCAGAAATAATCACTCCAGATCCTGCTCCTACGATGCCGCGGTTAGATTGACCACCTCCACGTATGTATTCCATCATATTACGAGGCTGCCTGTATTCCTGTACATTTTTTACGTGCACTACTCCATTTACCGTGCGCTCTGCAGCTTCTGTGAAGTCTACCCCAGCAGCAGCAGCTGCAGCATAGGTAACTGGAGTGTAAGCTGGGAGGCTCGTATTGGAGTTAGTATAATTAGTTGAGTTCGTTGGTTCTTCTACAAATAGTTTATAAGAACCTAGTGTTATTGCGCCGGCTAAGACGCCTACCGTTAGTAATCCTGCAATTTTTCTCATAGTCCGTTTCATTTATATTCAGTAATCGTTAAAATTAAAATTTTAGTATTGCTACTCTTCGTATTTAACCCGTTTTTAACAAGGTAATCAAAGTCCAGAATGCCTATTTTTGTCGTAAGAAGTATCTTAAAATGACAATACCTTTTTACAAATATCAAGGCACTGGTAATGACTTTGTGATCATTGATAATAGGGAACATCTATTTTCCAAAAATGATACCAAACTCATTTCTCACATCTGTGACCGTAGATTTGGGGTAGGAGCAGATGGGCTTATACTTCTAGAAAACCATCCTTCTGTAGATTTTAGAATGGTTTACTACAACTCTGACGGGAATGAGAGCAGTATGTGTGGTAATGGTGGGAGATGTATTTGCGCTTTCGCGAAAATGCTAAATATAATTTCAGATAAAACTACTTTTGAAGCTATAGATGGTATGCACGAGGCAAAATTTGAAGGAGATATGGTGCATCTTAAAATGAAGGATGTCACCGCTATCAATCGGCAAGAATCCTTTACGTTTCTAAACACAGGTTCTCCACATCACGTACAAGTTGTGGATGACCTAGATAATCTTGATGTTCAAAAAGAGGGAGCTATTTTGAGATATAGTAAACGCTACGGAAGAGAGGGAAGTAATATAAATTTTATTTCACAGACGGGAGAGGGATCTTTTAGCGTAAGAACCTACGAAAGGGGTGTTGAAGATGAAACGCTCAGTTGTGGTACGGGTGTTACGGCAGTTGCCATCGCAGCTTATGATACGGGCCTTACAAACTTACACAATATCAAACTAAAGGTTCAGGGTGGGAATCTGGAAGTAAGTTTTGAAAAGAATGATTCAGGATACCACAATATCTTTCTAATAGGTCCAGCAACTTTTGTTTTTAGAGGAGAATGGAGTTAAAAACTTTAAAAGGAAAAAAAGTACATCTCAGGGCCTTAGAACCAGAAGATCTCGACACACTCTATACTATTGAAAACGATGAGTCGTTATGGAATGTGGGAGAAACGATCACGCCATTTTCTAAGCATATTTTAAAGGAATATTTATCGAATGCCCATAAAGATATTTTTGAAGTAGGACAGTTGCGCTTAGTCATTTGCGAGAATGCGACAAACAATGTTTTAGGAATGGTAGATCTTTTTGATTTTGATGCCCATAATTTAAGGGCTGGAGTAGGGATTGCTATAAGTAGTGAAAAAAACAGGAGGAAAGGTTTTGGAAAAGAAGCTTTAGAACTTGTATGTGGTTACTGCAAGCAGCATTTAGTTCTCCATCAAATATTTGCAAACATAGAGGCTAGTAATACATCGAGTAGTACGCTATTTGAGGCCTTGGGTTTTAAGCTCATTGGCTCTAAAAAAGAGTGGCATCGCAAGCGTAATTTCGAAACAAATACAATCGTATATACTGACGAACTTTTTTACCAACTCATATTCTAGATGTACATAAAAAGAATTTTACTTATAATCGTGGGAATTACAATCGTTGTGGGCGGCGTTTTTGCATACAATGTTTATAGCACCATATTCACATCCAATACGGCATTTTCTAATGATATTGCGCATTTATATATAGCCTCAGACGCAACTTTCGAAGACGTCCAGAAAGATATAGCACCGCTCCTTAAAGATGTCGAGTCCTTTAGAACTGTCGCCAGCAGAAAGGGCTATGATGAGCGTGTAAAAGGGGGGCATTATGTCATTGAGAAAGGGATGAACAATAATGAGATTATCAATTCCATAAGGAGTAAAAATGTCCCTGTAAAAGTTGCCTTTAATAATCAGGAAAGAGTGGAGGATATGGCTGGCCGTATTGCGACCCAACTAGAGGCAGATAGTTTGTCATTAATAAAAGTTATTAAGGATAAAGACTTTTTAAAAGCTAATGGGCTCAATGAAGATACTGTCCTTACAATGTATATCCCAAATAGCTACGAATTTTTTTGGAATACCACTGCAGAAGACTTCCGTGATCGTATGTTCAAAGAATATAAGAGATTTTGGAATCCAGAGCGTCTTAAAAAGGCAAAAGACTTAAATCTCACTCATCAAGAAGTGTACACTATTGCTTCTATTGTGCAGAAAGAAACTGCCAAAATAGATGAGCGTCCTAGAGTCGCAGGAGTTTATTTAAATAGATTGCGAAAGGGAATAAAGCTCGATGCAGATCCCACCATTATTTATGCATTAAAAAAATCTGCCAACAATTGGGATATGGTAGTTAAAAGAGTTTTGTATAAAGATTTAGAAATCGAATCTCCGTACAATACCTATAGAAATCAAGGTATTCCTCCGGGTCCTATTTTTATGCCTGATGTCTCAGCAATAGATGCCGTCCTCAATCCAGAGAAACACGATTATTACTATTTTGTGGCAAATGTAGAGAACTTTGGATACCATAAGTTTGCGAAGACTTTAAGTCAGCATAATGCTAATAGTGCTGCCTACAGAAAATGGATTAATAGTCAGGGCGTAAAGCGTTAAACTCTTGTTAATCTCCCTGTTAACCTTTGCTAAGGATTCCAGCAAAGACGCCACTTCTGCTTATATTTAGATTAATGTAATACTCTCAGTTAGAGTAGTTACAGACTAAGTTCTTTAATATATCGTTAATAGCGGCAGGCTTTTTGCCTGATACTCTAATTGAGAGAGAAACACACTTTGCCATATGATATGGCGGGTAATTATAAACTTAAATATTCTCATATGATTAAGAGACGTTATTTACTTATGATAGTGTTACTTCCTGTTGTATTTGTTATGTCAGCAGGTTTCATCGTAAAAGATGATAGCGGTAATGCTATAGCCGCACGATGGTTTAAGAATCAGGCAGAGACTTATGTTGCGCCTACTCTTAATAGTGTCGTGAATACTTTTCCAGCGGGTTTCAACAGCCTAGAGCTTGGAAAATCTTATATGGGCTTTAAAGAAGCTCTCGCATTCAGTGAGTCTAGTAATAACTACTTTGCAGTAAACAGATTGGGCTATAAAGGCAGATACCAATTTGGGAATACCACTCTTGATTGGGTAGGTGTTGAAAATGCAAAGGAATTTCTTAATACACCCTTGCTTCAAGAACGTGCATTTGATGCACTAGTTGCAAAAAATAAATACGTTCTTAGAGACCACATAGCTGCCTATGTAGGTAAAACCGTAGGAGGTTTAAAGGTGACAGAAAGTGGACTTGTTGCTGCGGCACATCTTGTAGGGGCAGGAAATGTTAAAAAATTTCTTGATACTGAAGGTGAATATGTATTTGCAGACGCAAATAATGTTCCCGTAACAAGGTATCTCACCAAATTTGGTGGTTATGATACTTCAGTAATACCCGCAGATGCGTCAGCCAGAGCCGATTTATAGTTATCTAAAAACCCGACACCTAAAAAGTTTCGGGTTTTTTATGGTAGGTATATTCTCCATCGTATGTAGGACTAGTGCATCCTTCTAAATCAACCCTCAACCTAATTTCCAAAAAGAATAACGCTAATTATTGTTGATAAACTTGTTGTTAAAGATTTATTAAGCCCTGTGAAGGACTTTTTATTTGGTTTACATTTGGCCATTGTTAAAATGATGCAGAGCCCAACTCGAAGAATTAGCACCTCATTTTAAAAGTGAAGTGCCAGAATTTGAGATCGATGAGAGGTTGATGTAGTCTGTAACTCCCTGATATTATTGAATTAAGGAGTGTTATCGGATTAAATCATCTTCCTGTCGAATATTTAGAAAGTGTGTTTGATAATTGTTTATTTTTGCACGCCGAAATTGATAGCACCCTAAGAGGTTCATAATTTAAAAAGAACCTTGGCTATCATAAATCGAAAATATGGTAAGAAGCTTGATTAAAGTTGCAATCATCCCCTTAGTATTAATTGTGGTAGCATATAGTCCACCTGTAGACAGGACTTATGATCTCAATCACTACAAAACAGACTGTAAAAGTTTTGATTTTACGGTAACTCCACCAGAATTAGCCTATATACAACCATTTACATACTCCCCACTTACTATTTCTGGGAAGTCGTACATAGGTTTTAAAGAGGCAATTGCTTTTAGAGAATCTAGAGGAGATTATGGTGTTATAAACAAGTTTGGCTATCTAGGCAAATATCAGTTTGGTAAATCAACGTTAGATTTATTAGGTATTGCAGACTCTGAAGAATTTCTTAATGATCCTTTACTACAAGAGCAGGCCTTTCTTTTAAATTCTTCTCGTAATAAATGGGTACTTCGTAGAGATATAAAGCGTTTTTCCGGTAAGTGGATCGCAGGAATTAAAATCACTGAATCTGGTATTTTGGCTGCGGCCCACCTTGCGGGGCCTGGTAGTGTCAAGAAGTTTTTGCGTTCAGGCGGAGAAGAAGGCTTCAGTGATGCAATGGGGACTTCTGTAAAAAGTTATTTAAAGCGATTTTCTGGCTATGACGTTTCTTTTATAGAGGCAGATAAAAAAGCACATATAAACAAGCTCAGAGCTGTCTAGTCAGTTGTTTTTGGGCGTGACCTTACTTGCTTTTTCGTACCTCAAAAACAACTAAGGTCGGGCTATACGTTCATACGCTTCGTCGTACAGGTAGTTAGAGAGTGCTCCTGCGTCGACCTCTTTAACTACCTGAACTCCTGAAGGGTATCCACTGCGATCCCTCACGCGTAAGCTTTTTAAAATATACGATTCTCAGAGAAAACTAAATTTTAGTCTTACTTATCTCAAACTCTTATTAAATTTGTAGTAAACGGAGTGTATGGCTAGCAGAGCATCAGATATCAAAATTGAGAATGACAAGATTATTTTGGCAGATAAATATTCTCAAAAATCTATATTGTCGTTCCATAGCCTTACCGGCTCTTTTCTCCTCCTTTATGGTTATAAATCTATAAAAGAGGGAGACGTTGATTTTTTAAATATCACAGCGCTATCCCTAGGAGCTATACTCCTGTTGGTATCGTTATTAAGTTTGTTCACCACCTCATTTTTCAAGAGCCTCGAGATTTCAGACATTAATTATTTAATTGATAAGACCGCCTTTACGGGGCATCGTTCCTTAAATTTGAAACTTTCTAATGGAAAAGTAAGACAGCTTTATCTCGAGCCAGAAGATATACCAGAAGTAAAAGAGTTATTTGAGATCAATGGCATTGAAGAAAAAAAAGAAGTTAAATCCATTCAATCTTAATTATTGAATCAACACTTAAAATTTTCGCGAAAGCGCACTAACATCACTAATCACACATATAATGAGCGACGATAAAAAGATAATATTTACGATGTCTGGAGTTTCTAAAACCTACCCAGGCGCACAAACTCCAGTTTTAAAGAAGATTTATCTCAGTTTTTTCTACGGGGCAAAAATAGGGATTTTGGGTCTCAATGGTTCTGGTAAGTCTACACTGATGAAAATTATTGCCGGTATAGACACGAATTATCAAGGGGACGTTACTTCAGATAAGGAGTTCTCGGTAGGATATTTAGAGCAGGAACCCAAGTTGGATCCAGAAAAAACAGTTCTAGAAGTTGTCAAAGAAGGCGCTGCAGAGACGGTGGCTATTCTGGATGAATATAATAAGATCAATGATTCTTTTGGTCTGGAAGAAGTTTACTCAGATGCAGATAAAATGGAGAAGCTTATGGCTCGTCAGGCCGTTCTTCAGGACGAGATAGATGCACGTGGTGCCTGGGAGCTAGATAATAAGCTTGAGGTTGCTATGGATGCCCTACGTACCCCACCAGGTGATCAAAAAATAGGAGTTCTTTCTGGTGGAGAAAAGAGAAGGGTTGCGTTATGTAGACTTTTACTGCAAGAACCAGACGTATTACTCCTGGATGAACCTACAAACCACTTAGATGCAGAGTCTGTGCACTGGTTAGAACACCATCTTGATCAGTACAAGGGCACGGTCATAGCAGTTACTCACGACCGTTATTTCCTAGACAATGTAGCGGGATGGATTCTTGAGCTGGATAGAGGTGAAGGTATTCCTTGGAAGGGTAATTACTCATCGTGGTTAGACCAGAAATCTAAGCGTATGGCACAAGAAAGTAAAACTGCTTCTAAACGCCAGAAAACATTAGAACGCGAGCTGGAATGGGTGCGTCAGGGTGCAAAAGGACGCCAGACCAAACAGAAGGCCCGTCTTAAAAATTATGATAAATTAATGAGTCAAGATCAAAAGCAGATAGATGAAAAGCTGGAGATTTATATCCCCAACGGCCCGCGCCTGGGAACAAATGTTATTGATGCAAATGGAGTGAGCAAAGCCTTTGGTGATAAGCTTCTATATGAAGATCTCAATTTTAATCTGCCTCAAGCGGGTATTGTCGGGATTATAGGACCTAACGGAGCTGGGAAAACCACCATCTTTAAAATGATTATGGGTGAGGAACAACCGGATAAAGGGAGTTTTACAGTAGGAGAGAGTGCAAAGATTGCTTATGTAGATCAATCACACAGTAATATCGATCCGTCTAAAACGATCTGGCAAAATTTTTCTGATGGTCAGGACTTAGTGATGATGGGAGGAAAAGAAGTAAATTCTAGAGCCTACTTAAGCCGTTTCAACTTCTCCGGAAGTGAACAAAATAAGAAAGTAGAAACACTTTCTGGAGGAGAACGTAACCGTTTACACCTTGCAATGACACTTAAGGAAGAAGGAAATGTGTTACTTCTGGATGAGCCTACTAATGATCTTGATGTAAATACCTTAAGAGCTTTGGAAGAAGGTCTTGAGAATTTTGCTGGATGTGCGGTAGTAATTAGTCACGACCGCTGGTTTTTAGATCGTATTTGTACACATATACTGGCTTTCGAGGGCGATAGCCAAGTGTATTTCTTTGAAGGGAGCTTTTCAGATTATGAAGAAAATAAGAAGAAACGACTAGGCGGAGATTTGATGCCTAAACGTATTAAATATAAAAAGCTAGTAAGATAATTTCTATCTCAGTAGAAGATTAAAAAGTAGCCCTTGGAAATTTTATTTTCACAGGGCTATGTAATGCTCGATATCCCATTTTTCAAAATATCATGGATACTATCCCGCACACTATAACAATGACAATGGAGAGTAGAACGATAGATTTATTAAAACGTATGTTGTTTTTGAGCATACTAGTAAAATTCTTATCTATTAAATGATATTATATAGATGCAAAGTAAGCTCAATGGTTGCGTTAGATTGATGAAATCTATATTAATATTGACGCTATTCCTTTATTCCTGGTTGTAAAATTTTAAAGTTTTCTTTTTCCTTGGCGAGATCGACCATTTCTTTTACCTCTCGAAGTAAGGCTTTTGCGTCGTAAATAATACCATCTTTGATAGTATAAGAAACGCCGCCTGTGCGTATCACTTCATTATCTTCTGTAAGCTTTATGGCTCCCGTGCCATAAAGGACTTTAAAGTTTTGAAGAGGGTTTTCGTTTACAATTACAAAGTCTGCTAGTTTACCTACTTGAACGGAACCTATTTTGTCATCCAGACGTAATGCCTCTGCGCCATTGAGAGTTGCTGCTCTTATTACTTCAAGCGGATGAAAACCAGCTTCCCTTAATAGTTCTAGCTCACGGATGTAAGCAAAACCGTATAATTGAAATATGAATCCAGAATCTGAACCCGCCGTAACGCGTCCACCCCGATTTTTATATTCATTGATAAAGGTCATCCAGAGACGATAGTTATTTTTCCACTGTACTTCCTCTTCAGTTCCCCAAAAGTGCCAGTAACTCCCGTGACTAATCTTGCTAGGTTGATAAAATCTCCATAAAGAAGGGAGTGTATAGGTCTCGTGCCACTCGGCTCTACGTGCACGCATTAAGTCTCTGCTCGCTTCATAAATATTAAAGGTAGGATCAAGGGTAAAGTCTAGCGCTAGGAGTTCATCCATTACCTTGTTCCAGTGGTCAGAGTACGGCTCTGCTGCTTGTTCCCAAAGTCTTCCTGCCTCGCCAAAACGGTGTTGCTCATTATTATAGTTATAGTCCAGCGGATAATTTTGCACAGTCCTATCTGTAAACAACGCTTCTGGAAGTCCATACCAATGCTCCATAGAGGTGAGTCCCGCTCTCGCGCTATTGAGCACGTTCCATCTCGCCACACTCATCTGCGCGTGATGCATAGAAGAGGTAAGGCCTAGTTTTTTGTTTTCTTCTAGAGCGGCTTGCATAATGTGCGGCTCTGCTCCAAAAAACTTTATCCCATCTGCTCCTTTCTTTGCGTTTGCCCGTACCCATTCCCTCGCCTGCTCAGCAGTGGTGATTGGTTCTTTGCTTCCTTGCCCAAATCCAGTATGAGCAATTATTCGAGGCGCAATGATTTCGTTTGTGGCAGATCTCCTTTTTAAATCCAGTGCATAATCAATTCCGCGTCCAGACGGTTCTCTTACCGTAGTGATCCCGTGAGCCATCCAAAGCCTAAACACATAATCCCAGTCTGCTCCTTGACCTTCACCCCCTATGTGGCCGTGCATATCTACAAACCCTGGCAATAGATACATTCCAGAAGCATCGAGCTCTTTTCCACTAGTTTTGAGTTGAGGTCTTGTAGAATTATCAATAGGTACGCCGGGAAACCCCACTACTTCGATTTGAGTAATCTTATTTCCTTCAACCACGATATCAACCGGGCTAATAGGTGGTGCCCCATTGCCATTTATTAAGGTAACACCTCTTATTATTAATTGGTTAAAGGGCCCTTGTTGTGTTTGGGAATCTGCTTTCGCGGAAGCGAACAAAAAGACAATTATTAGAACTATTGAGAGTGGTATATTTTTTATCATACTTAATTATTTGAAGTGTTCCGTCTTTTTACTCTGCACAATGAATGAGCTTCCTATAGGAATCACTAAGATTATTATCTATCTGTGATGCTTTCGCGAAAATTTTAGGTAATTGTTAATCGATCAAGTTGCCAAAGAAAATTGCATTAAGAAATAGCTTATTGGTTCCATACCAACTTCCTCTAAAATTAGGATTATCGGCAAACAATATGACCCTGCCACGTCCTTGCTCACTAACAAGGAGTGATGCACTTTTTTTCATAAAATCATTTAAGTTTGTGTCTGATATATAGCCGTCTATATGCGGTTCTGCCGAGTATTGAGCAACAATGTTATACTCATTTTTACTAGGCTGCAGCCACACATTATTATTTTTATAGACAGGTAAATCTGTATCTGTATACCCAAAGGCAAGAGGGTGTGACAGGTCCAATTCTACTTGGAATATTGCGCCACCGAGACGTTCTTTACCACGATTAGGACCTTGATCTACATATGGCTTACGTACCATTACTGCGGTGGTATCTTCCTCAGACTTGACTAATTTTTCAGAAGCTATTTTTGAGTTAATTGCCCAGATACTAGCCGTTCCAGAAGTTATCAATGTATTGCCTTTGCGTACCCAATCCTTAATGGATTCTACTTGGTCTTTAGAGAGGTCGCTATAATTACCAGAAACCATTACTAGGACGTTATAATCCTCTAGCTGGACTCGTCTAAAATTCTCCATGAGCACTTTGGTAATAGGCATATGAACCCTCGTGTCCAGTAGGTGCCATACTTCTCCGGCCTCATAGGAGTTTATGCCCCCGCCTATAATCATAAGTGGTTTTGGCGAATCCACTTTTTTGAAGTTATTTGACCCAAGATCAATGCCCTTCAAGCTAAATCCTGTATGAGTCGAATAGATAGGCACTTGAAATTCATCCTGGGCTTTCTTGATTGCTGTATATACTTTATTCTTATCCTTTGCCTGCTTACTTACGGGAATCATTAGGGTACCATAATTAAAACTCTTAACACCATCTGTAGTTTGGGCTGTAAATGGTTTAAAGGCTGTCGCGAGCGTTATACCTTCCTTCTGAAGTTGAGCCATTAAAGCAGGCGCATTGTAATCATTATAATCTATCAAATAGGCGTATGAAGAGAGGGTCACTGGTTTGATGGATATAAGATTATCTAGAGTAGTCACCTCTTCTCCTAACGAAGGAACAGGACTGAGACCTTTATATCTCATATTATAAAAGTTAGCTACAGACCAAGCACTGGCATCGTAATAAACGCTATCTCTATAGGTCTTATAGGTCTCAAAAAATGATTGAACCATTCTTTTTTGCGGTTGGTTCGTAGGGACTAGAAATCTGCCTTCCCCTTTTGAGTATGTTTTGATTTTGTGTTTTAAGAGCTTGTCGATAAAAGCTTTGGTCCTGTTTTTATCGTTAGGATCTCCAAACTCATAGGCTGCGTATTGATCATTTTTACCTTTGACAACTGCAGATTTAAAGAAATCCTGCTGATATTTACGAAGGGTACTTTTGTTTTCTACAGCTGCTTTAATGGTCGCCATCCCGCTCGTATACTGATTGCGTATGGTAAAAGGAAAACTAATGGAGCCAAAATCTGTATCCTGTAAGTGACCTCTACTACTAGCTTGCTCAAATAATAGGGCAAGTGCTCCCTGTAAATCTGGATAGGATGATCCATATCCGGGATACGTTCCGTCAAAAGCTTCTTTTGTAAAATAGAAACTACCTATCTCATCGAGAGCACTTGAAAAATAGGGTGCAAAAAGGGTATTTAGGTCTTCATAATTTTCCTTTGGCATAATAGGATTCTCGCTTCCTATGGGAAGCATAGGTTCAAAAAAGTGACTGCTGTTAGTCCCCATTTCGTGAAAGTCAGTTACTACATTAGGATACCACTGGTGGTACCAATCAAGTTTACCGCGACTTTCTGGGTTAACGGCAAGTAACCAGTCTCTATTTAAATCAAACCAATAATGGTTAGTGCGTCCTCGAGGCCACATTTCTGTATGCTCTGCATCTATATTATCTGACACAAGCGGAGATCCTTGGAAACTATTGACCCATTGTGTATGACGGTCACGACCATCGGGATTGATGGTTGGGTCTATAAAAACTACACTACTCTGTCTATATTTTTCAATCTCGGGATGTTTTGATGCGATAAGTGTATATGCGGTGAGCATTGCCGCTTCAGAGCTGGAAGGTTCATTACCGTGCACGTTATAACCTAGTTGAATAAATACAGGAATTCCATCATAGTTAGTAGGTGTGAGACTAGCGTCAGTAAATTTTAAGTGCTCTTTCTTTATGCTTTCTAGATTATCGAGGTTTTGCGCTGAGGTGACGGTAAGCATCACTAGTTTTCTACGCTCGTGGGTTCGTCCATATTCTGTGATAGAAACCTTATCTGAACGTTCGGCAAGTTTTTCAAAGTAGCTTACTATCTGGTCGTGTCTAGTATGTTGCTCTCCTATTTCATATCCTAAAAATTCAGCAGGTGAAGGGATGGAAGTGTCAAAAGGTTCAAACTTTGCAGTATAATAATCTTGTGCGTGGGTTTGTGGGGTTGATATTTTCGCGAAAGCGTAAAAAATAAAAAGCAGGAATAGTGTTTTTTTTCTCATCGGTAGTTGGTTTTGCTCCTTAAAAATACGGATTAATAGATGGACTGCGGGTTTGTAAATTGTTCTCTTTTTGTGCTACCTTTATTTTGTGCACGGTTATTGATGCCCGTACGCTTATATTGAAAAAGGAAACTTATGCGTATTTTATATTTTTTATTTCTAGTCCCGATTATTTCTATTGCTCAGGAGACCTTACAGAAAGGAACGGTGTACCCAGCCATAGAGCTTGATGCAGCGACTGGAGAGAATTACTCAATGTATCTGCCTAGGGACTATGACGATAGTAACGTATACCCGACTGTTTTTATTTTTAACGACGAGGCGGGAACCCCAGCGATCGTGCAGCAATTCACCATAGGTGCAGAGCTTACCGGCAGTATAGTGGTGGGAGCAAATTATAGATTGAGTGACTCCCTGCCCTTGGCAGTAAAAGAGACCCAGAAACTTATTAACCACGTCTATGAGCGTTATGCCGTAGATGATAAAAAAATAATTCTTGCGGGAAAAGGTAACGGTGCTCTTGTCGCTAGTGCCGGTGCGCAATTGGTCAGCTCAATTTACGGGGTAATGACCGTAGGGAATACCTATGTAGATAAAAAACTTTTAAAAACTAAGAACACGATAAAGTTTGTGCTCTATTCACCAGATGAAGGCGGTAATTTTTACACAATGCGTGGGTATGGCGAGCTTTTAGATGATAGCGATCAATTAGTGGGGTTTTATGAATTTGATGGAGGAAATGAGTGGCCTGAGGCAGGATATTTGTCTGCTGGGCTTGTAGATATTTTGCAGTCTGATGATGATAGTGAGGCGCTAAGTCAAAAGTTTTATGAGAGTGATCTCGCCTTTGGTGATTTGTTATACAAAAGGCAAGATCACCTCTATGCTTTAGAATTTGTCACAAATCTCAGAAAGCAATATCGTAAAAAGGTAGATCTAGATGGGCAAAAAGAGCTACTCAAAAAAATAAAGTCAAGTAACAAATTTAGGATTGATCAAATTGCAGAACGTCTCGCTAGAAATGAGGAGGGCTACCTTGCAGAAGACATTGCTTATTATCTGGAAGAAGATGCTAATAATGCCTATTTTGATAATTTGGGATGGTGGAA
The DNA here is from genome assembly GCA_963832255.1 of uncultured Flavobacteriaceae bacterium. Lineage (GTDB taxonomy): Bacteria > Bacteroidota > Bacteroidia > Flavobacteriales > Flavobacteriaceae > Dokdonia. The sequence goes on from CAWHTM010000002.1 coordinate 114,696, forward strand.
TTTCCAGATGGAAGAATTACAGGTTAAAATAGATAGTGCGGCAACGGGAGTACAGGAACGAAAGAGCGCTTTACGTCTCAGGGGGTACACACGAAATGCCGTTGAACGACAATATGCTATATTAAAAGCAATTGAAGCGAGCCCAGAAAAGTTACTTTTTATAAATATTCTGAGAACCTTGGTTGATCCTAAAAACCAAAATGCATTTTTAAATACGATAGCGCTCAGTGCTCGTGAGGGAGATACGAACGCAGCACTATTTTATCTCGAAGAGCTCCTCAAAACTGGATATGCTGACCTTGAAAGCCTTTATACTTTAGAATATACCTCAGCCTTGCGTATCTCAGAACAGTGGAATCTTATTATCAAAGATTATTTGGGAGCATCTAAATATTTTTAGATTCATATTCTAAGTTTTTTAGAATACGAACTAGCGTTTCTGGATTCTTGGTACCAACAAAAAATTCAGAAATCCCGTTTTTTGTTTTGATATGGACCGTTTTGCCAGACTGGATGTTATACAGCGTTCCATAAGGAGTGATTCTTATGCCTACGCCTGCATACCATGGCACGTGTATAATCCTTACGCTGTTTAGGTCTAGATTATCTAAGGACTTTTTATTTTTTATCAAGCCTATACCAAATCTAGCAGAAGCTTCTTTATCTGTAATGACTATTTCTAGCTTGTAGAAGAGTAAAATAAAGGTCAAAAAGAGGACACTGAGAATTGAAGTTGTTATCCAGTGTAACGGATTATTTCCCCATTGAAAAATGGTGGAGACCATTAAGAAAATGATAATTGTAACGAAAGTTACTATGATCAACTTAGAAATCTGGGTCTCTTTATAAAGCACTTTTTGCATCTTAAAAGGATTGGCTTTTTAGCAAAAATAGGAAAAAAGTAAAGGTCCTGACACCCTAAGAGTTAGGCACAATTATTGACTTGTTCATTATTCTGTTGACAACTCTTACTAATAGAGACGTCTCTACAATGAAGTATTGCTACATTTATAATGGAGGAATACGTAAATGAATGCCTATGGATTTTAGTCACGAAGGAAGCGAATTATCACTCACTAAGTTTGAGTCTATGCTAAAGACTAATGATGTTCTTTTTTTTGACTCTGAGGAGTTTGAGAATATCGCAAATTATTATATTGAGAACGGAAAGATTGCATTAGCACGTAAAGCAGTAAAGCTCGGTTTAGAGCAACACCCTACCTCCAGTAACCTTAAACTTTTTAAGGCAGAACTCTTCATTTTTGAAAATAAGTTTGAAAAAGCAGATGCTATTCTTACAGAACTCTATGAATTAGATCCAAACAACGAAGAAATCTATATTCAAAAAGCAAATATTTATAGCAAGCAGGATGAGCATCTCAAGGCAATTCATTTGCTCGAGCAATCTATAGACCTCACAGACGACCCAGCAGATATTTATTCTCTCATAGGGATGGAGTATCTCTTCTTAGAAGATTTTACAAACGCTAAGGTTAATTTTATGAAGTGCTTAGAGTGTGACGGGGAAGATTATAGTTCTTTATACAATGTGATGTACTGTTTTGATTTCCTTCAAGAGCACGAGGAAGCCATTGAATATCTAAATATGTTCTTAGAGCAAAATCCTTATTGTGAAGTAGCTTGGCACCAGATAGGGAAACAGTACTTTGATCTTAAAAGATATGAGGAGGCATTATCTGCATTTGAGTTTGCCATCATCAGTGATGACAGATTTGTAGGAGCATATCTTGAGAAAGGAAAAGTCCTCGAGAAACTGGGACGATATAATGAAGCCCTGGAGAATTACCAAACCACATTAGATCTTGATGATCCAACATCTTTTGCGCTGCTCAGAATGGGTAAATGTTTTGATAAATTGGGAAGTGATGATCTAGCTCTCAAACATTTTGAGCGTTGTGTACACGAAGACCCTTTGTTAGACAATGGATGGATAGCAATTACAGATTTCCATAAAAAAAGATTAGACTTTACAAAAGCCCTTTACTATATCAATAAGGCTATAAACATAGATGGGGAAAACGTGCTTTACTGGAAGCGTTTTGCTCAAATAAACTTTAGGTTGAAGTTCTATGAGGAAGCAGAAGAAGGGTATCGAAAAACTCTTGAGCTAGGTAATTATGAGCTCGAAACCTGGATAACACGAGCAGATATTCTTATTATATTAGGAGAGAATGATGCGGCCATTACAAACCTCTCGCAGGCAATGGAATTTTATCCAGAGAACGCCGAAATTTTCTTCAGGTTAGCCGGGCTTAATTATACCAATGGGAATGATATACAGGGACGTTTCTTCTTGCAAAGTGCCCTGGCAGAGGATCCCGACTTCTTTATAATATTAGAAGAGTTATTTCCCTATGCTGCTTCAAAAAGGGAAGTGAAGGAGCTGGTAGCACATCATAAAGCCTAATCATAAAATTCTCTTTATAAATAGGTGCTTTTCGGTAAAGCTAGTATTTTAGCTTACGCGAAAATTTTATTCCTATGCAAAGACCGCCTTTAGCCTATTTATTTGTTCTATTAAAAGGTATAGCTATGGGTGCGGCAGATGTAGTTCCTGGAGTCTCAGGAGGCACAATCGCCTTTATTTCTGGAATCTATCAAGAACTAATAGAGACTATAGACAAGCTCGATTTAGGGATTATTAAAGTTTGGAAAAAGGATGGGTTCTCTGCAATGGTAGAGACGTATAACCTTACATTTTTAGTAGTGCTATTTTCTGGCGTATTGATAAGTATTCTATCACTAGCGAGACTAATTTCTTATTTATTGGATAATCACCCTATCATCGTGTGGTCCTTCTTTTTTGGATTAGTTATAGCAAGTATTGTTTATATAGGAAAGCAAATAACAAAGTGGAACGCACTTACTATGATCGCTCTGATACTAGGAGTAGCGGTAGCATACTATATAACGATTGCAGCACCTACCGAGTCATCATCTGGATGGTATATGTTTTTTCTATCTGGATGTATTGCAATTATAGCAATGATTTTACCAGGAATCTCAGGTTCATTTATTTTAGTCCTTTTAGGTTCGTATGCTCTGGTGCTCGGTACCATTACAGATGCTCAGGACGCACTGGTGGCAAAGGATTGGGCACTACTAAGACAGAGTTTTTTTAGAATTTTTCTTTTTGGGTTAGGCTGCATAGTGGGATTAAAGGTGTTCTCAAAAATCCTAAAGTGGATGTTTGAGCACAAAAAAGAAGTTACACTCGCACTTCTCACAGGTTTTATGATAGGCTCTCTCAATAAGATATGGCCTTGGAAAAAAATCATAAGTACGCGCATAGACCGTCACGGTAAAGAAGTTACCTTACAGGCAGATAGTATATTGCCTTCTTCATACGATGGAGATCCACAAGTAATTATGGCTATAGTTTTTGCCATTATCGGGTTTGCACTGATACTACTCTTAGAATACGCTGCTGGAAAAAAGAAAGTCTATGCAGACTGAGACCCGCTCACTTTCAGATAAGATTTGGCTTGTTCTAAAAGGACTTGCGATGGGTGCAGCTAATAAGGTGCCTGGCGTTTCTGGAGGAGTTGTAGCATATGTAGCTGGTTTTTATGAAGAATTTATTTATTCGCTACAAAAGATCAATGGTAAGGCTTTGAAGCTACTCTTCGGAGGCAGATTTAAAAGTTTCTGGAGATATATCAATGGCAGGTTTTTAGGCCTGCTCATTCTTGGAATGCTCATAAGTTATTTCAGCGTTTCTCTCTTGTTAGATATTGCAATACGTAATTATCCGCTCCTAGTTTGGAGTGCTTTCTTTGGGATGATCATTGGATCCATATACTACATAGGAAAGGATTTTGAGAAGTGGAATCAGCGACGGATTATTTCCCTCGTGGCTGGTATTGTGGTCGGGGTGAGTATAAGCTTATTGGAACCGGCGCAGGAGAATGATCATCTATTCTTTGTATTTGTTTGTGGTATTATTGGGGTTTCAGGAATGACATTACCGGGTCTCTCAGGGTCTTTTATTCTCATTCTTCTAGGTAATTATGTGCTGCTCTTGGTAGATTCTGTGAACGCACTCTATCAGACCATTGTAGGGATTTTTACGTTAGATTTTACCTTCGTTAGTGACGCGGAGCATATGAGATTAGTAAAAGTGCTGATCGTTTTTTCTTTAGGTTCTCTTACTGGTCTGGTTACGCTCTCACATTTTTTGAGCTTTTTGCTTAGAAAATATAGATTTGCAACTAATGCGGCTATTCTTGGTTTTATCATAGGCTCTCTGGGTACCGTATGGCCGTGGAAGTATGAAGTTTTTGAACGAACAGCTAGCGGAGCTGTAGCGAGGGATCGTAATGGAACTCCTATTTTAGACAACTATGACCGTTATATTCCTACAGAGTTCAATATGGAAAATGTACTTGCTGTTTTTTTTATCCTAGCAGGCATCATAATGGTAGTGGCCTTAGGAAAATATGGAGATAAAACTAGAGCAAATGGCTAGATTCGGACTTATAGGCCGTGCTATAGGATACTCGTTTTCAAGAGGGTATTTTAGAAATAAATTTAAAGCTCTCAGGCTTGAGCATACCTATGAAAATTTTGACATTCCATCTAAGGAGGAGTTACCTAAAATACTTGCAGATAGCACAGTTTTGGGTTTTAATGTGACCATCCCTTATAAACAGCATATTATACCCTATCTAGATAGGCTTGATAAGCACGCCGCAGCGATAGGAGCCGTAAATACGGTAAAACGAGAGAAGGACGGGACACTCACTGGGTATAATACAGATTATATAGGGTTCAGGGATTCGCTTCTTGAAATTTATGATCAGGATCATTTGCAAGATGTAGGCACTTCAGCTTTCGCGAAAATGCCAGCGGCCCTAAAAACGAAGGTAACAGAACAAAATTTGGACGATCCAAGAGAGATTAGCGATCAGACATCTACTGGTAATGAGACGGATTTTGTTGAAGAAAGTGCATTTTCGCGAAAGCGTACGAACGCAAATTATAGGGCATTGATATTGGGTACTGGAGGAGCATCTAAGTCTGTAGTCTATGCGTTTAATCAACTTAAGGTGAGCTGCCAGTATATCTCTAGAAAACGCTCTGAGACCGCACTCACCTATGACGATCTTACAGATGCTCTTGTAAATGAGCACACGTTTATTGTTAATTGTACTCCCTTGGGTACGTATCCAGAAGTAGCGGCAGCGCCAGATTTCCCTTTTGAATTTGTGGATAACACCCACATTGCCTATGACTTAATTTACAATCCAGCAGAGACAACTTTTTTAAGACTTTGTGCAGAACAAGGTGCTACTACATCAAATGGCTTGCGTATGCTAGAACTTCAAGCGGAGGCTTCTTGGGATATTTGGAACTCATAGACCGCTAGGGTAGGCGATTATTAGTATATTTACTTTTTACTAATAAGAACCTTAACATTGAAAGAAATGTCTGACGAGAAAAAGCCTGAAGATCAAGAGAAATTAAAAGCGCAAACGGAGCAAAAAGAGCAAAAAGCTGAGTCTAATATAGATGCCGAAGTAGAAGCTTTAGCAAAAGAAGCAGAGGAAACAGAGCTCCCTTCGTCTGAAACGGTAGAAGCAGAAATTGTCACTGAGGAATCTCAAGAAAAGTCTGAAACATCAGATGGAGAAGCGGTAGCTTCTGGCGCAACAGAAGAAGCGATTGTGGCAACGAGTGAAGATGTTCCTGCTACAGAAGAGGTAAAAGACGTAACGCCAGCAGTTAAGGAAAAGAAGGTAATTGAGAAAAAGGAGTATGCGTCTTTATCTAAAGAGGAGCTCATCGCAGAAGTTAAATCCCTTGTAGCAAAAGAACCTATACAGGACATTAAAGATCACGTAGAGGAAATAAGAAATGCAATTAACGATAAGTTTGATGCATCTCAAGAAGAAGCAAAAGCTACGTTTTTAGAAGAGGGAGGAAATATTATTGACTTCCGTTTTTTCTCACCGCTAAAGAAAGAATTTAATGAGGCTTATTACGAGTACCGCAATAAGAGACAGGAATATTACGACCGCAAGCAAAAAAATCAAAAAGCAAATCTCGCTGAGCGCCAGCAACTCATAGAAGAGGTCAAAGCATTGCGTGATGAACTAGGAGGCGCAGAAAGTGTAAATACTACTTTTAATAAGTTTAAGGATATTCAAGAGCGTTGGAATAATGCTGGAAATATCCCAAGAGATCGATATAATCTTGTTTGGAACGACTATTACTTCCATATAGATGCATTTTACGAGCTGCTGCACTTAAACAGAGATTTTAGGGATAAGCACTTTAAAGAGAATCTAGATAAAAAATTACAGATCATTGAGCGGGCAGAAGAGCTTGAGAATGAGCCAAACATAGGTAAGGCTTTTAAAGAACTTCAACTTTTACACCGTATGTGGAAGGAAGAGATAGGTCCTGTCTCTAAAGAATACAGTGATGAGATCTGGGAAAAGTTTAGTGCTGCGACAAAAAAAATACACGATGCACGAGATGAGAAGCAGAAGGAAGTAGAGAAAACTTGGGTAAAGAATCTTGAGGTCAAAAAAGAGATTATCGCTAAGATAGAGGAGATAGCACAAGATGACATTAAGGCTCATAAAACGGTACAGGAAAAAATTAAAAATGTAGAAGCCCTAAGAGACTTATTCTTTAAAGCTGGAAAAGTACCACAAGAAGTCAATGAGGAAACTTGGACTTCGTTTAAGGAAGCGACAAAAGCTTTTAACCGTAAGAAGAATGAGTTTTATAAATCTCAAAAGCAGGAACAGTTTGATAATCTTGAAAAGAAAAGAGAGCTCGTACAGATTGCTGAAGATAATAAAGACAATGAAGATATAGCGGGCACTCTTAATCTTATGAAAAAGATACAGGCCGACTGGAAGAAAATAGGCCACGTACCTCGTAAGGATAGTGATAAGATTTGGAAGAAGTTCAAGGCTGCTTGTAATCATTTCTTTGACCGTATGCAGGCAGATAAGAACAAGGAAAGCGCAGGAGAAAAAGAAAATTTAGATAAAAAAGAGGCTCTTATTGCTACACTCAAAAAACTGAAATTATCTGGAGAAAGATCTGCAGATCTCGCAGTTATTAAAGACCAGATAGCCGCTTGGAAAAGTATAGGGAGAGTTCCTTATAAGAAGAAAAATATAGATCAGGATTTTAATAAAGTGCTCGATGGACTTTTTAAACAACTTGATATAGATAAGAAGGAGGCAGAGCTCATTAAGTATGAGAATCGCATGCAGTCTATTGTAAATGCAGATGATGAGCGTGCCATTCAAAACGAGCGTTTCTTTATCCGTAAGAAGATGGATGAAGTAAAAGCAGAGATTAACCAGCTGGAGAATAATCTAGGGTTTTTCCAGCACGTTCCAGATGATAACCCTATGGTGGTTGAGGTGCATAAAAACATCGCTCGTCATAAGGAAGAATTTCAACTTTGGAAAAACAAACTCATAACCCTTAAAACCCTCAAAAACAAGGTAGAAGAAGAGAGTCCCTCTGCAGAAAAAGATGCTAAAGGCACTGAGGAAGAGTAAGTTATAAAACTATTTTGTAACAATCTTCGGTTTGATTCGTCTTTATAATATCAATCAATAAATCAGATATTATGAAAACTCAACATCAAACAGCTTACCGAGACCACAACCGTACAGGGAGAAATGTTGCCTTAGCAATCTATGTTATTCTTAACACTGTAGTTATAAGTGCCTACACACTTCTCCAATATTTTACGATGTAAAACACAAAATCCGCGCCTCTTCAGGTCGCGGATTTTGCTCTTCATCATAACAGTCTTTTGCAGTTTTTATACTGTCTACAGACTTCATAATACTTATGTCGTAACATAAATAAAAAGCTTACAATCACGTATCTTTACTAAGCAAACTAAACAAACGCTATGCAAAAGATATACGTATTTTTATTGTTGATGGTTTCCCTTTTGGCCTGTAAGGGAGAAAATTCTAAAGGTTTCATCGCAACATCTGCCGACGACAGTGAAGTTACAACCACCTACTATTTTATACGTCACGCAGAAAAGGACTTGAGCAATCCTAGCAATCAAAATCCTGATTTGACCCCAGAGGGTGAGGCCCGCTCTACAAAGTGGAAAAGGTATTTTGCAGATAAAGGTATTGATGCCGTTTTTAGCACTAACTATTTACGGACTATAAAAACCGCAACTCCTACTGCAGAAGCAAATAATCTAGTGATTCTTGATTATGATCCAAATAATCTGTATAGCGACAACTTTAAAAAAGCTACTGTGGGTAAAACAGTGCTCGTTGTAGGACATAGCAACACGACTCCTGCCTTTGTAAATGCAATTGTTAACGAGGATAAATATCCAGAAATAGATGAGTCTGTTTACGGTACTTTATACAAAGTAGTGGTTACAGGTACTGAGGTAGACGTTGAGGGTCCTGTAATAATTGATTAGTCAAGAATTACCGATACTTCTTCTAAATTAATTTTAGATAGTAATGTAAGGTTTCCGTTTTCAAATAAGCTATCCAGTGAGCTAAGTGGTGGGAGTCTTTCTACGGGCTCATAGTTATTGTAATCTACAAAGCGTACCCCATTAACTATGCGCATATTATAAGCTTCTCTAAACCGCGTACCGCCTCCATTGACTTGATACTTATAAGCAAGGTAATCTACACCGTAGTTTTCTTTATGTATCCAGTAGAGGTACTCGTCGTCAAAGTCTTGACCACCTCCTTCTTGTTTAAAGGTGACTTTTATCCTGTAGTAAGGGGTTCCCTTAACTACCTTTTCATCGAGAAGCGTTTTTCTTACAGCTGGATCGTTTAATCCGTAGGGTAGCACAGAAAAATAATGCACAGAATTAACGCTATTTAGATAGCGATTTTTCATACTATCTGGAGTCATTACGGGTGCGCTTTCGCGAAAGCGTACAAATTCCCCGTCCTCAAGTATAACGTCCTTTTGGATAAGACATTCTGCGTCCGTACACCTTTCTAAGATGCGTGTGCCATTATTACGTGCAGCGCGGTAATAATTTTTTCTGAACTTAAAATGGATACTTGATTGATCTATGATTTCTCCACCAGCAGCAGCAATGGCCTTATCTACAATCTGCTGTGCGCTAAGATCTTCTTTTTGACAACTTAGGATAGTAGCCAATAATAGAAGGGTAGATAAAAAAGTGAAATATGTGAGTAATCTTTTTTGCATTATAATAAGGTCGGTTGACGAGGTGGGGGCTTACATTTTAGATAATATTTAACGTCTGTAAATTGTCCAAAAATAAGGATATATAGACGCTAGACAAGCAATTTCATTACATTTGTAGAGATGACAAATAAAGTTAACATACTTAATAAGAAAGCACGTTTTGAATATGAATTGCAAGATCGCCTGGTGGCGGGAATCGTACTTGCAGGCACAGAAATCAAGTCGGTACGTGAAGGTAAGGCTTCTATAGCTGAAAGTTTTTGCGAGTTTAATGATTCTGGAGAGTTATTTATAATAAATATGACAATCCAAGAATATTCTCACGCTTCTTATTTTAATCATAACCCAAAGAAAGAACGCAAGCTTCTTTTAAATAAACGCGAACTAAAAAAATGGGAGCGTGAAGTAAATAAAACGGGTCTCACTATCGTGCCTCTTAAAATGTTTACTAACGACAGAGGTCTTGCTAAAATAGAAATTGCACTGGCTAAAGGTAAAAAACTCTACGATAAGCGTGAGGTTATAAGAGACCGGGATAACAAGCGAGACTTGAGTAGAATCAAGAAAGCTTATAATAACTAGATGTCATAACCCTATCCTATTCACTTAATTATATTTCTGAAAGTTATTTAGAAACCTTAGAACCTTAGGCGGCTTATCTGTTGCGCTAATCATTATCTTCGTTTACAAATTATCAAATTAATAAGTAGAGTAGACCAGTATGCGCACCGTATTTTTTTTATTGATGGGTATCCTCTCATCATCAGCTTTTGCTCAGGTATCGGGCACTGTCACAGATATCAATAATGAACCACTCCCTTTTGTAAATGTATATCTAGAGGATTCTCAAATAGGAACCACTACTAATGGAGATGGGAATTATGAATTAAAAGTAGACAGCAAAGCAAAAACGATCGTTTTCCAATACATAGGTTTTCAAACCGAAAAGCGTACTATAAACCTAGTAAACGGTGTTGAGGTTTTAAATGTGCAACTTAAAGAAGCAGAGACATCCTTAGATGAGGTTATAGTTGTGGCGGGAATAAATCCTGCTAACGTTATCATTGCGGCAACCATTGCTGAGCGAAAGAAAAACTTAGATAAGTTGAGCGAGTATACGGCACAGTTTTACTCTCGTGGTTTATGGCAGGTCAAAGATGCTCCAGAAAAAATACTGGGACGTGAAGTAGGCGATCTGGGTGGAGGTCTTGATTCTACGCGTACTGGAGTCATTTATTTAAGTGAGACGATCTCTGAAATAGCTTACAAACGACCTGATAATTTTAAAGAAAAAATACTCGCGAGTAAGGTAAGTGGAGATGATAATGGGTTCAGTTTTAACACGGCTGTAGATGCAAATTTTGACTTTTACGAGAACACGCTAGACCTTAATACGCAAATTATTTCTCCCATTGCGAGTAATGCCTTCAATTATTATACCTATGTACTAGAGGGGACTTTTTACGAAGAAGGTAAACTCATAAATAAGATACAGGTAAATCCTAAGCGTCCTAAAGACCGGGTTTTTAAAGGCACCATTTACATCGTGGAAGATGACTGGCAGATTTATGGTATTGACCTCAGTACTAACGGGCAGGCGATACAAGTGCCCTTTGTAGAGACCTTAGATTTTAAACAAAACTTCAAATACGAGCCAAGTTCAGATCAATGGATAAAAATTAGCCAGGTCATAGATTTTAGTTTTGGATTTCTTAGCCTCAAGGGCGAGGGTCGTTTTACAGCGGCTTATTCAGAATATGATTTTAATCCTGAGTTCACAAAAAAGTCATTTACGAATGAGATCTTATCTTTTGCAGAGAATGCAAATAAAAAAGATAGCTCGTTTTGGCAGACTATCAGACCAGTCCCTCTTACAGAGCTGGAAGTAGATGATTATACACTTAAGGACAGTATACAAGTACTTCGCAAGACTCCTAAATACTTGGATAGTATAGATGCTAAAAACAATACGTTTAAATTGACATCTCCAGTTTTTGGATACACGTATGCAAACACCTATGATAAGTGGAATTTAAGTTTTTCTGCTCCCATACAGAATATACAATTTAATACGGTGCAGGGATGGAATGGAAGTCTCGATGTACGATACCTAACGTGGAGTGATGAGGATTATAGTAAGACTTTTTCCGCTTTCGCGAAAGCGGACTATGGTTTTTCAGAAGATCGTTTGCGCTATGTGGGCGGATTTGCTAGGCGCTTTAACAGGACAAATAGAGCTGCGCTGAGCGTAAGTGGAGGAGTAGATATTCTTCAGATAAATAATATTGAACCTATACGACCTATCATTAACTCATATCTCTCACTTACACAAGAAAAGAATTTTGCCAAGTTTTATGAAAAGGAGTTTGCTCAAATTGTATACGAACAAGAATTGGTAAATGGTCTCAAGGCAAACGCATTTATTGCGTACGAGCAGCGTAATCCAGTGTTTAATACAACAGATCAAACGTTCTTTCCGCAGGATGATCGCGCATATACAAGTAATAATCCTCTGGATCCTTTTGACAATAACACCTCATCCTTTGAAGCACATTCCATTGTAAAATTCCAACTGACAACTACTATTAATTTTGGTCAGAAATTCTATAGCTATCCAAGTGGAAAGTTTAACGTGACCTCAGATAAGTACCCTACGATTACTGCGATTTATGAAAAAGGGTTTGGAGCATCTGTAGATGGTTTGGATTATGACCAACTAAGACTCGTCGTGCAGCAAGATTTTAATATAAGTAACAAAGGTAGGTTTGAGTACGACTTAAGAGCAGGAACTTTTTTAGGTACTGCTGAAGGGATAAGTTTTATAGATAGACAGCATTTTAACGGAAATCAATCTATTTTCTTTGAGCCTAGCCGTCTCAATAGATTTAATATTTTACCGTATTATGAGCGAAGTACCAATAAGAAATATTTTGAAGGACACGCGGAGCACAATTTTAGAGGATGGGTTCTTGGGAAGATACCATTAATTAATAGGCTTAATTACAATCTGGTTGCAGGGGCTCACGTACTCAGCACGCAAGAAGGTAGTTTTTACAGAGAGTTTACTGTGGGTATAAGCAATGTAGGCTGGGGTAAATTTAGAATTCTACGCTTTGACTATGTATATGGACAAGGAGCAACAGGCGGTGATGATAGCGCATTTTTAATTGGGCTGAGGTTGTAATTATTTTAGTTGCAAAGTTTTACAAAGACAATGCTCCCTGATAGCCCCGATTGAAGTGGAAACCCCGCAAATGTAGCGTTAGCGAAATGCGGAGTTGTAACGTAAAGCGGGAGCAGACTTTAGTTAAAGTGCCCGGTCCTTATGCTTAAAGTAATCACAGCATATTTTATAAATTTTAAGGCAGTGTGAACTTCTCCTACTAAACAAGTTCTATTCAGGAAAAACGATACTCTGGTATGCACCTAAATCAGGACTTGCAGTTCTGTTAGTCCCAATGATATCAATAGGAAAAAGAGCCGCAGCACTCTGCAATCCGAGGCCGTTCCCAGCACTTTCTGCACCTATCTGCAACCTATTTAGGGATGGGTCTAAAAAATCAACAGTGCCGCCTATGATTATATTTTCAAATAACGCTGGGTTTGTGAAGTCATAAAGAGGGTCATTCTCAAAGTCATTAAAATCGTCGTCAAAGCGTATCTGGCTGTTTGTGAATTTGTAATTAAAAGTCGCTCCGTTAACTGCGTTAAAACCTATCTCCTCATCCTGATTCCCAAAAATTATGGAGTTTGTAAAATTTGCTTCCGTAAGATCTGCAATGAGCAAATTTTCTCCAGTATCAAGACTGTTATCTAAAAATACAGCCGGAGTGTCCCTAAAGCTTTGGGTCCAGTAATTCCCAAAAGTGGAGTGTGTAAAATTGTATGTCCCGCCTAGCTGTATGAGCATAGAAAACTGACCGCAATTGTTGATGACTAGATTATAAGCTTCAACGGTTGAGAGCCTGTTGAGGAGGCCTACTGCAGATGCATTATATATTTGAGTATTGTCAATTCTGAGATTTGGGCTACCCGTACTAACATTGGATTCATTGAGAATCCCTACAGTAGCGTTTTTTATGGTAGTGTGTGAAATCTCATTATTTACGCTTCCCTCAGTGAGTAAAATAGTGCCCCACTGACCAGGCACGTTAGAAAATTGAGTTTCTAGTCTGTCACTCTCGATAATCACTTCATTTTCCTGAAGAGCGCCGTCTGTACTTAATGCCCCGTTAATATCTAATGTACCATTATTAGCAATGAGCAGACCACTATCTGCGTGAAAGTGAATTCTAGCGCCTGCCTCAATAGTTAATGTCTTAGAATCAGTACCACTTGGATCTCCTACGGCCATATATCCATAAATTACATAGGGTTTTTCGTTAGTAAAAATGAGCTCATCATCCATAAGGTAACGACCTTCAAGGGAAGTCTCAACTCCGTTGATGGTAAGTGTTTCAATAACTCCCGTAGCACCGTCACGTTCAGGGAAAAGGAATACAGCATCTTTTACGAGCGTAACGAGATCTACTTTTTGTTGCACTCCCACACTATTAAACTCTATGATATCTGTGTAGAGAAATTCATTAGACCCATTACCAACATTATTTATATCCAGAGTGGTTTCTATAAATATAAAAATACTGTCGTTTGCGAGGATCTCGACGTTTTCAAATTCTCGCCCTGCAATACCATCTACATTGAGTCTGTAGTCTGATACGTCTCCTCTCCCTAATCGTACCGAAGGAATAGAAATATCTTCATCACTACGGTTATATACTTTAAGATTGTACGTGCTCGATCCTATATTAGTAAAAACGGTATCTAAAAAAATAGTGTCCTTTGAAAATTCCAGATTTCCCGTACTCGGTGTGGTTTCAAAATCATTCCTGCAAGAGCTAATGCATATGATTCCCGTAAGTATGAATAAGAGGTAAAGACCGCGCATCTAGAAGTAGTTTTTCACAAAGATAACAGATAGCAACATTGGATATTGCGCTGTTCTTTTCTTTTATGAGATTATGAATTTTTACGCTTTCGCGAAAATGTGATAGAATTATAGAAAACCTATTTTTCTACGATCTCAATTTCAAATAAAGTATTCCAATTTTTTCCAGTAACGAATAATCTGCCTTCATTTTCTTTAAAGGCGATTCCGTTCAAAACGTCATTTGCAGGATCGAGACCTTTTTGTACTTCATTTTTCAGAGTTCGTAAGTCTACAAGCCCCTCTATGGCTCCTGTATCAGGGTTGATTATAGATATAAGATCGACTTGGTAATTATTTGCGTAGATCTTGCCGTTCACAAACTCAAGTTCGTTGAGTTTGCTTGTTACTTTACTGTGGTCTGTAGGTTCTATGTAATCCTGCTCAGCAAGATTAGTTATATCTAAGGTCCAGATTTTACTAGAGCCATCAGATTTGAAAATTTTAGTACCATCATTAGCAAGGCCCCAGCCTTGCTTACTTTGATTATAATTAAAAGTACCTACGGTCTCGAAGGTATTTAGATCATAAATAAAGCCCGTGTTTTCCTGCCAAGTAAGTTGGTATATCTTATCCCCTACAATAGTCATACCTTCTGCAAAGTATGCGTCATCTAATTTTTCTTCTTTAAGAACCTCTCCCGTTTTGTAATCTAGTTTTCTAAGGGTGGACTTACCGTACTGGCCATTACTTTCATAAAGCGTATCTCCCACAAACTCTAATCCCTGGGTGTAAGCGTCGGTTTGATGAGGATAGCGATTAATTATTTTATAAGTATACACTTTAGGAGGTTGTGTATTGAGGATATTGAGTTTTTGCTCCGTAGTGGTACGTTCTCCGTCAGCATAGATCGTGGCGGTGATGAGATGTTGTCCCAGCTTTTTTGCAGACGCCTTGAAGGTAAAGGGGCCTTTATCTTTTTTAGCACCTAACCTCGTTCCATCTAAGTAATAAACCACAGAATCTAATGCGATGTCTTTTTTTGCATTCAAAGAAGCTGCAACTTCATTTCCATTTTGAACCGCATTTTTTTCTGCATCCAGCGTTATGCTGAAATTACCTTCTAGCGATTTTTCACCTCCGCAGGAAATAAAAAAAGAGGTTAACGTAAGGACAGTGAGTGTTTTATGGAGTGCGTTCATTTAAATTCTATTTTAAAGCAATTTATAAATAAAAATCGGCTTAGAAAATCTTGTGTCTTCCCTTAAAACTTATATCTTTGCAGCGGCAAGTCCTACACAACCAGCTCCTGTCGAATCCCCCAGGGTGGGAACGCAGCAAGGGTAGATGGTCGTAGCGGTGTGATGTAGGTAGCTTGCCTTTTTTTATGCCCTAAAGTGAAGGGTTTAAAAAGAGGTTAAGTAATTAAAAATCAGTTGTTTATAATTTATATTTTACCAACTACCAACTACCAACTACCAACTACCAACTACCAGCTCCCTAATAAGATACCCTTTCCACAATCTCAAGGCCGTACCCTATAATCCCTATTCGTTTTGACGCCTTACTATTACTGAGTAATTTTATTTTAGAAATGTTTATGTCGTGCAAGATTTGAGCACCTATCCCAAAGTCCTTAGCATCCATAATCACATTAGGGGCTTTCATAACACCTTCTTCCTGAAGCTGTTTGAGTTCGCTCAGCCTCCCTAACAAGTTTGCAGAGGAGTTTTCTTGATTTATAAAAACAATCACGCCTTTACCAGCTTCATTTATTGCCTTGAACATATCATCTAATTTGGCGTCAGGATTATTGGTCAAGGTGCCTAAAAGGTCATTATTTATTTGGGTAGAGTTAACACGCACAAGCACTGGTTCATTATCATCCCATCTTCCTTTAGATAGTGCTATGTGCACCGTATCATTTGTAGTCTGCTCATAAGCTCGAAGTCTAAACTCTCCAAATCTAGTGTTGATTTGAAAATCATCTTTTTTGTCTATGAGACTGTCGTGATTCATTCTGTAGCGCACCAGATCTTCTATAGAAACTACTTTGAGATCAAATTTTTGTGCTACCTCCAGCAATTGTGGGAGTCTAGCCATTGTACCATCTTCATTCATAATCTCTACGATAACCCCTGCAGGTTTAAACCCTGCAAGTCTCGCAAAATCTATAGCGGCCTCGGTATGCCCCGTGCGTCGTAGAACTCCTCCTTCTTTCGCTTTAAGCGGAAAAATATGCCCAGGTCTACTTAAGTCGTATGGTTTAGTGGTCGGGTTCACTAGGGACTGGATTGTTTTTGCCCTATCTCCTGCAGAAATACCCGTGGTAACGCCGTGACCCTTTAAGTCTACAGAGATAGTAAATGCCGTTTCCATAGGGTCTGTATTGCTCGTCACCATCATATTGAGATGAAGCTCTTCACAACGCTCCTCAGTAAGTGGCGTGCAAATAAGACCGCGACCGTGGGTAGCCATAAAATTAATCATCTCTGGAGTCACAGACTCTGCAGCGGCTAAGAAATCGCCTTCGTTTTCTCTATCTTCATCATCTACTACAATAATGACTTTACCTTTTTTAATATCTTCAATAGCTTCTTCTATGGTGTCTAGGTAGGTCTTCTTTACTGCTTCACTTGTCATCACTGTTGTTTTGCCACAAAGATAAGCTAGGAGCTCGGGAATCTCTAAAATAGTAAAGGGAAAAGTAGTGTAATGGAGCGCTCTAAAACAAAAACAATAAGTACTTTTAATACTTCTTATAGTTAAGATTAAATAGATACTTATGAAAATTGATTTACGCTCCGATACCTTAACAAGACCTACACCAGAAATGCTTGAGGCTATGATGCACGCAAAAGTGGGGGATGATGTCTATAAAGAGGATCCTACTGTAAATGAACTAGAAGGAAGACTTGCAGAAATGTTTGGAATGGATTCTGCATTGTATTTTCCTACGGGAAGTATGACTAACCAAGCGGCAATAAAAATACATACACAACCAGGAGAACAGCTTATAGCAGATAAGTATGCGCACGTCTATAATTATGAGGGCGGTGGCGTTTCTTTTAATAGTGGGGTTTCCTGTAAACTTATAGATGGGTATAGGGGTATGATCACCGCATCACAGGTAGAGGAGTCTATTAATCCACCAGATTTTTACCATAGCCCATTATCCACATTAGTCTGTCTAGAAAACACGACAAATAAAGGAGGAGGAGCTTGCTATGACATAGAAGAAATTAGAAAAATAAAACAGGTTTGTGAAAAGCACGGCTTAGGATTACACCTGGATGGTGCACGATTATGGAATGCCCTTGTTGCAACAGGTGAGAGTCCTACTACCTACGGTGATCTTTTTGATACCATATCCGTATGTCTTTCAAAAGGCCTTGGCGCGCCTATGGGATCTGTGCTAATCGGAAAGCAGAAGTTTATGGATAAGGCAATGCGTGTGCGCAAGGTTTTAGGAGGAGGAATGAGACAAGTAGGGTTTATGGCAGCAGCCGGACTTTATGCTATAGATCATTTGGTAGATAGGATGGATGATGACCATAAAAAAGCAAAAGAACTGGCTAGTTTACTTCTAGAATTAGAAATGGTTGCTTCTGTAGAACCGGTAGATACCAATATTGTGATTTTCAATCTTAAAGAAAATGCAGATCAACTTGCATTTACATCGCAATTAATTGATAATGATATTTTTATAAGTAATATGGGTCAAGGTAAATTACGCCTAGTGACTCACTACGATTATACTGACGAGCAGCACAAACGATTTGAGCAGGTGTTAAAAGAAATGTCCTCATTAAAGGAGGTCAATTTGTAACACTCCCCTAGTAAAGAACAACGTTACATAGTATAGGAAGTTGAAATCAGTAATCTACTAAGGCGAGCTTATTTTTTAATTTTATACGGTAGTTACATTGACCTTAAATGTCAATGATCATAAAGAAAGTTTTATTCTTATTCTCAGAATTTGGATGCGCCTTTTCGAGTACAAATACACAAGAATTACGAACCAATACGAAGCCAGGCTAGTATTATTTATATGGTGCCACTACACCAGACATTTATAAAAACCAAACAATACAGGTAAAAAAGGCTATAAGATTACCTGAGTATGATCTTTTTAACAATCTCCTTACCTAGTTCTTCATTAAGACGCTCTAGGATCTTTACTTTACCATAGCTCAACTCCTCTCTAAAAACAGAAGAAGACAGGTTTACAAAAAGGGTGTCGCGGTCAAATCTTACGGAGGTCGTATAGGTTTTAAATGCAGGATTGAGTTTAAACCACGCATCTGCAACATCTACTTTATCTATTCCCTTGCGAAGCTTGTTTTTATCTACAAAAGCGCCGAGCGCATCAGTCATTGAGATAGGATCTGTGTTGCGCTTCATTCTTCTAGTTTTATTGGTTCGTACCTTCTATAAGTGTATATATTTCCATCCTGATTTTTGAGAACTAGGGATGTGGCTGTTGCCCTTTCAACCGTTTCCTGCCAATTGTCAAAAGCAGTAATGTATTCCATAATGAGCGTGTCGCCGTGAGTGATAATATGTATATTTTCACTTGAGTCTGAGGTCTTGAATTCCCCTGTTATATTGGGCTGTACTTTTTTTCTTACACCTGTATTATCTTCTTTGATCTGTATAAAATCTATGTTCTGGCTATA
The DNA here is from genome assembly GCA_963832255.1 of uncultured Flavobacteriaceae bacterium. Lineage (GTDB taxonomy): Bacteria > Bacteroidota > Bacteroidia > Flavobacteriales > Flavobacteriaceae > Dokdonia. The sequence continues at coordinate 133,512 of CAWHTM010000002.1, forward strand.
CCCAAATTCTTTCTTTTGCCCGTCTGCGTTCTCTATACTGGCAATCTCCCAATAGCCATTGATGTGTTGCAACTTTTCTTGAGGACTCTGCGAGCAGGCGGCCACAATAAATAGGATAAGAAAAAAAGTAAATGGTTTCAAAATATAAAATCGATTAGAAGAACAAAGTTCGTAAATGAGAATATTAACTCTGGCCTTGAAGATGGAAAATCTCGTAACTCTGGTGGATTCTTTTTACAATGTTCTCGGTTCGTTCTGGATGTGTGTCACTTATAAATAGTTGCCCAAAATCATTACTGTTTACGAGTTCAATAATGTGTGCAACCCGACTTTCGTCTAACTTGTCAAAAATATCATCAAGTAGGAGAATAGGGCTTACATTACTTTCCTGTTTAATAAAGTCAAACTGAGCGAGCTTTAGTGCTATAAGATACGATTTTTGTTGCCCTTGAGAACCAAATTTCTTTACAGCATATCCATTAATATCAAATTGCAAATCGTCCTTATGAATACCTACACTCGTATATTGTAACCCTCGGTCCTTACTGAGGGCATTGGTGAGCAAATGTTTAAGAGGCCTATCTTTTAATGCACTTTCATAGGTAAGGGTTACCTTTTCTGTCCCACCACTTATCGCTTCATAACGCTCTTGAAAAATAGGAGCAAAGCGTTCTAAAAACCGATTCCTTTTCTCAAAAATGGGCTGTCCGTACGCTTCTAACTGATCGTTGTATACCGATAGGGTTGCTTGGTCAAAAGTATTGTTTGCTGCGAAATATTTAAGAAGCGCATTGCGCTGACTCAAAACCTGATTATAAGAGATGAGGTTTGAGAGGTATTTTTTATCGCTTTGCGATATGACACCGTCTATAAATTTACGGCGTACATCGCTCCCTTCAGTAATGAGGTCACGATCTGCGGGAGATATTATTACAAGTGGTAAAAATCCTATATGATCTGCAAAGCGCTCATAAACTTTTGCATTGCGTTTTATAACCTTCTTTTGCCCCTTTTTTGCGCTAACGACTACTTTTTCTTCACGTTCCTTTTTGTCATAAATACCATCAATCACAAAGAAATCTGCATTGTGATTTATATTTTGGCTCGTGATGGGATTAAAATAACTTTTGCCAAAGGAAAGATGATATATTGCATCGAGTACATTCGTTTTTCCCACCCCATTATTCCCAACAAAACAGTTAATTTTTGAATCAAACTCAAAGGCCTCAGACTCGAAGTTCTTATAATTAATGAGAGATAGGGATTTGAGGATCATAGAAATATTGCTTTCGCGAAAGCGTAAACCTTGTAGAATCAAGCTTTACAGGGTGTCAAAATTAAGCAATATAATCCTGTCATAATTCAATAATTATTATATTTTTGCGCGACTAATAAATTTAGATATGGCAACATATAATAAAAGAGGATATAAGCCAAAAACGAAGCCTGAAAAGGAAATCGTTGAGGATGCAGAAGTAGGAGATAGTACAACTGCAGAAGTATTTGCATCCCTAGATGAAGGAGCAAATAAAACGGAGGAGTGGTTTGAAAAGAACCAAAAGGGTATCATAGGCGCGATTGTAGTGATCCTATTATGTGCTCTTGCTTATCTAGCATACACACGTTTTTATCTCGAGCCTAAGATAGAGGAAGCTGCAAATGAACTTGTGCAAGCTCAAGAAAGCTTTACTACGGCACTTGAGAGTACTAATACAGCGGTAAAGGATTCACTTTATATGGTCGCATTAGAAGGAAAGAACGGTAAATACGGTCTTCTGGATATAGCAGATAATTACGGTTCTACACCCTCTGGAAATCTTGCAAACTATTATGCAGGTATGTCTTATCTCGCGATTAAGGATTATCAAAAAGCGATTGCGCATTTACAAGATTTTTCTAGTGATAATGTGATTCTTGCACCTCTTGCACAAGGGGCGATCGGTGACGCTTTTATGCAGTTAGATCAGCCAGATGAAGCTTTAGGGTATTATGAGAAAGCGGCTAGTACATCAACTAACGATTTTACAACGCCTAGATTTTTATTTAAAGCTGGAGTTGCTGCCATTGAGCTTGGTAAGACTGATGCAGCGGTAAAGTACCTTAACAGAGTAAAGGATGAGTTTCCTAAGTCTGATTATGCTGCTCAAGTTGAGCTATACTTAGGAGTGGCACAAGCCGGAAAATAGTCAACAGTAAATAAGATATAGTATGGCAACAGAAGGAACTAATCTTTCTGCTTACGATAAACAAACGCTCCCAAACGTGAAAGACTTCAGGTTTGGGATTGTTGTTTCTGAGTGGAACGGTGAGATAACAAACGGACTTTTTCAAGGTGCCTTTGATGCTCTAAAAGATTGTGGAGCTATAAATGACAATATCGTACGATGGAATGTTCCTGGAGCATTTGAGTTAATTTACGGATGTAAAAAAATGACTCAGAGTTATGATATGCTGGATGCCGTAATCGCCATAGGAACTGTAATTCAAGGAGAGACTAAACACTTTGATTTTGTTTGTGAAGGTGTAACGCAGGGGATTAAAGATCTTAATTTACAGCAAGATATTCCTGTCATTTTTTGTGTCCTTACTGATAATACAATACAACAATCCCGTGACAGAAGTGGTGGTAAGCACGGTAATAAAGGTACAGAAGCTGCTATTGCAGCGATAAAAATGGCGCAACTCCGTAAGGAGGCCCGTTTTTAGAATACGCTTTATTGGTTTTAGAATTGTATAAACTTTGCTGATTCAACTAGTGGTAATCGTATACTTTTTTTATTGAGTTAAGAATCCTGATCTGTCCTCTCCTATAAATTCTTGGCAAGCTTTTTGTCTCTAAAATTGTATCTTTGAAGTAATAGAAGCTTCTATTGTTTTTGAAGAAAACAACTTTAGTTTCACTTAAATTTTACGCTTATGGGACCTACGCAATTCACACTTATAAAAAAGCTCAAGTCAAACAATCGCTTTAATTATACTCCTAGATTTTACAAAGGAAAAGAAGAGCAGTTTGAGGATTCTCATTATTCTACTAAGTTAGATGCGTACAACGAAACTTTTAATTCGAATGACTTTGCGGGGCAATGGAACCAGATGCGCAAGGATAGTAGGTCCCGCAATAATTCTAGCTTTAATAGGACTATTCTTATTCTCGTTGCCATCTTTGTATTTGCATTTCTTTACATTATAGACTTTGACCTTTCGATTTTTTCATAACTAATGGCAGACATAATTAAGCTTTTACCAGATCACGTAGCAAATCAAATTGCTGCGGGTGAAGTAGTGCAAAGGCCTGCTTCTGTGGTAAAAGAATTACTTGAAAATGCAATTGATGCAGGAGCATCATCCATCAAACTTATAGCAAAGGACGCAGGTAAAACCCTCATACAGATTATTGATGATGGTAAGGGAATGTCTGATACAGACGCTCGTATGAGTTTTGAGCGTCACGCTACTTCAAAAATCACAAGTGCAGATGATCTTTTTAATCTTAGCACGAAAGGTTTCAGGGGTGAGGCTCTTGCTTCTATTGCGGCAGTGGCGCACGTAGAGCTCAAGACGAGACCAGAGAACGCGGAGGTTGGCACCCTTATAGAGATAGAAGGAAGCAAAATTAATACTCAAGAAGTATGCGCTACTCCTAAGGGAACTTCCTTATCTGTAAAAAACCTTTTTTTTAATATTCCAGCAAGGCGTAATTTTTTAAAATCAAACAATGTTGAGCTGAGACACATTATTGATGAGTTTCAAAGGGTTGCACTAGCACATCCGGATATTCATTTTGCAATGTATCATAATGAAGGTGAACTTTTTAATTTACCCGCAGGAAGGCTCAAGCAGCGTATTGTAAACATTTTTGGTGGGAAAACAGACGAGAAGCTGGTACCTGTGACCGAAGAGACAGATATCCTCACTATAAACGGTTTTGTGGTAAAACCTGAGTTCTCAAAAAAAACTAGAGGCGAGCAGTTTTTCTTTGTAAATGATAGATTTATAAAGAGCCCCTATCTCAATCACGCTGTTTCTTCAGCCTTTGATGGACTGTTACCAGATAGGGCTCGCGCGAGTTACTTTCTGTACCTTAAGGTAAGTCCGAGTACGATAGATATCAATATTCACCCTACAAAGACAGAAATAAAATTTGATGATGAGCACGCACTCTATGCAATGCTCAGGAGCACGATAAAGCATAGTTTAGGGCAATTTAATATAGCACCCGTTTTGGATTTTAATCGTGATGATCAGTTAGATACACCCTACAATTACAAGAATAAGGGTATCGTAATGCCTAAGGTAGAGGTAGATAGAACGTTTAATCCATTTGAGAATGTAGCACCTCCAAAGCGCAACGCAAGAATGCCAGGGTTTGAAAAGCCTAACACGGAGGGCTGGGAGAAAATGTATGAAGGTTTAGAAAAGAATAACGGAGGAGGTAGCAGTGTCACGTATGAGAGTGAACAGGTCACTGGCAATATGTTTGAGAGAGCGAGCGGTGACAATCACGCTTTCGCGAAAATGGAATCCTCCACCTACCAATTAAATAATAAATACATAGTAAGCACTATTAAAAGCGGAATGGTGATCATCGATCAAAACCGAGCTCATCAACGAGTACTTTACGAAGAGTTTTTGAGAAATATAACGATAAAGGAATCCGTTAGTCAACAATTGCTTTTTCCTTTGCTATTATCTTATTCTACGACAGAAATCGCCTTGCTCGAGCAGATGAAGGAAGGCCTCGAAAACACGGGGTTTGTTTTTGGAAAAATGGACGATGATACCCTTGAAGTAAATGGTATTCCTACATCTATAGGAGAAGGAGAGGTGCCTATAGTAATAGAACAACTCCTAAGTGATTTAGAAAATGAAGTACCCGACACAGGCTTTAGTCAGACAGATACCTTAGCAAAGAGTATGGCAAAGAGTATGGCAGTTAAGGCTGGAGAATCTTTAGATACCTTATCAAGAGATCATTTAGTAAACAGTTTATTTGCCTGCAAGGAACCTATGATGTCACCCTTTAATAGAACAACTTTTATCACTATGACTGGTGAGGAACTAGAAAGAAAATTTAAGTAATGGCGAGGATTACAGAAACAGTTAAGATTCTTCTTATTATAAATGTGATCTTTTATCTTGGATCTATATTTATTCTAAAGGCTGATCCAGCTATGAATCTCTTTGCACTATGGTTTGTAGAGCATCCTAATTTTCAGGTATGGCAACCTCTTACGCATATGTTTATGCACGATCTCTCGAGTCCTATGCACATAGTATTTAATATGTATGCACTTTGGATGTTTGGTGGGCCTATAGAAAATGCGCTTGGACAGAAAAAATTTATTTTTTTCTATTTTTCAGCAGGACTTGGTGCAGCATTGATTCATACCTTAGTAAACTATTATCATTTTGATAGTGCACGGGATGCTATTATCGCCTTAGGTTATACTGGTCAGGATGTTTTGGATATACTTTCTACCGGTTCATTTAGTTCAGATATTCCTAGGGAAACAGCTCAAAAGTTATATGAATCATTTGCAATTCCAGCTGTAGGCGCTTCGGGAGCTATAATGGGAATATTAGTTGCTTTTGGAATGTTATTCCCTAATGCGTCCTTAGGATTACTTTTTATACCAGTTCCTATCAAGGCAAAGTATTTTATCCCTATCCTTGTAGGTATTGATCTGTTTTCTGGAATAACAGGATTTTCCATATTCGGGGCAAACATTGCAAACTGGGCGCACCTTGGAGGGGCCTTATTTGGACTCATTATGATTTGGTACTGGAAAAAGAATAGTTTTAATAACAAACGCTGGGACTAGTTATGGCTAAGCAATCATTACTATATAGATATAATACCGCAAACATTGCTATCAAATTGATAGTGGTCAATGTTTTGGTGTATATCATCTTTAATCTTATCCCTTGGTTTTTGCAAACAGACTTTTTTCTGGTAAAGAAGTTTTTCGTTTTGCCTAATGACGTTTGGCAGTTTGTACAGCAACCTTGGTCTGTATTTACGTATGGCTTTATACACGCTAGCTTTAGACATATTCTATGGAATATGGTGGGATTATATGTCGTTTCGAGATTTGTATTGAATCTCTTCTCAGAAAAGAGGTTACTCACGCTATATCTCTTGGGAGCAGCATCTGGAGGGTTACTGTTCTTTACACTTTCTAATATATTACCTGTACTAGGCGAGAGAAGTTACCTTGTAGGAGCATCTGCGGCGGTAGCAGCTGTATTGGTTTTTATGGGGACATATACTCCTAATGCAGAGGTTCGGGTTTTTACCTTTAATATCAAACTATGGCACATCGCGGTGGCATTTGTGGTTATAAATGTTCTCTCGTTACCGTCTTCTGATAATGCTGGAGGTCTTGTTTCTCACCTTGGAGGTGCAGCCTTTGGGTACGTTTATGCAAAGCAACTACTTAAGGGTAATGATATAGGCTTATGGTTTGAAAAGCTCTTGGATTCTGTATCAAGCTGGTTTACTAAGACTCCTCAACGCAAAAGGAAGTCACCGCTGCGTACCGTGCATAAAAATAAAGCAACGGCAACTACAAAGACGTCAAGTCCATCATCTGTTTCTAAATCTCAAAAGCAACAAAAGATAGATGGGATTCTAGATAAGATAAGCAAGAGTGGATACGATAGCCTTACCAAAGACGAAAAGGATTTTCTTTTTAAAGCGGGTAATGAATAGCTTATGAAAAAGCTAAGCCTCTTTAATAAATTAGTTTTTTTTATCAATAGCATTTTTGCAGTCTTACTTTTATGTGGGTATCTCTTACCCTATATCCCACCGCACATTTTTCCAGCGCTTAGCGTTTTGAGTTTAGTATTACCCGTACTGCTTTTGGTAAACCTGATATTCTTTTTGTTTTGGCTTTTTAAAGCAAAAAAACAACTCCTTCTATCGGGCTTAGTACTAGTCTTGGGTCTAAGTCATATCTTTTCTCTCTTTCATTTTGGCGGAAGCCAAACTAAAGAACATAAAAACACGCTCTCTGTTCTCTCGTTTAATGTGAGGCAGTTCAATTTAAATGGATGGACCGAGGAGGTAAAAGTAGGGGAGAGGGTCTTGGACTTTATAACTGAAGAAAATCCCGACATAGTTCTTTTTCAGGAGTATCATCCTAATTTTAATCCGTCGGAAGAAATTTATCTGTATTCGCATAAAATACTCAGATCAAAGAGTTTTGGGCAAGCGATTTTTTCAAAATACCCTATAGTTAATTATGGTAACCTCGATTTTGAGAATACAGGGAATAACGCAATTTTTACTGATATACTCGTCTCTCAGGATACTTTGAGAGTGTATAATGTACACTTTCAGTCTTTGCGTATCAATGCAAACATCGAGAGTTTACATACCGAAGAGTCTCAGCGCCTTTTGAGCAGAATCGGCTCCTCTTTTGTAAAGCAAGAAGAACAGGTGAAACTATTTTTGAGAAGTGAGAAAAAATCAAAACATCCCGTTATCGTGGGAGGGGATTTTAATAACAGTGCGACATCTTATATGTATCGCAGGGTAAAAGGGGAAAAGAATGACGCTTTCGCGAAAGCGGGATCGGGTACAGGAGCCACCTTTAATTTTGACTTCATACCATTGCGCATCGATTTTATACTGGCAGATCCATCTTTAGAAGTAGCAGATTTTAAAACATATGATCTGCCTTTAAGTGATCATCAACCTATCAAAAGCACGTTTTATTTCTGATGGAGCATCGTAAGATCAACGTTCTCTAGATAATCTAAAGCACTAGGTCCTAGGTTAAACAAAAGATCTAAAATTGTAAGATTTTTTAGATAGCCGTGGTTTTCATTAAATAATTGATGATATTTTGGCAATGGGTAATCTGGCTCCCTTTTAGCAACAATCAGATGGCGATAGTCTTTCTGGTCTGAAGGACTCTTAAAATATTCTTCTGTAAATGTAGGATTGATTTCAAGCTGTAGGGATTCTAAGATTATCCTTTGGCAATCTAGATTGAAGTCAATAAGTTTATCATATTCCTTATGATAAAGTGGTTCAAAGTCATCTTCAAAATACTCAAAATACGGTGATGTCTGGTAGGCAATTTTTAAGGACCGCCAGTGATCACGCTGCCAGTGAAATTTATTTTCCAGGCTTACCTCAAATGTCATCTGCCTTTTAGTCTTGTCCTTTCTATGTTTGATAGGGATTATAAGGGTAAGCACGCCAGTAGATGTGGCAATATTCATCCGCGTGCGATAAGATTGCTTCTGAAAGCTATCCATCGCTTCAAAATAAATAGTATCTGCTTGGGCAATTGCAGCATACTGGATTATAGGGTTGCAATAACCGGGATGTAGTAAGGTCGGTTTCAAAATAGACTATTTATTTTTTAGGAGATTTCTTCTTTCTCTTGGAAAATGCAGACCATCCAAAATAGAGACCTACAGCTACTAAGAAATAAAGTAAATAGCTCGTAGGTTTACCTTCACCACCTACCGTAGTAAATACTCGATCCCATCTTATACTATTGAAAAGGCCTTTTTGATTTGGATCTAAACTAAACCATACAAATACAGGTTTTCCTACCACGTGATTGAAAGGCACATAGCCCCAAGCTCTGGCATCTTGTGAATTGTGTCTATTGTCACCCATTAGCCAATAATAATCTTGCTCAAAGGTGTAGTCATTAAGAGGCTCGCCATTAAGCAATACTTGAGTTCCATTTACCGTAATATCGCGTTCTCTTCCCATTTCATAACCCTCATATACTTCAATGATTCTTTTATAAAATGGCAGTGAGGTTGGGTTTATATCTACTGTCGCTCCTTTTGCTGGGATATAAATAGGTCCAAAAAAGTCTCTATTGTTGGGATGTAATGACGATTCTGGAAAGGTTCCTTTTTCGGCTTTACCACTTGGACTTGAGTTGTATTTAGTGATCTCGCCTATACCCTGGCGGTTTCTAAGTTTTTCTATTGCTTCTTCTGTTGCAGCAGCTATAAAATAACCACCGTCAATTTGTTGCACTCCGTCTGTAATATCATAACGCTCTACAAATACCCGCGGATTGATGGTTTCGTTGGTTTGGACGAGATAAGAAAACTGTATCCTAGCTCTATCAGGAAGATCATTTTTTTTGCCGTTGATATATACATATCCATCACGAACTTCTAAAGAATCTCCAGGCATTCCTACAGCTCTCTTTACATAGTTAGATTTCTTGTCTATAGGTTTACGCACACTGCCACGCATATGACCAGGGCGTATATCTACAAGCGTATCTACCGGCCAGCTGAATACAACAATATCATTCTTTTTAATTTTTTGAAAACCAGGTAGTCTATAATAGGGTAACTGCGGCCATTTTAAATAACTTTTACTTTTTACTACGGGTAAGCTATCGTGTAACATAGGAGCTGCAACCGTAGTGATAGGAGTGCGTGCGCCATAGTGAAATTTACTCACAAATAAATAATCCCCTACGAGCAATGTTTTTTCAAGAGAAGAAGATGGTATTGTAAATGGCTGCATAAAATAGGTATGAACTAGCGTTGCCGCTACAATCGCAAATAAAATGGAGCTTACCCACTCGCCATTCGTGCTTTTGGGCATTAAATCTCTTTTCTCTATATACGGAGCATCAGTAGCGTAGTTTATATAGAATAGATAAAGTCCAAAGGTTAAGACCACTAGCGCAGTATCCTTGTAGGTGTTGAAACCAAAACTTCTTGCAGTTTCTGTCCAGATGACAGGAAACATGATAAGGTTCACAATAGGGATGAACAGCAGAATTACCCACCAGACAGGTCTATTGATTATTTTCATAAGTACTACAGCATTATATACTGGGACTGCTGCTTCCCAAGCTTTTCTACCTGCTCTAACATAAAGTTTCCAAGTTCCTGCAAAGTGGATTACCTGCAGTATCAAGAAAAATATAAACCATTGTATAAGTGTCATTCTAATCTTTTTTGTCGATGATAAGTTTCCTTTTAATGTTGTTTGTTACGTTTTACGAGATGTTTAAAACATCTTTCATTGTAAAAACTCCCTTTTTATTTGTTATCCACTCTGCTGCCATTAGAGCTCCTTGTGCAAAACCTGCTCGGCTATGTGCTTCGTGGGTAATAGTGATCGTATCTATTTCGCTTTTATAGGCGACCGTATGTGTTCCAGGCACCTGTCCTTGTCTTAAAGCAACAATGGGCAATGTTGGTGTAGTAACCTTGCTTCCTTCCACTAACTGGTATGCTTTATAATCATTATTATTAGTAATGATACCCTCTGCCAGCGTTATTGCCGTGCCACTTGGAGCATCAAGTTTTTGAGTATGGTGTATCTCAGTCATCTCCGCAGCATATCCTTTATGACCTTGCATTAATTTTGCAAGTTTTTTGTTGAATTCGAAAAAGAGATTTACACCTATACTAAAATTAGAGGCGTATAAAAAAGCACCTCCAACTTCTCTTGTATAATCTTCTACGCGTGAGTAATCATTAAGCCACCCTGTGGTTCCTGATACTACAGGGACTCCGGCTTCAAGAGCAGAGGTTATATTCTTAAACGCGGCCTCCGGGAGGCTGAAGTCTATAGCAACGTCTATATCACTAAAATCCAGTTCCTCAGAAGAATTGGTTTTTAGTCCAATAGTATGACCTTTTGCTATTGCAATCGACGCTATTGCCTTGCCCATTTTTCCGTAACCGAGAAGTGCTATATTCATATTAAAATTTAAAGGTAAGTTTTGCCCCGAAGTTCATCGTATTCTGGAAATCATCAAAATACATATCTGGTTGGAACGTGAGATCATCATCTACGTTGTACTGGGATAAATGCGCATCTACATTTGCTTCTATGATCTGTAAAATGTAAACCCCAGCAGAGACTAGGATCATAAGGTCACGAGTCCTCCTAAACTGATTCTGTCCCCGGATGAGCGCTTCATCAGAAAAAACCTCTCTGAACTCCCCAGGAGAACCTTCTACTTCGACGGTAAACTCATCTATTCTTCCTGCAAGTCTTTCTTTATAGGCAGTTCTAAAGCGTTCAGACCTCTGGGAATTCCAGCCCACGGCATAAATACTGGATCCGAGTGCTCCGTAAACTAGCGGTACTTTCCAATAATCTTTATTGTACACTTGCCCCATTCCTGGAAGTACAGCTGCATAAAATGCTGCCTTGGCTGGGCGTAATGGGTCATAAGCTTCCTTTGTAGCGATAACCTCCACTTCTTCGGCAGCAATAATGGTATCCTCAGGGTCTTTGGGTTCTTGCGCTTTCGCGAAAGCGCACCACATCAACAATCCCGTAAGAACGAGTATGTGCTTTTTACTGAGCACTTTTTATTAATTTCTGGAGTCTATTAAAATCTTCCTCTGAAGAAAATGGAATCGTAATTTTCCCACGCCCATTTCTAGCCACCTTGATGTCTACTTTTGCTCCAAAATACTCGGCAAAATCCTTAGTTCCCTTTTTGATAAACTTAGGAGTTTCTTCTTTTTCAGGAATTTCTATTTGTGACGTGGCGTGATAATTCTTTACTATTGCTTCAGTCTGACGCACTGAGAGCTTGTCTTGTATGATTTTTTCGTAAATATCTAATTGATCACCTGTGTTCTCAATATTTATGAGTGCTCTCCCGTGGCCCATAGAAAGAAAGCCGTCGCGCATTCCAGTCTGGACAATAGGGTCGAGTTTAAGAAGGCGTAAGTAGTTAGTAATGGTTGACCTGTTTTTACCCACACGATCGCTCAACTGCTCCTGTGTAAGTTCTATCTCATCTATAAGTCTTTGGTATGACAGCGCAATCTCTATAGGGTCGAGATCTTGACGTTGTATGTTTTCTACCAGAGCCATTGTAAGGCTCTCGTTGTCATTTGCTATGCGTATGTATGCAGGAATGGTATCATTACCAAGAAGTTTTGAAGCCCGATAACGACGCTCTCCAGAGACAAGTTGATATTTACCAAAACTAACCTTTCGTACCGTGATAGGCTGTATAACACCAAGTTCTCTAATGGAAGAAGCGAGCTCACGCAACGTTTCTTCATTAAAGCTAGTACGGGGCTGGAAAGGGTTTACTTCTATATTATCGAGGTCTAACTCGACAATACTGCCTACTACCTTATCTGCATTTTTATCTTCTGCGCTTTTTATATCATTATCTGGATCTTTCAGAAGTGCTGAGAGACCACGACCTAGCGCCTGTTTTTTAGTTGCTTTAGCCATAATTAGCCATTGTTTTTAGTAATAAGCTCTTGAGCAAGACTTAGATAGTTAGTAGCTCCCTTACTTCCCGCATCATAATTGATAATGCTTTCTCCGTAACTAGGAGCTTCACTTAAACGTACATTACGCTGTATGATTGTGGTGAAAACCATCTCACTAAAATGTTTTTGAACTTCTTCTACTACCTGATTAGATAAACGTAATCGGCTATCATACATAGTGAGCAATAAGCCTTCAATGTCAAGATCCTTATTGTGTATTTTTTGAACACTCTTAATAGTATTCAATAACTTTCCTAATCCTTCAAGCGCAAAATACTCACACTGAATGGGTATCATCACAGAGTCTGCCGCGGTTAGGGCATTTAAAGTAAGAAGTCCTAGTGATGGGGCGCAATCTATAAGGATATAGTCATATTTATCTCTCAGATGCCCTATTGCTTTCTTCATCATATACTCGCGAGCATCTTTATCTACAAGCTCAATTTCTATGGCAACAAGATCTATATGTGCAGGAATAATATCAAGGTTGGGACTGTCTGTTTTAATAATTGCCTCTTCTGCACTAGCTGTGTGCTCCAGCAGTTGGTAGGTGCCTATCTCTACAGAATCTACATCTATACCGAGTCCTGACGTTGCATTAGCTTGAGGATCAGCATCTATAAGAAGTACTTTTTTCTCCAGAACTCCGAGTGAGGCAGCAAGATTTACTGAGGTTGTAGTTTTACCTACACCTCCTTTTTGATTTGCAATTGCAATTATTTTACCCATAAAATTTGAGGACAATTAGAAGGTAAAAATACAATATAAAATGGGTAAACAAAATGGAATGGAGGCTAAAAAGCCCATAGGTCTCTCTCGGGCTTCTAAGACTGTTATAAGCTATTTCAGAAATAATAGTTGAACCCTACGGTCAAGGTCTGAACATTCACAATTAACGGTATGATGTCATCTTCTATAGGAAAAGTGAGGTCATTCTCATAATCTGTGATAAGGGTTATCGCCAGTCCTAGGTGGTCTCCATTTTTAAGTAGATAGCGTATTCCCACCTTCGGAGCAACTATTGCACTTCCGCCGCTTATATCAAAACCGTTATCACCTACGCTTCCCTCATAGTAGTCGCCAGATGGTCCTACGGCAAGTCCTAAAAATGGTTTAAAATATCCTTCTTTATTGAATTGATACTCGAGGCCAAGAAGCACTCTAAAAGAATTTAATTTAAACTTTACGTCACCGTCTACATTAGAAAATGCATTTTCTCCAGCAAAAGCAGCAATACCTTCTAAAGAGAAAAATAAATTACCCTGTAAATCACCTAGAAAACTTGGAGTTCCTATGACACCTATTTGTAATTGACCTGATAGAACGGTTTCTTTATCATCTCTATCAAAAAAACTAATAGATCGTATACCACTTCCTACACCGCCATAAAAACTAACTTGATCGGTATTGTAATCGGCGGCACTGTTTATTTCTTTTAGAGTTGGGGCGTAAGGTGTGTAAATACAATTATTATACGCTATAATATTCTTACGAAGGGTTGATTCATTAAAGTTTTGCGTAGCATTGAGCTGTTCCCGTACATCTTCACAATCACTAAAGATCAGTGATAATATTCCTGGAAGAACCTTATTTTGTGAATCTAGGTCTAAAGTTCTGTATTCTCCAGCCGCAGTTTCGACCACATATTGCTTTTCATTTACTTGAAAAAGGCTCGCATTCCCTTTTTCTAAAGGAGTTGCAAAGTAAATGATACCATCAAGATCAGTTTTAACAAGAGTTCTATCCCGTAAAGAAATACTTTCCAGCTGATTAAAATTATAAGAAGTGGTCTTGATACCGTCTTTTAGAAGAACTTTATTAGTAGAATAGTCTACAAAAACACTTCCCTCAAGTTCTGTGTCATCCGTAAGTGTGACCCCACCCTCAGTAAATGTCTGGGAGAAGACGTTTGAAAAACCAAATAAGATACATAAGAATAGCGTAATTTTTTTCATAGCGGAGATTTAAGTCTTAACTAAATTTACCGCTTATACCGTAGGTTTACAGTTAAGGGAATACTAAATAATGAGCCCTTACAGAGATGCTCTATTTTTTAATAAGCTTTACTTCCTCCTCAGTAACCATCTTCTTCTGGCGATTCCCCCAATTATTCATTATATAATTCATAACATCTGCTACTTCTTCATCGTAGAGTTCAAGGTTTGCCATGATGCCGTTGTAGGTTTTACCGTTTACCGTAATTTTTCCTTGTTGTCCATATTTGACTACGTGTATGGCTTCTTTATAACGCTCTGGTGTGAGCCAGTTTGATTCTGCTAAGGGCGGGAAGGTGCCCTCAATGCCTTCACCCTTTCCTAAATGACATTGAATGCAAAAGTCGTGGTACACTGTTGCCCCTCGCTCTATGGATGCTTCCAGAGCCGTTTGATTGGTATAGGATTCTTTTTCGGCTTTCGCCAAAATGGTAACCGCCGCAAGCAATACCGGTATAATGTAAAGTGTTATTTTCATAAGTGTTAAAAGCGTGATTAACTGATAAGTTGCTAAAAATTATTTCTTTACCAATCTTAAGATTCCTTTTCCTTCAACACCTACATATACTGTTCCATTGTGAGAGATTACATTACGTACACGTCCCACATTTTCCAGTAATTTTTCACGAGCAACTACTTGGCCGTTTTCCAGTTCTACAAGTTCGAGATATTCAAATTTCAAAGAGCCTATCAAGAGGTTGCCCTCCAGATGGTCATCACCAGTATTTGTAGCAAACGCCATTCCTGATGGGGCAATAGAGGGTATCCAATAATAGAGAGGTTGTTCCATACCTTCTTTTGCAGTAATATCTGTAAACTCCGTACCACTATAATTAATGCCATAAGAAATAACTGGCCAGCCGTAGTTTTTTCCTGCTTCTGGAATATTTATTTCATCTCCACCCCTTGGTCCGTGCTCGTGCGTCCAGATCTCTCCCGTCTCAGGATGAACTGCCATTCCTTGGGGATTACGGTGTCCGTACGAGAAAATAGCTTCTTTTGCATCTTCAGTACCTACAAAAGGGTTATCCTCTGGAATGCTTCCATCGGGGTTGATTCTGTAAATCTTGCCTCCGTCTCTAGTTATATCCTGAGGGTTTACATCGCGCTCCCCGCGTTCTCCTATCGAGAAGAATAAGTACCCATCCTTATCAAAGCGGATACGTGAACCAAAATGCTGTCCTTTTTTTGTATTAGGTGTTCCTTTATATAATACTTTTTGGTTTGTGAGCGAAGTTCCATCCAGTTTTGCTCTCATTAAGGCGGTCATTGCCCCATCCTCTTCGCCTTCAGGAGAGGAATAGGAGATATAAATCCAACCATTAGTTTTATAATCTGGGTCCAGCCGTAGGTCCAATAGTCCTCCCTGACCACGACTAGATACTTCTGGCACTCCAGAAATCATCGTTTTTACCCCATCCTTAAAGAGTATAAGTTCGCCGCTTTTTTCGGTAATGAGCATCCCGCCATCAGGTAAAATATCTAGGCCCCAGGGATTTGTAAGTTCAGGAACGACTACTTCATAGGTATAATCGGTATTCGAGGATAATGGAACATCATTTTTACGAGTTTCTTGAGCACAAGCAATTCCCGTAAACAAAATGGCAAGAATGTATAGAAAGCGAATTTTCATGAGTATTAATTTTTACAGCAAATTACTGAATATTGTTCGATAAGTAATAGGTGTTAACATTATGAAAACAGAATTGATTTTGGTGATAAAGCAATGGGTTTTCTTGATAACTTGATCGTAAGGTTTAACTTGTAAATCCTACTTTTGTAAGAAGTTAATTGTAATGCGATTGTGTGGAGTTCTCATATTTTCGCGAAAGCATAAAAATCAAAATACAATGTCAATAGAAAAAGTAAAATGCCTCATCATAGGATCTGGACCAGCCGGATATACCGCAGCAATTTACGCAGCACGTGCAAATATGGCCCCCGTGTTGTACCAAGGCCAGCAGCCAGGAGGGCAGCTCACCACGACAAACGAGGTGGAGAACTTCCCAGGATATGTAGATGGAGTGACAGGTCCAGAAATGATGGTACAGCTTATGAAACAAGCACAGCGTTTTGACACAGATGTGCGCGACGGATGGATCACAAAAGTAGATTTTTCTGGAGATGTGCATAAAGCGTGGGTAAACGGTGAAAAAGAGATACACGCAGAATCTGTGATTATCTCGACTGGAGCTTCTGCCAAATATTTAGGATTGCCTTCAGAGCAGAAATACCTAAAAATGGGTGGCGGAGTATCGGCCTGTGCAGTATGTGATGGATTTTTCTACCGTGGGCAAGAAGTAGTAATTGTGGGTGCTGGAGATAGTGCCTGTGAGGAAGCGCATTACTTATCTAAGTTGTGTAAAAAAGTAACGATGCTGGTACGTCGTGACGAGTTCAGAGCCTCTAAAATCATGGCGGCTCGTGTCAAGAAAACAGAAAATATCGAGATTCTTTATAATACGGAAACCGTCGAAGTTTTAGGAGATGACGTAGGAGTAACGGGAGCAAGAGTAAAAAATAACGTCACAGGTGAGGAGCACGATATTCCTGCAACTGGATTTTTTGTCGCTATTGGTCATAAGCCTAATACCGATATTTTTAAGGATTATTTAAAGTTAGACGAAACAGGTTATATTATAAATACTCCAGGTACCTCTAAAACCAATGTACCCGGTATTTTTGTATCTGGAGATGCTGCAGATCACGTATACCGCCAGGCAATTACCGCCGCTGGGACAGGATGTATGGCTGCACTTGATGCAGAGCGCTACCTAGCATCCATTGGCGAAGTGCCACAGGATGAAGCTGGTGTTGGGAGTACTTATACGGATGAAGTTCCAGCCTCACAGCAATAATAAGAAAATGCAGAAAGTAAAAAACGACGGCGGGAGCCGTCGTTTTTTTATTTAATCAATAGTGGAGCACAATTCATTACTAGCTTACTGTAGTCAACAGGTAGTATAGATTTGAAAATTTTGAAATACTTTGAAGTATCTGTATTTAAATTATATACAGAGAAAGGGGTGTTTTAAAATCCCTAATAAACGAAGTTCTGAGTATTTTGTCGACTATTTGTTGTCCTTGAGCGAAAAAGGGGTGAACTTGTTTGAATTAGGTTTATATTCAAGTTATAAATCTAAAAACCAATATAATATGAAGAAAATTACTTTTACAATTTGTGCATTTTTAGTTGCGGTTTGTTCCGTAGGAGCACAAAATTTTGAAAATTTAAGCGACTATGTAGATTCTGGAGCAAGACTCGACTCACAGATGCGTTTGCCTATGAGCAGTGCCACTCAATTCAGTTATACAACAGAGGCTGTGACCTTATATTCTACGTTAGCAGAATTTGCAGACGTATGTTCTGTTGACGATTTGGCTTTTGAAGATTTTACAGGAGGTCCAAATTCCTTAATGGAGTGTAGTCCCGTGATAAGTTCAGCAGGTGATAGCTGTTTTCCAGCTGGAGAACTTGTTGAAGGTTTTGAAATTACTTCTAATACAGCAAATGCGGGTACCGGTGTTTTTTACGTGGATCCAAGTGATGGTTTTGGAAATACAGATCCTGGAACTGGTTCTGGAACTTTTGCAGATTTCACAATAATTAATTTTACGGGAGCAGATCCAGTGACCAGCTTTTCTTTTGATCTTTACGCCTTGCTTGACGGGGGTATTATTGAAATGAGAATCATAGATACTGAAGGAGGAATTGAAATCATAGAAATTGATGCAACTTCTGGAGATGCAGTTTTTGTAGGTGCTATTTCCGATACTCCTATTACGAGTATAGAGCTGGAAGATACCGCAGGTAGTCAAGGAGAACTTATATCAAATTTTAGATTTGGTAATTGTGGAGCCATACTTACAGATACTCCTGAAGATGCTCTTGCATTAACAGTAGGTGGTATGTTTTCTGATTTCCCTAGAGATGTAGACAATACAGAAGCGACAGACTCAGGCGTAGCGGCTCCTTCTTGCGGAAATTATCAGGGTGGAGATTCTTGGTATACTATAGAAGTACCAAGTATAGGATCCTTTACTGTCGAAACTAACAGTTCGGAAGGTAGTGTGCTTGACGATACGGCTATAACAGTTTATTCTGGGGAAGTGGGGAATTTAACGGAGATTGCCTGCGACGAAGATAGTAGCGACGACGGTAATTTTTCTTTACTATCATTAGCAGACTTAACACCGGGTGAAATTCTTTACGTAAGGGTGTATGAATCAGGGAACGATGCACAAGGTTTGTTTCAAATCGCTGCTTATAGTGATTGTGCAGTAAGTGCTCCGCAAATAAGTGTTGCTGGAACAGATCTGGTTGAGTTATCCATTTGTGTGGGTGATGGTCAAGAAGACTTTATTGATGTAGATACCTCTGGAGGTTTAGACGTTGGAACTGAAGGATGGATAATTATAGATGTTGCTTCAAACACGATATTAGACCTTCCGGCTGGACCACCTTTTGAGTTTGACGATGTGGATCCAGGACTTTGTGCAATTTATAACATTAGATATGGAAGTGATATCACTGGCCTTGAAGTTGATGGGAATCTTGATGATTTAGGAGGCTGTTTTGAACTCTCAAATTCTATTATGGTTGATCGCGTAGGTGAAGGAGGGGTATGTGACACTTGTGATTTTACATTAGAACTAAATGATTCTTTTGGTGACGGATGGAATGGAAATTCAGTAGATGTGTTGGTGAACGGCCTTATCGTTTTAGATAATGCTACACTAGATACTGGGGCGCAAGGCTTTATTACTTTTGAAAACATAGATGATGCAGAAATTTCTATCGTGGCTAATCCCGATGGTGCTTTTATAGGAGAAGTCTCTTATAGAATTTTAGATAACGTAGGACAAGCAGTAGCAGAGGGGACTTTGAATGATGTTCCAGAGCCGTTTATAGGTAACTGTCTAGACTGTTTACTTCCAGAAGTAGATTTTGTTCTCATTCCATTATGTGATACGGGTGAATTTATTGTAACATTACTTACATCATCACTAAGCGAATCATCACAGTTTACCGTGACAAATAATGTTAATGGGGAAGAAATTATCATAGACGCTATTGGGTCTGCAGATTACGGACCTTTCCCAACATCAATCACACCCTTTGTTGTAAATATTATACCAGATGATGCAGATTGTACTATCAGTTTTGATGTAGGTACTTCAGGGTGTCCACCTGTTAATGACGACTGTGTCAATGCTCTTGGAGTAGGTGATGGAGCGACTGTTACAGCAACTACAGCTTTAGCTACTCAAGATTTTGCCGAGTGTGGTACCGCAAATTCTTCATTAGGTATATGGTATTATATAAATGATGGCGGAGCGGCCATAGATGTTACGGTCGATACTTTTGGTTCATCATTTGATACAGAATTATCTTATTTTACTGGTAGTTGCGATGCTCTCGTTTGTGGAGGTAATAATGATGATACAGGAGGCTTACAAAGTTCAATTACGTTTAACACTGGAGGTACTGGTGAGAATATCTATATATTAGCAACAGGTTTTGGTGCAAGTACAGGTGATTTGGTACTTAATGTAAGTGGTGATGGTCTCTTATCTGCTGATGATGCAAACCTCGTTAGTAACGATATTTCTTTATATCCTAATCCGGCCCTAAATGACCTTACTATTTCGGCAACTGAGTTTATCGAAAGAGTGAGTGTTTATAGCCTTAGTGGACAACTTGTAATCGACAAGAAAATAAATACGAATGAAGACACATTAGACGTATCAAATTTACAGTCTGGAATGTACTTAGTACAGATTATGTCCAATGGTAAATTAGAAACTAAAAAGTTTATCAAGCGTTAAATAATCAATTTAATAATATATGAAGGCTGATCTACATTTGTAGATCAGCCTTTTTTTAGTTTGGGACGTTTTGAGTAGGAGGTGCCAATATCATTTTCAAAAAGTCTTGCGGGGACCTCTCAAAAATCCTCCAACTACCTAAAATGAATCTTTTGAAACTTAATAAAATTATGTTTAATTGAAATGTAGGATGTTGAAATCTCTGTTATAAATTGTAAAAGCTATTTTCAAAACATACAATGATTAAGGAACCTAATTATTTTGATGATAAAAGTGTAGAAGAGATTATTGATTATCTTTCTAAAGAAAAATTGACTGTCAATGATTTGAAATCAAATCTAAACCTTACAAATAGAAAATCTAGAAGTGATGAAGAGTTTATAAATAAGCTGAAAACTGTAGAACAAAGAGTAAATCTTTCATTGGAAATGTCCTTACGTCTTTTTTATTTTTTCTTTCCCTTCGGACTCGTAAATTTTTTAAGTAAGGAAGATGAAAATCTTAAAAGATTCTACAAGTACAGGTACAAAAGAAAAATTAGGGACTACTTCGTTTTTTCAATATTGGGATCACTATTTTTTATAATCGTAGGTCTTCTACTTGGCTGGTACTCCCAAAATAAATAAAAAAATTCAAAATGGTTGAGTGATTCTATTCTTGCCCAAAAGCAAGAAAAGAATAGTATCGAACCCCCCGATTTACTTCTCCAACCCCTTCTCCAAAGCCTTTTTAATCCCTTCCAAATTCTCCGTAAACTCCATCATTTGAGAAAGCACTTGTGCCATCTCGTTCTTATCCCCAAAACCTTTGAGCTTATTATTTTTCACAAAAGTTTCCTTGATCGTGTTCCAGCGCGTCTGTTGTACTTCGTTAAGGGAATCTATGAGTTCGCGATATTTTAATAAGTTTGCTTCTGCACTTGAGGTGAGCGTTTGTGACTCGCTTTCATAGTGTGATAGGAGTAACGTCGCCAGCTCTTTGTCGTTCATAATTGGGACGACCTTTGCCACAAGTTTGTTCATATCACGATATGAGCCCTGTAATTTAAAGGACGGTTCTGTACGATACGCATCTTCCATTGCGGCACTGCGTATATACTCGGCGTTTACTTTTAGGACCGTATTACGTATAGTAATTACTTTCTCTAGCACCTTTGTGTAGTCTGCGACTTCTTGAGCGGTGTGATTTCCCTTAAGTTGTGTCTCTTGAGTTCCGTTTTCTATACGATCAATAAGCGCATACACATCTTCAAAATGTGTACTACTTAATTGTTGTAATAGCGGATTTGCAGTGAGCGAATTCTCAATTAAACTCAGTTTAAACAGATGCTCAGTATCACCTATGATATCTCCCAGATTGTAAATATCAGCCCTGTTGGCAAGCATATCTGGAATACGGAATTTATCTCCGCTCTCCGTATAGGGGTTCCCCGCCATAATCACGCAAAATTTCTTAGAGCGTAAATCGTATGTTTTTGACTTCCCGTTATATACTCCTTCAATCTTACGGGTACCATCAGAAAGGCTTATGAATTTCTGTAAAAACTCGGGATTACAGTGTTGGATGTCATCTACATATAACATCACATTATTACCCATCTCAAATGCAATGTTGAGCTTTTTAAGTTCCTCGCGCGCTGCAGAGTTTGTGGCGCTCGAGGGATCTACAGAGGTCACCTCGTGACCGATTGCCGGTCCGTTTATTTTTACAAAGACCAGTCCTAATCGGTTTGCGATGTATTCCATCAAGGTGGTTTTACCATAACCTGGAGGCGAGATCAAAAGCAACATTCCCATACGATCCGTTCGCTTATTGTCACCTACCGTTCCCAATTGCTTGGCAAGATTGTCTCCAAACAACGGAAAATACACTTGATCTATCAGCTTATTTCTTACGAAAGAAGTCAAAACTCTAGGTTTGAACTCGTCAAGTTTTAAGCGTTCTTTGAGTTCTTCGGTAACCTCGTGTTTTGCTTTTTTGAACGTTTCAAAAGCAGGTACTTGATCGGTTACAAATAGTGCTAATCGGGATGTAAAATCGTGGTAGTTAAACTCAAACCTTCCCTCCTTTATACTAGCGTGATCTCCGCTCAATCCAGCAATCGACTCAATAGGAGATACTGCTTTCGTTTTGGAGACTGAGGCGTCCTCAAATAAAATCAAGCACACCACTTCATCCACATACCTCAAGTCTGTAGGTGTCGCTTGCGTATTTAAAAATGCGGTTACCCATTGTTTAATGAGCTGCACTTTTCCTGCAAAGGTGGGAAGCGCTTCGTAACTTTTCTTGAATTTGAGATCTGCTTGTTGGGTTTTTAACGCTTTCGCGAAAGCGTCCTTAATCCGAACGGCAACGCTGCTCTGAACAAATTCTGTATCGCTTTGAAGTTCATCAAAAATATATGTTGAGATAGTTTCACTTAAGTCTGAAGGGAAAAGTGATTCCGCTTTCGCGAAAGCAAAAATCTCTTGACTCAACATATTTACGATAAATTGATATTCTTTAGCATCTGGAAAAAACTGTAGCACTTCTCCAGAAGCTTTGATCGTTTGATCTAGGCTCTGTTGTTTGCTATCTTCAAGACTGTTCCAAAAATACTGGGCGTAGCCTCTTATTTCTGGAGGATAGGTCAGTAGGCCCAGTTCGTGATGTTTGTGAACGAGTACCTTTAAAATTTTTGAAGCATCTATGTCGTGTACCCCTTTTACATACCCTTCGGAATAGTCATTACGGCTATGCTCTTGAACTATTGACAGAAGTTCTTCTTCTCCAGTTTCCAGCAATGTCTCGACAGGCAGTTTTCTAAATAATTTGTAAGCCAGATACGCGCCACGATAAATCTCACTGGTTTCGGAAACGTATTCTTGATCCCAAATATGGCGAGAGGCGAGGAGGGTGTCATTGGATAATTCTTGATAAAAATCTGTACCTGTAAGATGGTAATTGAGCACACTATTCTTGAGCACAATTGTCAAGTCTAGCGGTTGCTTGTTTACGCCAAATTTATGCTTTCCTAGTCTGATAACCGTATCCCCATCTTCATAGAGATCGAGTTTATCTTTGAGTTTACGCAGGGCATCTTCACGAGCCGTTTTGAGGCTTGTTTCAATTTCTTCAGCTTTTCCGGTATCTTCTTGATCTTTGAGTTGCTGAACGATGTCACGTACTTTATTGATCATTAAATCGGCAGCGAAATATCCGTTGATCTCTGTAGCGGTTTTAAAGCTTTCGGCTTTTTTACGTACGCCTTTTATGATGCGTTCTGAGGCATTTTGCAAGGCCATCGCTTTCTTATTGCGCTTCTCTACGAGAGCGTTTTTTCGAGCTTCAAAGGCTCCATATACTTCCTCGCGCTTTTCAATAATGAGCGTGATGAATTCATCCCAGTCTGCAAATTTTCCTTCCAGTTCTTCTAGCTGGATAGAGATTTTTGTCTGGAACTCGTCACATTTTTCTGGAGTCGTCGCAATGTCCAGATAGTTAATGATACTTTGATCAATTAACTTGAGTTGCGCAGCAAAATCTGCCTGCGCTTCTGCGCTTCCGAGTGATTTCTTTTTATTCTTTATTCCCGCCTTCAGCTGATTGATAGTCGCAAAAATGAGCGAAATATCATCAATGATCTTAGTAGAGTGGGAAGTGTCTTCTATATCTAGATTGGAGACGATGTCAATGAGTAACTCGAGATCTGTGGCGATTTGATTTACTTCTTCTTCCAGCTTTTTGGCTTCGATCACTTTTTGGATCTTGTCCATTGCACCTTTCTTCTTGGCAACGGAGTCGTGGTATGGTTTTAAAGCTTTGTCATCGAGTAAGAACTGTACACACTTCTCAGAGATTTTCTGAGTTTGGACAGCGATTTCTTCTTCTAATGATTGAACGAAAGTGGGATCTACATAACGGATATCATTTAACGAAATGGTCTCGCCACGTAGCGAACGTAACTGTGTGAGTAGTGCCACAAAATCATTGATAGACTTAAAGGAAGTACTCCTGATCTTACCGAAAATCTCGTCTGCTTTTTTCTGGATTTCTTGGGTCTGCTTTGCAGCATTGCGCTTAAGCTGTACCACTTTTTGAAACTCATCTATTGCCGCATTTGCCGCTCCGTTAATTTCTGCTAGCGGAATATTGAGTTGTTGAGTTTCTGCTTCTGGAAGCCAGTAGTAAGCGTCAAGGATGTCTTTAGAGAATTTGGCTACATCGCTGTATAATCCGTCGTAATTATCCTCTTTGTTGAGCAGTGTGACAAGTCCATTTACTTCGGCCATTGCTTTTACGATGTCCTTATTACCTATTTTGTATAGTAAGGTGTCCTCGTGTTGAGAAGGGATAAAATCACCCTTTAAAAATGGCGTTTGCCATATCTGGATTACGTGATGCTTGGTCTGCTCATCCTCTGTACGGAAATAGCATAATTCTCCATCGGTAAGCACCGTAAATCCATTGCAGATAATAGGTGTTTTGATTTCTTGGGTGATGACATTATATGACATCAGATTGTATAATGCTGTCTCTGGCGAGTAAAAAACGTATAAGAAATCTTCCCCGTTTGGCGAACTGATTTTCTGTTGGAATTTTACGTTTGGGATCGCATTGTCAAAGATGTTGTATTCTCCGGTTTGCAAGTAATAACCCGTAGGGAATATGATACCTTGATCGTCTGGTAAGAGTACACAGGTGTCTTTTACACTCTGTATCTTCTGCACCTGTTTTAATTTGTGATTGTACACAAAATAGCGCGCTTCTTCTTGAAACGGTTTGATCTCCAGCGCTAGTAAATTTCCTAAATCTGCATAGCGATATTGTCCATCATCAAGCGTTTGGTCTATATGCTCCACAGGCTCATCAAGAATTCCTTTTCCTTCCTCTGTATTGTCTTCAATTTTGATCGTAAGATCGCCGCCTATGGTTTCTACAAATACTTTGTCAAGAATAGATACGTGAGCGTGCACCCCATAACGATGCATATCGCGGGTGGCCTCTAACCATTTAAACTCGTGTTGTTTTGGGAACTTATACTCGTGCTCGCTCCGATTATCTACATATTGTAACGCGCCTTCTGCAATGAGCCACTTAAATGTTTTAATGTCTGTAGAACTATCACTCAGCTGAAAAACCATATAGAGGTAATTCCCAATGATGGCAAACTTTGAGAAAATAGTGTTCCGGTAATACTTGTATAGATTGGCGAAATCTAACAAGAAAGTATCGTCTTGTAGTATGGAAAGTTCGCGAGGTACAAAACGGTTATCTTTAAACTCATAAGCGCTAAAAACGTCACTCAGGTTAATATCCGTGCGTAGTCCAAAGTGCACGTTATATCCAAATAGACAGAAATTATTGAGCGAAACGATATCACGCGCGATACAGTTATTTTCCGTATTGATGCGATCGTTTGCAATGAGCTTCGTCTCTAGAGAGCCAAAGACGTTTTTACGTTCTTCATTCAGTTTTTGTAGGCGGTCTTGGAGATCTACCTTCTGTTTTTGCAGTCGGTTTTGTATGATCTCGTAAGTGCCGCCGTCTAGGGCGCTAGCGCCCTTGCGGTCGGTGCCGTCCTTCTCAGTATTTTTATTGATGATATCTTGTTCTTTCATTCTTTGTGTTCAGTTTTTGGACGCTGCGCTTGCGCAGTGGTGACTTTGGACGCTGCGCCAGCTCAGTGGTGACTTTGGACGCTGCGCCTGCTCAGTGGTGACTTTGGACGCTGCGCCAGCGTCCTAACAGGAGTAGCTCTAGCAATCTCCCTTTCTTTAGCGGACCCTGGCTTAGCGTCCCTACGCGGGCTATTACCCACGCCATAACCGCTCGTCACGCGCACGTTGCGCATTCTCAGGGTTATCTATCACGTATTGTGATATAGTACGATATGCTCTGTCATCTCTGATGATGATATCGTGGTATCTCGCTACCCAGATAGTTTTAGTGAGATCTACGTTGCTCGCGCATCTAGGTAATCGAGAGTTGAGTGCATATAGATCTCTTTCTTGCTCTTGTTGTATGGTGTTCCTGATTTGGCCCGTCACTGCTGCCTTATAGCCTCTAATAATAGTACTAACAGAATTATTTTTGATAGTATCTTTTACACGAACTGCACCTTTTCGATATTCTTTTTCTTCTTTTGAGAAATTAGGCTGTGCTATTTTCTCATCAATGTGAAATACAAAATGGATATGGTCTGGCATAATCATATATTCTCCTAAAGAGATATTATCCCTAATTTCCAAAGTTCTGAGCCATTCCTGCTCTGCTATTTTTCCTAAGGTATTTAGTTGCATTTTGCCATTAGTATTCTTCCCAAATAAGTTAAGTCTGTCTTTTACCACGATGGTAATAAAGTACCTGCCTTTATTGCTGTAGTCATAACCCTTAAGGCGCATAGATCTTCTATTTGGAAATTTGTTCTGACATTTGATTGTTTGTTATATAGCTAAGGCGCGCTTTTGCGCGCCTTGCTTTTTTACTTGATGCTTGCGCATCTCTGGGGAGCTGGCGCATCTTTTTGACACTTGCGCATCTATTGTGGACGCTGGCGCAGCGTCCCTGCGCCATCGCTGCGCTGGGGCGCTATTTCAACTTCTTTTCAGACAAACCTAATCCTTTCGCAAGATTAAACAGGTTGCTGAACAACGTTTGCTCCTCACTATCTGCCGACTTAGATTTTAAGTCCATCAAAAGGTTTGCGATCGTTACATTCTTAAGATCTTCAGAAGAGATACCGTACTTGTCTGCAAACTCTTTTACTTTCTCAAGTAGGTTTCCTTTTACGTCATCACTACCTAAGATAGCATCCTTAACTTCCTGTACCGTATTAGAATGTTTTACTAATCTGTCGTACCCTTTTGCCTTGGTAATCTGACCGATAATTTGGTCAAAGAACATGGTCTCACCACCTACGATATCAATGTTTGCAGCTTTAAGAGCATCACCGATAACTTGTGCCTGAGCGTCTGCGATATCCTTCTGGATATTGATTTCAGCAAGATCTACTTGAAGTTCTTTGTCAAGACGTAGTTTGAACTCTTCGTGGTCTTTACCTACACCGTCAAGTTTCTTCATTGCATTTGCTTTCTCTTCGATTCCCGCAGCATCTGCAAGGGCTTTCTCTTTGATTACATCTGCTTCTGCAAGTCCGTCTTTACGTTTTGCTTCTGCTTTTGCTTGGATTCCAGCGGCTTCTGCAAGTGCTTTCTTCTCAATAATGTTTGCTTCTACAATACCCTGACGTTCGTTTGCATCTGCCTTAGCGTGCATTACTTGTGCCTCGGACATACCGACAGTTGCCTCCTCCTTAGCTTGTGCTTCGGCAAGAATTTTACGAGCCTCTGCTTCTTTCTCACTTGCTTCTTTATGAGCAAGCGCTTCGATGTTAATTTCCTCCGCTTTTTGCTTGGCTGCTTCTTTAGATGCCTCGGCTGCTTTAATCGTTTTGATTAAATCTTCTTGAGCAGCAGACTCTGCATTAGTAATCGTTACTTGTTTGTTACGATCTGCAGTTTTGAAAGCTTCTATATCTTTCATATTCTCTTGCTCCTCAACCACACCTTTTTCAAGTACAACGCGATCTCTGATGACATCTTGGATGTTCTTTTTCTCAACTTCCACTACTTTCTCCTTTTCGATCTGAGCGAGTGTAACTACTCTTTCTCGTTCTGTAGCTTCTAGTAAACGGTCCTTTTCTACACGTTCTGTTTCTACTGCCTCGGTACGTTGCTTGTTCTTTAAAGCTACGATGATCTGGCGCTGCATATTCTCTTCGGCAACTTTTACTTTTTCTTCGGTGGCGATACGAGCAGTTTCAGACTTGAGACGCTCTTCTTCGGCAACTTTTAAGGTTTCTGCACCTTCACGAGATTTAATGTTTGCAATCTCACGTAGTTGTTGCTCTTCTTTTTCGGCAAGTTGCTTGTCCAGCTCTAAGATTGCTTCACGAGCCTCCACATCCTGCTTACGGATGGTCTTTTCTTCATCACGTTTGATAAGATTTGACTTTACATTTTGTTGTGCGGTCAAGTCTGTAATTTTCTTGATACCTTCTGCATCAAGGATATTATCTGCTTTTAGATACGTCACAGAAGTCTGCTCTAAATAATCTATCGCACAATCTTCCAGTGTATATCCATTAAGATCTGTACCGATGATATCTACAATCTCATCACGAAACTCACGGCGAGACTCATACAACTGTATAAAATCAAACTTTTTACCCACCGTTTTAAGCGCCTCTGAGAATTTAGCCTCAAAGAGATCTTCTAGTGTTTCTTGACGAGAAGCTCTTTCTACTCCAATAGTTTGCGCTACTTTTTTAATGTATTCTACCTCATTATTTACACGAACGAAAAATGCCACTTTAATATCTGCACGCATATTATCCTTACAGATAAGACCTTCGGTGGCCAGGCGTTCAATCTGGATTTTCTTTACAGAAACATCCATCACTTCTACGCGGTGGAAGACGGGAACCACATAGAGTCCTTTATCTGTAGCGACTTTGGTTCCGCCAAAACCGGTACGAACCAAGGCCTGACCTTGATGTACTTTTTTGTAGAACATCGCGATAATCGCGAAATAAACAACAATGAGAAATAATAGGATTCCTAGTCCTGTGATAACGAACGATGGGATTGCATCCATAGAAATTGATTTTTGGTTTTGGTTAATGTATTATGGATGCAGTGCGTCGCACCCTTTGTTATTGCCAGCGAAGATTATCCTTTGCTGACGTAGAAATAATTTTTATCAAGAGATTGTTTGATGATAAGAACGCTTTCGCGAAAGCGTAATTCTGACCCATCAAGCGACTTAACGTAGACACTCATCGTATTACCGTCTGCCTGGAGCTCTGCGTTACCCATTTTATCTCCAGAAATAGTTGATAAAAGGATCGCCTGTCGCCCAAGAAAATCAACAGCCTTATCGCCATCTTTATTTAAATTCTTAAAGAACGACTTAAATGGGGTTGTGATGATTTTATTTAAAAATAAAGCAGGAATCATAAATGCCAGTGCAATGATATGGCCAAACGTATTGTCATAACTGCCCGTGAGCGACGTCGCAATTAGGGTGCAAAACCACCATATAAAAATCCAGAAAGTGAACGTAAACATAAAGGGAAGGCCCACAAAATTGAAGTAAATCAAGATAACTTGCCACCACTTGAGCGGATTAGGTCTTTTATTTACTACGTGAGAGCGATCTACCTCTGCGTTTGCAACGTCAGAGAAATCCATATTACCACCTTCTAGGCCAGCATCGAGATCGATGTCTGCATCCATATCCACATCGATATCTACATCTATGTCGAGGTCGAAGTCTATCCCGCTTATCATTGTGAAAATCCAATAGATAATAAGGAGGGACAGCAATATCGTTAAGGTGATATTTGCTGGTGAAAATAATATTTCGAAATAGTTATTCAATGATTGATGGTTTTAATGGTTTATAATTGCGGGTATCGCGGACGCACTACGTGATATCGCGGACGCAATGCGTTGCGTCCCTACTTGTCCTTGTCCAGACCTAGCTGCTCTTTGAGTTTTGCAAGCTCGTCATCTACCTTAGCTTCGCTAGTATCTGCAGCGGCGTTGATCTCGTCGTCTATGCTTTTATTAGTATCTGCAATATCTCCATAGGCTTCAGCAAGGGCTTCTTCTTGAGCTACTTTTTCTTTCATACGCTCAAGCATACTTACGGTGCCAGTGCTGTCCAATGCTGCCATTTGCTTGTTTACGTTTTTAGTGGCAGAACTTACTTTTACACGAGCTTTGAGTGTCTTAAGTTCGTTCTCCCAATTGCCGATGTTATCTTTAATGGTCTGAATGGTAGACTGTAACTGTGCTACGTTTCCTTCAAACTTCTTTGCGTCCTCGGCAGCGCGATCTGTGTGAGCTTGTGCTTCTTCTTTTTTGGCTAGGGCTTCTTTAGCAAGACGGTCTGCTTCTGCAGCCTCCATACCACCAGAATGTGCTTTCTTAAGGATTGAGATTGCCTTACTCTCATAATCTTTTGCCTTTGCTTCGTGCTCATCACGTTCATTTTTAGATCGGATCGCCATTGCCTTGACCTGCGCCATAGCTTCGACGCTTTTTGCGAGATCTGTTTTCATATCACGGATACCTTGCTCGGTCATTTTTATAGGATCTTCCATATTATCTATAGAAGCGTTTGCCTCTGCTTGGCCTATTTTGAAAAGTCTTTTAAATATATTCATAACTGTTATTTTTAATATTTTGAAAATTCGATAATGTGTTCTGAGTATTCACTCATTAATAAACTCAGTGAGTTTAAGCTTCCTTCTAGTTCGTTTAGGTCTAGATTTTCTATTTGTAAGGTGTCCCTGAAGATTACTTTTTTGCCGGACTCGTCCAGTACAAATGCACCGTGAATGATGTCCCGGTTTTTCTGTAAGAGACTTTTAAAAACTTTTTCTGACTGATTATTGATCGTAAAAATAAATTGCTCCATAATTAAAATAGGAGGGGCAACGCCCAGAATCAGGTTTCTAATTCCCGAGTTTTCTTTCTGAACCACTAGAATACCATCTGCTACATTTTCTGTGGTGATATTAAAGTTGAGTTCCAGTAAAAAGTCCCTTGTAATCGTAAAGTGGTTTTTCATAGAGAGTGGTTGGTTTTTCTATACGCTTTCGCGAAAGGTTAATAATACGAATTCTAGTCTCTGAAATTCCTCAATTGTTTATAAGTGGCTCAGGATGTAAATAATTAATGTGGTCATAACGGTTGATTTTTGATTGATGAATGTTATTTTGTTTTGCTTTTACTAATACGTCCTTAATGTATTGCCAAAACGCTAACTTTATTAGCAAAATCGAATTCTATTTGCTAATATTGTTAGGTAAATATACAATTAAATTTGAGTATTGCAAATAAAATTAGCAAATTATGTCATTTTTTGGAAAAAATATTCGGAAGATAAGAAGTGTAAAGACCTTAAGTCAGCAAGCATTTGCAGAGCTATTTGACTTAAAGAGAGGTACTTTAGGGGCGTATGAAGAGGG
This sequence comes from uncultured Flavobacteriaceae bacterium, assembly GCA_963832255.1. Taxonomy (GTDB): domain Bacteria; phylum Bacteroidota; class Bacteroidia; order Flavobacteriales; family Flavobacteriaceae; genus Dokdonia. The sequence continues at coordinate 164,613 of CAWHTM010000002.1, forward strand.
AAGGAGTGAACCAAAAATAGAAACCATCATTAAAATTGCTAATTATTTTAGCATACCTATAGATGATCTACTTACTAAAGAACTTACCGTAAATAGTTTACTCAAATTCAAGGCAAATCTCACTACAGATCACGAGATTATCTCAAAGCCTACATTTGCCAATATTCCCTTCATCAACGAAAAAAATACAAAGGACTACTTATTATATAATAGTAAAGAAGCGTTTGTAAATGATATGCCTTGTTTACAGCTACCCATTAATCCAGAAAAAGAGTTTAGAGCATATACTGTAGATAATCTAGAGATGAGTGCCAACGATAAAGGATTGTTCCCAAAAGATATCGTCATAGGCGAGATGATACCGAAGGATGTTTATAAAAAGATCAATAATGGACACCTTATTCTTGCGGTTTTTGAAAATCAGATGGTGCTACGCCGTTGTTATCTTTCAGGCAGCACGATTACGTTACGAGCTGATCACAAGAACATTGACGATAAAGAATTCCCCATTAAGGAGATAAAGGAATTATGGCGCATCCGCTATGTCTTTTATCACAGAATCCCAGAACTAGCAGATGGGTTAGAAGAGAAGATGGCGATGCTGGAAGCACAGTTTTTGAAGATGAAGGCTGGGCTTTAGGATTCGGAGGTTTGATACGGAGGTTTCGATACTATTTTAAAAAAGTCTCGAGGGACTTTTTTAAAATCACTTAACCACCTTTGCCTTGGCGATTTGTTTTTAAATTTTATTCAAACTAGCAATTTGAGGTGTTTGAATCTCGATGTTAGGTCGGGCATCAAATTGTATCGAAACCTCCGATTGAAACTAACGAAAAAGGTGCAACATTCCCGTTGCACCTTCTAAGATTGATTGATGATTTTCTTCAACTAGTCTTTTGATACTATTACCCCACCAGAATTACTTTTTTTAGGTTTGTCTACATTCTTAGGGTTTCCATAATAGCTTATGACTCCACCGGAAGAGGCATCTGCTTTCAGGTCTTGAGATACATAGATATTTAGCACTCCTCCAGAAGATACGTCTGCGGTGGCACTTATGGCTTTAAGATCGCTTATTCTCGCTACGCCGCCACTTGATGCAGAGGCATCTAGCCGATCTGTAGTTCCAGAAAGTCTAATCACACCTCCGCTACTTACGTCGGTTTCTACATTTTTTGCCACAACTTCAATTTTCATAGTTCCTCCAGAGGAAGCGTCAAATTCTAAGTTATTTCCTTCGAGAACCTCTTTTGTGTATAAACTAGCGCCGCTACTCACATTAATCTCCGAAAGTGGTTGTGCGTAGGTTACATACACTTTCTTTGAAGTTGCATTACCGATACCTTTCTCACATTTAATCTTGAGATTACCATTTTCTATATACACCTCGGCAGCATCTACTAGATTTTCATCTGCTTCGATAATTACAGAGTTTGAAGATCCTTTTTCTAAGAATACTTCCCAGCCATTACTTGCAGATACTTCTTCAAAATTTCCAGAGATATTCATATCCTGTGTGATTACATTTCCATTTCCTTGCATCTGCCCGAAAGTGAAGTCAAAGTTGCAAGAGGTGACTAAGAGTGCCGCAAGCAGTCCTACGATAAATTTGATGATTGTTGTCATAATGTTGATTTGTTATTGGTTTATTATTGGTTGTTTTTATTTCTGGTGTAAAGATGTTTGTTTTAAAATTTTCGCGAAAGCGTAATCTACTCAACTGTAGTTTTCTCTATCTGAATTGTCAGTTCTGAATCTATTCACTTTCTAAGAAGTCTTTTATCTCTCCTTTATCGTTAAAAGTTTGAATTTTTGGATTTCCATTTTCGTCCACATAAATCATCATCTTTGGAGCTCCATCGGGGCCTGCTAAAAATAAACCAGAACTATTGCCTTTAGTTTTTCCTATAAACAACCGATTTACGGGTCCCTCTTTTTCCATCAACTGGTTAATCTTCTCTCTTCGGTCTTTCTCATCTTCGATGGTCCTTAGTTCTTTTAGTTTGTTATTTCTTTCTACCATATTAGATCCTACAGGGTACTGATTAATAGAGATACCTCTCTTTATGTAGGCTTTTCCATCTGTGTAAAACTCATCGTTGAGTATTTGTATTACTTGGTCGTCTTTGTAATTATCCATCGTAAAAGACATTCCAGAGCTTACCTTCCCCTCTTTTTCATCGGTTTTATATACTAGTCCACCACATTCATCTCCTTCATTATTAAAAAAGATTATCCCAGAAGGGCGTTCTCTAGGTTCCATTTCTTTGCCATCCATTCTTCCAGGATGTTGTCGGGTTTCGTTGCTTAAAACTATTCGCGGTAGATTGTCCTCTCCTAAAACGGTTATTTTTTTAACTGTAATCTCATCAAAATTTTCTACTTTCTCAGTTGGACTGAATCCGCTTAGTACAAAGAAGCCTATACTAGTGGCGCTTATGATGGCATACGCACTTAAGAAGTTTACTTTGCGTTCTAGTTTGTTGTTTTTTTGCTGGTCAGTCATTTTTTTGATTTAAAAGTTAGTTATTTTTAATACAGAATTACTCAAGGTTATTAATGCAAGCTTATGACGCGGGTCACTTTCCACCCTTTATCGGTGCGCTTAAAAACGGAAATAAACTTACTGGGTTCAGAGTGTGAATCTTCTATGAGGTTGTGGAAGCTATGTTTTCCTAGTGCCACGGCACCAAAGTCTTTAATCTCGTGGACTTCAAAAGTTCCTTCGGTAAGTGTTCTTTCTACCTTGCCGCAAATATTTTCTTTCATAGAAATCATATACTGTTCCTTGTCTGTAGAGAGTCCGCCTTTATCGTGGTAGAATTCTAAATCTTCAGAAATATAGCTTGCGTGGGTTTCAAGATCGCAGTTATTATAGGAGTTGAACAATTCATAATCTGCTTGAAAAATCTCTTTATAGAGTTTGCTCTCTTGAGGGACTTGTGCTGTGACAAAAAAAGGAAGAACAATTAAAAGTAGCGTGTAAGGTTTCATAATCTGTTATTTTAATTTTTGAACTGTAGGTATGATGAATTTGTCCAGTAATTCTGCAGTTTGATTATGTGCTTCTATACCTTTTGTAAATAGCGAACTTGTAAGAACTACTACAAGATCCAATTCGTCAAATACTGCGATCTTATTTCCACCATTACCTAGCATAAAATAACCAGTTTCTTTCGTATCGGTGCCAAATTCTCCGATCCACCAGAGATAGCCATAATCATAATCTGGAGCTACCATTGAGGCTTTTGGAGTTTTAGAAGCTTTCGCGAAAGCGGCGCTAATTAGCTGCTCGCCATCCCATTTTCCATTATTGAGATAGAGTTGACCTATTTTTAGTAAATCTCTACTCTTTAAGCCTAGGCCACCACCTGTCATCGGAGTTCCGGTGGGAGTGAGTTGCCAGTGATATTCTGTAATGCCTACTTTAGAAAACAATGCGGTTTGCGCATAATCTTCAAGCGAGCCTGTGATATTTTGAATCACATCTCCCAGAACGACAGTCCCAGCGGTACAATAACTAAAATCCCGACCATACGGACTTTCTGCGGGTGCTGTCTCCCATTCTGGATACCCTTTTATTGGGAGATCCCAGTAGAATTGCACCCAGTTTTCTACGAGATACATTTTTTCCTCTTGCCCGCGAGAGATGTCGTTCCAGTCATCACACTCTAGGATTGAAGACATCGTAAGTAAACTTTCTAGGGTAATCTTTTCTTTACGCTTATCTGGATGTTGTGTATTCGGAACATTAGAATAGGTCCACGCGGGTACTTGAAGATTAGGTATTTTCCCATCGTTAAGTAGTGTGCCGATAAGTGTTCCCGTAATCGTCTTGGTCGCAGACCTGGTATTGTGTAATGTCACTCCCGTGGCATCGTTATAATAATTTTCAAATATAATTTCTCCCTTGTGAGAAATTATAATACTAGAGATCTCTTTGTAGTGATCAGCGTTTACTAGGCTGTCCATTTCTTTAAAAGCTACTTGGGCCACAACGTAGAGATGGCTAAGTAATATGATCATTACTTGAATGACAGTTTTCATAAGATGGTTAGTTTTGTTCTATAGAGACCCCAACTTATGCTGGGATCTCGCTAGAACTATTGATTGATTGATGAATAAATTTTATTGAAGAATAAAAGCGCTATCTCCAGTCTCATTATAATTTCTAGTGAAGCGTACTCCGCGCATAATTAATTTCTGGCGACTGCTGGTTAGTATACCGTTGTAACCATCATTGGTATTTATAGATAGCACAAGAGAATCAACTTTATCGTCACTTCTAAAGGTCGAGCCAGAGAAATCGAAGTCAATATCTTTTTCCTTAAGCTGTTTTTGAACCCGCTTAAGCTCCTCTTCAGTCACGTTTGCGCTTAGTAAAAGATCTACTTTTTGCTGTTGAACATTTAGTCTTACGCCCGGATCAGTACTACTCCAGTTGGGGCCATTGATATCACCATTCCAACTTGTTCCGTTTTCATCATCTTCATCACCGCCTTCTTGCCATCCATCATCAGAATAATTCCAATCATTATCTTCATTCTCAACAGGGCACGTATCGCAACTCAAAACGCCATCTCCTACAGTGAGATATTTTTCTTCATTGCCGTTATCCAGTATGTCCCGATATCTAGAATCATTACGATGGTAAGAGTACGTATTCTTATCTGCAATGAGCGTTGCTCCCTCTGGTAAATAAACAATTACGTGTACTTCACGATCATTCCAATGTCCAAAGGTTTTCTCAGAAGGCGAGGTAAAATAACTGTCAAGAAATAAGGTTCCATTTTCTAACTCAAAACTGTAATCGATCGTTCCCGCTAGATCGCGAGCAGTTTCGTATGTAAAGTGATCTGCTCTTTTTTCTAACTCGATATAAGCGGTGCTATCTTTTGTGCTTCTCACGATAAGTCTGATGTCTCTCTCTATGGTGACGTTTTCTATCGCACTTTTAATAGTTTTCATATAATTAGAAGTCCTACCAAAAGGAATCTCATAAAGATCACTATCGCGCATTTCAATCCGTAATGTATCATTTGCAGTGATAGCAAGCTCTGTGCGTTCTACCACCTTGCCAGTGTCTGTGTCAGAATATTTGATCGCCTCACGGGTAGCAAATACCCCTAGTACTATTGAAGAAATTAACCACAACCCTAGAAGTCCTAATTTGGCACTCAAAGGCATAGACTTCAAGTTGCTTGATAAGATTTTGAGACCTAAGTAAAACAGGAAGAAGAACGGTATCCCAACAGTAAATAGGACGAGCAGCAACGCTAGCCAAATAGGTAATCCCGTATTATTATGGACCCAAGGCATTTCTGAGAGGCCTGGTGTAAAGACATCTACCACACCACCAGTTACTAAACCTATTAATAATGAAATGACTACTGATGCGCCTATGATGATAAGAAGGGCCCCTATAATTTTTGCGAGTATTTTTAAAAAGAACATTATGACCTTTCCTATGGATCCAAATAATCCTTGAGCACCGCTTTTTACTTTATTTCCGTACTTGTCATAATCTACGTTCTTGACCGTGTCAGCCACATTTTCAAATCCTTCTTTTACTTTTTCTGTGATATTGTCAATGTTAACTGCCTTTCCCCGCATGGCGAGTTTATCTGCCGTGGTCTGAGCTTCAGGTACAAATACCCATAGTGCTAGATAAATAAGAGCTGTTCCTCCTAGTGTGAACCAAGTAAGCGCTATGAGCAGTATCCAACCCACACGAACCCAGTTTGCATCTATTCCCATATAATGGGCCATACCACTGGAAACACCACCTAGATATGCATTATCTGTATCCCTAAAAAAGCGGCGTTGTGCAATACGTGGTGCCTGCTTGGACTTGCTAGAAGATTTGCTAGTATCACCATCCTCAAAGATGTCGTCATCCACCCTATAATCCTCAGGCTGGCCCATTACTGCAATTACCTCGTCCAGTTCTTTGGTGCCTATCACCTGGCGCTCGTCTTTGATCTTATCAGAAAAAAGCTCTGCGATGCGCGCTTCGATGTCAGCAATGATCTCATCTTCACCTTGCATACCAGCAAAAGAACGTTTTATGGCAGCGAGATATCTTTGTAATTTACCATACGCTTCTTCGTCAATGTGGAAGAAAATCCCTGCTAAATTTATATTTACTGTCTTGTTCATTGTTTTGATGTTTTAGGGGAGGTAACAACGGTTACAGCCGTTTGTAATTCGTCCCAGGTGGTTGAGAGTTCTTTTAAAAATATCTTACCAGTTTCAGTAAGTCCGTAGTATTTACGTGGCGGTCCGCTGGTAGATTCTTCCCAGCGATAGCTCAGTAATCCTGCATTTTTAAGTCGTGTGAGTAGGGGATATATCGTTCCTTCTACCACTAGCAATTTTGCGTCCTTGAGCGTTTCTAAAATCTCTGCAACATACGCGTCGTCATCTCTTAGGACGGAGAGTATACAGTATTCTAGCACACCTTTACGCATCTGTGCTTTGGTGTTTTCAATCTTCATAAGTGTCGATTTTAATGTGCATAACTAGTTTCGTTTTTTGATTGATGATGAGTTCGCTTTCGCGAAAATTTTATAACTTTTTTACATTTGTTTTATTCCAATAAGCCAATCTCAGCGCAGCGAAGTAATCTTTTCAGGGGTAACTGTGCGCTCGTTTTAGGTATAGATCGAATCCTGCTTTCGCGAAAGCGTAACTCTTTAATTACTCTTTAGTGCTATTAGAAAGATCCTCCACGTCATTATCATTTAGTTGTGGCTCCTCTGCAATTTCAGATTGTTTTATAAAATTTATGGTGAGCGGGTATTTATAAATCTCACCATTGGAAGCCTTTATAGCCGCCGAGATCACACTGATGAGTTCTATAAGAAACAGTCCTATTGCGATGACTCCTACAATTATTGCAGTAATGATAAAGCCAGATAGCTGCGTCAAATCACTCACGTGGTCTATATGACCATTAAACGTTCTCTGGATATCTGAGCTTTCAAAAAGAAATACTTGATAGATAAAGAACGGAATGCTTATGATGGCCACGACAATAAGATAGAGCAGTATACTCAGTTGAAAATTAATCGCCCCGCGACCGTGCTCATCTATAAATGCCGAGTTACGTTTTTGAGCGCTCCACAAAACAAGTGGACCAATAAAATTTCCGAACGGAAATAGGTATTTGCAAAAGGTGGATAGGTGTATAAAAGTCCCTATATTTTTCTGATGTGTTGATATGCTAGTTTCCATAGTCTATTAATGTCTTATGCAAATATATGTCTAAAAAAAGGTACTTTGTTACGCATAGTACTAAAAATTAACATTTATTTAAGAATGTGATTTAGTACTACTTGAACTTAAATCCAATGGGAGGCACTGTATTCGTGAGGTTTAAGATAGTTGTTCTATTATCTCAAGCCTTCCCCATTTATTTCTAGTTATACACTAAGAAACATGGTAAAAAAGTTATTAGAGGTTTGGATATGACTTAAATAGTACTACGTGATCGATATTTTGGCATCTTTTGAATCTAAAATTTTCAACTCTCAAGTTCAAGTTCAAGTTCAAGTTCAGAAAAACTGTGCGCGCATAGTATCAATTAATAATGTTACTTTTGTTCCAAACGCCAATTATGAAATTCCCATCACCTAGTAAATTCAACACCTTTACAATGTTCAAGCTACCTTCGGCCTGGCTTACGGGTGTGCGTGTCAAGAAAATTTCACCAGCATCTTGTACAGTAGGTGTAAAGCATCGATGGATTAATCAAAACCCTTTTAAGAGTATGTTCTGGGCTGTACAGGGAATGGCAGCAGAACTTGCTACTGGAGCTTTGGTAATTGGGTATATTGAAAATAGCGGGAAGAAAATCTCAATGTTGGTCGCAAATAACAACGCCTCTTTTACTAAAAAAGCCACAGGTAGAATTTCCTTTGTATGTAATGACGGGCTCGCTATCAAAGAAGCCATAGATCAAGCAGTCGCTACAGGAGAAGGACAAACCTGCTGGATGAAAGCCGTGGGAACAAACGAAGATGGCATCCAAGTATCAGAATTTAATTTTGAGTGGACAGTATTGGTTAAAAAGCCACGTGCATAAAGAAAATTCAGAATTCAGAATTTAGAATTCTCAATTATAGCTAACTTCGTTTTATTGGGTTTTAGTCTCGCGTCTAATATCTCATTCCTAAAATCTATACAATGAATTATATCCTCTTTGACGGAAACGTACGCAATCAATTGTTACCATTTACCTATACAAAACCAGTTGCCGATTTGCGTATTGGGATAATGACTATACGCGAAAAATGGGAGTTTGTGCTAGGCGCCACAACATCTACGGTGACCGAAGAATATCTGTCAGAAAGATGGCCTATGGTTGAATTAGAAGAGAATGTAATGATCAACGCTTCTTACTTACCATCTCATAATCTCGCCGAAATCATTAAAGGAATGTCAGCAAAACAGGCCTTTTTTGACGGAGAGGAAGTATTAGCGTTTACGGTAAAAGAAGGGGAGGAGGTAGATTTTGATACCTATGAGTGTATTCAGTATACAGCCCCAGATATTTTAAGAGTTGAGCATACCTGGGATATTTTTGCTAAAAACGGAGAGGCCATCACCCGTGATTTTGAAATGATGACAGCCGATAGGGAATCACAGCCTATTCCTAAAAATGTAATCGCGTTAAACGAATCTCAAATATTTATAGAGGAAGGAGCTACCGTTCATTATTCGCATCTCAATGCTACAGATGGCCCTATCTATATAGGGAAGGATTCAGAAATTATGGAGGGATCTTTAATACGCGGTCCATTTGCGCTTTGTGAGCACGGAGGAATTAAGATGGCAGCCAAAATTTATAGCGGTACCACTGTAGGTCCTTATTGCAAAGTAGGCGGAGAAGTAAATAATTCGGTATTAATGGGATATTCATCAAAGGGTCACGATGGTTTTTTAGGAAACAGTGTCCTAGGGGAGTGGTGTAATATAGGTGCAGATTCTAATAACTCAAATCTTAAAAATAACTACGCTCCTGTAAAACTATGGGATTACGAGACTGGCAGATTCGCCAATACTGGATTACAGTTTTGCGGTCTGATGATGGGGGATCATTCTAAATGTGGTATTAATACAATGTTTAATACGGGAACGGTTATAGGAGTAGCGACCAATATTTTCGGAAGTGGATTCCCTCGTAATTTTGTTCCTTCCTTTTCTTGGGGTGGCGCCAGCGGCTTTGTAACGCATCAACCTCATAAAGCTTTTGAGACTGCAAAAATTGCTATGGCTCGTAGAGATATAGAACTCACCGAAGAAGACGAGGCAATACTCACCCACGTTTTTGAAGAAACGAAAAAGTATAGAAGAGAGTAATACACTATGTTTTTTACGAAACTATTAGGGCAACAATTATAAATAAAATGCCTCCAATAAGTAGGCTTATTCCCCAGACTTTGATATTCCAGCGCAGTTGTTTTTTCTTGAAGTCTTCAGAAAACTGAGCCAGCTCTTCTTTAGACAGTTTGGGAGCTTTGTCGAGTTCAGTGAATCCCTTTGGCAACTATCTAATTTTCTATTAAAATACCTGTTTTTGAGCGTTTTTGACTCAAGTTGATTTGATAGACTTCATCATCTCTGTCCTGCAAACATCATAAGTAATGTTCTATTTTTGGTTTATCTCGTTACTAGTAAATATCGACACTTTATGTTAATGCACAGTTTTTAAATATCAATTCCCAAGGTATTAGTGCTGTAACCATAATTAAAAGGGTAAATCCTAAAAAAGAAAATCCTATAAGTTTTTTAAGCTCAACCTTACGATCACGAGCTAACCTTCTTCTAATTTCTATTAATTGATCAAAGGTTGCCCTGTTTGGATCTACCCATTTTTCATCTACAGAAGAAACAAAGGATAGCTCCCCTATTTTTCTCTTACTTTTAAGTAAATTTCTATTATTCCGTATTTGTTGATTTGCTGCTAATGCTGCTCCGCCGAATCCCATGATCTTTCTGTATTAGTTATGCAGATAGGTAGGGGAAACAGAAACTTTGTTACAGTTGCTATTTTTTAAATGTCAGTTATCATGGGCGTTACAACGATTTTTTAAAGTGAAGAAGTCTCCTAAAGATATAGGCAGAGGAGATTTTTGCGCTTTCGCGAAAGCAGACTCATTAAAAAAATATTCTCCTATTTTAATTTATATTTTAAGAACTTAGCGCTCGTCAAAAGTTAAAGAGATTGAAACTACTTAACATAATCTATCAGTTAATTCTAGTTGTTGGAATCATTTACAATCTCTTCGTCTGGAGAGTAGAAATTAAGAATGAGAAGAACCTTAAGAGATATTCAAAAGAGATACTATTTAGAAATTGCAATACAACAACAGGCAGTAGTATAAGAATTGCGTTCAATAGAACTTACAAAAGAGTCGAAATACCAAGAGCTATATGTTATGACCTTAGAGACGGAGATAGTATTGAACTGATTTATGATCCTCAACTTAAGACGTATCATTTTCCAGGAAATAGAAGTGCTAGGAATGTGATGATTTTATTTTTAGTTTTTTTCTTTTTCTCTTTTTTCAATTGGACGAGAATAAGAAAATTTATAAAGCTCGAATAATCCTAATTTAGGACAGTCCCCTTAAACAGCTAAAGAAACTAATAAGATACTCACGACAGCAATCCCGATTCCGATCCAATTTTTAACGAGTAATTTTTCTTTAAAAAGCGCAATCCCCAGCAGTGTGCTCACCATCACAATCGCTACATTATTTACCGTAAAGAGGGTGGAGCTGTCAAAATCACTCCCCCGAAGGGCTTGAACCAAAAAGAAAATCGAAAAATAATTAGGAACGCCCAGTGCGATTCCAGCAAGGATGTTCTTGAACTCAAACCTAAATTCTCCTTTGACCTTTTGATAGACCAGGAAGATAAGTCCAAAAAGAAACGCAGCTCCAAAAACGGTTGCCGAAAATATAGGGACATCGGTCTCAGAAACATACTGACCTTCTATAAACTTGATACTGGTATCTATAATACCGCTTCCTAAAAAAACAAGGACTGGAAAAATGATATTCTCCTTTTTAATGGAAATCCCGTCTTTTGATTTTATAGAGGCGAGATATACGGCTACTAGGGCGAGCAAAATCCCAATTACTTTAAAAATCCCGAGGCTTTCTTTATAATAGAACACCCCAAAAAGGATAGGAACCACTACAGACATTTTAGTCGCGACTGATACTACGGAGAGTCCGCTGCGCTGGGTGGTCAAGGCCATTAGGTTGAACACGAGGATGAATAAAAAGCCAAGTGCTGCCGAAATTAAAAACCAATCCTGCTGAGGTATCTCGTTAAGAGCGGTTTGCCCGTTGTAAAAAGCGAGTCCGCAACAGCAGGCCACGAGATAATTAATTACAATGGCGTGAAGGGTATTGATCTTATAAACCGCAAAGAGTTTAAAGACCACAAAGATGAGACTAGAGGCTGTGATACTTAAAAGGAGTGCTGTCACTAGTAACTATTTTTAAAGTGATGGAGTGTATCTCCTTGAATAATGTTAGTGGCTGCCGGTTGTATTCTTGAATTAAAGAACGGAGCTTTTACTCCTGTTCCAAAACTTGTGTTTCCATAAAAAACGCGGGCCTCATCCCACAAACCAGCGTCTATAAATTTTTGCAACGTTTTTGCTCCACCCTCTATAAGCACAGATTGAATTTCCTTTGTATAAAGACTATCACAAATCGCTTGAGGATTATCTGTAGAAACTACCATCGTTTCTGCTTGAGTATCAAAAATAGTGAGATCTTGCGGTAGATTTTGTTTTGTATCTACCACTACGCGCAATGCATTTTTACCTTCCCAGTCGCGGGTAGTGAGTGACGGATTGTCTTCTATTACGGTTCTACCGCCCACTAAAATAGCCATTTCCTCGCTACGCCATTTGTGTACGAGTTGGCGAGAATAGGTATTTGTAATCCAGACAGGCTCTTGCTCATCTCGTTCTAAAGGCGCTATAAACCCGTCCATTGTTTGCGCCCATTTTAAAATGATAAAGGGACGCTTTTTTTGATGGTAGGTAAAAAATCGTTTGTTTAATTCCTTGCATTCTTCTTCCATAATACCCACAAGCACATCTACACCTGCGTTCATCAGTTTCATAATGCCTGCTCCTGCAACTTTGGCAAACGGATCTATGGTTCCAACCACCACTCTTTTAATTCCGCTTTCTATGATTAAATCTGCACAGGGCGGCGTTTTACCGTAATGGCTGCAAGGCTCTAAGGTTACGTAGAGCGTTGATTTAGATATTTTTTCAGGATCGTGCATTTTCGCGAAAGCGATACAATTTACTTCTGCGTGCGCACCGCCATATTCGCTTGTATATCCCTCTGCAATAATACGATCCTTATGCACCAGAACTGCTCCCACAGATGGATTGGGCATTGCGGTTGGAAGGCCATTTTTTGCCAAATCCAGACAGCGTTTTATATAGGTTCTGTGTATCTTCACATCACAAAAATAAACCTTTGCCAGCTATGCACAAACCTATCATACGGCCTATTAAAAAAGAGGACAATAAACAAGTGGCAGCCACCGTGCGCAAGGTCTTGGTGGATCTTGGGGTGCCTAAAGTGGGTACCGCTTATGCAGATAAAGCACTAGACACAATGTACGAGCATTATGATCGTCCAAGAGCCGAATATTTTGTCGTAGAAGATACTGGTAAAATCATAGGATGTGCAGGAGTGGCGCAGCTCGATAATTATGAGGGTAACGTGTGCGAACTTCAGAAAATGTATTTTTTGGAGGAAGCCCGTGGAAGAGGAATAGGCAGTGAGATGATGAAGGTGTGTTTGGACAAAGCGCGAGCGTTTGGCTTTGAGCAATGCTATCTAGAGACAATGCCTTATATGGAGGCAGCTCAGAAATTGTATAAACGCACTGGTTTTTATTATATTGACGGTCCTATGGGTGATACCGGTCACTTTTCCTGCCCTGTACATATGCTCATCGACCTATGATTCTAGAAGCGTATAGAGCGCATTTCCGCGAGGAATTAAAGGACTTATATGAGCCAGAAGAAATAGAATCCCTCTGTTTTCTCACCTTTGACCACGCCCTGAAGATGAATAGGGTAGAGGTCTCGCTTTCGCGAAAATCTGAGCTCTCACAAAGCAATGTAATTGCATTAAACGAAGTTCTGGCCCCCCTTAAGAAATCAATCCCCATTCAATACATCATCGGTAAAACTGAATTTTATGGGTTGGAATTTCAAGTGAATCCGCATACACTGATACCTAGACCAGAAACGGAAGAATTAGTTGAGTGGGTCGTGAATTCACAATCGACGATTAAAAATTCAAAATTCAAAATTTTAGATATTGGTACAGGTTCTGGATGTATTGCAATCTCGCTGGCAAAGAATCTGTCTAATGCTGAAGTGGAGGCCATCGATATTTCTCAAAATGCACTTGACGACCGCGTATCAAAATGCAAAAGCAAATCAGGTAGCCGTTGCTTTTTATGATCAGAATATTCTGGAAACTGATGAGATAGAAGAGTATGACCTTATCGTTAGTAATCCTCCGTATGTGCGTATGCAGGAAAAAGCTGCAATGCGGGCAAATGTAGTTAAACAATGAGCCTGATAGCGCATTGTATGTTCCAGATGACGATCCGCTGCTGTTTTATAGAAAAATAGGATTTCTCGCTTTTGAATATTTGAGTGAAGATGGAACGTTATTTTTTGAAATCAACGAGTATCTGGGCGACGAGACGGTAGTATTATTAAGGATCATTGGTTTTACAAAAGTAGAATTAAGAAAGGATATGTTTGGCAAAGATCGAATGATCAAGGCTAGACGATAAATTAAAATAATTATGAAGCTAAACTCCATCTGTGTATACTGTGGGAGCAGTCCAGGAAATGATCAAGAGATTATAAACAAAGCACAAGAGCTTGGAAAAACACTTGCCAAAAGAGATATCACATTAGTATACGGTGCCGCAAAGATCGGTGTTATGGGAGCGGTGGCTCAGGCGTCTTTGGACGATGGGGGTAAGGTAATAGGCGTTATTCCTGAGTTTTTAAAAATAAAGGAAGTGGTGCATTTAGGACTTACGGAACTTATCATAAATGACACAATGCACGAGCGCAAGATGAAGTTACAAGAACTTTCGGATGGGTTTATAACACTCCCGGGAGGTTTTGGTACGATGGAAGAACTATTTGAAGTTCTTACGTGGAGCCAATTAGCACTTCATCAAAAGCCCGTAGGTCTGCTCAACGTAAATGGTTTTTATGATGATTTACTTTCCGCTTTAAAGAATATGGTGGACAAGGGTTTTTTAAAACAGGAGAATTTAGAAATCTTACTTGTGGATACTTCCGTGGATGGGCTTCTAGAGCAAATGCAGGACTTTACCCCACAAGCAATGCCTAAGTGGTTAAAGGCATCGTTAGAGAATAAAAAGTAGCACATTTTCGCGAAAGCGAATGAGAAAGTATCCAGCACAAAACTGTTTGTAAATCGTTAATTAAACCTGTGGGGTATTTAGTACTTCGCAGGTTTATTTTTTTAGATTTGTGTATATGACGATAGAAGATCAAATTTTAGAACTCCGCAAAGAGTTACAAGCTCATAATCATAGCTATTATGTGCTGGATACTCCCTCAATTTCAGATTTTGAGTTTGACAAAAAGCTTGAACAATTAAAAGCACTTGAAGCGGCTCATCCAGAATTTGATGATCTTAACTCACCTACCCATAGAGTAGGCGGTACGATTACTAAAAATTTTGATACCGTCGTCCACGAGCACAGGATGTATTCTTTGGATAATTCCTATTCTAAAGAAGATCTAGAGGATTGGGAGGCAAGAGTAAAGAAAATGGTAGATGGCGAGGTGAATTATAGTTGCGAACTCAAATACGACGGAGCGTCTATAAGCTTGACTTACGAGAATGGAGAGCTATTGAGAGCTGTCACTAGAGGGGACGGTTTGCAGGGAGATGATGTGACTACAAATATTAAAACTATTAATTCTATACCGTTAAAATTAAAGGGGGATTATCCGCCTAAATTTGATATCCGCGGAGAAATTGTCTTGCCTTGGGAAGGTTTTAATGCGATGAATGAGGAGCGGGAGATTCTGGGTTTAGACCTTTATCGCAATCCGCGTAACACGGCGAGCGGGAGTTTAAAATTGCAGGATAGTGCTGAAGTTGCAAAACGACCTTTAGCGTGTTTGCTCTATAATATTACTGGAAATAATCTAGGGATCACAACGCAAATGGAAAGTTTGCAGAAAGCTCGAGATTGGGGTTTTAAGGTTCCAGAGGCTGCAAAACTTGCTACGACCATTGATGAAGTTCTTGAGTTTATAAACCACTGGGATAAGGCCCGTCACGAGCTGCCGTATGAGACCGACGGAGTGGTAGTTAAGGTAAACGGCTTACAGCAGCAAGAAGAATTGGGTTACACGGCTAAAGCTCCACGATGGGCAATGGCCTATAAATTCAAAGCAGAACAGGTGTCTACACGCTTGCGCGAAATTACCTATCAAGTGGGGCGCACGGGTGCGATAACACCGGTAGCCAATTTGGAACCTGTGGAGCTTGCAGGAACCACAGTAAAGAGAGCGAGTCTACACAATGCAGACCAAATAGAACGTCTTGACATACGAGAGGGAGATGAGGTATTTGTTGAAAAAGGGGGTGAGATTATTCCAAAAATTATCGCAGTAGATCTGTCCAAAAGACCCGTAGATTCTCAACCTACTAGCTACATTTCTGAATGTCCAGAATGTGCGACAGAGCTCGTGCGTAAAGAAGGAGAAGCACAACATTATTGTCCAAACGACTTAGGTTGCCCACCCCAGATTGTAGGGAGGATACAGCATTATATATCTCGCAAAGCGCTAGATATAGAAGGCTTAGGAGGAGAAACTGTGGCACTTTTAGTAAAAGAAGAACTCATAGAAAATTATGCAGATCTCTATGAACTCACTGTAGAACAATTACTCCCATTAGAACGCATGGCTCAAAAGAGTGCTGAAAATCTTGTGAATGGTGTCAAAGCCTCCACAGAAATTCCTTTTGAGAAAGTGCTCTTTGGTTTAGGAATACGTTATGTAGGAGAGACTGTCGCAAAAAAGCTAGCAAAGCATTATAAAACGATAGACGCCATTATAGATTCCTCTCAGGAAGAACTTGAGGCAGTAGATGAAATAGGAGAAAAAATTGCGGAGAGTGTAGTAGCTTTTTTCGCGAAAGCGGAACATATAAATTTAATAGAGAGACTCAAATCGTACGGTGTCCAATTAGAAATTTCTGCAGAAAAACTTGCTAATCAATCTGATACCCTCGCTGGAAAGACATTTGTAGTTTCAGGAGTATTTGAGATGCCACGTGAAGATCTTAAAAGACTAATTGAAGATAATGGAGGGAAGGTCTCAAGTTCCATATCTACAAAAACTTCTTATATTGTTGCCGGTGACAAAATGGGGCCAAGTAAGCTTAGCAAAGCAGAAAAGCTCGGAATTGCCATAATTTCTGAACAAGATTTTTTAAACTTACTACATCAATAGGGCACCCCACATATTTGGTAGAGGATATAGACTTGCTGCTATGGCGACCACTTTTGCCATTTTGATAATCACAGTGGGCGTAGGCCTTAAGGCTTCTTTTTATTTATATCCTTTATATACATTCCTGCTATTTAGATATGTGAACAAAGCTACTGGCACCTTTAATGTTCCATTTTTATTGATGTTGCTCTTTGCGATGATTGCAGAGATTTTCTTCTTGTTAGATTTTGAGAAGTATATATATGTAGTATCAATATCAATACTCGTATCCCTTGTGTCGCTACTATTTATGCTCAGAGAGGTGATTAACTTCAAAAGGAGAAACTTTGCCACTCATATTATAGCTGAGGTACTACTAGGAATGCTAGCGATTGGTCTGATTGTAGGTTACCTGGCTTGGATAATCATACCACGCATCGCTGAACAAGAAGTCTTTATCCCAGCATTTATAGGAGTGTTATTTACGTCTAGTATGTTATATTCTGTACCTCTTTTTAATAAACATCCTGCAAACTTATTATTGACGGGCGTTGCTTCTGCATTACTTGTAGAAATGGTATTTGTTTTTATGTATACATTTCTTCTAGACCTCAAGCTTCTTTTGATCTGTGCGCTATTTTTTGCCAGTTTTTATAAAGTAGTTTTTGCGATGTACTTAGTGCGTTTAGACTCGGTTAAAGAGATAAGCGAAGACTATATTTAATTGATTGATAAAATTTTATAGAGTTCTACTTCTAAACGTCTATGACTAGGCTAGAACTCTCTAAATTTTTTGCTTCATCTAAGAAGAAATCTATTCTTCCCAAATTGATTCCTCCCCAGCCTACCTGATTGATCAATACAAATTTACCATCTCTGTTTTGCGCGATGGTAGGTTTTTCTAAAAACGTATGGGTGTGGCCGCCTATAATAAGATCTATATTTTTCGTTGCTTTTGCTAGATTCACATCTGATATGATGTCTTTCTCCTCATAGTCGTAGCCCAGGTGAGAAAGACAAATGACCAAATCACAGTTCTCCTTTCCTTTTAAAGTATCTACAGTGTCTTGTGCTATGTTTATAGGATCTAGATATTGAGTTTCCTTATATAATTTTTTACCTACGAGTCCTTGTAATTTGACTCCAAGTCCAAAAACACCTATGCGCACGTCATCCTTTATAAATACTTTATAGGGTTGCACTAGACCTTCCATAATTGTATTTGAAAAATCATAGTTTGCAGAGAGAAGGTTAAACGTTGCATTGGGCATCTGTGCAGCTAGGCCGCCAATACCATTATCAAAGTCGTGATTGCCTATAGTGGCTGCATCGTAGCCCATCATAGACATAAGCTTAAATTCTAACTCACCTCCATAGAAATTGAAATACGGGGTGCCCTGAAAAATATCCCCTGCGTCTAATAGTAACACATTTGGTTGTTCCTTTCGTATTTTTTGAATAACCGCCATTCTGCGCGCAGCGCCACCCTGATTTGCATATCGTGCGTCAGAAGATGGAAAGGGCTCTACGTGGCTATGAACATCGTTGGTATGGAGAATGGTGATGTGTTTTTTTTGCTTTGGCACTTCGCCTTTGCTCAGCATAGACTTCGGCATCGCCGAAAGCGTACTCATACCCGTTGTCAATCCGCCCAGCGATATCAGACCCGATACTGCGGCTGTCTGTTTTATAAACTTTCTTCTCATTGCTCGTCTAATTTTATAAATCTTTGATCTGCTACAGGAGCAATAGTGTCGTACTTCTTAAAGTAATCTATGAGGACATTTCTTATTTTGTAATCCAAGTTGAGGGTGCTTACCGGATTTTCAAAAAACGTCATATTATCACCGCCCGTAGATAGATAATCGCTTGTGGCTATAAAATAAGTCTCGTTATCTAAAACTTCTGTTCCCTGAATAAGTGCTCTTTTTAGTGAGTCGTCTGCCGCAAGTTCTATGGTCATATTAGATATAGGGTGAGCTGTTCCTGAAGATAAGTAATGAAACATTTGCTTTAGCTGCCTCCCGCTAAGTTCTATTACTACTACTTCGTTTTCAAAAGGCATTAGCTCATAAGCAGTTCTAGTGGTAATGGGTCCTGCATTAAGACCTGATCGTATGCCTCCATAGTTAAGTAAAACCGCGTTAAAAGGATAGCCTGCCCTACTTTTAAAAATAGGGTTTGCCATTTCAAAAACAGCATCTGCCATCATATTGCCTATGGCAGTATTATATTTTGAATCCGCTTTAGATAAGGATTGTGGGCTGTAGGAAAGCTCATTATCCATTTCCTCTTGAATTGCGATCCTGTAAGGCTCAATAAAATCTGTAATCGTGGTATCTGGAGCTATATTTGAGTTTATAACCACTTGTGCTGCTTTTACTCTTTCTGGGGCATAGGTATTCTTCTCACACGAGGAAAAAAATAAAATGGATACTATAAGACAAGAGGATATTTTAAGAAAAGATTGGCTCATTGTTGACTAGTTTGTGCAGCCTATTTTTGGCTACATTTGTCCCATAACAAAGTTATATGTTTTTAAACGGATTAAAGGCAAAATCTATCAGCAGGCGCATAGAAAAGGAAAACAGGTCGAGAGTGTACTCACAGCCAAGTCTTCCACTGCAAAAGATTGCCATCCTACAGGAATATAGGAATCAGTTTAAAGTAAAAAATCTTAAGCGTCTAGCCGCCCTTTTAAAGATAGATGTAAGAGATATTGTGGTTCTAACATTCAAAGAAACTATTGATAAAACCCAGCCCGCAGATGTTAATGTATTTACTACAAAAGATATAGGGTGGAGGGGTGTTTTTAAAAGTGATAACCTTAAGACATTTGTGGACGCAGATTATGACTTACTCATCGGCTTTCATACGAATCAAAATGTATCACTTAATGCCGTAACGGCTCTTACAAACGCTAAATGTAAAGTGGGTGTCAGAGCTAATGAGACAGCGCTTTATGATTTACTCATAGAAGTAAGTGTGGAAAATGAAGATATATTTATTACCGAATTAGAAAAATATTTAAGGATTTTAAAAATTATAAACTGATGCAGGAATTGCGAGGTACAGGAGTTGCGCTGGTTACTCCATTTAATGAAGATTCAACAATTAATTACTCTGGTCTCTCAAAGTTAGTTGAGCACACCATTGCTGGAGGAGTAAATTTTTTAGTAGTAATGGGAACTACAGGAGAAAATGTAACCCTTAGCGAAGTTGAGCAGCGACAAGTGCTAGATCACGTCATCAAGGTTAATGCTCATAGAGTGCCCATCGTTTTAGGAATGGGTGGAAATAACACGGCTGCTTTAGTAAGCAAGCTTAGTTCTTACAATTTAGACGGTGTTAAAGCAATCCTGTCTGTTTCTCCCTCTTATAATAGGCCTACACAGGAAGGGATATATCAACATTTTGCAGAAGTTGCAAAAGCTAGTCCACTACCCGTTATACTCTATAACGTCCCTGGTAGGACCAGTAGCAATATGTTACCAGAAACCACGTTGCGCCTTGCTCGCGATTTTAAGAATATTATTGGGATTAAAGAGGCGGTAAATGATATGAGCCAAGTGCTACGTCTTTTGAAGGATAGGCCAGAAGGTTTTCTTGTTCTTTCTGGCGATGATGCCCTTGCTTTATCTTTAGTTTCGGCAGGTGGGGATGGTGTTATTTCTGTGATAGCCCAAGGTATTCCAGAGGAATTTTGTGGCTTGATAGCTGATGGTTTGAATGAAATTTTCGCGAAAGCGTACACATCACTCTACAACCTATTGCCCAGTATAGACCTCATATTTGCAGAAGGTAATCCAGCAGGTATAAAATCTTTATTGCAACATAAAGAAATCTGTGAGCGCCACGTGCGATTACCTCTTGTAGCTGCTAGTGATAAACTTCATAGCGATATTGGAAAATTTTTAGAGACCTTATAAAACGTTAAACGTTTGTGAACATACTATTTTGCTGGTTATGAGCGTTTATTTTTGAGCCATAATGAAGAGGTTATGTTATGTGATAGATTTTACGTAATTTTGCCTGCTGTTTGAAAGCCATATGAAGAACCTATTTTTCCTCCTTATTGCCGTAGTGATTTTAAGCTCTTGCTCACCGTACCAAGAAGTGCTTAAAAATGATGATATTAAAGCCAAATACGAATTTGCAGATTCTCTCTATTCACAGGGAAAATACAAGAAAGCTTTAAAATTATGGGAGCAGATTGTGCCACTTTACAGAGGTCGTCCTCAGGCAGAACGCGTTTCTTATTTATATGCAGATACGTATTACCAGATAGGTGATTATTATCTTTCTGGATATCAATTTGAGCGTTTTACCAAGGCCTTTCCAGAAAGTACTAAAAATGAAGAAGCTGCCTATAAGAGTGCAGTAAGCTATTATAATCTTTCTCCTACCTATAACCTTGACCAATCCGACACTCAGAAGGCAATAGATAAATTACAGGGATATATCAATTCATTCCCGGATTCTGAAAAACTGGAGGAAGCAAATAGCAAAGTAAAAGAGCTATATACAAAACTAGAGCGTAAAGAGTATGAGATTGCAAAGGGCTATAATAAAATAGGCCAGAGCAGGGGTACTTTTCCTAATGCCATAAAAGCATTTGATAATTTTCTTTCGGACTATCCAGGGTCAGTATACCGTGAGGATGCACTTTACTGGAAGTTCGACTCTGCTTACCAGCTAGCTGTCGGGAGTAGAAGGGATTTAATGCAAGAACGATTAAGAGCTGCAAAAGCTGCTTATACAACATTAGAAAAATATTATCCACAAGGGAAATACTCAGAGGAGGCGGCTGAGATGGTGGAAGAAGTAAATAGCCTACTTGTAGAAATATAAATACTTAAATTATTATGGATATCAAAGACCTAGACGCACCTCTAAGCACGACGACAATAGATAAAAATCTTGTAGATGCACCTACAGATAACATTTATGAGGCGATCTCTATTATAGCAAAGCGCGCTTCTCAAATTAACACTGAGATAAAAAAAGAACTATCTGAGAAATTGGACGAGTTTGCGACTTTTAACGATAGTCTTGAAGAGATTTTTGAAAATAAAGAGCAAATTGAGGTTTCAAAATTTTACGAGCGTCTTCCTAAAGCACACGCTCTTGCTGTGCAAGAATGGTTAGAAGATCGTATTTACCACAGAGATCCAAACGCAACTGAGGATACTTCAAAAGAGTAATCTTATGTCAATACTGAGCGGTAAAAAAATACTTTTAGGAGTTACCGCTGGCATTGCTGCTTATAAAAGCGCCAGTCTTGTGAGAACATTCATAAAGGCTGGCGCTTCTGTGCAAGTAGTAATGACAGAAGCGGCAAAGGAGTTTGTGACTCCACTTACTTTAAGTACGCTTTCGCGAAAGGAAGTACACTCTTCATTTACGACTGATGATGATAATCAAGTCTGGACAAACCACGTCGAATTAGGCCTTTGGGCTGACTATATGGTCATTGCTCCAGCCACCGCAAACACATTATCAAAGATGGCCTACGGGGGCAGTAATAATCTTTTACTGGCTACCTATCTAAGTGCAAAATGCCCAGTTTATTTTGCCCCTGCGATGGATCTCGATATGTATGTGCATCCATCTACAGAAGCCACCTTTGCAAAACTCACATCTTTTGGGAATATAATGATACCAGCGACAAGTGGTGAGCTTGCCTCTGGTCTTGTAGGAAAAGGTAGAATGGCAGAGCCTGAGGACATCGTTCGATTTATGGAAGATGATATTTTAGGAAAGCTCCCGCTCAAGGGGAAAAAAGTACTGATTACCGCTGGCCCGACGTATGAAGCCATAGATCCAGTGCGGTTTATAGGAAATCATAGTAGTGGTAAAATGGGGATCGATTTGGCAAAACGAGCCGCAAATTTAGGTGCAGAAGTTCATCTCATTTTGGGACCTAGCGCTTTATCCATTGAAGCACAGTTTAATAACTGTATACAATGTTATTTCTGGAGATGAAATGTATGAAGCTGCCCATTCGGTTTTTAATGAGTGCCACATAGCTATCGCAGCCGCAGCAGTAGCAGACTATAAGCCAGCCCAAGTAGCTGCTGAAAAGATTAAAAAAAGCGATGCTGCTATGAGTATAGAACTTGTGAAAACAAGAGATATCTTAGCTTCCCTAGGCGCCATAAAAAAAGAACAGTACCTTTTGGGTTTTGCCCTTGAAACAGAAAATGAGGTAGAGAATGCTTTAAAGAAATTAAGAAAAAAGAATCTTGACGGTATCGTTCTCAATTCTTTAAATGATAAAGGTGCAGGTTTTAAGACCAAAACAAATAAAATTACGTTTATTGAAAAAGATGGTAAAAAAACATCCTATGATTTAAAGACCAAGGAAGAAGTTGCCATTGATATTTTTGATAAGATTTTAGAACATACTGTATGAAATTAGTAAGCTGGATAGCGGTTATTTTATTTACAACAACCTCAATTGCACAAGAACTTAATGCGGTTGTCATCATTAATGCAGAACAAACTAACAAGCAGGATCTTCAGGTTTTTAAAACACTGGAAAGATCTCTTACGGAGTTTATTAATAATTATAAGTGGACGGATAGGATCTATAAAAACCAAGAGCGCATTGATTGTTCCTTTAATATGATCATTAATAGACAGGAGGGTAACAATTTTCAAGCAACGTTGCAGGTAGGTGCCGCCAGACCAGTGTATGACTCTAATTATGATACACCTACACTTAACTTTAACGATAAGACAGTTAATTTTGAGTATACCGAATTTCAGCCTTTAGTGTTTAATCCGAATACATTTGACTCAAATTTAGTCTCCATTATTGCCTTTTATGCCTATACTATTATAGGCCTGGACAGCAATACTTTTAAAATAGGCGACGGTGACAAGTATTTTCAGCAAGCACAACAAATTGCCACCACAGCACAACCCAATTTTCCCAGTAACGGAGCAGGGTGGAGCCCACAGGACGGAAGCCAATCCCGATATAGACTAAACGAAGATTTGCTCTCCCCTAATTTTACCGAGTTTTCTGGTGTAATGTATAATTATCATAGAAACGGTCTGGATAAAATGACCGATGATAAGGCCAGGGCAAAGCAGACTATTGCTACCGCTGTAGAACAATTAAGAACGATGTATAATAAACGTCCCAACAACTTTTTGACACGGGTCTTTTTTGATACCAAGGCTGAGGAAATAGCTTCTATTTTCTCGGGGGGACCTCAGATAAATATTAAGGACCTTGTTGAAACATTAAATAGGATAGCCCCTACTAAATCTACCTTCTGGAAGGAAATAAAATTCTAAATTTGGTATCGCTTTAAACTTTTAAAATTCCTGTTATGCAGGAATTTTTTTATAGCTTATCTTGTATATAAATTTAAAATATAGAAGTCCTTTGCTCACATCACTATCCATAAAAAATTATGCCCTTATCCAGAATGCTCAATTGCAACTCGATAAAGGGTTTACGGTTATAACAGGGGAGACAGGTGCTGGAAAATCTATTCTTTTAGGTGCACTTGGATTAATTACTGGAAAACGAGCAGACACCTCGAGTGCGGGGGATCCCACGGAAAAATGCATTGTAGAAGGTGTTTTTAATGTAGAAAATTATAATCTGCTTTCTTTCTTTAAGGATAATGACCTAGATTATGAATCGAGTACGATCGTACGGAGAGAATTACTTCCTTCTGGAAAGAGTAGAGCTTTTGTAAATGATACTCCCGTCACGTTATCACAACTTAATGAACTGGGACAACAGCTTATAGACATCCATAGTCAGCACAAGACAATGGAGGTTGTAGATAATGACTATCAATTTGAGATGTTAGACACTTTTTCTAACAATCTTGATTTGAGAGCGAATTTTGAAAAAATGTACTCTAGCATACGGGTAAAAAAATCTGAGCTCAAAGAACTGTTGGAAAAGAAAAAACAAGATCAACTTGACTTTGATTATCAGTCTTATCTTTTTTCAGAACTAGAGGAAGCAGCCTTGAAGTCAAATGAATATGAAGATCTGGAGTTAGAGCTCAATACGTTGAGCAATGCAGATGAGATTATGCAACAGCTCGCAATCGCTGTAAACAGTATATCTCAGGAAAGTTCTGGAAGTATTGATTTGCTCACAGAGGCTAGGGCTGCGCTTGCTAGAATAAATAGCTATGGCGAGCAATATGCTCAGTTATATAATAGGGTTAATAGTTTGCTCATTGAGCTGGATGACCTGAGCTCAGAACTAGAAGATCAGACTGAAAAAATAGATGCAGACCCTCTCACTTTAGAAAGATTGAATAATAGAATGCAATTGCTCCACAATCTAATGCAAAAGCATCAAGTGGCAACCGTAGAAGAACTTATTGAAAAGCGTGATGCTTTAGATGCAAACTTACAAGAAGTTCAAGGTGCAGATGATAAAATAGCCAAGATAGAAAAGGACATCGAGAGAATTACTACAGAGGCAAAAGGTAAAGCAAAAGCCTTACACATAGAGCGGGAAAAAGCCATACCAAAACTTAAAAAATCAGTTGAAGGAATTCTGAAAGAACTTGGGATGCCTAATGCTCAATTTGATATCGCTTTAAACGTTACAGATACCCTTACGATTAAAGGTGGAGATGCTTTAGATTTTAAATTTTCTGCTAATAAAGGTATGGAGTTAAAGTCACTGGGTAAAGGAGCATCAGGTGGCGAGCTGTCACGGGTGATGCTGGCTTTAAAATCTGTTCTGAGTGTTCATAAGCAACTCCCTACACTTATTTTTGATGAGATTGATACTGGAGTAAGTGGAGATATCGCCGTAAAAATGGGAGCGATTCTCAAAAAAATGGGACATACGATGCAGCTTTTAAGCATCACACACTTACCTCAAATCGCGGGTCAAGGAGCATCTCATTTTAAAGTGTTTAAGAAGGATACAGAAGAAAAAACGCAAACCTATATCATACGCCTTAAGGAAGATGAGCGCATCACAGAAATTGCCGGTATGCTGGGTGGAGGAACCGAGAGCTCAGCGGCAATAGCGCACGCAAAAAACTTATTGAACTAAGGCAGTTTGTACAGAAAAACCGATATTTACAGCCAGAATTTTAATAGACTAAAAACCACCTAACCATAGAAAACTATATTATGAGTTACAATTTACTTAAAGGAAAGAGAGGAATTATTTTTGGGGCACTGGATTCCAATTCTATCGCTTGGAAAACAGCCGAGAGAATACACGAAGAAGGAGGGAAGTTTGTACTCACTAATGCACCCATTGCAATGCGTATGGGACAGATCAATGAGCTAGCAGAAAAGACGGGATCAGAAATTATCCCTGCAGACGCCACTTCTATAGAAGACCTCGAGAACCTTGTGACTAAGGCTCAGGAGATTCTAGGAGGCAAGCTTGATTTTGTACTTCACTCCATCGGAATGTCTGTAAACGTCCGTAAAGGTCGTGCTTATACAGATCAAAAGTATGATTGGACTCAAAAGGGTACCGATGTAAGTGCTATGTCCTTTCATAAAACAATGCAAACCCTTTTCAAGCAGGATGCTATGAATGAGTGGGGAAGTATAGTGGCTTTGACATATATGGCGGCTCAAAGAGTATTTCCAGACTACAATGATATGGCCGATAATAAGGCATATCTAGAATCTATCGCTAGAAGTTTTGGATACTTTTACGGCAAGAAAAAGAATGTACGAGTGAATACAATATCACAATCACCTACACCTACGACAGCTGGACAGGGAGTAAAAGGTTTTGACGGCTTTATTGCTTACGCTGAAAAAATGAGCCCGCTCGGTAATGCTACCGCTCAGGATTGTGCAGATTATACGGTCACCTTATTTTCAGACCTTACCAGACGAGTGACTATGCAGAATCTGTACAATGATGGAGGCTTCAGTAACACAGGAGTCAGTAATGAGGTGATGGAGTCATTTATGAAGGCAGAGGGTCTTTGGGAAGAATAGATGCATTTGTTCGCTTTTGCGAAAATTTTAAATCTCCGGGATTACTCCGTTGAATGTCATTTTCGCGAAAGCGTAAAAAAATAAATACTACCACTAAAGCGAAACTTTGGTGGTTTTTTATTCCCTTTAAAAATTATAAAAAACCTAGTTTTGTTTAATGCATCTATCTTACTCATTTATAATACCCGTTTATAATCGTCCCGATGAAGTAGAGGAGTTGCTGGAGAGTTTTAAGGCTCAAACGAGTAAGCTGGATTTTGAGATTGTAATTATAGAAGACGGTTCAACACTGCCCTGTAAAGAAGTGGTAGCTCAATATCCCGATTTAAAAATCACCTATATATCTAAAGAGAATTCTGGACCTGGAAGCTCACGTAATTATGGGATGGAAAGGGCTCAGGGAAATTATTTTATCATCTTGGATTCTGATTGTATTTTACCTGCAAAATATATTGAGGTAATGGATGGGGAACTGCAACGATCTTATGTAGATTTTTTTGGTGGTCCTGACGCGGCGCATCCAGATTTTTCTGACCTTCAGAAGGCGATAAGCTATAGTATGACCTCGTTCTTTACCACAGGAGGAATACGAGGTGGAGGAGAAGATCTAGGGAAGTTTCAACCTCGTAGTTTTAATATGGGTCTTTCTAGGGAAGCTTTTGAAGCAAGCGGCGGTTTTGGAAAAATTCATCCAGGTGAAGATCCAGATCTTGTATTGCGATTGTGGGAAAAAGGATTTAAATCTACCTTAATAGAAGAGGCTTTTGTTTATCATAAAAGAAGGATATCGTGGTCTAAGTTTTACACACAGGTTCATAAATTTGGCTTAGTCAGGCCTATCTTGAATTCCTGGCACCCGTCCTCTGTTAAGCTTACGTATTGGTTTCCACTGTTAGTTATGGTTGGGTTCATTTTTTCTTTTTTTCTCTTACTGTTTGGTGTCAGATTTTTTATGATGATGTACGTATTGTACTTTAGTATCATCCTAGTTCATTCTCTGATAGTTACCAAGAGTTTCAAAATTGCAGTAATGAGCGTGGTAGCTACCGTCATACAGTTTTACGGTTACGGTACAGGTTTTTACAGGTCTACCCTACATATTACAATTATGGGTAAGATACCAGAAAGGGCGTTTCCTAACCTTTTTTTTAAGTAAATTTAGATTCTTAAAAAACGAATATGTCCCTTAAAAAAAAGCTTTCGATTAATTCTTCAAGCGCTCGTGGCTTTTTATTTTTTCTATTGCTTACTACCATCATAGCGGCTCTTATAAAGTTGTCCAAAACGTACCAAACCACTTATGATCTAAAAATTGCTGTAGTGGGTGTGCCTATAGAAAAAACAATTAAATCTGTCTCTGTACAGAATATTAGTATAAGAGCCCGTACGACTGGTTTTATGTTACTGAGTAAGGCAGTACAACAGGAGGTTATCGATCTTCCTTTTAATTCCTTTAATAAGGAAGAAATAGGGAGCTATACGCTCTCACAAAGTGCATTGAGTTCAGGGTTAAGCGAGCTGTTCCCGGAGTCTGTAGAGATATTATCTTTCAAACCAGAAAAACTTATGCTAGAGGTAGATTCGTTGTCCAAAAAGCGGGTTGAGGTTGTTTCTAAGGTTAATCTCAATTATTTATCAGGATATGGGCCTGACGGTCCTTTTACTATAGTGCCAGATTCTATTACGATAGTAGGGCCTAAAGGAATTCTCGATACTCTAGATGCAATTAGTACTGTTGTCAAGGATCTAGAAGACTTAAGCAACACTACAGAAACTACCGTAGCAATAGATACTTCTGGCGTGGGCGATGACGTGCGGTTTTCTGAGAGAGATATTGTATTTACGCAAAAAGTATCAAAATTTACGGAAGGAAAGATTTCTGTGCCAATAACGATAATTAACAACGGAAATGTTACTCTCAAGGTGTTTCCGCGTACGATAGATGTGTTCTTTACTGTTGCTCTTGACGACTTTGATGATATCAATGCAACAGATTTTTTGGTCACTTGTGATTTTAGAGATGCAATAGAAGGAGAAGATAAATTAATAGTGAATATTGCAAAGCGCCCAGATAACCTCAAGTCTGTGAGGTTATCTACAAAACAAGTTCAATACATTGTTGTAAATTAGGTTTATGATTATAGTAGGTCTCACAGGGGGTATAGGCAGTGGTAAAACCACAGTTGCTGGATTTTTTAAGGATCTGGGTGTGCCGATTTATGTAGCAGATGATGCTGCGAAGAATCTTATGAATACCGATCATCATTTACAAAAAGAAATTAAAACGCTCTTAGGAGAAGAAGCGTATTCTAATGGGGTACTGAATAGAGCATATGTTTCCTCAATTGTTTTCTCTGATAAGGTACTACTTGAAAAGCTTAATTCTATTGTTCATCCCGCCGTGCAAGCAGATTTTGAAAAATGGTGTGCATCTATCAGTGCTAAGTATGTCATCAAAGAGGCAGCCGTCCTTTTTGAAAATGAGGGGTATAAGCTCTGTGATTATACTATAATAGTGACCGCTCCTAAGGTAGATAGGCTTAAAAGGGTGATGTCCCGTGACGGATCCACAGAGGAACAGGTCCTGGCTAGAATGGATAACCAATGGAGCGATGTAATGAAAGTCGCACTATCGGACGTGAGGATAAAAAATTCTACACTAGACTTGACGGAAGAGCAAGTTTTAAAAATCCATAGGCATATCCTAAATAGAATAAAAAAGGGCTGGAACTAGCCGTAAAATCTTCCTGTTAACATTTGGTTAAACCGAAATGGGGCTAAATGTTAAAATCTTATTTTTGGGAAGTGAATAGAAACCTATTTTTTGTACTTATAATATTAATGACGATCTCCCTCGTGGGTATCATCTTTGTACAGGGATACTGGATCTCTAACAGCGTTGATACGAAGAGAGAGCAATTTAGTTTTAATGCTACTCAAGCGTTATCATCTGTTATAGAAAGGATACAGAATAGAGAACTTGAAGATTATTATTATCCTATTCAAAAATATGTTGACAGTGTAGGAATTCCAGACGATCTCACTTGGGATGAGTACTTCTTTGTAAACGAAGATATTTTTAATAACGAGCTTATCCTTTATAGGAGTGGTATCTTACAAGAAGACTTTAAACTATCTGCTCCGCAGTTTGGCTCTGAAGAAGGAGATAGTATTAAGTTTAAGAGGTTCTCTAAGAGGGTTACCACAGAAATTGTAAATAAGGATAATAGTCGTAATCTGGATCGTAATAATTCTTCTACATCAAACAGAATACAGGAATTCTCTAGACTTATAGAGTTTGAAAAATATAAATTTTCAAGTATTGTAGATAAGGTTGCGAGTAAAGTACCTATTCATAAAAGACTATCTGCTGAGGAAATTGAGCGACTTATGAAGCTCGAACTCGTAGAACAAGATTTAGAAACAGACTTTGAGTTTGGAGTTTATAGTAATGGTATTCTGACGAGGGTGCGATCAGAAGGTTTTGAGTACAGCGAGTCTTCTATGGTATTTTCTGAACCGCTTTTCGAATATGCAGAATCTAAGGCAGATTATCAGTTATATGTAGAATTTCCTGGAGAGAAAAAATTTGTCCTTTCGTCTATATTGAGAATGGTGTTACTGTCTATCATTTTTACAGTTATTATTGTTGTAGCCTATTCTAGTGCACTGCACCAGCTTATAAAACAACGCCAGATATCACAGATAAAGACTGATTTTATAAATAATATGACGCACGAGTTTAAGACGCCCATCGCAACAATCAATCTTGCTTTAGACGCTCTTAAAAATCCTAAGATCTCTACAAACCCAGAGAAGGTTACTTATTATCAGGGTCTCATACGAGAAGAAAACAAAAGAATGCATGCTCAGGTGGAAAACGTGTTGCGTATATCTAAGCTAGAAAAGAACGAACTCGATATTCCTAAGGAACGTCTCGATATGCACGAGATCATAGAGGACGCAATAAGTCACATCTCGTTAATTGTAGAAGATAGGGAAGGTTACGTGAACACGCATCTAGAAGCTACAAGAACGGCAGCTATTGCAAACGAATCCCACTTTACCAATGTTATAGTAAATATACTTGACAACGCGGTAAAGTATTCTGAAGAGGCACCTAAGATAGATGTGTATACAGAAAACGTAAAGAATTTTATTATTATAAAAATTCAAGATCAAGGTGAAGGAATGTCAAAAGCCGTGCAGCGCAAGGTATTTGAAAAGTTTTACCGAGAGCATACTGGAGATATTCATAATGTAAAAGGTCACGGGCTTGGCCTTGCTTACGCTAGACGCATAGTAGAAGATCACGATGGTGAGATTTACGTGGAAAGCGAAAAAGGAAAAGGAAGCACATTTATAATTAAATTACCACTAATATCATATTAATATGGAAACTGAAAACAAAAAGATTTTACTCGTAGAAGATGATCCAAACTTTGGAACTGTTCTTAAGGATTACCTTATGATGAACGACTACGACGTAGTACACGCAAAAAACGGAATGGAAGGTTTTGAAAAGTTCAAGAAGGACGACTATGATCTTTGTATCCTAGATGTAATGATGCCTTACAAAGACGGATTTACGCTTGCAAAAGAAATTAGAGAAAAAAATGAAGATGTGCCTATTATCTTTTTAACTGCCAAGGCTCTAAAAGAGGATGTACTTAAAGGGTATAAAGTAGGAGCAGATGACTATCTCAATAAGCCCTTTGATAGTGAAGTTCTCTTAATGAAAATTAAAGCTATCATACAGCGCAAAGCAGTAGATAGCATTGCAGATAGTAAGCAGTTTGAATTTAATATAGGAAACTTCTTTTTAAACTCTAAGCTACGTTTTTTAACCTATAGAGAGCAAGAGCCTATCAAGTTATCACCTAAAGAGAATGAACTTCTTCGTATGCTTGCATTACACGAGAATGATTTAATGCCTCGTGAGCTTGCACTCACAAAGATCTGGAGAGATGATAACTATTTTACATCACGTAGTATGGATGTTTATATTGCTAAGCTACGTAAGTACTTAAAACTAGATGATACCGTAGAGATTCTCAACATTCACGGTGAAGGATTCCGCCTTGTAGTTAAGAAAGAAGAATAGATAAAGCTAAGTAAGATATTAGTGTATAATAAGAACGTCCTGCTATGAGCGGGACGTTTTCTTGTTTAAGAAAGAAGCTATTTCTTCAAAAGGTGTATCGTAGTCAAACCAATTTATGGTTTCATCACGTCTATACCAGGTCATTTGTCTTTTTGCAAATCTTCTCGTGTTTGTCTTGATGTTTTCTATAGCCTGATCTAATGAAATCTTACCGTCAAAATATTCAAAAAGCTCACGGTAACCCACAGTGACCAGTGCGTTTTTACGCTTTCGCGAAAGCAAACCTTCAACTTCTGCTACAAGACCACTTTCAATCATAAGATCTACTCGCTTATTTATACGTTCGTACATAAGCTGTCTATCTGCACGTAATCCTATTTTTATAGGTGTAAAATCCCTTACTATCTTCTCCTTCTTCCTGAATGAAGAAAAGGGCATTTTCGCCGAAAGGCAAACTTCTAATGCTCTTATTATCCGTTGCTTGTTATTAAGATCGACCTCGGCATAAAAAACAGGATCATTTTCTTTAAGGAGTTCTTGTAAAGCTTCAATCCCGTCCTGCTCATAGATTTTTATGAGATGGTCCCTCACACCTTCTTTCACAGGTGGAAATTTGTCCAATCCATTAATTACGGCATCAACATACATCCCCGAGCCACCTACTAAAACAAGTGTATCTTGATCTTTATGAAGTTCTGTAATTTTACTGAGAGCATCTTTCTCAAAATGTCCCACACTATACTCTTCATCTACAGAGAGGTGTTGAATAAAATGATGAGGAGCAGCTGCAAGCTCCACTGGATCTGGAACGGCAGTGCCTATATACATTTCTTTAAAAAACTGTCTAGAGTCTGCACTGAGAATTTCAGTGTTATAATGATTTGCAATTTTTATGGAAAGTGCTGTTTTACCTATTGCAGTAGGCCCTACAACAGCAATGAGGTACTTACTCATCATCATAAAGTGATGTACCGCACTGATGACAGTGGAGCGCATCATCACGATGTTTTTTCGTACCACAATTACGGCAAGATTGCGTATTCATATGCACGTAATCTTCCCCATCTATCTTAATATTTTTTTTATCTGAGAGATCTTTTGCATATTCTGCACTTACAATACCCGTAGGCACTGCGATTATCCCATAACCCATAATCATTATGATAGCTGCAATTAATTGCCCGAGAGGAGTCACAGGTGCTATATCACCAAAACCAACAGTGGTAAGAGTTACTATACACCAGTAAACACTTACAGGGATGCTCGTAAAGCCACTTTCTTCACCTTCTATCATATACATAAGCGTACCGGCTATGATACAAAGTATAAGAACCGCAAAGAGAAAGATACTTACCTTAGCTTTGCTGTCTTTGATAGCTTTTGCCAGTTTGTTGGATTCACCTACATATCTCGCAATTTTAAGAATCCTAAAAATTCGTAATAGCCTCAGCGCTCTTACTGTGAGTAAGGCGTTAGAACCTATAAAGAAGAAAGCGAGATACTGCGGTATGGTTGAAAAGAAATCAATTAGACCGTAAAAACTAAAAATATACTTCTTAGGTTTCTTTATAGTAATGATTCGTGCAAAATATTCAAACGTAAAAAAGATGGTGATTATCCATTCTCCTATTTCAAAAATATTGTGATACTTAGCATCGATACTCTTTACACTTTCAAGCATTACTAGAGCAATACTGGCAAGTATTAATATGAGTAGCAATATGTCAAAAATCTTTCCCGCAGGAGTATCTGCCTCATATATAATATCGTGAAGCCGCTTACGCCAAGAAGATTTATTATTTGTAATCAAAGGTTAAGGTATCTAATTAAAATATAGCATTTTTTCAGTTACTTGCAATTTTATCCAGTGGTATTGTCTTAAGGTTTTTCTTTGACCTTGCATAACTCTGGATGATATGACGGGCGTCCCTGTTATCTTCCATAGGAGTAATAATAGATCTTAAAATTTCAAGTTTATTGAGCTGGATACTCAAATCATAAAAGCCCACTCCTTTAAAGACGCCATCTTCTATGAGTACCGCAGATCTCTCATTGATAGCGCGACCCCGATCTACTATTATCATACTTTTATTTGAGTAATTGTGCTTGTCAATAAATGATTGAACACGCTCATTGTATGAAGATGCAGGCTCTTGACCTATACACGCACCATTACATTTTTTAATGGTATAATTAAAGCAATTTCCATCACTTTGTTCACCATTGGTTTTATTCAAACAAAGATCATAAGCTTCAATAATGCGTTCTAGATTTGCTTTTGCACTCATCTGGTTAGAGAAGGTGGTGATAGAAGGTTTGGAAGCATCAGCACGTTCTGTTCTAAGGTTTATATACCCATCGTCATCTATATAGCTAGATAGTTGTACTTTAAATTTAGTACGACGCAAGGCTCGGTTATATTTAGGCCTGTTGCGTTTTATTTCTTCGTTTTCTTTCAAGAGAGCGACCAGTTCACTTCCAGTGAGGTCATACGTAACTTCAACTACATCATCCTGTACTTGTTTACTCTTGCGATTATCACTGGTAAAGTGTTGCGTAAGTCGCTTTTTCATATTCTTACTCTTCCCAATGTAGATGATAGTTCCATTTACATTGTGCATATAGTACACTCCAGTTTCTGACGGCACGGACTCAATAATGTCTTTGAGCTTTGTGTCCATCCTGCGCTTTGGGAACGATTTTACGGCCTGCTTTATAATGGTCTTCTCTGTATCCTTTGCTAGAAGCATTTTAAAAAGCTTTACCGTCGCACGAGCATCTCCATCTGCTCGATGTCTATTAGACATTGGGATTCCAAGGGCTTTTGCCAGTTTACCTAAACTATAACTATCGTGCCCAGGAAGCAAATCCTGAGAAAGCTCTACAGTACAAAGGGTAGTGCGCTCAAAATGGTACCCCAGTCTATCAAACTCAAGGCTTAAAATTCGGTAATCGAACTGTGCGTTGTGGGCTACAATTATGCAGCCATCCGTAATCTCTATAATGCGCTTTGCCACCTCATAAAACTTAGGAGCGTTGCGCAACATCTCGTTGTTAATCCCGGTGAGTCCCACCACAAAGGCTTGTATGGGCCGCTCGGGATTCACAAGACTTATAAATTGATCCACCACGGTGTGTCCATCAAAACGGTAGATGGCGATCTCTGTGATCCCCTCTTCGTTGTACTTCCCACCAGTGGTTTCTATGTCTAGTATTGCGTAAATATTCTTCTTTTTTTGTCTCTGTAGAAGAGATGGAATTTTAGTTATTTCAGAAAACTGCTATGCTGCTTTTTTTTACATGGTTACGCTTTCGCGAAAATCTGACATTATAGGAAGATTCTTTTACTCAATGTTACCAACTAGGAACTTTCAAAAGAAACACCTAGTAAAAATTCATCCCTAATTACGCGCTCCAAAGATGGAGCTGCCTACCCGTATCATAGTGCTTCCATTTTCAATTGCGATTTTATAATCTCCACTCATTCCTGATGAGAGTATGGATAGGTTGTGCTTTTCGCGAAAGCGTATATATAACCCTTCTAACATCTCAAATTCCGATTGTATCTGCTCTTCGTTATCCGTAAAGGTGGCCATACCCATCAATCCCTTTACATTAACGTTCGGATAATTTTTTAGTACATCGCCTGTAAAAAGTGCTTTTACCTCTTCTACGGGCATTCCAAATTTAGAATCTTCCCTGGCGATTTTTACTTGAATAAGAACATCTATAACTCGGTCCTCACTTTTTGCCTGCTTATTGATCTCTTTAATAAGCTTTATACGATCTACAGCGTGCACTAAGCTCACGTAAGGAGCCATATATTTTACTTTATTGGTCTGTACGTGCCCTATCATATGCCACTCAATGTCCTTAGGCATTGCTTCCCATTTCTCAGTCATTTCTTGGATTTTATTTTCTCCAAAAATGCGCTGTCCTGCCTCATAGGCTTCCATAAGGTCGCTTTGAGGTTTGGTTTTTGATACGGCAACTAGGGTAACGTGATCTGGGATATTTTCGCGAAAGCGTAAGATGTTTTCTGCTATGCTCATTAAAATTCGTAAATCGTTATTCCACTTCTTAACTTAGGCTCAATATACGTACTTTTTGGGGGCATTTTTAGTCCTGCGTCTGCAATTTCTTTAAGTTCTTGCATAGTCACGGGGAGCATCCCAAAGCCTACTACAAAGTCACCCTTGTCTACAGCGTCTTTTACGTAAACCATCCCCTTGCGTCCATCTGTATATGAGATTCTGTCGTCATTACGCAGGTCGCGTATGTTTAAGATAGGGTCAAAAATGGTTTTATAAAGAATCTGTGTATCCAGACTATCCAAAGCTGAAGAAAAATCACGGTACCTATGGCGCAGATAGAGCGAGTAAAATTCTCCATCAAGATACATGGCAAAATGGTGCTTTTTGCTAGGACGATACTCAGAGACCCCGCGGTTTTCTATCCTAAAAATGGCGTCAAGCGCTATTAAAAATGCTTCTTTTGATAACCCATTTAAATCTTTTATCAATCGATTATACTCATAGATTTTGAGATGAGATTCTGGTATGAGAAAGCTCATAAAGTAGTTGTAGGAGCTACTATCTATTTTATTTTCATTCTTATGGCGCTCTGCTAGTAAAGAGGAAGATTTTGACCTGTGATGACCATCTGCGATATAGATATGACTCATATCCGTAAAGATGGTTTCTATTTTCTTTACGGTTTCTGGTTGAGAGAGAGGCCATAGATAGTGAGTATCACGATGTACGGTGGTAAATTCATACTCGGCTCTAGACTGCATAATAGTGTCCAAAATGTCCTTAAGGTCATCGTTATCTGGATAGGTGAGAAGTACTGCCTCAGCATTAAAACCAACAGTATCTAGGTATTCTTCAAAAAGTTCTTCTCTCTGTTGTATAGTATCTTCGTGCTTCTTGATAAAATCATTCTTGTAATCATCTACGCTAGCACTAGCTATGATACCAGAGAATATAGCACCATTACGATCGATGATTTTATAGATATAAAAATTTGGAACCTCGTCTTGTATAAAGACACCATCTTCTTTAAACTCCTGATATCTGTTCTTTACGAGGGTAAATCTTTCTCTGCCCGTGATTTCTTTATGGTATTTATACCCAGGATTAAGGATGTGTAAAAACGAATAAGGATTACGGTCCATTCTAAATCCCCTACCTTGCTCAGTATAGTAGTCATAAGCGCGGCAAGCAACGAGCCCCACCTTGTCTCTAGTAGGTCTTACCGCTTTGAATGGAAGGATTTTAGGCATCTGTGCTAGTTGTCTTTAAGTTTTTGAGTGGTTGCAAATTCAAGAAATATCAGTAACGAAATTAGGACCATTTCTAACGTCCAATAGATGATCCCAAAAGCACTTATCATCTCAGTGAATATATAAATGACTGAGATTATAAAAATACAGTACGCCAAATTTAAAACTATAAGCACATTCAACAAGACAAGCTTTGTAGATTTTTTTCTTAAAGAAAAAAAATGAGATGCTATCGAAAAACACATTAGCCCAAGAGCCAGACTGCAAATGAGGTATAAAGCATTCCTAGGAAGTCCAAATAAATCATCCAAGGATTTCCATAAGAAATAGGTCAATGTAAATGATAGTAATGCGCCGGTCGCGTCTATTAGAAAGATATAATTCTTAACATTTTTACTGACCATAGAACTTGCATTGTTTCCATTCTACTGGAGCTAACTATCAAACAAACATTTGAGCTACCTTCTCAGCCTTCCGACTTTCATTATAATCGTAAAAGCCTTCTCCAGATTTTATGCCATACTTACCAGCTCTCACCATATTTACTAGGAGCGGGCAAGGAGCATATTTTGGATTTTTAAAACCATCGTGCATTACCTCTAAAATACTCAAACAAACATCCAGTCCTATAAAATCTGCGAGTTGTAGTGGTCCCATAGGGTGTGCCATTCCTAACTTCATAACGGTATCAATTTCCATAACACCTGCCACACCGTTATAGAGGGTCTCTACGGCCTCGTTAATCATAGGCATAAGAATACGGTTTGCCACAAAACCAGGATAATCATTTACCTCTACGGGGACTTTGCCTAGTTTTTTTGACATCTCCATTATGGTAGATGTGGTTTCATCACTAGTGTTGTAGCCTCTTATGATTTCTACTAATTGCATAATAGGCACTGGATTCATAAAGTGCATTCCAATTACCTGTTCTGGCCTTTTTGTAACGGCAGCAATCTGAGTAATTGAAATGGATGATGTGTTAGACGCAAGAATACAGTCATCGCCAGTAGCTTCATCCAAGGTTTTGAAAATCTTTAATTTGAGATCAACATTTTCTGTAGCAGCTTCAACCACAAGACTTGCATTTTCTACTCCCTGCTCGAGATTAGTGAATGTCGTGATGTTCTCTAGGGTCTCGTTTTTTTGAGCTTCTGTGATGCGTTCTTTTGTGACCATCCTGTCCAGATTTTTTGTGATGGTCGCAATACCTCTATCCAGCGATGCTTGTGAGATATCTACTAATTGAACCTTGTATCCGCTTTGTGCAAACGTGTGAGCAATTCCATTACCCATGGTTCCTGCTCCTATAACTGAAATATTTTTCATTGAATTATTTTTTTTATTCCCACTTAGCGTCTTGCTGAGCGCAGTCAAGTGGCGGGAATCTCTTTTTATTAATAGTATTAGCTTTTCTGTGGTCTGAGCTTTAGGGAAATACTGTTTAAAAGTCTGCTATAATCATTTTGGCTACTCTCAGCGCTTCAGTACCATTTTCTAATGATACTATTGGCGTCGTGTTTTCTTTTATTGCTTTCGCGAAAGCGTTCAATTCATCTAGAATTGCATTGTTTCCGGGAACATCTGGATTGTCAAAATAAATTTGCTTTTTTACTCCTTCTGCATTTTGAAGGATCATCGCAAAGTCATCAGGATGTTCTGGAGCATCTTTCATTTTTACGACCTCCACTTTCTTTTCTAGAAAGTCAACGGAGATGTAGGCATCTTTCTGAAAAAAGCGGGACTTGCGCATATTTTTCATAGATATCCGGCTTGCGGTAAGGTTTGCGACACAGCCATTCTCAAATTCTAGGCGCGCATTTGCAATGTCTGGCGTTTCTGAAATAACAGACACACCGCTAGCATGTACGTTTACGACCTTACTTTTTACCACACTCAGGATGGCGTCTATATCGTGTATCATAAGATCCAACACCACAGGAACGTCTGTGCCTCGAGGATTAAACTCTGCGAGTCTATGAGCTTCAATAAACATAGGCGTATCAATCATCTCATTTACTGCCATAAACGCAGGATTAAAGCGCTCCACGTGACCTACTTGCCCTTTTACCTTAAATTCTCTGGACAGGGAAAGTATTTTTTCTGCTTCTTCCAGGTCATTTGCAATAGGTTTTTCTATAAATACGTGTTTACCGGCTCTTATCGCTTTTTCAGCACCAGCATAGTGATAGGTACTAGGTGTCACGATATCTATCACATCACACGCGGCAATAAGTTCTTCTTCAGTTTCAAAAGACGGATACCCAAATTCTTTTGAAACAGCCTCACGTACGGTAGAAGATGCATCGTAAAAACCTATAAGCTCATAATGCTCAGATTGTTTTAGTAATTTGAGATGTATTTTTCCCAAGTGACCTGCACCTAGAACGCCAGCTTTAAGCATAGTTTTTCTGTTTTGCACAAAAATACGGTTTGGATATGTATTCTGGTAAGAAATGCTTTTTAGACTGAGGTGCTTCATTCTAATAGGTGCTTTTTTGACTAAGACTTCTCTTAAGAGGTCTTTATAATACACTCAATGTTGTGAAAGTGCTCGCATTTTTGCGAAAGCAAATCCTAAAAATTCTTATCATTTTCTAGTTTACTTTCCTCCTAATTATGCTATTTTAGAACCGATGAAAGACACTACCCGCCACCAAGGAAAACGCCGCCAACTCGTAGAAATCGTTCGCTCCAAAGGAGTAACAGATGAGAAAGTTCTCGCTGCCATAGGTAATATACCGCGTCACTTTTTTATGGATAGTAGTTTTGAGCACCACGCGTATCAAGATAAAGCATTTCCTATAGCGGCAAATCAAACGATCTCACAACCTTATACGGTTGGTTTTCAGAGTGAACTCCTTGAGGTTAAGAAGGGGCACAGTGTTTTAGAAATAGGCACTGGAAGTGGCTACCAGACAGCGGTGCTATGTGAGCTAGGCGCAAAGGTTTACTCTATAGAAAGACAACAAGAGTTGTATAAAAAGACAAAGCTGTTTCTAGCAAAGCTGGGATATAGACCGCGTTTTCTAAGTTTTGGTGATGGATATAAAGGGCTGCCGGAATATGCGCCTTTTGATAGTATTATAGTTACCGCAGGAGCGCCATACGTTCCTAAACCACTACTGTCTCAGCTCAAAATAGGAGGTAGGCTGGTTATACCTGTGGGTGATGATCCCCAAGTAATGCAGCGTTATATACGCACAGGACCTACTCAGTTTGAGAAAAAGGAGTACGGAGAGTTTAGGTTTGTGCCACTACTGGAGGATAAGAATTAGTATTGATTCTTTATTGATCTATTCACTTTTTACCTCATTGAACTATCTTTGTATTCTATGGAATTCTCCTCAAAACTTTTAGAAAATGCCGTGTATGAAATGTCCCAACTTCCAGGAGTGGGAAAGCGCACCGCGTTGCGATTAGTCCTTCATCTTTTAAGACAGCCAGAAACACAGACCCACCATCTCGCTGAGGCCCTGCTCACGATGCGGGACACTATAAAGTTTTGTAAAAAATGCCACAATATCTCTGATGTTGAAATTTGTGAGATTTGCTCAAATCCTAATAGAGATGAGTCTATAGTCTGTGTTGTAGAGGACGTACGGGACGTAATGGCTATAGAAAACACAAGTCAGTACA
Source organism: uncultured Flavobacteriaceae bacterium (assembly GCA_963832255.1). Classification (GTDB taxonomy): domain Bacteria; phylum Bacteroidota; class Bacteroidia; order Flavobacteriales; family Flavobacteriaceae; genus Dokdonia. The sequence goes on from CAWHTM010000002.1 coordinate 205,164, forward strand.
GGGGACTTTACCACGTTCTCGGAGGTAAAATAAGTCCGCTGGATGGCATAGGGCCCCAGGACCTCAATATTTACTCCTTAATTGATAAAGCGCAATCTGGTATCGTTAAGGAAGTAATTTTTGCCTTAAGCTCAACAATGGAGGGTGACACCACAAACTTTTATATTTATAGACAAATAGAAGAATATAACATCACAACCTCTACTATTGCCCGTGGTATTTCTGTGGGTGATGAGCTGGAATATGCAGATGAGGTTACCCTAGGGCGTAGTATATTACACCGCGTACCTTTTGAGAATTCGTTAAAAAATTAACTATTGAGCTCACGAGTTGGAGAGTTTAAATGTTTGCATTCGCTACTTTTTTCGCGCAATCAAAAAAAAAGATAATGAATATGGAAAGATCAATTCCCTTTGCATAAAAAATAATGAAAAGTGATTGAGTGATGTTGTTTTTGCGAAAGCAAAAAACAAAATAGGATCGAACTCACCGACCGTCAGACTAAGAATCAAAAAATAGTAAACCCTCTTGCAGCTCTCCATAATCATTGTAAACTATAACGTAAAGCATTACCTCGAAGCTGTGCTTAGATAGTGTAAAAGAGGCAATATGTACTATCGAAGCAGAAATTATTGTGGTTGATAATGCATCTACTGACGGAAGTGATTTGATGATGGCAGAACAGTTTCCTGAGGTAACGTATATACTACAATACAGAAAATATTGGATTTTCAAGCGCAAATAATCTCGGAGTCAAAAAGGCTTCTGGAGAGTTCATTTGCATACTTAATCCGGATACAGTAGTAGGAGAGAAGTGTTTTGATGATCTCCTCGCTTTCGCGAAAAGGTTAAATAATCTCGGTGCAATCGGGGTAAAACTCATAGACGGGACGGGGACCTATCTACCTGAAAGTAAACGAAATCTCCCAACACCCAAAGTAGCGCTGAATAAATTACTGGGAGATGGTGCAACATATTATTGCACTTCCCTATCTCAAAATAGTATAGGAACTATAGATGTTCTGGTAGGCGCATTTATGTTTATGAGGCGCAGTGTTTATGAGGAGGTACGTGGCTTTGATGAGCAGTACTTTATGTATGGGGAAGACATAGATCTCTCCTATACGATACAACAAGCCGGATATTTTAATTACTATAAAGGGGACACTTCAGTAATTCATTTTAAAGGGGAGAGCACGGTAAAGGACGCTGTTTATCGCCGTAGGTTTTATGGGGCAATGCACTTATTTTATAATAAGCATTTAAAGAAAAACGTATTAGAAAGAGCCCTGGTAGTTTTTGGGTTACAACTCTCAGCATTTAAGGCCGGTCTGAAAAGTACAGCTACTTCACCGAAGGAGTTGACGCAGGTAAGCGGCCATTATCTAATTTCAGACACTAAACTTTTACAGGAAAGTTTAGGTAGCGCTTTAGAAGCTGAGGTGACTTTAGTAGGAAAACCTAATTTCCTAAAGAAGTCTTCCCACATTATTTTTGATATGAATTTTGTGTCGTACTCTCAAGCGTTGACTATTATGGAGGAGAACGCTGGAGGTGAGCATACCTATAAATTTATTCCAAAAAACAGTACTTTTGCCGTAGGTAGCAATAGCAGTGAGGGAAGAGGAGAAGTGCTACTTTTTGATAGCTAAATAATTACAGGATTCTTAAATTCAAGTCCTATTATTAGTTATTTTTGTAAAATAATTACTTTTAACACATCTAAATTACGAATATGGCAAGGTTTGAACTTAAGCTACCTAAAATGGGAGAAAGTGTTGCAGAGGCAACCCTAACGTCTTGGCTTAAAGAAATAGGTGACACTATTGAAGCAGATGAGGCAGTTTTAGAGATCGCTACAGATAAAGTAGATAGCGAGGTTCCCAGTGAAGTGGATGGAGTTTTGGTGGAGAAACTTTTTGATGTAGATGACGTAGTAGAAGTAGGCCAGACTATTGCAATTATAGAAACAGAAGGCGATACAGAGATATCAAGTGACGCAGATGACACCGTAGAACCTACGACTCAAGAAGAGGAGCCAGCAGAAGTTGCAGCCGTAGCACAGACAGTCACAGCTGCCAAAGATTCTGTTGCAGCGCCAGTAAGTACTGGAGACCGTTTTTACTCTCCACTGGTGCGCAATATGGCAAAACAAGAAAATATTTCTCAGGAAGAACTTGATAACATTGAAGGTTCAGGTAAGGACGGGCGCGTTACTAAAGATGATATGCTCAACTTTCTATCAAACAGAGGAACGTCTTCTTCCCCTCAAAAGGCAGAAAAGACACAAAAACATAGTGCTTCCACACCACTGAAAACTGCGCCAAAACCGGCAGCTCCGGTCAGTGTAAACGGTGAGGACGAGATTATTGAGATGAGCCGTATGGGGAAACTCATTGCTCACCATATGGTAGCATCAGTTCAAACAAGTGCCCACGTGCAGTCTTTTATAGAAGCAGATGTTACTAATATATGGAACTGGAGAAAGAAGAATAAAGAGGCTTTCTTAAGGAAAGAAGGAGAAAACCTGACATTCACCCCTATATTTATGGAGGCGGTTGCTAAGGCAATACGTGATTTCCCGATGATTAATATAGCCGTAGACGGTGACCGAATTATAAAGCGCAAGAATATTAATCTTGGTATGGCTGCAGCGTTACCTGATGGAAACCTTATAGTACCTGTAATAAAGAATGCCGACCAACTCAACCTCGTAGGTATGGCAAAGTCGGTTAACGATCTTGCAGGGAGAGCCCGTGATGGTAAACTAAAACCAGATGATACAGCTGGAGGCACCTATACAGTCACAAACGTAGGAACCTTCGGGAGTATAATGGGTACACCTATTATTAATCAACCGCAGGTTGCAATTCTTGCCCTAGGTGCCATAAGAAAAGTTCCAGCAGTTATAGAAACACCAGATGGAGATTTTATAGGAATCCGTATGAAAATGTTCTTATCTCATTCGTATGACCACAGAGTAGTAAACGGTGCTTTGGGAGGTCAGTTTGTGCAAAGAGTAGCTCACTATCTTGAGTCTTTTGATACTAAAAGAGAACTATAATTTGTAGGACCTATTACAATTAAAACAGCCTCTCCCTTTCAAATGGAGAGGCTGTCTGTTTTAAACCACCATTCTCCCATATGGGAGACTACTTTCTGAAATGATTTTTAAGATTATCCTTTTTTAAGGCCGCCCCAGTCGTAGTCCCGTATAAACTTCTTAATGTCATTGATACTGTAGTGCTTTCTACCTTGATAAAAAATAGCCGGGAGATCAATGATTCCCCCTTTATAAACACTTTCTTTTTTTAGATGATCAAATAAGAATTCAGTTACTTTATGATTTGTGTTGAGATCGAGTTGTCTGTATTTAAGATTATTGTCAATGAGATAATTCAAGAGAATATCACATTTATCACAACCATCCTCAATAAAAATGGTAAACTCTTCAGGTTTTATGGGTCTTATGTTTACGTATTCTTCATCGTTTTCGCCTTTACGCTTGGATATTGTCTGTAGTTGACTCCGGAAGGTAAAAATTTTGGTATACGCAGGATCTGCGCCTTGCAAGGGAATAAGAGTTTTCAATAATACCTTCTCATTTGGAGGTATTACTTTAATGATAGGTCTATCTGCACTTCTTCTAAAGCCCGTTCCTTTTACAAGTAAGAACGCCTCTTGTTCTTCGTCCGTATTATTTTGAGCGTAGAGCAGCCAGCGTTTTTCTTGCTTTTCTTCCACAAAGGTGACGTCTTTAGAGTCTGCCTTGGTCGCATTGAGAATTACATTGTTAGATACCTGTGATTGCGCTTTCGCGAACATGTGAAAGCATCCAACGACTACAGCAAATTTCAAAAAGGTCTTTAATTCCATTTTTTATACAGTTTGGGTCCTTTAATAAAAGAGAATGGATGAATACATATAGGTGAATCTTAGGTTTTCTTGTGAGGTTGGAAGGGTGTGAAAAAACGTGCTTTTGATATGTTTAGGTGAATGTTATATTCTTCGTTCAGATCTTCCTCAGTTGAGGTGAAGGTACTAGTGCTACCCTCGAGTGACCAGTTACCTTTTCCCTGAGCGTTTTCACCTTCGTGTTCTTTTGACTTTCTATACGAATGATAATTATACAATCTTTCCTCCGCTAAGTGCAGTTCCCACCATATCTCAGCGTTCCTTTCGGAGCTATGTTCACCAGTTACATTCAGAGGATGAACGGAATAATGACCGGCCACCTCTTTAATGGACTGCGTTATTTGAGCAACGGAAATTTTCGCGAAAGCGAACACCAAAAGAAATGTCAGAACAATGGTTTTTTTCATATAAATCTCAGCAACAAAAGAGATACCAAGATACATAATCCTGTATTTTTTGAGGGGCTCAATAGTATTTGTATTCCTAAATTGTATTTTTGCCTTCCAACTTAGATACAATGCAATTACGTATAACTAGACCCATCTGTTTTTTTGATCTTGAGACTACAGGAATTAATGTAGCAAAGGATCGTATCGTAGAGATTTCCATACTAAAAATATGGCCGGATGGTCGGGAAGAAGAGCTTACAGAGCGCATAAACCCTACCGTTCCTATTCCGGCTGTTACTACAGCTGTACACGGTATAAGCGATGCAGATGTGGCAGATAAGCCCACCTTTGCAGAACGTGCAAAGGATATACACGATATGATTAAGGATAGTGACCTTGCAGGATTTAACTCTAATAGATTTGATATCCCGCTTCTTGTGGAAGAGCTCTTAAGGGCGGATATAGATTTTGATATGAAAAATAGGAATGCCGTAGATGTGCAGAACATTTTTCACAAAATGGAACAGCGCACGCTAGTCGCGGCTTATAAGTTTTACTGTGATAAAGACCTTACGAATGCGCATAGTGCGGCTGCAGATACAAGAGCGACCTATGAGGTTTTAAAATCGCAGATAAGCCGTTATGACGAGCTTGAGAACGATATGAAGTTTCTAGGGGATTTCAGCACTAGAAAAAAAAGTGCAGATTTTGCCGGGTTTATAGGTTATGATAAAGAGGGTGTTGAGATGTTTACATTTGGAAAACACAAAGGAAAGAAGGTTGAGGAGGTTTTGGATAATGAACCAGGCTACTTTGGCTGGATTCAAAATGCTGACTTTCCGCTATACACCAAGAAGGTCTTGACGGCAATAAAATTGCGAAAACTCAATACTAAAGGATAATTTATGAAACTAATCTGTATAGGTCGTAACTATGTCAAGCATATAGAGGAGCTGGCTAATGAACGTCCAGAGCATCCTGTAGTTTTTCTTAAACCAGATTCGTCTATTTTGTTAAAACAACACCCTTTTGTGATCCCACCATTTTCTGATGATGTTCATCACGAGGTTGAGGTGCTTGTAAAGATTAATAAGATAGGAAAGTATATTGATGAAAAATTTGCAGCTACCTATTATGACAAGATAGGCCTGGGTGTTGATTTCACGGCAAGAGATCTTCAATCTCAGCTCAAAGAAAAAGGATTGCCTTGGGAAAAGGCTAAGAGTTTTGATGGAGCCGCGGTCATAGGAAAGTGGATGGGTAAAGATTCATTTTCTTCTGTAGATGACATCCCTTTTAGATTGGAAAAAAATGGAGAAACCGTGCAAAACGGAAATACAAGGCAGATGCTTTGGAAAATCGATGCCCTTATCAGTTACGTATCACAGTATTTTACTCTTAAGATAGGCGATGTGATTTTTACGGGAACCCCCTCAGGAGTGGGCCGGGTAGCTGAGAATGATAAATTAAAAGGATATATAGGAGATACTGAGATGTTCTCCATTAATGTTAAATAGAATGTCAAAACATTATAATCTTGAGAAGGTACGGGAGATAGCGGGCGGAGACGATAGTTTTGTGACCGTTATTGTAGAAACTTTTTTACAAGAGATCCCGCCAGATATAGTGTCTATGCAAAGTGCTATTGCAAATGAAAACCACAAGATGGCATACCAGTTTGCGCATAAGATGAAACCTAATCTGGATATGTTTGGTATTGATCTATTGGACCAGATCAGGGCTATGGAAAAGTGGAGCAATAGTAATCGGCCTACCTCAGCTATCCAGCCTGAACTAGATGATATTGTAGGCACCGTAAGCATAGTCATAACAGAGCTCAAGGAGGATTTTAATTTATAATCTAATGAAAGCAGAAATCATTACGATAGGTGATGAAATCCTTATTGGTCAGATAGTAGATACCAATAGTGCTTGGATTGCAAAGGAGCTTAACCGTATTGGTGTTTCTATATATCAAATTACATCTGTACAGGATGATAAGGATCATATCCTAGAAGCTTTTGCCTCAGCAAAGCAACACGCAGATGTAGTCATTATCACTGGAGGCTTAGGGCCCACAAAGGACGATATTACAAAACATACGATTGCTACTTTCTTTAATGACACGTTAGAACTCAATCAAAGCGTTTTAGATCACGTAGCACATCTTTTTAAAACGTATATAAAGAAGCCTATGCTTGAGGCAAACAGGACTCAGGCGCTTATTCCTACAAAGGCGGAGGTGATGGTCAACCAGTTTGGAACAGCACCCGGTATGTGGATTGAAGAAGATAATGTTATTTTTATTTCAATGCCTGGGGTCCCTTATGAAATGAAGGGATTGATGGAGCATTCTGTTTTACCGCGGCTACAAAAAAAGTTTAAGTTACCGCATATCTCTCACAAAACGCTATTGACTTATGGTATGGGAGAAAGCGCAATTGCCGAGATCATAGAAGAATTTGAAAATGATCTACCCAAAGAAATAAAACTAGCGTACTTACCTTCTTTAGGCCGCGTACGATTGCGTTTATCGACACGTGGAGAAGATAAGGAGACTGTTGAAAAAGGAATGTCTTTACAGACGACAAAACTTCAAAGCCTTGTTCAAGACATATTTTTAGGATACGAGGATGACGGTGAGATAGAGGTAGTATTAGGAAACTTACTGGTAGAAAAAGGCAAGACACTTGCGATAGCAGAGAGCTGCACAGGCGGTCAAATGGTTGAGCGTTTTACTTCACAACCAGGTGCTTCCCGATTCCTCAAGGGAAGTCTAGTTACGTATGCTACACAATCTAAAGTTGACATTTTAGGGGTACATCCTCAAGATATCAAAAATGATTCTGTGGTAAGTGCAAAAGTAGCAGAACAGATGGCTGTAGGTGCTAGGGAACTTTATAAGGCAGATATAGCCATATCAACTACCGGTAATGCTGGACCTAGTAAGGGGGACTCAGACGCTCCGGTGGGGACAGTGTACATAGGTATTGCAACTAAAGAAGGTGTTACCTCTCATTATTTTATGATGGGTAATAAGAGAGAAAGAGTTATTGGAAAGACGGTCAACAAGGCATTTGAGCTTTTGAAAGTGCTCCTTGAGAGACTTTAAAAGGGTGTTTGCGATGTCCTAAAAATTAAAGAGAAATATTTATAGTAAAAAAGATAAATAAAGTTGGTGGTGAGGAATAAAATTACGTATTTTTGCACCCTATTTTGAAATAACTATATAAAGTTTATAGAAATGTCTAGAGTTTGTGAGCTTACGGGTAAAAGAGCGATGGTAGGAAACAATGTTTCCCACGCAATGAATAGGACTAAGCGTAAATTTAACGTGAATCTTGTTAAAAAACGTTTTTACCTTCCTGAAGAAGATAAGTGGGTTACTTTGAAAGTATCTACTTCTGCTTTAAAAAATATTAATAAAAAAGGAATCACAGCTGTGCTTAAAGAAGCACGTGCTAAAGGTTTTTTAACTAAATAATCCCATAAAGAAAAACCGAGATGGCAAAGAAAGGGAACAGAGTACAGGTAATCTTAGAGTGCACAGAGCACAAAGCGACTGGTATGCCAGGAACTTCTAGATATATCACTACAAAAAACAAGAAGAATACACCGGATCGTATGGAGTTAAAGAAATTTAACCCTGTACTTAAGAAAATGACGGTTCACAAAGAAATTAAGTAAGAGCTATGGCAAAGAAATCAGTTGCATCGTTACAGACAGGATCTAAGCGTTTAACAAAAGCGATAAAAATGGTAAAGTCTCCAAAATCTGGAGCTTATACATTTGTGGAAGCTGTTATGGCTCCAGATCAAGTAGATAGTTTCTTAGCTAAGAAATAATCTAACTCACAAAAGACTTTTAAAACCGCTTCTCGAAAGAGAAGCGGTTTTTGTTTTATACAATCCTGATGTTGTGGGGACTCTTTATAGCTGTCTATTTATTAGTGGAATTTGAACTTAGACGTGACTATTGTGATGTTTAAAGCTTGTTCATAAAGAGATTGAAGTAACACCTTCTTTTTTAGGAGTACGCTAGACATACTTCATACAAATGCATTCTGGCTAGGACTATACAGTTTATGTATTTGGATGTCTTGGTTTTTTTGGAGCATACGTAGGCATCCTTACATAGCTCGTTAAGCGCTGAATACTAGGTATGGATATCCACAGTGTCCTATAGAAAAAACTGAGATTTTATATTTGATAGAATAAGCAGTTCTAAAAAAAAAGCTCCCTGCCAATCTTGATTAGCAGGGAGCTTTGAGAAGTAATGCAGTATATTATTCTTCTTCTAGGGTTATGTTAATAGAGTCAGCAAATTCTAATGCGCTATAAGTACCGTCTGGTTGCTCAACAAACGGAATAAATGTCCCTTTGTGATTTCTGAATACAATATGTTTACCATCTGCTGTTTTGATGTCTACATTGTCATCACCTGTATAGTTCCATTTAATTTCCCCATCTACATACACCTTAATTTCTGGTCTTTTTCCTTTATCTAGAGAAGCCATACCAGAAGAAACTTCAGGGACAAAACGCTCAACTGTAACCATAGTTGACTGTACTGGATCTTTCTTTTTGTACTGGAAGATAGCGTCCTTAAACGTATAGAAATATGCGTAGTTGCTGGCAGTAGTATCGATTTTTTGCATCTCACCTTTTGCAAAGGTGTTCAACGTTTTGGTTTTTTCTAAAGCCGATTTGAGATTACCTTTCCATAAATCAAAGAATCCCGTGTTCTCATCTACTACGTCAAAATATTTTGTAGCGCTATCATAATCGCCTGCGAGCAAACTCGCTGAAGTAAGGTTCGTGTAGATCACTTTGTTTTTTACCTTATCCTTAACCTTCTTTCCAAAATCTGTTGCCAGCTGACTTTCCCAATACTTAATAGCATTGCCTAACGCTTCTTTGCTTTCAGGATTTGCAATTATTGCTGCAATAAGGGGCTCACTTGCGATAGTAAAATCTTCTGCAGCTCCTCCTTTGGTTTTCTTAAATACTGCAAAAGGAAGCTTCTCATTTGATTTACCACTGAGTAAATAGGATAGCCCGTTTATGTGTTCATTAGCATAGTCTGTTACAAAACGAGCATAACTTTCTTTTGCTTTTACCTTGGTAGAGAAGTCATATTCTGAGAAATTTATATTATTGATCACATAGTCTTCTTCTCTACTTAAAATTTCATTGTCTTTGGTAGTTACTAAAAATAAGTAAGATCCTTCAATCTGATAAAGTGCAGGAACTTTTACGGGCTTAGCACCTTTATATGCGACTATAAAGTTTAAGTCTGCATTTTCTGTTACATTCTCGAGACCGGGAACAGTGATGCCGTTTGTTACAGAAGTAAGCGTAGGCTTAGCGTCAGTGCCTTCATAGTTCCAGAAATCACCGTCGTCCTGAAGCGTATAGCTTATGGTATTAAAAGAGCTTAGTTGTTCTGGTCTATTAAATGTTACTTCGACATCTTTTGATTCTACATCAGGTTTTTGTGCTGATAGTGTTGCAATTGATAAAAGTGCAAGGGCACTTAGCATAGTAATTTTCATAATCTGGTTTAGTTTTTAAGGGTGCGAAAGTACTTTAGATATACTTGGTAACCTATTTAAAAAAATGAAAATTTAAGAAATAGTTAAGAGGATTTATGACCTCTTAAATTCAATGTAATCGCCTATCTCAAGCGACCATTCCTCTGCCAGACCGGCATTTATTTCTAAAACATATTGAGCGGGAACTTTAGAAGACAATGGTGTGGGATCTAATGGTGTTGCATTTTCTGCAAATGAAACCATGTTCCCGTCTTTATTGAGATAGATAATATCTAAAGGGATTTGAGTATTTTTCATATAGAACGCTCTATAATCTTCTTCAGGAACTATAAAAAGCATCCCTCTATTAGTAAACATAGACTTTCTGTGCATCAGACCGGTTTCCCTTTCATAGTCATTATCTGCAATTTCCACCTCTAGGGTACGTATCTCAGCCCCATTTGCTTTGTAAAGTGTGAGTTCGCCTTCCTTTGTAAAAGTGATTGCAGGTAGTTCAGTTACTTCGGTATTATTCTCTTTTCCTTTACAGGAGAAGATAGCTACCAATAATACAGCGATACTTAGTTGTTTGATCAACTTAAGCGATGTCATTTGCTTTCTTTCTAAAAGAAGTAATGACAAAGTATAGGCCAATGAGTATAAATGGAATACTCAAAATTTGTCCAGTATTGAGATTAAAAATCCAATCCTCTCTGCCCTCTACCTGCTCGCGTTTAAAATTTTCTACAATAAGTCTTACCGTCATAAGTAATAAGAGAAATAGACCAAATAGCAACCCAGGCTTCTTACGGGCATCTGTTTTCCAGTAGAGTCCAAACAAGATAATGAACACAAATACATATCCAAATGCTTCCATAAGCTGTCCTGGATATCTATACGGAATCTCCTGAATTATAGAAGCAAACTGTGGGTCATCTGTAAGCGCTTGATAGGCTTTGTTAGGATTTTTAATATTAGTAATCGCTACGGCACGTCTATCTGAAATTTCATCCTGCACAAACTTCATAGCGATGGAACTGTCAGTTATTTTACCTACCATTTCAGAATTTAGAAAATTTCCTAAGCGTACAAAGACGGCACCAGAGGCACAGGTGATTACAACCCTATCTAACAACCAGAGGGCAGATTTTTTTAAAATTCTCTTATTGTATAAATACATCCCAAAGATGGTAGCGATCGCCGCACCGTGAGAAGCAAGTCCTCTAAAACCAGTAAATTCAAATTCTGGCACGAACCTAAAAGGAAGAAAAACGGATAGTGGATCCTCTTTGAATAATTCTGGCTGATAGAAAATAACGTGTCCTAATCTCGCACCTATGAGTATGGAAAGAACCGCATAGATAAAAAGACTGTCCAGTTTCTCCAGAGCCACTTCCTCCCTTATGAATATCTTTTTCATTATAAGGAAGCCTAGGGAAAAAGCGATAACAAACATTAAACTATAAAAGTGTATGGTCATAAAACCAAGGTCTAGACCAGATATAGGATTCCAAGTTATTTTGAGAGCGTGTATCATTCAATTAAATAGTTCAGATTTGTGATTTGTTGTTTAGAATATTTCTGTAAAACAAAATTATGGGCAATTTAAAACCTTCTCAGCAAACTGGGAAAAGCTTTGTGGATTATTTGGATAATTCATCTTTTTCTGGCACCGGATCATATCCTTGGCCTCCCCAAGGATGACAGGAAAATATGCGTCTTATAGACATTAGTCCTCCCTTATATAAGCCGTGTCGTTCTAATGCAGTCTTAGTATAGTTAGAACAGGTAGGATTATATCTACACGTATTGGGGGTCCAAGAAGAAATAAATTTTTGATAGAACCAGATGAGTCCTAAGAAAGGGGCTATTACGATGTCCTTGACATTGCTCATTTAAGCAACGGTAAATGTGGTTCCTTCTCTACCATCCTTCAGCTGTATGCCTAATTCTAATAATTCGTCCCTAATTTTATCACTAGTTGCAAAATCTTTATTTTCACGAGCTTCCTTTCGGAGCTTTATGAGTAGCTCGACAGTGCCGGATAGTTTTGAGTCATCAGCTTTCGCGAAAGCGTCACCAGTCTCCAGACCCAATACATCAAATACAAAAGCATTCATCGTGTCTATAAGCAACTTGTGGTCTTCCTTAGAAATGGTTGCTTTTCCATCCTTAATGATATGAATCTGTTTTACGGCCTCAAACAATTGAGCAATTAAAATAGGCGTATTAAAATCATCATTCATCGCATCATAACAAGATGCTTTCCAAGCTGAAAAATCAAATGTGCTTTGCTGACTGACCTCAAGGTTTTTTAAAATTTTAAGGGCTTCCATTAATCGGGCAAAGCCTTTTTCACTAGCTAGCAAAGCTTCATTGCTGAAGTCCATAATACTCCTATAGCTAGTTTGTAGGATAAAAAAACGTGCTACGCTAGGGGCAAAACCCTTACTCAAGTGATCGCTCTCTCCGGTAAAAATCTCGCTCGGATTAATACTGTTGCCAGTACTCTTTGCCATTTTTTGGCCATTGAGAGTGAGCATATTTGCGTGCATCCAGTACCGCACCGGTTCGGTACCAAGAGCTGCCTCGTTCTGAGCAATCTCACACTCGTGGTGTGGGAATTTTAGATCCATACCACCACCGTGTATGTCAAACTGTTCACCTAGATACTTTGTACTCATTGCCGTACACTCTAAGTGCCACCCTGGGAAACCATCACCCCACGGAGAGGGCCAGCGCATAATGTGCTGCGGCTCTGCTTGCTTCCAAAGCGCAAAATCCTGAGGATTTTCTTTTTCATCCTGTGCGTTGAGTGCACGGGTATTTGCAATCATATCTTCCAGCTTACGCCCAGAAAGCTTTCCGTACTCGTGGTCAGTATTAAACTTAACTACATCAAAATACACGGAGCCATTCTTTACATAAGCATAGCCATTATCAATTATTTTTTTAATGAGCTCTATCTGCTCAATGATGTGACCTGTGGCGGTTGGTTCTATACTGGGCGGTAAAAAATTGAAAGTGTTGAGTATGTTATGAAAATCTACCGTGTATTGTTGAACCACCTCCATAGGCTCTATCTTCTCCAGTCGTGCCTTCTTTGCTATTTTATCTTCTCCTTGATCACCATCATCTGTAAGGTGGCCAGCGTCTGTAATATTACGCACATAGCGCACTTTATAGCCCAGATGTCTTAGATACCTAAAAATCATATCAAAGCTCATAAAGGTGCGCACATTACCTAAGTGCACATTGCTATAAACTGTGGGTCCACATACATACATCCCTATGTGTCCCTCGTGTATAGGCTCAAAAAGTTCTTTTTTACCAGATAGGGAGTTATAGATATGAAGTGTGTTTTCTTTATAAAGTGCCATAGGTAAATTCCTGTTTTATTGTCTAACGAAGATAGTGTCCCTTTGTGTAAAACTCAAAAAAGCGGTTTCTTTAAAAGAGCCGCTTTTTAAAATTATACTATTTTCGCGTAAGCGTATTAAAATTCGGTATCTAATTTGATGTAATCTAAGAACTCCCTACGTACGGCAGCATCCTTAAATTTTCCGCCAAATTCACTCGTAACCGTACTGCTTTGAATATCACGTATCCCTCGGCTATTTACACACAGGTGCTTTGCATCTATCACGCAAGCCACATCTTCTGTACCCATCGCTTTTTGAAGTTCCTGTACAATCTGCATCGTGAGACGCTCCTGTACCTGAGGACGTTTAGCATAATAATCTACAATGCGGTTCATCTTACTGAGCCCAACAACGGTTCCATTAGAAATGTATGCCACGTGAGCTTTTCCCACAATAGGGAGAAAATGGTGCTCGCAGGTAGAATAAACGGTAATGTTTTTTTCTACAAGCATTTCCCCGTACTTGTAATTGTTTTTAAAAACAGAGGCCTTTGGTTTTCTCTCCGGTTTTAATCCACCAAAAATCTCATTAACAAACATTTTTGCAACGCGTCTCGGCGTCCCCTTCAGACTGTCATCGGTCATATCCAGGCCCAGCGTGTGCATTATATGAGCCATATCTTCCTGTATGAGGGCAATCTTTTCCTCATCAGATTTTTCAAAAGCGTCCTCTCGTAAGGGTGTCACGGCGCTGGTCCCTACGTGATCTTCTCCTAGGGCATCTATATCATTAATTTTTCTATCCAATTCTGTTTTCATAGTAAGCTGTACTCAATGTTAATGGGGTTTTTATGCTTTCGCGAAAATTTTAGATCTTTTAAAAATCACGAAACAAAAAACACATTTTTCCTTTAAGTCGGTATGACTTTTAAAGGCTTGCAAAGGTACGGAATAAACTGCTTTATCGTATCCCATTCAATTGTTCCAAAACTGCGTCACGATAGCCCCTACTTATAGGAATGCACTTGCGCTGAATATTGATATGTTCATTCGTATAGCTATCTATTTTAGGGATCGACACTATAAAGGAGCGATGCGTCTTGAGAAATTTAGAGGCAGGTAGTTTTTCCTGGGCTATAGTAAGGGTTTCTCTGGTTATGAGAACTTCCTTTTCACAATGTATTTTATTGTAATCTCCCAGGCTTTCGATGTAGAGAATATCATTAAAGTTTACTTTTATCATTTTGCGGTCTGACCGGAAGAATGTAAATTCTTGAGAGTCCATTGGAGAAACATTGGTAGCGTCTTTTATGGAGTAAAGCTTTTGAAGAGCCGTCATGAGGCGATCAAGTGAGATGGGTTTAAGCAAATAATCTACGGCTTGAAGTTCAAAGCCTTCTACGGCATATTCACGGTGAGCGGTGGTGAATATTATTTTAGTAGCAGAGCCCTGAACAGCTTTTGCAAACATCAGGCCTGTTACTTCGGGCATATTAATATCCAGTAATATTAAATCTACCTCCTCAGCACTTAAAACGCTAAAACCTTTAGTAGCGCTCGAGCAACTGGCGATTACATCAATGGCATCAATTTTAGACAGGTGATTTTCTAAAATTTCGCGTGCCATAGGTTCATCATCTATGATTAGTGTTCTATATTTTTTCGTCATTGTGTAGTGATATTCAGTGCTACATAAAACCAACCTTTCTCCTGTCTGATGGAAATTACGTGGTTGTCAGGATAAAGCGCTTGGATTCTTTTTCTACTATTTTCTATGCCCAAGCCGTGATTATTTCCCGTATTGAACGTCTCGTTATAGGAGTTTTTAATTAAAAAATTAACCCCTGTAGGCTCACTTGTAATGGCAATGTCTACTTTAAAATATCCTTCGTGTGGACTGCCGTGTTTAAAAGCATTTTCTATAAAAGCAATAAAAAGCATAGGCGGTACTTGAATATCACTTAGTATATTTTTAGTGAATGATACGTTAAGAGTGTCGCTGAATCGTACTTGCTCCAGTCCTATATAAGACTCAATGTACTGTACCTCTTCAGAAATAGGAACCGTCTTTTTTTTTATTTGATTAAGGGTGTAGTCCAAGAGATTGGACAGTTTTAAAATAAGATCAGGCGTATCCTTAGATCCCTTGAGCGCAGCTCCATAAATAGTATTAAGAGTATTAAATAAAAAATGCGGATGTATTTGTTCTTTGAGATAATAGAGTTCCTTCTCCTTAAGTTCTAATTCTCCTTGTAAAAGTTTCTTTTCTAGCTCCGTATTTAGGTTAATGGTTTTGTAATTATATCGGAGCAGTTGTGCTAGTGATACCAAGCCGGCCACGAGATATACGAGTATGAAGATAAACAGGAAATTGCGTGTGAGCAAAGGCATTTCCCGCATATCATAATTAGAGAGAAAAATAAAGTTTACGAAAGTGATAATGATGATGAGAAATAAAGATCCAACTATGGTATATAGAAGATATACGCTGAAAAGAAGATACTTTTTCTCTAATAAGTATTTTGGGATTAAATAGTAAGCGATTATATAGGTCACCACTATTGTTATAGGCAGTAAGCTAGAAGCAAAGTACAGTACAAACTTTTCATTATTTGCCGCATAACTAAAAAAGTAAATGTAGAACAGCCAGACCAAAACCCATAAAATAAGATGTACAGGTATTAAGGCAATTCGTTTGAGTATTGATGCGAGCATCCTACAAAGATTAAAAAAATAAAAGTCCTGTTCTCTATTTTGAGATAGATGGCTTATTTAAGCGGTTGAATGAATGTACCTAGGGTATTACTGTCATATGTAGCGCTCAATCTGCTATTCGGGATGTACTTAGATACATTAGTCTAATTGCGCTTTCGCGAAAGCGTTATTTAAATACTTTTACATCATACTAATTTAAAAACATTACACTATGTCACAATTACTTGATCGTATAAATGAAGGAGGCCCGTTTTTTATGGTTCCTATTTTGATGGTTCTCTTGATAATTTTAGTCCTTGTACTACTAGCCTTCCTAGGTAAGAAAGGTATTAGAAACACCATAGAATTGATAGGCCATTGTAGTCTTTTTGCTTTGATGTGGGGATTGCTGGGGTCTACTATAGGGTTGATTAGCGCATTTGATGCAATTGAGGGAAGTGGAGCAATATCTCAACCTATGATGGCGGGAGGGCTAAAAGTAGCCCTGCTTTGTACCGTCTTTGGGTTATTTTGTTTTGTAGTAGGAAGGCTGTCTATGATAGCGCTCGCTGTAAAAGCGCAAAAGTCAGAAAATAGCTGATCAAAAATAAGTCAGAAAGTTCCTGTAATCCCGGCGCGTCCTAATCCTAGATTGAAATTCCACGTAATTCCGTCTTTTTTGTAGCCGTCGGGGTACAAGTTCTTTTGGTTCATATAGTTATCTATAGAATCTACTATCACCACACTTAATGCCATACTTAGCGCAACATCTGTAAGCCAGTGGGCACCTCGCCAAAGACGTTGTATGGGAGCCACGGAACCCACGGCATAAATCCCTGCCTTAATCCATATGCTATCAAATTGCTTTGCGAGTGAGTGAGCTAGTGTAAAAGAAAGTATGGTATGTCCAGAGGGAAACGATCGCCATCCCGCTTTTCCGCTAAATGGATCAAAATCAAATTTTCCTTGGCCATTTTCTGGTCTACTGCGCCCTACACTGGCTTTGAGCACCGTCTGTAAAAAACCTGCTGCAACTGCAGATGAGGTCATCAAGGCGCCTGTCTTTCGGACTTTTTCGTTTTTGGTGAATAGGCCAAAAAGATAGGTCCCAGCTGTTAAGCCGTAAATTACTTGAGGGCTACCAGATCTTTCCCCAAATTCTACAAGAGCATTAGGTATTTTATCTTTTTGCTTTCTGAAGAATTCGCTGGTTTCATCATCTACAAAATAGAGTAGGGCAGTACCACCCACTATAGTCCCAGCAGTGATCCATTCTTTTTTTTCCCAGCGTAGTGGTCCGGTGTATGCGTGGCCAACTCCTTTAAGCATTGCTTTTCCATCGTAAACCGCAAGCTTCCAGATACTCAGCGTGTCCTGTACTTCTGAAGGTATGGGGGTCTGTGATTTACAAACTAGTGTGATGATAATAAATAGGAGCGTGAAGGTCTTTTTCAAAGTAAAAAGTATTAGCCTTGTAAAGATACAATTCCTCGTATTTTGATACAATCAGGAGTGCAAAAAGAACCCATTTTTCCTACTGAAATAACTTCTTTTTACGGAGTTCAAAATTTTGACCTAAATATACTTTTCGCACCATCTCGTCTGCGGCGAGTTCTTCAGGCTCTCCGTGCTTAAGAATGCTCCCCTCAAACATAAGATACGTTCTGTCCGTTATGGCAAGTGTTTCCTGCACATTATGGTCTGTGATCAAAATCCCTATATTTTTGTCTTTAAGTTGGGCTACTATACGCTGTATATCTTCTACGGCAACCGGGTCTACCCCGGCAAATGGTTCATCAAGAAGGATAAAATTAGGGGAAGTAGCTAGTGCCCTTGCAATTTCAGTTCGCCGACGTTCCCCACCAGAGAGTAGGTCTCCACGACTTTTACGGATATGCCCTAGACTAAACTCTTCTATAAGGGCTTCCATTTTATGGAGCTGCTCTTTTTTAGAAAGCTTAGTGAGTTGTAAAACGCTTAAGATATTATCTTCAATACTTAACTTTCTAAAAACCGACGCCTCCTGGGCAAGGTAACCTATACCGTTCTGTGCACGCTTGTACATAGGGTACTTAGTAATATTTTTTTTGTCAAGGTATATCGATCCCCCATTAGGCTTTATAAGCCCAACGATCATATAAAAAGAGGTAGTCTTACCAGCACCATTAGGTCCTAAAAGGCCTACTATCTCCCCTTGATTTACTTCTACAGAAATTCCTTTAACCACTTTACGGCCTTTATAGGATTTCATTAAGTTTTCTGCTCTTAGTTTCATAAGGAGATAAAGATAATCAAATAGGATTTATTTTAGAGTAACCGTCACGTACTCAAACTTAGACCTACTCATTTTAGTATTACTATTTCCATAGTTAATAAAGATAACGGCCATAATAATACCAAAGAGTAGTGCCTGTATTATGATTCCCAGCCAACCTATTTCCTCTCTAGTAAATACTTGAAAGATAGAGAGGCCGGTGAATTGTAGTAAGAACAGTACCGTAAAAAGATTTAAGAATTTTCTCACACTAGCTTTGTTCTTTATTTTCTAAAGCCTCCCAATATTCATAGGCACGGCGTAAATGAGGGATCACTATCGTACCCCCTATCAAAGTGCCTATACTCAGTGTTTCCATCACCTCCTCTTTAGTTACACCTTCTTCGTGACAGCTTTCTAAATGGTACTTGACGCAATCATCACATCTCAAAACGGTAGATGCTATTAACCCGAGAAGCTCTTTGGTTTTAACGTCTAAAGCTCCCGCTTGAAAAGCATTGGTGTCTAGATTAAAAATGCGCTTTACAATTTTATTATTGTCAGCAAGAAGTTTATCGTTCATTTTAGAACGATAGTCATTAAACTCTTTTATTTGGTCACTCATAATTTTAAAAATAAATGTTGGGGTTAGTGCGCTTTCGCGAAAGCGTTAAACGAAAAATTGTTACGCTAATCCTTGTTTTTTAAGTCGCCTTTTTTCTCTTCGTATTACGCCTTTGGCGATAAAAATACTTACTTCATATAATAAGATAATGGGGACAGCAACAATCACTTGTGTGGTAATATCTGGAGGCGTGATAATTGCCGCAAGAATAAGAACAATCACGAGGGCATATTTACGATTGGTGCGCAAGAACTCTGGAGTTATTAGTCCTATTTTAGTAAGGAAATAGATAATTATAGGGAGCTCAAAAATCAAACCACATGCCAGCACTGAAGCCCTTACTAGGGCAATATAATTATCAATATCAAATTCGTTTTGAATCGCTTCACTTATTTTAAATGTGGCGAGAAAGTTAATGGATAGTGGTGCCACAACAAAATAGCCAAACGCCGCTCCCAAAAAGAATAAAAAAGATGCAATGACAATAAAACCTCTGCTCGTTTTGCGCTCATTGTCGTACAATCCTGGTGATATAAATTTCCAAAATTCATATAGAATGTAAGGGAATCCCAAAACAACTCCAGCCATTATAGAGGTCCAGATAGCGGCACTAAATTGCCCTGCGACCTTGCGTGACTGAATCACAAAATCCATCTCGTCACCATCAATACAACCCTTGTCCACCCCAAAAAAACGGGAAATCTTGCATAAAATATCGTAGGATACAAAATCTGCATCCTTGGGGCCAAAAATGATTGCAAAGAGTGTTTCCTTAAAAATAAAAGCAATAATTGCTATAATCACTACCATCAAAGTGCAGCGTATGAGGTGCCAGCGCAGTTCTTCTAAGTGATCGAGAAAAGACATCTCGTCTGGATGTTTCCGTACTTTTTTTGCCATTAAATAATTCCTTCTTTTATAAGATCGTGTATGTGTACAACTCCAGCATACTTGCCATCCTTTACAGCAAGTAGCTGGCTTATATTATGTTTTTCTAAAATATCCTTCGCTTCCATGGCCATAGCATCGTAAGCTATGGTTTTAGGGTTCTCGCTCATTATGGACTGTGCTGTAAGTCCAGAAAAACTATCATTCTTAGCTAGCATTCTCCTGAGGTCCCCATCTGTAATGATCCCTTGTATATTTCCATTTAAAACTACAGCCGTGAGGCCCAGCATTTTTTTTGAAATTTCTACAATGACTTCCTTTATTGATGCGTCAGGAGCAACTTCTGGTCTCTCGTGTTTTTCTACTAAATCTGAAACTTTTAAGATGAGCCTCTTGCCTAAGGCACCTCCTGGGTGATATTGTGCAAAATCTTTTTCTGAAAACCCTCGTAAGTCCAAGAGAGCTACGGCAACCGCATCTCCCATAACAAGTTGTGCTGTCGTACTTGTCGTGGGTGCAAGGTTATTAGGGCAGGCTTCTGTTTGAGTATATGCGTGGAGGACAAAGTTTGCCTCCGTTCCTAAAAATGATTCTTTATTTGAAGTGATCGCAATAAGGCTGTTCTCCGTGCGCTTAATAAACGGGACGAGTACTTTAATTTCTGGAGTATTTCCACTTTTAGAGATACAAATCACCACGTCATTTTTCTGAATGCTTCCTAAATCCCCGTGTATAGCATCTGCCGCGTGCATAAATAAGGATGGGGTTCCCGTGCTATTTAAAGTAGCTACTATCTTTTGAGCTATAATGGCACTTTTGCCTACACCTGTAATAACCACCCGACCATCTGAGTTGTATATAGTCTCAACGGCATCTGCAAATTGTTGATCAATTAACGACTCGAGATTTGCAATTGCATCACGCTCTATAATTATGGTTTTTTGAGCGCTGGCAATTATCTGTTGGGAGATGTTCAAAACTAGATTTTGTTAAGATTTGTTTAACACGAAGAAATTAGTATCTTTAGAAATACAAAGGTATGTAAAAATGCATTTGAATTAATGAATACAAAGGAAATAGACTTACATCGATCGTTAAAGAAATATTTTGGCTTCAGCCAATTTAAGGGACTTCAAGAAGAGGTCATAAAGAGTATTGTAGGAGGTGATCACACTTTTGTCATAATGCCTACGGGTGGTGGTAAATCGTTGTGTTACCAACTTCCCGCTCTTATTAACGAAGGCACGGCCATCGTAGTTTCTCCGCTTATCGCTTTAATGAAGAATCAGGTAGATGCCCTTAGGGGTATCTCTCAAGATGATGGGATTGCCCACGTTCTGAACTCTTCTCTCACTAAAGGGGAGATTGTTACTGTAAAAGATGATATATCTAGAGGGATTACTAAACTTTTGTACGTTGCCCCAGAGTCCCTTACCAAAGAGGAGAATGTAGAATTTCTTAAAAAACAAAAAATATCTTTCCTCGCGATAGATGAGGCTCACTGCATATCTGAGTGGGGTCACGACTTTAGACCTGAGTATAGAAATCTACGTCGCATCATAGAAAGAATAGGAGCGGGAATTCCCATCATTGCCGTTACAGCAACAGCTACTCCTAAGGTGCAAGAAGATATTCTTAAAAATTTAGGAATCACTGATGCTAATACGTTTAAAGCATCCTTCAACAGACCTAATTTATACTACGAGATACGCCCCAAGACGGCTCAGGTAGATGCAGATATTATACGATTTGTTAAACAAAATGAAGGTAAGAGCGGTATCATCTATTGCCTCTCACGTAAACGAGTAGAAGAACTTGCTCAGACGCTTCAGGTAAATGGAGTAAAAGCAGTACCCTATCACGCGGGTCTAGATGCAAAGACCAGGGTTAAACATCAAGATATGTTTTTGATGGAAGACACAGACATTGTGGTAGCCACTATAGCTTTTGGGATGGGAATAGATAAACCAGACGTTCGTTTTGTGATACACCACGACATCCCAAAGAGTATAGAGAGTTATTATCAAGAGACGGGACGTGCCGGTCGAGATGGAGGAGAAGGTCACTGTCTTGCGTTTTATGCATATAAGGATATTGAGAAGCTAGAAAAGTTTATGAGTGGTAAACCTGTAGCAGAACAGGAAATAGGTCACGCTCTATTACAAGAAGTTGTAGCGTATGCGGAGACTAGTATGTCTAGACGCAAATTTATACTTCATTATTTTGGTGAGCATTTTGATAATGCTACTGGAGAAGGTGGGATGCTAGATGATAATATGCGCAATCCTAAACCTAAACACGAAGCCCAAGATGAACTTGTTCAAGTTCTCAAGGTGATACGCGATACTAATGAGATTTATAAAACGAAAGAAGTAGTTTTTACACTTAAAGGAAAGGAAAATGCACTTATTGCAAGCCATAAGACTAATAAGCAATCTTTCTTTGGGGCTGGGTCCAATAGAAGCAAAGCTTATTGGGCAGCACTCATAAGACAAGCGCAGGTTGCGGGATACCTCAAGAAAGATATTGAAACTTATGGTGTCATAAAACTTACTCCTAAAGGTCTTACTTATATGGAGAGTCCATCATCATTTATGATGACCGATGATCACGTTTTTGATGAAAACACAGATAATAGTATCGTTGCAGCGGCAAAGGCGGGAAGTGGTGCAGATAAGAAACTGGTAGAAATGCTTAAGGACTTACGAAAGAAAGTGGCAAAGAAGCTTGATGTACCGCCATTTGTAGTCTTCCAAGATCCCTCGCTAGAAGATATGTCTATAAAATATCCGGTTTCTATTGGAGAACTTGCCACCGTACACGGAGTGGGCGATGGGAAGGCAAAGAAATATGGAAAAGAATTTATAGCACTCATAGAGCAGTATGTAAAAGAAAATGACATCCTTAGGCCAGATGATCTTGTAGTAAAATCTACAGGATCTAAAAGCGGACTTAAAATGTACATTATTCAAAACGTAGATCGTAAACTTCCTTTAGATGATATTGCTGCAGCAAAAGGAAAGGATATGAAAGACTTTATTAAAGAGATGGAGGCGATTGTATTTAGCGGCACTAAGCTCAACATAGACTATTGGATAGATGATATGCTGGATGAAGATCAGCAAGAAGAGCTGCACGATTATTTTATGGAGGCAGATACCGATGGTATAGAAGCCGCCCTAGAAGAGTTTGATGGCGACTACGATGATGAGGAATTACGTCTCTACCGAATAAAGTTTATGAGCGAAGTTGCAAACTAGGTTCTTGTCTATTTTCATAAATTTTGTATCACTTTCGTGAAAATGTGAACCTCCTCACGTAATTCAATTTTTACAAAATTCAGTTCGGGTTTAAAATTTTCGCGAAAGCGGGCATCTCTTAGATTCTTTCTCACACTTTATCCTTAATTTGGTACTATGCTTACATTCATTTACGACATACGTCACTATTTTGAAAAAAACGGTTTCTATGTGTCTTCTAGGCTGGCCGATAGATTAGGGATGCGCGCAAAGAATGTGCGTTTATTTTTTATATACGTCTCCTTTGCTACACTGGGAGCTGGATTTGCAATATACCTCACACTCGCCTTCTGGCTCAAACTTAAAGATTTAGTATACACAAAGCGCAGCTCCGTTTTTGACTTATGAAGTTATTTTCCTTTTTTAAGAGTAAAATTTATCTTGCATTAACCGGCCTTTTGGTCGTTTTGATGGTTGGGGTGATGGGCTATCGTCTTATCGCTGGTTACAGCTGGATAGATGCCATTTATATGACGGTAATTACGATTACTACCGTGGGATTTGGGGAAGTGATCCCATTAACACCTGAGGCAAAGATTTTTACTACATTTCTAATTTTATGCAGTGTAGTGATTGTTGGTTTTGCCCTATCGGTCATATCAGAATATATAATAAGTAGGAGTTCATACAAGGATTTAAAACATAGAAAAGTGCAAGACAAAATAGATCACCTAGAAAACCACATCATTATTTGTGGTTATGGACGTAACGGACAGCAAGCTGTGCAGAAGCTCTTGGATTACAAGAAGGAATTTGTAATTATAGAGATGGACCAAGATTTAATAAATAGGTATGAAGAAGAGAATGACTACTTATTTGTGCACGGTAATGCAAATGAAGATGAGGTTTTAGAAAGCGCGGGAATCCTACGCGCCTCTACGGTCATCTGTGCCCTTCCAGAAGATGCAGATAATCTTTTTATTGTGCTCAGTGCCAGGCAGCTCAATCCTGCGCTTAAAATAATAAGCCG
The DNA here is from genome assembly GCA_963832255.1 of uncultured Flavobacteriaceae bacterium. Classification (GTDB taxonomy): domain Bacteria; phylum Bacteroidota; class Bacteroidia; order Flavobacteriales; family Flavobacteriaceae; genus Dokdonia. Next base: position 229,092 of record CAWHTM010000002.1, read on the forward strand.
GGCAACGGCAGAGACCTCTCAGAATAAATTAAAACTAGCAGGGGCAGACAGTGTTGTTATGCCAGATAGAATAGGGGGAGATCATATGGCCTCATTAGTAGTGGTTCCCGACCTAGTCACTTTTCTTGATAACCTAGCAGTGAGTGGTGAAGAAGATAGTATAAATGTCCAAGAAGTAGCATTTGATAAGGTGTGTCCTGATGGTAATGAGCTTAGCATCAAGCAGGTGGATTTAAGGAATAAAACAGGCTGCTCGATCATAGGCTATAAAACGCCTGATGGTAAGTATAAGGTAAATCCTAGTGCAGACCAACTTATCGAACGCGACTCAAAACTCATCGTCTTGGGACGCCCAGAACAAATCAAAAAGTTGCACGATGCTTACGGTGTGTAATCTGTTAAAGATTTTAAGATACAATCCTTTGTAAAAGGGGCATTTTTTTAGATATTGCCAGCTGAATTTAAAATAACTTAATACAATCCAATGATGAAGAAATATCTTCTATTAATTATTTCGGTGTTGACGCCTTTACTCACATTTGCACAAGAAGGGCAAGAAATGGGAATAGACCAAAAAATAGATCAAGCCTTCCAGCCTGTTTCTGATTTTTTCTCAAACATAGTTTTCTTTGTTGTTCCTGGGACTGGAGGAGCTCCGTTTGTTTTAATATTGCTAGTATTAAGTGCTGCTTTCTTCACGATATATTTTGGATTTCCAAACTTCAGATTCTTCTGGAGAGCCATACAGACCGTACGCGGTAAGTATGAGGATATAGAAAAGCACGGAGCTGCAGAATTGTATGGAGAAGACGGAATTGCTCAAGGTCAAGACCTATCTAAAGTAGATATAGAGGAGCATATTGAAAATCTGGAGACCGATGATAATCTTGCCATAGATGGTGATATCGTAGATACCATAAGAGATGAAAGTTCTGCAGGAGAGGTTTCTCACTTCCAAGCGCTGGCGACTGCTGTCTCTGGTACTGTGGGTAACGGTAATATTGCCGGGGTAGCTTTAGCAATTGCATTAGGAGGTCCAGGGGCAACATTCTGGATGATAGTTTGTGGTCTTTTAGGAATGTCTACCAAGTTTGTAGAATGTACACTAGGGGTGCAATATCGCGATGTAGGTGAAGATGGAACTATCTACGGAGGTCCTATGTACTACTTAACTAAAGGACTTAAGTCTAAAGGTTTTGCAACCTTAGGAAAAGTTGCCGCAGTAATTTTTGCAATTTTTTGTATTGGAGGTTCTTTTGGAGGAGGTAATGCTGCTCAGTCCAACCAAGCTACAATCGTACTAAAAGAGATGTTCTCACTACAAAGTGCTGGTGCGGGATTCTGGATAGGTGTGGTGCTTGCTGTACTCGTAGGGGTTATTATCATAGGAGGAATCAAGCGTATTGCTCAGGTAACTGAGAAAGTAGTTCCTTTTATGGCAGTTATGTATGTAGTTGCTTGTCTCTATATCATATTGAGTAACTTCTCTCTTATAGATGATGCCATAAGCTTGATAGTTACAGAAGCATTTAATCCTACTGCGATAGGTGTAGGAGGGTTTATCGGAGTTTTATTAGTAGGATTTAAAAGAGCGGCATTTTCAAATGAGGCTGGAGCAGGATCTGCCTCTATTGCACACTCTGCAGTAAAAACTAAATATTCTGCTAGTGAAGGACTCGTAGCATTGTTAGAGCCGTTTATTGATACGGTACTTATCTGTACTATGACAGCGCTAGTAATTATCATATTCAACTTTGGAGGATTCTTTGAGTACGGAGGAGACGGTCTGGGTGGAGTAATGATAGGCGGAGAATCTTTTGAAGGCGCAGGAATTACAGCTAAGGCATTTGCAGAATACATTCCTTATTCTAATGTGTTCTTGACCGTTGCTGTGGTGCTCTTTGCCGTTTCAACGATGATTTCTTGGTCCTACTACGGTCTTCAGTCTTGGAAATTCCTTTTTGGTAGAGGTAAGGTAGCTGATCTTGTGTATAAACTATTATTCTTGACATTTGTCGTTATTGGGGCATCTGCAAGTATGAATTCAATATGGGCATTCTCTGACGCCATGATATTTGCAATGGTGTTTCCTAATATGGTTGGATTATTCTTCCTTTTTCCAGTGGTTAAGAAACAGCTTACAAGATATCTAGACGCAATCAAGCTTAAGAAAACGGCAATAGAAGATTAAGTTTAAGAATTATGACCTCATTTAAATCCCACTTCCTTTACGACAGTCGTAAGCGAAGTGGGATTTTATTTTTGTCAATATTGATTCTAGCCTCTACGGCTTTCGTCATTTGGTATGAGCCAGAAAAAGAAATCATCATTACCGAAGATGAAAAGAGAGGAGTCATTGCGCTAGAAAAAAAGATAGACTCTCTTAAATTATTAGAGATTGAAAAAAGGAAACCTAAAATCTACCCCTTTAATCCTAACTATATTACAGACGGAAAGGGATATGCGTTAGGAATGTCTGTAGAGGAGATAGATAGGCTATTGCGCTTTCGCGAAAGCGGTAAGTGGATAAATTCTAAAGCAGACTTTAAAGAGGTAACTAAGGTCTCAGACTCACTTTTAGACAACATCTCCCCGTATTTTAAATTTCCTGATTGGGTGACTCGTCCAAAGACTACCAAGTCCTATAGTCAAGCCAGTAAATGGAAAACTGCAGAGCAAAAAGGAGATTTAAATACCCTTACGTATGACGACTTACTTTCTATAGAAGGAATAGATGAAGATGCAGCTACCAAAATCTCTCGACACCTCAAGAAAATAGGTGGCTATCAAATAGATAATCAAATTTATGACGTGTACGGAGTTCCCTCTAAAATTAAACGTCTGGTCTTAAACGAGTATACGGTCAAGAAAGCTCCCGTTATCAAAAAGATCAATGTAAATATTGCCAGCGCATCAGATCTTTCTACCATTCCGCTTCTAGATTTTGATCTTGCTAAGGAAATAGTAGATTATAGATTGCTCAATGAAGGTATTAAAGCTTTAGAAGAGCTTCTCAAACTTGACGGAATGACCGACTATAAATTTCAGAGAATAAGATTATATTTACATATTGAATAAAAAAGCTATGAATGCTTGTGATTTCTTCATTTACAAGCACTATAATTGAAAGAAAATGACAAATGTATATTTTACAGAAGAACATCATCTTTTTCGCGAAAGCTTAAAAGACTTTTTACAGAAAGAAGTTGTACCGCATATTGAGAAGTGGGAGAAAACTGGACAGATAGAAAGATTTATCTGGAAGAAGTTTGGCGAAATGGGATTTTTTGGTATTGCATACCCAGAAGAGTATGGGGGTATGGGGCTTGATTTTTTCTACACGGTAATCTTACTTGAAGAATTGCAGAAAGTAAACTCTGGAGGTTTTGCCGCTGCCATCTGGGCGCACGCTTATCTTGCAATGACGCATCTTAATGCAGAAGGTGATGAGAGAATTAAGTCAGAATATCTTACGGCATCCATAGCTGGAGATAAGGTAGGATGCCTTTGTATTACAGAACCCTTTGGCGGAAGTGATGTGGCAGGAATGCGCACCACGGCTGTTAAAGATGGAGACCATTATGTCTTAAACGGTTCTAAGACTTTTATAACCAATGGTGTTTATAGCGATTATTTAATTGTCGCTGCAAAAACAGCTCCAGAATTAGGAGGAAAAGGAATGTCCATTTTCCTGCTAGATAGAGATATGCCAGGTATAAATGCGACAAAGCTTGACAAGTTAGGTTGGAGAGCATCAGATACTGGGGAGATTGCATTTGATAACGTTAGGGTTCCCGTAGAAAATCTAATGGGAGAAGAGAATGCTGGCTTTGGATATATAATGCAGCACTTTGCTTCAGAGCGTTTGATTATGGGGATCAATGCCCACGCTAGGGCAGAATTTGCAATCGAATATGCACTTGACTATATGAAAGATAGAATGGCTTTTGGTCAAACTATTGATAAATTTCAAGCACTGCGTCACACTCTTGCTCAGCGTACCGCAGAAGTTGAGATGTCTAAAGCATTTAATTATAACGTGGCCTACAGGCTCAATAGAGGAGAGTACGTGGTTAAGGAGGCGACAATGTCTAAACTTACCGCGACTAAGATAGCCGATGAGGTAATTTACGATTGCTTACAAATGCTAGGAGGTTACGGTTATATGGAAGAATACCCAATGGCTCGTCTTTTAAGAGATAGTCGTCTAGGCCCTATAGGTGGTGGTACGTCAGAAATCTTACGTGAGATTATTGCAAAAATGGTGATAGATAAAAAGACCTATAAGCCAAAAACGGAAGAAATTTCAAAAAATTAAAAAATAGGGTTGCGAGCATATATAATAAACGTATATTTGCAGCCTGAAAACTGAATTAAGAACTTAAAGAAAGGAGGTCCCATTATGTTAATCATACCAGTAAAAGACGGAGAAAATATAGATAGAGCGCTTAAACGTTTCAAGCGTAAATTTGATCGTACGAAGACTATGCGTAATCTAAGAGAACGCAAGCAGTTCACAAAGCCTTCTGTAGTAAGAAGACGCCAGATACAAAAGGCATCTTATATACAAGGACTAAGAGATCAAGAGAATATCTAGATTTTATTAATCCGTCGTTCGTCAAAGACGAGTCTGGATTAACTGGGAGACTCATCCTCTCTCGATACTATATAACCGTTGTGTTACAAAGTTTATCTTTGTAGGGCAACGGTTTTTTATTTTATAAATTTCTTGAAAATTATCTTGTTCACTATCTAAGATATCAGCCTTATGTCACTAGTTTCTTTTTTAGATTATCTCCTTCTAGAGAGAAGTTATAGCCAGCACACGGTTACGGCTTATAGGAAAGATATTGAAGACTTTTCCGCTTTCGCGAAAATAGAATACGATCAAAATGACATAGCAGATGTAAATTATTCACAGATTAGGAGTTGGATAATTTCCCTAGTGGACGCAGATGTGTCCAATAGATCGATCAACAGAAAATTATCATCACTAAGATCTTACTTTAAATTTCTCCAAAAGATCGGTGCTATTGAAACAACTCCCTTAGCAACACATAGGGCCCTTAAAATTCCTAAGAAATCTCAAATTCCATTCTCTGAGATTGAGGTCTCAAATGTGTTTGAAAAATTAGAAGATGCAGATGATTTTGATTCACTAAGGAATTTGGCAATCGTGGCATTGTTATATGGCACAGGAATGCGTCGGGCAGAACTTATAAGTCTCACCATAGGAAGTGTAGATTTTAATCAAAAGATTATTAAAGTTATAGGGAAGCGCAATAAAGAGCGCTATGTCCCGCTGTTGCCCAGTGTTGAAAATGTATTACACACCTATTTAAAAGAGAGGATGCTACTGGGTAGTAAGGATCTATCAGCCCCGCTGCTTACTACTTCAAAAGGTGTTAAAATATATAACACTCTTGTTTACAGAGTAATAAATAGTTATTTTAGTGAGACATCAGACAAGCTTAAAACGAGTCCGCATATAGTAAGGCATTCATTTGCAACGCATTTGCTCAATCAGGGAGCAGATCTTAATGTTGTCAAAGAACTTTTGGGTCACGCAAGTCTGGCCTCAACACAAGTTTATACGCATAACAGCATTAAAGCGTTGCGGGATGTATACAGTAAGGCGCATCCTCGTAATAAAAAGTAAGTTTGGTGTTTTAAAAGGCACTACCTAAGTGCTACGTTCTAACCTTTTAAATTACAAAGTTTATGAAAGTAACTGTTGAAGCCCCAAAGTTTGAAGTAGACGCAAAGCTTACTCAATTTATCAATAAGCGTATAAGTAAGCTTGAGCATTTTTATGATCGGATTATACACGCAGATGTATATTTAAAACTAGAACCTAATAGTAGGCCTAATAATAAAATAGTGGAAGTCCTAGTAAATGTACCTGGAGATGAATTTATTGTAAAAAAAGTAGCAAAAAGCTTTGAAGAAGGGGTAGACAACTGTGTCCAATCCCTCGAGAGAGTTCTCTTGAAGCGCAAGGAAAAGATCAGGACCAAAGTTTAAAGCAAAAAAAATAAAAAAAGTTTTGGTAAGTGTAAAAATTGACTACATTTGCAGTCCGTTAGAAATAGCGGACTTTTTTATGCTCGATTTATCGAGTGTTAAAAAGGTTAAAAGCCGATGTAGCTCAGCTGGCTAGAGCAGCTGATTTGTAATCAGCAGGTCGTGGGTTCGAGTCCCTCCATCGGCTCTTTTTTTGAGTTAATTTTTAACTTGAAAAGTTCTTTAAAATAATTTTGAATTATCAATTTATGTTATGTATTTTTGCAGACTGAAAATTGGTAATAAAGGGGAGATACTCAAGCGGCCAACGAGGACTGACTGTAACTCAGTTGTTTTTAACTTCGCAGGTTCGAATCCTGCTCTCCCCACAATTATTAATTGAAATATTGAATAACCTTTAATCACTGTTTAGTTTTGTGATTATAAATGCGGGAGTAGCTCAGTTGGTAGAGCGTCAGCCTTCCAAGCTGAATGTCGCCAGTTCGAACCTGGTCTCCCGCTCAAAATGCCTTTGAGGTATTGAGCTTTCGCGAAAGCGTAAAAATATAAGCCGACGTAGCTCAGGGGTAGAGCGTTTCCTTGGTAAGGAAGAGGCCACGGGTTCAATTCCCGTCGTTGGCTCTGATAAAGAAAACAATGAGTGCTGATCGCACTCACTTTTCGTGTTTTGATGAGGAGGAATTAGATCAAGAAAACGAATACACTAATAATAACTAAGATTAAATAATTACATTATGGCAAAGGAAAAATACGATCGTTCGAAACCCCATTTAAATGTTGGTACTATCGGGCACGTAGATCACGGTAAAACAACTTTAACTGCTGCTATCACGAAAGTTATGGCTGATGCTGGTTATTCAGAAGCTTCTGCTTTTGATCAAATTGATAATGCTCCTGAAGAAAAAGAAAGAGGTATTACAATTAACTCTTCGCACGTTGAGTATGCGACGCAAAATCGTCACTATGCACACGTAGATTGTCCAGGTCACGCCGATTACGTGAAGAATATGGTTACTGGTGCTGCTCAAATGGACGGTGCTATTCTTGTGGTTGCTGCTACAGATGGTCCTATGCCACAAACACGTGAGCACATCCTTCTTGGCCGCCAGGTAGGTATTCCTCGTATTGTTGTTTTTATGAACAAAGTAGATATGGTGGATGATGAAGAATTACTTGAGCTTGTAGAAATGGAAGTAAGGGATCTTCTTTCGTTTTATGAGTATGATGGTGATAATGGACCTGTAATCGCTGGTTCTGCTCTTGGTGCACTTAACGGTGAGCAAAAGTGGGTTGATACAGTATTAGAGCTTATGGCTGCTGTAGATTCTTGGATTGAAGAGCCATTACGTGAGACTGAAAAGCCTTTCCTAATGCCTATCGAAGATGTATTCTCTATTACTGGTCGTGGAACTGTTGCTACAGGTCGTATCGAAACTGGTATTGCAAACACTGGAGATCCTGTTGAGATTATTGGTATGGGTGCTGAGAAGCTTACTTCTACTATTACAGGTATTGAGATGTTCCGTCAAATCCTTGATAGAGGTGAGGCTGGAGACAACGCAGGAATCCTTTTAAGAGGTATTGAGAAGTCAATGATCTCTAGAGGAATGGTAATTGTAAAGCCAGGTTCTGTTAAGCCACACGCTAAATTTAAAGCGGAGGTTTATATCCTTAAAAAAGAAGAAGGTGGACGTCATACTCCATTCCATAATAACTACCGTCCACAGTTTTACGTACGTACGACGGATGTAACTGGTAACATAGCACTTCCTGATGGAGTTGAGATGGTAATGCCTGGTGATAACTTAACTATTACAGTTGATCTTATCCAGCCTATTGCACTTAACATAGGTCTTCGTTTTGCTGTCCGTGAAGGTGGTAGAACTGTAGGTGCTGGTCAGGTTACAGAAATTCTTGATTAAGAATTTATAAGTTAAATAAAAGTGTAAAGGTGTTCGCCAAAAGGCGAACGCCTTGACTTTTGTTATAGGGAGTGTATTTCCTGATTGGTTTAAATCAGAAATTTATGTTCCTAGGTATACGGGTTTAGCTCAGTTGGTAGAGCACTGGTCTCCAAAACCAGGTGTCGTGAGTTCGAGTCTCCCAACCCGTGCAACTAATCACAATCATTTTGATGATTGATAATACAGAGATTTAAGTGTATGCTTAATCTCAATAACACAAATTAAGATTATGGCTGGATTTGTCAATTACGTTCAAGAATCATATAACGAACTTAGGAATCACGTTACCTGGACTCCGCTCCCTGAAGCACAACGCCTTATGGTTGTGGTTGCTGTGTTTTCGATATTGTTCTCTTTAGCGATTTGGGGAATAGATACTGTATTCAGTAACGTTATAAAGTTATATTTTGATAAAGTAGTAGGAGCATAATCTAAAGAAAATGGCTAAGACAAACAACACAAAGCAGTGGTATGTAGTAAGGGCCGTTAGTGGTCAAGAAAATAAGATTAAGGCTTATATAGAGCAGGAGATTGCTCGTCTTAACTTAGAGGAGTATATAGAAGACGTCCTTGTACCTACTGAAAAAGTAATCCAGATCCGTAATGGTAAAAAAGTGAACAAGGAAAGAGTTTATTTTCCTGGTTACATTATGGTTCAAGCTAATTTAGGGGGTGAGATTCCGCACATAATTAGATCGATTAACGGAGTTATTGGCTTTTTAGGCGAAGTAAAGGGTGGCGATCCAGTTCCTTTACGTAAATCTGAGGTAAACCGTATGCTAGGTAAAGTAGACGAGTTAGCAGTAAAACAGGATAGCGTGGCTATTCCTTTTACTTCTGGTGAGACTATTAAGGTAGTAGATGGTCCTTTCAATGGTTTTAACGGAACTGTCGAGAAAGTAAATGAAGAAAAGCGTAAGCTTGAGGTGATGGTGAAGATTTTTGGTAGAAAGACACCTCTCGAACTCAGCTATATGCAAGTTGAGAAAGTATAGAAAACAAGTGTTACACTAATTATATTTTGGATTTTGTTCTATTGCTTCCACTTTATGAACAGATGAAAGTTAAATTTTAAGAAATGGCAAAAGAAGTAAGTAAGGTTGTTAAGTTACAAGTACGAGGAGGTGCTGCAAACCCTTCTCCACCAGTAGGACCTGCTTTGGGTGCAGCCGGCGTTAATATTATGGAGTTCTGTAAGCAGTTTAATGCTAGGACTCAGGATAAAGCTGGTAAAGTACTTCCTGTTGTTATTACTGTTTTTGGTGATAAGTCATTTGATTTTGTAATCAAGACTCCACCAGCAGCAGTTCAATTATTGGAAGCAGCCAAAGTTAAGGGAGGTTCTGGTGAACCTAACCGTAAGAAAGTTGCAAAAGTAACTTGGGATCAAGTACGTGCTATTGCAGAAGACAAAATGCCTGACCTAAATGCATTTACTATTGATAGTGCAATGAAAATGGTTGCAGGTACTGCACGTTCTATGGGTATAACGGTTAAAGGTGGAGATGCTCCAGCTTAACAGTCAAAAAGACAAAACAAAATGGCAAAATTAACAAAAAAGCAAAAAGAAAATCAGGCTAAGGTAGATAGTGGGGCAACCTACAACCTCGCTGATGCTTCTGCTTTAATAAAAGAAGTAAGTAACGTAAACTTTGATCCTTCTGTTGACATCGCTGTGCGCCTTAATGTAGATCCACGTAAAGCAAACCAGATGGTGCGCGGGGTTGTTACATTGCCACACGGTACAGGTAAGGATGTAAAGGTATTAGCACTTGTAACTCCAGATAAAGAAGCTGAAGCTCAAGAGGCTGGTGCAGATTACGTTGGACTGGACGAATATCTTGAGAAAATCAAAGGTGGATGGACAGATGTAGATGTAATTATCACAATGCCTAGTGTAATGGGTAAATTAGGACCTTTAGGACGTGTCTTAGGACCACGTGGCTTAATGCCTAACCCAAAGACTGGTACGGTAACTATGGATATAGCAAAAGCTGTTTCAGACGTTAAAGCTGGTAAGATTGACTTTAAAGTTGATAAGACAGGTATCGTACACGCATCAGTAGGTAAGGCATCTTTTGATGCTGAAAAAATTGCTGGTAATGCAAGAGAATTAATAACCACATTAGTAAAGCTAAAGCCTACTACTGCAAAAGGAGTTTATATTAAGAGCATTTATATGTCTTCTACTATGAGCCCATCTGTAGCAATAGATACGAAACGCTTTGCATCTGACGACTAGTTAAATACGAGATTATGACAAGAGAAGAAAAATCAGTAGTTATACAAGATTTAACCACACAGTTAGCACAAAGCACTAATATATATCTAGCAGATATTTCAGGTCTTAATGCAGGAACGACATCCAATTTACGTCGTGCTTGTTTTAAAGCTGGAATTAAACTAGCAGTGGTTAAGAACACATTGCTTGAAAAAGCAATGGAGGCATCAGACAAGGACTTTGCAGAACTTCCTTCAGTATTGAAAGGGAACACAGCAATTATGTTATCTGAGACAGGAAATGGACCCGCTAAGGTTATCAAAGAATTTCGCAAGAAGTCTGATAAGCCTTTACTCAAAGGTGCATTTATTGAAGAAGCAATTTATGTTGGTGATGATCAACTGGATGCTCTGGTAAATATCAAATCTAGAGAAGAACTTATTGGAGATGTCATAGGACTACTTCAATCACCAGCTAAGAACGTAATAAGCGCTCTTAAGTCTAGTGGAAATACTCTCGCTGGTATTATCAAAACTCTTTCTGAAAAGGAAGATTAACAAGTACGCACAATTAACAATTATATTATTAAGATTATTTTTTTTTAAAACGATAGAAAAATGGCAGATTTAAAAGATTTCGCAGAACAATTAGTTAACCTTACTGTAAAAGAGGTAAATGAGTTAGCTACAATATTAAAAGATGAGTATGGTATCGAGCCAGCTGCTGCTGCAGTTGCTATGGCTGGTCCTGCTGCAGGTGGTGGAGACGCTGCAGAAGAGCAATCAGAATTTGACGTAATTCTTAAAGCTGCTGGTGGTTCTAAACTTGCTGTAGTTAAACTTGTAAAAGAACTTACAGGAGCTGGACTTAAAGATGCAAAAGAATTAGTAGATAATGCTCCTTCTCCAATTAAAGAAGGTGTTTCTAAGGATGAAGCAGAAGCACTTAAAGCTCAATTAGAAGAAGCTGGTGCAGAAGTTGAGCTTAAGTAAGCTCTACATAATAACTAGATAAAGGTTTAGGTTAGTTGTACTTTTTAAAGTGCAATTTGGCCTAAACCATTTGTCGTATAAAATGGTTACCTCTTTTTGTAACTCGACCTTTTTTGATTTTAGGTCGCATACCAGAAGTCAAACATTTTGATTCTACTAAGGGGTAGAGTCAGTTCTAATCAAATTCCGTTCGTTGATGATGCAAGATGCAAAACAAGCACAAAGAATCAGTTTCTCTTCGGTAAAGAACAGACCGGATTATCCAGACTTTTTGGATATTCAGGTTAAGTCATTTCAAGATTTCTTCCAACTGGAAACTAAGCCAGATGAAAGAGGAGATGAGGGTCTTTACAATACTTTTCTTGAGAACTTTCCAATTACAGATACGCGTAACAACTTTGTACTAGAGTTTTTAGATTATTTCGTAGATCCACCTAGATATTCAATCCAAGAATGTATAGAGCGTGGTCTTACGTATAGTGTGCCTTTAAAAGCACGTCTAAAACTTTACTGTACTGACGAGGAGCACGAAGATTTTGAAACAATAGTACAGGATGTATATCTTGGTACAATCCCATATATGACTCCTAGTGGAACATTTGTGATCAACGGTGCAGAACGCGTTGTTGTTTCCCAACTACACCGTTCTCCTGGAGTATTCTTTGGTCAGTCGTTCCACGCAAATGGAACAAAGCTCTACTCTGCCCGTGTTATTCCTTTTAAGGGATCCTGGATAGAGTTTGCGACAGATATTAATAGCGTTATGTACGCTTACATCGATCGTAAGAAAAAATTACCTGTTACTACACTTTTCCGTGCAATAGGTTTTGAAAGAGATAAAGATATCCTTGAAATCTTTGACCTTGCAGAGGAAGTAAAAGTGTCCAAAACGGGATTGAAAAAATATCTTGGTCGGAAATTAGCTGCACGTGTTCTTAACACTTGGCACGAGGATTTTGTAGATGAAGATACAGGAGAAGTAGTATCTATCGAACGTAACGAGATTGTATTGGATCGTGATACTGTTTTAGAAAAGGAGCACGTAGAAGAAATTCTTGAGGCTGGTACTAAAACTATTTTACTCCACAAAGAAGACAATCAACAGGCAGATTATGCTATTATTCATAATACGCTACAAAAAGATCCGACAAACTCTGAAAAAGAGGCTGTTGAACATATTTATAGACAACTTCGTAATGCCGAACCGCCAGATGAGGAAACGGCACGGGGTATCATAGATAAATTATTCTTTTCAGATCAGCGCTATAACTTAGGTGAGGTAGGTCGTTACAGAATGAATAAAAAATTAGGTCTTGATATTGAGATGGATAAGCAAGTGCTTACCAAATTAGATATCATCACTATTATTAAATATTTAATAGAATTAATCAATGCAAAAGCAGAGATTGATGATATTGATCACTTATCTAACAGACGTGTACGTACCGTTGGAGAGCAATTATCTGCACAATTTGGTGTAGGTCTTGCCCGTATGGCCCGTACGATTCGTGAGCGTATGAATGTACGTGACAACGAAGTTTTTACACCTATCGACTTAATTAATGCTAAGACGTTGTCTTCTGTTATTAATTCTTTCTTTGGTACGAACCAACTATCACAATTTATGGATCAAACCAATCCTCTAGCAGAGATCACGCACAAGCGTCGTCTTTCGGCTCTAGGACCTGGAGGTTTATCTCGTGAGCGTGCTGGTTTTGAGGTTCGTGATGTACACTATACACACTACGGCAGACTTTGTCCTATTGAAACACCAGAAGGACCAAACATTGGTCTTATTTCTTCACTTGCAGTGTATGCAAAAGTGAATAATATGGGATTCATCGAGACTCCATATCGTAAGGTTGTTAATGGTCAGTTAGATTTAACGTCTGACCCACAATACTTAAGTGCAGAAGAAGAAGAGGGAATGTTAATTGCTCAGGCAAACAATCCTATGAAAGATGATGGCACAATTACTGAGGAAAAAGTAATTGCGCGTATGGAGGGGGATTTTCCAGTAGTAGAGCCAGACACGGTTCACTATGCAGATGTTTCGCCTAACCAAATTGCATCTATTTCTGCATCATTAATTCCTTTCTTAGAGCACGATGATGCAAACCGTGCCCTGATGGGATCAAATATGATGCGCCAGGCGGTACCTTTATTAAGAGCTGATGCTCCTATAGTGGGAACTGGTTTAGAGCGTCAGGTAGCTACAGATTCTAGAGTTCTTATCAACGCTGAAGGGCTTGGAACGGTAGAATATGTAGATGCTAATGAGATTCATATTAAGTATGATCGTTCTGATGAAGAGCGTCTTGTAAGTTTTGATGATGATGTAAAGACTTACGACCTTATCAAATTCCGCAAAACGAATCAAGGGACAAATATCAACCTTAAACCTATCGTTCAGGTAGGTGACAGAGTAGAAAAAGGTCAAGTACTATGTCAAGGATATGCAACTGAGAACGGAGAGCTTGCACTTGGACGTAATATGAAGGTTGCATTTATGCCTTGGAAGGGTTATAACTTCGAGGATGCAATCGTGATTTCTGAAAAGGTGGTACGTGATGACATCTTTACTTCTATCCATATAGATGAATATTCATTAGATGTACGCGATACAAAATTAGGAAACGAAGAGTTAACTAATGATATCCCTAACGTTTCTGAAGAGGCTACTAAAGATCTCGATGAGCACGGTATGATCCGCATTGGGGCAGAAGTAAAGCCTGGGGATATACTTATAGGTAAGATTACTCCTAAAGGAGAATCAGACCCTACTCCAGAGGAAAAACTTCTTCGTGCTATTTTTGGTGACAAGGCAGGTGATGTAAAAGATGCTTCCCTTAAAGCTTCTCCTTCACTTCACGGTGTTGTTATTAATAAGAAGCTTTTTGCTAGAGCCATTAAAGACAAGCGTAAGAGAGCTAAAGATAAAGAGGACATCGCAATACTAGAAGACCAGTATGATGTGAAGTTTGACGAATTACAGGCTGTTCTTATTGAAAAATTATTCAAGCTTGTAAATGGTAAAACAGCGCAAGGTGTAATGAATGATTTAGGTGAAGAAGTTCTTCCTAAAGGAAAGAAATTCACACTTAAAATGTTAAACTCTGTAGAAGACTATACACACCTTACACAAGGTACGTGGACTACGGATGATACAACTAACGCACTTGTTGCAGATTTACTGCATAATTATAAGATAAAAGAAAACGATCTACAAGGTAATTTACGTCGTGAGAAATTTACGATATCTGTAGGAGATGAACTCCCTGCGGGTATTATAAAACTTGCTAAAATTTACATCGCTAAGAAACGTAAGTTAAAAGTAGGTGATAAAATGGCGGGTCGTCACGGTAACAAAGGTATTGTCGCTCGTATCGTTCGTCAGGAAGATATGCCGTTCTTAGAAGATGGAACCCCAGTTGATATCGTATTGAATCCACTTGGAGTACCTTCTCGTATGAACATTGGGCAGATATATGAGACTGTTTTAGGATGGGCTGGACAAAAATTAGGACGTACCTATGCTACACCTATATTTGACGGAGCTACTTTAGATCAGATAAATGAACTTACTGACGAAGCAGGAATCCCAAGATTTGGTCATACATACTTATATGATGGAGGAACGGGAGATCGTTTTGATCAACCAGCAACAGTAGGAGTAATTTATATGCTTAAGCTAGGACATATGGTAGACGATAAAATGCACGCGCGTTCTATCGGACCATACTCACTTATTACGCAGCAACCTCTAGGAGGTAAGGCGCAATTTGGAGGTCAGCGTTTTGGAGAGATGGAAGTTTGGGCACTAGAGGCCTACGGAGCGTCTGCAACATTGCGTGAGATTCTTACAGTGAAGTCAGATGACGTTATAGGTAGAGCAAAAACGTACGAAAGTATCGTTAAAGGTGAGCCTATGCCAGAACCAGGTCTTCCAGAATCTTTCAACGTATTGATGCACGAGCTTAAAGGACTAGGACTAGATATTCGTCTAGAGAACAAGTAAATAGTTTTTGGGAAGTGGAGTTCTCTTTAAGAATTCCGCTTTCGCGAAAGCGTTAACCGAGTCAATATCGGCAGCGTAACAAAAACTATTCACAACAATAATTAATTCGACATATACAGAATTATGGCAAGAAATAATGACAATGTACAACAGCCGAAGTTTAACGCGATCTCTATAGGTCTAGCTTCTCCTGAGTCTATCTTAGGAGCGTCTAGAGGTGAGGTGCTTAAGCCGGAAACAATTAACTACAGAACGCACAAACCAGAGCGTGATGGGTTATTTTGTGAGCGTATTTTTGGCCCTGTAAAGGACTACGAATGTGCTTGTGGAAAATATAAAAGAATTCGCTACAAAGGGATCGTTTGTGACCGATGTGGTGTTGAAGTAACAGAAAAGAAAGTACGCCGTGATCGCGTGGGGCACATTAATCTTGTGGTTCCCGTTGCACATATATGGTACTTCAGAAGTTTACCTAATAAAATAGGATATTTACTAGGTCTTCCATCTAAGAAATTAGATATGATCATTTACTATGAGCGTTATGTGGTTATTCAACCAGGTATTGCAAAGAGTGAGGAAGGTGAGGATCTTAATAAAATGGATTTTCTCACAGAAGAAGAGTATCTTAATATCTTAGATAGTCTTCCGCAGGAGAATCTTTACCTTGATGATAGCGATCCAAACAAATTCATCGCCAAAATGGGCGCCGAGTGTTTGATCGAGCTTTTAAGACGTATTGATCTTAACGAGCTTTCTTATGAACTTCGTCACAAAGCGAATAATGAAACGTCTAAGCAACGTAAGACAGAAGCGTTAAAGCGTCTTCAAGTTGTTGAGGCTTTACGTGATGCAAATAAAAACCGTGAGAATCTTCCAGAATGGATGATTATGAAGGTAGTTCCAGTAATTCCACCAGAATTACGCCCGCTGGTACCACTAGATGGAGGACGATTTGCAACGTCAGATCTTAACGATTTATACCGTCGTGTTATCATACGTAATAACCGTTTAAAGCGTTTGATGGAAATCAAAGCTCCAGAGGTTATATTACGTAATGAGAAGCGTATGCTACAGGAATCTGTAGATTCACTCTTTGATAATACACGTAAGTCATCTGCTGTAAAAACAGATTCTAACAGACCACTTAAGTCACTTTCAGATTCACTTAAAGGTAAGCAAGGACGTTTC
>CAWHTM010000003.1:0-43158 GCA_963832255.1 uncultured Flavobacteriaceae bacterium
TAGGAATTTTTTTACAAATTATATAATTTTCAAATTGTTGAAGTTTAAAAAAGTAATGTAATTATTGGAAATCTTTCTTCTATCAAATTCATATGCTCAAAACTTGGGGCGAAAATTCGGCTTGAAAGAATATTATTAAAATTGAGAATATGCCATGTTATCAGAATAGATGTTCTTTCTGTATACTTATAAAGTAAAGGAATAACCTAAAGAAAAATAATAATTAAATTTTAATTCAGTGAGGGTTAGGGTAGGGGCTTCAGTATAAGTAACATCGAGATCTAGAGCATTACTCTGTCTATCTACATATCCTATAATTCCTCCAAAGTCGACGATAAAGTTGTGTTTTTTACCGTAGCTAAATCCAAATCCACCCAATACTCTTGGTTTGAAATCTTTTTCTATTGAAATGCCAGGACCGATAGCTACGTGCATTCCTAATTTATCCTGTAGTCCAAACTTTTTACCATATCTAAAATTTATAGATATACCAGTTTCTCCATTTGATCTACCTTCATTAATGACGTTTACAACACTTGTTGAGTCGGTCACGGCGTTTGTAATTGTAGAAAAGCGATCACTGCTTAGTCCTGAGTAATAAAAGGAGGTGCCAATATTCCAATACTCAAGGTCGTTTTTAAGAGGGAAGGAAAAGGTTACTCGTTCAGTATCGAGAATACCCGTTGTATCCCTCGGAGTTTTGGTTATCGTGATTTCTGAAAGGTCTGAGCGAAATTGGATAGGAAAGGATTTATAACGGTTTGGTTTATTCATAAATAAAATCGAAGACATAAGGGGTACAATCTTTTCTGTTGCTGTTTCCTCTAAGAGTAAATTGTTCTTTTTAATAAGCTCTTTGTAGGCTTTGGTGATTAGTTCAGATCGCTCTTTATCCTCTTTATTTTTAGAATCGGCTATGAATAATTTAATTTCTTTTAAGAGCAGTACCTTTTTATAATTCCCATATTCTTCTGTCACGTGGGCTATATTTTTCTTTATTTTATCTTTTACTGCGTTGACCATATCATAAGATTTATAGAACTGTACTGTGTCAGAAAATGAAGTATTATATTCTGACGCCAGTTGATTTAGTC
Source organism: uncultured Flavobacteriaceae bacterium (assembly GCA_963832255.1). Classification (GTDB taxonomy): domain Bacteria; phylum Bacteroidota; class Bacteroidia; order Flavobacteriales; family Flavobacteriaceae; genus Dokdonia. The sequence goes on from CAWHTM010000003.1 coordinate 1,095, forward strand.
TTGCTCTATTTAATTCCGATTTAAAAGTGTCAAATTGACTAATAGTACTTTTAAGTTTTAACTCATTTTCCTTAACAAATACTTGATGAACGGAAATAATACTATCATAAACTTCTTTAGTTTCTAAGGCTGTTTGATCTATATCGATCATAAAAATATCCCATCGGAGGTGCAAATTTTCTAAGTTCTTTTCCATTGCAGCACTATCAGAGCTAATATCCCCCTGTTCTGAAAACAATGAGGAAGGATTGAATCCAGCGGTAAGACTACTCAAGGCGTCTAACGAGAAATTACTAAACGTCGGGAATGCGAGCGCTACTGATTTATAAATACTATCCTTATTATTTATACTCACGCTATATCTATTCAAATTGATATTTTTGACGACGATTTGATAGAGATCTCCTTTCTTTATTTTTTTAGGGAGTCGATATCCGCTTTTGTTCTCATAATCTAAAACGATTTTGTAGAGTTTGTTTTCTGAAGTATAATCCTCATCATCAGCAATTTCTATTTCACTATTTACAGTGTTAGAATATTTTTTTAGGTCTTGGCCTATACTCTTGAAATTAAAAAAAACAACAAAAAAAAGTAATAAATATCTCATTATAAATGGTTTGGTTGGTTGAAGGGTAAACTTACTAAACAATCTACATGTAGAAATACCCATTACAGGGTATTTCCGATAGGATTATGCTGCTGAATTCCTTGTAGAGAGATCGTATAAAGCAGTAGTCAAAATTTAAACACTAATAATGCTACAGTTTACGGAAACCCGTAAACCACCCTCAGAATATCTCCCTATTTTTCCCTCGTGATGATTATGGGCAGTTTTATCTTCACTTTAATTATGATAATACGTTTATAATTGCTTTATAACTTGTTTGGGATTGTGTTTTGGTAAATTTATGCAAGAACAAAATCTTAATAAATACGATAGTGTATTAGCTTCAAATAATGTACAGTCACTATAATACGAAAGAGCAGCTTCTTAAATTTCGTATAACGGTGACTACTAAAGTGATTAAATGAAATTAATATGTTATATTTTCGTTACCAAAATTTCTTTTATGAAAATTGTATTGACTTTATTTTTTTTAGGTCTTTTTCTTGTTAGTTGTAGTAATGATGATAATGTTAATTTAAATGTTGAATTAACAGAAAATAAAATTTTTGTATCATTTGAAAATGAAGAAGTTGTCTATTTCGTTACTGTTTATGGAGGCGCAACCTCCGTTACTGACTTGGATATTGAAAGTTCTTTGAGTTCCAATTCTATAATAAATCTTGTTGGCGGGGATTCTAACTCAAATAATATTTTAGATGTAAATGAAATATGGACTTATAGACAAGCATATTATGTTACTAGTCAAGATATAACTCTTCTAGAGCCCCTAGTAAATGAAATTAAAGTTTTAAGTTCAAACATATTATTGGAAATGCAACATCTATAATTGAAAAAGGTAAAGGTTTCGTAGGTAACGCAATTCTTAAAAATCAGTCCGACATAGATAGTTTTGCTAATCAGGATTATACAGCTATTTCAGGAAATCTCATAATAGGTGCATTTAATAATGAAGGTGAGAGACTTGAAGGAACTGTTACGAATATTGTTGATTTGAGTAGATTGAATACTCTTCGCGAAGCAGGTGATCTGGTATTGTATTCTAACATCAATTTAAATTCTCTTCTGGGGGATACAAAATATTATATTAAAAAATAGTGCATATGTTGAAATCACCAATAATAATTCATTAATTAATTTAGAACACATTGCTGTTATTAGTAGGGCAAGAGATTTAGTAATTGAGAATAATGATGATCTAATTACATTAGAGGGTATTGGTACTGTTTTATCATTGTCGGATATTCTTATCCGTAATAATAACTCACTCGAAACACTAGGTAATACCATTGTCTTGCCCTCAGGATTGCAAAACGTTTCAATTATAAATAACGATAACCTTAATAATTTAGACAAATTTTTTAGTGTGGAAACTATCTCATATTTTTCAGTAGAAGGAAATAATACTTTACTTATTTCCAAGGTTTCAATTCTCTTAGAAATGTTATTAATAATTTGAGTGTAATAGGTAACAATAATCTTGAAAATTTTGAAGGATTAGAAGAATTATATAACGTTGGGAATTTATTTAGTTTATCAGGAAATAGTTCACTAATAAGTTTGCAAGGACTTTCAAGTTTATCACAAGTTGATTCAATTGATATACGTGAAAATAATAGTTTGCTAGGTATAGACGGTCTTGCTTCTCTGGAAAATGCTAATAGTGTTGTCGTACTCGATAATAATGCTTTAGAGAATCTTAATGGATTTGTTAATCTTAATAGTATTGAAAGCGGGATTACTGCATTATGGGTAACACATAATATAGCCTTAGAGAATTTGTGCGGACTTCAAAATTTATTACTCAACAATGACCCTATCTTTGGTCAAATAGCACATAATTTATTTATCCGACAAGAAACGAAATTAGAGCAGGAAATTGTCAATTATAATTTTGCAAAGAATTTAATATGATTGGATTTGATAGTCCTCCTCATTCAAGAAGCATTTGACAGGTTCATCATTGACCTATTATTCGAATACTGAAGCAACAACTATAGCAGAACGTTTTGAGAAAAGAGAGTGTCAAGGATAAAGAGTGGAAGCAGGTTTTACGCGAATTTTTTGGGTCTATAACTACCTATATTTAAATTTTGCCACGAGAGGACTGATAAAGTGAAGCTCTTTATTAAACACCACATATAAATTTCAAAACACTATCGGTAATATAGCAGATGGTGCTTTAACCACTTCCAGAGAGATAAAGGCGTTATCTGGGGACTATATGCGTTTCCAACGGTACTATTCTAGTATGGATCACGTATACTTAATACCATTGAATAAAAGAGATGCTCAGAGCTTCGCCAATATTAAAAGCCAACTGCTCTTGAGTATCACCCTTAACTCAGACGTAGTTTCTATGATGATAAGGCAGATCATTGAGCCCTTTGGAAACAAGTTCAATTACCTTTTTATTAATTTCTATATCTTCCTATCGTTAACCTATTATTGTATCTGCTATACTGAATAATCGCCAAGTAATCGTTTGTTCAATTCTTTTCTAGGAATTTCCTTTTCTTCAGCGCGTGTTGACGCGAATGGCATCTACCAATGCTAAGAGTTCATATAATGCCTTATCATTTTTAACTGCTTTCACAACAGAAGGATATAATGGGACAATAGCTTGCCCTCTTACGGTCCCTTTAACTGAAGGCCATACATAATGTTCACTGCTCACAATCTCAGCATTGAGTGGTGGAGCAGAATGTGCTGTACGTATTCCTTTAACAAGAGGTCCAGGCCGTTGTGGGAAAGCATAGGGTAGTCCAAATTGCAAAAATTCAGTAAGTCCCAGTTTCATCACAGCCTTCCCGGTTGGGTCAAGCAATCCTGCATATTTACAGCGACGTACCGCTTCACTCACTTCAGACTGACTAAGACCAATACTCTCTGCTACCGATTTTTGATTCCAAATGTTCGAATTTAAACTGACAAGTTTGAGTAGTAGTAGTACGTCTTGCGGTTTCAAATAAATATTCTGTGATTTCATTATTTTAATATTGCGTATCGCGATATGCAATATTAGTGATTTTTTTAGTAGTATCTGTTAATTTATGTAATTATTATCGCGTATTGCGATATACGATAATCCTTACTGTTGAAACTTGAAAATTTTATTATCACGCGTAAATGCTTCTATATTGATCTACGACTAAGGTAGAATATCATATGAATATCAAAGACTCAAAGGACATTCTATATTTAGTTTCTAAAAGTAAAATACTTAAAAAACCACTTCAATGTGGAAACCCGTAAAACATCGATAATCAGATACATTATGTTTGTCTCACACTAAAAAAAACACATAAAATGGCAAGCTATTACGTAAACAAAAATAGTCAAGCAAACGGAGATCACGAAGTTCATACAACAGGATGTTCCTATATGCCCATAATAGAGAATAGACAGTATCTCGGAGAATTCTCAAACTGCAGAGATGCCGTTCGAGAAGCAAAAAAATCATACTCAAAAGTAAACGGATGTTTTTACTGTACTAAGGAATGTCATACGAGTTAAATCCATTTCTAAACACTAAACTCAAACCCTGATATGATTACTACCGAACTAAAAAGTCATTTCTTACGTCTTTATCAAATGGCATTTGCCGACGATAATTTTGATGTACTTGAAATGCAAATGCTTTACAAATTTGCTGAAGATCGTGGACTTGCTAGAGATCAACTTAATGATATACTATTAAATCCTTCTCACGATTCCTCCATACCTGAGTCTCTAGAAAAAAGAGTAGAATATCTCTATGATCTTGCAATTATGATTTGGGCAGATAAAAAAGTTACAGATGACGAGTATGTAACTTTGAAAAAGTATTGTGCGAAGTTTGAATTCTTAGATGAAAACATTGAAGAGTTAGCAGACTTCCTTCTGGAATCTGCTAAAAAAGGTTTGAGTAAGGAAGAAATTTTAACCACCATAAACACATAGATATGGCAGCTATAAAAAGCTTATTCAAATTAAAAGAATCAAAGATTCCCGTGGTAATTGAGGGAGATACAGATGAGGCAAGAGAACAAGTTAGAGTAACATATTACCAGAGCGGTTATGGTTCATCAAAGAAAGCCTCTGGTGAGCCTTCTACTTTAAAAGTTGGATTACATAACCTCTATAATAGCTTTGAAAATCTTTGCAGGAAGCAACTTAATGAGCAGAAACTTTTAAAGCAACCTTATAAGGAGCAACAGGAAAGAGAGCGTGCAGAGCTCAAAAAAAGAGATACAGTTAGAACTATTACTAACGATCAATTGAAGAATATTGTTTCTGCAATAGATAATCACAAATTCGAAATGATTGATGTAAAAGAAAATCCAGAGAAATATGGAATTGACTCTGATAAACGTCCAAAGGCTCAATTTTATATTGGTCTGTTTTTACTTTTACCAATCACTATTTATTTGTTTGTGTTCTATATTTCTGCTTCCTACTCAGCTTTTTTTAAGGATTTTGAAACTGACACTTTATCTGCGGCAATCTTTGATGCAGATGCGTTGGGGAAGGCCATAAGTGACGGTTGGCTAGAAGCCGTATTCGTTGGTACTATTCCATTTGTTTTTATGGGTCTAGGGTATCTCGTTCATATGTTTTTGAAAGTAAAAGGATGGGGTGGCTATTTCAAGGTATTTGCTCTTTTTGTCTTAACGTTTATATTCGACGTGATATTGGCTTACTTAATTGAGAAGAAAATATTCTTATTTGATGCGGTTCTTGGACAAGTTTTTTCTCCTACAGATGCACTACAAAGTGTCAACTTTTGGGGGATCATATTCGCAGGATTTGTAGTCTACATTATATGGGGACTGGTTTTTGACTTTGTAATGAAAGAACACGAGAATGTTGACAAGATTAAGGGGTTTATCCTCAGTAAGAGAGAATCTATTAAAAATGCTATCCAGAAAAAGGGAGAAGTTGAGACCCAATTAGAGTCTGTCCAGCAAGAAATAGCATCAATAAATGGTAGGATTGCTGAACTTCAATCTAAGATTGATGGATTCATCTTTCCAGTAAAACAATATTTGCACTACCATTATCAATATGTTGAAGGATGGTACCAAGCCATAAATTCTGAACTTCAATTCCCCATTAAGCAACTTGATGAAATAAGGTCACAATGCGAAGTCGTGGCTTAAGAGCATTTAAAGGTTCTTAAGATAAATGAAATGGATTTTCAAAATATCGTATTTGAAAAAAACTAGAGCTATGAGAAATATATCTATAACCCTACTGATGCTATGCTTTTTACTATCCTGCACAAAGGAGAAAGAGGAAGCGCAAAATAATTTGGAAAATAGAAAGAATCCGACTATTTCCAAAAAGAAAAAAACTGGTGATCTTAACATCAGTTTTCTTCTAGATTTATCCGACAGAATTGATCCTGAAAAGTATCCTAATGAAACTATGGAATTTTATATGCGTGATGCTGCATATATGCAATCTGTTTCAGAAGCATTTGATGCACATCTTAGAACAAAAAAGGTGCGTCAAATGAATGACAAGATGCAGGTGTTTTTTGATCCAGCTCCTAAAAATCAGAATATTAATTCCATTTCTAATGACTTAAAGTATGAAGTTTATCGGAATACGGCTAGTCTCGAATTATTGGAAGAAATAAAAACGACTTATGCTACAAAGCCTCTTGAAATATACAAACTGGCCATAGACGATAGTAAATATGTGGGTTCAGATACCTGGAAGTTTTTTAAGAATAAGGTGAAGGATTATTGTATTGATGATGCTTACAGAAATATCTTAGTAGTTATTACAGATGGTTACATCTATCACAAAGATTCTAAGATTAAAGACGGCAACAAGACAACATATCTTACACCTCAAACAATTAGAAGTTTCGGGCTCAATAAATCAGAATGGAAAGATATAATGTTAGAAGATGAATATGGTTTTATACCTGCAACCACAGATTTAGAAAACCTAGAAGTACTTGTCCTCGGTATTAATCCTGATCCGAAAAATCCATATGAAGGAGATATTATACGAGCCTATTGGAGCGAGTGGTTAGAAGCAATGGGCGTAAAACGGTATAGCATAAAAAATGCAGACCTTCCTTCAAATATGGACGGTATTATTAAGGAGTTTATATTACAATAAATAGGTGAAATCACATAAAATCCATATAAAATGAAAAAGATTTCAATATTTATAGCGCTTTTATTTTCTGTTTATACCGCTACATCTCAAACGTGTGAAGATTTTATAGAGTCTATAAAATCTAAGAACTATGGAACGACCTACAATAGCTATACAAGCGAGGCTATTTCAAAAGTCACTTTTTACGATGTGTATGTAGATTATCAAACATATTATTTTGCCATTGTCTGCTTTAAAAGCAAATATTCCTATGGTTGTACTGAGTATATTTATCAAGTAGCATCTAATACAAAACTCAAATATTCTATGAATTATTTAGATAGCGCAGGGAAAGCCTTTTGGAGATTTATAGAACCTTATAGTGATAATTTAGAATGCTCTCCTAATCTTGACTAGTGATGCAGTATTCATTCACTTTTATCTTATAACAAATAACTCCATTTGAAATATTTTAGATATCTCTTACTAGCGCTATGTATAGCACAGGCCTCGTGTAATAATCAAAGTTCAACGTCTACATTATCACAGGCAGAGACCAATAGCTTTAATGTTCAAGATAAAGTTGATTACAAACCACACATTACTAATATTGATTTAAAAGGTAAAAAACTCAAAAACTCAATAACCCTTGTTTCTTGGAACATAAAAGATCTAGGAGGCAGTAAAGACGATAACGAGATCTATCAAATTGCCCAAATCTTAAGGGATTTTGATATCGTCGCCATACAAGAGGTAGTTGCAAAAGACCCTAAAGGAGCTCAGGCTGTTGCTCGCTTAGCGGATGAGTTAAATCGTATGGGGTCAAAATGGGATTACCGTGTGAGTAACCCTACACAAAGCCCATCTGTTTATAAAAGTGAACGCTATGCTTTTTTATGGAAAACAGCGCACGTACAACTACTCAAAAGCCCCTATCTCGATGGTGAACTGGCTAGTGTTTGTGATCGTGAACCCTACATCGGTTTCTTTAAACCTAAAAACGAAGGTGATCCCTTTTACATTATCAACTTCCATTCCAGAAGGTTTGATGCACATCCTGAGGAGGAGATAGCATCCTTTATACGGTATCCTGAGCGTCTACAATCTGATCGTATTATTATTGCAGGAGATTTTAATCTAGATGAGTCACACAGGGTTTGGGATAGTTTTTATGCGCAGGGATTCAAAAATGCCCTCACACAGACTAAAACTACGCTCAAAATGAAATGTAAATTTGGGGTATATACAAACCACGCGATAGACAATATATATGTTTCTAAGAGCGTCACATTCCTACAATCTGGCAGTATTGATTTTGTAAACGACTGCGAGCAGTTAGAAATGTCGAGAACGCTGTCTGACCACTTACCCGTGTATATAGAGTTTCAATAGTAGCCGTTTAGTTACATCCTAAACCTTATTTTTACTTATCATTAGTACGCTTTCGCGAAAGCGTATACAGACCTAATACACACAAATGGCTAAAACCAAAACCACCAAAGAAAAATCCATAGAAGAAACCCTCTGGCAAAGTGCCAATAAACTCCGTGGTTCTGTGGAGAGTGCAGAATATAAACACGTAGTATTAGGGCTCATTTTCTTGAAATTTGCCAGTGATAAGTTTGAAAACAGAAAGCTAGAGCTAGAAGCCGAAGGAAAGGGAAATACACGGAGATGGCTCCTTTTTACAATGAGAAAAACGTGTTCTTTCTCGCCGAAACTTCGCGATGGAACTACATCATTGCAAATGCAAAGCAAGATGATATTGCCATAAAAATAGACACCGCACTCCACCAGATTGAGAAAGCAAATCCAGCACTTAAGGGCGCGCTGCCAGATAATTATTTCTCACGCTTGCAACTGGATAAAAGTAAGCTAGGCGCATTGCTGGATACTATAAACAAGATAGATACTCAGAAGGACGAAGCCCAAGATATTGTGGGACGCGTCTATGAGTATTTCCTGAGCAAGTTTGCACTGGCCGAAGGAAAAGGAAAAGGAGAATTTTATACCCCTAAAAGTATTGTAAACCTTATTGCAGAGATGATTGAGCCTTACGAAGGGATTATTTACGATCCCGCTTGTGGCTCTGGTGGTATGTTTGTAGAGTCTATTAAGTTTATAGAAAGTCACAATGGGAGTAAGAAAAAAATCTCTATTTATGGACAGGAGTATACGAACACTACGTATAAACTCGCAAAAATGAACCTTGCCGTACGCGGCATCTCTGCAAATCTAGGTGCAGTGGCGGCAGATACCTTTGGCCGTGACCAGCATCCAGATCTTAAAGCAGATTATATTATGGCAAACCCACCTTTTAACCAAAAAGACTGGCGCGCCGAAAATGAACTCACAGACGACCCACGCTGGAAAGGCTATGACACGCCTCCTAAAAGTAATGCCAACTATGCGTGGATTTTAAATATGGTGGCAAAACTCTCAGACAAAGGAGTAGCAGGCTTTATACTGGCAAATGGCGCTCTCTCTGGTGGTGGAGAAGAATATAAAATACGCAAGAAACTGATTGAGAATAATCTAGTAGAAGCGATTGTGATTTTGCCTCAAAATATGTTTTACACCACAAACATAAGTGTGACCCTTTGGATTCTCAATAACAATAAAAAAGCATACCAGTTAGACATAGGCACTGCACAAAGAACCTACCGTGACCGTGAGGAAGAAGTTTTGTTTATGGACTTACGCCAGGTAGGAATCCCGTTTGAAAAGAAGTTTATCCAGTTTAGCGAGGAGAATGTAACACAAGTCACAGCGGCTTATCATAACTGGCAACAAGAAAATGCAGGATATACAGATGTTCCAGAGTTTTGCAAGTTGCTGTAGCCAAGTCTGACATTATTAAAAAAGATTACAGCCTTGTCCCCAGTAAATATATTGAGTTTGTAAACCGCGATGAGCAAGTAGATTATCATAAGAAGATGGAGAATCTGCAAAGCGAAGTAAAAGAGCTGCTCGAAAAGAAGCTACTAATGATACTGCGCTAGCAGACGTTTTTAAAAAGCTAGGGTATGAAATCTAATTACAAACGTATTGGCGATTAGATTGAACTTGTAGATGTACGTAATAAAGAGTTGAAAGTCACTACCCTTTTAGGATTGAGTATTACAAAACAGTTTATTTCCTCTGTTGCAAATACAGTGGGAACAAATATGCGCAACTATAAGATCATAAAGAAAAACCAGTTTGCGTGCAGCATAATGCAGGTACGGCGTGATAAGAAAATGCCAGTGGCACTTCTAAAAGATTTGGACGAAGCCGTTATCTCTCAGCTTATCCTGTTTTTGAAATCAATAAGCCAGACTAGTTATTACCATATTATTTAATGATGTGGTTTACACGTGCTGAGTTTGACTGTCACGCAGAATTTTTAGTAGTTGGTGGTGTACGTGGTTCTTTAGAATGGGAAGATTTTCTTGATATGACGTTACCCGTCCCATCCCTAGAAAACAACAAGAAATCGTAAATGACTACAATACTGTATAAGAACGCATCGCTATAAACGAGCAACTTAATACGGCGCTAGAAGTGACGCGCAGGTGTCGTAGGAGCATTGGTTGCACATTTTGAGTTTCCTATTTCTCTAGGTTACATCCAGCACAGTCGTATGCAGTCAAAGACCAAAGACTAGATTTAAACCAAAAAGGTTACAAATCTTCTGGTGGTAAGCTAGTGTATAATGAGGAGCTGATATGGAGATTCCTAGGGGTGGGAGGTTTATAATTTATTGATCTCGTTAGGTTATGGGAATGAACGAATCGAAGTTTCAAAACTGACAATAGATAATTATATATCTACTGAAAATATGTTACCCAATCTATTAGGAATTACACAATCAAGTGGCTTGCCAAGTGCTATAAGTCTTAGTAGGTATATCGAGGATGATATTTTAATATCCATATTTGACGGTACTTCAAAAAAATATGGTTGGCCGAGAAGTCTGGAGGTAATTCAAACGATATTTATGTTTTAGTTTGAATGACGCGACAAGACTAATGTATGTGTATGAAACATTAAAATCAGATGCTTTTTTTCATTATGTAATGTTAGGTGCTAAAGGAACGAAGATGCCGCGAGGTGATAAGAAGTGGATTAAAGATTTTAATATTTTAAATCCTTCAAATATATTCTTCAAGATTTTGAAGGTGGTTGTTTTAAAATAAAAGAAGAAATTAAATCTAATAGAAAGGCCAATTCTAGTTATTCGAATTATCTAATATTCTCCTCTCAAAAATGGCAACAGTAATGGATAATAAGGATATAAAACAGCCAGCATAATGATTACCAAAAAAGAACACGATTATCAAAACACGCAAGATTTAAAGCAGTACGCTTTAGACACTATGAAATATAGCTCACGAAGATATGATGTGGTGTGTCTGGTATTTACTGGTTTTAATTTGTTTGCCAATTTTGAGTTATATAAGCCCGTTAATGAGTTGAATGTAGGAACAAGTTTGTTATTTGCTTCTACCATTATCCTTCTCGTTATTGCTTTTATGAGTTTGTATGTATTGCGTGTGGAAAGCAGCGTTCAAGGTGGTTGGGTAAGTGCTCTATATAACAGCCAAGACAAATCTACTGAGATGATTCATAAAGAAATTGATGAAACAGAACAATTGGAAAGTCGTCAAGAGTTTAAAAGAGGTTTGATTTACGTTAGTTTGATACTGACTACCGTGTTGACGTTGGTGGGATTTGTGGTTTTGAATTTGGGATGAAATAAGGCTATGAGTTATTTAGAATAAGACATTATAATTATGCAAATGAGGTTTCCCGTAAAGAACTCATAATAAGGTTAATTAGCTTTATACCGTATATGGAATTAACCGTTACGTTTAAAGTTGGTTTATTATGGAAAGTTATAGAAATAGCGGAGGAGATTCCGGAGTGTCAGAATATGAGATCGGATCAGATTATATCAAAATAAAATTTAGTAGAACAGCTCGAATTTATGCTTATAGTTATCGAAGTGCTGGCTCGAATCACGTAGAAGAAATGAAAAACTTAGCTAGAAGCGGGAGTGGTTTAAATGGGTATGTCAATACATACGTTAAGTTTAAATATGTGAGGTAACGTTTTAGAAATTAGAGTTATGAGAATTATATCATTTGCAGTAAATAATTTTAGAGGTATCTCTGGAGGTTTGGATAAGAATAAAATCGAATTTAAAGATTCAAATACAATTTTCCTCTTGGGTCAGAATAACGTAGGAAAATCGAGTTTTTTTAAAGGCTTATGAATACTATCACTCTTCTACTTCTTTAGAAGAAAATGATTTTCATCGGAGAGATATTGATGGAGTGATTGAATTTGAACTTAGGCTACAATTGGATGAACACGATTTTGAAAAATCTTCCATAAAACCAAAGGTTGTTGGTTTGAAGAAATGGTTAAATGCAGATAATATTTTAGATGTAAGGAGAACTATTATTGCAATTAAAGCTGGCAGAAAATTAAATGTAACAACAATTAATTTTACTCGCGATTTTGAGTCAGGAGAATGGATTAAAAAAAATTATGGAGGACTCGGTTTGGATACAGTTTTTCAAGCTGCTTTACCAACACCAATATTTATAAAAGCAATGCCTAGTGAAGAACAGGTAGAAACAATTATTAATGACATTCTACTTGCGAAGGCCAGTTTAAATCTGAAAGATAAGGAGAGAGAGAGGAATTTAAGGTTGCTCGAGAAAAGATGCGTGAGCTACAGGATAAATTGTATATATCCAGAATCAATTGCTGCCTACAAATATGAAGTTAACGAGCAGTTCAGAACCCTTTTTCCAGAGACTGAAATTGAACTTGAAGAGAAAGATCAAATAAAATGGACCCCTAAATCTTTGGAGAAAAAGTTCTCATTACATTTTCAGCATAAAAATACAGAGGGTGAACACGATGAGTCCATTCCCACAACCTATAATCAGATAGGGCACGGGGCTATAAGATCTGCAATTTTTTCTCTTCTACTTATGAAAGACGTAGCAGAAGAATTTGAACGTGTAGATGATAGAAAGGACTACATAGTGCTGTTTGAAGAGCCAGAACTTTTCTTGCACCCGAAATTAATGAAACAATTAAGATCATTGATATATCAAGTAAGCGATACAAACACTCCTTATCAAGTACTATGTGCATCTCATTCTCCTCAGATGATTGATATAACAAAAGAGAAATCTTCTTTGGTTAGAATGGTTAAAAAAGATGGAAATGCCGAACTTTTTCAGATTAATGATCAGTTTTTGAAAGATTCGAAAGGAATTAAAAGTAAAATCGAGCTTAAGGAAGAAATGAATGAGTTACTGCGATTTAATCCATTTCTCTGTGAGTCGTTTTATGCAGATGAAGTTATATTAGTCGAAGGAGCTACTGAAGAAATTATTCTACGTGGTTACTTGTCCGTAATAGAAACGTCGAAAGATCTGTTTATTGTTAACTGTGGGACTGTAAATAATATCCCATTTTATCAACATATTTTTTCTAAATTTTCTATAAAGTATCACGTAATCTGTGATACAGATAAATCGATTCAAGAAGGAGTAGATGATTTTGGTTTAAATAAATTTAATACTGGAATTCAAGGATCTATTTATTCTCAATTTGTTTCCGATAAAGCTAAGGAAGAATATGATCCAGGATTATTTTTGTTGAATAATCCCACGTTTGAGCCTGCGCATCAAACTGAAATGATTATCGACGATTTGAAATATCCATCAGATGCCCCTGTATCTGATGGAAAACCTTATAATGCTAATCTATATTGGAAGAACGTGCTCAAGCCAAATATCGAGAAAGTGGAGATTGACACAGTTCCAATAATTAGTTTTGCGAAGCAAATTATTGATGCTTGATATCTTATTTAATAACTATTGACAATGCCCAACATAAAACTCAACCAAAAACTTAAACGTGTAGAACTTCAAAAGTTTGAACTCGATAACGAGATCGTGTTCAATTATTTCGATAATATTCCCAGTTAGTGAGCGCGATGATAAACTTGTACGGGCGCTATATATAGGCGTGCTTGCTTTAATGGAAGATCGCTTGTCATCGTTTCTGTCTAAGACTTCAAATGAGCTGGGTACAGAACTAGAAAGTCTCAAAATGATATTTGAGATGAAGAAAGAGTTGTTTTATAAGTCTACCATAAAAGGAACCCTAGCAGAAGATGATATTGCAGCTGCGCTCAACGAGTATTTTAAGAGTAAACGTATACCAGACAGGGCAATGCTCACGGGTAACGCCGCAGGAGAACTGGCGCGAAATAAAACAGGAGATATTATATGTCAATTAGGAAATGACAGCAATTTGAAAATTGCTATCGAGTGTAAGTTTGATAAAAGCATTAAGCTCGGACCTATTGACGGGAAAGATATTTTTATCAGAAAATCAGATACTGCTTGGAGCCAGCTTATAGAATCTAATGCAAACCGTAATTCTAAGGTAAGCATCATTGTTTTTGATATTTCGCTGGTCGATAATTCGGTATTAAAGTTCACAGAAAATGTAGGCTTTATTCCAGAAGTGGGTTTTGTAGCGATTATAGATTCTCAACGCGGTGATTATTCAAATCTTATGATTGCCTATATGCTCGCCAGAGACATTGCAATGAATGCAAAAGAATTAAATCTTGATAAAGATATTCTTGCCATTCTTGTAACTCGTATTCTAAAAGACATTAATGAGATAAGAGCCATAAAAAATCTTGTTGAAAGAAATATCGATACTAATAAAGAGATTTTAAAACAGATTGAAAAGTCCACTTTATTGATGGAATTCAATCAAAAATACCTCACGCAATTCCTAGAAACAGGAACACTGACTAAAAAAGATCTACTTGATTTCTATATGGGTGAGGATATTAAGGATCAGTTTAAGTTGATTGAGAAAGATATTCAAGAATTGTAACTCAATCAAATGAAAGAAATCCAACAACTTCAAGATATAGTAGCTTCCTTAAACAAGCAATACAATGAGATTACTTGCGATAATAAAGGACATCATAAGCCTAAATTTACATTAGATGGAAAACTAGTTGGAGATATAGGAGAAGTGATTGCAGCAAAGGCATATGGCTTAAGATTGTATCGATCAAACAAGGAGAAATATGATGGATTTGTTATCAATGATAAATCCAAGGAGATTCAAATAAAATCAACAATTAAAGGACATATTTACTTTCCTCGTGATAGAAGTAAAGCTCCAGACTACTTTCTAGCTATTTTACTTCAAAATGATGGCACTTTTGAAGAGCTTTTTAACGGAACAGGAAATTTTATTTGGGAGAATTATATATTAAAAAGTAATTTGAATCTTAGTGGTAAATATCCATTTTCATTAAGTATCAATAAACTAAGAGTTTTGAATAAACATAATAGGAACAAAGACAAAATAGTAAGAGTTAATGACTAATAAACTACAAGAGCTAAAATCATTCCTAGACAATAACACTATCCCAAAACCAAAAAGCGCCCAAAAACTTTTCTAGGCATTGCAAAGCAACCTCATTATGAAAATGTGCTGAGCAATATCTATTCATTTTTCTTTAACGTGAATGAGGTGCATAAGATGGAAAGACCTTTTTATAAAGAGTTTACTAGAAGTTGCATTAGAAAAAGGGGTGAGTAAAGACTTTAGTAGCTTCTATGATTTTAATTGTGCTACAGAAGTGGGAACAACAAAGGGAGGTCGCATAGATCTCCTTTTGAGTAATGGGCGACAGTCCATTATTATAGAAAATAAAGTATATCATCATCTCAATAATGATCTAGAAGATTATTGGAAAAGCACGAGACCTGCAAATAGAGAAAATAAGATAGGCATTGTACTTTCTCTTGACACAATACCCGTAACTGGTCACTCAGAATTTATAAATATTACTCATATAGAATTGCTAGATAAAGTAATGGCGATCTCTGGTAACTATTTATTAAAAGCTAACGATAAGTATATTACCTATTTAAAAGATGTATATCAAAATATTATAAATATAAGCAGTGATCTTATGAATGGAGATGAGATGAGATTTTACCTTAAAAATCAACAAGTGATTAATAATTTAGCAGTTTTTAAAGGAGCAGTTAGAAAGCAAATTGAAAGCGAAGTGGAGAAGACAGGGCAAACACTAGAACGAGTTTCTCTATATGGTCCCAGAGTAAATAGTTTTAATGGGAAAAGACTACGTCATTATCTAAGTAAAGTTGATACAAACCTAATGCTCACGGTCGTATATGAGGGCTTACTGAAGCCAGAGAAAACAATGTATATTGTGGTTGAGGTGCAAGGAAAACTCACCACGAATAAAGAACAATTTAAATATATCGTCCTTACGGAGAAAGAAAAGGCTATTACAAAGTCAGACTTCTATACAAAAGACAATACTTGGCTTCATTTTGCATCAAAATCTTATGAGCCGTCAGATGAAGAAATTATAAATTTATCACAATTCATTCACGAGAAGCTCGATGGAGATGGCTTGATGACTATTTTTAGAAAGATGGAGGATATTCTTTCTGCAAACAAGGTGAAGTAACGCTTTCGCGAAAGCGAGAAAAAGCTCAGTATACTAAAGACCATTTAATGCAAAAATTTACAGAGTCCCAACTAGAAGCTGCGTTTGCACAGGCTATTGCTCAAGAAGGCTACCCGCACGCACTAGGAAATACGTTGTCTCGCAATCCAGAAGATGTCTTGCTAGAGGAAGACTTACGAGGATATTTATTAAATAGATATAGTACCCAAAATATTACAATCACAGAGGTAAATAGTATAATTACAGACCTTAAACGATTACCTGCCTCAGATCTTTATGAGACTAATAAGATCATAATGCGCCGCCTTGCAGATGGCTTTATCTTAAAACGTGAGAATTCTACAGAAAAAGACTTTCACGTATATCTGCTAGATTATGATGGACTTAATGCACAACGAGATAGTGCTAATGTAGATACGGTTGCTGAAGAACCACCTATAAAAAAATGGGGAGATCAAAATATCTATCGCTTTGTCACGCAGCTTAAGATTATAGAAAATCATCCAGCAGGCCGCATACCTGACGGTATATTATATATAAACGGCCTGCCGCTTGTGGTGCTAGAGTTTAAAAGCGCCATTGTAGAAGATTGCGCTGTACACGATGCATTCAAGCAACTTACGGTGAGGTACAAACGTGAT
The DNA here is from genome assembly GCA_963832255.1 of uncultured Flavobacteriaceae bacterium. Taxonomy (GTDB): domain Bacteria; phylum Bacteroidota; class Bacteroidia; order Flavobacteriales; family Flavobacteriaceae; genus Dokdonia. The sequence goes on from CAWHTM010000003.1 coordinate 18,004, forward strand.
ATCCCGTCATTGTTTAAGTACAACGCATTCTGTATCATAAGTGATGGTGTAAATACAAAGGCTGGTTCATTTTTTGCTTCTTATGAATTTTTTTATGCCTGGCGTCGTGTAGCTGGTCTTGCAAAGGAGGTAGACGGTATAGACAGTATGTTTACCCTTATACAGGGATTATTACATAAAGATCGCTTGAGAGATGTGGTGCGCAATTTTATCTATATGCCAGATAGTAGCAAGCAAGATATGAAAATCGTGTGTCGCTACCCTCAGTATTATGCAGCGCGAGCCTTGTATAATAGCATCCAGAAAGCACAACGACCAGAAGGTAATGGGAAGGGTGGGACGTACTTTGGAGCCACAGGTTGCGGTAAGAGTTTTACAATGCTTTTTCTTGCGAGACTACTTATGAAAAGCGTTCATTTTTCAAGCCCGACTATCATCCTCATTACAGACCGTACAGACCTAGATGATCAGCTATCTGAAAGTTTTACAAACGCAAAAGCCTATCTGGGAGATGAGCATATAGTAAGTGTATTATCTAGGGCACACTTGCGTGAAATGGTGAGCGGCCGAGAAAGCGGTGGCGTTTTTCTGACCACCATCCATAAATTTACCGAAGACACACAGCTGCTTACAAATCGAAATAACGTGATTTGTATAAGCGATGAAGCGCATAGAAGCCAGACCAATCTCGATCAAAAAATTAAAGTAACAGATAAGGGTGTAGTAAAAACCTATGGCTTTGCAAAATACCTACACGACTCTTTACCAAATGCCACCTACGTAGGGTTTACAGGGACACCTGTAGATGCTACGCTGGCTGTTTTTGGACCAGTAGTAGATGCGTATACAATGACCGAGTCGGTTTTTGACGAGATTACGGTGCGTATTGTGTATGAAGGTCGCGCGGCTAGAGTTAATCTAAAAAACAGCAAACTAGACGAGATCGAAAAGTATTATGATGAAGCTGCCGCCGCAGGAGCAAACGAGTACCAAGTAGAAAGCAGTAAGAAGCAAAGCGCAAGTATGAGTGCCATCTTAGGTGACCCTGACAGATTGCAAGCAGTCGCTCTAGATTTTGTAACTCATTATGAAAAACGTGTGAGTGAAGGCGCAACCGTAAAGGGGAAAGCAATATTTGTGACAAGTAGCCGGGATATAGGCTTCGCATTATACCAAGAGATCATCAAGCTACGACCAGAATGGGCCATTATAAAGACTGCCGATGATGGGGTAGCGCTCACAGAAAAAGAGCAAAAAGAAATTAAACCGATGGAACGTGTCAAGATGATTATGACACGCCACCGCGATGATAATGAAGATATGTACAAGTTGTTAGGTACTAAAGAATACCGAAAAGAGCTTGACCGTCAATTCAAGAATGAGAAGTCTAACTTTAAAATCGCCATTGTAGTAGATATGTGGCTTACGGGCTTTGATGTGCCTTTTCTAGATAGTATCTATATCGATAAGCCTATACAAGAACATAACTTGATCCAGACCATCTCCCGCGTAAACCGAAAATTTGCAGGAAAGAATAAAGGACTCGTAGTCGATTATATAGGCATTAAAAAGCGTATGAACCTTGCACTTAAAAAGTATGGAGAAGGGGATAAGGAAAACGTAGAAGATATTGAGCAGTCCCTAAAAGTAGTACGAAATCATCTTGACCTCTTAGATCGAGCAATGCGCAATTTTGATAGTACCTTATATTTCACAGGGAAACCTATGGAGCAGTTAACCACGCTAAACAAAGCTTCTGAATTTGTCTTGCGTACAGATAAGTTTGAGAAGCAGTTTATGGATCTCGTAAAGCGATTAAAAGCTGCTTACGATATCTGCTCAGGAAGTGAAGAACTTAAAGAGCAAGAACGTGATTATGTGCACTTTTATCTTGCTGTACGGAGCATTGTATTTAAACTTACCAAAGGCAATGCACCAGATACTGCACAAATGAATGCCAGGGTGCGAGATATGATTAAGGATGCGCTAGAAAGTGACGGTGTACAAGAGATTTTTAAAATAGGTGAAGAAGCAACTTCTGAGTATGATATTTTTAGTGAAGATTACTTGGCTAAAATTAATAAGATCAAGCTCCCTAACACAAAAATCAAACTATTGCAACAACTACTAGCTAAAGCCATAGGCGAACTCAAAAAGAACAATAAAGTAAAAGGAATAGATTTTACTAAAAAAATGGAAACCCTTGTACAACGCTATAATGAGCGTAAGGAGGATACTTGGCGCAGTGAAGCAATGGATGAGTTTGCAGATGAGATTACAGATCTAATTTGGGAAATACAAGGAGAGTTTGCTTCTGGCAATGAATTAGGGATCACCTTTGAAGAAAAAGCCTTTTATGATATTCTCAAGGCGCTTTGTATAAAATACGATTTTACCTATCCAGAAGACAAACTTATAGAACTAGCCAAAGCGACCAAACATCTTGTAGATTCTCAAGCCAAGTTCCCAGACTGGAATAAACGTGATGATATAAAAGCAGCGCTAAAAGTGGGGTTAATATTGCTGCTTGATGAGTTTGGTTATCCTCCTGTGGAGCGGGATGAGGTGTATAAAGACATATTTGATCAAGCAGAGAACTTTAAGAGCAATAGGTAATTATTTTTTAGGTTTTACTCCCATAGTAGATATCAATTGTGATATACTAATACTTAAAATAACAAACCCTAAAAAGAAGTAAAATCCACTTTGTAATTCGGAATTATTCGTGGTTATAATACTAAGATTTTCTGAGATGTTTTGAAGTTGATCTAATTGACTTGATAGAATTCCAGAAAACCCAATGTAAGACATAAATATAGCTACTACCATTACATCTGCCATAGACCATTTACCGCTTTTGAAAACAAGAAAATTAACTACTTTGTTATCTTTAAAATCACTTTTGAATAGTACAAGAAAACTTGATAATAGTTTTGAAACGGGAAAGATAATGCTGAAGAGTAGGACGAGTAAACCAACTAACATCACTTGAATTTTCCCTTGGGACAACATTATTTTTGACATCTCAATGATACTCTTGCTCTTGTAATACAGTATTTGATCTTTAAATAAAATAGATTCTCCCATAAGATTGAATTCCAATGATTGTATTCTGGCATCGATATCAATCATAGGGAGAAAAACTCCTAAATATAAAAAGATCAACGCACCTAGAATGTAAACTGATACACGGAATTTTGAAGAATTCTTATCGATCAATACTAATAGCAATAATGACAAGAATGAGAGTAGAATAAGGATGTTGAATTTTAATAATTTAGATTGAATCGCGTCTATTTTGGTGTTAATTACTGATAGGCAAGCAGCTTTATCTGCAGTATTATATTTAGCTAAAATAGTATTGAATTTCGAATAATCTATTTTCTGAAAAGTACTATCCCTATACTTGTTTAACTGCGTGAGTATATAGTCTTTGATATTCTCTCTGTTCTCTTCTTTTTCTAGATAAGTCAATATATCCTGGTAGTGTAAATTAAACTCTGTCTGACATTTATTTTTTCGTTTCAAAATTAGTCGAAACTTGTTTTCGACTTGTTTTGGAATGTGACCTAGCGTCAGCGACAAGTGTTGCTTGATTCCTGTTGATATCTAGATCTATACGATCCTCAAATCTAATATAAAGTTGCTGTATAGTCAAACTCCAGTTATGTAGCGGAGAAGTCCATTTCTTTTGGATGTTCATAGTGGCTAGATAAACCAGTTTTAAAAGAGCCATATCACTTGTGAATGCTCCTTTTGTTTTGGTGACCTTACGTACCTGTCTGTGATAGCCTTCTACCGCATTGGTGGTATATATAATCTTTCTGATTTCAGCAGTGTACTGAAAGTATTGGGATAGATGTTCCCAGTTGTTTTTCCAACTTTGTATAACTACAGGATACTTGGAGTTCCATTTTTGATCTAGGAGTTCTAGCTGATCCTCTGCAATGCTCCTATTATCTGCTCTGTAAACCTCTTTGAGATCTCTCATAAATTCCTTCTGATCCTTTGAAGCAACATACTTCAGGGAGTTGCGTATCTGGTGGACGATACATAGCTGTACTTCTGTTTTTGGAAATACACTTAAAATAGCGTTGGTAAACCCTTTTAGATTGTCCGTACAAGCTATTAAAATATCCTTTAACCCACGATTATTTAGATCGGTCAATACCTGTAGCCAAAAGTTAGCTCCTTCACTTTCTGAAAGGTAAATCCCTAAAATCTCTTTTCTACCTTCGGTATTTATACCTAGGATATTGTAAAGTGCCTTGTGCTGGATTTTGCCGTCTACCTTAACCTTATAATGCATAGCGTCTAACCAGACGATACAGTATAATGGTTCCAAAGGGCGATTTTGCCATGCTTTGACATCCGGTATGATACGATCTGTGATTTGACTAAGTACGGTGTGTGAGATGTCTGTGTCGTACATCTCCTTAATGTGAGATGAGATGTCTCTATAACTCATTCCCAATCCATAAAGGCCAATGATTTTGTCGGACAGATTATCCGCCAGTATGCTCTGACGCTTTTTTACCAGCTCTGGTTGGAAGCTACTGTGACGATCTTCTGGCGTTTCAATATCAAAAGAGCCGAAACCACTCTTGATTGTTTTCTTGCCCTTGCCATTGCGCTTGTTGCCATTAGATCGCTGATCATCATCCAAATGTTCTTCCATCTCAGCTTCAAGTGCCTTCTCAATAAAACTCTTTAGCATCGGTGCAAAAGCTCCGTCTTTTCCAAAAAGACTCTTGCCAGACATAAATTGTTCCAGCGCTTTTTTCTCTAAATCCTGTTGTTCTTGTGTGCTCATAATATCTGATTAAAAATAAACTATTATTTTAATCAGACAGAGTTCAGTTTACACTCTCTATATCCTCCGTGATTTGAGGTACTCTCTCTTCTAATTTTTCAAAAATCTCAAAGACATCTGCACCTATGCTTTTGTATGAAATACCAAAGAATGAATTTTTATTATTTTCTTGTTTATAGCTTACTTCAAATTTTCTGATGGTCTGTCTAAGAAAGTTTTCTATTTTGACTCGAGCCTTTTCTTTTTCTTGGCCAGTAAGTTTTAACTCTTTTAATTTTTGAGTGATTACAGTTGCTAGTTGTTCCTTCCATTCGTCAACATTAAATAATCCATATTTAACATCAGACAACTCAATGAGGTCACTTTTGAGTAATCTATTTAATTTTTCTAGTTGGTAGGATTTAATAGAGGAAAATGAAATCGCAATTATTAATGCGACAACTAGTGAGTTGAAAATTTTATTCATTCTGTATTGAAATCGGGTCCGTGAGGGAAATTAAAAAGGCTAGAGGGTAATCAATTGAGGTGTACAAACTGTTTAATTCTTCCTACTAAAAACTTACCAAATACCAACTTTCATTTCGTCTAACTAAGTTCATCGTTTCTTTTTGTTTAGTATTCGGGCCATATAGAAATTCAATCTTCGCTTGATCATTTGCAATAATGGGTTCTCCAATAATTCGCCCTTCTTGAAATGTTTTGATAAATTCATCCTTGTATTCTTGAGGGTGTACAGCAATGTATGCTATTCTGTCAACATCACCATCGTTCTCATCATACGGATCAACTAGAAAAATAGCGGTGCCATAATTTCTATTACGTGCAATCTCAAATAATTTATTTAGCACAGTATTTGGATTCTTTTGCCATTCAAATGTTTTATGTAGCATATCGAGTTGTTCCTTCAAAGTGTGTATCCTGTCTCTATAAGCGTAAATCATTTTAGCATTTTTTTCGAGCTCCGCTATTTGCATTCTTTTTGTTGTAGATGAACGACCTATTTTAAAAGCCTTTACATTTTCAAACTCGGAAGACAATAGTTTTGACTTACTATCGAGATCACTCAATATTTTATCTAAATCTGTCTTTTTCTTAGCGATTCCAGAAATCACTTTTTGATTATGAACTAATCTATCCTCTTCAGATATTTGGTTACACGAAATTATGGAGATTGTGAGAAATAATAATAGTGTATTTTTCATTGTGTTTGTTTTTGATTGAACAGTATTTTCTTATTTAAACTATTTTGAAATCTCAAAGGATATCATTCCTTTTGAATAATTAGTAATCTTAGAATTCTTGTTGTTGAAGCTTTTGCGAAAGCGAACCCATCATTGCATATGAAATAAAAAGAGCACCCGAAGATGCTCTCTGCAAGCAGTAGCTTTAAGGCTCTTTGACTTATAGCTTTACAAGAATATGTGATTGTAAGACGCTAAGATTACGGGAATCCTCATTCCGAGAGGTTATTTGTTATTAGTGCTGATAGCATCTTCCATTAGTGCTTTTAGTTTTACGCTTGCAACGATTACCTGCTTTTGTCTTTCCACTGCATTGAACAGCTGTCGTTGTTTTCGGTCTAGCAGGAGTTGTTTTGGTATTTTTAGGTTTCAAATTGAGACTCTCTTTCGATGTCAAAATGTTGGGTTTGCATACAGAGCAGGCGTCATATCCAAATTCCTGAGCCTTCTTTATGTCAATCTCAACTCTAGAATACTTTAAATATCGACACGTTTTAGTATGATATTTCTCCCCTGTTTTTGTGGTGTAAACAGTTTGTGAGCTTACTTCTGTTATAGCCAAAGTAGCGAGTAGAAAAAATACAACCTTTAGATACTTACCCATATATTTAAATGATTATATGGGTCATTAAATAAGCCCTAGATCTTTCACTAAGGCAACAAGATGAATGGCATTATTTGCTCTAAATTGAATTTTTAGCTTGTTTAATTTCTTTTCTATAGCGCTTACACTTGAGGGTGCCACATTCTTTGCTTTAAGCGCTGTACTGATCTCTTCTTGAGAATACCCATAGGACAATAACCTCATTAGAGTAATGTCATACTCGTCTATTTCTAAATTGGCATTTTTAGAGAGTGCCGTCGCTACTTTAGGGGAGATATAGCGATCTTCTTCATAAACAGTTGCAATAGCCTCTTTGAGCTCTGCTATACCGTCCCTTCCCTTACATACATAGGCATCTATATGGGTTTCATTATACAATTGGCGGACTCTTTGGAAGCGATCTTCTACCGAGTAAATTATTATTTTGATGGCAGGGTGTTCTTTTTTTATAATAGCTGCCAGCTCATCTCCAGAAGTGAGCTTTTGTTTTCTATGATCTGCAACAAACGATAGATCTGTGATCAATAATTCATAGGGGTGGTTATCCTTCTCGGCTCTTTTTATCAAGAGATAGGCCTCGTCACAGTAAGAGACGTGTTTTACACACGATGTATCGAGGCTATGGAGCGTGTGCACAACACCTTCATTAATACTATCTAAGTCGTCTGCTATTAATACCTTTTTGAACATTATATCTGGATATGTGCTTTAAAACCTTTGTTCTTCTCGCTTTCAAATGTAATCCTTCCCTTATGCGCAGTAATACGGTTTTCCACATTTTGCAATCCATTTGTATCAGATAATGCGCCACCAATGCCGTTATCCTTATAGATCACCGTGAGTTGCTTTCTCTTCTGAGCAAAGGTGATCAGTATTATGGATGCCTTACCGTGTTTAATCGTATTTGTAATGAGTTCTTGTAAAACTCGATAAACGGTGTTTTTCTTTGCGTTGGAAATCCGTTCCCATGGTAAACCTTCACTATTTCTCGTAATAATTTGAAGGGTGTCACTTTGATATCCCAGAAAAAGATCTAGTAGTGTAGTGTTAAAATTTGCAGATACGTCAATGAGACTATGTTCTCTAGAAATATCGCGTGTGCGATTATAGATATTTTCTAAATCATCCATAAGCCTAGGATGAATTTCTTTATGACTTTGAATTTGTGCCATTACTTTATAGACATCATTTGATATCTCGTCGTGTATTTTTTTAGAAAAGTGAGCTTCTGTTTTAAAAAGCTGTTGCATTCTTTTTTTCCTATGTAAGATTCTTGAGATGATGATGATGGCTATGGAAAGAAGGAGTAAGGTTACTACCAGAAGCTGGTACAGTCTATTTTTACTTATTTCCTTCTGAGCTAGAAGCTCATTTTCTTTTGCTTCTGTCTGGTACAGACTATACTCATATTTCTGAGCAATGTATTTGTTTTCTTCTTGCTGGCGCACTGTCTGAAGACTATCAGAAAGTCTTTTATAGGTGAGTGCATCCGTTGTAATCCCTGTTTCTATTAAAAGGCCCAAGGCTTTGAGTCGGAAAGAAGGAGTCTTTAATTGATTCGCAATTTTTATACTCTTTAGCGCATAGTACCTCGCCTTAGCGTTATCTCCATTTTCTTTATAGGTTTTGGCGAGATGTCTTTGTGTAGAAAAGAGACCTTTTATATTGGCTATATCCCTATTTATTTTTTCTGCCCTCTCCATAAAAAGAACGCCTTCAGGGCGATCTAAGCGTGACAGACTATACCCGTAGTTATCAAAAACGGTAGCCTTGTTATCTGCTTCCTTTATGGCAGCTGAGTCTCTTACAATGGGGGCCAGTAGGTCAATGGATTTCTGATATTCTCCAGTATCTATATGGATCGAGGCGATGTTATTGAGAAGAATTAAACGGTCTCTTTTTTTTGAGACCAATGGCAGTGTTTTTTCAAAGTAGGCGAGGGCATTATCAGTATCGCCTAGTCTTCTATAGAGGCGTCCTAATTGATTGCCTAAGCTTATTTGAATAGCCTTGCTTCTGTCAGAATTTGGGGCCAATTCGAGTGCTTTATAACTTTCTATGGCGATCATTTCACTCTTAAAAAGTTCGCCTATATTGAGTTGTCCCAAGGAGATCAAACTAAGTATTTGCGCCCTATAGGTCGGGTCATCTCTTTTATCGTGTACTGCCAACTGCTTTTTGAAAAATGCGATACTCTTTTGTACATCTTTAGTACTGTAAGAACTGATAATAGCCGTATAATGGAAGGTTGTACTGTCTGAATGTTTTGTTTGACTGTGCGCGTTACATGAAGAAAAGCAAAGGAAAAAGGCAGTAAGGTAAAAAATGGGGGAAGCAAAACAATAGTTCTTCATCCCCCAAATATATTACAAATTCCTTTTCTAATTATCTCCTGCTGGTGGCGGTGGTGGCGGAATAGGTAAATCATCTCCACAACACGCTACGGGAGTGGTTGTCTCATCGAGTAAAGATTCTGGTGTACAGGAATAAAACCCTAAAATGAGGAAACCCGTAAACACTGTATTTATTATTTTTTGCATTTTGTTGCTGTTTAAAATCGGACATACCAGTGGCTGTCCCAATTATTGAATAATGAACCGGACGATGTTATATCGTGCTAACAATGAAGAGGCGCCGTCTTCGGGTTGAGAAGTTTTTGCCTATTAAAAATCAATTCAGTACTTCTCGATACCTGCAGGGATTTGGAATAGGCATTTTGCAAATTGATTCTGATATCGCTGTAAGTCCTATTACAGATAGAACCGATATCAGAACTGGAGCAAATAAAGGAAGAAGAGGTGTAAGTGTTTGGAAATGAATTGGAAAGAATTTGGAAATTAGTTACCATAGGATTTCTATGTAGTTTCCATTACGATGTGAAGTAGTTATAATTATGGAATATGCATAGAGATATTATTGTATTCGCTTTCGCGAAAGCAAAAAAAGAAGCATTGAAAGAAACCGGACGGGAAGGCTCTAACAATAAAGCATCCGAACGGATATCTGCCTATATTTCTAACGAAAGCGATATACCGTACAGTTCAAGGAGTTTACGAAATGCACTCAACGATTCGCTAGACCCCACGAAGGCAGTCGAAATCTTGCAACCAAAGGTTTTAAACGCCCTATGTGTGTATCTAGGGTATGAAAATTATCAGGACTATCTAAGGCAAAAAGAGACCGGAAGTTCCACGTTAAACCAACCGATAGGCACGGGTCCTCGTAACCCTTTCGTCAAGTATTACAAATGGGTAGCGCTTACGGGAATATTGATTTTAATAGCAGGGGCGGGATATTTTTTATCTAATAGACAGCGATGGATGGAGTGGGATACCAATCGTTATAAAGAAGTGGGTTTTGATACCCAAAAGCTGCAGGAAGGGGTGTTAAAAATATATAGTGAAGAACGGATAGAAAATTTTAGGAAGGTGTCTCTTACTTGTGATTCTGTTTTCTTTAATCAAGATGGAAGCCCGAGGTTCTGGTATGGAAAAAATAATCAAAAACAATTAGAGTTCTACACGGAACTGGGAAAACACCCCGAAACTGGAAAGGCTTTAAAGCCTCTTAGTCGGTATATGATTGACAAGTATCTATGTAAGGAGTAACTAAAAATTCTAATTTCATCAGGAAAATACATTCACCAGTAGCGACTCCTTCATTTTAGGCTTTTAGCCAGGGGGTAAAAGGTAAAGGGTAATGTCCGTTAGTAGTATTTTTTTCTTTGCATACGTCTGTTCAAATAAAATTGGGCAATGTTGTAATTGAATAAGGGACACCTCAATTCAACCAAATGGTGTAGCACTTTCAATGAATAGGTAATTGACAGAAATAAATGGTAATTTTGTGTAACCTTTACACAAATAAAATGTCATTCCCAAACCCACAAATCAAACTCACCGTAGATGCCATCGTCTTTGGCTACAATGCTGGAAAGATTTCTATTCTCCTTATCCAGCGTAAGTATGAACCTTTTAAAGGTCGGTGGGCGATCCCTGGAGGATTTGTATTAGAAGAGGAGTCCCTGGAAGATGCGGTGCACCGCGAACTCAAAGAAGAGACGGGAGTTTCTATAAATTATCTAGAACAATTATACACGTTTGGCAGGGTAGACCGTGACCCACGGGGTAGGGTAGTGTCTGTGGCCTACTTTGGACTCATCCATCCAGATGGGCATACGCTAGAAGCCAGTACGGATGCAGAACTTGCGCAATGGTTTGAGATTGACAACTTACCAGAATTATCGTTCGATCATAAACACATTCTTAATGTAGCGATAGAACGATTAAAAGGTAAGATCACCTATGAGCCTATAGGCTTCGAATTACTGGAAACCAAATTCCCATTCTCAGATCTTGAGAAACTCTATACGACCTTATTAGGAAGACCTATAGACAGACGAAACTTTCGTAAAAAGATCAATAGCCTAAATATTCTGGACGAACTTGATGAGAAAGTTTCGCTGGGTGCAGGAAGGCCAGCGAGTCTTTTTAAGTTTAATGAGAAACGCTACAAGCAACTCAAAGAAGAGGGAATAATCTTCGAGATATAATTAACCCCCACGAAGGCGGAGGTCTTGTTAAGAAGGCGATCTTGTTAGGGAATAATTACGTTTGCTTGATAAATGAGATTCCCGCCGTCGCGGGAATTTATATTTTGTGTAAAATAAACACAAATAAGTTAGGTAGATATAATTGATTAAGAGTATATTTGCGTAATAAATACACAAAATAATATATTATGAACGGTTTACTTCTTACAGACGGATACAAAACAGGACACCACCAGCAATACCCAAAAGGGACAGAGCAGGTATACTCTAACTGGACACCACGTAGTAATACATATGCACCAGAGGGGTGTGATAAGGTACTTTCTTTTGGACAACAATATGTAATTACTTGGTTACACGATTATTTTGAAACAAACTTTTTTTCTAAACCTAAAGAAGATGTTTGTAACGAGATAGAAGAGGAGCTTTCTATGTATCTAGGTACACCATATGACGGGACGCACTACCGACAGTTGCACGATCTTGGATATCTGCCTATTCGTGTGAAGTCCTTACCAGAAGGTATGGAAGTGCCCATTAGAGTGCCTATGTTAACGGTAGTAAATACACATAAAGACTTTTACTGGGTGACTAATTTTCTAGAAACCATTTTTTCTACAATGTTATGGCAGCCTATGACCTCTGCGTCTATTGCTCTATTGTACAAACGTATCTTTAAGAAATGGGTGCTTAAAACTGATCCAGAAAATCTACCGTTTATAGATTTTCAAGGGCACGATTTCTCAATGCGAGGGATGGGTGGTTTACAAAGTGCATTGTCTTCTGGCCTTGGACACGCTGCGGTATTTTTAGGTTCTGACACCTTACCTGTAATAAGCGGAATGCGTAAATATTACAATGCAGAGGGATTTGTTGTGGGCTCTGTAAACGCTACAGAGCACTCTGTAATGTGTGCTGGAACCAAGGATGATGAGATAGGGACTTTTAGAAACCTTATGGAAACCTACCCTAACGGAATTTTATCTGTGGTAAGTGATACGTGGGATTTGTGGAAAGTGCTTACTTCTTATTTACCTATTCTTAAAGATGAAATTTTAGGTCGTGATGGGAAGTTGGTAATCCGACCAGATAGTGGTGATCCTGTAGCTATTATTTGTGGGACTAATCTCAAGATAGGTGGAAGTACACCTCAAGAAAAAGGAGTGGTAGAGCTGTTGTGGGAAACCTTTGGAGGTACGGTAAATGAGCAAGGTTTTAAAGTGCTAGATAGTCACATAGGTGCAATATATGGGGATAGTATCACGACGGAGCGTGCAGAAAATATTTGCCAGCGATTACACGATAAAGGGTTTGCTTCTACAAATGTGGTACTGGGTATCGGCTCGTTTACATACCAGTTTAAGACACGTGATACCTTTGGGTTTGCAATGAAAGCTACTTCTGTAGTAGTAAATGGCGAGCGTCGTGAGATTTTTAAAGACCCTATTACAGATGACGGAGTTAAGAAATCTGCAAAAGGACTAGTGAAGATAATTAAGGAGGATAATGAGTATGTCCTTGTAGATCAAGTGACGGAGGAAGAAGAAAAAGAAGGCGAACTCAAAGTGATTTATGAGGATGGCCGCTTTCGCGAAAATGTGAACCTCCAGACGATACGCGAGCGAATTAATAACGGTATTTAAAACGAATGATTATGAGCTATACAATCAAAAAATTTAAGGATAATCAAGTTGCAGCTAGGTTAATAGAACGTGGGAACCTCCTCATTAAGATTCGCGGTAACAGTTATGAAGATTTATTTACCATCGCTTCCATTAAGGAAGCTTGGGATGCAGCACACGCACTAGATAAAACAGTCACTTCACAGTTGACTATCTATTGCCTCATTGCACAACGCTCAGATAGACGTTTTAATGAAAAGGAATCTTTTGATCTTAAAGTGGTCGCTCGTTTTATCAATAGTTTACAATTTGATAAAGTGGAAATCCTACATCCACATAGTGCAATATCACTTGCACTCATAGATAATGCAGTAGCGATAGATCACTTTCAATATGTAAAGCAAGCCTTTAACGAAATAGGAAATCCAGTGCTAGTAAGCCCAGATGCTGGAGCTTACAAAACGACACACCACATTGCAGAGTTGCTCAATGCAGATCTAGTACCAAGTAATAAAGTACGTGTAGATGGTGCGCCTCAAATCAGTATTCAGGGAGATGTACAAGGAAAGGAATGTCTTATTGTAGATGATCTAGCAGATGGAGGCCGTACTTTTAAATTTCTCGCTGAGGAACTTAAAAAGCAGGGAGCTTCAAAGGTGTTTTTGTACGTAACTCACAGCCAGTTTAACTATGGTTTTGATGAACTAAAGGAGACCATAGATCACGTGTATTGCACGAATAGTTACAAGGATATTGAAGATGACTTTGTGACGCAGTTTAAGGTGATATAATATTACGCTTTCGCGAAAGCAAAAAACAACTTAAATGAACTATTCAATAGATATTTTAAAAAAACAATTTGACGCAGGGGAAACATTGAAGTATATTTTCTTCTGGGGACACACGCCATCTAAAGATGGTAGTGTACAGAAAACGTGTTTTAGTCAGTGGTGGTTAAGTGAGTTTGAAGTAGAAGCCGAAGTTTATAAAACTGCGGAGCACTGGATGATGGCAGAAAAAGCAAGGTTGTTTAATAATGAAGAGATTCGTCTTGAGATTTTGAAAACATCGCATCCTGATGAAGTAAAAAAGTTAGGGAGAAAAGTCACAGGTTTTGATCCTGCAAAATGGGATGCTCATAAATATGAGATCGTAAGGCAAGGGAACTATCACAAGTTCTCTCAACATCCAGACTTAAAAGAATTTTTGCTTAACACAGGCAGTCGCATTATTGTAGAAGCAAGTCCACTAGATCCGGTGTGGGGAATAGGTTTGAGTCAAGATGATACCGAGTCCCAAAACCCTCATTTGTGGAAAGGAGAAAATCTACTCGGTTTTGCACTTATGGAAGTTCGCGATCAACTACAAAATAAACTGAAATAGTACATTTTCGCGATTCGTATCCGACGCGTGTGGCGAGAGGAACACGCAAATAAAATTATAAACTATGAAACTTGTAAAAGCACCCGAACCATATAGTTCAGAAAAGATACCTACTATATTCCTTGCAGGGAGTATAGAAGGCGATACGGCTGCAAACTGGCAGGAAGAGATTACGGCTGCATTGAGTAGTGAGGACGTTTTAATTCTGAACCCGCGTCGAGATAGTTGGGATGCAACCTGGAAACAGGAGATTACAAATCCTCAATTTAAGGAGCAAGTAGACTGGGAGCTAGATGGATTAGATCATTCAGATCTTGCGGTGATGTACTTTGACAAGAATACAAAATCGCCCATTAGCTTATTAGAGCTAGGACTTTATGCTGCTAGTGGTAAGATGGTGGTGTGTTGTCCTGAGGGATTTTGGCGCAAGGGAAATGTAGATGTGGTTTGTGCTAGATATAACGTACCACAGGTAGATAATCTCAAATCGCTGATAGATTACGTTAAGAACAAATTGAAATAAATCTTATGGACAAATATGTTTCATTATTTGGTGGTTCTGGAGATAATCGCTCTTCTAAGGAATATCTCGAGACGGTGCTTATAGGAAGGCTCCTTGCAGAAAAGGGATATGTCGTTAAGAATGGTGGATATGGAGGTATGATGGAAGCAGTTTCAAAAGGGATTACAGAAGCTGGCGGAAAAGCGATTGGCATTACCTGTAAGGAAGTAGGGAGCACTACTGGAAATAAATATTTAACCGAAACCATTGTTACAGACAGATTGTATGAACGTTTACAATTACTCATCGAACGGGAGCTCATTTTATATTGTTCAGCGGGGTGGAATCGGCACCTTATCTGAGGTGTTTCTAGCGTTAGATATTATAAGAAAAGATAAGACTATAACGAGCCCTAAAGTTCTCTTTATAGGAAGTGTTTGGAATGAAATACTCAAGTCTTTAAAAATGATACTTCCAGAAAAAGAACATTGTCTTTTTGTTGTTATAGAAGATGTAGATGAACTTAGGGATTATATAAATTAACTATGAGAACACTAGTCATAGGAGATATACACGGAGGTTTTAAAGCACTGGAGCAAGTCTTAGTCAAAGCAAAAGTTGCGACAAGTGATAAACTCATCTTTTTAGGTGATTATGTGGATGGCTGGAGCGAGTCTGCTCAAACGGTTGAGAAGCTTATTGCACTATCCGAAACTAACGACTGTGTTTTCATAAGAGGGAATCACGATGTCTGGTGCGGACTTTGGCTCAATAAAGGAGCGACTAATCCTATTTGGTTAGCTCACGGTGGTGAGGAGACAATACAGAGCTATATTAAGTCAGGTTTTATAACCGATGAGACGCACAAGAAGTTTTTTGATAACCTTCAAGATTATTATCTCGACGAAAACAAGAATCTCTTTTTACACGCCGGCTTCTCGTCAATGCACGGAGTAGAGAAGGAGGAGTACTCATCAAACTTCTACTGGGATCGCACCTTGTGGGAAGCAGCATTACTTGCAGAAGAATTATCTGTAGAAAGTTTAGGATCAAGAACACCAAAACGATTTAAACATTATAATGAGATTTATATAGGCCATACACCTACAACCAATTATGAACATACGGATCCTATGTTTGCTCATAATGTGATTAATGTGGATACAGGGGCCGCCTTTAAAGGAAGGCTTACTATTATGGATATGGATACTAAGAAGTTTTGGCAAAGTGATATGCTGCCTGAGTTGTATCCAGAGGAGAAAGGGCGAAATTGATTATGAAGATTAAAGTAATTCAAGGGGACATTACAACGATAAAAGCCGATGCAATTGTGAATGCAGCAAACTCTTCTTTATTAGGAGGTTCTGGTGTTGACGGAGCGATACATAGAAAAGGAGGAAGAGCAATTCTTGAAGCGTGTCAGAACATCAGAGCACGTCAAGGAAAATGCGCGGTTGGCCAAGCTGTAATTACAACAGCAGGTAAGTTGCCTGCAGATTATGTCATCCATACTGTGGGTCCTGTATGGAATAAGGGAGGTGAAGAGAAGGAGCAATTACTGAGAGACTGTTATAGGAATTCTATGGATTTGGCAATCAAAAATGATCTAGAGACTATTGCCTTCCCTAGCATTAGCACTGGGATTTATAAATTTCCAAAAGAGCTTGCTGCTCAGATTGCAATTGAAGTCGTGAGTAAATTCAAAAGCCAAAATGTTATTGATGAAGTCATTTTTGTGTGTTTTGACTTTTTCGATTTTGAATTATATACGCATCTATTAAAGAAAGAAAATGGATAGTTATTAGCTTTCGCGAAAGCAAAGATAAGGCACTCCACGTACCGATGAGCCGATTAATCTCTCTATTCAACTCATAAAATTACTATATTTGAGCCGATTAATGCTTTTATTCGCTCAAATGATATATAATTGGCAACAACCTGACTGGCCTAACTTTACTTTTTCTCTTGAAAGTGTGGAAGATTTGCTATTTGATTATATCAATCAAGTAGGTACATTGAATGGATATCTAGAAGGACTTGATAAGAATGATCAACTCAACACGGTCATTGAAACTCTTATAGAAGAAGCCATAAAATCCTCAGAGATAGAAGGCGAATATCTTAATAGAGAAGATGTAAAATCTTCAGTCAGAAATAATCTGGGACTTAATAATCCCGCTATCAAAGTAGGTGATACTCGTTCACAAGGAATGTCTGCACTGCTGGTAGATGTCCGCAATACCTACAATAAGCCGCTTACTACTGAGAAATTATTTGAGTGGCATCGCTTTTTAATGATGGGTGATACCAGCGTAAAGGTAGGTGCGTGGCGAACACATAATGAGCCTATGCAGGTTATATCTGGAGCTTTAGGTAAACAGCGGTTACATTTTGAAGCACCACCATCCTCCCGAGTTCCTATGGAAATGGCAGCTTTTATAAAGTGGTTTAATAGTAGCGCACCAAAGCAGACAAACGAAATTAAAAAACCGATAGTAAGAGCAGCGCTTACGCATCTTTATTTTGAAAGTATTCACCCTTTTGAAGATGGTAATGGTCGCATAGGGAGGTGTCTTTCTGAAAAGGCATTATCTCAATATATAGGACGACCTATACTTATGAGTTTGTCACATGGTATTGAAGCAAATAAAAAATCTTATTACAATTATCTTGAAAAGTCACAACGGTCCAATGAGGTTACAGACTGGGTGAAGTACTTCGTGGAAACTGTACTCTTTTCTCAAAAACAAACTACTACACAAATTGCATTTACTCTAAAGAAGGCAAAATTCTTTGATCGTTTTGAAAAAGAAATGAATGAAAGACAATTACGTGTCATACAACGTATGTTTGAAGAAGGACCTAATGGTTTTGAAGGCGGTATGAATGCTCGTAAATACGTAGGAATCACAAAAACGTCAAAAGCGACTGCAACAAGGGATTTGCAAGAACTTGCGGCAAAACAAATAGTACTAGTTCAAGGTGGTGGTAGAAGTACTCGTTATGAATTGAATTTGGAATTTTAGTTTGCTTTCGCAAAAGAGGACACTATCCCGCTAAGTGTGTAAGTTAAAAAAAACGAGGGTTTGACTTTTATCTAAAGTCTGACCCTTTTTTCATAGATCGTTAGGAACTGATTTAATATTATACCCCAGTTTCTGACTTGCATCGAACATTTTTTGGTCGCCTCCCTTACCGTCAAATATACGGATTTCATCACCGCATCATCTGTCGGAAACGACAGTTTGTTCTTGGTATACTTCCTGATCTTGCCGTTTAGGTTCTCGATAAGGTTGGTGGTATAAATGATTTTCCTGATCTCGATTGGGAACTCGAAGAACACGGTAAGCTCGTCCCAGTTGTCCCTCCAGCTTTTGACGGCATAGGAGTACTTGCCTTCCCATTTGTCCGCAAAGTCCTTTAGGGCGGCCTTCGCCGCAGCTTGTGTAGGTGCGTTGTAGATAAGCTTCATATCGGTCGTAAAGGCTTTTTTGTCCTTCCAGACAACGTACCTACAGGCATTCCTTATTTGGTGCACCACACATATCTGGGTCTTGGATTCGGGGAACACATTCTTGATGGTCTGGGTGAACCCGTTCAGATTGTCGGTCGCGGTAATGAGAATTATAGTTACCCCTTTCCTTAGGACAGTTTCACAGTATATCTAAGTTCAAATATATACTTATTAAGCTGCAATTTTGATCTGTTTTTGATATCGCTTCTCAGGTATCTGATTGTCTATTCCCTGATGTCTTCTTTCGGTATTGTAAAAGGTAAAGTAGTACTGCATTTGATGATATAGGTCAACGCCACTTTTAGGTGGGTTGAGATATACACTTTCATATTTGACACTTCGCCATAGTCTTTCTATAAATACATTGTCAATAGCTCTTCCCTTACCGTCCATACTCAACTTTACATCATTTGACAATACCGTGTTTACAAATACCTCAGAGGTGTACTGACTTCCTTGATCAGTATTTACTATTTCTGGTTTTTCATGCACATCAATGGCTTCTTGTAACACCTCTGCGCACCAATCGGCATCCATTGTGTTGGACACCGACCAGTTGAGGACACATCTACTGTACAGATCTATGATTGCTGATAGATACATAAACCCTTTCTCCATTGGTATATATGTGATGTCAGTTGCCCATACTTGATTGGGTCTTGTGACTTTTAGGTTGCGCAACAGATAGGGATAGGTCTTGTGCGCCCTGTTCCTTTTAGTGGTATGCTTACCTGGCATTATAGCTCTTAGTCCCATCACATCATAATAGAGTCGTTCTACTCGCTTATGGTTGATGTCAAAACCTTTATCCAGGGTAAGCCATGTGTGCATCCTTGTAGCTCCTTTAAAGGGATGGTAATTATAATGTTCGTCCATCAGTTTCATTAGTTCTAGATTCAGGGGGCTCTCTTGTTTTGGTCTGTAGTATAATTCAGATCTATGGATACCCAAAAGGTTGCATTGTTTGGCTATACTCAAGTCAGAATGATCCTTGCTTATCATTTTTCTTTTAACTGGTAATGGTCTTACCGCAAGGCGTTCTTTAAAAAATCAAGTTCCACCTTTTGCTGTCCAATAACTTTTAAAAGATGTTCTTCCTTAAGTTCGGCATCACTCTTCTTGGAGGTCTTGCACTTGTCAAATACAGTGGGGGCATCTTGTAAAAATTCCCGTTTCCATAGATTTACCTGCTGTACGCTTATCTCAAAACGTTGTGCAATTTCCTTGGTAGTTGCTCGCTCTTTAAGAGCTTCTAAAACGACTTTCGTCTTAAATTTTGAAGTGAATTTTGTTCGTGTCATACCAGTAAATTGAATGTTCTTTTTTGAACTTAACTTACTGTCCTAATTTTTGGGGTATGATCAGACTATGAACTTTATGAAATGTTTTGGATATTTAATCATAAGACTTAACTAAACGGAAACATTGGATTCTTAATGACATCGTAAATTTGTGTGAATCATAACTTAAAACTCACACAATGAAGAAAAAATTACACGGCACACTCTTTTGTATTATAGCCTTACTCTTTGGAGTCAGCTTAGACGCACAAAATGTTTTTGTTAATGAATTACATTATGATAACGCAGGATCAGATGTCAATGAAGGTATTGAAATTGCGGGTCCAGAAGGAACAGATCTATCAGGATACACAGTAGTCTTGTATAATGGGTCTAACAGTCAACCGTACAATACGGTTGATTTGACTGGGGTAATTACAAATCAACATAATGGATTTGGAACCATAAATTTTCCTATTTCTGGTCTTCAGAACGGCGCACCAGACGGCTTTGCACTAATAGATGGCGTTGGGTCTGTCCTTCAGTTTTTATCTTATGAGGGTACACTAACTGCAGTAGGAGGTGCTGCCGATGGTCTAGAAAGTACAAACGTAGGAGTTCAAGAAGGAGCCGCTACTGCAGCTGAGAGCTCATTGTCGCTTTCTGGAAGCGGACTAATGGCAAGCGATTTTACTTGGGAGGTTACAGAAGTTAATACTTTTGGACAGATTAATACAAATCAATTGTTTGGAACTGTAATTATTGCTCCTGTTATCAATGAGTTTGTATTTAACCACACAGGTTCTGATACTGATGAGTTTATTGAAGTACTTGCAGGAAGTGATGAAGATTTATCAAACTATTCACTATTAGTAGTGGAAGGTGATAGCAATGCCGTGGGAACAATTGATGCTGTGTTTACCCTTGGTACAACAAACGCAGAAGGAATTTTCACCATACCTTTTCAAAGCAATGCTTTTGAAAACGGATCTCAAACAGTACTTCTTGTAACAAACTTTACTAGAGCTACAGGCGATATCATTGATACAAATGGCGATGGAGTAATAGATGTTTCCTATTGGGATGAAATTACAGATACAATTGCAGTAACTGACGAGGATGATGGAGATTTTCTATATGCTGAGGTAGTGCTTACTCCTAGTTTTGACGGAAGTACATTTACTGTAGGTGGAGCTTCACGAGTACCGAATGGAACAAATACAGGTACAATTGCAGACTGGACACGAAATAGTTTTAATGGAGCAGGACTTCCTAATTTTCCAGATGCTACAGCATCTGAAGGTGAAGCGGCGAATACACCTAATGCTGAGAACTCCATAGTTCCAACAGAGCCAGTAGATGATACGGTATTATTAATTAATGAAATAGATGCAGACAATACAGGTACTGACACCATGGAGTTTGTAGAGCTTTATGATGGTGGTGCAGGTAGCACGTCTCTTGATGGCTATACGCTTGTATTTTATAATGGATCTAGTGATACGAGCTACGCCGTTTATTCTTTAGATGGCTTTACGACAGATACGAATGGTTTTTTCGTTTTAGGTAATGAAGCGATAACGGCTGCTAGTATCGTTTTTAGTAGTAATGGTATTCAGAACGGTGCAGATGCTATCGCACTTTATAAAGATTCTTTAAGCGATTTTGCAAATGGAACTCCAGTAGATCTAGAAAGTCTTGTAGATGCAATTGTATATGATACTAATGATGCAGACGACGAGGGGTTACTCGTCTTACTTGCCGATGGTCAAGAACAACTTAACGAGGATGTTTTAGACAATAAAGATCTTTTTTCTTTACAACGTTTTACAAATGGATCAGGGGCTCCTAGAGAAACCTCTACTTATGTAAGTGCATTGCCAACTCCTGGTGCTACAAATAGTAATGCAACAGAGCCTATCACATTAATCATTAATGAGCTTGATGCAGATACGGCAGGGTCAGATTCTCAAGAGTTTTTAGAGATTTTTGATGGAGGGCAAGGGAACACCTCGCTTTCTGGTTTTGTTGTAGTAGCATATAATGGGAATGGAGATGCTGTGTATAGATCTTTTGATCTAGAAGGGTTTACTACAGATGAAGAGGGCTATTTTGTGCTAGGAAATGAAGATGTATTGAATGTAGATCTAGTAGTTCCAGAAAATTCTTTTCAAAATGGAGCAGATGCGGTTGGGATTTATCAAGGTACCGCAGCAGATTTTCCAAACGGAACAGAAATCACATTTGATGGCCTCATAGATGCCATCGTTTATGGAACTGATGACGATACAGATCCCGAGTTAATTACATTACTTAACTCGGGACAAGAGCAACTTAATGAGAATATAAATGGGAGTAAAGATTCTGAGTCGTTACAGAGAATCCCGAACGGAAGTGGAGGAACGAGAAATACTGCAAGTTATGCATCTCAAACACCAACTCCTGGAGGAGCAAACGATGCTATCGTAACTCCAGGAGAGCTTCTTACTATTGCTCAGGCACTTGCTACTACTGAAGGAGAGACAGTAACTACCACAGGAATTCTAACAGTGAGTGACCAGTTTAACGGCCCTGCATTTTTACAGGATGCTACTGGCGGGATTGCAGTTTTTGACAATCTTGTACACGGCGAAATGGTTTTTGCCATCGGTGACTCTATTACAGTTACTGGAACGCGAAGCTCTTTTAATAACCTCGCGCAAATAAGTCCTGTAAATGTGGTGATGAATAATTCTCCGGCTACTGGAACTATAGAACCTGTGACAATTACATTATCACAATTATCTGATTATGAAGGTCAGTTAGTGCGTATAAATAATGTAGGTTTTCCGAACGAAGGAGATTTACTTTTTGGAAATTCTAACTTTAATATAACAGATAGTAGTGGTGGAGGTCAGTTACGCATAGACGGTAATGCAGACGAACTAATTACTCTCACGCAACCTTCGAATTGTGACATCATTGGAGTCGTTGGACGTTTTAATGATACCTATCAAATTCTACCGAGAATCGCGAGCGACATACCTTGTGCTACACCTTATGAGAGTCCAGATGACACTTCTGATATTTCTAGAGATGATAGTTTTGACGTTGTAACGTGGAATATTGAGTGGTTTGGAGATGAAAATAATTCTCCACCTGCTGGAAATCCGATGTCTGATGCTATACAAAGAGATAGTGTGCGTACCGTCTTGAGAAGATTAGATGCAGATGTAATTGCAGTTGAAGAAATTGCAGATGATAGTCTTTTTGCAGAACTAGTAGCAGGTCTTGAAGGTTATGACTTTATACTTTCTGATGCGGTTTCTAATCCTACAGGTACACCACCTTTCCAGAAACTCGGATTTATTTATAAGACATCTACAGTAAACCCCGTGAAGACTCAGGCGCTACTAGCAACCATTCATCCCTTATATAATGGAGGGGATGATAGCGCTCTAGTAGAGTATCCTAGTACAACAGATAGATTTTATGCAAGTGGTCGTTTACCATTTTTAATGACGGCAGATGTTACTATAAACGGAACCACAGAACAAATAGATCTTATCGCTCTGCACGCCCGAGCAAATGGAAGTACGCAATCTCAGAACAGATACGATATGCGTCGTTATGATGTAGAAGTACTTAAAGATTCTCTAGATGCTCAATTTTCTGACAGAAAGGTAATATTGCTAGGTGATTACAATGATGATGTAGATGAGACGGTTGCAGATGGGGTTCCTACGACGGAGTCTTCTTTTATCGCTTACATACAAGATCCAGAAAATTACAATGTCGTAACTAGCGTTTTAAGTGATGCTGGTTTTAGATCTTTTGTTTCGAGAGAAAATATGATAGATCATATTGCTGTAACTAATGAGCTATTTGATAGCTACATCGAAAACAGTGCTTCGGTTGGATATCAATTTTATGATGAAGACTATGCATTCACGGCGTCTGATCATTTTCCTGTATCCGCCAGATTTTTGCTCACGGTACAACAGCCGCTTGCGCTAGAAAATATAGAAACCTTTGATGCTACGTGCTTTGATATAGAGGACGGTGTTGCAATTGTTTCGGTTTTTGGTGGCGTAGCACCATATTCTTTTGACTGGAGTGATGGACAAATGGGTACAATAGCTGAAAATCTAGCTGTTGGAAGCTACTCTGTAACTGTAACAGATAATGTGGGTACGATATTAGTACTAGATAATATTAATATTGCTAGTCCCGCTCAAATTACGTTCGTAACCTCAGGAGATGTAACTATAAATAAAGGATATGACAATGATTGTACAACAATATCTATATCAGATATTGTAGCTGAAGGTGATGTATCTATTTTATGGAGCACAGGAGAAACCACTGAAAGTATATCTTTCTGTCCAGAAGAAACTAGCACGGTAGAGGTAAAAGTTATGGATGGAAATGGGTGTGAAGACACCCAAGTGATAATTGTAACGGTTGTAGACGTTTCTTGCGGTAATAATCCATATTATGAGCGTGTTCAAATTTGTTATAATGGTCGCACACTTTGTGTGGGAGGATATACGGCTCAGTTTCTAATAAGCAGAGGCGCGATACTAGGGTCTTGTGATGATTCTGATTTTGTTGTTTCTAATATTAGAATTATCCCTAATCCAGTGGTTCAAGATGCTGAAGTAATTGTTACGAGCGCAATTGCGACAGAAGTAAATTTTGAAATATTTAATTTATATGGACAGCGTGTGTTTTCTTCAAGTACAGCCGTCACGGTAGGTCAGTCTACGACACTACTTCCATTAGGTGATTTACATAAAGGTTTGTACTTCTTAAAACCATCGGTAAATGGTGTTGTACAAGGAACAAAAATTTTAATTAAAAGATAAAGAAGACTCTTTTCTAAAGTATTAAGTCCATCGGTGTATAGCCGGTGGACTTTTTTTGTCCTTAGGTTTTAGACTACCTGAAATTATTTAGTTTAAAAAACAATAATTATGATTGAAATAATCCTATCAGTTTATCATAAGCTAAAACAAAGGTTATTTGAATTATTATAAACTCCGTAAAACGAAATAGGTTACAAATTTTAATTGGATTGAAAATTACAGAATTTATTATCCATTCAGCACATTCCCTTACACTCCGCGAAAAGCTGCATTACAGGAAAAGAGCTTCACTACATAAGTCTTTGACCCAATGTCGAAGATGAAGATTTCCATTGCGCTGAACCTGCAGAAAATGGCAGAATCGCTTCATTCCCTATCTACATCTTAGAAATTAAGTCTGCTTAAAATCTTACTAAAATGGGATATACTATAGTTACCCCCGTAGCCTGCGATGGACCTCATTGCATTTTGTCTTTTATATAGTCAGATAAAATTTCAATTCATCAGAATTAAGAGTTTTGCCATTCATTTCGGCCTTTTATTCCAATCGACTTAATTAAACTTACGATTGCGGCTCATTATAGAAACTTTGCTTTTTCACCATTATTGGCGTACAAATGTTATTTTCGGTTTTGCTCTTGTTACCACTTTTTCTTAGAATAAATGAGTAGATAAAGAATAACTCTATAATCCTAGATTTTAAAGGTTTGTTTCAGGAAGATATCGTATGGTATTAATTGATATCACCTAAAATAAAAAACCCCAGCTTTTAGCTGGGGTTTAGCGTGGAGTCGGAG
>CAWHTM010000004.1:0-49670 GCA_963832255.1 uncultured Flavobacteriaceae bacterium
AACAATTAAGAATAGTGAATAGCGCTTTTTCTGCGCTATTTTACATAGTTCCAGATATGACTCCTTTAGGATCATATTGTCAGGAATTATGTAACAGCCGTTTTGTACTAGCTTCAACTACTCGCGTATTCTGGATACTTGCGCTCTCAACGTTTTTATAGAGAATTATGGCGAGGTTTGACGTAACAGTATAAAATTTAATCCAACGCTCCAGCTACTTAAATTTCTATACACTTCCTCAAATAGTTCGCTTGTCTACTATTTTTTAGATTTTGAAGTGTATCCTCATTGTGACAGACATTTCAAATTGTGACTGTACATTGTTTAATTCTTATCTTTTTTCCTTGATACGGCTAAGTATACTTTGAGCGAGCCTGAGCGGCTGGAGAACAAAAAATCAAGGCTGGACAAAACTTTTTAGAAAATTTTTGTTAGTCTTAAGATACATTTGGACTCGCCTTAATTAGTTAGTTTTATTCATAGATAGTTATTACTCGGTGCATTCCTCTCGTCACAAAATTAATTTGTTAGGTTCATTGGACAGTATTTGGTGACTCGTCGGATGCAAGTTGTTTTACCAAAGTTTTATGAGGCCAAGGTTTACATCGAGATTCTATATTGCTTAATTTTTTATTGACAATAATTCTTTTATAATGTCATTTTTAAACTTACTAAATATGCGCTTGTGGAATTTATCTTCTTCTAATTCAATACCAAAAATTAATCTATATTTTTCTTCTTTTGTCATATTCAAATCACCCTTAAATGTATTTTCCAATAAGTTTTTTAAGTAATTATCAGAATACTTCAACCTTAAATCAATTAGATCTTGAAGTTCTTTTTCACTGTGTTTACTATAAACTAATTTAGTTCCCAGCCTTTCTAATGTTCTTTTTGTCTTAGCATCCATTTTGTTTTCTTTCAAAAAGGTGATACCATATTGAGTGGCTGTATTTGGAATAGAAGAGAATTTAAATCTTGAAGAAATATCTTTATCTAGATATGGATGTAGATATTCATCCGTATTAAAATGAGCTACAGATTTTACAGAAGAGTTACAGACTGAACATGAAGGAATTAGATTATAGAAAGAAAGTGCAAATAACGGTCTAGAACCTTTGTCAAACCAGTGATCAAATTGACAAGTCATTCCTTTTTCTTTAGCATTCTTCCTAGAGGTAAAAATATATTGTCGATTACAAAAAGTACAGGTGTGCTGATCTAGCCATTCCGCCAAATCATAGTTCAGTCCTTTCGCATCGGTAAACCATCCACCATAGCCTTTTTCTTTTAATACCACTGAACAACCATCTTTAAATCCCTTTAAATCCCGATCTACATTATTACTCCACTCTGCTCTTAACTTTAATTCAAGTTGTAGCATTTCATCTGGCTTTGCCTTGATTACTTCATCTAGCTTAGGAATAATAAAATCAAAAAAACGATCATGACCTTCAATTTTTTTTAAATCCCTTCTACAAACGGAACAGTCTAAATCATCACACTTATAACCATTCTTATTATTAGCTTTTTTCCTTCCAAGTTGTTTGCTTTTAACCCAACAACAAACGACTGAAAAAAACTTATCCAATGCTTCTATTTGCTCTCCTAAATAAATCATCTATATCAAAGATCTTTTAAATTTAGTCCTGCTTTCTGAGCTAAATCTCTAATTTGTTTGGCGGTATTTTCTTTATCTATTCTATTTGTAAAAACTGATTGAAACATTTCTGTTAACTTATAATTTAATAACGGTTCATCTATTATTTTAATTATACTTTCATGATGCTTAATAATGTTCTCTGCAACTTCTGGATTCACTTTATTTTCACTAATAAATGAATTAAGCCAATTTATAGTCACCTGAATTTTTTCTGTAGCAAAATCGCCCATTAGTCCATTTTCCAGAAAGAACGAATCAGTAAGTAAATCTGTTATATTAGCTGCAAATGTTTTGTGTTTATTTTGATTGGTAAATATTTTACCTTCTTTTAATTTTAAAGTAAACTCTGATGGAATATCAGATAAAATAAAAGGCGAGTGCGTTAAAAACACTACATTTAAATTCTTTACATAGCTTAATTTAGATTTTTCTAGAACATAGAGTAATCTAGATATTGTTTTTTTCTGTGCCTGAGGATGATAATATAACTCTATCTCGTCTAAGATGAGGAATACAGAATTATATTTCAGCTTATCATCTACACTATTGTGAACAGAATCGATGTTTTTTAGATGATAGACAATGGAATGAATAGAATATATTTGCTGTTTCTCGCCTGAGCTGTAATTGATCAAAATGAGACTTATTTTTGAAGTGAAACCTTGTCATAAATATAGGTGGCGGCAAATAATCAATAGTTTCTGTAAAGAATTGATTATCCTTTATCTCAGAAATACTTTTAATTATATCATTAACTTCAAAATGTTTTGAACCTTTAGCATGATTAATTTGATAAATGTCATGACGCAAAAAATTTAGTGATTGACGAATTTTTAATGTTACATGACTTCGATCTTGATATATTTTTTGTAAGAATGATTTTAATTCATTGTCTTCGACAGCGAAATATGATTTAATCTGGTCTACAAGACTATTATATTTCTTATAGTCAAGGTATCTTTCGGTTATAGTTTTTATTTTTTTAAGAAGATAATCTTCGACTTCTTTTTGATAATAATTAATTGCTGAAGGATAATCTTCATCTTTAAAAAAAGTTTTGAATAGCGGTTTAATAAGTAAATCTACATCTCTTGACCTCTTTTCATAAACAGGATTTTTATTGGTATTCTTTGAAGAATCTATTGCAATTTCAATATACTCAATTTCAAGATTTGGAAGGATTAAGGATTCATCTGCAGTGTCAATCACATTGGTAAAAACTCGATCTCTAGACAAGTAATTTTCAACGTTTATATCCATATTACCCTTAACGCGATATGGATTAATTACCACAGGTAATTGATAGCCATCATTCTTATGAAATAATGTTCTCAACCATTCTCCCTCAATATTAGTATTTAATCCATGATGAGAATAATTAACATACATTGAATAGAAAGGAAAAGTAAAATTCTCAAAAGGAATCTTTTTCACAAATGAATATGTACTTTCATCTTGCTCAAAAGCTTTAATTTTAAAATTATTTTTTCTTAAAAATATCTGATAAAGTATATTATCATGAATGTACACAAGCTCTACATTAAGATATACGTCCATAATCTTAATCTCCTGAGTATATTTAACTTGTCCAAATACACCAAATCCATCGTTACCTGAATCTGACGAAGATTGGTGTTTTGGAATGTGTTCTTTTTGTACCCCATAATAAAACATGAAATACAAGAACAATTCTGCTAAAGCACTTTTTCCACTCCCATTACCACCAATCACAGCATTAATTTGAATATTTAGTTCTTTAGAATAAAAATTTCTTGGAATGATGTCTTTTTCGACATTAAAGGTTATCTCAACTATTTCATTTTTTTTATTATAATCAATATAATATCTCTCGTCGAAAAGATACAACCGTTCTGTTTTAAGAATCTTTTTAAAATCTTTGTGACAACCTTCTAAAGGTCTTATTCCTATTATTTGAAAGTTATTTAGCATGCCTCTAATTTTTAATTAACCTCCATACCTCAGCATATTCAACATTATCCTCAGCAAACATTCACAATTGCTCCTCGAACTCGCCTACTCTTAACTGCTCATTCATTAACATGGGTACATGGTTTCTCATTTACCCATGAAAATATGTTTTATGCTGGTCTACATTTTTGATTGCAAAGTCAATAGTTTCTTCTTCTATTTTACATACAGTTCCAATATTTACAATGATTGATAAAAGGATACCTCCCGTATTATTTGACTTCTCTCGTTGATGTTCTCTAAAGTGCTTAACTCTCAACACTCCTATTATTTTACCAAAGATTTTGAGGCCGAGTTATAGATTATTAAAATTTAAATAAAGACAAGTACCTTAAAAGTCATATCGAAAAGTCAAACAAAAAAGTCTCATTATCAATTTTTATTAAGGTAAAATCTGTTCTACCATAATTTTCAAGATGCTCTACTGTTAGAAATGTTCCGTGCGGCACGCCTAATCTATCTCTAATGTATCTTCCAAATTCACTATTATCATTTGTAGTCTGAACTCCCTTTCTCCCATCCTGAGCTACAACACAATCCATAACAACATCATCATCAGTTAACATTGAGAAAGTAAATCTTTTCTCGGGTAAAAAACCTTCTTTTCGTGCACCTTTCTTTATACTTAAATATGCCTGATCTGGTTCTCTTTGGACATATGTAACTTCACTGGTTTCTTTGTTTATTCTCTTTTCTTCTCTTTGGCCCCAATTTAATCCAGAGCGACCAGGCAACGTACCATTCGCTTGTAAAAAACTAATTCTAACCGATCTATCCATTTCTATCCAAGATATTTGTCCAGGTGCTATACTACCTTGAATTTCAGGAATTCTTTCTAATATATTTTCTTCAATTTCAGCTTCAGGAATATAAATTGAACTCGCCATTAGCGAATCATAAAAAGATTTAATCTCCACTGGATTATCTGTAGTCATTTGGTTTACTTGTTTGTTTGAAAAAAAACCGTATTGACTATAATTGGCAGAACCCGAATAAGCCATAAATGGAGTCTCATTATTCAACCAAGAATATACCTTGCTATGTACTGAAACAGTCCCGTTATAATAATACCCCCTGATGTTATTGCGGTATTCTTCATGTATCTGTATAAAGGCACTATGATCACTTTTTCTTGAAGGCATTCCTACAATTAAATTTATTCTAAAGTTTTCAATTCCCTTACTACGAATTTCGTGAATGTGTCTTCTCAAAAAGGTAGCGCTAGCATAACCACTGACTATATAGAGTTCGTTGACTTCATTTTCAATAATTGGATTGACCAAAATTTCATTATACAAATTCTCTATTATCATACTCGTAACTAGGTTCTATTGATTCATAATCTATACCTGCAAAAGTTTTTAAAATAGCTTCAAATACAACCTCTGAGAGCTTTACAGGAACTGCCATTCCAATTTGTTTCCTTACACTTTCTTTTGTTCCATAAAATTTATAGTCATCTGGGAATGTCTGTATACGTGCTCTTTCCCTATTTGTTAAGGCTCTATTTTCAGCATAATGATATCCGTGAGTACCACCACCACCGCTTCCAGTTATGGTATATGAAGGCTTATCAGGGTGTAGTTTTTTATAAATTTGACTCAACTTAGTCTTTTTGACATTCAATTGCAGATGCTTAGGTAATCCTTCTTTCCAAACATTCTCCCCTGGATTAATGTGCGACAGCCTCTCTACCACAAGTCTACTTTGTTTAGTTAGCTCATTGTTATGTGCTCCTTCTTCAATTGGGGGATTCCTCTAATGCTTGTTTTGAAGTGATATAATCAGATTTTTCTGGAGTACTAGGAGCCGGCACTGTAAACTCAAGGCCAAGATCTTTTTTTATTCCAGTAATTATAATTCTATGTCTTGTCTGAGGAATACCATATTGTTCACTTTTGTATAAATTAATTGTAAGGTTATATCCATTATCGCCAGAACCTTCTAAATCTGATAATATTTGTCTGAAGGCATTTCCTTTATTTGCAGAGGTTATCCCTCCGACGTTTTCAGCAACAAAGAAAAGAGGGTTAAATCTATTAATTACCTTAATTCCATAAGTATAGAGTGGCCCAAAATTTCCATCAAATCCTTTTTGTTCTCCAACTAAACTAAAATCATTACAGGGAAACCCGTATGCGAAGGCGTCTATATTGTCTAAATTTTCAATATTCAGTTCCTTAACATCTTCACAAATCACATTTTCATTAGAAGAACCAATTATATTTGCCCTATATGTTCTACAGCTATCTTCATCAATATCATTAGACCAGCCGTGATTAATTCCAAACTCTCGCCCATTATGATTAAATCTAATATTTGTAGCACCTTTTGCAAGACCCCCAGGTGCCGAAAATAATTCGCCTAAAGTAAATATCATATTTTCATTTTTTTTGGATTAGACAAATACTTAAATCCAGTAAAGACTTCATAATTAGCGTTTGACGACATTTCTTTGTTACTACGGGTTAAGTTTTCAATAACTAGATTTTTGTCACAAAATCCGCAAATGTTAAAAACTAAACGATCCTTTTGGATTATCTCAAAGTGCAAGAATCTTTTAAATTATTCAAATCTATTAGTGGCAATTCACCAAATTTAAAGACTTCAACTTGATATTCTTTTTCATTAATTTTCAATACTGGCAAATACTCCCCTATGTGAATATTTAATATATCCAACTTGGGCAATTCTAGAAATTTTTGAATAGCAATAACACTTCCAACATTTTTTAAAGTCTTGTCATAAAAAGCTTGACCTTCAAACCTATCTCTTAATTGATTTAAATTTGTTAGTCCTAAATATTTAATAGTTTCATTACGAATAATAATTTCCTCACTTCGAGTTAGGCTTATTTTAGGATATGTACTTAGTAAGCTACCAATACACTTTAAAAATTCTTTCACTTATTATTTATTTTAAATCAAACATAGTAAATAAAACACCCATTTAAGCCATTTCACACACTTTACATCCACCCTACTCCAGCCACCGCTGTAGCAGCCTATTCAATTCACATTTTAAAATAAACTATTGGTTAGAAAAAGGTTTACGGGAAATCGTAATCGTAAAATGCTTTGCCTCAAAGCTAAAGTGATCCCGATGGAAAAATCGGGACAGGCTATAACGCAGAACATTATAGAACAATTAGGAATAGTGAATATAATGGCGAATAGCCCTTTTCAGGGCTATTTTACATAGTTCCAGATATGACTCCTTTAGGATCATATCTTCAGGAATTACAGCATACCCTTCTATTAGGACAGACACTTACGAAGTAGTTCACATTTTCACGAAAGTGAAACCCTAAAACACTAAAGACTTCCTAAGAAATCATTCTTCCTTGGTCTTTTTGGCTTTTTCCATCGAGATCTCATAATCATCGATGTTTCCGTATAGTTTTAAATTGAGGTAGCGTACCTTTTTGGTGGTGTCTACTTCTATGATTTCCTCTTCTTGCAAATTTGCACCCGCATTTTTCTTACTGCTAAACAATTTATACCGAGCTGCTTTCTTTACAGTTTTCCAAGGAATTTTCAGGTAGTATTCGATATTATAATCGCTGTCTTGCGTTCCCGATACTTCCATGTGCCCTAAGGTAGACTCGATGGTCATATTGGGGATGGTGATACGTCCTTTGCTGATATCGAGATGATTCTTAATGGTGTCAAATTTGATGCTTTTAAGGTTTTTATCTCCCATATAATCTGATAACAGCGACATGGGCTCATAATTTAAGAGCTTTCCATCCAGTACCTCTACATCCATGTGTATTTCAGACTGGTCCAGATCGGGAACTAAATCGGGATATACTCGAATGTTTCCTGTGATATGTGAAGAAATTCTTCCTTTTAAATTGTCTGATACCAAATGATCCTGTCCAAAGTTTTCAAACTTAAAGAGTAGTTTATCAAGATCTACATTAGTCGCCACCAAGTCTGGTTTCATGTAAATGTGCTGTGGGTCACTCCCATTAAAATAACCCGACATCTTAAAATTGCCTCCTGCCGCGTCCATCGTAAGGGTATCTACATAGACATAATGATCTTGTGTGGTACGTAGCTTTGCATTAATGTGTTGTAAATCAATGCGGTTCTTTATAAAATGGTCTATAGCTACCTCAAAGGTCATATCTGTAAAGGGTAGCTCGTAAATATTAAAAGCCTCCACATGTTCTTTTACATCAGCTTCGGTAGTCTGATACTGTGTGGCGATGTGTTTTCTGTGGGCGATGTAGTCAATGAAAAGAGCTGATCAAAATCAATATAATTGGCTTTCAGCCCAAGATAATTAGCTCGCTTTTTGATGGTTTCATTATCACCCAGATAATAATTCATGTCTATATCAAAACTCGTTCGCCCTATGGTACCTTGAAAATCTTGTACTGTAAGATGGTCATCCTCATAATGAAAACGTCCCTCAAAATTTTCAAATTTTAAAGGATGTACCTTCATCTTCGTAGTCAGTTTATCAAGTGTAAGATCGATCGCTTGCAATCCAGAATCTTTGTAATGCATGCTAGAGGTGAGATGTAAGGCTAGATTGCTAAACGCTTCATGGCGGTACTCTTTTGGAACATAATTCTCACCCTGATAAGAAAAAATATCTTCCAGTCTTAACATATCTGAGTATACCGAAATATCCAGTGTTACATCACCATTAAGTTCCTTTTGCATCCAGAAGGGATACTCTCGAACCTTCCCATTTATATGAAAATCCGAATCATCGATGTAGCCTGTAAAATCTACGATGTCGAGATCTTTATCGTCTATCAAAAAATCCACATGAAAATCATGTAATCTATGTGGATAATGCTTGAGCTGGGCGTTGAGACTGTCTATAAAAAATTCGCCTTTTGGTAAATAGGTTGCGTCTTTAAAGGCACTCGCCAAGGCTTTGAATGAGAATCCAGCACTTAGATCCTTAATCTGCTCATCAACACCTGTAGTGTCGGCTTTAGAGTAGCCTGTAATTTCGGCAATATCCAGCAATTTTGATTGAATGTCTAGATGTACTTCGACGGGAGTATCGGTGTGATGTATGATGGCAGGAAGATCTGATATAAATCCTGTGATAGCCACATCAGAGGCGCCCAGTATCATATCAAATTGATCTAAGGTTGCCTCTTTCCCATTCATAATGAGATGTGCATTGACTTGCTGTAAAGGAGCGGGTAGCGTTTCTGAAGAAAAGCTAAGATTCTCAATGATGAGTTCGCTAAAATAAGCTTGATTAAGCGTATTTAGAGCCAACTCTGGTTGATCTACATCTATAATATCATGAAAATTCATTTCTAGGGATACCCTCCCCGTCGTATTTTCTACCTCATTTATATTTAGAAAGCTCGTCATAAACTCCAGATCGAAGTCTACGTTTACTTTCATTTCTATTTCTGGCGTTTCAAAATTGCTCACAACGATCTCGCCCAATAGCTTTCCGGTCTCCAGTTGGGCAGTCATGTCCTTAAGTGAGAAGGAAGTGGTTTTTAGGTTTCGCTCATCTCCGTTGGTAAAATGTCCGCTAAAGCCCATATCATTGATACGCTTTCCTCTATTTGTATTTTCCAGATACGCCTCACTTGCTCCAAAGGTAACATCAAAGAAAGGCGATTGCTGGTTGAGCGTGGGACCTTTTACTACGGCATTAAAATAGATGTTACCCGCATTTTTATACCGTTCTAAGACGGGTATAAATTCCTCTGGAGCAAATGCGATAAACATATCAAAATTGGGTTTTGTCCCATTTATGGCAAGATCGACGTTCATGTCATGTTTAGTATCTACAGACCCTACGATATTAAAGTCTCCATGCTCCATCGTAAGACCAGAGGGCTCGATAGACAGCAGTCCTGTCTCTTTTTGAAACAATAGGTCTGTATGCAACTCAAAATGCTTGTGACGGATATAGGTGGTGTCTCCATGATCGATCAGATTCATTTCAAAATCAGTATCAATATGAGCCGAAATTAGATCAGGATTGATCTCGAAGCCGCCTTTGCCTTCATATATAAAAATCTCTAAATCCGTATGTTCGTCTCATCCTTTTTATGAATATCCAGGTCATATAAAGTGATGTTTTTAAGCTGAATAGTTGCAAATTCGTCTGGATTACCTTCAGATGCACTAAGTGGTTTAAGTGCATTTTGAAGATTGATCGTTCCATCTGTATGGAACACAATATCAAAAAATCCTTCGTCTACGATGAGCGATCGTATTTGATACGTACCGTCTAAGATATCCCATATATTAAAACCGATATAAATATCTGCTACGTCCAGAATGGCCCTTTGTGTAATCTCTTTGGTTTCGTAAATTTTGACATCATCTATTTTGAACGATAGATCAGGAAAATTGCTAAAAAGTGATAAATGGGTATCCCCTATCGTGATAAGTCCTTTATGCTGTGTATTTAAAATCGAAATTTCATTCTGGATAATGTCATCTTGTTCTGAGTAGATGTAGAGTACTAGCACCCCGAACAAGAGAATAGGTAGGAGTATCACGAGTGCCATGCATCGCCACCAGAACTTTCGCTTTTTTAAAGATTGAAAAGGCATACTATAGTTTGGGGTTCTTGCAAATAACGTGAATATTTTTATTCTATGGGCTTTTATTAAAATTCCGCTTTCGCGAAAGCAAAAACCTTACAATAGCACTCTTCTTAAGTTTTATTTACTAACAACAAAGTAGACAATTTGGTCTCACAGAAAATATCGTTCGGTTAATTTTATACTGCTGGTTTTGACGGTAATAGTACAATTGATGAAAATTGGATATATAAGTCAACATACACACATTTTCACTTCTCTCCCAGTGTCGCTTCGGGCACCTCGTATTCTATTACACTTTCAAAGAAACATTTGAGAAGAAAAAAATAAAAGAAAATTTGAAATAAGAACTTCGCTTTTACCAAAGCAAAGTGACCCTTCGACAAGCTCAGGACAGGCTCCGCACAGAGCATTATAGAATAGTTACGTAACTATGCGAACAGCGCTTTTTTTCGATATTTTATATAGTATCCATATAACGCCTTCAGGCCCCAAACGTCAGGAATATGCATATTAATTAACCCCTATAGCCTCCATCAATAGTTCAAAAGTCTCCTCTTTTTTATTGCCTATTAATAGTTGCATCTCAAGTACAGGCTCCCTTTTATACGTCGGGACGTCCACGGTTTCTCCGCGGTAGGTTGCTTCCATCTTATTAAATGGGATCGCTATGGTCTCCCAATTGCCATCGCCTTTGGTGGGAAAGGTAAAAGCGTACGAGTGACGTCCATTGGGCGTTCTCACCCGGAAGTTATAATCCTTACCATCCCCGTTGAGACGCACTAAAAAAGCCGTAGCTTTCTCAGAGATCTTATAAGGTTGCTTTTCTGTGGTTTGATGTATGGAGCAAAAACCGCCATTATTTTCTAACGAAACACGTCCAGAGAACTGTGCATACATTTCGGGCGTCATCTGGAGTTGGCTATCGGACCTCCCTCCCATCACCACATCATCCTGAACGCGCCAGTTGCCTTTTCCGCTTTCGCGAAAGCTATACAGCACTTCTCGCATTGTTGGAGATTTCGACTGATTATCGGCAGGCGTATTCTGATCGGTATTTTATCTGAATGAGACATACAAGAGGTGATTAGGAGTATAAAAATAAATAGGATTCGCATTAAATGAATTGTTCGCTGGTTTTATTTCGTTGAATACTTAAAGATACTTGTTTAATCCCTACGTCGCTTCTTCTCTGTATGAAATTGCTTGACAAGCGGTATGAAATGAGTAGGGTTGTTATCCGCACCCATCCATTACCTTGGCCCTACTCCAACTATCGCTGTAGAAACTGCTCCAAAAACATTTTGAAAATAGTCTAGACATCGGAAAGACTTTTATGGGAATCCGGAGGTATAAAATGATCTTTTCCTAATTGCACCAACCCAAAAAAGGTGCGGTGAAGAACATGTATACACTCATGATAAGAACATCCTTTTACTTCACCCTACATATTTTGAGAGATAATACCATTTAAATTAATATAGAAACTTAAATTTTGTGTATTTCGACGATTATATATGCAATGTGTCCTTAAAACGAAGTACATTAGTCTCCAAAACAAAATCTAATAAGATGAAATCAATTAAATTAGTATGCCTATTCTTAATCATCGGAGCTATGGCTAGTTGCTCCTCTGACGATGATAACAGCGGCCCCGGTGATGCAGCCAGTGGTGAGCTAGTGGCAACGGTAGATGGTGCCGGTTTTAGTGCAAATGCGGCCTCTACAGCGGCTAATGTGCAGAGCAATGTGTTGACCATTACTGCCGAAAATGCAAATGGTGACAACATAGCGATCACCCTTACTCCTTTTAATGGCGAGGCGGAATATGACCTCTCGGGCTTTACCAGCGAAGCAACGGCTATTTACCTGCCTAATGGTGATAACCAGTTCTATAACTCTGGAAACGAAGGAGGATCGGGTACCATTACCATACTTACGGTAGATACCGCAGCGGGGACCATCTCAGGGAATTTTAATTTTACGGCCGTAAGAACCAATTCAAATGGTCCAAATGAAACCGTCGAGGTATCAAATGGCACGTTTATAAATGTAACTACTACTGGACTCTAATTAAGGATATCCTTAACCACCTAAAAATCCCGATATCGTGTACATACCTATCGGGATTTTTACTGTAGTGTCCTAGCCCCATTGAGGATGCATCTTTTGGAGAGACAACCATTTGGTACATCATAAATACCTTACTTAATAATACAGTCTAAAATCAAGTATTTTACAGATATTATAGTGTTTTTTGTGTAACTCTTCCACTACATCCAGCATATGATCATCTTCTTTAAATAAATTAAAGAATGCTTTATCGAGATTGGAGCTGGTCAATCCATCATATTCATTCCCGTATCCAGAGACACCTCTTGCGCCCGTGACATCTAAGAAGTACTGTGCTTCTTCTTCGTCCAAATCAAGCACTTTGGCATTTGAGAAATGTAAAATCTTTCCTGATAACCTTCCCTCAAATAGTTCTGCTATTTCTTGTAGACTATAGTAGTAGCCATTCAAGCAGATACTATTTGCCTCCCCTTCCATTACTAAATAAATGATTTCGTAGTCTTTAAAATTATGATCGTCTAGGACTAATGCATTTAAGCTATCTTCAAACCCTTCAATACTGTCGCAGGTTTTATGAATGCTGGCAACTCCGTATTGCATAGCTAATAGCTTTAGACTTTTCTCTACATCAGTATCAACATCCGTTTCTATATCAT
The DNA here is from genome assembly GCA_963832255.1 of uncultured Flavobacteriaceae bacterium. Classification (GTDB taxonomy): domain Bacteria; phylum Bacteroidota; class Bacteroidia; order Flavobacteriales; family Flavobacteriaceae; genus Dokdonia. The sequence continues at coordinate 12,929 of CAWHTM010000004.1, forward strand.
CAACCCCTTCTAAACAATAGATAAAGTAATCCGTATCGGTATGTTGTTCTTTGGGTATAAGCTGTCTCCTCTCTGGCATATGTCTGAATGATGCGGTGTTTCTCTAAACACAAAATTAAAAGAACTCACTTACATTTGAGCGTTTTCATAATTTTTGAACGATAATTATAGGAATAAGGAGTATCCGTTCAATAGAGAAATCACATCCGGTTGTAGAATTTTTCAATCCTGAAGAAACTGAATAGTATAGAGCCCAAAGTATCTGAAGGTGTATCTAAGTATACTAAGCGCTTCTGTCTTTTGATTTCTATAATTTTAAAATGTGACTACAAGAAATCGCAGTGTTACTCCACCTTATCAGATGGATGAATCATAACTTCCTGTACCGTAGGTGGCAGTCCAAAGTTAAGTTCTTTTAGCAGGTTTTTTACATCACGCATAATTTGAGTTCTTAGCTCAAGTGATGATACTTTATAATCAAATGTCTTTACCCAGAACAAGACCTTTAAATTTACAGTGCTCGAACCAAAATCGTTAATAAGCACTTGTGTCTGCTCGTCTTTTAACACATCTTCTTTGCTGTTCACAAGTTCAATAATCTTCTGTCTAGCGGTTTCAATATCATCGTCGTAGTCTATGCCAATAATAAAATCCAAGCGTAAATAACCGTCTCTCGTAAGATTAAAAAGATCATTAGTAATTACTGACGAATTAGGGATAAACACATCCTTTCCATCAAACGTTTTTAAGTGGGTGGTGCGAAAATATAAATTGACCACTTTTCCCAAATTACCGTTGAGCTCAATGGTATCACCTATCTGAAACGGACTATCAAAAACCAATAGAAAACCTGCTAAGAAGTTTTCCCCTATTTCTTTAAAAGCAAAGCCAATAATTACGGTCCCTACGCCTGCCCCAGCTAAGATTCCTCCAGAAAGACCTGTAAAGCCAAGAGTATGAATTGCCAATACAAGACCCATAATTATTAAGATCACTTTTACCAGCCGGACTATAAACTCTAATGCCAGTTGATTTTTGGATCTCTTATTTAATTTTTTTCTCAACAAATTACCTATAAATATAGCTGTCAAAATAAAAACGCACAGTACGATTAGCGCTATAGTAATCTTTGGGATAGACGCTATAAGCGTTTTCCAATATGCTTCTAATCGTTCGTTTAAAAGGGATGTAAATTGTTCCATTAATCTATGTGTATATCTACCTTGGATATTTTTTTGCTAAATTTTTCAGAGTACTTTTCAAAGATACCTTTTAGAGAAATTAAATACTACTTAAAATATATTCAACAGCTATTTTCGCGGAAGCGAGAATTAAGAGATTATTTATTAAATTTACCTGCGACGCGGGCCCTCCTAATTAGGATCTGACACTTCAAAATAGCGTAATTTATTTTGAGAGTGATCCTAATTTGAGCTTTAACGTATATCGTAAAGCTCATTTATTTTACGCTTTGGAGGTATCTTTAAAACCCGTTTTCACGAAAATCTTAGTACTTCTATTCATCCTGCTGTATACCAATTTTCAGAGTTGCATCTGACGGGTTCTGATCAGGATCTTACATTAAAATTTTTCCTTACGCTCTTATTCACAAGACAGTAGAACTCTTGTAAACGTATTGTGAATATTTATATGGATATTTTACATTTTCGCCTTGAGCGAACCCTTATTTTTGGCATCCTTAAAAACATTTATTATGAGCGCAACTTGGTACGAGTGTAAAGTAAAATATAGAAAATTTGACGAAAATTCTGGCAAACATACGAATAAGACAGAGCCTTATTTAGTAGACGCCATCTCCTATACAGAAGCAGAAAAACGTATTACAGAAGAGATGCAAGCCTATCTTGCCGATAGCGAAGAAATTAAAATCACTAACATTAAGGTAGCAAATTATGCGGAGATCCATCCCTTTGAAAACTCAGATCGCTGGTTTAAATCCAGGGTTTCCCTTATAGCCTTTGATGAAGAAAGTGGGAAAGAACGGAAATCTAATATGTACCTACTCATACAAGCAAATGACGTAAAGGAAGCTTACGAGAATACGGTTTCCACAATGCAGGATACCATGGGAGAATACTCAATCCCAGCCATTGCAGAGTCTCCTATTATGGATGTATTTCCTTACTTTTCTGGAGAAGAAGATGATGTAGAACGTATCGAAGAATTTACAAGACGTAAGGATTCTGTTCCTCAGACTACCCTTGAAGATGAAAAACTCCTGATGCAAGATTCGCTAGTAATGGAAGAAGAATAGATCAATACATTGAATTTTTGAAAGTCTGCTACCTCCGTAGCAGACTTTTTTATGCTATAGCTTTTAAGATTTTTGTCTCCGCTCTACTCCACTTGCTATACACTGCAATAGGGGCTGGATACTCTTGTGGTGGATGTTCCATCTTCCAAGGAATGTAAATCATCTCGTTATCAATATGTGCCAGTTCTGGTACCCACTTCATTATGTAGTCTTGAAGCTTGTATTTTATAGATTGATTGATCGGGTTTGTGTACCAAATTTCATAAGCCTGCATATGCCAGTTCATCCAGTTTGCAGACACATCATAGTCTATGAGTTTACTCTCAAAATAGGCGGCATCCCAGGTCCAATCTATCTTGAGGTCGTGCACAAAATAGCTCGCACAATTTACCCTACCCCTATTACTCATATACCCTGTCGCATTGAGTTGTCTCATATGCGCATCTATAAAGGGAATCCCGGTGGTACCGGTACACCAGCGCTTGTAATCAGCTAAGTTATTTTCAAATTTTGGATCCTTATATTTATAGCCTTCTGTTTTAAATATGGCAGACCCCATACGCATACCTTTAAACGTAAAAAAGTCACGCCATACTATCTCAAATACGAGCCACCAGGTGCTTATATTCTTTTTAATAGTCGTTTCATATTCTTTTACTTTAAAATATATGGTGCGTGGCGAGATCGCTCCTACAGCAAGATATGGTGATAGTTTACTGCTATAATCCATCCCTAAAGATCGATTTCGGGTCCATTTATAGGATGTGAGCAGTTCGCTTTCTGTGGTGTAATAGTCTAATCTTTTTAGGGCATTTGTTTCTCCACCCGCTACATAAGGGCTTAATTTTTTATCTTCATCTATAGGTAACTCCCTAGCCTGTGGTAATTCACCCCAGTCTTTTAGGTTGACTACCCGAATCACTTCAGGTACTTTAAAAAGTACCCTTACGCTGGCTGCTTTAGAAGTATGTACTCTAAACGCCTTGCTGGTCATAGGAATTTTATCAATGGTATATGGAATGTCTTCCTTGTGATAGAGTGTTTTTCCCCACGTCAAGTGTAGTTTTACTTCCTTAGGGATAGCGTTTCTTACGTTGTCAATGAGGTGAAGTTCTTCTGGGACATATTCTTCTTCTGCATAAACACTGTCAATCTTATACTCCCTGATAAGTGCTGGGATTACTTCCTCTGGTTTCCCGGTTTTGATGAGCAAGTCTGCACCTTTATCCTGTAAGTTAGATTTTAGATCCATTACATTTTGGCACAAGAACTGAAATCGGTTGAAACCCGCTTTCGCGAAAATCACAGGATCATCGCTTCCTGATGGATAAGAAATTTTCTCAAAGTGTCGAGGGTCAACAATGTAGATGGGTAAAATCTCCTCATTACCACTAATCGCTTTGGTCAACGACTCATTATCTAATAATCTTAAGTCGTTCTTAAACCACAGTATTGCTCTCGTGTTACTCATTTCCTTCATTTCTTTTCTTAAAATATGCAATGACCGAAGGGCTCGTAAAACCGTGTATGAGTATGCTAAAGAGCAGCACATAGGAAACGATACCCACCACCTGTTCATTAAAGTCAAAACTCCCATTAAGGTAGGCGTAACTCAAATAAAACAAGGTTCCGATCCCTTTAATCCCAAAAAAACCAATTGCCATACGTTTCTGTTTGCTCAAATTTGTACCGATCAATGCAATATAGCCCAGCAGCGGTCTTAGTATTAACACAATACCAAGTGCTATCGCAGCCTCATTCCATCCCACCAGACCTAAAAGCCCAGACATAATGGCTCCACCAAAAAGAATAGTCCATAAAACGATAAGAAGCTTTTCAGATTCACTCACGAAGAGCAGCATTTTGTTAGCATCTGGATGCGGATCTTTTTCTTGATTTGTTCTGTAATATTGAATAAAGATTCCCGTAAAGAATACGCTCATAAAGCCGTAGGTAAGAGTAATCTCTGCAATTCCATAAGAAAAGAGCGTAAGTGCAACAGCTACAAAACCGTTCAATATTTCGTTCTGTCTTTCCTTTTTAAGTTTTTTGAGGGCAGTACTAAATAACCAGCCTATGAAAATCCCTATTAAAATGCCGCCCGCAAGTTTGTAAAAAACGTAAAACCAGCTCCACTCCCACCAGTCAAAGTGCTCCCCTGAGTCTAATTGAGAAAGTAGGATGGCTAGATACACAAAGGGGAAAGCGAGCCCATCATTAATACCGGCCTCTCCTGTGAGTGTAAATCGCAAACCCGTATTTTTCTCGTGAATATCCTGATGCTTTTCCAATTGTAGCTCTGAGGCCAGCACTGGATCTGTAGGCGCAAGGACGGCAGCCAGTAGAACAGATAATGCGATATTAAGTTGTAAAATATAATGGGCAATTATAAAAATCAATATCATAAATAGCGGCATTGTAATAAGCACAAGCCGCAACGGTTTTTTCCAATCCTTAAAAGAATATCTGTGCCCTATTTTAAGTCCCGCGCCCATAAGACTAATAACCACCACGAGTTCAGTGAGGATCTTGGTCCACTCCCAAGGCCATAAAGGATCCGGCCAGGTGATGGGAATACCTACAGCATATAAAATCATCCCAAACCCCAGCAGAGGTATCGTGTAACTTATTCGTAGCTTTTCTCCTATAATGGGAAGAAAAGCCATTAACACTACAGATAAGCCTACCACTGTCAGAATTATAAAGTATGGTTCTACGGTCATTTTTAAGGAGGGCTAAAGTGGCTATAAAACGAGAAATCGATTTGGTGAGTTATAAAAATACGAAGTGCTATTCTTTTAATCATCGCTTTAAGATATAGTTATGCTATGTTTGCCTTTTACATCTATACACGCTATATGCTATGATTGCAAAATTGCATTACATTTCTAATGGAAATACCATCAGGCAACAGCTGGAGGACCTACAAAACGCCTGCTCCTCTGGAATAGAATTAGTACAATTGGATTTTTCTAAGATAAAAAAGAAAGAACTATCAAAACTTGCCTCGGAGGCTAGGGAGATTACCGCACATTTCCAAACTAGATTAATGCTTACAGATCATTATAAGCTAGCGAGAGAGATCAAAGCAGATGGGGTTTTTGCGACATCAAGCGGCCCCTGCCCTATGGAAATACGGAAACACTGCTACACCTGGCAAATTATTGGTGGAGCCGCACATACCTTTCAAGATGGTGAGACCTTACTGGAAAAACAGGTTGACTATATCACATTAGGTCCTTTTAGAAATGAAATGATGCCTGATGCTGCATTGGGTATCAACGGACTTATGCTCCTTACTGAAGCGCTCGATACCCAAACCCCTATGCTAGCCACTGGGGGTATTAAAACAGAAGATGTAACCGCTATTTTAGGTACGGGCATTTCTGGAATTGCCGTTTCCAAAGCGATTGCTGATGATTTTAATTCGATCAAAACCTTCCATGAGTTACTGGGTGCATCTTCTACAGAGGAGCAAAGGCATTCATTTAAGTAGGGTTCGAAATTTCCCGCTTCCTGAAGTACGTTTGGGACAGGTTACGCGAAAATTCGAACTGTTTTAAATAGTCCAACCTACAACAACATAAGCACTCACGGGTCCCTCTTTTGCAGTGGCTCTTGATCTTATATCTAAATGGTACGGAGTTAAAACATTTTCGCGATACGCTAAAGGCGTATTTTTAAAAAGCGGAACCCTATAAAAGCAAAAAGCCCATCTAAAATAGATGGGCTTTTCTTTAACTTAAAGTATATGTTAGATAACTCTTACGTTTACTGCATTAAGTCCTTTGTTTCCTTCTTTCAATTCGAATTCAACTTTGTCGCCTTCGCGTACTTCGTCGATTAATCCTGAAATGTGTACAAAGTGGTCTTTTTCAACACCTTCTTCTGTAATAAATCCAAATCCTTTGGTCTCGTTGAAAAATTTTACTGTTCCGTTACTCATAATATTTATTTAATTTTAATAATTAGTAATTGTTATTCAATTACGGTGCCAAAGGTACACTATAGTATTACCAATCTATCGGAAAATAGTCTTTTAAAAATTTTCCAGACCAATGTTTTCCTGTATTAATCCCGTCAATAAGCGGATCCATTACCCTCGCCGCGCCATCTACAATATCCAGAGGCGGCTGAAAATCGTGAATTTCTACCTTCTTTTTGGACAATTCTGCTGGATCTTCGTCAGTTACCCACCCTGTGTCGACTGCATTCATATAGATTCCAGACTTTGCTAACGTAGCAGATGAGGTATGTGTGAGCATATTTAATGCTGCTTTTGCCATATTGGTGTGCGGATGCCTATCCTCTTTTTTAAACCTGTGAAACTTTCCTTCCATCGCAGATACATTGATGATATGTTTTTTACCCGTATTTTCTTTCATCATTAGATTAGAAAGTCTATTGCAGAGTACAAAGGGAGCCACAGCATTTACGAGCTGTACTTCCACCATTTCGGTAGTTTCAATTTCCCCTAACGTTAAACGCCAACTATTGGTCTTTCTTAAGTCCACTTGTTGGAGGTCGGCATCTAATTTGCCTTCGGGGAAAACCTCAGAAGTTTGCAAAGAGGTATCAAAGCTATAGGGAATCTGAGAAAGCGCTGCAGAGTTTCTTAACCCTATACCCGGTTCAGGACCGTGCCAGGTCACAGGGAGTACGTTATTTTTACTTGTTTTGGCGGTTGGCACACTCAGATCAGATAGTTCTTGTAGACAGAGGGAGTGCTCCTTTAAAAGCGGCTGAGCACGTTTAGGTAATTTAGCTATCGCGAGTTTTTCGTTCTCCATAAGGTGCGCATAAAAACCAGCCGGTCTTCGTACCGTTTGAGCTGCGTTGTTTATGAGAATGTCAAGGCGTTTATACTTCTGCTCTATATAATTACAAAAGATCTCCACACTAGGAATATGACGTAAATCGAGACCGTGTATATGTAAGCGATCACTCCACTCATCATAATCTTCTTCTTTGGAGTACCTAATGGCAGAGTCTGCTGGAAAGCGGGTGGTAGCAATTACAGTCGCACCAGAACGCAAAGCCATAAGCGTGATGTGATATCCTATCTTTAAACGGGAACCCGTAATTACGGCTACTTGCCCGCTTAAGTCTGTAGTTTGAAAACGTTTTGCATAATTGAGATCTCCACAGTCAGTACACATGGTATCATAAAAGTGATGCAATTTTGTATAAACCGTTTTACAGACATAACAATTTCTAGGGGACTCTAACTCAGGAGTATCTTCAGGTACTGCCGCCGCAGCGAGTAATTTTGGGGCAACAAATAATGCCGCTTCCCGAGCAGATCGAATGCCAGTCGTTTTACGAGCGTGCTTATCACTTTCTATACGTTTACGCTTTGCAGCCTTCTTAGCATCCTTCCTTCTCCGTTGAAACTCGTGTCTGTCTGGTCTGGATAGCATTCCTGCAGCTTTTAAGAGCTCGGTACGCTTCTCTTCAGACAACTCAAAAAGCTGATTAGTATCTGCAATGAGACCTTCTAAAACAGTAATACACTGATCAATTTCGGCAGGCGACAGCTGTTTCTTTGTCTCTGATGGCTCTTTATTTTTAGGCATTTCTCACTAAAAGATTTGAGGGGTGAAGTAATGAGCCCCTTTTGTGAAAATCGTTATCTCGTATACGTATTTGAATTTACGCGCTCTCGATACGCAAAGGGCGTATTTATAAAAAGTATACAAAAAATCAGCCGTCTCTAAGGACTACTTTATTTTACGAACCTTGACAGCGCTTGGGCCCTTCTCGTTTTCTTCTATTAAAAAAGAGACCCTATTGCCCTCCTTAATTCTGCCAATAATGTTTGTGGTATGAGCAAAAATTTCTTCTTCCGTACCATCTACGATTACAAAACCGAAACCTTTTCTTGTATTAAAAAATTTTACGGTTCCTTGTTTTCTGTCTCCTGTTTCTTCTGTTTGACCTCCGCCAAATAGTTTTTGTATAAATGCTTTTATCATTTCTTTACTTTAGTTCTTAAATAGGTCTTGATAGTAACGTCTTGACCTAATATAGTCGTTGTCAAAAATACACATCTTACTAGTTGCTCTAAAATAATTGACTTTATTATTTTACCTAGCGTTTGTGTTCACGCTCTTAATCGAATCGATTATCTTTTTTTTAATAGAAGTCTATGGATAAATTGTAATTTAAATATTGCCTTTTCTGTAATCACAAACGGATATACGTCCGGCACTCCCATCGCGCGATTAATACTGTTAACGGCAAAGGATAACGGAACACAGGTTTTGATTATAGCGTCAAAGTCATCCACGGTGTAGGGGTCAAAGGAAGCTTTGGTTTTGTGCTCTTTATAGGTTTCTTTTGGCTTTACGTTCAATCCAAAGAAATAGGCGGTTTCTACCATATCCATAATATGCAGATAATGTGCCCAGGTTTCTGCCCAATCTTCCCAAGGATGTGAAGTTGCATATTTACTGATATATGATTTTTGCCAATCTGGAGGAGCACCTGTTTTATAATATTCCTGTAGTGCCTGCCCATAATCACGACGCTCATCTCCAAATATCTCACGAAATTCATTGAGAACCAGCTGATCTGTACATATCAAACGATCCCAAAAATAATGTCCCACCTCGTGTCTCAAGTGACCTATCAATGTACGGTAGGGCTCTAGAAAATGCTTACGCATCTGCTCGCGCACGACAGAGTCTGCTTCCTGCACAAGAATTGTGATCACCCCATTAGCGTGACCAGTCATTAAATTTTCTCCATCTTGCCGCGCTACAAAGTCAAAACATAAGCCATCAGCATCTCTCATTTTTGATGGCAATGCAAGTCCTATTTTTTGTAATTGATATATTAATCTGTGTTTTGCCACCTCGAGATTTCTCCATCTGTAAAAATTTTCTTCATCTTCTAGATTAGGAATGGTGCGGTTGAGCTGGCAAGCGTGGCAGTACTCTTCTTCACTGTTCTGGGGAATTACCCAGTTGCAGACATTATGTTGCTTGTTTTTGCAAAATTTATAGGCTACCTCTTCCCTATCCGAAATAAGGGTATCGCTAGCTGGTTCAAAGGTGAGCATCATACGGTCGCTATCCCTGTATCCAGAAAGATGGCCACAGTTGTCACAAACACGATTTTCAAAATAAAGCGGATTTTTACAATTTCCGCATTGAAATATTTTCATAATAGGGGTAGCTTCTAGTTGAGAATCTGGGCGCAAAAGTAACACTATAAACGGTCAATCTGTAAGCTAGTTTTTAATTGTGAAGTGGCACTACCCCGCAGTCCTCCGGAAACGGGCATTGTCTGTTCATAGTGAGCACTCATTGCTATAGGAAAATGTGTATTGCCCGTGAGAATACCGTGGCTTGGGTCTAAGCCCAGCCAACCTATTCCCGGAATAAAAGCTGCTACCCAAGCGTGTAATTCATACGAGGGTTCCTCCATTTCAAAGTAATAGTAACCGCTTACAAAACGAGCTGCAATCCCTAGATTACGAAGTAAGTGTATGAGCATCCAAGACAAATCACGACAAGAGCCACTTTTTTGATTAAAGGTTTCATTAGGGGTGAATGGTGCCCCTTCTTCCCGGTACACTACGCTAAAGTCCTTATGGATCTGGTTTGTAAGTTGCGTGAGAAAAGGGATTGTTTGCTGTTCTGAGGTTTTTTCAACCACCGCCGAGTATGTTTTCAATTCTTGGGAAATAGGAGCAGTTTCTAGAGATGCAGAAAGTAATGGACGCTGCAGATCCTCGTATATAAATGGAAACGTATTAAATTCCTGGGGGTGAATTAAAAATTCAAAGGGATTAAAATCTGAAGTTTCTAGTGTGGAAGTAGCCGTAATTGTGAGCTTCTCTGTCATTCCATTAAACCAAAAGAAATCTACCGTGTTATTTTCTTCGTCTCGCATCACTTTGTGCCCAGCAACAGGTTCGTCAATGAGCAGTTCAAAATGTTCCAGCCTCATAAAGGCGGTCTGGCTGGGTCTGAATCTAAGGTAATGTGGTTCTAAGAAAACGGGTGCAGCAAAACTATATTCGGTACTATGCGTGATTTTAAACTTCATTGATGGAGCTAATTCTTATCATTTGTAAGTGCGCTTATTATAAGTGGCATTCAATGTACCGTACAATGTGGTTATAACATTTTCGCGAAAGCGTAAAAATTCTCCCATCGATAGTAAAGATCCTACTGACTCTGCTGCTGTTGCATTTCCATCACAAAGAAGGAATCATAAATTGCTGAAGAAATACTGTTGAGTTTTTCTTGAATCTCGTTTATAAACTCGTGCATTCCCTGCGCTATGATCTCTTCTATACTAATGTACTCAAGCTGAGATTTTAAAGCACCTAGCTCTTTTTGAGCGGTGTTGCTAAACCCTACAGAACTTCCCGAAAGTTTGACGAGCGAGCGTTCTGCTCTGATCAAACACGCCAAAATAGACCTAGGAAATTCGGTATCGAGAATCAAAAATTCAGAAATGCTGGCGGGTTTCAGTTTCCCGTATTTTTTACGATACATATCATAAGCGCTCACAGATTTTAAGAGTGCTGCCCATTGCACTAGGTCAAGGGCAGAACCTACTTCTTCTGGAGAATCCAATAGTAGATGATATTTTGCGTCGAGTACCCTTGACGTCTTGTCCGCACGCTCTATCGCCTGCCCCAGTTTGCCAAAATGCCAGCCTTCTGCCCTAGAAATGGTTGCATCATACATCCCATAAACGAGTTGGCAGCCATTCTTGATTTCCGTATAAAACCCTCGTAAATCATTGGTAGATAAACGTTCCTTATCTTCTCCGTTTTTTACTAAATAGTAGAGGGCATTTACTTGCTCCCATACTTCCTTTGTGATTTCCGCCCTGACAGAACGTGCGTTTTCCCGCGCATTTAGAATGCTGTTGTAAATAGAATTTGGATTATTCTTGTCAAAGGTCATAAAATGAATGACCTTCTTTTTTTCTACTTTAGAATAGGTGTTATTGTACACATCCCAATCGCCAGTAATGATTACCAGTGGTTCCCACTGCTCCCCTTCATTAGGGGGTAAATCTAGTGCAAGGTTAAAATTTACATCTATAAAACGCGCATAATTCTCTGCACGTTCGAGATAACGATTCATCCAATATATTGTATTTGCTACTCTTCCAAGCATAATTTCTTTTTTAACTGTTTAAAACCCACGTATCTTTACTACCTCCACCCTGTGAGGAATTCACTACGATAGAACCTTTTTTTAGTGCTACCCTAGTGAGCGCTCCAGGAATGATTTTAATCTCATCGCCATATAACGCATAGGGTCGTAAATCTACGTGACGGCCCTCTATCGTATTATCAGTAATCGTAGGTACCCGCGAGAGATTGATCATAGGCTGAGCAATGTAATTTCGAGGTTTATTTTTGATTTTGGTTATAAATTCCTGCTGCTCGGCCTTCGTCGATTTAGGACCTATGAGCATCCCGTAACCACCAGAGGCATCGGTTTGCTTTACAACGAGATTGTGTATGTTTTCAATTACATAGTTGCAATCATCTTCCTCATCACAGATATAGGTTTTTACATTTGGTAACAGCATATCCTCTCCTAGATAATATTTTATAATGCGAGGGATATAGGCATACACCGCTTTGTCATCTACCACACCCGTTCCTGGAGCATTAACCAATGTTACATTCCCTTTTAAGTATGCACCAAATAGCCCTGGCGTTCCTAGCATTGAGTCTTTATTAAAAGCTAGCGGATCTATAAAGTCATCATCTACACGACGGTAAATCACATCTACACGTTTAAGACCGTGGGTGGTGATCATATAGACGATGTCATCCTGAACGATGAGATCCCGACCTTCTACGAGTTCTGCTCCCATTTGCTGTGCGAGATAGGAATGTTCAAAATAGGCAGAATTAAAGCTACCGGGCGTGAGTACTACCACCGTTGGTTTTTCTGCCTCACATAGGGATTCTAACGTATCGCGTAAAATATGAGTGTAGTTATTTACAGGTCGCACACCGAGCGTTTCAAATACCTCTGGAAATGTACGCTTTAAGATTTCTCTATTTTCCAGCATATAGGATACACCAGACGGACATCGTAAGTTGTCCTCCAAGACATAATACTTTCCGTCGCCACCCTTAATTAAATCAGAACCTGTAATGTGGCACCAAATATTTTTAGGAGGTGTAAACCCCTCTAGTTGCTTCAAATAGGAAACGCTGGAAAGAATTAACTCCTTAGGAATAATCTTATCCTTAAAAACCTTCTGACCGTTATATATGTCCTGTATAAAGAGGTTGAGTGCCTTAATACGCTGTTGTAAGCCTTTTTCCAGATGTGTCCACTCTGCATTATTAATGATGCGTGGGATAATATCCAGCGGTAAGATACGCTCTGTGCCTTGGTTGTCACTATATACATTAAACGTCATCCCCAGGGAAAGTTGCGCCCTGTCTGTCGCGTGTTGTAGTGTTTTGAGCTTTTTATGACTTACCTTTTGCAATCTGTCTAAAAACAATTTATAATTGGCTCTTACTACATTGTTTTCATCAAACATCTCGTCATAAAAGCCCTTCGAATCGTACTCTTTAAAATCTATTTTTGGCATACATTAATATTGTGGTTAGTCATAGTTTCATCGGATTTGAATGTGACATCATTGAAGTAACATCTCAAATTAAGCACACTAGTGAGCCTATTCTCAGTAGGTTGATGAAACTACAAAAAATAAAACGGTTCTGCTATGAGAATACTTTAATTATGTGCGTATGCTATTGAGAATTTAATATTAGTACGCTTTCGCGAAAGCGCAACGCGACAAATCCCATAAATAAAAGAGCGATAATCTTGTTCAAATTCAAATAGCTTATTCAATAAAAATCTAAAGATTTGTAAGAAAATCTGAGAGGGTAAGGTTTTCTGGAATCAGTAGCTTTTTTGATAGCCTATATCTCGCGGTTTCAACTCCACGCACTGATATATTGAGAAGGGGTGCTATTTCCTTATTGGCAAGGTTCATCTTTACAAAGGCAGCTAGTCGTAGGTCCCTTTTAGAAAGGTGGGGGTCCATTGCTCTTAACTTTGAAAAGAAAACATGGTGGACCTCTTCAAATTGAGTATCAAAAAGTTGTACATACTCTTCACCAATCTTATGCTTGTTTAATTTCTGAAAAATTTGAGATATTTTACTTTTGGACTGGCTGTTTGTAGCTAAGGCTCTCAAATCACGTAAGTCATTTTTTAGTTCTGTAAAGACCTGCTTTTTATTGACTAGCTGGATGGTATAGTTTGCTAGCTTTTTGCTCTTTGAGAGCATATCCTCCTGGAGGATGGAGGTATCTTCTATAAATTTCAATTGTGCCTTCTCCAGTTCCAAAAGCCTCCTGGATCTTTCTGTATGTTCAATCATAGCGCTCTTCTCAACATTTACCTTATGCATCATCAAACGATACAGGAGCCAGGCCGTAACTATGAGTACTATGATATAGAGGAGTATTGCTAGCTTACTCTGATACCAAAATGGTAAGATGGTAAAATTAAAAGTATCTATGCTTCCTACGGCGCCAGTGTCATTTCTACCTCTCACCATAAAGGTATAATCTCCAGGCGGAAGCAATGAATATTCCTTGGACGCTAGAGAAGTCCAAGGTGACCACTTTTCCTGTAATCCATCAAGTTGATAACTATAGCGTACGTTTTTATTCACACCTGCTTCCAAAAGTGTGAACTGGAAGGTAAGACTATGTTTTCCTTTATCGATATCTGTGTGAGTGTTACTTAGCGCTATCTTAATTTCTTTGTTATCGTCCCCTTGTGAGCGTATTTGAGTTATGTGTGATGTAGGGTTTGCTGTGGTTATATCCTCAAGATCGTAATAGTATAAGCCTGTTTTGGCACCTACCAACACTTGCTTATCCCCTATCGGATAAATACTTTCCATCCCACGGTTTAACTGTCCTTTCACTTGTAGGAAGTACTCATTTATTGGTGGTCCACTTTCCCAATCAGACGCTAGGTAGGCGAGCTCATCGTTTTGTACGAGCCAGGTGGTATTTGCTCGTTGCACAATTTTCCTAGTGTTTGTAGTTGTTCCCAGTAATGCATTGAGCGTATCAACGGGTGTAAATTGATTCTCCTTAGCGTCATATCGATAAATACCCTTATTAGTAGAAAAAACAATGTTTGAATCCCAGTGATGCACATTTATATTGAGGTAAGAAGGTAATCCATTTTGATCTGTATAATGATCTACAGCATATACCCGGTCGTAATCTGGAGTGATTTTAATTTTAAAAATTCCTTTATAGCCGTGGCAAACCCAATAAGTGTCCTCTTGGTAGGCGGGAATAATATCGCGGCTCGACTCATTAAATCCCTCTAATTTCCGAATGATGGTAAATCTTGCACCTTCCTTTTCGACTAGAAATAAACCAGTGTACCCACAAGCAAGAAACTTGTTTTGCTTTCCAGGAATGGGAATCGTTTTCCATATTCCGGTGGGTGTCCCTATAACTTCTAGCTTATTATCAGCATAAGACAGTAGGCCCTTATCGTGGTTTATTAAAAGAACATCTTCAAATTTATTGAGCGACCATACTTGGCCCTCTGTCCCTTTTACTAAATCAAATGAAATAGGTCTTTTATTCTCTATTTTTTCAGCGTTAAAAGAATTATACAAGCCCTTATTTGTGGCCAGCGTCATTGAGGTGCTGTCTAAGACAATATCATACACAGATGCTCCTTCAAAAAGTTTCCTACCTCCCTTAGATTCATAAGTAATAAAGTCAAGGCCATTATTTAAAAGCAGCCAGTATCCAGCTTCTTCTTTATGTATTCCTAGAACTGTTGCATCCTGAACATCTTTTAAAGCTTGCGGAAGTTCTAAAATTGTCCCGTCTTCTGACAGCATTACAACCTTAGCTCCTAAGGTGCCAAACAAATAAGTCTCCTCATTTTTAACTGCAGCTAAAACGGTTTCTTGAAAGCCTTTATCGGGAAATGATGGTTTCCTTACTAGGGTCTTAGTCACTATATTACCTTCATAAACAGATCCCTTTTCTGTCACAATCTCAATTATATCTTCTTTTTTTGATGGCAACATAGCGACCACCTTTTCATCTCCTTCTATTTCTTCTATGCTAAAGATCGTGCTGAGTTTTCCAGTATTATTATCATACGTCAGAACTCCTTCCCTACTATCATATACGTAATATTGAGCATCTACTACAGCTGCATATTCAAATTTTTGCGGGGCGCTTACGTAGGTACTAAGGCCATTTTGATAAACGATCAGGCCATTAAAGGTTCTAAAAATTAGGAAAGTATTTGATTGATGAATTTGCCATACGTTTTCTATCGGTCTGTTTTGTAACGTGATCTTGTCTAGGAGGGTTTCAAAATAATAGGCTCCGTATGCGTCCTGCTTTATAAGTCCGAACTCATTGTAGCCTCCGGCAAAAACCCGTCCATCCTCAGCATAATGCAGACTCCTTACAGCAGAGCTATTGGGTAGCAATACCTTCTGCCACCGCTCACCATCATATACCAATACTCCGTCATTATTTCCAAAATAACGTATGCCTTTAAGGTCCGTGCACATTGTCCAAAATTGTGGATCTGCCTGAAAATCTTTTGTAGAAAAATGTACGATCTCGGGTATGTTCATCTTTCCTTCAAGAAACGGATGTGACGATTGCCCTATTAAATATAAGGGGCTCCAAACCATTATAAGAAAGTATGCGATGCGCACTAATAGCATATACAACAAATTAGGGATTACTAAAATAAGCATAATCCTGCTAGTGATATTACATAATTAAAATACTGATTTTCAATAAATTAATGACAGAAGTGTAGTCGTGAAGTATAATTTTAAAATGATGAAGTAATTATGGAGTACATAATTTTATACTTATTATTTTAATAAATTCTAGATTTAGTCCTAGAAAATTTAAGAATAGTGTGTAAAACAATTCAATAAGCGCAATAATCTCTTTTATGATCAAATATCAAAAGATTGAATAGCATACTCACTTCTTAAATAGAATTAACTAACATATTAATCCCTCAACACTACTACGATGAAAAAGACCATCACAAATTGCTACACCACTGTCATTCGAAAATTAATGCTCTTTTTTGTGGGTGTGCTAGTTGCAGTTCCCACACTAAAATCACAGACAGTCTCCGTACATATCACTAAAGGAGACCAGTCTGCTCTAATTGCTCCTCAAACCAATATTTCATTTACAATTACCCCCGTAACGGACCCAACGGTTACCGTAGATGAAAACACAACCTATCAAACCATTGATGGTTTAGGTTTTATGCTTACCCAAGGAAGCGCACAATCATTATTAGAGCTACGGGAATCTAAATTGAATGCCCTGCTCAACGAACTGTTCAATCCAATTACCGGAAATAATATCTCAATGATCCGTATCAGTATTGGGGCATCGGACTTAAGTAATTCTGTTTATTTTTATAATAGCGTTCCTGGGGACACTTCAATGAATTCATTTTCGCTAGATGGGCCAGACACCACCTACCTTTTCCCGCTTATACAACGTATTCTTGCTATCAATCCAGACATCAAAATACTCGCCACCCCTTGGTCTGCACCAGAGTGGATGAAGACCAATAATAGCTCAATCGGAGGAAATCTTTTACCACAATACTATCAGGCATACGCAACTTATTTTTTGAGATATTTAGAAGAAATGAATCTTAGAAATATCCCTATTTGGGGAATTACACCTCAAAATGAACCAGAAAACCCATTTAATAACCCTAGTATGTCTATGGATGCGGCAGAGCAGTTGGATTTCATAAATAATTACTTAGGGCCTACATTAGCAAGCTCCCCGTTTACCCCTAAAATAATTGCCTTTGATCATAATTGCGATAATACAGAGTATCCTATAACTGTCCTTAATAATAGTTCTTTTGTAGACGGTGCGGGTTTCCATTTGTATGCTGGCGATATTTCTGCAATGACCACTGTCAAAGAAGCCACCTCAAAAAATGTGTATTTCACAGAGCAGTTTACAGGAATTGATGGAGAATTTAATGGAGACTTAGGTTGGCATATGGAAAACGTCGTAATTGGCTCCTTGCGCAACTGGTCTAAAACAGTATTAGAGTGGAATCTAGCTTCATTCCCAGACTCACAGCCCAGAACGAATGGCGGCTGTACAGAATGCCTTGCTGCAATTACTATAGATAGAGGAAGAGAAAGTCGCAATGTATCCTATTACATTATTTCTCAACTCTCCAGATTTTTAGACCCTGGAGCTGTTAGGATCGCGTCCAATAATGGTGGCATTGATAATGTCATCCTACGTAATCCCGATGGCAAAAAAGTAATGCTGGCGTATAATAA
This sequence comes from uncultured Flavobacteriaceae bacterium, assembly GCA_963832255.1. Classification (GTDB taxonomy): domain Bacteria; phylum Bacteroidota; class Bacteroidia; order Flavobacteriales; family Flavobacteriaceae; genus Dokdonia. Next base: position 30,567 of record CAWHTM010000004.1, read on the forward strand.
ATTTGGAGAAAGTAAAAATATGACGGTAAGCTGGTCTGGGAAATCCTTTAGTTACAACATTCCAGCAAGAACTGCGGCTACATTTACTTGGGATGGTGACTTCATTCCACAGGTTCCGCTTTCGCCGATGAATCTTGCGGCATTGCCAGATGAATATCAAATCCTACTGAGCTGGGATGAAGCTATAGAAGCCACTTCTTATGATCTCCAGCGAGCGACTTCAGAAAACGGACCATTTACGACTATACAGTCGGGAGCAGGAAGCACTTCGTATCTCGATACAGGACTCACTAACGGCACTACCTACTTCTACAGGGTGAGAGGTGTCAATTCACAAGGTAGTAGTCCATATTCGGCCGTTGTTAGTGAAATCCCTAGGGTAATAACAATGGATGCATTCAGTCGTATCGAAGCTGAAGATTTTGAAAGTGCTGTAGGTATCCAGCTAGAGAACACTGCAGATGTAGGCGGAGGTCAAAATGTTGGGTTTACGGATACAGACGACTATCTCTTTTTCAAAAATGTAGACTTCGACACGGGGCCGCTAGTATTGCCGCAAGGATTGCCTCAGATGCTCCATTTGCAGGAGGGGTTTTGGAATTTAGACTCAATAGTCCAACGGGTGCACTCGTAGCTACCATCGAGGTAGGTAACACGGGAGGATATCAAATCTGGGAAACTAGGTTAGCAAATACGACTTCAGTAACAGGGATTCAAGATCTATATTTAGTATTTAACGGGGGGGCTGGTATCGGTAACCTTAACTGGTTTCAGTTTAGTAGGGATCCTTTACCTACCGATACTGGAGATATTGTTCTTGGAGGTATTTATAAAATAAGTAATAAAAACAGCGGGAAAGTTTTGGACGTACGCAACAGTTCGCTGCAAAATGGCGCAAGGATTCAGCAATGGGATTTTTTTGGATCTGACAATCAATTATGGAGAATAGAAGCCTCAGGGACAGATAGCTATAAGATCACTTCTGTTAATAGTAACAAAGTATTGGATGTTGTAGATGCATCCATAGGCGATCGAGCAAGAATCCAGCAATGGGAGGATTTTGGAAGTGCAAATCAACAGTGGCAAATAGAACCTTTTGAAGATGGCTTTTTTGAAATAATCTCTGTTAATAGCGGTAAGGCGCTTGATATCCTGAGGGGTCAGACTTCAAATGGTGCAGACGTCATACAGTTTGGTAGAAACGCAAGTGACAGCCAGAAATGGACCTTAGAATTGATTAATGTCTCCTCCACTAGACAGACGACTCAAAGCCCAGATGGAGAAACAAAAGAAACCATACAGCACAATAATGATCAAGTAATGATCTATCCTAATCCTAGTACAGATAGAAGGTTTTCCGTGCGGCTACCCGCTTCCATAAAACAGAGCAGTAATCTCCAGCTCATAGACATAAGTGGTAAACTAGTATATAGTAAGGAGTTAACGGAGCAAGACACTACGATTGAGCTTCCATCCCAAGTAAAGAAAGGGATCGTTTTTTTAAGAATAGAAGGTGCAGAGATCAACCTCTCAAAAAAACTGATCGTAAATTAGTTATGAGTCTCTAAATCAATGATATACGCTTGTAGTAAAAGGTTTCTGAATTGATCAGAAACCTTTTTTTTAGGATATTTTGAAGTACGCTTTCGCGAAAATGATAACATCAAAGTGTACCAAAGCATTATTTATAGTTATTCCCCTTCTGAGCTTTCGCTGAATGAATGATGCAAAGCCAAATTCTTGGTTTCAAGAATCAACTTACAATCAAAAAAAATATTCCATCATAACACCTTTTATTCTTAAGGTTCGCCACTATTGAGAATGGAGACATTTAAAAATTTCAGTGCAAATAAAGTGAAGCATCCTAGTAATTCCGAATCGCCTTTGCCGAATGAGTTAATAAGTGGATGAATAGAGTTAATAATGTTGAGAGTTTAACAAGCTGTTATAGAGATATTAACAAGAGCTAAACGCTAAAGACTTCTATGTCCTTCTATCTTGTAATCATTAAATACAACCAAATTCAATTATTAATAACTAACAACAAAACCTTTATTATGGCAGAAATCAAAATTGAAAAGAAAAAAACGATATGGCCCTGGATTCTTTTGGCTTTATTATTACTAGCAGGAGTCCTTTACTTCGTATTCGCAGATTCTGATGTAGAAGAATATGAAGATGATACAATAACTATTGAGGAAGTGGGCGATGTAGATGCGATCGCAGTGGTTCCCGCAAATAGTGAAGCTATTGCAGCGTATGATGAGACCTTAACCGCATATACCCAGTATATTGGAAATACTGAGAAGATGGGCATCGATCACGTATATAGCAATAATGCTCTAGAATACTTAATTGAAGCCGTAGAGGCAAAAGCAGCAGTATTGAATATTGACATTGAGGCAGATCTAGAAAAAGCTAGAAAAAATGCAAATGCAATAACGAATGACCCGTATGATGTAAATCACGCAGATCTTATCAAGAACACAGGAATGATTCTAGTCAGCGCTTTAAAAACAATACAGATGAAGAGTTTCCCAAGTCTCGATGATGAGCTTGCGGCGGTCAATGACGCTGTAATGGCGATCAATAAAGAAACACATACCCTTGATCAAAAGGATGATGTGAATACGTTTTACAAAGCTGCGGAGTCATTATTAATTAAAATGCAATAAAAAAAATATTATGAGTACAGATAAAAAAGAGAAGAATTTATATTATTTAGAAGAGCTCAGTGACTACAAAGTCGCTGACAGTGATAAGGATGTACGCGGTTGGAAAGTGCAGGATAACAACGGAAAGGTAGTAGGCACAGTGGATAATTTACTTGTCAATAAAAACACCGAGCGTGTGGTTTATTTGGATGTAGAAGTTGATAGCTCTATTATCGATGCAAATTATAAACCTTACAGCCATAAGGCTAGTGATGGTGTTCACGATTTTGTGAATGAAGACGGTGAAAATCACCTTATCATCCCCATTGGAATGGCAAAACTTCATCTAGATAAGGAAGTGGTCTCAACAACCCAGATAGATCACGATACATTCGCAAAAACAAAAAGAGTTAAAAAAGGAATGCCTATTTACAGAGCGTATGAGGTGGTCGTTGTAGACACGTATACGAAACCTGAAAAGACATCAACCTATCCAGAAGATGATTCCTTTTACGACCGTAACGAGTTTAACGTCTAAAAAGAATCTTGTAGAGATTAAAAAACCTGAAAAATACTTTTCAGGTTTTTTTATGCGCTCCATTATACAGAATCTTATTTGGAGTTAATACTTATTACCCAGTCTTCCTCAACACCTCTAACGGCGAACTATTCAGTACAGACCTAATATTACTCAACCCAATCACCAGCACCAACACCGAAAGTCCTGGTAAAAACACTAAAAACTCCATCTAATGATGTCATACCTGTAACAGTCTTTCCTAATCCAGCTCATAATAAATTATAAGTAGCGATAGATGCTAGTGAAATTTCATATGAGATTTACTCCATTTGAGGTAGTAAATTGCTAGCAGATCAGCTAGAATCCTCAGAGGTTATTGATGTATGTTCGCTTTTCGCAGGCGTTTATTTTATAGCTATTATAAGTGATACTGGGAGAAAGGTGCGAAGATTTATTAAACAATAAGACGTACGGTTTACCACTAAAATAGCTACGACGCTTTTTTCAGTCGTTAAATGGGCTTCGTGCAAAATAATTCAAAAAAAGCTTCACTCGATCAAAGTAAAATTAGGTGCTAATGCTTTCGCGAAAGCGTAATACCAAATTCAATGATAAAATTACTTATAAAGGTCAAGAGCAAGCAATACAATTTTATAATTTGCCAGTCAAATGAACCACATTAATATTTCTACTCGATACTAAATCTATGAAACTGAAATTACACCTTATTCTTGCCCTATTCATAGGAGTTTCCTGTAACTCTCAAGAAAATGAAATATCTCTAGAAGAGGCAAAAAATCAACTCCAAGAAAGTATAGCCTCGATGAAGGAAGCTATTGAATTTTCTAATACTCCTCCAAAATATAACCCCTCGACAACCTTAAGTGAAGGGATAGTATTGAAGGAATATACGAAGCAAGACTCAACCGTTGCACGCTCAAAAATCGTCACATATCTTGATTCTATTATCCTAACGGAAAAAATAGAATATCCCGGTAATTATATAGAAATCGATTATGATAGATATGATTTTAAAAAACTTCTCGGCCCTACAGATGCGGGATTTTACGGAAACTCTCAGGAGCCTATTTTTGTTTTAAACAAAATCACATATAAAGACGAGAGCTTCCAGACGGTAAATGACACCATTGATTATGGAGTTTCTTCTTTTGAAAAAGGGATAATGCTCGATAAATCAAAGCCTATTGAGAAATTTGATATAACCGCATTTTACAACTATCCAGAAGTAAAAAAAATAAGCTTAAGAAAAAATATTCTCACGGAGCAACTCCCAGAAGGACCTCTTACTTTAAAACTTCTTGAAGATAACGTAGCCTATTTTGTTGTACCTGCGGCTATAATAACAAAAATTATAGATGTCATAGGCTATGAAAGTGAGGGAAATCGCATAGAAAAACTAGCCGTTTCAAGTGAGAAAGCTCTTACGGAGGAAGACCTAAACTATTTTAAAAAATCTATTCCCTTATATGAAAGCGCCTTAAGAAGTATCGCGGATAATGATTTTAAAAATGTGGGAGAGTTAAAAAACTATTTAGTGGAAAAACTTCCTAAACAACCCGATACAAACGCAGACGTCTTTATAATAACATACCGATTTAAAGATGACATCGCTGCAGTCGACTTATTTCTTCAAAAAAATGAAAGTGCATTTACGAAGCATAATATTGTGGTCAAAAATGATAATTATGAAAAAACTAGGTTCGATTTTTTTGCAGCCACAGATACAATTACTCAAAAAATGGGTTTTGTAGGATTGGATGGTATTTGGAAAGAAGAGCCCATATTTAATGGACTACGTTATGAGAATGAATTCTATTATTCGGCATTGTTAGAGGGTGAGGATGTTTATATACGTCTAGATGAGAAAAATGACGCTTTTGAGATTGTAGACTATCGAGTCATAGACACAGAAATTTATTTTAAAAATCTGGTGATAATCAATAGAGATTGGAAATTGGGAGTGATTAATGCGGAGAACAACTCAATAGTAATACCCACAAAATACAGGGCTATTGACCAAGAGTATGGGCTTTTTCTGGTTACGACCCAAAATCACAATGAGGGCGTTTTTAATAAAGAAGGGAAAGTTATTTTGTCGGACACGTATTATTCTATTTCAATTCTTGAAGATAAAATACAAGCTCATACAAAAGTAGAAGATGGGGATGATATCTATGAAGAATTTGATTTCACGGGAAAGAAGATTGGAAATTACTAACAGCTCTCTTTTCTTCGGTGATTGTTATTTATCACTATTGACATCTTCACTCGAGACTTAAATAATTCGATTTATAAGGTTTAAGGGATAAATACTGAATTAAGAGATTTGGTTACGCTTTCGCGAAAGCGTAAAAAGCACCTATAACATCTAAATAACTTTACGTAAAACCTCTAACGGCGAACTATTCAATACAGATCTAATATTACTCAAACCTATTATAAGAACGAGCATTGAAAGTCCTGGTAAGAACACCAAAAATGGAATTACTGACGGCACAAACGGTTCTTTAAAGACAAATATGGCAAGCAGCAAACTACTCACTAACGCCAGTACAATCCCGACAAGACTTCCTAAAATTCCTAAGAACAGGTATTCTAAGGCAGAAATTTTAAGGATCTGTTTGTTTTTCGCGCCAAGCGTACGTAACAACACGCTCTCTTTAATCCGTTGATATTTACTCGTACGTACGGAACCGATCAACACGATAATCCCCGTAAGGATACTGAAGAAGGCCATAAAGTTGATAATCCACGAGACTTTATCTAAAATGTCTTCTACTACCGTGTACACTTGGCGTAGGTCTATGATAGAGACATTGGGATAGGTTGCTACTAACTCCTGTTGCAGTGCCGCCGACTTTTGATCGGTGCCTGCGTAGGTAGTAAGGACGTTAAATTGTGGGGCGCTCTCCAATACTCCCGCTGGAAATACAATGGAGAAGTTAAGCTGTAATCTCGCCCAATCCACTTGGCGGATACTTCCCACCACCGTTTCCATCAATACCCCTTGCACGTTAAAGGTAATCGGATCGCCCACGCTTACGTCTGCATCTTCGGCGAGGTTGTCTGAGATGGAGATTTTTATAAGTTCGCCGTCTTCTTGAGAAGCTACCCACTCCCCTTCTAACAAAGTTTCAGAATCAATAAGGGCATCCCGATAGGTGGTTCTGAATTCGTGGTTTAAAATCCATCCTCGTATTTGTGCTGTGGTATCTGCCTTGAGGGTATTTACCAATACGCCATTGATACTGTGCATCCGCATTGTGACCAGCGGAATGTTATCTATCACGGGGACATCATTGTTTTTTAATGAGGTGACAAGGTTATCCACTTGTTCTGGCTGTACATCCAGCATAATTAAATTTGCGCTGTCTGAGGTATCTGCCACCTCCGTTTTCGCCAGTAAAATGTCTTTGGTAAAATATAAGGTGCTAATCAAGAAGGTTCCCAAACCTATAGCGACCAGTAAAACGACCGTTTGATTATTTGGTCGGAAGAGGTTTAATAAACTTTGTCTTGTGGTAAATCCTGCCCCTTTCGGGAAATAGGCCTTAACCAGACGCATGGTGAGAATGGCTATTCCCGCGAGTATGGCGAAGGTGACCGCTACTCCACCTACAAAAGCAAGTGCCCATAACCACTTTTTAAGCAACCAAAATGAGAATGCAAACAAGAATAATACAATCACCGCTATGACGATATAACGAGCTTTCTTAGACGCTGCGGTAGAAGTCGCACCTACGCGCAATACTTCCAATGGAGACACATACCACGTACGCAGTAATGGCAACAATGCAAATAGTACTGACATACAGACTCCCAGTAAAATACCCATAAGAATAGGCTGCGCACTAATGCGAACCGTCACATCAAAAGGTAAAAATTCCTGTAAGATATAGGGAAATAGTTCTTGTAAGCCCACGCCAATCAACGTACCAATCAAGCCGCCTACAAGTCCTATGCCTGCAATCTGAATCAAGAAAATTAAAAAACTCTGTTTTCTTGAAGCCCCCATACACTTGAGTACGGCAATGGCGGGTAACTTTTCTTTAATATAGATATTGACGGAGCTGGCAATCCCCACACAACCGAGTAATAAGGCAATAAAAGCGGCAAGGTTCAAGAACGAACCTACATTCTCATAACGTCTCCCTAATCTTCGGCTGGTGCTGGTGTGGGTGTCTAGGTCTGCGTTTTCGGCATCTAGCTGTGGTTCTATGGTATTCTCTAATGCGTCTAAGTCAACAGTGGGATTGTTAAAGAAATATTGGTATTCTTTTCTGCTCCCAAACTGCAACAACTCCGTCGCCTCGAGAAACCGATTCGGGATAATTACCGTAGGCGCTACGGAGCTTGATATTGCGCTACTCCCGGGAATGGAGGTTAACGCTCCTGCGATGGGTAACGTAAGCTCCCCTACTTTAATAGAATCCCCTGGTTTGATATTGTATTGCAGCATCAGTGTGGCATCCACTAAAGCTTCTCCTGCGCTTTGGTAGTTGCTTGCGGCAGTTTGGGGTTGCGTTTCAATGGTTCCGTAGAAAGGGAAATCCCCCTCGAGACCACGAACGCGCACGAGTTTGGTGCCTCCATTTTTAGGGAAAGCAATCATTGAGACAAAGTTGACTTCAGAGGCATCTGGTTGCAGCGAATCAATAATCGCCTGTGCTCTTTCGTTCGGCGCTTGGTCGCTGTCTATGATAAAGTCGGCGCCCATCAGGGATTTGGACTGGCGCTGTATATTTTCGGTCAAATTTTCGCTGAAAAGCTGAATAGAAACCACCGCGGCAATTCCTAAAATAATGGATGCCATAAAGAGCAATAAGCGCACACGGCTTGCCTTAGCGTCGCGCCACGCCATTTTGAAAAGCCAGGCCGTGTGGGTTTTTGGATGTGCGGATGTGTGGATGTCTGAGGAATTACTCAACATGTACGGTAGGTTCGTTGGTTAAAATCTGCCCTCCTTTCAAACGGAGGATCTGCTGGGTTCTAGCGGCAAGGTCCAGATCGTGGGAGATAATCACCAAGGTCGTTCCCGCATCCTTGTTTAAATCAAACAATAATTGGATGACCTTCTCCCCTGTTTCTTCATCCAGATTCCCCGTAGGCTCATCAGCGAAAAGAATGGACGGGCGATTAGAAAACGCTCTTGCCAATGCCACACGCTGCTGCTCCCCACCCGATAATTGAGATGGATAGTGATGTGTGCGATCCCCTAAGCCTACTTTTTCTAAAAGTTCCTTGGCTCTTGAGGTCGCATCTTTGGCGCCTTGCAATTCTAAGGGAACACTCACATTTTCAAGGGCAGTAAGCGTTGGGAGTAATTGGAAATTCTGGAAGATAAAACCTACTTCCTGATTGCGCAGTTGGGCGCATTCATCTTCAGATAAGGTATTGAGATCGTGACCGCATAATTCTACGGTGCCCGCATTGGGTTGATCGAGACCTGCGCATAAACCTAGCAGGGTGGTTTTCCCACTTCCCGAAGGACCTACAATGGAAAATGTCTGTCCTTTTTCTACGTCAAAAGTGATGTTTTGTAATACGGTGAGCGTTCGGGAACCGCTGGTGTAGGTCTTTTCTAGCCCGGTAATCTTTAATATTTTTGACATTTATTTCTTTTTCAACTTGTGAATGTGCTCCGACTTTTAATGGTACACCGTTAATACGCTACTATTTATCTTTTTCATTGAACTTTTTACTTTTTGTCATATACATTCCTCTCGATCGTACCTCTCTCGTCGGATGTAAGTAAAAGTATGCATTCCTCTCATTCGTACCTCATTCGTCGGATGCGGTAAAAGTCTAGGCGGAATTAAAGGTTACTAAAAATTTCCTCCCTGCGGCGCAGAATAAAGGAGTAATCGTCTAAAAACTTCTTTATCTACGGGCCGTTCACTCGTAATTGTAAACTAAAATTGTTCAAACGCTATTTTGCTTAACCCTTCGTTTCGCATCATTTTTTACGCAATATTTTCTTAGGCCATTTTAAACTCATCGTTATGTCTTAGTTATCTTTGTTAATGAATTAGTGCTTTTCTTCTATAAAAGAGCAAAACAAAAAGATACTGCTAATTCTTAGCCGAATTATTGCACAATTTTAAAACTATGGAAACCCTTTTAAACGCCCTACCTTCAAAGCCGCTTAACTTCATAAAGTTTTGTTATATTCTGCTGGCTTGTACGCTCGTTTCTTGCGGAAACGAGACCAAAACGAGTAACCAGACCAGCGCAGAAACGCCAACAGAAACTACCGAAGCTGAGGCTACCGATACCAAGACCAAAACGATACTGTTTTTTGGCGATAGCATCACGGCGGGTTATGGGCTAGACGATATTAATGATGCCTATCCAGCGCTCATTCAGCAGAAGATAGATTCGCTGGATCTCAATTACGAAGTCGTAAACTCTGGGGTTAGTGGGGAGACGACCGCAGGTGGTCGTAGTCGGATTGATTGGATTCTAAATCAGGATATAGACGTGTTTGTATTGGAACTGGGTGCAAACGATGGATTACGCGGAGTGCCGCTCACCGAAACACGCGCCAACTTACAAGCCATCATAGACGCGGTACGCACTAAAAGTCCTGATACAAAAATCATACTCGCAGGAATGCAGTTGCCGCCTAATTTTGGCAAAGACTATGCTACCGAATTTAAAAACATGTTCCCTGAACTCGCTACCAAAAACAACACCGAACTCATTCCCTTTATTTTAGAAGACGTAGGTGGCATTCCAGCACTGAATCAAGCAGATGGGATTCATCCTACTGAGGAAGGACATCAGCTGGTGGCGGAGACAGTTTGGGAGGTTTTGAAACCAACCATCAATAATCAAAGCTAAGTTATGATAGCATATTTAGACGCTTTCGCGAAAGCGTATTCTTAAAGATTAAATTAATCGCTCAGTTCATTAAATTTCTTTTGAATTCGTTTCATTGAGTTTGTAAGTACTCCACAATCTTTTGCAATAGTTGACCATTGAGATATGGCTTCTTGTACTTCGGCAATAACCTCATTAGGTCTTGCAATGCTGAACGTTTCGGCGAGATTGATAAGTTGCTGCCTACCTGGGTTTGCTCCTTCCCCATCTACTCGGGTACTATGCTCCCCTATGGCTGTCGATGAATAGGTCAAATCATAAGCAGGAGCCAAATTCCATTTACCAGCGGCGTCCATTAACCACGAAAAATTTTTTGAATGATCATCACGGTTATGACTATACACGTTAAATGCTGCCCGACGTAAGACAGCTTTTCGCGCTGAGGCTGATTTTTCAAGGATGTATGCAGTGTCTATGATGTGACCGTAATCTATAGCACTTCTCCTAAAATTATCGTGTACAAGACCCGCCATTGAGTGCATATGAATTTTATTGTTACCTATTCTATCAAAACGTTTAGTGGCAAAAACTTGCTGTCTGCTTTCACTTGAAAGCAATATACAATCGCTCATTTCTATGTTTGCCGCAAGTGCCATCTTGTGATAGGCATACTCAATATTTGCAATGTCTTGTGGATCTTCTGAATTTGAGAACTTGATAATCCAATGTTCAAAACCTTCTGGAAGTGTATTGTAGCCGTGGATGAGTGTATCTGTTTGCCGATTGTAACCTACATTTGCTTTGGGTCTGGCTCCACCCGAAGAACCTCCAAGCTGCATTAATTCTTCTATAACTTCTGTACTTGCGCCGTTATACACCTCATTTACGGAGTTCTTCAACTGATCGAGTTTTATTGGGTCATTAAACGTAACCTGATTATCAATCGCTGGACGATAGACCAAAGCTCCTTTTCCCGTGTCGCCGATATAAGCAAGTCGATCTAAAATATTTATATCATTTTGGCTTAGCCCTTCTTTTTCCAATGAACGATTTAAAAGTAACATTCCCCAGCCATCAGGAAGCGAATCGTCAAAAACACCGAATATCCCATCAAAAGGCGCTGGATCTGCCAGCTGGATGCTGTTATCAAACTTTAATTTGATGGGTGAAAGATTTAAACCGCGTTCTAAAAAGGATTCTTCATACTTGAAATAGATACGTCTACTATCAAGAATGAGTTGACCGACCTGTATTTCGTCTTCTGTAAATTGAATCGAAATATTCAATCGTTTCCTTTTATTGCTATTTGAAAAAGCAACTAGACTTTTTGCCATTAGTCGGTATCCTTAAATAGTTCTTGAAGCCGCTTGCTGTTTGCCGTAGGTAACAATACATTTTCGAAATCTGAAAGCCTTTCTAATGCTTCGGCGATTTTTAGAAGTGACTCGAATGAAATTTGACCAGTGGTTTCAAAACGTTTGATACTCCCATAAGAAACATCAGACTTTAGGGCGAGTTCTTGCTGGGTAAATCCCTGCTCTTTTCGCAGTACCGCAACTTTCTCAGCAGTTTCCGTTAGAATGTCATACGGTATTTTATGGATACTATATTTGGGCATAATAGATAACATATTAACTAAATATACAAAATTATACGCTTATAGATACTATATTATCTATATTTTTAAACGTAGACGCCAAAAGTCTTGATACAAAAATCATACTCGCAGGAATGCAGTTGCCGTCTAATTTTGGCAAAGACTAAGCTACCGAGTTTAAAAATATGTTCCCAGAACTCGCTGCCAAAAACAACATCGAGCTCATTCCTTTTATTTTAGAAGACGTAGGTGGTATTCCAGCACTCAATCAAGCAGATGGGATTCATCCTACGGTAGAAGGGCATCAGCTGGTCGCGGAAACGGTTTGGGAGGTTTTGAGGGGGATTTTATGAAATAGCGGTTGAAGATCTGTTTTCATAAAAGAATTCTAAATTAAATTTAGAAAATATTAGAATCGTCAATGCTTTTTTCTAAGACTCAATACTTATAGATAATTAAATTCTTAATTAGTTTATTTTTTTGTCTAATAAATGTCATTTGTGTTCAGCGCGAAATATCTTATTTGACCAGAATTTTATGACCTTAATCTAAAAATAATTTAAGAGATGCTTTCAACTGATTGAGATTAATTGGTTTTGTAATAATATTGTAATTTGTCTTTAAACCTACGTCTTCCAAACTATTTTTTATTTTATGATTTGCAGTCATTATCGCAACTTTTAGATCATTGTAGCCTATTTCATTTAACTTCTTGAGGATTCCAAATCCATCTAAATAACTTTTTACAGATAGAGATATATCGACAATAATAGCATCATATTGAAACGCGTTCTTAAACTCACCTAAGTCCTGAGAGTTAACTAAAACCTTATACTCAAAAACAGAGTTGAAATAAATTTCATTAACATAATTAAATGATGTTTCCACATAATTAAATTCATTTTCAAATATCAAAATTTTCATAATTTAATTTTTAAAAAATTTATTTCAAAAAATAGTATAGCTCCCTTTGTGTACATAAAGCTTTCAATATTCATCTGGTCAAGAAAATCTTTAATTTCTATTAAGCCGTGTGTGTTTCTCTTTAAAATGGCCATTCGATCATCTGAGTTAAAGTCTTTAACAAACTGCGGCTCCCCGATTTCATTTTTTGCTACAAAACTATTGTAAAAAGTGAGTGTAAAATGAAGTTCATTTTCATTAACTGAAACTCCGTAATATTCATGATTTTTATACTTATTTACATTACTAAACCAATTTGATAAAACTAAATCAATTCCGATATCGTTAATTTTTATTTTTTTTGCCCAATCTGGATTGGTGATTTCAATTGAGAATTCGAAATTTTTACCTCTTAGATAATAAGATGAAGATTCTCTAACTTTTACCAGTAAATTTGAAAATAGTTCTTCTTTACTTACTAATACATTGAATGGATTATTTGACTTTTCTAAAATAATATTAGCTCTATCTAAAATCTCTTCGAGGGATGTCTTCAGCTTTTTACGCTCAATTTTCAAATAAGGCTCTATCCTTTTTTTCTGCATTTCATCGGTTTCTGAAATATAATCTTCCATCATCGATAGATATACAGTGAATGGACTCAATTTATTTCTAGTAAAGTGCATTGAACTTATAGCGTTATTAACGTAAGTGACTTTTTTTGCTATATCATTGAAATTTCTTCTGTTTTCATTAAATTGTAACTTTTTAAAATTGAAAATATGAGATAATCGACTAAAAAATGGAAACAGTAATTTATAGAAAAAATCGGTTTCAATAGAATTTACTCCATCTGCTTGCTTTGGTATAAAAACAAAAACGTATTCAAAGGTTTCTTGTTTTATTCTTAATATAATGTTTTCATTTATATCATCGTTATTAAGTGTAATTCTTAAGTTTTTAAAAATTTTATTATTATTTTCTAGTATAATGTTATTTGATTCAAATTCAATATTGTAAAAGAACCTAGAGCCATTAATTATTTGAAAATTTCTATCAGAAATTTCAAAACACAAAATGTCCTGAATAGGCTTAGTAAAAAGACTGTAGCTATTGAAAAGCGGTATAATATCTTCATAAATTTTATGAATTTGATCAAGTGAATTTTCTTTAACAAGAAAATCATCGAGTGTGGTATTTAATTGGTTATAAAAATTCTGAAAGTGGTTTTTTATATTATCAAATGAGTTAATTATCCAAAAAAATAGAAATACTATAAAAAACGATATATCGACTTTGCTTTGTAAGAAGAATATTAAGACAAGTGGAATCAGATATAAAACTATAGCATTCTTTTTTCCAATATTATTACGAGAATTCAATATTGGAAATATCAAATAACTATAGGTCAATAAATCTAAGACTCCAGAATTCCATATTATGAATCCAATAAAGAGGTAGTCATTCAACATCAGTAAAATGAAAGAAAATTTCATCTTTAAAACTCTAAGAATTAAAGATAAAGCTATGTAGGATGAAAATACTAAAGCAATAAGGACTAACTCCGACTGATAACTATATTTTATAAGAATTATAACCGCAAACATCAATATTAATATGCGATATAAATACGTTATAAGAATCTTTTGATGATTTTTAGATTCTTTTAAAAAATCAATTGGCATAAAATACGTTTAGAGCTTGTTTATAAAGGTAATTGGCAATCAAAAGAATATAAGTTAATTTTAAAAATGATAAAATTATTACTCCAAAGCCATTAAGTGGCTTAATAAATTTTTCATCTTCTAGGTCAAAAATACTTACTAATAAATTTAAGAAGTGATTTACACAAAAACTATTTGAATAATCAAAATAGTATATTTTAAATATCGCCATATCTGAAAATGGTGCTGGCAGTAAGATTATATAAGTGCCAATAAAACACAAAAGAAGCAAAATAGAAATTGTTCTAAGATTGTATGAGCACAGATGTGATATTAAATTCAAGTAATTTTTAAATCCCGATTTTGATTTCAATGATTGAGTTCTGATTTTATTAGAATAACTTTTAAAACTATCAACCTCATCAGTGAGACCTTTTTTATGTAATTCACGAATAATGTGTATTGAAATAGTATTTCTCTCCTTTGGATTTTCGAGAGAGTTTATGGCAGATTCTAATTTTGAAATGTCAAGTGTATCATATCCAAAATCCTTTCTTTCTACAGAGTTTATATAATTATGAGCAAACTCCTTCACATCTAAATAAATTGACTGATTGAAATTTTTAAGCTTAAAATTCTTCTTCTTAATTTGTATGATCGAAAAAATTAACTGTGTATTTAAGGAATACATTTTTTCTTTTCTTTCTTCGTAGAATTTTACGAGATAATCTTTTTCATTCATATTGATTCCAGTTTAAATCATAACAATTCTAAGTAAATAAATTTAAATATATAAGAGCCTAAAAAGAAGAAGAACTATGCCTTTGAGTAGAAATTTTGGGTGTCATAAAAAAAATACTTTTCATCATTTTTTTTATAGCTTGTCAATCAATCATTTGGCTTATGCTTATGTGGCTTCAATTTTGGATGTTTTGGATTATTGTCTGGCGTGACTCTTCTTCTTCTATCAGGTGTTCCATGTGGTTTATTAAGTTTTGGTCCAGGTTTGAT
The DNA here is from genome assembly GCA_963832255.1 of uncultured Flavobacteriaceae bacterium. Lineage (GTDB taxonomy): Bacteria > Bacteroidota > Bacteroidia > Flavobacteriales > Flavobacteriaceae > Dokdonia. The sequence continues at coordinate 45,759 of CAWHTM010000004.1, forward strand.
TCCTTCAATTTTCATAATATAGTTTATTAATAACATTTTAAACCTATAATAAAATAAAAACTAATCTTTACGGAAACCCGTAATCCAAGAAAATAAATACAAAACTTCCACCCCAGCCTAATTAGTAAACCCACCTCACATTTTCGCGAAAGCATAAAAACCCTACACCAACCTAATTGCTACCCAACCCAATGCCATTTTCGCGATAAGCAAAAACGTCTTTATAAAAAACGTACCCTAACCCATCATCCCCCACTCCGTTAAAACACTCTTACCACCTTCTTAAAATAGCATTAACGGCTGTTGTCTAGACCGCTAAATCTCTTATTTTTATAAAAAACAAATTATGGAACTCAAGAACAAAACAATTATTATTACAGGAGCCTCCAGCGGTATAGGTGAAGCAACGGCTCATAAACTGGCAAATCACGGAGCCAATGTGGTACTGATGGCGAGAAGTGAAGACAAACTTAAAAAACTAGAAAAAGCGATTACAGACAATGGCGGGAAGGCCCTTGTAGCGAGCGGAGACGTGACGAGCAAAGATGATTTTGACAAAGGGGTGGCGGCTGCCATTGCGAAATTTGGCAAAGTAGATGCCCTCATCAATAACGCCGGACTGATGCCACTTTCCTTTGTAGAAAAACTCAAAACAGACGAGTGGATGCAGATGGTCGATGTAAACATCAAAGGCGTATTAAACGGGGTGGCTGCGGTACTTCCAGAGCTTAAAAAGAACAAGGGCGGCCATATCATTAACATTTCCTCGATGGCGGCACACCGTTATTTTCCCGGTGGAGCGGTGTATTGCGCGACCAAAAGTGCGGTCAAAATGTTTTCTGAAGGCCTCCGTCAAGAACTCGCTCCCGAGTATGGCATCAACGTTACTTCCATCGAGCCAGGCGCGGTAGCCACCAGCCTTACCGAAACCATCACCGATGAGGATATCAAAGATATGATGCAGGATATGCTAGAGATGACTACCCTCGAGTCTGAGGATATTGCTAATGCCATCTACTATTCCCTCACCCAGCCTGCACGTGTAAACATCAATGATGTGTACATCGTACCGAGTGAGCAGAAATAAACAAGTATCTAATTTTTGATGAGGAATATGGGGTATGCTTTCGCGAAAGTATACCCCATACTTTTTACCAAATCTTAATCCGCTCCTCCTCTGTTTTAAAATTTTCCTGCCCTTCCTTCACCTCAAAAGCTTCGTAAAAAGGGGTAAAATTCATTAACGGCCCATTGACACGCCACATAGGCGGCGAGTGTGGATCTGTAGCGACGTAATTGCGTAAGTACGCATCGCGGGTTTTTACACGCCAAATACGAGCGATGGACATAAAGAACCGTTGATCTGGTGTATATCCGCCAATGGTCGTGGTGTCCTTGCCCTGCTCCGTCATTTTAAACGCATCGTAAGCGATGGCAATCCCACCATTATCGGCTGTGTTTTCGCCCACGGTGAGTGCTCCTTTAAGATGTACACTATCTAATACGGTAAAGCTGTCGTACTGGTCGATAATCTGCTGCGTTTTGGCTTTGAATTTTGTGTAATCCGCTTCGGTCCACCAGTCTTTTACATTTCCATCTTTATCATACTGCGCGCCCTGATCGTCAAAGGCGTGGGTAAACTCGTGACCGATCACCATCCCGATCCCTCCATAGTTCACCGCATCATCTGCATACAGGTCAAAATAAGGCGACTGTAAGATTCCCGCGGGGAAGACAATCTCGTTAAGTGATGGGTTATAATAAGCGGTTACCGTAGATGGGGTCGTGCCCCATTCATCACGATTAGGGGGTTGATTTAACTGTTTAAGATTATACTCATAACTATCTTTATGTAAAGTAACTACGTTTTCAAAAAATTGATTTCTATCAATAGATACGTCATAGGTTCTCCAGACATCTGGATAGCCTATTTTCTTATTGATAGCGTATAGCTTTTCTACCGCTTTTACTTTGGTGCTATCACTCATCCAATCCAGATTATTGATGCGAACCTCCAATGCTTTCTGAAAATTATTGACGAGATCGAGCGCTCGTTTTTTGGCCTCTTCATCAAAATAGCGCTTTACATATAATTGTCCCAGTGCAAACCCTAGCATCTGGTCTACATTGCGCACCATACGTTTGGTACGGGACTGCTGCTCAGATTGTCCAGAGATCACCTTACTGTACGCAAAGGATGCATCTTGAAAAGGTGTGCTCAATAGATTGTCGTAGGAGCTAATCGGTATGTGCTTTTACATAGGTTTTCCAGTCTTCCAATGGCACACTCTTGAGCAGTGTATCGAGCTTGTCATAATAGGCTGTTTGACGCACATCAACAGAGTCAAGAGATGCTCCCAGTGTTTGTAACATCGCAGGCCAATCTATATTCGCGTGACGCTTATCGAGGTCTGACACTGCTAATTTATTGTAGTTCTCTTGGATCACTCTGCGCTGGATGCGCGTTTTATGTGCTTCGGCGAGTTGTTTTTCTATGTTGTATACGGTTTCCGCTTTCGCGAAAGCTTCCTTCTCCCCAGTCAGCTCAAACAAGGCTGAAAGATAGGTTTTGTAGGCTTCCTGTATGCCCTTGGAAGAGGCGTCTTCATTAAAATAATAATCCCGATCTGGAAGCCCCAGGCCTGTTTGCGAAAAGTGCAAAATATTGAGCTTTGCTGTTTTTTTGATCTGGTGAGATATACGGACTCACGATGGAATAATCGCCAGATTTGATTTGGTTTGCTACAAAAGTGAGTAGTTCTGAACTATTTTTTATAGCCTCTACCTCCTTGAGAATCGGCTTTATCGGTTCAATACCGCGTTTATCAATGCTGATCGTATCCATCCCCGACGCATAGAAATCGCCTACTTTCTGCTCTACACTTCCCGCTGGGTGCTCCTCTGCCGAAACTTCTTCTAGAATATTCTTAAGCAACTCCTGCTGTGGGATGTTGAGAAATCGGTAAGCGCCTACGCCCACTTGGTCGTCTGCAATGACTGCATTGTCGTACCAGGTTTTATTTACGTGGTTGTAAAAATTATCTCCTGGCTCGATGCTGTTGTCTATTCCGTCAAAAACGACTTCTTTATTTTGGGCTGTGGCTTCTTGTGGGGTGGATTTGTCGCAGGAGGTGATTAGGACGAGCAGGGACGCCGCTGCTAGGAATAGAGGTGCTTTCATTTTTGATTGGTGTTGGTGTGTGATTTAAAGGTAGGGATTTTTGGGAGGTTTCTGTTTGTTCTATTTATAAACGGTTGTTTCGATACAATTTTAATTTTCGCTTACGGCGAAAATTAAAATCACTCAACCACCTTAGATTGTTCTGATTGCAATCGATTGTTTCGGTACTATTTTAATTTCGGCTGCGCCGAATAGTAGAATCTCTCAACCACCTTGATTTCTAATACTTCTCTATAATCTATACTCTCTACTCTCTATACTCTCTCTACTCTATACTCTATACTCTATACTCTATACTCCATATTCTATTTTCCATAATCTATGTCTCTTCTCTCTTCTCTCTCGTCCCTTCTCCATTATCTCCAGCCTCCAACTTCTATCTTCGCTACTACTGTCCGTTCGAGCGCAGTCGAGAACTTTATGTGCCTGACGAATCATTGGCATTGGCTTCAATAATTCTTTTAGAAAAATAGTTGAGAATTGTCATCTCTATTAACATTTCTTCATTTTTTTCATCGCTAAAAAAACGAAGCAAAAAAAGCTAGGCTTAACCAAGCTTCGCTAAAAATTTCCCTCGCTGCGGCGCAAATTAAAGGTGTTGGAAGGCTCAGTCAGATGCTTATTGACCGATAAAAAGGTAATTTTTAAAACTAGATAGTCAGGCTGGCGCTAATTTGCTTTACCCTTAGCTCACATCATTTTCTTACGCTCAACTTGCTTAGGCCGGTTTG
>CAWHTM010000005.1:0-37350 GCA_963832255.1 uncultured Flavobacteriaceae bacterium
GTACACCCTTACTTAACAATTAATGAGATATAAATACCTGTTACTTATGTTCTTGCTTGTAGCGAGCACAGTTTCCTGTATACCTACAAAAAAGTTGACATATCTTCAAGAGAATAACCGCTCTCAAACAGATTCTATCGTTAGTCTGCAGCTTCAGCAAAGACCTTATCGCGTACAGATAGGAGATGTGCTAAGTATCCGTGTTAAGGCACTGGATCAACAACTTGTAGCATTTTTTAATCCTACTTCTTCTACAGAAGGGACTACCATAGGTGAAGGGTATGATTATGATGGTTTTGTTATAGATAGTAGAGGGGATATAAGGGTGCCTGAACTTGGCGCTATTAAAGTACTGGGAAAAACCACAGAAGAAATTCAAAAAATTATAGAGGATAGATTGCTCGCTGAGTATCTCAAAGAAGAATCAGACCTTTTTGTGACGGTTAAAATCTTACAGATTCGCTATACAATGGTAGGCGAGGTAGGAAGTCCGGGTGTGGTAACAGATGGCTCTGAGCGATTGACGGTGATGCAGGCAGTTGCAAATGCAGGAGATATAAATCTCACGGGTGATAGAACAGATGTAGTAATCATTCGGCAGTATCCAGGAGGACAGAAAGTTCACCATATAGATTTAACGAGTATAGATGCGATGAGCTCTCCATATTATTATGTACAGCCTAATGATATGATTGTAGTAAATCCATTACCTCAAAAGAGTATAGGGGCAGGTACCACTGGGATTAGTTCGTTTACCACCTTATTATCTGTATTTACTGCGCTCACGACGGTCATTTTAATCTTTGCTAGATAGCGATATGGAAGAAGATTTTGAAATAAAAGAATCTGGCAATTTTTTTGACTTTAAGGGTTTTTTGATAAAAGTGCTTAGTTTCTGGCCCTTATTTGTAGTCTGTCTCGGGATAGGGTATAGTGTGGCTTATTATAAGAGCGTCAGAATGCAACCTGTGTACAGGCTTTCTAATATGATCTCCATTAAGGACGATCAGAATCCGCTTTTTACAAGTAATACGAGTTTAGTTTTTAATTGGGGAGGCACGACAGACAAGGTGCAAACCAATGAGATTCTTTTTAGATCAAGAACACATACAGAGAAGGTAGTCTCTTATCTTCAATTTTATATAAACTATAGGGAGCAGGGAGAATATTATCCACTCGACGTCTACGGTGAAGTGCCGTTCAAACTAAAATTAGACGACACCCAACCACAACTATATGGGAGGGCTATTAATTTTAAGGAATTAGGGAATGGGCAGTTTGATGTCACCGTTTCTTTCCCAGATAATAAAGCGCCGCTTTTTAATTATAGCACCCTTGAGTCAAGCGCTATTCCTATCATAGCATCAGAATTCCGTGAAACTTACAACGTAGGGGACACGATTAACCTTCCATTTTTAAGTGGAGTGTTGTTACCCACGGATATCCCTTCAAGAGAAGGAAGGGAATTTACGGTAAGCCTAGGGAGTTTTGATGGTACGGTAGCGAGATTTAGAGGTATAACAGTACAACAAACCCCTAAAGGATCTTCTATACTCGTACTGAGTTTATCAGGGACTAATAAAAAAGTAATCGTCGATTATCTAAATGCTTCCGTTGCTGTAAGAGAGCGTGACGAATTAGAACGTAAGAATTTATTTGCGACTAAAACAATTAAGTTTATAGATAGCAGTCTTACCTACCGCAATGCAGAGTTGCAGGATGTTCTTAAAGAACTGAGTGCTTTTAAAAATAAAAATCTAAACGTGAGCCTAGATAGTGGCTCGGAGTTGCTTACCAGTAAGTTGCAGGCATACGATAGTCAGAAAGAAGCCATCTTGCAAAGACTTTCTTATTATGAAAATCTTGAAAATTACTTAACGACACGCGATGATTATTCTAATGTTCCCGTTCCTTCTGTAGCAGGGATTAATGAACCGAGTATTTCAGCGAGCGTTGGGAAGATTGTTCAACTTTCTGTGCAGCGGAGTAATCTAAAATATACCGCGCGGGAGGGCAATCCCATTTTTAAAGATTTGGATAGAAGGATTAACGCAGAGAAGGAAGTCCTTTTAGAAAATATCGCTTCCACAAAGTCGATCATCAGACAAGAATTACAGGCTATCAATAATGATATCGCTCAGGCAGAGGCGGCGCTGCGTAAATATCCCAAAGAAGAGCAGGAGCTGGCAAACATTCAAAGAAGATTTAATCTGAGTCAGGAAACCTTTAATCTTTACGAGGAGAAGAAGAGTGAGGCGTCTATCATCAAGGCCTCTAATGTTTCTGACATTCTTTTTATTGATCCGGCCAAAGATACTGGAGGAGGTCAAGTAGGCCCTAATACGCGCCTTAATTATGTTATTGCAACGATTGTAGGGGGCGTCATACCCCTGGCTTTAGTTTTTTTACTCGTTTTCTTTAACACAAAAATCAGCAATCCAGAGGAATTAAAAAGTCTTTCATTGATTCCTGTATTAGGGATTGTCGGGAAGAGTACCCATAAAAATAATTTAGTTGTAAAAGAATTTCCTAGATCTCAGATTGCAGAAGCATTTAGAGGGCTGCGGTCAAGTTTACAATTTATATATAGAAAGAAAGATATCGAAGGAGCAAAAACAGTGTTAGTCACTTCTTCCGTGAGTGGTGAGGGTAAGACATTTACAAGTATCAATTTAGCAACCGTTTTCGCTTTAAGTGAAAAGAAAACAGTACTCGTCGGGCTCGATTTAAGGAAGCCTAAAATTTTTGACGATTTCCAGTTGACTAACGAACTAGGCGCTGTGAATTACTTAATAGGCGCGGAAACTTTAGAAACTATAGTCCAGCAGACAGACATTGCAAATCTAGATATCATTCTTTCTGGACCTATCCCGCCTAATCCTTCAGAACTCCTTATGGGAGAATCATTTGGGCAGCTCATGGAGGAGCTTAAAGAAACGTATGATTACATCGTGTTAGACACTCCACCAGTAGGACTTGTATCTGATGCTTTAGAAGTGATGCGATATGCAGACGCCTCTCTATATATGATCCGTCAGGGATATACTAAAAAAGGGATGCTGGGACTTATAAACGATAAGTACAGAAAGGGAGAGGTGAAAAATTTAAGTTTTGTTCTCAATTATTTCCAGACGAAAGGAAAATATGGCTATGGATACGGCTACGGATATGGATACGGCTATGGTTACGGCTATGGAGCCTATGGGAACGGCTATCACGAGGAAATGAAAAACAAATCTTTTCTAAGAAGGATAAAGCGTTTGATTAAACGTAAATAATTATAAGGCATTGACTAAGATTACAGAAGAAACGGACTGGCTCTACGAGATTAAACCTAAAGGAAAGATTATAGATCTTAACCTCAAGGAAATATGGCGCTATAAAGACCTTTTAGTACTCTTTGTCAAAAGGGATATCGTCACAGTATATAAGCAGACGGTTCTTGGGCCTCTTTGGTTTTTAATTCAGCCTCTTTTTACGAGCGTAGTCTTTACGCTTATCTTTAATAATATAGGAGATGTACAGACGGGTGCAGTACCGGCTTTTTTATTCAACCTTGCGGGAATCACATTGTGGAACTATTTTAAAGAGTGCCTCACCACCACGAGTAGTACTTTTACGTCGAATGCAGGACTTTTCGGAAAGGTATATTTTCCAAGATTTATTGTACCTGCCTCTAAAGTGATTTCGGGGCTTTTTAAATATGGAATTCAGCTTCTCATATTTATCATTTTCTTTGGCTATTTTGTTTTTTATAAGGACATCTCGATTGCTCCATCCCATTGGTTTTGGATGTTCCCATTGTGTGTACTCAATGTGGCACTCATAGGGGTTGGCGTAGGGATGATATTGAGTTCCCTCACCACAAAGTATAGAGATCTTACCATTTTTGTGAGTTTTGGGATCAATTTATTGATGTACATAAGTGCCGTAATGTATCCACTTAGTGAGATACGGCGTAAGCTTCCAGATTATTATTGGTTAATAGAATATAATCCCCTTGCTCAGACTATAGAGCTCTATAGAAATCTTTTATTGGGTACGGGAGAGATACAATTCAGTGCATTATTTATCACCTTGGGTATTGGACTTTTATCATTCTTTATAGGACTTGCGGTATTCAATAAAACGGAGAAAACATTTATTGATACCGTTTGATGGGGAAGGCGATACGATTATACTGGTGGAGCGAGATTTTTATCCAAAAAAAGGATCGGGAGAATTATGGCGATTTGCTCGGTAAATACTTGGTAGAAAAGATCTCAGGAAAGCCCGTTACTTGGGTTCGAGCCAATAAATTTTATATCAAGAACCTTTGGCAACCGGTTTACGTAACTATAGGTAGTGTTTTAGATCACATAGGTAGCCACTGTATTGTTTGGGGCAGCGGGATCATTAGCAAAAATGCACAAGTTCCTGCGGCAAAGATATTGGCGGTAAGAGGTCCGCTTTCGCGAAAGCGTCTACTAGACCTTAATATACGTTGTCCAGAGGTCTATGGCGATCCGGCTTTGTTAATGCCGAATTATTTTTCTCCAAAAGTGGAAAAGAAATATAGGTTAGGAATTATACCACACATCAATGATTATAAAAAAGTGGTTGCACTGTATAACGGTATAGAGGATCTAAAGATTATTGATTTTTTAACAACCGACATTGAAGCGACTACTACCGAGATAATGGAATGTAAAAACATCATATCTTCATCGTTACACGGGATTATTTTAGCACACGCTTACGGAATTCCTGCGGTGCAAGTAACGTTCTCAGATGCTATATTTGGAGATGGGGTGAAGTATCACGATTATTTTCTATCGGTAGGGCTACGTATGTATGATCCCGAACCAGGAAGTGAAGTAAAAATGGCTGAAGATTGGGTAACGGTTATATCAAACCACAAAGAAGCCCTACCTTCCAAAGAGAAAATTACCGCATTGCAAACCGGTTTAATGACCGTTTGTCCTTTTAAAAACTAACAATGAGCGACATTATTCTAAAGGCCGAAAATATCTCAAAGCAGTATCGCCTTGGTACCGTCGGGACGGGAACGCTCAGTCACGACTTTAATCGCTTTTGGCATAAAATAAGAGGTAAGGAAGATCCCTATCTTCAGGTAGGTGCAGTTAATGACCGTAGTGTAGCCGCAAGTTCAGCGTATGTCTGGGCGTTGCAGGATATAAATTTTGAGGTGAGACAAGGGGAGATTTTAGGAATTATAGGGAAGAACGGCGCAGGTAAATCTACGCTGCTTAAAATACTTTCTAGAGTAACGAGTCCTACCACGGGTAGTATTAAGACCAAGGGGAGAATAGCAAGTTTATTAGAAGTGGGCACTGGGATGCACCCAGAACTTACGGGTAAGGAAAATATCTTTCTGAATGGTGCCATTTTAGGAATGACCAAAGCAGAAATTGCCGCTAAGATTGAGGAGATTGTTGACTTCTCAGGATGTCAGATGTATATAGATACGCCCGTAAAACGATATTCTAGCGGGATGCGGGTACGGCTTGGCTTTGCCGTAGCCGCCTTTCTAGAGCCAGACATTCTGGTGGTCGATGAGGTACTTGCGGTAGGTGATGCAGAGTTTCAAAAGAAGGCGATTGGGAAAATGCAGGACATCAGCAATACGAGCGGAAGGACAGTGCTTTTTGTGAGTCATAATATGGCTGCTGTTAAGAATCTTTGTACGAGGGGTATTGTATTAGAGAATGGAAAGGTTGTTTACTCAGGAAAAACAGACGATTGTATTTCTCATTATCTCAAAAATTCTACAGACTCTGAACGTCTCGATCTAGTGTCAGATAGAAGAGGTAGCGGTTTAATTAAATTTCAAAAAGTCTCTATATACGGCGAAAGTACACAAAGGGCTGTTTCAACAGGAGATCCATTGAATGTTGAAATTCATTTTAGGAATGAAAATAATATTCATTCTTCGCGCTTAGTATTTGATATTGGTATTGAAGATGATTTTGCAAATAGAGTGGGGTGGATCAGTACCTCAATTCATAAACCTGTAATAGATGTAACTCCTAATGTGTTGAAAGTCTATTTTCCAAAAAATACATTCAATAGTGGTAACTATTACCTAACACTTTATTGTGCAGTAGATGATGAATGTGCAGACTGGATTGATAATGCTTTTAAATTTTTTATTGAAAAGGGAGATTTTTATGGCAATGGTCGTTTAGTGCCGAGTAAGCAATGCAAGATTGTTCACGATTTTGATATGAATTATGATATGCAATAAAATATGCGACTACCAGATAAAATAAAATATCTTTTAAAAGGGACATTTCTTGAGAGGAAGGAGGTGGTTGACTATAAATCACAGTATTTTGAGCTAAATCCTTTAGTAAAATCCTCAAAAATTGTGGGGAATGTTTATAATATAGAGATGAAGGACGGATGTAAATTAAGCTTGAGAGGCACTGACTCTAGTGATTTCAGTGTTTTTAAACAAATTTTCATCTTAAAAGAATATGATTGTGTTAGATCTATTTTAGAATTGAATAAGACCGTAGATGAACACATAATTATTGATGCTGGAGCAAATATTGGACTGACAACATTATACTTCAATAGAAATATCAATCTGAGGCATTCTTATTTAATAGAGCCAGATCCAGGAAATTTTAATTTTTGTCTAAATAATTTAGAACAGAATCTCAAATCGAATAAATACACATTATTTAATAAGGCACTTGCATCTGAGCAGAACAAAAACTTCAAACTTAATCGTGATTTTCGTGATGGTCGTGATTGGTCTGTGGTGACAGAAGAGTCGATAGATGGTGATATTGAGGGTATTACTTTAAACTCCTTAATAGAAAATTGTAGTTTAGATTTTATTTCTTTACTTAAAATAGATATTGAAGGTTTTGAACGGTTTATTTTTAAAATTGGTAATAATTTAAGTTTTCTGACAAAAGTTTATATAATTGCTATTGAAATTCACGATGAATTCAATTCACGAACAGAAATTGAAGGACTTCTATTAAAAAATAATTTTATTTTATTACATAGTGGAGAATTAACAATTGGAATTAATAAGAGGTATGCCGGAGTTACCTAAAATATCCGTCATTTTGCCCGCTTATAATGTGGCGTGTTATGTGGGTGATGCGATTAGAAGCATTCTGAACCAATCATACAATGATTTTGAGTTGATAATTATTGATGATTGCTCGACTGATAGCACAGTTAGTGTAATTCAGTCTTTCAATGATGATAGAATAAAACTAATTAAAAAGGTAAAAAATACCGGTTATACGAATAGCTTAAATTATGGTATTTCCATTGCTCAAGGTGAGTATATTGCCAGAATGGATGGAGATGATGTTTCAATGTCAAATAGATTTGAGGAGCAAGTAAAGATTTTGGATAATTATAAAGATATCGCGGTCTGTGGATCATTTGCAAAGATACTTGGATCAGAGGTCATTATGAAAGTTCCTAAAGATCACCATACTATTGTATCAAAGATGATACTAAAGAATCAAATAATTCATCCAGTTGTTATGATTAGAAAAAAGGTTCTTCTTGACAATTCCTTGAGTTATGATAGCAAATTTGAGCCTGCCGAAGATTATGAATTATGGAGTAGAATATTAAATTTCGGTAATCTACATAATATACAAAAGCCTCTATTACAATATAGGGTGCACGATGGTCAAATATCCAAGGTAAAGAATTTTACTCAGCGTAAAAGTGCACTCGAAGTAAAGTTCAATTTGTTCCAATATTTAGGTTTTAATTCATCCAAAGATTCTTTATTTCTTTGGGAAAAGTTTATTGATTTAAGCGCAGCTTTTACAGATGATGAATTTAAAAAAATCAGTATTTTTTTCTCAAATTTCTTTGAAAATTCAAAAATCGACCAAAGTATTAAAGTTAAGATTCGCAAATTATACGGAGACTTATTAGCAGATAAAAAGTCAAAATTTTATTACCAAAAAAAGCGCTTTAATTTAAAGCTCTTGAGATCTTTTTGGTTTGATAATTCTATTAGTAAATGGGGTTATAATACAAAGCTTACGTTAAAGTTTATTTTAAAATGTCTCTTTCAATTTGAATCCAAATATTATGAGAAGTAATGAATTCTGTTGATGTTTCTATTATTGTACCGTGTTTTAATCAGGGAGAGTTTTTGATTGATTCACTCAATTCAGTTAAGAATCAGTTTTACCAGAATTGGGAATGTATTATAGTTGATGACGGGTCCACTGAACCTACAGAATCAATTGTCAAACCTTTTTGTGATGACGATGAGCGCTTTATTTATTTCAAGAAAGAAAATGGAGGATTATCCAATGCTAGAAACTTTGGTATTCAAAAAAGCCGTGGAAAGTTTATTTTGCCGCTAGATGCGGATGATAAAATATCAAAAGAGTATATCGTAAATGCTGTAAACTTATTAGAAGAGAACAATAATGTCAAACTAGTTTATTGTGATGCCATCAAATTTGGAAGTGTCGAAGAATTTTGGGTATTACCAGAATTTAGCTTAAACCTTCTTGCACAAAAAAATATGATATTTTGTTCGGGTTTATATAGAAAAGAGGACTGGGAAAAAGTTGGGGGTTATGATGAAATGATGAAATACGCTCTAGAAGATTGGGAATTCTGGATATCAATATTGAAAAATGGAGGTGAAGTTAAAAAATTAAATCATATTGGATTTTTCTACAGGACTAAGAAGAATTCGATGATTTCAAATTTAACTACAAAAAAAAGAATCGAAATGACGACCTATTTATCTAAGAAGCATACAGATTTTTTCATAAAGTACTTAGGAGATTTCATTTTTTTGAATGATAAGATTTCTTACTTGGAAAAAAACCCAACGGTTTCATTCAATATCGCCTTGACTACAATTAGGGACAGATTTTTTAAATTTTTTTTCAGTGGAAAATAATGTTTATGTTATAATTGTTACCTATAACGCTACCCATTGGTTAGGGAAATGTTTGAACAGCATTCCTCAGGAATATAATGTCATAATTGTAGATAATGGTTCTTCAGACAAAACTTGTCAATTTATTGAAGAACAAGAAAGAGAATACATTTTACTTAAGCAAAATAAAAATTTAGGTTTTGGTCAGGCAAATAATATAGGCATTTCTGAAGCTCTACAACTAAACGCAGATTTTGTTTTCTTGTTAAACCAAGATGCCTATCTCGAGGAGAATACTATTTCAAACCTCTTGAAAATTTATTTTAAAAATAGTAACATCGGGCTTTTAAGTCCAATACATCTTACCGCCTCAAAAAATAAGTTAGATAAGGGATTTTCTAATTATATCAACAACAGTAATTGTCCCGATCTCTTAATTGATGCTTTTAATAATGCATTAAGAGATTATTATGAGGTGCCATTTATAAATGCGGCAGGATGGCTAATACCTAAAAAGACATTACTTAAGATAGGGGGGTTTGACCCTATTTTCTTTCACTATGGGGAAGATAATAATTATTGTTCACGTCTATTGTTTCATTCGCTTAAAATTGTATTTGTTCCAAATTCTAGAATGGTACACGATAGAGAATTCCGAAAAATTTCGAAAATGAACATCAAAGATCCAGCTTATTTAGCACGTTATGAAAGTAACTTTAAATCAAAGTACTCCGATGTTAATACAAATATGATTTATAATAAAAGCCATTGGAACAGAGCATTGTTTATTAAATTATTGAGTTTAGATTTCACAGGAATAAGAGCAATTTTCAAATTAAAGAAGCAAGAAATTCAATGGTTTAAAGAATGTATTCTTAGTAAGCATAAAAATAGAACCGAAAGTTTCAATTATTTAAACATTAAAAAAAATGATTAAGACCTTAGCAGTACTAGTTAATTTTGGAGAGGAGCAATTATCATATCTAAACTCTATAATTGAAAATCTTAAGTCTTTTGAGAAGTACAACGTTTACATAGTGGTGCATTCTAATGTTCCTATTAAGAACGATTTGATTGATGAGGTGAAAATTTTTAAATTGGACAATTATCAATTATTACCATTGACTTGTAGGAAAGTTTTTTGGGAAAATAGAGATGTATATGATTTATTTATTTATGGGGAAAATGATCATTTGTTTGAAGAGTATCATTTAGATTTACATATTTCTTACTCGAAAATCCTTCCAAAAAATAGAATACCCGGATTAATTAGATATGAGTATAATGATTCTGGAAAATACTATCCAGATTATCATGAACATTTTGATTGGGATTACAAATCAGTTGAAATACACGAAAACAAAGTATTTGCCCATTTTCGTAATGTACATCAAGGAACATTTATATTAAATAAATGGCAATTGAAAAAGGCTGGTGCTAAATTTGACTTCACAAGATTAGTTGATAAAAAACCAAGATTCTTAATTCGAATCTATGAACGGTTGAAAAGTGTTTTTAATATTCCTTTAGAAAATAAAAATCTTTACAGTGTAAAGTGTCGAGTAAATACTGATATATATCTTTTTGGGGGAATGAAAAAGGTTATTTGTTTGTCTGAATTTGATAAAAACTTAATACACCACCTTCCGAATGTTTATATAAATGGAAGTTCAGGAAGGCAAAAACTACGAGCTGACGATTATAAGATGAATGAAGCCTTAAATCTTCTGAGAAAAAGTATTAATAAATCTTTCAAAAAGTAAATCTGGAAATTTCCTTCATCATCGTAAACTATAATACGCCCTCACTTGTAAAACAAGCAGTGACTTCGGTCTATACCTATATGCTTGGCTCCTCCTTTGAAGTGATAGTGGTAGATAATGCTTCTACTAAAGGTGAGATAGAGAAGGAATTAAAATCGTTTCCTGGGATACTTCTTATTAAGTCCACAGAAAATATAGGCTTTGGAAGGGCTAATAATTTGGGCTTTGAAAAGTCTAAAGGTGATTTTATATTCTTGCTGAATTCTGATGCCTATCTTGTTGATGACAGTAGCGTTCCTATGATGCTAAAATATCTCAATGAGAATGAGGATGTTGGAATAGTAGGGCCTAATTTTATAAAGGCTGATGGAACTAAAAATTACGCTTACGGAAACCTACTTGGCTGGCGAAAGGCTCTGCACGATGCTAGGGTTTTTCAAATTAGTGAGGGTGATCTAGACAAATATTTGACATTTAAGGTTTGTGATATAGAACGACCTACCGCTGTGGGCTATCTTGCGGCGGCCGGGATTTTGATAAAACGAGAAATAATTACCCGTTTAGGACTTTTCGACCCAGAGATATTTTTATATTTTGAAGATATGGAGCTTGGGATGAGATATGCAAAGAAAGGTTTTAAAAGTGTCGTAATCCCAGATGCCATCATCGTCCATTTAGGAGGAGGGTCTAGCACTCAAACTAAGTCAATGAAAGAATTAATTTTAAAAAGTAAGAAATATTTCTTAAAAAAAAGCTTGGGACCCATAGGCTACTATGCATTTAGCCTCTTAGATATTTCCGTAAATAGTTTTAAATTAATCTCAAAAAAAATAAACCTCACTCATTTAAAATTACGTAAGTAATTTGAGAACATACAAAATATGAATTTACAAGTATGACTACATCACTAATAACGGGAGCCGCAGGAAATGTTGGAAGTGCATTAACAAGGTGTCTTTTAGAGAAGGGACATAGGGTCATTGCCGTTGATAACCTATCTACGGGGAATATAGATAAACTTCCGTCTCGAGAAACCCGCAATTTTTCGTTTATTAAGGCAGATGTAAACGAGTACACACAACTCTCTGAAATTATGCTTTCCCGAACTATTGACTACGTGTTTCATTATGCAGCATTGGTAGGGGTTCAAAGAACGTTAGATAATCCTATTTCAGTTTTGAGGGATATTGACGGGATTAAGAATATCTTACAGTTGTCAAAAAATATAGGAGTTAAAAAGATTATATACTCATCGAGTTCAGAAGTCTATGGAGAGCCAGTGAGTTTACCTCAAATAGAAGACATAACTCCCCTCAACTCAAAATTACCCTATGCGGTAGTAAAAAATTTAGGAGAGGCTTACGTACGATCTTACTATCAGGAATACGGTCTCGAGTACAATATTTTCAGATTCTTTAATACGTATGGTCCTCAGCAAAGTAAAGATTTTGTTATCCCAAAGCTTTTAAATCAGGCGTTAAAAAATAAACCGATTACAATTTACGGAGATGGAAGTCAGTCGCGCACATTCTGTTATATAGATGACAATATAGAGGCAACCTATCAGATATTTAATAAGAGACAATACAATAATGATGTCTATAATATTGGAAGTGATAAAATTTACACTATAAAAGAGCTTGTTTCTACGATACTTCAGGTTACAGGAAGTACATCTGAAGTGATACATCTGCCCGCCCTTAAAGAGGGAGATATGACTAGGAGACAGCCAGACATAAGTAAGATGAAAGGAATTCTAAATCGTGATTTACTATCCTTAGAGGAAGGCATAAAGAACTTAATAGAAGCACAATCTTAGAGTATGAGAATTGGGGACAATCAATCGAGGGATAAGAAAATAAGCGATGTTTTGTGTCAACATCGCGTTATTATACCCATCTACATACCCCACGAAGAAGAATACTATAAAGATGCTTTTAAGGTTTTTAAGTTATGCTTAAAAAGTATTAAAAAAGGAGCGGTGGCAGTCACACCTATTAGTGTTATTGCAAATGGTTGTTCTCAAGAAATTCATAAAAAGTTATTAGATCTCGTTCCACAGGGTCTTATAGATGAATTATTTATAGAAACAGAGCAATTAGGGAAAATTAATAGTATACGTAAAGCAATTTTTGCTACTAACGAACCCTTTTTAACGATTACTGATGGAGATGTTTTATTTTTAGAAAACTGGGATCTGGAAGTAGCTCGGGTATTTACTTCTTTCCCAAAAGCCACGGCTGTAGCTCCGGTGCCCATACATAAAACCTTTAATCAATATGTGTCAAACATCTGGTTTGATCATTTGTTTTCTTCCCGTATCGCTTTCGCGAAAGCTAAAGATCCAGGGGCATTAGAAAAGTTTGTTCAAAGTATAGGATGGCCTCATTTAAACGATCATCAAAAGCTTGAAATTTTGACGCTCAGAGCCTCTGACGGAAAGGAGGCCGTTGTAGGATGTAGTCATTTTTGTACAACCTATAAAAGAGAAGTATTTCAATTTGCTCCAGATCTACCTTCAGAATATGTCTTAAGTGGAGACAGTGAAAAGTTATACTTAGATCTTCCCACTATACAAAGTAATGGCTATAGGCTTTCTACCCCCACTAACCACGCTTTTCATTTAGGAAATATTTGGGAACCCTGGATGGAAGAACGATTTAATGAGTCTTCAGAAAGAGAGAAGAAGCACATAGAATGGCCATCTTATAAGAATTTAAAACACTCGACATTTAGATACTTTATCAAAAATCGCCTATTTAAAAAAATCACTGAAACTCCTATAGTCTATAACTGGTATCTAAAAAAGTGCCATTTAAATAAAGCCTGGACAAAATATTATTTTAAACAAAAAAATTGAAAAAAGTACTAATATTTTCATCCCTATGTAAGCCTAAGTCTATATTAGAGCTAACATTAAATTCTTGGTTACAACAAAAAACCAACTGCCAAGTCGACTTTCTATTTTATGATGATAATGATTCAGAGGAGTCTTCTTTATATCTACACCATATTAGTAAAAACTTTGATAATGTAGAAGTTGAATCTGGCTGGATATCAGATAAATCACCTTACAAGGATCATTATTGGAACCACAAGACTGTTGAAAGGCTAGGAGAAATAAAAAATATAGCTCTTGAACGAACATTAGAAGGTAATTACGACGGAGTTTTCCTTGTAGATGGTGATTTAGTTTTACATAATAAAACACTTAATCATTTAATTGGCTTAAATAAAGAATTTGTCTTTGAAATTTTTTGGACAGTCTTTTTTGATATGACGTTTGCTAAACCAAATTGCTGGGATTTTCACGGTTGGAACTACAGAGATCCTAGTACTATATTACAGCTCAAGAATGCTGGCACTTATAAAGTTGGAGCGGGGGGTGCCTGTACCTTGTTGAGCACGTCTGCCATTAAGAAGGGTGTAACTTTTACTAAAATAGAAAATGCTGGCTTTTTTGGAGAAGATCGGCACATTTGCACTAGAGCTGAAGTTCTAGGAGTTGACATATATATAGATACTACATTTCCAACATATCATATTTTCGAATTGAAAATGTTAGAAGAAGCCAAGAGTTGGTTTGAGAACGGTTGCAAACCTTCTTTTTTTGATGAATGGTTAGATGAAAAATGGGAGACTGAAGTACAGAAAATGTTTATTGACCCCATTAAACTGAAGCCGACAACCATTTATGGAAAATATAAGCTCGGATTATACAAAGCCAAAAGAGAATTTTTGAGAATTATAACTGACAAATAAATTTTTATGAGAATTGGTTTCAATCCAGCAAAAGCAAATACGAGTGAGAACATTCTCAAAACGCACCGAGTAATAATGTCAGTATACTTGCCAAATCTTACTGATCCTTATTTCAAAGAGGGTTTGGATGTTTTGAAGAGATCATTATCGTCACTATATGAAACTATCGATAAAGAATTTACAAATATCACTGTGGTTGCTGATG
Source organism: uncultured Flavobacteriaceae bacterium (assembly GCA_963832255.1). Taxonomy (GTDB): domain Bacteria; phylum Bacteroidota; class Bacteroidia; order Flavobacteriales; family Flavobacteriaceae; genus Dokdonia. The sequence goes on from CAWHTM010000005.1 coordinate 14,624, forward strand.
GATGCTGTGATGAGGTTATAAGTTTTTTGAAAAGTCAAAGATTCCTAGACAAATTGGTAATAAATTTTTTAAATAAGGGAAAGGTTTACAGCGTAATAACAGAGGCTAAGGCAAGTTATGAGAGTCTCATCACAATTACTGATGCCGATGTTTTTTTTCATAAAGGATGGATTGAAACTTCCGTACGCATCTTTGAGAAGGCTAATAGAGTCAGTACGGTTTCCCCATTACCTGTTATTCAGCACGCAATTCATTACAATTCTTCATTATTTTGGGATAAATTTTTGTTTGGAAGTTTAAAATATGGATTGATTGCAAAAAAAAAGGATACTTCATATTACATAAAAGGGTTGGGGAACACTTCTCTCTTTTCAAGGAATAAAAAAGAATCCTGGGCTGATAAACATTATTTCATCGAAAATCCTGTAAAAGCAATCGCAGGCGCAAGTCACTTTTGTGCGACTTATAGATCGGAGCTTTTCGTAGGAATTACAGACTTCCCGAAGTACAAATTTAAAAATGATTTTGAACTAAATTTCCTGGATAAGCCATCTGATGCTAAAGGGTATTATAGATTATCTACTGTACAGGCTTATGTTTATCATATGGGCAATAACTTGGATGATGATTTTGATAATCACCATCCCACTTATAGTAATCTTGACCTTTCTAGCATTAGATTGCCCAAATTATCAGCAAATAAAATACCTTATGGACTTAGAGTATTCTTTTTCAAGTTTTTAAGAAAATTTGATTATGTATGATGGTGTTAAATAAGATTCTTATTGTAGCAGATACCATAGATGTGAACGGAAGCAGTGGAGGTAAAGCGTCTATGGCTCTCGTTAAGGGCTTTATAGAAGAAGGGTATCAAGTGACCGTTCTGCATTATTCAAGAAAAGAAATCGCTATTACGGGTGCTGATGTTATTTCAATTAAGGAGTATAAAAACTCTCTAGTTTATGTTCTTGCAAAATTGCAAATGCTCTTTCAGCGGGTGACTGGAAGAAATATAAATCAATGGATTGAAGAAAGGCGAGGATTTTCTTTTACCCATACCTACGATGTGATAAGCATTAAAAAGACCTTAAAAAGACAGATCCCTTCTGCTTATAACGTTATCATTGCCTTAAGTTATGCAAGTAGTTTCAGAGCACACAGGGCGATATTGGAAATGCCTCAATGGCACGAAAAATTTCTTCCTTATATCCACGATCCTTATCCTATGCACAGTTATCCAAGGCCTTATGATTGGGTAGAACCAGGGCATCAATACAAAAGGGATTTCTTTGTTGATTTGTATACGGTTTCTCATAAGATAATGTACCCGAGCCTCTTACTTTCAGAATGGATGGAGAGCTATTACCCCACAGGAAAAGATAAGGGGGTTATAATTCCACATTTAATTACAAATGATTTAAGAGACACGCAGAACTATCCACCTTATTTTGATAAGAATAAATTTAACATACTTCACGCAGGATCGTTAATGAGTGCTCGCAATCCGCTTTCCTTAGTGTACGCTTTTGTAACCTGTTTGGAAACATCAGAAGAATTTTCAAAGAACGCAAACCTCTTAATTGTCGGCGGAGCATCCATTTTTCATCAAGAAATGAGAAAACTTGCGGCTCATCATCCCCAACTCGTTATAAGTGAAGTAAAGGAACCCTTTGAAGTAACGTACAATATGCAGCAAGCGACTTCGGTTAATGTTATATTAGAAGCTAAGGGACCAGCGAGTCCTTTTTTGCCGGGTAAGGTACCCCATTGTGTTGCAGGTAATAACCCGATTTTATTATTGGGTCCCTATTATAGCGAGACAAAACGTATTTTAGGCGAAGAATATAAGTATTGGTCTGAGATAGATGATAGCGCTACCATTCAGAAACACCTTCTCGATCTTTTCAATGATTGGAAAATAAAAGAGGGTAACACAATTTTAGAGTGTAAGACGATAACTAATTATTTAAAAAGTGGAAGTATCAGAAACGCACTTAATTCCGCACAGGTATAGTGGTGCTAACCTCTAAAAAATATGGCAATTAAAATTCTGGTCGTGATGGGTACAAGGCCTGAGGCCATTAAAATGGCTCCTGTTATAAAAAACCTTAGGCTTAGGTCTGATGTTTTTGAGACGCACGTTTGTGTGACCGCCCAACATAGGTCGATGCTAGATCAAGTGTTGGATTTTTTTGAAATAGCGGTAGATACAGATCTTGATATAATGCAACATCAGCAAACGCTAGCAGCCTTATCAAGTAGAATTTTAGAAGGAGTGACAGCTGTTATTGAATCATTTGAACCAGATTATGTGCTCGTACACGGAGATACATCAACAGCAATGATGTCGAGTATCGCTAGTTTTTACCAGCAAAAAAAGATAGTGCATATAGAAGCAGGCTTAAGAACCTACGATATTTATTCACCATTTCCTGAAGAGGCGAATAGGCAAATAATATCAAAACTTGCTACCCTTCACGCAGCACCCACGGAAACCTGCTTTAATGTTTTGGTTACTGAAGGACTCGATAAAGAGCGAATAGCTATTACCGGCAATACGGTGATAGATGCCTTATTTTTGGGCCTTAAAATCATTGCAGAGAGGCCCTCCAAAAGATTGATAGACTTCAAAAAGACTATCGGAGATAAAAGAGTCATTCTCGTAACCGCTCATAGACGGGAAAATTTAGGAAAAGGAATAGGCCAAATTTGTGATGCATTAAAACAGATTGCGCTTCAAAATCCTGAGATTCTTATCGTATTCCCAGTACACCTAAACCCTAAAGTAAAGAAGCCTGTCCATAGCCTATTAGGAGAACTAGAAAATATCCTGCTCATTGAACCCTTAGAATACGAACGTTTTATCTGGTTAATGCAGCGTAGCATATTCATTATTACAGATAGTGGTGGTATACAAGAAGAAGCGCCATCATTGAATAAACCAGTGATAGTGATGCGCAAATTTACAGAACGACAGGAGGCTGTAGATTGTGGCGCAGTGGTCTTGGTGGGAAGTGATACATTTCAAATAGTTAAGGTGGCTACAGAATTGTTAAGAAATAAAACGTATCATTCTCAAATGGCTGCAGCTATTAACCCTTACGGTGATGGCACTGCAGCTATTCAGATTTTAAACTTTATTGAGCAGCATCATGGAATTTAGTTTAAGCATCGTAATCCCAAATCGAAATCGCAATCTTATAACTGTTAAGCGTACACTCGATTCTTTAATAACTCAAACCTGCACAGCGAGCAGTGTGGTGATGATTGATTATGGTAGCTCCATCACTTATCAAAGACAACTTTCAACGCTGTTTATAGAGTATCCATCCTTTGAACTAATTCTTTGTCCCACACAGGGGCAATTGTGGAATAAATCGAGATGCATAAATATAGCCTTAAGGCAATGTACCACGTCCCATTTTATGGTAGCAGATGTTGATCTGTTATTTCATCACGATTTTATAAAGGATTTAAAACAAGAACAAAGCTTAGCACATACGTTATATTTTCCTGTAGGAGTGCTCGAGGAAGAAGAAAGTAAAAAAAGTAAAAAATTCGAAGATTACAATATAAAATTTACAACTACGGAAGAGGCAACAGGTATTTCTGTATTCCCAACGGACAGGCTGATGTCTATTAATGGTTTTGACGAGTATTACCACGGATGGGGTTCTGAGGACACTGATGTGCATATTAGACTAAGAAATGCCAACTATAACGTTTTTTTTAAAGAACGCTCACTTTATTTTCTTCACCAATGGCACCCAAAGGACTATAGAACAAAAGACAGTACCCTTCCTTTCCATAGTACTTTAGAGAAAATTAACTTTCATTATCTCCATCTAGTGAGGGATTATAAGCTTATAACAGCTAATATTGCCTCCCAGTGGGGAGAACAATGCAAAGACAGCGATTATAAAGATTTGAATAACGTTACGACCACTATTCACCTATCTGCTGTAAGAGAAGAAATAATAGCCTTTATACAGCTCCTTACGAATAAGAGTCTAGCCGGGTGCATCAAAATAACGGTAACCAAGCATCCAGAAGTGGCTTCAAAAAAAGTGAAAATAAAAACTATTGTAGGTCTTAGGACTCCTAACTTTATCACGCTGGAAGCGGTTAATACTATTTTTTTAGAAACTATAGTATCTCAATTCAGAAATCACCCATATACCTATTCTTTCGATAGATCAGAGAACGAGATAGCACTGGTTTTAAAACTTTCCTAAATTGAAAATTTTATTTGTTTCAATGAATTCCATTCACTTCCGACGCTGGTCAGAACAGCTTAAGGATAGTGATCACGAGGTATATTGGTTTGACATTTTAGATCAGGGGTATGCTCCTTCAATGTCTTGGATGACTCAAATTACAGGATGGAAAAAGGGATTTTTACAAAAAAGGGGGAGGACTGCACTTAAGAAGTTTGTACCATCATTATTTACTATTCTCAGTAAAAATTTCGATACAAAAGTTGATTCTGCTTTCGCGAAAGCGTTAGAGCAAATAAAGCCGGATGTGGTGCATAGTTTTGCGCTTTACATTTCTTGTGCGCCTATACTTTCTGTAATGAATAAAAATCCAACTATTAAATGGATATATAGTTCCTGGGGAAGCGACCTGTTTTATTTTCAGAATGAAAGAGAGTATTTTAAAGATATCAAGCAAGTTCTTCCTAGAATAGACTTTCTTTTTACGGATTGTAAAAGAGATTATGAGATAGCAAGAAAATATGGCTTTAAAGGAGAATTTTTAGGAGTGTTCCCTGGTGGCGGTGGATTTGACCTTACAAATTACGATCAAAATTCTATTCCCCACGAACAGCGCAAAAAGATCATAGTAAAAGGATATGAAAATAGATCTGGCCGTGCATTAAATGTACTAAGAGCACTTGAGATTATAGCACCAAGACTGTCGAGGTATGAAATTGTAGTTTTTGGAGCAGATAATAGAAAAGTGTTGGATTATCAAAAAAGTAGTATCCCTAATCTTACAATTTATCAGAAAGTTGACTATAATGAGATTGTCAAAATTTTTGGACAATCGGTAATTTACATTGGAAATTCTAATAGTGACGGAATTCCAAATACGTTATTAGAAGCAATTTGTGCACGGGTTTTTCCTATTCAGTCTAATCCTGGTGGTGCGACAGAAGAAGTCATTAAAGATAAAATAAACGGGCTCCTTATAAAGGACCCTACAAACGTTGAGGAGATAATTAATTGTTTAAATTTTGTGCTAAATGATTTAGAGTTTCTGAAGAAGGCAATAGATCATAATAGTCAAACGATACGTCCAGCATTATCTCGAGATCATATTAAGTCAGCCGTATTAAATAAGTATAATACTCTTTAAAAATGATAAATGTTTATCACACGAGCAATATGAGCTATACACCGTTTTGTGGGTTTCATAAAATGGATTTACCCTTTTTAAAAGAACACGGAATTAGCATTGTTGACCACCCTTCGAAAGCCGACATTATAGTTTCTCAGCATTTCAAACAACTAAAGAAGTATTTTTTAAAATTTGGAAAAAAAAAGAAATATCTGATATGGACTTTAGAGCCTAGATTTAACGTTCATACTTCAAGCACAAAGAAGTTTTTCTTCGGTCAGATGATATGTCACGTAATGAATATTTACACGGGTGACATTTTTGTAAGCCCTTTGTCTTTTCATATTGGTTTAATAAAGAAAAAATTAGTTCCGCTTACTGACGATTTTATTTTCCAAAGTAAAAAGATAATAGGATTAATGTCATTTTACAAAGGTCTAGATACAGAAGCGGTACTATTTAAAAATAAAGATGTCGACTTAATCAAAAAACGTGTTGAAATTGCTCTTTATGGTCATAAAAGAGAACTCATTGATATTTATGGTAAGGGATGGCCAGATAATATATCTAGAGAAGATAGTAGAGAAGGAGATTGGGTTGATAGGAAGAAATTTTTAATGAGCCAATATGATTTTAACTTATGTTTTGAAAATACAGCTGCTCCTAGATATTGTACAGAAAAGATTTGGGATAGCATTGAGAACTATTGCTTACCTATATATTATGGTGAAGGGACAGACATCTACGAATTATTTCCAAAAGATAGTTTTATAGATTATTCAACCTTTAATTCACCAAAGGAGCTATGCGAATTTATAGAGAGCCTAACGAATAAAGAGTTTATTCGAAGAATGAATTTATGTATCAAAGTTTATAATAGTATAAGTTCTAAGAATGCGGATGACAAAGCTAAGGAAAGGGCAAAAGCTCTGACGAAATTAACAGACAAGCTCAAAACAATACATAATTCAAATTATTCCCTATGAAGAAAATCCTTTTAAATATTCTTAAACGGAGAGGCCTTTACATTCGAAAATCTACCAATTATGAGGAGGTTTTAGGGTTAATAAAAAAGCTTCGTCCTATTAAAATTGATATCCCTTTACTTCGTCTCGGTGCAGCTACTGATGGTGGCTATTTATTGCCCGATGATCTTGAGGATATTCAAGCCTGTTACTCTCCAGGTGTGGGAAAAATGAGCTTATTTGAGAAGGCTTGCATTGATCTGGGAATGGAGCTTTTTCTCGCAGATTATTCTGTAGATAAACCCGGTTATGATGACCAGAGGTTACATTTCTTAAAAAAATTCATAGGTTCTAGAAACGATGATACATTTGTTACTATGGACAGATGGGTCAATGATACTTTGCCAAGTTCTTCAGGAGATTTATTGCTTCAGATGGATATTGAAGGTTACGAGTATGAGAGCCTTATTAATATGTCTCAAGATCTTCTCGACAGATTTAGAATAATAGTCATTGAATTCCACGGCTTGAACGATCTATGGAATAAACAGGTCTTTGGTTTTTTTAAAGCTACGTTTGATAAACTTCTTCATAATCATCATTGCGTTCATATACATCCCAATAATTGTTGTGAGGTAGAAAATATGAAGGGCATCGAAATTCCTCAGGTTGCAGAATTTACATTTATTAGAAAGGACAGAGGAAAGGTAGTAGGTGGTTACGCAAGGCTACCTCACCCTCTTGATAGAGATAACACACCAAAAAAGCCTATTAATCTGAGCGAAATTTGGTATACATAAGTTCGAGCTAATCATAAACTTATACTAGACTAATCGCACCTTTACATCGATAAAATACCATACTAGTGTACTATACATCTTTTCTTTTCTTAAATTTGATATAAATTTTAGTCAATGCGCTCTATAGGTTTCATTCCATTACGTAAAGGTTCCAAAGGCATTCCCGGCAAGAATAAAAAGAAGCTCCTCGGTCGCCCACTTTTTTGTTGGGTGCTGGGGGAGGCTATCGCTTCTAGCCTTGATGTAATTTATGTGTATACAGATGATGAGGAGATTAGCGCCTTTTGTAAAAGAGAATATCAATGGACAGCTAAAGTAAAAATTGCAAAGCGAAGCGATATGAGTGCCACAGATACTGCTTCCACCGAAATGGGAATGCAGGAATTTGTAGAGGATCTGGAGCATCCATTTGACAACATATGCCTACTTCAGGCGACCTCTCCGTTTACAACAGCAGCAGATATTAATGCGTGTCTAGAGAAAGTGACTCAAGGTGACGATTATGATTCGGCACTTACAGTCGTAAATACTCATCGCTTTACCTGGAATGCAAATGGGACCCCTCAAAATTATGATCTATTTCATCGCCCGAGAAGACAAGATTTTGATGGTCTCTTGATTGAAAATGGAGCTTGTTATGTAACACGTATCGCAAATTTTCGCGAAAGCGGAAACAGAATAAGCGGTAGCATTGCAACAGTTCAAATGCCAGAAGACAGTCTCACAGAAATTGATAGTCTTACTGACTGGAAGATTGTAGAAGAGTTACTCGCTGCGAGACTTAAAAAGAATAAAGGTACCTCGCGTATTTCACATCTTATCCTTGATGTAGACGGAGTATTTACGGATGGTTGTGTGTATTATGGAAGTGATGGCGAACTGATGAAAAAATTTGATATGCGCGATGGAATGGGGTTAGAGATCTTGAGGCAACACCATGTTGAGGTGATGGTGATGACTTCCGAGGATTCTAAAATAGTCGCCAGCCGAATGAAAAAGCTCAACATAAAGGATGTCTTCTTAGGAGTAAAGGACAAATACAGTTTATTGTCTAGGATTGCTGCAGATCGAGGGATTTCATTTTCAGAAATGGCCTATATGGGAGATGATGTAAATGATCTTGCAAATATGTGTGCCGTAGGATGGTCATTGACCCCGGCAAATGCTACAATGCCTATCAAGAACCACGCAGACATTATATTACAAAATAACAGTGCAGAAGGAGCTATACGCGAGGCCTGTAATTTTATATTAAAATACAATAATCGATATGAGTAATTACAAAGTACCCTATACTATTGCAGAAATAGGTGGAAATCATAAGGGCGATATGGACATCGCAAAAGAAATGATCAAAGTGGCCGCTATCTTCTGTAATGTAGACGCTGTAAAATTCCAAAAGCGCCACAATATTGAATTACTCACTAAAGAGCAATATGAGGCTCCCCATCCTAATCCTGTTAACTCTTATGGGGATACATACGGAGCTCACAGGGAATTTTTAGAGTTTGACGTAAACCAACACGCAATACTTAAAAACTATTGTGAAGAACTAGGAGTTACATACGCTACTTCAGTTTGGGATACCACAAGCGCAAAGGAGATTGCAGGACTTCATCCAGAGTTTATTAAAATACCTAGTGCCTGTAATAATCACTATGAGATGCTGGGTTGGTTATGTGAGAATTACGAAGGAGAGATCCATTGTTCTACAGGTATGACTACTCGGGATGAAATTGAGGAACTCGTTCAGTTTTTTGAAAAGCATCATAGAGGAAAGGATCTGGTTCTTTACAATTGTACCTCAGGATATCCAGTACCGTTTCCAGATGTGTGTTTACTAGATATTAAAACACTTATAGAAAAGTACGGAAATCGAGTAAAGCACATTGGTTTTTCTGGTCACCATCTGGGTATTGCGGTAGATATCGCTGCATACACCTTAGGAGCAAGTATTGTGGAGCGTCATTACACCTTGGACCGTACTTGGAAAGGTACCGACCACAGTGCCTCTTTAGAGCCTGCTGGAATGAGAAAGCTTGCTCGTGATCTTAAAGCAGTACACCAAGCACTTGATTATAAAAAGACAGATATCTTGCCCATTGAGCAGGTGCAGCGGGATAAATTGAAGTATAGAAAGGTATAAATGAGCCAGGGTTTCGATACATTTTTAAAAAGCGTTGCAAAGGCTTTTTAAAAACACTCAACCATCATAGATCGTGATACTTATTAATCAAATAGACAAATCTAAGGTGGTTGAGTAATTTACGAATTGCTTCTAGCAATTTGTAAATTGTACCGAAACCCCAAATCAACAAGACGAATCCAAGGCGGTTGAGTGTCCCGACCTAAAGTCGGGATGTATCGAAACCCCGAATCGAACCTAAAGAAATAGTAAATCATACGTGTCCGAAACCAATTCCAAAAAACCAAAAGTTTTCATCCTCTTTCCGGATGGAGTAGGTCTGCGCAACTTTGCGTTTACTAAATTTAAAGAAATAGGGGAGCAGCGAGGGTTTGATATCACCTATTGGAATAATACGATATTCTCTTTAGAGAAGGAACTGGGCTACAAAGAGGTCATTATTGAAAATACGAGAATTCATCCCAAGACGCCTACGATAAGTCACGCGAGGAAAAGAGTGGAACTTGCGCTTTCGCGAAAGCAGGAAAACGACAATGTCTACCCCACTTACAGATTTTCATTGCAATGGAATAGTGTTAAGAAAGCCGTCAAAAGTGCCTTTGTCAAATATCACGAAACATTTAGTGCTACGCCAAAAGGTTGGCAACGGTTAATGGATCAAATGCAAGCGGCAGAGCGATCTACAGAGCGCTATCAAGAGCTTAAAAAACAACTAGAAGAACACCGTCCAGACCTTGTTTTTTGTACCACTCAACGTGCAACACAGGCCATAGCGCCCATTCTTGCAGCACAGGATCTTGGCATCAAGACCGCTTGCTGGATTTATAGTTGGGATAATCTTCCCAAGGGGATGACGACGATTGAAACTGACTACTACTTTGTCTGGTCTGACTTGATGAGAGATCAACTGTTACAGTATTATCCTAAGACACGATCAGAACAGATTTTTGTAACGGGAACGCCACAGTTTGAGCCACATTACGATAAAAGTTTATTGCTTTCGCGAAAGGAGTTTTGTGAGAACCATACATTGAATCCAGAAACCAGGTATATCTGCTTTTCTGGTGATGATGAAACTACGTCTCCACTAGATCAATACTACCTAGAAGATACTGCGATTGCGGTGCGTAAACTTCGAGAGGAAGGCAAAGATATTGCAATTATTTACCGAAAAGTTCCCATTGATTTTTCTGGAAGATATGATGAGGTTTTAAATAAATACAAAGACGTTATCACACCCATTGACCCCCTGTGGAAACCAATGGGTTCTCAATGGAATCAGGTAATGCCTACCAAGGAAGATTTTGCACTGCTCGTTAACACGTGTTACCACTGCGAACTCGTAGTAAATATTTGCTCTAGTATGGTATTTGATTTTGTAGCTCACGATAAACCAACTGTATATCCGAATTATGAGCAACCACAACTTACAAAAGGAATACGCGATATAGGTCAAAATTATAAATATGTACACTTTAGATCAATGCCAGATTATGATAAAAGTGTCATATGGGCAATGAATAAAAGTGAGATCTATGACGGAATAAAAGGAATATTGGAGGGAAATTTAAATCCCGTTCCTGTGACTAGAGAGTGGTTTGGGATTGTAAATAAACCAGAGCAACCTGAGAGAGCTAGTGATCGAATTTGGGTGGGGGTTACTGAAATTTTAAATAATGGAAATGGAGAGAATTAATCAAAAAAGGTTTTCTTTTTTGAGTAACCCGTATGTTCCTTATACGCTTGTTTTTATATCAGGTTTTTGTGCGTTGAGAGCCCTTTTTCTTCCTTTGAACGCAGATGAAATCACATACTTTGAAATAGCAAAAAATCTTCTTGAAAATGGAGACTACTATTTTCAAAATCAACCTTCTGCTATTTCACCGTTAATACCTTCAATATTTTATATAACATACACTGATTTCAATCCTATGGTGGGGTTTGCAATTGCTCGTCTTTTCTTTATTGTTTTAGTAATACTGGGAGTGATATTTTTATACCTCACATTGAAAAGAATAGAAGTGAGCAAAGAGGTTATAATTGCAGTCATTGCACTTACTGTTGTAAATAATAATTTCATAATATGGAGTACCGCGCTATATCCAGAAAGCATAATTTTTTGCTTTTTATGGATATTTATTTACGGTGTCACTGGTAATATACTCCAAATTAAGACTTGGTTTTATATACTTATTCCTTTAACCATATTAGTGTTTGCTCGCTATCTATTTGCCGTTTTAGGTGCAGTGACACTCATATCATTTATCCAATTTTTCAGCGCTAAGATAGCTACTAGAAAAGAAGATATTGTGAAATTGACTGGTTTAGTATTAGTAGCTATAACTCCTCTGGTCCTTTGGTTTATGTATGTTTATAATGTTATACACTACCAAAAGGACACCCTAAGTTATTTTGGTAGATTTAAGGATGTAGGGATATTATATAATATAAAAGCAGGATTAGGAATAATCCAGCATTATGAGGCAGGTAAGATTAATGGTATTCCTGCTTTTGCCTCGTTATTCATTCCAATTACTGGCTTTAGAAGTTGGACTATAAGCTTGGCTGTTTTACTAGCTATTTTTGCTGGATATATAAATATGTGGCACAAAAAGAATATTAAAATATTGGTGTTAATTATTATTTTGATACTGCTAGGTTATATTTACGCTGGAACTGGATTTAGCAGATACTGGTTACCTTTATTGCCAGCATTTATTTTGGGTATTTATTATATTTTAAAAATGATTAAAGTAAGAGATAGATATTTTATAATAGGGGCTAATGTATTAAGTATTTTATATGTAGTAAACGAACTACGAATCACCAATCTCATACTAGAACGCCTTTAAGATATTTAGTCCCATTATTATAAATAGTAAAAATTTAAACCTTCATTATGTTACGACTTTTAATTTATATGCCAGCATTGAATGAAGGTGCTACTATTGCTAAAGTAATCGCTTCCATCCCAAAATTATACGACGACTTCTCTGAGCTGGAAGTTTTAGTTGTTGATGACGGAAGTATTGATAATACAGTCTCTGAATCTAAAAATTCAGGAGCTTCCGTATTAAGTCATAAATATAATAGAGGTGTAGGAGCAGCATTTCAAACAGCTGTAAACTATGCTCTGCAAACGAGAGTAGATGTTCTTGTAAGTATAGATGCAGACGGTCAGTTTGATGTCAATCAAATCGGGAAAATGGTAAAGCCTATTTTAATTAATCAGGCTGATTTTTGTATAGGCAACAGATTCTCAAATACCAGGCCTACAAATATGCCATTAATAAAGCACTGGGGTAATAAGCAAGTAAATAAGATTGTAAGTTTTGCTTCTAAAACTAAAATTGAAGACGCATCCTGTGGTTTTAGAGCTTACTCTAGAGAATGTTTATTGAATTTGAATTTACAAGGCAGTTTTACCTATACACATGAGACTATTTTGGATTTAATAAATAAAAATATGCGGATTTCTCAGATACCTGTTGAAGTAATTTATTTTGACGGACGCGTATCAAGAGTTGCAAATAATTTATTCAAGTATGCATTTAGAACTTCTAAAATAATATTGAAGTGTTTAAAAGATTACGCTCCATTTTATTTTTTTATGAATATAGGGTTAGTTTTTTTGACTTTAGCTATGCTGCTAGGTGGTTTTGTGTTAATCCACTGGCTCGTGAATGGAGCAATTACACCTTACAAAAGTCTCGGAATATTTGCACTTTCATTAGGTGGGGTTTTTGTTCTTTTGACAATATTGGCTTTAGTTGCAGATTCTCTAAGTCGATTAAGAAATAATCAAGAGAAGATTCTTTATTATCTCAAGAAGAATCATTATGATTAGTAAATTTTGGAAACTAGCAGAGAAAAAGGAAAAGATATACCTGCTTTCAAGATATGTGCTCGTAAGTGTTTTTAGTTATCTTTTTGTATTTGGAGGTCTATGGTTTCTAGTTGAAAACATAGAATTAAATAAGATATATTCTTTTGTACTGGTTTACGGACTTAATTATCTGATTGTTTATTTTTTTCAAAGAAAAATTGTTTTTAAAAAAAGTCATACAAAGAGGATTCTTTTTAAATATTTGACTTCTCTATTTTTCTTCTATATGGCAGGAATCTTGACTTATAATTTATTTTTATTTTTTGATATTCACTACTTTTTGAGCACGGGATTAACCATATTAATTTTATTTCCGATGCGCTTTTATGTGCTTAAATATCTTGTTTATGGCGATGAATAATTTTGAATAGATTATTGCAAATTCTATTATTATATGAAATCAGTAGATCACTCTAAATTAAAAGCAACTCCGCAAGATGAAGATTTTAGCGGTAAGTATACTAACGATGGTATTGTAGCAAAATATTTAGTTGATAATTACTTTAAAGCAGTTAATAGGCTAATAGGAAAAACTGTAAATGTCTCAAGTGCTCACGAAATCGGAGCAGGAATTGGTGAGTCAACTGCAAAATTAAAGGAAATTATTTCCTTTATAACAGCATCTGAATTTGTGAGCGAAAATGTCAGAACTGCTAAATTAAAAAATCCTACTTTGGAGATAATTCAAGAGAGTGTTTATGAATTATCTTATGAGAATGATAGTACTGATTTGCTCTTTTTACTGGAAGTTTTAGAACATTTAGATCATCCTGAGAAGGCTCTTGCAGAATTAAAAAGAGTTTCTCAGAGATATCTAATTTTGGGAGTTCCGAGAGAACCCATTTGGAGGATTCTCAATATGGCTAGATTTAAATATTGGAAATATTTAGGGAATACTCCTGGTCATTTGAATCATTGGTCGAAATCTTCCCTGATTAATATTGTAGAAGAGAATTTTGGAGAAGTGATAGCGGTAGAGAGCCCACTACCTTGGACCATAGTACTTGCAGAAAAGTCAAAAACTAAATAAAATGCACATAGCCTTTCTCACCCCAGAGTACCCACATCCTTCCTTATCAAAGAGTGCAGGTTTAGGAACAAGTATCCATAATCTAGCAAAATCTTTAGTAGCCAAGGGTCATAAGGTGAGTGTTATTATTCCATATCAAAAGGAGGATAGTCACATGGACTTTGAGGGGATTCAGCTATTTTCTATTGCAAGCAGACACTATGTATTTGCCAATTGGTTTTTTTATAAAAAACATATTCAGGCAAGAATAGAACATCTTCATAGAAAGCATCAGTTTGATCTAGTAGAGGGACCCGATTGGACTGGTTTAGGAGCTTTTATAAAATTTCCTGTTCCTTATGTAGTAAGGCTCCACGGTACCGATGCTTATTTTTGTGCGTTAGAAAATAGAAAGCAAAAAAAGAAAAACTTTTTATTTGAAAAACTAAATTTATCAAAGGCAGATTTTATTCTTTCAGCCAGCCAGTTTACTGCTGATACAACGAGAAAAATTTTTAGTATCACAAAACCAATGACCACAATCTATAATGGCATAGACACTTCTAAATTTTCACCACTACCTAAGGAGTTTTCTAAAAAACAAATTCTTTACTTTGGAACAGTAATCAGGAAAAAGGGGGTGCTGGATTTAGCGCACGCATTTAATATTCTCGTTGACACTAATCCGGATAGTACACTTACATTTTTAGGTAAGGATGTTGTAGATATTTTTGAAAGCCGCTCAACAGTTGAAATGATTAGGGATATTTTGTCCCCAATCGCTCAATCTAGAGTTTCCTTTATTTCTGAGGTACCCTATGTAGAAGTTCAGAAGCATCTGGCAGCGTCAGCAGTTGTATGTCTGCCTAGCTATGCAGAAGCTTACCCAATGACGTGGCTTGAAGCAATGTCTATGGAAAAAGCGCTTGTCACTAGCAATATTGGCTGGGCTAAAGAAATGATGGTTCACAAAGAAACAGGATATACGGTACATCCATCAGATCATAAAAAAATGGCACACTATCTAAGTTCATTATTAGACAATCCAGACCTTGCAAATTTAATGGGAAAGAATGCCCGAACTAGGGTTGTGGAGAATTTTTCAACGGAAGTTATAGTACAACAAAATATTGATTACTATTTATCTGTTTTTAATTCTTAGAATAAATGGAAAAAGGATTCTTAACTGTAATACACGATGGAAACACTATAATTAAATTTGAAGGTACATCAAACTTTGATTCAAAATCTAGACATACACTTAAGTCTTTTCTAAGTATCAGAGATTTCGATAATTGTTGGATGCTATTTGTAAATACGGATACAGAATACTTAGTAAAGGATTTCTTAAAAAAGGTTGACTTCACAAAGACTGCCCACATTTGCGGCCTAGGATACTACAACAGGGGACAAAATATCAAATCATTTGGTTACGTAGAGGATAGTCCTTTTATAAATACAGACTCCACTAATAAATATCCTACTTGGGTACTTAACGGCGATTTAGTAGCTATACACTCCTCACTAATTAATAAATTACCACTAGACTTTTTTCAAAAGAGAACATTCCGCTATAATGTTCTGTCATTGTCAAAATTGTTAAGAGGTCAAGGTATAACATGTACACAATTACCTGTGCTGGAGGATTTCAAAAACAGACTTAAGGATATTTCAACAGAAAGCTTATATGCCTTTGTAAGCCAGCATTATAAAAAGCGATGGATATTTTTATTACTCATTAATCATATTATTTATGATCATAGAGTTCCTCTATACGCTTTCGCGAAAGCGCTATTCTTAAAATTAAGGAAGTGTGATGTTGATGTTTTTTCTCTCCAAAATGTACATAATATTAATGAACAAAGTATGCTAGAATACGATGTGATTATCCCTACAATGGGCAGATCTACGTATCTTGAGAATGTCTTAGATGATTTAAATAATCAAACCATAACAGCCAATAAAATTATCATCTACGAGCAAAATCCAAAAACGAATTCAATAAGCGATTTAGACTTTTTACAACAAAAGGATTATAAGTTTAACATAGAGCACATATTTACACATCAGACCGGTGCGTGTAATGCTAGAAATAAGGCAATTTCTTTATCGGTTGCTGAATGGGTACTTCTATTTGATGATGACGTTAGAATTGATACTGATTTTTCTAGTGAAGTGGCAAAGTTCTTAGACAATACTACGTTTAAATGTGTGACTTTTGCCTGTTTACAACAAGGAGAAAAGGAAACAATGAAGGCTTATAAACAATGGGAATCCTTCGGATCTGGATGCTCTATAGTGCATCGAGACGTGCTAGAAAAGTGCTCTTTTGATATGGCACTAGAACACGGTTATGGAGAGGATGTTGATTATGGTATGCAGGTAAGAAGGGCAGGATATGATGTGATATATGCACCACAAATCCAAATATCACACCTTAAAGCACCTATGGGAGGGTTCCGTGAAAAGCACCTCTTTCCTTGGCAGGATGAAAGGATAAAGCCTAAGCCTTCTCCTCAGATTATGTATCACCGCACTAAGAACTATACGACAGAACAACTAAAGGGTTATAAGTTGGTCTTGTTTTTTAAAACATTTGGTACCTCTAAAACAAAAAATCCTTTCACCCATTTTAAAAGATTTCAAGAAGCTTGGAATGTAAGTAAAAAAAGGGCTTCTCAATTATGATATCAATATATACGGAGAGAAACCTGATCACTGAACAGCATAGAAAAGCAATACACCCATTGCTCCTAGACCTGTGCTTTTTAGAGAATCCACATCCCTCGGTAGCTGCACATTATAGGCTTACAGCTTTTAAGGAAGATGCAGATGTTTATCTTTTTCCACTTAATTACTTATCCAAAGAAGGTCAAAAGAATAAGGCCAAATGCACAGATCTACTAAAATTAGCAACGTCTCATAAGAAAAAGCTTATGGTATATGCTGGTGGCGATTATGGTACATCGTTTAGGGACCCTTCTATAATTGTATGGCGCACCAGTGGTTTTAAAAGCTCTAATGATCAAAATACCATCATACTACCTGCCCTAATGCCCGATCCTTTGGATACTGACTTTATTAAATTCTATATCCACGACTTAACAACCTCGCCTCAAATATCATTCACGGGCTTTGCCTCTAACTCGGTTAAAGAAAGCCTTAGGATATTCTTATCAACGTCAAAAAATAATTTTCTGAGATTAATCGGTAGCAATGAATCTGAGGTCCAAAAGTGTTATAATGCAGCTGGGAGTAGATACAGATACTTAAAACAATTAGAAGTTTCTAAACGTGTAAATACTGATTTTATTTATAGAGAAGCCTATAGAGCGGGCGCGAGAACAGAGGCAGAGCGAATAAAAACCTCAAAAGAATTCTTTAAAAATATTAATGACTCTCCTTATACATTCTGCCTTAGGGGAGCAGGGAATTTTTCGGTTCGCTTTTATGAATCCTTAGCGTGTGGAAGAATACCTGTTTTAATAGATACAGACGTACAACTTCCTCTGGAAAACGTTATTGAATGGAATAACCATATTTGTAGAATTTCTACTGACGAGAAGGTAAGTGAAGCACTTATAAAGTTCCATAATTCTTTTACCCCTGCGAGTTTTGAGCAACTACAAAAATCGAATAGGATGCTGTATGAGAATTATTTGGTGAGGCATCGTTTTTTTTGCACTTTGCATGACATACTTAAAGAAATACTATAAGTGAAGCTATCACTCATCATTTGTACCTATAAAAGACCTGAGGCCATAGCGCGCCTAATGGAGAGTATTTCCATCCAATCAAGAAGACCAGATGAGATCCTAATAATTGACGGAAGTCCAGATACTAAAACTGCAGAACTATTTCAGAACAGCACCTTTGAGAGAACACACTACTTTAAAGTCCCTCAAGAACATCGTGGTCTCACAAAACAACGCAATTACGGGATAAAGCGTGTTCATCAAGATATGGACATTGTTGCATTTCTGGATGATGATGTGATCCTTGAAGAAACCTATTTTTTTGAGCTGATAAAGACCTATAAAATATATCCTAAAGCATTTGGCGTTGGGGGTTATATCACTAATGAAGTGCAGTGGGAAAAAGTAGCTAATGAGCATCTATCCTTATCGTATTTTTATTACGATGGTTATCGTAGGAAAGAAAGTAGTCGCTACAAACTCAGGCGTACATTAGGATTGGATCAGAAACTTCCACCTGCTTGGTATCCGGAATTTGGTCACGGGAGATCTGTAGGTTTCTTGCCTCCATCTGGCAGAACGTACCAAGTTGAAATGATTATGGGAGGAGTATCTTCCTTTCCTCACAGTATTTTGAAAGCGCATAAATTTTCAGAGTACTTCGAAGGGTATGGTCTCTATGAAGATGCAGATTTTACCTTGCGTCTCTCAAAATTAGGAAAGCTCTATGTGAATACTGCGGCTACATTAGAACATCACCACGACGCCGCTGGAAGACCTAATCAATACCATTATGGTAAAATGGTGGTTCGCAATGGTTGGTACGTATGGCGTGTAAAACATCCTAATCCTAGTTTGAAAAATAAGGTAACCTGGTACATAATCACCATATTACTTATGACGATACGGTTTTCAAACGTACTGACAAGCACATCAAAGAAAGAAGCTCTTACAGAGTCTTTAGGGCGTATGGTTGGGCTTTTTAGCTTATTTTTGAGTAAACCGCATAAGTGAGATTTTCTAAAGATATAGCACGCTACAAGAAGTATAGCGGTAAGAACGCGATAGTACTTGTCCTTACGCAACAGGGATTATGGGCGCTTATGATATACCGTTTTTTTAATGCTATCTATACGTCAAAGTTACCCAGATTTATAAAACTACCCCTTCTTACAATAGGAGTTCTAAAACAAAAGTGGATAGAAATTATTACTGGCATTACGCTTCCCTATGCGGCACAAGTAGGAGAGGGATTTTATATAGGTCATCATTCAGGTATCATTATAAATTCCCAAGCTATCATAGGCGCTAACTGTAATATTTCTCAGGGAGTAACGATTGGAGTCAGCGGCAGGGGTGAGCAGCGGGGAGTACCGGTATTGGGCAATAATGTGTATATAGGTGCAAATGCGGTAGTTGCAGGTAAGATCGTAATTGGGGACAACGTTGTCATTGGCGCAAACTCTTTAGTAGTTAAGAGTGTTTCGTCTGGCCATACTGTGGCAGGAGTACCCGCCATAGTAGTGAGTGAACAAGATTCTAAGGATTATATATTATGAAATTTCTTGTTGTTTCAGATGCACCAATACTGCAACAGAATAACCTCAAAGTTGCCTATGCCCCCTACGTACGAGAAATGGAAATTTGGATGAGCCAGGCTTCCAAAACAACATTCATATGTCCTAAAATATATGATCGGAAGCTCCTGACCCTACCTTTTATAACACAAAATTTTCTGCAGGTTCCATTAAGAAGATTAGAATTTCACACGTTTCTTTCGTCATTAATTTCGCTTTTATCGATTCCATATCAATCTGTAATTCTGATCAAAGAAATGCTCAAAGCAGACCACATTCACCTGCGCGCACCGGGCAATCTTGTTTTGTTAGCCAGTTTTGTGCAACTGCTATTTCCGCGAAAGCGAAAAACGGTTAAATATGCGGGTAATTGGGATCATAATGCTAAACAGCCCATAAGCTATCGCATTCAAAAAGCAGTGTTGAGAAATACATTTCTTACAAGAAACTGTAACATCCTTGTTTACGGTGCATACCCTAACCAAACTAAAAACGTAAAACCCTTTTTTACTGCGACGTATACCCAGCATCAAATTGCAGTACAGAACAAGAGGGACTATACGGGAAAACTTAAAATGCTCTTTGTAGGGAGTTTGGTACCTGGAAAGAGACCGGAATATGCCGTGGCATTTGTTCAAGAGCTTCACAAAAGTGGGATGAATGTATCCCTAGACATTTATGGGGATGGACCTCTTAGATCACAACTGGAAGATGCGATAGCAAAAAATAAATTAGGCAACATCATAGAAGTTAAGGGTAATCAAGAGGCCTATTTGGTAGAAGAGGCTTATAAAAAAAGTCATTTCTTGCTTTTGCCTTCTCAATCTGAGGGCTGGCCCAAAGTAGTTGCAGAGGCAATGTTCTGGGGCTGTATTCCCTTAGTGACACCGATTTCCTGCGTTCCGTGGATGGTAGATAATGGGAATCGCGGATTACTATTAACGCTTGATCTAACTAATGACTATGCTGCTTTCGCGAAAATGTTAGCGCATCCACAATATTTAGATACAATGTCCCTTGAGGCTCAAAAATGGTCTCAAAAATATACGCTTGATGCCTTTGAATCTGAAATAAAGAAATTACTATGATTCAAGTTCTTCAGATGATTGACACACTCAACGCAGGAGGCGCAGAGCGTATGGCTGTAAATATTGCGACGAGTACTTATTTTGAGCAACACGAGATCCATCTTTGTACTACGCGCGCGGAAGGGTTACTTAAGAAACAGTTGCTGGCAGATGTTCCTTATTTTTTTTTAAAAAAGAAATCGGCTTTTGATATCCAAGCGATACAGCGGCTGTTAAATTATATTAAGGAGGAGAACATCTCTATAATTCACGCTCATTCCACATCCATTTATCTAGCGTATGCCGTTAAAATCATTAGGCCAAAACTAAAATTGATCTGGCACGATCATTATGGTCTGAGTGAGTTTGTAAGTGCTAGACCCAAGCAGCGATTGTTAATAATGATTTCCAGAAAAATGGGGGGTATTGTGAGTTGCAATGTAGTTTTGAAGCAGTGGGCTGCTACAAATTTGAAATGTAATAAGACCATTTATCTACCCAATTTCTCTCGACAGACTGCTGTTTTGAATACTGAAGAAACGCTATTATTTGGTCAAGATGGAAAGCGTATTGTCTGTCTCGCCAATTTGAGAGAGCAAAAAAATCATCTGGAGCTCATAGAAGTTTTTTCATCGGTTTTAACGAGGTTTCCAGATTGGTCGTTGCATCTGGTAGGACAGGATTTTAAGGATTCCTATTCTAAAAGCATTAAAGCGCTGATACAAACGGAAGGTCTAAGGGATAGTGTTTTTATGTACGGGAGCAGGCCTGACATACATGCGATTTTACAAAAATCAGCGATTGGCGTCCTTTTCTCACATTCTGAAGGGTTACCTTTATCATTGCTAGAATACGCAAACGCAGGATTGCCCGTTGTAGTTACGAACGTGGGATTAAATAAAGAAGTCGTTGGAATTTGTGGTAGCGTTATTGAAAGTCCGTTACAAGAAGGAGAGCAAGCTTTAGAGTTTCTTATAAACTCCCAATCCGTTAGGGAGAAATTAGGCGCCGATTTCAAACAGAAAGTTCTAGCAGAATATAATGAAAAGTCTATCATACAGACCTTAGAATCATTCTACCATTAATGTTTAAAATTAAAAACCCTTACGTAACATTAATCCTTATTCATTTGGGGATAGGTTTTGGTATTTATGTGTTTAGACCACTGGCAACTGTATATTTTTTCGGAAGTGTAGGTTTAGGCGTTTTTTACCTTTTCAAGAGTAGGAATAGAAATAATGAGGCGCTTTTTGCGGCTGCTTATCTCACTGCAGCAGAAGTTTTGATTAGAATGACGGGCGCAGTACCTATCTATGAAGCAGGGAAGTATTGTGTTATTGCCTTTATTTTATTTGGGTTATTTTTTAGTGGCACTTCAAAAAAGTCAGGGCCTTATTGGTTATACCTATTAGTGCTCGTTCCTGCGATAGTTTATGCCAGTACGACCCTTAATTATGGAACGGATTTTAGAAGGGCAATAATTTTTAATATTAGTGGTCCTTTTTGTCTCGGTATAGCAGCGCTATATTGTACAGATCGAAAGATTACCTATAAGGAATTAAGGTACTTGGTCTGGTCGCTTTTAATGCCCGTGATAGCGATGGGTACCTATCTTTTATTTTACACTCCAGACACTAGAGAAGTACTGACGGGTACAGGATCAAATTTTGCAGCGTCTGGAGGTTTTGGACCTAACCAAGTGGCAACAGTTTTGGGTATAGGTCTTTTTTGCTTGATAGTTGAGATTGTTGTTTATAGTAAGAACTGGTTGCTTTTGTCCATCAATCTAGCACTTTTTGTTCTTTTGGGATTCCGAGCTTTCGTAACGTTTTCTAGAGGGGGCGTTTTAACAGCTTTGATCATAAGCGTTGCGTTTATATTCATTTATTTTAAAGGTACCAGCCTCAGAGGAAAAAAACGGTTATCTGGGGTTTTTATAATTGTGGGCGCAGTCATTCTAGGAACCTGGGTATTAACTTCTGTGCGCACAGAAGGGCTTATAGATAAAAGATATGCAAATCAAGATGCGGCGGGACGTATAAAAGAAGATGTAAGTACCGGAAGAGGTGATTTAATTACCTCAGAACTAGATGCTTTTTATGACAATCCAGTCTTGGGCGTAGGTGTTGGAAAAATTAAAGAATATCGCTACGAAGAAACAGGGATCCTCGCAGCCTCCCATAATGAAGTGAGTAGAATGCTATCAGAGCACGGGATTTTTGGTCTCTTTGCACTCAGT
>CAWHTM010000006.1:0-35383 GCA_963832255.1 uncultured Flavobacteriaceae bacterium
TAGTTATCCCTACGGCAGCAATAGCTGCTATTGAAATCTTTGAAGTATGCAGTACTTCTTCAAAGACAGCTTTCTGACTTTGGTATATTTCTTCGGGATCGTGTTCTACCCATCCTGGTTGTGGGTAGTACTGGGTCATATTCTTTTGAGCTATTTTACAAATCTGACCTTTGTTGTCAAATATGATGGCACGAGTGCTGGTGGTACCTTGATCAAAAGCAATGATATATTTTTGTGACATAGACGTTATCTCTAGAAATGGCGAGAGTTAAAGTTACTTTAATAGAATTTGCTTTAGCTTGTTTATGGTTTCAAAAGCTAGTAATTTCTTTTTTACACTATTTTTTTTGCTGTATTATTGGGACAAATAGATAGCGACTTTTAAGTTTATCTTATATCTTTACTTTGTAGAAAGGGTGGTTAGCTCAGTTGGTTTAGAGCGTTGCATTGACATTGCAGAGGTCGCTGCTTGATTCCAGTACTACCCACAGATTAAATAAGGGGCAAGATACGTTCCATTGCCATTCCCCTAGAACCTTTAATGAGAATAGTGGCATTATCGCTGGTGATCCCACCAAACGTTTCCTTAAACTCTTCAAAATTGGCATAAACACTGGTTGAGTCACTAGGCACCACTGCGCCTTTAAAATTGGAACCAACGAGGTGAATTTCATCTATTTCTAAGGCAGCGGCGGTATCTGCAATTTCTTTATGTTCCTTTTGTGTGGTAGGTCCCACTTCAAACATATCGCCTAGAAATGCCATTTATAAGTGCTTTGTTGTGCTTTAAGGTTGTGCAGGGCAGCAATCATACTTGTAGGATTTGCATTATAGGCATCCAGTATTATGGTCGTGTCATCCCTCTTGATAATTTGCGATCTATTATTTTCAGGAAAGTAAAGCCTTCAATACCTTTTTTAATTTCTGCAAGCGATAGTCCTAAATATTCACCTATTGCAATAGCAGCTGCTATGTTTGACCCATTATATCCTCCTACGAGCTGACTTTTTAATTCTGCGTCCTTGTAGTCATAAGGACATAAGGAGTGGCAGATTTTAAACGAATAGGGATATCTGCATCGCGATCTCCAAAGGTTACCTGATGAATACCCTTAGCTTGCTTTTTCTGTAAAGGGTCATCACCATTGACTATGGTGTACCTTTAGATACTCTTAAAAAATCATAAAGCTCGCTTTTGCCTTTTATGACTCCTTCTATTCCTCCAAACCCTTCTAAATGAGCTTTCCCAAAGTTTGTGATATACCCTATATCTGGTTCTGCTATTTCTCATAAAAACGCAATCTCCCGTTGGTGATTTGCTCCCATCTCTACGATGCCAATTTCTGTGGTTGTAACCATAGATAATAAAGTAAGCGGTACCCCAATGTGATTATTTAGGTTTCCAACGGTCGCCACGGTTTTAAACCTTTGACTAAGCACGCTATTGATGAGTTCTTTTGTTGTGGTTTTCCCATTGCTTCCAGTAAGACCTATAATTTTGACACCTAGTTGCTTTCTATGGTAAGAGGCGAGCTCCTGTAAGGTTTTTAAAACATCCTCTACAAGAACAGTGTTGTCAGAATATATTGAGACTCATCTATTATAGCGTAGCTACCACCGTCTACAATAGCTTGAGCAGCATATTTATTTCCGTTAAAATTTTCGCCTTTGAGCGCAAAAAAAAGTTGCCCCTTTTCTAATGTTCTTGTGTCCGTACAGACACCTGTACTTTTTAAAAACAGCGCATATAATTCTGGTAATGTCATAATAAATTTAAAATATGGGTATTAAAAAAGCCCTCACTAGAGGGCTTTTAACTAAATATAATCATTTCAAGAAAATTATCTTGCTCTTTTTCCATCTTTAGATTTTGATCCCACACGTGACATTGCACAACGGAAACCAATATCATCAGTTGCCATACCTTGTGGAAGGAAACGTCTGTTTGCTGGATCCAACCAGTAAGCTCTGTCTCTCCAAGATCCACCTTTGTACACGCGCACTTCGTCATTTATAAGGGTGGTTCTATTAGATGACTCGTCGTATTTTCTATCGAGTTGTCGAGAAGCACTATCTTGAGAAACTCTGTGAGTAGGAGCATTGTACATACGCTTTGCAGCAGAAGATCCTTCTTCGTCATCAAAAGACTCTTCAAAGTAACGCGTAGAACGCTTATCACCATCTCTAAAGTTACGGTTATCGCTTGAAGAAAATTGAGTTCTTAGGTAGGTCTCATCATCATCAACAGCAACCTTTAATATTTCCCCAGGAAGGTTACGGGCAATCACTTTTCCGTTGGCAAGGGTATCGTAAACTATAGAATCTACTGATATCACTTTTACTTTTCCATCTTCACCTATTGCGTTTTTAGTATATACGTTACCACGGTAATAGTTGAAATCGTTAAACTCGTCATCTACTATAGGACGGTAAACATCAGCAACCCATTCTGAAACGTTTCCGGCCATATCATAAAGACCAAAATCATTAGGCTCGTAAGATTTTACTTCAGCAGTGATATCTGCATTGTCATCAGACCATCCAGCAATTCCACCGTAATCTCCGTCTGCTTGCTTAAAGTTTGCGAGGTGATCCCCACGGGTTCTTCTGCTAGAAGAGCGCGTGTAAGATCCATCCCAAGGATATTTCTTACGACCACGGTACACATTGTAGCTACGTAATTCTGTAAGTCCAAGAGCAGCATATTCCCACTCTGCCTCTGTAGGTAAGTCTATATTTTCGGATAAGTAACCCATCTTTTTGTTGAACAAAAATATTGGTGCTATCATTCATTTTCATTCTACGTCTACTATTCCTACCACCACGGGCAAGACTATCGCTTCCGCCATAGGCTAAGGTAGGTGCATTGAGGTATGTATCTGTATTAAACGTTGAACCAGCATCCACGTCAAAACGTGCGCCACGGGCCGTATAGCCTTGCTCTTCAAGAATAAGCTCATTTACACGGTTTGATCTCCACTCAGCATATTGTACTGCTTGTAGCCAATTTACACCTACCACAGGATACAATGCGTACGCTGGGTGACGTAAATAGTTTTCTTGTCATGGTCTCGTTAAAACCAAGGCGGTTTCTCCACACTAATGTGTCAGGAAGCGCACCTTTATAGATCTCACGATAATTTTCTTCTGTAGGAGGAAATACTTTTTTGAGATAATCTAGATATTCTAGATACATTACGTTAGTAACTTCCGTTTCATCTATGTAAAATGACTGTATGTGCTGCTGATTTGGAGAGTTATTCCAGTCGTGCATTACATCATCTTGTACCTTTCCCATAGTGAAAGTACCTCCTTCTACGAAGACAAGACCAGGTCCGGTTGCTTGTTCTTCATATTGAGTATTGGCTTTAAAGCCACCGTTCTTACCATCAATTTTCCACCCAGTTCCTCTAGAACTGTCTTTGTAATTACTTGATTTACTACAACTTGCGATAGAAATAGATAAAAATGCTAGGGCTAGCATTTTTGCTGCAAAACTTCTTTTCATACGTGCTTTATTAAAGTCATTTAGGTTTCGCAATATACTAAATCCTCGACAAAATGCAAGATTTTTCTATAAACGACACAAATTTAATTTTTTTGGTATAGTCAACTCATTAGTAACGGCTCTATTTATTGTTTATTATTGTGTTGTTAAAATAGTTTTTAAGCACACAGATTTATAAATACTATTACAAAATTGCCGTCGTTACCTAACTAATGAGATGTACTATTTCGGCAACCCTATTACTGAGCCTTTCCACTTTCTGTCAAAGTGAAAGATTAGATCTTTCTTGGAGCTCATTTGAAAAGGATAATGTTGTTTTACCATTGCGTGAAACACTGCAACTTAGAGAACCAGAAAATGGAGCTTGGAGATGTTCCATTCACAATGGAAAATAGACCAGAAGATTGATCCGGATCAGACCAAACTCAAGAATATTACTTTTGAAACGGTACCGCAACAGTGGTTGTCTAAAATAGACAAGAAGCTTTTGCCTAAAGGAGGTGATGAATGGTTTCAATTCTTCATCTGCACGGGGTGTTACCTATGCTGTTATGCAGCTGTCGCCCTTCATAAGTAGAAATGGGCAGGTGTTGCGAGTAGCTAGTGGTGAGGTGGGGTCACGCTTTCGCGAAAGCGCAATTATCACAAGCACCATCGGTACCTATAAGTAACTCTTTACTTGCGCAGGGCAATTACTATAAGTTTTATGTAGAAGAAACCGGTGTTCATCAGATAAGCCGAAACTTTTTACAAAACTTAGGAATGAATACCGATAATATTGATCCTACAAAAATAAAAATCTACGGTTATGGGGGTTCCCCTTTGCCCCTACGCAATTCTGACAATACTGTTTTTGATCTAAGGGAGATACCAATCAGAGTTCTAGGAGGTGAGGACGGCGATTTTGGCGGAAATGATAGGGTCCTCTTTTATGGTGAAAGCACCTTTAAATACCACCCTGAGTTAGATACTCACATCAATCCGTATTCTGACCGTTCTTATTATTATGTCACTATAGATGGAGGCAATGGGCAAAGAATCCAACCGTTATCTCAACCCGCTACTGCAGCAAGTACAACCTTTTGTAGCCTACGATGATTATAAATTTTACGAGAAAGATGAAAGGAGTCTTGTAAAAATAGGGAGACGCTGGTTTGGGGAGCAATTTAGTTTTGAGAACGAGCAGACATTTACCTTTGAATTTGATAATGTGGTACCAGGGCAGACAGCAACTTTGAGAGTTGAAGTAGCTGCCATATCTGAGTCTTCTACCTCTTTTAGCGTTGCTGTTAATGGAGGGGCCGTAGGCAGTGTGAGTATGCCCCCCATTTCTGACGTTGTTCTGGCTAGGGGTGGTTCGATGCTAGTCGATGTTCCCATTACAGGTCCAGAAGTAGCTGTCACACTTACCTATAATAATAGTGGCATTCTTTATCCAGTCAAGGTTTTCTAGACTTTATGAGTCTTGATGTGCCTGTGGCACTTTCTGGAACTGGGTGAGCAATTTGCCTTTAGAAATAAAATTGCAACAACGTTAAGTGGGGTAGGATCCTACCAGCTTAGCGCTATGGATGGCTATTCTGAGATATGGGAGGTAACAGATCAAACGGGCGTAAGAAGTTTAGCGTTAAATGGTGAAGCTTCGGTTTCTCTTTTAAAACCACGCTGGGAGTAGAAAGAAAATTTGTAGCAGTGCATCCGCAAAATTATTTTACACCTCTAAGAGAAGGAGGAGATGCAAGGGTGCAAAATCAAAATCTAAAGGGAACTATTTTTAATGGTAACAACGGCAATTTTGAAGACGTCCATTACTTAATGATTACTGGTAATTCCTTACGCGTCCAAGCTGAGCGACTAGCGCAACACAATAGAACTTTAAGAGGTCTTAATGTTAAGACCGTTACTCTTGAGGCTATATATGAAGAATTTGGAGGAGGAAGACAGGATATAGGGGCGTAGGTAATGCAAATTTTATTAAATATGTATATGATAATGCTTCCTCTGATGCAACCCGTGTAAAGTACCAGTGCCCCTTCGGGGATACTTCCGTAGATTATAAGGATAGGCTTTTTGATAACAACAATATAGTTCCCACGTTTCATGTGAGAGAGCTCTTAGTTTGGCAACAGGTTTTATGAGCGATGATTATTTTGGGGGTATGGATCCACTGGAAGGGACAATGATTCCCTCTAGATAGATTGGATATTGCAGTAGGTCGCATTCTGGCAGATACTCCTGCGCTTGCCAATACGGTAGTGAATAAAATCATCAATTATAACTCTCTAGATTCCTACGGTAGATGGCGCAATAATTTTGTGCTCGTGTCTGATGATGTAGATGAGGCATTTGAATTTACAGCACTACAAGGTAATCTTGATGACTTGGGGGATGAGATTGCAAACCAGAAGCCTTTTATCAATGTTTTTAAAATACATAGTGAACTTGATCAACAGCAATCTTCTGCGGGAGGGAATAGATATCCTCAAGTAAATGAAGCTATTTCAAACGCAATAGAAGTAGGTGGGCTAGTAGTTACATACTTAGGTCACGGAGGAGAAGAACTTTTATCTTCTGAGCAATCGTGACGCAAAATGAGATTGATAATTTAGATAATGCTACGCGACTACCGCTGGTGGTCACGGTTACCTGTGAGTTCGGAGATGATAATCCAAACAGACCCACCGGTGCAGAACAGCTCATATGGAACCCTACAGGAGGGGCTGTTGCGTCAGTAACTACTACTAGAGAGATATTTGTAAGTCTGGGAGTATCTCTTAATGATGCGCTAGCGGCAGAGTTATTTTCTTTTGGAAGCACAGAAGTCAAGAGCGTAGCAGAAAATTTAAGACAAGCAAAAAACAATCTTTCCACAGATAATCTTAGAAGAGTAGTGTCTTTTTTAGGCGACCCAGCAATGAAACTCGCCTTCCCAAAACCAGACATTAGGCTTACAGCTATAAACGATACACCCCTAGGACAATCATTACCGGCACTGAGAGCTTTGGATAGAGTAAAAATAAATGGTCGGGTTACAAATCAAATAGGAACCACCCTCACTAATTATACGGGTACGCTCGCAGTTACACTCTTTGACAAAAAAATAGAAAGACAGACTTTAGGTAATGACGGGGTCACTAATAGCGCCGGAGAATTGCTTATTATGGATTTTGAAACGTTAGGTGCCATTTTATATAGAGGTCAAGCATCTGTTACTGCTGGTAACTTTGAGTTTGAGTTTATTATGCCCCGTGACACCGCAATACCATTAGGGAATGGAAGACTCAACTTCTATGCGCAAAGGGCAGGGGTATTAGAAGATCAGACGGGAGTAAATACAGACCTTATCATAGGAGGGCTCAATGAAAATGCTCCAGAAGATAACCTAGGACCACGGATTAAGCTCTTTATGAACGATGAGAATTTTGTAAACGGAGGTATCACAAATGACTCTCCAATAATTCTCGCGAAACTTGAGGATGAAAATGGAATAAACACGGCAAGTGGCATAGGTCACGACATTGTGGCGATTATAGATGGGGACGAGACGAATCCTATTATAATGAATGAGTTTTATGAAACGGAGGTAGATAATTATATGAAAGGTACCGCTGCCCGTAAAGTGCGCGATATTACCCCTGGCCTTCATACTCTTACGTTCAAAGCGTGGGACGTATACAATAACTCATCTACTGCATAGTTACAATTTATCGTATTAGGAGATGAAGAAGTAGCCTTAGAAAATGTGCTTAACTACCCTAACCCCTTTGTTAACTATACAGAGTTCTGGTTTAATCATAATAGGCCTTTTGAACCGTTAGATGTTCAGGTACAAATATTTACGGTAAGTGGGAAGGTCGTAAAGACTATCAATCAAACGGTGGTGACAGAAGGTTTTCTCTCAAGGGATATCACGTGGGATGGCCGACGATCTTCTGGGACAGGCTATTGGAAAAGGTGTATATGTGTATAAGATTACCGTAAATTCCACGTTAACAAACAAGCGGGTCGAAAAAATTGAGAAGCTCGTCATCCTCTAATCAGAAAATATAAAAAGTCTATATTTGCCCAAAAATTTCCTCATTTATGAATAAATATGTTGTGCTGTTTATAGCAGCGATTACGATAGGAAACGCTTCTTTATTTGCTCAAGATGAGCCGAATACTATCACAACCGCGGTCCCTTTTCTTGCTATTGTACAGACTCTAGAGCTGCAGGTATGGGAGAACAAGGTGTTGCTACCAGTCCAGATGCTTATGCGGTACAATGGAACCCTGCGAAGCTCGCTTTTATGGATTACCAGCATAATGTGGGAGTCAACTATACTCCCTATTTAGGAAATTTAGTTAACGATATAGGCTTCTTCAAGCGGTTTACGCAAACCGTATGGACGATAAGAGTGCCTTTGCGATTAACTTAAGATATTTTAGTCTTGGGACCATAACAACTACAACAGGGCCCAACGATCCTGGACTCGATGTAAAGCCAAATGAGTTTGCAATAGATGCACACTATTCATTAAACTAGATGAGCGCTTTTCAATGGCGGTTTCTGGACGTTTCTTAAAACAGTAACTTACGTATTCCAAATTCTGTGGATCAGTTTGCAGATGCTTCCCCAGCTAGTTCTTTTGGAGTAGATATTTCTGGATATTATCAATCTGAAGAAATTGTTTACAATACTTTTGACGGAAGATGGAGAGGAGGATTCAATATTTCTAACATTGGTCCAAAAGTAAAATATAGCGACGCTGGTGAATAAAATTTCATCCCCACCAATTTAAAATTAGGTGCAGGATTTGACTTTATTTTAGATAGTTATAACAAAGTGTTCGTTGGCTTAGAGTTCAACAAATTATTAGTTCCTACGCCTCCTCTGAGAGAAGTAGGTGACGCAAACGGTAACGGTATCCCAAATGAGATCATTGCAGGAGAAGATGATGACGTCACATTCTTTACAGGGATATTTCAATCTTTTGGAGACGCACCTAATGGATTTAGCGAAGAGATCAAGGAGGTTACCTGGTCGCTCGCAACCGAGTATGTTTATGATAATAGTTTCTCTTTAAGAGCTGGTTACTTTAATGAAAGTGATTGAAGGGAGCACGTAAATTTGAACCTTAGGAGCTGGATTTGAGTTTAACGCTATTGATATCGATTTATCCTACTTATTTTCTACTGGTTCTGTAAGAAGCCCATTAGAGAATACGTTACGATTTGGCTCTACCTTCCATTTTGGAGAAGAATACGACGAGTACTAGGCTCTATGAAAAAAATTAGAATCGTTTCTGGAAGTTTATCCCTCTAAGGAAGAACTACCAGAAACGATTCTGTCGGTAATGGAAAGTGCCTTCGAAGCCAGAGAGAAGGCCTATGCTCCATATTCTGAATTTTTGGAAGGAGCCGCGCTTTTACTTGATAACGGAGAAGTTGTGTCTGGCAATAATCAAGAAAATGCGTGCTACCCAGCTGGTTTATGTGCGGAGCGAACGGCTATTTTTTATGCTTCCGCGAAATATCCTGATGCAAAAATGATCGCTATGGCCATCACTGCCAGAGCAAAAAATAAAAAAACGACCACACCCATTCCTCCGTGCGGAGTATGCCGTCAAGCCATAGCCGAATATGAAATTCGCCAAAAGTCACCTATAGCACTCTATTTTATGGGCGAGTGTGGTGAGGTTTTAAAGAGCGAGAGTTTGGAAAATCTCTGCCCCTACTCTTTACGGCGAAGTATCTGTAAGATTCGGTAGTTAGCGTATGAATCATTTTATTGAAAGGGAATATTAAATTAGAATTCAGAATTCAGAATTCAGAGTTATGAGTTATGAGTGAGATGTGGGCAGCGGATATTTATTAGTGAGCAGCACGTAGTTATATTCTTTGAACCGATTGCTGAATCGCCACATTTTAATACTACGCTCGCCATGGCACACGCAAATTTCCATATGTACATCGCAATTAAATTTGGATTTATTCTTGAGACTCTTCTGAAAGGTTTCACATTTTCGCGATAGGCTAAAGACGAATAAAAAAGCGATACCATTAAAAATCCAAAAGGGTCCCACTTTTAATTTCGTAAGGATCTTTTTCTTTTTCAAAAACCCTGGCAGTAAGATCTCCACGCAGGTAAATGTCATCCTCCTGTACGCAGCCAGTCACCTTCCCGCAGTCCTGAAATACTTGTACATTGTGGTAGGCGTGATATTCTTTAATTCTAGTCTCTCGATTTTCTCCTTTATGAGTACTGCCCTCTATAGGATCTAGGTAGTGCGGATTTATATTGTAAGGTATCAACCCCAGTGTTTATAACTAGGCGGGTATGCAATAGGCATATCATTAGTAGTCTGCATTGTGAGACCACAAATATTACTCCCTGCACTTGTACCGAGATACGGAGTACCCTTCAGCAATATTTTTCTAAGGAGCCATCACTTTATTTTTTATAAAGTTGCGAGACCAGCACAAACGTGTTGCCGCCGCCTGTAAAAATAGCCTCTGCATTTTCTAAAGCTTCTACGGGATTACTATAATTATGTATACCCTCTACTGTTTTTCCTAATGTTTTTAAAGTTTAGCTGCAATAGCTGGTGTAGGCATCGTGGCTTATGCCGCTAGGTCGAGCGTAGGGGATAAATAGGATTTTTTTGGCTCCTTTAAATAGTGCTTCCAATTCGGGTAAAATATAGGCTAAATACCCACTGCCGTGCACGGTTGAGGTACTGGCAATAACTAGATTTTTTGACATAAAAATAGACTTTTATCAAAGTTACATAGAAGCTGGTTTTAAAGCTAATTAACAAAAGTTTAAAAAGATGTTTATGCTTTTATCAAGGAGATATGCCTTTCTTTGAGGTCACGGCGCTAGAAAGTAATTTATGAGGATACTTCGACGATTCATCCGATTTCCAGTGATCGTAATTTCTAACCTACGTTACTATCCGGTAAAGTCCTTACTGCCAAGGATGATGTCGAGGGTGTGAATATCATAAATCAAACGTCTCGTGTAGGAACGGTCACAGATGTTAACGGCAACTTTTCTATACCCGTAAGAATGGCCGATTCTTTGCGAATAAGCGCAGTACAATTTGCACCGCAGACAATCCTTATAACGGAAGATATTTTAGAGAAAGGGGCAATAACAATCGTTCTCAAGCCTTCCTTAAGCGAACTACAAGAAGTCACTATTTCTGATGGAGGACTCACAGGAGACATCAAAAAAGACATGGACGGCGTGGCTATTGATGAATCTATGATGGGTATGAGCCCAACTATTTACCAGCTAGAAAAAGGCGTTTTACGGTAGAAGAACGGAAATTGTACACAGCGACCACTAGAGGTGCAGACCAAGTAGGGCAGGATAACTTAAGGCTTGACTTTTCTTTTGATAAGATTTTAAATGGACTTAGCGGAAAGACAAAGAAGCTAA
Organism: uncultured Flavobacteriaceae bacterium; assembly: GCA_963832255.1. GTDB lineage: Bacteria > Bacteroidota > Bacteroidia > Flavobacteriales > Flavobacteriaceae > Dokdonia. The sequence continues at coordinate 10,934 of CAWHTM010000006.1, forward strand.
AAAAGCATCTTAAAACTTCGCAGTACGAGAAAAGGGTGGTGTATTTTAAAAATAAGTTTGGTAATGAGATGTATGTCCAAACCCTAAAAATTCCTGTAGATTATATAGACGATTTTATTTTTTGGTTGCTAAAGGATAAAGAGGCCTTTGAAGAATTAGATTTAGAAAATGAGTTGGAAGTTATAGACTTCTTGCTCCAGAAAGCGCCACAATACAGAGCGCTTAAAAGGCTAACGAGAAAAGAAGGTCGATGTTGATGAATAGATTTTTAGTACTACTTACAGGTTTACTATGTTATAGCGCATTTTCGCAAGAAGCGAGGCCTATTACAGGACAGGTCCTCAATGACTCACTAGAGATTGCATCGCTCAATGTAGTTAACCTAAGCTTGCGCACAGGAACAGTTACAGATGAAAATGGAACTTTTGTTATTAATGCGCGAGAAAATGATACCCTTAACATAAGCGGCGTACAATATGAGCCGAGACAGATCGTAGTAATAACACCAATTTACGAAAGAGGCAGGATATCTTTTTATCTCATTCCAAAAATAGAAGAGCTCGATCAGGTAACCATTAGCAGTATTACCCTAAGTGGGAATATAGAGCGGGATATTAAAGAGACTAAACTGGATCTTTACCTATCTGCTACAGACCTGGGCTACCTGAAAACACCTTACCACCTATGACAGTAGAACAGCGCAAACTTTACAGCGCTACTTCTGGGGCTGGCGCCATAGGATCTCTCATAAATGCAATCTCAGGACGTACAAAAATGCTTAAAAAACACGTTGAGGTAGGGAAGTTGAGAGCAGCGGTGGAGTCAAAAAGGGATCAGTTTTCTGATAGTATCTATATGTAATAGAGCTCAACATTCCAGAAGCACTTATAGAAGATTTTGTCTATTATATTTTTGAGCAGGAAGAAGAAATCAACCAGTATCAATCTCGATAATTCTTTAGAGCTGTTAAACTATATGCTGACGAAATCCTCACTATATTTAAACCTTAAAAAGACTGAGCATCTTAACGATATCAAACAATGAAAAAATTACTTCTTCTTGCCTTATGTGCCTTGAGTTTTCAACAACTATTTGCGCAAGAAACCATCTTGTTAGAAGGTCGTATTCTCAATGATACTATTGATAGAGCAAACCTCAATATCGTAAATGTGAGCCTCAGAAGAGGAACAACGACTAGCAGCGATGGAGTTTTTACCATCCAAGCCAGGGAAAATGACACCATTAATATAAGTGCTGTTCAATATGAGGCCAGACAGCTTGTGGTAAATGAAACGATGTTTAACCGGAAGAAGATCTCACTGTATCTAATCCCTAAAATAGAAGTGCTGGAGGAGGTAAACATAAGTAATGTAGACCTTACTGGCGATATCAAAAAAGACGCAAATAGTACAAAACTTCAGAAACAGATCACCCCTAAGGAGTCTGGAATTCCTGAAACAGCAGCGCCTAAGCGTACACAGGAAGAGCGCAGATATTACACCGCTGTCACGAGTGGTTCCGGTATACCACTAGATGGTTTGATAAACTCTATTACAGGCAGGCTTAAAATGCTTAAAAAACATATTGAGGTGTCAAGGTTTGAAAGAAGGTGCAAGATGTGCGCACGACATTTTCAGACAGTATTTATATGAATAGTCTCAATATTCCTAAGGAGCGCATAGAAGATTTTGTCTATTACACATTTGAAGATGATAAGGCAAAAATCTGACGATAATGGAGATGCTTTGGGACTCCTGCAGTTTATGCAAGAAAAGTCTAAGGCCTATCGGGAGGTAATGGACCTAAAGGAGTGAATGGCACACATTTTGGGTGATAGAAGGTGGTTATAATCGCTTGCGCGAAAATTTAATTGCGACGCTATATTACAAATTCAATAACATTTTGGCGAAAGCCAAAAGACAAACATCAGTAATGAAAAAATCATTTTTACTACTTCTATCTCTTCTTTTCCTGTCCCTCATTTACCGCTCACAAGTACTACCTAAGCGTGACTGATGTGGCCTATAATGAGGAGCAAAAGTTTGTACAGGTCATCACGCGTCTTTTTTATGATGACTGTAGAGGATGCCCTGCAACAGCGGTATAGTCCAGACGTAAGGGTAGCAAAAAGTTATGATCAGAATGAACTGGACGGCTATATAAAAAAATATCTCGGCCAGAAACTGCTCATAACCATTAATGGTCAGGAAAAGGAAGGAAGGTTTATAGGTAAAAAATACGAAGATGATTATGTGGTTTGCTTTATAGAATATAGCGGTATTAGTGATATCAAAACTTTTGAAATTTCAAACACCTTACTTATAGATGCATTTCCAGAACAAAAGAATATGGTACACACTAAAATTAACGGTAAGAAAAAGAGCTTTTTATTGTTTTCTGATAATGCTAAAGGCTTGTTAAACTTTTCTGAATAATACGCCAAAACGCCCTGTATTTGGCTATTTTTAAGGCTTAAAACAAACTCAACACACTTATGATTCGTTCAATGTATATGCTCGTTGCAGTATTCTTGATTTCTACATTTACAGTAGTAGCACAAGAAGAAACGCAGCAAGAACCGCGTCCTATGGGGCACGTAAACAAAAAACACAAACAAGTTTAGACAACTCTATAATGAGATGGCTACTCCCAACGAGTACCGTACGGCTTCTGTGCAGCACCGGGACACGCGTACTATCAGAATGATGCAAATTATAAAATGGATATTGTCCTTAACGATGATAACCAGACCATCACAGGTAGTGAGACGATTACTTATGTAAATAATAGTCCAGATAATCTGGAGTACTTATGGGTGCAACTGGATCAGAATGTACGCGAGAAAAGTTCACCTGCCAAAAATAAGGACGGTGAGGGTATAGGGCAGTATCACAGCCAGCGAGTATGGTTTCTAGTTATATGGGGGCAGAGTTTGACGGAGGATTTAAAATCCAATCGGTTACAGCAAATGGACGCCCACTCAAGCACACTATTAACTGGACTATGATGCGTGTAGATATGCCAGAGGCTCTCTCAAGCCTGGAGATTCGTACACATTTTCTATTAAGTGGATGTATAACATCCCTGAGCACACTGTAAATCGTGCAAGATCTGGATATGAAACCTATGCAGATGGAAATAAAGGATACATTATCGCTCAGTTCTTCCCAAGAATGGCGGTTTATAATGATGTAGAAGGATGGCAGAATTATCAGTTTTGGGGTAATGGTGAGTTTGCACTCCCTTTCGGCGATTACGAAGTAAACATTACGGTACCTAAGGATCATTTACTTGACGGGACTGGTGAGATCACAAACCTCAAAGACGTTTACAGTAAGACAGAGATGAAACGATGGGAGCAGGCGCAAAAGTCATACGATAAGCCGGTCATCATCCGCACGCAGGCAGAAGCAGAAGTACTCGCTGCTGGAAAAGCAAAAGCAACCCAAACGTGGAAGCTCAAAGCAGAAAACGTGCGTGACTTTGCATTTACGAGTTCACGTAGATATATAATGGACGCACAAGCAGTAAAATTTCCTGAGCGTGATGTGATGGCGATTTCTATTTACCCTCCAGAGGGAAATCCTTTATGGGAAGAATACTCTACTAAAGCGATCGTTCAAACATTAGATACCTACTCAAAATTTACTTTTAACTACCCATATCCTAAAGCAATCTCAGTACACGCCAAAGGACAGGGAATGGAGTACCCTATGATTTGCTGGAACTATGGACGTCCTAATGAGGATGGTACCTATAGCGACCGCGTGAAGTATGGTATGATCTCTGTAATTATACACGAGGTAGGGCACAACTATTTCCCTATGATCGTAAACAGTGACGAGCGCCAGTGGGGATGGATGGATGAAGGTCTAGATACCTTTATGCAATACCTTACGGAGCAGGAATTTGGAGAAAATTTTCCAGAAGCAATAGGAGATAATAAAAAATATCCTTCACGTCGTGGTGCCCCTTCTGGCATTGTCAACTATATGAAAGGAAGTCAGGACTTTATAGCACCTATAATGTCTAATCCAGAGAACGCATACCAGCTAGGTAATAACGCTTACGGGAAGCCTGCAACTGCACTTAACATCTTACGTGAGACGGTAATGGGACGTGAGCTTTTTGATCACGCATTCAAGACTTATGCACAACGCTGGATGTTTAAGCACCCTACGCCAGAGGATTTCTTTAGAACTATGGAAGATGCATCTGCTGTAGATCTTGATTGGTACTGGAGAGGATGGTTTTATAGCACTGAGTATGTTGATATAGCTGTAAAGGAAGTAAAATCTTATTATATAACTGATAAAGTTACAGAAGAAGGGAAGGAATTATTAGCTCGTTATGGAGTAACAGATCCTAGTACTATCGAGGCAGTATATGTGGTAGATGAGGACAGCCCAGAATTTAGTGCAGATATGAAGGGTAAGACTATGTTAGAACAGTCTCCTACATTGCAGGAGTATATGATGGATAATTTTACTCCAGAGCAACGTGCCACTATGAAGGCCCCTAAACATCTTTATAAAATCGTATTTGAGAAGCCGGGAGGAATCCCTATGCCTATCATTGTAGAATATGAATATGCAGATGGAACCAAAGAGAAAGTAATGTACCCAGCTCAGATCTGGCGCAAGAGCGATACGGAAGTAAGCAAAGCGCTAGCAACTGACAAAGAACTGGTAAAAGTGACGGTAGATCCGGATCAAGAAACAGCAGATATTGATACAGATAACAACAGCTGGCCTAAGCCTAAAAAATTAGGAGAATTTGATAAGTTTAAGAATGATGTAAAAGGAGAGTAATCTTCTTTACGCTTTCGCGAAAATGTCAAATATTCAAAAAACGCCAACTCATTTAGAGTTGGCGTTTTTTTGTACTCGTGAACAATTTCTTAAAAAAATCTTAAATTAAATAGGGATAAGCACGATAGAAATTATATGTTTGCCGCCGAAATGCACCAAAGGTGCGTCAATTTTAAAGTATTAAATTCTATGAAATTAATTGTACCCCTATTTTTACTATTTACCATTGCGCTAGTTGCTCAGAGCACCGATTTGGACAAAGAGCAGATTGATGTTTCCTACGTTCAGCTGCCTACAAATCCGGTTTTAGAATTTGAGAAGCGCACGTTCTCTACGACTATTCCTGGGTTACGTATCAACGGCTACACCCGTACTGAAGAAAATCCTACGCTTATCATTGAGTATACAGAGGATCCAACAATAGTCGATGGAGTAGAGGTGCTTAAGAAGAAATATGAGAAAAAGGATAAAGAAGGTAACGTGACATCTACCTATTACAGATATACGGCTACAGCTACCTATACAACAACCAGCTCCTTATATATTTCCAATAACAATGGAGGGCCTAGTTCAGATTTTTCTTATAATGAGAATTTTACCTATAAAAGTAAGGAGTTTACAACGAGAACTGAGGCTGCTAAGCATTACAACTCCAATAAGACTAATCTTAGGAATAAGTATCAAAATGCTCATAGCAAAGCCTTAGAAAACACCGCAAAGTTACAAGTAGCTGGAATGTACTCTTATAGACCCCAGACTAAGCGTTATTCTTATATGTGGATCTTAGGTTCTAAAAAGCACCCAGAATTTGAAGCACATCACGCAGCTTATGAGGAGGCAAAGGCGGCATTTGATCTTATGACGGCTCAAGGAAGTACAGAAGATATGGCCGCGGCACTCGCCCCAGTTATGGAGTACTTTGAAGAGGTGATTCCTCGTTATGAAGGAAAAAAGAAAAAAATGAGAAAAGTACGCTACGCAAGTTTATATAACATAGCAATGATGTACTACTACTTAGATAATCACGAGAAGACCGCAGAGTACGGCCAGAAGATTATAGATAATGACTACAGCAAATCAGATGGAAGGGATTTTTTAAGAATGGCAGAACAGCTTAAAAATATATTAGAAATCAATCAGGTGGATTCACGTCACTTTGTGATTGACTCTCCAGAGATAAAATAATTAAGACTTCAGGTTAATTAAAAATCCCTATCAGTACTGATGGGGATTTTTTTTGCCGCTATTTTTTAATCCATAGGGTTACTCAAATTCTAAAATTTCGGTGGCTTCGATGAGTTTTTTTAAAGCAGAAACTTTTTGCCTGAGCTTCTTGAAAAATAGGTTACACTCTTTTTCTCCTGAGGTATTTAATAGCTTTGAATGACTGAGCTGTTTTGAGATATACTCGTAAGCTTGGTCGCAGGTTTTAGTGTCTGTGGCGAGAAAATAAGATAAAAATGTAAAGGGTACGTAAAAGGCCTTTGAATGCGGAGTATGGATCAAGACGGTATTATTCATAAGCAATAGCTCATTGTGGTATAATAAAAAATCCTTGTTGCTCGCCTGTACCCGTAGGCATAACCTATCTAGAAGATTTGATAGAAGAGTGCACAATTCTATGGCTGTACTGCTATCTAACTGCCCAGCTTGGAAATAAAAGTGAATCTGTTTTAAAGTACTATTGAAGGTCGTAGGATCCCAGATCTCTGTTTTTGGGATTTTAGCATATAATAGTCCTAACTCTTTTGCGGTCTCTATAGTGCTCAAGGGAATTTTATAAGAATTAAAGGGTATGTTTTCCTCAGCAGGAGAAAGAAGGCGTAACCATACATAAATCTTAAACCGCGTGAGCAAATCTCCATCAAGGACGTAGAATATGGGAATATCCTTGGCAGAATAAAACAGCTTTGCTTCTTTTACAGTTGCTAGCTTTCGTACCGACTCCGCAGAGTTTTTAAAGTACATCTTCAAGATCTTCACAGCTCTCGATCTGTGTAGTTTTTTGAACGGGAATCATATCCTGTTGTGCCTCTGCCCTTAGACTATCCAGCGAAATTTGAAAAGCATTTGCTAGTTGTACACTTTCATCTAAAGAAAATTTACTCTTGTTACTTGTGCGCCTGTGGGCAGCATCATAGCTTATCCCAAGCGCTGTGGCAATCGCCTGATTGAGAGAGGTGTTCTTAGGCAAAACTCTTACAATACTTTTTAATAATTCTTCTTGCATATTTGTGAATATCGCAATTATTAATTTACGATTACCCTTTTGTCACAATTATTTATGTGAATACTGCAATAGGTTTGTAGTCTAATCTTTAAAAAGACGATTATGAAAAATTACATTTTCCTGGCTGTTATCTCTATGAGCATCCTAAGCTGCGCATCCTTCTCTCATAGAATGGTAAAGCGTGTGAAAGACCCTATCGAGAATTCTGATATCTCACAGCTCAACGGTATTTATAGTCTAGAATCACCTGTTTCTTACGATAAAAAAGGATTTCCAGAAGAACCTTCATCCAGTTATATTAGAAACCATTTGTCCTATTTTAATATTGCGACAGAACTTATTGACACGGCATCCACCTATCAGCTGCACGTAAAAAATGTAAGTGATGACGAACTCAGTTTTACGGTATATAAAGACAAAGATTACATCGCTTCTTCTATCATTAAAGTACAAGCCAGAAACGATGGAATGCTTAAATACAACGAACGCAATCTATCTTGTTACGGGATTCCCTATATATTTGGGGGTTGTGCAAACACGAGAACGCGCATAGGGCGAACAACTGATGATGATCTACTTCTCAATTACAGCCACAGATCTGATGGTGCATTGCTATTAATTTTTGGCACTGGCGTTTCGTATAATGGAACGTACAGTTTTAAGAAACTTAAAGACTTGAACAATGAGCGTATCTAAACGTATGATCGTATGCGTAGGCTTCTGGCTCGCAAATTTCTGGACACTTACCGCACAAGAGAATCTACCCGAGAACGATGCACTAGGACCTTATTTAACGGTACAGAGTGGCATTTATATCCCACAAGGAACGTTAACAGATGCGATGCGATCAAGTCCATTTTTGGCTATTGTAGCAAGTATACCCTTAGCTAAACAATGGACCATAGACCCAGCAGTAACCTTATTTTTCTCCCAAGCTCAAGGTCCTATAGGCGTAAGGGAAGGTGAGAATGTGATCTTAGGTAGAATTTCGGGAGTTGGGGGTCATTTTGGAGTAAGTTTTAATAGGGTTGAAAAATTAGGAAGGCGCACGTTTGTAGAGGCGAGAGCGGGTACTGGTTTTAGCTTTATAGGGACTAATATCAAGAAGGAAAACGTACCAGAAGAAAGTGATGATCGATATTATGGCTCTGAGACGATCTTTCTTCAGGGGGGAGTGGGGATCAAAGTGTTTGCTTTCAGGTATAGTTACATAGGGTTAGAACTCAATTACTATTACACGCCTTATAACCTGTTTAAAAAGAACTTTTCCCCAACTATTGGCAATCAGGCGCTAAGTATCGGGATTTCTTATGGGTTTTAACTAGGTTGAACTTGGCACTAGTTTGATGCGTCATCGGGAACTAACCTAGGGTATCCCGCTTACGCGAATATATCATCGACTCAAAAAATACAGGTTGATTAGACGTTAGTGCTAGTTTTTTTCTGGGTTGATCTGCTGTACATACTTCCCAAGTGCATCCCAAATTTGAATAAGCTCCTTTACACCGTCATTTCCTAAGTCTGTATTGACGAGTAGAATCCTGCCAAAAAGTGTTTTGGAGTCAAAAAACATAAAGGTAGCCACTCCGGGATCACTTCCCGTATGACCTACGTTTCCTGTTGCAGAGAGCCCCATAAAAATGCCGGAGTTATATTCGTCATTATATGGGTTTTCTGCATTGCGCTTTTTGAAATGGGAATCCTCCAGTCTTCCGATGAAAAGTTCTTGATAGCTTTTTTGATTTAAAAGAGTTCCTTCTCCTTTATAACCGCGTATCAATTCCTGAAGAAACCGTGATAGGTCATTTACAGAGGTTCTTAAGCCCCCATCTGGATAGGTGACAAGTTGGTAGGGAGCGATTGCTGTGGTAGGGTTCTCATAGAGTACGGTGTGTTTATCGCTGGCTATAGCATTATAATCCCAGCCCGTATTCTCCATTTCTAAGGGTTTGAAAATATACGTTTCTGTAAATGACTTAAAGGATTGTTCTGTCGCTCTTTCTATAACATAAGCGGCAAGCGCGGCACCTATATTTGAATAGGAGAAGGAGCTGCCTGGGGCAGTCTTAGCAAAGTTTCTTTTAGAATACCAGTCTCCCTCTTGATCTAGGGTTTTTTGGAGAAAATCGGCTAGGGATATTTCATTTTTAGCATCGTTAAAATTTTTTAGAATTTTCCCTTCCGTACGTTCTTTTGAGTCTCTTAATATATAGGCATTGTTATAGTAGTTTTTTCCGTCTTCGATGCTCGAGGTGTGGGTAGCAAGCTGTCTCAACGTTAGTGGAATGGATGGATATTTAGGATTTGTAATTACAAAGGGTAGATAGGTATTTATGGGATCATCTAGATGTAGTTTGCCTAGTTCTTGAGCTTTTAAAAGTGCTACACCAATGACGGTTTTTGAAACTGAAGCGACACTGGTAATGGTCTCTCCCGTATAGGCTTCTTGATTTTCTACAGAAGAAAAGCCTATTCCTTTGGTAAAATGAATCCCGTCTGCATTGACCACCCCAACAGAAAATCCATTAATATATCCTTGTTGATAAATTTCTTCTAACGCGATGACCAAACTATCCTGAGCGTTTACATTATGTTGGCTATTGCATTCGACCGAGAAATAAAAGGAGAGGAAAAATAGTAGTACGGATAACGTCTTCATCGTTGCAGTGAGTTGCTTAGAACGAGCAACTTACGCAAAATCTAGGAGCCAAACATTTTTCCTATTAAATAAATGGGTTCTTTTAAAATCCTAGAGGATGTGATGCATCTAACATTTTCGCGAAAGCGGCCTTAAAAATCAGGAGCTATTCTTTACAGAAGAGTTTTTATTCCAGTAGTAAGCAGTGATTAAAATTCTGTTATAATCTCTTGAGCTCAATGAGTAAGATGTTTACATCCAATTGGGTTTTTGAATAGATCTTTTTAAACTGTTCGAAGTATTTTAAGCCCATTTCATTATCTGTAGCGGAATGGATATTGTTTTCTATTTGCTGTAATAGATACCCTTGATGCGTCATTCCTAGGCTCATAAAATTAGACTTCATCTTATGCGCAAGCAAGCTAGCGCGGGAATAAAACTCCCTTTCTACGCAAGCACTCAAACTTTTAAAATCAACGGGCGTATCTTTTATGAATACCTCCAGAAGGGAGATGATAAAGTCTTCGTCATTATCAAATGTTTCTCTGAGCTTGCTCACATTTACGGTATCGCTACGATTATCATCTGTTATTGGTAGAGAGATGCCGAGCTCCTGATCATCATCAGCAATGAGCCAGAATAAAACTTCTTTAAGAGCACTTTCATCTACTGGTTTTGTGAGGTAAAAATCAATACCCGCTTTAATGGCCCTTTTACGGGATTCTGGAAAAACATCTGCTGAGCAAATAACGATAGGAACTTTCTTTATGGAGTCCTTATGTGAGTTTCTGATTTTCTCTATAGCCTCAATACCACCTAAAACAGGCATATGCATATCCATTAAGATGAGGTTATAGTATCCGTTTTCTTTGGACTCATAAATATCGATGGCCTCTTGTCCATTTTCTGCGATATCCACCTCTATGAGCAAGCGGCTGAGAAGTTGCTTGATGTAGAATTGGTTCATTGTATTGTCCTCTGCTACGAGCACACGCAATCCTTCTAGTTGTTTATCGCTGCGACTTTCGGTTTTGATCGTTTCTTCTGTACTTTGTAATTTACTTTTTGTGAGTGGGATTGAGAAGTAAAAGCTAGAGCCTTTACCCTCTATGCTAGTAGCTGTAAGGACGCCGCCTTGTAAGCTTATGAGTTCTTTGGTTATAGCCAGGCCAAGTCCAGTCCCATTAGATTTTGTATGCCCTGGCTCGTCTATTTGATAAAAACTTTCAAATATATTGTCTAATTTATCTGAAGGAATTCCTATTCCTGAATCTCTCACTTCAAAGTGTACTTCAATCTGATCTTTGGAACGTTCTTTATGTGATGTAATGACTTTTATTTCGCCCTCGCTAGTAAATTTAATAGCATTTCCAATCAGGTTTGTGAGTATTTGATTAAGCCTGTATTGATCACCTACCACTATATCTGGAATTTCCTTATGGATAACTGTAGTCAGGTTGACACCTTTTTCATTTGCTTTTGTTTTAAACCCATCGGTAAGAGAGGTTATGACCTTCCTAATATTAAAGTCATAGGATTGTATGGAGAGCTTCCCAGCTTCAATTTTGGAAAAATCAAGAATATCGTTTACAATCGATAAGAGGTTTTTAGCGGAAAAGTCAATTCCTTCAATATTCTTTTTAAAGAGCTCTTGATCGCCGTTATCACTTTTCTTAATAATATCTGCTAGACCTAGGATCACATTGAGAGGAGTGCGTATCTCGTGGCTCATATTAGAAAGGAAGGTCGCTTTAAACTTTGCGGCACGTTGCACATGTTCCATCTCCTTACTAAGGGTATCTATGGTAGCTCTTTTTGAAGTTATATTTTTCAAAAAGATGCTGTACGTATCTTCACCTTCTGTATAGTTATTGGACGTAGTAAGTTCGTAATACTCAACACTGTCATCAGGCTTTGAAAGATAAATTTCCTTTCGTTCCCCCAGCACAATCCGTTTTCTTTTATGAGTTGTATCCTCGATGTCTTTTTTAAGCTCTTGCGAAATATCTCGTGGCAGTACATTAAATATGTTGTTCTTACTTAGACTGTCTTTATTAAATTTAAAGAGCTTACGCGCAGCTTCATTGGCTCGAATAATAGTTCCAGAATGTTCAAAGATAATAGCCTTATCGAGTAGATTTTCAAACATAGCCCCGTATAGAGATACATCATCTTGTTCTTTTAAAACTTCATTCTGTATAGGTGACTTTTCAATCTGCGGTGCTTTGTGTTCTATGGTCACCGATCCAGTCGTATTCTCAAAACTGGTTTTAGAAGAGGAGCTGGTAGCTATTGCTGCTTTTTCCGGGAGATAATCGAGAATTTTTTGAGAATTATCCAATAGCGCAAAATGGGAAGTAAACTGACTGAACCAATCTTCAAAATCAATGTTAATCCCTTTCTTTCCGCAGGCTCTTCTAGCTTCAAAAAATAGATTTTCTATGTATTCTCTCACTTTGCGCTTACACGAAAGATAGTAGACCAAATTGCCTTTTACCTTATCTAGCGCGATATTCTTTTCTAGATTAAATTCAGGAGCTATAATAGGAACATATCCACAGTGATCAAGAGTATGTTCATATAGGTACTTAGCCAGTAAAAGGGCCAAAGCGATTTCCTGTACGGTATCTTCAAGATAGAGGATAGTAAACACTGGGGATGATGCTACCTCAGGAAAGTTTTCTTTAAGTTCTGTCCGCAATGAATCCTTAGAGCCTACATACTCGGCATCTTGGATTATTAAATATCGTTCGATTTCTAAATAGGCTTCGGTAAGTTGCAATAAGGCAATCTCCTTAGTAGGACTAAACCCAATGTTTTCAATCTTCTCCAAGAGAAGATCACGCTTTACCGAATTAAATCCTTGAGTAGAAAAATGATCTAGGATTTTTTGGTAGTCATTGCGAGGTATAGTTGGGGGCGCCGCAGGAGACTTTTGAAACAGTCTGTTGATAATGGAACTCATTAAAAAATGTACGATTTGGGATTTCGAATTTAATACATTTTATAGACTTATGACTTCCAGTGGGTTATAAACTTTCAACACCTTCCTTTTTAGGATGGTGATAAGTAATTGAAATTCTATGAAAAATCGACCTTAAGGTTTAAAGAAAAGGCGTATGTAAACGAAATAGCGATCCTCTTGATGGAGAGGATCGCTATGAAAATGAGTGTGCTTTTTTCTCAAATAGCCGCTGCGCCCGCTGCAGCAACGCTATGATCATTTTCAACAGAACTACCACTCACGCCTATGGCGCCTATGATCTCCCCATCTCCATTTTTAATAGGAATACCTCCAGGGAAGGTGATCAAACCGCCATTAGAGTGCTCTATATTGAAAAGCGATTTCCCAGGTTGCGATAATTCTCCTATGCTCCCGGTATTCATATCAAAAAATCGAGCTGTTTTTGCTTTTTTGATGGAGATATCCAGGGATCCCAGCCAGGCACCGTCCATACGGGCAAAAGCTACTAGGTTTGCACCGCTATCTACGACGGCAATATTCATTTTTGTTTCAATAGAAGTAGCTTTATCCTGCGCTACTTTAATACATGTTTCTGCTTGCTTGAGTGTCATATTCATACGGTTGAGTTTAAACGTTTACACAAGGTAGGGGATAGGATGTCCGTTCTTAGTTAAGGGGGTTGTAAATGTTTGGCATTTGCAGGAAATCAGTCATCAGGCTATTTGTCGCCTAGGTTATAGCAGTTTATAGTGGAGGAATACGCTTTCGCGAAAATGTCAACCGTTTCTGAACACTAGCAATAATGTACTTACATAGGGTTCAATATCCATTAGAATGCTTAGCAAAATGAGAGGTGGATAGAGGGATATTGATAAGAATGGTGCTTGTTAGTAATTAAAAATGAGATTTGCCATTTTAAATCAGTAGCGCTTTGGGTTGATAGTAGCGTCTATCCGGGTGCTTCTGGATAATTTAAAAATTTATGCGGAGCCTTTCGAAGTAGACTTGTTTTTTAACTCAGTCCTATGTTGTAAAACGTTATTTTTTATTTCTGTTCAATATTTTAGTGCTGAATGGCGGTTCGTTAATTTCAATGATAAATTCTTTACTCTCTAGTTTCAATAGAGTTTCGAACACAATTTCCTCAGTGCTAATTTCTTTCAGAATGTGACTCAAACTTTGAGTTGTTTCAATGAAGTGAAACAATCCGAAATTATGAATTGTTCCATAATTGCCATTTCGATTTATTTTCACATCGACAATTTGTCCGGATTTATTATCCTCAAACTTACAAGCATCTCCGTGAAATTGATAATTCCATTTTCCATTTATAGAGCCTTTCCAGAGATTATTTGTTCTCGTAATTAATTTGTCAAAGGGATGTTTATCCGCAAGATTTAATTCAAATTCATCTGCCAGTATTTCAATCAGTTTGTTAGCTTGATTTTCAAAATCAATTAAAGCTTCGAGCAATAATTTTTCTCTGATATCTGTCAATTTCGTTTGTGTTCTTTTAATGTTCAACAACAGGCACTGTATTAAGCGAGTACGGCATTTTGGGGGTCTGCCTGTTTTTTCGTGTTGTTGTTTTTGTTGTTGCTATTGTTGATTTTCTAAATATACGATGAATCAGGTTTTCGCTCGTCGCGCATAGCGCTTTAAAAATGTCTGGGAATAGAATGCTATTCTATTGACAAGGAAACGGGTAGCACAAAAGTATTTACTGCAGTTGCAAACAAGCTTTTAAAACAGGCATTTGCTATTGCTAAATCAGGAAGACCCTACGATGAAAATTATAGGTCAAGAGTAGCTTAAAAAGACTGGTTTTTAACTCAGTTCTTTATTGTAAGCAAGTTTTAATTAATTTTTTGGAATTTTTGCGAATATCCTTCATTAGAAATGAAATTTAAAATCAGATATTGGTTTTGCAATTCAAAAGAAATTGTTGCAATGTTTGGATTTTGACAATTTGTGGTTATAGTATTGTTACTAAAACTTCCAGAACTTATCATTTCATCCGAATATGGGTCGCATAAAGAATTGTTAGTTGATATAGTTCCGTCGTTTTTAAATTCGATAGTTTTATTGCTTTCAACAGGTTGGAAAGTTCCACTACCATCGCCTGGGTCTACCAAAACCTCAAATAATTTCCAATTTCCTAATAATTCAGTTTCGGAATTGTTTTGGTCATCATTACTACAAGAGAATAAAAGTCCAATAACCATTAAAAATAGAATTTGCTTTTTCATATTTTATAAATTTATCATTTAATATTATAGATGTTCAATTGTATAAAAGGTTGCGTCAAATTGCTTACTACTGGCCAATGCATAACGAGAGTGCGTCATTTTGGGGGTCTGCCTGTATTTTTTGTGTTGTTGTTGATTTTTTAAATATACGATGAATTGTGGATTGAGCCTCCGCACATAGCGCTTTCAAATCCAGTCCTAGCGGGAAGCCTGTAGATACATCTTTCTGCGTTTGCCTATACCCTGAAGAAGTACCTAAAATTTGAACAAAAACAAGTAAAAAAAGAGGCAGGATCTGCACTTTTTATAGCATTGGTGAAAAGCACCCTATCACAATTAAAAAGAATGATTCTAAACCCTCTAGAAGATCAATGAATAATTCCGATCTAAATATAGTAGTGTGCTCAAAAGTGCTTATTTGAGACTTACTCTTTAGGTTTTATGCAGTTGTGCAACGGTTACCTGTGTTGTACACAGTATTTTTCTTTTTTTTGTTGAAAAGTTATAAAACTAAGAGAAAAGCTAATCATTCTTATTCACAGTTTTCATTGTAATAATCTACTACTTGGAAAACATATTTAAAGTCTTTTTCCATTATTTTTTTCTCAACCTCTGGACAGTCAGATAAATAGCCGCTAACCGCTTTTTTCGCTACACGTCTTCGTGCATTATCTGCGTGTAAGAAAAATTCATCCTCAACCTTCTTAATTAAACTACTTGATTCCAGATCATTATTATCATAGTCTATCCATTCCAAAGCGTAATGCGATAATTGCCCTTTGGTAATTACTTTTAAAAAATGTTGATCACCCTTTTGGTCAATATGATATTTTGAGTCAAAAAGACGACCATTTTTGAACACTTTAGTCTGCGTATCTAGCATAAAGCTTTCATAATCATTTCCATCTACCCTATAAGAAAGTACCTTTTTTCGCTTAAATCTCCTTTTTCTCCCTTTGGTATCTGTCAGCCTTATTTTTCGGTAAAATTCACTATATGCAAAGCCCTCATTAAAATAATCAACCTTTCCGTACAAGGTATCGCCCGTGACCAATACAATGTTATCTAATGGTTTGTCATTAGTAATAGATAAAGTTCCACAAGACGATATACAAATTATAATGACAAGACAAAATAGGCACCTTTTCAATTTCATTCTACAATTTAGTTTTTTTGGATATTGTGTACGACGGGTTTGCACATGATACGGCGGGTCTTGAGCGGCAGCATCGGCAGTGCCAACATTTTGCGTCAGCGAAAGTGGGAAGTGCAGCGTGCGAATCAGTCGTAGGCAGTGGCGCCGCCACACTACGTATGTATCCGCTGTACCAATTTTTTTAAATTTAGGGAATTTTAGTTAAAGACAAATGTGACCGCCGTATTATAAGCGGTGTTGCCAGTAGTTTTATTTCCGCGATTCATTTAATTTATCCTTATACCATTCTTTTCTGAAATATCGTGTTTTATTTTTTAATTTAGGTATTTTTTTAGATTCAATGAATTTATATTTCTTTCCATCATATTTATAGTGATCATCTTGATATGCAATTTCTATGACTGAATCGTTGAGAATTTCTCCTTTATGCCACCAAATCATCGTCTTTATTAATCTTGTCGTTTCTCCGTAATTTTCTATAATTATTGAGTCATTTTTAACTTTCCACCAATCAAGTTCTTTTTCAATTGGCATTTTAGAATCAATCAGCCTTTGTAATTGATTAAATCTTAAAAAAACACAATAACCTTTATCATTAAAAACAATAATACTTTTATCATAATCAGCATTTAATGAATCAGAGATTTGAGCATAGAACCCGTCCGTTCTTATTTTTAAATCAGAGTTTTGATATATAGGTTCTTTATATACTTGATATAAATTTTTCTGAACATACCAAGGTCCAGTTCCGCATCCGTATAATATTATGCTCAATAGAAAAAACAATAATTTAATTCTTTTTGTCATATTTTAGGACGGGTCAAAATTACTGCCAACAGGTCACTGCATAAAGCGAGTGCGGCATTTTGCTGATCTGCTTTTGCCTTGGCCCTTGTTTTGTTTTGCTATATATACAATGATTTGTGGATCCAGCCGCCGTACGGTAGCTTTCAAAAATGCCTCATTTGCTTTATGCTGTAGTTCCTGCATCCGACGCAGGAGCGCAGCGACTAAGAGGAATGCACAGGTTGCAACCACTTGTTGATTGGTCTATAATTTAGCTGTGATCCTGAAGGCATTTTTGAGCAGTGGCCTGTGGCAGTCTGATTAAGTCCCATCACCGACGAATGAGGTACGAATGAGAGGATGATGCAAGGAGCTGCAAAATATTCTTGCTCTATTGGTTGATCTAAGTAGGTGTTCTCTATTAGCCGGTGTCTCTAGCCTTTGATACTTTCCATTTTGCAGCGGAGCCATACGACTGCGCGGTTATGACCTGATCTTCACTTGCCTTGGATTTGGCATTACATTCTAAGTATGCGAGCCCCGGAGCCAATCAGACTGCCACGGTCTCGGCTATGAGTAGTTGCGTGGTTTAGCACTAAACTCTGCAAGTACACACTAAACTGAAAATCCGCGAGGATTTTCAGAAGTAGGCAAGAACAAGCAATTACTTATAGCCATTGTGTGTGCCCAGTATGGGCATCTTTATGCTACTTATTAAAAGTAGTTTATTTATCTAGAGGGTGCAAGTCCCTTATGGGCAGGGGTAACGCCTTGAACCATTAGTAAGCTGCAAGGTTGCTAGCTGTGAAGCTAGGACTGAAGAAAGCAGGACTACAAATCTCGGTACTGACCCCGTATCGAGTACGGGGCAGGCTGAACAGAAACCGTATATGAGGCATAATTATTCGGGTAAGCAACCACATCATTGTTACGCCCTAAAGAGTACCAAAAGGGTAGTTATGTAGATACGGCAGACATTGGGAGAAAGAAGATGTTCTTACCCCGAAGTGAATTCGGGGCAGGCTCTGGGGAGGTCTCTACAACTACGAGTTGGTATAGTAGAGAAGTCAGCAGAAGTCATAGTACTCACTAGAAACGAGTTTTAGTATATCTACTTAGGTCTCACAAGTGAAGAAGGACCGAAAGTAATCCTTTCTAAAATGCCAGATGGAGCATTAATTTTCGTTATTGGGTGACCGATTCCCTAGAAAATTTGTAGCCATTTGATAAAGTAAGAAATAGTTTTAATTGGTGTAAAGAGCAATTAGAAAGATGGGTTACTAACCGCCGTATACGAGACCCGTATAGCCTGTCCCGTTCTTGAAACGGGATACGGTGGTGTGAGAGGCGCACTCTCCTCAATTATGGGGAGAGCCGTCTACTCGATGTGTGCTGTGTAAGCTATAATAAAGATGGAGGCAGGTCCTCCGATGAGGGTTTTTAGGAAAACTCATCAAACCACTTCTATGACGCATCCAAGGCAACAAAGGTGTGTGAAGCGATAGAAGAAAAGGCTATTTGAAATAGTCAGGTAGGGATAGAAGAGATGAGCGAAAGCGAACCTTGCGATGAAGTGACGAAATGACCAGTTGTTGTCAAAACCTGATTTATATCGAGGAATCAGGGATAAGTGTAGAGGGAACCTAATTACTGTCTATACGGCAACCGTCATAAAGCGGGCATGACCTCTATCCAGGCTTTATTGTGGAACCACAGGAAGCTTATGTGCTATGCGAAAAGGAAAACACAAGCAGGAAATACCTGTGAGTCGATTACTGATGAGCGCATTGGTGGCGGATGAAGTTGTAGTAGTGTTGAAACTCCTGTAATGGGAGCGGAGCGAAGGACTTCAGTTATACAGTTTCAATTTAAGAACAACTTAAAATTGTAAGGATGATTTTTAAAGAACAGACAAAGTCGATCCCCATAACCAAGGAGATGGTGTGGGAATCCTACAAGAAGGTAAAAAGTAACAGAGGAAGTGCCGGTGTAGACCATCAGAGCCTATTGGAATTCGATAGTGTACGTTCCAAGGAACTGTACAAGGTTTGGAATAGACTGGCATCAGGAAGTTATTTTGCACCTGCGGTAAAGCGGGTCAATATTCCAAAGTCAGGGGGCAAGACTCGACCTTTGGGTATTCCCACTGTAAGGGATAGGATAGCACAACAAGTGTTGAAGCAGTACCTTGAACCTAGGTTGGAATCCATATTTTCAGAAAACTCTTATGGATACCGCCCCAATAGGAGTGCACATACAGCTATTGAGATTGTGCGTCGAAACGTATTACGATATAGCTGGGTGATAGATTTGGACATACAAGAATTCTTTGAGAATGTAGACCATATCCTTCTGTTGAAAGCTTTGGAACGCCATGTTTCTGAGAAATGGGTGTTGCTCTACATCAAACGGTGGCTGGAAGCTCCAGTAATACTAGAAGATGGAACGGTCATAACATCCACGGGCAAAGGAACACCTCAAGGAGGGGTAATCAGCCCATTGCTATCTAATCTATATATGCATTACTGTGTAGACAAATGGCTGGAGAAATACTATCCGTTGGTAAAGATGGTGCGTTATGCAGATGACTTGATTGTGCATTGCAGGAGCCGTGAGGAAGCTTTCCATACACTTGCAGTTCTAAAAGAGCGTCTGACAGAATGCGGTCTGACCGCACATCCTGAAAAGACCAAAATAGTGTACTGTAAAAAGGATGGCAGAGACCTCAAAGGGTACCCTGTACAGTTCGATTTTCTGGGTTTCAGTTTTCAGCCGATAAGGTTCAGATTGAAAAAGGGCGGAAGCTTCCTTCAGTTTGATTGTAAAATGAGCCGAAAGTCCAAAGTTCGAATTACAGGAGAACTCCGTAAACTTGCTTTCCATAACAAAACCCAACGTGGGATACAGGATTTAGCAAACTTGCTGAACCCCAAGATTCGTGGTTGGGTCCACTATTATGGAAAAGTAAGTCGTAGGAGCCTACAACCAGTGTTCTATTACCTACACAATCGTTTAATCGGATGGATATTGAACAAGTACAAAAGCTTCAAAGGAAGCAAGATCAAAGCCGTAAAATGGCTTAGGTTTATTACAAAGTCATATCCAAATCTGTTCTATCATTGGGAACTGGGATACAAACTGGTCTAAATACTATTTGGACTTTATCGACTGTATAACAAGAGCCGTATGAATCGAGAGGTTCACGTACGGTTCTGTGAGAGGTTTAGGGGTGAAATCCCCCTTTGCCTACTCGACTAGGGCACGTATTTTTTTATGAAACTTCTAATATTTCAACCTTTTCAATTTTCCAATTTCCATTGCGTTTTTTTATATATACAATTCCTCCTTGTCCGCATAAATTTCCACATCTGTAGTTCACATAAATTTCTCCACTTAATATCTCCTTTCCAAATTTTATTCTTGAAAAAGTAAATATTCCAGCAAAATTATATTTTAGAGTTTCTTTCCAAACTTCAGAGTTTGATGGAAACTTTTCTCTTTCTTTAAAAATGAACTTCTCAGTATTTTTTATTTTTTTAAAGTCAATTTTGGTTGAAGGAATATTTTCAAAACTTTCCATATTTTCCAGAATTGCAATAGTAAATTCAGTATTATATTTTGGAATATTTTCAAAATAAGAAGATTTATATTCTTTCCATTTTTCCAGTTTTAACTTTTGGTCTTTTTCATTCCTTATTTCTTTTGGTGGTGATGGAATAGGTCTAATATCCACAAACATTGAATCCACAATTTTAGGAAGTAATTCAATAAAAACTTCCTGTTCAAATTTAGAATCAATTTTTTCTTGTTCACACCCAAATAAGTAGAACGATAAAAATAGAAATATCAATATGTTTTTGGTTTTCCTCATATGTGGCCTAACAGGCCACTGCATAAAGCGAGTGCGGCATTTTGCTGATCTGCTTTTGCCTTGGCCCTTGTTTTGTTTTGCTAAATATACAATGATTTGTGGATCCAGCCGCCGTACGGTAGCTTTCAAAAATGCCTCATTCGCTTTATGCTGTAGTTCCTGCATCCGACGCAGGAGCGCAGCGACTAAGAGGAATGCACAGGTTGCAACCACTTGTTGATTGGTCTATAATTTAGCTGTGATCCTGAAGGCATTTTTGAGTAGTGGCCTGTGGCAGTCTGATTAAGTAGGGTGGGAGCTGCAAAATATTCTTGCTCTATTGGTTGATCTAAGTAGGTGTTCTCTATTAGCGGGTGTCTCTAGCCTTTGATACTTTCCATTTTGCAGCGGAGCCATACGACTGCGCGGTTATGACCTGATCTTCACTTGCCTTGGATTTGGCATTACATTCTAAGTATGCGAGCCCCGGAGCCAATCAGACTGCCACGGTCCAGTATATGAAAAGTAGCGCTGATTTGCACGCTATCCATTCGGCTGAACTCAAGCCGAATTTTTAAATTTTTCTATTTATCTTTCTTTTCTCCAATAGCCAAATTTAAAAATTTGGCGACCTCGAAAAAGTGCCCAAACCTTTGTGTTTGCAACTGATCGCGCTATTATTTTTATACATTGTGCCTGTTGCACAACTCTGTTGATAAAGATAAGCTTAGCTATTTTAATAAGTGTTTAAATTTTGTAACTTACTGTATGCAAGGTATAAAGGTCTATCAGGAGAAGTTGTTTAATTCTTTCAGTCTGAGTTCTCGAGTTCCCGAGGCGAACTTCTACCGTCGTTTAAAAGAAGCGTGTAATTTTGATTTTCTTTATGATCTTACCCGGGATTTCTATGGTCATAGCGGACAGAAGAGTATAGACCCTGTGGTATTTTTCAAACTATGTTTGGTCGGTTATTTAGAGAACTTGATCAGTGATCGCAAGCTCATTGCTCATTGTTCTATGCGTCTTGACATTATGTATTTTGTGGGCTATGATATAGATGAGGAGTTTCCTTGGCACAGTACCATCAGTCGCACACGTCAATTATTCCCTGAATCTATTTTTGAATCTGTATTTACCCGTGTACTGCACCTTTGTATCGAAAAAGGGATGGTAAGCGGTCATACGCAAACGATCGATTCTGCCCCTATAAAGGCAAATGCCAGTATGGACACCCTTGAACTTAAGGTTCCAGAGGAGGATCTTGAATCTCATCTTCGTCGAGTGCGCCACATTAGTGCTATGGACAAGGAGCAGCCATTTCGCCGGTCGAAAGAGGACAAGTCTACCACTACCCAGCGCAGTATCACTGCTAGCGAGAAAGAACTAGCTGCTATAAAGAGCCGTACCAAACGATGGAGCAATGATCAGGATCAACGTCCTGGGGCCGGAAACAAGGGTAGTAAGTACACGAGCAATAAGACACACTACAGTCCCACAGACCCCGATGCGCGTATAAGCGTAAAACCTGGAAAGGCCAGGAAGTTGAACTATCTGAGCCAGCTGAGTGTCGATATCGAGAACCACGTGATTACGGACATACAAGCATATCACGCAGATGGCAAGGATAACCAGCAGCTCCCTGATATTGTAGGACGGCTCCAGGGGCGTTTATGGCGTGAAGGTCTTTTGTTCAAGAACTGTGTTGCTGACACGGGTTACAGTAGTGGAGAGAATTACGCATTTCTTGAATCTTGTGGGCTCAGAAGTTTTATCCCACCGCACGGAACTTATAAAGGGGGTCCCAACAACTTTAGATACATAGAACGGGGCGATTATTATCTCTGTCCCGAGAATAAGGTTATTCCTTTTAAAAAGGTGTTTTTGGACAGCCGTACAAAGACCAAAAAGAAATCCTACCGAGCTTCCAGCAAGATATGTAAAGGCTGTCCCTTGCGGGAGAGTTGTCTAGGTAAGGTAAATGAGAAACAGTTTACAGTGACCTATTACAGAGAGGAATATGAGCGTAATATTGGACGGATAAAGAGCAACGAAGGACGCTATCTAAAAAGTAAGCGGCAGAGCACGGTAGAACCTGTCTTTGGAACCCTTACACAGTTTATGGGGCTGCGCAAGATCAATACAATAGGACTCAAACAGGCAAACAAGGTGATGCACCTCTCTGCCATTGCCTATAACCTGAAGAAGTACCTAAAATTTGAACAAAAACAAGTAAAAAGTGAGGCAGGATCTGCACTTTTTACCGCATTGGTGAAAAACACCCTATCACAATTAAAAAGAATGATTCTAAACCCTCTAGAAGATCAATTAATAATTCCGATCTAAATATAGAAGTGTGCTCAAAAGTGCTTATTTGAGACTTACTCTTTAGGTTTTATGCAGTTGTGCAACGGTTACCGTTGTTACCCAACGTTTTTTAAGCACTATCTCATAAAGTGTGTAAATAAAAAAATAGTGGGGGCATGCCCCCACTATTTTTTTAACTTTAAACTTTACACCATTATGAACAAAGAGGAATTATTCAACGACGAGTTTTTAAAACAGTTCAAGACGGGCGACGAGCTCAACGGTTTTTTGAAGGAACTCCAAAAACGCGGTATAGAGAAAATGCTCGAAGGGGAGCTCGATGGCCATCTGGATTATGATAAGCACGGCAAATCCAAGAACGAGAACAAGCGCAATGGCCATTCGATCAAAAAAGTACGTACCTCCTTTGGGGAATCCCGAATCGCAGTACCCAGGGACAGGGATGCCAGTTTCAACCCAATGATCGTACCCAAGCGCGGTAATATGGTAGATGGCATCGAGAACGTGATCGTATCGCTCTATGCCAAGGGAATGAGCAACAGCGATATCGAAGAGCAGATAAGGGAAGTCTATGACTTCGATATCTCCACGTCCACCATATCAAGGATAACCGACAAGATCTCTGGGGATATAGTGGCCTGGCAGAACAGGCCATTGGAACCGATATACCTTATCGTCTGGATGGACGGTATCGTATTCAAGGTACGCGAGAACTCGAAGGTCATCAACAAGACCGTCTACATCGCCGTGGGACTTCGCAGGGACGGTAAGAAAGAGGTCCTCGGACTTTGGCTGGGCAAGAACGAATCCGCCGCTTTCTGGATGAGCGTACTGACCGATATGCGTGCCCGCGGCACAGAGGATATTCTCATTACCGCTACCGACAACCTTAACGGGTTTACCCAGACCATCAAGAACGTATTCCCCGAATCCAAGACCCAGATATGTGTAGTGCACCAGATCAGGAACGCCTGTAGGTATGTCGTCTGGAAAGACAAAAAAGCTTTTACGACCGATATGAAGCTTATCTACAACGCACCTACACAAGATGCGGCAAAAGCCGCCCTAAAGGACTTTGCAGACAAATGGGAAAGCAAGTACTCCTATGCCGTAAAGAGCTGGAGGGACAATTGGGACGAACTGACCGTTTTCTTCGAGTTCCCCATCGAGATCAGGAAAATCATCTATACCACCAACCTTATCGAGAACCTGAACGGCAAGATCAGGAAGTATACCAAGAACAAACTGTCGTTCCCAACAGATGATGCGGTGATGAAATCCGTATATTTGGCGGTAAGGGAGGCGACCAAAAAATGGTCGATACCAGTCAGAAACTGGGGTATAATATTAAATCAGTTCCTAACGATCTATGAAAAAAGGGTCAGATTTTAGATAAAAGTCAAACCCTCGCTATTTTTAACTTACACACTTAGCGGGATA
>CAWHTM010000007.1:0-71173 GCA_963832255.1 uncultured Flavobacteriaceae bacterium
ACGTTTAGTAGGTTAAAATAGGGGAGTCAAAGGATATAATTGTCACGGAATAAGAAATAGGCAGTTTTATATTCTATAAATAAAAAAGAAATTTATGAGAGCTAGTAAAATACTTAGTATACTATTTATCATTTATGTTATAGTCCAATCCATTTTAGATTATAAAGTTGTGATGGATATTAAGGTTTTCATCCTTTTCTTAATTGCTATTTTTATAAAACTGTATATGGTAAAAATTACAACACTAAGCAAGATGATTTATAATCAAGGATAAAACATAAAAGGCGATGCTTTTAAATTTTAAAGAGTTTTATAATGTCAACAAGGTTTATGAACACTGACATTTTCGCGAAAGCATATAAAAAAAGCTCTTACAATTCGTCGTAAGAGCTTTTTACATTTGAGCTAATTCAAATGTTTAAATGGATCTACGTCTCTGCACACTTACCCAGTCTACAAGCATCGTCGTTCTTTCATAAACGTTAATTAGGGAATTATTAAAGATTCCATCATCCGAACCTACATTGAGATTAAGGATTATATTGTGCGCGGCAAACCTATCTAATCGTAGGTTGTCAATATTATTGTTAGTGTACGACCTCTTTCTAACGCCGTTCACATAAATATCGACTCGGTTCCAGCCGTTCTTATTAGACCATCTCATTTCATAAGTAGTCCAGCCACCTTCTCCATTTACGTCATCGTTATAGTATTTTGTAGTCTGTTCCCCATTTAAGATGTTATTATCAGCTGAAGTCCCATAAAAAAGATTGCTCGCATACCGGTCATTATTGCTGTTGCCAAAGGTGTACCCTTCCATAATGTCTATCTCACCTTTGGTAGGCCAGGCAGTTTCATTTACGGTCCAAAAGGCTGGCCAGCATCCATACGTGCTACTATAGGGCTTCCACTGAAAGCCGGGATCAAA
This sequence comes from uncultured Flavobacteriaceae bacterium, assembly GCA_963832255.1. Taxonomy (GTDB): domain Bacteria; phylum Bacteroidota; class Bacteroidia; order Flavobacteriales; family Flavobacteriaceae; genus Dokdonia. The sequence goes on from CAWHTM010000007.1 coordinate 929, forward strand.
AGCATCAAATTTGATTTTTGCTCTGAATCTAATTTCTTGATTGTTACCTGGTCTAAAATTTTGTTTTGACTTTACGTGGCCAGATTTCCACTGTGTATTGTTGAGTTTTTGAGCGGTTAATCTCAAGAAAGAGACACCTTGCCAGCTAGCAGTTTCCACTTGAGCTGGTAGGTACTCACATCTCCAAGAGTTGTAGTCTGCACGTTGCGTTTTACTCCATTTATTAGCATTGAAGCTATTAAAGTCATCCCAAAAGATGCCTTGCCAGGGTGCCCTGTTAGTTTCGGTGTCGTAATCATCTGCTCCAGCTTCTGAAATAGCTACCACAGCTTCCGTAGTAAGGTGAAGTGTATCTTCCGTAAGATCTGATTCTGCTTCACAAGAAAAAAGGAATGCAGCGGCGGGGACAACCAAGAAAATCTTGATTGCAGAATTGATGGTTTTTTTCATTGTTTAGAATTTAAATGAATTAATAAAAAATAAACATCTCAGAAACACAGCGCTTAATGTCACTAAGAATGACTTAAAAATAGTATTAAAATTTTATTAAAAATGCATTTTATACCTTAAAAAATTACGTGTTTGACAAAATTAGTAAACTACAACGTTGTAGTTGTCAGGATTATACAGGATTGAATTTTAAATAACACATTCTGCTAAACTATTATGAGGTAAATCCCCGTTAGGTTGCAAGTAATTCTTATTTATCTATAATGTGGATATATTACCGTGATGTAACATTTTATGCTATAGCGATTTGTCTCTTTTTCGGATTGGCAAGTGCAGCAGCGTATGATAGTTTTCTGAATGGTTTGATAACTATCGTTTTCCTATTTATAGTTTTTGGGACAGGACTTGGAATTTTGGGTTATCAATATTTCCAGAATAACCAATATCATATATTTTACAATCTTGGTTTTTCTAAGAAAATCTTGATTCTTAGAACTTGGGGTATAAATGCTACCTTAGGAAGTGTAGTTTTGGCAATACTCTGGATGCTAAAATGAATACTATTCTTAAACTTCATAGCGTTTCAAAGTCTTATGGAAAGAAGTCCATTTTATCTGATGTGAGTTTTGAGCTCCAGCGAGGGGAGATTTTAGGAATTTTTGGACGTAACGGATGCGGAAAATCAACATTGCTTAAGATACTCTTTGGCACTGTTAAAGCCTCTACTATTGAGATATCCAGTAACGGTAGGAAGATTTTGCCAAAAGAAATAATCCCAAAGTCCTTAATAGGTTATTTGCCACAGGATAATTTTTTACCTCGTCATATAAAAGTGCGGGATGTAATTCCGCTATTTTATAAGAACGGCGATGAACAGGACACTATTTTTAGAGCTCCATTTATTGAGAAAATAGCTCGGCGCACGGTGGGAACCCTAAGCTTAGGCGAACTCAGGTATTTAGAGTTGTTGCTTGTAGGTAATCTCAAACACCCATTCCTAATGCTGGATGAGCCTTTCTCTATGATTGAACCGCTCTATAAAGTTGAAATCAAGAGATTTTTACGTTCGCTTAAAGCGAAAAAGGGGATCCTTCTTACCGATCATTATTATGAGGATGTTCTTGAGATCGCCACTAAGAATTTGGTAATCAAGGATGGAATATCCCATTCTTTTGAAGGTGTAGATGGCTTAAGAACCTTCGGATATTTAGGTTCATAGGGTCTCTAAAAGTTTCGCGAAAGCGCACAAACATTAAATAAACCGCTGGATAATCTTCTCTACAGGTTCTATTGCTGTAGTCTCTTCTATGGTAGGGCCAGCTACCCATACCGTTTTATAGGTTGCACCCTGCGCTGCTTTTCGGGTGTCATTCATTCCTTTTGCAAAACGAATCATTTTAACCCATTTTTTAAGCCTTTTACTTTTATTTAGAATTCGCTCAATCCAAGTTTGCTTTGTGCCTATTTTTTGCACATATGGCGTATTGATTACTGTACAAGGAGTTCCAGAAATTTTCTGGGTCATCACAATATCTTTTGCGCCAAAGTCTACGCAAGCCTGCTTATATTCTTGAGAAACAGGTGCCTCTTCTGAGGCTATAAACGGACTTCCTATACTTGCGCCCACGGCGCCATAGGACATCATACGGTCAAGATCTTCCTTATTACTTACTCCTCCAGCAGATATGACTGGGATAGAACAGTTTTTATCAAGCTGTTTAATGAGTTCTTCTGGGCTTATATTACCACGGTGTCCACCAGCTTGATTATTTACTGCCACAAGTGCATCACAACCCATAGCCTCCACTTTTTTTGAGTATGCGAGATCAGTGACATCACATAATACTTTTATTCCTTTAGGTTTTGCTTGGTCTATCACCTTTTGTGGTGATCCTAGGGACGTAATTATAAAATCTACACCCATTTCACAGGCCGTCGCCAGTTGCTCTGGGTATTTAGTATTTGATTTATTTACAATAAGATTGATTCCGAAAGAACCCCCGGGAACTTTTGCTGCCTTCAGTTCTGTGATGGCATCCCTTAGTTCTGGAATAGTTCTATAGTTAAGAGCGGGCACACAAGCAGCTATCCCGTTTTCCATCCCTGCCTTGAGCATTGCTACATTAGACACTAAAAACATTGGTGCCATAATTATAGGGTGCTTAATGCCAAGCATTTCGGTAAGTAGGGTCTTTTGTGTAGCCATAAGAATAAAAGGTTTACGTAAAGATAGGAATTTAAGTATTATGCGCGCATAATATATTTAAGCTGAGGTGCCTGTTTCGATTGCAGCAATCACACTCTCTGGAGTGATACTTTCCATAATATTTTCATATCCCTCAGGGACGTTATTTCCATAAATAGATGTGGGAATCAGTGGGTATCTATTGCGGTCCGAAAGAAGGCAATGTTGCCCTTGTTCAAAGGGGGCAAAACCAGCAAAAGGGTGAGTGACTCCCCATAAGGTAACAGTACGGACTCCAAAAATTGCCGCAAGATGACCATTACCACTATCCATAGATAGCATAGTGTCGAGCTGACCTATTAAATTTATTTCTTCTCTAAATTTGAGTTTCCCCGCAACTATATAGGTATTTAAACAGCCTTCACTAAGATGTTCCAGAACATTAATTTCTGAGGGAGCGCCAAAAAGGAATATATCATAAGCAGCCGTGTCATCTAGTTTTTCTAGCACCTCTCTCATTAAGTGAAGCGGATATTGCTTTCCAGAATGTGCGGCAAATGGTGCGATACCCAGCCATTTTCTTCGGTTTTTTTGAGTAAACTTAGCGACCATTTCCAATGTCGAAGGTCTAGGTAAAGACTGCAATGGAGACATAGAAAACCCCATTTTTGTAAAAACTTCACTATAGCGATCTGCGGTAGTCTTTAATTGTTTAAAATTCTTATTGTTTCCAGAGATAAGCGCCTTTTTCTCGGCCCTTCCCTTATCAATTTTGACCGCTGGTTTCCCTAGAAAAGCGACGAGCATTTTTGATCGTATCACGTTGTGAAGATCAGCTACGTGGGTAATACCTTGTTTTCTTGATTCCCGTGACAGTTTCCAGATGCCTGCTATTCCTTTGTGGAGGGTGTCAACTTGGGCAGGAATAAAATGTACATTGGGTAGGGTTTCTACAATGGGTTTAAAAAAAGGTTTTGAGAGAAAGGATATCTTTATTTGTGGGTTTGCTTTCGCGAAAGCATATACTACAGGAACCGTCATAGCCACATCTCCCATTGCTGAGAGACGTATGATAAGGATGTGTTTTTGATTGCTCATTACCAAGCTAAGCTCGTTGGAGCTCTTTTATAAAATCCTTAAAAAGTAAAAGGATAGAGCTTATTATTTCTTTATATTTCTAAGTACAGGGTTAAGTTCATCATCATTGTACATCTTCATTTGCTTGTAAACCTTCATATACTTAGTACCTTTAGAAATATCTTCAAGCAAGGTGTCTATAGCAGTAGAAAGGTCTACTCGTTGTTCTAAGAGAACTTCCAGTTTTTTTTGGCAAGCCTCGCGGTGAGCGTCAGACGCGTTTGTGCGTGTAGCTTCCTCCCGCATATGATACACCTTAAGCGCTAATATTGAAAGTCGGTCGACTCCCCAAGCAGGACTTTCAGTATTAATGGTTGCGTCTGGTTTAATAGAAACATCCTTATATTTCTCAAGAAAATAACTGTCTATATACTCAACCATATCTGTACGATCCTGGTTAGAGGCGTCTATCTTGCGTTTTAGGGTAAGAGCTGCTACTGGATCTATCTGTGGGTCCCTTATAATATCCTCATAATGCCATTGTACGGTATCAATCCAGCACTTACGATACAGAAGATGCGCAAGCAAATCATCATTCTTATCATACTTATTAGTAAACGGTTGTTCTACCGTATTTAGCATATGATAGGTTTCTATTACTTCTTTAAAAATGGTATTTGCTTTCTCTGTAAACATCATTATTTCTGTATATCAAGATTTTAATCGCGGGGCGATAGTTGCTTGGGTTCAATTTCCGCTATGCTTCGATCGCGGCATTTTATGTTTGGGCTGAGGTGCTATTCTAGCACTGATGACTCTGCCTGTGATTGCAAAGGTATCTATTTTTGTAATAGTAGATCATCTACGAGGTCTTGAACATAAAGTTGGTATAAGAGTACGTATGTATCGCTCTACCCAAATAATATCTGCTCGCGTTTTCTTCGAGTCCTCAAAATTTAACACGAGCATATCTGCCGGTTTTTTTGTAGTACCATATTCTTCTATGGCTATCCGTAATAAAGAGATTTCGGCTTTGAGTTTGTAATGTTCATCTTTTGTATCGTGCACTGCAATAAAGAGTCTATTGTGGAGGTGATAGCGTTGTCCTGTACTTTGCTGCTTATAAAACCAATTGATGAGGTGGGATTTGTGCGCTTTCGCGAAAGCGTAGTTCTTATCGTAGTCTTTTGGGAAAGCACTGGTCTTGTGATCGATAGGCTCTCCCAGCCATTTAAAATCATAATGATCTTCCAGAGGTCTAGGATTTATAGCACAACCAGGTAAGCTTGTAAACATAAACGCTACAGCCCGTGCACTCCAGAAATTGTACCATCTGTTTATAGTATAGTAAAAGAAGAGATCTTCGCCAAAATTATTTTCTGAAGTTGCCTTTTTTATATTATCTAAAAGTTCTTCCTAAGTAGCGGCTTTATAGATAAATTTTGTTTGAGTATCCTAAAGATCATTCTGCTTCTGATACCATAAATCCTTAAACCCATATCTTTTTTAAGTTCATTTTCTATATGATCCGCATCGATGGCCATTTATAGAAATGCGATGACAAAGGGTAAAAGGATCGTGAGCCATAGTAAGCTTTCTTTAAAAATAAGGCTCGTGGTATGCTCGAGATAAAATGTAACGATAATGGCAAGAATAGGGATTACAAAATACCATTCTCCACCGTTCTTGTTTGAAGTAAATAGCACTAAAACAATGGATACTGCAAGAATAGATAGAATCACAGAATATCGAGATCTATATGCCGTGGATGATCTATTGAGCTCTCCTATATAGCTCCAAATAGTCCATAAGGTAATGCCAATAAAGAATGCAATAACCGCAAGTATATGAAGAGAGTTGTACGGCGAAAAGTCAAAAGATATAGCTTCAAAATAAAAGGCTAGAGTACCCCCTGTAAACTGTAAAGCATAACAGTAAAGCAACATCCCAAATGCACCTATAGCTAATAATGGTATAAATAGATAGCGCACATTTAAGTTGGCATAGAGTAGCAAAGCTAGATATAGCGCAATGATAAAAACCCAGCTATAAAAAAAAGGTAGCGTAGCGAGGCAGATCCAAAAGGTGGCGTCAAAAATCTTACGCTCCATATTATTACCAGATCTAAAGCTTATAATGCGTCGCAACGCTATTAAAATTATAAGACCGCTCAATAAAATTTTATAATCTGTAAGCGCGGCGGGAAGCGCTACTCCAAAGGCCGCAAAGAGAATGATTTTATAAGAACTGCGCTTCGTTAAATCATTTTTTTGAACAATAAAATTAAGGATGAACATCGCTAGGATGAACATTGCGAGCATCCAGAAATTCTTTAAAATGGATAACCAATCAAAGGGCTCTGTAAAAAGCGCTCTATTCGCATAGAAATATCCTAAGGTCATATAGAGAAGAACGGCTATTACGGCAGCAGGTTTTGTAGTGCTAAAAAACTTTGTGAGCATCTATGGTTTTTTTCTATTTTTGCAAATGCATCTCAGGATGTACACAGCTAAGATATAAGTACTGTAAACATACAACAATATGAGTTTAGAAGGATTTTTTGAAGGAATAGAAGAATTTGCAGAAGCTACTCTTTTTGCGCCATTTAATGCGCTAGCAGAGACAGAGCTTGGAAACTGGTGGTTAGCAAATGGTGTTAACTGGATCTTTATGATTATTTGCGTTCTAGCAATAGGATACTGGCTCGTTGAGTTAAAAAAATACGACAAAGAAGATAACGAGGATTACGAAGCAAAAGCCCACGGTTTCTTAGGAAAAGACAGTGAGCTAGAGCACAAATTATAGGTCAAAGCCTATATCCTTACGATAATTCATCCTATCAAAACTTAGTTTATCTATGTTTTGGTAGGATTTTTTTATGGCTTCTCTAAAATCTGTGTCGAAGGAGGTAATAGCCATCACGCGACCGCCATTAGTCACGACCTTGCCATCCTTATGAGTGGTACCTGCGTGAAAAACAAGAGAACCCTCTATACGCTCTAGACCAGAAATTACCTTTCCTTTTTCATAAGCCTCTGGATACCCTCCAGAAACGAGCATAACTGTAGTTGCACTACGTTCATCTAGCTCTAGCTCAATGTTATCCAACTCCTGAGCATCTACAGCTTTAAATAATTTTACTAAATCTGTTTTTACGCGAGGCAACACAACTTCCGTTTCAGGGTCGCCCATACGTACATTGTATTCTATGACTTTAGGGTCGTTACCTACTTTAATGAGACCTATAAAAATGAAGCCATTATAAGTAATATCTTCTTTGGCAAGTCCGTTTACCGTTGGGATTACAATCTGATCTTTTATTTTTTGCATAAATGCTTCGTCTGCAAATGGTACCGGACTAATAGCCCCCATACCACCAGTATTAAGACCTTTATCTCCTTCCCCTATGCGTTTATAGTCTTTTGCTGTAGGGAGAATTTTATAATTTTTTCCGTCTGTAAGAACAAAAACACTGAGCTCAATCCCGTCTAAAAATTCTTCAATTACCACAGTTGTACTGGCATCACCAAATTTTCCGCCCAGCATACTGGCTAACTCTGCTTTTGCTTCATCTAGGTCCTGTATAATGAGGACGCCCTTTCCAGCGGCGAGCCCATCTGCTTTGAGAACGTACGGAGGAGAGAGTGTTTCTAAAAAAGATTGGCCCTGAGAAAGCGTCTCTGCCGTAAAAGCTTCATAAGCGGCAGTAGGGATTTTATGCGCTATCATAAATTCTTTTGCACGTTCCTTACTTCCCTCTAGCGCTGCGCCCTTTTTTGACGGTCCTATTACTGCCACATTTTTAAGAGCTTCGTCAGCTTTAAAGAAGTCATAAATACCTTGCACAAGAGGATCTTCTGGACCTACCACGACCATTTCGATATTTTCCTTGATCACCAGACTTTTTATAGCTTCAAAATCTGTGACCCCAACGGCCACGTTAGTAGCAATTTCAGAAGTGCCAGCATTACCAGGAGCGACAAAAAGGGCTTCACACTCATCACTTTGAGCAAGTTTATATGCAAATGTGTGCTCGCGTCCTCCAGAGCCTAAGATTAAAATGTTCATCGTGGTTTGTTTTAGGTTGGGGCAAAAATAAATGTTTGTATTTTGGCGCACTAATTAAGAGAAGTGAATTTATTTAACTGGGCTTTAAAAATGAAGGGTTTTGATACCGCTTTCGCGAAAGCGGAGTTAAAGCGCATCCAGTCCATCCCCGAAGATACATTTGGAGAGTATGTTTCTGAGCAAAAGCAACGTATAGTTGCCTACCACAAACGTCACAATCCATTTTATAAAAATTTAGTAAGCCTAAGAGCCGAAAACGATTGGGAAACGTTACCTGTGCTGACCAAAGCAGATTTACAACAACCGTTAGAATACAGACTTTCTGAATCTTACACGGTAAAAAACACCTATGTAAATAAAACCTCTGGCTCCTCGGGGCATCCCTTTACTTTTGCCAAGGACAAAAAATCCCACGCCTTGAGCTGGGCAAGTTTTCAAGATAGATATCGCTGGTTTGATCTCGATCTAGACACGTCAAAGCAGGCACGGTTTTATGGAATCCCTCTGGATTTTTTTGGTCATATAAAAGAGCGTTTAAAAGATAGGTTAGGAAACAGATATCGATTCTCCATATTTGACCTGAGCGAGAAGAAGATGGAGAGCATCGTAACGAAGTTTGCCAGCACAAGCTTTGATTACATAAATGGGTATACGAGCAGTATTGTCCTTTTTGCAAAATACCTGAAAAAAAACGGAAGCGTGCTCACCGATATTTGCCCATCGCTCAAAGCGTGCATTGTTACCAGTGAGATGCTTTTTCCAGATGACAGAACATTGATGGAGCGACAGTTTAACGTGCCTATTATAAATGAGTACGGAGCATCAGAATTGGGGCTTATCGCTTTTCAAAACAAAGAAGGCCAGTTCCAGCTTGATAGCGAACTGCTTTTTGTCGAGATTTTAGATGCTAACGGTCACGTATTACCTCCCGGGGAAGTGGGACGTATCGTGATTACCTCTCTTTATAACAAAGCACACCCATTTATACGCTATGATATAGGTGATATGGGTTCGCTTTCGCAAAAAAGCACTCCACGAAAACCTATTTTAGAAAATTTACAAGGCAGGACAAGTGATATCGCACTACTTCCTAGTGGTAAAGTAGTCCCAGGCCTCACCTTTTACTATGTGACAAAGAGCGTGATAGAGGAAGATGGAAACGTACAGGAATTTGTTATAGAACAAATAGCAAAAGATACTTTTAAATTTACGTACACCTCAAATAGGGAACTTACCGCTACTGAAAAGCAACGGGTAGAAAAAGCCACTAAAACATACCTAGAGCCAGGATTAAACGTTCTATTTGAAAAAGTACGGGTAATGGGCAGAAGCAATAGAGGGAAGCTCAAACAGTTTAAGAGCAGCCTATAATCTATCGCCCATATCTTCCTTATCTTTATGGCAAGGCTTTTGAAAAGGCTTATGAAACACATCTTATGAAAATGATCAAAACTCTTTATATCGTATCGCTTCTTACGTTTTCTCTTGTAATCACCCAATGTGATTCGACCAAGAACACTACAACTAATGAAGCGCTCCCCCAAGAAACGATGGAACTTTCCCAACCAGCCTTTGCATCCTCTAAAGTAAATTTCAATACTTGGATTGCTGGAATGCAGGACGGTGGCTCTGGGGTGGAGATACGATTTGAAATGAGTGAAATGGAAGATGTTGTTTTAAATCGAGCATATTTTCGCGAAAGCGCAGGAAAAGTCACCCGTTCATCAGATGGATACGAAGCTAGATTTAGAACAGATAATGGTCGCGAGCAGGATATTATTATGTCTGGGGATGTCACAGAGGAGGCGGTAAATACTCCTCCTGTAGCTGAGCGGTTTCCTTTCCCGCTTGCAAAAAATGAGATAGGCGTTTCCTACACAGAAAACGGTGTTCTGAAGTATACAAAATTTACGAATGTAGAAGAGCGTACTGAGGTCGCTTATCCTAGCGCTCCTCCTAGAGATAAAGGGAACTAGCAGGCAGAAATATTTCTGTACTTTTGACCCTTAAATATGCGTCTCATTGAGCTCACTTAAAAGTCTTTTTAAACATACGTTTGTATATGGTCTGGCAACGGTCTTGCCTAGATTGCTCACGGCGTTACTAACACCTCTTTACACAGAATATTTACCAGATCCTGCGGCTTTTGGCGAGGTGACTATTGTCTTTTCTTACGTAATGATTTTTAATGTACTCCTTACGTACGGTATGGAGACGGCGTTTTTTAGATTTTTTTCTGATCCTGATTATGGACATAAAACGTTGAGCACGGCACTCATTGCGTTGCTTTGCACGACGCTAGGTTTTACAGCAATGGCATTTTTAGGGATAGATGCCCTAGCCGGCATCTCCGAAGTCCCAGCTACATACTGGAAATGGGTAATAGGCGTGATTGCGTTAGACACTCTTACCGTAATACCTTTTGCATATATGCGTGCGCAGAATAGGTCCATGAGATATGCCGTTTTAAAACTCATTAACGTGGTCATATCTACGGGTTTATCTGCACTATTTTTAATTTTCTTACCTGAAATTGAGTGGCTTAATACATATTTACCTTCAGATAAAATTCAACTGGTATTTGCGGCTTTATTTTTTGCGAGCCTGGCGACCTTTTTTATGGTAATACGACCTTATTTCTTAACGTGGGAATTTGACAAGGTTTTGTTTAAAAAAATGCTCGGTTATGGAGCTCCTATTCTTATAGCAGGTCTAGCGTTTGCCATTAATGAGTCTTTTGATAAGATATTACTTCGCCGTCTTCTTCCTGATAATATAGCAGAGGCTCAGGTGGGTATCTACGGTGCTTGTTATAAGCTTTCTATCGGTATGACACTCTTTGCCACGGCTTTTAGATTAGGCGTTGAGCCTTTTTTCTTTAGTGAGGCCAAAAACAAAAATGCACCAGAAATGTATGCTCAGATTACGAAGGCATTTGTAGTTCTGGGAAGTATCGCCCTTTTCCTGTATGTAGTTCTTGTAGATATTATCAAACCCATTCTAGTGACTAAGGAAGTCTACTGGGAAGCGATGAATATAGTCCCGCTTATTCTCATTGCATACCTGTTTTTTGGCGTCTATCAAACATTGTCTGTATGGTATAAAGTCACTGATAAAACGCATTATGGGGCTTATATTTCGGTTGCTGGGGCTATGCTCACCATTGTGATAAATTTGGTGCTGATCCCTAAAATAGGATATATGGCCAGCGCCATTGCCACCTGCTCTGCCTACGGCTTAATGATGATTCTCTCTTATGCGATGGGCACTAAACATTTGGCAATACCTTATGATGTAAAAAATATACTTTTGTACCTAGTACTTTCTATAAGTTTTTGCTGTGTGTTTTTCTACTTTTTCAGGGATTATTTTGGCATAGGAAGCTTGCCATTGTATCTTGTGGGAGGAGCAATGACTCTAGTTTTGGTAGGAGTAATAAGCTTTCGCGAAAAAGCACTTTTATTGAGATTATTAAGAAGGAAATAAAATTGAAAACTTGAATACGATATCTGCCGCGGTGGATATTTGATGTATCTGCACTATGAAAATAAAAGTTATAAATAAGAGCGATCACCCATTACCACATTATGAAACGATTGCTAGTGCTGGGATGGATTTAAGGGCAAATAATTGTGACCCTATTATCCTTAAATCTATGGAAAGAGTGATCGTTCCTACAGGAATTTTTATGGAACTGCCTGTGGGTGTTGAGGCGCAGGTGCGCCCTAGAAGCGGGCTTGCAATCAAAAAAGGAGTTACCGTGCTCAACGCACCAGGTACAGTAGATGCAGATTATAGAGGTGAAGTGGGAGTTATATTAATAAATCTATCCAATGACACGTTTATAATAGAAAAGGGAGAGCGCATCGCCCAGATGGTTATTGCAAAACATTTACAGGGTGAGTGGGAAGAAGTTTCAGAACTTTCCGCTACAGATCGTGGCGTAGGTGGTTTTGGGAGTACAGGGGTTAAGTAGTGATATGGTTCTAATAATGAAGAACCTATAATCATTATTTCAGAACGATGTCTATCATCACAAAAAATATTATAAGTAGGGAATTTAAAATCTCCCATCTCATAGCTAACAGTTAGAAAATGAAAATAATAGTACCAATGGCGGGTCTAGGCTCACGCCTCCGCCCACATAGTTTAACAATACCAAAACCATTAATTCCAGTGGCTGGTGCCCCTATAGTTCATAGGCTGGTGCGCGATATTGCTAGCATACTTGATCAGCCTATTGAAGAAGTTGCGTTTGTTTTGGGAGATCCTACATTTTTTGGAGACGAGGTAATTGCTCAATTGGAAGAACTTGCAGAAAGTCTAGGAGCAAAGGCTTCTATTTACCGTCAGGGAGCACCATTGGGAACGGGACACGCCATTATGAGCGCAGAGCCCTCCTTAAGCGGACCCGCAGTGATTGCCTACGCAGATGCTTTGATACGAGCAGAGCTTACCCTTGATCCAGAAGCAGACAGTGTGATCTGGACTAAAAAAGTGGAAAACCCAGAAGCCTACGGGGTGGTAAAACTCAATGATAAAGAAGAAATAGTAGAACTCGTAGAAAAGCCAACGGAGTTTGTATCTGATCAAGCCGTGATCGGTATATATTATTTTAAGGATGTTGCCGTTCTTAAAGAGAAGCTACAAGAAGTTCTAGACGAAAATCTTATGAATGGAGGTGAATACCAAATAAACGATGGTATTAAAAAAATGATGGCAGAAGGTAACATCTTCAAGACTGGCACCGTAGATGAGTGGATGGATTGTGGGAATAAAGAAGTTGCCATAGATACGAACACGAAGATGCTACAGTTTTTGCACAATGAGAAAAAAGAACAACTCGTGGCAGATAGCGTTAAGCTTGAGAATTCAAAGATCATAGAACCTTGCTTTATAGGCGAAAACGTAGTGCTTAAAAATAGTACCGTAGGACCGGGGGTAGCAATAGGAGCTGGCACGGTGATTGAAGATTCTATAATAACTCATAGTCTTATCCAGAAAGATACCGTTGTTAAAAATGCAACTCTTACAGAGGCAATGATAGGTAACAAAGCCCACTATGATGGAAATTATACACGCATAAGTATAGGAGACTATACAATAATGAAATAAGAAATTGAAGTACACACAACTCATACTTGTCTTAATTATAATTTTTACGCTTTCGCGAAAGCGTACCTATGCCCAAGTCCCAGCAGAACCCACACCTTTTGCAGATGAAAATGTAGACGATCTGGGAGATGTGTCTGACGAGTTTCAAACTAACTTTTTTGAAGCCCTCAAACAAAAAGGGATACAAAATTATGAAAGAGCAGTTACTGCTCTTAACAGGTGTGTTGCTTTAGAACCAGACAGAGCCATACTTTATTTTGAAAGAGGTAAGAATCACGTTTTCTTAAAACAACATGACGCTGCCGAAAGAGATTTTCAAAAAGCCCTTGAGCTCAAACCTAACGAAAAGCCTGTTTTAGAAGCGCTGTATGATTTATATTATCAACATCAGGATTATGGAAATGCAGAGCGCATCGTTAAACAACTAATCCCGATAGATCTTCAATATAATGAAGATCTTGCTCGTATTTATACGGCCACCAAAAGGTATGATGAGGCCCTAGATCTGTTGGAAAGACTTGACGAAGAAAAGGGGTCAGATATTTATAGAGACGGGTTAAAAAGACGGCTATATATGCTCTCTGGAAATTCTGAAAGGCAGATTAAATCAATAGAGAAAAAGCTAGATGCAAATCCACAAGGAGAGGCAGGATATCTTAAACTCATATTCTTATATAGTGAGCAGGGTGATACTAAAAAAGCCTATGAAACAGCTTTGGAATTACAAAAAGTCAATCCGCAGGCAGAGGCAGTGCAACTCGCTCTTTATAAGTTTTATTTAGAAGATGGAAAGGTAGATGAAGCCATAGCATCTATGAACAAAACGCTCAAGAGCGATAAAATAGATACTACTGCAAAGCACAGAGTGCTTAATGATTTTTTACTTTTTGTCAATAAAAATCCTTCCTATGAGCCGCAATTGGAAGAGGCTATCGCCATTTTTGACGCTCAAGTAGCAGATGCAAAAATCTATCAGGAGCTTGCAAAATATTATATAAGTAAAGGGAATAAGGTCAAAGCGCTTCCTTATTTAGAAAAAGCGCTGGATACAAACCCAGACGATCTTGAACTTATAAAAAGTGTAATACTTCTACAGCTCGACGCAGCAAATTATCAAGCTGTAGAAAAAATTGCTGGGGTTGCGCTGGATTTATATCCTTCGCAACCGTTATTATATTTAACCTATGGAGTTGCTCTTAACAAGCACTCTAAATTCAAAAAGGCTATTGAGCAGCTAGAAATGGGAGTTGATTATATAATAGACGATACGAAGATGGAAGCAGATTTTTATCAGCAATTAGGTGAGGCCCACCAAGGTCTTGGTGATGCTCAAAAATCAGCGACATATTTTGAAAAAGCAAAAACACTAAAATCACAAAGCAATTAATGAAAAACACCATTGCTTTCGTAGCGCTCATTCTTTTAATAGGATGTAAAAGCACAAAAAATGTCTCCAACGCCACAACGGCTGACGATATTTCTAGTGCTAAACTCGTAACGGAGTATTATGCTAACACACTCGATTATACTGCTATGGAAGCCCGGACAAGGGTTAGTTATGAAACAAATGGAAAAAGTCAACCCACAGTTACGGTAACCATACGCATCGAAAAGGATAACACTATCTGGCTTAATGGTTCACTATTAGGAATCACAGGAGCGAGAGCTCTTATCACACCGGAAAGCGTGAAATTTTATGACAAACTCAACGGGCAGTATTTTGATGGAAGCTTTGAGTTTCTGAGTGAGTATCTGGGCGTAGAAATTGATTTTGACCAGTTGCAGAGACTTCTCACGGGGCAAACAGTGTATGATCTTAGAAAGGGAAGATATACGTTCACCCCAGAAGGTAATCAATATAAAGTAACGCCCAGGATACAAAATGAGCTTCTGGATCTTTTCTTCTTTATCAATACTTCTAAGTTTGTGGTTGAGGAGCAGCAGGTGCTACAAAAAGAAGATAGTAGAACTTTAACTGTAGCGTACTCAAATCACCAGATGGTAGAGGGAAAACCGTTTCCTGCAACCATTAAGATCCTTGCCACGGAGCCGGAGCGCAATACGCAGATAGAGATTGATTTTAGAGGTATTGAGATAAATGGCGACGTGCGTTTTCCATTTAGTATTCCCTCAGGTTATGAAGAAATAAAACTCAATGCAAGTAACTAAACCATTCCATATTTCGCTTTTTTTTATAATGCTCTCTCTGTTGTCAATACAGGGAGTTGTAGGGCAATCTGCAAAGCAAAAGCAGCTAGAACAGCGCCGTGAAGCACTCAAGCAAGAGATGCGACAGTTACAGCGCCTTCGTGAGAGCAATAAAAAGAAGGAAATCTCCATCCTCACTCAAGTAGAGGATCTTGAAACCCAAATAAAGTTACGTTCTAACCTTATAAGGGTAACTAATAGTCAGGCAAACCTTCTTACTAAAGAGATTAATGAAAATCTCAATAAAATGGAAAATCTCAGGGAAGAGCTTATCCTTATGAAAGAAGATTATGGCGATATGATACGTAAATCATATAAAAGCAAAAGCGGCCAGAGCAAAATAATGTTTTTGCTTTCTAGCGAGAGTTTTAAACAAGCCTACAAGCGTACTCAATATATGAAGCAGTATGCAAATTACCGCAAGAAACAAGGAGAGCAGATTAAGGAACGTACGGAACTATTGCAAAAAACCAATCAAGATCTAGTACGTCAAAAAAAGGATAAGGAGTCTCTAATAGCCGAAAATAGGGTTGCCAAAGCAGAACTTGATAATCAAAAGAAAAAGCAAGACGATCTGGTAAAAGAAATTAGAAAAAAATCAAGTACTTATGCTGCCCAGATCCAAAAGAAACAGCAGGAAGCAGACCGTATAGATAGGCAGATTGATAAAATCATTGCAGACGCGATTGCCGCGAGTAACGCAAAGGCGGGTAATAAAAGCACTAGCAAAGGTTTTGCGCTTACCCCTGCGGGAGTGGCGCTAGCAAAAAACTTTGCTTCTAATAAAGGGAAACTCATATGGCCAGTAGAGCGCGGTGTGGTATCTAGACGTTTTGGAAAACAACCACACGAGACACTACCAGGCATCACAGTAACTAACAGCGGGGTAGATATAGAAACGACTCCAGATGCGCTAGCCCGTGCCGTTTTTGAAGGAGAGGTAACAAGAATCCAGGACGTGCCTGGCGCCAATATTATTGTCTTTGTGCGCCACGGAGACTACTTCACAGTGTATTTTAACCTCAAGAATATTAAGGTAAATGTGGGAGATCAAGTGAGTCTACGCCAACCCCTTGGCGAAGTGAGTCGCAACGCATTTACTGGGAAAACGATTCTAAAATTTAGAATAAGCCAGAACTCAACGAAGCTTAATCCTTCTGATTGGGTCTTGGGAATGTAATGTCGACCATGTAGGAGAGACTTTTCTATGAGGTACGCTTTCGCGAAAATGTTTGATCTTTCAAATAATCACAAACATTTTAATAAGGGACTAAGCTCAACGTACTTGAGATAGTCCTTTTTTTGCACTCAGAAAACTGTTAAATCGACCTCCATTGACCTTTTTTCGAAATTTCCAGTGATCCTATCATCCTTTTATAGCTTTTGAAAGGCCTGACATTTTCGCGTAAGCACAATACCTCTCACCTCAGTCCCAGCCTCGGGTTTAACACTTTTGTTTCTCATCACACTTTTTTTAACACGGTCACAAAGTGGGGTACTGTGACCGTTAATTTGGATTTCTTTAAGACTTTTCAGGATAAAACATTCTGTTCTTTGACCCAAACAAGAAAACAAACAGTTATGACTAAAATTATGATTACAGTCTTGTGTGCACTTTCATAAATCACAGGAGTATAGGCACAAGAAGAAATTACCTTAAAGAAAAGAAAAACAACCTTTGGATTGAGGGGAGGAATTGGACAAACACTTGGAGATGGAGGGATAGGAGAAACATAATATGTTGGTCTTTGGGGAAACTATAAGCTCTCTGAAAGATGGAGTTTGCAAACTGAATTCAACAGATCGGTTACTAACAATAGAAGATTTCTTGAAATCCCAGTCTTTGCAAAATATGAGATATCTCAAAAATGGTTTGCGATGTTAGGAGCAAAAACAGAATTTTTGCAAAAGATCCCCTCAGAAACATATCAAAATAGCTTGTCACAAATAGGTCTAGAGGCTGGAATACAATTTAAACCTGCAGACTGGTACTATGTAGAAGCTCGATATTCGTTACCATCTAAGGATTACCAAATTAATAATCAAAAGGTGCAATGAAACGTTTTTACCCTTGGTGTTGGATTCAGGTTTTAGTATAGAATTTTATTGTTGGTTGGTTAGTTTGTTTTGAGTCTGCCCACGCTGCTTTAAAGCGTCGTGGCCTGTGGCGGGGCAGGTCTCAAAACTTTAATGATCCACAATGGCAGTATCCTGCTGCATATATAAGTTTAAGTGTAATTAGCTATGGGAGTTTCAGTGAGTGAGTGGTGATGTAGTGAAGATGAAGTGAGAGAAGCTCCCTTTTTTAAGGCTAAATAATTAATAAACAGAGAAAAGGGTTATCTTACTAAAGACGTTAAGAACCTCATTATGAAACAACTACTTTGTATATTTATATTTCTTTCTATTAGTACGGTTTTATCTCAAACGGAAACCCAATTTTCTAGATACGAATTAGATTTAGAAACTAAAGGAGTTCTCAAGGACAACAGGGGAGAGATCAATAAGGAGTTTTATGATCAGTATAGATCGCTACTGGTAGGTCTGAGAATTTCAGATCGGTCAAAAGTACAAACAGGACTCAACGTAGCGAGATCTGGCAATCAGGATCTAGTAGAAATTCCATTGATTTTTAGATATCAGGTGGCCGAAAAATTAAGTATTTATGGCGGGGGACAATTACAGATTTCTGGCAATAGGGCGGCTAGTGCACAAAAGAACTCTTTTAATAATCTTTCAGTCACTACAGGACTCGATTATCAATTCTCAAAAAGTTGGGACGCCGCTGTACAGTTCGTACTTCCCGTTCTCGAAAATTCAAACGCACCAAACACAACCTTTGAACTTTCACAACCCATCAGACTGAGGACAGGAGTTAAATTCTAAATTAGACGGATGCAAATGACTGGTTTCAAGACTATTTTAAGAATATAATAACGCAAACCACTTTTTTTTTAATAACCCTTTGTGAGACTTGAGGTAGCGATCTCAGTACCTTTATGATGAACCTAAAAACAAAGATTATGAATAGTACAGAGCTAGAAGGAAAATGGAATCAGGTAAAAGGAAAATTTAAGCAGAAATATGGAAAGGTGTCTGATGACGATACCACCTATTCTGAAGGAAAATTTGACGAGATGCTAGGAAGACTCCAAGAGAAGACTGGAAAGACCAAAGAAGCATTAAAAGATGAAATTGAAAAGATGTAATTATAACATCTCTAAGAACAGAAAGCCCGCTATTATTATAGCGGGCTTTCTGTTTTATTCACCTACGTAAAAAGGGCTTTGAGCTCCGTGGCCTCGCTTGCTTTCATCTTACCCGCAAGTACAAGGGATAGCTGTTTTCTCCTCAGCGCCGCCTCATAACGTTCTACTTCTAGTTCACTCTCAGGAGTTACTTGAGGTATAGGGACTGGCAACCCTTGATCATTTACCGCGACAAAGGTATAGATCGCTTCATTAGACTTGCTTGAGAGGCCGCTCTCGCGATCTTCTACATATACATCTATAAAGACCTCCATAGATGTTTTAAACGCTCTAGAGATCTTTGCTTCTACAGTCACAACGCTACCCAGGGGTATCATTTTATTAAAAGCTACGTGGTTTACAGATGCTGTCACTACGATCCTACGGGAATGCCTGCGAGCAGCAATACTTGCGGCACGGTCCATACGGGCTAGTAACTCACCGCCAAAAAGATTATTTAAGGGATTCGTTTCACTAGGGAGAACAAGGTCAGTAAGGGTAGTTTTTGATTCGCTTGGAGTACGGGCTTCCATTGTTTTTATTTTTCAACAAAGGTACTCGCTATACCACAACAAAGGAAGCAGTAATGATAAATTGCTGAATACGCTTTCGCGAAAGCTTAAAAAGAATAATTTATTAGAAAAAGGAGGGAAAACGTATCAATCTATTTCCTGAACAAGGAGCCAAGCCGCTTTATCATCAGTCTTGCGCACTTCACGTAATGCCTGTAACGCCTCATTACTTTCAGTATAGCTGCCATACACTACTTGATGTAGCCCATATTTATTGACACCTATCTGTCGCGCTTTAAAACCTTTTGCTCGAAGTTGGTTAACGCGCTTTTCTGCATTTTCTTCCATTCTAAACGCTCCCGCAACTAGGTGGTAACGTCCCGCAGGTTTTGATACGGAAAGTGTGATAGCAGGAAGCGGGTTTTCAATTACAAAAGTTGCTTCTTGAATTTTATCTCCTAGTTGTTCCTGAGCCTCTTGTTGAGCTGCGTAGTTGTACTCCTTTACATCAGACACATACTGATACCCAAAAGCACCTGCAAGTCCAAAAACCACTATCGCTGCTGCTGCATATTTCATCCAGCCGTAAGAAGCCCTGCGTTCTGGAGTAAAGGCGATTGGTGCTTTTTCTTCAAGCTTTTGCACCTCTTTCTTGAGCTCTTCACGCAATACTTGAGAAGAGGTAAAAGAAGATAGCCCAAAGGAATCTGTTAGGTAGTTGAGGTGATAAGATGGTTCAAACTGAAGTTTATTATCTGCATCTAGTGTAAGCGTACCTACATTTTGCAACGTTTTAGCTTCTCCTTTATGCAAACCGTCATACAGGAATCGTACGTAAGAAGCAATCTTAGAACTTGCCTCCTCGTGCGGTATCATTTCAGTTTTTGCAATATAGTTTGCAAGCAGACCATCGCTCGTTGTGAGTTGAGCATTAAAAGACAAGCGTTTCTTAGGAGGATAAAATGCGTTAGTAGATTCGTGCACCTGAGCACTTTGGAATTGGGTTAAAAATGCCCCAAATTCAGGTAGGATCACGCACTCGTATCTATAAAGTAAGTCGCTTATGTATTGGTCTAAATGCATAACTCAAAAATAGAAAAATATGCCGCCCATCCGATATTTTGTTCAACATTTTATTAACACAGAGAATTGTTGTTACTTAGATCGCTCAATCTCATTGATCTATGAAAGAAAATGAACTCCTAAGTCTCCTTGCACTCCAACATACCCCTTATCTAGGTGATGGAACAATTAAGAAGCTCATTGCTATTTATGGAAGTGCAGAGGAAGTACTAAAACAAAAAAAGAGCGCACTGCTCAAAATAGACGGGATAGGGGAACATAAGTTACAAGTTTTTGGAAATGAAGAGTTTTATGCTTTCGCGAAAGCAGAATTAAAATACGTTCAAGATAATAATATCTCCTATGCGGTTTACACAGAGGCTCAATATCCGCAACGTTTAAAACACTGCCTAGATGGCCCAGTGATACTCTTTTCTAGAGGAGCTATAGACTGGAATAATCCCAGAATAGTAAGTATTGTAGGCACTCGAAAAGTAACGAGTTACGGCCAGGCTTTTATAGAAAATTTTATGGAGGAAATAGCCCCACTCAACCCTTTGATAGTTTCCGGATTTGCCTATGGGGTAGATATCTCTGCTCATAAAGCGGCCATTAAAAATGGATTGCAAAACGTAGGAGTCCTTGCTCACGGTCTCAACCAGATATATCCAAAAGTGCACGCAAAGTATATGAAAGAGGTAGAGGCAAATGGCGGATTCTTAACAGACTTTTGGAGCCAAGATAGTTTTGTACATACTAATTTCCTCCAGCGCAACAGGATAATCGCAGGATTGAGTGAGGCAACCATCGTCATAGAGTCTGCCGAAAAAGGAGGATCGCTCGTTACCACAGATTTTGCTCAAGGGTATAATCGAGATGTATTTGCTGTTCCGGGACGTGTAGATGATAAACTAAGTATAGGCTGTAATAATCTGATCAAGCAGCAAAAAGCGCATCTACTTACGAGCGTGGCAGATCTGATGTACATCCTCAACTGGAAAATTGAAGATGAAAAACCCAAAGTGGTCCAGAAACAGCTCTTTGTAGAACTTACTGATGAAGAAAAAGTAGTATGGCGCTATCTCAAGGAGGTAGGGAAGGAGCAGATGGATAGTATTGCGCTCAACTGTAGACTCCCAACTTTTAAAATCGCGAGCATTTTACTTAATATGGAGATGAAAGGACTCGTGAGAGCCTTGCCAGGAAAGCAGTTTGAGCTGATATAAAAAAACTTCTTTAAACAGATCAAAGGAGTTTTTTTTAATTTTAGCCTAAAGCCTAAAGCCTAAAGCCTAAAGCCTAAAACTACCCTTTTACCTTAGAGTTTACTTTTTCTGGTAAAACCTCAAACCCCATATTATAAAGCGTAAACCCATAAATGTCTGCATATTGCTCTATGGTTTTAGTGATGGGAGTTCCTGCTCCGTGACCTGCATCTGTTTCTATTCTTATAAGAACAGGTGCATCTCCAGCTTGTTTCTCTTGTAGTTCTGCGGCAAATTTAAATGAGTGTGCAGGAACCACGCGGTCATCGTGATCACCCGTGGTAACCATCGTTGCGGGATAAGAAACACCTTCCTTAACATTATGCACAGGCGAATATCCTTTCAGGTATTCAAACATTTCCTCGCTGTCTTCTGCTGTGCCATAGTCATATGCCCATCCTGCACCTGCAGTAAAGGTGTGATAACGTAACATATCCATCACTCCCACAGCGGGTAATGCTACCTGCATAAGGTCTGGTCGCTGGGTCATAGTCGCCCCTACCAGAAGACCACCATTAGAACCACCACGTATCGCGAGATATTCTTTAGAGGTATATTTATTGTCAATGAGATACTCTGCAGCGGCTATAAAATCGTCAAAAACATTTTGCTTTTGCATTTTAGTACCTGCATCGTGCCATTTCTTACCGTACTCGCCTCCACCTCTTAGATTTGGTACCGCATAGATTCCACCTTGCTCCATCCATACTGCATTAGTGATACTAAAACCAGGCGTCAAACTTATATTGAAACCTCCATACGCATACAGAATGGTCGGATTTTTACCGTTGAGCTCAGTTCCTTTTTTGTAGGTGATTATCATTGGTATTTTTGTGCCATCTTTTGAGTTATAAAAGATCTGCTCGCTCTCATAATTATCTGGATTAAAATCTATTTCCGGTTTTATAAATAGTTCAGAATCCCCAGTAGCGTAGTTATACTTGTAGATGTTTCCAGGAGTTTTGTAGTTAGAGAAGCTATAATAAGACTCTGTATCTTCTCTTTTTCCGCTAAAACCTCCTACACTTCCTACTCCTGGGAGTTCTACATCTCTCACGAGTTTACCTTCATAATCATACTGCTTTACTTTAGAAACAGCATCAACCATATACTCTGCAAAGAAGTAACCACCACCTGTTCCTGGGCTCAGTACATTTTCTGTTTCTGGGATAAAGTCTACCCAGTTTTCTGGAGTAGGATTGCTTGCATCTACCGTGATGACTTTTTGATTAGGAGCATCTAGGTTGGTCACCATATATAATTTGCTTCCTACATTGTCGATGACATAAGTGTCAGAATCTTCGTGATCAAGAACAGTAATAAGCTTACTATCAGGCTTTGTAAGATCTTTTAAAAATACTTTTCCGCCAGACGTAGAGTTACGTGCACTTATTAATAGATAGCGATTATCTTCAGTCACGCCACCGCCTATATAGCGATGTTTTTCTGATGGAGTCGCTCCAAAAATGACCTTATCAGAAGATTGAGGTGTCCCTAATTTATGGTAATATAGTTTATGCTGATCTGTCTTGGCTGAGAGTTCGCTTCCCTTGGGCTTGTCATAACTTGAGTAATAAAAACCTTCATCCTTATACCACGACATTCCAGAGAATTTTACATCGATGATCGTATCTTCTACGATTTCTTTTTTCTCCGTATCCATTACGAGGATCTTGCGCCAGTCGCTTCCACCTTCAGATATGGAATAGGCAAGAACAGTTCCATCTTTTGAGAAGCTTGCACCACCTAAAGAGATGGTACCATCTTCTGCAAATGTGTTAGGATCGAGAAATACTTGAGCTGTCTTGGGATCTTCTCCCGTTTTATAACGATAGATCACATATTGATTTTGTAAACCGTCATTTTTATAGAAATATGTATAATCTCCTTCTTTAAAAGGAGCAGTAACTTTTTCATAATTCCACAGGGTAGAGAGTCTTTCTTTGAGCTCTTCTCTAAAGGGGATATTCTTAAGATAGTCCTGCGTAGTCACGTTCTGACGCTTTACCCAATCCATCGTTTCCTCACTGCGGTCATCTTCCAGCCATCGGTAAGGATCCTTTACTTGGGTGCCAAAATAGGTGTCTACCGTATCAACTTTTTTAGTTTCTGTATAGTTCACAGCAATCGTATTTTTAGACGTTTCAGCCTTTTCATTACAGCCCACTAAGGCCGCTGTTGCAAGGACTACTAAAACAATTTTTTTCATATATAAGTGCTTTTTGATTGGAGATTCAAGATACGGGTTATTCTGCTTTCGCGAAAGCATAAAAAAACCCCTCAATTGAGCGGGTTTTATACTCTGTAGAGATCTTCATCTACACAAAAAGAGGTCTATACTGACCCCAATTACGGTAGATAAAATATCCGTTTATGACAGCAACTAACAGTGCTGGTCCAATGTTAGGTGGATCCAGCACGGCGTGAAATAATACTATATTCACTGAAATGGGAATGAGCGCAAGCAACGCAGCTGGAAATGCTTTTTTTAGAACAAAGAGTACTCCTACTACAACTTCCAGGCCTCCTACCAGTGGCCACATATAACGACTATCTGTAAAGGCTTGAAAAAGACTGGCGGCCCCTGCATTATCTCCAAATTCAAAATCTGGCATAAACCAGAAAAATTTATTGAGGCCAAAGGCGATGAGCATTATCCCAAGGCCTACCCTTAGTACTACGTTTATAATTTTCATTTTGGAATTTTTTCGGTTGTTCCATACGTTGGACGTAATGTGTGAAAATTCATTACAATGTTGCCGTTTTGAGTTTTTTTGGAGAAAGCGTAGGAGTTATGTTTTGATCAAATAATTGTAAATAAAAAGTCCCTCCAGAGGAAGGACTTTTTATTTATTCTAATTAGGTATGTGATTACACTAAACCATTGGCTACTAGATATTCTCCTATTTGAACGGCATTAGTAGCTGCACCTTTACGCAAGTTATCTGATACAATCCACATATTAAGAGTGTTTTCTTGGGAATAATCACGACGTATGCGGCCCACAAAGACATCATTTTTACCTTCTGCATATATGGGCATAGGATACGTATTAGTGTCGGGATTATCCTGAACGGTAACGCCAGAAGTTTCATTAAGAATCTTACGGATGTCGTTCACCTCAAATTCTTTATGAAGTTCGACATTTACAGACTCACTATGACCGCCCACTACGGGAATACGTACAGCTGTTGCTGTCACGGCTATGGTGCGATCATCTAGTATTTTTTGCGTTTCATTCACAAGTTTGAGCTCTTCTTTGGTATATCCATTTTCGTGAAAAACATCACAGGCCGGTATGGCGTTGCGGTGAATGGGATAAGGATATGCCATTTCTCCCTTTTTTCCAGCATATTCATTTTCTAATTGTTGTACAGCCTTGACACCGGTGCCAGTAATAGATTGATAGGTAGAAATAACTAAACGTTTAATGCCGTATTCTCGGTGTAAAGGCGACATCGCAAGGACCATCTGTATGGTAGAGCAGTTAGGGTTTGCAATAATTTTATCTTCTTTAGTGAGGGTTGTTGCATTAATCTCTGGAACCACTAATTTCTTTGAAGGATCCATACGCCACGCAGATGAGTTGTCTATAACTGTAGTGCCTACTTCAGCAAATTTAGGGGCATATTCTAGGGAGGTATCCCCTCCAGCCGAGAAAATAGCTATTGCTGGGCGGGCTGCGATGGCATCTGCCATAGAGTGAATCGTATATTCTTTGTCCTTATAAGTAATTTTTTTTCCTACAGATCGCTCCGAGGCAACAGGGATTAACTCTGTAATTGGAAAATTACGTTCTGCTAGCACTTTAAGCATTACTTGACCTACCATTCCAGTGGCTCCTACTACGGCTACTTTCATCTCTTGTGATTTAAAAATTATGGTGCGGACAGTCTCATTTTGGCGAAAGCCCACCCCTTTAAATGTAAGCGTCAAAGTTATACAGGAACAACCGATTAATTCCTTGAGAAGGCAGTTTAATTAGTTATATATTTAACAATATGTCAAAATGTGTAGGTTTAATAAAAAAACCACCTTGCTAGATTCACAAGGTGGTTAAGGTTAGAATATATAGTGTAGCGGCTGCTACGAGAAATTACTTTTTAAGAGCGTCTCTGATCTCCTTAAGAAGATCTATTTCACTCGGACCAGGATCTGCGGCTGGAGCTTCCTCTTTTGGTTTTTTGGTCCTATTATATGCTTTTATGATCATAAATAACACAAAACCAACGATAATTAAATTTATAATACTGTTGATCCAAGCGCCATACATTATAGCATTTTCTGGTGTCGCTATGGTTCCATCTGCTGCTACGATGGCTTCTGCTAGAACAATTTTTTTATCAGAAAAGTCAACACCACCGGTAAAGTAACCTATGATGGGCATCATAATATTACTTGTAAATCCTTTGACCACTTCGTTAAGTGCGGCACCTAATATAACGGCTACTGCTAGTTCTATGACGTTACCCGTCATAATAAAATTCTTAAATTCTTTAAGCATTTGATATTGGTTTTATTGGTTATAGAAATCTAATATAGCCAAATTCTAGAAATGGCCTTAACAAATTTTTATGAACTACCAATCATCGAAGAATAACACGTTTTACCCGTTGACCTACTGCTGTGATGGTCTCATAAGAGATAGATTGTATTTTTTCGGCTAGGGTTTCTGCATTTGTTATCTCGCCAAAAATTTCTACATCATCACCTTCTTTACAGTCTATACCAGTGACATCTACCATAATCATATCCATACAGACATTACCTACTATAGGTGCTTTTTTACCTGAGATGGTGACAAATCCCACGCCATTACCAAAGGCCCTAGAGATACCATCTGCGTGACCTATTGGTAACGTGGCAGTTACCATAGTATGATCTGCCTTAAAAGCCCTGTTGTATCCTACGCTTTCTCCCGGTTCTATGGTATGTACCTGTGAGATGACAGATTTAAGACGGGCGACGGGCTTGAGGTTTGCTGTCTCCTCGGGATTATTGCCATAACCATAAAGCCCTATACCACATCGTACACAGTCAAAGTGAGCTCTTGGGTAATTAATAATTCCAGAGGTATTGGTCATATGTAAAAATGGTACATAATCCAGATTTTCCAATAGGTCTTTGGACGTATTGGTAAAACTCAATATTTGATGAAGGGTAAAATTTTCTTCGGCAGGGTCTTCACTCGCTACAAGGTGTGAAAAGATAGATGCTACGTTAAGGGTAGCATTTTCGCGCAAGCGGTCAAGAATCCACGGTGTGTCTGTGGCTTTAAATCCCAACCTATTAAGGCCCGTATTAAATTTAAGGTGAATAGGATAGTCCTTTTGATTTTTTGTCTCGGCATATGAGGAGAAGAGGTCAAAAATACGTGTGCTGTAAATGCTAGGTTCTAGACATCGCTCTACAATCTCCTCAAAATTATCGGGTTGCGGGTGAAGCACTAGAATGGGTGTTTTAACACCAGCATCACGCAGGGCTGCTCCCTCTGAGCTATAGGCTACGGCAAAATAATCTACTCCCAGTTTTTCTAATTCTAAAGAAACTGCACCACTATCGCTCCCGTAACCAAAGGCTTTTACCACGGCCATCATCTTGGTATTAGTTGATATCTTACTTCGTAAATAGGAGTAATTATGGCGTAGCGCTGCCAGGTCTATTTCTAAGCGGGTTATGGCCATTTAAGTAGGTTCTTGAGGTTTAGAGGGGTCTATTTCTTCAGGACTTTCTACTTCCATCTTGCGCAGTCTGTCGCGTAGCATTGCTTTAAAATATGCCGCGCGTGACAGAGGTTCGTACTCTTCTGTCTCTCCCAGCATTACAATATTTTGATTTTTTGCCTTGCGATAGCTGTACTGTGCAAGATTTCCCGTGCGCGTGCAGACGGCGTGCACTTTTGTCACATATTCTGCAGTAGCCATAAGCGCAGGCATAGGTCCAAAGGGATTTCCCTTAAAATCCATATCAAGACCGGCAACTATCACCCGTATCCCGCGATTTGCAAGATCATTACAGACCTTCACGATCTCATCGTCAAAAAATTGTGCCTCATCGATTCCTACCACATCACAATCATCTGCCAGTATGGGGATATTTGCCGCCGCGGGAACCGGAGTCGAGCGTATCTCGTTGCTATCGTGGCTCACTACCATATCTTCATCATAGCGCACATCTACAGTAGGTTTAAAAATTTCTACTTTTTGTTTTGCAAACTGTGCGCGCTTGAGCCTGCGTATCAATTCCTCTGTTTTACCAGAGAACATTGAACCGCATATGACCTCAATCCAGCCAAATTGCTCTTTATGATTTACCGTGTTTTCGAGAAACATTTTGTACTTTTCTAGACCAAAAAAGGCATTTTTACGTTTTGTAGGTATTCCCTTATTTGATAAGCGTAAAAGTATCAAAAAACCCACGATTAACAGGTACGTATCTCAAAGTTATGAAGAAAACAATCAAGTCAGAATTAGTAAGTCTGGCACATAAAATCCTCCAACTGCGCGATGGAGCAGACTATTCAAAAATGGCTGAGCAGGCAAGATTGTTACAAGAAAAACTCACCATACTCTCCTTTGCAGAAAAGTTAGAAAAGGAGGGTATGCCCACCATAGGCCTCAAGGAAATAGAGGAGGAGATTATGGGTGGTCCGCTTTCGCGAAAATCTGAGAACCTCGAACCTCTCACGTCTGAAGATCCAGAAGTTATAGTGGAAAAAAAAGTGGAAACCAACGCCGAAAAGGTAGAAATACCCACACCACCCAAACAAACAAAATCTCCAGAAGAAATAAGAGCAGAAAACCAAGCCCGTTTTGCAGAAGCACGCAGTAAAGAAGACTTTTACAGACCGGATGGCACCCAGTTTAACGATGAAGAACCCTTGCACGAGCCGGTTATAGAAAAAATTAAAGATATGTGGCCTGAGATGACTCCAGAGGCTGCAGATATTGATAAGGTGATAGATTCCATTATTCCAAATCAGCCTTCAATAGGTAAGAACGATAGTTTTGAGATCGGCAACGAATATGGACGAACGCCCATTTTTGAACCAAAAGAAACGGTGGTTGAGGAAATTGAGGAAAAGCCAAAAAACTTAAACGACCGCTTGAAAACCGGTTTAAAAATTGGTCTCAATGATAAACTATCGTTCATCAAGCATCTCTTTTCTGGGAGCGCCTCAGACTACAACCGTGTGTTGAGCCAGTTAGAAACTTTTAATTCTACAGAAGAGGCAAAGAATTTTATCAATACAATGGTAAAGCCAGATTATAATAACTGGGAAGGAAAAGAAGTACAGGAAGAACGATTTATGATGATTGTAGAGGGGAAATATAATTAATTCAGGAGCATATTTTGAACATTGTAATGATTTAACTCATAAATGAAAGTACAACGCATCATCTATTGGATCGCCACGAGCTTATTCTGTGCATTACTCCTCTTTTCTGCGGGGATGTATTTTGTAAAAACAGAAATGATACGAAGCTTTTTTGAGAGCTTTAATTACCCCACGTATATTGTGATTCCGCTTGCAATACTCAAAGTGTGTGGAATTATTATGATTTTATGGCGGGGCATTCCTTGGCTCACGGAGTGGGCGTATGCTGGTTTCTTTTTTGATGTAGTTCTCGCTGCTACTGCGCATCATTATGCAGGTGACGACATTACTCAAACGTTAGTCGCATTGATACTTCTACTCATTTCCTACTTTTTTGGAAAAGAAGTGAGACCTATGTACCGATAACCACCAGTCGTTTCTAACGTATGTGATAAATTACATAGTCTAGCTCACAATTATAGCCACGTACTCGCATAGACTCAATGTTCTTAGGTTTCTTGTCATAGCTCCTTCTAAATGACAACCCACCTCTGCTAATAAAAAGCATTAATCGCTACCTTTGTTCTATGTCAAAATTATACCTTGTCCCTACGCCTATTGGAAATCTAGAAGATATGACGTTCCGCGCCATCAGAGTTCTCAAGGAAGCAGATCTCATTCTGGCAGAAGATACCCGTACGAGTGGTAAACTTCTCAAATACTATGAGATAGGGACACAGATGATGAGTCATCATATGCACAATGAGCACCAGACGGTAGCTACCATTGTAAAGCGAATTCTTGCTGGCGAAGTTATTGCCTGCATAAGCGACGCAGGAACCCCCGCAATCTCAGACCCCGGGTTTCTACTCACACGCGCTTGTGTAGAAGCTGGAATCGAGGTTGATTGTCTTCCAGGTGCAACAGCCTTTGTGCCAGCGCTTGTAAATAGTGGTTTTCCTAATGATAAATTTGTTTTTGAGGGTTTTCTTCCCGTCAAAAAGGGAAGACAGACACGTTTTCAAATCCTTCAGGAAGAAACGCGCACGATGATCTTTTACGAGTCGCCTCACAAACTTGTAAAGACGCTAGGACATTTTGTTGAGTACTTTGGGGAAGACAGACCCGTTTCAGTTTCAAGGGAGATTACTAAGCTACACGAAGAAACTATAAGAGGAACGGCTTCAGAGGTACTAGCCCATTATACGCAAAAGCCTCCAAAAGGTGAGATTGTGATCATCGTGGGTGGTAAGAAATAGCTGAGGCTCGTATGAAATAAAGCATTAACTTAAAAAGTAACATTTTCGCGAAAGCGGACTACTTCTCAAATGATTTCCTTAAAACGAGTATTTCGCTGCAAGAATCAAGTTTCTCCCAGCAGCAGAGATTCCAGAAGAATAGGTGCGATAGCGCTGGTCTGTAATGTTTTCTAGATTTGCCGTAAAGGACCAACTGTCAGATACTTTAAATTGGCTAGATAGATTAAGGGTGTACCAACTAGGTGAGAATGGATTGCCATTTGCATCTATGGCGTATAACTCTGGGCTGGATTGCTGGCTAGGTGCAAGATCTTCAAAGTCAAACATACCGCTATACTCGACAAAGGCATCTAGAGTAAGCTTGTCTTTACCCCAAATAAGGTGGCTATTGCCAAAGAGCGGAGCTACGTGTCTTAGCGGCACATAACTTCCATCGTCTTCCTGCTCGACGCCATTTGTATAATTAAATTGACCTGTAAGTTTCAGATGCTGGCTTAGGTTTGCACTAGTTCCTATTTCTATTCCATAAACCTCGGCTTTGGCAGCATTTTGTATAGCCTGTACGTTACTTAGCTCTCCTTGATACTCAATTTCTGTAGCTCCATTGAGGTTAAAATCCCTGCGAACTAAAGCGTTGTTCAAGAGTGTGTAATACCCATTTATATCAACTTTTAGAATATTAGAAAAATTGAGATTTACTCCTAATTCACTATTATAGGCGTATTCTGAGGTTAAGTATGCATTTGGCACAACAACCGATCCCGGCTCGCTGTCAAAAATTTTACCTACATCATCTATATTAGGGGCCCTAAATGCAGTTCCCACATTAGCTTTAAGCCTTACGGTTTTAGATAACTCGTGGGTGAGACCAAGACTTCCCGTTACATTACCCGTACTCAAATCTGCCTCCGTAAAGGGCAGATCAAAAAACTGGTTATTTTCTGTAAAATCTGCTTTGAGCCAGATATGATTATATCTCAACCCGGATTGAAAGTTTGTCTTTTCTGAAAGCTCTAGATTAATGTTAGCATAGCCTGCTAGTGATTGCCAGCTAGAACCATCTGGATATCTCGAGGCGGTGCTAGAAACAGCTCCCGTAGTGATATCTGTCACCTGACCATTAGAGGCCACCTTATTGTGTACATATTCAACACCATAAAATAGTTTGTCACGCTTAGACCTCAGCTTTTTTACAAAGTCTAATCCAGCTGAGAGTGCATCTACATTCTCATCTGTCTCAAAGAAATCTGTACCGCCATAATCTCTATCGTTACGGCTTTCTTTAGAGTTTTGATAGGTAAACGTTCCCTGCGCTTTGCTATAAAGCTTGCCGTTTCCTTGTTTATTTATTTGAAGATTGGTCATGAACCATTGTTGCGGACCATAAAACCACTCTGCTGCTCTAAACTCGCCATCGCGTTTTCTGGTTAACCGGTCGTATCTGTCATAATCTGACGTAGTCGCATAGAGAATACCTAGGTTAAAATCCCATAGTTCATTAGGTACAAAACGTATTTTTTGAAGAAGGTTTAAACTATTAAATGCCGATCCTACTTGGACGAGCGGGTTATCATTTGCAACGGTTGTGTCAATACCATCTATAATCCGCACATATTCATTACGAAGATACTCGTCAGGACCATTTTTACCCTGTCTTTGGTCATCGTAATCTGAGTAGCTTATACTGTTTAAAAACGACCATTGTTGCCTTTGAAAATTTATGTCAAAGTGAGCGGTCTTCTCATTGTTAGCCGTATTGATTCTCGTTACGGCATCACCAGAGATTTTGAGACTGTCTGAATAGGAGAGTTTTGGTTTTTTAGTGTAAAAATTCATTACACCTCCTACTGCATCACTCCCATAAATCACGGAGCCGGCACCTAGAAGTACTTCGGTGCGCTCTATAATAAATGGGTCTATAGAGATGATATTCTGGACATTTCCACCTCTAAAAATGGCGGTATTAAAGCGTACGCCATCTAATGTTATGAGGAGTCTATTGGTAGAAAACCCCCTTATTAAAGGACTACCGCCGCCCTGCTGACTCTTCTGCACAAAAACAGAACCACTGGCTTCAAGTAAATCTGCTGCGGTCTGTGGGTTTGCCAGAGTGATATCATCTGAGGATATGCCTATAATTTTTTGAGGTACTTTCTTTCTGTCCTGAGCAAATTTACTTGCTGAGAGAACAATCTCATCCAGCTGATTATCTTTTTGCTTGAGGAATATACGATAAGAAAAGGCTGCTATCTGAGCTTTGGTATATTTTGCATCTTTGTGAGCTACCTCTTTAAAATATAAGGTTTCCGCTTTCGCGAAAGCAGAAATATCTGCCTGACCATCAAAATCAGTTAAAGCGCTTTTACTTTTATCTTCGTTGTAAATGGCTACCCCGAGAATAGGCTCCCGCGTATCTACGTCAAGAATAGTTATCGTCTGAGAGTACACTATCGCAGAAAAAAATAAAGCGAGAATGAGAGCAAGAGTGTAGCGCATTTAGCTAAAAATTGAGTTGAGCACCGCTAGCGAACGCGGTTTTTTAAAACCGTGCAAATGTAATTCATAATACTGTAATAGCATTGTGAGAAAGTCGCTGCGTTGTTTTTGATTCAGTTTTATCAAACTAAGATCATCAAAATTTGTGCCCAAGAAGTCTTTAAGAAGAAACACTGATTCTCCATTTTGGCAATAATTATTTAAAGCTGTCGGTTCAAAATTTCCGTCAAGAAGATTAAAGTATTCATAACCTGTATCTGAAGTATCAGGATAAAAGCCTAAAAATCGGCTAAGTTTTAATAGAAATAAAAGGTGAAAATTTGCAGTGACCTTATGATGATCAAGCCATGCTGTCGCTGCTTCTATAAACTCAAACAGGTCTATATTTTCTTCTTCTTCCAGTACCGCATTTCTCAGAATATCTGCGATGAAAAACACGACACTACTTTTTGCCACCTCTGTGTGCAAAGTGGTGTAATGTGAGATAACCTTTGCCTCCCTGATGCTTTCTAGCGTTCCCTTATCCTTGTGATTTGCTTCTATATCAAGATGCATAAGTGGCTGGAACATTGCTGTACGCAGCTTTCCCTTCTTTGATTTAAGAACTCCTCTTATAAGATATGATTTGAGACCGCTACTTTTAGTAAATGCTTTGACAATAAGATCGGCCTCCCCATACTTGAGCGCAGAAAAAATGATAGCCTCTGTTTTTATGAGCATTAGCGTATAATCATCAATTTTTCTACCTGAGTCTCTTGTCCATCCTGATCTGGAGGACCAGTGATGAGTAGCAGATAAACACCAGATGCTACTTTATGTCTCCCAAAAGCTGTTGTATCCCATTCTATGCTTCCGCCTTGGGTATTTTCTTCGTACACTAGATTTCCTACAAGATCTGTAATTTTTACATTGGTGCGGGCGGTAAGTCCTTCTATACGGACATTCCCACTAAACCCAGGTCTCACCGGATTGGGATAAATTATGACGTTTTCTAGATCTTCTGCTGGCGCGATGCTACTTCCGTTAAAAGCGACAAGACCTTGTACTGTGCCTATATAGACACTTCCCGTTTGTGGATCTATGGCGATAGATTGTACCGTATTTGAGGGTAATGGTGAATTGTCTTTAGTAAAATGAAAAATCGTTTCCTGCCCGCTTGGGGAAATATAGAAAGCTCCAGAATCTGCCGTACCTATCCACTTATTATTGCGTCCATCGACTATTATAGATGTAATTACCTGATCATTGAGTAATTCTTGAGCAATACCATCCTGCAATATGATAATGGCGTTTGAGCTGGCAAAAGGATCTTCAAATATTTGAGAAGGATTAAAGAGAATTCGGAGACCTAAGCGCGTCCCGATCCATAAACTTTCATTTCTATCTATTGCTAGAGAGCGTATGTCATCTATAGGTAAATTTGCCGCGCCGTCTTCTCCAAAGAACCTTGTAAATTGAGATGAGGATGGGTCATAACCTATAACACCCGCATTATCCGACCCGAAATAGATTTTTCCATCTCCTGCGATCACGAGATCACTATAGCCTCCTATATTATCTGGCAAAGCCTCAGAGGTATTTATAGCGGTAAACTGACCACCTGGAGATACCCTATGAAGTGCTGCGCTGGGCACACGGGAATTAGTCACCCAGAAGTTTGAGCTCGCGTCAAATGCACCACCACTAATCCGTACATCATCTGTTGTACCCGGCACAGGTAAGAATGAGCTATTATTCTGGTCATAAATAATGGAAGGTACACCGTCTATAAGTTCTAGAAGACCATCATTGAAGGAACTTACATAAAGTTGCCCTGCATCTAAGGGGTTAATTGCTATATGTACAAGATTTTGTGCCCCAAAAAGGGTTCCGGGGTTAATATTTTCCCAGAGTTCGCCTTCGATAAAATGACTTATTCCTTGAGTTTTTAAAGGAAAAGGATTGTAAAAAACATCATAATCCCCAAAAACCGACCAAATATTACCCGCAGATGCTTTTATATTAAAATGCTCATTTTCTGCAGGACCGTTCGGTAAAATTCTATTGATGTCTACGGTACTGTTTCCCATAAGTTGTGCTACCCCAGATCCAACGGTGCTGATATATATATTTCCATTTAGAATTACCGCAGTGGAGTATCTATCTGTAAATCCTTCTATATTAGATGTGGTTTGGGTGAGCGTGCCAGAAGAATCGTATTGTAAAACATTTCCTTGATAGATAACTAAAAGCGTATCTGACGCTACTCTCAGATCTGTCACCCCTTGAGGATATGAATTAAAAGGTATAAAATTTATACCGTCCTCAGACTTTAAAATGTCACTTCCTTGTATGAGATATAGCGTATTATCATAATTAACAATCTCGCCGTAGCTACCAGTTAATACGGTTTCCCAATTATTAAAATCGATGAGGTTGTCATTTGCAACTAAAGCCCGGCGCACTCCTCCATCAGTACTGGAGGCATAAATATAGTCCCCTAAAATAGCGGTTGCTTGAATATCAAGAAGACCACCGCCGTCACCTATAAAATAAGAGTCATCAAATTCTAATTGTCCTAAGTCAAATAAAGAGATGCCGAATCCTGTTGAGATGTATACAAATCCATTGTTTTCTATAAACCCGTTTATCTGTTTTCTGTTGGGTGTTATAGAGGGTTTATTAAATATATCTACAACGGTGAGTACATTTGCACTGTTTGCTACGATGACGTCCATAATCCCATTTTCATACCCTATGAATAACGTATCAAAGGCCTCGCTGTAGTATATGGAAGATATGGTATTACCAGATAGGCCATTGATAGTGGTCCTAGTTTGCAAGGTGCCATCTATTGCCGAGAATATAAAAACTGCATTTTCTGAAGCGGCATAAACGCGTCCATTTCCTATGGATAAATCAGAAACTCTGCCGTAAGAAAAATGTCCTGTCCAATCTTCAGAAAAGTCTTGAGCAGTCAGGCCTAGATAGGACAGGAAGAGCAATAAAAATAGGCGTATCCTCACAAGGGTTTCTTTGTCTTTTTAAACGTTCAAATGTACAATTATTGTCTATTTCATTGAAATGGGTTGTTGTGATGCTTCTATAATTTTCGCGAAAGCGTATAAAAAGAAAAGGGTAACCTTACGATTACCCTTTAAAATTTATAGTGAAGTCGTTTTATACCACTCCCTGCGCTAGCATAGCATCTGCGATTTTTACAAAGCCAGCTACATTTGCTCCTTTTACATAATCTACAAAACCATCTTCTTGGGTTCCATATTCTACACAAGCTGCGTGGATGTCCAGCATAATTTTATGTAGTTTTTCATCTACTTCTTCTGCAGTCCAGCTATAACGGAGGCTATTTTGCGACATTTCTAATCCAGACGTCGAAACACCACCAGCATTAGATGCTTTTCCTGGTGAAAAAAGAATTTTTTCTTCTTTAAAAACTTCAATAGCTTCTGGCGTAGACGGCATATTTGCTCCTTCCCCTACACAGATACAGCCATTTTTGACTAATGTTTTTGCATCATCCTCGTGAAGTTCATTTTGAGTTGCACACGGTAGCGCCACGTCACATTTTTCTCCCCAAGGAGTTTTACCCTCGTGAAATGTAGCGTTGCTGTACTCCTCTAAATATTCCTTTATACGACCACGACGCTCATTTTTGAGCTTCATAATGAAGTCAAGTTTCTCGGCATCGATACCGTCATTGTCTACGATGTAGCCATCTGAGTCTGACATGGTAATAACTTTGGCACCTAGTTGAGTTGCTTTTTCTACTGCATACTGAGCCACATTTCCAGATCCAGAAACTACGACGATCTTACCTTGGAGATTTTCACCTCTTGTTTTGAGCATACTCTGGGCAAAATATACGTTTCCGTACCCTGTTGCTTCTGGACGCATAAGTGATCCTCCATAAGAAAGTCCTTTACCGGTTAACACCCCAGTAAATTCATTACGTAATCTTTTGTACTGACCGAACATATATCCTATCTCACGACCACCTACACCTATATCTCCCGCAGGGACATCGGTATTAGGACCTATGTGACGTGAAAGTTCTGTCATAAAGCTTTGGCAAAAGCGCATTACCTCTGCATCAGATTTTCCTTTTGGGTCAAAATCTGATCCTCCTTTACCGCCTCCCATAGGAAGTGTGGTAAGTGAGTTTTTAAATACTTGCTCAAACCCTAAGAACTTAAGGATGCTTAAGTTTACAGAAGGATGAAATCTTAGACCTCCTTTATAAGGGCCAATTGCGCTGTTGAACTCCACACGATATCCTCTATTTACGTGTATCTCTCCAGAATCATCTGTCCACGGTACTCTAAACATGATGGTGCGTTCTGGTTCAACCATACGCTCAAGAAGTTTTTTTCCTTGATATTTTTTATTTTTCTCTATAAATGGGATTACAGTCTCTGCCACTTCGTGTACAGCCTGCATAAATTCTGGCTCGTTTGGGTTGCTTTGAGCAACTTTATCGACAAATGCTTTAATACTGTCTGACATATCGTCTTTTTGTTGGATAATTATTTGTTTGTAAAAGCGTTTTAAATCAATACAAATATACATTATCCTTGATTTAAGCTAGGTTATTTTTAAAATTTCGCATTTTTATTAAGATTTTTTTAAGATTCACTGGAGCGGAGTAAAGCAGTTTTGTTTAAAAGCTTGTCGTTTAGATAGATTTTATATATTTGTCGACCTCAAATTACCTATATCTATGAATGCCAAACATCTACTATTGGCTTTAGTATCCTTTTGGATAGTCCAACAAAACGCAAGCGCACAGTTTGGGTTTTCTCACGAGATTGGCGTTATCGCTGGGCCCGTGGCCTTTCAATCGGATTATGGAGAGCGTAACAATCTCGATACTAACATAGGAAATGTTGGTTTTGGTGTAGGATTGGTGCACTATCTGAATTTTTCTTACCAAGCAGATTGTAACTGTTATGCTCGCTATACGTATTTCAATGATCACTTTAAAGTGCGCAATGAGATCGATTATCACTTGACAAATCTAGAAAATTTTGGGCCCGAAGCAGAAGATGAAGATTTTGGGGGATTACGATTGCGTAATCATAAAGGAAAATCGAGTGTTTTTGAAATAGGGACACAGTTGGAGTATTTTCCTATGAGTATCAGAGATTTTTCTGCGGGAGCATATAAATTTGCACCCTATGTGAGTGTAGGTGTTCACTTTGTTTCCTATAATCCTGACGCTATCACTTTACTGCGGGATGATGGTAATATCTTAGGACAAGTAGATAACCCTTTTACCCCAGACCCTACAGATACGGGGCCGGCATTATTAGAAGGTTTCGGAGTAGGAGAAGGGGAGTTGAATTCTGGTATTGATAGACGCGTAGGAGACACTTGGGCCGTAACTTGGAGTGTAGGAACACGTTACAAACTGGGGATATTGAGCGATTTACTTTTAGACTTTAGATGGCATTACTATACATCGAACTGGGTGGATGGTCTCAACCCAGACCCAAGACCTGTTAACCGTGCAAATGACTGGATTTTCTGGGCAAATGTGGGTTATATCTATTACTTAGATTAGTAGGGTACCCTTTTCGCTTTCGCGAAAATGCTCCTTAACAAAAACATAGTGATTCAAAGAAAAGGCTTTTAATGGAAGGCCTATTTTTTTGCTCTATGCTAGCGCTTGCTTGAGATCATCAATGAGATCCTCTACATCTTCTATACCTACGCTTAACCGTATCAGGGAATCTTTGATGCCTATCTTTAGGCGCTTCTCCTTTGGTATAGAGGCGTGGGTCATCGTGGCAGGATGACCCGCAAGGGATTCTACGCCACCCAAGCTCTCTGCAAGGGTAAAGATTTTCAAATGTTCTATGATGTTTATGGCACTTTCCATAGTGTCAGATGTAGTGGAAAATGAAATCATTCCTCCAAAGTCTTTCATTTGTTCCTTAGCTATGCGATGGTTAGGATGATCTAAAAAACCAGGCCAGTAAACGTCATTCACCTTAGGGTGGTTCTTAAGAAAATGTGCGATAGCTTTACCATTCTCACAGTGGCGTTGCATCCTAACGTGTAGTGTTTTGATACCTCGCAGCGCTAAAAAGCTATCCTGTGGACCGCAGATGGCACCACTTGCATTTTGAATAAAATAAAGTTTATCTGCAAGACGCTTCTTTTTTACAATAACAGCGCCCATTACTAGATCGCTATGACCTCCTATATATTTTGTAGCACTGTGCATCACAATGTCTGCCCCTAACTCCAATGGTTGTTGCAGGTAAGGTGTTGCAAATGTATTGTCTATAGCGAGGAGCAGGTTATGTCTCTTCGTTAGAGAGGCCAGTGCTTTAATATCAATTATATTCATCATAGGATTTGTAGGAGTCTCGACCCAGATGAGTTTTGTATTCTTATTTATGTGATGTTCTAAATTTCCTACATTTTCTATATCAATGAAATGGAACTTAATACCAAACCCTTCAAAAATCTTAGTGAAGAGGCGATAGGTGCCTCCATATAAATCACTTGTAGTGATCACTTCATCTCCAGGTCTGAGCAACTTCATAACCGCATCTATGGCGGCCAGACCAGAAGCAAATGCCACCCCATAGGTGCCATTCTCTATACTCGCCAAGGAGTTTTCTAAAGCGGTTCTTGTAGGGTTTGCTGTGCGACTGTAAGCATAGGGTTGATGTTCACCGGCCTTAGACTGAGCATAGGTAGATGTTTGATATATAGGAGTCATTACGGCACCATAAGCCTTATCTGGTCGTTGGTTTCCGTGTATCGCCTTCGTATTGAACTTCATACAGTCTTGTAGATTTTGAAAGGAATAAATTAATGGTTTTTTAGCTTTAGGAGGAAGGAAAATTGCAAAATGAACGAATTTTTCGGCATTTTCAGCATAACTACCTATAATTATACAAGTTATATTATTGTTAGGTTTTTTAAAACATTTATATTTAAAGCATAACTAATTTAAATTATTCAATATGAAAAAAATTACTTTATGTATCGCTATGGCGATTTTTACAACTATGGGCTATGCTCAAATTCAAAGTGAAGACTTTGAGGGTGCGATGTTGCCAGACGGCTGGACAAGCACTATTTTAGGAGGAACCCAGGACTGGACTTTTGGAAGTGGAGATATGCCTACAGGAACAGACTTTGATACCAATGCGGCTATTTTTGATGACGATGCTGCTGGTGGTGGTAGTGTAGGTGGTGCTGAGCTCATTTCTCCTGCGGTAGACATTACTTCCTTTGGGACCATAACCCTTAGTTATGATTTTGCATTACAAGATTTTGCAGGTGATGGTCTATTAAGAGTGGAAGCTTGGGATGGATCTGCTTGGCAAGAAATAGCATTGTACGATGATGCAGATTTTAACCCTTCTACTGAATCATTAGATGTTTCGGCGTTCAGCAATGATGCATTTCAGGTAAGGTTTACCTATGATGATGAGGGAGCTTTTGCTTGGGGAGCTGGAGTGGATAATTTTTTACTTGAAGGTGTAAATTGTGTAGCACCTGTTGTGGACAGTGCTGAAGTGGTAGAAGACTGTGATAATGGTCAATTTTCTATCGATGTAGATATCTCGGATTTAGGCGAATCGACCACTTTAGTTATTTCAAATGATGTTGACGGCAATACTATTGACGTCACAGAAACTGGCGTTGTTACCGTAGGCCCATTTGATGATGGTGCTAGTGTAACCATAACCCTGGGTGCAGAAGATATGGAGTGTGATGTAGTTCTTGATACCATCACATTTAATTGCCCACCAGCTAACGATACTTGTTTAGACGCAATAGCATTAACTGATGGAGATTCTGCGACAGTGAATACTACATTTGCAAATCAGGATGTCGAAGCTGCAGGTTGTAGTGCTTCTACAGCTAGTTTAGGAGTTTGGTATTTTGTAAATGGTGGTGATCAAGAGATTGAAGTAACTGTTGATACTTTTGGTTCTGACTTTGATACTGAAATCTCCGTATACAGTGGAGCCTGTGGAGCGTTAAGTTGTGTTGGAAACAACGACGACAGTGGCGGTGCTCAGAGTTCGTTTACATTTACGACCGATGGTAATAACACAGATTACTATGTATTGGCTACAGGATTTGGTTCAAATACAGGTAATCTTGTCGTAAATGTAGCTGGAGCAGGACTTCTTTCTACTGAGGCGACTGAGATTACAAACTTCTCAATGTTCCCTAATCCAGCATTGAACGAACTTAACATTGCGGCACCTCAAACTATTGATTCTATTAAAATGTTCAATATTATGGGTCAAGAGGTAATGGCTAAGTCAATAAATGCTACATCTGATAGATTGGATGTATCTGGATTAACTTCAGGGATATACTTAGTACAAGTGGTTGCAGAAGGAAAAACTGGAACCTATAAGTTTATCAAAAGGTAACAAAACCTAAAAATGAGAAAAGGCTGCTCAGGAAACTGAGCAGCCTTTTTATTTATAATATCTTTAGATGATGAAAAAATACAATATAGTTCTATGGCTATTTATCTTAATCGGATTTGTTTCTTGTGAGGATGATGTGACCTACGAATTTAAAAATTTGGCACATACTACGGAGGGATTTTTAATCTGTAAAGATGTACCCTGTCCTGAAATACACATAGATTATGTCAAATTAGAGCTACCAGAAAATTTATCTCGGTCCGTAAACGGACTAGTAAAAAGACATATACTACAATCACTCAACGCAACTGATACGCTCCATATGACTATCGAAAGCGCAACAAATGAATATATAAACGATGGTCAGGTTTCATATCCGGAGTCATCGGTACTTAGTGATGCACATAGTTTAGAGATTGATGTAACCGTAAATTATACTTCAAATAAAATACTTTCCTTACGTGCTTATGACTATCACTTTTCTGGTGGAGCTCACGGTTATGAAGCTATTGTTTATTATAATTTTGATCCTAAAACAGGGGCCCAGGTTATGGACTCGGCTTTATTTGATGAGGAATTTTACATTTTCGCGAAAGCGTACTTGAAGAAATTAAATCCTCAAGAATCTTCATTGTCAAGAAATCCAGAACAAATAGGTTTCTCTAATGAGGGGGTGCTGTTGATCTTTAGGAATACTGATGTCATGGTAAGCCAGCAATCTAAGGAATTTCTGGTCTCTTGGGAAGAGGCTTCGCCTTACGTTAACCTTTAACTAATCTGCCCAACATAGAAGAGCATCCCAGATGCAGACCTTCGTGAAAATTATTAAACGCGATAGCGTCTTCAACCGTCGATAGTATACCACCCGTAGTAGAAAGCGTGTATTCTTTAAAATCTGTAAACTTCCCGTTGTTGTAATCTTTTTGCAGTGTTTCTAAGGAGCTAAAAAGCAACCCACCCAGTTGATCTACTTCTTCCTTAGAACTATCGCGCTCTGGCTTAGTTCCTTTCCGGTAGCTGTCAATTAAGCTCTGATCTATTACAAATTTTTGACCAGAAAGGCCGTAAACGAGGAGTTGTTGAGTTACGATGGTATGACCTACATT
The DNA here is from genome assembly GCA_963832255.1 of uncultured Flavobacteriaceae bacterium. Taxonomy (GTDB): domain Bacteria; phylum Bacteroidota; class Bacteroidia; order Flavobacteriales; family Flavobacteriaceae; genus Dokdonia. The sequence continues at coordinate 42,706 of CAWHTM010000007.1, forward strand.
CCAGATTATATTATTATTAAAACCTTCTGGAATTTTATTGAGTTGCTCGAGACTATAATGGTCTAGAATTCTTTTTAGGAGGGTTCTGTTTTTTAGGCAAATGTCAAAGGAGTAATCCATAGTTCTAATTTTCTCTAAAAATAATTCTTTTTAGAAAGCTTAGAGGGTATTTTTACACGATACTTAAGGAACGTCATACAGACGCGAAAGAAAACATTCCTACTATGAAAAAAATTTACCATCTCTCATCTTGCAATACGTGCAGTCGTATACTTTCAGAAATAAATCCTGATAATGATGTTATATTACAGGACATCAAGATAGCGGAAATTACAGATGCGCAGCTTGAAGAGATGTATGCCCTTGCAGGTTCTTATGAGTCTTTATTCAGTAAACGTGCACAGCTTTACAGACAACGAGGCTTAAACGAGCAGGCACTAGAGGAGAACGACTATAAACAGCTCATATTAGAACACTATACATTTTTAAAGAGGCCCGTAATGATTTTTGATAAAGAGATTTTTATAGGAAACAGTAAAAAAGTGGTCGCTGCAGCTGTAGAGAAATTTTCTAAATAGCAAGAATGTCTAAATGTCATTTAGCACTACTGGCAGCCTTTGGCGCTAGTTTTATTTACGGAGTAAACCACACCCTTGCAAAAGATCTAATGCCTACGTATATAGGTGCTTATGGTTTTATAATGCTCAGGGTCTTAGGGGCATCTGTCTTGTTCTGGATAACGAGCTTATTTGTAAAGTCAGAAAAAATAGAACGTAGTGATTACTGGAGAATATTGGTGTGCGCTCTCTTTGGGATGACTATAAATATGCTTATGTTCTTTAAGGGGTTAGAACTTTCAACCCCTATAAATAGCAGTGTAGTAATCACGTTATCGCCGGTAATTTTACTTTTTTTATCGGCTATTTTTTTAAAAGAAAGAATCACCTTATTAAAAGGTGGCGGTATAGCCATAGGGCTCATAGGGGCGTTAGTTTTAATTCTTTTTGGGGCTCAAACTCAAGAAAACGCTCCTAACATCCCTTTGGGAAATACCCTGTTTATAATCAATGCAACGGCATACTCTATCTATCTTATTTTGGTAAAACCCCTTACGGCAAAGTACTCCTCTATTACCCTAATGAAGTGGTTTTTTCTAGTAGCCGTTTTTACTAATGCTCCAGTGGCCTTACCCCAATTCTTAGCCGTAGAATGGTCGGAGCTGCCTATGGAGGTAATGGGTGTTATGATATTTGTAGTAGTGGGTACAACGTATCTTACCTATCTTTTTAATGTTTTTGCCTTGCGTACATTAAAACCATCTACACTCGGTGCTTTTATTTATTTACAACCACTTATCGCAACGATCGTTGCCATATTCCTTGGGGCAGACACCTTAACCTCTATACGAATACTTGCAGCAGCCCTTATATTCCTAGGAGTATATCTTACCACAATTAAGAAAAAGAAAAAAATTGCAGGAGCTTAACGCCACATATTTCAAGAGTGTTACTGATATAAGCCCAACTATTTTTAAAAGTCTGGATTGTGAGAAAACGCTGTTTTATTCCCAATCATTTCTTACCGCTTTTGAGAGTACTCAGAAGCATATTGAGCATACATATGTTGTTTTAGCATTAGAGCAGAAACCTGTCGCATTGCTTCTATTTCAGACTTTTGATGTCGACGTATCGCAGGCCTACGACAAGGTGCCCTTCTTAAGAGAAATTGTAAATTACTTACCAGAAACGCTTCATTCTGATAAACGGATAACTATTTGTGGCAACATATTCCTTAGTGGCAATTATGGATTGTTTATTAAAGAAGACTTTAATAAAGCCCAGATCTACCAAACGTTACCCTCCATACTAGAAAGGAATTATGATAAGGATCAACACGGTATCCTCTTTTTGAAGGATTTTACTGTGGATGAAAAGAATAAGCTTTCTACAATAGAAAAGCAACATTTTCATCCATTTGAAGTGGAACCTAATATGCTCTTAGAGCTGGGATATACTGATTTTGAAAACTATAAAAACGCTTTAAAATCCAAGTATCGCGTAAAGTTGAACAAAGCAGACAGCCAGAGTAGTGACATTAAGAACAGGATTTTTACGTCAACAGAGATTTTACAATATGCAAAAGAGTTGCAATCTTTATATGTAGAAGTAGTAGATAATGCGCCTTTTAACGCTACCCTTTTAGATATACGTGTATACGCAGAACTGCAAGAGCGCTTTTGCGAAAATTTTAATTTCATCACCTACTGGAAGAGCGATCATCTCATAGGATTTGCAACTTCATTTGTAGTGCAGGGTCGTTTGGAAACGCATTTTATCGGGATGGATTATTCACTCAATAAAGAGCACTCCCTGTATCCTAGGATGCTTAATGACTACATACGTCTCGGATTAGAAAAGGGAGTAGATATTGTAAATTTTGGAAGGACTGCCTCAGAGATGAAGAGCACAGTGGGAGCAGAGCCGCAGTTTCTGCACTGTTATTTAAAACATACGAACCCAATAGTAAACATTGTCTTAAAACGGTTTCTTAAGGACCGTAGATTTACTCCCTATAAACAACATAAGGTCTTCAAAAAACAAAAGTGAGCCACCTAGGCTCACTTTAGACTCTTTACTAAAATAGGGTGAAAGGGTCATACTTAAGACAATGTTGAGTTTTAAATTTTTGCGTTAGGCATCCAACATATCTTAAGAATATGCATTGCATATGTCGCAAATTAGCCGTGTCAACATTTTATAAATAGTCGCTTCTACCTAAAAAGGATAGATTGATGTTTTAAATGTATATAAAATTTAAAAACATAGTAACGTTTTGAATCATTTTGTTTGAAGATTAACTGTTTATTTACGAAATTTATAGGTAAACACTACACAAAATATCCAAAACTCAAACGTATGAAAACAGAGCAAATTGCAAAAAGTTTAGTAGAATGGTGCAAGTCTGGAGACTATGGCCGCTGTTATAAGGAACTCTATAGTCCCGATATTGTAAGTATTGAGCCAGAATGGTCAGATAATCCTCGTGTAGAAGGAATGGATGCTGTGGCCAAAAAAGGGGAGTGGTGGGAACAGACATTTGAAGTGCACAGTACTAAAGTAAGTGACCCAATAGTCGCAGATAACTGGTTTTCGGTGCGCTTTGATATGGATACTACTCATAAACCTAGTGGTCACAGGAGCCAGATGCAGGAACTGGGAGTTTATCAGGTTAAGGACGGCAAGATCATAAAAGAGCAATTCTTTTATGATAAGGAGTAATAAAAAGCTACTACTCGCGGTCTCTAGGAGTTTGTCCGTGAGCGCGCATATCTTCTTTCGTAAGTATTTTAAAATCTGGTGTTTTAGGTGCATTATCCAGCATAGGCATTAGCTCTTTGGGTAAAGGAATCATCTTACGGGTTTTGAGATCAATCCACCCACCTTGCATTGCACCACGGGCTAAGTTGTTCCCCTTATCATCATAAAAATTATGGACAAATTTAAAGAACATTCCGTCCTCACTGGCACCACCTAGTTCAAAAGTGACGGTAATAGGTTTGCCTTGAAAAGCTTCTTTAAAAAAGAAAAGTTGCTCGTGGAAGATAACGGGACCTATGTTGTGAACGACCATTTCCTTTTGACTCAAGCCATTTTCTATCATATATCCCATACGGGTATGAGACATAAAATTTACGTAGGCGGAGTTTGCTAGGTGGCGGTTTGCATCTATATCACTCCATCTAATATCAAATTCTTTTACGTACATATATCTTTTTTTGTCACGCTTTCGCGAAAATAGTATTGCTTCAACAAAATTACAAAATCAAGCCATTTTCTTCTTGAAATACTTGCAAAATAAAAGGGCGCCTTGACGAAGACACCCTTTCATATACATCTCAAAAGAGTCTTAGATTTGGCTCATACCGCCGTCAATTTCTAATTCAATACCGTTTACATAGCTCGCATCATCACTAGCTAAAAAAACAACGGCAGCAGCAATTTCTTTAGCCTCACCAAAACGCTTTAGAGGAACGTTCTCTGCAAATGATGTTCCCATCTCTTTTACATCTTCTTCACTCATACCTTCCATCTTACTGTAGATAGGGGTTCCTATAGGTCCAGGAGCGACGCTATTTACCCTTATGCCCTTATGCGCAAGCTCTGTGGTAAGAACTCTAGCGTATGCCCGTAAGGCTCCTTTGGTGGCGCTATAGACACCAGAGGAGTCAAAACCTTTTTGATGTACGATAGAAGTATTAAAAATAATGCTCGCTCCTTCGTTGAGGTGTGGTATTGCCTCTTTAACCAAGAATGCAGGGCCCTTCATATTAGTATTGAATTGATTGTCAAAAAAATCTTCATCTATTTCTGCTGAAGGTCTAAATTGAGCAACGCCAGCATTTGCAAAAAGAATATCTAGTTTGCCGTAGGCATTCACAGCTTCTTCTATAAGGCGTTTGTTATCTGCGGGTTTAGATTGGTCTGCAAGTACTGCCTTAAAATCACCTGTGAGACTCGCAGAAGCCTCATCTAGTGCCTCCTGACGTCTTCCAGAGAATACTACTTTTGCTCCTTCATCTAAGAAGCTTTGTACCGTTGCTAGCCCTATACCTGAGTTTCCTCCTGTAATTACGGCCACTTTGTTTACTAATTTTTTCATTGATTTTAATTTAAAGTTACTATTATATTGGAACAATCGTTCCAAATTGAGATAAAAAAATTTAATCCAGTATTTTAAGGGTATTTGTTACGATGTGCTCTAGTTTAGAGCGATCTCTTAAAAGCATTCCTGTCATCCGTAATCCTTGAAATGCGCTAAAGAGGTAATGTGCATAATGCAACGCGCTTTCTTCGGTATTGATTAAACGCGCATCTTGCCCTTCCCTTACGAGTCCTTCAAAAAATTCTAGTTGTGAGTCTTGCATTTTGCTGAGGTAATCCTTTAAACTGTTGTTTGAGCGACCGAGTTCTGCCTTACAGTTCATAGTAAAGCAACCTTTACCGTCGGTGTCTCTTACAATTTCGTCTATAAAGTTTTCAAAGATATACTGTATGGCCTGTTTAGGATTATCAGCCCTCTTTAGAGCATCCTGAAATATATCCTGGCTTTCAGCTTGGTACTGGATAAGGACCGTTTTATAGAGGTTCAACTTATTGCCAAAGGAATTGTAGAGGCTACTTCTGTTTAATCCCGTTGTTTCCACCAGGTCATTCATAGAAGTGCCGTTATAGCCATTACTCCAAAAAAGGTCTCTTACCTTTCCCAGTACTTCCTCTCTATTAAAAACTTCAGCTCTTGGCATCTTATTGAAATGATTGGTACAAATGTAAGTGAAATGATTGTTCCAAAAAAACTTTTTAGTTGTTTTTAGCTCACAGGAGACAATTCCGCGAGAAATTGATGTACCTGACTTACGGCCATAGATCCTTCGCCCACGGCAGATGCCACTCTTTTTACGGAACCTTTACGGGCATCCCCCACCGCAAAAAATCCTGGAATACTCGTTTCTAGGGTTTGAGGCTTACGATGCTTATAAATATCACAAGAGGCTAACTCCTTATCTGCTATCGCGCTCCCTGTACATATAAAACCTTTATCGTCCATCGCCACCAGGTCACCCATCCATTCCGTGCAAGGTTTTGCTCCTATAAACGTAAAGAGATTCGTAATATTCTTTATGGAATCTCCTTGATCCTGATGACTAAGGGTAACAGACTCTAAATGTCCTTTTCCGTTAAGCGCTGTCACTTCAGTATTAAGTAGGATATGAATATTGGGAGATGCTTCTATACGTTGTACTAGATAATTGCTCATTTTTGAGCCTATATCATCACCCCTCAATATCACAAATACTTCTTTAGCGTGGTCTGCGATAAACAATGCGGCCTGGCCTGCGCTATTACCACCACCCACGATGCCTACAAGTTCGTTTTTACAAGAATTGGCATTCATTCCCGTGGCACTATAATAGACCCCACTTCCTTCATAATCTTCTATATTTTCTATGGGAAGCTGTCTATAGTTTGCTCCTGTAGCAGCCATTACGGCTTTGGAACGTATAAGCTTTCCATTAGAGGCACATACTTCAAAGTGATTTCCTCTATGGGTAACACTTTGTGCCTTATGAGGAATCGAGATATTACAACCAAATTTTTGTGCCTGTACATACGCCCTATTTGCGAGGTCGCTTCCAGATATTCCAGTGGGAAAGCCCAAATAATTTTCTATTTTAGAACTTTTACCCGCCTGGCCTCCAGGAGCACTGCTATCTATAGTCACAACTGATAATCCTTCGGAGGCAGCATATACGCTAGCCGCAAGACCAGCGGGCCCAGCGCCAATAACCAGAACGTCAAAAATCTTATCTTCAAAATCCATAAGAACACCCGCATATCTGGCAACTTCGTCAAGAGATGGGTTCAGACATACTTTTGACTCGCTATTAATCATAATAGGCAAGTCTTTTTCACTAAGGTTAAAATTTTCAAGAAGGGCGAGTGCCTCCTCTGAGGTATCAGTGTCTAAAAAATTGTACCATATATGATTCTTGTCCATAAAGTCCCTTATGGCATACGTAGTTTTAGAGTTCCCGGACCCTAGAAGTTTCATCCCACCACTTATTTCATTGAGAACAGTTTCCTGTCTTGCAAGGAAAGCATTTAGTAAAATATCCGAAACATCAGAGTGCTTTGAGATGGCCTCTTTCAGTTTGTTAGGTTTAATTCTTATCAGGGAGGTGCCTTCTGTAGCAAAGGCGTGAAACTGAGCGCCGCGATTGCTCAACATCCCGCTGTCACCCGTAAATTCGTTTTTGCCGTGAGCGACTATGATCGCGTTATCATTATACGGATCCTCTATAGTAACCTCGCCTTTGAGAACTACAAAAAAGTCATATTGCAAATCTCCTAAAGTAAAGACTTTCGTTCTTTGAGTATAATCTTCTACCGTACCGTATTCTTTAAGAGTACGTATCTGCTTTGTGTTGAGCTCTGGAAATCTTGGATCTATCATTTTAAGTACTTTAAATGTTTTTTAATCTCCTAGCGCCCTTCCCATATTTTATCTGGTGTGCACTTGTGATCACTTTTTAATAGTGAATTTGTTGTTTTTTAATTGACCGTTTATCAGGGGGGCTATCCCAGTAAAAGCTTTTTATGCTATCGTATAGACACTTTCATATAAACAACCCTCACTAGTTTATAAATCTCTTAAAGGGATACGATGGCCCTTTCTTATAGTAGTAATCTTATCTAAATAAATACATTTCCTTTGGTGAAACGGCAAAAATTATTTCTCTGACTACAAGGTCTTGAATGATACGGTAAGTTCCAACTTTAACTCCATTAATTATGAATACTTTGAACGCTTTCGCGAAAGCGTAATTCTAACTACTTTTAACCTTCTTTAAAAATCATTAGTATGTATATCAAAAGAAACTTAGGCTGGGGATTGATTCTTAGGTATGCTTGGAAGAACCTTATTTTCTTCACACTGTGGGCAACGGCAATTTTTGCGGGCTATCATTTTGCGGGTCTTTCTTTTTTAAAGATTCCATTTCAACCATTAAGTGTTATCGGTATTGCGGTTGCATTTTATATAGGATTTAAAAATAGCCAGAGCTATGACCGTTTCTGGGAAGGTCGTAAGATATGGGGAGGTATTGTAAACTATAGTAGAACGTGGGCCATTCAGGTTTTGAGTTTTGTGCAAACGGGAGATGAAGCACTGGATAAAGAACTTCACACCCAGATGATTTACAGACACATCGCCTGGATAAACGCCTTGCGCATACAACTGAGACAGCCTAAATCTTGGTCTCTTGAAGAAAATAGGATGGTTGAAAAAATCTTTGACCGTCACGCAGAGCGCAATATTTCCTGTGATATCACGAAGGGACTTATTTCTGATGAGGAATTTCTCGATTTAAAGCCTCGTAAAAATACTGCTACTCATTTAATTAAGAACCAGGCGCTGGTACTAAGGGATTTAAAGAGTCGGGATGTTTTAGATGGGTTTCAGGAAGATCAATTACAATCTGTCCTTGAAGAGTTCTATAACCTACAGGGTATGTGTGAGCGCATTAAGAACACGCCATTCCCGAGACAGTACGGCTATTTTTCTAAAGTGTTTACATGGATTTTTGTGATGCTCGTCCCCTTTGGGTTATTAGATGTTTTTAACCAAGGAGCGATTGTAAGTCTGACTAATTTTTGGAGCGCTGCAGACATTCTCGTTATTCCTTTTGCAGTGTTGATTTCTTGGATCTTTACGACCATGGAGATTGTAGGTGATAATAGTGAAGACCCTTTTGAGGGACGTATTAATGATGTACCTATGACGGCACTATGTAGAACTATTGAGATAGATTTGAGAGATATGCTGGATGAGGCAGATTTGCCAGAAGGAGTTCAACCTAAAGATAATATTTTATACTAATGCCTATAGTTTCTTCAAATTTTCGCGCAAGCGGACTCTTTAAAAATCCACATTTTTCAACTATTTATTCCGCAAAAATCAGAAGCGTATCTGACGTAAAGCAACACCGTGAGCGATTAGAAACGGAGGATGGAGATTTTATTGACATAGATTGGTCATACGCAAAGGAAACCCTGTCCCGTAAGAATGTGACTAAAGTGGCCGTTCTTTTACACGGTCTTGAGGGAAATGCACAGCGCACTTATATGTTGGGAATGGCAAAACTCCTAAACCAAAAAGGCTACGATGTTGCTGCTCTAAATTTTAGAGGATGTAGTGGGAGCAAGAATAGATTGTTTAGATCTTATCATAGTGGAGAGACAGAGGATATCCGTTATCTCATAAACACAATCATTGACCGTGAGGAATACGAGCAGCTATTCATTTATGGAGTAAGTCTAGGCGGGAATGCTGCCCTTAAGTATCTAGGTGAGGGTGATGTGCCATCTGTTATTAAAGCAGTTGTAACCGTAGGAGTTCCCATAGATCTACAGGTGTCTTTAGAACAGCTCAATAAAAGAGAAAATATCATTTATCGCACCTCCTTCTTGGTAGACTTGCGCGGAAAATTTCGCAGGAAGATGAAAAAATTTCCAGATAGACTTACAGAGGAAGATTATAAGAAAATAGTAGATCTCAAGACCTTTGATGATGTGTATACGGCTCCTGCGCACGGATTTAAGGATGCTCTGGACTATTATAAACAAGCAAGTAGCTATGCGTATCTTCCTGAGATTAAAATACCCACTCTAATTCTCAATGCAGAGAATGACACCTTTTTACACGGACACTGTTATCCTACCGCTTTCGCGAAAATGTCAAAAACCGTTCACCTAGAATCACCTCTACACGGTGGTCACGTAGGTTTTTACAAGCCGGGCGACTTTTATTATAACGAATTGAGAGGTCTAGAATTTTTTGAAGAATTTAAGAACTAAAATGAGGGTTATACTTATCTTTAAGGCTGTTAAATATCAAATATATATTATGAAAATCACGAGAATAATGGCTGCTTTTGCTTTTACGGCACTTCTAGTAAGTTGTGGAGGAGAAAAGAAAGAAGAGAAAAAAGAAGAAATTAAGATAGGAGCAAAAAAAGAGTCTACATCTACTAATGATAATGAGGTTACACTGGCGCTTGCGGGTAACGACTTGATGAAATATGATAAGACAGAATTTACCGTTGAGGCTGGAAAAGAGGTAACCCTAAATTTCCGTCATACAGGAAAAATAGAAAAGAAAATTATGGGACATAATTTTGTGCTACTCAAAGAAGGTACCGATGTAGGAGAATTTGCTCGAGAAGCCGCCGCCGCAGGAGAATCACAAGATTGGATTCCAGAAGGTGATAACATTATCGCACACACAAAGATGATAGGTGGTGGGCAGAGTACCTCAGTTACCTTTATGGCACCCGCAGCTGGAACCTATGATTTTATATGTAGCTTCCCAGGACATTCAGGTCTTATGAAAGGGAAGTTTATTGTAAAATAATCAATAGTACTTTTAAAAAAGGTCCGCTATAGATTTCTATAGCGGACCTTTTTTAATACCAGGTTTTAAAGAGGAAATATATCAAGCTAAAAAGTTATCACTTTCTACATAAGCATCAATTACGCGCTGTTCACCTTCTTTGCCCTTTACGGAGTTACCGTGTTCCATACCTAGAACGCCCTTGTATCCTTTGCTGTGTATGTGCTTAAAGATATTTTTATAGTTTATCTCGCCTGAGGTGGGCTCATTGCGCCCGGGATTATCTCCTATTTGGAAATAGGCGATTTCATCCCAGCATTGGTCTATGTTGGGAATTAGATTTCCTTCTTGAATTTGCTGATGGTATATGTCAAACAAGATTTTACAAGACGGGCTATTTACTGCCTTACATATTTGATATGCCTGCGGTGATTCTGCAAGAAAAAGTCCAGGGTGATTTCTAAAGTTTAAAGGCTCTAACACCATTACAATGCCGTGTGGTTCTAATAGTGCGCTCGCTTGCTTTAAGGATTCCACTACATTTGCGGTTTGATACGCCATATTCTGCCGCAAGTCTATATGTCCAGGAACTACAGTCATCCATTTTGCATTGACTCTTTGAGCAACTAAAATTGATTCTTTGACATCATTCAAAAACTCGTCTCTCCATTCTTGTTTCCCACTTGCGAGATTAGGTTCTGTCCAGTAAATTTTATGGGCTACAAAGACGCCCATCATCATACCGTGCTTTTTCAGTACCGCAGCCATTGCTTCTTGTTGATCGACGGGTCTATTGCGCATCTCGTTATCTTCAAAAGCTGTAAAACCTTGTGCTGCCATAAAATTGAGTTGATCTATAGGATTGTCTCCAGCAAGTTCCTTAAACATTCCTATGTGGGGAGCGTAGTTGAGGTTAAATGTATGTTTATCATTGGCTATTTTCGCAATAGCGGCATCATTTAAGGCAGTATCCATCGCGCTCACACCTAATCCCCCTAAACCCAAAAAGGAACCCGTAAGAGCTCCTTTTTGTATAAATTTTCTTCTATTCATAAATTTTACATATCCGCGAAGGCAGAGATCTCATCCCTATTCGCACGTTTATTTATAACTGGTAATCCCTATTCTACAAAGAATACGTCTTTCCACCTGTAGCTTCTTGAAGTGGTAAACACCCTATCTGTTGTCCGGGAATAGGCTCGTAGGCAAGAACGTTTTCACCTATTTCTTCAGAAGCCTTCCAGCCCCAAATAGTCATACCTCTTAAATTACCCAGCAAGCTAAAGGTAGCCGCATCTGGATCAGGGCTTACGGTCTTATCTCTTTGGTACGCTTGATAGTACTCACCTAAGCTCTTATTGAAAACGCTTTCTTCCTCTTTAGATGCATTGAGATATTTAGATAGTAATGTATCGTAATCCTCTGCACCCGCATTTTCAAATGTTTTGCCAGTAGCGTCCTCTAGACGATTTGCTAGCGCATCAAAGCCTGCTCTAATCTGTAACTGACTATCCTCTGAAACTACTTCGTTCCAAAAACTGTCTATAAACGTGTGGACTCCCACATCTACGGCTCCCGGGATCTTATCGTCACTAGGGATTATCAGGTCCACTATATGTCTAAGGGCTTGACCTTGCGGCTTACTTATAAATACAGTTTCAAAAACAGGGTCGTTTTTACAACTTTGTAAAAGGCTCAAGATGGTAGGGGTAGCTACAAGTGCAACACCACCTAAACCTAGATTTTTTAATACTTGTCTTCTTTTCATCTTATGCTTCTTTTTTAAGTTGAGCCGCCGCGTGATTTGCTGCACGCGCACTAAAAGCCATATACGTAAGTGATGGATTTACACAACTTGCAGAAGTCATAAATGCTCCGTCAGTTACGTAGACGTTAGGTACCGCGTGCAATTGGTTATTACCATTACATACAGAAGTTTTTGGATCACGACCCATACGGGCAGTTCCCATCTCGTGTATACCGTTACCTGGTGCGCTAGGATCATCCATAGTCTGGATATCCTTAAAACCAGCATTGCTGAGCATTTCCTTAGCACTTGCAATCATATCCTTACGCATCTCCCACTCGTTCTCTTTCCATTCTGCGTCAAAGTTTACTTTGGGGAGCCCCCATTGATCTAGGTCATTATAGTCAAGGGTCATTTTATTCTCGTGATACGGAAGACATTCTCCAAAGCCCATAAGACCTATAGTCCACCCACCTGGTTCTTGAATTGCTTTTTTAAGATTAGATCCATAACCAGCTTCAGCGATTTCTGGCTGATAATTACCGCGACCTGCCCCGCCTTGATAACCGTATCCACGTTTAAACGTTTTTTGATCTGTCTCGCCTCCTATGTTTCTAAAACGTGGGATATAAATTCCGTTAGGACGACGTCCTTTATAATATTTATCTAGATCTCCATCCCACTTTGCGGTTGCTCCAGCTTTAAAGTGGTGATCCATTAAGTTGTGTCCCAGTTCTCCTGAGTCGTTACCTAACCCATTAGGAAAACGGTCAGACTTAGATTGCATCAGGATGCTCGCAGAGGCAATTGCAGAGGCACATAAGAAAACAACTTTTGATTTAAACTCTAATTTTTCGTTAGTTTCTTGATCTATTACTCTTACACCAGTTGCCTTTCCTGTCGCATCATCATAAACCACTTCTGTTACGATAGAAAACGGACGCAAGGTCATATTACCCGTACGCTCTGCAGCTGGCAAGGTAGATGAGTTACTTGAGAAATATCCTCCAAAAGGACACCCGCGCATACAACGGTTACGGTACTGACAAGCAGAACGTCCATCGTAGGTTTTAGACCCGGTAATATGTGCTACACGACCTATAGTAAGAACACGGTCTTTGTAGTTTTCAGCCATATTCTTTTTGAGAGTCTCTTCTACGCAATTAAGCTCCATCGGAGGAGAAAACTTACCGTCAGGAAGAACTTCTAGCCCTAGATTCTCACCAGATACAGATATGTACTCTTCGACCTTATCATACCAAGGAGAAATATCCTTGTAACGCACCGGCCAGTCTACGGCTATATCTTCTTTTTTATTTGCTTCAAAGTCTATGTCACTCAAGCGATAACTCTGGCGTCCCCACATAAGTGAGCGACCTCCTACGTGATATCCACGGATCCAGTCAAAGCGCTTGGTCTCATTATACGGGTGCTTTAAATCATTTACAAAAAAATGATTATGCTCTGCTTTATGCACGTACCCAGTACGGGATTGCTTAGGATATTGCTCTTCAATCTCTCTTGGGTTTTCTCCTTTAAATTTAAAATCCCAAGGATCTTTGTGCATCGTAGGATAGTCTTCTATATGTTTAACCATACGCCCACGTTCTAAGACGAGCGTTTTAAGACCATTCTCGCATAACTCTTTTGCTGCCCAACCTCCAGAGATTCCTGAGCCTACGACAATTGCGTCGTACATTTCGTTTTCGTTAGCTTTATTCACCGTAAAATGTGTTAATGAAAATAATTTGTGATGTAGTTTACCAAATATATAAATTTTCCTTTGTTTTTTGCAGATTTGAGAAAAAGGTTACCTTAGTCAAATACGATATTTAACAGTAATTCCTGAGCGAAAACGTTATAGTTCTGGCTCAACTTTAAAATTTTCTATGAAAAATTATCTAACGAGCGCTGTTTTATGCGCTTTTGTATTGCTTTCTTGTAAAAATGATGTGAAGAACAATGGAGGTGATAGCGCTTTCGCGAAAGCGGATACCCTATCAACCACAGCCTCCTCAGAAATGTACAAGCAATCTCTTGCACAGTGGTCCTTACACACCCCATTTTTAGACGGGTCAATAGATCCTATGGAGTTTGCCCAGGTAGCCAAAGATATGGGCTATGAGGGTGTTGAGTATGTAACTCAATTATACCCTACAGTGATGGAACCGGGAGATAATTATAGAGAGCGAGTAATCACCCTTGCCGAAAAACTCCATGCAAAATCTCAAGAAGTGGGTATACAAAATGTTCTTATTATGGTTGATAATGCTGGAGAGCTTGCCGACCCCGACCCCAAAAAATTAAAAGAAGCCATAGAAAATCACAAGATATGGATGGATGCTGCTAAGCTTATGAGTGCACACTCTGTGAGAGCAAACCTCTTTGGCGAATTAGATCCAGAGAAGTGGCACAAACTCTCTGTAGCATCCCTTAATGAACTAGGGGCCTATGGGAAAGAAGTGGGTGTTAATATCGTGATAGAAAATCACGGAGGCTGGTCTAGTGATGCGGAGAAGCTGGTTGCCGTACTGAAAGAGGTCAATATGCAGACCGTTGGAACGCTACCGGACTTTGGTAATTTTTGCGTTGAGAGAGAAGGAGGAGCACGGTGGGAAGCTCCCTGTATCAAAGAATATGATACGTATAAAGGAGTAGAAGAACTTATGGAATATGCTGTAGGAGTTAGTGCAAAGTCCTACACCTTTGATGAAGAGGGTACTGAGACAACATTAGATTACCCAAGACTTATACAGATTGCCCACGATCATAAAACTAATCGTTTTAAGGGATATATAGGTACAGAATATGAAGGGCCACTGGAAGATCCAAAAGAAGGAATACTACTTACAAAAGCGCTCGTAGCAAAATCAATCAACCAACTAAACAAGTAATATGAAAACAACGACTAAAATTCAGCTTTCTCTTATGATGTTCCTAGAGTTTTTTATCTGGGGCGGCTGGTTTGTTACTTTAGGAACTTTTCTAGGGAATAACCTGAGCGCAGAAGGCGGAGAGATCGCACAGGCATTTTCTACGCAATCTTGGGGGGCGATTATCGCACCTTTTATCATAGGGCTTATTGCAGATAGGTATTTTAATGCAGAGCGTATCTTAGGTGTATTGCACCTTGTGGGAGCTGGACTTATGTATATGATGTCTCAGTCTACAGATTTTGCTACATTTTATCCGTATGTTTTGGGTTATATGATTGCATATATGCCTACACTAGCACTTGTAAATTCTGTAGCCTTCAATCAGATGAAAGATCCTTCTAAGGATTTTCCGCTCATTAGAGTTTGGGGTACCATAGGATGGATCATAGCAGGGTTACTTATCAGTTTTGCTTTTTCTTGGGATTCTGAAGCCGGTATAAAGGAAGGTCTTTTATCTAATACGTTTATGATGACTGCTATTGCCTCTGCGATTTTAGGAGTGTTTAGCTTTGCCTTGCCTAAGACACCACCTAGTGCCAAAGGAGAGAAAGTGCAAGTAGCAGACGTTTTGGGCTTTGAAGCTTTAAAACTATTGAAAGACCGGAATTTCTTAGTATTCTTTTTGTCGTCAGTATTAATATGTATTCCGCTTGCGTTTTATTATACGAACCTTAGTCCGTTTTTGACAGAGTCTGGCGTAGAAAATTCTACTGCTTGGGCTTCATTAGGGCAGGCATCTGAAATTTTGTTTATGCTCTTGCTTCCATTTTTCTTTAAGAAATTTGGTTTCAAAAAAACCATCTTGGTAGGTATGCTCGCTTGGGCTATACGTTATACACTTTTTGCATACGGTAACTCTGGAGACTTATTTAGCATCGTCGTATTAGGGATAGCGCTACACGGTATCTGTTATGATTTCTTTTTTGTTTCTGGACAGATTTACACAGATAGCAAGGCAGGACCAAAAATTAAGAGTGCTGCACAGGGCCTTATTACGCTGGCGACCTATGGGGTAGGTATGCTTGTAGGATTCTATATTACTGGAAAAATTACTGATAAATATGCGTTGATGACAGAAGGACACGACTGGAATTCGGTATGGATATTCCCTGCGGTATTTGCTGCAGCAGTATTTTTAGTGTTTGCCTTATTATTCAAGGCAGAAAAAATAGAGTACAAAGAGTAATGAATAGATGTCACTTTTAGGTTGTCGAAGAGGATTATATTTTTTCGGGGAGCTGAGTTTGACACACCCAAAAACCCAATAACTTTTAGTATTTATTGGGTTTTTGTAATTTGACAAATAGAGCGTAGTACTCACTTTTTTGCGCTGGCAAAGGAAGATTAAGATCAAATTTTCGCGAAAGCGGTATAAAAAAACAAAAATATGAGCAACAAGATAAAATGGGGCGTCCTGGGCGGCGGCGGCGATAGTTTAATAGGGGTTTTACACCGAGTAGCTGCAAGTATGTTTGATGCATATCAGCTAGTGGGTGGTTCGTTTAACCCAGATATTGAGGTAAGTAAGGACTTTGCAAAGCAGATAGGGATCCCAACAGACAGGATTTACAAAGATTTGAACGCACTGGTAGACGGTGAGCTCGCACTTCCTGAAGATGAGCGTATGCAGGTAATATCAATTCTAACGCCTAATTTCTTGCATTTCCCAATGGCTAAGAAGTTATTGGAATCAGGTTTTAATGTGATCTGTGAGAAACCTATGACGATGACCTATGAAGAAGCGCTGATCCTTCAGGCCATCCAGCAGAAAAAGGGACACATCTTTGGCCTTACCCACACTTATACGGGTTATCCAATGGTGCGCCAGATGAAGGAGATGATTGCAAATGGTGAGATAGGGGAGGTTCAGAAAGTAGATGCGCAATATTATCAGGGTTGGATTAACAACCTTATACACGATAAAAAACAACGCAATTCAACTTGGCGCTTGATGCCAGAAAAATCTGGAATCTCTTGCTGTTTAGGCGATATAGGGGTACACGCATATCAAATGCTGGAATTTGTTACGGGTAAAAAAATCAAGTCTGTTCTAGCAGATCTTAATCATCTATATGCAGATAATGAGATGGATATAGACGGTACCGTACTCTTGCGCCTAGATGAATTTACAAAAGGAGTACTGCGCTCCAGTCAGATTGCTACGGGAGAAGAAAATAATTTTACTGTGGCCGTTTACGGAAAGAAGGCAGCGCTCAAATGGGAGCAAGAAAACCCTAACTATCTTTACTTACTTGAAGAGGGACAGCCTATGCGTGTCTTAAAACCTGGGCATTCCTATAACAGTCCAGTCTCATTAGATGGGACAAAACTACCTCCAGGACATCCAGAAGGTATTTTTGACGCTATGGGCAATATTTATAAAGGCGTGGCCAAGGCAGTACGAGGAGAAGATTTTCATAAGGCTGAGTTTCCAGGGATGACAGATGGTGTACGAGGAATGAACTTTATAGAGAAAGCGGTGAAGAGTCATCGTGATGGGAATGTGTGGGTGGAGTTAGAGTAGTTTAAGTACGCTTTCGCGAAAGCTTAATAAGGAACATTAAAAAACACAACGCTTGGCTGAATGAGATTTCCGCCTTCGTGGAAATGACAAAATTATAATGTAATGAGAACAATAAAAGGACCCGCAGTATTTCTCGCCCAGTTTATGGACGATAAAGAACCATTTAATTCTCTTGATGGGATGTGTAAATGGGCTGCAGATTTAGGATATAAGGGAATCCAGATTCCTACGTGGGAATCAAGATTGATTGACCTTAAAACAGCAGGAGAAAGCAAGACCTATTGTGACGAACTCAAAGGAAAAATAGGAGAGTATGGGCTTGAGATAACGGAGCTTGCTACGCATTTACAGGGCCAACTTGTAGCCGTACACCCTGCGTATGATCTAATGTTTGATAATTTTGCTCCAGATGACTGCAAAAACAATCCTAAAAAACGTACCGAATGGGCACGCCAGCAAATGAAAAGTGCGGCACACGCTAGTAAACACCTAGGCCTTAGTGCTTGTCCAAGTTTTACAGGAAGTCTGCTTTGGCATACAATGCATCCCTGGCCACAACGTCCAGACGGATTGGTTGAGATGGGTTTTGAAGAACTTGCAAAGAAATGGACACCATTGCTCAATGTTTTTGATGAATGTGGGGTAGATGTGGCGTATGAAGTGCATCCGGGAGAAGATGTGCACGACGGAGTAACGTTTGAGCGTTTTCTAGAAGCGACAGGTAAACATAAGCGCTGCAATATTCTATATGACCCTAGTCATTTTGTGTTACAACAGCTAGATTACATAGCATATATAGACCACTATCACGAATATATAAAGGCTTTTCACGTTAAGGATTCTGAGTTCTTACCAGACGGTAAACGCGGAACTTTTGGCGGATTTTCAGATTGGAAGGACCGCGCGGGACGTTATCGTTCTCCTGGAGATGGACAAGTAGATTTTAAAACGATCTTCTCAAAGTTAACCGAGTATGGTTGTGATGTCTGGGCTGTGATGGAATGGGAATGTTGTATAAAAAGTCCGGAACAGGGAGCTAGAGAAGGAGCGCCTTTTATAGCAAATCATATTATAGAAGCGACAGAAAAGCGTTTTGATGATTTTGCAGGAGAAGAAGTGGATAGGGAGAAATTGAAGAAAATATTAGGATTATGAAAAAAACAATCTACATAGCTGCAGTAGCAATTTTTGCCCTAAGCTGTAAAGAAAATAATACAGAAGGTATTGCTGAGGTTCAAACAGAGACTAAAGAGATCGACATGAATAAAGAGATAGAGGTACTCTTTGACGGGTCAAATTTTGACGCTTGGAAAGGATACCGTCAAGAAGAAATGCACGATGAGTGGACCATAGACGGTGATGCTATGATGTTTACACCTGGTGATAGCGGTGGGAAAAATATTATTACAAAAGACACCTACAAAAACTTTGTACTCAACTTAGAGTGGAAAGTTTCTGAAGGCGGCAATAGTGGCATATTTTGGGGAGTACACGAATCTCCAGAATATAGCGAAGCCTATGAGACGGGTCCTGAGATACAAGTGCTAGATGATGAGCGTCACCCAGATGCTAAAGTGGCAGATGGGACGCACAAAGCGGGCTCACTTTATGATATGATCAAGCCAGCAGCTGGAATGATCAACCCAGCGGGAGAATGGAACGCCGTAGAGCTCACTATCAACCATAAAGAGAATTTGGGTACCGTAGTTCTGAACGGACAAGAGGCGTATATCTTTCCGGTAAATGGTGAAGAATGGGATGCGATGGTGGCAAATTCTAAATTTAAGGATTGGAAAGGTTTTGGTAAATACCCGGAAGGTCATATAGGCCTCCAAGATCACGGAGATAAGGTATGGTATCGTGATATTAAAATCAAGAGGTTAGATTAACTAAAAATTACTTTTCATAAAGAGAGGAGTAGAAGACATATTATGAAGCAACTTTTTATATCACTTATAGCTATTACAATGCTTACGGCTTGCGGGGGCGCAAAAAATTCTGGAGGATCTAAAGGCGAGCCTACAGACCCAAAAGATACAGAAGTCTGGGCACCAGTTCCAGAAAGGGTTTACCCACAAGGACAACAAGGAGCGCCCAGTGACGCCATTGTTTTGTTTAATGGCAATGATTTATACAAGTGGCAATCCAAAGACGGATCTGCTGCTCCCTGGAAAATAAATGGCGATGGGAGTATGACGGTGGCAGATAAGACAGGTGATATCTATACCCGTGATAGCTTTGGAGATGTGCAGTTGCATCTAGAGTGGCGTAGCGATCCTAGTAACACTCAGACTAATCAGAATAGGAGTAATAGTGGTGTTTTTTTACAAGATAGATATGAGGTGCAGATTCTTAACAACAATGATAATGATACGTATGTAAACGGTATGGTAGGATCTATATATAAGCAATCTATACCGCTTGTAAATGCTGCAAATGCTACAGGTGAGTGGAATTCTTATGATATTATTTACCACGCTCCTACGTTTGATGCATCGGGTAACCGCACAGAACAGGGAACCATCACGGTACTACTCAATGGCGTTTTGGTACAAGATCATTATCCCATAGAAGGAACAACCGAATATATAGGGTACCCTAAAAATCCACCTCACGGAGACGCCCCGATTCGGCTGCAGGATCACGGTGATGAAAGCGGTGTAGGATTCAGAAATATTTGGGTGAGAAAACTATAGTCCTATGAGTGATTCGCTTATGGTCGGGATGTTGTTTTTTGTAATTGCCTTTCTGTTTTATCTCTTTCCTCCTAAACGTATTAATGCACTTTATGGATATAGGACTGCACGTTCTATGAAAAATGATAAGGTGTGGCAAGCAGCAAATAGAAAGAGTGCATCCCTCTTCCTTTATCTTGCGATCGTTCTACTATTAATGGGAATACTGGATTATTTTATAAAGGAGTTAGTTTTATTGCCAATCCAGATCGGTGTATTATTAGGTGGTTTGGGCTGGATGATTTGGCGCACGGAGGCTTATCTTAACGTACATTTTGATAAGAATGGTAATGAAAAAGGGTAGGTAATTTTACGCTTTTTATAACTACATTTTTAGCATACCGCGAAAATTTTAAATAATCTCAAATCACTCGCTCTCATTTAATGCTGTTATCTATTCTTAGATAATAGATGTCTGATCTTTAAATGGTTTATTTGAGGGCGTTCACATTTTGGCGAAAGCCAAACCCATACTATGTTCATCTTAAAACAGGAGTATTTACCCTGCTTCCTAATTCTTATCTTTGCGGTATGATAAAATCTATGACTGGTTTTGGGAAGTGTGTTGTACAGCTTCCTGGAAAGAAAATTACTATTGAAATCAAATCGCTCAATAGCAAAAACCTCGATCTAAATGCTCGCATTCCTTCGACCTATAGAGAGAAAGAGCTGGATATCCGTAACCTTGTGGCGAAGTCACTAGAGCGCGGTAAAATAGATGTTGGGCTTTATGTTGAGAGCACCGGTCAAGCTACGAGTGTAACTGTAAATGAGTCTGTGGTAAGCGCCTATATGAACCAGCTAAGTAATGCGGTGGCGGGAACTCCCAGTGAAACAGAATTACTCAAAATGGCTGTACGACTTCCAGATGCGCTCAAAACAGAGCGGGAAGAGCTGGACGAGAATGAATATCAGGAAATTCTAAAAAACCTTGAAGGTGCTCTTAAAGAAATTAATGAGTATCGCCTCGACGAGGGAAATTCCCTCAAGGATGAGTTTGAATTACGTGTAGGGAACTTAAGCCGTTTACTGGAGGAGGTGATCGTTCTGGATGTTGAAAGACTAGATGACGTAAAATCAAGACTGGAAAAGGCAGTAGCAGATCTTAAAACGCAGCTAGATGAAAATCGTTTTGAGCAGGAGCTTATTTACTATCTTGAAAAATACGATATCACAGAAGAAAAAGTCAGGCTCAAAAACCACCTATCTTATTTTACAGATTCTTTGAACTCCGCAGATTCTAACGGAAAAAAATTAGGCTTTATAAGTCAAGAAATAGGACGTGAGATCAACACCATAGGATCAAAATCCAACCACGCGCCTATGCAACAACTCGTTGTACAAATGAAGGATGAGTTAGAAAAAATTAAAGAGCAAGTTTTAAACGTACTGTAATGGGAAAAAAACCAGACGAATCTGTAATGGCTTTTAATGGGAAATTGATTGTTTTTTCGGCGCCTTCTGGAAGTGGGAAAACAACTATAGTGAGACATCTTCTCAAGCAGGAAGAGCTGAACCTTGAGTTTAGTATATCAGCAACTAGTAGAGAACCTCGAGGGACAGAGGAACACGAGAAAGACTATTATTTTATCTCATTGCACGATTTTAAACAACACATTAAAAATGATGACTTTCTCGAGTGGGAGGAAGTATATAGAGACAATTTTTACGGTACGCTCAAGTCTGAAGTAGAACGTATCTGGGCAATGGGAAAACACGTGATTTTTGACATCGATGTTGTAGGAGGTCTGCGTATCAAAAAGAAATATCCAGATAAAACACTTGCTGTCTTTGTAAAACCGCCAAGCGTAGATGAGTTGAAAATACGGTTAAAGAAACGTAAAACAGAAAGTGAAGATAAAATCAATATGCGTATCGCAAAAGCCTCTGTAGAGCTTGCTACCGCACCACAATTTGACCATATCATTTTAAATGATGATTTGGATAAGGCACTTGCAGAAGCACACACATTAGTTGCGGAGCATATCAAATAGCTTTATGGACCTTCTTTTCTGAATTGAATGTGTGGCCTATTAAAATTTCGAAAAATCAACCCCAGCACTCTCTCATATCTAAAGTCTAAAAAACTAATATAAACCACAACCAAGTGAACATAGGTCTCTACTTCGGAACATTCAATCCTATCCATATAGGTCATCTTGCTATTGCAAACCATATGGCAGAGTATAGCGATCTAGACAAAATATGGATGGTGATTACACCTCATAATCCGTTTAAGAGAAAGAGCAGTCTCCTGGATAATCATCATAGATACCAGATGGTAATGCGCGCACTTGAGGATTATGATAAGATGGAGCCAAGTACTATCGAATTTGACTTGCCACAGCCCAATTATACCGTAAACACCCTTGCTCACCTAACAGAAAAATATTCAGAACACGAGTTTTCTCTTATTATGGGAGAAGACAATCTCAAAGGCCTCCATAAGTGGAAGAACTACGAGTATATCTTGGAACATCACGATATTTACGTATATCCCAGAATCTCTGAAGGAAAGACGGATAGCGAACTTGCCATACACTCCAGAATCCATAAGGTAGCGGCACCTATTATGGAGATATCCTCTACAATGATTCGTAATGGGATTAAAGAGGGGAAGAATATACGGCCATTGCTACCTGCTGAGGTTTATAAGTATGCAGATGAAATGAATTTTTATAGGTAATCTCACAGTGTCTTAGAGTAGATAGTATGCCTAGATTAGATATAAAGCAAAAATTCTCTAAACGCTGCTACTATTTTGGTATCCTATCTTTTATATGCTTTTTAATCTATAAAAGTTTTAAGGGGCTTAATTTTCTTACGGGTATACCTGCTCCGCAATCACTGGACATTCTAATTATCAGTTTATTTGCGTTTGTAACTATTTTGGCACTTTTTAGTGCAGTCAAAAGTTGGAAGGAACCCCAAGGGTTTAAAAAAACAGTTGGCTTAGTAGCAACCGCCTTTGCGACTGTACAATTGATTATGATGGTAGTAAGGGCGTTATAGGAATTGCGATAACTACCCGCGGTTTTGGAAATAAAAAAAGGGAACAGATCACGGAGACTTGTTCCCTTTTGAAGAATACCCATTAGTACTCTTGCACCTTACATGTTACTTATCTAAGTGCGGTATACGAAGCACTTGACCTGGATAAATTTTATCTACATCCTTAAGCATAGGCTTATTTGCTTCAAAAATTTGTGGGTACTTCATTGGGTCACCGTACATTTCTTTTGAAATTTTACTGAGTGTATCCCCTTTTTCTACCGTATAGAAACGTGCTTCTGGCTCTGGGTTTTCTACAGTAAGTCTATCATCTACAGTGGCAATACCAGTAGAGTTACCTATTACCAGCACCACTTTTTCTTTTGTCGCTTGATCGTGAGCGCTTCCAGTTACAACGGCTACGTCACCATCAATAGAGATGTCTAGATTGTCTACATCAAGACCTAAATCGTGAATAGTTTCCGACATATTTCTAGCTGCTTTAGCGCTTGCCAAAGCTATCTTTTCTTCTGCTGCTGCTGCTTTTTCTGCTGCTTCTTCCTTATCCGTTTTTCCTATACCGAAAACCTTTGCTCCTGCGTTTTTAATGAATGAAAATAATCCCATAATTCTACGTTTGTGTTAGTTGTTAATTTATAGTAGGGAAGGTACAAAAATCTGCTTTGGCTATGGTTGTGAGAGATTTAAAGTTTTGCTAAAGTACTTACGTAAAATGCACTAAGGTAGCTATGGCTATAGTGTTTGATGTTTATAACATTTTCGCGAAAGCGTACGGACAATTTTGGTAGCAACCTTAAAAAAGAAACCCCCCACACTAATTAACACTTAGGTGAGGGGTTTCTAACTAAATAACCAACCAAAAATCTTTATTTCGTAAGCGTCTTGAGCTTTTTTATTTTAAGAGCTTCTATTTCTTTTTTAATCTCTGAGGTCTTCTTACGAAGCTTAGGAGCTGTTTTAGACTTGCCATCTGCAGCAAGACGGAACTGTATGTAGCCCCTTCCTCTAAACTCATACGTAGTACCAGTACTGACCTGATACAAACTTATGGTCTCGTCATCTATAACGGTAAGCTCAAAGAACTCATTGTCTGGGAAATTGTAATCTAGTGTTAAAGTTTTACTGTAAAAATCTCCAGCCACATCGTCTACATCATAGATCCCATCATAATCCCAATATATATTATCAATTGCTGTGCCATTACCGTCTTCTGAACTTCTAAAGTTGCCGCTGTTCCCAGCTGGTAAAAACTGTAGAAAGTTTTCATTGTCAAACGGATTGATATCCCCTTCGTTACTAGTATATATTTTTTCCCAAGCCTCAAACTCTTGTAAGAAGTAGTGTATGTTTTCATAGAAAACTAGGTCGTAATCAAAGGTATTACGTTGGTACCCTACTAAAATATATCTCGCTCCTGTAGAGGGATGATAGAGTTCTATCTCATTGCCTGAGAGCTCGCGCACATCAAAAGAATAGGTTCCGTCTAGATCGTGATCTACATCAAGTTCATAGTTAAAGGTGTCATAGCTCGCTACATCGAGGCCATAGCCTCCACCGTTCTGGCCTATACCAGATAAGTTATTATTTGCAAAAAGGGTTCCACTTCTAAACGATACTGTAAACGCTTTCTGTAAAAAGGGTACTACAAGCTCACCAGATGAGCGGTCTATATCTACATACCATATTTCATAATCGTTGAGAACTTGGTTGAGTGTAACCACTGGAACAACCTCAACATAAGGATCATCTACCACGACTTCTGTGTAGCACGAGGTAAAAAGGGCTGCCGTAAAGGCAAGTGCTGTAAAAAGTTTGAGCGTTTTCATAATTGTTCGTTTTTGGATTCCCTTAACACTAACCAAAGCGCGTGCCAAAATTTTAAAATGCTGATAATTAATATTTTATAGCTTTCGCGAAAATGTAAATCTTTGATAAATCGCTAGACGTTTTGAAAAATTGACTATTTAGGGGTATAATTTTCAACGGTCATTATCTAGAAAGTGAGATTTTTGATAGAGAAGAGACGTGCGTTTTTGGGAAATGACCTTTGGTTAAGAACGTAACTGGACGTTCTTTTTTATAGATTTACAAGGCAATGGAAATCTATACTAATATCCTACAATCTATTAATCGTGGTAAGAAGCTTCTCGCTGTCTTGATCGATCCAGAAAAGTTTTTATTAAATGAGACTTTTGCTACTTCATATCTCCATAAAATACCGTCTATCACCACACATCTATTCATAGGAGGGAGCACAGATCCAGAAGATAAAACGCAGGAAGTGGTATTGTTGCTCAAAAAATTGACCTCATTGCCAATACTGCTTTTTCCAGGAAGTCATCATCAAGTCACCGCAGCTGCAGATGGTATTCTATTTCTATCTCTTCTTTCTGGCCGCAATCCAGAATATTTGGTAGGAGAGCAAGTAAAATCCTCGAGGGCCATTTTTAACAGCAGATTAGAAGTAATTCCTACCGGATATATTCTTATAGATGGTGGATCAGAAACTGCTGTACAAAGGGTAAGTGGTACAAAACCTATTTCTCAGGATTGTAAGGAAGAAATTATAAATACAGCTCTTGCGGCGATGTATATGGGTAATAAGGTCATTTACCTAGAGGCGGGCAGTGGTGCTAAGAATGCTGTAGATGAATCTATAATAAGTGCCGTAAAAGCCCATATTGCTATACCGCTTATCATTGGAGGCGGTATCCGATCTAAAATGGCACTAGAGCGCGCTTTTGAGGCGGGTGCAGACTTAGTAGTTGTAGGTACCGCTTTTGAAACTGGAGAGTGGGCTTAAGGTAGCTTACTCTAGAACGTACAAACAAGCAATAAAAAAGCCCTTACATTGCTGTAAAGGCTTTAAGCTTACTAGCTCCCCCTCTTGGGCTCGAACCAAGGACCCTCTGATTAACAGTCAGATGCTCTAACCAACTGAGCTAAGGAGGAGTGTTACTTTTTGTAAGCGGATGCAAATATAGTTCGTTTTTTAAACAAGCAAAAGAAAATCTAAATTTTTTTGGAAAAAATTTATGACGGAATATCTCAAAAGAACACGGGCTTCCTAAGTTAATTAAGGTCTCGCGTAGCCACAAATTATATAGGCTTTTGAGTATCAATATATGGTAATTTG
Organism: uncultured Flavobacteriaceae bacterium; assembly: GCA_963832255.1. Classification (GTDB taxonomy): domain Bacteria; phylum Bacteroidota; class Bacteroidia; order Flavobacteriales; family Flavobacteriaceae; genus Dokdonia. The sequence goes on from CAWHTM010000007.1 coordinate 68,744, forward strand.
AGGACTCCTTATTTCTGCCTACATTTCTACCAACTCCCTTGCTAGAAGTCACTTTAAAATTCAAAGTTTCGCCTTGAGCGGAAAATGACTTTAGTAGCACAAACAATCATAACTGAATGTTTGTGCTACTTTAAGATCCTACTATTTAGATTTACATTGTCAGAATTGGCTTTATAACCTTTCCGTCGTGCATATCTTTAAGTGCTTTATTGATATCATCAAATGTATAATAGCTTACTAATTTATCAAATGGGAAACGTCCTTGCTCATACAAATCAATGAGTCTCGGGATATAAACTTTTACAATACTATCTCCCTCTACAACGCCCACTACCTTTCTGCCAGAGAGAATCCAGTCATTCGCGTCAAAGGCGTAATCTGTACCTCCCGCTGGCGCCCCTACGATCGCTAGGGTTCCTCTTTGTGATAGGGCGTTAAATGCCATTTCTGCGACTTTCTTAACTCCAGATGCTTCCACACCATAATCCACCCCATGAGGAGCAATTTTTTTTACAGCCTCTATAGGATCTTCTTCTTTTTTACTGTTTACGGTGTGTGTAGCGCCCAGTTCTTTTGCCAGTTTTAGTCGGTCAGGATTTATATCTACTGCTATGATCTGGGCACACCCAGCATTTTTGGCAGCCATTATTGCTGAAAGACCTACTGAACCTACGCCAAATACAGCTAGGGAAGATCCCGGATTAGGATTGAGTGTGTTCATTACAGTTCCGGCTCCTGTCTGGATTCCGCAACCTAAAGGTCCCATAAGTTTGAGATCTACATCTTTACTTATTTTAACGACATTACGGTGATGGGCTAGAGCATAAGTCCCAAAAGAAGACTGTTGGAAAAAAGCGCCATTTAAGCCCTCTGTACCCGCGTCAAAGATAGGGTCTTCTCCTCCCTGCCGCTCATTCATAAAATTAAGCGGATTAAATTCTTGGCAATACGCAGGGTCTCCTTCTTGACAAGGCCTGCAGTTTCCACAAGATCCATACGATAACACTACGTGATCTCCCTTTTTAATATCCTTTATATGAGCCCCTACTTTTTCTACCACTCCTGCTCCCTCGTGGCCTAAAACTACGGGATAGTTGGTGGGAAGATCTCCATTTTTTACAGCAACATCTGTATGGCAAAGCCCTGTCGCCATTATTTTGATAAGAATTTCGTGAGATGCTGGATCTGAAATTTTTACTTCCTTCATTTTAAATTCTGCACCAGCTTCTTGTACTATGGCAACTTTAGCTTTCATATTCGTCTTTTTTTTAAAATTAATTTTCCTTTTGAGAAACTTATTCTCAAGCGTAAAGTAAGTTACTTTCTTTATGATCAAAGCGTTACTAATGAAGTATTAATTTTTCCTTAATAAAAAGTCAATTTGCACAAGACCAATACAGAACTAAGTACTAGGACACAATACTAAGCTTGAGAGCAAAAGATAAAAGCGCTCATCCAGCAGAATTATGGGTACAAAAAATTCCCTGTAAACTAATACAGGGAATGAATGTTTTTGGTCAAAACTATTATTAATCTACAATAGTGTCACTCGGTTCAAGATCTTTGCTGAAGGTAATCTCTACCTCGCGCTTACCCCACTGTATTGCGGCCTCTTCATCTAAGCCCATATAGATGTCAATTTTATTCTTCCAGCGCTTATTCATTTTATCTTTAACGATGTACGTACCATTCAATTCATCTATTTCTACTTCTTCATTATAATCTACACCTTTCTTTATCAGGTCACGAGATACGGCAATGGCTCTTTCCCCTGGTTCTAGAATATCTCCCCAAGCGGCGAGACCTATATTTCCTTTTTTGGTCTGTCGTTCTGTACTATTGTGGCCGTAGCAGTAACTTCCATCGTTATTATTTTTTCAGTTTCCGCTACTATATTTTCTTCTTGATTTTGAGTAGTAGTGTCATTACAACTAACTAAAAACAAGATGAACATGGGAAGTACACTATAACTCAAAAGTCGTATGTTTCTCAAATACTTCATACCCTAATATAAGACATAAGAATTTAAATTCTTTTAAGATTGAGTTAAAAGGGCTAGTAGAAGGGTGTTTATGGGCTTTCGCGAAAATTTTAACGGTGTAGAATACTTCTTTTAAAGCCCCAGCGCCCTTATATGGTTACGTTGAACTTCTTAAGTCAGTTTGGGGTGGAAGGGTTTTTAAATTGGCTTTTTAGAACGGGCGTAATGGCGAACTAATCGTATTTCAGTAAAATAAGCTTCTCTGCACCTACAACCGATTATAGGATCCCCACAAAACAAAAAAAGCCTTTCCAAACAGGAAAAGCTTCTCATCGGATTCAACTACAAATCCTTACCACGTGTGACGTGGCCAACACAACATCATAAAAGTAAGCAATAATTTGCTTCTTTAAACCAAAAAAGCCCACGGACTGTGAGCTTTTATTGCG
>CAWHTM010000008.1:0-124698 GCA_963832255.1 uncultured Flavobacteriaceae bacterium
ATGACGCTTTTATACCTTTGCCAAGCACGGCTTCCAAATCGGTTGCATCAGGTATTTCCTCGCCTTTCAAACGTTCCTTGCCATCTCGAACCACTGCTTTTGCCAGAGGATGGTCACTTAGATTCTCTACGGCCACAGCTATTTTTAAAAGTTCGTTTTCAGAAATATCGCCAAGTGGGACCACTTCGGTAAGCTTGGGTTTTCCTTCGGTCAGGGTACCCGTCTTGTCAAAGGCGAGCGCGGTAATAACCCCCAAGTCTTCCAAAGGACGACCCCCTTTGATAAGTACCCCGCCACGGGCCGCTCGTGCAACACCGCTCAATACCGCACTCGGGGTCGAAATCGCAAGGGCACAGGGACTGGCAGCTACCAATACGGCCATAGCCCTATAAAAGCTGGCACTAAACGGTTCATCGACGACCAAAAAAGCAAAGAGCAACAGCACTACCAATACCAGTACGGAAGGAACAAAATATCTTTCAAATTTATCGGTAAGCAACTGGGTGGGGGATTTTTGGGTCTGGGCTTCGTTCACCAATTTTACCAATCGGGACAGTGTTGAATCCTTTGCCTCTTTGATTACCTTAATTTCAAGCGTATTGTTGCCGTTAATAGTCCCGGCGAAAACTCGGTTTTCGTCCTTTATATCATCATCCTCTGAATAGTCCTTGGCGGAATCTTCCACAGGAACTTTATCTACTGGTACACTTTCCCCGGTAATGGGGGCTTGGTTGACACTACTTTTACCATCAACAACAACGCCATCGGCAGATATTTTACTGTTTGGCTTAACTACAATAATATCGCCTTTACTCAACTTTTCAATACCAACTTCTTTGGTCTTTCCATCTTTTTTTAGCAAGGCCGTTTTCGGTGCTAAATCTGCCAGTGCCGCAATAGATTTTCGGGCTTTCTCCATCGCATAATGTTCAAGAGCGTGCCCGAGGCTGAACAGGAACAGTAACAAGGCACCTTCCGCCCAAGCGCCCAAAGCAGCGGCACCGATGGCTGCGACCAACATTAAAAAGTCGATTTCAAAACCACCTTTGGCTACAGTCTGTATGGCCTCTTTCGCGGTAAAATAACCTCCAAAAAAGTAGGCGCCTATGTAGAGGGACAAGCTGACCCAATCCGGTATCGAGTCCACGTAGGACAATCCGAAACCTATTCCGAGAAGGGCACCGCAAATGATGGCAAAAATAAGTTCGGTATTCTTGCCAAAAATACCACCGTGGGCGTGTGCCTCACCTTCACCCTCCTTGTGGTTGTATTCTTCGCCGTCTTTATGAACGTGGCCTTCGCTCTCGCCAACGTGTTGATTTTCCTCCTTGTCTTGAGTATCTTCAGATTTTTCTTCACCGTTGGAAACTTCTATTTTTTGTAAATGTGTTTCTGTATCAACGGAAGGTTCAATAATAGTAAGCCCTTGTTTTTCTATTTTCTTTTTAATCGCCCCAAATCCTGTAATGCCCTTATCAAATTCCACACGTATCATTCCTGAAGCGGATGCGGAAACTTCGAGAACTCCATCGACCTCTTTGACTGCTTTCTCGATGGTTCGGGCGTGACGGGTATGACGTATACCTTCCACGGCTATTAGCCTATGCCCAAATTTATCCGTGATTTGGGCTCCCGTGGTTTCTGCCAAGGACTGTACTCTATCAAGTGAAATGATATCGGGGTCGTAATGAAAACAGAGTTGCGGTACACCGTCCGCTTTTTCATCGGATATGTGCACACTGTCAATACCTTCACGTCCACTTAATTTGTCGATGAGCCTGTTGATGCAGGCATCTTTCTCGTCCGGTACCTGTGGAAGGATTACGGGAATTTTGATTTTTAGTTTTTTCATATCCTTAGTTGTTTTTTATCCAGTTTTTTGCTTGTTCCCTATCCTGAAGGTCAAAATATTTGACTTCTGAACCGGTAAAGAAATCGGTAGCCTTGGCTGCCCATTTCTGCCACTTTTTTTCGCCTACAAATGCCATTTTACCATAATCTGATAGGTGTGCAGCATCTACCTTTAAATCTGCCCAAAACCCTTGTAGGTCGTAGCCGTGAAAATCTTCCAGTTCAAAATAAAAATCCACTTTATGGCCTTTTTCGATGATGTTGTGAATCAGCGGATGGATTTTTTCAATATCCTTCTTTGTGACTCTACCGTTGATTTTGGCAGCGATCAAGTTTTCCTTTTCTATGTTTATAATCTGTATCATTTTTTAATTTTTATTGGATTTATATTAGCTTAAGTGAATTTCCATATAATCCAGAGCTGCAGGTATATCCAGCTCTCGGGTACCGTTTCCAGTCCTAATAAAGAAATGCGAGCGATTACCCAGATTCAAATACACGGGTTTTTGCGATTTGTGAACCCTTACATAACAGATATCCTTTTCTTTAAATTCATAAAAGGCCACCTTTGCCAAAGGGCAAAAATGGGTGCCTAACTTGACGGACACCAACTGCATTACATACTGTTCAAACCCGTCCTTGTCTGGTTTCTTTAAAGTACCGTAATCTTGTTCGAGCCCCAGAATACGGCCTTCATCATCTACCCCAATAATCAAGTGGCCGCCTTCGGTATTCATATATCCTGCAATGGTTTTTGCCACCACCATTTCCAAAGCTTCGTTAACCTTACTTTGTCGAAGGTCCCACCTCAAGGTGCTTTTGAATTCTACCTCGTGGTTTTCACCTTTGTTCAATAATTCCCTTATCAAGGTTATTCCGACTTTCTCCCTATTTAGTTGAAATATTGTTTTTCTTGTATAGAACATTAAGGCGAGACTGCTTCCCATAATACCAAACAGGATATTTTTTAGGATTTGGTCCACATCTCCAAATCCAAGAGCTTGCCCAACTGCATTTTTGAACAAATACCACCAATTGCCCGTATCACCGCTCTGGTCATACTGGAATAGGGAAATGCCCAAAGGCTGTATGATGATTATACCAACCGCAAACCCTAATACAATAGCAATAAAAAGACCTCGCCTGTTCAGCGCCCCTCTTTTTTGATTATGTATGCCATTAGCCAGTTTCATTTTCAGCTATTTATAGGTTTAGAAATCAGATTGTCCAATTCTAAATATTTTTCTTTCATAAGACTCAAAGCAAAAGCTCCGGCAGAAGCACTAAAAACAGAAAAGTCAAGCGCTCCTTTTACTCCAGTTGAAAAAGTCATTGAAACAGCAAATAGTAACAGTAGAAACCCGCTTAATTTTGCGAACAGTTCCGTTTTAAATCCTATTATCAAGAAAATCGCAAAAACAATTTCCGCTATGGTTACCAAAAGTCCGATTGTTGGTATTAATGAATTCGGAATCCAAGGATTGATCATTTGGGTATAACTCAAGAAACTGTCCCAATTTCCCCAAACAGAAACTTCTTTGCTCCAAATTCCAAATCTATCGGCTACTGCTGATAAAAAACCGATTGAAATTGCTAATCGCAAAAAGACTTTAATAAACTTGGTATTCATATTTTTTATTTCTAATTTTTTTAGCGTTTGGTTAAATGCAACGCAATTTTTTTTCTCGTAACAATTTTTACATTTCTTAAAATCCTCCTCACTTATTTTACCCCTTGCAAAACGTCCTTCAGGATTTCCATTGAGCATTATTACATTTGGGGATTTGGGCTGAGGATTATCCACTGCTTCCAGTGTAAATTGCATTCCCCAGATTTTAATAGTAAATTATAGTTCTTTCGTTTTAATTAATTTCTTTCTCTATCCATTCTTTGGCCAATTTTTTTTCATCTGGACCAAAGAATTTAATATGTGCCCTTGTAAATGGTATCAAAACTTCCGTAAATTGTTCTTGCCATTCTAAGTTTCCTACCAATGCGACTCGTTTTAATCTTTCCTCCTTTGGAAGTTTGAGTTCAATACCTTTCCAATATGCACTTGAGGACCAACCATCAAAATTTTCCATCTCGATATACCAGTACACTTTATTATGTTCTTGTATATGGTCTTTTAATTGTGATTTCATATTTTCATAATCTGTAGCATCTAATCTATTTTGAGCTACCATATATACCTTACATTCATTTTTATAAATCGTCATCATTGTTCCAATTTTTTAAATCAAAATTTTTAATCCAAGTCATCGCTGCACTTCTCACAGACTCCCTTTGCCACAAGGTTGATATCTTCTGCCACATAGCCTTCGGGCAGGTTTATTGTCGGAATTTTATGCTCGGTCAGGCACACCGTTTCACCGCAACTATTGCAATGAAAGTGTAAGTGAAGGTCGTTGCCGACCTCACATTCACAATTTTCCTCGCACAGGGCATATTTAACAATGCCGGTGCCATCCTCAATTTGGTGCACGATTCCTTTATCCTCAAATGTTTTCATAGTACGGTAAAGTGTGCTCCTTTCTGAGCGTTCAAAATCCTTTTCGAGCTCGCCCAGGCTTATGGCCACGTTTAATTGCGCCAACCGTTTATAGGTCATCAAGCGCATTGCCGTAGGGCGGATGCCTTTGCTTTCTAAAAATTTTTCAACTTCTTGCATATTTATGTGATATTGTAGTTGATATTTTTTGCTTTGTTAAATGCTTCCCAACCTTCTTTTGCAGCGTATGGAACGATGAGCAAGGCCGCTACAGGATCTGCCCACCACCACTCCAACCAGTTGACCAATAGCAATCCTGTCAATACGACCACTGTCTGGTAAAGACAAATAAAGGTGTCTTTTGCATCAGCCAGTAGAGCTGGACTTTCCAGTTTTTTGCCATATTTTCTTTTAAAATATATCAAGATAGGATTGACAACGAGCGAGACCAATAATATGACCAGTCCCAACGTGCTCCAGCTTGCGGTTTCTTTATTGATGAGCTTGGTAATGGAATCATAGGAAATGAAAATACAGATGAGCGTAAATGAAACTGCAATCACATTCAAGGTAATTTTTTGTCTTCGTTTTACCTTTTCTTCATCGATGCCTTTGAGCTCGCCGTGCAGTCGCCATCCAAGTGTTGCAGCACTTATCACTTCTATCGTGCTATCCAGTGCCCAACCTACGAGTGCGGAACTATTTGCTGTTATTCCAGCAATAAGCGAGACGACCACCTCTATAACGTCATAAATGACGTTCCAAATTTGAAGTGTTCTGGCCTGTTTTAAATTGGTTTTTCTTGTTGTTTCCATATTTTTATGGCTCTATTATTTTGTATCTTTTTGCTATCCATTTAAGCCTAATTATTTTTCTTCAACGCATTAATTACGAAACAATTAAATTTTGAATTGTTTTAAGGATTCCTCTGTTTTTATCTGAAAAGCATCTTCAATCTCAGACAAATAAATGATGCCATCACCAGGATCTGGGGTTTTGCCATTTTTGAGAATGATGTCTATTGCAGATTGTGCTTCCTCGTTCTGGCAAACGAGTTCCAATTTTACCACAGGGCTGTTTGTTACGTGAAAATCGAGTGAAGGTTTAGCTCCTTTTGCCTTGAAAGCTCCAGTTCCTTCTGCTTGTGACAGGGTCATACTTTTAAATCCGTTATCAGTCAGAGCTTCTATAATTCTTTGTATCCTGTTCGGTTTTACAAATGCTTTTATTTCTTTCATAATTATTTATTTTTATCGATTTTGAACCGAGCCTGTTCTTTAATTTTAACTAACTAATTAAGACGATAAACAAACCCGGAATCAAAACCTTTGATTATTATTGAATTAATGTCCGTGTTCCAGTTCGCCCTTGACCATTTCCGAAGAAAGGGTGTAGGCTCCAACTGTGACAACCATAATATTTTTTGCCATTTCTGAAGGAATATTGATTTCCACAAAGCCAAGGTCATTGACACCTGTACTTACGGGGATTCTTCTGAATTTCACCGTGTTTTCTTCGGTTTCCTCATCCTCATCCACAATGAAAATATAGGATTGTTCGCCTTCCTTGACAATGGCTTCCTCTGGAACGGCATATCCTGATTTTTGTCCTTCCGCAATCCTGCCTTCAACATACATACCGGGAAGTAATTCGCCATTTTTATTATCTATATCGGCGTGCACGTGCAAGGCCTTAGGGTCTTCCTCAAAAGTTTTACCGATGGAATGTACTTCTGCGGTCAACAATTCATTGGGTTTAGAAGCTACCGTAAAGATTATTTTCTGTCCTTCCTTTACCTTTGGAATATCCTTTTCGTACACTTTTAAGTCTAAATGAATTTTAGAATTATCGCTCACGGCGAACATCTTGGACTGTGGTGCCACATAGTCCCCAAGACTTACCATTACCTCGTCTACATAGCCCGATATTGGCGTAGTTATAGGTATTGCAGAGTAGATTTCTCCTTGCTCTACCTTGGATGCGTTAATTCCCAATAAACGTAGTTTTGACCTTAAACCGTTTACACTTGAGGTCGTGGAACGAAATTTTGATTGTGCCATCTGGAATTCCTTGCCTGAGGAAACACCTTTGTCGAACAATATTTTTTTTCGCTCAAAATCCTGCTTTAGGAATACGAGTTCGTCGTTTTTTTCCTGATATTCCTGCTGCATACTTATAATATCCGGATGTTCAAGATATGCAAGCACTTCACCCTTGCGCACTTTATCTCCTTCTATAACCTTGATGGACCTAACATTACCACCCATAAATGGACTAATATTGGCCTTGTCTTGAGGGAAAAGTTCGAGTCTTCCTGTAACCTTGATATTGTTACCGAGATTACGTTTTTCCAACAATTTGGTCTCAAGACCAACGGTTTCGATTTGGTCGTTGGTAAGCATTACCACACCTTCCTCGCCTTCTTCTTCATTATGACCGTCTTCTTCTTCATTATGTTCACCGTGTGCATCTCCTTCACCTTCCATTTTTTCGGTAGTTGTGTTTTCTTCGTTATGTCCCAATTCTGAATCGGGCTTGTCGTTGCAACCAACCATAAAGAAGGTCATTAATGCTACACTTACTATTGCTATATTTTTCATTTCTTATTCTTTTTTAGATTATAGGTTACCCAGTTGGTATTGCAACTCAATGAACTGCTGGTTATATTGATTTATAAACTGTATATGATTTTGTTTTATCCTGATGGCGCTGTTGAGTATCGTGATATAGTTCACATAATCAATTTCACCTTCCTTAGAAGCCAGTTCCGCCGTAGTAATTTGTTCCTCGGCCAAAAGCAATGCACCTTCCTGATAATAGTTAAGTGTTTTTTGGGTCTTTTCCAGCGATTTTATGAGCTGTGACACTCTACTTTCGGTCATTGCCTTTTGTTCGAGATATTGATTCTCGGCGACCAATGCATCTGCTTTAGCGGCCTTTACCCTTGATTTCTGCGGAAAGAACCAAAGCGGTATGCTAATACCAGCCTGATAGGTGTTGAAACCCGACACATCATCCACAATCTGCCTGCCGTAGGTGAAGTTGAACTTGGGTAGGAACTGTGCTTTTTCTACACCGATATTGGCTTTGCTTACTTCCGCATTTTGCATAGCATATTGAAGCAAAGGATTATTGGCTGCGGAAGCCGAATCCAAATTGGCCAAAAAATCCATCGGTTCATAGAGCTGACCAACCGTTTCTATTTCTTGGTCAATGCCCAAATACTGCTTCAATGCCCTTTTTGCAATTTCAATGTCATCATAGGCTTGCTGTCGTAAAACCTGAATCTGCTGATATTCGGAAGAGGCAGCAATAAATTCCAATTTGCCCGTTTCTCCTGTATCGTAACGCAATTCTGCAGCGGTCCTAAAGTTAGCATAAACACTGTCCAACTGTTCCGCAAAACGCAATTGCGCCTTGTTGTAATTGATGCGGTCATAAGCCTGCATCACATTGCGAATCAATTGCTGCTCGTTGACCGCGTAGAACGTTTCGCCCAGTTTAACACGTTCCTTATAGAACTTGGATTTTGAAAAACCTGAAAGTAAATCAATATTTCCTTGCTGTACACCTATGGTAGTTTGTACACCGGGAAGGTCATTGCCAAACTCTTCCTTTCCTGTAAATACCTGTGTATTTCCCAAATCGAAGCTGGTACCCTTCATCGCCTGTTCACGTTCAATAAAGGCTTGGCTCTCTTTAAGGGAAGGATAATTTTCCTTGGCCAGAGTGATGGCTTCTTGCAAAGTGAGCACTTGGCTCATCTGGCCGTCCTGCGCACTTGCGGAATTTGGGGTTAAGAAACCTCCTAAACTCAATAATACCACAACCACGGTTGCACTTTTCTTTACATAACTTGCGTCACCACCATTGTTTTTCTTTTCTTTTCGTGATTCCAGCCAATAATACAGGACAGGAACAATGACCAGTGTCAAGAAGGTAGCCGTTATAAGTCCACCGATTACTACTGTCGCCAAAGGACGTTGTACTTCCGCACCACCAGAGGTAGAAACCGCCATTGGTATAAAGCCCATAATGGCTGCGGTAGCCGTCAGTAAAATTGGGCGTAAACGCTCGTGTGTTGCCTCGTATATTCGTTTTTTTAAGTCTGTCATTCCACTTTCTTTTAGTTCATTGAATTTGTTTATCAGTACCAAACCGTTTAAAACCGCAACTCCAAAGAGCACGATAAAACCGACTCCCGCAGAAATACTAAAAGGCATTCCCCTTATCCAAAGGGCAAACACGCCACCAATGGCTGCCAAAGGCACTGCCATATAAATCATTAAGGACTGCGAGAACGAACTCAAGGCAAAGTAGAGCAATATGAATATTAGGAAAAGTGCAATAGGCACTACAATCATCAATCGGTCTGAAGCACGTTGAAGATTTTCAAACGAACCTCCGTAGGTTACAAAATAACCAGGTGGCAGTTTCACGTCCGTTTCCAATTTTTGCTGAATTTCCTCGACCATCGATTTTACATCGCGCCCACGAACATTGACCCCCACCGAAATACGACGAGAGGTATTGTCCCTTGAAATCTGCATTGGTCCGGGCTTATAGCTGATATCTGCAACCTCCTTTAAAGGCACTTGCGCTCCGTTTGGTAAATCGATATAAAGATTTTTAAGGCTGTTGATGTCTTGTCTAAATTCCTTTGCCAAACGAATGACCACATCGAACCGTTTTTCGCCCTCAAAAATGACACTTGCCTGTTCTCCAGCAAATGACGCACTCACATAATCGTTCAGCTTGTCAACGGTTACACCGTATTGTGCCATTTTTGCGCGGTTATACACCACTGTCATTTGTGGCAAACCACTTGTAGCCTCCACATTAAGGTCAGCAGCTCCAGGAACCGTTCTGATGACTGCTGCGATTTCCTGTACCTTGTCTGCCAACACGCCCAAATCTTCTCCGTACAGTTTGATTGCTACGTCCTCACGGACACCTGTAAGCAATTCATTAAAACGAAGTTCCACGGGTTGGGTAAACACGAAATTTACGCCGGGAACTACTGAAATTTTTTCTTGGATTTTTTCTATGAGTTCTTCCTTACTATCTGCAGAAGTCCATTTGCTCTTATCTTTTTCAAGAATAATGTAACTATCGGCAATGTCCATTGGCATTGGGTCTGTTGGTATTTCAGCAACACCAATCCTTGAAACTACCGTTTTTACTTCCGGAAATTCATTGATTAAATTTTGAAGTTTTTTTGAAGCCTCAATGGATTCGGTAAGACTGCTCCCCGGTTTTATCAAAGCCTGAAACGCAATATCGCCCTCATCAAATTTAGGTATGAATTCGCCACCCATATTGCTGAAAATAAACCCTGCAATTAGTAATAGAGCAACTGCGCCAATCACGACACCAGCTCGAAAGCGCAGTGCGAAATTGAGCAAAGGAAGGTAAGCTCGATTTAGGCCCGCCATTATTTTATCACTGAACCTATCTATCTTGTTTTCAAATTTTGCAAACCAACTATTCTGATTTTTAGTAGGTTTAAGGAACATTGCAGAAATCATTGGGACGTAAGTAAGACAAAGGATAATTGCTCCTAAAACGGCAAATCCAAAAGTAAATGCCATTGGACGGAACATTTTTCCTTCTACACCCGTCAAAAATAGAATTGGTGTAAATACAATAAGGATAATAAGTTGTCCGAAAAACGCCGAATTCATCATCGTACTGGCAGATTCATAAGCAATTTCGTCCATTTCAGCCTGCTCAATGACCTTTGTTGATTTTTTCATCCGTTGATGAATGTGAAACACCATTCCTTCTACAATGATTACTGCACCATCTACGATGATTCCAAAGTCGATTGCACCCAATGACATTAAGTTTGCCCATACACCGAATTGTTTCATCAAAATAAATGCGAAGAGCAATGATAAAGGAATAACCGAAGCTGTAATTAATCCGCCACGGAAACTTCCCAAAAGCAAGACCAAAACAAAAATCACAATGAGGGAACCTTCTATGAGGTTTTTTTCAACGGTGCTTGTGGTTCTTCCTATCAATTCACTTCGGCTTAAAAATGTATCTATGTAAACGCCTTCGGGTAGGGATTTTTGTATTTCTACAATGCGCTTCTCCACATTTTCGACTACGTTGCCTGGGCTTTCGCCTTTCAGCATTAAAATTTGTCCACCAACAGTTTCGTGTCCATCTTGGGTAAACGCACCATAACGCACCTGATTACCAAAGCCTACTTTTTCGGCGACATCCCGGATTAAAACAGGACTTCCATTTTGAGTCGTCACAACTGTGTTTTCCAAATCCTCGATACTTCGTGCCAAACCTTCTCCACGAATGAAATTTGCTTGGTGGTTTTTTTCAATATAAGCACCACCAGTATTGGCATTGTTTGCTTTAAGGGCTTCAAAGACCTGATTCATTGTAATACCGAAACTTTTCAGCTTATTAGGGTTTATGGCAACTTCATACTGCTTTACATAACCACCAAAAGCATTTACCTCGACGACTCCAGGTACTAATGCCATTTGACGTTTTACAATCCAATCCTGAATGGTACGAAGCTCCATAGCATCGTATTTATCTTCGTAGCCCTCTTTTAATTTTAAGGTGTATTGGTAGATTTCGCCAAGCCCTGTAGTTATTGGTGCCATAAATGGCGTGCCGAAGCCTTCGGGGATTTCTCCAGCAACTTCGGTTAATTTCTCTTGTACCAATTGCCGGGGAAGATAAGTGCCTGCCTCATCCTTAAAGACAATTGTAACTACGGACAGCCCAAAACGGGATACTGAACGCAGTTCGATAACGTCAGGAAGATTGGCCATTGCCAATTCTACGGGATAGGTAACAAATTGCTCAATATCTTCTGTCCCCAAATTTGGGGCCACGGTTATTACCTGTACTTGATTGTTTGTTATGTCGGGTACAGAACCCAAGTTTATAGTGGCCATAGACCAAATGCCGGTACCAACCAATGTCACTATAAATAAGCCAATAATAAATTTATTATTAATGGAAAATGAAATGATTTTGTTAATCATAGAAAATGTATTAATTCAGTTTAAAACTTACGTTACGAATAAATGCAACGCATTTATATAGCAATGCCTATCTTGAGAAGCATCACGTTAGGATATAGCTATCCTTAAAAAAACTGAATTATACTTGAGGGGGTTGGAAAAGGGATTCCAGATATCTGGAATTGAAGTTGACTGTATATAAATTAAACTGCTCTTTATCTTCAAACTTAAATCGATTGATAAGAGGTGTTGCGGTGTTTGCTATAAAAACTACAGGATGACAACATTGATGATGAGAATGGACAGGTACGTTATCCTTATCTGAATTATTATGATGCCCTTCGCTTTTTGCATCGTTTGCGATGTAATCTTCTACTATATATTCAAAGAAAGAGTCGCCATAAACTTTATGGTCTTGATAATGGGAAATTAAGTTTGAAATTTCTTCAATTGGTCCACATAAGTCCATATCTACGCTGATTCCTTGAAAAAAGAGTAAAATAGACATTGATATAGAAAAGAATATTTTCATAAAGTTTTACAAAGATACAAATTAATCGATGCACAGGTTGTGCAAAGAAGAATGCCAACACTTTGATATGAATGTGTAATGAACTCAAACTTGAAAATGTAGTTGTAATAATTTAAATAAGATGACGATATTGTGATACATTTCTATTTAGCTCATATCATAGTAGAAGTATCCTTAAATTAAATGAGGTTGATTGCTTGTAAGGCATTAAATCCAGTTTGAGGTACTGGACAAACCTTTATTTATTTTATGCCATAGCATAGACTTCATCAAACAGCTTTTTATCTAACCGCTCTTGTTGGCCAAAGCTTTTCTTTAAGACATTATGAAGTACCGAGTTGAAGGCATTGTAACCCAACCATAGATTTGGTTCTTCATTGAGCAACAAGGCTTCATAGTTTAAAATTTCTATGACCTCACGAGACTTTTTTGAAGGGTCGCTGTTCTTGTCGCTACACTCGTATCTGAACAATTTCGTTCTGTCGAGAATTGCCTTCACAAATTCTTGTGTATCGATGATTTTAAATTCTTTCATCTTGTCGAATTTCTTGGTAATGGTATAGAATTCATTATCCAAAAATTTATCGAATAGATTATTCAATCTCGGCATAATCAAGTGCGTATTGTTCTTACTATGTTTGATGGAAAACTCGATTTCTGCCTGAGAAACGTGTAGTCCGTTTGAACATACTTCTCTATAAAACCCGAAGTGTCCAGAAGTTTTTTCACTTCCGTCATACGAGTTTTTGAACCGAAGCATCGGTAATATCAAGTCCTTATCGTTCTTCACGGTAAACTGGCTTTTGTCGTCGATAATAAAGTCAGTTATGAACGACCTATCATTTTTGTTGATGGTGCGTTTGTGGAAGTTCAGTTGTGCGTCGGTCAGCATTTCTTCAGCTTTCTTGAAGAACAGTTGATTCGGAATGTGGCCATAGCTGTTCGAGACCACATTTACGATTTTGCCATTCGAGATTATGGCATTTTCAAGCCCTCTTCGGGATTCCATCTGTGTTAGACTTTTTAAGGATTTCATTTCTGATGGAACAAAGATTTCATCCTGTTGTAAATTTTGTAAATACATAGCTTTTGAATTTAGATTAAACATTTTCTGATAATACTCGGCAATAGTTGGGATGCTTATCCCTGTAATAAGCCAAGTGACTTTCGCCACTATCAATGTCATAATTTTCACTACTCGACTGATAATGCATTTCAGCTTCCTGTAGCGAAATTTTAGGTTTTTTGGATACTCGTTTCATAATGATATATTTTGATTAAACAATATTTGAGCAGTACCCAAACGGAAGCTAAAATCTCAGCTCAAAAGGAAACGGAATAAATAAGCGTAGGATGTCGCGTGGGCTTTATGCCGTAGTCTTTTGATGGGTGTATTTTACGAGTTTACCTTTGCGCTAACTATTGATTGATAACCCCCTTTTTCTAAGCATCACTTTTATGAATCATCATAAAAAAGAAGAAGGGCCAGCACGAATGCCAACCCTTCTTCAAACAACAAAAGCTAATCGTTGAATTCCTGAATTTTCTTTTCAAGAACCGTGATGCGCTCTTTCAAACGTGCTTCACGCTTGTCTCTCTTTTCGGCATATTCTTTTTCAATGCCGGCAATCTTGGATTTGTAATACCCTTGCATTGCATTGTAGAATGAAATGTTCGTCAGATTGTTGACGTGATTGTTTTCGCCAAAATGCACTTGCTTCGTGAGCATATACCGTATCAATTTGTGGAAGATTTCCTTTTTGAACTTCTTTTTGAAATTCTCGACCATTTCAACTTTGGTCATTTTTGAAGTGTCGCCCAAGAACTTTGAAAAATACTTTTGTTGGCTCATATAGTCCACATTGTTCTCAAATAGCGATATCGAGAATGCGACCATTTCGTCGGTCGAAAGTGTCTTCTTCGTATCGATGTACTTGGTCTCACGAATCATTTCTGCAACTTCTTCAAACTGCTTGTTGTTCTCTATTTGCTTCTTACGGATTTCCCTTTCGTTGATTTTTACGATTTGTTCTACGGGTGTACAATCTGCCATTTTTCTGTTGGCCAATGGTGCCGAATATTCCGTAGAATCGTTCTTTGATTTTTCAACAATCTTTACAAAGATTTCCTTGTGTTGGAATGAATCTGGATGGAACACGATGCCGTTTTTAAATCCATCTTCTTTTGCTGAATTGAATTTTTCCAAGGCTGCTTTATAACTCTGCAATGCCTCATCCAATTCTGTCTTTAATTCATCTTCAGAATAATCGTAATGCTGAAACTCTTTCTGAATAGCTTCGATTGTTGGCTCAATCGGATTCTCTATAATTTCAACATCGTCCAATAGATAGACTTTCAATCCGTTTTTTTCCAATTGTGATATAATGAGCTGATTGTTCTCGTCATCTGCCCAATACTGTCGTATTTCAGGGATTAAAAGGATATTCTCTTTCTTGGATTTTTCAATCAGGTTTAAGAACGATTTACTTTTCTTCGTTTCAAAACAGGCTGCTTTTGTACAGACCATTTTACCTTCGCCGAACAAATTGCCTTGATTTGCAGCATTGAAAGGACATTCAATACAAGACCCAGCTTTTGGGACCAATTTTTTGTCGGCTACATCAAAAGATGCTTTTTCCAAATCGAAGGTCTGGTCTTTAATCATTCTGTTTAACTGATGCGCATTGAAATCCTCGCCCATTGTTTCCAACATCATTTGCTGTTCCTCTGGTTCAAATAGCGCTACACCAACACCCAATGATATGGTCATTTCGCCATTGCGTACAAATTGCTTGAAACCGTCAATCAATCCAGCCAGTTTAAGTCGTTGTCTGATGAAGTTATCTGTCCTACCCAATCGCTTTGCAATCTCTGTCGCCGAATACTTCTCGCTTAGGTAAGCAATAGCATCGGCTTCTTCGGTCGGTTCAACATTCTGTCTTTGCAGGTTTTCGATGATTTGCACTTCAAGCACATCATTGTTCTCATAAGTTCTAACTATACAGGGTACGGTTTTCTTTCCTGCCAGCTTGCTTGCACGATATCGGCGTTCGCCCATCACGATGACGTAATGGCCATTTAGTTGTCTTACCGTGATTGGTTGCAACACACCGTGCTTTTCGATACTCTCAGAAAGCTGCTTTAACGCATCCTCGTTAAAGGTCTTTCTCGGCTGTTCAAGGTCAGGTTTGATTTTACCCAATGGTAAGTTCTGAATTTGAAGTGCTTTGGATTTTTTTCCGTTTACTTCTTTCTTGGCAGCTACTTTTGTTCTGCTGCGCTTCTTTGTGGTACTCGCTTTTGTTGTCATAATACTCAAATTTTTGATTAAACAATATTTGAGCAGAAACCAAACGGAAGATAAAATCTTGGCTCAAAAGGAAACGGAATAAATACGCATAGGAAGATGCGTTGGCTTTATGCCGTAGTCTTTTGATGGAAGTATTTTACGAGTTTACCTTGCGTGTATATTGTATGATAATAAACCCCTCTAACGAAGAACAGAGGTTGAGATAACCTAAAATTTATTATTCCTCAATACAGAAAATAGTCTTTGGCATCAAATGAAAGGATATAATATTAAAGTCAATTCGGTTCTGAAAAAAGACAAAATGTTGTACCTATGTTGTACCCAAGGTCAAAAATCGTGAAGAAAATCCGCATTTTTAAAATGAAAAAGCCGAAGATTTCTCTTCGGCTTTTGTGCGGATGACAGGAATCGAACCTGCACACCTCGCGGCATCAGATCCTAAGTCTGACGTGTCTACCAGTTCCACCACATCCGCATTTTAAATATTTTAACACTTTTTCTTAGGTTAAATCCTAAGTCTGGCGTGTCTACCAATTCCACCACGCCCGCATTTCAATAAACGTTACGTCGTAATTACTTTGTAACGGGGTGCAAATATAATACTTATTTCTAATTGCAAAATAATTTTTCAATAAAAAATGCCTTTTAGAATTTGTATTTTTGATTTAAATAAAAGTTGATGATGAAAGATCCAAAAGAATACATTTCAGAACATAAGGATAGGTTTATAAATGAACTTATCGAACTCCTTAAAATCCCAAGTATCAGTGCAGACTCTGCCTACTCCAAGCATACGCACAAAACGGCGTCTATGGTTGCAGAAAGTCTCCGTAAGGCTGGTTGTGATGCGGTAGAAATATGCGAGACACCGGGTTATCCCATTGTTTATGCAGATAAGATTATTGATAAAAATCTTCCTACCGTATTAGTCTACGGCCACTATGATGTACAACCACCAGATCCTGTAAATCTTTGGGACTCCCCACCGTTTGAGCCAGTAATTAAAAAAACTGATAAACATCCAGATGGAGCTATTTATGCTCGCGGAGCTTGTGATGATAAGGGCCAGATGTATATGCACGTGAAGGCACTGGAGTATATGGTAGAAAATGGTAAACTACCTTGCAATGTTAAGTTTATGATAGAAGGAGAGGAAGAAGTGGGAAGCGCCAACCTAGCTTGGTATGTAGAACGTAATCAAAAGAAGCTGGCAAACGATGTGATTTTAATATCCGATACAGGTATGATTGCAAATGATATCCCCTCTATCACAACAGGTTTGCGTGGACTAAGCTACGTAGAAGTAGAAGTAACCGGGCCTAATCGCGATCTACATTCAGGACTTTATGGTGGTGCCGTAGCAAACCCTATTAATGTGCTTACAAAAATGATTGCTTCTCTACACGATGAGAATAACCATATTACGATTAAAGGTTTCTATGATAAAGTAGAAGAGCTCACTAAAGCCGAAAGAGAGAAAATGGCAGAAGCGCCGTTTTCCCTAGAAAAATACAAGGAAGCCCTTGACATTGAAGCAGTATATGGCGAGGCAGGGTATAGTACCAACGAACGCAACTCCATTCGCCCTACGCTGGATGTAAATGGCATATGGGGTGGCTATACTGGCGAAGGTGCCAAGACGGTCATTGCGAGCAAAGCATACGCAAAAATATCTATGCGCTTAGTACCTAATCAAGATTGGAAAGAAATAACGGAACTATTCAGAACTCATTTTGAAGGCTTAGCCCCAAAAGGTGTAAAAGTAAAGGTTACCCCTCATCACGGAGGTCAAGGGTATGTAACACCTATAGACAATACGGCTTACCAAGCCGCAGAAAAGGCTTATGAAAAAACATTTGGAAAAACACCAATACCCCAACGTAGCGGAGGAAGTATTCCTATAGTCTCACTTTTTGAAAAAGAATTAAAAAGTAAAACTATCCTAATGGGCTTTGGATTAGATAGCGATGCCATACACTCCCCTAATGAGCATTTTGGGATTTGGAATTACCTAAAAGGAATAGAAACGATTACTTACTTCTATGAGTACTTTACTGAAATGAATAAATAATAAAGGTCTTAACACTGCAGCCGGCCACTTTTAAAAACATTTTGAGGAGAGGCTGGCTGTTTTAATGGAATCTATATGCTTAAATTTAAAATTGGCATAAAGTTTGGGCTTAAATTTTTCTAAATAAAAATCAATGAAAAAACTATACATTTCTTTTTCTATTTTCTTAATGCTCATCATTACTGTCGATGCACAAACCACAACAGTTACAAACGATTATAGAAGAGATAAGAATGCTGAATATGATCTCAGCGACTTTATAGGATCGAAATACCTAGAAGACGACTTTCAAGTAGGAAGTATAGAAGATGAGCTAACGAATATCTCTAAGAATGTATTCTTAAGATATGATGTGTATAGTGATATTTTTGAAAGAAAAGACTCGCAAGCTACGAGCGCATTCACTTATTTGGAAAAGACGTATGGGGTAAATGTGTTTTATGATGACAGGACTTTTATATATACGAACTATATAAATGATCTCGGAAATCAGGTTATAGGATATTTGGAGGTGTTAGGCAAGTATGAAGATCTGACATTTTATATGGATTTTGAAAAAACGTTGAGAATGCCTCAAAAATCTCCAAGCCCACAGACACCAGATCGTGCAGGAAAGATTGGTAATAAAGAGTTTTTTGTTCTTAAAAGTCCTCAGGGCACGAAGGTAATTGATATTTCAAGAAAAGATGTTCACGATCTGTTTCCTCAAGAAGTAAGAGGCCAGGTCAAATCATATGTAAAGAAAAATAAGTTAAAATTTAGAGACGGTGAGGATATGAAAAATCTTTTAGGCTATTTAAATAAATAGAAACTTTAAAACTGGAAGAAATAACCAACTTTAAATTGTGTTGCATTAACTCGTAATTTCTCAGTTAACGCAAAAACTTTTGATCCAGAGATATAACTCAAGGCGACATTAACACCTTGATTTTTAAATATCTTATAATTGATTCCTGCTTCAAAATGAAGACCGAGAGTTTCTCTCTCAAGAGCGGCAGTTTCAAAATTTCGATCAACAGATTCCGAATCATTACTTTGGCCGGTGAGTGTATCATCAACGATAATCTGGTAGGAAAGACCTCCACCTAAATAGGGTACCAATTTAGAGGTGTGTGTATTTGTTACGTTTAGAAAACTTTGTAATTTAAAATCGAGTGTGCTAAGATCATAGGTGTAGGTAGTTCTTATATTTTCTCCTAGATTACTTGGCGATAGTGTTAAAGATTCCAAAGAGCCATAGTCATTGTATTCTATACCAAATCTGAACATAACTAACCCTGCCCTAGACTTAGGGATATAGTTAAATGCGATACCGGCATTTGAGCCAGAGGATTTCTCGGCGTTTATGAAAATGTCATCTTTGGTTATAGAAGATGAATTGTAACCTCCGTAAATCGCCACAGAGATTTGCGCATTGTACTTCTTATTGTCATAAATCTCAAGAGGTGCATTTTTACATTCTGAATAATATTTAAATAATTGTGTTAACGAGTTGTAAGAAAGCTTGGTTAACTCTATTTTTCTTGTGATATTCATACAATCATTGAAGGCTCTTTGTAAGTCTTCTTGATATACATTACGCGTAGATTGCACAGTGCTATAAACCATTTTTACCTCTTTTTCTAACGTATTGAGAGATGAGGTATCTTCATTATAAATATAGAATTTTTCATCTAGCTTCATCAAGAACACATCCTCCACTCGGGCAAGTAATTCAAAGAGCTTATTGCTTTCTTTTATGACCGTAAACGTGTTATTTTCAGTAATTTCAAGCTCTCTTTCAAATGCATTGATATTTAAAAATTTACGATTACTTACTTTTAATAAAATGCTTTTTATTTGACTGGTCTCGTAATTTGAGGGCGTTGTGTTTTTATAAGATTTGAAGAATATTTTATCAGATGATAAATTTATAAATGAGGTGAGCACTAAGCCTTCTAAGGAAGTTCCGTTAGAAAGGGTAATAGTCGCATCCTCATATTTCTGTCCGAATATTGGAGTAACTAACAACAAGCAAATAGCAAAGAAAAATAATCTCATAATTTATTTTTGGCAAAAGTAAGATTGGCAAAGTCTACCCATCGATTTTTAGCTGTGTAGAATTAACTCTAAAAAACTCAAATGTAGATATTTCTGGATTATCAGAGATAGAATAGTGTTTTTGACTAATTAGATTAGTAATGTTGTGAAAGTCTGACATTTTCATCTCCTTACGTTATGGTCCGTTTAGTCAATCAACATATATGTTTGCTGTTAAATGATATCAATGCGATTCGATTTATGCAAAATGTCCCTTAAGATTATTTAATTGACTATAAATCAGCACTATATTCAGTATATTTAGGAATACTAATCATTTTAAAACTATTGAAATGAGTACTATTTTCCGTTTTTGGAGAGCGTTAAGAAGGCGTAATGTTCATAAGGGGGTTATCTCTTACGTAGTTTTTTCTTGGGTGCTACTTCAGGTAATCTCAGTTCTTGGTTCATTGGTCATATTACCTATCTGGCTGGGTAAAGCCGTTCTTATAACTTTGTTAGTTTTGTTTCCATTTTGGGTAGCTTTTTCTTGGCTATACGATGTAACTTCAGAAGGCATAAGGCTTACATCCCGTCGAGACAATCCTTCACCAGAGAGAAATGAGCATATCAACAAGCGACTTAATTCTTTTATTCTTATTTTTCTCATACTGGCTATACTTCTTCTTTTTGTAGATCGGTTCAGGCTTACTTCACAAAATGAAGGCAACGAGTTTGCTCTAAATACAGAAATGGAAAATAGTATTGCCGTGCTACCCTTCAATGATATTTCTTTACTACAAGATCAAAAATACTTTGCAGATGGTCTTTCCGAAGAATTGATACAGACCCTATCAAAAATAATTGGAATGAGGGTAACTTCTCGAACCTCTGCGTTTTCTTTTGGAGGGAAAACTACCGATATTCCTACTATAGCCAAAATGCTTAATGTAAACTATATTTTAGAAGGAAGTGTGCGCACCTTTGATAGTATGGTTCGGGTAAATGTGCAACTCATAGATGCAAAAAGGGATGTCTCTACTTGGTCTGAAACTTGGGATAAGCCCCTAAAGAATATTTTTCAAATCCAAAATGAGATAAGTACAAATGTGGCAGAACGTCTTGCCTTGCATATCACAGATAGTCCTCCAGATCAAATACGTAAAGCAAATCCTGAGGCATACCGACTCTATCTAGAGGGAGTATACGTAATGCGGAGTACTTTTGACATAGAAGGAGACCAGAAAGCTGAGAAACTTTTTAAACAATCGCTCGCAATTGATTCAACCTATGCGCCCGCTTGGGAACATCTCGCACACACCATAAACTTTCAAACTGATCACGGACTATATCCGGTAGAAGTGGCCTACCCACGTATCAAAGAGGCCGCCTTAAATACAATAAAATACGATAGTCTCTATGCTCCTGCATATGCGCTATTAGGCACGATCGCAATTTCTTATGAAAAGGACTATCAAAAAGCGCAAGACTATGTAACTAAAGGTCTTAAAATATCACCTAATGACATTGAGGTACTTAATAGAGCGGCAGAGGTCGCCCTCATACTTAATGAGCCTGAAAAGGCTGTTATGTATAATGAAAAAATTGCCCAGTTAAGCCCTCTTGAGGAATTCTCATTTTATGCACTAGGAATGACCTATTACTACGCTGGAAAATATCCAGAAGCAGAAAAGACCTTGCACAAAGCGCTTGAATTTACACCAGATGCAGACATCACTTATCAATTACTAACCGCTTCATTATTAATGCAAAATCGTCCTGAAGAAGCTTTAAACGCGGCAAAACAGGAAAAAAGCGAACCTCTTCGTTATCAATCTCTCGCTATTTCATATCACGCTTTAGGTGATAAAGAGAGGGCCAGTGAGAACCTCAATAAATTAATTTCTAAGTTTGAAAAAGACGCGAGCTATGATATAGCTGCCGTTTATGCACAAATGGGAGATATAGAAAAGGCGTATGTATTTTTGGAAAAAGCCATAAGTTATAATGATTTTGGTTTGTCAACACTTAATGTTGAGCCTTACTTTGACCCGATCGTTCTTGATCCTCGATGGCCAATACTGATGAAAAGGTTAGGTCTTACCTACTAAAAAAAAAACTACTCTACACTTGTAGAATTAAAATTTTATTCTACATTTGTAGAGTAAATTCTAATACTGTAGAACAATGACCACCCTTTCGACTTCAGAAGAGCAGTTAATGCAAGTCCTCTGGCAAAAGGAAAAAGCCTTTATGAAAGATCTCATAGAGTCCTATCCAGATCCTAAGCCCGCTACGACTACCATCGCAACACTCCTCAAACGTATGCAGGATAAAAAATTTGTAGACTATAAACAGCTAGGACGGAGTAGAGAATATTTTCCCCTTGTCAAAAAAACAGATTATTTCTCAAAACACGTAAATGGTCTCATCAAAAACTTTTTTAATGACAGCGCAGGGCAATTTGCATCCTTCTTTACCAGGGAGACCAATCTTTCTCAGGAAGAATTAGAAGAACTTAAGGAAATTATAGAAAGCCAATTAACCTCTAAATAATGATAACCCTCCTCTATCTTATAAAAAGCACCCTGTGTCTAGCTGTTCTACTTGGCTTTTATAAGCTTGCTTTAGAAAACAAGGCGATGCACCAGTTCAAACGTTATTACTTGCTCGCGAGTTTAGTATTTGCTTTTACCATCCCCCTTATCACTTTTACGTATACCGTAGAGGCCGAGCCTATAACAACGGCGATCCCGCAGGATTACTCCTATACCACTTCTCCTGTAGAACCTACACAAGTAAGTGTAAGCCCAGAAAAATCACTACTACCTCAACTTCTTTGGATTATTTATACGCTAGGAGTGATCATTTTTGGTGTGCGTTTTATTCTAAATTTATTTCGCTTAAAGCGAAAAATTGAAACATCAGAGCAATACAGAGAAAAAGACATTACCCTAGCCTTGCTTTCTCAAAGCGTCATACCTCACTCCTTCTTAAAATGGATTTTTCTTAATAAAACGGAATACCTTTCAAATAATATCGCTCCAGAAGTCCTTGCACACGAGGCAACGCACGTACGACAAAAACACTCTTGGGATATTATTTTTATAGAACTTCTTCAAGTTTTTTTCTGGTTCAATCCTCTTATCTGGGTTTCTAAAATAGCCGTTAAACTTAATCACGAATTCCTTGCAGACCAAGGAGCGATAGCGCATAACAGTCATATTGCAATATATCAAAAAATACTCTTGAGCTATGCGAGCAGTACTCATCACACCGCTCTCGAGAGTCCGTTCAATTATTCATTAACCAAAAAACGAATCATTATGTTATCACAATCATTTAGTACAAAGAAAGTAATTACAAGAGCCTTATTGCTCGTACCGGTCTTAGCACTCTGCGCCTTAGTTTTTAATCAGGCTATTGTTGCGCAGGAGAAAGAACCATTGACCGCTCGGAATTTAGATATTAAAATTATCGGAGAGAATATTTATGAAATCAACGGAGTAAGGACTGAAGGAACAGGTGTGTATGAAGTGGCATCTTTATTCAATAAAGACCTCACATTTAAAGAGCGTGAAGATTATATTAATGTTCATATCATCCACCCAGATTCTGTGAGTAATGACGAGATTGACTTTCTAAAAAAAGCACTTAAGCCATATGGCTATTATAGATTTAAGCTTTGGGAAAACACCATAATTTCAGATAATCAAGAACCTGATCAGTTAGTTATAACATCTACAACTCCATCAAACAGAGACCTAGAAAATTGGCAAGACACTTCCTTTTATGGAGTCCGTATAGATGGCAGAACAATAGACAATAAAGATCTTTTAAAATATGACGCTTCAGATTTTGGATTTTATGTTCAGACCTGGCTTCCAAAAAAAGCTGTATACGATGCCCAACATCACGTACAAGTTGATCTTATGACTGTTGCTCATTACGATAAAATAAAGCCGGATCTCAATACAACCTTGGAAAAAATCAAAAGCCAATATTCAAGCACTTCTATAAACCAACATTCATACGGACAAAAGTTTGTTTCTGGCGCTGCCCAAAATGACAAAAAAGCACTCGTCATAGAAATCAAAAATGATCAAATCACCATTAATGGCAAACAATCGTCCCTGTCAAAATTAAAAGATGACATTAACCAGATTACTGCAAATTGGACAGCGTCAGATTATAAAAATTTTGCACAATCTTTTATATTTAAAGGAAACACCACATCGTTCCTTCGCCTCGCCGAAGAGGAATTTAAGAAAACAAAAATAGCTCAGCTTAATACGCATTTAGAACTAGTTCCTCCACCACCGCCGCCATCGCCAAGCACTCCTCCTGGACCTATAGCCCCACCACCTCCTCCACCGCCGGTTCAGCCCTGTGAAGCATTTAGAAAAAATGAATGATATGGGGGGATTATTTTATTTCGAAAAAAAGAGGATTACCTATAAGCAAGTACTAGAGCTTATAGATCTGAACAAAAATCTTAACATAGAAACGCCATATCCATACACTAATCCCCCAAAAACATACGTATCTAAAGTCTCTGCTCCAGTAAATGATACTGATCCTGAAAAGACCAAGACAAAAACATTCAGATAAAACGAAAAAGCACTCAGAAGGGACAAAAAGCCAGGAGTAGAACCCCTTGCAATATTTGCGGTTTCACAACATATGAGAAATTAAAATTTTCGCGAAAGCGAGCGTAAAGAACTAAGATCCAGTCTTAATGGCAGCGTCCTGAGCCTTTGTAAGTTGGAAACTGGACATTCTCGTTTCCGACCTGTTGCGCTGGTCTCTCTTTTCTAGCTGACTCTTTACAAAATCAGTTTGAATCTGGTGGATCTCACTAGTCATTTTGGCCATCTTCATCTGTCTAAAATAGAGAAAAACGATGAGTACTATACCCACTCCAAACATTACATATATGATGTTTTGATATTGAGACTGCTGTTCCAAGTAGGAAAGTTCCTGCTCCTTGCGGCTTAGTTCAAAATTGAGTTTGAGTTTTTCAACGGTATTTAGTGTCTGAGCTGTTTTGAGACTGTCATTATGGATAGAAAATCGCTCGTAGTGGGACAATGCTGTCTTATAATCATTTCTAAAAATAGCGACATTGTATAACAACTCAGAAGCCTCGGCAATGTTCTTTACATCGCTATCCTCTTGAGCAATTTTGAGACCTATTTCTCCCTGAGATCGGGCATCAGTTACTTTCCCTTGAGCTAATAAGGTATTTCCATAATAAATATGGGGTTCTGATAAGGCAAACCCTCTAGCACGCATTGTTAACAAGGCATTTTCTAAAAAATATTGAGACTGTTCTAAATCACCTATTTTTAAGTAAGCCTCGCCCAGATTAATTTGATCAATGAGTATGCCCATCGTATCCTGACGTTCTTCAGAAAGAGCAATTGCCTTCTTATAATACGATATGGCCTGCTTATAATCCTTCTTACTAAAATATAGGGCTGCGATACTACTATTTATGATACTGAGATTATTCTTATCATTAAAGTCCACATAAAATAACCTAGCCTTCAAATAATACCTTAGTGATTCGTCTTGATCTCCTAGGGTGGCATACACTTTTCCAAAATTTGTGAGTGCTCTTGCTTCCCTTTCCTTATCGCCACTATCCAGTGCGAGTTGATAGGCCTTATCATTATAGTAATAGGCACTATCCTGATGAAGATTGGTATTATAAAAACCAACTCCTAAATCTGAGTAAAGATCAGTAAGTTCTGCAGCATTGGAAATGTAGGAAACACGTGCTCGTAAGCTATCTATTTGAGCGGTCTGAGAAGACAAGTTGTATGATATTAAAAAGATGCCTGTATAACATAAACTTTTAACTGTAAGGGACATTTCTATTGATTTGGGACGGCAAATATAGATAAATGTAGATAACTCACAATAAGTAATTTAAAGGATTTTATAAATGTCAAAATTTCAACTCTAAAGGGATATGACATTCCTAAATGTTCCCTATTTGAATTAGAAATAGGGATTAGAAACTTGAGAAATACCCCTCATAAAAATCCTTTCATCCCGCAGAGTTCTGTAATTTTACACAAAATTGTACGATGCAGGAATTAGGTCATTTTATTTACGATTATCTAATACATTGGGGTTTCTCACCTACAATAGCAAAATATGTAAATGTCTTTTCCCTAGGTATTATTTTGCTAGTGCTCGTTATTGTAGTTGACGTGCTTTTTAGAAAGATATTGAGAAGCGTAGCCTATAGAATTTCAAAAAGATCCAAAACTAATTTTGATGACCTTCTTATCAAAAATCGCGCTCCGAGACGTGTAGCTCATATTCTACCCTTGTATATCCTTTTGGTATTCTTACC
This sequence comes from uncultured Flavobacteriaceae bacterium, assembly GCA_963832255.1. Classification (GTDB taxonomy): domain Bacteria; phylum Bacteroidota; class Bacteroidia; order Flavobacteriales; family Flavobacteriaceae; genus Dokdonia. The sequence goes on from CAWHTM010000008.1 coordinate 25,643, forward strand.
TATAGTACTCATAGACTTTCCTGAGACTCACCGCATCTTTTCATTACTGCTCACTGTTGTAGGTATCATCTTAGCGCTACGTATTATACGCGCGTTCCTGCACACGCTACGTGATTATTTTAAAACAGTACCAGGCCTCAGAGATAAGCCCATTGATAGTTACATTCAGGTATTTATGATTTTTGCCTGGGTCTTTATGCTCTTCTTTGCTGTGAGCTTGTTATTTAAAGTACCTATTGCTAAGGCTGTAGGGACCTTTGGAGCAGCCTCAGCAATTATTTTATTGATATTCAAGGACACTATTTTAGGATTTGTCGCAAGTATTCAGGTGTCTATTAATGATATGGTACGTATAGGAGATTGGGTCACCTTTGATAAATTTGGTGCCGATGGAGATGTTACGGAAATTAACCTTGCTACAGTAAAGGTCCAGAATTTTGATATGACCATTACCACCATTCCTACCTACGCCCTGATATCTGATTCTTTCAAAAACTGGCGCGGGATGACAGACAGTCCTGGACGCCGTATTAAAAGATCACTTCTTATAAAACAGGATAGCATCAAGTTTCTATCAGAACAGGATATAGATAGACTTCAGAAAATTACCCTTGTCTCTAGCTATTTAGGTACTATGGAAAAAAAGCTAGAAGATCTCAATAAAAGAAATAATGTAGACAAGACCTTATTACTCAATGGTAGTAACCTGACTAATATAGGCGTTTTTAGAAAATATATGGAGACCTACATTCAGAATAACAGCGCCATACATAAAGAAATGTTACTTATGTGTCGCCAACTTGCTCCTACAGCACAAGGTATCCCACTTGAAGTGTACTGTTTTAGCAAAGACAAAAGGTGGGAAAACTACGAGTACATTATGGCAGATATTTTTGACCATTTTCTAGCTGCAGTACCTTATTTTGATTTAGAACTTTTTGAACTTCCTAGTAGCAATAAAACAGAGGGGTTTATAGATGTCTCTGGATTATGATTAAAGGTTTTCGCTTCCGCGAAAATAGAAAACCACTACCTCATTGAGATAGCGGCTTTTATAATTTGATCCGAGATTTTATTCTCCTTGCCCTAATGAGAAACCACGTTTTCCATCAAACTCATAAAGATTTTCGGTCTTGATTACTTCAAACCCTTCTTCATTGAGTGTTGCAAGAAGTGCAATTATTTGTTCATATTGAACTTCTTTATAAATTGGTTCCTGTCTATCAATTTTAGCATCTATTTCAACAAATCTACAACGCCAGTGATCCGTGCAGTAAGTCTCTTTTAATCCTTCAGGGAACACCTTAACCCCTCGATTCGTAATCATCTTAAGTTTTATTTTAAAACTTTTTATTGCCTTAAGCTTTTCTCCTATCTCGTTAGGGTCAGAACCTGGCCAGTTAATAAAGACATCAACACCAAGTAAGGTCTGCTTCTGAGTTTTCCTAACATAAGGAGGAATTGTTATGGTACCTTTTCCATCAGATAAGTTGCTCGACTTTAAGTTCCTAGGATTAGCGCCAAGTCTAGCAATAACGTGATCTGCAAATTCTTGAGTTGATACCATTTCTGTACTAATGCCTTCTCTGTAGATATCGGCAGTGTGATACCCTTGTTCAAGTGTTGTAAGCAAAGCGTTCTTTACAGTATCAGCTATCTCACGTTGACCTATATGCGCGAGCATCAGCACTGCTGCATTTATCAGTCCTGAAGGATTAGCAATACCTTTTCCAGAAATATCAGGAGCTGATCCGTGTATTGCCTCAAACATAGCGACATTAGTTCCAATATTTGCAGATCCCGCTAACCCTACAGATCCAGCAATCTCTGCGGCAATGTCTGATATAATATCTCCATATAGATTAGACGTTACTACAACATCGTAGCGTTCTGGGTACGCAGCGAGTCTTGCGGAGCCTATATCTATGATTTCTGCAGTATTCTCAATTTCTGGATATTCAGCAGCAATTTCATCAAAAACTCTATGGAATAAGCCGTCAGTAAGCTTCATAATATTATCCTTAACCATACAGGTAACCTTTTTCCTCCCGTAGGCTTTTGCATACTCAAAGGCATAACGCACTATTTTCTCACATCCAGGGCGAGTGATAAGCTTAAGACATTGTACTACATCTTGAGTTTGTTGGTGCTCAATACCTGCATAGAGATCCTCTTCATTTTCTCTTATGATTACTACATCCATCTCTGGAAAATGAGTTTCAACATACGGATGTAGTGCCGCAACTGGACGTACGTTTGCAAATAAACCTAGTGATTTGCGCAGTGTTACATTTAGGCTTTTGTATCCTTTTCCTTGAGGGGTCGTAATAGGAGCTTTCAGGATAATTTTATTTTTGTTTATCGCATCCCAAGCTTGTTTATCGATTCCAGCCGAATTCCCTGACAAGTAGACCTTTTCACCTACGTGGATGGTCTCTACTTCAATGTTTGCTCCAGCCTCTTTGAGAATAGATAAAGTAGCCTTCATAATCTCAGGACCGATTCCATCCCCGTAGGCAACGGCAATCTTCACAGGCGAAGCGCTTATTTTTAAATCACTCTGTACTTGTAATTTCTGATGTAGCATAACGTAATGTTTAAATGTTTCTACAAATATTAGAATTGATAATGATAAATTTTTATTTATATTTTATATAAAAAGCATTAATATAATTTATGTATTAAAAACATTTTGATGTAGATCTTACGCGAATAGTGCCAAGTAATTCATCTCAAAAATCATTTGACATTCATCATTATTTGTAACAAATAGAATTTTTTTTCGTTATTATCTCGTTAGTACTAGGAATGCGAATAATCCGCAATCAATCAATCAATCAAAAGGCCATGGCCCTACAACCAACCTAACAAACTCATTATGATTCAATCATTTTTTATTCTCTGCTCTGGAGCAGACAGGGATGTCTTAGATACTTGCTCGCGGGGAGAAAAAAACAAATATGCAGGAATCGGTGCAACCGTATTTTTTACAGCTGTTCTGGCAACTATAGCAGCAACTTATGCTCTTTATACCGTTTTTGACAATGTGTATAGAGCAATCCTTTTTGGTCTCCTCTGGGGGTTGGTCATATTTAATCTAGATAGATTTATAGTCTCAACGTTAAAAAAACGGGACCAGTGGTGGAAAGAATTTGGGATGGCCGTCCCAAGACTTATACTTGCCATAATTATTGCAGTGGTGATTTCTAAACCTTTAGAGCTCAAAATTTTTGAAAAGGAAATCAATAGAGTAATGCTTTCCCAAAAAAATGAGTTTACCGTTCAAAATCAAGGCGAGATACTGGCTCAATACACACCAGAAATAAATAAACTCGACGCCCAGATAGATGAGGCAAAGGAAGAAATTATAACTAAAGAAACAGAGGTAAATAACCTCTATGCAATTTATATCGCAGAGGCAGAAGGAACCGCGGGTACAGAACTTTTAGGTAAAGGACCTGTCTATCAAGAAAAAAGGGATAAACACGACGCTGCCTTAACGGAGCTTACTGCGCTTAAAACAGCCAATCAAGAAAAAATCGCTCTCGCTGAAGCAGAAAAAATAAAATTAAGAGATCAATTTAATACCGCGGTAAGCACTAGCCAGCCCATAATCAATAATTTTGACGGTCTTATGGCCCGTATAGATGCTATGAAAGAATTGCCTTGGCTGCCGTCCTTTTTCATATTCCTTCTCTTTCTTGCTATAGAGACCGCTCCTATATTTTCAAAACTTATCTCTCCTATGGGAGAATATGATATAAAACTGGCAGATCACGATCTAACCATAAAAGAATGGAGTGCCCAGAAGGCTGTCCAGCGTAAGATTCTTACGGAAACAGATCATATTGTAAATGATAGGGTCTATACCGATATAGCGCAAGATGAGGAACTCTATAATTATAAAAAGAAGATGGCCAAAGAGATTTTAAAACGCCAGCAAGATGCTTTTTATAGAAGACAAACGAAGATTTTAGGATAACTTATTTTTTTCTAAAAGAACTACCCTTTCAAACGAAAGGGTAGTTCTTTTAATTCACTTTTAAAATTTTCTGTCAGGACTAAAAGCGCTTATATCCATACGCACCTTCCCTCCATCTATAATTTCTTGTATTAGCTTCCCAGTACTAGGACCTAAACTCCATCCCATCATTGCGTGTCCCGTTGCGATAGTAAGGTTCTTACACTTCCTGCTTTTACCTATATACGGCATTCCATCTGGAGAAACGGGACGCAATCCGCAAGCGGCACTTTCTTTTTCATCCTCTGACAGATGGATATCTGGGAAGTATTTTTGAACCCCGTCTGCTATTGCATTTACCCTATTCTTATTAATGGTATGATTGATACCCGCTATTTCCATTGTTCCTGCAAATCGGGTAAAACCGTTCATTGGGGTTATCGCTATTTTCGCTTCTGCTAGAATAGAAGGATAGGTAATCCCCGTCTCCTTCTTGCTCTGGATCCGGTAGCCTTTCCCTGCTTGTAATAAAATATTGAGATCTAGCTTTCGCGAAAGCGTACTTGTCCAACTCCCCGCGGCCATTATGATCTCATCTCCGGTGAGCGTTCCATTTTCTGTAATGACTGAAGTTATAGTTTGATTCTTTACTTCAAAGTCCAGCACTTTTTCACCCTGTCTAATTATAACACCATTTGCGAGTAGGTAATGCTTCATCTCCTGCATAAACTCCCCGGGTGTGGTATGGTGATCACATTTAAAATAAGTTCCTCCCACGATATTCATCGCTACATCTGGCATCATTTTTTTTATTTCTGCCGTATCAATCGTTCGTGCTTCAAGGCCGGCCTCTACAGCCGTTTCTACTAACTCATTCTCGTGGTGAAGTGTTTTTTCGGTAGTGCACAGCATCAAAAGCCCTTTTTTCTCGAGCTGGAAATTAAAGCCCTCCTCCATTTTTATCTCGGTGTATAGGTCTCTTCCCAAAACAGCAATATCCTTCATCACGGGCACAGATTTTTTAACGTGGGCCTTGGTGCAAGAGTTATTAAACGCAAGGGACCACTTTAAAAAATCGAGATCAAGCCTAGGTTTAATATACAGCGGACTTTTATCTGAAAACATCCATTTTATACCCTGCTTCATCACACCGGGTGCTGCTAAGGGAATTAAGTGACTGGGAGATAGATACCCAGCGTTTACGTAACTCGTACCACCGTCCATTTTAGACTGATCTACAATGGTCACTTTATGACCCGATTTCTGAAGGAAATAAGCACAGCATACCCCTATGATCCCTCCTCCTACTATGATAATTTCTTTTTGAACTGCCACTTTATCGATCTAAGAAATGAATACTATAATATCAGATAACACTAAAGCCAAAGGCATAAGGATCTGCATCATCTATGGTGATGGTATTATGTCCATAGATACGAGCCCATCCTTTTATACTCGGGATTATCGCTTTATGATTACCCAGAGTAACTTCCTTCTCTACCTTTCCTGTAAATGTTGACCCTATAAAACTCTCGTGCACAAACTCTTCTCCTACCGCTAGTTTCCCTTTTGCGTGCAATTGTGCTAGTCTAGCACTCGTGCCAGTGCCACAAGGACTTCGATCAATGGCTTTATCGCCATAAAAAACAGCATTACGACCATCCGATGTACTCTCTAAAGGTATTCCTGTCCACAGCAAATGAGTTACATCCCTGATCGTCTCATTTTCTGGGTGTATGAATTGGTTAGGGTATTTCTTATTTATCCTGTCACGTACCACTTGGCTCATTGTAATTATCTCGCTTGCGCGAAAATCTTGTACTCCAGAAAAATGTTTCTGAGGATCAACGATAGCATAAAAATTGCCGCCGTATGCAACATCAAATGAGATCTCCCCAAGTCCAGGACAATCTACGGTAAGATTTTCAGCAGCAAGATATGAGGCAACATTCGTGAGTTTTACCCAATCTACCTTATCACCCGTCTTTTTATATGCGATCTCTACCAAACCTGCAGGGGCTTCCATTCTTATTTTTCCTGGAGTTTTGGGAATTACAATACCTTCCTCAATGGCAATTGTGATGGTTCCTATGGTACCGTGCCCACACATAGGGAGACATCCAGACGTTTCTATAAATAATATTGAAAAATCATTTTCTGGATGGTGTGGTGGGTAGAGAATACTACCACTCATCATATCGTGACCGCGCGGCTCAAACATAAGACCTCTGCGTATCCAGTCATATTCTTTTAAAAAATGCTGGCGTTTCTCACTCATTGTATTTCCCTTGAGATCTGGACCGCCTTGTGCAACCAGCCGTACAGGGTTACCGCAGGTATGCGCATCTATGCAAGTAAACGTGTTTTTCAATGAGTCTAGTTATAAATTCTATGACTAATTTAATGCATAATTTTATATAAACACTTACTCTACTATTTCCATTTTCTTAAGCAAGAAACTGGCATTCATATTTTTACAAATGCCTTTTTTAAAGGTGTAGTCAAAGTAAAGCTCGTCATCCTCTATTCTAGCATCAAAATAATAGTTTTCTACATTCTCAAGATCATCTGCTGCCTCACATAGACTTAAGTCGTGCGTAGCGATTATTCCTGTTGCTCCAGAGGCTACTAATTTATCTACAAACTTACGGGAACCAATAGCTTTATCTGTACTATTGGTACCCTTCAAAATCTCATCTAAAATAATGAAGTAGCGCCCCATCTTAATCTCATCTACTATAAATTTAAGTCGTTTGAGCTCCGAGAAAAAATAGCTTTCATCATCTGTAAGGCTATCGGTAGTGCGCATACTCGTGATAAGTTTGATAGGATTATAAGACGCGCTTCTTGCACATACGGGTAATCCCATATTACCCATCACTATCTGCAGCGCCACGGTGCGCAGGAACGTACTCTTACCCGCCATATTTGCCCCTGTAATAATAAAAAACTGTTCATTTTCTATTTTAATAGTGTTACGTATGGCAATTGTAGGATCCAACAATGGGTGCGCCGCGCCTTCAGCTTCAAGCGTGGTTATCCCGTTTGAAATCACCGGATAAGTATGCTCAGGATGATTGAAATCATAATTGCCTAAACTATTGTACGCATCAAAAAAGGCAATCACTTCAAACCAGACCTCAACATCATTTTTGTAGGTCTCAATCCATTTTTCTATTCCTGAAACGATGGCAAGATCCCTCAGAAAAAATCCATTGGTTAGAAACCCAACGATAATATTATTACGCTGATCAAAGCTGTCCAGAAGTCGAGCAAATCTCTTTAAAGTCGTAGAACTTGACTGTGAGGGAGATACTACTTTTGTACGCTTTCGCGAAAGCAAAACACTAGTCATATCTTGTTCCTCAATCTCGGCGAGTAGCTTGTGATACTGTTCAAAGGTGCTTTCTATCTTGCCTGTCTGTGCAGAAAGCGCATTGATTTTTTTTACAAAACGTCCCGTAATTAAAAGTCCGAGCCCAAAAATACCACCCACCCAATATCCCGAAAGAATATTTAAAAAATACGCCGAAACCACAAGGATTGATATCCCAGAAAAAACATAGGAAAGCACTTTTGCTTTGGAAGGAATAAATGGCTTGTAATCCTTGAGCCAACTCACAACTAGCTCGCCTGTGACCTCTGCTTTAACAAGACTTGCGATTGCTGTAAAACGCTGCCTCCATTCCGGTAGCGTACCAAGTTCTTTAACTGCTTCTTGCTTCTCAATGATATTCTCAATATCGTTTGCTGTAAATAAATGAGCAAGAAGTGCCCCTCCACTTTTTAAGGAAGTCCTATTTGTATATTGAAAGAATGAGCCCCTACCAAAAAGATCTATATCCTGACTGTAAAAATCCTGCTCTTGCGTAAAATTTTTGCCATCTGGCAAATCATAAAAATCCCTCTTCAGAACCCGAAGTTCTGTCTCATTAGCATCTATAAGAGCCTGTAACAAATCACGTTTGTATTGCAATTTACTATGTCTTGTAATCAGGAACAGAAAAGCTGCAATCCCTAACAAGACGATTGCTAAAATAATTTGATAATTACTCCTTCCCAAATAGATGCCAACTCCAATTCCTATAAAAACTAAAAGTCTTATGCTGCTGGAGATGTTTAATGCTGATTTTATAGAAGACCGCTCTTTACTATATTGAGCTTTATGTTCTGTATAATATTTTTCTGGATGTTGCATTAGCAGTCTGTCTGTCATTTAGAACTCGATTACAAAGAATCTAGTTCTGCTTTTAGTTTTTTAGTGAGCTTACTTACCACAAGATCGTATGAGTGATCTACAAGTTCTACTAGTAACTCTGGTGGTATTTCTTGAATTAAAACTGTGTTCCAATGTACTTTGCTCATATGATATCCAGCCGCAATTGCTCCCTCATAGTCCTCTCGAAGTTCTAGGGCTCTCTCTGGATCACATTTGAGATTTACTTGTGGAGGGACCTTGCTCAGCGGGATCAAGGAGAACATCTTACCCATTACTTTAAATACCAAGGTATCAAAATCAAAAGGAAATTCTTCGGTAACTCCCTTCTTTGCGATACAATATTCTCTCAATACTTCAACATTCATCGCACTGTGACTTTTGCATTCCTAAGCTCATCTCTTTCTGGAGTTTCAAACCAAGTCTCCATAAATTCAAAATCCTTATCAGACACTTCGAAGGTAAATGTCTCACCCTTCTCCTGGTTGCGCTGCGCTACTTGTCTTTTTCTCGTTTGAGAGTCGATATTTAAATAGTGAAGTTGGTAAGGGATTTTATGATCTTTTGCAAAGCGATAAAAATGTTCTCTGCGTTTTTTCTTAGCAAACCCCAAGTCTAAAACCGTAGGAACATTTATTTCATTGAGCTGAAGAACGAGCGATTGTATCATTGTATCAGACCTTCTAATGCGATCTAAAAACCAGTCTACTCCGTCTTCATCTGTCTTATCATCTAAAAAAAGTGTCTTATTCCAATCGTCTATAGAAAATAAAATCCCTCCTACTTCCTTCTTGAGATTGAGGCTATAGGTAGTCTTGCCTGCACCGGTATTCCCTGTAATGAGATGCATCATTATGCTTCTATTTTCTTAGAAACCTCAGCCATTGGGATTTCAAGAGCGCTATAATCTAGTTGCCATCCTATGGTTTCAACCAATTTTTGCATAAGCTGTACGGTCTCCATTGCCTGCTTTTTAGCTTCGTCATAAAGTCCACTCTGAGGGATTTTATCCCGTATGTGTTGCTTTGCCTCTCTGTTTATCTCCGTAAGGTCTGTACTGGTAAAAGGGTTTGCCCACCCTTCTTTCTTGTCGTAATACTTAAAATCTGTTTCTACAGAAAGTAACTCTGGCTCTGGAAAGTTAAAAAGTTTTATGATTTTCCTTTTATCATCTGCTTCCATTTTAATCTTAGTGAGATCAAATCCTATATGGGCCTTTGCGTCTATTAACACGATAGCCTTTTTTGAACCTAGCAAGAGATTCATCCATTTGTTTTTAAGGCTCTCGTAATGGTATATTTCTGCAAAGTCACCCTCTACGGTAATAAACTTACATACCGTACGTATGCGCTCCATTAACACTACAGATTGTGACTGAGCGTTAACACTATTAGATTTTTTAGAAAACCAAGAATAAATTATGTAAGCTAGTACTGCTCCTACAGCAAGCCCGATAAATAGTAATTCCATATAGGTAAAGATACTTAAAACTGCTTTTTGATAGATGGATAGTTTTTTGAAACGCTGGCTCCCTAGTTGTAAGAACCATTAAAAAAATAAAGGATTACTTTGAGACGTCAAATTTTCGCGAAAGCGATCTCAAAACAATCCTCGCCTTTATGAATTATCAACCACCACTACCTCGTATAAAACTGGTTTACTGGGTGCCGCATCGTTTTCAAAAGATGCCACTTGAAGATTGAGCAGATAGGTGCCATCTATCACCTTATGAGGCACAAAAATCAGTTCTGTTATAGTCGCACTGAGACGCGGTTTATCGTTAATATTCCAGAAAGCTTTATGGGCAAGGAGCTCACCGTCATCCTTCTCTTTATCTACACTGGGGAGATCGATAAGCAGGTGCTGTACTCCTATCTTACGCAAATACGTCATCGCGTCTTCCTCTATATAAGGCCAGTTAGTGTGCGACCACTCTTTTCTCAACTTGTCCCTACCGTTAGGCAACGTACGTATGACCAGTGCCTCAGGCTTATTGGATGATAGTGCAAGTTTGAGTTGGCTCTTTGAGATCACAAGGTCTTCACCACTAGGTTCGGGTACTATGGTCACCAACTCTGAAATGAAAAAAAACTTTTTAAGATTCTTGTGAATACTGTGTATTTTTTCTGTGATATGGCCAGCCGTCTCCGTATGTGTCCCGTGAGCGTGTGGGTTAAAGATAATGGTCGTAAAATTTACATCTCCCCCCTGTGACACATTGCCTATCCACTTCCCATCTCTTACCGTTTCAAATTTGGGTTTATCGATGTACCAAGCTAGGGGATGATCATTCTCACTGATGGGAATACTGATGTCTATGGGTTGCGCCAGATCTAGATTATAGATTTTATCTTTATGGTAGACAGTTGCTTTCAAAAATGTTATGTTTTCTTAAATATACAAAGTCTATGAATCTTACACAGTATCTGTAGTTGCTATTTAAGGTTGAGTAAAAATAAATCTGAGGCGATCCCATCAGAGAGAAACTTTCCTTTTTTTGTGACATATATTCTATCTCCATCCTGAAAAAGTAAATGTTCTTCTAGATGTTTTACTGCCTGTTTGAGGAAGTATTCTTTAAATTTTAAGCCAAAAAGCGATGCTATCTTATCTAAAGAGACGCCATACTGTGTGCGCAAGCGTGTCATCACAAACTCATTATATTGGTCTGTTACCGTAAGCTCTTCTATCTCTCGTGGTAGCTCTCCTACAGAGATGGCTTTTATATAGTTGGGGTTGTTATTTATATTCCACGAGCGGCGTTTACCGTCATAACTATGTGCGCTAGGGCCTATGCCTATATACGTTTCTCCTTGCCAGTAAGCGGTGTTATTGCGGGAATGAAATCCTTTCAAGGCAAAATTAGAAAACTCGTAGTTCTCATATCCCGCCTCTTCCATACGTCTTACGAGAATCTCGTGATGTTGCTGTGCAACTTCATCTTCTACGGGAGGAATTATTCCTTTTTTTATAAAATTCTCTAAAGCAGTTTTTGGCTCCACGGTAAGTGCATAAGCAGATATGTGAGGCACCCCTAATGCTAAAGCCTTGTCAATATTTTTCTCCCATCGCTCATTGCTCATTCCAGGGATGCCGTAAATGAGATCCAGCGAACTATTAGGAAATCGCTTTCGCGAAAATGTTAAACATTCCACCGCCTCCGTTGCATTGTGGGCTCGGTTCATCATCTTGAGGTCTTCTTCAAAAAATGACTGCACCCCTATGCTCAATCGGTTGATTTTAGAAGCAGAAAGAGCCTCTATTTTTTCTTTAGTAAGATCATCTGGGTTTGCTTCGAGCGTAATCTCAGGATGCTTTTCAATCGTGTACAATGAATAGCATTTTTCAATCAAAGAATCAACCTCAGCAGCCTCTAAAACAGAAGGCGTACCTCCACCAAAATATATATTTGAAACCTCCTCGCCCTCAAACTCTGTAGCACGCATTTCTAACTCTGTCGCTAAGGCCTCAAGCATTTCCTCCTTTTTACCCATAGTGGTAGAAAAGTGAAAATCACAGTAATGACAAGCCTGCTTGCAGAAAGGAATATGAATATAAATGCTCGCCATTAGTAGGATTCTTGAGATGATGGTAAAGTTAAAACTCAGATCGCATCTGCCCGCCTATTTCCTCGGATTTCTCAAGTCTAGGTATTTCTTTTGCTCCGTATTTTAATTAGAAATTGCTTTTGACGTCTAGCCAACGCAAAAAATATCTCAAAGAGTACCTCTGAGTACAACGCTTAAAAGTAAAATAGGTGGTAACACAAATAAGGCTTTCTCAAAAATTTCCTTACTGTGGCATATTTGTTTTAATGCAGCTTTTTTTTGACGTAGTTATCTTGGCTCAGAAAATCAGCAAGCCAGAAATAGATTAGGAGAGCGGGAAATGTAAATATGTTTCTTTCGCGAAAGCGTGATGATACAACAACATAACCATTGAGTATTCTAATACTCTACCGTGTTTGGGCTACGAAACCGTAGTAATCGTGAATAGGAAATTTTAAAAAATTGGTTGATCCAGCTATGACAAGAAGATTTTTCTTAAATCCCGTGTTTGAGAACACTCATCGTAAGGACCTCTGCAACGAAAGCGTTTCTATTATCTCGCTTTATGCGTTCTTGTCAGAACATATCGTATGTCATATACTTCTACTGAGAACGTAGATCTTATAAGAACTCTCCCTCCGTTTGCCTCCCAAGTACCAAGCGTATATGCGTTAAAAGAACTTAAATAATAGTGTTCCTGGCCTACCCCTCTAGTAAGCACGAAATCACGTGTATAAATTTCTCCTACACTTCCTCCTATATCAATACCTAGAGTTACCCTGGTATCATTATTAGTACGTGGCCGCAATTTAAACTCGATTACGACATTAAGACCATCGCCATCTCTTCCCGTGATTTGACCTGTGGACTCATCGTAAAAAGTAACCACATCAATAGGCTTTTGGGATTCAATTTTGCTTCCAGCATTATTGGGAAGATAATATATTGTATTTGCCGCAACGACTCCCGGTGAGGCAGAAGTAAATTGTGTGTCATTATAAACCGCCCATCCTGTGTAATCGTTCACACTATTTGCGGCGATTAATCGCTGCCAGCTACCATTATCATAATAGTTAAAAGCCATTTCATCTGTATTATACAATAATAAACCAGATGCTGGGCTAACAATTAGATCCCGTTCTGCCGTAGTTAATCGAGGTGTTAACATCCCACCAGTAGTGGAGGTAATATCAAGAATTGACGAAGGATCGGGAGTAGTTGTATTTATACCTACTTGTGAACATAGCTGACAAGTGATAGAGAAAAACAAAAGGGTAACAATATATTTCATAAAAAAAAGATGATTTGGGGGGGGAATCCACTTTTTATAGGCGACTAAAATAAGCTATAATTTTATCAAAACTTACCTTAAGAGGTGATAAATTGACTTTTTAACTATTTTTCATTTAAAAACCCCTATTACTTGTAAGATTATTCTTTCAATCTAAAGAACAAGTTTCTATTCGCAACACAAAAAGAGCCTATATATCGTAAAAAGCTATCGATTGGTTTTCAACGGAATAAGAATCCATAGGGTCGATTATCAATCCCTGGCTCAGGAACAGAAGGTGATAAAGCAACACATTTTCTTGATAAAGAAGCTTAATTCCCTATTAAGCTATTAGGTGCAATGTCAGGAATTGCAGTTGAAAGGTTACCAACACCGATAAAACCGCTTTCGCGGAAGCGGTAAAACTACGCTAAAAGGGTAAATTTTAATACCGTGTATTTACAGTGCTAAACACAAATTGTCATTTTAGTGTATTTAAATTTAGACGGAAACAACGTTGGGGAAATGTCTAGGGAATAGAAGACCAAAAAGATTTAAAAGTCAAATTTAATCTGCACATCAATTGGCTTTTCCTCTGGGGTTTTTTCCTTTTTCTTATCCTCTGTATTCAAGTTAGAAAGGGAAATCCCCAGCAGTCTAACACTGTTTTCCATTTTCTCTTGGTACAGTAAATCCTTTGCCGTTTCGAGAATTACATCTTTTGATCGCACGTAATAATCTAGCGTTTTAGAACGTGTTTTGAGGGTGAAGTCAGAGTACTTAATTTTGAGTGTGATGCTTTTTCCTGCGACTTCGCTTTTTGCTAATCGACGGGCGACCTCCTCTGCGATCTGGTCGAGCTTTTCCAGCATAAAGATCTCAGAAGTTATATTTTCTCTAAAAGTTCTTTCGGCGGCTAGTGATTTTCTAATACGATTAGGTTTTACCTGGCTATGCTGGATACCGCGTACAATGTCATAATAATACACACCACTTTTACCGAAATTCTCAGAGAGCCATTCCCTAGATTTTTTTTTAAGATCCATTCCGGTAAAAATCCCTTTGAGGTACATTTTTTCGGCTGTCTTTTTTCCGATACCGTAGAATTTTCTGATGTCGAGTTTTTCAAGAAATTCAATGACTTCTTCTGGCGGAATGGTTTTCTGACCGTTAGGTTTATTGATGTCACTGGCGACTTTTGCAATAAATTTATTAATGCTTATCCCAGCGCTCGCATTGAGCCCTGTTTCCTCAAGGATACGCTGTCGCACCCAAGAAGCGATAACGGTAGCGCTGGGCATCCCAACCTTATTTTCGGTTACGTCGAGATAGGCCTCATCTAAGGAAAGCGGTTCCACAAGGTCTGTAAATTCGTAAAAGACCGCCCGTATTTGATCTGAAACCTCGCGGTAACGGTCAAAGTTGGTTCGCACAAAAATAAGTTCTGGGCAGAGCTTTCGCGCAAGCGCACCCGCCATCGCAGATTTTACTCCAAAGGTACGTGCTTCATAACTTGCCGCACTCACTACCCCGCGCTCTCCACCTCCACCTACGGCAATAGGTTTGCCTCGTAGATCTGGGTTGTCTAGCTGCTCAACAGACGCATAAAATGCATCCATATCTACGTGTATGATTTTGCGTATGGGAAGAAGTGGTTCGATACTACAAAAATAGTACGTTTAAGGATAGCAATAAGCAGCTTTTGACATTTGAAGCGTAGGATCGTATGATTCGTATAATGAGTTGATTAGTGTTTAAGAAAGTTTAGTACGTTAGCTTTATAGAGCTTACCTATGGGAATTTGATGATTTTTTATTGTCACCCTATTCCCTTCAATACTATGTATATGCTTTTTTGCAAGAATAAAAGATTTGTGAACTTGAATAAACTTTTGGGAGGAAAGAGATTCTAAAATGTCAGAAAGTTTTTGCCTAACGAGTATGTGACCTTCGCTCAGCATTACTTGGCAGTAGTTTCCATCGGCTTTGATAAAAAGGATATCATCTACTTTAACCTGACGGTGCTTTTTGTCGCTATATAAAAATATATGCTGCTGTTCTTTAATGTGTGGTGATATAAGACCATTCGGATCGCTTTTAAAATCAATGGCTTTATTAATTGCTTTCAAGAATCTTTCAAAGCTGAATGGTTTTAATAAATAATCTATAATATTTAACTCAAATCCCTCAAGAGCGTATTCTTTATAAGCAGTTGTAACAATTACTTTGGGAGGTTGAGGAAGTATTCTCAAAAATTCAAAGCCTTTCAATTTAGGCATATTGAGATCCAAAAAAATCAAATCTACCTGATGACTTCTTAAATAATCTAAAGCTTCTAACGCGTCATAACAATGCTTTGCTAATGTCATATTGGGTAATAAATCACAATAGCCTTTTATAATGGTATGAGCAATATGTTCATCATCTATGATTAGATATGTGGTCATAACTGCAATTCTAATGTTACTATATAGGTAGTGTCTGACTTTATAATTTCTAATTTATGCCTTTTGGGATAAGCTAATACTAGTCTTCTCTTTAAATTTTTCAATCCAAGGCCTCCACTTTCTAGTGATGCACTTTCATCAAAATTATTTTCTATTTCAAAAAATAAACATTTGGTAGAGGCTTTTAAAATAGCTTTTACGTAAGCCTTTTCTCCCAACTTCTCCACTCCGTGCTTAAAGGCATTCTCAAATAAAATAATTAATAAAAGGGGTGCAATCCTTATGTTTTCATCTTCTAAATGCACGTTAAACTGAACAGCTATTTCCTTATGATACCGTATCCTGTTTAAGTCACTATAATTTTCTAAATAAGATACTTCTTCTTTTAAAAGAACGGCTTCTTTTTCACTTTCATAGATACTATAACGCATTAGCTCTGATAATTTCAAAATAAGAGCCTTAGACTTCTGGGCATCTTTATCTACCATTCCATATAAATTGTTGAGCATATTAAAAAAGAAATGCGGATTTACTTGGCTTTGTAAATGAAGTAGCTCGTTCTTTTTAGTTTCGTTTTTTAGGGTTAATAGCGTTTTTAATTGCACAACAAGCCATAGCAAACCTGTAACTAACACCACAGAATAATAAATGATAACACTAAGCCCTACAACTGAGGGATAATCCCGAAGAAAAACTACAGAATCCTTTCCCAGTATTATAAATTCATAACCCATAATACCTACAGGAATAAGTATAGTTATGAAAATAAAAGTCTTAACTACCAGCCAGTTTTTCTGTTTTAAAATAGATTTCATATAGTAAAAATAGCTCAAAAGAAACAAGATGCTTCATAATAGTGATGAGTGTATACTAGCCCGTGCTATACCTCTCAAATACTGTGACCAAGCCATTATTTTTAATAGATTCTAATTTCACCACATCAATAGCCATGTATATCACATAAAATGTAATAGGACTTCTGCTACCTATATTTTTGAGCCATTATCAATTAAAAATAATCAGCTCTATGAAAGAAAGAATCATTCGCTACTTAAAAAATATAGTTGGGACACTACTCCTGTTGTTACTAGTAGGTGTTATCGTTATCATCTCTTTAAATGGAAGTTTTGAATATGGAAACAACCCTCAAAATATAAATCTTGATAAGGAAGGTCCGTATGCCTTTTACGAGACAGATACCACTTTAACAATAAACTACATAAGGGGCAATAAGACTGATGGTTTTTATCTTGATAAAACAGAGCATCCTGATACTGATGATATTTCTGCGAGTTGTTATTTTCCGTTAGAAAATTCAAGTTTTGATTTTACTATAACACCAGAAATCAAAACTCCAAGATCTACCTATGCTGATAATCAACCTATAGTTGCCATTTCAGATATTGAAAGCGGTTTTAAGACTTTTCGGGATTTTTTAATTGCAAACAAGGTAATAGACGCACATCTCAATTGGATTTTTAGCAAAGGACATCTTGTTTTGGTAGGTGATTTTGTTGATAGAGGATTCTCAACCACTCAAGTGCTTTGGTTTATTTATAAACTAGAACAAGAGGCAGAAAAGCAAGGAGGTAACGTACACTTTATACTAGGAAATCACGAACTCTATAATATGCAGGGGAAGTATCAGTCGGCTTCATATAAATATTATGGTGTCGCCTCAATATTAGGAAAACAACATCACGAATTATATAATAAAAAGTCTTTTTTAGGAAAATGGCTGGCCTCTAAAAATACGATAGAGCTTATCAATGGATATCTATTTGCACACGGTGGCATTCACCCAGAAATCGCCGATTTTGACATCTCGATAGATCAAATAAACGATATCAACAGAAAAAATTATTACCAAGCGTACTTTCCCAAGCCAGTAGAAACTGTTGAACAATTAATTATATCAAACAAGAAAGGCATTTGCTGGTACAGAGGGTATTTTAAAGATAAGCTATCAATGGCAGAAGTAGAAAAGGGCATAGCTAAGTTTAATGCTAAGGCCATAGTTGTTGGTCATACCCTACAAAGATCAGTTACAAAACACTACAATGGAAGCGTCTTTGCGATTGATGTCAAACACCCTAAAGACTATAATAAAAACTGGCCCAATAAAAGTTCGGAAGGTTTACTCATTTCCAAAAATCGGTGTTATCGTATCACAGAAACTGGAAATAGAATAGAATTATAATACTATGAAAACTAAAATCTTTAATTTTTTAACGCAGCCTTACATAGTTATTTTAACGATGTCAATCGCTCCCGTATTTGGGCTTATAGACCGAAATCTTGTCTTTTTCTTCGGTCTCGGAGTTGCACTAATCATTTTATGGTCAAGCAATTTTGATTGGTCGAGATTTGGAATGGGGCAAAAGATGACCCATAAAACGGTGCTGAGAAGTCTAATCATAGCAGTCGCTATTTTCTTAACATTTAATGACGTAATTGATCCTATTATTCAATACTACATTGGCGATGTTGATTTATCCTCTTTAGAGGATATAAAGGGCAATTTAGTAGGATATAGTATACTAATGATTGTTATGTGGGTTTTTGCAGCTTTTGGAGAAGAGTTTCTTTTTCGGGGATACTATATGAAAGCGTTAGCAGAACTATTGGGAAATTTTAAACGCTCTTGGCTATTATCTGCGATAATCACTTCAATATATTTTGGAATATCTCACGCCTATCAAGGATTAGCTGGTATACTATCTGTCTTCCTATGGTCCTTCGTACTTTCACTCATCTTCATTAAAGAGAGAAACAATTTACTTTTACTTGTCCTGATTCACGGTTTTAATGACACTATAGGTTTGACATTACTGTACTTAGGTAAAGACCTTCATATATCAGAATGGCTTCAATATCTGCCTCAGAGATAGAGACTTTACCGAAAATGAAAGCTAAAATTGAAAGCGGTTTTAATGCTTTAAAAACTATAACTTTGAGATATGAGCAAAACCGCAATCGTACTTGGCGCCACAGGTCTCACAGGAGGGATTCTAACGGAACTTCTTCTTGATGATTCCGCTTTCGCAAAAATTAAAATCCTCACGCGCCGCCCCACCCAATTTAAACACCCTAAAGTAGAAGAAATCATTTGTGATCTGCTAGCGGTAGAAACCTTTAAGGAGCACTTTAGAGGGGACGTAGTCTTCTGTTGTATAGGCACCACAAAGGCAAAAACCCCAGACCGCGAGAAATACCACGCCATAGACTATGGAATTCCTATCCATACGGCGCAGCTAGCAAAAGAAAACAAGATTAACACGTATATCGTTATATCGTCAGTGGGCACAAGCGCAAAAAGCCCATTCTTTTATGTGCGGACAAAAGGCGAAATGGAACGTGATCTTTTAAAAATAGATGTGGAGCATACGTTTATTATGAAACCTGCTTTTATAAATGGTCGTCCAGATGAAGAGCGAAAAGGAGAGAAAACACTCAAAGCGATGATGGCCGTGATGGATTTTCTAATGATAGGACCCCTTAAAAAATATAAATCTACCCAAGCAAAAGACATTGCCCAAGCTATGGTGCAACTTGCAAAAAATCCTATCGAACATCACGCTATAGAAAACCGGGAAATCAAGTCCTTGAGCAATGCCTACAGCGTTTAATCATATTACCGTCCCTTCAAAAAATCTAGAGCGGTCTATAACCTTTTATACCCGTCTTGGAATGGAACTTATTGAGCACGAAGAAGGACATCACGCACATTTTGAAAACAAGGAACACGAGGTTATTTTTACCGCCTATTACAATCAGAACCGACCAGACTATGACGTCCTCGTCTATTTTGAATTGGACCATCTGGACACATTAGAAATACGCTTTCGCGAAAATATCCTAGAATCAGAAATAGCAAATTGGGAAGGAAAAGAGCTCCACCTTACTGATCCCGATGGAAATCACGTAGTTTTATACGAAAAGGACTCAGGAGATGTAGTGCCCCCGTGGCAAATTAATTAAAAGAGCGTTCAGCCTTCGCAGAAATGACAAAAAAATGGTAGAAATAGAACGTAAATTTCTAGTTACCTCAGAGGCTTTCAAAAATGAGGCCCACAAGAGCACGCGTGTCAAGCAAGGATATCTCAGCACAGATCCAGAGCGCACGGTACGGGTACGCATCAAAGGGGACAAAGGCTTTCTCACCATTAAAGGGAAAATCTAGTGAATCTGGCACTACACGCATTGAAGTAGAAGAAGAAATCACTATTGAAAAGGCAGAAATATTACTTAAACTCTGTCTTCCGGGTATCATCGATAAAACTCGTTATGAGATAGTTTCAGGAAAACACACCTGGGAAATAGACGAATTTTATGGAGAAAATGAAGGACTCATCATTGTAGAAATTGAACTTGCTTCTGAAGATGAGTATTTTAAAAAGCCTAATTGGTTGGGACTTGAAGTTACCGGAGATCATAAATATTACAATTCGCAGTTGAGCCTCTATCCCTTTTCTACTTGGGAGGTAAAAGATTAATCAGTACTATAAATAAGCTTCATTGTAATGGAAGCTGTTTTTTCTTTGGAGGCTGTATTAAACGTTCCACCCCAAGAATATTCTTCTTGAGAATTCTGACCCGTAATTTGAAATATTCCCATCGTTGCAGATTGTAAATCTCCTAAACTTCCCCCTGCATTTTGAGCAATTGTTTCTGCTCTTACTCTTGCATCTTCAGTTGCTTTGGATATCATTTCTATCTTCAGATCTGCTAGTTTTGTGAAATAATATCGAGGAGCGTACGAATTAAGAGAAATCCCTTGATCATATAGCTCTGTAGCTTCTCTTGCAATTTTTTCAATGTTATTCACATCCTTAGATTCGATTTGAACGGTCTGTCTTAGCTCGTGAGCGACAAATTGCACTCCTACGTAGGTACCATTGTCTGCATATAGATTTTTATTTTGCTCTCCTTTTTGTACCGCACTAAAAACCATATCATCTAGTGAAACCCCTTTGGCAACTAGGTAATTTTGAACCTTCTGTTGATCAACCTTTAATAGAGAATATGCATTCTGTAAGTTGGGGCTTGCCGCTGTAAATTGTGCCTCCCATACGATGAGATCTGATGTAAAGTCTTTTGTTCCAAGACCAGTAACCCTAATGGTGCCTTCAATTTTAGATCTGTCTACGTAAGCATTTCCTAAAAGAACGGCCGCGAGTACAATTGCGATCCCAAAAATAATGGCTGTGATATGTTTGCTCATACTGTTGTTTTATTGGTAAACTTGGGTATCTACTTTAATATTGTTTCTTAAGGCTATTTTGATAGTACATCAAATGAATACTCCCTTTCGACCTTGCATATCCTCACCGTATAGTTTTCATACCAATCAGACTTTCCCATACGCTGTGCACCTTGATGCTCTGCTTGGGATTTCCAGCGGGCGATGTCTACTAGGGTTTTCCAGTAGGAAACGGTGATACCCACATTATCAGTTTCATTTCTTGCGCCTTCTATACCCAGATAGCCAGGCATTTTCTGAGCCAGCTCCTCCATTAACTCGGCAGCTTGTTTATACCCTCTGGTAGAGCTCGTTTGCTTAGAGGTAAAAATGACGGCGTAGTAAGGTGGTTGCATATTTTGAAATAATTCCCCTAAACTAAGGAAACCTTTACAATGGATTATTGAAAAGGTTTAAAATTTTCGCGAAAGCGTAAAAACAACATATTGAGAAGGCTACTCTACTGTGACAGATTTAAAATCCTGTATCGCTTTGTTAGGTTCCATAATGGTGTATCCTTCCCAAAAAGTGGGATCGTATGAAGGTAAATAGGTTGCTTTTACGTCTTTACTATCACTCGTAGATTTATAGGTGACTTCATCAATTACTTGAGAATTGTAGACTACAAACTCTTTTTTTGTATGGATTGTCGCGGCAAAATCGAGCTCCATATCCACCTCATTTTGTTTGCGGCGACCTTTTACGTTTTTGTTTTTTTCAATAATCGTAAGGGGTCGATCTAGTCCAAACGTTACTCCCTTCTCAATCTCCATATATCTTAAACTGTAGCCACCATCTTCATCTTTAGAAAAAATGCTCTTACCTCTATACCTATGAGCTTTATAACTTATTCCAAATAATCCGAAACTTGAAATATTTCTAACATTTTCAAAGTCAAGGCGCATCACGGCAAAGTCCTCTATATTGACGTAAAAGGTACCTTTAAAGTCTTTTCTACCCTTAGGTTCAAAATGTATAATATACGCTGGTGTGCCATCAATGGTTGTAAAACCCTCCTTTGAAAATCTATAGCGATTGGACTTATCAAGAATATCTAATTTTGAATCAGGCAGGAAGAATAGCCCTTCGTACATTTCTTTTACATTATTTTTTACACTTTCTGTTACGTCTGTATCTGGAGCATTTTCATCTGTATCTAGATCTATTTTTATGCCCTTCTCAACATCTCCAGTATCCTCTTCATTAGGGTCTACCGTTGTACCTAGGAGTCCCGATTTGATTTTGAAGTAGGAGTCTTCTTTGACATTCTTCTTGATTATAGACTCTAGACGCTTGCCAAATTCTTCTATGTTTGCTCCTTCTTTACTCTTATCATATAATTGAGCAGCTTTATCTGTAAAAAACTTTTGGTCCTGGTAGGTTCCAGATAACGTTCCTAAAGCTTCTGTAAACACATCGCTCTGACGAGGTATAAAACTCAGTATACTATCCATTAACTGCTGATTAAATTCTGGAATACTTGTTTTTTCTACTTCCACCTTCATTTCATCCATCGTGTTAGAAAGGGATGTACGGAAGAATATTTTCTTTTGAGTGTAGGAAGATGGATAGTTTTTTAAAATGTTTTCTTTGATACGATCAATGATCTCCTCTGCCTCTAAGGGATTATTCGTTAGAAACACGTTAGATAGCTCTGTTGTGCTTGGACTTAACGTAATTATAGTGTCCGCTGGTTTTTTAATTGGTAGGATTAGGGATTCATACCCTATGGAGGATATTTCTATCGTATTTGTAAATGTGTTTACATCCTCTAACGAGATGGAGAATACGCCCTCTGCATTACTTATAGTTCCCTTATTTTCTGCAAGTTTTAAGGTCGCAAAAGGGATGGGTTCTTTAGATTTGACATCTATCAGTTGAGCCGTGTAAGACTGCGCTTGTAAACCAATACCAGCTAACACTAGAAATAACGTAAGCGTAAAATAATTGTGTGATCTCATAACTATAAAGGTGTACGATGAATGTTATATAAGCAGCTTCTTTTACCATCTCTTTACAAAAAGAATATGGCCGCTACTTTAAAGACGTTTATTACGTAGAAAAGGTTGCCTCTATATAAAATTTTTCAATATTTATCCGTGTTTGTCACAGAAGCCTGTGCTGCTTTCATCTTCTCTTTAAGAATATTAAGTCTTTGTGCCGAGGCATCTTTTTTCTCTCGCTCCTTTTTTTTCTTGCGATCCATAAGCTTAGAATGCTTAGCCTTGTTCTTCGTGTTTTTAGCAGATCCTCTCTTAGCCATTATTTTAAAATCTTAGATTTAATACGTGAGTGTATCCAGTTGCTTTATATAAAGATCATAAACCCAACCGCGCTCACCATTCTCCCGTTGCATAAACTTCCACTTACTAACGATGGTGTCTCTGCGTATGAGCTGTATGCGCTCTCCCATTTTTGGGAAAGAACTTATGATTTCTGAATTTATAGTGGGCTCCATTCTTATATTTACTTCATCACCCGTAACTATAGCGTTACCGAAGAGGACTTCCTCCTCCTCTACTTTTTCTTCTGTAACCACAAGAGTTTCTTCCTCTTGGGTTGGTTCTTTTTTTCTGTCAAAATATCCGTACGCTAGTACGCTAATTGCGACAATGGTAAATAGCGCAATGTACATATAGGATTTCTTACGTTTCTTAGGCTTAGGGTCTATTGCCTTTCTAATCTTTTCCAATTTTAACGCCTCCATTTCCTTGCGGCGTTTTTCTAAGGCATCTATCCTTTTTTCTTCTTCTATTTTTTGAAACTTATCAAAAAGACGTTGTTGCTCCACTTTCCAGCTGTCCTCGTCATAATATTTTCCAGTTGCATCCTCATAATAACCTGTAAAAAGTGCCTCACCTTGTAGTTGTTTCTCATAGATTTTCCCTTCAGCATTGGTGATAAAGCTGTCCTCATTTTTTGCTCTTGAAGTAATGATCCTTTTTAATATTTCTGACATAAAGTGGTATGATTGCTTTTACAAAGTTCAATATTACGAGTTCTTATGGACATCTAGTGTGAATAACATCTCTTTTAAGCTTTCTACAGGCTCATCTGAGTTCCAAATACCTCCTAGGAAACCTACTCCTTTAAAACCTAATTTTAATGCGCCTGGTGTTGTTTCTGGGTTGATTCCGCCCATTCTTATAATAGTTTGGCAGTATTATTTACGTCAAATTCCTTGCCTTGCATTCCTTCTTGAGAAATGGCGGTACATACGGGACTGAGTAGGTACTAATCAAAAATTGCTTGCTGAGTTTTTAGTCCTCCAGCTCGTGATATGAAGATGGGATGGTTCTTCCTGCTTTCGCGAAAATGTGAACGTAATCACATTATTCATTTTCAAGTCCTCTCCACCTTGCTTCCTCTAAATAATTCCTTTTACATCATACTCGTCAGATAATTCTTTATGAACATTAGGGTCACGATAGTTCTATGAACGTGCTCCTCTATCCTCTCGATATATTTTACGTAATCATTAAAACTATATTCCAGTTTTCTTAGGTGATACTATTCTAAGACAGCTTAAAAAACTCACCTATAATATCTAGTTCCTCTTTAATAAACTCAGGCGTGAGGATGACAAACAGCTAAGCAGATGTTATTACCTGCACGATATCACTCTTCCGCAGAACTCCAGACTGACGCCAGACTTGCTTTCCCTGCTTAAAGAGTATCATTGTAGGAACACCTCTTACTTGATATTGCGCTGCAAGGGGCTGATTCTTGTCTACATCTATTTTTACAATCTTTATAGCCTCGCCTAGTTCCTCCTTAACGTCCGAGAGAATAGGAGCAAGTGCTTTGCAGGGACCGCACCAAGTGGCATAAAAATCTACAAGTACTGGGGTTTCTGAATGTATGATTTTTGAAAATGAAGATTTCATCGTTTTAAGTTTTTAGGTCTCACTCCATAAAGATATTTATTAAACGATAAATAATTGTACGTAAGGTACGGTATATTCTTCACAGCTATTTTTAAGAATATTGCGTTAACTTTAAGCATACTTA
Organism: uncultured Flavobacteriaceae bacterium; assembly: GCA_963832255.1. Taxonomy (GTDB): domain Bacteria; phylum Bacteroidota; class Bacteroidia; order Flavobacteriales; family Flavobacteriaceae; genus Dokdonia. The sequence continues at coordinate 50,337 of CAWHTM010000008.1, forward strand.
GTGTGAATGAATAGTTTACCCATCATTTACTATCTTTAAACTCAACCTTTTTCAAATGGCTTACTTGCTCGACATCCTTATTTCTATAGATCAGCTAGGTAATGTTATAGCGGGTGGAAATCCAGATAATACCATAAGCGCTAGGGTAGGTTTTTATGTACATCACTTTCCAGAATCAAAAAAAGTTGCTGGATATTGGAAAACGTTGGAGTGGATTATTGATACTACCTTCTGGCCTGTAGATGGAAAAAATCACTGCCACGAGGCTTATCACAATGACGCAGGAGAATTTTATGACACGGGAACTAAGGATTGGGCGATCTTACTTCTCTTACTCCTTATAGTCCCCACCTGCTTACTATTTTCTATAATCCTCTATTCGTTGTATGTCCTGGGCATAGTCTCTCCTAAACAAATTGATCGAGCTGAAAACATAGACACCCGTCTAACTGGAATACACGCTAGTATTTATGGTACTTTAAAAGAAATTAAAGAGCATCCAGTGTACGCTACAGAAAATATGATTGAGAAAGCTAAGATAAACGTAGAATTGGCCAAGGAATTAAAGACTTATATAGAAAACAAAAAGAAATAACGTATTTCTCAAAAGTATATCCCTAAACATAAATCTCAAAACCTGTAGATGGCGCGAGTCTTCAAAAATGTAATAATTACGCTTTCGCGAAAACGTTAAAGGTTTTAAAATTTTCGCGAAAGCGTACTTGTCAAATTAATTGGTTTTGATAACTATAAATTCAGAACGTCGGTTGAGCTGATGTTCTTCTTCAGTACACTTTACACCATTAGAACATTTATTTACGAGTTGTGTCTCTCCGTAACCTTTTCCGCTGATTCTTGATTTACTGATACCTTGCTCGACTATGTAGGCAACAGTAGATTTTGCACGCTTATCTGAAAGACTTAGATTATAGCTGTCCTTACCTCTACTGTCCGTATGTGATCGCGTATCGATTATCATATCCGGGTATTGTTTCATTACAGAAATAACTTTTTCTAGCTCGAGAGCTGCATCAGGACGGATATTGTATCTGTCAAAATCAAAGTAAATAGGATTGAGGTCTAAGAGTATTGTTAAGTCATCTCCCACTTCAATAGGTCTATTTTCCAATGTGAGATTGAGATCATTTATAAGGGTGGTAGATTCTGCTGCTGTGCGTACCCCTTTTTCATCGGTAGAATAATCTTCTTTACTTCCTCTTACAAAATATTGTTTTTCACAATCAGAATTAAAACTATAGGTACCCGTAGTATCTGTTACTAGCTGTTCTATGATTGTATTAGTATCATCTAGTAGAAAAACACTAGCCTCTGCAATAGGGTCTCCAGAACTGTCATCTAGAACACGACCTTTCAGTACGATATCGCAAGGAATTTCTTCCCTCATAAATCTGTAAATGTCATCACTCCCTAACCCTCTCTTTCTGTTTGAGGCAAAATATCCAACATTAGTATCATCATTAACCGTAAACGTAAAATCATCATAAGAGCTATTGATAGGCTCTCCTAAGTTCTCAACACGTTCAGAATCATTAGGATCCTGTTTGGGTGTCGTCACGTACATATCGAGACCGCCTAATCCCGGATGACCGTCTGATGCAAAAAATAAATTTCCATTCTTGCTCATAAAAGGAAATGTCTCCCGACCTTCTGTATTGACAGGCCTTCCTAAATTATAAGGCGTTCCTACAACTCCTGTACTGTCTATAGAGACATACCATATATCTGAAAGCCCTACAGTACCTGGCATATCTGACGCAAAAAATAATTTTGTATCATCGGCATTTAGGGTAGGGTGTGCCGTAGAGTATTCGTCACTATTAAAAGGCATTTCTACAGCCTCCGTCCAGTTCCCATTAACTTTCTGAGATTTGTAAATCTTGAGTTTATTGGTCCCAGACTTAGATTTTCTATAGTTTCCTTGGGTGTAATTATTTCTGGTAAAATAGACGGTGTTTCCATCTTTAGAAAAGGTGGTAGTACTTTCGTGAAATTTTGAATTGAGCTTACGATCAAATTCCTGAGGTTGTGAAAAACTCCCAGACTCATTTCCTATTTTGGAGCTATACAGATCTAAAAACGGTTGATTGTTCCACTTGTGAATTTTTTTGGTTGCCCCTCCAGTATCTCTCGAAGAAGCAAAGATCAATGTTCCCTCATATTCCGTGGGTGCAAAATCAGAATAGCGCGAGTTAATACTTCTAATATCTTCTAAAACATAGCTGCTTTTCTTATACTCGATAACCCTTAAATAATTAGGCGACTCTTCAAAAAGTTCTGCTCTAAGATCTCCACCATTAAGTTCATTGAACGTAGACATCATATCATCTGCCTTGTCATAATTCTTTAGCGCTCTTAATGTTTGGGAGAATCTAAAATAGTATTCTGGTCTTATTTCATCACCATAATTTACTACCAGTTTATCATACCATTGCTCTGCTTCACCGTACATAGCGTTAAAGTAGTAGCTATCTGCGATTTTCTGAAAAAGATCTGCAGATCTGTATCCTTTTTCTGCAACATCTAGATAAATTTTTCTAGCGTCGACAAAAGCATACTGATTAAATTTTTTATCAGCTCTGTCAAGTTTGCCTTCTTGCGCTATAAGAGTTAAGGATGTCATCAAGAAAAATGACAACCCAAGAATTAATTTTTTAATCATTTTATATTTTTTTTGAGGATGAGCTTTTGACAACGTTACCCCTTAATTTTAAAAGAATCTTGGTGTTAGCATTCTATCATACTCATTAAACAATTCAAATCTAAGAAATACTTCAAAACTTCCGTCATTATACAACTGATCTCCTAAGTCTGTACTCTCACGATCATATGCCAGTCCAATGAGCATACTGTCTGACACCTGGAAACCTACTAAACCACTAAGAGCTGCGCTCCATCTGTAAGCTGCACCTAGGTGTAACTTTTCCATAACAAGGAAGTTTGCCGTAATGTCAACCTGGAGTGGCGCACCACTTACCGCTTTTACAAGGGTACTAGGCTTAAACTTAAGACTTTCAGATATATCAAATGTATAACCCATAATTCCGTAATAGTGAATACGCTCTTCTGCAACAAAACTTGCAGCGTTATCGTTATTGCTTTCGCCAAAATGTTCTGTTTCTATTAAATTAGGTGCGCTCAAACCTACATAGAATTTATTCGTATGGTAGTAAAGTCCAGCCCCTATCACTGGAGAAAACTTATTATCAATATTCTCAGAAAATCTCGGGTCAGTGGGATCAAATAAATTCAATTTTGTAAAATCCACATCTAAAATATGTCCTCCACCTTTTAACCCAAAACTTAACTTCCCTTCGTCAGAAGTATTTATAGTATAACTAAAATCCACTCCTATATACGTTTCTTCTGCCGGTCCAAGAGCATCGTTTACCAGCGACAAACCTAAGCCTACTTTTCCTTCTCCTATAGGAGAATGTATACTTAGACTCTGAGTTCTAGGTGCACCTTCGAGACCTACCCACTGGCTTCTATGCAACCCTACGATACTCGTGACCCCCCTATTACCTGCATAGGCCGGGTTTATGGCAACAGTATTATACATATACTGAGTATACTGCGGATCTTGTTGAGCAAGAATATCATAAGTTGTACTTAAGGTGAGTACAACGATTAAAACAATATTTAAAAATCTTTTCATATTTAGATGTTTGTAGAATTTCACAGATACGCTCTCACCTACCTGTGATTTTTCTTTTTTATCTGTGAATATATAAGTAACCACTATCGTTGAATTGAGTTCCCTCTGCATTTCTGTATTCAAGAACCCAGTAATAAGTTCCTACGGGTAAGAAGTCATCTTGGCTTATAGTAGACCTTCCTTCAGAAAGTCCCTTAAAGGTTTTTCCATTTATACCATAACCCTCTGCACTGTAAACTTCTACACCCCATCGGTTAAATATCCTCAACGTGTTATCAGGGAAGTTTTCAATCCCATCGATTCTGAATCGATCATTTATTGAATCTTCACCTATTGATATACCATTACTTATGACCAATTCATTGTCAAAAACAATCAACTCAGTAACCGTTGGATCTTGAACATCTCCATCAACAGTTATATCTGTAGGATCTGTAGGATCATCAGAAATATCAATTACTTCGTCGCCACTGCTATTTGTTCCTGTAGCCAATGCGCTATTTGTAACGCTTCCGTTATCAATGTCAGCTTGAGTAATCGTATAGAAGGCTGTAAATTCTGCACTTTCTCCAGGTAAGAGCGTTATAGCGTCCCCTATAACATCTACTAGTGGATCTGTAACTATCACGTTAAAAATTGTAACGTTTCCTGTATTTGTAACTGTAAATGTATATCGAATACGATCTCCAGCATCTGTTACTCCATTCACATTAAAGTCTACATATTCACCTATCTTGATTAAATCAAGTCTCTCTACTTGAGTAATTATAGTTACCGTTGGATCTTCAAAATCTCCATCCCCGTCAGTATCAGTGTTTGTAGGATCATTTGGATCATCAGACACGTCTATCACATCATTTCCTGAAGGATCTTGACCGGTCGCCGTAGCTATATTGACCACTCCACCAGCATCCACGTCTTCTTGAGTTATACTGTATACTCCACTAAAGGTAGTTGAATCAGTTGCGCCAACAGCTAAGTCTATAGGACCACCATTTACAACCAGCAAGGGATCTGTAATGGTAATATTCGTTATTGCTACATTACCATTATTTGTGACTGTAAATACATAAGTTATAGTATCACCAGCACCTATTACCCCATCTCCGTTAGTATCAATAAGAGGCGATGCCACTTTGACTAAATCAAGATTCGGGCTGCTAGGTAACGCATATCCATTATTTTCTTCGAAGACAATTCCTCCTTCAGGAACAGTAACCGTTGTAGGATCAGTTCCCTCTGTTTGGATTGCACCCACAGGTAGGGTTGTCTCATCAATATCAACCGTTGCGTTCTGATTACCAGCTACCGTAGCCGAATAATCTCCATTTGCATCTGTCACTACCGTTTGAACTGTACCATCTGTATCGGTAATCACTACGGATACACCAGCAAGGTCAGGCTCACCAACATCCTGTGTTCCGTTGCCATTTAAGTCGTTATAAACGTGACCCTCAATCGTTCCAGCTTGATTAGGCTCTTGATATCCATTATTCTCCTCAAAGACTGTGTTACCTACAACTACGTTCACCACAGTTGGGTCCGTACCCTCAGTTTGTACAGCCCCAACAGGTAGCGTAGTTTCATCGATATCAACAATCGCATCACCAGCCACAATGGAAACACTATAATCTCCGTTAACGTTTGTCGTTACCGTCTGGACATTACCATTTGCATCTGTTATTAGTACCTCCACTCCAGCAAGGTCAGGCTCACCAGCATCTTGAGTTCCGTTTCCGTTCAGATCATTGTATATGTGACCTTCAATCGTTCCATTGCTCGGCGTGTTATATCCGTTGTTCTCTTCAATAACATTGTTTCCAGCTATCGCTGTCACCGTTGTGGGATCAGTTCCCTCTGTTTGGTTTGCTCCTATAGGAAGTGTTGCATCATCAACGTCAATACTAGTATCACCAGCGGGAACAGAAACGATATAGTTACCATTCATATCTGTAATCACTGTTTGAATAGTTCCGTTAACATCAGTAACAATTACTGATATACCCTGCAATCCAGGCTCACCAGCATCTTGTATTCCGTTACCATTAATATCATCGTACACGACACCCGTAATAGTACCGTTGCTCGGTGTATTAAATCCATTATTTTCCTCAAATGTTGTCTCCGAAACTAGTACCGTTACCGTAGTGGGATCTGTCCCTTCTGTCTGAACAGCTCCGATAGGAAGTGTAGCTTCGTCAATATCGACCACGGTATCTCCAGCTACAACAGTAGCCATGTAGTTACCATCCACATCTGTAACGACAGTCTGAATAGTTCCGCTAGCATCTGTAATAACAACTGTCACCCCTTCTATTCCAGGCTCTCCCGCATCTTGTATTCCGTTACCATTCACATCATCATACACAACTCCAGCGATGGCTCCATCAGTAGGGACATTATATCCATTGTTCTCCTCAAAGTTTATCCCACCTGCGATAACGGTTATCGTAGTAGGGTCTGTCCCTTCGGTTTGAACGCTTCCAGATGGCAATGTTGTTTCATCGATATCTACTATGGTAGTTCCTGAAGGAACCTGAGCATTATAATCGCCATTTGAGTCAGTCACAACAGTTTGAGTATCACCATTACTATCTGTGATCATTACCAACACTCCTGCAAGATCATTCTCACCAGCATCTTGAATACCATTACCATTTATATCCTCGTAAATATGACCTGTAATTTCAGCATCCATAGCTGGATCATCGTTATCGATAATAGTTCCAGTAGCCGTCTCTCCACCAATGGTTATGGTAAAGGTCTCATCCTGTTCATCGATCGCATCCTCCAGTCCAGGGAAGGTAACCTCAAAATCAGTTACTCCAGCCGGTACCGTGATGGTCATCGTTACAGGATCATACGTCACTCCATTGGTGAACAATGGGGTACCATCGTAATCAGTACCTAGGGTAGCGGTTACATCGGTGATGTCAAATGCATAGGTCTCGTCCATCGCACTCTCACCGCTCATCGTTACTCCAAAAGTAAGAGCATCTCCCTCCTGCTCCGTAGCATCTGTGATATCGGCCACGACAACTTCATCATTGTCTGTGATCGTACCCGTGGCGGTCTGTGTGCCGATGGTGATCGTATAATCCTCATCTTGTTCATCCAACAGATCGTCCGTCGTCGGGGTGGTCACCGTAAAGCTCGTCACTCCAGCGGGTACAGTTACCGTCATCGTTACAGGGTCGTACGTCACACCATTACTAAAGGTCGGTGGGAAGGTATAATCCGTAGCCTGATCTGTCGTGTTATCTGTGATACTGAATGGGAAGGTCTCGTCCATTGCACTCGCAACATTCAATGTCACCGTGTGCACTAGGTCCGTACCCTCAAGTTCTGTTTCATCTGTGATATTCAGAATAATGACCCCCTCGTCATCAATAATGGTTCCCGTGGCGGTCACACCATCGATGGTCACCGTAAAGGTCTCATTATCCTCGGCCAATAGATCATCAATACCAGGGAAGGTGACCGTAAAGTCTTCCACTCCCGCAGGTATCGTAATGGTCATCGTCACAGGATCGTACGTCACACCATCACTGAAGATAGGCGTACCGTCATAATCATCACCCTGTGTAGCGGTGATGTCCGTGATGTCAAAAGGATATACTTGGTCCATATCGCTCACACCGCTCATATCCACTGTGAAGACAAGATCGTCTCCTTCGTTTGCAGTGACATCAGCAATAGCTACAACGGTTACTTCATCGTTATCGATAATAGTTCCAGTAGCCGTCTCTCCACCAATGGTTATGGTAAAGGTCTCATCCTGTTCATCGATCGCATCCTCCAGTCCAGGGAAGGTAACCTCAAAATCAGTTACTCCAGCCGGTACCGTGATGGTCATCGTTACAGGATCATACGTCACTCCATTGGTAAACACTGGGGTACCATCGTAATCAGTACCTAGGGTAGCGGTTACATCGGTGATGTCAAATGCATAGGTCTCGTCCATCGCACTCTCACCGCTCATCGTTACGGCAAAGATCAGATCGTCGCCCTCCTGCTCCGTGGCATCTGTGATATCGGCCACGACAACTTCGTCGTTATCCGTGATCGTACCCGTGGCAGTCTGCGTGCCAATGGAGATCGTGTAACTCTCATCTTCTTCATCCAACAGATCATCCGTCGTAGGGGTGGTCACCGTAAAGCTCGTCACTCCGGCAGGTACCGTTACCGTCATCATTACTTGGTCATAGGCCACACCATCACTGAAGGTCGGTGGAAAGGTATAATCCGCAGCCTGATCTGTCGTGTTATCTGTGATACTGAATGGGAAGGTCTCGTCCATTGCACTCGCAACATTCAATGTCACCGTGTGCACTAGGTCCGTACCCTCAAGCTCTGTCTCATCTGTGATGTTCAGAATAATGACCCCCTCGTCATCAATAATGGTTCCCGTGGCAGTTACACCATCGATGGTCACCGTAAAGGTCTCATTATCCTCGGCCAATAGATCATCAACACCAGGGAAAGTGACCGTAAAGTCTTCCACTCCCGCAGGTATCGTAATTGTCATCGTTACAGGGTCGTACGTCACGCCATCACTGAAGATAGGCGTACCGTCATAATCATCACCCTGTGTAGCGGTGATGTCCGTGATGTCAAAAGGATATACTTGGTCCATATCGCTCACACCGCTCATATCCACTGTGAAGACAAGATCGTCTCCTTCGTTTGCAGTGACATCGGCAATAGCTACAACGGTTACTTCATCGTTATCGATAATAGTTCCAGTAGCCGTCTCTCCACCAATGGTTATGGTAAAGGTCTCATCCTGTTCATCGATCGCATCCTCCAGTCCGGGGAAGGTAACCTCAAAATCAGTTACTCCAGCCGGTACCGTGATGGTCATCGCTACAGGATCATACGTCACTCCATTGGTGAACAATGGGGTACCATCGTAATCAGTACCTAAAGTAGCCGTCAAGTCGGTAATGTCAAATGCATAGGTCTCGTCCATCGCACTCTCACCGCTCATCGTTACGGCAAAGATCAGATCATCGCCCTCCTGCTCCGTGGCATCCGTGATATCGGCCACGACAACTTCGTCGTTATCCGTGATCGTACCCGTGGCAGTCTGCGTGCCAATGGAGATCGTGTAACTCTCATCTTCTTCATCCAACAGATCATCCGTCGTAGGGGTGGTCACCGTAAAGCTCGTCACTCCGGCAGGTACCGTTACCGTCATCATTACTTGGTCATAGGCCACACCATCACTGAAGGTCGGTGGGAAGGTATAATCCGCAGCCTGATCTGTCGTGTTATCTGTGATACTGAATGGGAAGGTCTCGTCCATTGCACTCGCAACATTCAATGTCACCGTGTGCACTAGGTCCGTACCCTCAAGTTCTGTTTCATCTGTGATATTCAGAATAATGACCCCCTCGTCATCAATAATGGTTCCCGTGGCGGTCACACCATCGATGGTCACCGTAAAGGTCTCATTATCCTCGGCCAATAGATCATCAACACCAGGGAAGGTGACCGTAAAGTCTTCCACTCCCGCAGGTATCGTAATTGTCATCGTTACAGGGTCGTACGTCACGCCATCACTGAAGATAGGCGTACCGTCATAATCATCACCCTGTGTAGCGGTGATGTCCGTGATGTCAAAAGGATATACTTGGTCCATATCGCTCACACCGCTCATATCCACTGTGAAGACAAGATCGTCTCCTTCGTTTGCAGTGACATCGGCAATAGCTACAACGGTTACTTCATCGTTATCGATAATAGTTCCAGTAGCCGTCTCTCCACCAATGGTTATGGTAAAGGTCTCATCCTGTTCATCGATCGCATCCTCCAGTCCAGGGAAGGTAACCTCAAAATCGGTCACCCCGGCTGGTACCGTGATGGTCATCGCTACAGGATCATACGTCACTCCATTGGTAAACACTGGGGTACCATCGTAATCAGTACCTAGGGTAGCGGTTACATCGGTGATGTCAAATGCATAGGTCTCGTCCATCGCACTCTCTCCGCTCATCGTTACGGCAAAGATCAGATCATCGCCCTCCTGCTCCGTGGCATCCGTGATATCGGCCACGACAACTTCGTCGTTATCCGTGATCGTACCCGTGGCAGTCTGCGTGCCGATGGAGATCGTGTAATCTCTCATCTTCTTCATCCAACAGATCGTCCGTCGTCGGGGTGGTCACCGTAAAGCTCGTCACTCCGGCAGGTACCGTTACCGTCATCGTTACTTCGTCATAGGTCACACCATCACTAAAGGTCGGTGGGAAGGTGTAATCCGCAGCCTGATCTGTCGTGTTATCTGTGATACTGAATGGATATTCTTTCGCGAAAGCGGCCTCGCCACTCAACACTACAGTATGAACGAGATCAGTTCCTTCAAGCTCCGTCGCATCGGTTATATCTGCAATAACAATATCATCGTCATTTACTATAGTTCCTGTTGCTGAAACGCCACCTATAGATATAGTATATGTCTCATCACTCTCCTCTATGGCATCCTCAACTCCTGGGAACGTAACCTCAAAAGAAGTTATCCCGGATGGAATTGTTATGGTTCCATCCCCATTATTTATAACTCCATTTGAAAAGATTGGAGTAGCATTATAATCGTCTCCAGCTGTTGCTGTGATATCTGTAACATCAAAATTAAAGATCTGAGCTTCAATACTTGCCTCACTCAACGTAACCAAATGAGTTAAGTCATCACCTTCATTTTCTGTAGCATCCGTAATTGAATCTATTGCTACATCATCATCTAATATTGTTCCTGTAGCATCAATACCACCTATGGATACTGTAAAAGTTTCAGTTGGCTCATCTTCAGTGTCTTCTATTCCTAGGAATGTCACTTCAAAGTCAGTAACTCCAGCTGGAATTGTTATTGTTCCTGAAACCTGATCAAAACTTACACCATTTGAAAACACAGGTGTTCCATCATAATCTGCACCTGCTGTAGTTGATATATCGGTTACATCAAATGGATACATTTCATCCATAGCGCTCTCACCACTCATCGTAACCACAAAAGTTAGATCATCACCCTCTTGCTCCGTAGCATCCGAAATGGTTGCAACTGTAACTTCGTCATTATCGAATATTGTTCCTGTTGCTGAAATTCCTCCTACCGAAATGTCGTAAATTTCATTTTCTTCATCTAAAGAGTCATCTACTGTGGACGTAATTACTGTAAAACTAGTTACCCCAGCTGGTACGGTGATCATCATTGTGACTGGATCATAGGTCACCCCATCAGTAAAACTAGGAGGGAATGTGTAGTCTGTTGCCTGATCTGTTGTAACATCTGTAATTGAGAATATAAACATTTCATCAGTTGCACTCGCAGCGCTAAGAATAACCAAATGTTCCAGCGTCATTCCTTCAGGAGAAATAGCATCTTCAACCGCAATGACTACGGTGCCTTCATTATCTATAATAGTACCGGTAGCTATTTCTGCTCCTACGGTAATATCGTAAACTTCATTTCCTTCTGAAATTGCGTCATCGATCGTTTCCGTTGTAATCGTAAATATTTCTATACCTGCAGGTACCGTAATGGTCATCGTGACAGGATCATACGTAACACCGCCACTAAATGTGGGTGGGAAGTTATAATCTGCAGCCCCTTCTGTGGTATCATCAATTATACTGAAAGGATATATTTCATCCGTTGCACTCGCACCACTCATTGTGACGGTATGTACAAGATCTAATCCCTCTTCCTCGGCGGCATTTGTAATATTTTGAACCGTTACTTCATCATTATCTATAATAGTTCCAGTTGCTGAAATTCCGTCAATTGAAACTTCGTAGGTTTCATCATTCTCATCTATAAGGTCATCTATACCCGAGAAGGTTACCTCAAAAACACTTACACCAGCAGGAATTGTAATCATTCCTGAAATCTGGTCAAAAGTAACTCCATTGGTGAAGGTAGGATTCCCATCGTAATCAAATCCTGAGGATGCAGTAACATCGGTTACGTTGAATGAATACATTTCATCCGAATCACTAGGACCGCTCATCGTTACCGTGTGTACCAGATCGGTCCCCTCCAGCTCAGAGGCATCCGTGATCGTTGCGACCGTCACTATATCATCATTGGTGATCGTTCCGGTGGCCACCGTGCCGTCCAGGTTGATCGTAAAGGTCTCATCATCCTCCTGGATCGCATCCTCGATCCCCGGGAAGGTCACCGTGAAGTCCTCCACACCGGCAGGTATCGTGATGGTCATCGTTACCGGATCGTACGTCACGCCATTGGTGAAGACCGGCGTACCGTCATAATCATCGCCCTGTGTGGCAGTGATGTCCGTGATATCAAAAGCGTACACCTGGTCCATATCACTGGTGCCGCTCATATCTACCGTAAAGACGAGATCATCGCCCTCGGCAGCGGTCACATCGCCGATCGAAACAACCGTTACGTCATCGTCGTTCGTGATGGTCCCCGTGGCTGATTCAGTTCCTATAGTTAAGGTAAAGGTCTCATCATCCTCCTGGATCGCATCTTCCGTACTCGGGAAGGTAACGTCAAAAGCCGTTACGCCCGCAGGTACCGTGATGTTGCCACTTACGGGATCATAGGTCACCCCGTTCGTAAAGACCGGTGTGCCATCGTAATCCGTACCCAAGGTAGCAGTGATGTCCGTAAGGTCCAATGGATATTCTTCATCCATTGCGCTCTCACCGCTCATCGTTACATTGAACACCAGGTCGTCCCCTTCCTCAGAAGTGGCATCCGTGATGTCCTGTACCGTTACTTCATCATTATCCTCTATCGTTCCAGTGGCGGTCTCCGTGCCGATACTGATCGTGTACTCTTCGTTATCTTCATCCAACAGATCATCTGTCGTCGGGGTGGTCACCGTAAAGCCCGTTACCCCGGCAGGTACCGTGATCGTACCATCGCCATTGTCCATCACCCCATTACTGAAGGTCGGCGGGAAGGTATAATCGGTAGCCTGGTCCGTCGTGTTATCCGTGAGGGTGAACGGATAGGTCTCGTCCATATCGCTCGCACCGCTCATCGTTACCGTATGTACCAGATCGGTCCCCTCCAGTTCAGAGGCATCCGTGATCGTCGCGACCGTCACTATATCATCATTGGTGATCGTTCCGGTGGCCACCGTGCCGTCCAGGTTGATCGTAAAGGTCTCATCATCCTCCTGGATCGCATCCTCGATCCCTGGGAAGGTCACCGTGAAGTCCTCCACACCGGCAGGTATCGTGACGGTCATCGTTACCGGATCGTAGGTCACTCCATTGGTGAAGACCGGAGTACCGTCATAATCATCGCCCTGTGTGGCAGTGATGTCCGTGATATCAAAAGGTATACCTGGTCCATATCACTTGTACCGCTCATATCTACCGTAAAGACGAGATCATCGCCCTCGGCAGCGGTCACATCGCCGATCGAAACAACCGTTACGTCATCGTCGTTCGTGATGGTCCCTGTGGCTGATTCAGTTCCTATAGTTAAGGTAAAGGTCTCATCATCCTCCTGGATCGCATCTTCCGTACTCGGGAAGGTAACGTCAAAAGCAGTTACGCCCGCAGGTACCGTGATGTTGCCACTTACGGGATCATAGGTCACCCCGTTCGTAAAGACCGGTGTGCCATCGTAATCCGTACCCAAGGTAGCAGTGATGTCCGTAAGGTCCAATGGATATTCTTCATCCATTGCGCTCTCACCGCTCATCGTTACATTGAACACCAGGTCGTCCCCTTCCTCAGAAGTGGCATCCGTGATGTCCTGTACCGTTACTTCATCATTATCCTCTATCGTTCCAGTGGCAGTCTCCGTGCCGATACTGATCGTGTACTGTTCGTTATCTTCATCCAACAGATCATCTGTCGTCGGGGTGTTCACCGTAAAGCCCGTTACCCCGGCAGGTACCGTGATCGTACCATCGCCATTGTCCATCACCCCATTACTGAAGGTCGGCGGGAAGGTATAATCGGTAGCCTGGTCCGTCGTGTTATCCGTGAGGGTGAACGGATAGGTCTCGTCCATATCGCTCGCACCGCTCATCGTTACCGTGTGTACCAGATCGGTCCCCTCCAGTTCAGAGGCATCCGTGATCGTTGCGACCGTCACTATATCATCATTGGTGATCGTTCCGGTGGCCACCGTGCCGTCCAGGTTGATCGTAAAGGTCTCATCATCCTCCTGTATCGCATCCTCGATCCCTGGGAAGGTCACCGTGAAGTCCTCCACACCGGCAGGTATCGTGACGGTCATCGTTACCGGATCGTAGGTCACTCCATTGGTGAAGACCGGCGTACCGTCATAATCATCGCCCTGTGTGGCAGTGATGTCCGTGATATCAAAAGCGTACACCTGGTCCATATCACTGGTGCCGCTCATATCTACCGTAAAGACGAGATCATCGCCCTCGGCAGCGGTCACATCGCCGATCGAAACAACCGTTACGTCATCGTCGTTCGTGATGGTCCCTGTGGCTGATTCAGTTCCTATAGTTAAGGTAAAGGTCTCATCATCCTCCTGGATCGCATCTTCCGTACTCGGGAAGGTAACATCAAAAGCCGTTACGCCCGCAGGTACCGTGATGTTGCCACTTACGGGATCATAGGTCACCCCGTTCGTAAAGACCGGTGTGCCATCGTAATCCGTACCCAAGGTAGCAGTGATGTCCGTAAGGTCCAATGGATATTCTTCATCCATTGCGCTCTCACCGCTCATCGTTACATTGAAAACCAGGTCGTCCCCTTCCTCAGAAGTGGCATCCGTGATGTCCTGTACCGTTACTTCATCATTATCCTCTATCGTTCCAGTGGCGGTCTCCGTGCCGATACTGATCGTATACTCTTCGTTATCTTCATCCAACAGATCATCTGTCGTCGGGGTGTTCACCGTAAAGCCCGTTACCCCGGCAGGTACCGTGATCGTACCATCGCCATTGTCCATCACCCCATTACTGAAGGTCGGCGGGAAGGTATAATCGGTAGCCTGGTCCGTCGTGTTATCCGTGAGGGTGAACGGATAGGTCTCGTCCATATCGCTCGCACCGCTCATCGTTACCGTGTGTACCAGATCGGTCCCCTCCAGTTCAGAGGCATCCGTGATCGTCGCGACCGTCACTATATCATCATTGGTGATCGTTCCGGTGGCCACCGTGCCGTCCAGGTTGATCGTAAAGGTCTCATCATCCTCCTGTATCGCATCCTCGATCCCCGGGAAGGTCACCGTGAAGTCCTCCACACCAGCAGGTATCGTGACGGTCATCGTTACCGGATCGTACGTCACACCATTGGTGAAGACCGGAGTACCGTCATAATCATCGCCCTGTGTGGCAGTGATGTCCGTGATATCAAAAGCGTACACCTGGTCCATATCACTGGTGCCGCTCATATCTACCGTAAAGACGAGATCATCGCCCTCGGCAGCGGTCACATCGCCGATCGAAACTACAGTAACAGTATCGTTATCAATAATCGTAGCAGTACCGGTTTGTGTCGCCACAGTGATACTATAGGTCTCATCGTTCTCGTCCAATAAATCATCTATCGTAGGATAGGTAACCGTAAATGTAGTCACACCAGCAGGTACTGTAATCGTACCATCACCATTTAAGACAACCCCATCACTAAAAGTAGGAGCATTGGTGTAATCGCCAGGGGCGGTCGCCGTTCCATCTGCCAATACAAATGGATAGATCGTTGGTTGTGTCGTCGCAGCGCTCAGGGTCACTACTTGTGATAGCGGGGATCCCTCTTCAGCAGTACCGTCGGCCACCGTGGCTACCGTTGGATCCGCAGGATCGGTAATCGTTCCTGTTCCGGACACACCACCTACCGTTAAGGTAGTGGTCTCGCTTCCTTCATCTAAAGCATCTGTTTCTGTAGGATAGGTAACCGTAAATGTAGTCACACCAGCAGGTACCGTAATCGTACCATCACCATTTAAGACAACCCCATCACTAAAAGTAGGAGCATTGGTGTAATCGCCAGGGGCGATCGCCGTTCCATCTGCCAATACAAATGGATAGATCGTTGGTTGTGTCGTCGCAGCGCTCAGGGTCACTACTTGTGATAGCGGGGATCCCTCTTCAGCAGTACCGTCGGCCACCGTGGCTACCGTAGGATCTGCAGGATCGGTGATCGTTCCTGTTCCGGACACACCACCTACCGTTAAGGTAGTGGTCTCACTTCCTTCATCTAAAGCATCTGTTTCTGTAGGGTAGGTAACCGTAAACGTAGTCACACCGGCAGGTACGGTGATCGTACCATCACCATTTAAGACAACCCCATCACTAAAAGTAGGAGCATTGGTGTAATCGCCAGGGGCGATCGCCGTTCCATCTGCCAATACAAATGGATAGATCGTTGGTTGTGTCGTCGCAGCGCTCAAGGTCACTACTTGCGACAATGGAGATCCCTCTTCAGCAGTACCATCACGGACAATTGCTACAGTAGGATCTGCAGGATCAGTAATTGTTCCTGTTGCTGATTGTGAACCAATAGCTAGATCGTAAAATTCACTTTCTTCGTCTAAGGCGTCGGCCAACGATGGAACTGTAACACTAAAATCTGTCACCCCAGCAGGAACAGTTATTGTATTTCCAGCAGCATTGATCGTTACTCCGTTGTCAAATTGAGCATTGGTGGGGAATGTATAATCTGTATCTTCCGTAGTATTATTAGTAATTGAAAATGAATACGTTTCGACAGAATCACTTTCGGTAACTTCTACATTATGAACAAGTGCAACACCTTCTACGGCTGTGTCTGAACTTACAGTTAAAACTAATGGGACGTCATTGTCAATTATTGTGACCGTACCGCTAGCATTAGAATTTGTAGTAGTTCCGCTTGTCACGACACCATTTACCGTAAATATTTCATCATCTTCAACTATCGCATCATCATTGATTGTCACAGAAACATTTAGAGTGGTTTCCCCAGCAGGTATTGTAACGGTTGTGGTCAACTCTGTAAAATCTGCGGCTCCCGCGGTTCCGGTGGTCGTAGTAATATTTATAACGGTATCAGTGCTGCTTGGATTACTTATAGTTACTGGCACGGTCGCTGTGTCACCATTTTCAATTATAGAAACACTTCCTATAGTAAACACTGCTGTATCGTTATCTGTAATAATAACCGTCCCAGAAGGATCTGTATTTTGCGTATTATTTGATGTGACAATGCCAGATACTGTAAAATCTTCTGCGCCTTCCACAATATTATCATCAATTGTAGGTATAGTGAATGAGACACTTGTGGATCCTGCAGGTATTGTTACTGTTGTCATTGTAGGAGCTCCATAGTCTCCTGCTGTCGCAGTATTTGGAACAAGGGTTATGCTAACCACTGTATCTACTGAACTTGCAGAATCTAGAGAAACTGTAATAGAGGCAGCGTCTCCTTCATCTACAGTGTCGTCGCTTATGGTAATAATAGGCTGTCTGAAACCATTATTTTGCTCAAATGTATTATTTCCTGAAGTAACAACAACGTCATTAGTTGGGTCTGTAGTTCCCGCTGTAGGTAAGGCTCCCAGTGGTAAATCTGCGTTTTGGATATCGACATCTGTTGGTCCAGGAATTACGTTTGCATTAAAATCTCCATCAACGTTTGTTACTACTATTTGGGTATCACCATTTGAATTTGTTATTAATACATTAACGCCCTGTAAACTTGGCTCACCAACATCTTGAGTACCATTATTATTGAGGTCATTATATACACTTCCGCTAATAGATCCACTAGGGATTGGAGTTACCGTAGGGTCATCTTCGTTATCATCTACAGGTGGTGTGTCATTAATTCCATCATCAGAGAGGTCCGTAATGGCATCACCATTATCATCAAAACCATTTGTGGTTGCTTGGTTGGTAATGCTACCGGCAGCAACATCAGGTATAGTGACTGTATACGTTGCTGTGTAGATAATTGAATCTCCTGGTCTCAAATCGTTAGTTGATCCACCGCCATCTTCATCTGTCCCTCCAGAACTGTACGTTGGCACTGGATCTGTTCCTGTCCCTGTAAAAGTCGCAGGATTCTCGTTTACTGTAATATTAAATGCAAAGGAATTTCCTGTATTGGTTACTGTATACGTGTACACTAGTGTTCCAGCAGCTACATTATATACTCCTGTTTTTACAAGCTCTAAGCTTGTAGCACATCCTAGACTTACGGTATCATCTTGGAAATCATAGATTCCATTTCCATCTGAATCTCTAGGAGCGGTATATCCTTCACCACTTTCTCCAGAAGTAACCAATCCATTTCCATCGACTGTAGCTGGAGAAGTATTCCCGAGTTCTCCGTCTTCGTCCGCTTTCGCGAAAGCGTCAATAAAACCAGCTTCCACAGTATCATTACATCCATCGTTATCAGAATCTGTATCCAAATAATCTGGAATAGTATCACCGTCGGTATCAATAGCATTGATAAAAACGTGACTTGGGTCATCATATAAATTTATACGACACTCATCAAATCTTAATGAATAATAACGGTCGACTTGTGCATTTGTTCTTTTATTAGCCCCTATAGTGAAGTTAAATGTATTTGTCTCTGTCTTTTGGAAAAATACTCTCCAAGGATTTCCTAAATCTATAGGCTCGACAGGTGCACTACCACTACCATCTGCAATAAATTGAACGATCCCTCCGTCAAGTTGCTGAGCAATCACTCTGGTTGGATTTCCTATGGAATATCCTGAAATATTTTGCACTCTATAGAACTCTCGTACAGAACTAGTTTCTGGTCCACCAGCTGAACCACTATCTATATCTTGTATAAAACCACCGATACGATTTACTTGTGCGTCAACATTTCCTCCATCTTCCACTAATCTAAAGTTAAAAACAGCTGTTCTATCTCCAGTTGTGTTAGAGTTATAACGTATCCTTGGTTGAAACGCTTCTGGTTGTGCTGTTCCCTCATCAACGTTTGCAACACGAGCACCACTACTTATAGAAGTAAGAGTTACGATGGCGTCTACGACACCTCCGTTTGCATCAAAACCAACATTTTCGAATCTCCAAATTGAATTTACAAATCCTTCTCCTCCAGTTCCTGAGCCAGCTTGATACGTTCGTGTAGTAAATGAATATGAGGTACCTGTACACCCTGCGCCGGTGCCCGCGTCTCCTTCATAAAATCCATAACCTTCTGTAATGTCACTTATACCATCATTATCGTCATCACGGTCTTCATTATTATTTACACCATCTCCATCTGAATCTGCGTTTGTCGTCCTATCTCTAAAATCTACATTCCCACCATCATTAAGATCTCCATTTCCATTAGGTCCATCGGTGTCTGGTAAATTTGCTGTATTATTAATTGTTCCGTTAGGATCTGCATAATTAGGACGTCCTGCAATTTGCGCATCTGTCTCATCTACAGCATCATCTAGGCCATCTCCATCAGTATCGTTTCCAGTGAGTGCTAATTCCCGCCTCTACCGTATCGTTCCCATTAGTATCGTTATCCGAATTTAAATCCAGATAATCTGGTTGATCTACTATATCTGTATTTACAGGAAATAACCCTAATTCTTCACCTTGCGCATTGACATAACTCGTAGGTAATCCGCTTGCCGTCACATTAGGGATTCCATCATTTGCGGTGCTTCCGTCAGACCCATCGTCTAATGGTGGTGTGTATCCTAAGGTTGATTGTGCTTCGTTATTATCTGGAATACCGTCGCCATCGGAGTCTAAGTCTAAATGATTTGGAATTCCGTCATTATCTGGATCTAAGTTAGCACATACTCCATCTGCATTGAGCGTACAGAAATCTGCGTCTTTATAATTTGGAATACCATCTAATCATCATCTGCTGAGGGATCAATACCACCAGACTCTACGGTATCTAAAATACCATCATTATCATCATCTATATCTACTTGATCAAATACACCATCTGAGTCAGTGTCCATATCCATAAATGTATCACAGGCATCTGCAATACCGTCCCCGTCTGCGTCTGGCCCAGCGGTGATGACAGCACTATTTGTCGCTTGTGGACTTCCTGTATTCGTAGGTACACCGTTCGGTCCATCTACGCTTCCTTCATCATCATCTGCAAGGTTATTTGAACTGGTTAGGTCTGAATTTGTAAACGGTCCATCACCCTCTACAGCATCTGGACAACCGTCATTATCGCTATCTGTATCTAAGTAGTCTGAAAAACCATCACCATCAGAATCACAGGGAACCCCGGCTATTGATACCGTAGGCCCTGGATCTGAAAAAACAGCATCATTAAAAGAATATCCAGGTGTTCCTGTGCGCTTTCTTACCGTAAATAGGACATTTGTTGCTTCTAAGAGATCAATTCTAGCCCAGTTTTCTTGTGCATCTGTTCCATCGTCAGGAATGGTATTTGAAAAACGTACTACATCTCCTACTTCACCAAAGAAGGTTGTAGTAGTTTGAAGTACATTAATATTAGATGTAGGCGCACCAGATAATGTGTAGGTTCCTACAGCACTTGTGTTAAATTCTACCCCTTCATTATCGTTATCAATATCAATGAAGGTTAATTTTACGGGCACCTCTATGGGTGTTCCATCGGAAGTTCTTGTAAAGTCCATCCTAAACTCGACAGCTCCATCTGCAAGATCTACACCGCCAATTGGAAACAATACTATAGGAAAATAATCTCCTGCTGCACTCAATACTCCCTGAATATTGACATCGATATCGTCAGGATCACTATTTCTTACAACCGTAAGCGTTAAATCTACAGACTGACCCTGATAGACCGCTGCATTAGTATAGGTTGCAAAATCGCCAACATCGCCAGGCAGTGGCGAAGAGGTGTCTGTCGTAACATTATCTGCTCCTATAGAAATTGCGATAGGAGTTTGTGGCAAATCTGTACATTCATCTACGTCTAAAATACCGTCATTATCATCATCATCATCGCAACCGTCTGGAACTGTATCCCCATCATTATCTACAAAATCATTAAATCCAGGACAAATATCATCTGCATCTATTACCCCATCGCCATCAGAATCCGTGATGACAGCAATTGTTGCTGTTGCAGATTCACAGTTAGTCGGTGTTGCAGCCTCACAAATTCTATACGTTATCATATAGATACCGCTGGGAGTTCCAGCTGGCACTGTAATAGTTCCATTAGGGTTTATAGAAGCACCGGTTAACCCTCCATTGTCTTCTATAGTAGCGGTTACTTCATTATTGGCAAAAGGATTTCCATCAAGAGTATCATTTAAAAAAACAGAATCTGTTCTCCTATCAAATACCCCATTCACTGGTGTTCCCGTAAAGTCGTCATCATTTGCAAGAATTTCACTCGCAACAAATTGAACCCCTCCGTCATTATCTACAATTCCTCCTCCAGGGAATGCATCCATTCCTCCGTCTGCATTCCCCGTATTTTGCGGATTTAATGTCCAGTCTGTAGAAGTAGCATCATTAGGTAATAATACGTATCCATACACAATCTGATTAGGATTTACTCCTAGGTCTGCAAGCGTAATTACAGTCCCTCGTACTTGCTGCGGCCCACCATTTTCTGCTGGTCTTAAATCTACATCTGCATCTTGCTTTTGAAAAATTAGATAATTAACCTCTTTTAAATTTGCAGTACCCCAAGTAGCAGCGTTACCTGCAATATTTACAATACCGCCAAAAGCTGTGGGATTCCCTGCTGCATCGATATTTGTAACAATGGCGATCCTAAATGGATCATTTCCATTACGTTCAAAAATTGGAAAACCTGCATTAGCGGGAGTTGCTGTTCTAAAACCACGAGCGTTTACATAATCAAAACGTTCAATATTATTACTTTGGGCAGAGCCTTGATTCACGAAGGTATTATCTGATCCAATATTTAATTTAAAACCCCTAAAAGACTCTTCGACTGATGGCGTATAAGACGGCCTGAGTACTCTTGTATTTCCTGTTGCAGATTCTGTTTCGAACCACAGAATTTGCCTGTTAGTATTCCCGTTTACTGCACCGTTTCTTCTAACAAAAAAATCTGTAACAAGTCCAGTTATATTCCAAGTCACTCCTCCCGCGACAAGATTTGTTCCTAATACAAAGTCGTTATCTGTGGTTGTAGTAGAAGAAAATTCTAAATCAAATATAGTCCCAGCAGGGTAATTAGCATTAGAGCCGTTTCCTGGAATACTATAATTATTAGAAGCATCATTTACATCTATATAACCAGCCGTAGGTAAGGCAGTTATAGGTTGCTGTGAAAAAACAGCGGAAGATGAAATAACAAGAAGAAGAGAAAAAATAAACTGGAACCCAGTAATATTAAAAGTAATTTTTTTCATATACATAATACGTTATTCAAAGAATTTAAGACAAATCTTCAAAAGGGGGTTATTCACAAATAATGTAAAAATACAACAGTTCAAAGATAAGAATTAATATAATGATCAACATCTATGATGTAATCGATAAAATACAGTTTTTATACGTTTAACTGTCAAATATCAAGGTTTTATCTTTTTTATTTGCCAGAATTATACGATTTTATTAGTATATACGAAAATACGCTGTTTCTGGTTTCTAATTTATATTCATAAAGAATCGGGTAAGAAATTGTTGAAAACTTCTATTTTACATCCAGACCACCTTAGATTCAAAATCAGTTCGTTTTCTCTCCACATCCTCTTGTATCTCATAGTTTCCGAGGAAGAAAAAACCAAGACATTTCTCTCCATTTTCAAGATTTAAAAACTCATCCATTTCTGAGATATAGGAGGGAGAACTCCAGTAACCACCAAGGTTTAATTCTGTAGCCTTCAACCAGAGGTTTTGAACGGCCATTGCTGTTGCAGCAATTTCTTCCCATTCTGGAACCCTTTCTTTAGGATCGCGCTGCATACAGATGGCAATTACCGCGGCAGATACAGTAGTCTTATGCTGTATTTTACCTTGTTTAAATTTAGAAAATTTTTCTACCGGTGTTACTTTCTCATAAATTTCAGAAAGAAATAGCCCTAACCCATCTTTACTCCCTCCCTCAAAAACCTTAAAACGCCAAGGTTCTGTCTTTTTATGGGATGGAGCATAATTTGCCACTTCTAGTAATTTTTTGATCGTCTCTCTGTCAATAGGCTTCTCATTAAACTGGTCCGGGTAGATAGATTTTCTCTTTTTAAAAATATCATTCATTGCATTATGTTTTAAATACTTTAAATTAGACTTTCTAAGGTACTTTAAAATTAAAAATGAAACCTAGGTTGATTGTAAAAAATAAATGCGTCCCATATCACGAGACGCATTCACTTTTTTCCGATATATTATTGATACCGATGAAATATATATTTTCTATAAGATATTTCTATTGCTTTTAGCATTTTCGCGAAAGCGATCAACACTTAATTTTTAAAGAGATTCCAAATGTCATTTCCAAAAATTATGACCATCAGCCCCATTACAATTACAAAACCAACAATTTGACCTCGCTCTAACACTTTTTGAGAAGGCGCCCGTCCTGAAATCATCTCGTATAATAAAAACATTACGTGACCACCATCAAGTGCAGGTATGGGCAAAATATTTACAAAGGCGAGCCAAACGGAGAACATTGCCACAAAATCCCAGAATTTGTACCAATCCCAAGTAGGATCCATCATCCCCACAATACCTATAGGCCCTTTTACCTGCTTATAACCCTTTACTTCCTTATTAAAGATTAACTTAAACTGTTTAATCTGTCCCTTAAGTACGCCTACCGTCCTGTCCCAACCTGCCGGTATCGATTCTAAAACAGAAAACTCTTGGGTCACTCTAGGCTCCTCAGGCAATACTCCCAGGGGTCTGCCTTCTGGAACGTAAAATGATCCGTTGATCAATCTACCTTCTCTTTCGTAGGAGATGGCCATATCTTTTCCTTTACCCGTCTTGATCTGATCAAGCACATCCTGCCACTCCTGAGCTTCAGCACCATTAATCTCAACAATTTTATCCCCTGCTCTTAAACCTCCTGCATAGGCGATAGTGGTATCTGGCACCACTGCCAATCTGGTATTTGCCCTTACCATAATGAAAGGCTCCTGATCTTCTAACACCTTCTTTTTACCCGTATCGCTTATTGCAAATGTTACTCGCTCACCATCCCGCTCTACTGTTGCCTCATCTCCAAGTAACACTTGCATCGGTAAATATTTATCAAAACGATATACTTCCTTGTCGTCTACAGCAAGCAATTGATCGCCTTCCTGAAAACCCATTGCCTTGCCGCCTTCAGACACAGCGATACCTCCATCGAGGTTATTTACAGGAATATAAGTATCCCCATAATAAACGAGCATTGCGCTATATAAAAACCAAGCTAAAAGTACATTTACCGTTACCCCCCCTATCATAACAATGAGTCGCTGCCAGGCTGGCTTAGATCTAAACTCCCAAGGCTCAGGTGGTTTTTCCATCTGCTCCTTGTCCATACTCTCGTCTACCATCCCCGCTATTTTTACGTAACCTCCTAATGGCAACCATCCTACTCCGTAAACCGTATCTCCAATTTTTTTCTTGAAGAGCGCAAATTTTACATCAAAGAAGAGGAAGAACTTCTCTACTTTAATTTTAAATAATCGTGCTGGTATAAAATGCCCAAACTCGTGTAGAATGACTAATATAGAAAGAGCTAGAATAAGCTGAGCTATCTGTATGATAAGATCCATAATCTGTGTAAAATTTTTAAACGCACAAAAGTACACTTTTGAGTGCGCATAGTAAAAGTTTATACTTAGGACTTAGCATTTTTCAAGCCACAACGACCCTAACTGACACTTGGGTTGTAACTTTGTAAAAAATTGCTGAAATGTCATCACTTTTCTCCCGATATAGAGCGCTCATTATTACATTATCCGTACTCTCAGTGGTTATCCTGATACTTATTTACAGCCAACTTAAGACCACGCCTAAGCTACCCGTTTGGCAACCGGATATGGTCAATAAAGAACTAGTAGATAGCACGGTTCAATACGTCAAGAAATATCATAGTATAGCCCCATTTTCTCTAATCAATCAAAACGGAGAGACCGTGACTCAAGAAGATTATGAAGGTCATATTTATGTAGCAGATTTTTTCTTTACTACCTGCCAGACTATTTGCCCGATTATGACCGAGCATATGGTGGAGATCCAGAAAGAACTTGAGGGAGACACCGTCGTAAAGTTGTTATCTCACTCTGTGATTCCTCAGTACGACACACCAGAGATACTTAAAGCATATGCGGTAGAAAAAGGGGTAGATGATTCTAAGTGGAATCTCGTCACGGGTTCACAAGAAGAGATTTTTACCCTTGCCCGTAAAAGTTATCTAGCCGTAAAGGATATACCAGGAACAGAAGATGATCTGGATATGGTGCATACAGAAAATTTTATGCTCATAGATAAAAAGGGTCAAATACGAAATTACTATGATGGTACAGATGACCAAGCGATAGAAACACTTCTTAAAGATATAACTATACTAAAGGAAGAATATCTACCTCCCAAAAAATGGTATGAGAAAATTTTTTAGAACATTCTTTGTGATCGCCGCAGCGCTACTTTTATATAATTTATGAGTACGCTTTCGCGAAAGCGTAAAAAACTTTATTTTTGTTATCTAAATTCAATCTAAATAAAAAGAAGGTTTTTTATCTATTTCTAATATCCCACCATTGCTTTGAAAAAAACGGTAGCACATTTACTTAAAGGAGAGCGCGGTATTATAACCGACGTGATGACCGACGAGGTCCCTCTAAAGCTTCTCGAGATGGGATGCCTTCCTGGAAATGAAGTGAGACTCTTACAGCTCGCACCTTTTTCGGACCCTATGTATATAGATGTAAATGGATGCCATATGGCCATTAGAAAGGAAACCGCCCTTCATATCCTAATAGAAACGCCATCATAACATTATGGCAAAACAGCTTAACGTTGCACTTATAGGTAATCCCAATACTGGTAAAACTTCTGTTTTTAACCATCTTACAGGTCTTAACCAGCAGGTAGGTAATTATCCTGGTATAACTGTAGAAAAAAAGGAAGGGGTATGTAAACTAGATCGTGGGGTTAAGGCTCACATACTGGACCTACCTGGCACCTATAGCCTCAACGCATCATCACTGGATGAGAACATCGTAATAGAATTACTTCTCAATAAAAATGACAAAGATTATCCAGACGTTGCCATCGTGGTTTCTGACGTAGAGAACCTCAAGCGCAATCTTCTTCTATTTACCCAAATAAAAGATCTGGGTATCCCTACCATACTCGCCATAAATATGGCAGACCGTATGCAGCGCAAGGCTATCTCTCTCAACATAGAAGAGATGGAAGTGCGCCTCAACACGCGTATCGCTCTTATAAGTAGCAGGAAAAACACTGGGATAGACCAACTTAAAAAACTGATCACAGAATATAAAACACTTTCTACAGATCCTTGCGTAAATGCATCTGTGATAGCCCCAGAATATTTTGACAGATTACGCAAAGCGTTCCCAAAACAGGATCTCTATAAATTATGGCTCGTGATTACCCAAGACGTAAACTTTGGTAAATTGGAGCGTAATGAGATGAATACCATCGCTTCTTTCAAAACAGAATCTACCAGCAATCTCAAGAGACTCCAGCAAAAAGAGACTATCATACGCTATAAATTCATTAACGAAGTTCTTAAGGAGACTCAAACTATAGATGTTGAGAATGCAAAAGACCTTCGTGCACGTCTGGATAGAATTCTCACGCATAAAGTATGGGGTTACGTGATTTTCTTTGCGATTTTGCTACTTATTTTTCAGGTAATATATGATTGGTCTGAGTACCCTATGGATGCCATAGATGGTGCATTTGCTAGTATGAGCGAGTGGGTACAAAACACACTTCCTCCAGGAAAACTCACTGATCTTCTTGCAGAAGGTATTATCGCAGGCTTAGGAGGTATTGTGATCTTTATACCCCAGATTGCTTTCTTGTTTCTCTTCATATCTGTACTAGAAGAAAGCGGTTATATGAGCCGCGTAGTGTTTCTTATGGATAGGGTAATGCGACGTTTTGGACTGAGCGGTAAATCTGTAGTACCGCTGGTTTCGGGCACGGCCTGTGCTATTCCAGCAGTAATGGCAACCCGCAATATAGAGAGCTGGAAAGAACGACTCATCACCATACTTGTTACCCCATTCACCACCTGCTCTGCAAGGCTACCGGTTTATTTAATTATTATCTCCTTAGTCATTCCAGATAAGAAGTTCTTCATTTTTAATTTACAGGCGCTCACGCTTATGTTAATGTACTTGATAGGTTTTGGCGCTGCCCTAGGTTCTGCTTACATCCTCAATAAGGTACTTAAGATTAAAAGCAAAAGCTTCTTTGTGGTAGAAATGCCCAATTATAAAATGCCGCTTCTCAAAAATGTAGGTATAAATGTCTTAGAAAAAACTAAAAGCTTTGTTGTAGATGCAGGGAAGATCATTCTCGCCATAAGCATCGTGTTGTGGGTTTTAGCTTCCTTTGGCCCAGGAGAAGCGTTTAATGATGCAGAGAATATTGCAAAAACCGAAATGGATCTAGAGGGCGGTGAGTCCGCTTTCGCGAAAATAGCCGACTATCAAGCCGAATTAAAAAGTAGGACAGCTAGCCAAAAATTAGAGCATAGCTACATAGGATATATGGGCAAAGCCATAGAACCCGTGGTACGACCGCTAGGATACGATTGGAAAATAGGGATAGCCCTTATCACTTCCTTTGCCGCAAGGGAGGTCTTTGTAGGGACACTCGCTACTATATATAGTGTAGGAGATGCCGAAGAAGAAACCATAAAAAATAGAATGGCAGGTGAGGTAAACCCCATTTTAGGAACTCCGCGATTTAACTTTGCGAGTGGAATTTCATTATTACTGTTTTATGCCTTTGCAATGCAATGTATGAGCACACTCGCCATTGTTAAAAGAGAAACCAATACGTGGAAGTGGCCTATGATTCAGCTAGGAGCTATGACCGCGATTGCTTATGTAGCTGCATTAATCGCATATCAAGTTTTAAAGTAAAACCCTTAGATCCTACCAGTATCGCGTTAACGTTAGAATGGCTGTTACTGGCAGAAAATAACGTAAGTTTATTATCTATTAGAAGACTAAATAAGAATCCGTTACAATCAAAAATGAATTTACAAAATATCTTTGTCGCCGTTATTTTCTTGGTTGCGCTAGGCTATCTTGTGACCAAATTTATTTGGAAACCCCCTTTTCTAAAAAAGAAAGACAGCGACTGCGGAAGCGGAAACTGTGGTTGTCATTAGTTGGTCGTTGGTCGTTGGTCGTTGGTCGTTGGTAAAAATTATACTTTTTTTTTGATTAGTAAGACTTTCCTATACTCCTATCCCAAAACTGTGTATCCCTTATCTAATTTTCTATATCCAGAGTTATAAAATAGTCTTCTGGATTAATTTTATGTGCGCTGTCAGGGTAAGGGGAAAGTCCTTTGAGGTTCACTACAAACCCATCTTCAGAAAACAAGGGTATTCCGGTACTCATCTGGCTTATAGTATACGCTCCCTGTTTTGACGAGCCATCACGTTTTGTAACTTCAATCAACACTTTTGCCTCTCCGGCCCATATACATTGTACGCCTTTAGGACACCTACTATCCTCTAGAACTTTTATCAGTTTTACACTAGCAACTCCTAGCGTCACCTGTTCTCCCTTAAAAGCTTTTATGTATATCTGGGGGATCACAACACTCGTGGTATCTTGGGTTTGTTGCGCTTTCGCGAAAGCGGAAAAAAGAAGAGCACAGACTAAAAAATAGTAGATTTTCATTGTTGTTATTTCCTTTAAAGACTCCAAAAGGAGTGCCACGTTGCAAATAAGCGTAATTATCCCCTAAAAAGGAAAAAATCATCTTTCATATGCTCGATTTTTTCGTCTTTGTTTGTGATGATGTATTCAAGGGCGAGGTCTGTAAATTCTTTTCCTTTAGCTGTTAGGGATACGACATCGTGACTTATTTCTACAAGGTTGTTTTTTTCGGCGAGGTCTAAAACGGTTTTTGAGCGAACTTGTTGCCAGTTAATGTGCTCATTGAGATGCTGCACGCGACGCTCGCTCTCCTCCTCGTGATTATTTAAGTGTAGTAAAAATGTTAGCAATGAAACTTCCGTACGCTGCTGTTTCTGCCTATATATTACAGCAATGAGTCCTTTGCTGGGAGCAAACAGGTATACTGCAAGAAATACAATACCTAGCATTGTGGTCATAGATCCTGCGATAGAGGCGTCCAGAAAGTGAGCCAACCAGTATCCAGAAATTGCTGAAAACACTCCAAATATTACAGAGAGCACTAGCATTTTCTTAAGGTCAGATGTGAGAAGATAGGCCGTTGCTGCTGGTGCGATCATAAGTGCCACCACAAGTACTGCCCCTACCGCCTCAAAGGCTCCTACCACTGTCACAGAAGAGACCGTCATAAGCCCATAATGCAACACGACGGGAGAAAACCCAAGCGCTGCTGATAGTCCTGCATCGAAGGTGCTTACTTTTAATTCTTTAAAAAATGCTAGAAGCATTCCTACTGTAATTACTAAAATAGATCCCATAACCCAAAGGGATTTTGGCCCGATATCTGACCCATTAACAAGCAATCTATCAAAGGGAGCAAATGCAAGTTCTCCTAATAATACTGCGTCTACATCGAGGTGAACATCATTGGCATTTTTTGCAATCATAATTACTCCAATACTAAAGAGTGCAGGAAATACGAGCCCTATAGCGGTGTCTTCCTTGACCAGCCCGGTCTTTTGTATAGCTTCTACTAATACTACGGTAATTACTCCCGTAAGTGCTGCGAGTACAATGAGTAATGGGGAGTTGAGATCTTCGGTGATAAAAAAGCCTATTACAATTCCTGGTAAAATAGAATGGCTTATTGCGTCACTTATAAGTGCCATCTTGCGTAATACCAAAAAGACTCCTGGTATTGCACAAGCTATAGCCACAACAGACGCTATTAATTGTATTTCTACTTGTGCATCCATTAGTTATTGCTATATAAATTTAAAGCTGCATCATAACCCTGAGGAGTTAGAGACCAATTCTGTCCAGAAACTTTTACCCATTCTTTTTCCTCTAGCCCCTTAAGGGTTGCTTTTGTGTATCCTTGAAAATTATTTAAAATCAGAATCGCGTGTGGATGGGAGATATTCTCGTGAGTTTTTGCTATGTCAAACATAAACTGTAACGTTTTTTGAAGTTCCAGATCTCTCCTATTTTGAAATTTTCGTAACTGCTTAAACAAGATCCCGCGACCAGGAGAAAAGATAAATGAAATCAAAACAAAAACTCCAGCCACGAGCACAATGACTGGCCCAGTAGATAGATTGTTCTGACTCGCACTAATTGCCGTCCCAAATACTCCTGAGAAAGCTCCAAAAATAGCTGCAAGTACGATCATTACACTTAGTCTATTAGTCCACTGTCTTGCGGCAGCGGCTGGTGCTAGAAGCATAGCACTCATAAGAACAACACCTACGGTCTGCAACCCTAAAACGATGGCCAGCACGATAAAGAAGGTGATGAGTATATCTATAAACTTTGTATTGAATCCAAGGGTCTTCGTGTAATCTGCGTCGAAAAGTAAAATTTTAAATTCTTTCCAGAATAACAGTAATATTATAAGACAGATCCCAGTAACAATTGCCATAAGCGTCACATCTTTTTCTACTAAGGTTGCCGCTTGGCCAAAAAGATATTTATCCAGTCCAGCTTGATTAGCATTGGGTTGCTTCTGTATAAATGTAAGGAGCAACATCCCAAATCCAAAAAATAACGAAAGGACTAAGCCAAGAGCTGTATCACTTTTAAGGTGTGTCTTGGTCGTCATACCCCGTATCCAAAAGGTACCGATTAATCCGCTCACCAGAGCACCCAGGAGAAGGACGTTTGTGTCTTTAGTTCCCGTTATCAAAAAGGCAATAGCAATACCAGGAAGCGCGGCGTGACTTATAGCATCTCCCAGCAAACTCTGCTTTCTCAACACTGCAAAACTTCCGAGCATCCCACAAATAGCCCCAAGGATCGCAGTACCCAAGGTAATTGTCCTTAAGGTATAGTCTGTGAAGACTTGTGAGAAGTAGTCTGTTAGTTCCATTGTTTGTCTTTGGTCTTTGGTCTTTGGTCTTTGACCATAGAATTAATCAGTAGTACTATTTTAAGGTCTTCTGAAGATTAGTTATCATCTTAGCCATAGATGAGAGTTCTGATCTTAAAAATTTATTCTCTTCAACCGTTATGAAATTTTGTCTTAGAGCTATTGAAGAACATACAATACATTCCTTAATGCTCCCTTGAGAAATATTTAGAAAGCGATTAAATTGTGGGTTTGTATCTCCAGCACCTTCTGCTATATTTAAAGCGATTGAACTTGCTGCTCTTATAAATTGGGAAGTCAATCTAAATTTTTCGTCCGTTGAGAAGTTCCTAGTGATTTTATAAATCTTGTCTATGAAATCCAATGCCTTATCGTACACTCTCAGCTCTTCAAAATTAAATTTCACGTCTTCCATAATATTAATTTTTATCTAACGACCAAAGACTAACAACCAACGACTATTTTTCATAATAAATCACTGATTAACGGCCACTTTATAGTTAATCCCATATGTTTTTGTAAGATTATCGTCATTAAAAATATCTTTTACAGGGCCCGTAGCAATTTTCTTAACGTTTAAGAATGTCACCCAGTCAAAATACTCTGGGACGGTCTGGAGATCGTGGTGAACTACGACTACCGTTTTCCCTGCTTTGCGTAATTCCTTGAGGATATTTATGATTGCTATTTCTGTCGTGGCATCTACTCCTTGAAAAGGCTCATCCATAAAATAGATAGACGCATTTTGTACGAGCGCCCTAGCTAAAAACACCCGCTGTTGTTGCCCACCTGAAAGTTGGCTTATCTGCCTTCCTTTAAAAGAGAGCATTCCCACTTTTTCTAGAGCTTCTAAAGCAGCTTTCTTTTGCTTATTTCCTGGTCTTTTTATCCATCCTAGCATACCGTAGGTTCCCATCATCACCACATCTAGGGCGGTAGTGGGAAAATCCCAATCCACACTCCCCTTTTGAGGCACATATGCAACTAACTTTCTCTGTTTCTCGTAAGGTTTGCCATAGATAGAAACGCTCCCAGCAATAGGGTCTATAATACCTAAAATACTTTTTATGAGCGTAGACTTGCCTGCACCATTAGGACCCACTATTGCCATAAGAACTCCTTCAGGAACTTCTAAGTCTATATCCCAGAGCACTGGTTTATAGTTGTAAGCAACCGTAAGATCGTCTACGCGTATCGCAATGGTCACCTCTCGGTCTCCCGAAGGAAGAGATGACTTAGTGCTATTTTTATGGTCTTTCATAACGTGCATTTAGTACCTGCCAAGGCAGCTATCTCATTAAATATAAACTCCGTGTTATCTTAAAGCTTCCACAATTGTATTCACATTATAGGTAAACATCCCGATATAGGTTCCTTCATCTGTTCCTGCGTTACCTAAGGCATCACTATACAAAGATCCTCCTATAGCTACCTCGTGATCCTTAGATTGCACTGCCGCCTGTAGCGCTTCTATGGTACGCCGTGGCACTGAGCTCTCTACAAAAATGGCTTTTACTTTTTTATCTATAATAAACTGTGATAGCCGCTGTACATCCTGTACTCCAGCCTCTGTCGCAGTAGAGAGCCCCTGCAGACCTACAACTTCAAAACCGTAGCTTTTCCCAAAATAGTTAAAGGCGTCGTGGGCAGTGACTAAAACTCTCTTTTCGGCAGGAAGGGTTTCAATCGTTGCTTTTATTTGGTCTTCTAAGGCAGTAAGTTTCTTAAGGTAGGTTTCTGCATTTGCAGCATAACTGGTTGCGTTGCTTGGGTCTTTTCGCGAAAGCGTGCTTGTCACCTCTCCTACAAACTGTTTAAAGTAATCAATATTAAACCACACGTGAGGATCATAATTAGACGCAAAATAGTCTGAACCGATAAGGGTGCTCTTATCTAGCGATTCACCTAGCGGAACCTGAGTCACCTGCGTGGCATTCATCTTCTCAAAAACCTCAACGAGCTTACCCTCTAGGTGGAGACCGTTATAAAAAATAATATCAGCATTAGACAATTTAGTTACGTCACCAGCGCTAGCCTTGTAGAGGTGAGGGTCTACCCCTGCTCCCATAAGGCCTTGCAAATTCACATAATCGCCTCCTATGTTTTGCACTAAATCTGTAATCATAGACGTTGTGGTGACCACGTTTAACCTTCCATCAGAGGGTGAATCATTTTTACAACTACATACGCTCAAGGCAAGAATTGCAAGTGTTATGTATTTTCTAATAGTCATAGTATTATTTTTTATCGATTCTAAAACTTATGCCCGCACTTAGTAAGAGGTCCTGACCTTCTGTAATACTTGTGCCTATAGTTGCATCGAGTTGTACTAAAGGTGCCACTGCGTAGGTAAGACCGGCATCCCAAAAGTGGTTTGCCCTATTATTTTCTGGTAGATCTCCATAAAGTTCTACATATGCACCCAGCTTTTCTGTAACTGCATAACCGTAAGCTATTGTGTAGATGTATGCTAACTCTGGAGAATCTCCACCATACTGACCCCCTATATTATATGCGAGACCAGACCGCTCGCTAAGGGTGTGATTAAAGGCAAATCTGAAATCTGCACTCGTAAACTCTGGCTTAAAATCTGCGCTAGCCGTAAAGGGTAGAAACAAGTGTCCTATAAGGCCTATTTCTGGCATCCAGCCGCGCTCCTTTCGTATGGCCACTTTGGCACCAAATAGCAAAGGAGACAAGCCTGTCAACTCACTAATCTCTTGCCCTTGAAAAGAGATCGTGTTTTGTTCGTAATTCCATCCCACACGTAACTCGAGGTTACTAAAGATTCCATAGCGCAGTAGGGTCGTATTATAGCCTATCACACGATCTTCAAAATTTCCGTTAGTAAAGGAGGTCGTAAATGCTCCTGTCTCCACCTGCAAACTGCCTACGGGAACTGTTGTAGGTGCTTCCGTCGCATCTGGCCTGTCTGTAATGAGGCCTGCTTTTTCTTCCTGCGCTTGAAGCGAAAATGTTACTAACAGCAGTAAGAAGCTAAAAATTGATTGTTTTATCAAATCGGTTGTTTTAATTGTTAAATCTGGATATATAAATTTTCGGCAATAACCTTTGAAATAAAGAATTGCTCTTTTTTTACTTGAATCACCATAGAACCATCAAAAAACTCGCGCCCAAGGACTTTAATCTGCGAGCCTATAGCGATGTTACGTTTATCTAAAAATTGTAGGAACTCCTTAGACGTTTCCCGCACTGCTACAAGCTGACCAAAATTGCCTTTTTCTAATTCTGAGAGCAGTCTCTTCTGCGCGCTCTTGATATTTCCATTTTTATCTGGGATAGGGTCGCCGTGGGGATCGTAGTTTGGATAATCTAAAAACTTATCTAATCTATTTATGAGCTCATCTGAGTGCACGTGCTCGAGCTGCTCAGCGATATGGTGAACTTCATCCCACTGGAAATTGAGTTTTTCTACCAGAAAAACTTCCCACAACCTATGTTTGCGAACCACTCTGATTGCGATCTTTTCGCCCTCGTCAGAAAGACGCGCTCCTTTATACTTCCGGTAAGTCAATAAACCTTTATCAGCAAGTTTCTGAACCATATCAGTGGCTGACGAGGCTTTGGTCTCCATTACCTCTGCAATGGCGTTAGTGCTCACCTCTCTCTTAAACTCTTGTTCGAGATGAAAGATAGCCTTAAGATAATTTTCTTCTGCAAGCGTATACATACGGTAAAGGTAAAAAAATTTAAATGATTCCTAGAAAAATATTTTTAGTCTAGGCTAAAAAAAGATGATCTACCATTTTGGGAGTGTTTCAACTCCCTATTGAGAAGAATCTGTTTAACCATAACGCATGTTTTTTATTTATTTTCGAAAATAAATTCCACAAAAATCACAATTAAGAATTGTAATATTTTTTAGAAGTGAAGTAATCCTATATTTCGTAAAAAAAAGTAATGAGTAGAAAAAGAGTTAAGGTACTTGCACCCTTACAATCTTGGGATGTTTACGCAGAATTTCTTGTGAATAAGTCCCGCGAAGCCCGTTTAAGGGATGATATCGATACTCTTACAGGCTTGAAGTTTAAACACGAATGGCAATTTGATCCTTCTACGCTGGCGACAGAAGACTATACCACCATCGTAATCACTGACGCCCGTCAAATTATTGAGTGGGTAAATCCCGGTTTTAAAGAGATGACTGGGTACGCCAAAAACTACGCCTT
This sequence comes from uncultured Flavobacteriaceae bacterium, assembly GCA_963832255.1. GTDB lineage: Bacteria > Bacteroidota > Bacteroidia > Flavobacteriales > Flavobacteriaceae > Dokdonia. The sequence goes on from CAWHTM010000008.1 coordinate 85,292, forward strand.
AGGAAAACACCCACGATTTCTTCAAGGTGAGGAAACTTCACTCTCAGACAAAGAAGAAATAAAATCTACACTCGCTACCTTAAAGCCAGTGAGCAAAAAGCTTCTTAATTACCGTAAGGATGGAACTCCCTATCTCTGCGACATTAAAATTATCCCGCTATTTAATAGAGACGAGGAGGTAACTCATTTTATGGCCTTAGAAAAAAAGGCTCGTGTAGCTTAAATTCTTAAGGCACCAGCTCTTTTACAATTCCATATACAAGATCCCCTTCCCACCCACGATAGGTGAGATAGTCTGCTAATTTTTGCGTTTGCGGTACTTGTCTTTTTCTGAGGAGAGTTGCTGGTTGCGCTTTCGCGAAAGTGTAAAAACAATAAATTAATAAATTTTATTTTACTTTAATCATCTGTTTAACAAGCAGTTGAATTAAGGGGGGGGGGTATATCTTCTCTTCTATTTGGCGGATTTCCGCCAAATAGAAGATACGCTATGACGTAAGTTTGCATTGATTAATCACCTAGTATACTAGAAAAAAGAGCATTATGCCATTGCGCAATGGTGTTTTGTTCTTTTAATTCAATAAGTCGAAATTCCCAGAAAGACTTAAAAATATCTGAGAGTTAATTTAAAAATCAAAATAATGAAAAAACTTTTCATAATGGTTGCTTTTGTTGCAGGGACGATAGTTTCTACAGCTTCAAATTTTACAAATGAAATAGCTTATAATGAGGATTTCGGTAGCTGTACCGTAACAGTCACCATTACAAATGGGGATGGTGAAGTTGTAGATACTATAGTATATCAAAGCTATCAATCAAGCGAATTAAATTGCCGTATTTATGCAGCAAACATTGGGCTTTTATATAATGCTCAATAATTTGGAAGTAGGGGATACTCAGATATCCCCTATATTCTAGCATAGAACATAAAACTATTTAGATAAATGAAAAAAACGCTTTTATTACTTTTTTTGATAAATTCTCTAGTTGGCTATACACAAAACAATCTACAGGTACATTATCTTGTAACATATAACACGTTTAAACCTACTACGAAAAAAGCTATTCTAACAATCAGCAATGAATTATCTTTTTATATTGAGGGAAAAGATATGGAGCGAAAAGTTGATGATACATCAACAGATGGAGAAATTTTTGTTCAGTATAAAGCGTCTAAAACTTTTAACGTGGCTTATTCAAAAATAGATAGTCTTTACTCTAAAGTAAATTTAAAAGGTCAAGATTATTTATTAGGAGAGCAAAGACCATCTCTGGATTGGCATCTTAATAAGATAGAAAAAGTAGTCGATAATTATCGATTAAGGCAAGCTACTTTAAATTTCAGAGGACGTGACTATATTGCTTGGTATTCTGAAGACATCCCTACAACCGCTGGTCCTTGGAAATTTTCCGGCCTTCCTGGTTTGATTTTTGAAATTTATGATAGCACAAACAGATATGTCTGGCAACTATCAAAAATTATTAACATTGGAAGTAAAATTGATACCGTACCATCTTGTAAAAGTTGTCCAAAAATTGACTTGAAAGAATTCTGCTATTTGAGCTATGAGAAAAAAACAGATAATAGTATGGTACTACGTAATTTACCGCGAGGAACTACTGTAACTTCTACGAGACCAGCTAGAAACGGAAAAGAAATAAAATTTGAGTGGGAAGAAAAATAAATCCACAGGTAGTTTCTATCATATTGATATTAGTGGGTCATTTTTGCCAGGGTCAGATAAGCGGTAAAGTGACGGACAGTCTAGGACTGGCAATTCCGCAAGCGATAGTCAAATTACAGAATATAAATGATAAGAAAATAATAGCGTATTCATTTACAGATGACAATGGTTCTTATAAAATATCTTCTTCAGCTATTCAAGAGTCATCAGAATATATATTAAAAATTGACCACCTTGCTTTTGAAAGTTATTCGGTTGTCGTAACGTCAATATCACCACTAGATGATATTATATTACATCCTAAAACCGATGCTCTTACAGAAGTCATCATCAATGCTACTATTCCAATAAGAATTAAGAAAGACACTATAACCTTCAATGCCGCCTCTTTTACCGATGGGACAGAAACGGTCGCAGAGGATCTACTAACAAAAATACCTGGTATTTCCATCTCGGACGATGGCACCATAAAAATAGGAAATCAAGAGGTAGAGAAGGTAATGATAGAGGGTGACGACTTTTTTGAAAAAGGATATAAAACGCTCACTAAAAATTTACCTGCTGCACCTATAGAGAAGGTGGAAATACTTCAGCGATATTCTAATAACAAACTTCTTAAAGGTATAGAAGAAAGTGATAAAGTCGCCCTTAATCTCAAACTTAATGAGGAGTCTAAGCGGCAGTGGTTTGGCAACTTAGATTTAGGCTACGGTCTTGCATCAGAAAACAGGTATGAGGTACGAGGGAATCTTCTCAATTTTGGCAAAAAAAACAAATATTACTTCTTTACCAATCTTAATAATTTAGGATATGATGCCACAGGGGATATAAGCAACCTCATACGCTCTTCCCGCGCAGGAGAACCAGGAAGTATTGGGGATGAAGAGCGTGTATATAAACAGATAGGGCTCTCTGGTTCTGTACCTTATTTTAAAGAATCACGTTTCAGATTTAACAATGCTGAACTTTTATCTTTAAATGCGATCTTTAACCCCAGTGAAAACCTTAAGATCAAAACAATCGGCTTTGCAAACTGGGATGAACAAAATTACTTTAAAAATAGCTCTGAGACATTTACCGGAAACGAGACCAATTTTACGAACACTGAAATACTAATATTAAACGGTGATTACGTAAATTTCTTTGGAAAAATAGATATTGTCTACGACATTTCAAAAACAGAAACGCTTGAATTTATTTCAAAATATGGCGATTCACAAACTGATATAAATTCTAACGTTGAATTTAATAATAATCCCATTATCCAAAAACTAGGCACAGACACTAAAAGATTTGATCAAAAAATAGGGTATTCCAATAAGCTTACGGACACAAGAGCTTTCCTAATCACAGGACGCTTTATAGATGAGAAGGCACCTCAAAACTTTACCATAAACCAAAATAACTTTGCTGAACTTTTCCCTAGTACTTCTACTGAAAACACCATCGAGCAAACAAGTACATTTAAATACTCATATGCAGGTATAGAGGCACACCTACTAGATAGAAAAGAATGTGGTGACCTCTTTGAGATAAAAACAGGACACGAGTTTAGACAAGACGCTTTTCAAAATATATTTTCAATCTTAAATACAGATACCGCTAGTTTAGAACCTGAAAGCTTTCAAAATAATACCCTATATTCGGTAAATGACTCCTACCTGTCTTCAAAATATCTATATGAATTCTCAGATAAATGGTCATTGACAGGTAATCTTGCCGCTCATTTAATTCATAACACGTTAGAAAACAGTTCTTCTATTGATAAGGAAACTATCTTCTTCTTAAATCCATCTCTTTCTACGGAGTGGAAAATAAACGATAGGAATAGAATAAACGCTTTTGCTGCCAGTTCAAAGAGCAACGCCACCATTTCCGAAATTTATGGGAATTTTGCCCTAAGTAGCTTTAGAAGTTTCTCCAGCGGTGCGGGAACTTTTAACCAACTGGATGCATTTAATAGTGGACTAAATTACACGCTTGGAAATTGGACGGACAGTTTTTTTGCCAATATATCCGTAAATTATTCTAAATCCTTTGACTTTTTTGCTTCTGATAATACAATTACACAAGATTACAGTACCAGTACCAAAACCCTTTTTAAGGATAGAGAACTTTACAGCGCGGGTATCACTCTAGATAGATACTTAAGATTCATTACTTCAAATCTAAAGCTTAAGTCTTCCTTATTTTCTACCGACTTTCAGAACATTGTAAATGGTTCTGCCATTAGGCAGATTACCTCTACGAACTATAGCTATGGACTAGAATTGCGTAGCGGCTTTTCTGGTGTTTTCAATTATCACATTGGTACTAACTGGGACACTAATCGCATTGAAAGTGATGCACTCACTAAGAGCTTTACAAATAACAACAGCTTCTTAGATTTGATTTTTGTTTTTAGTAAAACTTTTAATTTGCAACTTCAAACGGAGCGTTACCTATTTGGAAATATCAACACTGATAACACTTATTATTTTGCAGATCTAGAATCTAGATATGATCTTATACCAAATAAATTGAGTTTATCACTCAGTGGTAAAAATCTGTTTAATACTGAAATATTTAGAGAATTCTCCTTGAGTGATCTAGGATCTTCCACAACAGAGTATCGATTATTACCTCGTTATATTCTTTTTAAAACGACCTACCGATTTTAAGGCACCAGCTCCTTCACAATCTCATAAACTAGATCCCCCTCCCACCCACGATAGGTGAGATAGTCTGCTAATTTTTTGCGTTTGCGGTACTTGTCTTTTTCTGAGGAGAGTTGCTGGTTGCGCTTTCGCGAAAGCGCATAAAAAACCTCCTCATACTCCTCTGGAGAAATCTCGGCAAGGGCACTTTTAAGATTGTATGCAGAAATACCGCGTTGCTTGAGTTCTCGCGTGATACGCACCTTTCCCCAACTCTTATGTCTAAATTTTCCTCGAGCAAAAGCCTTCGCAAAACGTTCTTCGTTGAGAAAGTTATGTTCCAATAAATGACCTATGACCACATCTATAGCTTCCGGGATCATACGCATATCCCTGAGTTTTTGAGCTACGTCCTTATGGCATCGCTCCTGGTAGGCACAGTAGGCTTCCAGCTTGCGTTTAGCTTCTTCTAAGGTGTATGTTTTTGTAGTTTGGTACACGAAGTCAAAGGTAGTTATAAAAATGACGTAGGACTGGATGGCTGGAGCCATCTGACGTAGGACAGAGGATTTTTTACTCGCTATCGCTCGTTGAGCAAGATGTTTTTAGTCGTTTGCCTTTGGTCTTTGAGTTATTGTTTCAACAAGCTACGATGAATACTATAAAAAATACTACACACCTGCAATCCTGAGTCCTAGGTAACGTAAATGCAGCAAAATAGGCCCTATGTGTAAATTCATAAAGTATAAGTAACCTATATCGCTCTATACCCACTCACATTTTCGCGTCGAGCGCAATAAGCAAAAATGCATAAAACAAAAAACCCCGCTCTCTGTTGAGAACGGGGTTTTTACTTAATTTTCAATCTTAATTTCCTTGCCTTGGGCATCTGTAAAGTTATACTCGAGATAGGTATATGCATCTCTAGGCATTACTTTTACCCACTTTTTATGCTCTAAAAACCATTTAGAACGTATGGAAGGGAATCCTTTTGTGATGTAGGCTGCTACAAACGGGTGCGCGTGTAGCGTCACCTTTTTTGCACCAGACCTAAGGATACGATTGAGCTGTCCTTGAAGCTTTTCTACTATGACAATAGGTGCTTCAATCTCGTTTGATCCACCGTTAGGATTTTCTTCACGAGTTTTAATGTTCATCTCAGGTCGCACTCTCTGTCTAGTGATCTGGATAAGTCCAAATTTACTAGGTGGTAAGATTTTATGCTTAGCGCGGTCATCTTTCATCTCATCTTTAAGATGATTGAAAAGTTTTCGTCGATGCTCTGACTTACCCATATCTATAAAATCAATTACGATAATACCTCCCATATCACGGAGGCTAAGCTGGCGGGCAATTTCTGAAGCAGCAATCATATTTACTTCTAAGGCCGTGTCTTCTTGACTTTTTGCCTTATTAGATCTATTACCACTGTTTACATCTACCACGTGAAGGGCTTCTGTGTGCTCAATCACTAGGTATGCACCACGGCTCATTGATACGGTTTGGCCAAACGACGTTTTGATCTGTCTTTCTACGCCAAATTTTTCAAAAATGGGCACTGGGCTATTGTAAAGCTTTACGATGCTCTCTTTGTGAGGAGCAATCTCGCTTACATAATCTTTAATTTGATAATAGAGCGTCTCATCATCTACTGTGATACCGGTAAAGCTGTCATTAAATATATCCCTAAGGATGGATGACGCGCGGTTCATCTCGCCTAGAACTTTGCTAGGGTGATGCGCTCCTGGTATTTTTTTGCTCATAGTGGTCCATTTGTCCACTAGATTTTGCAGGTCGGTGTCTAGTTCTGCTACCTTAACTCCTTGTGCTACTGTGCGTACAATTACCCCAAACCCTTTTGGTCTGATGCTGGTAACAAGTCGCTTAAGACGTGCCTTTTCTTCTTTGCTTTCTATCTTCTGTGAGATAGAAATTCTGTCAGAAAAAGGTACGAGAACAATATAACGACCAGCTATAGAAAGCTCGCTGCTTATGCGAGGTCCCTTAGTCGAGATAGGTTCTTTTGCTATTTGTACGAGTAGGCTTTGCTTGGTTTTTAAGACATCGGCTATTTTACCGTTCTTGTCTATATCCTTTTCAAAGCTGAAGTTCTTTAATGAATAGTCTTTTAATTTGCCATTACTCACTTGTTTTATATAGCTAAGTAATGTGGGAAGTTTTGGTCCTAGATCGTGATAATGCAAGAATGCATCTTTTTCGTACCCTACATTTACAAATGCAGCGTTAAGTCCAGAAACCGTTTTACGGATGTTTGCGATATAGATATCGCCTACATTAAACTTGTTTTCATCGTCTTCCTTATGAAGTTCGATAAGTCTCCCCTCCTTTAAAAGGGCAAAATCAACTACGGAGGAACTAGATCTAATGATCAATTCTTTATTCACTCTTAAGTTATTTTTATCCCGGTCTTACGGGATGGTTTATAGTACAAACAATACAGTACTGATGTATTTACGATAAATACGGTCTGCATTGTGTCCGTTGCAATAGGAGTTTACCCCAAGGTCTAGGGTGCTTGACTATTGCTATGTCAAAGAACATAAAAAGAAAAAGTAGCCTAAGACTACTTTTTCTTCTTGTGACGGTTTGCTCTACGTCTTTTCTTACGCTTGTGAGTCGCTACCTTGTGTCTTTTTCTTTTTTTACCGCTTGGCATAAAAATGATTGTTTAAAATTACTTATTAGTCTACACTAACGTTCGTTTTCACGCCCTCTACAAAAACTTTAGCTGGCTTGAACGCTGGAATATTATGTGCTGGTATTTTGATAGTCGTATTTTTTGAAATATTTCTACCAGTTTTTTCGGCTCTAGTTTTGATAATAAAGCTACCGAATCCTCTTAAGTACACGTTATCTCCACTTTCTAAAGAAGTCTTAACTTCTTCCATAAAAGATTCAATAGTCGCTTGTACGTCATTTTTTTCGATACCCAGTTTCTCAGAAACCTTTGCTACGATATCAGCTTTAGTCATAATGTCAAATATTTAGGGGGTTATAAAAATTCAAGATGCAAATATAGGAATTATAATAACAAATAATCAAACTTAATCTTTTAAAATATAGCGAGATAACACCTACTTTCGTAATAAACAGTTTTCTTAAGTGAGTTTTTCTAATAAACTAATAGCGTGGTACTTACAAAATAAGAGAGAGATGCCTTGGCGCAAAACGAAAGATCCCTATAAGATCTGGCTCTCAGAAATTATCCTTCAGCAAACGCGTGTGGCGCAAGGTTTACCCTATTATCTTGCCTTTACAGAAGCCTATCCTACGGTAAGTGATCTCGCTGCCGCCTCTGAAGAAGACGTTCTTAAACGCTGGCAGGGACTCGGGTATTACTCTCGCGGTCGCAACCTGCACGCTGCTGCCCAATATATAGTAAATGAGCTTCACTCAGAATTTCCCAATACCTATGATGATCTAAAAAAACTCAAAGGTGTGGGTGACTACACTGCCAGTGCTATCGCGAGCATTGCTTTTAATGAACCTACCGCAGTGGTAGATGGCAATGTTTACCGCGTGCTTTCCCGAGTTTTTGGAATAGACACTCCTATAAATAGCACTTCGGGAATCAAAGAATTTAAAGTGCTTGCGCAAGAACTCATAGATGTGGAGAGGCCAGCAGATTTTAATCAGGCCATAATGGAGTTTGGCGCCATACAGTGCAAACCTCAAAATCCGTACTGTCTGCACTGTATCTTTAATGATCGCTGTGTAGCCCTGCAACAGAATAAAATCGCAACCCTACCCGTAAAAATCAAAAAAACGAAAGTAAAAACTAGATATCTCAATTATTTGGTGATTCGTGATAAGAACGAGCAAACCATTTTGAAACAGCGCACTGGCAAAGGAATTTGGCAAGGACTCTATGAGTTCCCTTTTAAAGAAACAGAAGATGTGGTGAAAGAAAAAGAGGAAGACCGTTTTCGCGAAAGCGTTACAAACTCCAAAATCTTACAACCCTTACAACTTGTTTCTCTTGTAAAGTTTAATGATACCCCTATCGTACATAAATTATCCCATCAACATTTATACACGACTTTCTGGATTGTGGATGTAGCGAAGATTCTAAAAGGGGGTGTACACTTTAATGACATTAGAGAGTTTCCTGTACCCGTGTTGATAGAACGTTTTATTGAAGACTTTTTAAATTAAAAAATAGTCTCTCTTTATTTTACCACTTGGTTTAGTCTAATACGGTTTTGAGTTCTTTTCTGTACTCAGACGGATTTTGGCCTGTAAATGCTTTGAATTTTTTATTGAAGTGGGAGAAATTATTAAATCCACTTTCAAAACAAACTTCTGTGATACTTAACGGCTGTTCAGCAAGAAGTTTTGACGCGTGTACGAGACGGTATTCATTTACAAATTGGGTAAATGTTTTGTGTGTAATTTTTTTAAAGTACCTACAGAAGGATGGTATGGTGAGATTCGTAAGATCTGCCATTGTATCTAGTGAGATTTCATCTTTAAAATTAGTCTTCACATAATTAAAAACTAGATTAATACGATCATTATCCTTTACATCTGAGAGTAACGCAAATCCATCTGCATTTAAAATCCTAAACTCCTCTGTGGTCGCAAGTTCATTTAGAACACTCAATTTTGAGACAAGTCGCTGGAAGTCGTTTTGATTTTCCATCTCCTCCATCATCGCACCCACTTTAACTTTAGTCTTGCCAGAAAACACGACACCTCGTTGTGCTACTTGAAAAAGTCTTTTAATGCTTGCCATTTCTGGAATGTCAAAAAACTCACTCCCTAAAAAATCTGCCTTCATATGTATGACGGTCTCACTTTTATTGCCAGTGAGTTGATCTGTAAAACCACAGTGAGGGAGATTGCTGCCCACTAGAATTAATGTCCCCCAAGTATAATAGGATACATTACTTCCTACCTGCCTTCGTCCCGTTCCACCATTTACATAAACAAGTTCTAACTCTGGATGATAATGCCACACCATATTATCATTGCGATGATGCTCATCAAATCTTTGATAGGTAAAAGAATTACCAAAATCAGGGGATATAGACTCAAATGTAGGTTTCTGTATGGGCATCATCGTTCTATTACATCATAAAATTAGGACCTAGACAAGAATGAAATCGCTATAAATTTACCAAATATCTATACTATATTAACATTATATGACTATGAAATAAAATCACAGGTTAATTCTAAACATAAAGTAGCACATTTTGCAGTGGCAAAAGAAAGATTTCCATACTATGTTTGTGTTATAATTATCTGTTTATCAATATTCTAAAAAACAATTATTATGAAAAGAACAATGAAATTATCCGTAATCGTAGTACTCCTCCTTTCTTCAATGTCTGTCTTAAGTGAAGAACTCTCTGTAATTCTATACAAATCAAAGAAGAGCATTGTACTAGAAATTGACAAGTCGGCTGTTGAAAGTCGGATCAAGTTTAGCAACACCGCTAACCATCTTTTTTACACCGAGATTATAAGCAAGAATCAAACTTTTGACAAGATACTAGACTTAAAGATTTTACCTTTTGGCACCTACATTCTTGAAGTAGAAAACTATCTTCAAATCACGCGGTACATTTTTAATGTCACTAGCTCAGAAGCTAGTATGGTTGCAAAAAACATAGGAAATAAACCTGTGTTTAAAGAAAAGAAACAAACGCTCCAACTCGCGTTTATGAATTCTGACCTTAACAAGGTAACCATTGAGGTACGAGATGGTTTTGATCGTTTGCTTTTTAATGAGGTCATCGAGAGAAAAGAGCAGATTCTCAAGACGTTCAATTTTGAGAAAGCATTTAAAGGGTATTATACAATAAGCATCAAAAATGGCAACGATACATATGCCAAGGTAATGGAGGTTTTTTAAATCCGACTCATCCTGTAGAAGGTCTCAAAAGGGTACAACCTTATAGAGACCTTTTTTTATGATGATACGTTAAGGTGTTATAAGTACGCTTTCGCGAAAGCAAAAAAAGAAAAATAAATTCCTAAAAATTTAAGAATACCTATCTATACCTTTGCTGCATCTTAAACTATAGTTGCCTAGTTTTTTTACATTTTCGCACTACCATAACACAGTCACATCAGAGAATTTCATACATTTGATATTATGGCAGGAACAGTAAATAAAGTGATTTTAATAGGTCACACGGGTGATGATGTAAAGATGCACTACTTTGAAGGTGGTAATAGTATAGGGCGTTTCCCGCTGGCAACAAACGATGAGTATACTAACCGTACTACTGGTGAACGCGTGAGTAATACAGAATGGCATAACATTACCGTACGTAATAAAGCGGCAGAAGTCTGTGAGAAATATCTCAAAAAAGGGGATAAAGTATATATAGAAGGACGTCTCAAAACACGTAAATGGCAGGATGACAAAGGAATGGATCGATATAGTACTGAGATACAGTGCACAGACTTCACCTTTCTCACTCCTAAAAATGATGGCCAGCCAGGGCAACAGCCTCAACAGCAACATCCAGCTCCATCCCAATCTCCTAATACATCAAACCCCTCGCAACAGGCACAACAGCCCTCTAGCGCAGAAAATGATGTGGATGACCTCCCATTTTAAGTTAAACTAACCTCAAGCTACTTGGACCCTGATCCCTTACATTTATTTATACTTTTAGTCTCTCTCGACACTTCTACCATTGCAAGTCTCGCTGTACTGCTCGTTTTACTGTTATGCTCTGCGATGATAAGCGGTGCAGAAGTTGCTTTCTTCTCACTTTCCCCTACAGACCTCATTGACTCTGAAGAGATGGTTGCAGATAGGAAGATGGATGTGGTAAAGAGGCTTTTGTCAAAACCCAAAAAACTCCTTGCCACTATACTCGTAGCAAATAATGCGATCAATATTGCTATTGTACTCCTTTTTGCAAGCCTGGGAGATGTGCTCTTTGGGAATTTTTCTGCAAAAATCTTTGGTATTGATCTTAGGTTGATCATTGAGGTTGGGCTTGTTACATTTTTGATATTACTTTTTGGTGAGATTTTACCTAAAGTATATGCTAGTAGGAACAACAAAAAATTTGCTAGCCTTATGGCTTATCCGTTGAGGGTAATGGATTTTCTGTTCACACCATTAAGTGGCCCTATGCGAGCAGCAACCCTGTGGATTCAAAACAAGCTTGGGGAACAGAAAACAAGTTTTAACGTAGACCAACTGTCGCAAGCGTTAGAGCTTACGAGCGAAGAAGACACCACTACAGAGGAGCAAAAAATTTTAAAAGGAATTGTGTCCTTTGGTAATACGGATGTTAAGCAGGTGATGCGACCTCGTATGGATGTTTTTGCCATTAATAAGGATGATTCTTATCTCACGGTCATTTCAGATATTACGGAGCACGGATACTCCCGTATTCCCGTTTTTTCAGAGAGTATTGATACTATTGTAGGTATCCTCTATGCAAAAGATCTATTGCCCCATCTCAACGACAAAGAATTTAACTGGTTTGAGCTTATACGAGAGCCTTACTTCGTGCCAGAAAATAAAAAGCTCGACGATCTTTTATCTGACTTTAAGGAAAAAAAGAACCACCTAGCTATCGTAGTAGATGAATATGGTGGGACTAGTGGTCTCATATCCTTAGAAGACATCATAGAAGAAATTGTGGGCGATATCTCAGACGAGTTTGATGACGAGAATATCATTTACTCCAAGCTGGATGATCACAACTGGACCTTTGATGGCAAGACTTCTCTCAAAGACTTTTATCGGATCATAAAAACAGATGACGAATCTCTTTTTGAAAATAAAAAAGGAGAAGCAGAGACTGTGGCTGGTTTTGTTTTAGAAATTTACGGTGGGTTTCCACGTAAAAACGAGGTAATAAAATACCTGGGCTATGCGTTTACCGTAGAAGCGATAGATAAAAAACGCATCAAGCAAATAAAATTTACTATTCTCCCTTGAGATATTTAACACCCTTTATAGTTTTCTTTTTTACTTTTCTCACGGTTTCCTGCGGTGGAGATACCCTGCCGAAACCAAGAGGTCTACTCGCTTTAGAATACCCTGAAGCCAACTATGACCTCACAAATTCTCCTTGTGATTATACATTTGAGAGAAATACAATAGGGGACGTAAGTTATAGAGATGATTGTTCTGCGGTAGTAGATTATCCGTTACTGGACGGAACACTTTTTTTAACGTATAGAAAGGTAAATGGCGACATTAGGGCATTACTGAACGATGCCCAAAAGCTCACTTACGAACACGTACGCAAGGCAGATGATATCATTGAAGAAAAATATATAAACGAAGCGCAAAACGTTTACGGAATGTTTTACGATGTGAAGGGAAATGCTGCCTCCCAATCACAATTTTACGTGACAGATAGTACTAAGCACTTTATTACTGGATCTATCTATTTTAATGCTAAGCCCAATTACGACAGTATTTACCCTGCTGCCGTTTATCTCAAAAATGACATCCGTCACTTGATGGAGACCATTGAGTGGAAGGATTAGTCGATCTCCATTCTCTAGCCCCTAGCCTTTAGCCTTTAGCTTCTATAAAGTTATAACCTCAGTAATCACTAATGTATTTTAAAAATTATGGGCGTTGATTATTTCCTATAGTCCATCCCTTTTAATCGGTATCTCATGATCTCCTAAAATCTTAATCCCGACCTTTGCACTTTTTAAAAACCGGTAGATGAAGGGCAAAAATTTAAAATGGGTTTACCTCGTTATTCTTTCCATAATTTGGGGTAGTTCATTTATCCTTATTAAGAAAGGGCTTGTAAGTTTAGGTCCGCTGCAGTTAGGAGCCCTACGGATCTTATTTTCGGCTCTTATCTTAATCCTTGTAGGGTGGAAAAGTCTTAAAACCATCAAGAAAGAGGAATGGAAATGGATTTTTATTTCGGCCATTTTAGGGACAGGAGTTCCCGTATTTTTGTTTGCGTATGCAGAGACAGAAATAGATAGTGCTGTAGCCTCCATACTCAATTCTAGCGTGCCGTTGCTCGCTTTTGTCGTAGGTATCCTTCTATTCAACGCTAAGTTTGTAAAGCAGAAATTTATAGGAGTCATCATAGGCCTTGCAGGGTCTATTGCTCTTATTCTTATAGGCGCTCAGGTAAACCCAAATCAAAATTATCTGTACTCCCTTCTGGTCATACTTGCCTCTGCTATGTATGCGATTAATGTAAACATCATTAAAAACTATTTACAGAACGTGAGCGCTATGGCTATTGCCGCGGGTAATTTTATATTCTTGATAGTACCGGCCTTCATAATTCTAGCCAGCACGGGCTTCTTCTCACAGCCTATTACGACAGATGTAGATTTGCTCACGGCTATGGGTTATGTTCTTATTCTTTCCCTTTTTGGGACGGCAGCCGCAAAGGTTATGTTTAATAAATTGGTGCAGATAAGCGATCCAGTTTTTGCATCATCTGTTACCTACTTAATGCCTGTGGTGTCCGTTACTTGGGGACTTTTGGACGGAGAGACGTTTACGATATTACAGTTTATTGCTACTGCAGTGATCATAAGTGGTGTTTACATCGGAAATTCTTCGGCAAAAGAAAAGAGCTGATCCCTCAAACTTGAAGGAAGAGATTTCACTAGCATATTTTTCAGGTTTAGAATTTTCGCGAAAGCAGCATAAAATACTTATATAAAAAAAGCGCGGTTTGATGACCGCGCTTATAATTTATAGGTATGGACTGTTATCCCAATAATGGCTGCCCATCCATTATCTCGTCATTTGCATAGGCCTCAAATTGCTTAAAGTTATCTTTAAAGGCTCTCGCAAGTTTATGGGCCGTAGGGTAATACCCCTCATCATTATTCCAGGTTGCTCGCGGACTTAAAACTTCGGTAGGTACGCCTTTACACTCCCTAGGTTGCGCCAGACCGAATACTGAGTGTATGTGATAGTTGTCGTGCGTTATTTCCTGTGGCAAGTCCCCATTCATCGCGGCCTTGATCATTGCTCTGGTATACTTAAGTTTCATTCTCGAACCTACGCCGTAAGCGCCTCCGGTCCAACCTGTATTAATGAGCCAAACATTTACGTTTGCATCCTTCATTTTCTTGCTCAACATCTCTGCATACTTTGTGGGGTGTAAAGGCATAAATGGAGCTCCAAAACACGCAGAAAAAGACGGCTTAGGCTCCGTAACTCCAGCTTCTGTACCAGCTACTTTTGCTGTGTAGCCACTTATAAAGTGATAAGCGGCTTGACCTGGAGTAAGTTTTGAGATGGGAGGCAGCACGCCAAAGGCATCTGCCGTGAGGAAGAAAATATTTTTAGGGTTTTCACCTACGGATGGCTCTTTAATATTATTTATGTGGTGTATGGGATAACTTACCCGGGTGTTTTGGGTAATAGACGTGTCTGCAAAGTCAACGTTTCCATCACGATCAAGAATGACATTCTCTAAGATTGCTCCAGGTTTTATCGCATTATATATATCTGGCTCATTTTCTTGAGAGAGATTAATCACTTTTGCATAACAACCTCCCTCAAAATTAAAGATGGTGTTTTCTTTAGTCCAACCGTGCTCGTCATCACCTATAAGTTTGCGCTCAGGATCTGCAGAAAGTGTGGTTTTTCCAGTTCCGGAAAGTCCAAAAAAGATAGCAGTTTCTCCGTTTTCGCCCACATTTGCAGAGCAGTGCATAGGTAATGTTGCTCTTTCTACCGGAAGAATAAAGTTTAGAGCAGAAAAAATACCCTTTTTTATCTCACCTGTATATCCAGTACCTCCTATGATTATCGTTTTTTCAGTAAATGACAATATTGCAAAATTACTTGCGCGAGTCCCATCTATTGCTGGATCTGCCAGAAAACCAGGTGCGTTCAATATTGTCCACTCTGGGGTAAAATTCTCTAGCTCCTGCTCGGTAGGTCGCAAGAACATGTTATAAGCAAACATATTAGACCACGGGTACTCATTTACAACCCGTATATTGAGACGATAGTTTTCATCTGCACAGGCATAGCTATCTCGTACATATAACTCTTTATCAGAAAGATAGTCGCTCACTTTGGCTTTGAGCCTTGAAAATGCGTCTTCTTCAAAAGGTATGTTAATAGCACCCCACCACACCTTCTCTTCTGTTTTTGAATCCTTGACAATATACCTGTCAAGAGGAGATCTACCCGTAAATGTACCCGTATTAACAGCAAGGGCGCCACTAGAGGCAGTTTCTCCCTGTCCTTTTTTTACTGTAATCTCGTGTAACGTTTCTGGATTTAGTTGATAATGGATGGTAGCGTTTGTGATACCATACTCTTTAAGTGAAGGTGCCTCAATGGCAGTTTGTTTTGCGATCATTTTAGGATTATTTGTCCGTTTGATGGCGCAAAAGTAAGAAGAATGAGATAGTTACTACAACGTTTTCGTGAAATTTATGGATTCTTTAGGGTTTTAACAATAAGCACTACCCAAGCGGCAATGAGGAGTGTACCGCCTACTGGTGTAAGTAAGGCAACTTTTGTAAAATCAAAGGATGTTAGGCCATTAGTAGCAAGACCATATATGGACCCTGAGAATAGCAAAACTCCTGTTGTAATTAAAATTAATACCGTTTTTTTAATAGGATCGCTTAAAGCGAAAATGCTCACTATCAAAAGTAATAACGCGTGGTACATCTGGTATTTTACTCCCGTTTCAAAAGTTTTTAGTGCCGCTGCATCCAGCGTTTTCTCCAGACCGTGAGCTCCAAAGGCGCCTATGATTACTGCAAGAACTCCAAAAACTAAACCTGTTATCTGTAGTTTTTTATTCATCGTCATATCTCTAAAAAGGACGTGCAAAAAAAGTGTATTTTCGTCCTTCACAAATTTACAAAATACCTTCCCGATGCGTAAGATTCTTGTTGTAGGAGCTGGAAAATCTACTAGCCAACTTGTAAACTACTTTCTATCAAAGGCTGAGCGTGAGAATCTGCACGTAACTGTAGGAGATATCTCGCAAATAAATGCAGAAAGACTTATTAATGGTCATAAAGCAGGAACTGCCTTAACACTCAATGTCTTTGATGAAAAACAAAGAGCCCTCGCTATTCAAGACGCATCAATAGTTGTTTCTATGTTACCCGCCCGGTTCCATATAGAAGTAGCGCGTGATTGTATTACGTATCATAAATCTATGGTTACGGCATCGTACATTTCTGATGATATGATGGCGCTAGATGAGGAAGCTAAGGCTAAGGGACTCATATTTATGAATGAGATAGGCCTCGATCCAGGGATTGATCATATGAGCGCGATGCAGGTAATAGATCGCATAAGGGATAATGGAGGGAAGATGATTCTTTTTGAATCCTTTACAGGAGGACTTGTAGCTCCAGAAAGCGACACAAACCTGTGGAATTATAAATTTACTTGGAATCCCCGCAATGTGGTACTCGCAGGTCAAGGAGGAGCTGCCGAATTTATACAAGAAGGAACTTATAAATATATCCCATATCAACGACTTTTTAGACGCACTGAATTCTTAAACGTAGAGGGTTATGGAAGATTTGAGGGCTATGCAAACAGAAACTCACTTAAATACAGAGAGATTTATGGCCTAGAAGATATACTCACGCTTTACAGAGGTACTATACGACGCGTGGGCTTTTCTAAAGCGTGGCATATTTTTGTAATAATGGGAATGACAGATGATAGTTATGAGCTTCAGGACACCGAGGAGATGAGCTATAGGAGCTATATCAATCTCTTTTTACCGTACTCACCCACAGATTCTGTAGAGCTTAAACTACGTCACTATCTTAAGATCGATCAGGATGATCTTCTGTGGGACAAGCTGGTAGAGCTCGATATATTTAATCCAAATAAGAAAATAGGTCTTAAAAATGCAACACCAGCACAAGCATTACAGCGTATCTTAGAAGATCAATGGACGCTAGAACCTGAAGATAAAGATATGATCGTTATGTATCATAAGTTTGGTTATGAAAAAGATGGCAAAAACCATCAGATAGACGCCACCATGGTAAATGTGGGAGAAAATCAAGTTGCGACTGCTATGGCCCGCACAGTTGGCCTTCCTGTAGCGATGGCAACACTCAGGATTCTTAATGGTGACATAAAAACTCCAGGGGTCCAACTTCCTATTAAAAAGGAAGTCTACGAGCCTATTTTAAAAGAATTGGAAGATTACGGTATTACTTTTAAGGAATATGAAGTGCCGTATCTAGGCTATAATCCTGATAGTGTAGGCGGTTAATGAGCTATTTTTTATTCTTGGCGTGCCCTTGTCCTTTCGCTACGCTCGGGACTAGGTCGGGCTTTCGCTACTCGCTTCCCGATAGAAAAATCGGGAGAGCTCAAACACACCGCTCTATCCCTCACGCAAAAAGGATTTGACGTTGGTCTTGAACTTGAACGTAGAATACTCTAAAAATAAAACTTGTTGAGACCTTTCCCGCATACTATCGATCCTTAGGAGAATTAGCAGATGAATCTTCGTCTATTGGATTGAATTTTTTAAGAGACTACAATCATATAGCAGCACCAAAAAAAGTTTAGGTAGCTTTTAAATTTTGGAGCTACTCTTAAAATGTACTTACAAGTTAGTACCATTTTACTATATTGCTATTTCAAAAGACAACCTTACCCTATGAAAATAGTAAAAGATGAACTTATTATAGACGGTATAGATAAAATCATCCTACGTACCTTAATGGAAGATGCCCGTAAGCCCATATTAGAAGTGGCTCGAAAAGTAGGGATTTCCGGTGCAGCTATACACCAGCGTCTTAGAAAGCTCGAAAAATCGGGTCTTATAGAAGGTTCTAAATTGGTCATTAATCCTAAGACCTTAGGGTACCGTACTACCGCATTTATAGGGGTATATCTGGAGAGAGCGGCAAATAATGCCAGAGCAGTGCGCCAGCTACAGGACATACCAGAAGTTTTAGAATGTCACTATACTACAGGTAACTGGTCTGTACTCATTAAGATACTCTGTAAAAACAATGAAGACCTTATGCATCTTCTTAATAAAAAAATTCAGGCTATAGATGGCGTTTCTCGTACAGAGACCTTTATCTCATTGGACCAGCAGATTAACAGGCAGATACAGATTTGATCTATCGTGATAAAGGCGGTTTAAAATTTATTTTAACTGATTAGCAGAAAGCTATTAGCTTTTATAAAAGCAAGATTTTACGAATTAAATTTGATTATAAACCATAAAAAACCTCTCTAAGTGAGAGGTTTTTTACTAATAACTTGTAAAGATTATAGCCCTGGATAGTTTCCGGTCAAAATATCGATACCATCGATAATCCACCAAATACCTAATCCACCAAACGTAAGGATAAATAGAATATTCCACCCGATAGGGCTTCCTAAGTACCATCTGTGTGCTGCAAAACCTCCTAAGAAAAGCCATAGTAAGATGGATACTAGCTGCTTATCTGCTGCTACTGCTGCCGCAGGTGATGTAAGCTCTGTACTTGCATTATCCTCTTCTATAGATAATCCATCGACAGCAGCAACTGCTGTTCTTTGTACTGGAAATCCAGCGTAGGTATTTGTAATAGCAAGCATTACAAACGCAAATAAAAGTGTAATTTTGAGTCTCATAATTTGGTCTTGTTTTTTGTTAGACGTTACTAAAATACTTAAAATTACTTATGAGCGTAAGATCTCTTTTATTTTTTTCCATTTGTTTTACAAGTCAATTCGCATTTACACAATCTGATGCCTACGAATATATAGGAGTTATAAAACTTAACGATTCTGCATTTATCTCTTATAAACTAGCTTTTGAAGAAGTAGATGGAGTGGTTGAAGGCTATTCTGTTGCAGATCTTGGTGGCAAACACGAAACAAAATCAAATATCAGAGGAACGCTTGATGAAAAGAATAATCTCCTTTCTTTTCAAGAATATGATATCGTATACACAAAATCTCCTATTGCAGAGCTGGATATGTGTCTTGTGAATTTCTCTGGAAAAATGCGTAATCTTGAACGCGCAAAGGCTTTTAGCGGAGATTTTAAGGGATTGTACCCCGATAGTTCTGCCTGTCTTGATGGCATGATTATAATGTCTGGCTCAGAACAATTACAAGAACGTATTGCAAAGATGGATCGTAAGATCCAAAAGTCAAAAAAAGTAAGCCAAGAAATTAAGGATAAAATATCTGCAAAGCGAGCAGTAGATACGCTCACAATGAGTATTGTCAGGAATGATGAAAACCTTAACGTTTTTACTAAAACAAAAAACGTTGTCATCTCCATTTATGATTCTGGAAAAGTAGATGACGATCGCATAAATCTCTATGTAGATGGAAACCTCCTATTAGAAGATTATTCTATCGTAAGAGCAAAAAAAGAAATACCCATTACCATCTCTAAGAGAATTACAGAAGTAATGGTGGAAGCGCTCACAGAAGGAAGCTCAGCCCCTAATACGGTTAAAGTAGAAATACAAGATGGATCCAGTTTAATTACTACCAGAACAAGTCTCAAAACTGGGGAGACAGCAAAGCTCACGCTGGTTAGAGATTAGGATCTTGCAGTTCTAAATAACAAAACCCACGCTATTGACGTGGGTTTTATTATTTAAAATTTTCGCGAAAGCGGGGTTTCGATACATCTCTTTACCACTAAGCTATAAAGAAACGCTCATCCACCTTTTATTCCAGCGTTAATATCTATAGTACTCAGGCTTAAATGGACCCTCTACAGTCACGCCTATGTAATCTGCCTGCTCACTAGAAAGTGTTTCTAACTCTGCACCTAGTCTTGATAAGTGCAACGCTGCTACTTTTTCATCAAGGTGCTTAGGAAGCATATATACCTCGTTCTTATAGTTATCGCTGTTTTTCCAAAGTTCGATCTGTGCCAGTGTCTGGTTTGTAAAAGAGTTACTCATTACAAAACTAGGATGACCTGTAGCACAGCCTAAGTTTACAAGACGACCTTCGGCTAGAAGAATTATATCCTTCCCGTCTATGGTATATTTATCTACTTGAGGTTTGATTTCATCCTTAGTGTCTCCATAGTTTTCGTTGAGCCATTTTACTTGAATTTCATTATCAAAGTGGCCTATATTACAAACGATCACCTTATCTCTCATTGCCTTAAAGTGCTCACCTCGTATGATGTCCTTATTACCTGTAGTGGTAATTACAATATCTGCATTACCTACGACCGTGTTAAGCTTCTTCACTTCAAAACCGTCCATTGCTGCTTGTAATGCACAAATAGGATCAATTTCTGTCACGGTAACAATAGAGCCCGCTCCTTTAAAAGAAGCAGCCGTTCCTTTCCCTACATCACCATATCCACAAACTACCACACGCTTTCCAGCAAGCATCGTATCTGTAGCGCGACGTATTGCGT
The DNA here is from genome assembly GCA_963832255.1 of uncultured Flavobacteriaceae bacterium. Classification (GTDB taxonomy): domain Bacteria; phylum Bacteroidota; class Bacteroidia; order Flavobacteriales; family Flavobacteriaceae; genus Dokdonia. The sequence goes on from CAWHTM010000008.1 coordinate 105,959, forward strand.
CTACTGCACTCTCACGACATCCGTACTTATTATCAAATTTAGATTTTGTAACAGAATCATTTACATTTATCGCTGGCATAGGTAACGTCCCCTTTTTCATACGCTCGTATAAACGGTGAACTCCAGTCGTGGTCTCTTCAGAAAGTCCTTTGATATCTCCCGCGAGTTCTGGGTAACGGTCAAGAACCATATTTGTAAGGTCCCCACCATCATCAAGAATCATATTTAGTGGCTTACGATCTTCTCCAAAGAAAAGAGTTTGCTCGATACACCAGTCAAATTCTTCCTCATTCATTCCTTTCCAAGCATATACTGGGATTCCAGCATCTGCAATAGCCGCAGCTGCTTGATCTTGTGTAGAAAATATATTACAAGAAGACCAAGTCACCTCAGCCCCGAGTGCCTTAAGAGTTTCAATTAAGACTGCTGTCTGAATGGTCATATGCAGACATCCTGCAATACGAGCACCTTTGAGTGGTTGCTCATCTCCATACTCTTCACGTAAGGACATCAAGCCTGGCATTTCTGCCTCAGCAAGTTCAATCTCTTTACGTCCCCACGCTGCTAGGGAAATATCTTTTACTTTGTACGGTACGTACGGTACTGTCTTTGTGCTCATTTTCTTATCTTTATCTTGTTCATAACCCGTTAAGGCGGTGCAAATTTACACAATAACTTAGACTCTCTATGCCTCTTTACAAAACCATAACAGTTGACCCTACCACAACGGTTTATATTTGGAAGATAGAAGAAAGTATAGGTGCGCTTTCGCGAAAATTTGATTTCTCACCTCAAAAATCCGTTTCATCTAAGCTCAGTCAGAACTCCCTAAATAGACTGGGGCAAATGAAAAGTGAACTCCACCGGCGTGGATTCCTAAGTATTCGCCATCTCCTCGAAGAAGCGGGATACACAGACCACAACCTCTATTATGGCCCTCAAGGAAAGCCCCACTTAACGGATGATAAGTATATCTCTATAACTCACAGTTATCATTTTTCAGCAATCATTGTGAGTGATAAACCCGTGGGAATTGATATAGAAAAGCAGCGCGATAAGATCTTGCGTATCGCCCACAAGTTTACCAATATAGAGGAATATTATACCCTCACAAGCGCAGAAGCGCGGGTGCGTAAGCTTACCATAGTCTGGGGTGCAAAGGAATCTCTTTACAAGCTCTATGCACAGGAAGGCCTAAGCTTCTTAAAGCATATAGACGTAACAGATTTTGATTTTGACGATAGTACCACTACCGCCGTCATAGAAGTAAATGATGAATCTTCAAGGTATCATCTTTCATTTATAGAATTTGAAGGTTTCACCTGTGTTTACGGGTTTTGAGATTATTTCTTTAAAATTTAAAACAGCCGATTTTAAAAAACAGTAAAAGTCAATGACTTGACAGGTATGTCTGAATACAAATATTTAGGAAGTGTCGGGTTGGGCACTATAGAAAGCTAATTTTAGTTAGTAATTCGTTCTCGACTGCGCTCGAACTGACAGAAGCTATTCATTGGAAATTGTAAGCGGTCAACACCGATTATGATTACATAATTAACTAATGATCTCTATTGAGTAGCTCTCTTAAAACTATTCAATACGCTATTTGCAAGAAGAAAGTGGTTTGACGCTATGATTTTTAGCTAACTTTGAGTAACACAATTTTAGAATATGGAACAACCTACATTTGGCGTTATAGGAGGCGGTAGCTGGGCAACAGCAATTGTAAAGATGCTCTGTGAGAATTTAGAAGCTGTAGGCTGGTATATGCGCAGCGTTTATGCTGTAGAGCATATAAAACGGGAGCAGCACAATCCTAGCTACTTGAGTTCTGTAGAATTTAAGACAGAACAGCTCAAACTGAGTACGGATATAAACGAAATCATAGCGTATGCAGATATTTTAATATTTGCCGTACCCTCTGCCTTTATAGGGTCTGAATTAAACAATGTAAATACCTCCTTAGAACATAAAATAATCATCTCTGCTATAAAGGGCATAATGCCAGAAAGCGGAAAACTCTTAGGCGATCACTTTAATACTGCTTACCATATACCCCTTGAGAACATAGGAGTCATTGCCGGTCCTTGCCACGCAGAAGAGGTGGCGCTAGAAAGACTTTCCTACCTTACTATTGCCTGTGCTAAAGAGAAGAACGCTAAGATCGTTGCAAAACATCTGTCAAGCGATTATATAAAGTGCACCACTAGTGATGATATCATTGGGATTGAGTATGCAGCCACCCTTAAAAATATATATGCCATTGCCGCAGGAATTGCTCACGGTCTAGGCTATGGAGATAATTTTCAGGCAGTATTGATGAGCAACGCCATACGTGAGATAAAACGTTATGTAAAAAGCGCCCATAAGATGAAGCGTGATATAAATAGCTCAGCATATCTAGGAGACTTGTTAGTGACAGGATACTCCGTCTTTAGCCGTAATAGGATGTTTGGGAATATGATCGGAAAAGGGTACACCGTAAAAAGCGCGCAGATGGAAATGTCTATGGTAGCCGAAGGATATTATGCTGCAAAGAGTGCAAAAGATCTCAATGAAACCCGTAAGAAAAAAGCTAAAACACCTATAATTGATGCCGTACACGAGATCCTTTATAAAGGGAAAGAGCCTAAAAAAGTATTTAAAAAATTAATTGAGCAGTTGGATTAAGGTATTCTAAAAATTATACCCTACGGTTAGAGATAGTGTTTTATATTCATTGGGGACTCCTGAAAAAAGAGTTCTTCTTCCTTGATATTGGATTTCGGCAGACACTCTTTTATACTCTATTCCTGATGCAAGAAAATATGTGGATAGATTAGAAAAGTCATCAGAATTACCTAATCCCGTAATGCTAAATTCCTGACTCAAATTTAATGGAAGAATGAATCCAGCAGACAACATAATTCTTGTATCACTATTTAAGAATAAAGAGTGACGCCCTCCAGCACTTAAATCAAAAGCGCTATAGTCTAATTCTATTATTTGAGTTCCTCCTTGACTAAGGGCTCTAGTTGCAGTATCTGAATAACCAAAATATGTCAGCCCGCCTATAAGACTCCATTTATTTCTATTAAATGCAAAGATATATTCCCCCTCAAAACCTACTTGAACTCCAACCTTCTTGTCCAGATCAAATGATTCTTCATTAAATGAAAGTGATAAGCTTTGAAATCGAGCGCCAAACGTAGCCCTAAATTTAAACCTACTTTCGTTATCTGTGATTTTTGAATTCTCTGTATACGTTACAACTTGCTCATTTTGACATTCATTGTAAGCTAAGAACACATCTGTTAAGGCCTCGCGTTTATATCGTAATTTTTCAAATGTGGTTTCGGAAAAAGCATTACACTGCAAAGCATTCATTAACGTTTGCTTATAACCTTCGTTACTGTAAATTTTCCCTTTGGATAAATATCTTTTGTAAACTAGGTCCTCCATTTTACCATCGTCCATCCTGAAAAAAAACTTATTGACTCCCATCCCAGAATAAGTATAAAGCGAAGCTTTGCCGATAAGTATGTTTTTGAGAAAGACCGTTTTTTCCATATAATTAGGTCTAAGGGTGAAATTTAATTGTCCCGTTTTATCACTCGATAAATCCAACTGTACGGTTGCTCTAGTGTATACAGAACCCTCATTAATACCAAACTCGCTTACCCTATCGAGACCAATAGTTTGAGAATTTGAAGATTCGTTCAATTTAATATCTATTTGCTCTGGATTATCTAACCACTCTCGGTTTTTAATTAGGACTTCTTGTTTATTTCCTAGACTATCTATATAATAACCAGGCTCATAATTAATTTGTGCAGACACAGACCCTATGCAAAAGAATACAATAATGAAAAACGCTCTTTCAATCATATTTTAAAATTTATAAGCTAGGTTAAGGGATGTATAATTATTCTCAATTCCAACAGAATATTCCCTTTTCACTATAGGATTGATACTTATTTCGATGTTTTTAAAATCAACGCCCACACCGAAAACAAAAAAACTATTTGCATCAAATTCTGTAGTATCACGACCTTCATTGCTTGAAACTTTCCCATCTTCGCTTATGGGAATCACATAAAAAGCATTGAGAAAAATCTTCCAATCGTAGTTAATGTAAGAGTAATGTCTGAAACCTAGAGAAACATCAATAGACGAGTATTTAAATTCCACAACATCTTCCCTAGTTATAATTGTGCTAGGTATAGAGAAAGAAGTTTTCTCCATTTGCTCTAATTTGTTGATGCTAATTTTCCCCATAAAATTCAGTTTATTTCTATAAAAAGGAAAAATATAGCCTCCTCCCACAGAAAAAGTCGCATTTGGGGACAGTGGAAAATCGAGATTATCCCTCCTGTAATTTAAAGAGATATTATTTAAATTAAGATTAACTCCCGCAAGTAAATAAAAAGCTTTTCTCTTTCGCTTTTGAGTCTTTTCAACGTCGTATAATTTTTCCCCAGAGCATTTAGAGAATTCCATAAAAGCTTTCTTCAAACTTCTCTTTGTGTATGTAAGTGATTTAAACTGCGGAGTCTCTTCAATATTGCAATCAAAAAAGCCTGCTAATTGATCTTTAAATCCTTCATCTAGCACGACTTCTGAATCTCTAGTTAAATATCGATGATAAACTAGTGGAGTAATATTGTTTTCTTCATCTTGAATATAGTAAACTAAAATCCCAACTTTCTTATGAGATAACAGTCTTTTAGGACCATCGATTAAAACTCTTAAAGAAGTTGTCGTTGTATAGAAATCTAAATTCTTACTGCTACTTATCTCTTTCGTACTGTTTGCCATTTGGGCTGTCTCAATCTTATGACGCTCATAGGTGATTCCAGCAAAACCAAATTCAGAAGTATTTTCAAGGGTTCTATTTCTCAGTTCACCATCTTCACCAATTTTATACCTAAATGAATCTGGGTGATTTGTCCAATCTACATCCTCAATAATGCACTCGGTCTTCAAACCTTCATTATCTATGAAGTATCCAGTTTGAAAAGTCGCTTGGCTTATGACAAGAAAAGACTGAAATAAACAAATAACAATAAGAAATTTACTCATCAAAAATTTTTGCCAATAATAGACAAAAAAGCTAAGTATTACTATTTTGCTAAAACTCCCTGTTTACTCATCACAGGCACCTCTACCCTATTTTCCTCCTTTATACTATGCGCAGGAAACTCAAACCTCTTATCATACATCTTATTATTAAGAAAATAGGTGACTGAATAAAAGTTATCGAGTCTAAAGATACGCTCTTCCATAAACTCAATTTTTGCAAATCCTTTTGCAGGTAGGAGTTTAATGGTATGCCTAGTATGAGTCGTCATTTCTTTCTCATTATACCCCTGTATGGTGAGCAATACCATTTCTAGGGGTTCACCACCATCATTGATGATGTAAGCATTCCAGTCTTCGGTTTTATAATCTTCGTGCAATTCTTTAACTGCAGCGATATACACGTCCTTTACTACCGGAATTTTTATGTCTTTACGCATCTACTTTTTATTTTTTAACCAAGAATAAAACAAAAACTCTTTTGGGTTCCCAGGTAATTTTATAGTCTCTTTAAATCTTAGGCCGAGCTTCTCTAATAAAGCTTTTGAAGATATATTATCCCTAGTTGTGATGGCATTTATAGTGGACAGCTTAAAAGTATGTTGTGCCGCTTCCATTAATTTAGACGAGGCTTCAAAAGCATATCCTTTTCCTTCATATGCTGGCAATAGGGCAAAGCCTATATCTACACCTTCGAGACCTTCTCGATCATAGAGACCTACAGTACCTATTTTTAGATTACTCACTTTTTCAATAACCGTATAATTCCCGTACCCCAGTCTCTCTAGCTGTGGTATCATCTTATCTTGGATATAAGCTGTCGCGTTCTCAAGGGTATGAACATTTCGATCTCCTATAAATGTTAACCACTTGGGTGTATTGAGCAATTCAAGTATAAACATTGCGTCTTCTACTCCGGTAGGCCTGCACAAGAGTCGCTCAGTTTCAAATGTCATTGGAAGAGATTATAATTTGTGAAACTAGCATTTTCGCGAAAGCGCAAGTATTAAAAAGCGCTTTTAAACTGCTCTAAGAAGCGCAGGTCATTCTCGCTGAGCATACGTATATCTGAAATCTGATGTAGTAGTAGCGCAATACGATCTATCCCCATCCCAAAGGCAAAACCACTGTATTCCTTAGGATCTATGCCGCAATTTTCAAGTACATTGGGATCTACCATCCCACAGCCCATAATCTCTAGCCAACCTGTTCCCTTTGTCATCTTATAATCTGTTTCTGTCTCTAGACCCCAGTAGACGTCTACCTCTGCGCTGGGCTCTGTAAACGGGAAGTAAGACGGGCGTAAACGTATTTTACTCTTACCAAACATTTCTGTCGTAAAGTATTGTAGAGTCTGCTTCAAATCTGCAAAAGACACGTCCTTATCTATGTATAATCCTTCCACTTGATGAAAAAAACAGTGTGAGCGGCCACTTATGGCCTCATTTCTATAAACACGTCCTGGGCTTATGGTACGTATGGGCGGCTTGTTATTTTCCATATAGCGCACCTGTACAGAAGATGTGTGTGTACGAAGAAGTACATCTGGATCGGTCTGTATAAAAAAGGTGTCCTGCATATCGCGTGCAGGATGGTATTCTGGAAGATTTAACGCCGTAAAATTATGCCAGTCATCTTCTATTTCTGGACCTTCGGATACGTTAAAACCTATCCGTGAAAAGATGTCTATAATTTGATTTTTTACGATAGAGATAGGATGTCTTGCCCCTATTTCGATAGGCTCACCGGGTTTTGTGAGATCTCCTATAGAGGATTGCTCGGTGGTATCCTCTAGCGCCTCTTTAAGCGCATTTACTTTCTCTAAAGCTTCTGTTTTGAGTTTGTTGATCACCTGCCCATACTCCTTTTTCATCTCATTGGGCACATTGCGAAAATCTGCCATAAAATCATTTACAAGCCCCTTCTTACCTGAATATTTTATTCTGAACGCCTCTACCTCCTCTAAAGTTTCTGCCTTAAAAGACTTAACTTTCTCTATATGTTCTTTGATTTTATCTAACATCATTTTTCCGCTTTTGGAAGATGCAAATTTAAGAAAAACTAAAGAGTAGCGTTGTGTTTATTTACGCTTTCGCGAAAATAGCCTTAGAATCAAATACTCCACTTTAAAACAAAGCTCCCATGACAAAAACCACTAAGAGATAAAATAACGGAATACTATTGAAGGAAAGCCAAAAAATTCTAGAAGACTCCGATTTAAATGGTTCTTTGCCCATAATAAATAGTAATACCAAAGAAAGAAATGTACATCCAAAAAATAGTATGAGCTTACATACACTTCCATACTGATAAACCCAATTATAATTCTCCGAAAGTCGGAACGGTCTTAATAGTGGTTGCATTAGAAATGCAATTGCCCAAGAGATGGTATTCACAAGAACCCATTTTGATATAGTAGACAATTTCACCATAGAGCGCTTAATGTTTACTTAATAAGTTCTTTATCCAGAAAATACTGAACAATAGCCTCTTTCATAAGAATCTGCTGCTCGCCGGCTTTAAGTGCTGGTAGCGGCTCTAACATTTTATAATGTGGCCATCCGTCTGGGTCGTCATAATCGTATTGATAATAGCCAAAAGGTTCTAGGAGTCTACATATAGCAATATGCATTAAATTCATCTTCTCGTCTTTCTTGAAGACTTTATCTAACTGCCCTAATTCTTGAACTCCTACTAGATAAATAATGCTATCTAGATCCATCGCGCCCTTATCACCATCTGCAAAACGTGCAGCCAATTTCTCTACTACTGCGCTATATCGCTCTTTAAGTTGCTCGTCTCTCGCCATAAATTTTTAATGGGCAGAAACCACTTTCTGCGCTATGATAATCTTAGTATAATTTTCTAGTAATGCTCAGTTGTGTATGACTGCGCTTTCTATTTGCAAAAGTACCACCATTACCTTAAACTAAATGAGTCCCCCAATGAACAGATTAAAATTTGAGATCAAAAAACTATCTTTAGCGCTATGAACACGATAGACATCATTTTTGGAATCATTTTAATCCTAGGTTTTATACAGGGTATACGTAAAGGTCTTTTTGTAGAACTGGCGTCCTTGGTAGGACTCATACTCGGTATTTACGGTGCTATACACTTTTCATATTATGTGGGGAACTGGCTTGTAAATAAAACCTCTTGGAGTGAGCAGGTTATCAACCTTACTGCCTTTGCTATCACCTTTATCATCATTGTACTTGCGGTTTCCCTCGCAGGAAAACTGCTCACTAAAGTCGCAAATTTTGCAATGTTGGGTATTGTAAATAAGCTAGCTGGAGCTGTCTTTGCGGTTCTAAAATTTGCTTTTTTACTAAGTGTTGTCCTGATGTTCCTAGACGCGGCAGACAGGCAGGTTAATCTTATTGGAGAAGATAAAAAGGAAGAATCTGTACTCTACCCCATAGTCCAGCCCCTCGCACCCATGCTTCTGCCTTCTATATTGCAAAAGGCAAAAGAGGAGGATTTGTATGATGGAGATGAAAATACTATGGAAGACGAAAACAACAGTACCTTGAACTAGTGCTAAGATTTGAATGCAATGATGATTACAATAGTATATAATGATGGGCCTTTCATTTTAATACGTTTAAAATGAAAAGGCCCATTGAAATTTTCGCGAAAGCGGAACTATTAACATCTTTAAAAATACCTAAAAGGTAGATCATACTACATCCTCTACCCTCTTCCTTAAACTCGTAATGCACTCCTCAAAAGTATCATATACTTCAGATCGAGGTATTAGATCAGGGATGATCTGGATGCGCTCTAGCATAAATTTAGGTTGTTTTTTAAGGCCTACAATGTGAAAATTAACTCCTGCCTGTTTAAGTTGTAATACCGTATCCTCTATTGCATAGACACCAGACTGGTCTACATAAGGCACCCTGCCCATACGGAGTATCACATCTGTCGCCGTGGCTGGGATCTGCTTTGTTAATGCCGAAAACTGACTCGTATATCCAAAAAATAAAGGACCACTCAGGTGTTTGATAAATATCTCTTCCTTAAGAGATTCAGGAAAATCCTTTTCATCTCCCCAAAGTGCTTCATAGTTAGGCGTGGTTGCAAACCCAATAACCTTTGATTGCCTAGCATTAAAATCGCCCATCTTTTTCATAAAAATGAGAGAAGAAATCACGAGCCCTATGGCAACGGCAGCAATAAGATCTACAAACACTGCAATCCCTAAAACAGCTAGCATTATCAATACCTCAGAGCTCAGCTTTAAGGGTCCTATTTTTATATCCTTAGGAAGGTTAGGTATGGCCTTAAGACCCTTATAGTCCATTACTCCCAAGCCTACAGTAATAAGAATCCCTGCTAGAACTGCGGCCGGAATTTGAGAAGCGATAGGTCCGAGGGCTAATAATATCACAAGCAACAGCACACCGGCAATCATTCCAGAAAGTTTAGTTTTACCACCTGCTTTTATGTTAACCACTGTTCTAATAGTAGCTCCTGCGCCTGGCAATCCTCCAAAAAGAGATGCAACGGTATTCCCTATCCCTTGACCAATGAGTTCGCGGTTGGGGATATGTTTTGTCTTCGTCATATTATCTGCAACCACAGACGTAAGAAGCGAGTCTATAGAACCTAAAAAGGCAAGAGATACCGCCGTTATGATATATGGAGTGATATTACCAAAAGAAAATCCTGTAAAAATCTCATAGTTGAACCTTGGGAAGCCGCTAGGTATTTTTTCAATGGAGAGGTAGTCCAGCCCAGCAAAGTAGGCGACCCCAGAAACTATTACTAACGCAACCAGCGTACTGGGAATAGCCGTGGTAATACGTTTAAAACCATAGATTATAAATATGGTCACCAGCGCGAGAATGACCTCCAGCCATTTTATAGATTTTACTGCATAGGGTAGTGTTTTGATGGAACCCACCACACCTTTAGAATACCTTTTGGCAAGGGTAGCGGCTTCGAGTCGTATCTCTGCCGGAGTAATGTTTTCTGCCCGCTTGATAGTTTGCTGATAGTCTTCTAAGACTTTAATGTCTTCTCCTACCTCTTCTTTTAATATTTTATCTAGCAGTACCTCCTCTGCCTTTGGTACAAAACGCTCTACCAATACCGTATCTTGAGTAGCATTATAGCCCAAAAATGGCTGCAATTGAGTCACTAAGATCATAACCCCAATGGCCGTCATAAAACCTGAAACCACTGGGTATGGAATGTATTTTATATATTTTCCTACCCCTAATGCCCCTAGACCTATTTGTATCAAACCTGCAAGTAAGAACACCGTTAAAATTGCTGGAAGCGCCTTCTCTAAATCACCATCATTAAGACCAATAATAGTGGCTATGACCACCATACTCACTGCGGTCATAGGTGCTGTAGGTCCAGAAATTTGCGTAGGTGTACCGCCAAATAGCGCCGCAAAAAAGCCTATAAAAATGGCTCCATATAATCCAGCGCTCGGCCCTAATCCAGACGAAACACCAAATGCAAGTGCCAGTGGAAGGGCAACAATACCCGCGGTAATACCTCCAAAGGCATCACCTTTAAGATGTTTAAAAAAATTTTTCATAGTCTTTAGGTTGTTTGATCGTGTAAGGTAAATTATCTCATAAAAAAAGGGTGGCAACTTAACGTAACCACCCCGTATTTTAACATTTTCATTCTTTTAGCTTTCGCGAAAATTTTCATCTACATAAAAAGCACCTCTCCATTAGAAATATCGTACACTCCTCCTACGATCTTAATATCTCCTGCCTCTTCCATCTCTTTTAAAAGCGGACTATCAGAGCGCATTTTTTCTATGGTCATATGCACATTTTTAGTCACCACGTCATTTACGAAGGTCTTGTTTGCACTCGTTCTTTCTGATGCTTCCTCTGGGAGGTTTGTCGCGTGTACAGCAGGTCTTATTTTGGATAATAACGCAGTAATATTCCCTAGTTGTACATCGTCACAAGCTCCTTTTACAGCACCACACATAGTGTGTCCTAAAACCACAACTAATTTTGATCCAGCAACCTTACAGCCATATTCTATGCTTCCCAAGACATCTTCATTTACGATATTGCCCGCGACTCTGGCGCTAAAAATATCTCCTATCCCTTGGTCAAAAACAATCTCTGCAGGTACACGGGAATCTATACAGCTCAGGACTACAGAGTGTGGCCATTGACCTCCTGTAGTATCCTTTATTTGCCCTAGGAGATCCCTATCTGCTGCTTTTGCCGCAACAAATCTCTTATTTCCTTCCTTGAGTAGGTTTAATGCATCTACCGGTGAGGTTGCATCTTGTATTTCTTTATTAAATGTTTTCATAATCTATATTTTTAAGAGCTCTTAAAAGCTTCAATTTTTAACTATTTTTTCTCCACTTCTGTTTTTTCTTGGGCCTCAATCTAAAAAATTCAATATAACTTTCAGGATTTTCAATGACACCGCGTTCTGAAATAAGCTTGATATCTATGTTACGCTCTTTTGCTTTAAAGGCAAAATCATCTAAAATTTCGATAATATCATTATCCAAATATCTCGTTTTTGTAACATCTAGCTCCAGATAAGAATTTTCAGGAAGTGCATCCAGCTCTTTTAAGATAGCTCCCTTATTAAAGAAGGTAACTTCCTCAGCAAGCGTCATTTTTACTTTACCGTCAGTAGGATCATTATTCTCTTTGTGCAGGAAATGTGAATTTTGAAAACTACGATATAATACAATGATTATTCCTACGCCCAGCCCTAATGCCAGACCAATTAGTAAATCTGTAAAAACAATCCCCACAACGGTAACTATAAAAGGCACAAACTGCTGCCAACCCGCGTCCCACATTGCTTTGAATGTAGATGGTTTTGCAAGTTTATATCCTACGATAAAGAGAACAGCTGCCAGTACAGATAATGGTATCATCTGTAATAAAAAGGGTATTGCTGCTACAGAAAGAATTAATAAGAAACCGTGTATCACGGCAGAAGCTTTACTCTTACCTCCAGACTGGATATTAGCAGAAGATCTAACAATCACTTGAGTAATAGGTAAGCCTCCTATAAAACCAGAAACAATATTTCCTGTTCCTTGTGCCAGTAGCTCTCGATTAGTTGGTGTTACCCTCTTTGCAGGGTCTAGCTTATCTGTCGCTTCTACACAGAGTAATGTTTCTAAACTCGCGACTAGGGCTATAGTGAAAGCGGTTATGAGAACAGGTGCCGTAAACGCCTGACTAAAATCTGGCGTAACAAACTGCGTTAGTAATCCTTCCGTATTACGGTCTTCGCTTAAAGATACAAGATGCTCTGTTGAAATGCCAAATTCTGTACCCTTTGTAACTACAAAGTATACAATCCCTAGAACAACGGCGACAAGAGGTCCTTGTACAAGTTCAAAAAACCTACCCTTTTTTGACAGGACACTACTCCATAAAATAAGTATCGCTAATGATATCAGACCTATAATAGTAGGTCCTAAACTAGGATCACCTATGGCATTTAAAATTTCTGAAAATGTGTTTTCTCCATCTACTTGAAAGAAAGCAAAATCCCCTTCCGGATCATCATCATCTCCTAAAAAGTGAGGTATCTGTTTTAAAATAATGATAATCCCAATTCCCGTTAACATACCACGTATCACCGAACTTGGGAAATAATAGCCTATGATTCCCAATCTAGCGACACCAAATAATATCTGTATTACACCCCCTATGACCACAGCAGAGAGAAAAATTTGAAAACCCAGTTGATCTATCGCCACTAAAACTATTGCCGCGAGTCCTGCAGCTGGACCACTCACACCGACAGATGATCCACTTAAAAGTCCAACCACAATACCTCCTACTATTCCTGCAATGAGCCCAGAAAATAAAGGAGCTCCACTAGCAAGAGCGATCCCTAAACATAAAGGAAGTGCGACAAAAAATACAACCACACTAGCTGGCAGGTCATTTTTTAAATTTTTAAACATAAAATAATTGATTATGCCTCACAGAGAGGCCATTTGAATAAATTAACAAAATGTACGAAAGGTGTTACCTAGTTCCTAACAATTCTGTTCGGGTGGGGGACTTTGTACTTCTATAGCAAAGTCATACGTTTTGTGAAGGTAATAATGCATATTTCTAACCACCTCAGCCGTAATTGCACGTGATGCTAGGGAAAACCTATTGAGGATTTTCTGTTTTTCTTCTAAGTCGAGTTTTGCTTCTTTAGTAGCATCCTCTTCAATATCCTGTACAATCTCAATATCCATATGATTCTCGAGCAAGTTCACAAATGACGGTCCTAAGATGGACACTGTCAAAAAGAAAGCGAGAACAATATTTAAAAAGGTTTTGAGCATTGTCTACCGAGTGAGTAGTAAAGATAGACAAATTTATTATCTAGAACTTAGAGTTCCTTGATATCTGAAATAGGGATCCACCCTGACTTTCCATCTGCGAGCTGCACTCTTTTCCAGTTGTTTTCTGTATCTAAGATCATTACTTTGGTTCCTTCGTGAAGGGTAAAAGATTTTGGGCTTGACAGATTGGGTTCTGCCTTTACATCTACTTCTTTTGAAAAAACTATGGCAGGTTTGTCTTTTTCCGCTTTCGCGAAAGCGTTATAAGCAAAAACCAAACTAAGTATGGCAAACATTAAAGAGAGAAAAGAGGTGGTAAATAAGGCTCTTTTCTTACCACTTCCAAAAGTGAAATAATAAGCCACAAAAAGAATGACAAATAAGAACACAAATAAAATGGTTGCGTAGGCCCAGCCATCTACTGTCAACAGGTTTAAAACGCTATTGAACCACTTCTTTACCGTATTTTCTGGAAGAGGAGTAATTGCATCTATCTTCATCTTTTCGGCAAACTGGATGTTGTTTTTGACATCTGTGTCTGTAGGATCCAGTCTCAGTGCTTTCTCATAATAATAGACACTAGGTGCAATATTGTTGAGCTTATAATTTGCATTAGCAAGGTTAAAGTACAATGCGGCACTTTCCTGACCGCTATCCAATACTTTTTTATAAGCATCAATTGCTTCTTGAAATCTTCCCTCAGCATACTGTGTATTACCCGCCTCAAAGGATTGTTCTGGTGTCTGTGCCTCTAGATTGAAAAAAGCTAGAAGTACTATTAGACCTACTATTTTAGTTATATATCTCATTTTACAACTGCTTGTCCATTGCACTTATCACTCTTACAGATTTATCGTAATCCTGCTGCATAGCTACATTGCTCGTAGGCGTGTATCTTGCAAACTCACAACTCTCTAAAAGTCCTATAAATTCTATAGACGTCTGATCATCTACCTCGCGCTCTTTTAATATTCTTGAGATACGATCTTTAGACATCTCACTGGTGGTGATGCTAAGTTTTGCCTTAAGGTAATTATGTAGCGCTCTCTCCATAGCGATATAAAACTCTTTCTGATTACCTAGATTTTTCTTTGCTGTACTCAAAAATTTTCTAGCAAGTTTATCTGCTCTACGTATTCTATTACCTGCTATATCATTTGCATAATCCTCTCGTTTTTTGCGTACAATTAAAGCGAGTGGAATCAATAAAAATGGAAGTGCTACAAAAGCCCAGAACTTTGTTGTTTTAAAGAAACGCTCTTTCGATATAGGCTGAAGGTTACCTTCTTGCTTTATATATTCAAATTGGGCCTGTGCCGCTATAACGTTCTGTTGCGTGTTTTGAACATCCCCTTGTCCTGTTCCTTCTTTAGGCCCATTTAAGACATCAATAATAATCTCATCTGAGGTCAGTCTTTTATATTGATTTGCCTTTGGATCAAAGTAGCTGAACGATAGCGATGGTATAGGATATTTGCCTTTAAACTGTGGGACTACGGTATAAGATTGTTTTTTAATACCTGACATACCGGCGAGATTAGTGCTAATATCATCATTAGTCTCAGGTTCATAAACTTCCAGCGTGCTTGGGAAATTGGGCTCTGGAAGCGTAAATAATTTAAGGTTTCCCTTCCCTCCCACTTTTACGTCTAGCTGCAAAGCTTCACCAGCATCAAGCTCACCTTTATTAGTGGCTACATTAAAACTAAACGACCCTACCGCTCCCGAAAAATCATCGGGCTTTCCAGCAGTAGGAAGTGATTTTACATCTATAGTTCTACTCTTTGCACTTACAGTAATACTTGCACTTTTAGTGAGTGTTCTGCCAAAAATGTCGCGTCTGTTAGTGGGCACTGTAGTAGAAACAGATAGGCTTAGAGGTTCAATGGTTAATTTGCCCGTTTTCTGAGGATATAGGACCGTACGTCTTAAAATCACATATCTGTAAGGCTCGCCCTCATACGTACCATCATAAATTTTGAATTGCTTTTCATCTATGTTTTGACTCCAGAAATCTGCATATTGAGGGGCGTCAAGCTCCCTCCAGTTACTTACACTAGTGCGCTCTGCAACATAAAGTTTATAGACTATAGTAAAGGCTTCATTGAGATATGGGTTGCTGTTTGATACCTCGGCGACAAGATGTATATTTTCCTTTGCGAGATACGTAACATCATTAGGATCTGCTGGCTTATCTACCGCTGCAGTTACTGTTACCTCTACCGCTGGAGATTTATATACCTCTCCATTAACCGTAATTTCAGCTTGACCTATGGTGAGATTTCCTTTTTGTTGTGGTTGTAAAAAGTAGCTAAATGTTTTAGAAAAACTACTTTTCCCATTTACATACTGCCTACTTACAGATTGATTGGGGCCTCCTACCACTGTAAAACCTAAAAAACTGGGTGGGCTAAAATTATCCCCATCCTGATTCATCGTAAAGTCTACCCTTAACCGTTCGTTAAGACCCAATTTATTTTTGTCTAATCTCGCATTAAACTCGACATCTTGAGCGTGCAGAACGATTACTGAAAATATTAAGGCTATTACTATATAAACTCGTTTCGTCATTTTCCTCAGCTATTTATAGCTTATAATTATTGTACTTTATAAAAGCAGAAGGGCTACCAGTCTTTCTCTGTTTTTACTTTTGCCCCTTTTACTTTTTGAGCATTAATTTTTTCTTGAGTCTTTTTCTCTTGATCTTCCATTGCTTTAAGAAGGCTTTCTACTCGTTGAGGAGAAAGTTGGCCTTGTCGCTGTGGTTGTTGTGGCTGCTTTTTATCCTCATCGCCTTTTCCGCCGTCTTGTTCTTTTTCTTTCTCATCGGGCTTGCCTTTATCGTCTTCTTTTTGCTCGCCTTCATCTTTCTTTTCGTCACCCTTATCGTCTGTTTCTTTTTTCTCTCCTTCGTCACCCTCTTTCTGATCTCCTTCTCCTTTATTATCCTTTTCGTTTTTCTCGCCGTCCTTATTTTCGTCTTTATCCTGCTCTTCATTTTTATCATCATCGCCACCGCCGCCGCCATTCTTCTCCTTCTCTTTTTTTGCAAGTTGGAGATTATAGCGAGTTTCTTCGTCTGTAGGATCGTTGCGAAGCGCATTTTTATATGCCTCTACCGCGCCTTCAAATTGCTTTTGCTGGAAAAGAGCATTCCCTAAATTATGAAAGGCTTGATGCTTTTCTTTTTTTGTAACGGCAACATCTGCAGCGGCAGCTAGCCTGCTTGTGCTTTCTATATATTTTTCAGAACGATAATAGTTATTCCCTGCGTTATACTTTGCAGGTACACTTTCTGGTTTGAGGGAGATGGCTTTGCGGAGTTTTGATTCGGCTTTTGCAAAATTTTCAAACGTTACCTCACCACTTGCATCTGCGATAAGATCAGATCCTTCTGCTATGAGCTCTTGTGCCACTTTTGCATTAGGATTTTCCTTCACCTCTGATTTTTTGTCAGATTGCGCCGCAAGATTACAGGAAATTGCACACATAATTATCATTAAAATACCTCTAGCTTTCCTAAAAAGAAAGGTATTAGGGGATGATTTTATAGCAGTATTTTTCATTTTTAATTCTCGTTAAACAAGTTCAACTTCTTGAGCCACCACGTTTTCTTATCAAAAAGAAAGATGTCTATAAAAAGAAAGAAAAGTGCAATTCCTAAAAACCATTGAAATTGATCTTTAAAATCTGCAAACTGTTTAGACTCAAACTCTTTCTTGTCCATACCATTAAGCAAATCCTGTACCGTTTCTACTACCTGTGCCGTATTACTTCCATTTATATACTCCCCATTTGCCTCGCTAGCGATGTCCCTGAGCGTTTGAGCATCTAGTTTAGTAATTACAGTCTCTCCTTCATTATCTTTCTTGTAGGATTGTACAATTCCATTGCGTTTTATCGGTATCGGACCTCCAGCTTCATCACCTACACCTATGGTAAAAATGCGTATTCCCTCTTCACTAGCTTGCTCTGCAATATTTGCAGATTCCCCTACGTGATCTTCTCCGTCTGAGATTATGAACAAGACCCTATTGGTCTGTTCTTCATCATTGTAATAAGTCTTAGCGAGTTCTATTGCCTCGCTTATTGCAGTACCTTGACTGGATAACATATCTGTATCCATCTGACTCAAAAAGAGCTTGGCACTGCTATAGTCTGTGGTAATAGGCAGTTGTGGATAGGCACTTCCTGCGTAGGCTATAATACCCACACGATCACTCCCCAGACCATTAATAATCTGAGTGACGAGCTGCTTTGCTTTTTCGATTCGGTTAGGAGCAATATCTTCTGCAAGCATACTTTTTGATACATCAATGGCAAAAACTACGTCCACTCCTTCTCTTTTTACGGTTTCTATTTTTGTTCCCATTTTAAGATTAACGAGACCAAAAACCATAAAAAATAGCGCGATACAAACCATTAATATTTTAAGCGCAGGCTTAAAATAAGAGGTATCTGGACTCAGTTTTCTCAGGAGACTTGATGAAGCAAACTTGCGCTGTGCGCTTTTCTGCCAGACAAGAACCCCTAAAAAAAGTAAGATTACCGCTGGGATTGCCAACAGTAACCAAAACCATATTTTTTCTTCTAGTAAGTACATATTTCCTTCATTCCCGCACAAACAGGCGTTGCATCCCGTTGTGCGTGTTCTTAATATTTATCTCAAAACCCCTGTATCCTCATCTATTTAGAAAGGGCCTCTTTGTTCTTTTCTCTATAGCATATTTCCGTTTGATGGATATTGAGAATGGTGGTTATCTTTTCCTTAGTTTTACACAACTAGATCTCTCAATTCCATTAAAATTTTCGCGTAAGCAAAAAAAGATCTTTATACAAAACTTCTAAAGACCGTGTATTTAAGTAGTAGCTCTAACAACAGTAAAATCCCTGCCAGTAGTACCAAAGGGCGATACTTCTCCTCATAGTTTGTAAACTTAAATTCTTCTACTTCTGTTTTTTCGAGTTTGTCTATCTCACTGTATATCTCAGAGAGTTTTCTGTTATCTGTTGCCCTAAAGTATTTCCCACCCGTAGTTGCAGCGATTTCTTCTAACAACTTTTCGTCAATAGTCACTTGTACATTATCATAAACAAAGCTCCCATTGGGATTCTGACCTACGGGTGACAGCGCCATCCCGTTAGTTCCCATCCCTATGGTATATACTTTGATACCAAACTCCTGTGCCAGCTCACTCGCTATACGGGGATCTATCTGACCCGCGTTATTCTCACCATCTGTCATCAGTATGATGACCTTAGATAGTGCTTTACTGTCCTTAAGCCTATTTACAGCAGTCGCTAGGCCCATTCCTATAGCGGTTCCACCTTCTATAATATTATTATACTCTATACTCCTCAAAGCACT
>CAWHTM010000009.1:0-286908 GCA_963832255.1 uncultured Flavobacteriaceae bacterium
GTGCGTTATTCGGTGAGTATTTATTTGTCTATCTTGTAACATCCCCCAATTACAGGCTTTACAAAATAAGTTCACTCCCCAGCCAGGTCACTTTTAAGATCGCAAAATGCATCCAAAGCCCGTAAACTTTATGTTTTCGGGCTTTTGTAATTTTGAGGTATACTACTCATAATTACATTCACTTAAAAGTATGAACTAACCCCAGGAGTATCCAGATCTGGAACTAGCATTTCCCATGAGTAAGTCTTCTCATTTTTTATCGTTTAGGAATCGTCATACCCAACTTCCGGATTAAGGGTATAAAAGCGGATTATTTTCAAATAAATTCTTCTAAAAGGCAAATGAAGTCGTTTAATCAAACCCAAATTGTTTGAGACCTTTATGGCTAATCTTAATCGCCTCTAGTGGCTCTAATCCATCAAACGTCATATCTTGTTCCACCATATAATATTCCATCCCAGAGAGCTTTTTGTAGTCTAAAATAGCTTTAAAATCTATGTTCCCTTGACCTACTGGAGCAAATCTACCTTGGTCATCCATATCCTTTACGTGCCAAATTTTAAAACGGCCCGGATACTTTTTGAAATAAGCCACTGGGTCTGCACCTGCCTTAGTAACCCAGTATAAATCCATCTGAAAGTTTACAAATTCTGGATCTGTATGCTCTAAAAGGTAATCTATAATCACATTTCCTTCCCCATCTTCTCTAAACTCAAAATCGTGGTTATGATAAAGCAGTTCTAAATCAGATGCTTTACACTTTTTTCCCAGTTCGGTTAAGATATTGGCCAGTTGTACCGCGGTACCATTCATTCCCATAGATTGCTCTTGTGCATTATAGGTAAACATTCCCATAGGAGGAATGGGTACCACAAAATATTTAAAACCGGCATTTTTAACATCCGCAATCATCTCGTCTGCATTTTCTAATGTTACGGTTGCCTGGTGCGTACTTAAAGGCTCTAATCCCAAACCTAGCACGAGTTCCTTAAAATCTTGTGGAGAAAGCTTGTAAAATGTACCCTCTGAATAACCCGCAGACTCAATGTATTTATATCCTTCCCCAGCTACTTTTTTAAGCGTCCCTGCAGCATCTTCGGCCATTGCATCTCTCACTGTATAGAGCGCCAGACCACCGTACGTCTTTTCTTCACACGCTATCAGGCTTATAGTAATGATTAACACAAATAGATATTTTAAGGATGCTGTATGTAAGATGTTTTTCATAATAAGGTGTTTTTAGTAAATAGTATTAAAAGTACGAATGATTTTTACGCTTTCGCGAAAGCGAACGCCTACTTCTTTAACTATTTAATCTGTTTCATAAAATCTAACATCACCCCTACCTCCTGAAAATTGACGAATGCCAATAACTTGTATATGGCGCAACTAGTCTAATTTCCATTATGGTGTGGGTATCTCATTTTATGATTTGATATAAGCTAGAGACCAGCTTTGTAACTCTCTTTTATGACAGCATATCTTTTAAAACCGTTTTCCAGAACCTACTTATAGGTAACGTATCTACAGAGTTGAAGGCACGTCAATAAGGACCTCTCTCTAAAACAGAGATGCTGATCTCTGAAATTATAGGAAAGATCTTCAATAATAGATCGTAAAGTGCACCACTAGTTTAAAGAATAAAGAAGTGTCATAGTTTTTACCGCTTTATTGGGAGTACGACATAGATGAAATAGATCGCTAAATTTTACTATCTTTTTATTTCAAAGAATATTCTTTTCACTAAACTATTACTCTTTAAAAATTTCAAAAAATAATTATTTTGAATAAAATTATCCAATGAAATCGGCAAGAGATTACGGTTATTACATCTAAGAGGTATAGAACCTAAACATGAAACAAATCAATATTTTATGTGATGTAGTTAATCATTTCACTCTTTAATTTTTATCTTTTCCTTCTATGAGTAATCCAGAACGACTAATTGTTATAGGGGGATCTGCCGGAGCGCGTGATGCGATTACCGGAATCCTCTCCTCCATCCCAAAAGATATAAATGCAGCCTTCTTTGTGGTTGTGCATAGCTCTTTTGACACCCCTTCATTTTTTGATCAAGTTTTAAAAAAGAGAACAGACCTTGACGTTGTGGTAGCAGGTAATGGTGTTAAGATCACTGCAGGTACGGTTTATATAGCAAAACCCAATTTTCACCTTACAATAGACGACAACAGAGTCTATATCATTAAAGGACCCAGAGAAAATCTATTTAGACCTGCGATAGATGTTCTCTTTAGGAGTGCTGCTGTCCATCATTCCAATAGAGTAATCGGTATTTTACTAACTGGAAGACTTAATGATGGTTCCTCAGGATTAGAAGCTATTAAAAAATGTGGTGGAGTTACCATCATCCAAGATCCGGAAACTGCCGAATTTAGAGGTATGCCTGCGTATGCAAGAGAACACGTAGCGGTAGATAGAATTCTGGGATTGGAAGATATAGCGAGGGCTATTCTCGAGATTGTAAGTACAGAAATTCCCCAGAAAATTAACGTCCCACTCTATCTAAAAAGAGAAAATGAGATTGTCAATAAAATTGGCAGTAATATCTTCCTTGAGAATAAATTAGGCGATCAAGTCCCCATAAGCTGCCCTAGTTGCAGTGGACCATTGTGGAAGATGAAAGATACTTCTATAAATAGGTACCGTTGCCACGTAGGACACTCCTTTACAGAAGAAGCTCTTTTAGAAAGTCAAAACGAATCATTAGAAGAGACTTTATGGATTTCTTTGCGTACGCTCGAAGAAAAAAGGATGCTTTTAGAGAGAATGCACTCTAATTACGATTCTAAAAGATCGGGAAGTATGGTACGTTCTTATGATGATAAAATTATGGAGGTCTCAAAACATATCAGTAAATTGAAACAAATTTTACAATTAACAGATTAATGCCAGAAACAGAGGTTAAGAAAGAAGTATCTGATGAATTATATGTCATTGGTGTAGGCGCATCTGCCGGTGGCTTAGATGCCATATCAAAGTTTTTGAGCAATTTCAACGGTATCTCCGCAGAGTTCTGCGTGGTGATAGTAATGCATCTGAGTCCAGATTATAAAAGCGAATTAACTTCAATTCTTTCCAAAAGATGTAAGTGGCCAGTCGCAACAGTAGAAGGAAACACCCAGATGGAGCCACGAATGATATATGTGACTCCGCAAAACAGTGATTTACACATTAAGGATAATTCTTTAATACTGGATCCCCTACCCGAAGGATATTCTCACGCTCCATCTATAGACAATTTTTTTACCTCTCTTGCCAAAGCTAAAAAGAAGAAGGCTATAGGTATTGTGCTTTCTGGTTTTGGTAATGACGGGGCGCAAGGGCTAACCGATATAAAAGACAATTTTGGTTTTACCATAGCCCAGCTGCCTGAAACTGCAGAACATAGAGATATGCCAAAATCGGCTATCAACACGGGATTTGTAGATGTGGTGATTCCTGCAGAACAGATGTACGACGAAATTGTACAGTATATTACTTACAGTCATACCGTAGCTCAAAGTAAACCTGCAAAGAAAAGCGTCGATGCTATTTTTGAATTGTTAGAGAAAAGATCTGGTACTGATTTTTCTTTGTACAAGCCTACCACTATTATGCGGCGTATCAATCATCGTATGAATACCCTTCAGATAGGGTCTTTAGTTGATTATTACGGAATGATTAAAAAGTCTCCCAAAGAATTAGACATCCTTTTTGAAACAGTACTTATTGGAGTTACAGAATTTTTTAGGGATAAGAGTGCGTTTGATAGTTTTAGAAAGCATCTTGTCAAAATAATTGAGAGTAAAAAGCCAGGATGACTCTATAAGGATTTGGTGTGTAGGTTGTGCGACTGGTGAAGAACCTTATTCTATTGCCATTCTTCTCAATGAGTTACTTAGTACAAGTGTAAATAAATATCATATCCAGATTTTTGCTAGTGATATTGATGAAAGAGCGCTCAATTTTGCAAGAAAGGGAATTTACGCAACTGAAAGCCTCAAGAATATGGATCAGTCGTTGATTACGTCCTATTTTACGGTAAAAGACGCAGCACATTATCAACTTAATAAGGAGATTAAGCAACACGTTCTCTTTACAAGGCACGATATTTCTAACGATGCACCTTTTGTAAAGTTAGATGCCGTAGTATGTCGGAATTTATTAATTTATTTCAACAATGATCTTCAGAAACAGTCTTTACAGATTTTTCACTACGCATTACGACCTAAGTCATTTTTATTTTTAGGTAAGTCTGAAAGTATAAGTCAGGTCTCAGATCTTTTTAAGAAAAGCGATTCAAATAAAATCTTTTATAAGGCAGATGCTGGTCTCAATTACGATTTGCGATTTTCACGATTTAAAACGCAGTCCTTCCTAAATGAAAGTAATCGGGGAAAAAAAACAAAAACTAAAAATATCTCAATTGTAGATGCTGCAAAAGAAACGCTCTATCATAAATATCAGAACCCATTTGTAGTCATAAATGATAGCGCTGAGATCAAAGAAGTACACGGGAGTTTAAGATTATACTTAGAGATAAGTCAAGGCACAATGAATGCTAATATCTATAAGATGGTCAACCCTGAGTTAGTGACCATTTTAAAAGGTTTGCACGCGCAGGTACGCAAGACCGGAGTGCAACATATAAGCCACGTAGTTAAATTTAAGCTATACGGGAATGATCATTTTGTAAGACTTAATGTGACCCCGCTTATTTATCCTGTACACGAATCTCAATATTATCTTGTCATTTTTGATAAAATTGAGCCCAGTGAGCAAGTGTTAGAGCTTCAGAAAAAATTAGAAGCCTCAGACTTCGTAGACTTGCGCATCAAAGAACTCGAGAATGAATTAGCAACAAATAAAGAACATCTTCAAATATTTACAGAAGAGCTTGAGACGATTAATGAGGAGTTACAAACCATTAATGAAGAACTTCAATCTGCAAATGAGGAGCTCAAATCCAGCAATGAGGAGCTAGAAACGAGTAACGAAGAATTGCAATCTGCAAATGAAGAGCTCAACACGGCAAATTATGAGTTGCGGGTCACAAATGAAGCCTATTTAGAGAAAGAAAAGGAGCTTAAAGAAGAAAAAGAACTAAG
Source organism: uncultured Flavobacteriaceae bacterium (assembly GCA_963832255.1). Classification (GTDB taxonomy): domain Bacteria; phylum Bacteroidota; class Bacteroidia; order Flavobacteriales; family Flavobacteriaceae; genus Dokdonia. The sequence continues at coordinate 5,109 of CAWHTM010000009.1, forward strand.
TGAAAGTAACGAGATTATTTATAGGACTATTGCAGAAAATATCCCTGATGGCGCTGTTGGTATTTTGAATAGTGATTTTATTATTGAATATGTCGCAGGTAAATTCATAGGAAAAAATCCTGACAATGATATCGTAGGACGCTATATGCCTAGATGTGAATACGTCTGAAAAAGAGCGCAAAAAACTGAGAAAAATTTGTGAAGAGGCATTAAATGGTGTTGAATCCTCTGTACAAGTAGAGTACGAAGGAATATTTTACAATATAAAAGCCATTCCTTTTACATACCCTCACTCTGAGGAAAAGAAAATTCTATATCTAGCACAAGATATTACCCAATTTAAGGAAAACCAACAGCTGTTAGACGCAGCTTTGGACGCATCAAAACTCATTGTTTTAAAATATGATTTTACAACAGATGAGATTGAGCCTAGTGGAATACTATCCGAATTTTTTGGCCTGTCACACGATGAAGTTTTATCTGAAGCTACGATAAATAAAATCATTCACCCTGATGATAGATCCATTAGAAAGCGATCTATGAAAAAAGCTAAAAAAACGGGTGTAATTGATCACGAAGTACGTTTAAACCTCCCTAGCGGAATAAGGCACGTAAGAGTAAAAGGTAAATTGCAGCTCAATAATGACGGAAAACCTATCAGTTCATTTGCCACGCTTCTCGATATCACTGAAGATAAAAAACTCTTAGCACAGGTAAGTGAAAGTGAGAAACGCTTCAGAAGTATTGCAGAGGCTGTGCCCATTACCATCTGGAAGGCAGATGCACAAATGAAGAGTACCTATGTCAATAAATATTGGTTAGAATTTACAGGAAGTACATTTGATGAAAATATGGGGCGTGGTTACTTAAGCTTCATGCATCCTGATGATCGAGACCTCTGCATTGCAGGATTTGAAGAAGCCTTCAAAAATAGGGAAGCGCTTACTCAAGAGTATAGAGTAAAGGGAAAAGATGGCAATTATTATTGGTTTGTCAATCAAGGGGTTCCCATTATAGACGAAAACGGTGTATTTTCAGGGTTTATAGGAAGTAATGTAAACATCACTGCCAAAAAGAAATTTACAGAAGCGTTAGAATTAAAGGTAGAGGAACGCACTGCGGAGCTTAAAAAAGCTAACGACAGGCTAGTAAAAGCCAATATGAACCTGGAGGAATATGCCTATGTTGCTAGTCACGATTTACAGGAACCTCTTCGCAAGATCAGAATGTTTAATTCCTTGCTTGTGGAAGAAAAACCGAATGATGAAGAAATAGAAGGGTATAGCCTCAAAATTGAATCCTTGGCACAACGTATGACCGACCTCATCAAAGGGATTCTCGATTATGGTGAACTATCAACTGATAATACGCAACTACAAAATGTAGACTTAGATGCTATTATCGTTACATTAAGGGACGACTTAGAAGAGTTAATACAAGAGAAAGATGTCGTTCTTGACTCAGAAACTTTAGGGGAGATACGTGGTAGCAAGATTTATCTCTACCAACTATTTTCAAATCTTATACGCAACGGTATAAAATTTAATGACGGAAAACCTCAAATCAATATTACTGTCACGGATGTGAGCGGAAAGAAGTTGAAGGAAATACATCCTACCGCCCAAGATATACAGTATAAAATGATCACAATAAAGGACAATGGAATAGGTGTTGAGGAGAAGTACTACGAATCTATATTTAAACCATTTAAAAGATTGTATTCAAAAAGTGATTTCCCTGGCACTGGTATCGGCCTAGCTATATGCAAACGTATTGTAACGATGCACGAAGGTTTTATTGATGTAGAAAGCCAGATTGGAGAAGGAACCTCATTTATAATATATCTACCCAATAGAAAATGACGCTCAACGCATTGAACGTTGTAGTGCCATTTCTTAACAAATCATACCGTTATGACTTTAGTCTATTTAGACGTTGAAAATCTTTTAATTTTCAACGATGAATCCCCCAATTCATAGAGACTAAAATCAAACGTATGTGAGTCGCATCTCAAAACGCTCACACAAATCTACTTAACCACATACGTTGAGATTTGCTCTAAAAAAATTTTTTTTAACTGCTAAGGATTCATTCTATTTCGTAACGACATCCAATGAATAATGAGATGTTGTATACGCTTTCGCGAAAGCGTAACCACAATGTAAATAGCTACCCTAAACATTTTATAGTGATACTTTATCTCAAGTGTCTTAATAACACCCGGAAATGTCCGATTACTTTCGTTATAGAGACAAATATTATTTACATACCTTTATATAACTAAACTTATTTTCAATAAAGTTCCTATTATTTGAAATGAGTTGACCGAAGTTGCAAAACATTCGGCGTATGTAGAAGCAATATTTCTAAATTTGTAAATAATTTTTTTTTTATTTTAAACTAATACCCAGTGCATTAGAAAAAAATATAAACATCTGACCAAAAAACCAGCAACTTGCCCAACCTTAAGTTCACATACAATCCAACCCAGGTTTATAAGAAAGTTTTAGAAGTACATTTAGAACGCACTGGTGTGGAATATAATTTTGTTGACTTTGAAGGCAGAATAGCTACTAAAAAAGAGCTTACTAAATCTACTCTTGAAAATTTAAAGGACTCACTTGCCGTATATGATATTAAGCTAGAAGAAGATCAAGAATCAGATCTTGTAGAACTAGTTAAACAACTAATAAGGGACCAAGTAAAATCAGATGCTTTCAGAACTCAAAAACTATCTGTCCTATTAACGGAAAGTACGGGTTATAGTTATTCACACCTTTCCTCTCAATTTTCTAGTAAAACGTTTATGACTATTGAGAATTTTTTGATTTTTACTAAGGTAGAGCACGTAAAAGAACTGCTACAGAATAATACCATATCTGAGATTGCTCATAAACTTGATTACAGTAGTGTTCCCCATTTATCAAAGCAATTCAAAAATGTAACGGGACTGACAATTACTGAATATTTAGATTTGATGGATAATAAGACAAAAAGAGAAAAATAAGTTTCAAATGCTAAAATTTATATGGAAAAAATGAAAATTTTGTTAGTTGAAGACGACAGCGACGACAGGCTTTTCTTTGCCAGAGCACTTACAAAGCTCGAAATGGATATTGAGCTACACGAAGCAAAAAATGGAGAAGATTGTCTTAGCTTCCTACAAGATAATGATGTGTCAGACCTCAATCTGATCTTTTTGGATCTTAATATGCCTGTAATGGACGGCTTCGAATGTTTAGAAGTAATTAAGTCAAATTCATCTTACGACCATATAGTTATCGCCATTTATTCAACCTCATCATCAGATAAAGATATAGAAAAAACGTTCCTTCAAGGAGCAAATATCTATCTCAATAAACCTACAAATTTTAATGACCTCGTTACAAGTTTAAAACAAATTATCAAAACAAATTGGGCTTATAAAGAGAACGACTTTAAGAAGGAGAACTTTTTACTAAAAGTAAAATAACGATCACATCATTGCAATTATATAAGGTATTTGTTATATAGTATAACAGATTGTGTGAAGTAAATGACATCTTTGTGTATATGATCAAACTAGTTTATGTTAACTAGTAGCTGGTTGTATTTCCCAAACTTTGGAGAGATGATTCAACCTTTATTTTATCAATTTTACCACCTAGCCTCTAGAAACGGGGGGCACATTTCTAATATAGAAGGAGATCGCGTATATGAATTCAAAACTCATGCAGACGCTGTTTATAGCAGGGCCGTCGATCTTGGATCTGGATTACATTTTGCTAACTATAAACTTTGTGTAAAAGAAGATCTTCTCTTAGACTTTACGTATACCGATGTTCCTGCAATTTATTTCATTTACTGCACACAAGGATTTCTTTTCTATAAAAGTGAAGGTCCAAAATCTGAGGAGAGAGAAATTATAAATCTACAGGCGGTGATCGTAGGTTGTTCTGACAATAAATTAAACATAAGAATTCCAGAAGATACAGAGGTAAGTTTTGCAATCATTTGTTTGGAAGAGCTTACTCCATCAAAAGTTTCTAATAATGCAGATTCAAATTTATTTAATAAGGTAATAGAACATTTTAAAAGTAAGTTTGAGCTCAATAGCCTTGCCTATCATTCTACACTGAACCTAAATATTAAATCACAATTAGATACTATTCAAAATATAGATCAAACTGGTATCGCTAGAAAAATGATGATCAAGGGGATTGTACACTGCGTACTTGGACTTGAGATAATGAATTTTGAAAAAGATCAGAGTAATGAGTTGTTGTTAGATACCAATTTGACTAAAACTGATTTATTAGCTATTAGAGAAGCCATTTATGAGGTTAAAAAGAGGCCTGATTTTAGTTTTAGTGTAGGATATCTATGCCAAAACTATATGCTATCTCCCCAAAAATTGCAGTTGGGATTTAAAACGTTTACGGGAAAAACAGTTGCAAATTATATTTTAGAACAGCGTTTACTTCTAGCGGAAGAGCTTATCAAAGAAGGTAATCTATCGATAAGCCAAATTGTTTATTCTGTAGGATTGAGTAGTAAAAGCTATTTTTCGAAAATCTTCAAAAACAGATTTGGTTGTTCACCAAAATCGTACGCAAATTCACAACTGTAACTGCTAAGCGATACGTCAAAATCGGTCAGGAATATCCGTGTAAAATCAAACTTGATTTTAGAAATTAAGGCGCGATAAAACTTCTCAGCGGCATTGAAATATTTCAATGATGAATTAAGTTTTATATTGGAAAAAGCCAGATGGGCATAATTTTATATTTTAGAGTGAAAAAAGAACTTTTAAAATAAATTGATATCCTTTCGAAAGTTATTGGAGGAGAGCTGATTTAATCTTCTACTCAATTTATGATGACGCTTTCGTTTTGATTTCATCTTAAAGATTTCTATACGAGCTTCTAGTCGCTTGAATAATTTAGAGGTGCTAAAAATAGTAGACATAATCTTAAAAGTTGGTTAGAAAATAAATGTAACTCATTTAATAAGTGGAGTTTAACTCTAAACATTAAAATTCTAATCTAAATGATCATATGTCCTAAATGATGGGTATGGAGTGAAAAAAATCACAACGATCTCCACAGCTGCACCCTTGGAGATAGAATACGTAGTTTTAAAGAAATGAGTACGAGGAAAATTACAGCAGAAAAAAAGCTAAAATCCTGAGTATTACCACAACAATTACACCGTGGTTCTATGCCGCTTTAGTAAGTTTATAGGTTCTCGCTACTCCGCATTTTAAACATTTTAGATCTATTTAGACCTTAAAGTCCATCTGGAACGATGTAGTATATAGTGTTCTTTGATAGAGCGTTATCTTAAAATTTTGATACGTAGCGTTATTTGAATCTGACCCCTTTTAATAAGGCTTCATTAAGCTCTTTATCTCCACTACGGTGTAGAACTGACATATCGCCGGTACTCTCTAATATGACGGCACTAACTTCCTTGTAGTCAAAAACGTTAGCTTCCCGTAGCTTTGCTATCAAATCATTTTCTCCCACATTGGTGCTTTTCAGATTATCATATAAAATTTCTCCATCCCTCATTAACAACATAGGAGCATTAGTTGCTATTTTTTGAAATAAGTGATTCTTCCTCACTAAGTAAGCAAACAAAGTCTGAAAAGCAATAATTCCAGCGAGAGCCACACCTCCTTTAACAATAGACTGATCAGGATCGAGAATGATAGTTGCTAATATAGATCCAACCGCTATTGTTGAAGCAAAATCGAAGCTTGACATCTTTGCAAATGTTCTTAGTCCTGAGATTCTGGTGATGATGATCATCACGGCAAAAATGGTTAGGATGGTTGCTATTACTTTTAAAAGCAATATGACCGGTACTGTAAGCCAATTTTCCATAGGTGTATCTTTAAAGAATTAATTTCTTCTACAGGAGTTCTTTCAGATCGAAGTTAATTATTCTAAGTGGATTACGTTGCAACTGATCTCTCTAGTGATGACAATGAGACCGCAGCTACCTTTGAAATAAATCCCGTAACATATGGAGTCCCTAAAAAAACAGGAGTGCAATTTTTAGGTAGACTGTTACATTACATAAAATATACTGTAGGAGCATTGAGCTGTATTCACTAATAAGCTTAACTATGTACAGCTCAAACGTAAAGGGGGAGCAAATTAATGAGGCAGTTTGTCTTTAAGAACCCCGTAAAGAAAAGTACCCACAAGCGCGCCTAGGATAACAATTAAAATAGACCCATATCCTGCGCCTATCAAAACATACATCGGTCCAGGACAGGCGCCCGCAAGCGCCCATCCTAATCCAAAAATAATACCTCCTAGGAGGTATCGTAAAATACTTTTGTCTTTATCCTGAAGACTCATCCTTTCACCATAAAAGGGTTTTATATCCTTGCGCTTTATGAACTGAATCCCAACAATTCCCAGTACCAATGCAGAACCTATGATACCATACATATGAAAACTACCAAATTGAAACATTTCATAAATACGAAACCAAGATGCAGCCTCAGATTTGATCATTACAATACCAAACAAAACACCAATAAATAAATAGGTTATGTATCTCATCATTCTAAAAAATTAATGGAAAAATTAAATGTACCATCGTCAGGCCTCCTATAAAAAAACCGATTACTGCGATAAGGGATGGCATCTGTAAATTACTCAAGCCAGAAATAGCGTGTCCAGAAGTACAACCTCCTGCGTAGCGCGCTCCAAATCCTACCAACAAGCCACCTATGAGCAACACCATCACTACAAACGGACTCGATAAAGCGTTGATACCAAAAATTTCTGAAGGTACGTAGGTGCTCCCTACACTATTGATCTGATAGTCTTCAGATAATTGTGCGGCTACCGCTGGATTTATTTGAACTGCCGGATTTCCCATAAAATTTGAAGCAATAAAACCACCAATGATCGCGCCTAATACAACCAACAGATTCCAGCGATCTGCTTTCCAATCATAATTAAAAAATCGAGTATTTTTTCCAGCTCCTACGGCAGCACAAACTGTTCTTAAGTTGGATGACATTCCAAATTTTTTACCTACAAAAAGTAGTGCAAACATAATGAAGGCTATAAGCGGTCCCGATACATACCAAGGCCACGAATCTTGAATTAGGTTCATAGTTTTTTTTTGCAAATATCGAGCATAGACCGAGCCAAATAAGGTAACATTAGTTACCTAAGACCAAAATAAAAAGCGATAGTCTCCTACCGCTTTTAGCCTCAAGTATTTATAAAGTAATTTATTTCAACGTAGAGGGGCATACGTAATTCGTGGTCGCGACACCCGCCTCTTTTATTGCTTTAAATCCTCCTTTTACATCAATTAAGTTATGGATACCTCTACTCTTGAGAATCGAAGCCGCAATCATACTGCGATAACCTCCAGCACAATGGACATAGAACGTCCCATTATCAGGAAATTCTGATAGATATTTATTGAGTTCTGAAAGTGGTGTCAGGTTTGCGTTCTCCACGTGCTCTGACTCATACTCCCCTGGCTTACGCACATCAAAGATTGCTGGATTTTTTTCTTTCGTTTCAATTTCTGATTTAAATTGGGATGCTTGTATAGAATCTACCGTATCGTATTCTCTTCCATCGGTTTTCCAAGCCTCAAAACTTCCTTTGAGGTATCCCAAAGTATTATCAAACCCAACACGGGATAATCTCGTGATGGTCTCCTCTATTCTATTTTTATCTGCGATGAGAAGAATAGGCTGTTTTACATCCATAATCAATGCTCCTACCCAGGGCGCAAATCCACCGTCTATGCCTATAAATATGGATCCTGGGATATGACCCTTTGCAAAGTCATCTTGGTGTCTCACATCTAGCATTACGGCCCCTGTCTCATTTGCAATGGCTTCAAAAGCTTCTGGAGATAGCGCATTTTCGCCTTGAGCGATCACCTCGTCAATATCCTTATAACCTTCCTTATTCATTCTAACATTCATTGGGAAATATGCCGGAGGTGGTAAGAGACCATCAGTCACTTCCTTTATAAATTCTTCCTTTGTCATATCCGCTCGAAGGGCATAGTTCATCTCTTTTTGATGCCCCAACGTATCTACCGTTTCTTTCATCATATTTTTCCCACAAGCACTTCCCGCTCCGTGTGCTGGATATACCATCACCTCATCTGCAAGCGGCATTATCTTGGTACGTAAGCTATCATATAGGATTCCCGCAAGATCTTCTTGAGTAATATCGGCAGCTTTTTGAGCAAGGTCTGGACGGCCTACATCTCCTAAAAACAAGGTGTCCCCTGTAAATAGAGCTCGATCCTTCCCCTCTTTGTCTCTTAACAAATAGGTCGTACTTTCCATCGTATGACCCGGAGTATGCAATACTACAAATGTCACATCACCTAACTTAAATTCCTGCCCGTCTGTAGCGGTAATAGAATCAAAATTTGGATTTGCATTTGGTCCGTAAATGATGGGTGCTCCTGTTTTTTCAGAAAGCGTTACGTGCCCAGAGACAAAATCTGCGTGAAAGTGGGTTTCAAATATGTATTTGATTTTAGCTCCCGCAGCTTCAGCTTTGGAAATATAAGGTTGTACTTCCCTAAGTGGATCAATTATGGCTACCTCGCCCTTGCTTTCTATATAATAAGCACCCTGTGATAAGCATCCCGTGTAAATCTGTTCTATTTTCATAATACGTTATTTTAATATGCTATTTTCTTTTATTAAATACGCTTTCGCGAAAGCGTGACACCAACTATAATCAATAGGTGCATTCGAAATTTATGTAATCATTTTTATCCTGCAAGTTCTTTATAAATAATATAAACACCCATAATCAAGACAAACCAGCCAAAGGCTTTCTTAAGTTTCTTGCCGTCAATAAATTTATTGAGCCATATCCCAATAAATATACCTATTACCGATAAAGCCGTAAATGACAGTAAAAAATTCCAGTCTATTTCTAGATTTTTTACATCCCCCAGAAAACCTATGAGAGACTTTATGGCTATGATAAATAACGAGGTCGCTACCGCCTTTTTCATAGGTAGTTTTGCTAATAAAACAAGCGCTGGGATTATTAAAAAACCGCCACCTGCACCTACAATACCGGTGATGGCACCTACCACAAAACCTTCTATTATAATTAAAGGGTAATTATAGGTTACTTTAGTATTTTCATCACTCCCAGTACTCTTATTGCGTATCATAGATATGGAAGCTAGCAACATAATGAGTGCAAAGAAGAGCATAATACCTAAATTCTTGCTCACCGTATAGGTTCCAACGGTAAATAGAGATTCTGGTATGGCCGGGATGAGATATGCCCGTGTTAGGTAAACCGCAATAAAAGCCGGGATGGCAAATATGATAGCCGTTTTAAAATCCACCATCCCCTTTCTCATATTCTGGATGGCGCCCACAAGAGATGTGCTTCCTACCACAAATAAAGAATAGGCCGTTGCAACTACAGGGTTGAGAGAAAGTGCGTACACTAATATCGGTACCGTGAGTATAGAGCCACCTCCTCCTATAAGTCCTAAGACAAGACCTATCACCAGCGCACCAGCATACCCAAATATTTCTACCATTTCCATATTCTATAATTATGGGACAAAAGTAATCACGTGTTCCTGCGCTATTTGTAACTTTTGTTACAAGACCTCAATAAAGCTACGATGTATTTTTAACTTGTTGCTTTTCTCCATTTTTTTAAGCAATCTGGAGATGACTACCCTACTCGTATGTAGATCGTTTGCTATCTCTTTATGAGTGGTGTAAATGTGCTTGCTATTACCTATTTGTATTTTATTTGAGAGGTAATTTGCAAGCCTTTCATCCATATTATTAAAGGCGATATTATCTATACTTTCCAGCATTTCTAATAAACGTTCGTTATAGCTGTTAAATACAAAGTTGCGCCAGGTCTTATAGTTGCCAGACCACTCTTCCATTTTCTCCACAGGTATCATTAAGAGTTTTACGGGTGTCTCGGTTACTGCGTGTATCTCACTCTTTTTATTTCCTACGCAACAGGTCATCGTCATAGCACAGGTGTCTCCACGTTCTAGATGATAAAGCAAAAGTTCGTCACCGCTGGCATCAGGTCTCATAATTTTTATACTTCCTGATAACAGTAAGGGCATCGACTTTATATACTGCCCAGGCTTTATTAAATCTTCACCCGCTGCGACTTCTCTAAAAGTCGCGACCTGATTGATCTCTTCCATAAGCGCCGTCTCAAACTGGCCTCCATAGTACTTTTTAAGCTCTTGAATCATCACTGATTATTTCTTTTTCCAAAGTTACGTGCTAGAAAATCTAAGATGTGTAATAAAAGTTACATTATATCCAAATTTATAAATTAGAAATAATCCTCATTAGTACTTCCTAAACAGTACAAAAAACGATTACACATAATTTTATAATATAAAAACCTAGTATCAAAATACTTTTGAAAACAATTACTTTGTAAAATGAATTCTACTAAAACTAAAATAGGACTTACACTTTCTGGCGGTGGCATTAAAGGTGCAGCCCATATAGGTACCTTAAAAGCGATAACCGAGCTAGGAATTAAAATAGATCAAATAACAGGCACAAGTGCGGGAGCAATCGTAGGCGCTCTGTATGCGGGAGGCTACTCGTGGGAGGTGATCTTAGCATTTTTCACCAAGACTTCTATTTTTAACTTGAGTAGATTTGCTCTTAGAAAACCTGGGTTTATTGATTCCCGAAAGTTTGAAAATGATCTCAAACTCTATTTTCCTGACGATGCTTTTAATGCTCTAGATATCCCTCTCACGATAACAGCAACGGAAATTGAAAGTGGCAATCTCAAAATTTTTAATAGTGGGGAGCTTATTTGTCCTGTACTCGCCTCATCTGCCTTTCCGGGTGTGTTCACGCCTATTGAGATTGACGGTACTTATTATTTTGACGGTGGCGTGATAGACGACTTTCCGGTAGAATTTCTTGACAAGGATTGCGATTTTATTATAGGTTCCTACGCAAACCCACTTAGTGAGATGACGGTAGACTCTTTAAAGTATTCCTATCAAGTACTCAACCGTGCCTATGAGATAAATTTACACCACCACGTGCACAATAAGTTTAATAGTTGTGATGTGTTTATTTGTCCACAAGAACTTTCGGCCTACGGGACCTTTAGTATGCGCAGCGCAAAAAAAATATTTGAAATAGGCTACACAGAGGCCAAGAAGCAGCTAGAAAGTCTTGATTTTAATGATCAGAAACCCATTTGATTCTGATATTCAGGCCGCTTTCGCGAGAGCAAACTTCATATCATAAGATAGCAGACCATCTACATTAGGTTATTAAAATCGTTTCAACTCTTTGGTACAGCACCTTTAAAATCGCGTGTTTTCCTTAGAATTACATCTTTTAGCATTTAGCTAACAAAGCTTTCTGACGCAGTTTTATAACTTTAAATAAAAAATGGCAAAAGATCACGGAAACCAAATTAAAAATGATGACCAGTACGAAGCGCTGCGGGATGAGGGAATGAGTAAGGAAAAAGCCGCGCGTATCGCAAATACAGCAAATGCTGGTAAAAAGGGCGGTAAAGCTTCTCCATATGAAGATCGTACGAAGCAGGAATTGTACGATCAGGCAAAAGAGGTAGGGATTGAAAATTATAGTACAATGAATAAAGAAGAGCTCATTAAAGCCTTAAGAGCTCATTAAATCGCAGAATTAAGGAGCAAAAGTTTTTCGTTTCAAAGTAACCGATTATATTTGCACCCGCATTGAAAAATGCATCCTATCTACCCGGGTGCTGAAATTGGTAGACAGGCACGGTTGAGGGCCGTGTGCACTAGTTGCGTGTGGGTTCAAGTCCCATTCCGGGTACAGATTAAAAACCTTAGAAATGAATGTTTCTAGGGTTTTTTCAGTTTTAGCGCAGGGAATATTTCAAAACAGTTGTGTACGTGAGCCCCTGTTTCTTTCTTCTCGCCTTCGCGAAAATGTAAATTTTATAACGTCATTTAAGGAAATCAAATTTTTGCGAAAGCGAACGTAGTAATTACATTTTGTTTAAATTTTAACCCTTTTTGTTTAAACAAAATACTATTAATGATTATTTTTACTTCTAATATGGGACAAGCAGTAAAAACTAAATTCAGTATTAAAGACCTAGAAAGTCTGAGCGGTATTAAAGCACATACCATACGTATATGGGAAAAACGCTACAATCTGCTAGATCCAGAAAGAACCCCTACAAACATTAGAACCTATAGTCTAGCTGACTTGCAAAAGTTGCTCAATGTTGTTTTTCTTACAGAAAATAGATATAAAATTTCTAAGATTGCCAAGCATTCTACGAAGGAAATTGCCCAGCTGGTGGCAGAAATTGTAACCGCTACGAGCGCTGCAAATGAGAATCACGCTATCAATTCCTTTAAAATAGCGATGATGAATTTTGATCAAAAGCTGTTCTATAAGACCTATAATGCCTTAAGCGAGACCAAGACGTTTACAACCATATTTTACGAGACATTTTTACCTTTACTCCACGAGATTGGTCTTTTATGGCAGACTAACACTGTAAATCCTTCTCACGAGCATTTTATTTTTAATTTAATAAAGCAAAAGATTTTAGTAAGTATTGAGGGACAACAACGTATGGTTCCTCCCACGAGACAAGAAACATTTGCGCTATTCTTGCCTGAAAATGAAATACACGAGTTAGGCCTTCTATTTCTTAACTATGAGCTAGTTTGTAGAGGTTATAAAGTGATTTACCTAGGGCAGAGCATTATGCTAGAGAACCTTAAGTACCTCTCTATAAATCATCCTAACTTATCATTTGCAACCTATTTTACGGTAGAGCCTCTTCTTGAGGAAATACCACAGTATTTTAAGACATTTAATGAAACCTTTGGTAAGCAGAAGCTCGACCTCTATGTTCTAGGAGCAATGGCAGAAAAAATAGATGAAGCTGACTGTCCAGAGAACGTTCACATTATGCTCAGCCTTAGGGAGTTTGTTAATATTATCACTAAGCCAGAAAACACCTATGCCCAATAAAGTTACCGTAATAGGCTCGGGATTCTCCTCTTTAGCTGCCTCTTGCTACCTAGCACAAGCTGGTTATGAGGTGCATTTATATGAAAAAAACAGCACATTAGGAGGTCGCGCACGCCAACTAAAAAAAGAAGGATTCACATTTGATATGGGACCCAGCTGGTACTGGATGCCCGATATTTTTGAAAAATTTTTTGGAGATTTTGGTAAGAAAGTTTCAGACTTTTATACATTAGAAAAACTTAATCCTGCTTATCAAGTTTGGTTTGCAGATGATATTGTGACCATAGGTGATACTTTGGACAAAATTGCTACCGAGTTTGAACGTATTGAGCCTGGAAGTTCTCCAGCGCTCAAAAAATTTATAAAAAAGGCTGGCGTAAACTATGACATTGCTATCAACGATGTGGTAAATAAACCAGGTCTTTCACCCTTTGAACTCGTCACTCCAGAAACGGCCGTGCGCGTCAACCAGTTTTTTAAAACCATAAGTGATGACGTGCGCAAGGCATTTAAAAATGAAAAATTAGTTTCCATTCTTGAATTCCCGGTGTTATTCTTAGGAGCCAAGCCTAATAAAACCCCTGCTTTTTATAGGTTTATGAACTATGCAGATTTTGGGCTAGGCACGTGGCATCCCAAGGGAGGTATGCACGAAGTAATAAAGGGAATGATTTCCCTAGCACAATCTCTAGGAGTACAACTACATAGGGATAGCGCTGTAACTAAAATCGTTGTTGAGAATAAGAAAACCACAGGGATTGAGGTTAATGGGAATTTTATCGCTTCTGATTATGTTGTAGCAGGCGCAGATTATCACCACGCAGAAACGCTTTTAGATTCTGAGCATAGACAATACTCAGAAAAATATTGGGATTCGCGTGTTTTTGCACCTTCCTCTCTCCTATTTTACGTAGGTTTTGATAAAAAATATGATAAGGTTGCTCACCACAACTTGTTTTTTGATACGGATTTTGATGAGCACGCAAGGACTATTTACGATGATTTAGCGTGGCCAGAAGAGCCTTTATTTTACGCTAATTTTCCATCTATCAATGATGAAACAATGGCACCTACTGGAAAAGAAAATGGTTTTTTTCTTATTCCAATTGCCCCTGGAGTCAAAGATACACAGGAGCTACGGGATCAATATTTTGATATTATAATGGAGCGTTTAGAGCGATTGAGTGGCCAGGATTTTAGGAACCACATTCTATTTAAAGAATCCTTTTGTGTCAACGATTTTGTGAGTGAATACAACAGCTTTAAAGGAAATGCATACGGAATGGCAAATACTCTAAAACAAACCGCCTTTCTTAGACCGAATTTAAGGAGTAAAAAAGTCAAAAATTTGTATTTTACAGGACAGTTAACAGTACCTGGACCTGGAGTGCCACCTGCACTAATTTCTGGCAAACTTACTGCTCAACTTATAGCAAAAAATAAGAAGTAACTATGAAATCGTTATTTGATACCGTTTCCAGAAGCTGTGCTAAGATTGTCACCCAATCTTACAGTACCTCTTTTGCCAGCGCGACAAAAATGCTTGCGCCGTCTATAAGACAAGATATTTATAACATATACGGTTTCGTGCGCTTTGCAGATGAGATTGTAGACTCCTTTCACGATTATGACAAGCCAGTGCTTTTTCAAAGGTTTGAAGATGATCTGGCAAATGCGCTAGAAGATAAAATAAGCTTGAATCCTATTCTCAACGCTTTTCAAGAAACTGTACACAACTATAAGATTGAGTCACACCTTATAGATGCTTTTATGAAAAGTATGCGACTTGATCTTACGAAGGCAGAATATCTAACAGATGAGGAGTATAGAGAATACATATATGGTAGCGCAGATGTGGTAGGGCTTATGTGCCTCACTGTTTTTGTAAACGGAGATAGAGTGCAGTATGAAGATCTCAAAGAAAGTGCAATGAGCTTGGGCTCTGCCTTTCAAAAAGTAAATTTCTTGAGAGATCTCAAAGCAGACTTTGAGGGTTTGAGTAGAACGTATTTTCCTAATACGAATCTTAACGAACTGGATGAAGTCTCAAAACAAAAGATCATAGCAGATATAGAAGAAGATTTTGCTAAAGGGCTTTCTGGAATAAATAAGTTGCCTATCGAGGCAAAGTTTGGGGTATATACGGCGTTCCGTTATTATAAAAAATTGCTTGTAAAGCTCAAAAAAGTACCTTCTGCCGAAATTAAAAACACACGAGTACGAGTGCCAGATTACGTTAAAGCGACACTCTTAGCTCGTAGTTATGTAAAATATAGATTAAACCTTATTTAAGATTTTTTACAATGCAAACATTTCTTTGGATACTCGTTTTTTTAATGACATTTTTAGTAATGGAATTTTTAGCTTGGGCAACACATAAGTATGTGATGCACGGCTTTTTATGGTCATTGCACCAAGATCATCACCATAAGAAACATAATTCTTGGTGGGAAAAAAATGATTTATTTTTTATATTCTATGCGCTTGTCTCCATCGGCTGTTTTCTGCTATGGGAGTTTGAAGGCGTGTGGATAGGCTTACCTATAGGCCTTGGGATTTTTGCTTATGGAATGACTTATTTTCTAGTACACGATATCTTTATTCACCAGCGTTTTAAACTGTTTAGAAAAGCCGAAGGCTGGTATGGGAAAGCACTACGACGTGCGCATAAAATGCACCACAAACATTTAGGGAAAGGGGACGGCGAGTCTTTTGGGATGCTCTTCCCTCCTGTTAAATATTTTAAGCAGGCAAGAGCTAGTAAACGATAATAATAAAATCAAAAATGCATCTAAAAGATGCATTTTTTTTCAGTAGATGTCTGTTGTCGATTTTTCAGAAAACTAGCATTTAGAAATTCCTTTTGCTTTCGCGAACCCGTGATTTAAAAAAATATCTAAACATCTTAAAAGCAGCCATATGAAAAAAGCACTAGCTATTTTAAGAGCGCCATTGTTGAGTTATAGCATTCTATTAATTATCGTTACGGGTTGCGTTTCAAATGATTTTGGACAAAGACGATTTGGTCTCAATAGATTTTCAATAGAACCGAGCTCAAACGCAAAATTTAATGAGCTCATTGACACCTCAGCGTTCTATGAAATTGTTTTCAGTGCAGCCTACATCGAAAAATATGATTTACAAAACCACAAAAGTGGTTTGCAATTTTATGATGATGGTAAAGTGGCTACATTTAGCGGTATTGATTATGAAGACCCTAGTTCACTAGATCCCAGAAAAGCTGCGATGGGGTATTACAATTATTCCGAAAAAGGGTTTTACATACAATCCCTAACTGAAATTCCAGGCGGGATCTACCATCGCCACGATGATGAGGTATTACTAGATCTGTCTACGGAGGATACGTTATTTATTAGATCATCTAAAAGCGCTACCTCTAGTGACCCTATCTCTACGTATGTGAAGAAAAAATTACCACAAGAAGCCATTTCTTTGATGCCAGATTGGTAATTAACTAAAGATTACCTTTATTTATTCAATTAATTACAATTCCACATTTTGCAACATACATCACTAGTTACGGGCGGAGCAGGATTTATAGGGAGTCACGTAGCACGCCATTTACTTGCAATGAATCATCGCGTTGTCATACTTGATGACTTATCTGGTGGATTCGTAGAAAACATTCCCTCTGGAAGCGAGTTCATACACGGTTCTATTACCGATGTCCATCTTATAGAACTTCTCTTTACCAAACATCATTTTGATTTTGTGTATCACCTTGCCGCTTATGCTGCCGAAGGCTTGAGTCACTTTATCAGAAAGTTCAATTATGAAAATAATCTTATCGGAAGCATTAACCTTATAAATGCCTCGGTAAATCACAATATCAAGTGCTTTATTTTTACGAGCTCTATTGCTGTTTATGGCACTCAGGAATTACCACTTAGAGAATCACAAAAACCACAACCAGAGGACCCCTACGGCATTGCCAAATATGCCGTAGAACTTGATCTTGAAAATGCCCGTAAAATGTTTGGGCTTAACTACCTTATTTTTAGACCCCACAATGTATATGGACCTGGTCAAAACATAGGTGACAAATATCGTAATGTCGTGGGAATCTTTATGAATCAAATTTTGAGCAATGAGCCATTAACTATTTTTGGAGATGGAGAGCAAACGCGGGCCTTTACCTATATTGATGATGTAGCTCCATATATTGCCGAGAGTTACGCTTTCGCGAAAGCGCTCAATCAAACCTTTAATGTAGGTTCTGATGCTGAAACGACGGTCAAGGTCCTCGCACAAGAAGTGAGTGTGGCGATGCAAAAAAGCGTTGAAATCAACCATCTTGACCAGCGCGAAGAAGTAGTACACGCCTATTCCAATCACTCAAAATTTAAAGAGATATTTAGGCCAAAAGAAGAGACGCCCTTGTCTAAAGGGCTACTGAAAACTACAGCTTGGGTAAAAAATCACGGAGCAAGAGAAAGTAATACGTTTAAAAACATAGAGATCAAGAAAAACCTTCCCAAGTCCTGGCAATAGTTTCGATATTTTTTTTAAACTAAAGTGTTTGCTTTATTTAAAAACACTCAATCACCTGAGATTGTACTATTTCATTCCAGAGATTTCGGCATCCTTTTAGGTGAAGTCTCTGGCTCAACATAAATTTCCTCAATCACCTCTCTTTTGAACATTTATGAAAAACCTAAGACAATCAAAGGTGGATGAGTGATTCTATAAAACAGGATGAGCGTTGTAAAGAATGGTATCAAAACCTCCGACTCCTAAAGGTTAGACCCAGATTGACTTTTAACCATTAACTTTACACGACACTAGCAAAAGAAAAACTCCTTCATTGAACAACAGCACTACCCAAGAAAACACTCAGACAACTCCTCTAGTTTCTATCATAATGGCCGTAAAAGACACGGCTCCCTACTTGCACGATTGTATCAATTCTATTATAAATCAAACGTATCAAAACTGGGAACTTATCGCTGTAAATGATCATTCTACAGATGCAACTCCTGAGATTTTAGAAACTTTCGCAACAGCGGATAAAAGGATACGCGTTTTTAACAGCGATGGTTTTAAATTAATTCCTGCTCTCCAGTGTGGATATCGAAAAGTAAAGGGAGCCCTCATCAACCGTATGGATTCTGATGATAAAATGCCAGATTATAAAATCCAAGTTTTAGTAGATGAGTGGCTTAAATATGGTAAAGGTCACGTCATTGCTGGCGGTACCGAGCATTTTGTAGATGAAGGTGTAGTAGGTGATGGTTTTTTGCGCTACGAGCGTTGGCTCAATGAAGTGGCTCGCACCAGCACGCACTACCAACAGATTTATAAGGAATGTGTAATTCCATCACACTGCTGGTTGATTCACAAGGAAGATTTTGATGCAGTAGGTGCTTTTGATCCAATTGTATATCCAGAGGATTATGATTTGTGTTTTAGGATGTATCAACACGGGCTTACTGTAATCGGGATCGATGTGGTTCTGCATCACTGGCGGGATCGATCTAATCGTATTTCACGTACTTGGGATGAATATAAGGACAATCGCTATTATGAACTTAAGATGCTGTTCTTTTATAAAATAGACAGAGATAAATCACGTCCTTTAGTTCTCTGGGGAGCTGGTAGAAATGGAAAGGATATGGCGAAAATCCTGCAATCTTACAACGACACTTTTTATTGGGTTTCTAATAATGAAAAACAACTAGGAAAAGATATTTATGATGTCCGTATGCAATCCTATGAGGATATCCCGAGCTTTGAAAATCCTCAAATAATGATCGTGGTTTCTTCGCCGGACGGGAAGAAAGAAATTCAGGCGTTACTGGATGTATGGGGAAAGGTAATTGTGAAAGATTATTGGTTTTTTGCATAATCAGATTGATGGTAAAGAGCTAACTTTAAAAGGTAACTTAACGAGATAACGATCACCTTATGAAAAAAGCCAGCGCAATAGGATTACTTTTGTTTATTTTTCTTTTATGTTTTCAAAGTAATAGCAATGCACAACCCAATCTCACTCAACATCATACCACTAAAAACTATGAAGATGTAGTCTCCTTATTTAAAGAATGGCGCGCTTTTGAACATCCTCCATTACTTAAAGGTGCACCAGATTACACCGCAGCAACATTTAAAAAACGCCAACCCCGCTTTAAAGAACTACAATCTCAATTAAAAGCCATAGACACCACAAACTGGCCGATCAATGAACAAGTAGACTGGATGGTTATTTGGGCTGAGATGAATGGATACGATTTTAATTATCGCATACTACAACCGTGGGTACGTGATCCTGCTTATTATAAAATGGTTTGGACCGACCGTAGTGATGTTCCAGCCCACGAGGGACCCACCAATCACGGAACTACAGAGTTATGGACCTATGAGTTTCCCTTATCAGTGTCTGAGAGAGAACGCCTTTTAACCGACCTCAAAAAAATAGCACCTCTAAATGAACAGGCACAGCACAACCTCACGGGTAATGCTCGTGACCTCTGGGTTACAGGAATAAGAGATATAAAAAATCAGAGCATTGTCCTCGGAGAACTAAAAAAACAAGCCTCTATTAAAGCTGATAAAGAAATTATTTCTGTTATTGATCAAGCAATTGCTTCAACCGATGATTTTGTTACTTGGTTAGAAAACGAGGCTTCATCAAAAACGGGTCCTTCTGGAATAGGCAAAGAAAATTATACTTGGTATTTGCAGAACGTGCATCTCGTTCCACTTACTTGGGAAGAGGAGGTAATGATTTTAAAACGCGAACTAGCACGTGCTTGGTCTACACTTAAATTGGAAGAGCACCGTAACCGTGACCTCCCAGAACTTGTAGACGCCAGCTCCCCAGAGGCTTATACTAAAATGGCAGATGACGCAGCAAAAAGTCTACTGAATTTCTTAGAAAAGGAACATATCGTCACTGTAAAACCTTACTTCGATCCCGCGCTTCGTGAGCATTTGGGTGAGTATATTCCTAAAGAGAAGCGCAATTTCTTTTCCATAGGTGAGCACTATGACCCAAGGCCTTTATACTCGCATTTTTACCACTGGTTTGAACTGGCACGTATGGATAATGAGCCTAATAAAAGTGAGATACGTAAAGGACCAGTACTTTATAATATCTATGATTCAAGAAATGAAGGAACAGCCACCGCAGTGGAAGAAATGTTTATGCACGCTGGCTTATACGACGATAGTCCAAGGTCTAGAGAGATTGTATATATAATGATTGCACAGCGTGCAGCAAGAGGACTTGGCTCTTTGTACGCTCACGCAAATGAGATGACAATGGAAGAAGCTGGAGGCATACACAGTGAGTACACCCCACGCGGATGGATGAAAACTGAAAAAGAACTTCTTATTTTTGAGCAGCATCTATACTTACGCCAGCCTGGCTACGGCACTAGTTACATTACCGGGAAATACCTCCTAGAACAAGCAATGGCAGATTATGCTAAACTTAAGGAATCCAAGAATGAGCCATTTCTACTAAAAGACTTTTTCGACACGCTCAACAGTGCTGGTAATATTCCTATTGCTTTAGTGAACTGGGAAATGACCGGGAATAAAAATGGACTCAACGTTATTATTGAGTAGTATGCCTTCTACAATAATTTGCATTGCTCACTTATAAAGGTCTACAGAGAAGGTAAACTCGATTTCTAGCACTTTGAATTAGACTGCGACAGGTTTTAGTAGCTCGCTACATTTACATTCCTACTATGCTAACGATGTACGCTTTCGCGAAAGCGCTTCTATCCTTAAACTACCTACATCAAATGAATTTAGCATTTTCGCGCTAGACGCACCGCCAGATAAAAAAGAATAGAACCCAGAATATTTCTTAAATTACAGGAATCAAACTGAATTCCTATGCAAATCAAAGAATCCCCAGAGGTATATGACGTAATCATTGTAGGATCTGGAGCAGGTGGCGGAATGGCTACCAAACAGCTGGCAGACGCAGGTTTTAACGTTGCTGTGGTGGAGGCGGGACCTTACTTTGACCCAGCAGATCCCAAAACAATGACCCAGATGAAATGGCCACACGCTTCACCGAGACGTGGTGCAGGGACTACACGACCCTTTGGCGAATTTGATATGGCATACGGCGGTTGGGAGATTGAGGGAGAGCCGTATACTCACGAGCCAGGAACAGATTTTAGATGGTTTCGGTCCCATATGCTGGGTGGGCGGACCAATCACTGGGGAAGAATTTCACTGCGCTTCGGCCCAAAAGATTTTAAAGGAAAAACACGTGATGGCTATGGTGAAGATTGGCCATTAGGCTACGATGACGTAAAACCATATTACGATAAAGTAGATAAATTAATTGGGGTTTTTGGCACCAATGAAGGGCTCGAAAATGATCCCGACGGTTTCTTTTTACCACCACCAAAACCTCGTTTGCACGAGGTGTTCTATATTAATGGAGCTCGTAAATCTGGGGTTCCCGTAATTCCGAGTAGGATGTCTATGCTCACCAAACGAATCAATAATGATCGGGGAGTTTGTTTCTATTGCGGGCAATGCTCCCGCTCCTGTGCTGTCTACGCAGATTTTTCTTCTGGAAGTTGTCTTATATTTCCAGCACAAAAAAGTGGAGGTAAGATAAGATTGTACACAAACTGCGTTGTGCGAGAAGTAACAACAAATAAGGAAGGTAAGGCTACAGGGGTTTCATACATCAGTAAGGATGATCGTAAAGAGTATCAATTAAAAGCTCGCGTGGTCGTGCTTGCAGCGTCTGCCTGCAGTTCTGCACGTATTTTATTGAATAGTAAGAGCAAGCAGCATCCTAATGGACTAGGAAACAGTAGTAATATCGTAGGTAAATACCTGCACGATTCAACAGGGTCGAGCCGAGCGGGATTTATACCGCAGTTAATGAATCGTAAACCCTCTTATAATGAAGATGGTGTGGGAGGTTTACACGTGTATTCTCCCTGGTGGGGAGATAATTCTAAACTCGACTTTCCTCGTGGTTATCATATCGAAGTTTGGGGTGGTATGGGAATGCCTAGCTATGGTTTTGGTTTTAATGCAAATGAGTTTAATACATTTTTTGGTACCAAAGTAGGCGGATATGGTGATGTACTGCGCGACGATGTCAAGAAATATTATGGTGCTGTTGTAGGAATGGCTGGTCGTGGCGAGGGAATTGCCCGTCAAGATAATTACTGTGAGATAGATGAGACTACGGTTGACCAATTTGGAATTCCCGTACTAAAATTCAATTATAAATGGAGTGATTTAGAGCGTAGGCAAGCTAGCCATATGCAAGAAACCTTTGAGGAAATCATTCATAATATGGGTGGAGAAGTGCTTGGAGATCGTCCCAGCGGACCTGATAATGGTCTGAATAAACCGGGCGAAATCATTCACGAAGTGGGAACGACCCGAATGGGGAACGACCCGAAAACGAGTGTGACCAATAAGTTCAATCAATTGCACGATGTAGATAATGTCTTTATCGTAGATGCCGGACCCTTTGTCTCACAAGCAGATAAAAACTGCACGTGGACGATACTTGCGCTTTCTTGGAGAGCCAGTGATTATATTATTGAGCAGTTGAAAATGCAGAATATCTAGATAAGGGGTATGCTTCCGCGGAAAAGGGAAAAAAGAGGATAGAGGATAGAGGATAGAAGATAGAGTATTGAGCATAGAGCATTGTACGTCCCTGATATAGGTTGACCACTTTAAAGTGGAAAACTATGAAAGCAAATTTACGGAGTATCCGAAAACAACGAGTTTATTCAGAGGGATTCAAGCGTCAGATAGTCGCTGAATTTGAATCTGGGAAATTCAGTGTTCCTCAACTTGAAAAACTTCACGGGATTTCAAATGTCAGTATTTATAAATGGATCTACAAATTCTCTACCTTTAACAAGAAAGGATTTAGAGTTGTAGAGATGAATCAGAGCAGTTCCCAAAAAGTAAAAGAACTAGAAAAGAAAGTCAAGGAGCTAGAGGCCACTGTAGGCCGTAAGCAAATAATGATAGACTATCTAGAGACAATGATGGATGTGGCAAAAGATGAACTTGATATTGATATCAAAAAAAACTTCTCCACCCCACTATCGAAAGAATCAGGAAAAAACGAAAACAAATGAGTTTTTCCCTGAACCTACTCTATAGTGTCGTTGGTGTAACCAAGCAAGCAGTGCATCAGTACGCTAAGAGGCAAGCAATATTTGATCATAAGATTGAACAACTTGTTTTAGAGGCAGACGATCTTAGAGAGGGATTCCCCGGTTGTGGGGTGGAGAAAATGTATGATATACTACAGCCCGACTTTATAGGAAGAGATCGGTTTGTAGAAACGATGATGTCATTAGGGTATCGATTGAAGATCAAGAAAAACTATAAGAAGACAACCATAGCATCCAAGCTCTACTATCCCAATCTGATAAAAGGTATGGAGGTCAATAGTCCAAATGTGATATGGCAATCGGACATTACCTACATACCCATAGATGGAAAACATTATTATGCAGTTTTTATAATCGATGTATACACTAAAATGATAGTAGGTTATAGTGTAAGTGATCATATGCGTGCAAGTGCAAACGTAAGAGCTTTGAAAATGGCATTAGCAAATCATAAGGCTCCAAGGATCCATCACTCGGACAGAGGTAGTCAATACACATAC
Source organism: uncultured Flavobacteriaceae bacterium (assembly GCA_963832255.1). Lineage (GTDB taxonomy): Bacteria > Bacteroidota > Bacteroidia > Flavobacteriales > Flavobacteriaceae > Dokdonia. The sequence continues at coordinate 28,775 of CAWHTM010000009.1, forward strand.
AAGGGATATGTAGATATCTTAAAACAGCAAGGAACTGAAGTTAGCATGGCGCTCTCTGGACAAGACAATGCCTATGCAGAAAGGATTAATAGAACCATTAAAAATGATTACATAGAACTGTGGAAACCTAAGACGTTTAAAAGTCTCAAACTAAAGATGAAGAAAGCGGTTTATAATTACAATAATGTACGAACACACAATCACATTGGTAAAATGACACCAATAGCCTTTGAAAGAAAATGTTCTATGGAAAACAGTCAACAAAGAAAAACGATTACTATTTTTAACAATGAAGTATTAACCTAAAAACGGTCAACACTAATCAGGGAAATACACATAGAGCAAATAAATAAAATACCTGCTTCCTTAATTTATGCTTGAAATCGAACTAAGAGTTCCGCCTCCGCGGAAATGACAAAAAGACAATATATGGACAGAAGAAAAAGTATACAGACGATGCTCTTAGGAACGGGAGCGCTGGCTTTAGGTCTACAGAGTTGTGTGGGTGAGGGAGAACCAGAACTAGAGCAGCAAATCGTTGAAAGTGCAGATGGCTATTTTGGACGGACTCCAGAAGAGCTTGAACGAATTGAAAAGCTAAATGCCGAGCAGCTTTTTAATGAGCACGAGCTGGAAACCATCGCTGTTCTAAGCGAAGTAATCCTCCCTCCAAAACCTGAAGTGGGTGGTCCGTTAGAAGCTGGCGTTCCAGAATTTATCGAGTTCATTGGGAAAGACATCCCGCGGATGCAAAATACGCTTTTGGGTGGATTACTTTGGCTCGATAGTCAATCAATGAAACTATTTGGTAAGGATTTCAAGACATTAGAATTTGAGCAACAAAAACAGATATTGGATCCCATAGCTTTTTACGATCCTGAAGTCCCAACGGTTAAACGCCCTTTTGAAATACAATGGTTTGGGCTGATGCGCAATCTCACCGTTACAGGCTATTACACTTCAGAATATGGTATAAAAGATCTGGGATACAAAGGAAATGAACCCAATGTCTGGGACGGGGTGCCGCAAGATGTTCTTGACCAGCACGGTGTGTCCTATGATCCTGAGTGGATTGCCAAGTGTATTGATCAAAGTACCCGTGGGGAAATAGCCACTTGGGACGATAAGGGGAACTTATTAACCTAAAAAGCAGATTTAAAAAAAAACGGAGGTTTCAATACTATAACCACATTGCTTTTTGGCAATTTTATAATCCCTCAACCACCTTATTTATTAAGAACATACAAAGGTCGTTGAGTGATTTTTTTCGAGCATCGCGAAAAGAAAATTGTATCGAAACCTCCGCCATATATTTAGAAAAGAAAAATACGACCTAAAAAGACTCTGCGATACCTAGATAAAATTCATTGGACCCTCGTCCAAAACCTACGTCAAAGCGTAGATTGAGGTTCTCCTCTTTATCTATTTTAAAACGAAGCCCAGCTCCATAGGTAGGCTTTAAGTTCTTAAATTGGAAATCCTGCACTTCATTATAAACATCTCCCCCTCCTACAAATACGACTGCTCCAAAACGAGAATTCTTAAACGTCTTTCTATACTCCACTTGACCCGCTAGTAAATCCCGATCTACGTAACGTCCCTCCCTATAACCACGCATCACCTCACTACCTCCTAAAAAGGAATACTCTGAAAAAGGCAGACCTCCACGAGTAAATCTCCCCACAAATTGAAATGCCAGCACATCCTCACTATCCGAAAATGGTTCAAAATAATGTCTTAGATCAAAACGAGTCAAATTAAAGTTATGTGTTCCTCCCAGCGCTTCAAAATATTGCCCGCGCGTGGTTTCAAAATACCAACCATTTTGCGCATTGAGGACATTGTTTCTACTGTCATACAATGCTGCCACTTCAACACCAAGCGATGTAGACCCATCATAACCATCTGGTCGGCTTAGATCTATGAGTTTTCCTTCCTCAATTTCTACGTCATAGATTTGATTATATCGCACTCCAGCTCCTATAAAAAGATATCTTGCAAATAACTGTTTTAAAAAGATAGGTTCTATGAGAACTTGATAATAGTTGTACTCTTCTTCAGCGCTTTCTGAAGTATTTCCGCCTATTCCATAATAAAGTCTTGGGTAGTTTTGAAACAGTATATTACCTTCTATGACCCACTTTTCCTGATTTGTAAAAATCTCAAATCCAGAGTATAGAAAAAACTGACTGTTCAACGTGTACTGCAATGTGATAGGCATATTAGAAACACGCGTCTCCTCCCCACTTCCATTAAACTTAAAGAGGTATTTTGCTCCAGTTCCAAATGCAAAGCTTGTTTCTGGACTATAGCTTACCACTGGTGCTGCGATAAACTTAGACAGGTATAAGGTCGAGTCCTTTTCAACAGCTTTTTTATTAGGGTAGAATGTAAAAAACTCTTTGGCCTTTTCAAAGGTTTGCCCGTGTGTTGTTTGAGAATTTGCGACTATAAAAAGTAAGAGAATACTCATATAGGAAAGTCGAAGGGAAGGATACTTAATCTTCAAAGTGTTATTTTTGGATAAAGATAACATAGCCACTAAAGACGGCTTTACGTAAGGTTTGGTTTTGTGAAAACATTAATATCCAATGTTAAATAAACGATACTATTTACGAACTTTAGATCCAATAACCCCAAAATTAAATGCTCAACATTGTTCTCATCCATCCAGAAATACCTAACAACACAGGAAATATAGGGCGTCTTGCGCTTGGTTCTGGTTGCAGATTACATCTCGTAAAACCGTTTGGTTTTGAAATTGATGATACGAGACTCAAACGTGCGGGACTCGATTATTGGCAACATTTGGAGGTTCAATATTATGAAAGTACAGAAGACTTTTTTAGTAAGAACGCTTTCGCGAAAATGGCATTCCTTTCTAGTCACGGTAAGAAATCACACTATGAGATTCCCTTTGAGAAAAACCTCTTTATAGTCTTCGGAAAAGAATCCAAAGGGCTACCGGAAGACATTACCAATAAAAACACGGATCAACTGTATAAAATCCCGATGTTTAGTGAGCATATACGAAGTTTTAATCTTGCCAATGCTGTGGGGATTGTGGTATACGAGGGGATAAGGCAGTTGGGACTGTAAAATTATTTATTTCACAATATTATTCACATTCAATTTATCAATCATCTCTTGTGGGATCTGTCCATCATAAACTCCGTAAGCATCTACTAACAGACCTTTTGTTCCATCTTTGGTTTCTACTACATAGAGAATAGAATTGTCACCAGCGCTACTCATCCCTTCAAAACGGAAATAGTTTGTTACGTCGATATCTCCTGCCTTCCATTGTTTCTTTAGGTTTTTAGATTCGATGCCGTCTGCGACCAGATTAAAGTCTTCTGTATAGCCTTCCTTCTGTAAATCCTCTATTGCTAGTGATAGCGTATCATATCCTTTTTTCATCTTCTTACGTTTTAGTTTCTCTTAAAGATAACAAGAGAGTGGGCTGAAGACAAGATTTTAATTAAAGTTTAGCAGTTGATTCGTTTATAAAGTAACCACACAAAACTCTCCACCCAAAGGATCAAGGGCATCTACCAACTCAGGTATCAAATCTTCTCCAAACTCCAGATAGAACTCTGCAAAGTTTGTCCTACGTTCTTGGAGGCTTTGCATTGGGAAGACGTCGTTTTGCAAATCAACGAGGCGTTGTACGTGATCGCTCAATTTCCGTTTTTGAGCACGAAGTAATCTTCCTTCAAGGTTATCTAGACCTTTGAGTTGTTTTACTTCCTGCGCTTTTACGGCTCCTATAAAACTTGGATCTGTTTCTTCGGCAAGTAAGTGCATCGCCCTAAATTGTTCTTTTAAGAAACTGCGCTGTTCAGAAAAATCAATCTCAATATTAGAGATTGACCTGATTTTACGATTAATAAGCTCGTTTTGCTTTAAAAAGAAATTGGGTAGTGACACTCCTAGATTTTCGGCTTTCTTACGGTGCTTTTCAGTTCTTATTAATGCCGAGTTACGCAGTAATAACAGGGGAAATGGGACTTCTACCTCTTCAAAATAGGTTTTTAACTGAAACCAATATGCCAGCTCTCCTCCTCCTCCTATATAGCAAAGGTTGGGCAGAATGACTTCCTGAAAAAGTGGGCGCAATAAGGCATTCGGTGAGAACCGTTCTGGGTGGTTCTCTAATTCTTTGAGAATTTCATTTTCGCGAAAGCGTAGCTCCGTATCATTTACCACATACACATCACCCATCTTGAGTATGCGCTCACGAATCCCTTCCTTTATATAAAACAAATTTATCTCTCGTGGATGCACTTGTTCAGGATACCCTAGCTCCGTAAGCCGCGATGTTTGTTGCGTTACCTTTTGATGGGATATTTCTTCTAACAGCTCACGCTTTGCATAGGGCGCAAAAAGTCTTTTCAACCCTGCATCATTTCCATCTACGATGATGAGGCCGTAATCTTTAAAAAGTTCGTTTGCAAGATAGCGTGTAGCGTCTGCGAGTGTATCGTGATCTAAATAGGCCTTCTCAAAAAGCTCGGTGAGAAATTGGGCATTTTGTGAGGAGCCTAGTTGCGATTTAAATAGTTTTAAAACCTCAGCCAGACCTTGGTTAGATAATTCGCCTACGGCCCCACTAGCTTCCCTATTCCATTGTACTTTCTTGCCTTGAAAATTAAAATAATTGATTTCGTCAAAATCGTGATCCTCTGTGGCCATCCAATAAATTGGAATATAATGCCGAGTTTCATCTTTCTCCGAAAGTTCCTTACAAAGATTGATTACCGAAATAATTTTATAGAGAAAATATAAGGGTCCCGTAAATAAATTGAGTTGGTGACCAGTGGTTATAGTAAAGCTGTTTTCTTCGGCGAGACGTTCTAGATTTAACGTGGTCTCTGCAGAGATGTCTATATTTTTGTATTGATTAACAAGGGATTTATGAAGCTGTTCTCTTGTTTGTCTACTATATGACTTTTTCTTTTCGGCTGCCTGTTCGATAAGATTGTTTGCGGTAGGGAATCTGTGATAAAATGGTTTTAATTGCTCTTTTTGATCTAAATAATCACAAATGAGCTTAGAAAAATAGCCAGTTTCTCGATACGGCAGACAATCAGTAGGCATAGGTTATGGTTTATATCGTAAAGATAAATGGTGGGTAAAAAGTGTTTCCCAAAAATAAGTTAAAACGGCAATTCTGAGTCTCTGCTTTTGTGTAGCTTTATGTTTTTACAAAAATCCATAGCAATGCACAGAATTCTACCACTTTTTATTACTCTCTTCATCACTTCGCTGCTTAGCGCGCAACTCCAATCTCCGTCAGAATTTCTAGGTTACGAGATAGGCACACAGTTTTCCCGTCACGCAGATGTGGTGCGATATTTTGAGCACGTGGCTGCTAATAGCGATCTGGTAACCTACCAGCAATATGGAACCACTAATGAACGACGCCCACTTACCTATGCGGTTGTGACGAGTGCGGCAAACCATAGCAATCTCGAAAACATACGAAAAGCAAATCTTGTGCAAACGGGACTTTCCACCGAGAACATTTCCGCGAAAGCGGAAAAAGCCATCGTCTGGCTCAGTTATAATGTGCACGGGAATGAGGCGTCCTCTACCGAAGCGTCTATGGCTACGCTTTACGAACTTGTTACGTCTAAGACGTCTTATCTCGAAAATACCGTTGTCATCATAGACCCTTGCGTAAATCCAGACGGGCGTGATCGCTACGCAAATTGGTATAACCAAGTAAAATCAACTCCTTATGACCCGGCGCAAGTTGCCGCGGAGCACGATGAGCCGTGGCCAGGAGGAAGACCTAACCATTACCTCTTTGACTTGAACCGTGACTGGATGTGGGCGAGCCAAGTAGAAACACAATCTAGACTTAAGATTTATAATAAATGGATGCCCCATATTCACGTAGATTTTCACGAGCAGGGTATCAATGAGCCTTACTATTTTGCACCTGCGGCAGAACCTTTTAATGAAGTGATCACCGATTTTCAAAGAGATTTTCAGACAACGATCGGTAAAAATCACGCTCGTTATTTTGATGACGAAGGATGGTTATTTTTTACTAAAGAACGTTTTGACTTATTATACCCTAGCTACGGGGACACCTATCCTATTTTTATGGGTGCCATTGGAATGACGTATGAACAAGCGGGTCACGGGCGCGCTGGGTTGGGAATCAATACAGATGAAGGTTTTGAACTCACCTTAGTAGATCGCGTGGCTCACCATAAAACTACCGGAATTTCTACCGTAGAGGTAGCGTCTAAAAATGCGACGAAACTTAATACAGAATTTAAAAATTACTTTAACAACGATGATTTAAAGTACAAGAGTTTTGTCCTTTCTGGCAATTTAGATAATCTCAAAGCGCTGGCAGATTTACTTGACAAGCACGAGATTACGTATGGTTTTACCTCTAAAGGAAAGGCTACTGGTTTTAACTACACTAAAAACAGCCAAGGATCATTAGATTATGATATGGCGATGGTAGTCCGTACCGACCAGCCTAAAGGGAAAATGGTCAACGTACTTTTTGAACCTAATGCTAAATTAAGCACACCACTTACCTACGACATCACGGCCTGGAGTTTACCCCACGCATATGGGCTTGAAGCTGTTGCCACCGCCTCTTTAGTACCTGCAAATGCTGCAAATCCTTTTGTAAAAAATACAAACGTTGCAGTGGCAAATACGGCCGGATATCTTGCCCGTTGGAACAGTTTAGAAGATGCCAAATTTCTGGCAGCCCTTTTGAAAGAAGGTATCAAAGTGCGTTTTTCTGAAAAGCCATTTACCAGCGGTACTGAAAAGTTTGATCGAGGATCCCTCGTAATAACAAAAAGTGATAATATGAACAACCCAGAATTTAGCACAAAGGTTACTTCTATCGCAACTGAATTTAATAGAAAACTCACGGCAAGCATCTCATCTTTTGCAAATGCAGGACCAGATTTTGGGTCTCCAGAGGTAAAACTTATCAATCCGCCTAAAATTGCGCTATTGCGAGGAGACAACACCTCCTCATTGAGCTACGGGGCGACTTGGTATTTCTTTGAGCAAACGCTTGATTATCCTGCAACTTCCATTAATGTAGAAAACTTAGGACGTGTGTCCCTTGATCAATTTGATGTTATTGTAATGCCTAGCGGCTGGTACAACGGCGTTCTCAATGAGGAAGGTTTAAATAAGGTAAAGGACTTTGTACGTGGAGGTGGTAAAGTGATTGCGCTTGCAAATGCCGTGCGCAGTTTTGCTGATAAATCTGGTTTTAGCTTAAAGCGAAAATCTTCGACTTCAGATAATGACGATGAGGAAGATACTTCCAGCAACAACCTCACTCCCTATGCAGAGCGGGAAAATGCAAGCACTACCAACTTTATTACGGGAGCTATCTTCCGAACGAAAGTTGACAAAACACACCCAATGGCTTTTGGGTATGACGATGACTATTTTACACTAAAGCTAGGCAGTACTTCTTTTGACTATTTAGATAAAGGGTATAATGTAGCCTATATCCCAGAAGAGGTGACAAACGTATCTGGATTTGCAGGCGAGACCGCTCAAAAAAACCTGAGCGAATCCCTCATCTTTGGAGAAGAGCGCATAGGCAGTGGAAGTGTCATCTATATGGTAGACGATCCACTCTTTAGAGCCTTCTGGCAAAATGGGAAGTTATTCTTTACTAATGCGATTTTCTTTACGAATAATAATAAGTTTAGGCTTTAAAATAGAAAAACGAAATACGAAGTAGAAATCTATATACATTACTGGAGTCATTTCAAGGGAAGCGCAGCGACGAGAAATTGCATTGCAGTGAACACAACAGAGCGATCCATAGTTGCTGAGCTATTTGATGTGATTTCTTCTAGTTATCAGGAGATTTTGATACTTTTTTTGATAGCGAGCTTTGCTCAATGTCAAAAACTATTCAACCATCTTAAAGTTTGCGTTGAAGCTTACTTTCTAAGGTGGTTGCGTGATTTATTCCGAACATCGTGAGGAAGAAATTGTATCAAAACCTCCGACTCCTCGTTGCCACAACTTATTCTAGATTAAAGCTCACCATCTTCACCTGAGAAGAATTACCTTCCAAATCTGTCCAAGCAACATACACTTCATCACCTAACACCTCTAACTGAGGAAAACCGCTCTGGCGCTCTGCAGAGGTGTTTGTTACTGTGATAGGTGCATCTTGCTTACCATCTTTGTAGACTCTGGCAACTTGAAGTGCGATATTTTTTCCTTGAGGTTCTAACCAAGACACTAAGGCACTGCCATCATCTAAGAATTCTACATCTACTCGACCTATCGCATTACCGTTATCAAGACGAATGGAATTGCCGAAATTTTCTCCATTATCACTAGAAAAAGCAACCATAACTCGAGGTAAGTCTTGAGCAGCGGTAAACCAAGTGACAACGACATTTTCTTCTTTTGTAGCTACGGCTGGACCATTTACGGGACAACCGTTGAGTTGCCATTTATCTTTACCTATTGCCATAGGCTCGGTCCAGTTTCCATCTACCCAGCGCACGATTGACATATTACGGATCTCCTCCCTGTCTTCAGATCTATCTCTGTATACTACGATAGGTCCGTTATTTGAAATTGCGGTAGCTGTATTACAGCAATCGCAAACACGACTATCAATTTCAGTGTCTTGCGTGATGTTTCCTTCTAAATCTATATAGGCGTTGCGCAGGGACATTTGATTTTTTGATCGGTCTTTATTTTTGGTATTTCTACCATCTAGCCAACTAGCATAATAACCACCATCATAGGCTTGAAGCGACACAAATCCGTGCTCTGCGGCAATCCCGTCTGTATTGAGAAGAAAATTGGATTTTATTATATTCTCACCTTTCATCAGAGTGAGCTTAACGTCATAATCATAGGTGCCTTCGGCAGATTTTTCTAATATGTTAGTGAGCATATAATCTCCATTTACTGCTAATGCGGGAAAATCTGCCCAGTTTACAAACCAGTTGTTGCCGCTAGTTAAGGTTTTGGGAGAAGACCATTTCATACGATCGTAGACAGCATACTTTAACATAGCAAGACTGTCCTCCTGCTCCACCCAAGACATATGCAGTTTACCTCCACTCGTTTTTAATCTTGGGAGATGAGATTTTCCTTTTACGGGTGGGTTTTCGGTAAGGAGCAAAACGCCAACCTCAATCTCTGAATTTTCCTTTGACATTCTATTCTCATTGTGATTACAAGAGATGACGAGAATCAGAATTATAATGAGTGACAGAGAACGTATCATTAGAGAGTTTATTTTTTTGTAGCTCGCTTGACGTGCAATGGCTGTGGTCTTTCTAGCGCAACTAAAGGTTCGGCATAAAGATCAAAATCTTCAGCTTCGGTAATTTTTACCATTGCATAGTCTCCCGTTTTTAGATAAAATTTTGTGGCATCTACTAATACCTCATTATCTACGTCTGGCGAGTCAAATTCGGTTCGTCCAATGAAGAAATTACCCTCCTTACGGTCAACCACAATTTTGAATTCCTTGTCAATCTTCTGCTGATTGAGTTCCCAAGAGATTTGGGATTGGATTTCCATAATCTGATTGGCACGATCCATTTTTACTTCTTCTGGAACGTCATCTTCAAGATTATAGGCGTGTGTATTTTCTTCGTGCGAGTAGGTAAAACACCCTAGACGCTCAAAACGCTGGTCTTTTACCCATTGTTTTAACGTTTGAAAATCTTCTTCTGTTTCCCCAGGATAGCCAACAATAAGTGTAGTTCTTATGGTCATTTCTGGTACGCTTTCGCGAAAGCGGTCTAACAAAGCATTTGTCTTTGCCATGGTCGTTCCCCTTCTCATCGACTTTAAGATAGGATCTGCGATATGCTGTAGTGGAATGTCTAAATAGTTGCACACCTTATGCTCGCGTTTCATCACGTCCAGCACTTCCATAGGAAAGCCCGTAGGAAAAGCATAGTGCAGGCGGATCCACTCCACACCTTCTACTTTTACGAGATTTTCTAAAAGCTCTGCTAGGTTACGTTTTTTGTATAGATCAAGACCGTAATAGGTAAGATCCTGCGCAATAAGTATTAATTCTGAAACCCCGTTTGCTGCCAGTTTCTGAGCTTCGGTGACTAGATGCTCAATAGGTTTTGACTTATGCTTTCCTCTCATTAAGGGAATAGCACAAAATGAACAAGGGCGATCGCAACCCTCGGCTATTTTGAGATATGCATAATTTTTTGGGGTTGTGGTTACCCGTTCTCCTATAAGTTCGTGTTTATAATCTGCGCCCAAAGCTTTAAGTAAACCAGGTAGTTCTGTAGTCCCAAAGTACTGATCTACATTAGGAATTTCCTTTTGAAGATCTGGCTTATATCGCTCAGAGAGACATCCAGTTACAAATACTTTATCTACCTCTCCTTCTTCCTTCTGACGTACATACTCAAGAATGGTATTTACAGATTCTTCTTTGGCGTTGTCTATAAAACCACAGGTATTAATAACTACTATATTGCCCTCTTCTTCGTGAGCGACATCCATTTCATTTGCCTTAAGCTGACCCATAAGGACTTCACTATCATAAACGTTTTTTGAACAGCCTAAAGTGACTACGTTTATCTTATTCTTTTTCAATGATTTGGTGCGCATATCCTTGTAAATTTCGGAGTGCAAAGATAGTTTAAAAAGTATGAAACCTACGTTAAGAATGCTGTACCTTATCGGCAAAATAAGCCGACTTTAAACTATAGTCAGAAATTTAAGTCTAACTTACTATCAAGGCAACCACACTATGCGCTATTTATTAGGTATCATTCTTATATGTTTTTCTTGTTCAACGGTAGATGATTCTTCTCAAACAGAGCCGACAGATGATCATCTAGATACCGAGGTAGAAATGGACGATTCACTTTATTTCCCACCTCTCACTGGAGCTGCTTGGGAAACAATCGCTATCACTGAAGCCGGCTGGAACGAAGAGGCCTTTGTGATATTAGATAATTATTTACAAGAGACAGGGACTAAAGCATTTATCATTTTGAAAAATGGTCACATTGTCATTGAAAAGTACTACCAAAACACTAATGCTGCAACCAATCATCCTTGGAACAGCGCTGCTAAAACACTCACTGCTGCAACAATAGGCATCGCCCAAGAAGAAGGTTTACTAGCTATAAATGATGTTACTTCTACATATCTTGGACAAAGCTGGACGGCAATGAACCCACAGCAAGAGGATCTTATCACGATTAAAAACCAGCTTACAATGACAACTGGTGGGGATTATGGGGTTAACAATCTCAATTGCACAGACCCAGAATGTCTGACTTACCTCCATCCAGTTAATACAGAATGGTACTATCACAATGCATTTTATACGTTACTGCAAGATGTCGTTACAAATGCAGTAAATGAGCCTTTTGAGGACTATTTTTACTCAAAAATTCAAATTCAGATTGGGATGGACGGGTTTTGGTTTCCTTTAGGCTACACCAATCGTTATTTGAGCACTGCACGGGGTATGGCGCGCTTTGGGCTTCTAAGTCTCAATAACGGGAACTGGGACGGCAATGAGATCATTGATCCTGTATTTTTTACCGAAATGACCACTCCATCCCAATCCTTAAATAAGGCCTATGGTTATTTATGGTGGATCAATGGGCAGCAGAGCTATAGACTCCCTGGAACGACGACAACGTTCTCAGGCAAACTAATCCCCTCCGCCCCGGAGGATCTTATTGCTGGTCTAGGAAAAGACGATCAAAAATTATATATCGTCCCCAGTGAAGGCCTTGTCATAATACGACTAGGGGATGCTAGTGGCGATGACACTTTGGGTCCTTCTGGTTATGATGAAACCTTATGGCAAAAAATAATGGATGTGATTGACTAAATCGTTTAAAATTTTCGCGTAAGCGTACTTTACGTTACTCTTGGTATCGCTCAGGCAGCTGTCTTGCCCCAAGTGTGGCCTCGATCCCTGTAGCGATATCATATATTAATTCCTCACTTTTAGATGGGGCGATAATCGTAATTCCCTTAGGCTCACCCTTAGTGGTAAAACCCATAGGAAGCGTGAGTGCAGGGTAATGAGCGACTGCAGCGTAACCCGCATCATAATTGTTTATAGATAAAATAGCATCTAATGTGCCGTTACCATCTGGACGACTGTTCAACGCTTTTTGAAAATACGCTTGTGAGCTTTTCATTAGATCTTCTTTAACGTTGGCTAGGCCCTCAGGGGAGATGGTGTCTTTTACGATCCCTTTAAACAATTGCTGTCCGTAAGGGATATTTGTGAGACTATCTTGATCATTGAAAATGATAAGTTCTTCAATAGAGCGGTTTTGAATCTCGGGATGTACGTTTAATTTATAATAAGACTGTAGGTCATATTGCATATCCTTATTGAGAATGGATAAAAATCCGTCAAGGGGAATGCGTGGCATCTCTACTTCTACTAGCGTAGCGCCCGTACCTTTTAATTTTTCGATTGCCGCCGCATACGTCGAATCTTGTAAATAACCTTTTACAACGCCTAAATATTTACCGTTCAAATCTGCACTTCTGACCGCGTTTACATAATCTGCTTCAAATCCATAACTATAAGAATCTGCAGCGTCCTTACCCACTAAGGCGCTCAAAAGAATAGCATTATCTACTACAAATTTAGTCATAGGGCCTGGTGTATCCAGATGGCTAGAAATAGGTACAATCCCACTCCTACTCAACAGCCCGATAGTAGGTTTTAATCCTACCAAGTTATTCTGGCTTGAAGGCGAAAGGATAGACCCACTAGTTTCTGATCCTATGGCTGCCACGGCATAATTTGCCGCCACAGAAACGCCACTACCAGAGCTCGATCCTCCAGATTCATACTGTAATCTTCCGTAAGGATTTATGGTTTGCCCACCTATGGCACTATAACCTACAGGACAGCCATTGCATAAAAAATAGGCCCACTCACTGAGATTTGCCTTCCCTAAAATTATGGCATTTGCTGCTTTTAGTCTTGTTGTGATAAAGGCATCTGGAGCATTATTATCCTTGAGAGCGATAGAACCGGCAGTTGTATTCATCCCTTCTGTACCTATATTATCTTTTAAGAGAATAGGCATACCGTAAACCGAATATTCATCTATAGATGATTTATCCACAACATCAAGAGCTCGAGCTTCTTTAACCGCATTTACATTGAGAGCAATAACACCGTTAAGAGCACGATCATTATCACTTTCAAAACGTGCGATACGGTCTAAATAAAAAAGGGTAAGCTCCTCATAGGTAAGACTACCTTCTTTAATATATTTCTGGATAGTAGGAATATCCTGCTCTAGAATGAGCGGACTGATTTCTTTAATTCGTTCTAGAGAGAGTTGATTAATTTCTCCGTTGAGCTCTTTCCAAATGTCGTTTTTGTCGAGGCCTTTAGCATTTACAAGTTTGAGATGCATCCGGGAATTTTCAAGATCTTGTGTTTGAGCAAGATCCAGCGAGTCATTATAGGGAACCCAAACGTATCTCGGGGTCGTGTCTAAGGCTGATTCTCCCTTCTGGTTACAGGAACATAAGAGCGTAATGATAAAAAGTAAATAGAAATTTTTCATAGCTAAAAATTAGAACTATGAAAATACAAAACATCTTTAACCGAACGGATTAATCCACATTAAAAATCCGTAGATATAGAACTTAAAGAATTCAAAGAAGAAGACAATCACTACTGGAATCCACCAATGCTTTGACTCATAATGTCCCTTTAAAAATTTCCAAATAACGTACATCACTGCTCCGTAAAAAGAAATTATACAAAAATGCGGGAAGGCAATATAATGAGGTATCGTGTCTGGAATGAGTGGATTTCCATCTTTCTCAAAGGCTTTGTAAATACTCCATCCGTTAAGAAGTATAAACCCTATAGCGATCACTCGCAACGTGCGCAACGCCAATTCTGGGAGCCAGGATTTAAGATTCATTGCGTGTTGGAGATTTCGATACTAGTTAAAAAAATGCTTTTGGCATTTATTTTAAAAAGAGATGGCTCTAGCATAACAATTCTTCATTTTCTATAATTCCAACAACTCAAGATGGTTGTGTGATCCTTATTTTTTTGCCGAATTCTATGTTACTTAAAAAAGCTATCTACAAATTCTACTTTGTTGAATACCTGTAAATCTTCAATGCCCTCTCCTACGCCAATATATTTTACGGGAATTTGAAATTGGTCAGAAATACCTATCACTACCCCACCCTTTGCGGTTCCATCAAGTTTTGTAACAGCTAAAGAAGTTACTTCTGTAGCCGCTGTAAATTGTTTTGCCTGCTCAAAAGCATTTTGACCCGTAGATCCATCCAATACTAACAGAACATCGTGGGGTGCATCTCCTACTACCTTTTGCATAACCCGCTTTACTTTTGTAAGCTCATTCATTAAATTTACTTTATTATGGAGCCTCCCTGCTGTATCTATGATAATAACATCAGCACCTTGTTTTACGCCACTTTCTAGGGCGTCAAAAGCAACAGAAGCTGGATCACTTCCCATACTTTGTTTTACAATAGGAACTTCCACACGATCTGCCCACACTTGTAGTTGATCAATAGCAGCTGCTCTAAAGGTATCTGCAGCACCAAGGACCACCTTAAGTCCCTGTTTCTTGAATTGATAAGCTAACTTGCCTATAGTTGTGGTCTTCCCTACTCCATTTACACCTACCACCATAATCACGTGTGGTTTAGTGCCCGAAGGAATTTCAAAATCTGTTGCATTGCCTACATTGGTCTCACTGAGCAATCCTGCAATTTCTTCTCGTAAAATCTGGTTGAGCTCGTCCGTACCTACGTACTTATCTCTCGCCACACGCTCTTCTATACGGGTAATTACTTTAAGCGTAGTTTTCACGCCTACATCACTTGTAACGAGTACTTCCTCAAGATTATCCAGCACATCATCATCTACTTTAGACTTTCCGGCAACAGCCTTTGACATTTTATCAAAGAAGCTCGATTTTGTCTTTTCTAGACCTTTATCGAGGGTTTCTTTTTTTTCTTGGGAGAATATTTTTTTAAAAAAGCTCATTGTAGATAGGTAGTTAACTGTTAGTTTGGTTAGACAAAAATAGTACCTTTTATGGAGAATGCCGTTATGGCAGTCTATTCGCTTTTTTGGAAAAGAAGATTGAATGCCAACTGTTAACAATGACAATTTTATCTTATATTCCACTTGAAACTAAAATTCTGTGATTATGGGTAGACGCTTTTGTACTTAATCCATTGTTTTGCTTTCGCGAAAGCTTACTTGTCATCATTTTATTTCAAATTCTAACCCTTATGAATATCCGAATACTTACCATACTCACTTTTCTACTAGTTACAAGCAGCTTACTATCTCAAGAAGCGCTTCCCGCATTTATTACCGATAGCCTCGACGGTTATGTAAAATCTCAGAAAGACAAATGGAAGATACCTGCGATAGCTATTGCAATCATTAAGGATGGGAAGGTTGTAAAAACCATCACAAGCGGAGTAACAGATCATAGCTCCCAAACTCCTATAAATGAAAACACGCTTTTTATGATAGGGAGCAATTCTAAAGCATTTACGTCAACACTTGTCGCGATGCTTGCTGAGGAAGAGAAGTTCAACCTTAAAGACCCTGTAAAAAAATGGCTTCCTTATTTTAAACTTTACGATCCATATCTCACCGAAAAAGTAAATATCATTGATATCCTGTCTCATAGGGTAGGTTTTGAAACGTTTCAAGGCGACTTTCTAAATTTTGACAATGAACTGTCATCCAAAGAGATTATTGAAAAGTTTTCCCTTATAAAACCCATCCACGAATACCGTGAAAAATGGGGTTATTTCAATACGGGTTATACCATTGCTGGAGAGATCATTGAATCGGCAACAGGGAAGACTTGGGAACAACAGTTGAGAGAACGCATTTTTATTCCACTGGATATGAATAATTCCCTTGCCTTATCTAAGGAAATTCAAACTGCCAAAAATAAAACGAAAGCTCACACCATAGTGGATGACCAAGTAGTAGAAATAGATTACGGTGATATAGATGCTACAGCGCCCGCTGGTAGCATCTCATCTTCAATAGCAGATATGAGTAAGTGGGTTATCACCCTACTCAACAATGGGTCCTACAAGGGTACTCAAGTGATATCGTCCAATGCAATAAAAGAAACCCGAACTCCAAGAACGATTATGGGAAGTGCGGATTATCCTTTTAATCTTTATGGCCTAGGCTGGGATATTGAAAGTCGAGGTGAACATAAATTTATTATGCACACAGGAGGTATACACGGATATCTTACGTCTGTAACGCTTGTGCCTGAGGAAAATTTAGGCGTAGTTATTCTCACCAATACAGACAGCAATTATCTCTATGAAGGAATGAAATTTGATATTACCAATTCCCTTTTGGGAAACCCTAATTATAACGTAAGTGACACCTATTACACCTACTATGTGAAGAATGAAACCGAAAAAAAAATAAACAAAGAAAAGTGGCTTGCAGATGTTGAACTAGAGAAACCCCCATCTATAAGCCTCGACAAATTTGTAGGTAGATATAAGAATGAAGTGTACGGATGGGCAGCTATAAAAAGAGAAGGAAATACACTACTACTCACTTTTGAGCATCATAAAGATCTCACTGTAAAGCTATCTCATTTAGAAAATGATGTATTTCTCGCACAATATAATGTTGCGCTTTACGGCATCTCAAAATTTCCGTTCATCATTGAAGATGAAAAAATAAAATACTTTACTTTAAAACTTGACCCTTCTATTGAACGTACCACTTATGACTTCTACAAGGAATAAAATATAACCCTACCCCCTTTACATATAGACAACGCTCTAATTTATTCACCTAATTATACACTGTAGATCACCTGTTTAGACATCTCTGCAAATTCAATAGATTATTTTCTTAAGTAGCTTTATGTCTAGCAACGAATCTTAGCTTCTCAAGTTCCTTTTAATATTCTTTTTTGCTTTCGCGAAACTACTAATCATAAAAAACCCGCTACAACTAAATGCAGCGGGTTCATTATTTCAGAAAATTAAAGAATTTATGCCTCTAACTCGTCTTCCTCTTCTTTAAGACCTTTCTTTTGAACCGTATCAAACATAACAGGTGTTGCAATAAATAGGGAAGAGTACGTTCCTACTACTACACCTACGATCAGTGCAAACATTAATCCCCGTATAGATGGCGCTCCTAAGAAGAAGATGGCCATAAGTACGATAAGCGTAGTCACAGACGTATTAAGCGTACGGCTTAATGTGCTGTTGAGTGCTTGATTGATTAATTTGAAGAATCCTCTAGTACTACCGTGCTCTTTGATATACTCACGTATACGGTCAAACACTACTACGGTATCGTTAAGAGAATATCCTATCACCGTTAATATAGCGGCAATGAAGTTCTGATCTATTTCCATATCAAATGGCATAATATTCTTGAACACAGCAAACACTCCAAGTACAAGAAGTACATCGTGAAAAACTGCTGCTACTGCTCCAAGAGAAAACTGCCATCTACGGAAACGTAATAAGATGTATAAGAATACAACGATGAGCGAACCAAGAACGGCATATAGCGCACTCTTTTTAATGTCATCTGCAATGGTAGGTCCTACCATATAATACTCCATCTTACCTACTTCTTTATCTTCAGAAGACTTGGCAAACGCCTCGTAGCTCAAACCATCAGGTAAGAAACTAGAAAGAGACGTAAAGAGTTGTTTTTCAACTTCTGTGTCTACTTCTGTTCCTGTTTCTTCTATACGGTATTTTGTAGTAATCTTAAGTTGATTATCTGATCCAAATGTTTTCACATCTGCACTTCCAAAATCTGCAACAATTACATCCTCTACCTCCTGAGCGTTCATAGGCTGATCAAAACGTACTGTATACGTACGACCTCCTACAAAATCGATTCCTGTATCCAGTCCAGTGGTAAATAAGGAAGCGATACCTGCTATAATGAGCACTCCAGAAATAGCGTAAGCAATCTTGCGCTTTCCTAAGAAATTGAAGTGATTTTTAACCAATAGATTTTTAGTTACTCCAGTGGCAAATGCAAGTGATTTTCCGTTTTTACCGTATCCGTCTATAAAGAGACGTGTGATAAAGATGGCACAGAATAATGAAGTACCTATTCCTACCATTAAGGTAGTTGCAAAACCTTGAACCGGTCCTGTTCCAAAAAGAAAAAGTATGAGTGCCGTTAGGAATGTCGTAATGTTTGCATCAAGAATAGATGAAAGTGCGTTATTAAAACCATCTTTAATGGCATCTTTTTGCGATTTACCCTTTGCGATTTCTTCTTTAATACGCTCAAAGATAAGTACGTTTGCATCTACAGACATCCCTATGGTAAGCACGATACCTGCGATACCAGGAAGCGTTAGTACCGCTCCTAGACCCGCGAGTATCCCAAAGATGAAAAGAATGTTTACTACAAGAGCGATGTCTGCAAAGAGACCGGCTTTACCGTAGTAAAACACCATCCATATAAGCACTAAGGCTAGAGCAATAAGGAATGAAAGAATTCCAGAGTCAATTGCCTCCTGACCTAGTGACGGTCCAATTTCTTCCGCCTGAATAATACTAGCTTTCGCTGGTAATTTACCGGCTTTTAAAACGGTTACTAAATCTTGAGCTTCTTGTACCGTAAAACTACCCGAAATTTCTGTGCTACCACCTTTAATTTCCTGACGTGCTGTAGCGGCAGATTGCACAGTATTGTCTAAAACTATAGCAATAGCATTTCCTTTTTGAGAAACAGTACGTGTAAGCTTAGCCCATTGATTTACTCCTTGACCTTCAAAATCTAGACCTACGGATGGCTCTTGTCTCTGGGTAAACTGTTGGCGTGCATCATTTACCACATCTCCATCCATTGTAGGAGCTCCAGAACGATTAGACTCTAGTGCATATAAAGGAACAATATTAGAATCCTCATCTTCTACGATACCCCATACAAACTTAGCAAATCTAAGATTTGTTGGTCGTAACCTTACAATTGCAGGGTTGCGTAAATAAGAATTTACGGTTGCCGTATCAGCTATCTGTGCATATCCTACAACTGCAGCTTGAGAATATTGTATAGCTTGTGGGTTGAGATCAAAAATATCAAACAGAGGGCCTCTGTCATCTTCAGCAGTTTCCTCCTCTTCAACATCCTTGAGTAGGTCTGATACCTCATCGTCTAAGGTAGAATCTTTTTCTACAGCGGCTTCTTCTTTTTCATCTCCTACAAGAGGGCGTAAAGCCTCATTAGCTTGAAAAAGGTAATTGAGGGCATCTCCTGCATAGTGAGTTTCATAAAACTCTAGTTTTGCAGTACTCTCAAGTAATTTTTTGGCTCTTTCCATATCCTTTGCTCCTGGAAGCTCTACTAGAATACGGCCATTGTCTCCTAAACTTTGAATATTAGGTTGCGTTACTCCAAATTTATCGATACGGTTACGTAACGTTTCAAAAGCAGATGCGATCGTTTCTTGAATTTCTTTTTCAAGAACAGAAGCAACCTCATCATTACTCATATCTACGTCAACCTTATCTGCTAGGATAACATTTGCAAAGATGTCTGGAGAAGCAAGTTTTGTATCTCCTTGGGCTTCAAAAGCATCTAAGAAATCTTCAAAATACGTATTCTGGCTATTCTTTTGAACTTCGTCTGTAGCATCTAGCGCTGCAACAAAAGCTGCATCTCTACTATTATTAGACAGTCCTCCTAATATATCTCTAATGGATATCTGAAGGATTACGTTAATTCCTCCTTCAAGGTCAAGACCCTTATTCAGTTCTTTTTCTTTAGAATCATTATAAGTGATTCCGGCAAAAATAGGTTGTCCACCTATGCTATCTAAATATGCGCGCTCTATAACGTCCTGTCTATCTGCGTCATTTGGAGCCTGTGCTTGGGCATATGCCTTTGCCGTGTCTTCTGTACTGGTTGTGAAATAAGTATATGAGAGTTGGTACAAGCATACCAATCCAAATACGATCGCAAAAAACCTAATAAGTCCTTTATTTTGCATTCTTCTGTTTTATTTAAAATACCTACATACTATCTCAGTAGCATACAGCATATTTTGGTTGTTATAATAAAATGGTGATTTAAATCTGAGCCTAAGAGGTAGACTCAATTATTTTAAAGTTCAAATAGACGTCAAATGACTATTCAAACCGAAAGAAACCTAGACAAGGGGTCCAGCCCTCACTTCCGGAATTTGGTAAGAAGTTTTATCTATCTCAAGGGATAAGTAATAATAACTAGTATAAGCTACCTCGTCTGTATCTCGCGCAGTATCTTCCTCATACTTTATGGGAAACACAAAAGAGTCTGGAGTAAAAAAGCGCGTATTAGGAGACTTCGTCTCAAAAATTGCTCCTTTTGTACTCGAAACACCATCGGCATCTTGAATCTTGAAAATTTCTAGCTGAAAAGGTTTTACGTCTGTAGGATGAGGGTCTTTTGGGAATTCCCCTTTAGCCGAATAGTCAATCTTTTCAAAGGCAATTTCTAATTCTTGAGAAAATTGCTTTTTGATTATGGATACATCAATGTTGCTATAGTATGCAAGACTATATTTACCTCTCCCAGATTTGTGGATGGTGATATTTTCTATATTGAGCCCTTCTAGTTTGCGCTTTACCAGCGTTATTGCCTCTTCAGTATCATCTGGCGATACATTGAGGTTTGAAAACTGAATAACTAGTTCTTGGTTTACAGCAGTACTCTTATCCAAGCTAATTCCGAGGAACGCTAGGACAATTATTGCCGCACTTAGAAACCATTTATTATTCATTTGCTCTGCTATAGAAAACGTGCAAATATAGTGTTCTCACTGCAAGTACCCAATAAATTTTATGGATAGCAAATTTCACTGATATGCAGGACTTCTACAGTGCCTGTTATTTAGCCCTACAGCATTAGGATGCTTTTAAAATTTTCGCGAAAGCAAATTCTACCCATAAAAAAAGGCAGACGTCACAGCCTGCCTTTAGTTTCTATACATTGTTCTCTTACATTTCTAAGAGATCATTAGTCGCTTTTACGCCCTCTGCACTTTCAGAAAGTTTTGCTTTCTCTACCGCACTGAGTTCTATCTCTACAATTTTTTCTATCCCGTTGCGACCTAAGATTACAGGCACACCTATACATAAATCAGAGAGGCCATACTCGCCATCTAAAAGTACCGAGCAAGGGAACATTTTCTTTTGATCACACGCGATTGCCTGTACAAGTCCAGATACCGCGGCACCTGGTGCATACCAAGCTGAAGTTCCTAAAAGACCAGTGAGTGTCGCCCCACCTACCTTAGTATCTTCCATTACTTGTAAAAGTCTTTCCTCGCTGATAAATTCTGATGCTAATACACTATTGCGGGTTGCAAGACGTGTAAGCGGCACCATTCCTTTATCTGAGTGACCTCCTATTACCATCCCATCTACGTCAGAAATAGGCGCTTCAAGAGCCTCTGCAAGACGATACTTAAAACGAGCACTATCAAGAGCTCCGCCCATACCGATTACTCTATGCTTAGGAAGACCTGTTACTTTACTAGCTAGGTACGTCATCGTATCCATCGGGTTGGAAACCACAATTAGAATGACATCTGGAGAATGTTTTACAATATTTGCAGATACCTCTTTTACAATACCTGCATTAATGCCGATAAGCTCTTCGCGGGTCATTCCTGGCTTACGAGGAATTCCTGATGTGATTACTGCAATATCACTTCCGGCAGTTTTAGAATAATCGCCTGTCGTTCCAGTTATTTTTGTGTCAAAACCATTAAGAGAAGCTGTCTGCATTAAGTCCATCGCTTTTCCTTCTGCAAATCCCTCTTTTATATCTACAAGGACTACTTCACTTGCAAAATTCTTAATTGCTATATACTCTGCACAACTGGCTCCTACTGCTCCAGCACCTACTACAGTAACTTTCATATGGTTTGATTTTTTATATTATTAATACTCTTTTTGCTTTCGCGAAAATACGATATCTTCCTATAAATATGTTAAAATCAAATTGTAAATTCCCGTTAAAACCTCTTCCAATGTACGACAACCGATCGCTATAAACGACCGTTTTGTAGTTACAGATTACTGACATGTACCTTGTAAAGCCCTAAAAAACATTCGCTGATGTTACAAAATCACGAAAACAAGTTACTTCAGAAAAGGGTTCCCGAAAGAACACATCCACTACTCCTAATAAGAAAATAGAGGCTATGTATATACTTAAAAACGCCCTTAGGAAATCCTAAGGGCGTTACTTGATATGGAGTGTTGAGATTTGTTAAACGTCAATATTTGCATATACTGCATTTTTCTCAATAAATTCACGGCGAGGTGGTACCTCATCGCCCATTAACATTGAGAAAATACGATCTGCTTCAGTACCATTATCTATGGCTACCTGACGCAGCGTACGGAATTCTGGATTCATAGTAGTATCCCATAATTGCTCTGCATTCATCTCCCCTAGACCCTTGTAGCGCTGTACAGAAACTCCTTGAGTACCCATACGCTCTGCTATTGCGTCACGCTCTTTATCATTCCAAGCATATTGCTTTTTCTGACCCTTTTTAACAAGGTATAAAGGAGGGGTTGCTATATACACGTATCCATTCTCTACAAGCTCCTTCATATAACGGAAGAAGAATGTAAGGATCAGTGTAGAGATGTGGCTACCATCCACATCGGCATCACACATGATAACCACCTTATGGTAACGTAGTTTTGAAAGATTGAGTGCTTTACTATCCTCTTCAGTACCGATGGTTACGCCCAGTGCGGTAAATATGTTCTTAATCTCTTCGTTTTCAAAAACCTTGTGCACCATTGCTTTTTCAACATTCAAGATTTTACCACGTAAAGGTAAAATTGCTTGAAACTCACGGTCACGACCTTGCTTAGCCGTTCCCCCTGCCGAATCTCCCTCGACAAGGAATACTTCGCAAAGTGTAGGATCTGTTTCAGAACAGTCTGATAATTTACCAGGTAAGCCACCTATACTCATTACCGTTTTACGCTGTACCATCTCACGGGCTTTTTTAGCCGCGTGACGTGCCTGAGCAGCAAGGATTACCTTTTGTACGATGATTTTTGCATCATTCGGGTTTTCCTCCATATAGATCTCGATCATCTCTGCTACCGCTTGAGATACTGCAGATGTCACCTCACGGTTACCGAGTTTGGTTTTAGTCTGACCCTCAAATTGTGGTTCACCTACTTTTACGGAGATAATTGCCGTCAGTCCTTCACGGAAATCATCCCCAGCAATATCAAATTTAAGTTTGTCCAGCATACCAGATGCGTCGGCAAACTTTTTAAGCGATCCTGTAAGACCCCGACGGAAACCTGCTAAGTGCGTTCCTCCCTCGTGGGTATTGATGTTATTTACATAAGAATGCAAATTTTCTGCGTAGCTATCATTATAAATCATCGCCACTTCTACTGGAATACCGTTTTTCTCGCCTTCCATTGCGATGACTTCGCCTATGATAGGGGTGCGGTTTCCATCCAAGAAACGTACAAACTCAGAAAGACCTTCTGTACTATGGAATGTCTCCCCTTCAAACTCACCATCTGGTTTTTTATGTCGCTTGTCAGTAAGGGTAATTGTAATCCCCTTATTGAGATACGCAAGTTCGCGCATACGTGAGGCAAGCGTATCGTAACTGAATTCTGTCGTCTGCTGAAAAATAGAGTCATCTGGCAAAAAAGTTACTTCCGTACCCGTAAAGTCAGAGTCTCCTATTGCCTTAACAGGATACATCGCCTTCCCGCGTTCATACTCCTGCTCCCAGATTTTTCCTTCTTTATAAACCGTAGCTTTTAAGTGATTAGAGAGTGCATTCACACAAGATACTCCTACTCCATGAAGACCTCCAGAAACCTTATAGGAATCTTTATCAAATTTTCCTCCGGCTCCAATCTTGGTCATTACAACCTGTAATGCAGAAACGCCTTCTTTTTTATGAATCCCTACGGGGATCCCACGACCGTTATCACGGGTCGTGATAGAGTTATTTTCATTAATGGTAACATCAATACGGTCACAATAACCACCCATCGCTTCATCGATGGAGTTATCTACCACCTCATACACCAAATGGTGCAAGCCACGGGTACCTACGTCACCTATATACATAGATGGTCGCATACGTACGTGTTCCATTCCCTCGAGGGCCTGAATACTGTCTGCCGAATATTCTTTTTTATTAGCGTCTTCGCTCATATAATTCGTCTTAAAGTTGTCTTAATATGTGTAACAAACAAATATAAAGAATGAGGCTCCAGCAAAGGGGTTAAAACCTTTGGAAACCCTTGAAGTTATTAACATATTGTGGAAAAATACAGGTGCCCAATTATGCCCTCTGAACCCTGTAACCTACGTAGATCTCACTACCATTTGAATACATCACCCTCCATCCAAAATCAAAACTTCCTCTTGAGAAAAAAATTCTCCCCGCGCATTTAATCCTTGAATAATTAATCGAATTCCGTTCAACCCATAGGAAGGAAATGATATCAGTTTTTTATCACCTCCATTAAGCGCAATATCGCCTTTCCAGAAAACAGCTCCATATTTTTTTGCTTTTTCATCAAAGAGATTACTGAACTGATTATTAAAATAGTTTTGCGCTTTCTGAAAACCGTGATCCGCAGGATAGCTCACTACTCCTTCTTTTTCCATTCCTACCGGCACACCATCTTTTCTATAGATATAGATTACTCCCGATTTACCTCCATAAATACCTACACTTTCAGAATAAATCTCATCTATGCTCGTGAGCGGTACGTCTATAAGACCCCCAATTTCCTTAAAGCCATCCACAATAATTGCGGGTGGCGGGTCTAACGGATTAGAGGAAAGAATGAACAGGCGGCCATTAGTTGGGTTTATTCTGGGTATATAGCCCATTCTTCGTATCATGCGAGAGAGCGTTGGATTTTTTTTAGCTAGTTCAACCGTCACTTTAATGGACTCATATGAAGCACTTTCGGCGAAGTATTTATTTTTTGTGAGTTCTTCCTTTTTACCCTTGCCAGTGAGCTCAACTTCGTTCAGTTCAATTCCTGTAGCTCCATTAAGCCTCTGCTCCTGAACTGGTCTCTTGTTTATGGAATCAACTTTTATAGAGCCTAAGTCAATTAAAAAAATATTGGATAGAGTATCTACCATTATTTGTGGACTGACACTATATTGTACTTCTGGTTTTGAAATCGAACTATTATTCCTCAATACTGTAAAATGGATTTCCTCTTGCTTTTCTAAGTAGTTATTTTCAAATATGAAACTTCCATCCTTATCTATTTCTGTCATTTCTAATTGCCCTTCTTCTCGCTGGTAAAACGTAATTTTTCCACCAAAGGTTCCATTCCAATTTTTTACTACTCCAGCAATAGTAAATCCTCTTTCTTTATCAAATAGGAGTTCGTTCTTTTCTTCTAAAAATGTTTCCCAGTCCAAGGTATTTTTCGCGAAAGCGAGCCTCTCATTCAAATTTGATAAGGACTCCCTATCTGTAGGGAGAAATAGTGCAATATCCTGAGTCATTTGGATATTCCTAAAAACCTCTTGAACTTCGAGGCTAGAACTATCTATGACAGCTTTTGATGCAAGCGGCAAAATTGATATACTTGCTCGCGAAACTGCAGAATTACCTATTCTATGCTTTAGTGCTACCTGTAAACTATCATTCTCCTTCTTGATAAGATTTATGGATAGCACCTTTTTCTTAGAAAAACGATCACTTATAAAAATGATTCGTTCGGCGAGTAGTTTTTTCTCCTTGTCCAAAAGCAAGAGCGTTTGAATTCCTTCAGACAATTGATCCTTTGCGATCTTGATAGTCTTGGTTTTTCCTTTGATTTCAAAAGGTATGATCTTTAATTTCTTGTTATTATGAACGCCTAAAAAGAACCTTCTCTTTTCTACTGGATATTCTTGAGTTTTTTGAATGGATACAATTACATCGTGAGGAGCTAAAGCATTTACAAGCATAGATATACCAGAAGAAGGGTTTGGTTTGCTCGTATCCAGCATATTTACCTGAGTCAAATCTGTTATATCTCTATCTTTTGAATAATCAATAACTTCTATCGCCTTTACGTATGGCTTACTATCTGGAAAGTTGCGCATCCAGTTAGTTTGTATTTTAAGGAAATAAATTCCTGGGGGATATTTCAATAATAAAGATCCAGACGCAACACTTCCCGCAATATAATGTATGGAATGATCTACGAGCATTCCCTTATCATTGTAAAGTCCCACTTGAAGATTAGAGGATGTTTCAGCATCTATGTCTGATGTGTAACTTTTTATATAGGCTGTAAACCAGAGCGTTTCTCCTGTTTTAAATACACCTTTATTGAGGTGGGCAGCAACGTACTCCTTGTTCATGGAGGCATATTCCTGAAAAGTCTTTTCAAGAAACTGTTGACTGTAAAATGTCTGACTTATAAGAAAGAAAAGAACGACAACATATTTATTCAAAACTGATCATTTAAAATTAAATCAACTCCTTCAAATCCTCAAAATCCAGACCCCCATAGTTCCCACTACTCATTAATAGCAGTGCTGCATTATCAAATTCCTGTCCTAATAAAAAGGTTCTAAAGTCTAGCGGGTCTGTATAAATGACGAGATCTCTTCTACGGAAGGCTTCTTCAATCTGCTTTTTTGAGATGGGCTCTAATTTTTTAATCTCTACCGCGTGAGGAGAATAAAAGACAACGGCCACATCTGCCCCATCGAGCGCACCCTTGTATTCTGTGAGAAACTCGGGATTGAGACTGCTGTAGGTATGTAATTCTAAGCAAGCTATTAATTTTCTGTCTGGGTACTGCTCCCTTACAGCTTGGGTCGTAGCCTGAACTTTTGAGGGACTATGGGCAAAGTCCTTATAAATAACTGCTTTATCGCTTTCCGCAATTTTTTCCAGTCGCTTGCTAGCTCCTTTAAACGTAGCGATGGCTTCATAAAAATCTTCCTCTACAATACCCATATGCTGGCAGATCCACTTTGCACCCGCAAGATTATTGAGATTGTGCTTCCCAAAAACTTCTATAGGCATCGCTCCATCGGGTGTTTCGAGCAGGGTTTCCCCATCTTCTACACGGTATTCTGGGGTTTGATATGGATACTTTTTTATATGTGCCTTAGCGCTTTCTACCACCTTGACGACATTCTCATCTTCGGTATTATAGACCATAGCCCCGCCATTGGTCATACTATCTACAAAAATCTGGAACTGCTCTAAGTAGTTTTCAAAAGTAGGGAAGACGTTAATGTGATCCCAAGCGATACCGCTCAATAAAGCGATATTAGGTTTGTAAAGATGAAATTTTGGCCTGCGGTCTATTGGACTACTCAGATACTCATCGCCCTCCAAAACCATAAAATCTGCCTCCTTTGTGAGGCGCACCATTGTGTCAAATCCCTCTAGCTGGGCACCTACCATATAATCTACCTCTTTCTCCCAATAATGCATTACGTGCAGGATCATAGAAGTAATCGTTGTCTTACCGTGAGAGCCACCTATCACTACACGTGTTTTATTTTTTGCCTGCTCATATAGATATTCTGGATAGCTATAAATAGCAACCCCTAGCTCTTGCGCTTTTAAGAGCTCAGGATTATCCTCTTTTGCGTGCATACCAAGGATCACGGCATCAAGATCTGCAGTGATCTTCTCTGGAAACCAGCCAAATTCTTCTGGCAAGAGTCCATAAGCATCGAGCCGTGATCGTGAGGGTTCAAAAATAGTATCATCACTGCCCGTGACCGTTTCTCCTTTATGATGTAATGCAAGTGCTAGATTATGCATTGCCGCTCCTCCTATGGCTATAAAATGGATATTCATTAGATTCTTGTGATTTACTCAAAAATAACATTTCTGAACGGCACTGAGAAGTATAAGAACGCTTTCGCGAAAATTTTAATGGATCAAATATTCTTGTCGGATTTTGAATACCTCAGCGATTTAAAACCTTAGGGCATTCTGTAAATAAATGAAAAATAAGCTGAAAGAAAACAACCCTCCCTGCTAGCCCCGATTGCAATGGAAACCCCGCAAATGAAGCCATAGCGGAATGCGGAGTTGCAATGAAAAGCGGGAACCTACTTTTAAAAAAAAGCAACTACCACGCGCTCCAAAAATTTGTGTCACTAGATTAAAATATGCAGGACTAGATTACTTTCTGCCTAAAAAGATACCTGCAATCACAGAGACTACTCCAAGCGCAATTAAAATAAGACTCTCACTCGAGAGGCCTTCTTTAGCTGAGACTTCTAATGGGCCAATGTCCAAGACTTCTTTAGGCACAAAGGCATTATAAAGACCAAAACCGATTAAAACTAGACCTAAAATCAATAAAACTTTTTTAAACATACAGGTATTTTGAGGCTCCCAATATAGTGAAATCATCTTAACGAGGTTTTAACCTTATCTGTATAATTTCAGCGTAACTTTAGAGTATGAAAATATTACTCACCGGTGCAAATGGATATATAGGAATGCGCATACTGCCTCTCTTGCTTGAGGCAGGACACGAGGTAGTCTGCACAGTAAGGGATGAAGCAAGACTCTCAGTGAGCAAATCTTTACGACAGAAAATTCAAGTTATAGAGATTGACTTCCTTGATAAGCCAGAACCGCATAAAATCCCTCAGGACATAGATGCTGCCTATTATTTACTCCATTCAATGTCCAGCTCTACCACAGACTTTGACAAAAAAGAAGCAACATCTGCAGAAAATTTCAATAGCTATCTGGCCCCTACTCAATGTAAACAAGTGATTTACCTAGGTGGGATTGCAAATGAAGAAAACCTTAGCAAACATCTATGGTCTAGACGTAATGTAGAACATACGTTAAGAGAAGGTAAAGCAGCTCTCACAGTGTTGCGAGCAGGTATTATAGTGGGTTCTGGCAGTTCTTCTTTTGAAATCATACGGGATCTATGTGAAAAACTACCCGTAATGATAACCCCAAAGTGGGTTAATACAAAGTGCCAGCCCATCGCCATACGCAACGTAATGCAGTACCTTACTGGCGTCTTGGGGCGTGAGGAGACATATAACGATAATTTTGACATCGGTGGTGCAGAAGTGCTTACCTATAAAGAGATGATGAAGGGCTATGCAAAAGTGCGTAAACTGCATTTATCCATAGTTACCGTACCGGTAATGTCGCCAAAAATAAGTTCCTATTGGCTTTATTTTATAACATCTACTTCTTATAAACTAGCCTTGAACCTAGTAGACAGTATGAAAGTAGAAGTGATTTCACGGGATTCCCGTTTACAAAAATTACTCGACATTGATCCTATCTCGTATCAGGATTCCATTAAAATGGCATTTGCAAAAATTGAACAGAATCAAGTTGCCTCTTCTTGGAAAGATAGCCTCGTAAGCGGTCGCATTAAAGTAGATCTAGATGACTACATACAGATCCCTACCTATGGGTGCCTCAAAGATAAACAGACAGTAAAACTCAAAGACCGAGATCTCGCCGTAAATAATATTTGGGCCATAGGCGGTGACCGCGGTTGGTATTATGCAGACTGGTTATGGAAAATAAGAGGATATATAGATAAGCTTATAGGAGGTGTAGGTTTGCGCAGGGGGCGTACACATCCTGATAAAATTCACACAGGAGATGTTTTAGACTTTTGGAGAGTATTGCTCGCAAATCGGGAAGAAGGCAGACTTTTACTTTTTGCAGAGATGCGCGTTCCTGGAGAAGCGTGGCTAGAGTTTAAGATAGACGATAATAACGTGCTGCATCAGACTGCTACCTTTCGACCTCGCGGACTTTTCGGTAGGCTGTATTGGTACAGTATGCTACCGTTTCATTACTTTATTTTTGGTGGGATGATCAGAAATGTTTCACAAAAACGGCACACCTAAATCCCTTGACGTCTGTAGTTTAAAAAATGTCGTTACTTCATCTAACAGGTCTTCAATTAATTAATGTTTACTCCAAAAAAAAACCTTGTAAAATGCAAGGTCTTTCTTATGGAGCGGGAGACTAGGTTTGCTTCGACTACGCTCAGCATAAACTTCTCACCTTACTACTGATACACATAACGTACAAAATAAAAAAGACCCTACATCTCTATAGGGTCCTGTCTTGAGCGGGAGACCAGGTTCGAACTGGCGACATTCAGCTTGGAAGGCTGACGCTCTACCAACTGAGCTACTCCCGCTGATAGAGGCGCAAAAATAAACTAAATTAATATTTACATCAAATAAAAAATTGAAAAATTTTTTGGTCTTAAAATCTGCATAAATGAACTCAAATAGGAGGTGAAAATTACTACTATGGGCTCCAATTTTAGGATGCTCACGAGAGGTTACGGAAATCTAAGTTGTAAAAAATCTGTGGAATGAATTCCAATGATAAATCTGTCAATTTCCCATAAAAATAGTATTACCCTCTCAAAGTTAAATAGATCAGAAAGACAGATTTCTTTGTTTTCTTAGACTTCCCAAAGCGTATTTAAAACGTTCCCGCTTTTGCCGATTGCTGCGCCGTGGCGTTATCATTTCACTCGGGAATAGACGAGTGGTCTGTACTTACAACATTATTTGACATTTATGAGTTGCGCAGATTTCACGCTTGAGAAGGATATTTTTAGTCGGGTTTGATAAAATACTGTTACTTTTTAAGATTAAGAGCGCAGTTTCCTTCATTATTTAATACTTTTAAAATAAAAAAAGATGACCATCCATCACAACGAAAGACAAGACAGAGGTGCTTTTTACATTAAAGGTGAAAATGGTGTCATCTCAGAACTTACCTATATCCAGACCTCACCAGACCTTATCACTATTGATCATACAGAGACAAAAATACCCCAGGAGGGAAAAGGCCTGGCATCAAAATTAGTTGCTCATACGGTAAAATTTGCTCGAGAAAAAGGGTTTAAAATTAATCCTCTTTGCCCTTTTGCAGAGGTACAGTTTGAGAAAAATCCAGACTATAAGGATGTCCTAGCTTAGATGAATACCATCTTAGAAACAGACAGATTATACCTTAGAGAATTTATTTCTCAAGATTATATTCATTTCTACCATCTCAATAATGATCCTCAAGTACTGGAATATACTGGAGATGTCGCTTTTGAGTCAGAGTCCCAGGCTAGCGATTTCTTAGAGGATTATATTCGTAGTACTTATGAAGGTCTTTCTGGTGTAGGAAGATATGCCGTTATTAGAAAAAAAGATGACGAATTCTTAGGATGGTGCGGCCTTAAATATCATAAAGATAAAAGGGCGATAGACGTTGGGTTTAGGTTTTACAGATGCTATTGGGATAATGGATATGCCACAGAAAGTGCAAAGGCAATACGTGAATATGCCTTTCGAACATTAAAATACGTATCCCTAATTGCCCACGCGCATAGTAAAAATATAAGGTCTCAAAAAGTTTTAGAGAATATAGACTTTAAAAAGGCAGAAACTATCACATACCACGACCAACCTACATTGTTGTATAAGACTTACAACGCTCGTTATACTTTCAGAATTATTGAGGCCGAAGAAACCTGGCCAGTAAGACATCCTGTTCTTAGGGCTGGTCGACCTCTTGAAGATGTCTATATGGAAGCAGATGAAAAAGAGAGCACTTTTCATCTCGGTGCTTTTTACGAAGACACGATCATAGGAGTTGCCAGTTTTATGGAAGATAGAAATAGTAATTTCTCTGGGGAGCAAGCTAGGCTCAGGGGTATGGCAGTGCTTCCAGCGTATAGAAGGAAGGGTGTCGCAGAAAAATTACTTTCCTATGGTGAACGTCTTTTGAAAGAAAAAGGAAAAAACGTATTGTGGTTTAATGCCAGAATAGTTGCCCTGAGCTTCTATAAACATCTTGGCTATAAAACAGTAGGAGAAGAATTTGAAATACCTCTGGTAGGTACGCACTTTGTAATGAAGAAAAAATTATGAAAAATAAAAAATTACAACTCAATGTCCTTTCAATAGTAGTTATACTCGTCAGTTCTGGATTCACACTTCTCTCTCTACAACTGCCGCAAGCAGAGCTTATAGGAAAAGGAGATCCAGCGTTTACGAAGACATCTACGTACACCTTGAGGCCAGAAGCAGCAATGGCCTATGAACAAATGAAAGAAGCGGCCGCAAAAGATGGTATAAAATTTCAGGTGGTCTCTTCCTATCGAGATTATGATCATCAAAATAGAATATGGGAGCGTAAGTACAATCGCTTTCGCGAAAGCGGACTATCCGAAATAGCGGCTATTAAGAAAATTGTAGCATATAGCACCATTCCAGGAACTTCTCGTCACCATTGGGGAACAGACTTAGATATTGTAGATGCTACTCCTAAAGTTTCTGGCGATTTATTGGTTCCTTCAAAATTTCACGGTATGGGTCCTTTCTGTAAGTTCAAGGAATGGATGGAAGAAAACTCAGAGAAATTCGGTTTTTATCTTGTTTATACCGACGCTATTGATAGAAAAGGTTTTAAATATGAACCTTGGCATTACAGTTATAAAAAATTGTCTCAGCAATATCTAAATGATTATAAAAACCTAGATATAAGAACACTTCTAGAAACTGAAAAGCTTTTAGGAAGTGATAAATTCACTACTGATTTTATTGAAACGTATATACAAGAAAATATTATGGACGTAAATCCAACCCTCCTTCCCTAAAGGCTGTTTATAATCTTTCTTTCTGCGAGGGCTTCTTTAAAATCTGATCTGCTCTTGAGAGCTTTATCAATCCACAGAGAAGCAGCCTCTTTATCTCCTTTATGTTTGTAGATCTGTGCAAGTCTTAAATAGGCCCAGTCCTTAGGTACACCATCTGCAGTGGTATAGTTTGCGATATACTTGTCCAAACAAGATATCCCTTGATCGAGACCAATACCATACTGACCTGCAACTTTACCTAATTGATAGTGAAGTTTATTGTTAGTAGCGTGTTTTTTTTGTGCCTCCTCCAAGGTTTTGAACGCTTTATGAGGCTCTCCCTCTTTTTCATAGAGATTCTGTAATTTTGTATAACAGTTTACTGATCCTCCTACTTCTATAGCCTTTTTGTAAAAAAGCTCAGCATCACCAGGTTTATCATTATACTCTGCGACGTAACCCTTTGCGAGATATCCATCTACAGGAGAAATCTTAAGTAGCTCCTCTGCATAGCTTTTAGCTTTTGCCTCGCTCCCTCCAATAATCCCAGGTAATTGCAAATAAAATTCTACTAATGCCCAGCGAGCATCAATATGCTTTGGATCTAATCTAGCAGCCGTTTCAAAAGATTCTTTTATATCACCCACGAGCGAGAGCGCTCTAAACTTATTGATCTCTAGCGCTTTCATACCCAGCACACCTCCATACTTGTAGTGGTAGTTTGCGTTTTTAGGAGACAAACTGACGAGTTTCTCGTAATAGGAAATAGCATTATCCCACTTCTTTGAATAGCCTTCGATATCACCTAGATATTCTATCGTTTTTAGGTCTTTTGGGTTACTCTTAAGAGCAGTAAGAAACAAGGGTTTTGCCTTTTGATAATTTGCTTGCTTAAAATATTTCTCTGCTTTTGAAAAGGAAGAAACATCGTTACCCTGAGCGCTTAGTGCGACTGAAAAACATAAGATAAAAAACCACTTGACCATTTTCTTTTTTTTATTTCTATGTATGCGAATACAATGCCAAACTAACGTTACTTTTTTGGAGGATATTTTGACAGAATTTTAGTAGCGAGCTTAGTATAGTACACATCCCGAGCCTCTGGTTTAGCATTGACTTTGAGGTCGCTCTCGCTAGTGGCTTCCCAAAAAGTTGGATATCCCTCATCTGCTTTGTAGAACGTTGTGGTAATTACTTGATGCAATTCTCTCCCTCCTATGGGAATACCACCACTCACTCCTACACCTACGTTACCGCCTCCGCCACCAATACCTACTCCAATCGTATTACGTGATTGACTCTCATATTCGTCAGCAGATAGTGTTATATAAAAATCACACTTTTCTGTGCGAACATATCCTCTTTGCTGTAAAATACTATCTATACTACTGACCATTCTGCGCTCATCAAATTCCGATAAACCCGTGGGCTCCTTAAGATCAAACTGGTATGTTGTGTAGTCACTAAAATCTACATTTTTATCATAGTCATAATCTACAATAGTACTACCACAACTAAGGGTGATTATTGATATTAGGGTAAGAATAAAAATCCGCATAAATCTAGTTTTCATAAGGTAAACAATGAATATTGCAGATTGTTGTGATTGACCATCACATTAATCCTCATTCATCATCTTCCACAGCGCATCCTTGAGCTCTGTAAGCCCCTGCTGCGCTACGGCAGAAATAAACATATAAGGGATGGGAAGTTCCCTATCCAGTTCTTCTGTAAGTTCTGTTTTAAGCTCTTCATCCAGCATATCGCTCTTTGTAATAGCGATAAGTCTACCTTTGTCTAAAAGTTCTGGGTTGTATTTTTGTAGTTCATTAAGCAAGATGTCATACTGAGCCGAAATACTATCTGCATCTGCAGGGATCATAAACAATAAGGAGGAGTTACGCTCTATGTGCCTCAAAAACCTATGACCGATCCCCTTTCCTTCTGCGGCACCTTCTATAATTCCCGGGATATCTGCCATCACAAAAGATCTAAAGTCCCTGTACTGAACAATCCCCAAGTTAGGCTTTAAGGTAGTAAACTCATAGTTTGCGATCTTAGGTTTGGCCGCTGTAATTGCTGCCAGTAACGTAGATTTGCCTACATTAGGAAATCCTACAAGACCTACATCTGCAAGTACTTTGAGCTCTAGCGTGAGCATCACCTCATACCCATCTATTCCTGGTTGTGAATATCTAGGTGTTTGGTTTGTACTGCTTTTAAAGTGCCAGTTGCCACGGCCTCCCATACCACCTTCTGCGGCTATAAATTCTTGACCTTCTTCTGTTATTTCAAAAAGTACTTTATCGGTCTCTGTATCTTTTATAGTGGTACCGAGTGGCACATCTATATACATATCTTCCCCATCGGATCCAGAAGATCTGGATTTAGCGCCATTGCCACCGTGACCAGCACTTATGTGACGTTTAAATTTAAGGTGCAAAAGTGTCCAAAGATTAGGGTTTGCACGTACGATCACGTGACCTCCCCGGCCTCCATCACCTCCATCTGGACCTCCTTTTTCTATAAATTTTTCCCTGTGCAAATGCGCAGATCCAGAACCTCCGTTTCCAGAAGTGGTGTGAATCTTTACATAGTCTACAAAATTTCCTTCAGTCATTTGAAAAATTTTTTTTACCTCTATTTAATGAGCTTTAATGTCTTAACCGACTCAAGATTAAAATAATCTGTGTGATGCAAGGGTATATTTGCAAAAGCGCTCTAAAACTACGTAAGCGTATCGATCACATTACTCAACCGATCTGTTATCTCACTCACGCTACCTACGCCATCAACACCGTGATATTTGCCCTGCTTCTCGTAATAATCTTTTAAGATTGCCGTCTCGTTATAATATACTTTGATACGGTTACGTATTACGTTCTCATCGGCATCATCTGCCCTTCCGGACGTCTTACCGCGCTCAAGTAATCGCTGCACCAGCACCTCATCATCTACCTCTAGTGCAACCATCCCAGCAACCTCTGTACCTTTAGAATTGAGTACTACGGCAAGAGCATCTGCCTGAGCTTCCGTACGTGGGAATCCGTCAAAAATAAAACCCTTGGCATCTCTATTCTTTTCTACCTCTGCCTCGAGCATATCTATAGTAACACTATCTGGCACAAGCTGACCTTTATCTATATAAGACTTTGCTTGGGTACCAAGAGCCGTCGCATTTTTTATGTTGTAACGGAAGACGTCACCCGTAGATATATGTACCAGATCGTACTTTTGCTTTAATACTTCTGCTTGTGTTCCTTTACCGGCACCAGGAGGGCCAAATAAAACTAGATTGGTCATTTTAGTTTCTTTAAGTTTATAAATAGCGGTAAGATTTCTTCCTAAACCCTTATAATCTAAGCCAAAACCTACTACAAAATCATTGGGGATCTCTAGCCCAACATAATCTATTGTGTAGGGCTTGGTATAGGCTCCTGGCTTATAAAAAAGGGTTGCAATTTTATACGAAGCGACTCCTTCATCTTCCAGTATCCGTATAACGGTCTCAATGGTATTTCCAGAATCTACTATGTCTTCTACCACGATCACATCACGGCCTTTCAAAGAAGGTTCTGCTCCCATCACCGTGTGTATTTCATCACTCTGTTGCGTACCGTCATAGCTAGCAACTTTAATGAAACTCAATTCACACTCCCCATCAAACTTTTTTATAAGCTCTGCGCTAAATAAAAAAGCCCCGTTGAGCACGGTTAGAAATACGGGAATCTTATCTTTATACTCGTCATTGACGCGCACGGCCACACCATTTACAGCGTGCTGCACATCTGTTTTTGAAATAAATTTTTCAAAAGTTAAGTCGTGGAGGTCGATTGTTTTTTTCATAAATAATAAAGTGCAAAGATACCAAGAGCAAATGACAATCAATCAAATCAAAAGTCAAATAGCAAAGGATCCTTTTTGATACAATAAAGGGAATCCGATCCCTGTTAAATTTGTATTTTTGGAACTAGTTTTTCGCTTTCGCGAAAATTTTAAATCTATGAAAAATTACTTCTCTTCACAATTTAAATTAGGAATACTGGGTGGCGGCCAATTGGGGAAAATGATGCTCTATGACACCCGCAAATATGACATTCAGACGTATGTTCTAGACCCTAATCCAGAAGCGCCTTGCAAGATTGCCTGCAATCATTTTTCCCAAGGGGATCTTATGGATTTTAAAACGGTTTATGACTTTGGGAAACAAGTAGATGTGCTCACATTTGAGATTGAGAGTGTAAATATAGATGCGCTTGAAAAGTTGGAAGAAGAGGGTATTAACGTGTATCCACAGCCATCGGTTTTACGCAACATACAGGATAAGGGAGTTCAAAAGGATTTCTATAAGAAACATAACATCCCGACTGCAGCGTATAAAAAGTACGCTTTCGCGAAAGCATTAAAAGAAGATTTACATAATCTAGACGAATCATCGAGCTTGGTCAAAATGCCATTTATATGGAAATCCTGTACCGGCGGCTACGATGGAAAAGGAGTTTCTGTAATAAGGACTATGGAAGATTTAGATACACTTCCACAGGTACCCTGCATTGCTGAAAAGATGATTCCCTTTAAAAATGAACTCGCGGTCATAGTAACCCGCAATCCTTCAGGAGAAGTAAAAACGTATCCTGTCGTAGAAATGGAATTTCACCCAGAAGCAAATCAAGTTGAATATGTTATCTGTCCAGCGCGTATTGATAATAAAGTGGCAGACAAAGCTAGAGCAATCGCAGAAAAGGTTTCCATTGCATTTAATCACGTAGGCCTTCTTGCTGTAGAGATGTTTCAGACAGAAGATGATGAAATTCTAGTGAATGAGGTTGCTCCACGCCCGCATAATAGTGGTCATTACAGCATAGAGGGAAGTTATACAAATCAGTTTGAACAACACTTACGCGCCATTCTAGATTTGCCTTTAGGAAAAACAGATGATAAAGTTGCCTCAGTGATGGTCAACCTAGTAGGAGCTGAAGATCATACGGGTCCCGTAGTTTATAAAAATATTGAGAAGATAATGGCGATGCCAGGCGTTACGCCACATATTTACGGAAAAAAAGAAACAAGACCTTTTAGGAAGATGGGACACGTTACAATTGTAGATGAAGATATGGCTACCGCAAGGAAAGTGGCACAGCAGGTTAAGGAACTCATCGAAGTAGTTTCTCAGTAGAAACTGAGCTTTACTTATTGAGAAAGAGTTTGAATACTATAACCTATAATTGCTGTGAATACAAAAGATAATTACCACTGCAAAAAGACTAATATTTAAAATGACAAAATGAAGGTAGGAATCATAATGGGGAGTACAAGCGATCTGCCAGTAATGCAGGAAGCCATAGACTTTCTTAAGGAACTGAATATAGAAACAGAAGTAGATATCGTGAGTGCCCACCGTACTCCTGAGAAATTATTTGACTACGGTAAGAATGCCCATACTAGAGGTATCAACGTCATTATTGCAGGCGCTGGTGGCGCTGCTCATTTGCCAGGGATGGTGGCCTCCCTCTCGCCACTACCGGTAATAGGTGTACCAGTAAAATCTCGTAACTCCATAGATGGGTGGGATTCTGTTCTTTCCATATTGCAAATGCCAGGTGGCGTCCCTGTAGCGACAGTTGCCCTTGATGGCGCTAAAAATGCTGGTATTCTCGCTGCGCAGATACTGGGCGCTAGAGATTCAAAAATACAAGATCAGATAATTGCCTATAAAGAAGGACTTAAGAAGAAGGTGATAGAAGGAGCAAAAAGCATTTCAAAGTAAAAGGTCACCTTGTAGGGTGACCTTCTAAAACAATGCATTTATCGAAGAGTGATCTATTATTTATTAACCATTCTAAATATTAATCAAACCTTTCATTTGCATTGAGTAGGGGAAATCTAACTAGATTATTTCTAATCTTGTTACTAGATATCGAGCAAACATAAGAAAATTCCTATATTACTCTATATCATCCATTATTTTTTCGACGAAATGCACGTTTTTAAAAATTATATTATTATCAAATAAAGATATGCCTACAAAAAATCCACTCCTTGAGCCTTTTAATGAAGCTCCCTTTTCTAAGATTAAAGATGAGCACTTTAAAGATGCCTTTATAGAGGCTATAACCTTAAGTCGCAAGGAAATAGATATCATTACAGACAACCCAGAACCTCCTACTTTTCAAAACACGATAGCTGCTCTAGACTATTCTGGCAAACAACTAGACCGTATATCCAGCGTTTTCTTTAATCTTAATAGTGCTGAGACTAATGATACGATACAAAAGATTGCTCAAGAGGTTTCTCCTATGCTCTCAGAGTTTAGTAATGACATCACACTCAACACTGCTCTTTTTAAGAGAGTTAAAAGTATATACGACCAAAAAGAAGATTTAGATCATAGCGTAGAAGAAAAAACGTTATTAGAAAAAAAATATAAAGCATTTTCTCGTAACGGTGCAAATCTACCTGAGGATAAAAAAGCTCGGCTTCGTGAGATAGATGCTGCACTTTCTAAATTGCAGCTCACCTTTGGTGAAAATATTCTCGCAGAAACGAATGCATACGAACTTCATTTGACTAATGAAGATGATTTAGCTGGTTTACCAGATAGTGCCAAAGAAGCAGCCGCAGCAGAAGCAACCTCAAGGGATAAGGATGGATGGGTAGTCACTTTAGACTATCCTAGTTATATTCCTTTTATGAAGTATGCAGAAAATCGAGCCCTTCGAAAGGAATTATCGCTAGCTTTTGGTAGTAAGGCATTTAAAGGAAATGAGTATGATAATCAAAAAAATGTTCTAGAGATAGTAAATCTGCGCAATGAGCGTGCTAAGCTCTTAGGCTACAACACTCACGCACATTTTGTGCTTGAAGAGCGTATGGCAAAGACTCCAGAAACGGTTCTTTCCTTCCTAAATGAACTTCTCAGTAAAGCAAAACCTGCAGCCCAAAAAGAATTTAGTGAATTGCAAGAGTTTGCTAAGGAGAATGATGGAATAGAAACGTTGGAGAAGTGGGATGGATCCTATTATTCAGAAAAGCTAAAACAAAAGCTTTTTAGCCTAGATGATGAGCAATTAAAGCCCTTTTTCAAACTGGAGAACGTCATAGAGGGAGTTTTTAAAGTAGCACAAAAGCTGTTTGGACTCACGTTTGAACAAGTATATGATGTAGATGTTTACCACAAAGAGGTGAAGACCTATCGCGTGTATGATGAGGATAAAAATTTCATATCGCTTTTTTATGCAGATTTTCATCCCCGCAAAGGAAAGCGTGGAGGCGCGTGGATGACTTCTTTTAAAGGACAACGTATTGAAAATGGTGTTAATCACAGACCACATATTTCTAACGTTTGCAATTTTACGCCATCTACACCCAGTAAGCCATCATTGCTCACATTTAATGAGGTAACCACCCTCTTTCACGAGTTTGGCCACGGGTTGCACGGGATGCTCGCAAATACAACATTCCCAAGCCTCTCTGGAACCTCGGTATATTGGGACTTTGTAGAGTTACCTAGTCAAGTGCTGGAAAACTGGTGTTACGAGAAAGAAGCGCTAGAATTATTTGCCACACATTATGAAACTGGGGAGGTAATCCCAATGGAACTTATCAAAAAAATTAAGGATGCCGCTACTTTTCAAGAAGGGCTACAAACATTGAGACAACTATCTTTTGGATTACTTGATATGACTTGGCACGGTCAGGATAATACTGAAGTAGGAGACGTAAAAGCATTTGAACAAGAAGCCTTTGCAGACACCTCGTTGTATCCCGATACCCCAGAAACGTGTATGAGTACCTCTTTTGCACATATCTTCCAAGGGGGCTACTCTTCTGGTTATTATAGTTACAAATGGGCAGAAGTGTTAGATGCAGATGCCTTTGAGTATTTTAAGGAAGAAGGCATTTTTAATGATAAAATAGGAAAGAAATTCCAAGAGCACGTGCTCTCAAAAGGAGGGACAGAAGATCCTATGGTTCTGTACAAACGTTTCCGTGGACATGCACCTAAGCCAGAAGCGCTATTAAGAAGGGCTGGGTTGTTAGAAGTTAAGAAGTGACTTACGATATCTATTTCTCAACTGTGGACTTAAGTCCACAGTTATGAACTGAATGGTTATATTGCTCGTATGTCCAATGTACAGGTTTACATTCACTTCGTGTTCAGAACAAAGCACAGTATCCACTATATCTATCCTAGCTATGAAGCGGCGTTATATAAGTTTCTCTGGGCAAAATGTGTAGAGCTGCGGTGCGTACCCCTGCAAGTAAATGGAATGACAGACCACGGGCATTTTCTCATAAAACTGCACAATCAAATGGACATTGCGACACTTGTAAAACATCTTAAAGGGGCCAGCTCAAAATGGATCAATAATGAAAGGAAAGTTCCCGAAGGTTTTGAATGGTCTCGAGGATACGGAGCATTCTCTGTTGACCCCAGAAATGTTGATTTGATTATTACATATATCAAAAACCAAAAACAACATCATATGGATAGTACAACAGATGATAGGTATGAGATAACGTAAGAATCTTTTCCATAATGTAGATTAAATCCCAGATAGGAGTATGATCACCTATTCTTCTCCTCTATCCATTTAGACATAAATTTTGTACTGCGCATAGCGTGATGTTGGAGCATAAGACCTGTAAAATTATGAGTTCTGTGCACTTGTAATCCTGCTCGAAGAGCATTAATCCTATTAATCAAATCACCTTCAAAATCTGCTTTATTAAAATTAGCTTTTAACAACGTAGCCCCTTGTTGCTGCGCTTGAGACCATTTCTCTTCCTTCTTATAAAAGGAGATAGACGCTTTCGCGAAAATTTTAAAATCATCTTCTATAGCTCCGGGCCAAGACCACCCTCCTTGCATTCCCTCTGCCCCCACGGAGGTGGTCACTGATGGCGTCCCACTCTGCATTGCATCAATAAATTTTCCCTTAAGACCTGCACCAAAACGAAGCGGAGCTAGAAGAACCTTTGCGCTACTTAGGACGTCAATAGCATCTTCTGCTCTTCCTTTAATTATAAATCCATCCTTTGAGTTATGTAATTGACGCACCTTTTCAGACGGATATGCTCCATAGATATTGAGTTGAGCTTCGGGCAACTGTTTTCTAATCAATGGCCATATCTGTTCCTTTAAGACTCTTACGGCATCCCAATTAGGAGGGTGAAGAAAATTACCAATGGAAATAAAACCCTCACGATCTGCAAAAGATTTATAGTTGGTATTAAATTCCTCTAACAAAAACGGTATATAAATCAGGAGCGCTTCTGGCAGTTTGAAAAATCTAATCAGCATAGCTATCTCTACTTGAGAGATCATTAACGTAAGATCACAGCGATAGATAGCAGCTATTTCTCTCTTAGCGATATCAGATATCAGATCAATTTCTTTGAAATCCCTACGCTCCTTTAAAGCCTCCCCTCTTGCGCTCCGTAAACAATGTAAATCCTCAGTATCTAATAGTTTAAGGGCCTCAGGACAATGTTCGTCAATTCGCCAGCCAAATTGTTCCTCAGCCATAAACCTATCAAAGAGAACGGTAGAGGGATTTAACGTTTTCGCGAAAGCGTCAAAAGAAGGATCATTTACTTTTATAAATTCTGTCTTGATACCTAAGGTTCTAAGATCAAACGCATTTTCAGAGGGTCCTGCGGTAGTGGCATACGTAATTTCATAACCGTGTTCCAGAAAAACCTTTACCAGCTGGAGTAAACGTGCTCCCGCAGCTGAGGATGTGGGCTCAATGTGTACCGTAGAAATAATAAGAAACTTCATCTTGTAAAAGTAAGTAACCGGCGACGGATGTGTAAACATAATAAAAAGCAAAATAATGTTTCATTTATTATTGAAATTACAAAACTATCAGTATATTTGACCTATGGAATTTGGAACTGCAAAAAATAAATTCATTCAGACGTGGGGATCTTTAGGATCCCAGTGGGGTATTAACAAAACTATGGCGCAGATACACGCCCTCCTTATGGTCTCCCCAGAGGCGCTTAGTATGGAAGATGTGATGGAAGAACTTCATATCTCTAGAGGGAATGCCAGTATGAACCTACGTGCCTTAATTGACTGGGGAATTGTCTTTAAAGAATACAAAGCTGGAGAACGAAGAGAGTTTTTTGTTGCCGAAAGCAATATAGACGAGCTCGCAAGAAAAATTGCCAAAGAACGCAGTAAACGAGAAATCAAGCCTACGATAAGAGTATTGCAAGAAGTGAGCTCTATTGATGCTGATCAAAGTACAGAAGCTGCCCATTTTAAAGCCAAAACATCAGAGCTCTATGACTTTGTTGCAAGAGCAGATAGTATGTTAGAAAAAATAACCGACTATAAAGAAAACTGGATTACGAAAACGATTATAAAGTTAATGAAGTAGAAGGCTGTAGGCTGTAGGCTGTAGGCAAAATTAAGAAAGCACTGAAATATGTGCTTTTAATCAAATATAAAGTTTCAATTATTTCTGAAAATACAATATTATGAAAAATGTTTATACCGTAAATAAAGTCCTTCTGATTGTAAATACTCTCTTATTCCTTACAATTTATTTTGGCCTTCTCTTTCTCATAGTGACGGGAATAGTTCAAATACTATGTTTTATCTACTATATGGTTCATTGGGAAAAGATAGATCCTAAGTTAGAATTATACTTCCGAAGCTATGGTGTTTTGGTTCCTTTAATCCTCTGTCCATTTTTATTTCTGGAGTATCTGGGAGATTATATGGGTCTATTACTTATCCCCCTAATAGCAGGCTCTATACTAGCTATTTGCTTTACGCTATTGTCAAGAAAGCAAATGTGATACAGTCAAAAATCTTTAAAGGGAATCTAATGAATTATAACGTAATCGCATACAGCATTTTTGCCCTACTGATGAGTTTCATCATTATAAAAGTGGGACTTATCTGTTACCGAAATGGTATCACATACGTACATAATATTTTGCCAAATGATAGAGAACTCTGTAATTATATCAATAAGGTATTGCTTGCTGGCTACTACCTCATAAATCTGGGCTACTCGATCTATACCCTGAGCACCTGGAGTGAGATCCCCACCCCGCACGATATGATAGCACAGGTGGCAGATCACTCAGGATATATCATACTTCTACTCGCCGCGCTTCATTATTTTAATATCATCGCGTTACAACTACTATTCAATAAACAATTATTATCTAAATCTTAATATTATGGAAACTTCAAAAATTCTAATCGGCTACGTTATTTATCTTCCTGTGATTATAACACTTACTTATTTTGTGTCCAGGACACTCTTTAAAAATGGAAAAATCTTTATGTTGGACATTTTTAAAGGACAAGAAGACATCGCAAATGCTACAAACAAGCTCTTTGAAGTAGGATTCTACCTCCTTAATCTGGGGTTTGGCCTCCTCATTCTTAAAATTTACAGCTATGGCTTTGACGAAACATACCAAAGTCTTATAGAAATATTGAGTAGTAAAATAGGCGGCTTTTCAATTTATCTGGGCGTTATGCTCTTTCTCAATCTTTTTATGTTCTTTAGAGGCCGTAGAAAATCAAAAATGAATAGTAAGAAAACAGTGCAATTTAAAACTATCGAACAATGAAAAAACTAATCATTTCAGGTGGGAGCGGCTTTTTAGGGTCGCTCTTAACTGATTATTTTTGTGAGCGATTTGATGAGATTATGTTGCTTTCGCGAAAATTTTCTAAACCTCACAAAAACATAAGAACAGTCACTTGGGACGCAACGTCTCTGACCGGCTGGGAACGTGAACTGGAAAATGCAGACGTTGTCATAAATATGGCGGGCCGCTCGGTAGATTGCAGATACACAGAGCAAAATAAAAGAAGTATTATGGATTCTCGCGTGGAGACGACCGCGCTACTGGGAAAAGCAATATCACTTTGTGACCATCCTCCAAAACTCTGGCTCAACTCCTCTACAGCGACCATTTACAGACACTCCCTGAACAAAGAAATGACCGAACAAAATGGAGAGATAGGAACTGGTTTTTCGGTGAGCGTGGCTCAGGCTTGGGAAAATGCCCTTTTCTCAAGTAGTACGCCATCCACAAGAAAGATTGCACTGCGCACCTCGATCGTTTTAGGAAAAGAGGGTGGTGCCTTGAGTCCGATTAAAAAGATTACTAAGCTGGGTCTAGGAGGAAAACAAGGTAGCGGCAATCAAAAGTTTAGTTGGATACACCAGCTCGATTTCGTGAGAAGTTTAGACTTTTTGATACAACATCCAGCAATCG
Source organism: uncultured Flavobacteriaceae bacterium (assembly GCA_963832255.1). Lineage (GTDB taxonomy): Bacteria > Bacteroidota > Bacteroidia > Flavobacteriales > Flavobacteriaceae > Dokdonia. Next base: position 73,712 of record CAWHTM010000009.1, read on the forward strand.
AAGGTCCCATCAATATTGTGGCTCCAAAGCCCACGTCAAACACCCACTTAATGCAATTGATGAGGAAAAATCTCGGAATGCCTTTTGGCATCCCTGCTCCAAAACCCATCCTAGAACTAGGTGCATATATCATAAGAACAGAAACCGAATTATTGTTAAAAAGCAGGAATGTGATTCCGCAGCGATTACTAGAAGCTGGTTTCAAATTTAAATACCCTCAATTAGATGACGCTCTTAATGAGTTACTATAATGAATAATAATTTTTAAATAAGAGCGCTGAAAAAAATAAGTCTTAGTGATTTCCAACGTATCTGAGAACTTGCATAGCAAGGAAATCGCCAAGGTGAGCTACTTTCAGTAAATTTGAGCAAGCAGTTTTACGGAAGCTTTATTCTTCTGTCAGTAGGTACTTTTTCTACAAAAGCCCGTACTGAGTCCGCAGAAGGTCTATATACAGTATGAATTAATAATATGACCAAAATCCATCTCAAAACCATTATAAATGCTCAGATCAAGGATGTTTTTGAGAAATCTACCGATATCGATTTCCATAAGAAATCTGTCTCTCAAACTCAAGAGACTGCTATCGCTGGAGTTACTTCAGGGCTAATCAAGGGTGGTGAGCGTGTCACGTGGCGTGGCAAGCATTTTGGAGTGTGGCTTACACATACTAGCCTCATCAGCAGTTTTGAACCACCCACATTTTTTGTTGACGAAATGATTGAGGGTAATTTTAAAACCTTTCGGCACGAACATTACTTTTCTCAAGTTGACGACGTCACAGTTATGAAAGATATAATATCCTATGAGACACCATTTGGGATCTTTGGAAAACTCTTCGACTCCCTTCTTCTTAAAAAGCATCTCACACAACTTATTAGCATTCGCAACCAGCACATCAAAGAATATTTCAGTTAGATTAAGTTTGGTAGCAAGTACGATTCTCTATTTTTAGAATCTTGTTCAAAAGGTATAGTATCATACGGTCAAAATTTCTAGTTCTTTTTGTGTTATTTTAGTAGAAACTTACGACATAGTCTTTATGGCAACTAATCAAATAGACCCAACAAAATGGGTTGATCAATACTCAGATTATCTTTTCAACTATACCATTTCCCGTGTAAACGATCGTGAGATGGCTCAAGATCTTATTTCTGAGACATTCCTTGCGGGGCTAAAGTCTATGAAAAACTTTAAAGGTGAAGCCACAGAACGCACGTGGCTGATCGCCATCCTTAAAAGAAAAATTATTGACCATTATAGGAAAAGTAATAGCAAGAAAGGTAAAGCAGAAGTAAAGTTCACATACAAAGATGATGAAAGTGAAGGAGATTGGCTTGAAGAAAGAGTTGCAGACCCTTTTGACAAAACAGCCGAAGACGACATACAGAATGAAGAATTAGGAGAAGCCATCTTTAACTGTTTAAGCAAGCTTCCTGAGAAGCAGGCTAAAATATTCAAAATGAAGACTCTAGACGACTTCGATACAGAGGTGATCTGTAAGGAGTTTGATATCACCCCGTCTAATTTTTGGGTTATTATCCACCGGGCAAGGACGGCTATGGCCAGTTGTATGGAAAAAAGTTGGCTGTAAATAAAAAAAGAAGAAAACCTTATACCAGAATAGAATGAAATTAAAAGTAGAATGCCACGAGGCAAATCACATTTGTGACAAGAATCAATACAAAGAGTCCACTCTTTTAGAAAAGATTAAGCTCAATGTTCACCTAATTTATTGTCGCGCCTGCCGTAAATATTCGGCCCGTAATACAAAATTATCTAAAATAATAAACAACCCTCGAGTACATACGGTGTCACAAAGCGAAAAAGAGCTAATGAAACAAAGGCTCCAAGAGCAACTCAATAATTAATACACCACTTCCAGAACCCCGATTAATAACAACCAAAAAAACGGAACCGCTTCTACCACAAATGACGCATAATAACGAGACTGAGATTTTCGCGAAAGCGCAATTAAAATACTAACAATAAGACCTACAAAGCCAATAATAACCAATTCAGACTCCTGTAAGTTATCTTTGAACAGCTCTAAGGTCACAAATGCCACGAGGAGTAAATAACCTACTAATTTAGTCCCTCTTGTCCCTAACATCTGGGGTAGCGTCCCTAGCAGTGGAGAGTCATATTTCATATCCCTTATTTCAAAAGGAATCATCACTGCCAGCACAAACAGAAACCGTTGTGCACCTATTAAAACTAGGTCCCAATAGATTTCTAAACCCTGCTGTAATGCCGGTAAAAGAACGGTCACACCAGCCCAAACTAAAGCAATAATTATTATTTTAAGAGACTTTATATTTCTTAGGTTACGCTTTCGCGAAAATATCGGAACCGCATAAAAAAGCGTTAATCCCCCTAATAGAACACAGGCGAGCAGCGCTTCCCTCGAAAGCCAAAACACAGTGATCACCATCACCATCCCACAAATGCCAGAAAATAGTTGGATCTGTCTTAATGATTTTGCAAGACTACGGTGATGAAGACCAGCGACTTCTGCGTATTTTACAAAATTGTAGCCTGTAACTGTACTACTAAAGGCAAATAACAGAAAGGTCCAAGACAATGAAATGTCTAAAGTTTCTTGGGTGACCAGCATCAGTGCAACCACCGCTAAACTAACGTGAATACTACTATTGATATAAAAATCAAAAAGATTCTTTATAACTCGCATTAAACAAAAATAAGCCTACTGTTAATAAGCCGTTATTTTAGTGGAAAACATTCGTGTTAAGCCCCTTGAAAAATATAAAAATGTAGGCTTTTAATCGTAATTTTGCGCAACTAAATTAAAGCTTAAAAATTGCTGTTTATGAATACAGATTCGTTTGCATTACGTCACATAGGCCCACGCCGTAGCGATCTTCCTGAGATGTTAAAAACTGTAGGCGTTGAGTCTGTAGAACAACTCATCTTTGAAACCATACCAAACAACATCCGATTAGAGAATCCCCTTAAACTGGATGATGCAATAAGTGAGCACGAGTTTGCTGCTCACATCACTGCACTTTCTAATAAAAATAAAGTTTTTAGAAGCTTTATAGGTCTTGGGTATCATCAGGCTATAACACCAGCGGTCATACAGAGAAATATCCTCGAAAATCCAGGTTGGTACACAGCATACACGCCGTATCAAGCAGAGATTGCACAGGGACGCCTGGAGGCACTGCTCAATTACCAGACGATGATCACAGATCTTACGGGGATGGAGCTCGCAAATGCGTCGCTGCTAGACGAATCAACAGCAGCAGCAGAGGCAATGGCGCTACTTTTTTCTGTACGTAGTCGAGATCAAAAGAAAGGAGAGGTACATAAGTTCTTTGTTTCTGAGGAGATTTTGCCGCAGACGTTATCATTACTTCAAACACGTGCAACGCCTATAGGCATTGAACTAGTGGTAGGCAATCACGAAGATTTTGATTTTTCTAACGAGTACTTTGGGGCTATCCTCCAGTATCCAGGAGTATCGGGTAAGATATTTGATTATGCTGGTTTTGTTTCCAGTGCAAATGACGCAGGAATAAAAGTAGCCGTTGCTGCAGATATTTTGAGTCTTGTTAAACTGAGAGCACCAGGAGAATTTGGTGTAGACGTTGTGGTGGGTACTACTCAGCGATTTGGGATTCCGCTCGGTTACGGAGGGCCGCACGCAGCTTATTTTGCGACCAAAGAAGAATATAAAAGAAGTATTCCCGGTCGTATAATCGGTGTTACAAAAGATACCAATGGCAACCGCGCGCTACGTATGGCGCTTCAAACGCGTGAGCAACACATAAAGCGTGATAAAGCTACTTCTAATATCTGTACAGCTCAAGTATTACTTGCAGTGATGGCAGGGATGTATGGAGTCTATCACGGTCCGGAGGGCCTTAAGAACATTGCGGATAAAGTGCACAATGCAACCGCAACCCTCGCAGATGCTCTTGAAAAATTAGGCTTTTATCAGATCAATGAGTCTTATTTTGACACGATCCAGATTAAGGCAGATGCTAAGAAAGTAGCTCAAGAAGCAGAGGCTCTGGAGCTTAATTTTTACTATCCAGATGCAGCGACTGTCGCGATCTCTCTCAATGAATCTGTAACTCTTAAAGATCTTAATGATATTGTTTCCGCTTTCGCGAAAGCAATAGAAAAAGACACCATTACTATTTCAGAGATTAAAGAACGTAATGCGATCCTCAAAGCAACTGAAAGAGATACAGATTTCTTAACGCTACCTATTTTTAACACGTATCATTCCGAGACGGAGTTAATGCGTTATATCAAGAAATTAGAGCGCAAAGATCTTTCTCTCAACCACTCTATGATATCGCTAGGATCTTGTACAATGAAGCTTAATGCAGCTTCTGAGATGCTACCATTATCGGATCCTCAATGGGGAAATATGCACCCTTTTGCCCCCTTAAACCAGGCTGAAGGTTACCAGACAATGCTCAAAAAGCTTGAAGATCAACTTACAGAAATAACAGGTTTTTCCGGAACTTCACTACAACCTAACTCTGGTGCTCAGGGAGAGTATGCAGGTCTAATGGTTATACGGGCATACCACGAGTCTAGAGGAGATAGTCATAGGGATATTTGCCTTATTCCATCTTCTGCTCACGGAACAAATCCTGCGAGCGCTGTTATGGCAGGAATGAAAGTAGTCGTGACGAAAGCTCTGGACAATGGAAATATCGACCTAGATGATTTAAGAGAGAAAGCAGAGGCTCATAAAGATAAGCTCGCTGCTTTAATGGTGACCTACCCCTCCACTCACGGAGTTTATGAAAGTGCTATTAAAGAGATTACAAGTCTCATACACGATAACGGTGGTCAAGTATATATGGACGGCGCCAATATGAACGCACAGGTTGCGCTTACCAACCCCGGAGCGATAGGTGCAGACGTATGCCACCTCAACCTGCACAAAACCTTTGCCATACCTCACGGAGGCGGAGGACCTGGTGTTGGACCTATATGTGTTGCAAAGCAACTAGTTCCATTTTTACCTACAAATCCGGTGATTACAACTGGCGGAGATCAAGCCATTACAGCTATCTCTGCCGCACCTTGGGGTTCTGCCCTAGCCTGCTTGATATCTTACGCATATATCACAATGCTAGGAGAACCTGGATTACGACACTCAACGGAGTATGCCATATTAAATGCAAACTATATCAAAGAGCGTCTTGACGGATCGTACCAATGTCTCTATGTAGGAGAACGTGGCCGCGCAGCTCACGAGATGATTATAGACTGTCGTCCTTTTAAAGCTCACGGTATTGAAGTTACAGATATTGCAAAAAGGTTAATGGACTATGGTTTCCACGCGCCTACAGTATCTTTCCCCGTTGCAGGAACAATGATGATTGAGCCTACAGAAAGTGAAAGCAAAGAAGAGTTAGATCGCTTCTGCGATGCGATGATCTCCATCCGTAAAGAAATCGATGAAGCTAGCAGCGATGATCCTAATCACATTATGAAAAACGCACCACACACCCTAGCGATGGTGACATCAGACCGTTGGGATTTTCCTTACAGTCGTGAGAAAGCGGCGTATCCATTATCTTATGTTTCAGAAAATAAATTCTGGCCTACAGTGCGCCGTGTAGATGATGCATATGGAGACAGAAATCTGATCTGTACCTGCGCACCTATAGAGGAGTATATGGAAGCATAGTCTTAGAAGAAAGAAAGGATAAAGGGGTCTGAAGAAATACAGACCCTTTTTCATTCCATTATTAGAAATTCCAAAAATGGTAACGGCGAGCGAGCTAAAGGGCATAAGCGCTTGAATATCAGGAACCTAAAATTGGCAGTAATTTGAGATTTATGAGACTATCCAAATCGTAGAATCTTAAATAGACCAGTGATTTGAGTCCGTTTTTTAAAAAATCTTCACCATTTACAGCTAAGCACAAAATTATTCACAAAAAAAAGTTGGTTACTCACAATTCTCAAGAGTACCATTAGTATTCATTACCTTTGACGCACTATTAAAAACCCTTTTATGGCGATTAAAATTACTGGTATAGGAAGTTATATCCCTAGTGAGGTAGCAAAAAATTCAAGCTTTGAAAACCATCAGTTTATGAACACTGATGGAAGTAAAATCAATTCTGAGAATACGCTCATTATTGAAAAATTCAAAGCCATAACGGGCATTGAAGAAAGGCGTTATGCATCAGATGAGCTTACTTCATCAGATATGGGATTTTTTGCAGCAGAAAAAGCTATTAAAGATGCAGCTATAGATCCAGAAACCCTAGACTATATCATCTGTGCACATAATTATGGGGATGTAAAAAAAGGAACTAATTTTAGTGATATAGTCCCTAGTCTTGCCTCTCGTGTAAAACATAAATTACGTATTAAGAACCCTTCTTGCGTTGCTTACGATATTCTTTTTGGCTGCCCAGGATGGATCGAAGGAGTTATACAGGCACAAGCCTACATCAAAGCTGGAATGGCAAAAAAATGTCTTGTGATAGGTTCAGAAATGCTTTCAAGGGTCGTAGATGATCACGATCGGGACAGTATGATTTATAGTGACGGCGCAGGGGCAACCGTTATCGAGAAGGATGATAGCGACACGGGAATTTTAGCCTTCGAAACAGCAACGTTCTCGTACGACGAAGCATATTTTCTGTTTAACGGAAAGTCGTATAGTCACGAAGCAGATGGGGCGACGAAATACATAAAAATGTACGGTCGTAAGATCTACAATTTCGCCCTTACCAATGTACCCCAAGCAATGAAAAGTTGTCTAGACAAAAGCGGGGTTTCAATAAAAGATGTCAAAAAAATTCTAATCCATCAAGCCAATGAAAAAATGGATGAGGCAATTGTAGATCGCTTTTATAAACTTCACAACCTCCCTACTCCTGAGCACGTGATGCCTATGAGCATTACAAAGCTGGGCAATAGTTCTGTGGCGACGGTACCCACCGTATTTGACCTCGTTCGTCAAGGTAAGATGGAGAACCACGAGCTTACCAAAGGTGATATTATAATTTTTGCTAGTGTGGGCGCTGGGATGAATATAAATGCTATCGTTTACAGGTATTAGGTTTTTGTCCGCTTTCGCGAAAGCTTAACTTTCGTTAATTTTTAACAATTGACAACCAATTCTCTTGAGCACAAACATTTGTAGAAATACGCCCTTATTTTAAAATCCTGATCCTTGTACGAAAACACCTTTCCAAATAAACGCTACAAACATACTATTGAATTCTTAAAATCTGTAGTTCCTGATACGAATACGAAGATTTTAGATTTAGGAGTAAGAAATCCGTTTGTGGATTTTATGGAAAAGGAAGGATATACTGTGACCAACACTACTGGTGAAGATCTCGATCTTGACACCTCTGCCCTTCAGGAGACAGATGCTCAAGTTGTTACTGCATTTGAAATTTTTGAGCACCTCCTCACACCCTTTAACGTAGTTAATAATAGTAAAGTAAATCGAATAGTAGCCAGCGTGCCGCTCAAACTATGGTTTTCTTCTGCTTACCGATCTAAAACAGATATCTGGGACAGACACTATCACGAGTTTGAAGATTGGCAATTCGACTGGATTTTTGAAAAAGCAGGCTGGGAAATTATAAAGCGGGAAAAGTTTACCAATCCTGTAAAGAAACTAGGCTTCAGACCATTGCTTAGATTATTTACGCCCCGCTATTATATCATTTATGCAGAACGAAAATCTTGATGGATTTTTATATCGTCATACCCTGCCATAACGAAGCCTTATTAATTGAGAAGACACTAGACTCATTAATAAATCAAACCCTACAGCCCAAGAAAATAGTGGTTGTAAATGATCAAAGCACAGATAATAGTGCAGAAATTATAAGGTCCTATGCAAGCAATCATAAATTTATATCTCTTGTAAAGAAATCAAGTACTTCAGAACACTTACCAGGCAGCAAAGTAGTGGAGGCTTTTAAAGAAGGTCTAAAAACACTGGATGAAAAGTATGATATCCTCTGTAAATTTGACGCAGATTTGATCTTTCCAAGCGATTATTTAGAAAAAATAAGTGGCCATTTCCGAGGAGACAGAGAAATAGGTATGGCGGGTGGCTTCTGCTATATTAGGGATGGTGAACAATGGGTTTTAGAAAGTTTAACCAATAAAGATCATATAAGAGGAGCGCTTAAAGCGTACCGTAAAGAATGTTTTATAGCCATTAAGGGGTTAAAATCTGCAATGGGCTGGGATACCATAGACGAACTTCTCGCTCAATATCACGGTTGGAAAATTCATACCGATGAAAATCTTCAGGTTAAACATTTAAAACCAACTGGAAATACTTATAACAAAGCAGCAAAGCTCAAGCAGGGAGAAGCATTTTATGGTATGAGGTATGGACTTGCGCTAACCCTTATTGCCTCTGCAAAACTAGCTAAGAGGAAAGGAGATTTAAACTATTTTATAGACTATCTCAAAGGATATTTTCGCGCAAAGCGATCCAATAAAGATTTTCTCGTAACAGAAGAAGAAGGTATTTACATACGCAAATTGAGATGGCAGGGCATAAAGAAAAAACTAAGCCTTTCTTAACGTATGCTTAAACTAAAGTGACTCACACTTTCGTTATTTTTACAATCGTTTAAATTTTGATATGCATATACGACTTCTAAGATTTATTACTCTTGCTTATACAGGTATTTTTTTATCCTGTGCTGCAATCCCGGCTAGTGCCCAAGTAAAAGACAAAAAGCCTAAAAATATTATTTTAATGATTGCAGATGGTACTGGTCTTAGTCAGATTTCGGCAAGTCAATATTATAATACTGCTCCTTCTAACTATGATAGATTCAAGCACATAGGCCTCATTAAAACCTCTTCCTCTTCAGACCTTATCACAGATTCTGCGGCAGGTGCAACGGCGTTTTCTGCGGGTATAAAAACGTACAACGGAGCGATTGGGGTGGATAATGATACCTTAGCAGCAGCAACAATTTTAGAAGATTTACAGAAAAGAGGATACGCTACTGGGCTTATAGCTACCTCATCTATTACCCACGCCACGCCTGCTAGCTTTTTTGCGCACGTAAAGTCGAGAACACTTCCTTATGAGATTGCTCTCGAGCTCCCAAAATCAAAAGTAGATTTTTTTGCAGGCGGTGGAAGAAAATATTTTGAGAATAGAAAAGACGAGAATAATCTCATCGCGGCTTTTGAAGGTTTAGGCTATGTGATGCAGCTCGATAGGCTGGATCCAACTCAAAAGATGTCAAAAGATAAAAAATACGGCTACCTTCTCGCTGACGATGGAATGCCCAAGATTTTAGATGGACGAGGTCCTTTTCTTTACGATGCGACCAAACTTGCGATCAATAAACTCTCCCAGAACAAAAAAGGTTTTTTCCTTATGGTCGAAGGTTCACAAATAGACTGGGGCGGACATAATAACGATGGAGAATATTTAATAAGCGAACTCTTAGATTTTGATTCTGTAATAGGTCAAGTGTTAGATTATGCTACAAAAGATGGGAACACCCTAGTAATTGTTACTGCAGACCACGAGACTGGCGGTTTTACACTCGCTTCAGATGACGGGAATTATAATAATCTTAAACCTAGCTTTTCTACGGGTGGGCATAGCGCTACGATGGTACCTGTTTTTGCATTTGGCCCAGGAGCTTCAGAGTTCAGTGGAGTTTATGAAAACACAGAAATTTATTCAAAAATGAAATTACTGCTCCAGAAGTAGCATTCATAAACCTATCTTAAAGTATACCTTCACCGTATTTTAAAATGTTAATTTAGCCACCTAATAAACGCTGATGTCATACCTACATTCTATAGGTGAATATTTCCTAATGATTAAAGAGACCTTTGTAAAACCTACAAAAGGAAAGGTCTTAAGAGATTTAATATTTAAAGAAATAGACGATTTGATCGTTGGTTCTTTAGGTATTGTAGCATTCATTGCTTTCTTTGTAGGTGGTGTTGTGGCAATACAGACCGCCCTTAACCTTAACAACCCATTGCTACCTAAATCACTTATAGGCTTTGCGGCAAGACAGTCTGTAATACTTGAATTTGCTCCTACGTTTATCTCTGTCATTATGGCCGGTAAAGTAGGCTCATTTATAACTTCCAGTATAGGTACAATGCGTGTTACAGAACAGATAGACGCTCTTGAGGTGATGGGAATTAATTCTCTTAATTACCTTGTTTTTCCTAAAATAATAGCGATGACTATTTATCCTTTTGTCATTGCGATTGCAATGTTCTTAGGGATTCTCGGGGCTTATATGGCAGCCGTTTATGGAGGGTTTGCTCCTAGTACCGAATTTTTAGAGGGATTACAGCAAGACTTTATACCTTTTCAACTTTTTTATGCATTCTTTAAAACATTTTTGTTTGCCTTTCTTCTAGCTACCATCCCAGCCTATCACGGTTTTTATATGCGAGGCGGGGCACTTGAAGTAGGTAAGGCGAGTACCACATCATTTGTGTGGACGAGTGTTGCCATCATTTTAGTAAATTTTATAGTAACCCAATTATTATTGAGCTAGATGATAGAAGTAAAAGATATACGTAAAGGTTTTGGAGATGTTGAAGTACTTAAGGGTTTCTCAACTAATTTTGAAAAGGGAAAAACGAATCTTATTATCGGACAGTCTGGTTCTGGTAAAACCGTATTCCTTAAAACAATGCTCGGTCTCTTTAAACCAGACAGCGGCGAGATCATTTATGACGGCAGGCCATACTCTACCTTAGATGAAGAAGAGCAACGTGACCTCAGGGAACAGATTGGTATGGTCTTTCAAGGAAGCGCCCTTTTTGACTCAATGACGGTAGAAGAAAACATTGCATTTCCTCTTAAGATGTTTACTAAAATGAGAAAGCGTGATCGTATTGAGCGGGCAAATGTGGTCATCAATAGGGTAAACCTGGAGAATGCTAATAATAAATTACCTTCAGAAATTTCTGGAGGGATGCAAAAGCGGGTTGCCATTGCTCGTGCTATTGTGAATAATCCAAAGTATCTTTTCTGTGATGAACCTAACTCTGGTCTTGATCCTAATACGGCTACCGTAATAGACAACCTCATCAGAGAAATTACCATTGAAAAAGATATCACTACCATCATTAACACTCACGATATGAACTCTGTGATGGAAATAGGTGACCATATAGTTTATTTGCAGAAGGGCCATCTCGCTTGGGAGGGAGATAAAAGCCAGATTTTTAAGACTGACAATAAAGATGTGACTGACTTTGTGTACTCTTCTAACCTGTTTAAAATGGTAAGAGAAGCTCAAAATACCGAGTAATTTATAACAGCTTATTATTTCTATTACGCTTTCGCGAAAGCGTTTAACAGCTATCTCAAGTTACTTTCCACAACAAGCGTATCGAGTCTAAATCGTTCCTTTAACCACGCACTCATCTTTTTCTCCTGATTGCGACGTGTCGTTCTCGAGATTGAATCTGCCCACTGTACACGTATCACCGTAAGTGTATCTGCACCTTTCTTAAAATCTGAGGTAATCATGGTCGAATACCCAAATCTTTGAAGACCATCGTAATTAATTCTGGCCTCATTTTGAACCGATTCAAAGGGAATAGCACTTCCCCGAAGTTGCGTGAGCTGATTTTCCAAAAGTTGTATCTGTGCATCTTTAGAAGTAAGTGCTTCTTGATTCTTAACATAAAGATCTTCTAAAATACCTGATCGTACTTCTGTGCTCAAGCGCTCAGATAGCGCCCCACTTTGATCGGTACCTTGATGAACTATCAGTGCACTGGCTTCTAAATCCTTAGTATTCTTAAGTTCTCTTTCCCACTGATTAATAATATTTTGAGGTACGATGTTACCTATGAGGTATACATCTATCCTTTTAGACTCTGGAGTTTCAATTTCTTTTACCACCTCAGTCCCCTCATATTTCACATACGTTGAAACAAATTCTTGAGCCTTAGATTTAAAGAGTTCCTCGTTAAGAAGATTTATAAAAAGGACTATACTGGGCGCAAGTACACATATAGCAACTATGGAGGCAATAGTTGTGACCCTCTTTCTCTTCTTTATGTTTGCGTATTTTACGAGTGGAAACCTAAGAAGTTTTGCTACTAAAAATGTGGCAAGTGCTATAAAGACAGCATTAATAAAAAATAAGTACGCCGCACCGCTGGCATACTCGAGATTCCCTTGGGATAGACCATAGCCTACAGTACATAGAGGTGGCATAAGAGCAGTTGCTATGGCAACACCAAAAATAACAGAAGCGATAGTTCCTGACTTTGTCTTAGCCACTATAAGGGCAAGTCCGCCAAAGATTGCAACTAATACATCTAGAATGGTAGGATATGTTCTCGCTATAAGCTCGGGAGTCGCTTTATTAAGAGGTGAAATGGAAAAATAAAGGGTTGCCGTGAGAACACTCAAAATTATCATAACCGCGAGGTTAAGAAAGGATCTCTTCATCATATCCCCATCGTTTATGGCAACAGAAAGACCAACACCCACGATAGGACCCATTAAAGGAGAAATAAGCATCGCACCTATGACTACTGCTGTACTACTTACATTTAACCCAATACTTGCCACAAATATTGAAAAAACCAGAATCCAAGCATTGTGTCCTTTAAAAGGTATATCCTTACGAACAGCCTCGATGGTTGCATCTCTGTCTGTATCACTCCTTATATCTAAGAGATCATTTAAAAATCGCTTTATACTTTCCCACACCGTCTGCGCTTCATCACGCAAATCTTCTTTAGGATTTATTTCTAACTCTTTTTTGAGCGGATCTGGATTTGCCCCTAGGTTATCTTTATTTTCCATTATCCTAGATTCTTACCAAACTTTGATTGCACCTCATTTCGTATCTCTTTTATGTCTTGTTCTTTTGATTTTGGAACTATCACAAGTACGTCATTTTTTTCTACCACGATATAATCTGAAAGGCCGTCTATGATCACCACTCTGTTTTTATCGGTTCGGATTATATTCCCGCTACCATTGCTTATTAGGGTCCTTGCGTTTATTATGGCGTCAGCATTTTTTCCTCCATCTATTTTATCGTAAAGGGATCCCCAAGTACCCAAATCGTTCCAATCAAAGGTTGCTGGCACCACTTTAACATTTTGGTGCTTTTCCATAATCCCAAAGTCGATACTTATATTTTCTGCTTTTGGATAGTGAGAATCTATAAAATCCTGCTCCTCTTCAGTATTATAATCACGGTATCCTTTTTTAAAAAGGTCAAACATTTCTGGCAGGTGGGATTTAAAACTATCTATCACGGTTTGTACGCTCCAAACAAACATCCCTGCATTCCATAAGTATTCTCCAGAGGAAACAAATTCCTTAGCAGTGGTATAATCTGGCTTTTCTGTAAATCTCTTTACCATTTTCGCGGAAGCGGAATCACCTTTGTCATAATTTATATAACCATATCCTGTATTGGGAAAAGTGGGTTCAATACCTAAAGTAACTATAGCGTTCTCTGTTTGTGCAGTGTCAAAAGCAAGCTGAAGGTCATTTACAAACGCATCTTCATCTTCTATCCAGGCATCACTAGGTGCCACAATCATTACCGCATCTTTATTCTCCTTTTGTACTTTGAGCGCAGAGAGCAAGATACACGGTGCTGTGTTGCGCATAGCAGGTTCTAAGACAATATTTTTTTGAGCTATTTCTGGTAATTGTTCCTTAACCAAGCTATTATAGCGTGAGTTGGTGAGAACTAATATCTGATTCTCAGGAACAATTCTAGATAATCTTTTAAAGGTCCTTTGGAGTAACGTTTCCCCCACACCGAGCATATCGTGAAACTGTTTTGGGAACGCCTCAGTGCTCACAGGCCAAAATCGCGACCCTACTCCACCAGCCATTAATAATGCATAGTAATTCTTAGTATCCTTCATATCAATCTAGTCGTTCTACCTCTGCGTTAGGCTGAAAAAGATACACTTTTCCAGATCTTATTTCCACACATTCATAACGCTTAACACGTTTATTGCCGCGCTTAAAAATCTTACCATTATAAATCCGAAACGTTGCTCCTAGAGGTAATTCAAATATATAATTTTTATCACTAGGCGGGTCGTACTTCTTTAGGGCTATAGAGAGATGTGCGTCCGTATCACTGCTTGCCTTTGGGTTTTTAAAATGTCTGGCGAGGTACGGTAATATATCAGCAGGAAATATTTCTGGCCTTATATAGGGGAGCATAAGATGTTGAAAGGTATGCTTCCACTCCCTACCGTGCGGTTTGATGCGTCTCCCATATTTTTCAAAAGCGACTAGGTGAGCAATCTCGTGTATGAGTGTCACCAGAAAACGATACTTGTTAAGGCTCACATTTACCGTGATCTGATGCTGGCCATTTGGCAGCACCCTGTAATCCCCGTGTCTTGTAACCCGCTCGTTTACAATTTTGAGGTACACAGAATTCATCTTTATCAGTTCAAAAACTGGAGCGGCAGCAAGTTCTGGTATGTATTTTTTGAGGGTCTCCTCCATTTGTTAAATCAGCCTTCTCTATATTAGGGCGTACTAGCACTTACCTGAAGTAGTTTTCCATTATAAAATTTATTTCCTGTGAGTGAGAAGTTGTATATATAATCCCCCATCTCCTGGGCAGTGAGTGGTGCCTGATAGCCAGGAAATGCTTCTTCCAGCATTTCTGTCTGAACTGCTCCGAGAGCTAACACATTAAAGGCAATATTGCTTTCTTTGTACTCCTCTGCAAGCAATTCAGTGAGTGTCACAACGGCACCCTTACTCGAACTGTAAGCGGCGAGCCCGGGAAATTTTACACTTCCTTGTACTCCACCCATACTAGATACAGTAACCACGTGACTTCCTGCGCCCATAAATGGCAATACAATGCGGGTTAGTTCTGACACCCCAAAAACATTTACACTGTAAATAGCCTCAAAATCTTTAAATGTTGTTTCCTTAAAAGGTTTATTTAAGAGCGCTCCTGCATTATTTATTAAAATATCAACCCCTTCCCAATCGCTCTCAATAAAGTCGGTCACCTTTTTATAGGCTTCTTGATTTGTGATGTCAAATGGAAAAGCGGTAACGTTCTGTAAGTTTAATGATTTACACGGCTCCGCATTCCTAGAAAGTGCGAGCACCTGATGTCCTTCTGAAGCAAACTTTTTTACAAGTTCAAAACCTATCCCCCTACTTGTTCCCGTAATGATTACTCTTTTCATAAATTCAATTTCATACTAGATGTTAAGCATTTCAAACGTATGCATTAAAGCCTAATTCATTTTGATCACTTGTTCTTTCTCATTTACCATTCCCTTAAGACCTGGGACTAAGGCTTTAATTACCTTTTCCATAAATGGAACGTCCATAAGCTCAAACTCATCATTTACTCCGTGATAATGATCATAATTAGTAAAATCAAAAGAAGAAATGGTTTGTGCCGGAATATTAAACTCAGTAAAAAACGGATAGTTATCACTTCTCATAAATAAGTTAAACTCCTTAGCCTTAGGTAAAAAACCTATCACTTTCTGTCCAGCATAGTCGTTAAATTTTTCAGCGAGATTTGATCTCTCGTATCCAGATGCATAAACCAGGTGATCTTTCCCTACCATCGGGACGCCTATCATCTCGATATTGAACATTGTATAGAGATTTACTCCATCTCTTTTCATTTTTGCCGCAAGATGTTTCGACCCAAGAAGTCCTTTCTCCTCAGCAGAGAATAGGGCAAAAACTAACGTACGTTTGTTGTCCATACTCCTAGCAAAGATATCTGCAAGCGCAAGCACCGCAGTAGTACCTGCAGCATTATCATTAGCTCCATTTGCAACTGTATCGTCACCCACAGCTTGAGCCGTACCTATGTGATCGTAGTGCGCTCCTATCAGAACCACCTCATCTTTTAATTCAGCATCCGTACCGGGCAGTACACCAATAATGTTAAAAGCATCCCTTCCATTTGCATTAAAATTATCTCTGTATGAGCTATAGTATGGTTTTATACCGCTTTCGCGAAAACGTGCTTCTATAAATTGTGCCGCCATCTCAATACCCTTACTCCCGGTATCCCTTCCTTGAAGTTCATCTGATGCCAAAAATTGAATCGTTTTTTCAACCGATTGCATTTTTTTTATGTCTGGCATCACCACCGTTATCTGATCTTTAGTTGGGTCAGGTGTAACTGGAATATTTTCAGATTGAACACCTACTAAAGGAGCGCTCGAACCACAGGAAAAAAGTAGTCCTGTAACGAAGAGTATACATAGTTTTTTCATAAAGTTAAAGATATGGAATCCCTATGATGTTAGAAATATATCGCATTTCAAATTCGCAATATATATCTTTAAATAAATCTTAAGTCTATGAAGAATTTACTATTTGGCGTATTGGTAATAGTATCCTTTCAAGCCTTCGGTCAACATACTGTTGATATAGGCATACAAGTAGGTACAGGTGCAGGGGACTTTAGAGGCGATGGCATAGCAGAAGAAGCGAGTTCAAAAATTTCTCCGCTCTTCGGGGCGTTTATTGAAAAGAAACTTGCCACTACTAATTTTATACGCGCCCACGTTCAGTATGGAGAAAAGAAAATCTCATTTAGAGATTTTGTAATTACTACTTCTGATCCAGGATCGCCTCGACCATTAAGCACTTTTAAAACATCTGTTACGGCAGCGAGTATATCCTTTTTAGGGGGGTATAAAAGTGAAGGTTCTTTACAATTTCTTGTTGCCGTAGGTCCTTATTTTGCGTATCATACTAAATTTCAAAATATTGTGGCGACAAATGTAGATTACGGTCTTCACGGAACTATAGGGTTAGCATATAATCTCGGTGCGATGGGGGCTTTGAGAGCTGAGCTTTCTGACGAGTTAGGATTAGCAAACATCAACAATTTTAATGTCATAGACGATCCGGCAATAAGAACTAATAGAATTGCGGCATCTATAGCTTATGTGATTAGATTGTAAAAAATAAAGCTCATTTCCAAAAAGAAATGAGCTTTATTTATAAACCGATACTTCTAAAAGTTGTCTCAGTGCTTAAGCCAACATCAAAACCGGATTTTCAATATACGTCTTCAACGTCTGTAAAAACTGAGCTCCAGTCGCGCCATCGACCGTACGGTGATCGCAAGCAAGTGTAAGTTTCATTGTGTTACCTACCGCGAGTTTACCATCTTTTACTACGGGCTTCTCTACGATTGCTCCTACAGAGAGAATTGCCGAGTTAGGTTGATTGATAATGGACGTAAAGTCTGTAATACCAAACATTCCTAGATTCGAAATGGTAAAGGTAGAACCCTCCATCTCGTTTTGCTTCAGCTTTTTATCTCTTGCCTTACCAGCAAGTTCTTTTACTTCTGCATTGATCTGCTGTAGAGACTTCTCATTTGCAAAGTTTACTACTGGCACTACAAGACCATCAGGTACCGCAACGGCTACACCTATATGAACGTGATGATTAAGACGCATCTTATCATCAAACCATTGTGAGTTTACTTGAGGATGCTGCTTAAGGGCGATCGCCGTAGCTTTAATGATCATATCATTAAATGAAATCTTTGTGTCAGGCAACACATTAAACTGCTTGCGGAAAGCCATCATATTCTCCATATTAAACTCAACGTTGAGATAATAGTGGGGAGCCGTAAACTTAGATTTTCCAAGTCCTCTTGCAATTGCCTTACGCATTTGTGAGTTTTCAATTTCCTCAAAATGCTCTTCGCCAGTCGCAACAAATTGCTGGACGCTCGCAGTTGCTCCTGAACTAGGTGTAAAATTCTCGATGTCGCTCTTAATAATACGTCCGTTTTCTCCAGAACCCTTTACCTGAGCTAGGTCGATTCCTTTATCTTCTGCTATTTTCTTAGCGAGAGGTGATGCAAATATGCGACCTCCATTTGAGTTTGCTGTAGCTCCTGAGTTAGACCCAGATGATGATGTTGTTTTCTTAGACTCAGCTTTTGGAGCATCTGCCTTCACTTCTGATGCAGGCGAGTCTTTTGGCGTAGCAGTTTCCTCCTTTGTTTCCTCTTTCTTTTTAGGAGCTGCTTTTTTTTCTGTCCCTCCTCCTTTAATAATTCCAGAAACGTCCGTGCCCTCTGGACCTATAATTGCAAGAAGGTTGTCCACCTTTGCTGTCTCTCCTTCCTGTATTCCTATGTATAGCAAGGTTCCTGAATAAAAAGACTCAAACTCCATTGTTGCCTTATCGGTTTCAATTTCGGCTAGGATATCTCCTTCAGAAACTTTATCGCCTTCTTTTTTTAGCCAGGTGGCCACGGTCCCCTCTTCCATTGTATCAGAGAGTCTCGGCATATTGATAACTTCTACACCCTCTGGGATTTCTGAAGAGCTAGATTCAGATTCTTCTTGATCAGCGTCGCCTTCCTCTTTAGGATCATCAGTTTCTTCCTCTTTAGATTCTTTTTTGTCTTTTGATGAATCTGTATCTATTGATTTCTCAGATGTTTTCGCGGAAGCGGAATCACCACCCACAAGATCAGATATATCTTCTCCTTCTTCTCCTATGATGGCAAGAAGCGTATCTACCTTAGCGGTTTTCCCCTCTTCTAGACCTATGTGAAGGAGCACACCCTCGCTGAAAGACTCAAACTCCATTGTTGCCTTATCGGTTTCAATTTCGGCAAGTATATCTCCTTCTTCTACCTTGTCACCTACTTTCTTAAGCCAGGCGGCTACAGTACCTTCTTCCATCGTGTCGCTCAGTCGCGGCATATTTATTACTTCTGCCATATCTTAAAGTCTATGAGGTATAAATGGATAATCTTCTTGATCGTAAACGATGTCATACATCACGCTCACATCTGGGTATGGACTTTCATCTGCAAACTTCTCACACTCTGCAACGCGTGATTTCACACGCTTATCCATCACCTTAATTTCTTCTTCTGTTGCATAGTTTTCTTTAAGTAAAATCTCCTTTACCTGAGTAATAGGGTCAATTTTTTGATATTCTGCAACCTCATCTTTTGTTCTATAATGTTGTGCATCAGACATTGAGTGACCTCTATATCTGTATGTTTTAAGTTCTAAAAATGTAGGGCCATCACCTCGCCTAGCACGCGCTATCGCCTCATCCATAGCCTCGGCTACAGCAACAGGATTCATAGCATCTACAGGACCACAAGGCATCTCATAACCTAAGCCTAACTTCCAGATATCTTCGTGGTTTGCCGTACGCTTTACAGACGTTCCCATTGCATACCCGTTATTTTCGACACAAAATACTACTGGTAACTTCCAGAGCATTGCCATATTAAAAGTCTCGTGAAGGGAACCCTGACGGGCAGCACCGTCTCCAAAAAAGCAAAGAGTTACTGCTCCCGTTTTATGATATTTATCTCCAAAAGCCATCCCTGCACCAAGAGGAATCTGCCCTCCTACGATACCGTGACCTCCGTAAAATCCTTTTTCTTTAGAGAAGATGTGCATAGAACCTCCAAGTCCTTTAGAAGTACCTGTCGCTTTACCGTAAAGCTCTGCCATCACTCGTTTGGGATCAACACCCATCCCTATAGGCTGCACGTGATTGCGGTATGCCGTGATCATTTTATCTTTCGAGAGGTCCATTACGTGTAAAGAGCCAGCAAGTATCGCCTCTTGACCATTATATAGGTGCAAGAATCCGCGTACTTTCTGTTGTATGTAAACCTGTGCGAGTTTATCTTCAAACTTGCGCCAGAATAACATTTCTTCGTACCAGTTGAGATATGTTTCTTTTGTGACTTTTTTCATCTAATCGCTTGTAAATACCGCCCAAATTTAGACGCATAACAAAAATAACGTTTTAGCAAGATACATTAAAACCGAATTGAGGAAAAAGTTACGAAAACGAAGTAGTCCGGAAAAAACTAACTATTTCGGAAGGTACATACATTACTTGAAGATCTACTTTTAAGAGGTCAAATCAAGATAGAAATAGATAATCACTATTTCAGGGTACGCTAAAGAGTACTGAATGTAACCTATCTCATTGATAAAGATCCAGAACCACTCGTCTCTCAATAGGCTTTAGGCATAGGCTTTGAGCGACTATGGAATGTTTAAATACTTGTGCGTTTGCAATGACACCTTCCATTTTGGATTAGCCATCACATAATCTACGATAAGTGGCACCATTTTTTCTCGTACAGACCACTCTGGTTGAAGGTAAAGGATACAGTCCTTATTCACTTTCTCAGCGTGCTTCTCTGCAAAGTCAAAGTCAGATTTGTTAAATATTATAACTTTAAGCTCGTTTGCTTTTTCAAGCACTTTTGGAGTGGGCAACATTCTTTTTTTGGGAGAAAGACAGATCCAATCCCAATCTCCTGAAAGCTCATAGGCTCCAGACGTTTCAATATGTGTCGTTAATCCAAGCGCTTTTAACTTTCGCGTAAGCGGGTACATATCCCACATTAATGGCTCACCGCCAGTAACTACAATGGTGTCAGAATAGTTGGCAGCATTTTGAGCAATGGTATCGGCAGAGGTGGGTGGGTGTATTGCCGCATCCCAACTTTCCTTTACATCACACCAATGGCAACCCACATCGCAACCCCCTACACGTATAAAATAGGCAGCTGTTCCCTTGTGAAATCCTTCTCCTTGAATCGTATAAAATTCTTCCATAAGCGGAAGCATTTCTCCAAGATCTACCTGCGCCTGTATCGCCTCTGAAGCCTGTTTTGTCATAGCCTGCAAAGATAGGGCTTGCAATGCTGAATTCAGAATTCTTAATTCATAATTTCCGCATACACGCTTATGTGATTGAAGGTGTTCTCTTTCTCCTTTAAACCACTGAGAAAACGTGTCAAAACAACCCTATCAAATTTAAGTATTCAAGGTGGCTGAGTGACTGTAGGCGGAGCAATAGCGAAGTATAAAATAGTATCAAAACTACCGCTTCCTTGAAAGCACAACCCCAGCAACTAGCGCAAGCAACGTACCAAAAGCTAGCGCCATAAAACTCAGCTTTAAGCTAGACATATCTGCTAAGAAGCCGACCAGCGCCGGACTCGCTAAAAAGCCCACAAATCCAGCCCCAGCTACAAAGGAAATGCTGTCTGCACTAGAGACGCCCTTTGCTTTTCCGGCCAGACGCAATAGTTCAGGAATCACCACAGAAAATCCTAAACCTATTACCGCAAAACCAGCAATTGATAACATAGTAGTACCTATTAAGACCCCCATATATCCCAGGAGCGCAAGAGAACAACCCACGATAATAACCTTAATGGCACCAAAACGCTTACTCACCCCATCCCCAAAAAATCGTCCTATTGCCATAAAAAGCGAAAACATTAGAAAACCCATTCCCGCAACTTTTTCAGTAGAAACGGCCACTACATCTTCCAGATACAACTTGCTCCACTGTTCTATCGCACCCTCGCTTCCCATAATAATCAAGCCTATGAGTGTGAGTCCAAAAAGTGGTTTTAGCAATCCTAAATTGATCGTACCGTGACTCTCGTCTACGGGTGTTGTGATATGTACATAATTATTGGCGAGCAGAAGATTTGTAACAATTACAAAAATCGCTGCGCCCGC
The DNA here is from genome assembly GCA_963832255.1 of uncultured Flavobacteriaceae bacterium. Taxonomy (GTDB): domain Bacteria; phylum Bacteroidota; class Bacteroidia; order Flavobacteriales; family Flavobacteriaceae; genus Dokdonia. The sequence continues at coordinate 95,244 of CAWHTM010000009.1, forward strand.
AATATGATATACAGGCACCTCAATAAAATCTATGATAACATAGCCCACTGTTGCTGCAATCGCACCGCCTATAGAAAAGAACCCGTGTGACGAACTCATAATGTGCACCTCATCTTCGGTTTCAAGGTCAGAAACGAGGGCATTCATCGCGATGTCTGTAAAACAAGATGAAATCCCAACGAGAAACAAGGCAGCGCACAATAATAAATAAGACGGCGCCACAAGGGGAAACAAGTATAATAGGGCAAATATGATAATTCCTGTAATCGTTGATCGTCCTACTCCTAATTTCTTAATAATACGAGAGGCAAAGGTAAGTGAGGTAAGTGTTCCCAGTCCCAGACAGAAAAGTGCAATCCCAATCTCCCCATCATCAAGTGCTAGTTTCTCTTTTACCCTGGGAATGTACAAAACCCAAGTTCCGATCATTATATTGAGGGAGGCAAAAACCCAAGCAGGAGCAAAATACCGCTTTCGCGAAAGGATGAGAACTAATGAATTCATAGGATTAAATGTAGTTAGAAGTATGTTATTTCAAACAATATATTCCTCCTATCGACGCAAACGTTTGATTGAAAAAACAAAGAGGCTGTCTATAAACAACATAGGCAGTCCTTTTTATTTACGCTTATTTGTGATTTTCATTTCAGAGATTGAGTAATTGAGTAAATAGTCATCAGCTAACAGTTTGGCGGTCTGCTTTTAGGAAGCTATTGTGACCATTCTGAGGTTATGTATCAAATGTAATTACATAAGATTTCATATCAAAACTGTAGATTATCGGTATCCTTTTACTGCTTTGCTCCTCGATTAATTCTTATTTTTATGGCATAATGATGAAAAGCTATCTCAATAATGGAGTATAAGAATAACCTCGCTTTCGCGAAAATATGTGACCAAAAAGACCCACTCGCCCATTATAGAGAACGCTTCTATATTCCCATAGACAAGGAAGACAACGAACTCGTCTACCTCTGCGGAAACAGTCTGGGCTGCCAGCCTAAAGCAGTAGCTAGTTATATCGAGCAAGAACTCAATGATTGGGCAGACCTCGGCGTAGAGGGTCATTTCAAACTAGAAAACCCCTGGATGCCTTACCACGAACTCCTCGCAGGACCTATGGCAGAGATTGTGGGAGCAAAACCCAGCGAGGTGGTCATTATGAATACGCTTACGACAAATCTGCACTTAATGATGGTTTCGTTTTATAACCCAACACCCGAGCGTCATAAAATCATCATAGAGAGCGATGCCTTTCCATCAGATAAATATGCTGTAGAAAGCCAAATAAGACAAAGAGGATTTGATCCAGCCAAAAGCTTACTACTCTGGCAACCCAGAAAGGGAGAAGAACTTTGTCGTTATGAAGATCTTGAGGCATTAGTAAAAGAACACGGTGATAGTGTAGCCCTACTGTTAATTGGTAACACAAACTATTATTCGGGACAATGTTACCCTGTCAAAAAGATTACAGAACTTGGACATAAAAATGGTAGCAAGGTTGGTTTTGACCTCGCTCACGGTGTAGGAAACATAATGCCTGATCTGCACAACAATGGACCAGACTTTGCCGTTTGGTGTACCTATAAATATCTGAACAGCGGTCCAGGAAGTTTGGGCGGTTGCTTTGTCCACGAACGTCATCACACGGATAAGAATATTCAGCGATTTACAGGCTGGTGGGGACAGAATAAAGACACCCGTTTTAATATGCGCAAAGCCTTTGACCCAATTCCAACGGCCGAAGGGTGGCAATTATCAAATCCGCCCATATTGAGTATGGCAGCCGTCCGGGCAAGTTTAGACATTTTCGCGGAAGCGGGAATGAAAAATATACGTGAGAAGTCTGAAAAGCTCACGGGCTACCTTGAATTCCTAATCAACGATTTAAAAAACGACGATATAAAAATCATCACGCCTATCGACCCAACACAACGTGGCTGCCAGCTGAGTATCCAAGTAAAAAATGCAGATAGGTCATTGCACGACAAACTCACAAAATCTGGCGTCATTTCAGACTGGCGCGAGCCAGATGTGATACGCGTTGCCCCAGCACCGCTGTACAACAGCTATGAGGATGTGTTTGAGATGGTGCAACGATTAAAGGATATTTTGAACTAATAAAACACGAAACTCGATTAACCGATTACTCATAACTCATAACTCATAACTCATAATTCAAGTTGTACATCCCAGAAATATATAAAAACGAAGACCCAGAAGAAATCAGAGATTTCCTAAAAGCAAACGCGTTTGGGATTTTAGTGACACATAAAGATGGAAAATCTTGTGCTACCCACATCCCCCTAGAGCTAGCAACTCGAGAAGATGGCACAGAAATTTTACACGGACATATTTCTAAAGGTAACGAACAAGTGGGTCATTTTAATGATGACTGCGAAGCACTTTGTATCTTTAACGGCCCTCACAGCTACATTTCGGCGAGTTGGTACGACTTTGAAGAAGTTTCTACTTGGAATTATATTGCCGTACAAGTTCGCGGAAAGCTAAAAATTCTCGATAAAGAAGGCGTTTACAAGTCCATAAAGTTATTAATGGACAACTATGAATCAGGTCAAAAGGAACCTATTGATATGGACGCACTTTCTGAAAAAACCCTACGCCAAATAAACGGAGTGGTAGGTTTTGAAATTGAAATCACCCGCATAGAGGCTGCAAAGAAAATGTCGCAAAATAGGGAAGACAAAAATCACGCCGCCATAGTAGACCGCTTACGCGAAAATGGGAGCACTCAAGATAAAGCGGTGGCAAGAGAGATGGAAAAAGAACGTGGGCGCAGCTTGAAAAATAACGGTGAAAGATTTGCGTGATCTGCTCACAAGGAGTTAAGAGAAAATACGATAAAACACGAAAGGGGGATGAGATCTCCGCCTTCGCGGAGATGACGAATGAAAAACACAGAACACATATTAATCATAGGAGCCGGCCTTTGTGGTTCCCTTCTCGCATTGCGTATGGCGCAACGCGGATATAAAGTAACACTCGTAGAACGCAGACCAGATTTGCGAGCAGTACATCAAGATGCAGGAAGATCCATCAATCTTGCACTGTCAGATCGCGGTCTCAAAGGAATTAAGCTCGTGGGACTTGAAGACCGAGTAAAGGATCTTTGTATCCCTATGAATGGACGAATGCTACACGACAAGGAAGGAAATACAATGTTCAGCCCCTATTCGGGTCGCAAAGACGAATATATAAATTCCATCTCGCGTACAGACCTCAATAGTATGCTTCTCAATGCGGCAGATGAGTACGATACTCTGCAAGTGCTGTTCAATCAAAACTGTACGAATGTTGATCTTAAAAATGCCTCAGCAACCTTTGTTGATTATAATACCAAGGAAGAGCAAACCATCACTGGAGATATCATTTTAGGTACAGACGGCGCAGGCTCTGCCGTGCGCAAAAGTATGTATATGAGTCGGGATTTCTTATTCAGTTTTTCTCAAGATTATCTTGGGCACGGCTATAAAGAACTCACCTTCCCTCCTGCCGAAAATAGTGGGTATCGCACAGAAAAGAATGCCTTACACATCTGGCCGCGCGGTCGCGATATGATTATTGCGCTCCCAAATATAGATGGTAGCTTTACGGTCACGCTTTTTATCGATTATGAAGATGCACCAGATAGTTTTGCCTCTCTCAATTCTCCAGAAGCCATCGTTGAGTATTTTACCCGTCAGTTTCCAGATGCGGTACCTATGATGCCAGAATTGGTACAAGAATATCAGGATAATCCTGTGGGCCCGCTAGGAACCATAAAATGCCATCCTTGGAATGCCTTTGGAAAAGTTTGCCTTTTAGGTGATGCCTGCCACGCCATTGTCCCGTTTTACGGGCAGGGGATGAATGCTAGTTTTGAAGATGTGGTTGTATTTGATGAGACCTTAGATACTTTTGGGGATCAAGGATGGGAAAAAGTGTTTAAAGAGTTTGAAAACAAACGTAAACCTGACACTGATGCCATTGCAGATCTTGCGGTAGATAACTTCCACGAGATGAAGGAGCACACGGCGCATCCTATGTTTCAGCAAAAGCGTAAGCTAGAAACCGCTTTTGAAAAGGAATTTCCAGAAGACTACTACTCAAAATATAGTTTAGTAACTTTTAACGAAGACATCGGCTATCGCGAGGCAATGATACGCGGTAGGGCGCAGAATAAAGCGATTTTAAATCTGCTGGACGATGGATTGCTGCCTGATTCTCTTTCGCTTAAAGCGAAATTAGAAAAAGTAAAAACCGCTACTGAAGAAATTTTGCACGATGATGCGGTTCTGGAAAATTTATAAGTCGTGTCCCCTCGAGCGCAGTCGAGAGGTCCACAAGCAATAACCATTTAAATGAGGTCTCGACTGCGCTCGACCGTACCATATTATGAGTGATAAAGAGTTAGATTTAAGACTACAAGGTGATCCATTCAACGAGAAAAAGGTGAGTCCGCGAGGGGCCTACCCTCATATCAAACGAGCAGGAGACTTTTTATTTGTATCAGGAACCAGCAGCCGAAAGGCAGATAATACCTTTGCTGGCGTGCACATAAGAGATGAAATGGGTACAGTGCATCTGGACATTAAAGAGCAAACCCGTGCCGTACTAGAAAATATAAAGAAAACCCTCGCCACAGCAGATGCAACGCTTGCTGATGTGGTTGATGTGACTTCTTTTTTGGTAACTATGAATGACTTTGGTGGTTATAACGAGGCTTATGGTGAGTTTTTTAATAAGGAAACTGGACCGGCAAGAACGACCGTTGCGGTGCATCAATTGCCGCATCCACATCTGGTAGTGGAGATTAAGGTGATGGCGTTTAAGCCTTTGGGGAAGTAGAAATTGGAGGTTTCGATACTATTTTAAAATCCCTAACCACCTATATTTTATCATTGTAATGAAACGAATAATCTGAGGTGGCTGAGTGGTTTTAATCATATAAAAACCTTCAAAAAACAATAGAACTATTTAAGGTGGTTGAGTGATTTCAAATCACTAAAAGCGATTTGAAATTGTATCGAAACTACCGAATCGAACTAGCGGAAATGACAAATGATTATTAAAAACTACATCAACGGCACCTACCAAGACCCAAAATCAACCGATTGGTTAGATAATTACGAGCCAGCTTCTGGTACCGTTTACGGTAAGATTCCAAACAGCAATGTGCAAGATATTGAGGAGGCAACCGTTTTCGCGAAAGCGGCATTTCAAGAATGGTCTACCACGACGCTTGACGAACGTAGCCGGATTTTAATGAACATTGCAAACGGTATAGAATCAAGACTCGATGAACTCGCTGAAGCTGAAAGTCGGGACAATGGAAAAACGATATCGCTTGCCAAGTCCGTAGATATCCCACGAGCAGCCAGTAACTTTAGATTCTTTGCACACGCTATCACACAATTTTCTGCAGAGAGTCACGAAAGTACAGGGCTCGATGCAATGAATTTTACACTGAGGAAACCATTAGGGGTGGTAGGTTGCATCTCGCCTTGGAATCTACCACTCTATTTGTTTACTTGGAAAATTGCACCTGCCATCGCAGCAGGAAATTGTGTGATTGCCAAACCTAGCGAAGTCACTCCAATGACCGCCCATCTTTTAGGAGAAATTTGCACCAAAGCAGGGTTGCCGGCTGGAGTTCTCAATATCGTTCACGGTCTTGGAACTACAGCAGGACAGGCAATTCTTGAACATCCAGAAATCAAAGCCATTAGCTTCACTGGTGGAACCAAAACAGGCGAACATATCGCTCGCACCTGTGCTCCAATGTTTAAAAAACTCTCCCTAGAGCTAGGAGGTAAAAATCCCAACCTCATTTTTGCCGATTGTACTTATGAAAAAATGCTCGCGACAACCTTGCGAAGTTCGTTTGCAAACCAAGGACAAATCTGCCTCTGTGGAAGTCGGATTTTTGTGGAGCGTTCTCTATACGACCAGTTCAAAACTGATTTCATTTCAAAAGTAAAAACACTCACCGTTGGTCATCCGTCATCTAACAGCACTAAGTTAGGAGCATTGGTTTCTAAAGCACATCTGGAAAAGGTAGAAGCATATATCCATAATGCAGAAGCTTATGGAGGAAGTATTGTAAGTGGTGGAAAGCGCGTTTTAGTAGAAGGATATGAAGGCGGATATTATCTCGAACCAACGGTGATTGAAGTAACTAGCAATGACTGCAAATTAAACCAAGAAGAAATTTTTGGCCCAGTGGTGACCCTAATGCCATTTGATACCGAAGAAGAAGCATTAGTACTGGCTAACGGAACGAAATATGGCCTCTCGGCAACTATTTGGACGAGCGATTTAAACAGAACAATGCGATTGAGCAATTCCATAGAAGCTGGAATAGTTTGGGTTAATACGTGGATGAATCGGGACTTGCGTACGCCTTTTGGTGGGGTAAAAGCTAGTGGTGTTGGACGTGAAGGTGGCTTTGAAGCCCTTCGATTTTTTACGGAAGCAAAGAATGTATGTATTGAGTATAGTTAGTAGTCTTTAGTAGGTACTGGGTAGGACTGAAACCTGGCGGTTTCTTTGTAGGACGCTGCGCTGGTAAGATTTTAGAAAAGAGGACAATTGTAACCTGCGAGGTTTTGCCTAGTTCACTGGGCGTAGTCTAAGTGTAGGCGACCTTGTAGACTCGAATTAACAGAGAAGTAATAATTAAAATTAGAGCTCACTCGGAGAGATTGCTTCGCTGCGCTCGCAATTAGTGTATGAAACTAAACTTAACGAATAAAAATGCCCTGGTTTGCGGGTCCACTGCAGGGATAGGACTTGCCACAGCTATGGGACTTGCTGAAGAAGGGGCAAATGTGACCCTCGCTGCACGAACGGAAGAAAAACTTAAAGCCGTACTCGCCGAGTTACCGAACAACGGCACCCAAAAACACAGCTACGTCGTGGCAGACTTTACAAATCCGCAAGCAGTGGCAGAGGCGGTTTCGGCGACTGGGAATGTGTATCACATTTTGATTAATAATACGGGAGGTCCTCCAGGGGGTCCTATTGTGGATGCAGAGATAGAAGCTTTCGCGAAAGCGTTTACACAACACCTACAAACCAATCACGTATTGACCCAAACTGTGATCCCAGGAATGAAAGATGAAGGCTATGGACGTATCATCAATGTGATTTCTACTTCTGTAAAACAGCCACTGGATGGCTTAGGCGTTAGCAACACCATACGTGGTGCGGTGGCTAATTGGAGTAAAACGATGGCAAATGAGCTAGGGCAGTTTGGGATTACTGTAAATAATGTCTTACCTGGAGCGACCGCAACGGGTCGACTTTCTGAAATCATTGAAAATAAGGCAAAAAAGACTGGAAAATCTGTAGACGAAGTTTCTCAAGCAATGGCAAATGCAGCACCTGCAAAACGTTTTGCAAAACCTGAAGAAGTGGCAAACGCGATTGTATTTTTAGCCAGTGAAGCAGCCTCCTTTATCAATGGTATTAACGTACCTGTGGATGGTGGACGGACGAAATCTTTGTAATAAAAGCTAATTTTTTATTGAGCCCATCTATAATTTGTATTTTTAAGAACTAACTATATATATATATGGTGGATGAGATTTCCGCCTTTGCAGAAATGACAAAAAAACTGAGAATTAACGGACACTCACACCTTCTTCCGTATCCTGAGGAAATTCCTCAGTTTATGAAAGACAAAGGGATTTTTTGGGTTGACAAAGACCGAAAATTTATGCTTCAAAAAGACTGGAGCAGGCCCGTGACCGATTCAAGTTTTTTTCTACACGAAAAGCTGGAGTGGATGGAACGCAACAAAGTCGATCACGCTGTAGTTCTTAACCTTTCCCAGCTTTATGGAAATGGTCTTCGCCTAGAGGAAATGAAGCAGGCTTTGAAATTTCAAAATGATTTTAATGCACGTGTTCAAAAGGAGCATCCTGATAAGTTTACCACTGGATTTGTGGTACACCCGGGGTTTGTACGTGGAGCGCTTTGGGAAATTGAGCGCTGTGTAGAGGTTCTCGGAATGGACCTTCTTTGTCTTCCTACGCATTATATGGATACCATAGGTACGTGGCGTTGTATTTTTGATGAAGAAAATGAACCTATTTTTGAACTTGCGAGCAAGTACAATCTCGCGGTAGAGGTACACCCCTACGATGGTGAGAAGTTTATAAAACTTGAGAATACGAGTTGGCGCTTTCACCTTATCTGGATGCTTGCACAATGTGCAGACGCTTACCATTTTATGACCCTTAACGGTTATGCAGATAAATTCCCTGGTATGCGTGTATGTTTTGCACACGGGGGCCAGCTAGCACAAATAAATTTAGGACGTAGGATTCAAGGTTTTGATGGGCGACCAGATCTTTTTGAAGGAAAAACACATCCTAGAAAATCGGTAGGACATCCCAATATCTTTTTTGATACGCTCGTGCACGATACCAATAGTCTACAAATGGTTATTGAAAATCAAGGTGCAAAGCAGGTAGTGATGGGTCTTGACGATCCATATCCACTTGGCGAAATGGAGAGTGTAGACCAGAGCAGTTACCCTGGTAAAATTCTTGATCTTGCACTAGAACGTAAGATCATTAACGCCACAGAATATGACCAGATTTGGGATGACAATGTCGTACAATGGTTATATGGAAATGATGAGAAGCGAAAAGAGGCGTTCAGGAAAAGGATAATGGGGAAGTAGGATTTAGAGAATAGAGAAATTCATAAAATTACTACGAGATTTCCGCCTGCACAAAAATTACAAAAAGGTTTAAAATGCACTTTCTACCAGAGAAACTTGATGATTATATAGTGGCTCACTCGGCTCAAGAGCCTGAGCATTTGAAGGCACTGACTAAAGAAACCTATCAAAAAATATTACAACCTCGTATGCTTTCTGGACCTTATCAAGGCCGAGTGCTGAGTATGATCTCTAAATTAGTAAATCCAAAAACGATCTTGGAAATTGGAACGTTTGCTGGATATAGTGCATTGTGTCTGTGTGAAGGATTGCAAAAAAAAGGTGTGCTCCATACCATAGACATCAAAGAGGAAATGGTAGACTTTCAACGAAAGCATTTTGATGCTTCTCCTTATGGTTCCCAAATTAATCAGCACCTTGGGCAAGCGCTTGACATCATTCCTACACTTGATACAACATTTGATCTCGTTTTTATAGATGCAGATAAACGCAATTATATCAACTATTTCAATATGATCATAGAGAAAATGAACGCTGGAGGGATTATCCTATCGGACAACGTTCTCTGGAGTGGCAAGGTTGTAGAGCCTGTACAGGATAAGGATATTGATACCAAAGTTTTATTAGCCTATAATGTTTTGCTCAACGAGGACCCACGCCTTGAGACCGTGCTTCTTCCAATTAGAGATGGACTTACGGTAAGTAGGGTACTATAAGTACGCTTTCGCGAAAACGCTCGCACAAAAAAACCTCGCAATCGCGAGGCTCTTTTTTACTTTGATAGAATAGGTCTACTGTACTGCCAGATTTGCATCAATATTACCATACCCATAATTACTGTCTTTGTAGGGGTATAAATCTGCACTTTGACGAAGCTTATTTAATACCTGTGACCTGTTCCAAGTGGGATTTTTAGACCAAACCAAGGCCGCAATACCTGCCGTAGTAGCAGTGGCTACAGAAGAACCACCTACATAACTACTATCACCATCATAAAACCCTAAGGTCACTCCTGTGCGGGCGTGATCATTGTCACGTTCCATAACCACCGTAAATTCAATTTCATTTCCATCGTGACAGACATCACATTGGGTATAACCAGAAGCATCAGTTATTCCAGTGACGGCAACAGTCTCGCTCATACTAGCTGGAAATATAACTGGATACCAATTCGTAAAATCTAATGATGTACCTCCCGCTGCAAAAATCAGTTTTCCCTTATTATGAGCATATTTTACAGCATCACTCACATTACCTATGCCCCAAGGATATCCTACAGACATTGATATAATTTTTACGTCACTCCTATTTGCCAGCGCTTTTAAAGCATCAGACACTCCTTTACGCTCGTGATAGTCGTTTAATACAACATCTTCAGTTGCCCTGTAGGAGACTAGATTACAATCATATGCTACACCAACGGGCACATTATCATCGTTACGGGGTGCGGATATTGTTGCTGCCATACTCGTACCGTGTCCGCACAGATCATTAGGACCGTCATAATTATTAGACCACCACCAAGGTGAATCTATAAAAGTTCCATATTTCTGAACCGTTCTGCTATTGATAGACCAACCATCAGAAAATTGAGATCCCAACTTAGGCTGACTTGCAGAAATCCCTGTATCGATCACACCCACTGTAATACCTGCACCCGTGCTCTTACTCCAGGCTTGTGTTATGTTATGTTTATCGAACGTCCAAGACACCTTTGCGTTGGGAGAAACTGTTCTGTAATCTGGAGATTGAATGTCAGATCCGTCAAAACTACAACCAAGGCTGGACCTCACTGCTACAGGACCTTCCGCAGGTTTTAATTGATAAAAAGAATATCCATTAGGTTCTAGATACCTGATATTTGAGGCTTGACGAAGGCTCTTAATCGTTTCTAGGGAAGTTACCTGAACATCTACTACGTTGAGCACATCATCTGTGAGATAGCTTACATTATTCTTAGAACTATTTTCATTTACAGCGACGAGCGCTATAACTTCTTTTAAAATAGTATCAAGTCGTGCATCCTTGCCATCTCTAAAACTCTCTCCCTTCTCACCATATCCTACAGTGAGCATCTCTTGGCCGTGTACCGCAGCGCTCCATAATACATTGGCCGGGACTTCATCCCAAGAAAAACTACCCTTTTCATAAAAAGATTGATCAATAAGCGTATTAATCTCATCAATAGATAGAAATCTATCTGACTCTTGTGTATTGGAGATAACATCTGAACCTGAGATGTCTAAATTTTTAGCATCATCAGAAATACAGGATGCTAGTATCAAAGTACTAATGAATGTCGATAAAATTAGTTTTGTTTTCATATAAATTGGTTTTAATGGAAAGCCAATATATTAAAATATTGTTATTTTTTTTGATTATAAATATGAATTTATCAACATATAAGTTCAAAAAATAGCAAATTCCAAAAATACCCGTCTTACTATTAAAAATTCCGTTTTACAACAGTACGCGATGCATGCGCACCTCAGCTAGGTCATCTTACAAAGAGTTCAATTGATACGTAACATCTACATTTTTATGAGAAGGCGATCGTTATAATAAGATTTTCTTCCCGAGCAATTTCCAAATGCATACACCTATAAAAGTTCCTACAAGGGCGCCTACAAGAATGTCCCCTGGGTAATGTACGCCAACTAAAATACGGCTCATTATAAATAAGAGTGGCCAAATATAAAATGCGTACACCCACTTAAAACGGACACGAAGGGCGAGCACTACAAATGTGGTTACCGCAAAGGAAACCGCCGCGTGCCCTGAAAAGAAGCTGAAGTTTTCTGGTGTCTGCAACACTCTTATGATATCACTAAGTTCGATAACATTGTTAGGCCTAAGTCTCCCTACGGTAACTTTAACGACATCTGTTACAGTTAAGGTTGAGATAAAGGTAAGTAAGGTAAGTCCTATACCTATGAAAGCCTGCTTTCTCCTATAAACGAAAAAAAATAGTGTAAAAAATAGAAGATATAACGGTATCCAATGCTCAATTTTAGTGACAAAAATCCAGAACCCATCGTAATTATCTACTCCTAGGCTATTGAGGTAGATAAAAAGATCTCTATCCCACTCTGCCAGTTGGTCCCACATTAAAAGTTTCGTTTTATAGGGCCTGTAATATCGTTTATATCTTCTTTCGCCTTATCTATCTCCTTTTTGATATCCTTGGTTAGGTCAAGGTCAATATCATTGCGCTCTGCAGTTTTAGTGATTTCTGATTTGATATCGTTAGTCGCATCTTTGAGTTGGCGCATACCTTTTCCTAATCCCCGAGCGATTTCTGGAACTTTATCTGCACCAAAAACCATAATCACTATAAACATAATGAAGGCAATCTCTGCACCGGAAATAAAAAGAGGTAACATCATAATGACAAAGATAATAAGGGAAGTTGAATGATCGCAAGACAGAGGAACAATTATTTTATTCAAAGGGATTTATGATTTTCACGAAAGTTAAAATGGCAAGATTTTCCATAACTTAGACCTAAAAGGTACTATGATGAAAGTAACAATCACTCTAATTTTGCTAAGCCTCGTTTGTATGAGCTGTTCTGCCCAGAAAACTTCTAACGTTTCTCTGGATAGGGATGGATCCTTAGCGATATTTGAAAATAAATCTGTCGAAACTACTATTTATGTTACTCGAGAAGGGAATATGGGAATTGGCAAAAAGAAACCTACAGATAAACTTGAAGTAAACGGACAGATACACGCAAAATCTGTAAAAGTAGATCTCCAGAAGTGGGCAGATGATGTATTTGATAAGGATTATAAGTTATTGAGCTTACGCGAAATAGAAAATCACATCCTACAAAAAGGACATTTACCTGAGGTTCCTAATACAGAAGAAGTCCTACAGAACGGCATTAATTTAGGAGAAATGAATACGATTCTTTTACAGAAAATAGAAGAGCTAACCATTCACTTAATTACAAAAGACAAAGAAATAAACGCACTGCGACAGGACTTAAAAAAGCTTTCACAAGATGTAGAATCGCTTAAAAGCCAAAGATGAAATGTACCTCTATTATAGTCTTATTGCTAGTATTTTCGCTTCAAGCAAACGCTCAAGAGGATAGATTTTACATACGCTCGATTTCTGAGACTCTAGAAATACCCGTAAACACTCAAGACTCCATAGTCACCTACACGGGCAACGATCAGAGACTTAAGACGCTCTTTACTAAATATTGGGTAAAAGTCTTTAGAAAGGGTTTTAAATATGCTGAAGGTGCTAAGCTAAAGCGCACCTATTTTGCTATTGCTGAAAACGCTAATTTTCAAAATGAACTGCTGACCATAGCTCCAGATGTTTTTGAATTTTCTGAAACTATAAGTGAAGAGACACTCAGGATTTACGAACCCAATGACTATGGAACCACAAGTACTTCGGGAAAAAATCTAGGCGCACAAGCTGTATTAGATTATTATGACTTCCTTGGAATCCCCGAGGCTTGGTATTATACAACGGGTACAAGACGGGTTACCATCGGCATTTCTGATGGTTATATAGACCCTGATGACCCAGAGTTTAAAGGAAAGCTCACGGTATTTAAGAAGAGTAGCTTTTCTAAAGGTCACGGTTATAGCACAGCTGCTACGGCTGCGGCGCAAGGCGATAATGCATACGGGATTGCCGGTGTATGCTATGATTGTAGTCTCGCTACTACCACTTATGGAAATACAAAGAACCTTGACAATCTTCTGGAACTTGCCCGAGCTGGGGTTAAGGTTATTAATTGCAGTTGGGGAAGTCGCATCTACAGTGAGACGGCACAAGAGGCCATCAATGAAATGTACGATCTGGGGACTGTCGTGGTATCTGTCTCCCATAATGATGCTTATAGTAAAACGAAGGGAAAAAGTCTTAGATATCCGGGTGCCTACAATCACGTGATTTCCGTAGGAAGTATACAACATAGGTATGAAGACCCTCTGCAATCTCTTGATATTGAAGCGAACAATGGAAAATACTATTATTCTAATTTAAAATATCACCTAGCCCAGAACGGCGGATTTAAAAATAACGATCCAGAGGATGAATTTGTACCTTATTTGAGTTCCACAAACAATCTAGATGAGAGTGTTGACATTGTTGCTCCAGGAACAGATATTTTTAAATATTACGAATTTTCAAACACGGGCGAAGTCACTTATAACCCTTGGGCCGCAACATCTCCAGCCGCTCCGCTAGTTTCAGGTACTATTGGATTAATGCTTTCGCTTAACGAACGATTATCTGTAGATGAAATTGAGACTATTCTAAAACTAACAGCAACAACTATTGATTTTGTAAAAGCAAATAATGGGCTGCGGGACAAGTACGGCGCTGGTAGTCTTCATACAGGGCGTGCTGTAAAATTTACGCACGATATGAATGCTACAGAAGACTACGCCATTGTTGAAAACCAAGATTTCAGCAGATGGGAATTTAACCTTGTGGATCCTAATAAAATTAAAATCAGAAATCAGCAATTTTGGGAGGGTGCTCGGGTAGATTTTACCGCACGTCAGGAAATTATAATAGGGCCAAAAACAGTACTTTTGCCAAACAAAGACGGATCGATTCTACTCAGAATTGATTCTGAAGAAAAGTATTCTCCTAAAACTAATTAGAATGACTCCCATATACCTAGGCTACACGTTTACCATATCACCACTACAACCAGCAACAGAAATCCTTATCGCAGAGCTGGGCTATACTGGCTTTGAAAGCTTTACGGAGACGGAGGACGGTGTGATTGCCTATATCCAGAAGGATGATGTGCTTAGGCTTTCGCCAAAATTTGAGGACTTTGGAGATATTTTAAGTGATATACAAATCCTCAACAACCCAGATTTTAAAATCACCTATACCGCCGAAGAAATAGAACAGGTAAACTGGAACGAAGAATGGGAAAAACATTTTGACCCGATTGAGGTAGATGGCAAGTGTGCCGTTAGGGCTCCCTTTCACGAGAAAACAGATGTTGAGTTTGATATTGTAATTGAGCCAAAAATGTCCTTTGGCACGGGGCATCACGAGACTACCCATATGATGATAAAACATCTACTCAAACTAGAGGTGAAAGGTAAGAAAACCCTTGATATGGGCTGTGGTACTGGAGTTCTTGCCATACTCGCTGGAATGCGGGGCGCAGATCCCATAGATGCTATTGACATTGATAACTGGTGTTATTTAAATTCCCTTGAGAATGCTGAGCGCAATAATGCTAACAACATTACCGTGTACGAAGGAGACGCTTCCCTCCTAGCTGATACATCTTACGATGTTATAATCGCAAACATCAATAGGAACATCCTGTTAGAGGATATCCCAACCTATGCAACATGTCTTACACCTAATGGCACGTTACTTCTAAGTGGTTTTTATACAGAGGATATCGCTGTCATTACCGAAAAATGTAACGCTCAAGGACTTTACTTTGTAGGCAATTATGAAAGAAATAACTGGGTAGCCTGTAAGTTTGAAAAGAGAGTATAATCTTTACGATGTGTGATATTGGCGTATACCTTACTCAGGTTTTGCAATTCAGAATTCTGAATTTTGAATTCAGGATTCAGGATTCAGGATTCAGGATTCAGGATTTAGGATTTAGGATTTGAAATGTAGGTGCTATTGGATGGACGCTGGCGATGTGCAAATCGTGAGATGAGCTTTGGAAAATGAACTTAAGGCTGCTAGCCCCGATTGCAATGAAAACCACGCAAACGGAGCGGTAGCGTAGTGCGGAGTTGTAATGAAAAGCGGGAAACCAAGCTTGTTAAAGTGCCCAAACCATCGGCTCCAAACGAGCAATAACCTAATGGCAATCAATCAAGAACTCATAATCATAAATTTATGCCCAAATAAAAACCTTCTTTGTAAATTTGTAGGCTAAAACTCAAAATTATGAGTACTAAGGAAAAATATCAAGAAGACGTAGACGTCCTTACGGAGGAAGCTCCTTCTCATCAGATCGTTTTATATAATGATGAGCACAATACTTTTGACCACGTAATAAACACCCTTATCTATGCCTGTGAGCATACCGAGGAGCAGGCTACACAATGCTCCCTACTGGTACATTATAAAGGAAAATGTACGGTAAAAAGTGGTGATTATGATGATCTTAAACCCCGTTGTTCAAAGCTGCTGGATGCAGGACTTTCTGCAGAAATTATCTAATAAATAACCCACATAATTAATCTCTAAAAGTATTGTGATGCCGTAGTGCATTTGTTACTTTTGTGAGGTTAGAAATACATTCTTAAAAAGAGATTATGAACTTACACGAATATCAAGGTAAAGAGATATTAAATAGTTTTGGCGTACGTATCCAGCGCGGTATTGTAGCCACTACACCAGACGAAGCGGTAGCTGCTGCAAAAAAGCTTACGGAAGAAACCGGAACTGGATGGCACGTCATCAAAGCCCAAGTGCACGCAGGTGGACGCGGTAAAGGTGGTGGTGTAAAACTTGCAAAAAACCTTGATGAAGTAAAATCTATTGCTAACGAAATCATCGGGATGAACCTCATTACTCCGCAAACTAGTGCGGAAGGTAAAAAAGTACACCAAGTACTTATTTGTGAAGATGTTTATTATCCTGGAGATAGCGAGACAGAAGAGTATTATATGTCTGTATTGCTTAACAGAGGAACAGGACGTAATATGATTATGTACTCCACAGAGGGGGGGATGGACATAGAAACGGTGGCAGAAGAAACTCCGCACCTTATCTTTCACGAAGAAATAGATCCTGCAGTGGGACTTCAAGGTTTCCAAGCACGTAAAATTGCTTTTAACTTAGGCCTGAGCGGACAAGCGTTTAAGGAGATGACAAAATTTGTCTACGCACTTTACACAGCTTACGAAAAGTCAGACAGTGCACTCTTTGAGATCAACCCTGTTCTTAAAACGAGTGATGACAAAATAATGGCAGTAGATGCCAAAGTTACCTTAGATGACAATGCACTTTTCCGTCACAAGGATTATGCAGCAATGCGTGATACCCGTGAGGAGAATCCTATAGAAGTAGAGGCTGGAGAAAAAGGTCTTAACTATGTAGATCTAGACGGTAATGTAGGATGTATGGTAAACGGTGCAGGACTTGCAATGGCTACTATGGACCTTATTAAGCAGGCTGGTGGCGAGCCAGCAAACTTTCTAGATGTAGGAGGTACTGCAGATGCAGAGCGTGTAGAAGCAGCATTCAAACTTATTCTTAAGGATCCAGCCGTTAAGGCAATACTTGTAAATATCTTTGGAGGTATTGTGCGCTGTGACCGTGTCGCACAGGGTATTGTAGATGCTTATAAAAATATGGGAACTATAGAAGTGCCTATTATTGTAAGACTACAAGGTACTAATGCAGATATTGCAAAAGAACTTATAGATACTAGTGGTCTTGATGTACAGAGTGCTATCGAGTTCCAAGAAGCGGCAGATAAGGTGCAGGCTGTTTTAGCTTAGTTAACATAATATCATATTTATCCCTTCTGGCAGATGTTAGAAGGGATTTTTTATGCTTTAGAAGTTTTGATTAGTGCTCAAAGCGAAAATTTTAGAAGCTGATTATAAAACCGTTTCATTACACTCCCATTTTTTAAATGCTCCTTAGCTATTTTGGAAGTACCTATGTATTGCTTGTTTCCTAAGGCTCTAGTATCTTTATACGCTCTATGAAAAATATCCTATCATTCTTATTTTTATTGCTTTCTACCTATGTATTCTCGCAGAATGCATTTACCCAATTATCTGTAGACGCAGAGATCAGCATACTAACTATAGGCCCAGGTGAGGATCTTACTGATCAGTTTGGACATACAGCTATACGAGTAAAGGATGAAGGTCGCGATATCGATGCAGTATTCAACTATGGAGTCTACGACTGGGATACGCCTAATTTTTATTTAAAATTTGCGAGAGGTAAACTTCTCTATAAACTAGAAGCCTATCCCTTTGAATATTTCTTTCAAAACTACCAAGAGCAACGACGCTGGATAAAGTCTCAGGCACTCAATCTTACGGTTGAGGAAAAACAGGGTCTTTTTGACTTTCTAGCTAGAAATTCTAGACCTGAAAATAAGTTTTACAAGTACGATTTCTTTTATGACAATTGCGCTACCCGTCCTTATGAAGCAGTAGTAAAAGGGCTATCAGGAGCCTTGTTGATGGATTATAGTGACCAAGTGGAAGGACTTAGCCATAGAGACCTCATACACCAATATATTCCTGCTAACTCTTGGGGTAGTCTAGGTATAGATGTGGCACTGGGCTCGGTCATAGATAGACCAGCAACTTCTACAGAATATCTCTTCTTACCAAATGAGCTATTTGATGCTTTTGCAAAAGCAGAATTAAAAACAGCCTCAACGACCAAAAAACTTGTAAAAGAAACTACGACACTATACGACCCAGATTTTGACCACAGCTACGGAAAAGGGTTTTTTACGAGTCCGCTTTTTGTGTTCTTGGTTATTGCCCTACTTGTACTTTATAAAACGTACTTGGATTTTAGAGTTAAAAAGTCGTTGGGATGGTTAGACATCTCGTTATTTTTAGTTACCGGAATTGCAGGGATATTAATTTTCTTTCTTTGGTTAGGTACAGATCACTCTGCCACGGCCTGGAATTATAATTTATTATGGGCATTCCCATTTCACTTTCTAGCGGCTTTTGTAATTGCCAAAAAAAATCCGCCGCGTTGGATTTATCCTTACACTAAGCTAGCGCTTATTTTAATTGTGCTGCTCTTCTTTCACTGGATGATAGGTGTACAACAGTATCCCATTACGATACTTCCATTGCTCATTGCTTTTGCAGCGCGTTATGCGTATATGATCAGTAAGCTGAAGCAAATCAGGGATTCAGAAGAAAATTAGGACGGAGGTTTCGATACTTTTTTGAAAAACGCCCCACGCGTTTTTTATAAATCACTCAACCACCTTAGTGATATTTTTTATTGCCAACCATTAATATGATACTGAGCTGGAAAACTTACTATTGTAGAGAATAGAGAACTTCTTTGTAAAGAGCTTGCCGGTATTTTTGTTAATCACTCAACCACCTAAATGATACAATTTCGTTTAATGAAATAAATATCAAATCAATAGTGGTTGCGTGGTTTAAGATTTCGCGAAAGCGAAAATCTAACTTGTGTGCAAACTTTCTATTCTAGATTCCCTATTACTGCCCTCTGTAAAATATTACCGTGCTTATTGTCTTTAAAACAATGCTGAGATCCATAAAGATATTGCGATGCTTAATATAGTAGAGGTCGTATTGAAGCTTTGCCAGCGCGTCTTCTTCTGAGCTACCATAGCTACCCATTACCTGTGCCCAACCCGTAAGTCCGGGCTTTACAATGTGGCGTGTCTCATAAAAGGGAATTTCCTTTGATAGTTCCTTTACGAAAATCGGCCTTTCTGGTCGTGGGCCTATCACGCTCATTTCCCCCATTAAAATATTAAAGAATTGGGGAATCTCATCGAGTCGGGTTTTTCGTAAGAATTTACCAAATTTTGTTATTCGCGTATCATTCTTTTCTGCCCATACCGCACCGTTCTTCTCTGCATCAATAATCATTGTTCGCAATTTTATAATATTAAAAGCTCTTCCATTACGCCCTATTCGGCTCTGTGTGTAAAATAAAGGGCCACGGTTTGCAATTACATTGAGAATGAAAATTAAAGGTGCTATACTTATGAAAAAAATGATTCCTAATAAAGCCATTGTGAGGTCAAAAAGACGGTGCGCCAGTTTATAAAACTTGTTCTGATTACTACGACTAAAAGGGAAATAGCGATAAAAGTCCTTATCTACATATTGTACAGGTACTCGCTGGGTAATGTCCTCATAGACCTGCATATATTCCCGTATTGGGAATCCAGATTCCAATAAATTGATTAATTGATTATATAGTGGAGCTGAAACGCCAGTACTATAGTCACTGGCTACAATAATTTCTGAAATACCATTTTCGGCAACCGTCTTTGTTAGGTTTTCTGTGGGATGCTTTTTTACCCCTTCCGTAAGACTGATGTCAACAAAAGTTTTATCTGTGTTTATGTAGCCTACTATTTTATAGTTTGGGTCTGCCCCTTCTAAATTGATTATAATTTGCTTGATATCAAATGAATCCCCTACCACAAGGATACGCTTGTTAAATCTAGGCGATGATATTAATGAGATATACAGCCATCTCCAGAGGAGAATGCCAGAAGTTGTTGCAAGGAAAAAGTATATTATCTGTAACCTATTTTCTGGAAGGACAGGAGTATAAAAGGGCGTAAGTAAATAAAGCAGGACGGTCACTGAAACAGCTAATATCGTATTCTTTAAAACGGTCTGAAATTTAGATGCTTGCTGAAGGTTATACAACTCAAATACGGTCCCAAAAATAGAAAGATAGATGGTTAAAACGATTGTCCACTCCCAGTGGTCCTTTTTGATTTTAAAATAATCAAAATTGAAGAAAACCCCTAAGATCTCAAGAAATCCAAGTACAAAAATAATATCCACGATACGCAACAGAACTTTGCGCTCAGAAATATCAAAATGAATATTCGGTAATATTGCCATTAGGGGGGGGGTACTGAGAAGTATTACTTTTATCTTCCTGAGATAATTGATAACATATTAGATATTTAATAACGGCTAAAGATACAATTTTAAGACAAGGTCTTTTTCCATTTGCTTTTTACTATTTCCCAGTTAAAGGTCTCTGCCTTTTTTCTTCCCTGTTGGCTCAATACGGACACCAGCCCTGGATTTTCTATTAAGCTTTTAATACCATTCAACATCTCACTACTAGCATTCGAATTTACTAATAATCCTTCTTGCTCATGTTCGATGAGATAAGGAATACCACCTACATTAGTGGAGATGATAGGAATTCCTAATGCCATAGCCTCAATAAGGCTTACAGGCATATTGTCAAAATCAGTTGTATTTAAAAAGAGGTCGTGACGTTGAGCGATGTTGATCCATTCCTGTTTTGACAACTTCCCCGTAAAAGTTACCGGTAATTGTTCTGCTTTGGCAAAAGCGATACACTCCTCATAGCTCTCATCTCTTTTAGGTCCTACCATTGTGAGTGTTGCCTTAGGATAGGTTACAAGCAGCGATTTTAATGTAGTTAGAGCGAGTAAAGGATTGTAAATTTTGGCGAAAGCCCGAACCCATAAAATGTTAGGTTCAATGCTTTTTCTCTCGACAAATTTATAGTCTAACATATCAATGCTGTTAGGTATATAGACTGTATTATCAAATCCTTCTTTTAAAAAAAAATCTTGTAAATAAAGGGATGGAGAAATATTCTTTTTTGAATTAGTAAAGATTCGCTTGCCTATCTTAGGATGGCTTTTAAGGCGGGCTGGCAAATTACCTCCGTGCAACATAGGGTAATAATCGATAGCTCTCAAAGCTGCTATTTTTGAAACAATCCTCAAGTATATAAAATTTTGAGTGCTGTAGGCATCTATTAGAATCGCATCTATGTTAGAAGTAAAAAGTGTCTTAAAAGTCATCGCTAGAAGCCTTAGTATCTTGTTCTTCAGGGAAGAAGTCACGATGACCTCAAAGCCCAAAGCCTTGAGCTTCTCTGGGAGCGTATCTGCGGTAGTAGGGGTTTTACCGTGCTTCGCTAAGGCGTTGCCTACGTATAGGAGTTTTATTTTTTTCTTTGACGACATTAAGCAAAGCTAAGGCATAAATAAATGCTGGCGCAGCAATACGCATTGAGGAGTGATTTATGGTTAAAAACCAAAATCCTAAAAATGAATAAAATAGATAGTTGCGTTTGTTCTTTATTCTAAAAATGAGGGGGTAATGCAGAAAAAAAGAGGTAATTTCTCCTGTTTTGAGATCTGTATACCAGTGGATAAATAATTAATATGCATAATATTATCAAACCTAAAATACCGTGTTCTGAAAGAAGTCTGCTAATCTCGTTGTGAGAAGCCACAGCCATTCCCGTTTCTTCTGCCCTCAACTCTTTTATTTTACCTACGCCGACACCTAATAGTGGGTGGTCATAAAATGCAGACAACTCTGCTTCTAGTAACTCTGCTCTTCCCGTAGTAATATCACTTTTCAACCGTCCAGCGGCATCTTGATTTGAGTATCGTTTGTTTATGAGACCATTAGTCTGGAAAGAACTATATGCTGCTGCGGCAGCTAGAACTACTCCTAAAGGAACTAAATAAACTAACATTCGCTTACGTACGAAAACTTTAGAACCTAGAAAATAAATTAGTAAAAAGGCTGTGCTTATCAATAAACCTGTTAATACACCACCTCTAGAGAAAGTAATTATACCCTTATATAAGAGAAAGCCAACTATGGCTAAATGAATAAAAAAAAGAACTTTATTTCTGCTATGAACAACCAATTGCACAAGTGCGGTAAACATTCCTAAACCCAAAACCGTAGATACTTGATTGGGCCCAAACCCACCTGAGGCGGCATAGTTTGCGCCAGTACTTTGCAAAGATTCTCGTAAATCTGGAGTTCCAAGAGTGATATAAACTGCTACGGTTATAATAGGAAGTAATATCCATCTTGTTATATCCGAAATTTGGCTGTATGTAATTTTTCTATCAATACAGTAAAGGGCCGAGAGACCAAGGCATACGGGGCCACTTAAATTAAAAAAAACTGCTTTCTTTACATCAGTGCCTAAATTGAGGTTAATGGAAGCGATGAGAATTCCAGGTAAAAGTAAAAAGATGTAAATCCAATAAACACCAGATTTGCGACTCGTCCCGCTTAAAAATAACCCTATAAACATAAAGGCTATTACTGAATATTTTCCAGCTTCATAAATAGCAACTGCATTTGTCATTCTAAAAAACACCTCTGCACCTGTCATATAGGCGGCCGCCATTAGTGCTTCATTCCTCTTATTTCCTGTTCTGAGTATTTGAATTAGAAAGAAACCTATGCTTCCAATAAAATAGAATAACGCAATAGATCTAATTGAAAATATCAGAACACCTATTATAATATGAATTATCATAAATATCAGATATGTCTGCTGTTTTGATATATTCATTATTCTAAGAAATTATGGATCTATAAATAGGTAGCAACTTTTTTACAAAAGCTTGTCTACTATAATTTTTAATAATGCGTTCGCGAAAGCGTGAACCCATCTTCTCACGTTCTTCGCCATTATTTTCATATAGTCTTATAAGTGCAGAAGGGAGTTCATTTTCTACATTATATATAACCACACCATCGTTACCTACAACCTCTGAGCACTGGCCCACGTCTGTCACTATAACGGGCAGCCCCATAGTCCCATATTCTAACAAGGATACAGGCAGACCCTCAGAAATAGATGCTAAAATGCCGATAGAAGATTGTTCCAGAATATGTCTAATATCTGTACAAGTGCCATAAATATATATTTCTTCTGTTGCATCTAATTCTTTAATAGTCTTTTGTATTTTTGATGCATACTCATCATTAAATGATTTCCCAACCAAATGTAATGTCCAATCTGGATGATTTACCGTGCTTTTTTTAAAGGCTTTTATGAGCGCTATATGGTTTTTTTGATGTCTTAAATTTGCGAGACATAAAACCCTTTTATCTGGATTACCTTTGAGATTGGTTTGAGGTAAGGTATCAACTCTTAGTACAGCAAAGTTATTCAAAAAGTGAGTATTCTTATTTTTTAATACCTGAATAGACCAGTTTTTTAACTGTTGATTTACTACAATGACCGAATTAATTTTTTTGGAGAGTAGCTTGAGTGCCTTTCTAGGTCTTTCATCTAATTCATCACTTAATCCATAGTGATCGTGCCAAACTATTTTTAGTTTCCGGTTATTTATTCTAGCAATGACCGCTAGAAAAATAGATGTCGAATGTGCGTGAATAATATCAATTTTCTCTGCTTTGACCCACTTACAAAAAAGATGTATTGCCTTAAGATCTATTGTTCCTTTTTTATGAAGTATTAATGATGTTACGTCGGGATGAAGCTCACTCTCAAGAGGACCACTTCGTCTGGTTGCACAGAGGTATGAGTCTATATTTCTCTCTGCAATAGCATTTGCAATATTTACCGCCATACGCTCTGCCCCACCTGCTTCTAATGTGTCGATAAGTTGGAGCACCTTCATACCAGTAATTTTTCTATTTCTGAAGCAAAGGTATCCATTGTATACTGTCTTGACCACTCTACGGCGGCCTTACTCATTCTCTTTAGCATCGTAGGGCTTTCAAGTGATTTTTTGATGTCATTTTTTTTGATTGAAAATACATCATCAATTAAAATACCTCGTTTACCATTATCTAACATCCACGGTACGCAAGATACCTTAGATGTGATAGGAACTATTCCCCAAAACATTGCTTCAGCGATAACTTTAGGCCATCCTTCACTTTTAGAAAGGAGAATTATAATATGAGCATTCTTATAAGCTTCTTTTACGACTTGAGAGGGTTGGTTACCGAGTAATCTTATGTGATCCTCAATTTCATATTGCTTACAATATGTTTCTATCCTTTTCTTCTCTGGTCCATCACCATACATTTCTAAAGTGATATCCACTCCCATTCTACGTAGAGAATGAATTAGCTGGACTGTTTCAAATGGTCTTTTATTAGCCCCCATCGTTCCAACAAATAGTGCCCTTAACGGCTGTTTAAATTCTTTAGGGCTTACATCTACCTTTTCTGAATCTACATAACTGGCCGTAAAAAAAGGTTTGATATTCTTTGTCAAACTTTCCCACTCACCATAAACAAGTACTTGTATATTTTTAGTCAGCAAGGTGTTTGAAAGCAACCATTTTTGCATTCTGTATGAAAGTGGTTGTTTTGAATTAGGATCCCAGTTTCCGGCGTACTTTGCAGTCTTCCTTTTCCTAGGGAATAGGATTTGTACAAAACACCCTAATAAAGCAAGATTTCCTGGACACCTTATGTGTATATGATCTGCTTTGCGCATTTCATTCCAGAGTATAAGCGCTTGGTGAGGTATCGTAAAAAAAGAAATAAGAGCAGATAGAGCTGTATGAAATTCTAATCTCCTTAATCCAACTTGTTTAAAATCTTGAATATTAAAAGGCTTTGCCATCAAGTTTCCCTTATAGGTATTAGGACAAACAAAAACTGTTTTCTCTACCATTGACATCCAGATATCCATCTCTTTTACATACGGCGCATAGGCAACTTTCTTGCCTTGTTCCTCTATAAGGTGTGCGTCTGATACTACGAGAATATTCACGACTTAATGTGGATTCTATTTAATAAAGATTCAACGTGTGTTGATATGTTATCCAAAGAATACTTAAGATTAAAAGAATCGAGAGCACCTTCGGAATATTGACTCCAATGAGTATAAATTCTGTCAAATGCCTCTAATAAACTACCTTCTCTATCAAGATCAAAGTATTCTCCGTTTACAGACTGCGAGAGGATGTCTATGCTACCCGCAGTTTTTGTACAAATGATAGGAGTTGCCTCCCTCAACGCTTCTATGTTAACCATTCCAAAGGCCTCCTCATAACTAGACGAGATATGAGCAAGACTATTTGCATAAATCTGGCTTATACTTTTATTGGGAATACTACCCGTAAAATGTACGCTTTTGAGTATATTCAAATGCTTCACTTCTTTATAAAGATTATCTTTCTCATTTCCCTTACCTACAATTTTTAGAATTGCTTCTGGATATTTCCCTAATAAAAACTTGAACTGTTTTAGCAGCGCAGAGTGTCCTTTAGATTTGGCTAATCTTCCTACAATTGCTAGTTGCATAGATCGATTTTCCTTTCTTTTTATTAAAGTATCAGAAGAAGGTATCAAAAATGATTGAACAAAAACCTTACTAGCTCTAACATTAAAACGTTCTATAACATCCTTTCTTGTTCCTTCGGAATTTGTAAGTAAATGCGTATTTAATGCATAGACAAATCTTTTTCTGGCTAGCAAAAATGCACTCTTCACAGATCGTGTATCTTCACTATCAATTTTAATCTGACTACCTATGGTATGTACATAATTCCAACGGAATGGTACTCTCTTGACAAAACTTGCTATAGAAACAATGTTTGTGGATCCAAAATTAGACAAGCACATCTTAGGTTTAAATTCTTCAAGCATTTTCATAAAAAATGAAAAATCCTTCCAAGATGTAGGTCTATGGCTCGGCCATTTTCTAAAAATCAAATCCTGCTCATCTTCTGGAAGAACCATAGGACTATTATCTATAACAATAACCACATAATAGCCCGCATTCACAAATCCCCGCGCCAAAGAATAAAAATAGCTAGTAATCGTACCAAATGGCATCGAAGTAGCAATTAACAAAGTTTCTTTAGATTCTCTCAATATTTATTTTTATTTAGGCTTCTTGATTATAAGACTCAAAAGACCCACAGAACGTCCCATAAATTCAGTTAGTGATTCTTTTCTCTTTGAAGTTGTTAGTACATTAATCAAACGTATTATTGCAAGCAATATACTTATTGCATACCATTTTAAAATATTCCTAAATCCAGGATGAGGATGCATTACCCGCCATACATACCATCCATTACGAGTAACCATTTTACCATACTCATATTGATTAGGACGACCTGATGGTGCGTGGTGATGTTCTAAGTTTGCTCCAGTATGAATATATAATTTCCCCATTTTTGATATTCTAAAAGTATAATCTGCATCTTCATATAGACCATAACCTTCAAAATATTCTGAAAATTTTTGTTCGCGTAATACTCTTAACGGAAAGCTAGAAACACCTCCCATCAGCTGTTTTACTTCGTAAATTTTTCCCGAGGGAGGTAAAAATCCTGTTGACCGACCGTGTCCATATTTAGGCAAAATTCCAGGAGGAGTATCTGGCGCTAACCCTAATTTTCTCCTTAGTTTAAAACGGCTTCCTTCAGTTCTTCGATAACCATCATAATAAAAATGATTTATATCCTCTGGATTTTCTTTCTCTACCTCCTCCCACACTACCTCATTGTCTATATATCCCCCTACACCGAGTGCTTCTGCGTTTTTTTCATAAACCTCTAAAATTTTTTCAAAATAGCTAGGTTTAAGAATCGTATCATCATCTAGAAAACATACAATATCTGTATAAGCTGCCACTCTTTCTATTCCATAGTTACGTTGTTTGGTAAGACCACGATGTTCTTGCGGTACCTTGTAGTAATGGAGGTTTTTGATTCCGCTTTCGCGAAAGCGCAATTCTGTATCATCATCTACACTACCATCAATGATTAAAATCTCATCTGGATACACAGTCTGCGCTTGAACAGAAGCTAATAAAGTAGCCAAAGGTTTTGGGCGCATATAGGTGCATACGATTAAACTGAGTTTTTTAGTCATCCAAAGGAAGTCTTTTTGACCATAATTTGCTGCTCTCCCAAGCTTTCTTAAAATATCGGTAGTATGCCACTGGATTTTTCAAAGATTGATTTTTATAAAATTTTAAAAATAAAACTAGTTTGTATCCTTTTAACTGCTGTACTGTTGAATTTTTTCGTCTATTATACATTACTTGAGGCGAAGGTTTTGGACTAATTTCTTCATAATCCCAAGGAAAGGTAAATTTATGTCTAAAGCCGCCAATTGGCGCCTTCAAGTGTAACATATTGTTGTCAGGACAATAAAGAATATCATATCCTAAATTGCGAATTTGCATACCATAATCCGCATCCTCACCATAACCGTGCTCGAGTGCCAAATCAAAGGAGCATTGTTCGACAATCGATCTATGGACTAAAGAACAGCCTGAGCCGAAAGTCTCCCATTGCTTATAAAATTTCTGAACTTCAACTTCTCCCTTCTGAAGGCAAGAAAATGTCACAGATTTAGCCCCGGTTTTTTTTATGAATGTAGCCGATCGATTCATAAATTCTGATCCTACACGAACATCATCATCAAAAAATAAAATCCAGGGAGCTGTACTTAAGAATACAGCTTGGTTTCTTGCTCTGCAGGCTCCTGTGATATGTGTAAACTCGTGTATTAATTGGAAATTCCAGATTTCAGCATTCAAAAAATCCAACTCTGATTTAGATTTTGGGTCTGCATTTTGTTCAATAACAATTACTTTGACAGGAGCAATCATTTGACTATTTAAATCTTTTAGAACATCATACAAGTATTGAGGTCTCCCTATAGTAGGAATAATTACATCATAACTTATTGAATCAACTTGCTTTTTTACTAGTTTGCTTTGTAGTGTAGATAAGTCAAGACTTATTTTTTTTTGTCTGTAAAATTGTGATCTTAAATAAGCTAAAATTGGAAATCTTTTGTCATATACTAAATGATTAATTAGAAGTAAAAGTGTCCATCTTTTTCTGTAATGTTCTGCGGTAAATCGATATAGATCAAAAGTACTTAGCTGCTCCTTCGATGGTTCCAAAGGAATTTGATAATTGACAATACCTAAGGGCTGAGATAATTTTGCAATTGAATTGATCCAATATAAGAAATTTTTATTTTCAGAGACCTTCCCTTTAATCTGAAGTAGAAAAAACGAATGAATATAAATGACCCTCGTTCCTTTTATCCAAGTAGGGTATACTACTGATGAGTTAACATTCACAAAAGGTTTGTCATCAATATATCCTATATCCTCATTAAATAAATTAGTGTTTGAGATTAAGCTATTCTTTCCATCATATCGTTTTAAAACTTTTAAAAAACTTGCGATATTGACTCCAGCCTGGTATATAACAATACCTGTGTCAGGAGAAGTCTCTGCACATCTAAATATCGCTGGAATTAGGCTCTTACCTTTTTCAAGCTCAGAGGTAACTATATTATTTTTGTGCTCTATAAAAATCATCTACGTAAAATGCTTTTATATAATGCAATGTTCTGATGTACTAACTTCCTAATATCAAATTTTTCTTGAATAGAAATCCGTGCTTTTTGACCCGTAGCAACAGTTTTCTCTTTATCTCTAAGTAATATGTCTATACTATTAACAAACGCATCTATATCATCAGGATGATGCATAAATCCATCTTTCCCGTGAACTATTAAGTCCCGGGCCCAGCCTATATTTGTATTTACGACCACTTTCTGTAAGGCCATAGATTCTATGGTCACCATACCTAAGGTTTCTGCAAGCGATGGGAATACACACACGTTTGCTTTCTCCATTTCAAACTTTATCTGAGAATAAGGGATCTTACCCAAATATGAGATATTCCTTTTTGAGGCAGTTGTCATTTTCTCCTGCATCAACTTCCAAGTAGAAGTACTACCAGTTCTTACATCATAACTATCTGCGCCAATAAACACTAAGGTTGCATACGGATGCTTTTCTATAATTTTATTAAATATTTCTATAAGTTGGAATACACCTTTTTTTCTTATTAGCGTTCCCACGTTTAATAATCGTCCGTACTCAAAGGACTCTGGGTTTGAATTGACAAATTTATCCAACTCAAGACCGTAGTGTATAACGGAAAGCTTTTCTAGCGGCTGATTAAAAAGACGCATACTTTGCGCTCCTGCAAAAGTTGTTGGAGCAATAAAAGCGGTAGCTCTTTTCATTGCTTGCTTCTCGAAAAAAGCATTCTTTTTCTTTTGACGACGACCTTCTATATGGCAAAAATAGGTGTCACTTCCGTGAAAACGGATTACCAAAGGTTTGCCAAAATTCATAAACGCTGTAATTCCTGTCCAGTCTGGAGCTTCAATTAGATCAATATCCTCAAGCTTTCTTTTAATGTATCTTTCAATATATTTTCTGTAGAAATAAAATCCACCTACCTGATATGAAAGCTGCTTTATAAGATGGAAATGAATTCCATCTTCAAAGAATACTTCATCTTTATCTTGACCATAGACAACTACTGTTACTTGATGATCTTCTGCCACTAGAGCTGTCACAAGGTTTTTGATGCTTGTACCCATCCCTCCAGAATTGCCTAGTTTAGGATGTGGATACTCAGGTGTAAGGTATGTTATGTGCATCAGTCTATGAGAATATCTCTAGTTAGTATTTCTGTAAATTTTTGAGCACCTTCTTTGTTAAGATGGCCGCAGTTGACACTCATACCACCTTCATTATCAAATAATCCCGTATAGTCTTTCAGCTCTGGATACTTATTTTTTAAAGAATTCATAAATGTATCTCGTGTTATGGAACTATTGCAATAAGGGGCCGTAAATAATATAATAGATGCTGGGTCTAAAGCAATAATATCTTCTAATTCTCTATTTGGATAATTGAGAGATTCTGGAAAATGACCACTAATTGATGTTCCGACTCCTTCTAATGGAACAAAGCCATTAGTCAAATCAACTTTAGAAGGCTTACCAAAAAACTTAAGTAGGGCCTCTCTAAAACCTATAACTTTTTCATTATAAGCATATCTAAAAAATGGTATTGACCCCTCAATCTCATTTTCAAGAGCTATTTTTGATTTAGGTGGAAAATCATCATTATTAATAAAAGGAGAAATTTGCGCTTTGAAAACTGGTGAAAAATTATTAAAATTATAAATGTAGTCTACTTGTACCAAAAGCTTATCATACCTAACATCATTTTCCTTCAATATGGTTGCCAAGACTTGATAATCTTTAATTCGACCACCCTGAATACCAAGATTGATGCACGTTTTACCAGTCAGCTCTTCTACGAGAGTACAGTCTATATGATTTTCAACACGGGAACTACCTAGAAAAATATAGTCTATTTTTTTATTTTTAAGCATAGTTACAAGTTCAACCTTATTTCGAGGATTGCTATTTGAAAAAATGGTAGTGTAAATAGCATCAAGTACATATGCTAGTATACCTATTACTAGCCCTAGAATAAAGATATACTTTCCAAACTCTCTCATTAAAACTGAAAATAAATAAAATCTTTTTGATCGGAATGCACCCCTAATGTGAATATCATTATTAGAATAAATATCACTTTAAACCATCTCCATCTGCCTTCCAGTGGATTTTCACTTTTTCTGTTTATCCATTCAAAAATGATAAATATTATGATTATTAAAACCATCTCTATATTATATCGTTCTATGCTTAAATACTGCAACCCAAAATTTCTTTCTACTAATAGTTTTTTAAGGTAATTAAATGCAGTTCCAACGTTTTCGGCTCTAAAAAAAACCCACGCAACGCACACTAGGATGAACGTGAATATCATTTGCAAAAATTCTCTTATGCCAGGGAACAATTTATTTGCTGCTACTTGATCTAAATTTTTCCTATTAGCATTAATAAGTAACACAGGTACAAATAAAGCAGCGTGTAAAGCCCCCCAAAAAATAAATGTCCAATTTGCTCCGTGCCAAAATCCACTTACTATAAATATAATTGCAACATTACGCAATTGATTCCATTTAGAACCTCTAGAACCCCCTAAGGGTATGTATAAGTAATCTCTAAACCAAGTAGATAATGAAATATGCCATCTCCTCCAAAACTCCGCTATATCCCTAGAAAAATAGGGATAATTAAAATTACGCATCAAATCAAATCCCAATAAGCGGGCAGACCCTATGGCAATATTAGAATATCCAGCAAAATCCCCGTAAATCTGGAAAGCAAAATAAAAGGCACCTAATAGCAAACTTAGAGAATTCATTTCTTGATAATTCTCAAAAATAGCATTAACGTAAGGAGCACAACTGTCTGCAATGACGACTTTTTGAAATAAACCCCACAAGATTAAATCAATCCCAGAGATCCCTTGCTTCTCGATAAACACTCGTTTCTTCGCAAACTGGGGAAGTAAATTGGTTGCCCTTTCAATAGGGCCCGCAACCAACTGTGGAAAGAAAGCCACATAAGCCGCAAAATTCACAAAATCTGTTGTAGGTTTTAGCTTCTTCTGGTATACATCTATGGTATAGCTTAGAGTCTGAAAGGTGTAAAAAGAAATTCCTACTGGTAGAATAATATTCAATGTACTTCTGTGCATCTCTATGCCAAAACCACTAAATGCATCAACCCAACTTTCAACAAAAAAATTGTAATATTTAAAAAATCCTAATAAGCTTAAATTTACCGCTAAGGAAGCAAATAATAACAATTTTTGGTTCTTTCGGGACTTACTTCTTAATATATATATACCTATGTAATAATCCATAATAGTGCTAAAAACTATTAGACCCAAAAAACGCCAGTCCCACCATCCGTAAAAGATATAACTCACAATAAGTATAAAAAGGTTCTGCGCCTTTAAATGATTTTTAAGTACATACCAGTATACACAAAAAACCACAGGTAGAAATATGAGATATTCTAGGGAGTTGAAAAGCATTTATTCCACTATTTCGTTTATCCCCACCCAAATTCGATCACTAGCTCTCTCAGGTTGCTCTGGTTTATTTACAATCCCAAACCACTCTCTAGTCACAGGAACGGGATTTAAATTTCCTTCCAATAATCCTTTTATTCCGTCATACATCTCACTTTTATTCATTGCCCATATGACACTTTTATCATAATCTGGCATTGATCTAAAGTGTATATATTTATAATTTTGACCTATATCGCGTATTCCTTTTGTAAGTTGTGGTTGCTCATAATTCGGATACACAGTTGGTTTATCGTGAGCTACAAAATCAAATACCATACTAGAGCAAATATTTACTACGAGTTCGCAGTGGTAACAAGTGTTAACGAGCAGTGCAAAATCTTCCTTGGTAGGCATTACCTGATTCCATTGAGAACCCATTGGTTTCCACAGGGGGTCAATGGGTGTGATAACGTCTTTGTATTTATTTAAAACCTCATCATATCTTCCAGAAAAATCAATGGGAACTTTTCGGTAAATAATTGCAATATCCTTGCCTTCCTCTCGAAGTTTACGCACCGCAATCGCAGTATCTTCTAGGTAGTATTGATCTAGTGGAGACGTAGTTTCATCATCACCAGAAAAGCAGATGTACCTGGTTTCTGGATTCAATGTATGGTTCTCACAAAACTCCTTTCGCGAAAGCAATAAACTTTTATCGTAATGTGGCTCAAACTGTGGCGTTCCCGTTACAAAAATCTGTTCTGATCGTGTCTTAGGATAATACTGTAACAGTTGATCTCTCATCAAGTCAGACCAGACAAAGTAGTAGTCAGTTTCAATCGTCGTCATCCCCTTGGGAAGATTGTCCCAACTATAAATCCAGCAAGCGGTCTTGATGCCAAGATCCTGTGCTGCAAGAATGGGCGCTATGGCCTGTGTTGCACGTTGAGTGGTACAAAAAACAAGGTCTGGACGGTGTTCTTCTAGTTGTTTTTTGAGCTCTTGATAGCGCTCTGTAGATCGCTCTGCCGCTTGCATTTGATCCATTAACCGTTGCCACCCTTTTGGCGTAGCACTAAATGTTTCGTGATATTTGACAAAGGCACTTTTGACGGCTTTCTTAACACTATTCCATTGCAATGGAAATCTGTAAGTGGGGTAGACATTGTCGTTTTCCCGCTTTCGCGAAAGCGCAAGTTCCACCCTTTTCCTCGCGTGACTTATCGTAGGCGTCTTGGGATGAATTCTCGTATTTTCAATAATGACCTCTTTGTAGCCCAGTTCCTTCTCTAAAGAGAATATCGTATTATTCCAATAGGTGATATCAAACCCTCGCTGCTCCCCTATTTCTTTAAAATTAGTAAACGCAAAGTTGCGCAGACCTACTCCATCCGGAAAGAGGATGAAAACTTTTGGTTTTTTGGAATTGGTTTCGGACACGTATGATTTACTATTTCTTTAGGTTCGATTCGGGGTTTCGATACATCCCGACTTTAGGTCGGGACACTCAACCGCCTTGGATTCGTCTTGTTGATTTGGGGTTTCGGTACAATTTACAAATTGCTAGAAGCAATTCGTAAATTACTCAACCACCTTAGATGTGTCTATTTGATTAAAAAGTATCACGATCTATGATGGTTGAGTGTTTTTAAAAAGCGTTTGCAACGCTTTTTAAAAATGTATCGAAACCCCGGCTCATTTATACCTTTCTATACTTCAATTTATCGCGCTGCACCTGCTCAATAGGCAAGATATCTGTCTTTTTATAATCAAGTGCTTGGTATACTGCTTTAAGATCACGAGCAAGCTTTCTCATTCCAGCAGGCTCTAAAGAGGCACTGTGGTCGGTACCTTTCCAAGTACGGTCCAAGGTGTAATGACGCTCCACAATACTTGCTCCTAAGGTGTATGCAGCGATATCTACCGCAATACCCAGATGGTGACCAGAAAAACCAATATGTTTTACTCGATCTCCGTACTTCTCAATGAGTGTTTTGATATCTAATAAGCATACATCTGGAAACGGTACTGGATATCCTGAGGTACAATTGTAAAGCACAAGATCCTTCCCTCTATGATGCTTTTCAAAAAACTGAACGAGTTCCTCAATTTCATCCCGAGTAGTCATACCTGTAGAACAGTGTATTTCGCCTTTGTAATTCTCACATAACCAACCCAGCATCTCATAGTGATTATTACAGGCACTAGGTATTTTAATAAACTCTGGATGAAGTCCTGCAATCTCCTTTGCACTGGTGGTATCCCAAACTGAAGTAGCGTAGGTTATACCCAACTCTTCGCAGTACTCTTTAAGTTCAGCGTGTTGGTTTACGTCAAACTCTAAAAATTCCCTGTGAGCTCCGTATGTATCCCCATAAGAATTTACAGGATTAGGATGGGGAGCCTCATATTGCTCTTTAGTGAGTAATTCAATATTGTGGCGCTTTTGGAATTTTACAGCGTCTACATTACAGAAGATAGCGGCCACTTTGATCATTTCTTTTGCGATGTCCATATCGCCCTTATGATTTCCACCTATTTCTGCAATAGTATAGGGTACTTTGTAATTACTCATATCGATTATTGTATTTTAATATAAAATTACAGGCCTCGCGTATAGCTCCTTCTGCACTGTTATTTTGTAATATAATGTCTGCGTGGTTCTTGATAGGCATTGTAGCATTTGCCGGGGTCAATGACCATCCTACGGCACACATATTTGCAAGATCATTTACATCATCTCCCATATAGGCCATTTCTGAAAATGAAATCCCTCGATCTGCAGCAATCCTAGACAATAAACTGTATTTGTCCTTTACTCCTAAGAAGACATCCTTTATGTTGAGCTTTTTCATTCGGCTGGCGACTATTTTGGAATCCTCGGAAGTCATCACCATCACCTCAACATGGTGTTGCCTCAAGATCTCTAACCCCATTCCATCGCGCATATCAAATTTTTTCATCAGTTCGCCATCACTTCCATAATACACACAACCGTCCGTAAATACTCCGTCTACATCAAGGATAAGATGTGAAATACGCGAGGTACCTTTATTCTTTTTAAGTCTCGCAGCGAGTAACTCTTCTACAATCTTCCAGTCAGTAAGACTATCAATTTCTG
Organism: uncultured Flavobacteriaceae bacterium; assembly: GCA_963832255.1. Lineage (GTDB taxonomy): Bacteria > Bacteroidota > Bacteroidia > Flavobacteriales > Flavobacteriaceae > Dokdonia. Next base: position 130,310 of record CAWHTM010000009.1, read on the forward strand.
TGAGACTGTCTTCTGGCATTTGAACTGTTGCAATGCTACCGCTTATTCTGTTTCCGCTTTCGCGAAAATTTGCGATACGTGTTACATAACAAGCTCCATTTTCAATCAAGAGACCATCAAAATCTTGTCTTCTCGGGCGATGAAATAGATCATAATTTTGAGGGGTCCCATTTGCATTCCAGGTAAAGCGATGAGTATTTACGACTGTAAGTGCCGAATCATAATCGTCACCTTGAGTCACTTTCTCTAGACACGCATTGATATCTGCTGCTGTTGTAAACGGAGAGGTCGCCTGAAGTAGGCATATGTTGTCAAATGGATGCTCCAGATCCTCTACAAATTCCTGCATTCCCATTTCGGTGGAAGCAGTATCTGTGGCACTCATATCGCTTCGCTTTGCAATTTTTACTTTAGCTGTCCATTGATATTCTTTTTTACAAAAGGCACTAATCTCTTCATCATCTGTATACACATAAATTACATCAAGGCTAGAAGCGATAGCCTCCCCCGGCACCCAACAAAAAAGAGGACGACCAAGCAGCTTCTTTTTGTTCTTGCCAGGGATGCCTTTGGAACCTTTACGCAAAGGGATAAATCCAATGTTATTCATAAGTTGGGTTGTAGTTAGGGCTTCTTTAACAGTTCGCTAATAATTAATCCGATAAAAGTATGAATTTTCAAGACAAAACACTGGTTATTGAGAATTTATGTATTTACTTAATTCCGATGTAAAAATTTTTGCCCCCTCTGCATGGAGATGGATTGGGTCAAAATAGATAGTCTTAGTTTTATAGACTGTATTGTTACGATCGTAAACAAATATTTGATTTTGTTTACCGAATTCGTTTACAAATCGATTATAAAAAGCTGTGTTGAAGGGAATTAAGTTAGGTGGGAAGATAAAGTGTAGCTCTATATTTCTATCCTGACATACCTTTATAATATTTTTTAAAGCATCTATCTTTTCTTGTGATTCTATAGGCTCGTACGCTGAGGGTTTTTCATCTTGTTCGTATTTTATAAAGCTCGGAGCTTGACCATTGAGTACCTGAGACCCATTTTCATCGATCTCAAGTCCAAAATTAGTTTCAATCTTGTTGAATTTCAATTGGAAATTGTGTAGTCTAAGTGAGTATATGTATTTTGATAGCCAAGGATGTTTACCCATAGCAATAAGCTTATCGTTAATTGAATTTTTATAAGCCAAGGGATACAATCTATCAAATCTAAATTTCAAACTACCTCCCACCGAGAACATCGTAGGGCTATCTATTCCCAACAGTAATACATTAGGTTTTTTATTATTTTCCAAATAAGTTCTAAAAATGTATTCTTGAAATATCAAGTCTCCAGCCCAGTAAGAAAGATTATAGCTGGTAAGACCTGTTTCTGATTGTAATTGCCTTGTGCTTATATTGCCTGCACCTCTTGAAGAACCTAATACCAATAACTCATACTGCAAATTACCATTAACAATTTTATCCAGCTTTTGCTCAGATTGCAAGCTGGCTTGTTTCAGGAGAATGAGATATGAAAATTTATCTACTATAAAGAAGATAAGTGCAAAGAGGATTATTGATTTCAGGAACTTTATCATATCAAAATTGGAAATATATAAATTCTTCAGTTCCTTGATTACTATAGACGAGAACCATTAAAAACAAGAATAAATAAAGCGACCATTTAATCAAGCGTGACTTTTTAACCAAAAGATTTTCGAGTGCAAATTTATCCCGTCTTCCTACCCATTCAATCGTTATAAATAAAATAATAATCACAATCAGGTCAGACGGTCTCACCGTTGGGAGTTTAAAAAGATCTTTTGATGCGATGGTTTCAATAATTTGAAATGCGTGACTTACGCTATTAGCTCTAAAAAATATCCAAGCAAATGCAGTTAATGTAAAAGTAATTAACATCATACCGCTTTCAGTTAACGAAGGTAGTGTACTATGTGATGCAACAATATCTTGATAAACTCTATTGCGATTAGTTAAAAGCAGTGGTAAGAAGTAAATAGCATTGAGTAAACCCCAGATGATAAACGTCCAACTCGCACCGTGCCAGAAACCACTAACTAAAAAGATAATAAACGTATTACGCACTTTCATCCAAGTTCCACCTTGACTACCCCCTAATGGAATGTATAAATAATCTCTAAACCAGGTGGACAGAGATATGTGCCATCTTCTCCAAAACTCAGCAATATTTCTTGAAAAGTAGGGAGTAGCAAAGTTTTGTTTCAAGTCAAATCCAAACAACCTAGACGTTCCTATCGCAATATCTGAATAACCAGAAAAATCACCATATATCTGGATTGTAAAAAACAATACACCCATCACAAGGGTACTACCAGAATATACTTCAGAATTATTAAAAATGTCATTTGCATAAATGGCACATTGATCTGCAATCACCACCTTTTTTACCAGACCCCATAAAATCTGTCTACATCCATTCACTGTTTTTGAGTAGTGAAATTTTCTTTTTTTATAAAATTGAGGTAACAAGTTTGTAGCTCGCTCAATTGGACCTGCTACTAGCTGTGGAAAAAAACTCACAAAAGCTAAGAATGAGATAAGATCTTTTGTAGGTTTAATCTTCTGTCTATATATATCTATGGTGTAGCTCAAGGTTTGAAAGGTGTAAAAGCTTATACCCACTGGTAGTATAATGTCTAAAGTATTTGGTTTTATGGCACTCCCAAAAAAAGAAAAGGCTTCGGTAAAATTGACTACAAAAAAATTATAATATTTAAAAAACCCTAAAAATCCCAGATTAACAAGTATGCTAACCCATAGAAGGATTTTTCTATTAATAGATTCCTTTTCAGATTCAAGCCGCTTTCCTACTGCATAATCTACTAGAGAACTAAAAATAATGAGAGCAAGAAAACGCCAGTCCCACCATCCATAAAAAATATAGCTAGCTCCAACTAAAAGTAGGTTTTGCCATCTTAAATTTTTCTGAGCAACAAACCAATAGAGCATAAATACTATTGGGAGGAATATGGCAAAATCTAAGGAATTAAATAACATTTAGACACATCTGTATTTATGATTTGGTCGCACCATTAAGCGTAGGATTTATTTCTATACATAGTCTTTAATTACTAGAAGTCTTCAAATTGAGTTTTAATTGAATTTTTTGATCTTCCCGGGAGTAGTGATAGTCATATGCAAAGTTTCTAAATTTAGAGATGATAAGTTCAATTAACAGCTCATTAACCTGCTCCATTGGGATGAGAGTAGGTACTTTTTTATTCAAAATTTGTTTAACTGTAGTTTTGAATGTATCTGACTTATGAGCTAAAACGTCAATATGTATACATTCTCCCTTATAAGTTGGTAACAGCGCAACTAACGCTTTTACATCACTTTGTAGATTTTCTATTGCTAGAGATTTATGAGGAGTTGACAAGGCATCATAGTCTTCTTTTTTACAATGTACCCCCCAATTTAATAAATCTTCATTGTAAATTCTTTCTATCTTTTTTACGAGATGGAAATAGCTTTGATTGATTTGTTCTAAGTGACCGTGATAAGGAAATGTACTTTTTTTTGATCTGTACGTTTTAGGATGCCATTGATGGAGTAATAACACCTCATCACTATAAAGTTTGGATGTCCCTTTATTATTTTCAAATCGAGCAATAATGTCTGCATCTTCTGCACCCCAATTGTGATAAAACTCATCGTACCCTCTAATTTGTTTGAGGTCTTCTGTGTGAGCGATAATAGAACCCGTGAGTTGTCCCACAAAATCCACAGTATACTCTTTAAACAGCGCTTCTCTTTGAGATTCATCTTGAGATAAGAACCCATAAGGAAAATTAATCAACGATCCATTACTTGCTAGAGCAATCGCTTTCTTAATAAAATCTGGATGTAGAATACAATCCATATCCAGCACAATAAAATAGGTGCTGGTGCAGTCTTTAAGCACCATATTAATTGCTCTCGTTTTATGCCAGAGCTGCTTTTGTGTGGGGCAACAGAGCAACTCAAGATTATGGATGCGCTGCACTAACCTATCAAGTCTTTCTTGATACTCTATGTCGCTCCCATAGTCAACAATTACTGCCTTTATCGTATCAGAAAGCTGTGGTTCTAATGATCGCAATGTTTTATTTACAATTATTAGATCTCTATTACGATTAGGAATTACTATGGTACAATTCATCTAGTCTAACTTGTTGCGTTGCGTGTCTTGTGAAAGTAACAATTTAATTTTCTTCAAAAATGTCTTGATATAATCGCACTATTCTAGATTGAAGTGATGTTCTATCATAGTTTTTTTTTACAAAATTGACATTATATCGTTGAGCATCTTGCCGTAATATCACATCAGTAAGGGCCTCTCTAAGGTGTTGTGCAATTCCTGTTGCATCCAGTGGATTTTCTATCAATAATCCATTTTTAGAATGGAGAATCACCTCTGCGGTAGCTCCTCCAGGATTAGATTGGATGGGAAATGCTCCCATTGCCATTGCTTCTAGCAACGCATTAGGCATTCCATCAGAAATACTATTACCTATATGAACTACAGCTCGTCCCATTTTCTCCAGCAATATTTCATTATTGATAAATTGATCGCGCCTGTAAAATTCAATAGCCATCGATGATAAAATTGAAGATTTTTTAATTTGATTGACTAAGAGTTGATCACCGCTATAAATTAAAATGTTGAAGCCTTTCAATAATATAAGATCTAATTGTTCTATAGCATCCAGAACTATGGACGCCTTACCCACGCCGTCCTCGTAACCTTTAATGAGGATGTAATCACGATCTTTTTGGTTTAAGATATAATTAGAGGCTATGGATAGGCCGCCATTACCAGGAAATACTCCCAGATAAGTATCACTAAAGCCCAGATCATCGGCAATCTTATAATCTCTTCTACAATCCGTTATCAAATAATCTACTCGTTTGAGAAATGACTTAACAGCTTGTACGTCTACTCCCCGCTCTGCAAAATGATATAAGTCACTACCCCAAGAAGAATAAACAAAAGGAACTGATACGTTTTTGATAATAGGCAAAATGGGAAATCCAGCCAGTTCCATTTCAAAGCAATGGACGATATCGGGTTGTATACTGTCGTACGCTTTCGCGAAAGCGGTTTTTGCACTGTGTTCATTCCATCGCTGAATCCAATTGTATAGAGATGGCAATCGAGCTTTTATACCCGTTCTGTAAGGAAAATCCCATCGCAACTTCCATCCCTTAATTTGCGTGACCCACTCAATCTTTTTAGAAGCTGGACCTCCATCCCTTATATCAAACCAGAACACTTCATAACCCGCTCCTTCCAGCTGGTTTACCCATTGAAAGAAGTGGTGGTTTGGTATGGCTACGGTAAGGATTTTCAAATTGATAAACTAACTCGAAACCAAAATTTCATTGAAAACTTCAAGATATTTTGTTCTAATTATATTTAAGGAATTGAAATTTATGTACTGGTTTCTTACTGCAATTTGTATTTCCTTCCTTTCAATCGAACTTAGCAATTCTAGACGATCTAAAGCTAGGTTCAACGTATTTTTATTCTCAATTTGAAACCAAAAATCATTGCCCGTATTTTCTAATCTTTCAGCCATTGCACCCACCTTTGTAGAGACTATTAATTTACCAGCGGCCATTGCCTCTACTCCTACTATAGGTCCTCCTTCCTCAAAGGAGGATATTATAAAGACATCTATTTTACTAAAAAAATCTGCAACTTCTTGAGGTGACAGTTGACCAACGTTTACTAAATTAGGGTGTTTTGCGCAATATGATTGAACATCTTTGAGTAGAGGTCCATTACCTGCTATTACTAACTTTCTACCACTTTTTGAAAATAAATCCAGTAATTCCAAAATACCTTTTTCTTGGCTGAATCTTCCAAGAAAACCATATACCAATTCTTGCTTTTTAACGATATCTAATTGTAGAAGATCTTTTTCTAAAATCGTTGTCTGGTCAATGTGCCAAATCTTACAGTTTATTTCAGCTACTTTTATATTATTAGATAGAGAATGAGTTAGAATATTCAAATTTAAATTATTCTTTTTTAAAAAATTTGGGATCTCATTAATTTCACGAGTAACATTCAAAACCAAAGGCTTTTTCAATTCATCACAGATCTTAATTAGTTCTTCAAACCATTTACCATCAATCTCCCCACTATATATAACACAATTTGACTTTCTAATAAATTGAAAAATACTAGAATAGTAATGACCCTCAAAATTAAAAATATTCTTAGATATTCTATTCTTTACAAAATCATATGCCGGTTCTTTTCTGGAATTTATAATTTTGGTTAATGTAGCTGAAAATTTTAGCAAAGGATACTTTCTAAATAGGAAATAGTTAATTGTATCCCAACTATAGGATGTGCCTTGTAAGGCAACTGATTTTTTTGACATTGATATTGTTGAAACTATCTGGATGTCAAAATCCCTCTCTAATGAATTTGCTAGTAAATTCGTCATTATCTCCCTACCACCAAAATCAGCTAGTGGGCCTATCATTAAGATTTTTTTTCTATCACTCATTTTCTATTATATAATCATTGTATTACAAATCAAGAGAGATACTCTTTAAAAACCTCATTATACTGTGCAGATAGCGAGCTATTGCTATACTTTAAGAGGTATTTTTCTCTTAACTGTAATTTTATCTTTTGTAAGGATTCTAGTGGCAAAGTTTCGACTTGGACGATAGTATTAACTAGAGATTCTGGATTTTTGATATCAAACCAAAATTGATTATCATTACCTTCTAATCTATCAACAGTAGCTCCAACTCTTGTAGAAATTATAAGTTTACCTGCAGCCATCGCCTCTATTCCGACTAGTGGTCCAGATTCTTCGAAAGAAGGTATCACAAGCACATCAATTTTCTTAAAAAATGTAGCGATTTCATCTACTGCTAATTTCCCCATATACACGATATTCTTACTGTCATCAGTGAAATTTTTTACCTCTTTTAACAATAGACCATCACCTGCTAAGACGACAGGTTTTTTTAACGATTTCATAATAGCTAGAAATTCTAGTATACCCTTTTCCTTTCCAAATCTACCCAAATAACCGTAGACGGGTCGTCGATTTATCAATTTAGTATCTATTTCTAAAAGTCTCTGTTCCAAATAAGATGTCTGGTCAACTACAAAACCATTATCAATAGCATTTTTTTTTAAAATTTTCAAATTGAGTTTCGAATGAACTAAAATTTTATAATGATCCTTGAAACAACTCGCTAAATTAGCTGGAATATCCCTTATTGTACCTGTTGTTCTAAAGATAAATGGCTTGTTGTTTAAGTGTGAGAATTCCATCATTTCCTTTAACCACTTTGATTCAAAATGACCAAAAAATATGATAAGATCGTTATCAATAACTGCATTTTCAATTATGTTGAGATGGAGCTTTTCAAAATCATAAAATTTATGTGATAATTTATTTCCAATGAAACTATCTGCTTCTTCACTTCTCTTATTGATATGTTTTGTTAATCTACTTGAAATTTTAATTAAAATGTTTTCACTATAAATTTTTCTTCCAATATAATTCCAGATGAAATTTTTATGCTTAATTACTGCGGATGAATTTTCAGTTATTTTATTTGATGATAATAATGCTACTTTGTGAACTTCAGAAAGTAATTGAGCTATAAGTCGCACTTCAACTGCAATTCCTCCAAAATCCCCTATCAAACCAAATATTAATACCTTTTTTCTTTCCTTCATATATTTATTGCCTAATTCTACAATGACTTATAAAGTTGATCAATTTGTTAATTTGGAACAAAATTTAGTAATGTGATAATTACAATTTGATTTAATACAGTTAATGAAATTTATTAGCCTTACGAATTATGAATGAAATGCCATTAGTTCTTTATTTATGGTATTACCATCTCAATACTTCTCTGGCTTATTCATATTGAATTTAAAGGTATGGATATATCTTTTTAGAGCATACCACACATCTTTTACAAAGGTGATTTTCAATTTAAATACAGTTATTAAAAATCCTTTAGATGCAGAGACAATAGGTACATCTTTATGCCATAATTGATAATTGCCTATCATATCATTTTTAAATCTAAAGAACTCTTGTTGTTTAGAGCGTTTAATATCATAATGAAAAATAGCAGGTACAAACTCGATATCATAACCAACCTCTAGAACGCGCTTAGACCACTCCTTATCTTCAAAAGTCGCTACGTCCTCTCTAAAGGGATGCTCCTCCCATACAGATCTTCGAAAAGCCGATCCAGAAAATATTAATCCTGCTCGATTAGGATTTTCTTTTGCTTTAATGCCTTTTATAAATGCACGATAATCATTTGTGCTGTGCAAGACACCGCAATCCTGCTAAATTTTCATTTGATTCAAAACCTGCTTTTATTATTTTAAAAAAATCGTGGCTCACTGGATATGAGTGTGCACTGAAAATCACAACAATCTCATTTTTTGCTTCATAGGCCGCACTATTTGCACTGCCACCATAACTAAAATCTGTAATGCTTACAACTCTCGCTCCGTGGGTTCTACAGACTTCACCACTTCCATCTGTAGATAGATTATCAATAACTAATACCTCATCAATATCATCACTATAACGCGTCGATAAATTTTGAAGAAGGAATCCAAGGGCCTCTTTTTGGTTTTTGGTGCGTATTACTACTGAAATATTCATCTGAATAGTTGTTAATGGATATTAAAATTTATAAGCTTTTATAGATTTTAATATCCACTTTGATATGGCTAATGATTTTAAAATATTTATTAAAAAAGCCCTTCCTAACTTCTCATTTCTTATTAAAAGGCGGAAACCTCTCAGTTTATTTGAGCTATAAAAATCGTCCGACTCATATTTAAAAAGATGAAAAAAACCTCTATTCTCCATATAGCGCTTTAATCTTTCATCCTGATAATTATTTTCAACGGTTAAAATTTTGATTTGAAAATTATTAAAATCGATACTTTTTAGTATCTCAAATTCCCCTCCTTCGGTATCGATGCTCAAGTAATCGACAGTCTCAATATCATAATTACTCAATAGAGCATTGATATTATAGGTTTTGCAAATAATATCATTAATTTTACCACCATTCTCAAGAATCTCGCGTTCTGTTCTTAGAATATGTTTTTCATTTCTAAATTTACGAATGCCACTTAGCATTTCTGCATATCCTGTTACGTGAACAAAAGAAACTTCCCCTTCATTGTCAGAAATAGCTCCATTAATGAGAATGCAATTTCTATTCTTACTTAATGTGCTAAATACAGAAGGAATAGGTTCTACACATATCCCTTTCCAATTACGCTCCTTCTCGAAATAATAACTATTAGAATAATTTACCCCGTCATAAGCACCGATATCTAAAAAAAAACCCTCGGTTTTATGGCTCAGAAGTATGTCTACAATCTCGTCTTGCCGATATTGAGATTTAAAGTTCGTTGATCGAGTCACAAATAATAGTTTTTAGTTTATTTACTATTGAAAATGTTCATTAATATTTTAAATGGTTTTAATGTAAACTTTCCAATTTTATATTCTAAAGAGTTCTGTAGTCGCTGCTCCTTTTTCCTTGTAGTTATAAGATAATGCGTAAATACAGTAACACAATTATCAAAATCATTAATATATAGATCTCTGTGTTTGTGGATGATATACTCCTTCACACGTTCTGCATCTTCCTTAATCGTTTTTACTAGCATAGACTTTTTTGCTTTTCTGTAATAAAAGAGAGGTTCCTCTACCACTTTATATCTCCATCCTCTCTTGGTTATTGCAAGCCAAAATTCCCAGTCTTCAAAACCCATTTTCATTGACTCATCATATCCTCCAACTTCTTCCCAGCATTCCTTACGATATAGAGAATGTCGCAACTAACTGATTTACATATAGTAAATATGGATAGGAATCTCCTTTGGGTTTTAACTCATTCACAACATTACCTACGTTTCCTTCAAAAAAAATACTGTAAGGAGTGACAATGGCAAGTTTTTGGTCACCCTTAAGCACAGGGACTAAATATTTTAGATAGTTCTTATGCAATAGATCATCTGCATCTAGTGGTAATATAAATGTTCCTTTACTAGCCTCTATACCTACGTTTCTGGCACTAGAAAGACCTCCGTTTTCTTTGTAAAGATATTTAAATCGAGCATCTTTTCTGCACCATTCAGTAGCAACCTTGCCTGTATTGTCTGGACTTCCATCATTCACTATAATACATTCCCAATGTCCGTACGTCTGTTCAAGGACGGACTGCAAGGACTCTTTTAGAAAGTGCGCTTGTTTATAGCAGGGAACGATTATGGAAATAAGTGGCGTTGTCACTAGCTTAAATTATTTCGATAGACTTTTTACAAATCTAAGTGGTTTTAACAGAAGTAATCCTAATCTGTGTTCAGTACTGTATTATACTTGAAACTATTTTTCTCAATTCGTTCTAATAATATAAAATCTGAAAAGAACTATTTTTAGTGGATCACTTTTATTGGGAACTAATAATATCTATAATTTGGGCAACTGCTTGTCCATTACCATAAGGATTTAAAGAATTTGCCATTTTATCATAATGACTTTTATTAGTAATGAGCTTGCCTACTGATTCAACAATTCGCTCTTTATCATTACCTACTAATAGGACCGCTCCACTTTCTACAGCTTCCTGCCTTTCTGTAAATTCTCGCATTACGATGACAGGTTTGTTGAGCGATGGTGCTTCTTCTTGAATTCCACCGCTATCTGTGATAATTAGGTAACTACGCTGCATAATCCAGATAAACAACTCATAATCTAGTGGCTCTAGTAATTTTATATTTTCAATTCCTTCTAACTTTTGGCTTACTGGTTTGAGAATTTTAGGGTTTAAATGAACTGGAAATATAATAGTAAAGTCTGGAAATTCTTTTGCGATTACTACTAGTGCTTTGCATATTTCAAGGATGCCAGCGCCTTGATTTTCTCTACGGTGGCTGGTCACAAGAATAACTTTCAAATTACCAATTGATTTTTTAAATTCAAGTAATCTTTGCGATGGTGATTCTTCGACTATTTTTAAACCCAAAAATAGGGCATCTATGACTGTATTACCAGTTACAGAAATGGATTGTTTGTCTACTTTTTCATTTAGTAATTCTTGCTGTGATTGTTTTGTAGGTGCCATATGTAATGAAGCAAGCCTAGAAATAATTTGACGGTTCGCTTCTTCTGGAAAAGGAGAATAAATATTATGTGTGCGCAATCCTGCTTCGATGTGTACAATTTTCTTTTGAGCATAGAAAGCTGCGAGCGCCGCCATCATTGCAGTAGTTGTATCGCCATGTACAAATACATAATCCGGATCAAAATCATCAATAATAGCAGAGACCCCGTCCATTAATCTACTGGATAAGGCTGACAGACTCTGATTAGGTTGCATGAGATCTAGGTCGCTATCTGAGGTTAAGTCAAAGAAATCCATTACTTGATCTAGCATTTGTCTATGCTGACCGGTTAAGCAAACATGAGTATTAAATAAATCTGATCGTGTTTTAAATCCTTTGATCAAAGGCGCCATTTTTATGGCCTCTGGTCTAGTACCTATAACAACAAGTAGCTTTTTCATAAAATAAGTCTATCGAGGTTTGGTTCTAATTAATTCTATAACTTTTATTTTACTGAGACTCTCAAAATATGAATTTAACTAACCAAACTCTAAAGTTATTCCTCCCATTAATCTTTTCAAATCCATCTACAGGAAGCGAATATGAACTTTTATCCTAACACTTAATATTCGATCTTCTAATCATTTTTGAGGTTTTGAATAAAGGAGTTGACCTATAAATACTTAATGTTAGATCAAACCACCTATTTATAAATTTTAATAATTAACCTCTTGATTCTTTTGAGTGTATATATTAATAACCAAATGAGAGTTTGACCACTAAGTTTATACCCTTTCACAATGTTGAAGCTCGCTTTTAGCGATTTGATGGTGGCTAAAAGATCTAAAAGTTTTTCATAATGTTTGATATGAGCATTAAAAGTAGTATCCGCACCAAACTGAAAATAGTTTTGATGGATTTTAACTATACTCGCTATTATAATTTTTTGATTTTCAACAAGATACACAGAGGCCTCCTTCTTGTTCAAATGATTTAAGACTAAAAATCGTTTGGTTATTTCATCATATCCGAAATTAATTTGAAGCTTCGTAAACATACGTTCAATCAAATCACGTCTAAAACCTCCGGATGCACTTATCTCAGTAGTTAAAGAAGATCCGTGTACTCTGTATTTATATAAATTTTCTTCAACTCTATATTGTCTAATAAACGGAAGGTTAGTTAACCAAAATGCATAATCTTCTATTCTAAATAAATCAATATCATAGGTATTTTTCTTAAATAGACTTGCTCTGCCTAAAAAACTTGGACCTATTACATTTTGAAAAAGTAACTCTTCTACTATTCCTACAGGTTGTTTTTTTATATGGTCACCGTCGTGATCTACAATATCATAATTAGAAAAAACCAAATCAGCCTTTGTTTGAATCAATTTATTTAACAAAGTCTCTAAAAAATTAGGCTTCAACAGGTTGTCATCACTTGTCCAAGTAATATATTCACCATGAGCAACTTCAAAACCAGCATTCAAACTATATGGAAGCTTCTTGTTTGTCTCGTTTTCAACAATTTTTATTCTCTTATCTATGGTCTGATAATATTTTGCAATTTTAAGACTTTGATCTGTTGAGCAATCATTAACAATAACAAGTTCCCAATTTTTGAAAGATTGATTCAAACAACTATCAATAGCCTGAGACAAATATTCTTCACCGTTAAAAACTGGCAATATGATAGAAATTAAAGGAAGTGTATTCACTTTGTTGTTATAAAATTCAATTGCATACTTATTCTTTTTAACTATCAAAAACGCTTATATTGAACGCATTAATTACCATTTTCTATTGTGCCTTTCAATTACAATTTATAGATAAGTCTAAGGATTCTCCATTTGAAATGGACTTTGAGTGCATCACTAATAAACAAAACATAATGTTTAAGATCGAATATACTTCATTAAAAAATAACCTTTACCCGTCATATACGTTACTGCAAGTGCCAATGGGTAGAGCAGACCTTTCGCGCCAAAAAATGTCGTAAGAAGTGAAGTTGTTTTCCATATCTTTTTAGGTATCACCTTTCCCCTTGCAAGTTCAAAATTAAGTATTACCTGGCTAGACAATAACCATCTAATCATCTCTACTGAACCAGTTTTTTTAAAATAATCTGCAGTAACAAGGTAATTATCAGCTGCAGTAATCTTAAACCTATTCATATCTTTTTTTGCCATCTCAACCACTCCTCCATCGTGTATCCTTCGGTGCGTGAGTATTTCATTGATGAGATAACCATTTTCGGTAAGGAGTAAAAGTTTGATGTTGTATTGATATTCTGTAGCCTGATCTTTAATGCCACCTACGAATGATATTTGATCTGCATATTCTCTAGAAACCAATAGATCATTTGTTATCCACGCCGTTTTAAATTGTGCAAAATTCATAGCCGATAAAACTGCTGTTTCCCGGTCTATTTCGTATGGACGCTCAAGAAATTCATCTTCATTGAAATTAATACAATCACCTACTACAAAATCATAATCTCCCTCCTTCATATGCTTTAAGCTGACCTCTAAATGATGAGGAAGCATCACATCATCGCTATCAAAAAACTTAATATATGACCCTTTAGCAAAAGTGTAGCCATAATTTCTAGAGTAATTTGCACCTTTTGAAACCGAATCAGGACGAACAATATACCTAAAGCGTGCGTCAGTTTTTTCAAACTCTTGAACAATCTCTTCTGTATGATCTGTAGATCCATCGTCCACCACAATACACTCAAAGTCTCCGTACGTTTGATTTTGGATCGCGGTTAAAGTTTCGGCGATATAGTTTGCTCGATTATAAGTGGCTATAATTATTGAAATCATATTAACGTTTTGATATCAAGTTTTTAACTGGCGTTATTACCCTGCTTACGATAGAGGTTATGCTATGCCCTAACTTGAAAGAAGTGGTATCCACTATTTTCTGCTTATCCTTATGTAGTATGTTATATTTCCTATGTAATTGTTCATAAATATACTTACCGTGCTCTCGGTAATCAGATTCATATTTTTCATAAATTTTGAGCTTGAGAGCAAGGTCATTTTCATTTGCAGTGTATGTTCTAGAGTCTAAGGTGTCTGTGTAGTTGAAAAGGATTTCATTTACGATTCCATAGTGATACCCATTCTTAAGCATTCTAATATTAAAATCCCAATCTTCGTATCCCTCCTTAAAAGAAATATCATAACCACCGGCTTTTACGATTGCCTCCTTCTTAAATAACAAACAAGAAAGTGCACCATTATGCAGTAAACACGATTGTAGTGTGATGGCTACAGGTATATATGGTAGTATTTTTTTTCCATTCACTACTCTTACGTAGCCACACATCACAGCGCCATAAGAATCGTTGTCTTGAAATTTTTTAAGAGCCTTCTCCACAAACGTAGGTTCAAAATAATCGTCTGCATCTAACACGAGAATAAACGCACCCTTCGCCATTGCGATTGCTGTATTACGTGCACTTGAAACTCCAGCATTATTTTGATCTATGATGACAAGCTCCCTGTGGGTGTGTTTTAATTTTTGAAGAACTGCTAGCGAACCATCTGTAGAACCATCATTTACGACGATTATCTCTCCAATTTCAGCAGTTTGCTGGAGCACACTTTCTACAGCCCTAGTGATAGTAGCCTCTGCATTGTAACAAGGAATGATGGCGGTGACGGTCATAGTATTAGAAAAAGGTTGTAAATTTTAATATTTAAATCGAGAGCGTTTTATTTTTAAAATTCCCCCCAACACTGAAATGATACTATTAACAATCTTTAGAAAAAATCGATTTGTAGAAACGAGCGAAATATTATCATTAATTAAATTGAATAAATGGTTACGCTGTTCTTGCTGTGCAATATATGCATCCATTTCTTCATTATAAAAATCAAAATTCTCTAGCAGCACTTTTTTTCGTTCTGCTTTATGCAACTTTGTCGTGGTTCCAGATGTAGATATTCCGCCTTCGTAGAACGTCGCTACGGTAATATCGAGCTTTAAGTGACTTACTTTGTGAATCATTAAGACCTTGACGAAGAACGCCCAATCAGACACTATTTTTAGATCTATTCTATAGTGCCCATAAATTTCAAATAACTCTTTTTTAATAAATGTAGAAGCGTGACCGAGCGAGGTTCTTTTCAAGAATGAGAAATCTATTTTTTCTGGATAAATATTCGTAAACCTAGGACCTTTTTCAGGAACCATCTGCAAATTACCATAAACAATGTCTATATTAGAATTGAGATGCAGGGCAACCTTTTGAAGAACACAGTCACCGTTAAGTGTATCGCCGCTATTTAAAAAAAGGAGATAATCACCAGTTGCTTTTGCAATACCCTTATTCATCGCGTCATAAATCCCATTATCCGGCTCGCTTATCCAATTGAGATTTATATAGGTTTGTGATTTGAGTATTTCGATACTTTGATCTTTGGAACTACCGTCTATTACAATATGCTCAAAGTTCTTCCATTGTTGACCTCCCACACTCTGAAGTGTACGCAATAAGCCAACGGAATTGTTATAATTTATAGTGATAATTGATAATTGCATTTGTTTTTGAAATTCCTTTATTCCGTATTTATTTTTTTAATAAAGAATAGCTTTAATTGTATCGTCTGGATTATTCGACATTTATTTATATTATTATTTCCTATTTCGCTTTAAGCGAGAAACTTCGAGTAAATACTCTTAAAGATTTTTAAAATAATGGTTTTTTCATTATTTTAAAAAAACAGCTCCTACCTTTTTTCCAATCGATTTATCCAAAATCGTTTACGCTTAAGTTTTATATAGTCATAATCAAAGACCTAAAAATAACATACAATTACATCCTGCCTATCTGTATGAGTTATTTTTGTATGCATTATGACTAGAAACTGTACATATTGTGTCTTGAAAAAGATAACTGAATTTTAAAGTTTCAGGATAATCTTTGATTTCTATGCGGTCTTGATAATTAAGGACCACGTCTGCATATAATATATCCTTCATCACAGATAAGATTTTCAGCGAGACTTTTTACGCTATTCTTATTATCAAAAACGTCTCTACCATTAAAAAAAAGACATACTTACTCGTTGCCTCGACTATGCTTTTATTCATCGCATCGTTAACACCATTTTCAGGCTCACTTTTCCATTACGAAAATGAATCTCGATGTTCTAAAACAATCTCTTTACTTGCATCATCATAGTCTCCATCAATATTTATATGATCAGTATTTGCAGAGTTTTGTTCTTTTACACTTTTTATAGTGCGCTCTAAGCCTAAATGATCATTATAATTTGGTGCAATTATGCTGAGTAAAATATTTGGCATAATTAGAATGTTTGATTTTTAAGTGTTTCATTAAAAATCTCGATATATCTCTTTGCTTGCAAAGACTGGTCGTATCTAATAACAGCCTCTTCTCTTATCTGCTCATTAGACCAATCTACTCCTGAACTTAAAAACTGATGAAGCGAGTCTTTAAGAGCTGCAACACTTACGCTTTTGGTTAAGAAGCCATTTTTACCATCATCGATCATATCTACTATACCTCCAATTGGAAACCCAATCACGGGAGTACCGCATAACAATGATTCTAAAACTGTATTGGGAAGATTATCCATTAATGAAGGTATGACAAACACATCTGCAAGTGAATAAATAATACTCATAAAACGCTCATCACCAATTTCTCCCAAATGCTGTACTTCAACATTTGTGCCTATCGAAATTGTTCCACTACCTATTGCGCACAATAACACGTCCTTTCGATCTACTAATTCCAACGCGCTTTTCAGATATGCAAAACCCTTACGGCTATTTTCTACGGATGCAGCGACGAAAAGGATTACGGTTTTGTGCTCGTCGACAGCCATTATTTGTCTAGCAAAAAGTTTATTTCTTCTATTGTATAGATTCACATCCAGACCATAGGGAATCACTTGACAATTATATTTTTTAAAGAGCTCGCTTTTTTTTGCTTCTTCTGTTAGCCATACTGAAGGTGCAATTATTCTAAGATTATCGACAGTATCTAACGCGCTTATTTTTATTGCTAGATTACGTTTACTTATTAAAAGTTCATTTTCAGAATACGTCCTCTCTATAGGATAACCACCTGAATTAATTGAATAAAATCGCTCTACGTAATGTTCACCTCCTGTAAAAGGATTCATATCGTGTAATGTCCAAATTACAGGTTTCGTATTCTTTTTAAAAAAACTCTCATAATCTAAAAAATTCACTACCCAATGCAGATTTATAATATCTGCCTCTTTATAATACGTGCTTTCTGTAATATCAAAATCAGAATGCGGAAAGCTAAAAAGTTCTAAGCCCTTAGTCCGATTTTTTATGAATTTCATCTCTTTAGAATGGTTTTGCTTGAACCAACCAATATTAAATTCTTTACCTATTTTATGTTTAATTTTTATAAATAGTTCCAGAAATCGAGACCTCTTTACCACAGGTCTGACAAGCTGAAAAGAGCTAGGAATATTTTTAGATTTGTATAATAGTAATAGCTTTGAATCTATACCCTGCAATAATAGCCCTTTATGCAATCTTATACAGGAATTTGCAGCACCCCCACGATCGTATGTGTTGACGATTAAAATTTTCATACACCTAAATCTTAAAACCGTAAATGTTTAATTGCATATCCATATTATTATAAGTATTTATATCTACAAATGGCATTTTGCTTGTTAAACCTGGAGCGTTTATATGAATTCTGAAACCACTGTTTGTTAGCAAATTAATGATTTCATTTAAGGTCTGTTTTTTATCAACAAACGAATGATATTCAATGAATATCCGTTCTACTATATCTAAATTTTCTCTTATATCTTTTAAAACTACTGTTTCCGCACCTTCGATATCTAATTTTAAGAAGTCCACTTTTTTGTACAAATAGGAATTTAGTGAAACCACTTCTATTGAATTCGTCATACCTCTAGAATCACTTACTTCCGATATAAAACCTGCATCTGCACCTTCAGAAGTGAAATTTAAAACATCATTTTTGTTCCATAATCCTTTCTTTTCAATCGTAATGTCTTCAAAACCAAACGATCTGAGATTTGCTTGTAATATATTGTATATTTTTTCATCTGGTTCAAACGCAACAACCTCAGCCTGTGGATATAGTTCTTTAAAGTAGATAGTCGCTAAACCAATATTGGCCCCTGCATCGATGATATATGGTGATACTGAGTCTGAAGCAAATTTGTAAATATGATCTAAGAATATTTCTCTATACATAAATAAAAATGACGCACTATCAGGCAGTGTGATCAAATTTCCCTTAAGATAAGTTTGAGTTTGAGTATATCGAGGAAAATTTATGATTTCATTAAAACTTTCCTTAGGCTTATTCTTTAATTTTCTTTTTAAATAATCTGTAAGTTCTTGAGGAAGAATCTCTTTTAGTCTTTTTTTTAGTTGATTCATCTTAAATCTAAATTTTTTATTTGATGAAAGATCAAAAGCTGCTAATATTTCTTGCTTAGTACCAATTTCAATTTTTTTAAATAATTGCGGATTTTCAAATATTCCATCACTATTTTGAGTTACAAGATTTATTGGCTCGCAATGTACTCCTGAACCATCAAGACCTATGTTATCTACAAATGAATATTGTGGATATAAAAACAATCCATCATTGAGAAACATACTTACATAGAATCGGACAGCCCAAGAATCAATTTTGCCAGATACTTGCTCTTGCAACATATCATAATAATTATGGTGACTAAAATTAATTTTACCGTTTATATGATTATTCTTTAAAGTGTGTAATAATTCCTCAGCATTAAAATTGATTTTTATCCATCGGTCTTTCCAAGTTCCATAACCCCACGAACTCATTATAGGCAAAAAATAGGTTTCATCACTAAGTGGAGTTTTACTTTCAAAAGAATATCCAGAAATACCATATACCTCTTGGTCGGATTGATATAACTTTAATCCTCTATTCATAAACGTTAAAAAACCAGGCATGACTATAATGTCATCTTCCAAAACTATTACTTTATCATATTGATTAAGTATTATTGAAATTCCAGATATCACATTTTCTGCTAAACCCAGGTTTTCAGTTTTTTCATATATAGTTACCGATTTACACCAACTTATATTTTTTATTAGTTGCCTTGTTTCAGTAATATTTTTAAGTGTTTTCGTCGTTGAACTCTTTTTTGGACCATCAGCAAAAATGAACAATTCTGAATCTTGAACTAAGTGATTTTTGCTCAATGCTTCCAGAGTTCTTCTTGTGTGCTCAGGTCTATTATATACAAATAAGACTATGGGTGCATAATTGCTCATAGGACTTATATATCTAAAACGTTTTCTTTTCTATAAAAAATAGAAGTACACTTCATATAATTAATCCCTGGAGCGATACCCCAAAATTGAAGCTCTTTGAAATTGTTTCGGGTAAGCTCTTTTAAGGCATCTTTATATTGTTCTCTTTCGGCATCGTCTAAAACTAAAATCCCATTCTCATTTAAGGCTTTGATGCCTTGTGAAACACATTTTACGCGCCTTCTCCCATCAACAATAATAATATCAAATGATTTCCTGCTAAGGTGTACAGATTCTTCGTAACCTGAGGTGTTATCCAAAACCTTGAACTCAATGTTGACATTTGATTCGACATCATTTTTTATAGAATCAAACCATTCTTTGTCGTGCTCAACTGAATATACTACTTTTACTAATTTTGAATAATATAGCGTAGAATTTCCTGAACCGTATTCAAAAAGAGTCATATCGTTGTTTAATTTATCTTTTATAAAGTATATAAAACTATAGGTCACCCAAGGTAATGGTGAATTATCCTCTGCAATGATAGTCTGAGTAGACCATGAATTCCACCAACCAAGATCTCTCAAAAAACCATATTTGACTAATCCAAGAGCTTCTATTTCTTCTGTATTGAGAACTGATTTTTTAACATCACCAGGTTCATTTATTTTTAGTGCAAAACGAAGTGCTTTTTTTCTGATAAAATTCTTAATCTTCTTTTTCATAATTTCCAAACACTGAGGCTACTCAATTTTCCACTTTTGGTTAATTAAAACACCCTGATGACTAGCGGGTGTTGTCTTTCCTGTATTAAAAAAATTTCCGTTGGCAACATCTAACGTAAATGCATTTCTGACCCAGTCAATTATATTCCCCCCACTCTTAAGTGCGATATTGCACACATAACTACCCTCCACAAATGGAAGACTATCTATGCAGCATATCATTGAAAATTCCTTCTTGTCAGATCTCAAAATGTCATTCGTACTAATTTCACTTTCTAGTAATGATAATATACTACCATTGGATTTTGTAATTGAAAATGACATTGACAGATTCATATACTGTTCTATTAAACTCCTGCACTTGAACTTAAAAAAAACTCGCTGTCCCGAGCGTACTGTTGAAATTTGATTTCCTTCATCATTTTCAATAATTACTTCAATCACCCTAATTTCACCTGACCCTTCTCTATCTTTTCTTTGTTCTAATAAAATCGTCCTACCATCATTTTGATTACTTAAGTAAAATTCAATTCCTTTGCTAACATTTTGAGTATCGTAGACTACATATCCCCGATCCAGTACTAGTAATCGCTCACATAAATTTTCAATAGCGGCTAGATCGTGACTTACAAATAGTATGGTTCTACCTCCTCCTTGTGAAATATCCTTCATCTTCCCAATGGCTTTCTTTTGAAACTCTGCATCTCCTACTGCAAGCACCTCATCTACTACCAAAATATCTGGTTCTAAAAATGCAGCAACCGCAAAGCCAAGTCGTACACGCATACCACTGGAATATCGCTTTACAGGGGTATCAATATACATCTGACAGCCAGAAAATTCTATAATTTCATCAATCTTCTCATTTATTTCTGCTTTGGACATTCCTAAAATTGCACCATTCAAATAGATATTCTCCTTTCCAGTTAATTCTGGATGCATTCCCGTACCTACCTCTAATAAACTAGCAATCCTTCCTCTTGTTTTAATACTACCGGTCGTAGGACTGGTGACACGTGAGAGAATTTTTAATAAGGTAGATTTACCTGCTCCATTTTTTCCGATAATTCCTAAAATTTCGCCTTGAGCTACTTCAAAATTGATGTCTTTGAGCGCCCAAATATACTCAGAGCTCGCCTCCACATTACGATCGTTTACAGCACCTAATTGTAGGTAGGGATCTTCTTTACCTCGTATTTTATGCCAAAAGCGATTTAAATCGTGTGTAAGCGTACCCGTTCCTACAAGACCTAAACGGTACTGCTTGGATATTTTTTTTATACTTAGTATGGTATCACTCATTACTTAAATTGTGTCGGGATTACTTTTTTTAAGAAGGCACTCCTGTGAATCAATTTACGTCTAACTACCGAAAAGGTATGAAAATACCGTCTATATGTATTAGATTTTGGGGTGATGGTTTTTGAGTCTCTAATTGACGATATTAAAAAATCTCTAAGATGGTTATCAATTAAAAAACTAGGTAATTGATTATTATGAAAAATTGGTTCACAGATTATAGATATATACTTATCACGGTTTTTAGAAAGCGCAACTACATATTCTGCAAGTTGCTCCATTGATGCAAAGTCCTCTAAGAATAAAAATCGTTTCTTATTGAAAGTTTCTGATATGCAAGAATCGCCATAGTAAATTGGTATTCCTTTACTTCGTAATGCATCTGCAAGTTTCTCTGTCACATATCCAGGGTGCGCTTGATTCTCAAAAGCAAATACAAATTTATAATCATTTATAAAGTCATACTTATTTTCTACAACTCCTCCAATATTATTCCAGTGTCTACCACCAGAATCAACTTTTTTACGCTTGGATAATAGCTTAAAAAACTGGTTCCTTTTTGCTCCTAATGGATTAGATACAACGGTACAACAAAATTTTGATTTTTCTTCCCAAAGCTGCATAGCTTCTTGCCTACTGATTATTCGGGTAAGATCTTCTACTCCTCCATAAAAGAGTAAATTATATCCAAAATAGGGAAAATAATAGTGCGTTGAAGCAGGAAGATGTTCAAAGGTGATGGAATAGTCTGCTATAAATCTTGGGGTTATTCTGTTTTCACCAGTATAAAATAATTTTGGACAACAGTAAGTAGTATGCTTATACCCAAAACAAGAAAAAAATAAAAAATCAGGATTTTTAGAAATTATGATAGTATAAAATGGATGGAGTAATTTTGTGAAAAGATTATTCTCTTTCTCAAAACCAGGCCAAAAATCTACAAAATCAAGTTTTAGTTCAGTTTTCAAAATTAAATTTTATAAGAATCAAAATCATACTGTATCTATAAATGTCTTTTCAGTTCTATTGAACACAATTAGACCGGCTAAAAAGAATATTACTCCAATTAATAAACTTATTGCAAAGGTTAACATATTGATTTCACCTGTACCCAAAAGTAAATTACGATATAGTTCAATGGATTGTGCGATAGGATTGTATTCTATAAGCCAATAATATTCAGGTAATTTTTTACGAATTTCTTCTAGGGGATACATAACTCCACTCAAGTACATCAGTAAGTTAATACCAAAAGAAACTAATATGGTCAAATCTCTATATTTAGTAGTCATTGCACTCAATACCATACCCACACCTAGACCTATAAGTGCAAGATTGAACACCAATACTATAAAAAGAAAGAAGTACCGAGACGGGGCAATATCGATACTCTTATAGAAAACAAAATAGAGGTAAAAGAAAATAAATATAAGAAGTTGAATTCCATATTTAAAAAGGCCAGAAATTACTTTTGAAGCTGGTACGATAAATCTAGGAAAATATACTTTCCCAAATAATCCCGCATTAGATGTGAAAGTGCCACTACTCGTAGTTAAACACTCTTTGAAATAATTCCAAAGCGTAATTCCCGCGAGATTAAATAAAAATGGCGGAACTCCGCCGGTGCTCACATTTCCTATATTATTGAATATCAACGTAAACACAACACTAGTAAACAAAGGTTGAATTAAGAACCACAACGGTCCTAAAACTGTTTGTTTATAAACAGTTACTATGTCACGTTTTACAAAAAGGACTAAAAGATCTCTATATCTCCAGATCTCTTTAAAATTAAGATCTATAAGCTTACCTTTAGGTTTTATCTCATATAACCACTCATCTGGATAGGTCTTATCACCATTCATAAGCTGTGCAGTTATCTTCGAGCCTTTCTTATTAATTTTTGAACTTTACTCATAAACCCGCGAGACTCATCCTCGTGATATCCATTACTATAGTTTCCGTATCCGTAACCATATCCATACCCGTAACCGTAACCGTATTTACTTTTTTGCTGGAAATAGTTTAAAACGATACTTATATTTTTAATTTGACCTTTATCATATTTATCATTTACAAGACCTAACATATCTTTCTTTGTATATCCCTGACGCACCATATATAAAGAAGCATCTGCATAGGGCATCAATTCAAATGCATCTGCCACAAGACCCAGTGGAGGAGTATCAAATACAATATATTCGTACTCATCCTTTAATTGAGTTACGAAATCATCCATCATATCACTTATAATAAGCTCAGATGGATTAGGCGGAATGGGTCCAGATAAAATCAAATCCAGATGGTCTATTCCTGATGGCTGTTTGATCTCATCCAGAGTAGCATCACCTATTAAATAATTTACCACCCCTTTGTCATTCTCAATTTTAAAATCATCAAAAATCTTTGGTTTACGTAAATCTAGCCCCACCAACACGGTTTTCTTTTCGCTTAAAGCGAAAACGGATGCTAGATTCATAGATGTAAACGTTTTACCCTCTCCACTAACACTGGATGTAACCAGCACCGTCTTTGCACCTGTCACTCCCTTCTTCTTATACAAAAATTGCAGGCCAGATCGCAGACCTCTAAAAGCCTCTGCGATTGCAGATCGAGGGTGATCCCTTACCACAAGTCCTGAACTGCGCTTACTTTTTCCTATTACGCCAAGTATGGGTATAGACGTACGTTTTTTTACGTCCTCAGGTTTTCCGATTTTAGTATCTAAGAAAAATAGTACCAACACTAGCGCCAAGGGTATACTTATACCAAAAACCGCGGCCATTACCTTATTTAGTTTGGTATTAGGACCAATAGGACCCCTACCAACATCTTTTGCCCTATCAATAAATAATATATCAGACACATTAGACGCTTTTATAATCTCTGCCTCACCGCGTTTTGTTGTATAGAGATTGTACGCTTCTTGACTAATTGTAAATCGTCGCTGTATTTCTGCTAATTCTTGCTCCCCTTTAGGAAATTTTCTCAGTTTAACTTCTGCACTATTGATCTCTCTATTAAGCTGACTTATTTGAGAATTGATAATTGAACTACTAGATTTAATATTTTCAAAAAGTACTTCTTTTTCTGCATTAATCCGTCTATCTAAATCTCTAAACGCTGGATTACCTTCTTTTGCAGTATAGGCTAGGTTACTTCTTTGTAAGGCTAGAGAAATTATGCTTGCAACTCCAGAAGCAATACTTCCCTCATTTATGAGGGATACGGATGGGGCAGGCACATTTGTATAATCCGTCCTAGTTCTCAAGTAATCCTCAAGCTGCTTATAATAAATGAGCTGTCTCTCTAGATCGTTTTTTTGGTTATCGAGACCTTGTAATTCGCCGCTTATTTGTTCTGCGCCACCAGAAAGCGTAATCTCACTATTCTTATTTTGAAAAGCATTTAAATCATTAAGGGCTCTATCTAAATCTATGTTACTATTAGCGAGACTGCTGTCTATATAAGCGATAGTTTTTGTAGCAAAAAGATTTTTCTGGCGCAGCTGCTCATCCGTACGCACAGCAACACTCGCATTTAAATAGTCAATCAGCCTTTTCTTATTTGTTCCAACCAGACTTAACTCTAAGGTTGAGCTTCCCCTTGGGGTTTGTGTTATTCCAATACCACGATATGCTCCTGCTGTTCCATTAAAATTCCCTAAGCTCACAAAATATTCTTGCCCCGCTGATGGATAGGTATCTGTAGGCAACAACTGCCCTTTAAGGAATGGAGTATTAATAGTATCACCTAATTTTACAATTCTATCGAAGTCAGATGCCGGAGCGGGTACCGTCGCAGGTTTAAGGGTTTTGTAATTAAAGAGCGCGGCACTTCCTCCATTAAATGGTATTTTAATTCTAAAGCTACCATCACCTTGATCAATAAAAGTCATTCGCTTTCCATACAACTGCGGGAAAGAATCATTGAGCTTTAACACAAAAGGTGTATACCCGTAAACATCCTCGATATTATACTCACCCTGTTTTTGATAATTAATATAATATTGAAGATACTGAACTACACGTTCTGCGTGGGTTCTAGACTTGAGCAAAATAATACTCGTTTGCACTTTATCTGTAGTACCTCCCCAGTTAAACACAAGACTAGTATTACCTCCAAACATCTGATTTTGATCATCCTTAATAGAAATTGTACTGGTCTCTCTATAGATAGGTACTTTACGTACATTTATATAGCGCGCTATACCAAAAGCGATGATTAAGGAAATTAAAAAAAGCCACCAATAGCTTAGCAGTCTAAATAAGAAGCCTTTGAAGTCAAAGAAGCTTCCAGCACTCTGTTGCGGATCAAATTCTTCTTCCATTTCTTATCGGGTTGCTAATAATATGATTGAAGTAAGCGTAGTTACTAGCCCCAATATTGTTGTAAATGCTTGTAAACCAGTAGTTCCTATACCTAAAGCTTTTTGAGGCAAAGGATTTACGGCAATAATGTCATTAGGCTGTATATAATAGTAAGGGGATTGCATTACTTCAATAGTTGTGAGGTCTATATGATGAACACGTTGCCCTCCTGGATATTGTCTTATTATCAATACATCCGTTAGATCACCCGTGAGAGGTACACCCCCAGCATTTGCAATCGCTTCTAAAATTGATAACTTTTCAACCAACTCTGTCTTTGTACCCGGACTCCCTATTTCACCTACAAGAGTATATCGTATTCCAGGTAGTTTTACAGTAACAAAAAGGTCTGCCTCCTCTGTAATATAATCCTTGAGTAACCGCTTTTCGATGATTTCTCGTATTTCTTCCGTAGTACGTCCCAACACATTTATTTCTCCCAATTCTGGAACCCTAATATTTCCGTGATTGTTAATTGCAAAACCATCGTAATAAAAGCCTTCTCCAAGAGAAACGCCACTTTCACCGCTAGGGTTAAAAAAATCTACAAGCTGCTGATCTAAAGCCTTTAAACGAATACTCAATACGTCCCCTATTTGAACCCTGTAAGGCTTTTGTTGTTGTTGTAAGCTTACTAGACTATCTACTTTCTTTTCGTTATCTGCTAGATAGGTAATATCCTTTAGAGGTACGCAAGAGATTGTACTCGAGAGAATTACGAGTATCATAATGATAAGAGGGTATCTCATTAATTGTTAAGTAAGGGTGTACAAATATAGGCGTTCATCGATAAAAACAAAACTTTCATAGAGTTTTGTCTAGTTCTGTGTATGAGAAATTGATAAAATATAGTAAACGCACATTTTTTTGGAGTAGTACATCATACATCTCCTATTTAAATATAGTTACCGTGTACCTCACTGATTCCATAAAAGAAGAGTTATTTTTGCGCCATTAAAATTTTCGCGAAAGCGTACAGAAAATTTCCAATATCCTCACCATTTAAAACTCATATTCATTGAATTACCTCTCGGTCGAAAATATATCAAAATCCTTTAGTGAAGGCACCCTTTTTGAAGGGATTTCATTTGGCATCAATAAAGACCAAAAAATAGGCTTTGTTGCTAAAAATGGTACGGGTAAAACATCCCTGTTGCAGATCATAGCCGGGCTAGAGCCAGCCGATGATGGGCAAGTGGTAAAGCGTAAGGATATCACCATATCCTACCTTCCCCAAGAGCCTAACCTGAAACCAGACCTCACCATAGAAGAAACCATCCTTGACGGTGATAATGAGATTTTACAAGCAATTGCTGCTTATGAGCACGCTTTGCAACATATGGAGGATGGGGATGTGTATCAGAAAGCTTTTGACAGGATGGAAGCCCTACAGGCTTGGGATTTTGAAACCCAATACAAACAGATTCTCTTTAAACTTAAATTGGACGATCTAGATCGTAAAGTAGAAATGCTGAGCGGTGGGCAAAAAAAACGTCTCGCTCTGGCTAAACTTATCCTTACCAAACCTGACCTTGCCATACTCGATGAGCCCACAAACCACCTCGATCTGGAGATGATAGAGTGGCTAGAAGATTACTTTAGCTCAGAAAATATCACCTTGTTTATGGTGACACACGATAGATACTTTTTAGAAAATGTATGTAACGAGATTGTTGAGTTAGAAGACGGTCAACTGTATAACTACAAAGGGAACTATGCCTACTATCTAGAAAACAAAGAACTCCGCAGGCAGACACAAGCAGTAGAATTAGGCAAGGCGAAGCAACTCTTTAAAAAAGAACTGGAGTGGATGCGTCGCCAGCCCAAGGCGCGTACCACAAAATCAAAATCAAGAATAGACGATTTTGCCGAAATTAAAGAACGGGCAAATAAACGTAGGAACGATCAAGAGGTAGAACTTGAGATCAATATGGAACGCCTAGGTGGGAAAATATTGGAATTTCACAAAGTGAGTAAATCCTTTGATGATCTCCAGCTACTTGATCAGTTTGAATATAATTTTAAAACCGGTGAGCGCGTAGGTATTATCGGTAAAAATGGAACGGGTAAAACTACCTTTCTCA
Organism: uncultured Flavobacteriaceae bacterium; assembly: GCA_963832255.1. Taxonomy (GTDB): domain Bacteria; phylum Bacteroidota; class Bacteroidia; order Flavobacteriales; family Flavobacteriaceae; genus Dokdonia. The sequence continues at coordinate 158,248 of CAWHTM010000009.1, forward strand.
ACATCCTTACGGGCGCCATCCCTCCAGATTCTGGAAAGGTGATCGTGGGTGATACTGTAAAATTTGGGTACTATACCCAGTCAGGGATTGAGACTAAACCAGGTCAAAAGGTTATTGACGTGATTAAAGAATTTGGAGACCACATTCCGCTTAAAAAAGGGCGCACTATTTCTGCGGGGCAGTTGCTGGAGCGATTTCTTTTTGACAGGAAAAAACAGTACGACTTTGTAGAAAAACTCAGTGGAGGCGAGCGCAAGCGTCTGTACTTATGTACCGTTTTTATCCAGAACCCTAACTTTCTGATTCTCGATGAGCCTACAAACGATCTGGATGTCGTAACCCTTAACGTCCTCGAGCAATTCCTTCTCGACTTCCCCGGGTGTCTTATTGTGGTCTCTCACGACCGTTATTTTATGGATAAAATTGTAGATCACCTTTTTGTTTTTAAAGGAGATGCGGTTATAGAAGATTTTCCTGGAAACTATAGCGATTTCAGGGAGTATGAAGGTGGTATTACAAAAGCTTTCGCGAAAATAGCCGAACCTGAAAGTACTACACTTTCCTTAAAAAATAGTGCTGCTGGTCATGACACTTCCAAAGTAACGACCGACGCATCAAATTGGAAAGAAGAACAACACAGCGGCACCCTGTCTTATAACGAGCAGAAAGAACAAGCAAAGTTAGAACGTGAGATTGCTCAACTGGAGCGGGACAAAGAAGAACAACAAAAAGTTTTTTTTAAAGACCTATCCCAAGACCAGATCACCGAAGAAAGCGTAAAACTTCAAACCATCATAGACGAACTCGCCAAAAAAGAAGAACGATGGTTTGAGCTTACTTCTAAAGCTGAAGGGTAATGACAAAGCACAAGAGAACCACAAGAACTGAACAAAAAACAAAAAGTGCATCAGCTTAGATTATATATAGTTTTTCTATTTAAAGCCTTTCACCTCCACGGGATACACTCTCCTTTTGTTTTTAAACTAGAAAAGGAATGCCTGCGGGGAAAAAATAGTCCTGAGGTAATGCAACGTTTTGCAGACTATAAAAACGAGTTGCTTTCTAGCAAAAAAGTGATTGCTATAAAAGACTATGGAGCAGGGTCGCGTGTCTTTAAAACCAATCAAAGAGCCGTTGCGGCTATAGCAAAAAATGCTGGCGCCACCCAAAGAAGAATGTTACTTCTCCAGAGGATGGTCGCTTATTTTCAACCTGAGCAAACACTAGAATTAGGCACGTCTTTAGGGCTGGCAACCTTAGCGCTTGCAATAAATAATACCTCAGAAGTCACCAGTATAGAAGGATGCCCCAACACCGCAGCGGTGGCAAAAAATAATTTAGACAAAGCTTCAATTACTAACGTAAACCTCTGTATAGGCACCTTTGAAGAAGAACTGGAAAAGGTCACACACCGTACCTTTGACCTTATCTATTTTGACGGGAATCACAGCAAAGAAGCCACACTGCGATATGTAAAAACGTTATTAAAAACTGCCACTAACCATACGGTGTGGATATTTGATGACATCCACTGGTCCAAAGAAATGACCGCCGCTTGGGAAGACATTAAAACAAACCCTCAAATAACGATTACTATCGACTGCTTTTGGTTTGGGATGGTATTCTTTAGAAAGGAACAGGCAAAAGAAGACTTTTATATTAGTCTTGAGTATTGATAGGGTTCCTAATGTCATTTATATCCCTAGCTCAAAAGCACTAGAAATCTACCAACTCCCATCGAAATCAATTATTTTTACTAAAAAATGTAACAATCACGCCGTTACATCTTCTAATAGCAAACTAGCAGTATACATGGGAAACCTTATAAAAATTCGCAATATTATCCGTGACTTCCCTCTTGGGCACGAAGTTGTACACGTTTTAAAAGGTATTGATCTCGATATTGATAAAGGAGAGTATGTAGCCTTTATGGGCCCTTCTGGTTCTGGTAAATCTACCCTTATGAATCTCCTGGGATGTCTGGACACACCCACTTCTGGTAGCTACATCCTAAACGGAAGCGATGTAAGTAAGATGACTGATGATGAGCTTGCAGATGTACGCAATACGGAGATAGGCTTCGTGTTCCAGACGTTTAACCTCTTACCACGCACCACAGCCCTAGATAATGTTGCACTACCGATGGTATATGCCGGTAAATCCAAATCTGAACGCAATGCGCGGGCAAGTGAGGTCCTTACTGACGTGGGACTAGCAGACAGGATGGACCATAAACCTAACCAACTTTCTGGAGGACAGCGCCAGCGTGTGGCCGTAGGACGAGCGCTCGTAAACAAACCGTCGATTATACTAGCAGATGAGCCTACAGGTAATCTAGACTCAAAAACATCTGTTGAAATTATGGCACTCTTTGATGAGATTCACGCTGCTGGCAATACGGTTATTCTCGTTACCCACGAAGAAGACATCGCAGAGCACGCTCACCGGGTTATAAGACTAAGGGACGGAGTGATTGAAAGCGACGTCAGAAATAAATAATTTTCTCACAGTGTCGGTGATGATGTATCGACTCTCTAATCCAATCCAATAAAAATTTCGCTCTCTTTCAAGAGTTGATGGTCTTGGTGTACTTACCAAAGGAATTTCCCGCTTTTCATTACAACTCCGCATTGCGCTACGCTCCATTTGCGTGGTTTTCATTACCCTCGGGGCTAGCAGGTAATCAAAGCCTAGTACCCAGAGATTCTAAAACAAAACGCTACTAAATTTTTTCTCTATAAAAAGCTAAAAAATTGTTACAGTTTTAGGATCTGACCGTTTAAATAATCCAAATCTTATTTTTTGACGTATTTTTGACAACTAGTAACAGCAACAGCTAACGCGCGAAATTATACTCAATGAAAAATATTAAAAACCTATCCTTTATACTATGCTTTCTTATCACTACACTTTCAGTAGCGCAGGAAGACACGACTACCCAGGGTCCTAAGACCATCGATGAGCAATTCTCAGAACTCATAGAAAGCTCAAATAACTACCAGCAATTTAAGGTTATTGACAAGTCTAAAATCAATACGCTTCAAGCAAAAACTAAAGAGCGTATAGAATCACTCAATGCAGAAATTGCCGACCTTAAAAAGCAGATCGCTGCTCAAGACGTTGAGGCAAAAAAACTAGAGTCTAGTCTTACAGAAACTCAAGATACACTTACTACTGTAGAGACAGAAAAAGACTCGATGAATCTCTTTGGTGCTCAAATGAGCAAAGCCTCTTACCAGGCAATCGTTTGGGGGATCGCTGGGGTTCTACTAGCTGGACTCTTATTTTTCATCTACAGATTTCGCAATAGTAATGTACTCACTCGTGAAGCTCAACATAAACTAGATGAGACAGAAGCAGAGTTTGATGAGTACAGACGTAAAGCCTTAGAAAAAGAACAAAAATTAGGACGCCAACTCCAAGATGAGCGTAACAAATTGCTTAAAGCTTCTAAAAGTTAAGGGTAAAACACAACACTTAAAAAAAATCTGTACTTTAGGAGTATAGATTTTTTTATGCGCATTCGTAAAGCAACAGGTTTAGATTTAGACGTACTTGTACCTCTTTTTGACAGCTATAGAATGTTTTACAGACAGCTTTCTGACGTAGACGGTGCACGTGACTTTTTGCGGGCTAGGTTTGAAAGAAAGGAAAGTATTATTTTTTTAGCTTTCGCGAAAGCGGAATCAACTAAAACCCACGCCTTACCCATAGGATTTATGCAACTATATCCCTTGTTCTCATCCGTAAGTATGCAGCCTATGCTATTATTAAATGACCTATTTATTCATTCTGATCATAGAGGCACCGGAGCTGGAACGGGACTGATAAATGAAGCAAAGAACTTATGTCGCGCCTCAAATCAAAAGGGTCTCGCCATCCAAACAGAAAAGGCTAATCCTGCGCAACATCTCTATCTAAGGGAAGGTTTTAAACCAGATCCAGACCTGCATTTATTTTGGACCACCAAATGAATGGTACGTTCTGAGCGTTGATATCAAATGGAATACATTATTTTTGCAGTCTTAAAATAGTAGGCTCTTACATAATTTTATATGCGTATAGATATCATCACCGTTGTTCCTGATTTGCTCAAAAGTCCGTTTGAGGCTTCTATTATGCAGAGATCTATAGCAAAAGGGCTTGTAGAAGTACATTTTCACAACCTTAGGGATTACGTGAGTGATAATTACAGACAGGTAGATGATTACCAGTTTGGCGGAGGTGCAGGAATGGTTATGATGATAGAACCTATAGATAAATGTATCACACACCTTAGGTCAGAAAGAACGTATGACGAAGTCATCTATATGACTCCAGATGGCGAAACTCTTAACCAAGGGATGGCAAATACACTATCTCTCAAAGGAAATATCATCATACTCTGTGGTCACTATAAAGGCGTAGATCAACGTGTGCGGGATCATTTTATCACAAAAGAAATCTCTATAGGAGATTATGTATTAAGTGGTGGAGAGTTAGGCGCACTAATTCTATGCGACGCACTAATTCGGTTGATTCCTGGAGTTTTAGGAAATGAAACCTCAGCATTAACAGATAGTTTTCAGGACGGCCTTCTAGCACCACCTATATATACCCGCCCAGCAGATTATAAAGGATGGAAAGTACCTGAGATTCTTACCAGCGGCAACACTCCCAAAGTAGAGGAATGGAGAGAAGAACAGGCCTATCTCAATACTCAAAAGAGAAGACCAGATCTGCTTGAAGATTAAGTGGTATACCAGCCTTCCTTTTCTACTAAATTTTTAATATGCATAAAGTGATGTCTACTGTGCCAAGCATAGTGACCCACATTCTGCCTTAAGGTGATCACCTTGTTGCCATCCGGATGCACAAATGTTTTTTCAAACTGACTTGGAGTCATACATCTAAGAAGTCGCACTAGCTTATAATGTACGGCTTCAATATGTCTCAATGACCATTCTACAGGCATGCCATCTACATCCACAAGCTGGGCCCACGCCTTTTCATCATAAGGCTTGATGGTGGGGTTATCTTCTGTAAGAGCCCATTTGAACCTACTATAACTATGATGATGACTATCGGCAAGGTGATGTACAACCTGACGTACTGTCCATCCATCTGGCCTGTACGGGACATCGAGCTTATTGTCTGACATCTCACTTACCAAATCCCTCAGTTGAGCAGGAATCTCTTCTAAAATGGTAATCCACTCGGTGAGTTTCTTTTCTGAAATCTCAACAGGCATTGAAAATTTACCTATTGGATATTTTAGTTTTTCGATGTTTTCCATTGTATAAAGTTATGTAATGTATCAAGAAAACAACTTAAAGCCTTATAGTAAGTTATTAACTAGTGTTTTAGATGCTGAATGGTAGCAGTTAAAAACGGAAGGATAGGTGGTTAAACGTGAATGTTAGATGCGAGAAATTCTAGATGGATAATAGATGGGGTTGAAATCATTAAAATGTTCGGCTCTCTAACCGAGCTCATAGCCTCTTGACATATTATTCGTTTTTAGCCTCTTAAATAATCGAGATTTTGTTCAAAGTAAAAAGCCAGCATTTTAAACTACTGGCTTTTTTGAGGTCATTAAAATTTTTACGATACGCTAAAAACGTCTGTTAAAGAGGGTAACTAGTACGATTACTTAGCGATATTTACCGCTCTTGTCTCGCGTATTACGGTCACTTTAACCTGACCTGGATAGGTCATATCGGTTTGTATTTTCTGGCTGATTTCAAAAGATAATGATGATGCTTTCTCATCATTTACTTTCTCACTCTCTACGATAACACGTAGCTCTCTACCCGCCTGAATCGCATATGCTTTTTGTACTCCTTGGAAGCCAAATGCGATATCCTCAAGATCCTTGAGACGCTGTATGTAAGAGTCCAATACCTGACGACGTGCTCCTGGACGTGCACCACTTATCGCATCACATACCTGTACAATAGGAGAAAGTAAATTATTCATTTCGATCTCGTCGTGGTGAGCTCCTATGGCATTGCATACATCTGGTTTCTCACCATACTTCTCTGCCCATTGCATTCCTAAAATTGCGTGTGGAGTTTCTGTTTCTGTATCAGGCACCTTACCTATATCGTGTAGTAATCCTGCTCTTCTAGCAAGTTTAGGATTAACACCTAACTCGGCAGCCATCACGCTACAAAGCTTTGCAACCTCTCTACTATGCTGTAATAAATTCTGCCCATAAGAAGAACGATATTTCATACGCCCTACTGCTTTTATAAGCTCAGGGTGAAGACCGTGTATTCCTAGATCTATCACAGTGCGCTTTCCTACCTCTACAATTTCCTGTTCTATCTGCTTCGTAGTTTTCTTAACGACCTCTTCTATACGTGCCGGGTGTATACGTCCATCTGTAACAAGTTTGTGCAATGATAAGCGCGCTACCTCACGGCGCACACTATCAAAACAAGATAAAATGATAGCCTCTGGCGTATCATCTACTATAATCTCTACCCCTGTAGCTGCCTCTATGGCTCTAATATTACGCCCTTCACGGCCTATAATCCTTCCTTTTACATCATCGCTCTCTAGGTTGAAGACAGACACACAGTTTTCTACAGCCTCTTCGGTTCCTATACGCTGTATGGTGTTTATGATAATCTTTTTTGCTTCTTGCTCTGCCGTCATCTTTGCCTCTTCCATTGCTGTCTGGATGTGGGACATTGCATCTGTCTTTGCCTGATCCTTTAAGGACTGCACCAGTTGCGACTTTGCATCTTCTGCAGAAAGTCCAGAAATAACCTCCAGCTGCTGTACGGTACTCTGAAACATTTTATCTGTCTCTGCTTTTTTCTTCTCTAAATATTCAAGACGGCTGTCGTAATCCTTCTTCGCATCATCTACCGCCTGATTGAGCTTTTTATTGCGGGAAAGTTCACTGCTCAATTGTGATTCTTTATCTCGAACACGCTTCTCTGCGTCTGCCATTTTCTTGTCACGGGCATTAATGACCTTTTCGTGTTCTGACTTGAGTTCTATAAACTTTTCCTTTGCTTGGAGAATCTTATCTTTTTTAATTGAGTCCCCTTCTGTATTTGCTTCCTTTAAAATCCCTTGTGCACTTCTCTTAGCACGTTTAATAATTTGAGATGCGTTGTTGCGCTCTAGTAGTTTTGCAACTAGGAAACCTAGTACTAGGGCAATAACACCTACAATAAACAATAGTGCAGTATGTTCCATAATTTTAGATAAAATATTAAGTTATCCTCCTGGGAAGATAGACTAGTTGGTTGATTGTGCGATGTTTTTACATCGCGGTTTTCTCGCTTTGAGATACAAAAAAACCTGCATTGGAGATGCATTTTGTATAAACTCCTAATAGTAAGGATTAGGGCTAGAGAACTGATCAAGAGTCCGTCTACCTAGATATATCTAGTAACGGCAGGCTTTTACAATTCAGAGTCACCCATTATAAAAAATAACTGTTGAGTTTATCAAAAAAGAACCAATGCAGGCAGTAATATGCTGTTGTATGTAAAGAACGTCTATGTCAGGTTTTCTTCTAGAAGCGATGCCAGTTTTCTCAATCTTTCTGAGGTCTCAGCACTTATAGAATCTTCCTGTATATTTTTTTGGGTTACCTGTGAGGCAAACTGAAGTGCACACATTGCGAGCACGTCTTGCTTATCCCTAACGGCATAATTTTGCTCAAATTGCTTAACCATTGCTTCTATGTCCTTTGCCGCCTTACGGAGTCCCTCTTCTTGAGCGGGGTCTATAGTGAGGGGATAGACACGATCTGCAATAGATAATTTAATTTTGAGCTTATCTGCCATATTCATTTATTCGGCGAGGTTTGAGATACACTCATCTATCTCGCGCACTAAAGAGTTGATCTTTAGTTTGGTTTCCCTTTTATAATCGTTACTGCCTAGTAATGCATTTGCCGTTTTGAGCGTCTTTATCTTCTGCTCACTTGCTATAACAACGTCCTTTAATTGCTTATTTTCTTGCTGCAATGCAGTAACTTCTTTTTCAAGGAGTACCCGCGTTTGCTTCACATCTTCGTACTTTTTCAACAAAGCAGCTACTCTAAACTCAAGAGAATCAACAACTTCCGAAAGGTTACTCATATCAGCGATACATATACTACGTAACACAAAGTTAACATTAGATAGAGAACCTAGCAATAGATAGTCGTTAAAATCCTAAAAATCTCATAAATGAATACAATACCGCTCATTCAGATTGTTTTAATGAATTTGCTTTCGCGAAAATTTTAGTACTTTCAAATACCTTAGTTGGATTACAAATCCTATCTATCTGTGGAAAAACAAACTATATTACCTACTAAAAAGCAGCATCCATCACCGAGAGATTAAAAATTCAAAAACCCGTATTTTTACAAAAAATATCCATTGGAATTTACTAGAACTACTGAGCAAGACTCAAATTACAATCATCTGGAAGCTATGACCACTGAAGAGTTGCTGTCTTCCATCAATGATGAAGATAAAACAGTGCCTATGGCGGTAGCGAAAGCGCTCCCCGAAATAAAAAATCTCGTTGATGCCATTGTCCCTAAACTAGCTGATGGGGGTAGGCTCTTTTATATGGGTGCAGGTACTAGCGGAAGACTAGGTGTGGTAGATGCCAGTGAGTGTCCTCCTACTTTTGGTGTATCCAAAGATATTGTAATAGGTCTTATTGCAGGGGGAGATAAAGCAATAAGGGATGCCGTGGAGTTTGCAGAAGATAGTACAAATCAGGGTTGGGAAGATTTACAAAAACATCACATTTCTACTAAGGATGTTGTCATAGGTATCGCAGCCTCTGGTACGACGCCTTACGTAATTTCGGCGCTCAAAAAATGTAATGAAAATAATATTAGTACTGGATGTATTACCTGTAATGAAGGGAGCCCGCTAGCAGTAACCGCTCAAAACCCCATAGTGGTGGTGGTGGGTCCAGAATTTGTTACTGGAAGCTCAAGGATGAAAGCGGGTACCGCTCAAAAATTGGTTTTGAACATGATCTCTACCGCTGTAATGATTAAGTTAGGTCACGTAAAGGGTAATAAAATGGTAGATATGCAGCTCAGCAATGACAAACTTGTAGACCGAGGAACCAAGATGGTTATGAGGGAATTAAAAATAGAAGAACCAGAAGCAAATGCACTGCTTCTTAAATACGGCAGTGTACGTAAAGCTGTAGAAAATTATGCACACAAATAAAGAAAAACTACTTAAAGGCATAAAAATTATGGGGGGTACGCTTTTGCTTCTTGTAACTGCTCCTATAATTTTAAATTCTTCCTTTAAGAATCAGGACCACCCTTTATTCTTCCCTGTTCTAGGTGTTGGAATCGTCTGCTTTATTGCCGCTATCTACTTTGGTTTTAAAGGAATTAAGATGCTTATGAAAGCACTTTTTAATGACTAGTATCCTTCAAACAACTTTTTAAGAGGATTTGAAATTTTCGCGAAAGCGAACTAAAAGATAGAAAGAGCAATTATATGCCTTCCCTCTTTACCAACGGCGTCGAAGGATTATACCCAAAACCGTCAATCACCACTTTTACATCTAGTGACTGCAACATATAACTTATGATTGCATAGTGATGCGTCGCGTGCGTATTAGCCTGCGCTAGAATGCTCTCCAAAGTGTACATTATAGTTACCTTACCATCACCCAGATTATCTGTGACGTGCAATAAGTAATCTGTATTGACCCCAATAAACGTATTGAGTTGCTCTTGAATATGATAGATTTGATTTTTGGCAGCCTCTGGATTCGTGGCGATTGCCTCATCCCGCTTTCGAGAGGTTAGGTCTATGTCATTATCTTGGATACCGCTAATTATACAGTCAAAAAAGTCTAAAGCGTGACGTAAATGAGAGCCGATACTACTATAATATGGACCTACACAGCAATCTGTATACGTAGTGGTATCTATGGCGTCTATAAGAGAAATTGCATTGCTAAGATTTTTATTAATGGTCTGTACTAGAGATGCGCGCATATAAAAGTGAAGGTGAATTATTTAATAAAATAGCAATAACCAAAGGTACACTAAAGCATAACTCTCTGCAAAACCTGCTATTAGTCACTAAACTAATTACAACCTTACTCCAAATCTAAAATCAATTCGTACCCCATCTTCTCCAGCAAACGCTCCTACTTGTCCAGAAATAGTATCTACCATATTAAGCCACAAACCGCCTCCAAAATCGTTGTGCCACTTCTCACTATCTTCTCCGTCTAACCAAACACGACCTACATCCCCTCCAGTAAATACACCTATTTGAATAGGCAATATCCCGGTAGCCAGCCTATCGAAACTATATCTCAAATCACCACTAAAGGCAAGAGCAGATTCTCCGGTAAATCTATTGAACCTGTACCCTCTAAGACCTGTGTTTGCGCCTAAACTCGCTCCTTGGTAGAATTCAAAATCATCTCCAAAGTTTACGTGAGCTTGCACCAAGGTTTTGAGAACTAATTTTCTATTTGTGGAAAGCGCATTGTAGAAACCGAGTTTGGGTTTAATATACGCATACATTCTATCGCCATCACTTACTAAGCGTTTTCCTCCTAAAATGGTGGCAAACTCCATCCCTCTGGTAGGGTTTGCAGGGTTATCTGCACTCACATACGTATATGCGCCCTCAAGACCTAAGAATGATTGCCCTCCAAAGAAACCATCTCTGAAAGTTTCTGATATGTCATCTATAAATCTATTTTCTGTTGGTTCAATTTCAATACGCTCAAAAGTGGCTAAAAAACGTAATTTACTACCATACGTATTGTCACTCTCTACTCCTATCCTACCCTCTATGTTTCCATTACGTACTCTATTGTAGCCTAACCCAAAACCCTCTTCATCTTGAAGATTTACGGTCTCATTTCCAAATCCAAAGAAATTTCTCGAGAACCCCTCGTTTGTAAATCTACCTCCTACCACAAGATTCCATTGACCGAAAGCGTTTGCAAAAATACCTTCGTACTTAAGATCTAAACTTTCTGTAGCAAAGTAATATCCTGCACTCAAGGTGTGTCTGCTAGCATATGGATCATCCTTAAAACCATTGGTCGTGAGAACGTCGGTGATCCCTATTAAAAATCCGTCATCTGGATTGAATCCTACTGCGGGTAATATATTATTTGCTACGGCCTTTCTTTTTAAAGGGTCATACGTATTGAAACTATAGATTCTAGACCTCTTTATGTTTGCCCCATTATTTTTCTTGATGGTGTTTTTTTTCTCTTTGTGTTCAAATACTTTAAGTCTACGGCCATCTTCAATGTCATAAACATCATTATCTTGACCGCCTATAATTTTCATTTCAATAGGATTCTTTCCCTCACCTACTACGTGAAAAACATCATCATCATCTAATCCATAAATCCAGATCTCTCCAGTTTCTTCAGATTTTACCACCCTATCAATAAAGGGTTCCTGCACTCCTCCATCCTTAATTCTTGAAACTTGAATTCTAGTCTCTTCATCATTTCTGGTAATTTCAAAATAATCATCCTTATCGGTTCCAGTAATTACAACCAATTGAGATAAATGATCAAAATATCTATTTGCAAATTCGACTAAACTCTCTCTTCTCTCTTTAAGGCTTTTAATTATTTCTTCCGACTTTTCACCTTGCACTTCTTTTGGCAACTTAGTGAATGCCTCTTCTATTTGAGCATCAGAAAGATTGTTTTTAATATATGCTGCTTGACGCACCCAGTCTTCTCTAGTGGAGTTCTTGGTCAGAGCTCTATCCATCTTGATCCCAGCAACATTAAGCCACTTTACGTTGTTTAATTCTCCGTCATAATTTTGGAACTGTCTTGCTGCAGGAATCAATGTTTTAAGAATACCTAAGAAAGCCCCGTCAAATTTTGAAAAAACCTGATCCCTATCACGTGGTATTGGCTTGTAAATCTTCTTTCCATCTTTATCAAATCTAGCCCATCTCCATTGATCTGAGTGTCTATCCCAGTCACCTATGAGCATATCAAACATACGCGCTCTTAAATATGCATCTTCATCTACCTGGTACTCCTCATCATCCCTTAAGTTTTCGTAAAGATCACTGGTACTATCAATAGAATCTGGCTCGCCAAAAGACACTACATCTGTAAAATCTTCATCTGGGCGTTCTTCTATGATATAAAGTTCATCTCCGTACTCGTCATTATATTTCCCTAAAGCTCGGTGCTTAGGCACATAAATAAGCCTTGGATTTGTGTGGTAAATGCCTACCGCGTCAGATAACGTTGGGATCACCAGAGAGGCGTACGGGTGAGCAGACGTATAAAAATCCAGAATTACGTCTTCTGTAAATGTTTCTCTAAACTCATCCTGTATAAAGTTATCCTTAAATGCCACACTCTGTAAAAATTGCACGGCGCTCTTACGCACAGCTCTTAGGTTGTAATTTCGACCATCTTTGTCTTGTAATCTTAGGGATCTTGTCTGGTGTCCGCCTCCTTTACGGGCGATATCAAAGCCGCCCATTAATGTATCCAGTAAGGCCACGGGTGCCTCTACTGGGGTTCCATAAATCTCTCTATAATGATCTCCCCAAAATGAGGTGTGTAAGTCAGAAACCTCCGTATCACCTTGTTCATAAACTGTTGCCATAACGGTCTCAGGAAAAACCGTGGGCAGACTATCCAAGTTGACCGGTTTTCTGGGAGGATATACCTGTGTTGTAAAAAGCAATTCTGGCGTACCTTGGTTTGCCGCATAAAACCGTACCGAGGATGACTCATCTTCATAAATATCTAAAACCGCAAAACCCTGACCGCCATATGAAAATAGACCATTGTCACCTAAAGAAGCAGCAGAGTTTTTCGCCCCAGCCCCACTTACAATTTGCTTGATATTATCATTCTCTATGTATTGAATACTGTGCTCGTGACCAGATGCAAAAATTACCTTATCCGTGTCTGTAGCTAACACTTCTATTCTTTTCATAAGCTCATTGTAGCGCTTATTATATCTGTCTTGTATAGAAACACCACCCTGAGATCGTACTTGAGTTACTAGTGTCGCCAGTATAGGAAGTGGAAAATTACCTTGTGTAGGGTATAATTGTTTTCTAAAACCATATTTACCCCCGTGTATTCCATTCGTATACATAGGGTGATGCATTACCACTAAGATTGTTTTTTCATTGTTCTTCTTGAACTCATTCTCGATCTCTAAGAATAACGCCTCTCTACTTTTAATCTCGCACTTATCATTAATGTTTGGGTTTTTATCCCAATCTTCAAGATACCATTGTGTATCAATAATCATAAGCTCTACGTCATCACTAATTTCCTTCATCTCAATAGGACAACCATTTTCTGGTTGGAATGCCTCATTATCATTGAGAGCGTCTTCTATATATTTTTCCTGTCGCTTCACACCCTCTACACCACCACTATACCAATCGTGATTACCTGGGATAAAGAGAACCTTCCCTTTAAAGTTTTTTACCGTAGCAAGCTGCGCCTCTAGTTTTTGCTCAGCATCCTTTCTGTCTGGACTATCCTTTTTGGGAAGACCCTCGTCATAGATATTATCTCCTAAAAATATAGCCTGACTTTCCTTAGTAGAAACCGTGTCAAGCACCTTCTTAAATGCATCAAGTGCATAGGTGCTTCCACCATCCTTATCACCACCTGCGTCTCCTATTAAGTAGAAGGTTTTATGAATTTGCTTTCGCGAAAATGTGCTAGCATCAAAATTTTCAGGTTTTGAAACTTCATCTGCATACTTAGCATCGTAGGTTGCACAGCCACTCATTAATAAAATAGCTATGAAGTTAAGAAAAAGGTAATATTTGTTCATCGGGTATATTTTAATGTATTTTTAGCAGTACAAACCTTATACTAACTATGACTGAACTACTTGAGAAAACCGATAAATTTGTATCAGACCTCTTTGATAGTGAACTTCCAAAAACGTGTATTTATCATAACTACGTTCATACAAAGCGAGTGCTTAAAAGTACCATAGAAATTATAGAAAATAGTGAAAGAAAACTTAAAGATGAGGAAAAGCTCATCTTGCAACTTTCTGCACTCCTGCACGATGTAGGCTATATTGAAGGCAGTAAGGAGCACGAAGCAAAAGGGGCACAAATAGCAAGAAACTTTTTAGAGGAGGAAGGAGTAGATGAATCTATTATAAGTGAAGTAGAACGCGTGATTCTGGCAACAGATATGCGTGTTCAACCTGAGACATTTCTTGAAGAAGTATTAAGGGATGCTGATGCCTCACACTTTGCCAAAGACTACTTTCCAGAAGCAAGCGAATACTTAAGACAAGAGCTTAAAATTAAGGGAATAAAAGAATATACTCCCGAAGAGTGGGTGAAGGAAAACATAAAAATGTTTACCGTTAAACATCGCTATTACACTGACTACGCGATTAAAGAATGGAAGCCCAAAAAGGACGACAACCTAGGCGGTCTTACAAAGCAGCGCAAGAAAAATAAAAAGGTGCGTAAAAAAGAACGCATCAAAGTAGCGCTTAAAGATGCCAGTCCAGAAAAAGCGATCCAGTCTATGTACCGTGTGGCGTTGCGTAATCATATAAAATTGAGTGATATTGCAGATACAAAAGCAAACATACTACTTTCAGTAAATGCGATCATTATATCTCTAGCGCTGGCTAATTTGATACCAAAATTAGAAAATCCCACGAATTCTCACCTTATCTACCCAACTGCGATTTTTGTTCTTTTTGCCATTGTAGCGATGGTATTGTCAGTATTAGCAACAAGACCCAATGTTACTAGAGGAGAGTTTACTAAGGAAGATGTAAAAAACAAAGATGTCAACCTACTCTTTTTTGGTAATTTCCATCAGATGAAACTACAAGATTATGAATGGGCCATTGGAGAGATGCTCAATGATAAGGATTATATATATAGCGCCCTCACCAAGGATTTGTATTTTTTAGGAGTTGTGTTAGATAGAAAATATAGGTTGCTGAGAATAACCTATAATGTCTTTATGGTAGGAATCATTATCTCTGTTTTGACCTTTGGGATATTCTTTATGTATAGAGATAAAGTGAGAGAAGTTGTTCCTGAAGTAGAAGGATTAACAAACTTCTTCTTACCTGGATTAAATTTTTAAATAGAGTACCACTCAAAATGCCTCAAATCATCTGATTAGAGGCATTTTCATATTGATTAAATTTTCTCGCCTATACTATGATTGAATTTCTTCCATAAGATCATCGTAGGTATAAAATTCTTTATCTGCGTTATTTCTATTTTGCTGGTAAAGAATATTTACCCGTATTGCTTTGAGACCAGTTACAGCTTGTAGATCTTCGAGCTCAAGGATTTCTATGGTCTGCCCTAAATATTTCTTGCTTTGCAAGAACTCAATATATCTCAGATATTCTCTCTCGTCTTCCTTTTGAGAATATACAATTGTGATTTTACCTGCTTGAGTAATACGCTCTTCGGTACCCTTTATGTATGCTTTGTCAACACGCTTTTTAACAACTTCGTATCTAGCATTATACGTACCATCTACATCAAAACGTTTTTCGTCCATTCGATAGCGCACAGAGAGCGAGGTATTAAATACTAAAATCATAGAAGCTACTTCGAGTGGCTTCTCAAGTTTTCGCGTAAGCTTAAAATGCTCATTTTCCATCTCGCACATTACTTGTAATTGCCACAAGCGCAAGTTGTATAGGTAAATCTTATTAAAACTATTGTCTTTTGTAATAGATTCTCCTATGTACATATTATGTTCAACACCGTCCGTCTTGAAAAGCTCAAAAAAGTGTGGATACATCTGTTGAGCTTCCTTTTGCTTTTTCTCAAGAATAGATGCCATACGCTTGTTAATAAGCATTACAGACTCATCGTATACCTTACGATATTTGTAAATCAAGCCAAGATTATCTTCTAACTGACCGCGATAGGCCTTGACCAGCTTCTCTAATTCTTCACTTTTTGACATTAGATGGGTGAAAAGTGGCTTTATTTCTGTGCGTAAGAATAATAATATAGTACGCTCGCTATCAACCTCTAGATTGTCCTTTACTTCATTATATAGCTCAGAAATATTATATGTGAGCTTCTCATAGATAGGCAATTTCTCTACCTTGTGAGCCTCTTTAAGGATATCCTTGGCATTTTCTAACTGTAATAAAATGTCGCGTTGCGTGGCTTCATTGCGGGCTTCTGACGAGCCCTTGATGTCTATTTGACCAAATAATGGGTACACATCTTTAAAAACCACATCCCTAAATTGAACATTGGTATCACCCTCTAGCTGCAACGTTAAAAAGCGCCTAGCCTCCTGCTCAAATTTCCAATAAACACTCTTATGAATGGATGTACACTCATTTTGAATTATAAGGTCTATCTCGTTTTCTTGCTGTTCCTTAGACCTCAGCACAGCATCTACTAAGTAGGGCATTACATCCTCTAGCTTATTGGCATTTATACTATTGAGGGCTCCTTTAAGAGGTGAGGCAAGTTCAAATATTCCTAGAAGGACATCTTTATGTCTTATAGGTGCTATGATCGCACTACGGATATCCTGTTCATCAAGATTTTCATACATCTTGATTTCTGGATGCTGTTTATGATATTTATTGACATCAGAAATAGGAAAGTATTGCCCGGTATAAAATACTGCATTGTACGAACCGTTACACAAAACCTCTTTGCAGGTTGCCTTATTCTTACCATAAAGCAAATAGCTGCTTATGTGCTTAAATGGTACAAGCTCAAAGGTTTGATCTTCTTGGTTGTAAGTAGAAAATCCTATCTGCAATTCTGGTAAATTAAAAATAGACTGAAATATTTTATGAAAATCTTCAGTGAAATCGTCTCCATTTTGCTCATATCTCAGCAAACCAGACTTAAAGTCTGAAATAGACACGTCTGTGGTAGCGTCATAAAGATTTGCAATTACAAATCCTTTAAAATTATAGCTATTCGGTGGAAATTTACGCTTCCATAAGTCAATGTTATGAAAATTATCAAGAAGCTCATCTACGTCTTCTTGGGTGATTTTAGGTGCCTTTCCTTTATTCTCAATATTTATGTAATCACCGTTATATAGAAGCCTATAGGAACGTACAATCCCACTGGCATCAGGAATTTCATAATAAAAGGGTCTTCTGAAGTCTATGTTATATCCATAGTGCTGACTGAGTATGATACTACAGCCCATGATATAATAATGGTTTTCGTTGAAGTTTTTTATTGCTAGTTCAAATCCACTTCCTGCTGCCTGTAGAAGATTTGAATAACGCTGTGAAGATTGTAATACTGCCTCATTAAAAGGCATTCCCGCAATTTTTATCTCATTGAGCTGTAGTGCTACTGGAAATAAATCTGCGAGTACATCATCTATCTGATTTTGATAATTATAAATTAAGGATAAATCTGATATACCATCCTCTAACTCTGGAAACTCTGCTAAAATTTTAATAACTTCTTTCGCCCTTCTTGCAATCCTCAAGTTTGCATTTCCCACTTGGTCACGGTAATAGTCACCTAACTTTTTAAAGCTAAAGTGAAGATCTAAGGGTGACTCTCTATCTCTTAATTGCATTATGAAGTACTAAAAATTTATTGCAAAAATCCATCTTCTTTCTATAATAGACGACCAATTCTTTACTTTTGTTACTTAATTTAATCATTTATGAAAAAGATACTCCTAATTTTAACAGGAATTTTAGTAATTGCTTGTGCTACAGAGGATAAAACACCTATTTCTGGAACTGCTCCAGGTGTAGAAGATGGATTTAAAGTATACCTTACTGAGTTAGGGGAGAATAATGCAAGAATACCCCTTGACACTGCCACCGTGATCTCAGAAAAGTTTAATTTTTCTAAGCCCATACCCGACGGAGAGGGTATTCTCATACTCACAAAAGAAAAGGAAGCACGCGAGCAACTTTTGTTACTTAAAGACCAAGAACCTGTTGTGGTCACATTGTATAAGGATAGTTTAGAGACTTCTGTAGTAAGTGGGAGTAAGAGTAACGAACTTTTTAGTGACTACAGATTGGATAGTCAGAACTTAGCTAGAAGAAAACAAAATTTAATAACGAAGATGCGTCAAGCACAGCAGGAGACCGATGGGATAATGGTCAATCAGCTTACTAATGATATTAAATCTCTTGACGAACAATTTATACAAGACAAGAAGAAGCTAGTTGAAAACTTTCCTAACGAAATGGTAGCGGCGATGGCCTTAAGCGATCTTCTTAATGCTAAAGTTCTCACTGTAGAAGAGTCTGACACCTATTTTACAACTTTGGGAGATCACATAAAACAGTCTGCCATAGGCGCTAGCATAAATAGATATGTGGCTCAACTGAAATCTCAACGCATTGCAGATGGATTTGCTACAGTGGGCAAGAAAGCTCCAAGCTTTTCTGCTCCTACTCCAGACGGAAAAGTACTTTCCTTAGAGGAAACTCTCGGAAAATATACAATTATAGATTTCTGGGCTTCTTGGTGTAGACCTTGCCGTATGGAGAATCCAAATGTTGTAAATGTCTACAATGAATACCACGATAAAGGTCTTAATATTATAAGTGTTTCCTTGGATCGACCAGGACAAAAAGATCGCTGGCTAGATGCTATTCAAAAAGATAATATGGACTGGTACCACGTATCAAACCTAAATTATTGGCAAGATCCCATTCCAAAAAGCTACGGAGTTCGTGCAATTCCTGCAACGTTCCTATTAGATGAAAACGGTGTTATTATCGCAAAAAACCTGAGAGGGCCAGCCTTAGGAGCAAAAATGAAAGAGCTTTTAGGCGAAGGATAACCTCTTAATTCTTAAACTTGTTAAAAAACCATCTCAACTTGTGAGATGGTTTTCTATATTTGGCGCTATGCTCGAATTTATTTGTATACTCTTTATCATAGCTCCGCTACTCCCTTTACTTCCGTTCACACACTGGAGTATAAGGTTTTTTGACTTTGTCAGGGTTCAAATAGTCGCCCTACAGCTTTGTATCATAGCGGCTATTTTAGTGATTTGGTCCTCTTATACCCTACTACAATGGATTCTCTTTTTAAGCTTACTCGCAGTAGTTATATATCAAATTTGGTTAATACTCCCTTACACTCCATTTTACAGAAGGAAAAAAGTCAAGAGAAAATTACATCCAGAATATTTAAAATTATTAATAGCTAATGTCCTCCAGACTAATACTGCATACGATAAGTTTATCGGGATCGTAAAACAGGCAGATCCCGATATTTTTATAACCATGGAATCTGATGAAAAATGGGATAATGCAGTATCTGAAGCGTTTCCTGAATACGAGCATACTGTTAAGGCCACTTTAGATAACTTTTATGGAATGCATCTGTACTCAAAAATACCTCTAAAAAAATCGGAAATTAAATATCTCGTAGAGTCAGATATTCCATCGATGCACTGCGAAATAGACTATGCAGATCAAACTTTTAACCTTATCTCTGTCCATCCCGCCCCACCGAGTCCAACGGAAAATGAAACATCCAGTGAACGTGATGCAGAATTAATGCTCGTTGCAGAGCAATGTAGAACTAATGAAGAGGCAACGGTAGTTTGTGGAGATCTTAATGATGTGGTATGGTCTAAGACCTCACGTCTATTCAAAAAAATTACTGGGTATTTGGATCCACGGATCGGAAGAGGCCTATATCCCTCATTTCACGCAAATTATTGGTTACTGAGATTCCCTTTAGATCACCTATTTTACACAAAAGATCTGCACGTATCTACCTTAAGAAGACTACGTAGGTTTGGTTCAGATCACTTTGCAATGTATTATCACATACATTTTCCTGAGATGGACGTCGATGTTCCCAATCCGTCAATTTCAAGAGAAGAGGAAAGAGAGGTAGCGGAGATTATAGATGAAGGCTTACTTTCTGCTAGAGCTCAAGCTAATTAATCTTTATAGTCAAAAATGTTAATGGCGCTTTAACAATGTTTACTCTAGGAGTTAATGAAAGTTAAAGAATCGGTCTGATCGCATTTTAATTTTAACTTAATGCACAACTAAAAAATCAACGATAAATGGATAAAGTAAACGAATCACTTTCAAATCTATCAGATAAGCTCTGGGGATGGGTACAGGCCTTTATTACTAATTTGCCTAATCTAGTTATTGCAATATTAGTAATGCTTATTGCCTACTTTTTAGGAAGAGTAGTGAATAAATATTCTCAAAAAATTGTAAGTAAATATGTACCTCAGCGGTCTATTACAAAGTTAATAGGAAGAGCACTCGCAGTGATTGTGGTTCTGGTAGGTCTAATATTAGCATTAGGTGTACTTAACCTTAGTAAAGCTCTCAATACCATTATTGCCGGAGCAGGAGTTTCTGGATTAGTAATAGGTTTAGCATTACAAGGAGCGCTAGCAAATGGAGTTGCTGGTGTCATACTATCCTTTAGAAAAAATATCAATATAGGTGACTGGGTAGAAACTAGTGGTTACAAGGGATTTATAGAAGATATCAAACTCAATAATTTTAGTATAAGAGAGCCAGACAATAACATTGTTATTATCCCTAATAAAACAATTACGGACAATCCAATTAAAAACTACAGCATTACTCCCCGTATGCGAATTATTGTAGAATGTGGTGTAGGTTACGAAAGTGATCTGGAGCACGTAGAAAAGCTTACAAAGGATGCGATTTCTACAGAATTTCCTCAGGAGGGGTCCAACGAAGAAGTCGAATTTTTCTATACAGAGTTTGGTGGAAGCTCCATAAATTTTATATGCAGATATTGGTCTGACGCACAAAATGGAAAGCAAAAACTTGCCGCAAAGCACAAAGGTATGTTAGCTATTAAGAAAACGTTTAATGCAAATGACATAAATATTCCATTCCCTATCAGGACATTACAATTTGATAATAAGCTACGCTTGGATAGAAATAATACTGAAGAAAGCACTGATTAATACCTCTACGATAGAAGAGGATGTAGATCCATATAATTAAAAGCGGGCTTCTGTATTGGAAGCCCGCTTTTTTTGACGATATCCGTGGTGTCCAAATTACATCTCCAAGGATTTGTTTAAAGGCTTCACATTTTCACGAAAGTGAAAAGCAAAAAAAAACACCAATCCTCTTAAAGAGCATCGGTGTTTGTTATATAAATCAAATGAATATTTTATCAACTACCCATTGCGGCTTCTACGCCTGCAGAGAGCCTCTTGTAGATGCCACTATCAAGACGCTCACGTATTGCCTCAAAGGCAACTAGCGTCTCTTCTACATCGGTAAGTGTGTGGGACGCCGTAGGGATCATACGTAATAATATAAGTCCTTTAGGAATTACTGGATACACAACTATAGAGCAGAAAACACCGTGATTCTCGCGTAAGTCCTTTACCAATGCCATTGCTTCTGGTACACTCCCTTTAAGATACACTGGAGTTACACAACTCTGCGTGGTTCCTATATCAAAACCTCTCTCTTTAAGACCTCCTTGAAGCGCGTTTACGTTCTCCCAAAGCTTCTCGCGAAGTTCTGGCATTGAGCGTAACATATCAAGACGCTTAAGGGCTCCTACCACAAGTTGCATCTGGAGTGACTTTGCAAACATCTGTGATCTTAGGTTATACTTTAAATAATCTATAATTTCCTTGTCCCCTGCGATAAAAGCTCCAGTACTTGCCATAGACTTTGCAAAGGTTGCAAAATAGACATCTATGTCGTCCTGCACCCCTTGCTCTTCTCCTGCTCCTGCCCCGGTTGCGCCTAGGGTTCCAAAACCGTGCGCATCATCTACCAACAAACGGAAGTTAAATTTCTTCTTGAGGGCAACTATTTCTTTAAGTTTTCCCTGCTCACCCCTCATCCCAAAAACACCTTCTGAAATCACGAGTATTCCTCCACCTGTCTGCTCTGCCATTTTTGTAGCGCGCTCAAGGTTCTTCTCAATACTCTCCATATCGTTGTGCTTATAAGTAAATCGCTTACCCATATGCAGGCGTACACCATCTATAATACACGCGTGTGTATCAACATCATATACAATAATATCATCCTTACCTACTAGGGCATCTATGGTAGACATTATCCCTTGGTATCCAAAATTAAGTAGGTATGCAGCTTCTTTATTTACAAACGCGGCGCACTCCTCCTGTAACTGGTCGTGCAATGCTGTATGGCCAGACATCATACGTGCGCCCATAGGATACGCACTACCATAGTCTGCAGCTGCCTTAGCATCTACCTCGCGTATTTCAGGTCTATTTGCAAGGCCTAAATAGTCATTTACACTCCAAGTGATAACTTCTTTCCCTTGAAAGCCCATACGGTTTGAAATAGGTCCTTCTAATTTTGGGAATACAAAATACCCCTCAGCAATGGAAGCCCATTTTCCTAGTGGTCCTTTATCCTTGTAAATTTTATCAAATAAATCCTTCATATACTCATTTTCTGACGAAGTGCAAAACTACATAATTATCAAATTCTAACCTAATATCGTCTGTTAGTTCTATACGCTATATTCATACAAAAACTCCTACTAACGTAGGAGTTTTGTAGATAATCTGTTACGTGAATTACTTAATATATTCTATCGTTTGAAGCGTCGCTTGATTTTTACTATCAAAAAAACCTTGCTCTTCCATCCATTTATCACTGTAGACCTTAGACATATAGCGACTACCGTGATCAGGGAAGATTACAACTACATTACTGTCCTTGGTAAACTCACCCGACGCAGCAAGTTGTTTGACTCCCTGTACAGCAGCACCACTCGTATAGCCTACAAAAAGCCCTTCTGTTTGAGCAATTTCACGTGCCGTATGAGCAGACTCCTCATCTGTAACTTTTACAAACTTATCTATGCAATCAAAATCAGTTGCGGTAGGTATCAGATTTTTACCAAGTCCCTCTATGCGGTACGGATAAATCTCAGTAGCGTCAAACTCCCGTGTCTCGTGATACTTCTGTATTACTGAACCAAAGGCATCAATCCCTATAATCTTTATATCCTTATTCTGTGACTTTAAGAACCTAGCAGTACCTGAGATAGTTCCTCCTGTCCCACTACAAGCAATAAGGTGTGTTATCTTACCTTCTGTTTGATTCCAGATTTCTGGCCCGGTCGTATTAAAATGAGCATCTATATTAGACTCATTAAAATATTGATTGATATATACAGACCCTTTCATCTCTTCGTGCAACCTTTTGGCTACACTATAGTAGGAACGAGGATCATCTGCACTTACGTGAGCTGGGCATACATATACCTTTGCCCCCATTGCTTTAAGTGCGTCTATTTTATCTGGAGAAGATTTAGAAGAAACAGCTAGGATACATTCATAGCCCTTAATTACACTTACCATCGCAATACTAAAACCAGTATTACCAGAGGTAGTTTCTATAATGGTATCGCCAGGTTTAAGAATTCCAGAGCGCTCTGCCTCCTCTATTATATGGAGAGCAATACGATCCTTAGAGGAGTGACCTGGATTAAAAGCTTCTACTTTTGCGTAAAAACTACCCTCAAAATCTTCAGTTATACGATTGAGTTTGATAAGTGGGGTATTGCCTACAAGTTGCAAAACATTATCAAAAACGTTCAAATTTTCTTTCATAAGTTCAGGTTAGATTTACATACAAATAGCAAGGCCATTATGAAATATAAATCAGGGCAAAAGTACTATAAAATTTTTACTTATTCTGTGATGCATTCTAAATCAAGTAGGAAGGCGTATTCCTCTGCTACCTCCTTGAGTGCCTCAAATCTTCCAGAAGCACCTCCGTGTCCCGCGTCCATATTGCAATGGAACATAATTGGGTTGTTTGAGGTGTTGTACTCCCTCAATTTTGCTACCCATTTTGCGGGCTCCCAATATTGCACCTGACTATCGTGATATCCCGTGGTGACCAATAGGGTAGGGTACGCTTTCGCGAAAATGTTATCATAAGGACTATAGCTCTTCATATACTCATAAAACTCCCTGTCATTAGGATTTCCCCATTCATCATATTCTCCAGTTGTGAGTGGAATCGTGTCGTCTAACATCGTAGTCACAACATCAACAAAAGGAACTGCTGCGATAACGCCGTTATAAAGTTCTGGTGCCCTATTAATAATAACGCCCATCAATAATCCTCCCGCAGATCCTCCATAAGCATATAGGTGGGATGTGCTTGTATATTTCTTATTAATAAGGTGTTTTGAAACAGCTATAAAATCTGTAAACGTATTCATCTTGTTAAGAAGTTTTCCATCTTCGTACCACTTTCTTCCAAGATATTCTCCTCCTCTTATGTGAGCAATCGCATAGATAAAACCTCTATCCAGCAAACTGAATCTTATAACCGAAAAGGAAGGATCTATAGTGCTTCCATAACTCCCGTAAGCATACTGCAAGAGTGGTGCATTACCATCCAGTACTGTGTTTTTATGGTAAACGATGGAAACGGGAATTTTTGTGCCGTCTTCTGCAGACGCCCAGATGCGTTCCATTTTATAATTTTCCTTATCAAATTTACCTCCCAAAACTTCCTGTTCTTTCAAGACCGTTTTTTCCCTAGTCACCATATTAAATTCTAAAACAGAGCTAGGTGTACTTAGCGCATTATATGCATATCGTAATATATCTGTATCAAACTCAATATTAGTTGTAGCATAAGCCGAATAGGTCTCATTATCAAAAGGCAAATAATAATCTTCAGTCCCATCCCATCTTTTGATATTAATTTTTGCGAGTCCTTCGGAGCGTTCTTCTACTACTAGAAAATTTTTAAAGATTTCAATATCCTCGAGAAGCACAGTATCCCTATGAGGGATAACTTCTTCCCAATGATCTACAGAAGTTTTCCTTTCCCCTGTTTTCATCAGTTTAAAATTGGTGGCATTATCCTTATTGGTGAGTATATAAAAGTAGTCCCCATAATGCGCAATGCTATATTCCAGACCTCTTGTACGTTTTTGGAGAATTTTAAAATCACTAGAACCATTTTTTGCACTCGCAAACCTAAATTCACTGGTGAGCGTGCTATCACTTCCTATTACTATGAATTTTTTTGATTTTGTCTTATAGACGTACGTATAAAAGGTTTCATCATCTTCTTGAAAAACCAACTCGTCTTCTGAAGGGTCAGTTCCTAGAACGTGTTTGAAAATCTGATTGGATCGCAAGGTCTCTTTATCCTTGCGGGAATAATACACTGTTTTATTATCATTTGCCCAGATCGCCTGGCCCGTAGTGTTTTCTATCTTTTCTGGGAATAACCTATTGGTTTCCAGATTTTTGAACTGGATGGTATATTGTCTCCTACTTACCGTATCAATACCAAAGGCTGCTACTTTATTATCCTCAGACACAGAATAACTCGCTTGGCTAAAGTAAGAATGGCCTTTTGCCATCTCATTATTATCAAACACGATGATCTCTTCGCTATCAAGGGATTTTTTTTTACGGCATTTAATAGGGTAATCCTTTCCTACTTCAAATCTTGTATAATACCAGTATCCATTGTTTTTAAAAGGAACACTGGCATCATCTTCTTTGATGCGACCTTTCATTTCTTCAAAAAGCTTTTTTTGGAAATCCTTAGTATGATCCGTCATTTGCTCATAATAATCATTTTCACTTTTTAAATGATTTATGACCGCTGGCGTGTCCCTCTCATTCATCCAGAAGTAATTATCTACTCTTTTATGGTGATGCTTTTCTAAAATCTTCGGCACTTTTACCGCAACTGGAGGAACTGTATTCTTACTCAATGTGATTCTAATTTAAAATGAAATTATGAGCAAAAATAAAGTAATAAAAATCAAGAGAACATCTCGTTTTCACAGTTTGTAAACAGTTTATAGTTTTTGAAATCTATAAATTTGTTTCTAAATAAAATAACAACACTATGTTTGGAGATATGATGGGCCTTATGGGCAAACTTCAGGAAGCAAAAGCAAAAGCAGAGGCAACGAAAGAGAGGCTTAAAACTGTGTTAATTGATGAGCAATCATCTGATGGGCTGCTCAAAGTGACGACGACCGCAAGTGGAAGAATTAAAGACATCTCTGTAGATGATTCTCTTCTAAAAGATAAAGAACAGTTGGAAGATTACTTAACCCTGGTCATAAATAAGGCCTTAGAAAAGTCTCAAGAGATACACGATACCGAAATGGCGGCTGTAGCAAAAGATGGTATGCCTGATATCCCTGGAATGGATATGTTCAAATAGTTGGTAGTTGGTAGTTGGTATTGATTACTATAAAAATACTCAGCACTAATTAACGAAGGACAAACCGCAATCGGAGCATTTTGTAGCTGTTTGTCTATTTACAATATCATTACCACAAGCTGGACAGGAGGATTCAATGAGGATCGTCCTTGTGTGGTGCTTTTTTCGGAAGTATTTAATTATCTCTAGACTTACCTCTTCATTGATAGTAATCCTTGTACTGTTAAATGGAAACAATGGGAATCTACCGCTAGCAAGAAACCAAAAAAACCTTCTGTTACCCGACTCATTATCAAGAGCCTCCACAAACTGGAAGTTCTCAAGATTAGGACCGTACTGCTTACATAAGTCCATTTTATAAGGACTAGCGTTGAGTTCTTCTGGGGTATTTAAAAATCTATGATTAAGGTAAGTGCAGTCTAAAGCCTCTAGCTCCCTAATTCTATCTTCAGTAGTTACCCCGATGTAAAGAAAAGATGGTCTAAAAACATAGGTACTCAGAACGTAAATTATACTACCCAAACCAATCGTACATATCACAGAAAGCACCATTGTAATGAGGTCGTCCAGCATTTTAAATTGGGTTGCTTACTAGTTTAATTACATTCTATCCGGCACTTCAATACCGAGCAGTCCAAAACCGCTTTTTATAATTGCGCTTACCTCTTTACAAAGTGCTACTCTAAAGGCCTGATCGGCTTCATCTTCTGTTCCTAAAATTTGAACGTTCTGGTAAAAAGAATTAAACTCTTTAACGAGATCATAGGTATAATTTGCAATAATTGCGGGACTCTTTTGTTCAGCGGCGAGTTGTATAATAGATGGGTATTCCTGCATCATCTTAAGCAATTCCTTTTCTTTAGGATGCAATTCTCTAGAGCTATCAATGCTCTTTGCAACACCCATTTCATCTGCTCTCCGCAGGATAGACTGGATACGAGCGTATGTGTACTGTATAAAAGGCCCTGTATTACCTTGAAAATCTACAGATTCCTTAGGGTCAAAAAGTATGCTCTTTTTTGGGTCAACTTTTAATATATAATATTTAAGAGCTCCAAGTCCGATGGTTTTATAAAGAGCATTTTTCTCATCTTCAGTATACCCGTCTAGTTTCCCTAGCTCTTCAGATATTTCTTGTGCAGTTTGGGTCATTTCAGCAATTAGTTCATCTGCATCTACAACGGTTCCTTCTCTTGATTTCATCTTCCCTGACGGTAAGTCTACCATCCCGTAACTGAGATGATATAGGTTTTCTGCCCAATCAAAACCAAGCTTCTTTAGAATTAAAAAAAGCACTTTGAAATGATAATCCTGTTCATTTCCTACCGTGTATATCATACCTCCCACATCTGGATGATCTTTCACACGCTGGATAGCCGTCCCAATATCCTGAGTCATATATACAGAAGTACCGTCAGAGCGCAGCACAAGTTTTTCGTCCAGACCGTCTTCTGTAAGGTCGCACCACACAGAACCATCCTCTTTTCTGTAAAACACACCAGAAGTAAGGCCTTCTTCAATATTATCCTTTCCTAAAAGGTAGGTCTTGCTTTCGTAATAATAGCTATCAAAATCTACTCCTATATTCTTATAAGTAGTCTCAAAGCCTTTATAAACCCATTGGTTCATCTTATTCCAGAGAGCTACTACTTCCTCGTCCCCAGCCTCCCATTTGATGAGCATATCTTGGGCTTCTAATAATATAGGAGCTTCTTTTTTTGCCTCCTCCTCGGTCTTACCTGCGGCCATTAGTGAAGCTACCTCCTTTTTATATTCTTTATCAAATTTGACGTAATAATTACCTACTAGCTTGTCTCCTTTTTGAGACGTAGATTCTGGAGTTTCTCCATTGCCAAAACGCTCCCAGGCCAGCATAGACTTACAAATATGTATTCCTCTGTCATTTATAATCTGAGTTTTATACACTTTAGAACCTGCTGCTTCTATAATTTTAGAAACAGAATATCCTAAGAGAACATTACGCACGTGACCTAGGTGTAATGGTTTATTAGTGTTAGGAGAACTATATTCTACCATTGTTGCCTTACCCGAGACGGGCTTGGTTCCATAAGTATCAGAAGATTCCAAGTCCTTAAAAAAATCAAGATAAAAGCGATCTGCCACTACTAGATTCAAAAACCCTTTGACCACATTAAATGCAACCAGATCATCTACGTGATTTACTAGGTATTCCCCTAGTTGCTGCCCTATTTGTACCGGATTACCCTTTACAATCTTTAACATAGGAAAAACTACTACCGTAATATCCCCTTCAAACTCTTTTCGGGTAGCTTGAAACTCTACCGTATCAAGTTCTGCATTGAAAATTTCTTTAACTGCATTTTTTACGTGGGTTGTAATACTATGGTGTAATGACATATTGTTTTCTAAATTACTGTTTTTTAATTGCTTAGAGTATGCTTTCGCGAAAGCATAAAAAAGAAATTTCTCTTAGTCAATTATATACTTTACGCGCTCTAATAAATGGTAAAGATATGCCAAAAGCGCTTGTTTTTAAAAGCTAAAAGCTTCTAAAACCTTATCTTTAAAAGAAAAAATGCTACTAAACGTTTCCTACAACAACTCAGAAATCAGAAGAAAAATAGACGCCGAGGTAGGTCCACCCTTTGGACTTGCAGAACGCATTAAACAGCGAGGAATAGGGATAGGCCATCTTATTATTACGGATGCAAGTGTGCAGGTTCAAAATTTCTTAGCATTGGACAAATATCGTAACAAGTGCAATATTGAGATTCGTCCTAAAGGTATTATAGTGGGCTTTAGAGCTCTTTTAGACTCTTATGCCCTCGTTATACCCTACTGGAAACTTAATTTATATAAGGGCCGAGCAGAGGAATATAGTATTTATCGCGATAATTATTTTATAAAAATAGAAGCAAAAGCTAAGGATAAGAAAGTGCACACATTTATAAAGAGAATATTAGAGCAGAAGGCGTCACAAGCGCCTACCAATATAGATGATCTCTAACTTTTTGAGCATAAAAAAAGCGCTCTTAGGTATGTTATATGAAAGATTATTTGGTCGCTTTTTAAATCCTACTAAAAAAAATAACCCGTGTTCTGAAAAAATTCAGATTAAAAAGGTGAAAACTACAAACACCCTTAAATTTCTTTCAACATAACGCTAAGAACGCTTCCTTGTAAATATAATAGATATTTTTTATAAAATCTACTCAAGCTGTTGAGTTAACAGTTATACTATCAAATGCTAGCTATGTAGCGCACTCTAGAGCTCTTATCAACGATACTATAAAAGAATATCTTCTACGCTTCTTCTCAAACATGGTACTTCTTAGTCAATTTTCGCGAAAGCGTAATAATTACACTTTTGGTAAAAACACTTCAGCCATCATACATCTGGCACTACCTCCCCCACAGGTTTCTATAGTTTCAAGATCACTACTCAAAATTTCACAATGCCTCTCAATGCTACTTATTTGATCTTGTGTAAGACTCTTATGAGCTGCGGCGCTCATCACCAATATTTTCTTATCATTATCCCCTAACACTTGCAGCATATTTCCGGCAAACTGGTTCATCTGAGCTTCTGTAATCTCTATAATCTCTTTACCTGTCATCTTAAGATGCTTGAGAACATTTTTACGCTCTTTTTTATCATCTATAGCATTAAGGCAGATGACACAAAATTCTTCCGCCAGACACATCATCACATTAGTGTGGTATATAGGCAGGCGTTCTCCGTCTACCGTTTGATTTGCCGTGAAGACGACAGGAAAATACTCAAAGTCTTCACAAAACTCGATAAAAAGCTCTTCATTTGCCCTAGCAGAAAGGGCACAATATGCTCTTTCATTCTGACGGTCCATAAGAATACTGCCGGTACCTTCTAAGAAAATCTCCTCATCTTCGGCAGCAGTGTAGTCTATGATATTCTTGATTAGGTATCCTTCTTCTTCTAGACGCATAAAAACTTCATCCCTGCGCTCTTTTCTTCTATTTTCAGCAAACATGGGGTAGATGGCTACATTTCCACTTTCGTGAAAAGAAACCCAATTGTTAGGAAAGACCGAATCTGGTGTATTGCCTTTTTCATCGTCATTTTCTACAATAACGTTTACTCCCGCAGCAATAAGTTTAGATACAAAAGCATCAAACTCTGCTTGTGCTTTCTTATTTATTTCAGAATTTTTGAGATCAATCTCTTCTTGAAAAAAGTTATTTACAGCCGTTTGTTCGTTCATTCTAAACTGAACCGGGCGTATCATTAAAATAGTGTTGGTAATCTGTCTGTCTGCCATTAAGGGGATATTAATATGGCGACAAAGCTACAATTTAGTTATCAAATCTTTTATAATAATCTCTGCGTGCTCGCGAGTATTTTCTATGAACAGTTTGCTGGTATTGAGACCTGCATTTATTACTCCAGCAACATACACTCGAGAGCGTGGCGTTTCTAAGGTATCACTATTGTGAATAGGCGTTTGAGCCTTATCATCTGCGATAGGAAGACCAAGATTTTTAAAGAGGCTATAGTCTGGTTTATAACCTATCATTGCCAAAACAAAATCATTTTCTATCTCAATATCACCCTCTGGGGTGTCTAAAATGACCGTTTCCTTTTTTATCTCCTTTACGGTTGTATTAAAATGAGCAGCAATAGATCCTTCTTTTATTCGGTTTTCTATGTTGGGTTTGATCCAGTATTTGGTTTTCTCATAAATTTCAGATCCTCGTATGGCCATTGTGACGTTGGCACCTTTATAATAGGTTTCCAGTGCAACATCGCAAGCAGAGTTTGCTGCACCTACCACGAGAACATTCTGATCTACATACGGATGCGGACTATCATAAAAATGCTTCACCTTTGGCAATTCTTCCCCAGGTACGTCTAACGATCTTGCAATATCGTAGAAGCCAGTGCAGACTATGATTGCTTTCGCGAAAGCGCTACCCTTATCTGTAACCACATCATAGCCATCCCCATTTTCATTCATCGCCTCTACTCTTGCGTAGAGTTTAAGGGGAAGTTTCCAGCTTTCTTGTACTCTTCTATAATATTCTAATGCCTCTCTTCTGGTGGGCTTATCGGTATGCGAAACAAAGGGTACGTCTCCTATTTCCAGCAAATTTGAAGTGCTAAAAAAAGTCATATTCTCAGGGAAATTATAAAGCGAGTTTACGAGCACCCCTTTTTCTACGATGAGAAAATTGAGGTTGGCTTTCTTAGCGGCTACACCACAAGCAAGTCCTATAGGACCAGCTCCTATTATTATAAGATCGTATGATTTTTCTTTTCCTAACATCATTATCTATTTCTCCAGAAAAACGGGGTGAATAAAATAAGTACCGTAAAGAGTTCTAGACGGCCTATGAGCATTAAAAATGCCATCCACCATTTTGCTCCTACAGGTAGGCCTCCATAATTTTCCACAGGCCCTAAATCACCAAACGCTGGCCCTACGTTTCCTAAGGCAGACGCCGCACCTCCTAAAGCAGTCTTGAAATCTAATCCTAATGCGGCAAGAGCACATGCACCTACTATCCACGAGAGCATGTATAAAATAAAGAATGCTAGAATATTATAGATAATAGATTGATCTACACCTCTACCATTATACCTTACGGGTAATATCGCATTAGGGTGTAATGTCCTTTTAAATTCTACAATCGCATTCCGGATGGTAAGCAAATGCCTTACGCCCTTTATACCCCCAGAGGTGGATCCCGCACTACCGCCTAGAAACATTAACCCAAAGAATAGAACTGTCAAGAATGGTGTCCACGCCGTGTAATTTGCAGAAACAAAACCAGTGGTGGTTATGACAGCGATTACTTGAAAGAGTGAATGACGTATGGTAGCCTCTGCCCTGCCCCAAACCATAGGATGGTCTACAGAAGACGCCGTCAGATCTGCTCTATAATAAATTACTAATGCAGTGATAATACTAAAGCCGACGATAAAGCACACGTATAGCCTGAACTCTTCATCTTTAATGATTTTTTGAATTTTTCCCTTGAAAGCAAAGTAGCTAAGGACAAAATTTGTTCCTGCCAGTGCCATAAAAAATATAATGATGTACTGCACAAGAGGATTATCGTTCCAGTAGGCGACACTATTATTTTTAGTCGAAAAGCCCCCAGTTGAGAGCGTACTAAGGGCGTGGTTGATAGCATCGAAAAAATTCATCCCTGCTGCCTTGAGTAAGATGGTCTGAGCTATTGTAAAACCAAAGTAAATAAGCCAGAGCCTCTTAGCCGTGTCTGTGATTCTAGGATGCAGTTTATCTGTACTTGGTCCTGGAGCCTCCGCGGTAAAAAGTTGCATACCGCCTATTCCTAGCAATGGTAATATGGCGATGGCTAGCACAATGATACCCATACCACCTATCCAGTGGGTAGTGCTTCGCCAGAACAAAATTCCTTTAGGTAACGACTCAATGTCTGATAGTATACTGGCTCCTGTAGTGGTATAACCGCTTATCGTTTCAAAAAAGGCATTTGTTACTGAGGGTATTGCATCTGTAAAAAGGTAGGGTAACATACCACTGAGAGACATAAAAATCCACCCAAAGGTTACGATAATATAGCCCTCCCTCTTTTTGACTTCCTTTTTATGACCTTTAGTAGAAAACATTAATAATCCACCAGCAGATATAGAAATCAGTCCAGCCGCAGATATTTGGATCGCCGCTCCGTCATCAGTTAAAAAACTGACAAATGCTGCAATCATCTGAAAACCACCGTTGAAAACCAACAGTAGTCCCATAAGGTGAAAAATAATCTTGTAATTAAGTTTAGGCATAATCTAGATAAACATCTGTTCTACCTTCTTAATAGATCTTGGTAAACAGCATACCACAACACGATCGCCCTCCTGAATTCTAAAATCGCCTAAAGCAATCAAACCTTCCGAATTGCGCACAACTCCAGCAATAATAGCAGACCTTGGAAAATCTACATCTCTAATCTTCTTTCCCACAACGGCGCTCCCTGATTTTACGATGAACTCGAGGAGCTCAGCGTTCATATTGTTGAGTTTAGTCATTGCGACTACCTCGCCTTTACGTATATACCTAAAAATATTATTTGCAGCCAGCAGCTTTTTATTAATGAGTGTATCTATACCTATGCTCTGTGAGAGCTGAAAATAATCCATATTTTCTACCAAAGCAATAGTCTTCTTTACACCTTTAGATTTGGCTACAAGACAAGACATAATATTAGTCTCACTATCACCAGTTACCGATATAAAAGCATCCATATCGTGTATATTTTCTTCGTCCAAAAGCTCCACGTTACGGCCATCCCCGTTTATGATGAGTGCTCTGGGAAGAATATCTGCAAGGTCTACCGCTTTATCCCTATTCTTTTCTACCAGCTTTACATTAAACTTGCTAGAACAGAGATCTCTTGCTGTCTTATAGCCAATTTTACTACCTCCCAAGATCATCACATTCTTTATATCCTGCTTGACCTTTCCTGTAAGTTTATAAATCTCATCTACCCCACCGGCAACCGTCACAAAATAAACTTGATCACCTTCTTTAAAAACGGTATCCCCTCTAGGTATAAGGGTATATTGAGTGCCTAAACGCTGTATGGCTATAGGCATAAAATGTAATTCTGGAAAAATTTTGGCGGCCTCTCTTACAGATTTACCCACAAAGGATGCGGTCCTAGATAAAGTGGTCCCTACCATTGTCAGGGCACCTTCCTCAAATTCATAGCTGTCTGTAAAGCCACTTTGGCTCAAGAGAAGCTCGATTTCTGAAGCTGCAAGGCTTTCTGGAGAAATGAGTTCATCTATACCAAATTTTGAAAAACCAGCGAGCTCTTTATGCTCGATAAACTCTGTATTAGATATACGCGCAATCGTCCTACCAGCGCCCAATTGTTTTGCAAGTACACAAACCGTGATATTCGTTGTTTCACTTGCAGTAACGGCTATAAGAAGATCTACATTTTCAACCCTTGCATCCTGTAAAATAGAAATAGAAGTTGCGTCGCCTTTTATGGTTCTAATGTCTAAATGTGTATCTGCATAAGTAAGACTCTCCTTATCCGTATCCAGTAAAGTGATGTCCTGTGATTCAAATGATAACAGCTTAGCAAGATGAAATCCTACCTCACCAGCACCTGCAATAATAATTTTCATAAAGTATGTAACTGAAAAGTCTGGCAAAGATAACGGATATACAACGGACTATTAAAGGATTTAGGGTTTTCTAACATTTTTGAGTACCCGATGATTTGCTTTTTGCTTTTCGCGAAAATTTTAACGCATTGATTTATACGATTTTATTCAAAATTTTATGTTGCTTCCAGCAATTTCAATATCAAATGAAACCCTAAACCTTATCTTTGTAAAAAAAAGTAATGTCTAAAAATGTGACCCCTTATAAGTCTTCAGATAAGACTAAAAAAGAGCAAGTCGAGCAAATGTTTGATAATATCTCTGGAGAGTATGATGGGCTCAACAGGGTAATCTCATTTGGCA
This sequence comes from uncultured Flavobacteriaceae bacterium, assembly GCA_963832255.1. Taxonomy (GTDB): domain Bacteria; phylum Bacteroidota; class Bacteroidia; order Flavobacteriales; family Flavobacteriaceae; genus Dokdonia. Next base: position 192,891 of record CAWHTM010000009.1, read on the forward strand.
TCGACATAAAATGGCGTAAAAAAGTAGTAGAACTTGTGACTTCTACGAATCCTGAAAGCATATTAGATATCGCCACGGGAACTGGGGATCTTATAATTAATTTGGCAAAAAGCGATGCTAAAAAGTTGGTGGGTCTTGACATATCAGAAGGTATGCTATCTGTGGGGAGAGAAAAAATAAAAGCAAGAAATCTAGAGGACCGTATAGAAATGATTCAGGCAGATAGTGAAGCGATGCCTTTTGATAACAATAGCTTTGATGCCATAACCGTAGCTTTTGGGGTGCGTAATTTTGAAACATTAGAAAAAGGGCTGGCAGAAATTCTCAGGGTCCTAAAGCCTGGTGGCATCTTTGTCATTTTAGAAACCTCGGTTCCTACTAAAACACCGTTTAAACAAGGTTATAACTTTCACTCTAAGGTCATTTTACCTACGGTGGGCAAATTATTCTCAAAGGATAAAAAGGCGTATGGATATCTGAGTGAAAGCGCAAATGCTTTCCCTTTTGGTGAAGCGCTCAACAATATTTTACGTAAAATTGGGTTTATAGACGTGCAAGATAAACCACAAACATTTGGTGTAGCCACCATATACACAGCTACAAAATAATTTATGCGCACATTCATCGCTGTTATTGCTCTGCTTTTCTGTATTTCTTCTGCCCACTCGCAATGGATTTCTAAGGAACGCGTGCAAAATTTACCTAACATTGATAAAAAACCTCTCACCTGGGGGTACTATTTTGGGATGAATTCCCTAGACTACAATTTTGATTATAATCAGGAGCAAAGGGATATTTTTGTAGAAAGATCTGCTGGATTTAATGTAGGTCTCGTTGGGAATCTCCGGCTCTCTGATTATGTTTCTTTACGCACAGAACCTGGTCTGGTGTATACGCAACGTAACCTTATGTATGCACCAGACCCTAGATTTGATAGTGAGGCAGATGTACTAAGGGAAGTTCCAGCTACCTATATTTATCTCCCTATACTGCTGCGCTTAAATACTAAGCGCCTCAATAATATACGTCCTCACATTTCCTTTGGTGTTGCTACCGCTAGCAATCTTTCTAGTAATGAGGATAATCCTGATGATAACTTTGCAGGAACATTTAGGACAACCAGCTCCCCTTTCTTTTATGAAATAGGTTTTGGGATAGATTTTTATCTCTACTATTTTAAATTTACGCCAAGTATAAAAGGTGTTTTTGCCGCTTCAGATGAACTTGTAAGAGATAATAGACCTAATAGTCCTTGGACTGGAAATATTGATAAAATGCAAACAAGAGGCGTATTTATCAATATTACTTTTCAATAAACGTATTGCGTACACATTCACTTAAGATGATTGATGTAGCTGTAGCTACATTGAGACTCTCGATTTCTTGGGTGTCGCCAAAGCGGGGTATGGCCACTCGCTTTATACACAATTCTTCTATCTCCTTACTAATTCCATTTGCCTCATTTCCCATTACGTACACCCCTGCAGACGGCATAAGGGAATCATAAATATTCTCCCCATCCATAAAAGTACCGTGCACAGGCCTCTCCTCATTTTCTAAATAGGAAAGGAGATCTGTATAAATAACCTCAACACGCGTGAGCGATCCCATTGTAGCCTGTACTACTTTGGGGTTGTAACAATCTACTGTAGAGGGTGAACAGACCAATTGCTTCACACCAAACCAGTCACAAAGCCGTATTATGGTACCCAGATTGCCTGGGTCCCGCACATCATCCAGGACTAGCGTAAGACCCTCATTCTTTATGGTTGTCTCTTCAGGAATGTAAAAAGTAGCCACGGCTTTCTGTGCGGTCTTAAGAAAACTGATTTTCTGGAGTTCCTTTTCTGACACCTGTTCTATAGCAGATTTGTTTTGATGTGATGACATTTTCGCGAAAGCATTGCTATCGACTGTATACAATCTGTCTAACTTGAGTTGAGAATTGAGGAGCTCTGTAATAACTTTAATTCCTTCTGCTACAAAGACACCTTCTCTATGGCGGTACTTTTTTTGAGATAGACTCGTTATTCGTTTGATTGTATTTTTGCTTACCACTTTATAAGATGTACTTTTGAGTGCATTAAAGGCGCCATTTGAAACACCCATTTACAAAAATATCACTTATTATAGTACTTACGGTATTTCTCTCTGGCTGTGATGCCACAAAAAGAGTACCTGAAGACGGTTTTTTACTTACTGAAAATGAAATTTTAGTAGATGGTGAGGAGACAGAAAATAATCGTCTTTATAAGTATCTATACCAACGGCCCAATACCCAACTCCCGCTCATTAAAGTTCCCTTACGTCTCTATATTTATAATCTTGCAAGACCAAATCTAGATTCTATTTTGGACGCACAACGCATAAAGAACGTGGGCTCGGGAAACATTTGGGAAAAATTATTGAGTGCAAAACAAGTGGAGGCGGTACGTAGATTTAAGAAAAACTTTAATGAAGGGATTAAAAAAACCGGAGAGCCACCTGCAATAGTCACCGAAGATATATCAGCCAAATCTGCCAATAAGCTCAATGCTGTTTTTGTGAATGATGGTTACTTTAACGCAAAGGTAGACTATGAGATTAAAAAGGATAGCAATCAGCGTGCCTCTGTAATTTATAAAGTAACGAAGTCTCAACCTTATTACCTAGACACCATTACCCCAGTAATTGCCTCTAAGGTAGCAGACTCTATCTATCAAGTGCACAAAGACGCAACCTACCTTTTACCCGGTGAGCGGTACCAAACCCGCAATATCAACCTAGAGACTCAGCGTATAGAAGAATTATTTAGAAACAATGGATTGTACCATTTTGAATCAGATTTGATCAGGGTTCAAGGAGATACCGTAAACACAGGACATAAGGCAAATCTCGAATACATCATATCCAACCGTACAGAGACTATAAATGATAGTATTTTTGACCTTCCTTTTAAAGTACATAAGGTAAGTCAGGTAAATATCATAACAGACTACAATTATGCAAACCGTGATGAAGCCTATAAGGATTCGCTCACAGGTGATGATGGATTTCACCTTTATGCTTTTGACAAAATCAATTATAGAAGTAAGGCGCTTACAGATATTATCCCTCTTAAACCAGGGTCTATGTATAGAGATATAGACAGGTCACAGACACTTACAAGACTGAGCAGGCTTTCTACCTTCAAATATCCCAGTATACAGTATACTGAGGACCCTGCAGATAGCACCCGTTCTGATCTTATTGCAAATATTAGACTTACACCCTTAGAAAAATATAAATTAAGGGCAGATTTTGATGTGAGCACTTCTAACATCCAGGACTTTGGGATTGCTGGGTTTGGGTCACTTCTCATCCGTAATATTTTTAAGGGAGCTGAGACGCTTGAGATTTCCGGCAGAGGGAGTATAGGTGCTTCTAATGATGCAAATAATCCTGATGATAGCTTTTTTAATATTAGTGAAGTAGGTGCAGATGTGCGCTTAACGTTCCCCAGAATTTTTTTTCCGGCAAATACACAACGTATCATTCCTCCTGAGTGGCAGCCTAACACGCGTTTCAATCTAGGTATAGGTGTACAGCAGAATATAGGGCTCGATAAGCAAAACGTAGCCGGTACACTTACGTACAATTGGAAGCCTAAATGGAATCGCAGCTACCGCTTAGATCCTATAGATGTGCAATATGTACGGAACTTAAACCCTGATAACTACTTTAATGTTTATAGAAGTAGCTACGATGATCTTAATGATATCGCTTTAACGAATCTGGATAACATAGACCCAACGCTCTATACATTTACAGACAATGGGGCACAACTCACAATCCCGACTGGTGCCGAACAGTTGTTAACCGATGTGGCAAACGGGGAAATAACGGGATTTACAGCAACACAAACTCAAAATATAAATGCTATTAGCGAGCGCCAGCAACGACTTACAGAAAATAACCTAATTGTTTCCTTAAATTTTACCCACTTCTATGATAATCGGGAGAATATCTTTGATGAAACTTTTAGCAGACTCCGTACACGGGTAGAATTTGCCGGAAATGCACTCGGACTTATTGCTAATCTCACAAACAGGATGTCTGATGAAAATGGTACAAAAGAACTCTTTGGCGTCAACTACTCCCAGTATGTGAAAACGGAAATAGATTATTCCAGACATTGGGATCTGGGCGATAATAATGTGGTGGCCGCAAGAGCCTTTGGAGGGATCGCGATCCCCTATGGGAATGCAGATAACATCCCTTTTACTCGAAGTTTTTTTGCGGGCGGAAGTAATGATAATAGAGCTTGGCGTGCTTATGACCTAGGTCCCGGAAGTAGCGGAAGCCCAAATGAATTTAATGAGGCAAATATGAAACTTGCCTTTAATCTTGAGTATCGTTTTGACCTCATAGGTCCTATAGAAGGAGCGCTCTTTGCAGACGCGGGCAATATCTGGAATGTTTTTGATAATGTAGAAGATGAAGGTGCAAAATTCAGCGGATTTAAGAGCTTAAAGGAGCTTGCTCTGGGTTCCGGCTTTGGATTAAGATGGGATTTTGATTTCTTTGTAATTCGTTTTGACACAGGGTTCAAAACTTACAATCCAGCACTACCAGAAGGAGATCGATGGTTTAAACAGTATAACTTTAGAAATGCTGTTTATAACGTAGGAGTTAACTATCCTTTCTAATAGAATAACTGGTGCTATGCCATTTGCATTTTCGCGAAAGCGATACTACTTCCCTACCTAATGAAGTATAGTAGACCGCCTAGAATTATCGCAAAACCTCAAACGTTATCGTACAAGCTCGCACAATCGCATAGGCATCTAAGTAGAAATCTGTATTTTTACTATCTAATTTTAAACTAAAAAAAATGTCGCATTCTATAAAACCAGGTGTTGCCACAGGGCACGAAGTTCAGAAAATTTTTAACTACGCAAAAGAAAAAGGATTTGCGTTACCTGCGGTAAATGTTATAGGATCAAACAGTATCAATACGGTTCTTGAGACAGCTGCGTCGCTCAATGCACCAGTGATTATACAGTTTTCTAACGGTGGCGCTCAGTTTAATGCTGGAAAAGGCCTTAATAATGACGGTCAGCAAGCCGCTATACTAGGAGCAGTAGCAGGAGCAAAACACGTGCATCAGTTAGCAAAAGCGTATGGAGCAACCGTTATCTTACATACAGACCACTGTGCAAAAAAACTTCTGCCTTGGATAGACGGGATGCTAGACGCAAGTGAAGCATATTACAAAGAACACGGGCACTCACTCTTTAGCTCACATATGATCGACCTAAGTGAGGAGCCTATAGAAGAAAATATTGAAATCTGCAAAGGATATCTCGAGCGTATGGCTAAGATGGATATGACCTTAGAGATAGAGCTGGGAATTACTGGTGGAGAAGAAGATGGTGTAGATAATAGTGATGTAGATGATTCTAAGCTCTACACACAACCGGAAGAAGTAGCTTACGCATATGAGGAGTTGAGCAAGGTGAGTGATCAGTTTACTATTGCGGCAGCTTTTGGAAATGTACACGGAGTCTACAAACCGGGCAATGTAAAGCTTACCCCAAAAATCCTTAAAAACTCTCAGGAGCATATTTCTAAAAAATACGGTAAAGAGCACAATCACATAGATTTTGTCTTTCACGGAGGAAGCGGTTCTACCGTAGAAGAAATACGCGAGGGAATAAGCTATGGAGTGATTAAGATGAATATAGATACAGATCTTCAGTATGCAACTGCAGAGGGTATACGTGATTATTTTGGCGCAAATGCCGAGTATCTAAAAGCGCAAATAGGAAATCCAGAAGGAGCAGATTCACCTAATAAAAAATATTATGACCCACGAGTATGGTTACGTAAAGCCGAAGGAACTATGGGTGAACGTCTTAAAAAAGCATTTGAAGATCTTAATAACGTAAACACGCTATAATCGAGTGTACGGTTTAACTTAAAAACGGGTGATATCAAAGTCTATTTGATATCATCCGTTTTTGTATTTTTGAAGGCTGATTATTGTGTAAGTGCGCTTTCGCGAAAATGTTATTAACCCAATCATTTTCTAGCATTACATAGAATTATTTAAATAAAACTAAAAGGATACCTCTAACCAAATTCAAACACAACTATGGCTTGGTTCAAACGCAAAGAAAAGGGCATACACACTGCCACTGAAGATAAAAAAGATACTCCTAAAGGCCTCTGGTACAAATCTCCTACAGGGAAGATAGTAGATACAGAAGAATTAGAAAAAAACTTTTACATTTCTCCAGAAGATGGATATCACGTACGTATAGGAAGTAAAGAGTATTTTGAGATTCTCTTTGACGACAATAAATTTAAGGAGCTGGACGCAAATCTTGTTTCTAAAGATCCGCTCAAATTTGAGGACAAGAAAAAATATACAGACCGCTTAGCAGACGCGCAGGCAAAAACAGGACTCAAAGATGCCGTGAGAACTGCGGTAGGAAAGTCTAAAGGAGAAGACATTGTGATTGCCTGTATGGATTTCCGATTTATAGGAGGTTCTATGGGTAGTGTGGTAGGAGAGAAAATTGCCCGTGCCGCAGAGTACTCGTTAAAAAAGAAAATTCCTTTTATGATCATCTCTAAGTCTGGAGGTGCTCGTATGATGGAAGCGGCCCTATCCCTTATGCAACTTGCTAAAACCTCTGCAAAGTTGGCGCAACTAGCAGACGCAGGAATACCATACATATCGCTTTGTACTGACCCGACTACGGGAGGGACAACGGCATCATTTGCAATGCTGGGAGATATAAATATCTCAGAGCCTGGAGCATTAATTGCCTTTGCAGGACCACGTGTGGTGCGCGATACTACTGGAAAAGAGCTGCCTGAAGGTTTTCAAACGGCAGAGTTTGTAAAGGAACACGGCTTCTTAGATTTTATTACCCCGAGACAGGAACTTAAGGACAAAGTAAATCTCTATCTGGATCTCATATTGAATAGAGCTGTGAGAGCTTAAGTGATAATCAATAAACGAAAAAGCAGCTACTAATTTTAGCTGCTTTTTTCATTTATAAGTATTTGATGAGTATGTTTATTCTTCACAATCTTACTTTTTCCTATCAATCACATAATTCACCATAAGCTCTAATGAGTCACGGTATTGGGATTTTGGGTAGGTCATAAGCATTTCCAGTGCTTCTTGTTGCAGCTCTTTCATTTTAGAGACCGCATAATCGAGCCCTCCATTATCTTTTACAAAGGTTATTACTTCTTTCACTCTCTTCTTATCAGTATTTTTATTCTTAATACTGTTTATGAGCCAATTTTTATCTTTCGTAGAGACGGTATTTAAAACATAAATGAGTGGGAGTGTCATTTTCTGTTCCTTAATATCTATACCCGTAGGTTTCCCTATTGCTTCAGAACCGTAGTCAAAAAGGTCATCTTTAATTTGAAATGCCATTCCTATAAGTTCGCCAAATTTGTGCATCCTGTCTATCTCCTTCTTTTTTGCGTGTACCGCACAAGCCCCCATTGCACAGCAGGCGGCGATTAAGGTTGCTGTTTTCTGGCGTATGATTTCATAATATAAATCTTCTGTAATATCCAGTTTTCGCGCTTTTTCTATCTGTAATAATTCGCCTTCAGAAATCTCGCGAACCGCTACAGAGATAATTTGCAATAAATCAGTATCTCCATTATCTATGGAGAGCAAAAGACCTTTAGAAAAAAGAAAGTCCCCTACGAGAACGGCTATCTTATTTTTCCATAATGCATTTAAGGAGAAGAAACCCCGACGCATATTACTATCATCTACCACGTCATCGTGTACGAGACTTGCCGTGTGTATGAGCTCAATGACTGAGGCACCGCGATAGGTCCTATCATTAACCTCACCATTACCTAGCATTTTGGCGGTGAGAAAGACAAACATAGGTCGCATTTGCTTACCCTTTCGGTTTACGATATAATGTGTGATACGGTTGAGCAAGGCAACTTTAGAACGCATAGAAAGTGCAAACTTTTCTTCAAAAAGTTCCATCTCATAGGCTATAGGCTCTTTAATTTGGGCGACTACTTTCATTGCAGTAAAGATAGGTAATGAGCAATGTATCTTCTAAGTCTTATTCGCCAGCTGTCCACAGGCAGCATCAATATCTTTTCCGCGTGATCTTCTAACGGTAACAGTAATACCATTAGCCTCTAATACCGATACATATCTATCTATCGCTTCTGGATTAGCCTGCTGGAACTGACCATCATCTATAGGGTTATACTCGATGATATTTACTTTACTGGGGACAGCTTTACAGAAATCCAAGAGAGCATCTATATCTACTTTTCTATCATTGATACCATCCCAAACTACATATTCATAAGTGATCTGTTTACCCGTTTTTTCGTACCAGTACTGAAGCGCTTCTTTTAAATCTGCAAGGGGCATCTGCTCGTTAAAAGGCATAATCTCCGTCCGGACGTCATCAAGGGCCGAGTGCAGAGAGACTGCTAGGTTAAACTTCACATCCTCATCTGCCATTTTCTTGATGATCTTGGGCACTCCAGAGGTAGATACCGTGATACGCTTAGGGGACATTCCTAAACCTTCTGGAGAGGTAATGATATCTATTGCCTTTAGTACATTATTGTAGTTCATTAAAGGCTCTCCCATCCCCATAAAAACGATGTTTGATAAAGGTCTATCGTGATAAAGCCGGCTCTGTCTATCTATGATCACCACTTGATCTACTATCTCATCGGGATTGAGATTGCGCATTCTCTTTAATCTTGCGGTTGCACAAAATTTACAATTAAGACTACATCCTACTTGCGAAGAAACACAGGCTGTCGTCCTGCTTTTTGTAGGAATCAAAACAGATTCTACCGTGAGGCCATCGTGCAGTTTTACGGCATTTTTTATAGTACCATCACTACTCTTCTGCATTTGATCTACACGGATGTGATTTATGACAAAGTTTTCATCAAGGGCAGTTCTTGTCTCCTTAGAGATGTTAGTCATATCATCAAAGGTGTGCGCCCCCTTTTGCCATAGCCACTCATATACTTGATTGCCGCGGAAGGCTTTATCTCCTTGTGAGATAAAGAATGTCCTCAATTCTTCTTTGGATAATTTACGGATGTCTTTCTTATCTGTTTTCACGACGCAAAGGTACGGAGTAGTTAGTTGTTTGCTTTATATAATTTATGCGAAGGCAAAAATCTCTTGACGAGGTAAGGCTACTATCAGTTAAGATATACTTTATACTGGCTGCTTAAACAAAAAGACCACACCCCTTAGTCCAGATAGAAATAAAAACCCGCAATGTAGCGATAGCGAAGCGATAGCCTGTCCCGATTTTTATTCGAGAATTTGTTATGGATAGCGGGAAATCACTCTCTCAAATAATCCCTGAGCATAAGCTCCTTATTACGGAAAAGCAAAAACCCAAACAGTACTGTTTGGGTTTTTAAAAGATATATTCTAGAGATTAGATGATTAACATCGCGTCCCCGTAAGAGTAAAATTTATACTTTTCCTTTACGGCCTCTTCATAAGCCTTTTTCATAAAATCGTGACCTGCAAAGGCAGATACCATCATAAGAAGGGTAGATTTAGGCGTATGGAAGTTTGTTATCATACAATTTGCAATACTGAAATCATACGGAGGAAAAATAAATTTATTCGTCCATCCTGAGAATTCATTAAGCGTGTGGTTACTAGACACGGCACTTTCCATCACTCGCATTGCAGTAGTTCCCACAGCACAGATACGGCGCTTCTCAGCTTGTGCCTTGTTGATAATTTCTGTGGCTGGCTTGCGTATATAAGCCTCCTCACTATCCATCTTGTGCTTCGATAGATCTTCTACTTCTACAGGGCTAAAAGTCCCTAGACCTACGTGTAATGTTACTTCAGCAAAGTTCACCCCTTTAATCTCAAGCCTTTTGAGAAGGTGCTTAGAGAAGTGCAATCCTGCAGTAGGTGCCGCTACGGCTCCTTCTTCCTTTGCATATATGGTCTGGTAGCGCTCTTCGTCTTCTGGTTCTACCTCACGGTTGATATATTTAGGTAGCGGTGTTTCACCCAGAGAAGTGAGTTTATTTCTAAACTCTTCATAGCTCCCGTCAAACAAGAAGCGAAGTGTACGACCTCTGGAAGTCGTATTGTCAATTACCTCTGCTACTAGTGTCTCATCATCTCCAAAATAAAGCTTATTCCCTATCCTGATCTTACGTGCCGGGTCTACTAAAACATCCCAAAGGCGTGTTTCTGAGTTCAGCTCCCTTAAAAGAAATACTTCTATACGAGCCCCTGTTTTTTCTTTATTACCATAAAGACGTGCAGGAAAAACTTTGGTATTATTAAGTACCATCACATCTTCAGGATCAAAATAATCTATAATGTCCTTAAACATTTTATGCTCTATAGTCTGCTTTTTTCTATCGAGAACCATTAAGCGGGATTCGTCACGATTTTCGGCGGGACGTTCTGCAAGTAATTCGTCTGGAAGGTCAAAGTTAAAGTGAGATAACTTCATTTATGAGTCGTATTAGTTTTAAATATTAGTGCGCTTTCGCGAAAATGTGAACCCTTCAAATGATTTTGCACAAATGTTAAATTCTCAGTTTTTCACAAGATTGCAAATATACAATCTCAGCATAGGCGTTGTCAAGGTTTTAACCAATTATCTCTTGCTCGAATCCTAATACTTTTAAATCTTTCCAAAAATCTGGATATGATTTTGAGACCACGCCTGCATCTTCTATTAAAATAGGTACTTTGAGTGCCAGTGGAGCAAAAGCCATCGCCATCCGGTGGTCATGATAGGTGGCGATCGTAATATTTTCATTGAGAGCCGCTGCTTGTGGTAAGAGCGTGAGGTCTGTATCTGTAATCATAATGGAACCACCCAATTTGGTAATCTCTTCTTTTAAAGCTTCGAGTCTATCTGTTTCTTTTATCTTAAGGGTGTGCAACCCCGTAAGATGGCATCCTACCCCCAGCCCTAGACAGGTTACCGCTATGGTCTGAGCAATATCTGGTGCATTGCTCAAGTCTAAACGAAGAGTATCAGGAACGGTAACATCCTTTTTATGGGTAAGTGTGAGCTTATCACCTTCAAAACTAGAATCTACACCCAGCTTATGGTAAATATCTTTCAAAACCGCATCACCCTGAAGACTGGACTGTTTATAACTTGCAATGGTTATAGCGTATGCCTGAGATGATTCTAGAGGTTCATTAGAACTACGCTTTCGCGAAAGCGCACAAATACTATAAAAATACGAGGCACTACTCCAATCTGACTCTACGGTTATGGATTTGGTTTTCTGGCTTTTTCTGCCTGATGAAATCGTGATTTCTTGACCTGTGAAATCTGCCCCTATATCTAACTGCCTCAATAAGCTGAGGGTCATATTTATATAAGGAATAGAGGTGATTTTTCCTTCTAGGGATATGGTTAAGCCCTTGGGCAGGGCAGCGCCCATCATCATAAGCGATGATATATACTGACTACTTACGTTTGCTTTAAGAGTCACCGTACTCTTGGTGATCTCTTTACCAACTATCTTAAGGGGTGGATAACCATTGTTTTTTACATAGATAATAGCTGCTCCTAGACTCTGAAGAGCTTCTACGAGAATAGCCATAGGTCTTTCCTGCATACGCTCGCTCCCCGTAAGTACGGTCTCTCTACCCTCTTGAATGGCAAAATATGAGGTCAAAAATCTCATTGCAGTTCCTGCGTGGTGAATATCAATAACGCTGTCTGTAGAGGATAGTGCTTCTTGCATAACTCTTGCATCATCACTATTAGAAATATTTTCTAAAGTAATGCCATTAAAGAGGGCTTGGAGAATAAGAAGTCTGTTAGTCTCACTCTTAGAACCTGTAATCTGTATTGAACCATTACAATCCTGAGTGTTGTGGTGTACCTTTAAAAGCATAGTTTATTTGAGCTTCTCGTTATTATGATGACGATCGTGATCTCTCCTAGTCTTGATATCCAGCTTTTTATCAAAAGCGTCCTGTAAATCTACCCCAGTTTGATTTGCTAGACAAAGTACTACGAAGAGTACATCTGCAAGTTCTTCTCCTAAATCTTTGTCCTTATCAGATTCCTTCTCACTCTGTTCTCCATATCTTCTCGCGATGATGCGTGCTACCTCACCTACTTCTTCTGTGAGTTGAGCCATATTAGTAAGCTCATTAAAATAACGTACTCCGTGGTTTTTGATCCACTCATCTACTGCCTGTTGGGAATTCTGGATGTTCATTTATTCTTTCTTTTGGGAATCTATAGTAATTGTTACAGGACCGTCATTTATAAGAGCTACTTTCATATCTGCTCCAAAGGTGCCGGTTTTGACTTCTCTTTTTTGCTTTCGCGAAAGCATACTTACAAATAGTTCATACAAAGGAACTGCTTTATCAGGTCTAGCCGCATTGATAAAACTAGGCCTATTTCCCTTTTTCGTGTTTGCAAATAGGGTAAACTGACTCACCACAAGAATCTCACCGTCTACATCCGTAATAGATTTATTCATCGCGCCATCTTGGTCACTAAATATGCGTAGGCCCATAATTTTACCCGTAAGCCAGTCGATATCCTCTTCTGTATCTTCGTGAGTGATGCCCAGTAAAATTAAGAAACCGGCATCAATCTCACTCTTTTTAGTGCCCTCTATAGTGACTGAGGCTTGAGAAACTCTTTGTATTACAACCCTCACTGTTCTTCTGTATAATGATCCTTACGATAATGATCGCCTTCTTCCTCTAACATTTGAACATAGCTCTTATAACGCGACCAGTGAAGTTCGTCATTATCGAGCGCTTCTTTTACTGCACATTTAGGTTCTTCAAGATGTAAGCAGTTATTGAATTTACACTCGCTCTTGAGCTCAAAAAATTCAGGAAAATAGTTTCCTATTTCCTCTCGCTCCATATCTACTATCCCAAATCCTTTAATACCCGGTGTATCTATAATGCGTGCGTTAAAACTTAAGTCAAACATTTCGGCAAATGTAGTGGTGTGTTGTCCTTGACTATGTTGCTCACTAATCTGCTTTGTTTTAAGATCCAGGCTAGGCTCTATGGCATTAACAAGTGTAGATTTTCCAACACCGCTATGACCCGTAAACATACAGGTCTTGCCCTCCATCATTTCCTTTACTTCTTCTATATTCTTATTCTCTAGCGCAGAAATTCCCAAACATTCATACCCTATCTCGCGATACATCGCTGCGAGATATTTTATTTCTAGAAGTTCATCTTCGTTGTAGGTATCTATCTTGTTAAAAAGAAGAATAGCCTTAATATGATAGGCTTCTGAGGTGACCAAAAATCTATCGATGAACGCGGTGAATGTGGGAGGATTATTAAGTGTAACTAATAGAAACACAGTATCTATATTACTTGCGATAATGTGTGTTTGTTTAGAAAGATTTACAGATTTTCTGATGATGTGATTATCCCTGTCGTGGATCTTAGTGATGACTCCAGTTACTACATCACTTTTAGTATCGAGATCAAAATCTACCACATCTCCCACCGCAACAGGATTCGTACTTTTTATTCCTTTTATACGGAATTTGCCCTTTATCCTACATTCATACCACTCACCAGCCTCCGACTTAACGGTGTACCAACTTCCTGTAGATTTATAAACGGTTCCTGTCATAATTAAAATAAGTTGTAAAAATAGGACTTTTTACAAGAGAAGTCTATTTTCTTACTATTTAAGAATGCACGAAGGTTATTTGTCCTTCGTCTTAAAAATGGAAAACCGTTTACATTGAATAAAAAAAGCTGACCCTACAGGGCCAGCTATCCATATCTGTTTTATAGAATTTAAACCTGCTCCAGTTTTGCAATCTTGTGCTGGTGATTTATAGACTCTTGGTGTATTGCTTTAAATACACGTAAGATAAATTCTTCGCTAAGGTTTTGCTTCTCACCTTCCAGAATCATTTTGCCTAAAATCTCATTCCAACGTTTGTTTTGTAAGATTGCCACGTTGTTTTCTTTTTTGAGTGCGCCTATACCGTCGGCAATTTTCATCCTCTTTCCGAGACTTTCAATAAGCTGGTGATCTACTACGTCTATTTGCGTGCGGAGGGTGTTCAATTTGTTGGTAAACTCAACATCCTTTCCTTCTTCTTTTCGGATTTTGAGATCTTTCATCATCTGCACCAGCGTAGCGGGAGTAATTTGCTGTGCTGCATCACTCCAAGCATTATCTGGATCGTAATGGGTCTCTACCATAATTCCATCATAATTGAGATCGAGACCTGTCTGACACAAATCGTGTATAATATCACGACGTCCTGCTATATGTGAAGGATCTAAAATTAGTGGAAGATCTGGAAACTTACTTTGAAGGTCAATGGCAATCTGCCACTCCGGGTTGTTTCTGTAACGGGTCTTTTCGTACGTAGAAAACCCTCTGTGTATGACTCCTAGATTTTTGATATCCTGAGTGTAGAAGCGTTCTACGGCTCCTAACCACAGCGCAAGATCTGGATTTACAGGATTTTTGATAAGAACTGTTTTATCAGTTCCCTTTAGTGCCTCTGCAATATCCTGTACTATAAAAGGAGAAACCGTGGTACGGGCTCCTATCCAGAGAATATCGATATCTGCCTCAAGAGCAAGATCTACGTGATTTGCATTTGCAACCTCTGTCGTGGTGAGCATTCCGGTCTCTTCCTTAGCTTTTTGTAACCACTTAAGCCCTAAAGCCCCTACACCCTCAAAATTACCTGGACGTGTCCGAGGCTTCCAGATTCCTGCTCTTAAAACAGTAGCATCTGTATCTTTAAGTTGGTGAGCGATTTTTAGTACCTGTGCTTCTGTTTCTGCGCTACAAGGTCCTGCGATGACTAGCGGATGATCTAATCCGAATGCGTCTAACCAGTTTCTAAGTTCTTTCTTATTTTCCATAATCTTGCAAATTTAGCCCATTCTAGGCGTATACTAATTTATTCTAGTCCTTTTAAAATTTCTTTAATATGATTGGTATTCTCCATCTCGTTATGAACGCCTGTAAAATCCTCTGTTTCCATCAAACGTTTAAAATTCTGGAGGTTTACGATATATTCATCCAGTGTTTCTAAAATATTCTCTTTGTTCTGTTTGAAAATTGAGGTCCACGTTACTGGATTACTTTTTGCGAGTCGCACTGTAGATGCAAATCCGCTTCCAGCCATATCAAATATGTCGCGCTCATTTTTTTCTTTCTCGATTACAGTTTTACCCAACATAAATGCACTTATATGAGAGAGATGTGACATATATGCAATGTGCTTATCGTGACTTACGGGATCCATATATCTCATGCGCATTCCCATATTCTTAAATAAATCCAGTACTTTCTCTTGTAGCTTAAAGGCTGTTTTCTCCACTTCGCAAATTATATTTGTCTTTCCCTTGTACAGACCTATTATAGCTGCACTTGGTCCAGAAAACTCAGTGCCTGCGATAGGATGACAGGCTAAAAAATTCCTTCTGCGCGAGTGACTCGCAACCTCCTCACAAATGGCTTGCTTGGTGGAACCCATATCAATGACAATAGTAGTATCACCTATTGCATTGAGTATTTCTGGAAGGATGGTGACAGCGATATCCACAGGAATGGCCAGTACCACTAGATCTGCATCCTTGAGTTCTGATATATGACCCTCAGAATGGATAAGATGGAGATGGAGCGCCTCTTTTATATGTTCTGGATTTACATCTATACCCTTTATGATAGCGTCTGGCAAGTGAATCTTTAAATCCCTTGCAAAGGATCCACCGATGAGTCCTACTCCTATAATGTATATATTATTCATTTAAAACCTGGATATTGCTTCTTTAATTTCCTCTTCATTTGCACATAGACTAAATCTTATATAGCCCTTACCCATACTCCCAAAAATGGTTCCTGGCGTTATAAATATGCTTTTTTCTTGAAGTATCTTATCTATAAAAACTTCGGCATCGATTCCTTGTGGTAGTCTAGCCCAAACAAATAATCCTACAGCATCTTTATCAAAGGTACAACCCAGCTTTTCTGCTAGGTCATATACTAGCTCCCGTCTTTTTCTATAAACGCTATTTATATGATCAAACCAGTCCTGCCCTAAATTTAGTGCCGCTATAGCCCCTTTTTGTATCCCGTAGAACATCCCGCTATCCATATTAGACTTTACTTTTAAAATACTTGCGATGTTCTGTGCGCTTCCTAAGCACATTCCTACTCGCCATCCTGCCATATTAAAAGTTTTGCTAAGAGAATTTAATTCTAAAGCTACTTCCTTAGCTCCATCTACCTCTAAAAGCGACTGCGGATGCTCGTTAAGTACAAAACTGTATGGATTATCGTTAATTAATAGGATGCCGTGCGCTTTCGCGAAAGCGATCAAATCTTTAAAAAACCCTTCTGGGACACGCGTACCCGTAGGCATATGAGGATAGTTAACCCACATAAGCTTTACCCGTGATAGGTCTCTTTGAGAAAGTGCTTTTAAGTCTGGTAACCAGCCATTCTCTTCTTTCAAATCGTAAGTGACGGCCTTTGCCTCTACGAGATTTGTAACTGCAGCATAGGTAGGATATCCTGGATTAGGAAACAACACCTCATCTCCTGGATTTAAAAACGCCAGTGAGATATGCATAATTCCTTCTTTTGAACCCATAAGGGGTAAAATCTCTTCGTCAGGATTTGCTGTTACCCCATACTGTCTCTTATAGAATGCAGCGATAGATGCTCTCAATGCTGGAATGCCCGTATAGCTTTGGTATTGGTGTGCAACGGCGTCCTTCATTCCCTCTAGTAATGCGGACACCACAGCGTCTGGCGCCGGTAAATCAGGGCTGCCTACGCCCAAATTTATAATAGGCTTTCCTGCAGCCTGTAGCGCACGAACTTCTTTGAGCTTTCGCGAAAAATAATATTCCTGTGTATCAGAAAGTCTGTTTGCAACCTCTATCATCTCTTCTGGTTTTTATATATTCCCAATACCTTAAAATCTGGTGCCATTATGGTAAGAATCTGCTTTGCCTTGTGAAAGCTTGATTCTTCAAGAAACGTCACATCCACAAAAAATGCGTACTTCCAGGGCTTGTCTATCACTGGCATAGACTGGATTTTAGTTAAGTTCATCCTGCAATCACTGAGAACATTCAATATAGCAGCTAGACTACCTCGTTTATGGTCTGCTGTAAATTTTAAGGATGCTTTATCTATGAGTTGACCTCCTTGCTTTTTGTCTTTATTGAGTATAAAAAAACGGGTTGCATTTTCTGAAATGGTTTGTATAGACGTTTTTAATATCTCTAGATTGTATATCTGTGCAGCACTTACACTCGCAATTGCCGCGATACCTACTAAGTGCTCTGCTTCTATTTGTCTCGCTACGCCAGCGGTGTCTGTATCTTCTACTAATTTTATAGATGGATATGCCCTAAAAAACTCTCTGCATTGCAGGTGCGCCATAGGATGTGACCAGACTTCTTTTATATCTTCTATCTTCTGACCCGCAAGAGCCATAAGATGATGCTGGATATCGAGATAAAATTCTCCTTCTATAGTTAAATTATGTGTATCCAGCAATGCATAGTTAGGAAGGATTGCTCCCGCTATTGAGTTTTCTATTGCCATTACAGCATCTGTAGCCTCGCCACTCAAAAGTTGATCTACAAGCGCAGGGAATGACATACATTCTATAACCTGTACGTCTTCTCCAAAAAAAGACTGAGACACCTTGTGGTGAAAAGATCCTTTAATCCCCTGTATTGCTACTTTTCTGTTCATAGTATAAAAAAAGTCCTGATAGTGTGTATCAGGACTTTTTAATTTGATGTGAGTATTGAGTTATTATCACGCCAGTCCCGATCCCTTCTTAAAAAAGAAGAAATAATAAGCTGCTGACCAATAATAAACTTTATGTAACATTATGAGTTGTTATACCGCTAAAGTAAAAAAATAATGCCACGAGGCTGTGATGTTTATAACTTTTGTCATATTATTTATCTGTAATGATTTAAATGAGAATATGTTAATATCATCGTATAAAAAAGATAAAAATGCATTTCGACAAGGTATATAAATCGATGTGAAGGAGCTTTTAAAGAAAAACTCCCTGATCTTAACAATTAATCCCTTGATAAAAATATGCGGAGTATGTACCAAAAAAGTAACATTAATGACGCAAATAGCCCTAATGCCGCTGCAACATATTGCTCCTCGTGATACTTATGTACCATATTGCTCGTTGTATACAATATAGAACCCGCTGCTAGTGCAACCATAGCTACACTAAACCATAGCCCTAGGTCAAAACCAAAAATCACTCCAGCTACCATAAGGCCTATCGCTAGCATAAACCCAATCATAAGCGCAGAACGTAAGAATGAAAAGTCCTTCTTAGTAAAAAGCACAACAGCAGAAAGTCCTGCAAACAAAGCAATAGTCATTATCGCCGCTTTTTGTAAAATTTCAACCCCATCTATATAAGAAAAGGCCACCATAAGAAGTGGGATGAAGATAAATGCTTCGGCAATGACATATATTCCCAGAGCGAGATAATGCATATTTTTATCTTCAGATTTAAGAGCGAGACCCTCCGCATAATTAGTTACCAGCATAAAACCTCCCAATAAAAGTAACCAGCTCCACCCGCCTATAAGTGACAGTGCAAAATTTACAATTGCAGGAGACTGAAAGAATACATATTCTGCAACCATAAAGAGCAATACCGCTAGCGCTACGTGTGTGTAAGTCTTCTTATAAAAAGCAAGACGTTTTTCGTCACTTAATGCTCCTACAGGAACTATTTGAGATTGTTTTATTTCTTCCATCATTATGTTGTTAATAGCTTAGTATCCCGCAAAATTAAAATTGAGCATCGTTCTTAAATGTCTGTAAATATCAGGGAATTTTGATTTAAAATCTAAGGGCGATTCAAAAAAATACTCCGTGAGTACCGCCATAAACTCAAACTCATTTGTAAAGGCATACGCCCTAAAGTATTGGGTTTTTGCTATTTTCTCCTTAACGCCTTCTTGCGCTACTCTACGTAACAGCCTTTGGTACACCCGCTGAAACCGCAACGCATCTAGATCCTGACCTCGCATTGCATCTGCTTGCAGCGCGTGCATAAACTCGTGCAATCCTAGATTAAGATTGTCATTATCTATGTCATTCCCCTCCTTAAAGTGTTTCCAAGAGAATACAATTACCCGTTGTCTAGGATTGAATTCACCTTTATGCAAATCTCCGTTAGTCGTACTATAGAAAACGTCAGGGTATAACAGTATGGTGTCTACAAAATTATAGAGGTAGTTACGCCTGCCTAAAGTGAGCATACAGGCAAGGGCAGCGATGTCTAGTTGAACCTCCTCCGTGATCAAAAAGCCTTCCCTGCCTATAAATTCGGTTTGGTTAAGAAACGTTTTAATTCTGTGTTCGTAGCGATTTTTATCTCTAGTGGAGAGCTTTTCATAAAATGCCGAAGAAGCAAGTTGATTTTTTTGCTTTCGCGAAAGCTTCCTAAAAACGAGTCCATCCCTAAAAACTAATCTATCAGTTCTGTTAGAATAAAACATCTCTATAAAACGGTAAAGCATATAGCAGAGCCACAAGAGAAATGCAGTCATTGCGTATGGCCACATCCAGTAAAATTCTCCTTGCTGTATGATGACCATTTACTTTTTGGAACTATCCCCTTTAAAATTTTGGCTACTATTTTTAAATAGGATATTAAAGGTTGTAAGGCTGCCGTATATTCTCGTAATGTATTGCTGTAAATCTATTTTATCTTGATCATCCAGCGTTTTACTGGCATTTATTTTTTGCTCCATCATCCTCACTCTATCTCTTACCATAACAATTTTATGAAAAAAGGTATCTATAGGAATCTCCTTACTGGCTAAGGTCTTATCGCTAGGTTGCAAGAGTAGGTTTCCTCCCTTCCACTTGTCGGCAATCGGGATTATCTCTGAGATATCGCTATATCTTTTGAGCAGGTCTCGCAAGGACTTTTCTACCTCGTAAAAACTTACGGTATCGACCTCGTCCTCTACGGCTTCAATCACCTCATAGGTATCATCAAAGGTGATCGTTTCAATCCCACTCTCAATAAATGTCACCCAATATAGATCAGATGTTACATTAGTGATGACACCAGCGCCGTGCTTATGATGATTTATTCTGGATCCTATTCCTAAAATTTTTTTCATTCTCAACTAGTATGTTATCAAAAATATAAGCTAATATAATAGGATTGTTTTATTGTGAGTGCGCTTTCGCGAAAATATAAGAACATTCCCCACATTTAAATATAGCACAAATTGTCACTCCCTTAACGTAAGTTTAACTAGTCTTAAGAAACCGTACGAGACTTACCTACGTAAATTTACCTGAACACATTAAGAACTAATAAACAAAATAATGAAAAAATTACCAAAATTACTGATTGCTGGTGCACTAGTATTAGGTGTAGGAGCTCTTATCGCAGCTGATCACCTTGATGCTCCTGCCGTAGGCGGATCTACCGCAGACATCACTGACTTTTTTGCCTTTGAAGGTGCAAATGCAGATAACACTGTCTTTGTAGCAAATGTGCAAGGACTGTTAGCTCCTGGAACAAGTGCCTCTTTTGATGAGAATGTTCTAGTTGAAATTAATATTGACAATGACGGAGATCTTATAGAAGATTTAGTTATCCAAGCGATTCCTAGAGAGGGCAGAATGTATTTCTTCGGCCCATTTGAGCCAGGTACTACAGGCCTCAACAGCAGTATCAACCCTGAAGCTTCAAATTCTGGATCTGTTCAAATTACTCCAGGTGGAGATGCAATTACAGAAACTAGCAATGGAATTTCTTATTTCGCTGGTTTAAGAGAAGATCCTTTCTTCTTTGACTTTACGTCTTTTAATGCTGTTACTATGGGCGGTAATCCAGATGAAACAGGTCCTAACGGAGGTTTTCAAACTGCAGAAAATGCTACTGACACTTTTGATGGAACCAATGTTTTATCGATCGTAGTAGAAGTTCCTAATAGCTTATTAGGAGGAACATTTGCGCACCCAGCTGGTACAGGGACACAAGTATTTAATACTTGGGTAGAGGCAAAAAGAGCACAATAATTAATAGAAAAAATAGAAATATATTATGAAAATTTTCAATATAAAATTTGCATTCGCAGCACTTCTCCTAGTAGGATTGGTATCTTGTGATAACGATGATGATAACTTAATACCTGGGGTAATTGTTCCAGAACCTAGCACCCTTAACTTTGCTGGAACCTATGCGCAAGTTGATCAAATGGGACGCCCAGGGATAAACACTGTATTAAGTGGGACTTCAGAAATAAAAAATAGTCTTAACGTGACTATCCCATCACAGCAAGGAGCGGCTTTTCAAGCTGACTTTGAAGCTCAATTAGAGGGATTGCACGATGCTTTTGGCGATATAGATTATGAGACGAACATTTTAGGTCTTGACGCTACTCAACTTACGGGCTTTTTAGCATCTGACGTTTTACAGGTTGCTCCAGGAGAGACTACCACTTATTTTGATGGAACTAATGTTCTTACAGGACGTAACTTAACTGACGACGTCATAGACGTATCCCTTATTCTTCTTTTTGGAGGAAATGATGGTGCACGATTTAATGGTGAGAATGGTACTCCTATATTAGTTACAGATAATGTTAGTGCTTCAGGTGAAACACCTAGTGCTACATTCCCTTACCTAGAAGCTCCGCACAACTAGGAGCATCTTTTTATAGATTGCAAATAAATTAGCACAAAAGGGTTTGAAAATTTTTCAAACCCTTTTCTTTATTATAAATAAAATTTTAAACTGATATGAAATATACTCTTGTCCTACTTATTGGAATCGCTCTCTTCTCTTGTAAACAAAACGAGCGCATTACGAATCCAGAGGACTATAATGCGTACCTAGAAGAAAGTACGGATAGTATAGTCCAAAAGACTCAGAAAGAAACTGAATTCTGGAACAAAAGAATAAAGGTGGATAGTTCTCAAATAATAGAATTAAATAAAAGCGCTGCTGCTTATGCTAGAATATTTCAAACAGAGGCAGATATCTTATATCTAAAAAAAGCAGAACAAAATATTTTAAAAGCTGTTGAAAAAGCCGCTATTGCAAAAGATGGGTATTTGAGAGCACTTGCTCAAAACTACATTACACAACACAGATTTAAGGAAGCTATGGCTGCAGTAGATAGTGCCGAAGCTACAGGAGGAGAAAAAAAAGCAACAAATTTCTTAAAATACGATGTTGCAATGGAACTTGGTCAGTATGAAAAAGCAAAACAAGTCTTAGATCAAGAAGCAGACTTTTCAGATTTTAATTATCTCATACGATTAGCAAAATACCAAGACTATAATGGAAACTTAGATGCTACCATTCAACATATGGAGAACGCACAAGTCATAGCCGAAAAGAGTAATCAAGACGGTTTAAAAATGTGGACCTATACTAACTTAGGAGATTATTACGGTCACGCAGGACGCATTATTGAGTCCTATCAAAGTTACTTAAGAGCGCTAGCAATTGAACCTAGTAACGCCTATGCAAAAAAAGGTATTGCCTGGATCGTTTATTCTTATGAGAATGATCCAGAAGAAGCTTTACGTATTATCGCCTCCATAGAAAAGTCAAGCAAAAGCCCGGATTATGATCTTCTCAAAGCTGAGATATATGAATCTATGGGCGATGAAGAAAAAAGCAAAGAACTTACAGATAGTTTTCTCAAAAAGGTAAGCAACCCATTATACGGAGATATGTATGGAGCTTATTTAGTGGATATTTATGCTTCAAGAAATGAAGCTGATAAAGCAATAAAAATTGCTGAGAAAGAAGTGGCAAACAGACCAACACCAGCTTCGTATGATTTGCTAGCTCACGCATATCTAGCTAATGGTGATGCTCAAAAGGCCTTAAAAATAGCAGAGGAAAAAGTCATTGGAAAAACATATGAACCCAAGGCAACGTATCACACCGCATTGATTTATAAAGAACTTAATATGATTGAAGAACTATCTCCTCTCAAAGAAGAACTTCTAGACACAGCCTATGAGATGGGTCCTGTCACCTATTCATCGATTAAAAGTTTATAATGTTAAATATTAAAAAAAACGAAACCGGCCAAGCATCAACTTCGTAAGTATTGTTGAATCTTAAAACTATGAAGATTTTGAAGTTTTGTTAGTAATCCAACTTCAAACTCAAAATTAGGTTGGATAGTTTTTTTTGATTTTGTTTGTATTGCGACTCATTCTAGGTTTTTCCGAATGAGTCGCTTTTTTTTGTAAATAAGAATTCTGGAATTAAACCATTAAGCTATCAGCAAGTAAAAGGGCTACAACTCCTGATCTATCAATTAAGTCCTGTTAGACCATCTTAGTAAGACCTGAGACTTCATTTGCATACATTACATCTGATAATGAGCACTTAGCCTCGTCGTTAGATAGCAAGGGCAATCATTTACCTTCATCTCATAAAAAATATATGCTTTTTTATTAATGAAAAAACCCATTCATTAAAATTATGAATGGGCAGTTATGTACTGTGAATGATGCTTTTTTTGAATGGGTACTACTACATCATCAAATAAAAAGGAGGATCACCCATACTAATTACGTACGTCTAAATACGGTACTCTCTTACGAAGTAGCAACAACACCTAAAGTATATAGTTGTTCTAAGGTAGGTGATTCACTTCCACCAGCTGGCTCTAAAGTAATCCCAAAGGCTTGAGATTCATTAGGATTTGGAAGTTCAAAAATTTGATTGCTATCGCTATCATATTGATCTAGTACCCCTATGCTCGTGGGTGTAAGAGGTTCGAGCGTAAGTGACCACAATTGATAGACCTTACCTTCTGGTGGCTCAGGCAAACCGCTTACATCTGCATAAACCTTATTAGTTTCTTTATCCCAGTATATTGCGGCAAACGCTTCTGGCGCTATAGCCTGCGCACCAAGAGGCACCTTGACTAAGTCTCTATCTCTTACGACGTCTAGTAAACTTCTTGTGTTAGCAAGATCTTCTTCTACCACTAGAGTTTTTGCTTCTTGCAATGTTTTTTCCATTTGAACGTCAGTAAGCTGCTCTTCTAACGTTTCATTTTCAACATAAAAATAACCTACTCCAAATAACAGTAAGGCAGATGCTGCCCAACCTAAATATGGAGCTACAGGAGAAGATTTTCGCGAAAGCGGTATTACTTTTCCTCCACCACGAATGAGTGCAATGACTTTTTCAAAAGAATTAGGCGTGTAAGGTGCCGCTGCTCTTGCAAGATGCTGTAAGGCCACTTCTATTTTTCCCACTTCCTGAAGAAGTTCTGGGTGCTCTTCTATAGCGGAAGCTACTTCTGCGCTCTCTGCTTCAGAAAGATTTCCTGTTACAAAGAGTTCTAGAACTCCAGACGCTCTATATGTGTTTATATCTTTCACTATTCTCCTAGTACTTCTCTTAACCTATTAATACAAATTCTATTTCTAGTCTTGACAGTCCCGAGGGGAATTTCCATCGCTTCTGCCGTTTCTTTTTGAGTATATCCTTGAAAGAATAGAAAATGAATAATCTTCTTGCAAATAGGTTCTAATACCTCAATATACTTTTTGATACCAATGGCGTCTACAGATGTTGTAAAACTTCCTCTGGCTTCGAGAATATCTACGAAGTATTCTGCTTGATGGTTTTTCTTGCTATTTTTAAAACTCTTAGATCGTGTTTTATCTATTGCCGCGTTTCTCGCGATATTGAGCATCCAGGTAAAAAACCGGCCTTTTGTTCCATCGTAAGATGCACTGTTATTCCAGATTTTTACAAAAACGTCTTGTAAAACCTCCTCAGAGAGCTCTTTATCGTGTACAACACTATTGATGATACCAAAGAGGCTTTCACTATACATACTGTATAAAGTTTCAAAGGCACTCTCGTCCCTTGCCTGAAGTTTTAAAATAAGATGGTCTGGTTGCATAGAAAATTTTACAAGTACTAATGTATGGAAAATACGAGAAATCGAGATTGTTTTTTGAGATTTCCTATCAATATTTACTAAGGCTTCGAATATAAAAACCACACCCCTTAATAGTAATCTTAGAAAAGATATTGCGATATCTAATAGGTATCCAATTTTTTAATTCTCGTTTCTACCAGATACAAAACACCTCTAGTACGTTTATAAATAGGTCAAAATAGGGAGTACTTTAATATTTTTTATTTTTTTCTTCTTTTAGTTTGCAGATGTAAAAAACTGCTGTATATTTGCACCCGCTAACACAAAGAATAAAGGCATTCAGTCTAAAATTCGAGTTAGGGCGCATAGCTCAGTTGGTTCAGAGCACCTCGTTTACACCGAGGGGGTCGGGGGTTCGAATCCCTCTGCGCCCACTAAAGCTTCCAGAAATGGAAGCTTTTTTTATTTATGACATAGCCTAACTTGTGTTTTCTGATTACTTAAAATCAGAAAGATATCAGTGGAGCACTTCCAAAACCTCACGGAATGATAAAAGCTTCTTAAGAAGAAGAAAAAAAGTGATGTAGGTTCCACATTAGAGAAGATCTTTCGTTTCCTTTACAGTATTTTGCAGTTATAAAAATCGATGATGGCCAGTTCAATTAAAACTACACTACTTACAGTACTACGCACAGCCGTAAAATTTGCAAATTACTTGGGCCTCGCCATCCTATTTTTTATACTAACTATATATTTGGGCATTTGGGGTTTTTTACCTTCTAAGTCGGACCTTACAGAGGTTTCATCCTATAAACCATCTCAAATTTATGACGTTAATAATGAACTTATAGGCATTTATTACCTGAATAACCGAATCCCTGTTTCTATAGATAGCATTCCTAACCACATTATAAAAGCTCTGGTTGCCACAGAAGATGCTCGATTTTACGAACATAACGGAGTTGATACAAGGAGCGCCGCGAGAGTACTAGTTAAGTCTATTGCGATGCAAAACTCATCTTCTGGAGGAGGAAGTACGCTCACACAGCAGCTCGCAAAAAATATGTTTGCCCGTAAAAACCTCAGCTTTCTTTCTATGCCTGTGGCCAAAGTGAAAGAAATGATCATTGCCCAGAGGTTAGAAAATCTATTTTCAAAAGAAGAAATCTTAGAACTCTACCTCAACGCTGTTCCCTTTAGCGGCAATACTTATGGGATTGAGAGCGCCAGCCTTAAGTACTTTGGTAAATCTGCGATAGACTTATCCATTACCGAAGGAGCAACACTTATAGGAACCCTGAAGGCAACACATTCATACAACCCACAAAGAGCCCCGGCAAAGAGTCTCCAGCGTAGAAATGTAGTGCTTGCTCAAATGAATAAATACAGATACCTAAGCACTGACTCCTTGCAGCTCTTGAAAGAACAACCTTTAAAGTTAAACTTTAATGTGTTTGATGAACAAAAAGGAGTAGCTCCACACTTTCGTGAAAATTTGAGACAAGTGATGCTATCTTGGTGTAAGGAAAATAGCTACAGTGATAACCCGTACAACCTATACACCAGCGGACTAAAAATTTACACCACCCTAGATCTAAAAATGCAACGTCTTGCTGAAAAAGCTGCTGTAGATCATATGAAAAACTTACAATATCAATTTGAAAGTGAATATCCACAATCTAAGGCACCTTGGAAAAACAAAAACACCCTACTAAGTAAAGTCAAAAGCTTACGCGCTTATACAAAACTCAAGGAAAAAGGCCTTACAGAAGAGCAAATTATAGACTCACTTTCTATAAAAAGGAGAATGAATGTGTTAACCTATAACGGTCCCCGAAGGGTAAGGTATAGCACCATAGACAGCCTGGAGCATTACCTAAAATTTTTAAATATGGGGATGCTATCAATAAACCCAGAAGATGGAGCCGTAAAAACGTGGGTAGGTGGAGTAAACTTCGAAAAATTTAAATATGACCATATTCAGAGTAAAAGACAAGTTGGTTCTACATTTAAGCCTATAGTATATGCAACGGCCATTGAAAGTGGCCAGTCTCCCTGCCAGTATTTTTCTGCGAGAGAAGTATCTTATGAAAATTATGATAACTGGAGTCCATCCAATGCAGACCAAGCCGATTACTATTATCAAAATGTGAGTATGGCTGGGGCACTTACGAGATCTCTCAATGCTGTTTCTGTAAAAATCTTAGACCAGACCGGGATTAAAAATGTGATAGAAACCTCAAAAAAACTAGAAATCAAAAGTAAATTACCTGAAGTCCCCTCTCTAGCTCTAGGAACCGCAGAATTATCGGTAAGCGAACTCGCAGGAGCTTATGCGGCCTTTGTAAATTCTGGGAAAGCAGTAAAACCCTATTTTCTAAAAAGAATAGAAAGCTCAAACGGTAAAGTACTAGAGGAATTTAAACAGAAGAACAACATCAAACCGGCATTTTCCCAACAGACTGCTCAGACTATGATCAAAATGATGGAAAATGTAGTAGATAAAGGTACGGGATCAAGACTAAGGTCAACCTATGGAGTCAGAATGGATGTTGCTGGTAAGACAGGAACAACGCAGAACAATAAAGATGCTTGGTTTGTGGGTGTCACTCCTTCTCTGGTTACCGTCACCTGGGTAGGTCACGATGATCATAGAATAGGTTTCAGAACGACAAGGGTGGGTCAAGGTGCAAATGCAGCATTACCTATAGTAGCAAAATTTTTAAGGAACGTAGAAAAAGATAAATCTCTAGACAGTATTATAAAAAAAGAATTTCCCGCTCCTTTGCCAGAAGTGATTGCATCACTGGATTGTCCAGACCTTAAAAAAGATAATTTTATAAAACGACTTTTTACTAATCCAGAAAAGAAGAAGAGTTCTACATTTAAAGGGAAGAAAAACTAGACCACCTCTGCTACCACGAAGGTGCTACCACCTACAAAAATAACATCATCTTCACTAGCCTCTTTTTTAGCAATGGCAAGAGCTTCAGAAACGCTTGGATATGCTTTTCCTTTTAAGCCTGCTTTCTCGGCAGCGGCTTTAAGCTGTTGGACCTCCATCCCTCTTGGAACATTAGGGCTGCAAAAATAGTAAAATGCATATCTTGGGAACAACGGTAGTATGGCATCTAGGTCCTTATCTGACACCACTCCTAGAACGATATGTAGCCTCTTATACTTCTCTTTGCTGAGCTGTTTGAGCACGTATTGTAATCCTTCTTTATTGTGCCCTGTATCGCAGATCACTTTTGGCTTTTCTTGCAGCACCTGCCATCTTCCTAAAAGTCCCGTATTTTTTACAACGTTCTTAAGTCCCATCGCTATGTGCTGGATACCTATATGAAAATCCCTACCCTGTAAGACAGAAAAAGCAACTTGAACGGTTCTGATATTGTTTTTTTGATAGGAGCCCTTCAGGTCAGACTGCATCGGCATTAGGTCAAAATCGTAAGCTTTGTGCAACGGAGCATTTAGCTTTCGCGAAAGCGTACTAAAAACACGCTCTGTATCAGCATCATATTCTCCTATAACTATGGGAATATCTCTTTTAATAATACCCCCTTTTTCTGCGGCTATCTTGGAAACTGTATCTCCTAAAAACTGCGTGTGATCTAATCCTATATTAGTGATTACAGATAATACGGGAGTAATTATATTGGTGGCGTCGAGTCTACCCCCCATACCTACTTCTATCACTGCTACATCTACTTTTTTATCTGCAAAATACGAAAATGCCATTCCTACGGTCATCTCAAAAAAGGACAAACTGTTTTCTTTAAAAAAAACGTTATTCTTTTTTACGAAGCCCATAACAAACTGCTTGCTCACCATCTCACCATTAATCTTAATGCGCTCTCTAAAATCTTTGAGATGAGGAGATGTATAGAGGCCTACTTTATACCCTGCCTCCTGTAGTACAGATGCCATCATATGACTCGTAGATCCCTTGCCGTTCGTTCCAGCAATATGTATAGACTTAAATTTATTATGTGGATGTTGCAGATAGTCTGATAGCAGCACTATATTGCTAAGATCTTCTTTGTATGCAGCGGCGCCTTGTCTCTGATACATAGGCAACTGGGCAAAAAGCCAATCTAGTGTTTCTTGATAGGTGATAACGGTAAATTTAAAATGCTATTAAAGGTACACTGTTTCTATGAATCTTCAAGACACTTCCAGCTATATAAGATGCTAGTCTGAGAGACTAAAGCGGTAGACTATTTTGCCTATTTGCTTAGAAGGTGCGTTTGAGTCCGAATTAAATTTGGTGGCTAGCGCAGCGGCTTTTGCAGGCTCAAGAAGACAGCGTGTATTATTTGTGGTACCACGTACTCCAGCCGTAGCCTTAATTACAGTACCTGAGCGATCTACTTCTATACTCACTACGACCGTTCCCGCTTCATTACAATCTTGCTGACGTTTAGGCTTCCCTAAGGCCTTACGACCTCCCAGCTGGTAATTTCCATCTCCATCCAGACCTTTTCCAGTGCCGTAGTAGCTAGAAGCATTAGGATCGCCGTTAGGGTCTCCTTTATCACCTGCTTTAGCGTCATCTCCCTCACCACCTTGAGACGTTCCACTTTTTTTAGGGCCATTTATAAGTGCATCTAAAGCGCTTGTAGTAGATTTATCTGGTGTAGGGTCTGGCTTTGCAGCTTCTACAGGCTTTTCTACTGGCTTCTCCTTAGGTTTTTCAACGTTAGGTTTAGGTGTTTCCTTAGGCTTTTTTTCGATGACTGGAGCGTCCTCTGTATCTTGTGTTACCACTTCGTCTTTTATCTCTGGCTCTGGTGGAGTAGGCTCCGGCTGTGGCGCTGTATTTTTAGGAGCAGATGCCACGGGTTGCGTAGGTTGCACATTTCCAGAACCAACTTCCGAGGTTCCAAAGTTTACAGCAATTCCGCCCTCTTCTGGAGGATCCATATACGTCATCCCCACAATAAACATAAGCAACAGAATTATTGCCATTATAACGGTGGTAATGGTGAATGATTTACGTTGATGTACGGTATCTAACAAGGAGTGTATGTTGTCTTAAAACTAAAATTTTCGCGAACGCCTTATATCTAAAATCTAATGCAATCAGTTAGGCCTCACTGCAAGTACAATCTTATATTTATTGCGGTTTGCAATGTCCATAATCTTTACAGCATTTTCTATAGGCACACCTTCCTCTGCTCTCAGAATAATGGTAGGTTCTTCTACGCCATTGAGTTCGTTTGTAATGATTGCTTCTATACCATTCTCACTGACTCTTTCTTTATTTACGTAGTAGTCAAGATCCTTGGTAATACTTACGGAAAGATTCTGTTTATTGCTGGTTTTACCTTTTGCTTTAGGTAGTATGAGATCAAGTGCGTCTGGGGTTATTGCCGGAGATGTCAATAAAAAGAATACTAATAACAGAAAAACAATATCTGTCATAGAACTCATACTGAACTCTGGGCTTACTTTATTTCTTCCGCGCAGATTCATATTAACTTGGCTCGTTTAATAAGTCTAAAAAGTCTACTGCATTTGCCTCCATAGAATGTACCACTTTATCGGTGCGCACTAC
The DNA here is from genome assembly GCA_963832255.1 of uncultured Flavobacteriaceae bacterium. GTDB lineage: Bacteria > Bacteroidota > Bacteroidia > Flavobacteriales > Flavobacteriaceae > Dokdonia. The sequence continues at coordinate 223,391 of CAWHTM010000009.1, forward strand.
GAGATGATTATATCCCATATAGGCAATAATACCTACTATAAGTCCCGCGACGGTTGTAGTCATTGCTGTGTAGATACCTTCTGCTAAGGTTCCCATCTCTGCCTGCCCTGAACTTGTAGCCAGTGTATGAAAAGCAAGTACCATCCCAATTACGGTCCCTAAGAACCCTATCATAGGTGCTGCTCCCGCAATAGTTGCGAGTACGCTAACATTGCGCTCTAATTTATAAACTTCAAGCTTTCCTTGATTTTCTATGGCGGTGTTGATGTCTTCTAATGGGCTTCCTATACGGGAAATCCCTTTGGCGGTAAGTCGAGATACTGGAGAGTTTGCTTGAGCACAATAAATCTTTGCTGCTTCTATATTACCGGTAGCTACATTATCACGTATCTGATTCATAAAGTTACCGTCTACTTTAGACGCGGCCTTTATGGCAAAGAGACGCTCAAAATAAATATAGATAGCAACAAAAAGAAGTACAAAGAGCACAGCTATTATAATGATACCTGCCGTACCTCCTGTTATAAGGAGATCTATGATTGATAAGGTTTGTTCTACTGGTTCATCAGTTGCAAGCACATCTGCCGCATCTTGAGCTCCATCTTGTAATAGGGTTGTGAGCATACAAATTAATTAGTTAGTATGGATAACGAGTTAAATTTAATTTAAGTATAGACTGTTAAGCGTTATGGAAAAGTACACGCTCAAATAACAAGAATACCCCTGCCCCGGCTATAAAACCTACAAAGGCTAACCAAGTTATTTTTTTGAGGTACCAGATAAAATCTATTTTTTCCATTCCCATTGCTGCAACTCCTGCCGCCGAACCTATGATGAGCATTGAACCACCAGTACCCGCACAATAGGCTATAAAATGCCAAAGTACAGAGTCTGTAGGCGAATCGTACATACCCATAGAAGCAGCAACTAATGGTACATTATCTATAATGGCAGATAAAATACCGAGAAGTATGACCACCACGTCCTGATTAGGGATTGCTCCTTGTAAAATCTCAGCAAGGTAGCGCAGCGTTCCCACTTCTTCCCCACCTACAGTTCCAAAAACCAAAGCTTCTAGACCTGCTACCGCCATAAGGATCCCTAAGAAAAATAGGATACTTGAAATCTCTATACGGGATAATGCTTTATGTGCACTGTAGAGATGACGACGCTCTTTTGAAAAATCTTCTTCTGGGTGGATATACTCAGAAACTAACCATACCACACCTAGCGCAAGCATCATCCCCATATATGGAGGAAGGTGTGTTAGTGTTTTGAACACCGGTACAGAAACAATCATTCCTAACCCTAAGAAAAGCATCGTTTTACTACTCAATAAACGCTCTGCCTCTTCATCTTCAGTAGTTTCTACGTGTATTTCTCCCTTAAAAGCAGGTAAGTAACTCGCAATGACAAAAGGCACTATGAAACAAACGATAGAAGGAAGGATAACATACTCAATAAGTCCCATTGCAGTTACATTGTCTGCAATCCAGAGCATTGTCGTAGTCACATCCCCTATTGGAGACCAAGCTCCACCAGCATTTGCAGCTATAACAACCATCGCAGCGTACCAGAGCCTTTCATCTCTTTTTTCAATAAGCTTACGAAGTAACGTAATGAGTACAATCGTTGCTGTTAAGTTATCTATGATAGCAGATAATATAAATGCAAGGATTCCTATAATCCACAGGAGTCTTTTCTTACTCTTTGTGCGCACGGCTCCCTTAAGTACCTCAAAACCACGGTGAAGATCTATAATTTCTACAATGGTCATTGCGCCTATTAGGAAAATCAGAATCTCTGCTGTTTTACCTAAATGATGTAAAAGCGTGTTTTCGAACCCTTCTTCTGCCGCTTCTCCACCAGTTAAAAAGCTGTAAACATTCTCGTGTGTGTCCACCACATCAAACCATCCAGCGTGGAAACCTACTGCTAAAAATGCCCATATTAAAGATGCCATTATTAGCGCAGGGACCGTTTTATCAAGTTTAAGCGGATGCTCAAGTGTTATCGAAAGATAACCGATTATAAAGATTAAAATAATAACAGATGCCATAATTAGGTTAGGTTATTTAGTGGTTATAGTAATTCTTTTAATGCAATTTCAAAGGCAGTCTTACTTACGTTTTTCTTACTGCTATTATTGTTAAATGTATTTTCAATAGCGTTACGTATGGTCATAGAAGTATCGTTAAAGATAGCGTCATCTGTCATTTGAACTTTACGCTCCATAAAATAGGCAAAAACTCTGGCCATACCACAATTAGAAATAAAATCTGGGATAAGGCTTACTTGAGCATCGGTCTTTTCCATTATGGGTCCAAAGAAAATTTCCTTGTCTGCAAAAGGTACGTTTGCCCCACAGGATATAACTTCTAGTCCTGTAGCAATCATACTATCTATTTGGTCTTTGGTGATGAGCCTCGATGCAGCACAGGGAGCAAAAATCTCTGTTTCGAGATTCCAGATGCGCTCGTTCATTTCCTTAAAAGGAATCAGGTTTTCAGGATTAAGTGTATTTCCTGTTTTGTTGACATAGAGACTTTTTATTTCCTCAAAGGATATTCCGTCTTCATTGATAAGCCCCCCTACGATATCTATGATCCCCACTACTTTTGCTCCCATTTGGGCTAAGTAGTAAGCTGCGGCCGCTCCCACATTACCAAAACCTTGTACTATGGCGCGCTTTCCTTTTACATCGCCACCATAAATGTCATAATAATGTCTCACTGCCTCGGCAACACCATAACCAGTGATCATATCTGCAACCGTATACTTACGGGTTACATCAGGAGAATAGTTAGGATTCTCAATTACTTTAATAACACCTTGGCGCAGCTGGCCTATTCTATTTATTTTGTCTGCCTCAGTAGGCTGAAAGTGTCCGGTAAAAACACCTTCTTGAGGATGCCATACCCCGCTCTCCTCAGTGATAGGAATTACCTCGTGTATCTCATCTACATTGAGGTCTCCGCCAGTTCCATAATATGCTTTTAACAAGGGAGAAACTGCTTTATACCAGCGTTCTAAAACACCTTTTTTACGAGGATCTTTCGGGTCAAAGTTTATCCCCGATTTTGCTCCGCCTATTGCAGGACCAGAAACGGTAAACTTTACTTCCATCGTTTTTGCTAGTGAAAGCACCTCGTTCATATCAAGCCCTTTGCGCATACGAGTACCGCCTCCAGCCGCGCCGCCGCGCAGACTATTAATAACAACCCACCCCTCTGCTTCGGTCTCTGGATCGTTCCAATGGAATACAATTTCTGGAATTTTATCTTCGTAGCGTTGTAATAGCTCTCTCATATATATGTTTAGGTTTCTAAACAAATATACAAACTTGCTCGTGCTTCCCTAGTCTTTAATAAAATTTTAAGGGAGATGTATTACACCAGAGGAATGATCTTGCTGAGCCCCTGTCACACTTGCGAGGCAGTTAATCTCATTTTCTAACTTGAGGACTCCTAATAAGGCAAAAACCAGTGCCTCCTTAAACTCAATTAACTCCTCTGATGGAAGAATAAAGGTTATGCTTTCGCGAAAATGCAAAAGCTCCATAAGATATTCATTATAAGCACCTCCGCCAGTTATCAATACGGAGGAGCCATCCTCAAATTGAGCTAACAACTGTATGGCTATATGCTCAGTAAATGTCGCTAAAATATCTAAGTCTGATAGATTATCCTTTTCTTCAAATCTTTGTAAGAGTGGAAAAATTTGATCGTTTACCCATTCCATTCCTAAGGATTTAGGCGCAGATTGGGAATAAAAGGATAGCGCATTCAGTTCCTTTAATAACGGTTTGCTCACATTTCCGGCGTTGGCAAGCGCACCTTTGTCATCGTAAGGCCTCCCTAGCCGCTGTGCATAGGTATTGAGAACTACATTTACGGGGCAAATATCATAAGCGATCCGCTGCGCATCCTTCTCCATAGAAACATTTGCAAAGCCGCCTAGATTGAGGCAATAATCATACTTACTATAAAGCATTTTATCTCCTATAGGAACCAACGGCGCACCTTGACCTCCCAAGGCAACATCCTGAACCCTAAAATCACACACCACTTTTTTTCCTAAAATTTTAGCTATTTCTGGGCGATTCCCTATCTGGAGCGTACATCTATTTTCTGGCTGATGAAGAATGGTATGACCGTGCGAGCAAATGGCGTCAATATGTTGCAAATCATTTTTAGTAATAAAGTGATTGATCTGATCACCTAGATACGCTGTATAGCTTTTATCTAAATTTTTTAAATCGTCTTCAGCATACTTAAATGCCTCAGATAATTTTTTACTCCACGGTGGTGGATAAGCTATCGTTTCAGCTTTTAGTATCTCGGCCGAATAGGAATGTGTCTTTTCCCCCAGAACAGGTTGCTGGGTTGAAGATTTTATATGAGTTTTTGAAATTTTGGCGAAAGCCAAATCGATACCATCTAAGCTCGTACCGCTCATAACTCCGATAACGTTATAGTTTTTTTCATCCATCCCCCTAAATCTATTGAGAAAAACACAAGAAACAAGTATCTTTGTGTACTTTTTTTACATAATCCTTAATTATTCAAACACAATGGATTTTAGCTTAACCGAAGAACATATGATGGTGCGCGACGCTGCTCGCGATTTTGCTCAAACAGAATTACTACCAGGAGTTATTGAACGTGATGAAAAACAGCACTTCCCAGCCGAACTCGTAAAGAAAATGGCAGACCTAGGTTTTATGGGAATAATGGTGGATCCTAAATATGGAGGAAGCGGTATGGATGCCATTTCTTATGTTCTCATTATGGAGGAACTCTCTAAAGTAGATGCTTCTGCCTCTGTAATCGTTTCTGTAAATAACTCTTTAGTTTGTTATGGACTGGAGGCTTACGGGACTGAGGAGCAAAAACAAAAATACCTTACAAAACTTGCTAAAGGTGAGATGGTAGGTGCCTTCTGCCTGTCTGAACCAGAAGCTGGATCTGACGCTACGTCGCAGGCTACTACTGCTATTGATAAGGGAGATCATTATGTCATTAATGGTACAAAAAACTGGATCACTAATGGTGGACGTTCAGATGTCTACCTTGTTATTGCCCAGACAGATAGAGATAAAGGACACCGAGGTATCAACGCATTTATCGTAGAAAAAGGGATGGAAGGTTTTGAAATAGGCCCAAAAGAGGATAAACTAGGAATACGCGGGAGTGACACGCATACGCTACAATTTAATGACGTAAAAGTTCCTAAAGAAAACCGCATAGGCGAAGATGGATTTGGGTTTAAGTTTGCGATGAAGACCCTTTCTGGAGGTCGTATAGGTATTGCTGCTCAAGCATTAGGAATCGCATCTGGTGCTTATGAACTTGCGTTGAAATACTCTAAGGAGCGCAAAGCATTTGGTACAGAAATATGTAACCACCAGGCTATAGCCTTTAAGCTAGCAGATATGTACGTAGAGATAGAGGCTGCACGCCACCTTGTAATGAAATCTGCTTGGGACAAAGACAACGGGCATAACTACGATACTTCCAGTGCGATGGCAAAATTATATGCTTCTAAAGTAGCGATGGAACAATCTGTAGAAGCCGTTCAAATACACGGTGGAAATGGGTTTGTAAAAGAGTATCATATAGAGCGCTTAATGAGAGACGCTAAGATTACTCAAATTTACGAAGGAACGAGTGAGATCCAGAAAATCGTAATTTCAAGAAGTTTGATTAAAGGGTAGATTTTGGCTGTAGGCTGAAGGCTGAAGGCTTAAGGCTTAAGGCTTAAGGCTTAAGGCTTAAAATAGGATATAAAAATAATGGGTGTTGGCTAAGTTTTTAATAGCCAACACCCTTTTTATGTGGAGTAGTAGTAGATATGTTGCACCAGATACTAACTACCTCAAAATCCATCCTTCAGTACCGCGTTGTGCTTCTAGTTTATTTTCAATACGATCCTCTAACTCTGGAAAAAAATCTATTCCGGTGAGATTCTCGATATCATCTACACTCGTTGTAAATGATTGAAGCGGCTTATCTGACTCGTTGTGACTCATTAAAAATGCAATCATTTTAGAATCGCCATGGTTGTGGTCATAAATAATCTTATAAAATGACTCTGGTACCGTAACATTTTCGGTCCCTATGGAACCTATATTATCTTTGAGCACACCACCTGTAACCACATATACTCCATCATAGTTGCTTGCCCAAAAACGCACTTGTTGCTCTAGTCTATTCCATACACCGGCATTGAAGTCGTGGCGCTGGGGTGTAATGTTACTAGTGAGAAACGTCTCGTTATAAGCCACCTTACTAAATGCTCTATCTCCAGCAGGACATAAATGCCCACGATCATATCCAGAGTTTTTATAGTTGCGCCAGTGTGCAGATTTGGTCGCTACCTTTGGGTCTACCTCAAAATATGGCCTTTTAAAATCGTTATTTGCCAAGTGGCTTTTTTTCAATTCATAAGCTACCCACTCTGCCTGCTCGTGCTCTTCACTATAACTTAAAGAGTAAAAGTTGTGATGCACTACGTTCCCCTTGGTAGAAGTGGGCAAAAAGTAGGTGTTTGTAGTTGCCTTAGGTTGCTTTCCCTGCTCTATGATAGGCGCATCTAAGACTTGATGAGCATACTTCTCAAAAAGAAGAAATCCTAGGGTAAAAAGAATAATGAGTAAAGGGTAGGTGTATTTTCTTTTCATTTAAATCTGTGGGATGACAAGGTAGTTCAATTGCAATTCTTCAAGAAGCTCTATGGCTTCAGAATATTTGTAATTTGACTTGGACTGGGTGATGTCTCTCAGCAATTGTTTTACTTCAGCTCTCTTGTCAAATTTCAAATAAACTAAAGCCTCAAACCAAAGAACCTTTCCTAAGTCTAGAGAGTTACTCTCCCTAAGAATTTCTAGCTGCTCTATGGCTTTATAAAATTCTCCTTTTTCGGAATATATCATTCCTTTATATATATAACATAGAGGGTCTACTTCTTTTGAAGTATTGATATATCTATCTAAAGTTTTCAGAGCCATATTAAAATCACCATCCTTAAAACGCTCTTCTACTTGGGATAATCGATTTTCTTCTGTAGAGCGAGATGTAAATGAAGGAAGATCATTCTGATTGTAATAATCATAATACAAATCCATATTACTCTTGTTTGTAGTAAAAAAATAAATACTAACAAATATTACTAAAATGGCAGCTATGCTGGTTGTAAAATAAATGATCCTACTCTTACGGTAATTGGTTCTCTCGTTTGCAGTATATGCCTTGTGGGCACGACTTATACGGTCTCGAATTTCCTTTGCTTCTGTGGATAGGACCCTACTATTTCCCTCTTTAACTTGTGATAAGGAGTTTTTACTTGATCTATTTTTAAGAAATAGGTTAATGTCCTCTGTAAATAATACTTCATTGTATAGAGCCTCGTCTAAGTACATTTTATTTTCAAATGCAAGGACTTGCTCTGGGGTCATTTTACCTCCCAAATATTGCTCTATTTGAAGTTCTAGATTTTCCTTCATCACTAACTCAGATTTTTAAACCTTACATCTTTTTTTATAAGATCTTTTAACTTCTTCTTACACTTAAACATTCTTTGAAATGCTACATTTTCTGAAGAATAATTGAATTTTCTAACAATTTCATCATAAGGGACCATTTTGAAATGATCATTTAAAAGTTCTCTACAATTGCTCGAAAGTTCTTGAAACTTTTCTTCAAATAAATTCCAACACTCTTCCTTTTCATAAACGTCATCTACAACATCTTCTTCAATATTAAGTGATATAACATCTTCATTTCTTACCCATTTTTTATTCTTATTTAATTCTTTGCGCCATAAATTCTTACATATAGTGAAGAAGTATGCTTCAAAAGAAGAGTTAATTTCTATGTGACTAGATTTTAATCTTATTGTGATCTGGTACAATGCCTCTTGAAAAATTTCTTCAGAATCCCCTCTTGTGCCTTTATTTTTTAAAATAAAATATGTTACTTTAGAATAAATATTCTTATAAATCTCAAGAATAACATCTTGATCACCACTTTGAAGACCAGTGAGATATTCCTTATTAGAGATAGATGGCATAAATTGTAATGAAGTTTGGGTAAGATTTTATTAAAAAAGACACAGTTTTATATAGATAAACAAAAATAAATTATGAACACGAAAACATTCATTATTACTGCAACAATTATTTTTACATTTTTTTTTAAACCGCTTAAAAATACTTACAATGGCAATGAGTCCGAAGTAATCACGAACACGCACTCCATAGAATTAATATATGATTGTAATACAGGTAATTTTGGGGCAGCAATCACCTGGAATCCGTTTCTTTTGCAATACCAAAAAAATGCAATACGTAACAGTTATAATCCATATGGTAGAACTCCAGAGTACATAATAGGTTTTGTAAATAGCAATCAAGAGTTTTGGTCGTTTAATTTAAACAACATGAATCCTGGCTTAATTCCCCCTGGTACTAATTGTAGAACGGAAGTGATTATAGATAAATTAGAGCAGGATGAAGACGACGGTGAATTTGAAGAGACGGATTATGATGCAAGCAGTGGTAAAGACTAAAAACAATTGGTTCGTTTAAAATATTTACTTTGGGGGTTCTATCTGTTTTCACTTCAGCTCAACTCACAAAATTATACCTATTACAAAGAGGTAAGAAATAGCAATAAATCAATAGACACTAAAATAGTGTCTATTGATTCATTATTAGCAGCCGAATTTAAAAATAAAGAAAGTTCAGATTATTATCGCATATCAGACTCTTTTATTGCTTGGCTCTACAAAAATGAAATGTATAAAAAGAGCTTATCGACACTTATATATTTAATAGATCACACTCCTTCTGATGACAAAAGACTTGAAAAAAGACTATATCAAGCTAGTTCACTCTATAGGAAATTGGGAAATTATCACAGTAGTAGCATAGCTCTTAAAAAAGTTTTAATAATAAAGAATTACGATGGTTATTATTTAAAAGCACTATATCGAATTGCTGATGATTATAGTGAAATGGGAGACTATCAAACTTCTAAACTTTATTATGATCTTTCAGAAGTAGAATTAAATAGCATCTGTGACTATGATAATCTCATAAAAAATAACATTTACTCTAGCGATACGTATATTAAGATTAGTGGAGAAACTGCAAGATTGGAAATAGAGCGGAAACTTCTCTTAGCTGATTCCCTATCTAAATATTACACTCCGAAGAAAAAAAATTTATATAGGTTAAATTTTGTACTTGGTAATATTTATAGCACTTATGAAAATAGAAACATTGATAAAGGAGGCCCTTACTTATTGAAGGCTATTGATCTTGCAAAAACAATAAAAGATTCTAGCTTTATTGCCCAAGCCTATATGAGTTACGGAACGATTTTAGACATTAAATCCCCAGAAGAAAGTATTCTTAGTTTTAAAGAAGCTCTAAAATACGTAAAGCTAGATAATAATTCTCGAAGAAGTATTATTTACGCCAATATTGGTCTGAACGAAGCCAGATTGGGCGAATATGACCAATCCATTAAATCACAGTTAAGGGCTATAGAGCTTATCTTAGAAGAAAGCTTTCTGGACTTAAATAAGAATGAGATTTATAAGTTGCTTACTGTTGAAAAATCTACGTATAATTTAAAAATTATATTATCTAACCTTGCAGAAACTTATTATCTGAGATATATAACTAATGAGAGTACCGACGACCTATATACATCTATTCAATTCTTCAAATATTCAGACCGTGTTATTGATAATTACTTCAACAGTAATATAAGTACTCAATCAAAGTTATTATGGAGAGAACAAGCATCATTTATATACAGCAGAGCGATACGATCGTGTTTTGCGGCAAATGATCTAGAAAGTGCTTTTCTATTTATGGAAAAAAGTAAAGCCTTACTACTTTATGAAGAAAGAGTAAAACTAAAAGAATCGCAATCCTTGAATATTCCAGATTCGCTCTTAAAAAAACAGCGACTGTGGAAGTCACGAATCAATCGTTTAGAACGATCCACCACTATACAAATAGATTCGTTAGAAAAAACAATTGCATTGCGAGATAGCCTAGACGGGATTCGTGAAGAAATTACTAAAAGAAACCCGAATTATAAGGACAACCCAATAGATAATATTTCCTATTCTACAGTTGCGGAAAAGCAAAAATTTTTGAGAACTCATGAAGCCATTTTAGCCTATCATATTTCGGCAGACAATGGTTTTGGTTTAGCACCAAATACAGAAACAGGTTATGGGATACTTATTACAAATCAAGTTAAACTACTTTTCGAAATTAACGAACTAAATAATCTAGAGAATTTATCTAAGAGCTTATTAGAAAAACTAAGGATTAGGCAACAAACAACTTTAGATTTTGAAGAGTTTAAAGAAGTGTCTGGATCCCTGTATGATAAACTTATCCCAGAGCTAGTAAGAATTCACCTTAAGGATAAACACCTCACGGTCATTCCCGACAGTTACTTAAATACCCTCCCATTTGAAGTTTTAGTAACAAATTCTCTTGATCAAGAGGCTACTTATTTAATAGAGGATCACGAAATTCATTATTTGTTTAGTAATTCTTTTGATGAATTAAGTAAAGAGATAGCTCATACGTCTATAGAAAAAGACAACCTCAGCGCTTTTGCTCCTATACGTTTTGATCATATGCCTTCACTAGAAAATTCTGAACGTGAACTTAAGATGATTAATAATCACATAAGTAGCAACTTATTTTCTGGGACAAGCGCATCTACTACAAATTTCATAAAAACTATTGATCAATCAAAAATAGTACATCTAGCTACGCACGCAAGTTCAGACAATAGCGACCCTTGGATCCAGTTTTACGATGAAAAAATATATTTGGACAAATTAAGTACCCTACCTAATAATGCATCTTTAGTGGTGCTAAGTGCTTGCGAGACTACTACTGGAGAAATGGCTGCAGGAGAAGGAGTATTAAGTCTGGCCAGAGGTTTCTTTTACGGGGGAGCAAAATCTACATTGTCTTCTTTATGGCGGGTAGATGATAAGTCTACGTATTTTATTATGGACAAGTTTTATAAAAACTTAAGCAAAGGAAAGACAAAATCTGCTTCACTCCGTGATGCAAAACTAGAATATCTAGCTTCTCATTCTGGATCCGAATTATCACCTTATTATTGGTCTTCTTTTGTACTAATAGGAGACATTGATCCCATTCCGGTGAGCAATTACGATTGGATTTACTATTTACTCATTTGTCTGATTATAATTGGGTTTCTCTTTACGCTTTCGCGAAAGCGTAAAAATCATTAACCGTAAAAAATCCCGCGTATTTTGTAAAAGAGGCGTTCTAATAGCCTTAGGTCTTCTGTAATCACCTCTGCCTTGCCCCTCATCTCACTTTGAAAAGGAATCTCTTTACCATAAGTAGTAATTAATCTTTTGTCCAACAAAACATCTACAAGATAATTTCCATCTTCATCTGTAACTGCCGAAATACTGTGAATCGTACTAGCGAGTTTACCATACGCTGTTTCCGGATATTTTTCTAACTCCAGATATACTTTTTGTCCTACCAATAATTTTCCAGAATTAAGTGCCGGAATTTTAAGTTTGGCTATTAGCCCTTTATTATTACTTGGAATAATAGTAAAGATCAAATCATCTGGTTTTATCTGCTGGTTGATATTCCAAAAATTTAAAAATGAAACTGTTCCGTTAGTTTCTGATCTTAAAATGTAGGTTGCCTCCCAATCGTAAATAGCTTTCTTGAGCTGATTAAATGATTGGATCGTATTACGCAGTAATCGTATATCCTCTGCTCCCTGATTACCCTCCTCTATTTTAAAGCTGTTACTTGTGGAAATTAACGTTCCTCTTAATTGTTCGATTGTATTAGACACTGTTTTAAAATTGCGCTCCGCCTGAAGCTGGAAAATCTTCTTTTGCTCAAACTCCTGTTGGGAAATCACTCCTTTTTCAAATAATTCCCTATGGCGATCAAAGTCTGTTCTGATGTAATTTAATTCCTTTTGTTGAATTGATTGTTGTACAGTTAGGTTTCCTAATCTTTTTCTTATTTCATACTGAGATAAGCTTTCATTTTGACGCTTTATATCAAACGGATTTAACTTCCTATTACGATCATAATTACTATAATTATTTTCAAAAATAGCATAGTCATCATCCATTTCTCCCAAGAAAAGTAAAGGGATTTGATGAATAGGAAAATCAAATCGTTCTTTAGAATAGGTAAGTGTGTCTATAATACTTTTTAGGTAAAGTACGTCCTGATAATCAGCTGTGTTTTCTATAACGGCAAGATCCTGTGATCTTGCAACAGTATCGTTATTTGATATCAAAATATGTTTGAGTTTACCCCCTATTTGTGCATACTCCTTTTGAGGTGGAACCTCTGTGGTTACTAGCGCAATAGCTTGTATAGTATCTGGATATTTAATGAGCCAGCTTAACAAAATAAAAAGCACTAATAATAAAAGTAACAAGGTATTTCCCCATCTGATCATCCAACTAGGTACCGCCGTTAATATATCCTGTACAGCCTCACTTCTTACATTTTGTTGTATCTCTGGCATTTCTCAAATTTATGAAAGAGGATATAAAAATTTTTATATCCTCTTTTGTTATTAAACAACTTAACCTATCGTTATGCCTACAAACCTACACTCAAATGTTCCTGCTGTAGCATTGTTATCTGCACAAGGGTGACACTCAGTTCCTGGAGCAGTGCAGGAATTAGCGCAAGACTGAAAGGATCGATAATCACAAGAGGAAGCAATAGGAACTCCACTGTTTGAAAAACCTCCATTAATCATTTTTTGCTCTTTCTTACTCAAAGAGTGAATTCCGCTTAGATTTAAAATACTTTTTAACATAATTAAAAATTTAAAATATTAGTTTTTCTCTAACCTATTTAAAGACACCTAGAGTTTGCGTCTATTCTTGCAAGAATTTTTTATGAACCTAGTTCTAATTGGTTTTTGACTAGATGAAAATAATTTGCCCGCTGGCTCACTAACTCTTCGTGTGTGCCTTGTTCTACAATTTTACCCTGATCTAATACTACAATTTGATCTGCATTTTTTACGGTGCTCAATCTATGAGCAATCACAACGGCTGTTCTTCCCTTTAGAAAAGTGTTTAAATTTTCCATGATAACTTTTTCGTTATTTGCATCTAAGGCAGAGGTCGCCTCATCAAAAAACAAATAATCGGGATCTTTGTAAATTGCTCGAGCAATCAATAAACGTTGTTTCTGGCCAGTACTTAAACCTACTCCTTCAATTCCAATTTTAGTATTTAAACCTAGTGGTAATCCATCTATATAATCTTGAATATTTGCAAGATGGATGGCCTTGTTAAGTTTTTTCTGATCTATGACATCCTCGCCTACGGCTATATTATGGGCAATTGTATCATTAAAAATATATCCTTCTTGCATCACGACGCCGCAATGTGATCTCCAGGTTTTGTTCGATATTTTTTCTAAATTATTTTTTCCTAGATATATGCTCCCTTGTATAGGATCATAAAATTTTAAAAGTAATTTCATTAGGGTTGTCTTTCCACTACCACTTGTACCCACAATAGCTGTTGTTTTATTTGCTGGAATTGTAAGTGTTAACCCTTTAAGAACGAGGGCGGAACTACCAATGTATCTAAAAGCTACATTATTTAAATCAAATCCAGCAGTTTTAGAAATGTGAGTGATTTGGTTCTTAGAGGGGTCATCCTCTTCTTCCTTATTGTGAATTTCGCCTAATCTCTCAATTGAAATTCGCGCATCTTGCAACTGTCTAATAAAATTAATAAACTGCTGAATGGGGCTATTAAGTTGGCCAACGATATAGGTGATGGCAAGCATCATACCCAGTGTTATGGAACCCTTTATAACTAAGGTAGCAGCGAGAACGGTGATAAGAATATTCTTTAATTCATTGATAAGTCCAGAGCCCACGCTTTGATATTGTTCTAAAGCAAGATTTTTTATCGATACATAAAAAAGTTTTGCTTGTACGTGCTCCCACTGCCAGCGCTTTTGTTTCTCGGCATTATGTAGTTTGATTTCCTGCATCCCATTTATAAGTTCTATGACCTTGCTTTGCTCTGCACTTACGTGCGAAAATCGTTTATAATCCAGCTCTTTTCGTTTCTTTAGAAAAATAAAGATCCAGCCAAAATAAAAAGCACTACCTATTAAAAAAACAGTGAAAATTTGCCCGCTGTAATAGGCCAATACAAAGCTAAAAACGATAAAATTTATAGCAGAAAACAATACATTTAATGAACTGGTAGTTAAAAGACTCTGTATACGCTGGTGATCATTAATGCGCTGCATTATATCCCCTGTCATCTTGGTGTCAAAAAATGCAATGGGGAGATTCATAAGCTTAATAAAAAAGTCTGATAGTAATGAGATATTGATGCGTGTACTCAAATGCAAGAGAATCCAACTCCTTATAATTTCAATACTGCTCCGGCCTATAAAAAGGGCCACTTGCGCAAATAGAATAAGATATACAAAATTGAGGTCTTGATTTGCAATACCAACATCTACAATACTTTGTGTAAGAAATGGCACCACTAGTTGCAATAAACTTCCTGCTCCTAATCCTACCGCAAGTTGTATGATAAATTTCTTATACTTGACTAGGTATTGAAAAAGAAACGAGAATCCATAGGCTGTTTTTTCTTCTTGGGTTGATCTATTGATATAGTCTTTAATTTTTGGGGTAGGCTCTATCAATAATGCAATACCCTCTATATCTTTTTCTTTTGCATTTACACCGATCCATCGCTCTAAAAACTCTGCCTCATTGTATGTAATAATACCGTGACCAGGATCTGAAATAAAATATCGCCCCTTTTTAATTTTATAGAGTACTACATAATGATCATTATTCCAATGCAAAATACAAGGCAAATCTGCTTTGGTGAGTACTCCTAGATTGAGTTTAACTCCTAGTGTTCTAAAACCAATGTGCTCTGCGGTATCGCTTAAATTTAATAATGAACTGCCTTCGCGGGTCGTCTCGCTCAGAGCCCTTAAATCTTCAATACCTAATTTATAGCCATAATATTTTGCAACAATACGTAGGCAAGTGGGTCCGCAATCTTTAGAGTCGGGTTGTATGAAAGAAGGAAAAGTTGACATTGATTTAATTGAAATAAATTACAGGTCATTTAAGAAAATGACCTGTAAAAATTATTTATTCATTTCTTTATTGGAGATCCGTCATCGCTATAAGGTCCTCCTGGCCCCTCACCATCGCAGATCCAATACCAGCATCCATTTCCAAGATGATATTTTATGGGATTGTGGCAATCAAAGGCTGGTTCTGGATTGCATTCGTCACCACCTCCAAGGACTTGACTTTGTTCAGATTTTGTTAAAAATTTAGCTCCTTCTAAACTTAAAATTGATTTTAACATACTATAAGATTTAAATATTAATTTTACCGTGAACATTTAGAGACACTCACAGCTTGTGTCTGTTCTTGCAAGAATGTTTAGAACGTCCAATCGCCGCTGGGCTTTTTTTTTGTAGTTTTAAAACCCAGACTATCAGTAGTGATAGTCTGAGCATATTAATTGTGGTCACCTTAGAGAATGGTGACTATATTTAATTATATACATCCATAATTGAAAGTTGAATACCTAAAACGACATCCATCTGTCCTACCCGTCCTGCAGCAATGTAATGCTGGATCACAACAGATAGTTTGCGTAGGTATCATTCCTCCACTAATTTCAATTTGCTCCGATTTTTTCAATAATTGAGCACCTTCTAAACTTAAAATTGATTTTAACATATTGTAAAATTTAATATTAATTTTACCGTGAACATTTAGAGACACTCACAGCTTGTGTCTGTTCTTGCAAGAATGTTTATAGAGTCTAGTAACCGTTAGGCTCTTTTTTGTTTTACGAAGCGACCGTTTGTAAAACCGCTTCCTCTTTTTGCTCTTTTAAATAATTTATAAACAATGGAAGATCTCTGTATTGATAGTGTTTTCTAGAAAGTTTTGAGTTTCCAATAAGGGTTTCTGGGGTATAATCTATTCTGTTAGTTGTAACTACTTTACGATGCTCACTAAGTATGTTTTCAGAAGTAAGTAACATCGATGTACGCTCTCCATAAGAAGCTTTCCACAGGTCCAAATCTCTGGAAGAAAACCATAGTCGTAAGGCACTTAAGGCACTGTTTGCATTTTCTATATAAAGCTCCACGATACGTTTTGAGATCAGGGTGCTTTGATTTTTTATATCCTTTGGTGTATTGAATACAAATTGTACCCCCACATCCTCTGGAAATTGTTTGAGCAATTTATCATAAGCTTTAAAAGCTTCCGTGCAATAGCCGCAAAGAGGATTTGTGTAAGCCGTTAATTGAAGTACTCCATTTCTGTTCCCAAAGAATATTTGAGAATCTTCTCCTACAGCCTCAAGATTAATAACTTCATTTTCCTTAAGGATAGCGCCAAAGACAGAGGCATCGCGTTTGAGGACCATATAATCCTTCTGTACTTCCTTAAGCAATTTCTTACTCTTTAACAAAGGCTTTGTTAGTAGCCAACCCGTTGAAACTAAAGTGACAATAAAGATTCCATTTGCTAAATATTGTAAAGAAAAATCCCATCCAGAAAATGCAATTACGAGAGTAACAAACTGCAATAGTACTACTGCAGATGTTCCAAGACATAATGCGCACCAGCTTTTTAGAACAAAAGCCTGTGAGTATATAGTATAAAAAATTACAGGTAAAGATAGTGCGGTGATAAATAAAAGCATACCTATATTCGCCATGAAGAGTACGGTGCTTATAGTAAGACTCAAAAAGTAAATGAAAGATATATCGCCGAGTGTCAGTCCCTTGAGGACCACTCCACTCTTGCTATTGATTACCCTACTACAGCCTGCGTCACTAGAACTGATTGTACCACAAACCCTAGCTACAAACACGTTTTCTTTCCCAAGTGCCTCATCAATTATCAAATAACTGATTATCAAGCCTAAAAGACTCAAAAATGCATAAATGCTCGTTACAGCAGTTACTCCTTGAAATACAAACATTCCTAAAAAGCTAAGTATGAGCACAAATGCTGTAACATTCTTTCGTGAGACATTGAGTGAACTTTTGGAGACTTTTTTTTCAGGAACTTCAATAGCAATAATAGTCCCTGTCCATAGCTTCAGAAACTCATCTACACCGTATCTTCTTATTTTTCCAGATTCTAAGGTTACACGTATGTTTGATGATTCTCGATAGACCAGTACGAGTTGAGTAATAGATTCTATTTCAATAAGTGCTAAAAAGGATGGGGGAAGTTGGACTAGCGCATCTTTAGGCACATTTGCAGCAACATTTTCAATCCCAAAATAATCTAGTGAGTCTGTAATAGCCTTTAGACTTGGATAGTCCGGGTGTGATAGTAATTGCAAGTGTAGATCTTGCTTTTCAACACTAACTACACTCGCTTTTTTTAGAAATTTAAGAAGAAGATCAGTCATACTTAATCGTTAGATATATAAGTATGTTACCGAAAGAAGGAAATCTTACCCTTGAAAAAAAAAAAGATTTAATTTTTATGACTTCACATCCAGCGCATCCCTTAGCGCATTGCCCACAAGCATAAAGGCCATTACTAATAGCATAATCGCGAGACCAGGGATAATGGCAAGATAAGGCTTGCCTAAAATGATATAGCTGTAATGATCCTTAATCATTGCTCCCCAGCTTGGTGTGGGTGGCTGTGCTCCTATTCCCAAAAAACTCAAACCACTTTCTATGAGTATGGCCCCAGCAAAGTTTGCTGCGCTTATTACAATTAAAGGTGCTATAATATTTGGAAGGATGTGATAGGCTATTATTCTCCCGTGCGTATATCCTAGCGCTCGTGCGGCTGTTACGTACTGCATCTGCTTAACACCCATTACCTGCCCACGAACCACACGGGCAACCTCAACCCACATTGTGAGTCCTACGGCAATAAAAACTTGCCAGTAACCTTTCCCCAAGGCCAGGGTTATTGCTATTACTAGCAATAATGTGGGTATTGACCAAGTCACATTAATGACCCACATAATTAGGGAATCTATTTTACCTCCGAAGTATCCGGCGAGAGCTCCCATAAAGAGACCGATGACCAAAGATATAAATACCGCAATAAACCCAATGGAAAAGGAAATACGCGCCCCAATGAGCATTCGGCTTAAGAGATCCCGGCCGTATTTATCTGTACCGAGATAAAATGTGCGTTGTGTTATGTTTGCTTTCGCGAAAGCAGAAAAATCCTCCACACCCTCAATATCCAGCACCTTAGGAATACCTTCCATATCATCACCAACATAGGGTGTGTACGTTAGAACATTGTTTTGCACTTCATAATCAGATATTGCAACCTCCGTACTGGAGTTTTTTTCTCCAGAAAACCATCTGGATATGAAGCCTTGATCCTGCTCTACAAAAGATGGAATTGTCAAAATATCGACCGTAAATCCAGGTCTTTGAGAGTGGATAGGCAGATGCATCTGATTTGCATTCTCGCTACTATCTGGAGCTAGTACATACGCAAATAGTGCAGCAAAACCAATAAAAAGGATATATACTAAACTCAAAACGCCCCAAAAGTTTTTTTTGAACTTTTGGAGCGCAAGACTTGTAAGTGACGTTGCTGAGTGCGACATACTTAATCTTTGATTGCCGCTAACTTATCTCTATTAATATTATTTACTTTTAAATCTTCAAGTACATTAAGGGCTTCTTCTATATAAGGGTCTTTAGTCAGACTTTTATGCCATCTTTCTCTCTTTTCTTTTAAAATGGTGTCAGAATTAAATAACGCTTCTTCATAAGGAAGTGATCTATAGCTCAAATTACTATCGTATTCATCTATGGCCTCAAAACGCTTGATTTGCTCATCACTTTCCGCAATTCTATTTTTATAACCATCATAAGAAAGTGACCATACATTTTCATCTCTTCGTTCTTTGAGCCACTTTGCATAATTATCTATGAGGGTAAACTGCTCATTGTTTTTCATACGGACAACACTACTCTCTATGGTCTTCTCAAAATCTATGTACCCATCCCAAGATTTATATTTTGCAGGTGCAATCTTATCCCAAGGTAGTGGATTTTTTTGGTCACGCTCTCCTATATCTATATAGGTAAAACGATCCGGAACCACTACATCACTCTTCACCCCTTCCAGCTGAGTGGAGCCTCCATTTACTCTATAAAATTTCTGGGTGGTAATTTTTAATGCACCTAAATCTCCATAGTCATTATTGCGTAGGTATCTATTTAGGTCTGCTACGTTTTGTACAGTTCCCTTTCCGTACGTCTGCTCGCCACCAATAATAATTGCTCTCTTATAATCTTGCATCGCAGCAGCAAGGATCTCGCTGGCAGATGCAGAAATCTCGTTTACCAGTATCACTAGAGGCCCATCCCATACAATCGATGAATCAGTATCTTCTAATACTTCTGGATCGTCACCATTCCCTGCAACCTGAACTATAGGACCTTCTTTAATAAATAGTCCGGCTATATCTACAACGGTCTTGAGCGATCCACCTCCATTGTTACGCAGGTCTATCACAATACCTTGAACGTCTTGCTCCTTAAGTCTTTCAATTTCCCTTTTAATATCTGAAGCTGCGTTGCGCTCTTCATAATTTTCCATATCAAAATAGAATTTAGGAAGATTTATGACGCCATAATTATTTTTATCTTTTTGTACAGCAGCGGTTTTTGCATATACTTCCTCTAGCTCTACAATATCACGCTCTATCTCAATATTTTTCTGACTTCCGTCTATTTTGCTTTTTACAGTGAGTACCACCTTAGTTCCTTTAGGGCCTTTTATAAATTCTATAGCATCCTGTAGACGCATCCCAACGATGTTAAGTGCATCTCTCTCATCCTCTTGGCGAACCTTCAAAATGATATCTCCTTCCTGTAACTCTTCCCCTCTCCAGGCTGGACCTCCAGAAATTACATCTGTAACTCTTATCTCACCGTTCTTCTTTTGAAGTCTTGCACCTATACCTTGAAACTGACCACTCATTTGAGTGTCAAATCTATCTTTGGCTACTGGTGCAAAATAATAGGTGTGTGGATCAAATTCTTCAACAATGGCATTGATGAAGGAAGCAAAATAGTCATTGCGCTCAAGCTCTTCAGAGAACTCAAAGAACTCTTTCATATTATCTCTAACCTCGTCGCGGGCTTTAACTTCCAACTCTTCATCAGATAAAATGGCTACTCCTTCTCCATCCTCACTGTCTTCTACTTCTGCTGGATTTTCTTGAGTTTCTTTTTTATCGTAAAAGGAGCTTAGCGCATTGAGCTTAAGTTGTTTCCTCCAGCGATCTTTAAGTTCTTTTTTATTCTTAGCAAAGTCCTGCTTCTCATAATCTGTATTAAGAATTTCATCTTCTGAAAAGTCAAATGGCTTTTCTAACAAATCCGCTTGAATTTCCTTTGCCTCTTCCATACGCTCAAGTAAACGATCGTAGGTGAGGTTAAAAAATTTGAGATCCTTATTCCTCACAGCATCATCTATCCTATATTTATACGCTGCAAAATCCCTGATATCCTTTTCATAGAAAAACCTTCTGTAAGGATCCAAAGCATCTATATAATCTACAAAGACAGCCTCAGAAAATTCGTCATTCATTTCCTTAGCATCGTAATGTCCTCTTTGTAGAACATATCCTATAAGATCTAGTAATAATTTATCTTTATCTGGGTCGTCAAAAGTCTTGGTAGTAAAACTGCAACTTGCTACTGAAAACAGAAGAGCCAGCGCAATTAATTTTAAATTCCTTTTCATAAAATCGTGTATAAGCATATTAACACTAATGTACATTAAAAATTGTGCCATAAAAAGTAAGGCCCTCGTAATGTTTTGTTAAACTGATTAGTGCTTCTTAAGACCGCCAATTTACGTAATTTTGCAGCAAAATTTATGAATAAAAGATGGATAAAAAGCCCCTGATACTTATAACTAATGATGATGGCATAACGGCACCAGGCATTAGAACCCTTATAGAAGTGATGCTTACCGTAGGTGACGTAGTAGTAGTTGCCCCAGATAGTCCGCAGAGTGGTATGGGACACGCAATTACAATTAATAACACCCTTTTTTGTGATGAGATCAAGCTAGATTCAAAAGCAACTCATAAAGAATATCAATGCTCAGGCACGCCAGCAGATTGTGTAAAACTTGCAAATCAGCAAATTTTAGAACGCAGACCTGACTTATGCGTGAGCGGGATCAATCACGGGAGCAATAGCTCCATAAACGTCATCTACAGTGGCACTATGAGCGCTGCGGTAGAGGCTGGCGTAGAGGGAATTCCCGCGATAGGATTCTCGCTTCTTGATTATAGCCACGATGCAAACTTTGAGCACTGTAAGAAATACGTAAAAAGTATCACGGAGCAGGTTCTCAAGAACGGACTTCCTAAAGGTGTGGTACTCAATGTAAATATCCCTAATCTCACTGCTCAAGAAATAAAAGGAACTAAAATATGCCGTCAGGCAAAGGCTCAGTGGGTAGAGGATTTTGATAAGCGCACCAACCCGATGGGACGTGATTATTATTGGCTCACTGGCGAATTTGTAAATCAGGACAAAGGTCAAGATACTGATGAATGGGCGCTTTCAGAAGGTTATGTTTCTGTGGTTCCGGTTCAATTTGACCTTACGGCACACCATTTCATTCAAGACCTCAACGAATGGGAATTATAGATTTCTTCTGCTTTCGCGAAAATTTTAAATGAATCTGTATTAGTTAGTCGTTTCACATTTTGGCGAAAGCAGCATACAACTCATACATTAGCAACTCAAACTTTTACACGACCCCTTATGAACAAAGAAATATTAATAGGCCTTGTCACAGGTATTTTTGCAAACGCCCTAGGTGTGCTGCTTTATATCCTAATTTTTTCTGACAAAGGCATAGACGCCACTCTGGCACAAGCAGCCGCAGAAGGTTTTCTTGGAAAAATTATTACCCTAGGAGCAGTGTTAAATCTTCTCGCTTTTTTTGTTTACATAAAAAAACGTCAAGAATATAGAGCTCGTGGAGTGCTTATGGCCACAGTAATTATTGCCGTAGCAACTATGATTCTTATCTTTATATAATGAAGTATTACATTCTTGCAGGTGAGGCGAGTGGAGATTTGCACGGCTCACATCTTATGAGAGCGATCTTTAAAAAAGACCCCGAAGCAGAGATTCGATTTTGGGGTGGAGATCTTATGCAAGAAGTAGGCGGGGAACTGGTTGTACACTACAAAGAAAGAGCCTTTATGGGCTTTATAGAAGTCTTGACAAACCTACGAAACATTACAAAACTCATTAAAAAGTGCAAGCGTGACATTGCCCGATTTGAGCCAGACGCGCTCATCTTTATAGATAATTCTGGTTTTAACTTACGGATTGCAAAATGGGCAAAACCCCTAGGTGTAAACACACACTACTATATAAGTCCGCAGGTGTGGGCATCCCGATCCGGACGTGTAAAGAGCATTAAGGAAAGTATTGATTTTATGTATGTCATTCTTCCATTTGTGAAGGACTTTTATGACACCTATGACTACCCCGTAGATTTTGTAGGACATCCACTTCTTGACGGGATTGCGATGCGCACGCAAGCAGATCCCGTAACATTTGCCAAAGAGCACGGTCTGGATGAAAGACCTATGATCGCCTTACTACCAGGTAGCCGAAAGCAAGAAATTTCCTCTATGCTCGAGGTGATGCTCCGTGTAATAAATATTTATCCCAGCTATCAATTTGTGATTGCAGGGGCTCCCAGTCAGAACCCGTCTTTTTACGAACCTTATTTAGAAGATTACCCAGTAAAATTAATAATGAATAAAACGTATGACGTTTTAAGTTTTGCAAATGCCGCACTAGTTACCTCTGGCACTGCAACGCTAGAAACTGCACTGTTTAAAGTACCACAAGTAGTATGCTACAAAGGTAACAGGGTTTCTTATGAGATCGCAAAGAGAATCATAAAGCTGGATTATATCTCACTCGTAAATTTGATCATGGACAGAGAAGTTGTTAAGGAGCTTATACAAGACGAGTTTAACGAAGAAAACCTAAAACGAGAGCTCGATAAGATTACTGATGACGGAGAGAGAAAAAAAATGTTCCAATCGTATTTTGAGCTAGAAAAGAAATTAGGTGGACGCGGAGCAAGTGATAAAACAGCAGGACTTATAGTAGAACGTACTCGAAAACGTTTAATGGCAACTAATTCATAAAAAATCAATGCTAGATTCAATCTTAAAATCAAACATTAGAGTAGTCTTAGTACTCCTACTGTCTTCTTTATTTATACTTACCTCCTGTGGCAGCTCAAAATCTTCCGTAAAAAATATAAGTGACTCCAAAACAGAGAGAATCATTAATCAAGCGGAATCCTTTGCAGGAACACGCTATAAATTTGGCGGGACCACTCGTAAAGGAATGGACTGTTCTGGTCTCGTTTATACTGCATTCCAAAAAGAAAATATAGTACTCCCCCGTGTTTCTAGGGATATGGCAAAAAGGGGAAAACCTGTAAAGGAGAAGGATATAGAAAAGGGTGATCTCCTATTTTTTGAAACCAATAAAAATAGGAAGCGCATCAATCACGTAGGTCTGGTTACGCGGATAGATGGAAATGACATCTATTTTATACACGCCACAACATCTAAAGGAGTTTTAACTTCTAACCTCAATGAATCATACTGGAGTAGGGCCTATAAAATGGCACGTCGGGTGCTCTAAAATTTTATTTATCTTGTTTTCAAACATATACACGTTTGAAGCAACTAAATGTACCCATTCTTATTATCACTAGTTCCTTGGTTGCTGGGATCTTAGTATATCCTGTTTTAGACCTATCACCATTTATAATTAAATGGATTTTAATTACCGTTTTTGCTTTCTTGTTTGCAGTACATCTCATTTCAAATAAGAGGCGCTCTTTTAGAATTTTATTTACGGTACTCACCTCCGTAATGTTTGTACTATGTGGCTATTTTACACGGCAACGGGATAATCCTTTACAGAATACTAGACATTATTCTTACCATACCAACGACAGGGATCAGACACTTTTATTTTCAATTACACAACAGTTAAAACCCACCCGATACCAAGATAAGTACGTGATTACATTGCACAAGCTTGATGCTGTACCTTCGCAAGGTTTACTGCTCTTAAATATTCAAAAGGATTCTCTTAAAAAAACGCTATCTGTGGGTGACTGGTTTTATACCCGATCAGTTATTCAAGAGGTCCCTAGACCTAGAGGTCCTTATCAATTTGACTATGGTGATTATCTCAAGAAACAGCATATTTATGGGCAGCTCAGTATTGCATCTAGTGATGTGTATGCATCTCAAAAAACTACTGAAAATTTTTATGTGTGGTCATCCCGCTTTCGCGAAAGCGTAACAACAGCGTTAGACTCTTCTGCATTCAAGCCAAAACAGCTGGCGATCATAAAAGCGCTCGTTCTAGGTCAGAAACAAGGCCTCGACAAAGAACTTAGTGAGCAGTATGCCGCAGCTGGAATGATGCACATCCTCGCGGTATCAGGACTACACGTAGGGATTATATTATTGCTACTGCGCTTTATGTTTAAGCCTTTGAATGCGAGGAAGCAGCGGTGGTTGAAGAGTACTCTGATCATCGGTCTGATCTGGGCGTTTGCTTTTGTGACCGGTTTGTCCCCTTCTGTGCTAAGGGCGGCTACGATGTTTAGCTTTTTAGAATTAGGTGATGCGCTGGGTGGTAAACGTAAAAGTCAGGATGCCGTCATTGCTTCTGCCTTTATACTATTGCTCTTTAACCCTATGCTGATTTATCAGGTAGGTTTCCAGCTGAGTTATCTGGCCGTAATGGCTATTTTATATGTACAACCGTGGTTGTTCCGTTTTTATGAACCTAGAAATTATATAGAACATAAGGCGTGGGGTGTTACCACCGTGACCGTTGCCGCCCAAATAGGAGTGGTCCCTTTGAGCTTATTTTATTTTCATCAGTTTCCTGGACTTTTCTTCATTTCTAATATTATTATTTTACCATTTCTTACCATCATACTTGGCATTGGAATTTTAGTTTGCTTGCTCGCGTGGCTTGGTGTGTTACCAGAATTGCTGACCCTGGGATTTGGCAGCATTATAGATGGGATGAACTGGCTCATAGGCTGGGTTGCCCATCAAGAATCGTTTATTGTGAAGCAAATCAGCATTAGTCTTTCTATGATGATTGCTGTTTACGTATGCATATTTCTACTCATTTCTATGCTAAAAAAATACACCTTTCAAAAGTGTATATATCTTGGTATAGCTCTTTTAGGTATTGTAGCTATCTACGGCTTTGAAAAATCGAATCCCGAATCAAGCCATTTTGCAATAGTTTACAAAAGTAGATTTTCAACTATTTTTGAGTTTGGAAATGGCAAACTTAACGTCCACACCACAGACACAGCCTTTGATCCTGAATCTAATTACGAACTTACCGCCTATAAAAATCAGCTTGATGTTGATACCATCGAGATTAGACAAATGAGTTCCTATTTTCGCTTTAAGCAAAAAGAAATCCTCGTTATAGATAGTCTGAGTGTTTATGACGTCGATCGCAAGCCTGATGTTATTGTGCTCACTCAATCTCCAGATATAAATCTCAAAAGATTGATTGCCGCACACCCGTCTGTCATTATTGTCGCCGATGGGTCAAATTATAGAAGTGCTGTTGTACGATGGAAAGCCACTTGTGAGGAACAAAAAATCCCTTTTCACAACACGTATGAAAAGGGAGCATTTGTTATAAAATAATGGTTCTAGTTGGGCCAACTATATTCAAAGGACTCTTGATATGCTGCCCACTTTTCTTGTGTGGTCAAGGTACGATAATCATCATTTGCCACCATCTTTACGTAGATTTCAAGACGTTTTGGGGTGTGATATCCAGTTATGGGCTGGATATACACGCCCTTCTCATCAAAAAAGACCATACTAGGATAGGCTCGTACTTTGAGGGCCTGGGCAAACTCGTGCTGGCTATTTCGACCTTTTCGGTTGGGGTCAAAATTGGGATTTCTATACGTATTCCCAAGATAATTTATTTTTTCTGCACCCTCTGCATTGAACTTAACAGGGTAGTAATTTTCGTTGATAAACTGAGCGACTTCTTTATTTGCAAATGTCTTTTTATCGAGCAATTTACAAGGCCCACACCAAGAAGTGTAGACGTCTACAAAAATCTTCTTTGGTTCTTTCTTTTGAGCGGCAAGTGCCTCATCCATTGTCATCCAGTCTATCGTCTGGGCGGCCATAGATGTGGTCATTATCAGGATTGCTAGATATAGGATACGTTTCATATGTTTTATATTGTAGTTGATTTTTTGGTTTTACGCTTTTGCGAAAAGGTATAACCAAAAAACGTTCCAATATATGGAACGTTTTTGACATAGGTTTATGATAAAATAAATTATCTGATCCCGTGCATCATTTTTACAATAACCGTATTCAATAGCAAATCATCACGAGTCCAGCTCCAACAGGTATCAATGTAGAATATGCAGAAAGAATGATGATAATCCATACTCTCACTAATTGAATCAATAGCTCCTCCAGTATATACCTCCTAGTAAATTCAGCCAAGAAATTTGATATAAACCAAATTCCGAACATTAACCCTACATAGGCGAACAGGCGCTAATTTACTTACGTATGATAGACCAACTGGAGAGATGCATAATTCTCCTAATGTGTGAAATAAGATACGCAAATATGAGCCATATCATACTTACGCTAGCTGTTTTTGCTCCATCAGGAATATTTGCAGAGCCGTAGGCTAGAAAAGCAAAACCAAGTCCTAGAAGAACAAGACCTATTGCAAACTTTAAAGGTCCTGAAGGATTAAAATTACTTTTCCATAATTTTGAAAATACCGGTGCAAAGATAATTATAAATAACTGAATTTAGAACGGAGAACCAAGAAGCAGGAACTTCTGGTAGCTTCAATTGAAAATTGCTCTTATGAACATCCAAATAACAATTCCCCAAATAATTGCGAAGCTTAAAGCTAAAATAATATTTGAAGTCGCAAATTTTCCAAATGTTTGTTTGAAAAGCATAGATAACACCCAGGTAATAACCAGTAATGGAACGACTGTAATAATTGTATTTACGATTTTAAAGGTATTTGCTACCGAACCGACAAGAGCTCTATCTGTATAATCTGAAGCAAATATTGTCATTGAACCCCCTGCTTGCTCAAAGGCCCACCAAAAGAATACAGTAAAAAATGCAAATATTCCTATTACAGTGAGACGATCACGAACCACTTTACTATCGCTTGCATCTTCTAATACCTCTCCAATAACCTCTTTTGTGTTCTCTACACTCTCTTCAATAGCGTCATCAAAATCTTCTGCCTGTTTAGGAGATAAGCCTATTTTACCAAAAATCTTTTGTCCGAAATAAAATTGTAACATTCCAAAAAACATAAATACCCCAGCTAATCCAAAGCCATAGTGCCATCCTACATTTTCACCTATGTATCCACATAAGAGAATACCTAAAAAAGCACCAGCATTAATACCCATATAAAATATGGTATAACCTGCATCTTTTTCCTTTCCTTGATCTTTATAAAGCTGACCCACCATAGAGGAAATATTTGGTTTAAAAAGACCATTACCTAATATGAGTAGAACTAATCCCATATAAAAAAAGAAATCTGTAAATAACTTCAAGAGCCATCGCAGCGTGACCTAAAGTCATCACAAACGCACCAAGAATAACGGCATTACGGTATCCCATTATTTTATCTGCAATTATACCCTCCTAAGACAGGTGTCAAATACACAAGACCGATGTACCACCCATAAAGCTCAGACGCATCAGCTCTTTCCCAGCCCCAACCACCATCAGTGAGTGCATTATTAAAAAAAGAACTAGCAATGCACGCATACCATAGTAAGAAAAACGTTCCCACATTTCAGTAAAGAATAATACAAACAAACCAGATGGGTGTCCCAATACTGTTTTTTGATTTGTTAATGAGCCTCCGTATTTAAATTCCATATATTTAATTTTTAAATAAAGTTATTGGTTCGTAAGTGTTATAAGTTTTCTTTTAAAAATCTGGTCATCATCGTGTATAAATGAAGACGGGTGTTACCACCGTAAATTCCGTGATTCTTATCTGGGTAATTAAAATAATCAAACTGCTTATTTGCCTGTACCAATGCTTCTACTAAACGTGTTGAGTTTTGAACGTGCACGTTATCATCTGCTCCTCCGTGTACTAATAAAAAATCTCCCTCCAGTTTATCTACGTGGCTTAATGGAGAGTTCATATCATACCCACTAGCATTCTCCTGTGGTGTTTGCATATAGCGCTCTGTGTAAACCGTATCATAAAATCTCCAAGAAGTCACCGGTGCAACGGCTATTGCCGTTTCAAAAGTATCTGCTCCTTGAAAAAGACAGTTAGAAGCCATAAAACCTCCGTAACTCCAACCCCATATTCCTGTGCGGTCAGCATCAATATAAGGGCGTTCGCTCAATTTCTTAGCAGCGGCAATCTGATCTTCTACTTCATACTTACCAAGTTCTTTTTGGGTAATCTTTTTAAAATCGCGGCCTTTAAGACCTGTTCCCCTAGGATCTACGCAAACAATGATATGGTCATCCTGCGCCAGCATCTGGAACCAATAATCATTTGCTCCTCCCCAAGTGTTAGAAACACTTTGCGAGCCTGGACCAGAATATTGGGTCATAAATAATGGATACTTTTTAGAAGGGTCAAAATCTGATGGTTTGATCATATAGGCGTTCAGAGAAACTCCATTTACGTCTATAGTAAAAAATTCCTTTGGAGAAACATCATATTCATTGTACTGATTTTTCAAAGCCTCATTGTCTTTTATCAGTTTTATTTGCTTGCCATCCTTAGCACTGTTAAGTGTAAATCTCCAAGGTGTAGTAGTGCTACTATAGGAATGAATGAAATAGGTAAAGTCTGCACTAAAATCTGCACTATTGGTTCCCTCCGTGGTAGCTAAATTTTGCTTTTTCTTCCCGTTAAGGCCTATTGCATAAACTCCTCTATTAATAGATCCATTTTCGGAGCTTTGGTAAAATAAACGTCTCGTCTTTGCATCATACCCATAATAATCTGTTACTTCCCAATTCCCTTGCGTAACTTGACTTTTTAATGATCCGTCTGCGTTGTGATGGTAGATATGATTCCACCCATCTTTTTCACTTGTCCAGATAAAACTATTATCTGCTAAAAAAGTGAGATTATCAGTGACATCTACGTAGGCCTTATCTGTATCCTGGAGCGCAAGAGTTGTTTGATACGTTTCTGCATTAAACAAAGAAAGTTTTAGAGTGTCTTGATGGCGGTTTAGTGTTTGGACAGATAAAATACTTGGATCTTTTGTCCATTTGATCCTAGGAATATAATAACCTGCATTATCACCTAAATCTATTTCTACGTTTGTTGCCTTTTTGCTATTTCCTGTATCTAAATTGTGTAATCTTAGCGTCACCTTAGCATTTGCCTCTCCAGCTTTAGGATATTTGAAAACCGTCTGTGTCTGATATAAATCCGAGCCATAAACGTCCATAGAAAATTCAGGTACATCGGTCTCATCAAAACGTATATATGCAATCTTTTTTCCGTCTGCACTCCAATCAAAAGCACGCACAAAGGCAAATTCTTCCTCGTAAACCCAGTCTGTAATACCATTAATGATGCTATTTTTCTCACCATCATAAGTGAGCTGGGTTGTTTCCTCAGTAGAAATATCAAAAACGTAAAGGTTATTTTCCTTTCCGTATGCCACTTTAGTACCGTCTGGGGAGAAGGTAGGCTCTTGAATGAGGTCCTCTGAAACTTTTGTTAGCTTTCGCGAAAGCAAATCATACACATAAAATTCTCCAAGAGAGGATCTTCTAAATATTGACTGCATTTTAGTCGAAATAAGCGCCTTATGCTCGTCCGGGCTAAACTCATAACTTATAAAGTAATCGATCCCGTTTATTTCAGCAGTGCTTATTGCTGTGCGCACTTTATCACCACTCTCATAATCAAATATTTCTACGGTTCCTACCCGTGCATCACGATCATAGTTCTGTACTGCGTATTCTTTACCGTTAGTCATAGAGTGCAGCGACTGCAAACGCTCCATTCTAAAGGTGCCATCTTTCCAGATATCTTCAAGTGTAATTTGTTTTTTTTGTGCTGTTGCGATAGAAGTTACCACTAAGAATGCGGTAATCATAAAAGGGTGTATTCTCATATATTTTTAATAATCGATATAAAGGATTTCAATTTTACTAAAAATTAAGCAATAATCGCTCCTAATCGTGTTAAATACTAACAGAATGTTAAGAAATTGTTTCCTGAGTTTTTACCCATAAACCCCGTCTTCCCTTTTATCTATTTATCTTTGTGCAGACTAAAACTACGTTAATGAATTCTCCTATTACCGGCTTTTCCAAACTTACCAAAACCGAAAAGATAGAATGGCTCGCAAACCAATATTTTGAAGATAGCAATAGCGCGATCGCTCTCCTCAAGAGGTATTGGAATACAGATCAAAAATTACAGCAGCTTCACGACGAGTTTATAGAAAACACGGTAACTAATTACTATCTCCCTTTAGGCGTCGCTCCTAATTTTAAAATAAATGATACCCTCTATGCCATCCCAATGGCGATAGAAGAGAGCTCGGTGGTAGCCGCAGCTAGTAAAGCTGCAAAATTCTGGGGAGAACGAGGAGGCTTTAAAACAGAGGTCCTCGGGACTACAAAGGTGGGCCAGGTACATTTTACATATGACGGAAGTAAAAACGACCTAGAATCTTTCTTTCAGGAAATTTTACCCAATCTACACGAGGAGGCTTCCGCTATAACGGCCAATATGGAGAAGCGTGGCGGCGGAGTCAAGAGTATCAAGCTGGTTGATAAAACAAAGGCTGTATCTAATTACTATCAGCTTCACTGCGAGTTTGAAACATTGGATGCTATGGGTGCAAACTTTATAAACAGTTGTTTAGAACAATTTGCTTCTACGTTTAAAAATGGTTTTTATGGAGATGTACGCTTTCGCGAAAGCAAAACGCACCTAGAAATCATAATGTCCATACTTTCTAATTATGTTCCTGATTGTCTAGTTAGAGCAGAAGTTTCTTGTCCCGTAGAAGAGCTCACCGAAAAGGGAATTGACGGCAAGCATTTTGCCGAAAAATTTTTACAGGCCATTGCAATCGCAAAGGCAGAACCCTACAGAGCGGTTACCCATAACAAAGGGATAATGAATGGTATTGATGCCGTTGTGCTTGCCACTGGTAATGATTTTAGGGCTATAGAAGCTGGTATTCACGCATATGCTTCCCGTAATGGTCCATACACCAGCCTGACTGATGGGAGCATAGACAATGGGATATTTAAATTTTGGATTGAAATACCCCTAGCGTTGGGTACTGTAGGAGGACTCACTAAACTTCATCCACTTGTAAAATGGTCTATGGAACTTTTACAGAAGCCTGGAGCAAAAGAATTAATGCAAATAGTTGCAGTGGCCGGACTGGCTCAAAATTTTGCTGCTGTAAAGTCACTTACGACCACGGGGATTCAAAAAGGACATATGAAAATGCACCTTATGAATATCCTAAACCAACTGGATGCTACTCCAGAAGAAAAAGAAAAGGCTATCTTTTTCTATAAAACAAACCCTGTCACACACAGTGGCGCCGTAAAATTTATAGAAGATCTGAGAACTAGATCATAAAAGAAATACATTGACACAAGAATTCTATAGCCACGGCAAACTCTTAATCACCTCAGAATATTTAGTTCTAGACGGGGCAAAGGCGCTTGCTATCCCTACTAAAAAAGGCCAACACCTAAGCGTTACTCAATCTTCAGGAAGCTTATTAAAATGGACAAGTATTCTTTCTGACGGTAGCGTATGGATAGATTGCTCCTTTACACTTCCTTTAAGTGAAAGCGATGATTCTAAAAATGAAATTTCAACGACACTGCATCGCATCTTAGTTGAAGCTAAAAAGCTCAATCCAGAATTCCTAAACCAAAATGTTGGCTATTTAGTAGAAAGCACTCTTGAATTTCCCTCTGACTGGGGATTGGGGTCTAGTTCTACTTTACTCTCGAATATTGCACAATGGGCACAAGTCAATCCTTACGAGCTATTAAATAAAACATTTGGAGGTAGTGGCTATGACATCGCCTGCGCTGATGCTGAACGTCCAATTACTTATCAAAATTTACCAAAACAGCGAATCATTGAGACCGTAAATTTTGAACCCGACTATAAAGATGAACTATACTTCGTACACCTCAACCAAAAACAAAATAGCAGGGATAGCATCAGGCACTACCGTTCTTTAGATATTGACACCTTAGCGCAAGAAAAAAAGAGATTTGACCAGCTTACAGATCGTATTTTAAATGCTTCCACTATGGCACAATTTGAATCACTTGTAAATGAGCACGAGCTACGGCTATCTGAAATTTTAAAAACGGAAACCGTAAAATCAAGACTTTTTAAAGATTATAAAAGATCAATAAAAAGCCTAGGTGGCTGGGGAGGGGATTTTATAATGGTTACAGGCACTGCTGAGGAGGTGACGTACTTTAAGAATAAGGGATATAATACGATTATATCTTTTACGGAAATGAGTTTATAGAGCGAGCGAGCGATACCGAACTTAGTACATTAATACTACTATCTACAACGCCTATCCAAATAAAAAAGGACCGCTAATGCGGTCCTTTTTCTATATTACTTTATAATTTCTATTAATAAAAAGTAGCTCTGTTATCTTCTATTTCAGCAGCTTCTTTAAGAGCGCTTAAAACCTTAGTTGCTACAGCAGCTCTTGACTTGTTAGCTTCTTGAACAGCATACGATCCATAATTTTCTAATACCGGCGCGTCTGTGCGTTTTGTTGTTTTTACTACATAAACACCCCTTACACCTGTAATCGGTTTAGAAACTTCCCCTTCTTTAAGTCCAAAGGCAGCTCCAACTACTTTAGGTTCATTACCCGCTCCAGCAATCGTAGGACTCGTCATACTCAACGCACTCGCAGACTTTACCGTTTCATTTTGAGCAGAAGCAATCGCATTTAAATCTGATCCAGAAATTTTTGATTTAATGATTTCTGCTTTTTTCTCGTTACGTAATATAGGTGTTACGAGAGTAGAGACGTCTTCTGTGCGTTTTAATCCTTTTTTAGTTGCTCTAGTTACCTGAGCTACAATAAAGCCATTATTCACGCTAAATCTTTTTATGTCGCCTACTTTGGTCTCATCTTCAAAAGCCCACTGTACGATACTACGCTGAGATCCCTCACCAGGAAGATTTTCTTCCATAGCAAGGATACCTTGAACAGGACGTACATTATAATTATTTTCTACCGCTACGTCTTGAAAGTTTCCAGCTTTTGCAGCTATTTCAAATTTTTGAGTGGCGTTGTACACAGATGATAATGTATTGTCTGACGGGGCAATTTCTTTTGCTACCGTAGCTATGTTCATCGCCTTCTCATCTGCAGTCTTATCTGTTATGCTCGTAACGAAGTAACCAAAATCTGTTTCTACCACGTCCATTGCCCCTTCATTGTTGTCAAGGATAAATTCCATAAACTTTTCATCAAAGTTATTTGGATTCTGGTACCCCACGTCTCCACCTTTAGCTTTACTAAATGCTTCTGCTGAGTATTCCTTCGCAAGATCTTCAAATTTTGAAGCATCTCTCTTCACAACATTAAAAATACTGTCTGCAAGATCTTTTGCTTCCTCTTTAGTTCTGGTAGAAGTAGACTTAGTAGCTCCTTGACGAGACATTACGATGGCATCGTTATAATCAATTAATATACGTTTTACCTGAATTGAATCAGACATTTGCTTTACATCTACAATACGACTAATTTTCATATAGTTGCCATCCTTGTAAGGACCATAAATTTCACCTTTCTCTTTAGAAAAAAGTTCATCTGCAAACTCCTTAGGAAGTTGGTTCTTGAAAAAGAATTGATCTTGGTAGGGTAAGTCAGAATTCTCAGAAACAAAAGCCTCAACATCTTCTGTCTCTGCAAATCCTGGTAATGTTTCTGTGCTTTGTGCTGCGCGGTTAGTTACTACACGTTCCTTATTAAGAGCTGTCAATTCTGCCTTTAAAGAATTCTCATCCTCCAACGAAGCGGTCTCATCAAACTTAACAAACTGAATACTGCGTGTAGCATCCGTCTTATAATCATCTGGATGTGTATTCATATAAGACTGAATATCTTCCTTAGTTACTTCAACATCTGTATCTGGTATTGAAGTAAAAGGAATTTGAACATACTCAATATTTACCTTGTCGGTATCAAGCTTATATGCCGCCTCTCCATCTTTTAAAGTAGCTCCAAGACCTGCTTTTACAAGATTGTAAAAAATCTCTTGCTTTTCATTATTCTTAATGCTCTCAATAGTTGCAGCCCAGTTCTGATAAGCAGCGCTATTTTTATTTTCTTCTAATGTGTTTTCGTATTCTATAACTTTATT
Source organism: uncultured Flavobacteriaceae bacterium (assembly GCA_963832255.1). Classification (GTDB taxonomy): domain Bacteria; phylum Bacteroidota; class Bacteroidia; order Flavobacteriales; family Flavobacteriaceae; genus Dokdonia. The sequence continues at coordinate 258,014 of CAWHTM010000009.1, forward strand.
TACGTCATAGAAGCCATCTGCATCCTGAAACTGAGCACTGTTCTGAAAAGTTTGCTTGAGTAATTCTTGAAGGCGGTCTTGCCCTACTTGGATTCCTAAATCTTCATATTGCTCTTCTAAGATAACGCGATTTACCTCTTGATCCCAGACACTATTTACAGCTCTAGTAGTAGTTGAGTTAGGCCCTAGCTGTCTCGACATAAGCTCCACCTTTGCAGCGAAATCATCACGCTCAAGGTCTACACCATTAATAGAAGCAACACGGTTTTGCTTAGAAGCATTAAATCCGTCTTGACTTATAATAGATGAGAAGATAAAAGCAAAAAGTGCTAGAGCGATTATAATAATCAAGAATACACTCTTGCTACGTATCTTATTTAATATTGCCATTTGTTTATTTTTTTTATTCTATAATAGTGGGCGAAAATACCATTTTATCCAGAAATAAAAAATAAAAAACAGGCCATATTTAATCCTCGGTAATATGTACTTCTAGAAGTTCAATTTTTGTGTTAGAAGTCTCTAGAATATGAAATCTAAGCCCTTCGTGATCAATTACTTCACCCTCTTGTGGAATTTCCTCTGCGATACTCACAACAAGACCTCCCAAGGTTTCATAATTTTCACTTTCTGGCAGATTGAGCTTATATACTTCGTTTAAGTAATCTACCTCGTGTCGTGCAGAAAGTTTAAATCTTCCAGAACCTAAATCCTGTTCAATCAATTCAATGCTATCGTGCTCATCTTCTATCTCCCCAAAGAGCTCTTCTACAATATCTTCTACAGTCATCATCCCACTTGTGCCACCATATTCATCAATGACAACACAGATACTCTTATGTTTTTTAGTGAGTAGATTAAGCACGTCTTTTACGAGCATCGTTTCTGGAACATACACAACAGGCATTAGAACGCTGCTTATTGTTTTTGGCTTTTTAAATAGTGCAAATGAGTGTACGTACCCTATGATATCATCTATGGTGTCTTTATAGACAAGTATTTTGGAAAGACCTGTTTCTATAAAAATCTTATTAATAGCGTCAGGAGTAGTGCGCTCATCCACAGCAATAATCTCTGTGCGAGGAATCATCACCTCTCTGGATTTTACCTCAGAAAATTCTAACGCATTTTGAAAAATCTGTATCTCACTATCTACATCATCATTCTCACTTACAGACTCCATTTGTTCTGATATGTAATTTCCCAACTCCACTTTCGTAAACGCTAGCTGCACTACATCTCCATCTGTCTTAAATATATATTTCAACACCAAGTCAGAGATCCAGATAATAAAAGAACTCAAAAATGTAAATAGGAGGTAGAAAAGATATGCCGGAATTGCAAAAAACTTTAAAAGCTTATTTGCATAAATCTGAAAAAATACTTTTGGTAAAAACTCGGCAGTAATGAGGATCACTAGGGTAGAGATAATAGTCTGGGTGAGTAGACTAAAGTCCTCTACCAAAACTTGCATCCATCTCAAATTTTCGCCGAAAGGCAACAAGCCCTCAAGCCAACCTTGCAGCAAGGCGCCCATAAAATATCCATAAACTACAAGGGCAATATTATTGCCTAGTAGCATAGTAGCAATAAACTTAGAGGGTTTAGCCGTTAGTCTCGTTAAAATAGTAGATAGTAAATCCTGTTGCTTTTTTTCTATCTCAATGTGAATCTTATTTGCAGAAACATAAGCGATCTCCATCCCAGAAAAAAAAGCCGATAAAATCAGAGATAGGCATACGACCAATATCTGTACTTCAGTATCGCCCATTAGGAATTATTGCGTTTCTCAAATTTCTTTCGGAAATGTCTTCTAAAGAAAAACATTCCCACACTAAAAATAGCAAAAAACAGGAACAGATAGGTCATCTCTCCTTCTTGTCCCCACGTTGTTACTACTTTATAGGTTGCAAGTACGGCAACAATAGCATAGAGCCATTCTGTATATTTTGCATATCGCATCATTCGTCTTCCGGTTTTTCTTTTACGTACTGTTTACTAAGGTTGTTTAAAGATACAAAATCTGTAAAATCTTTATTAGAATCAAATAGATCTCCCTCATTGCGGGAACCGTCCTTAGTAATTATAACATAGGGCTTATCTGTAAAGATCCAGTTATTACTTTGATCCCAATAGAGCTGTTGTGCTTTTAAGGTAGTAGAATCACTTGTAAATAGCGATACCTCTTCTTGAAGATCGATAAGGTTTGTGTCTTTATACCGTATAGCGTACTTTGACGTTATGACGTTGGTTTTACCATTGTCATCTATAAAGGTAACTTCTACACCATCAGGAAACTCTTCATAGGGATAAGAAGCTGTTGCATAATTGAGCATAAGGGGTGACTTCATATGGGCTGTAACCTTACCTGAGTCAGTATACTTAAGATTTATCCCAGTGGTTTCTGATACTGGCGCATCAGATTTTATACCCAAAGCTCTTATCTCTTTATCTCTGTCACAACTTAAAAGCAAAGTCACGGCAAAAGCCGTGACTAAGTTTATTATTATATGTAGATGCTTAAGACGCATTAATTAGTAGGTACGCGTACACTAGATCCTATCCAACATCCTATGGTAATAGTCTTCCCTCCCATTCCTGAGCTAAAGATATCTGCTTTACTTGGAGCAGTTGCTCTATAACTCGCTGCTGTTTGATTTGCAGTTCCAGATAATGACGGACTTACACGACCTGCTCTCTCAGCAGTACTAGCAGCTAGCCAGTAAACAGCTCTTTTGTTAAACGTGCTATCTCCACAATCATTTGCACTTGCTGCGTACATCGCTGCAATTCTTAAATAGGCAACCCCTAGTGATGGATCTTCACTTAAAGCTTTATTGTAAAGACCACGAGCCTTACCGTAGCTTCCTGCTTTTCTTGCGTTTTCAGCAAGTCTGTAATATGCACTCGCTCTTTCTTTAGGGTCTGTCTCTAAATCGATCGACTCTTGATAATATCTAGCTGCTGCAGCTTCATCCCCTCTGTTACCAGCAAGGATACCTAAGTACTTTGCAGATTTTGCAGATGGTTCTAATTCGTGTAACTGAGTTACCAATTTATTAAATAATGGGGAGTCAGTACATTCCTTCCCTGCGAGACGTCCGGCAGCTTTTTTTATCCATTCTATATCATTCTTCTCAGACTCGAACTGACCGTCGTAAAGTGGTATCAAGTTCTCACAATTTCCTAATTTACCTAGAACTCCATCCGTACTACTCGCAAATACACCAAAGGCATTTAAGTTAGTCTCATAGGCACCTTTACGTCTAGCATCCCTAGCAGATAAAGTAGCGCCACCCTCTTCTTGTTCAATAAGCTTTTGAAGATCCTTATCTAAATCAGTCGCCTCTTTACTTAGCTTTGCTTGAGTTTCGTCATAAAGATCAAATATGTCTTGTAATGGTAATTGCTGAGCCTCAAATAAGTCTACTGCAAGTTTAAATCTTGTGTAAATACTTTTTGCACTACTAATAGAAGTAGCATCTAAAGCAAAAGCTTTTTGAAAAGCGTCAAACTGATCCTTCGTAGAACCTATTTTATAATCATACATTAATTGAGCTTGATCTGCAGCATTTTCTCCTTTTGGAGTTTTTGCTGGAAAGTACTGCTCTCTTTGCTTTAGAAAATCTATTAAGTCCTGAGCTACCACTTTTTCTTGCTCACCTTGAGCATTCTTAAGATCTTCTTTTAACAAACGCTCCCCGTATTGGTACAGTGCTAAGGACCAATCAGGACAATCCTTTCTGAGTTTTTCAAAGGAAGGTTTTGCAGCCTCCCAATTCTTTACTTTAGCAGCTTCAACAAATATTGAACCTGTAGTGATACACTCTTCACTTATCTGGGCTTGAGCATTGAACCCTACAGCTAACGTAAGTGCTACAATACATATGGTTAATTTAGTTTTCATCGTTCTAGGTTTTACTGTTAATTAAATTTTGTTTTGACGAACCAAAGATCATTAAGTGATAAGCTGACTCCTACATTTAAGAATTCCTCTTGTACTAAATCTGCAGCGGTTGTGCCACGCTGTCCGTATTCTAAAGTGAGGTTTAAGCTACTTATCCTACGTCCTGCTGGTAGTCCTACTCCAAATGATATGCCAAACTCGTTGATGTCTTCATTATTCACTACTACACCACTCCCCTCAAATCTAAAACCTGCTCTATAGGTAACTCGCTGCCAGTAACTTGATATAGAATTATATTTTGGAGTATAAAATCCTCCTAAGCGAAATTCTGACGCGTCCTTAAAATTTACGTCTGGCAGATTAAACGTTCTGTTTGTAAAATTACTTGACTGCTTACGACGGAACTCTGCCCCAAAAAACCATTTATTCTCAGCCCCAAGACCTAGCCCTAGTGTGTAAGAAGAGGGATAATCAAAATCTGAGTCTGCTACCTCTACCACCTCAAGATCTACATCCTGTATAAGTCCTAAATTACTGAATCGTATAGATGATATCTCGCGAGAGTTTTCTGAACTTATTTTTGAAGAAGGCACATACTTAAATGAACTTCTCAACTCAAGACCATTATTGAGCTCGCGCTCGTATTGAGCACCCAACTCAAAACTGAATCCACCTAAGTCAGACCTATTAAATTCTTTGGTCCCAAATTGCACGTCCTCCAGTGACCTCACCGTCTCATTTTGAATATTTCCAAAATTATAGTTTCCACTTATCCCTACGGTAAGACCCTCTGTAACTTCATAGCCAGTAGCAGCAAAAACTCTGTTTAAGCCTCCTCTGCCCTCAAAAGTATTAAAGGTTACATCATCGCTATCGTTAAGATTATAACCTACGGCAGTATACGGCACTAAGCCAAAACTAAACCCTAAATTATTAGATAATGGAAAACCAAGTGCTATATAGTCTAGGCTAGAAACCGAATTACTCTCCTTAGTAAATGCATCCTTCACACTGATTTCAGTGTGAGAGCCTCCTACGGTGAACGTTGTGTATTTGAGTTTTCCTAAACCTGCTGGATTAAGAAGGTTGAGATGAAGACTATCAGAATATAACTGCATCCCTCCCATTGCCTCTTGCTCAACAGTACCCTTAAATTTCTGAATCCCCACACCGTAAAATGAGTATGGTGATGTTGTAGCTCCCTCCTGTGCTATGCTGCTTCCAGCAATCATCAACGCTGCTACAATAAAAAATTTTTTAATCATTCCTTTGTGTTAAAATGTAATTGAGTCCCTCAAGCAAAAAATTTGAGTGCGCAAAGATGCTATTTTTTAATCGTTTTGACAAGAATTCTGCATCACCGCCAGTCATTACAAAAGTTTCAATATTAAATTCTTCCCTGTACGTATCTATAATCCCGTCTATTTCAGAGACAACGCCGTTTACAACCCCAGAATGTATTGCGTTTACCGTGCTATTTCCTACTAAGCTATTTGGGGTTTCAAGTGTTAATAACGGCAAGTTTGCCGTGAGATTATGTAAACTTTCATATCGCAACCTCAAGCCTGGTGATATGGCGCCACCCTTATAGACGTTTTCGGAGGTTATAAAATCATAGGTTATACAAGTCCCAACATCAATTATTAACCCTCCTTTGTTTCTGGTACGCTTTCGCGAAAGCTGCCACCAGCGCAATCCTATCCACACCCAGTGTTTCTGGAGTCCCATAATCATTACGAAAAGGAAGGGGGGTGTTTTGGGATAAAATGACGGTGGGAAATCGCAATTGAACTGACCGGGCCTGTTCTTCAGAAAGTTTACCCACTGAGGATATGATTGACTTTTTTATGGGAAAATTTCCAGCAAAAGTCCCAATCTCCTGTATAAAATCTTCTAGAACAAACGAATGCACCTCCTTCATCTCATCACCATCAAATACCGCTGTCTTTACTCGGGTATTTCCTACATCTATAATTAATTGCATAGTAGCTCTTAAAAAACCAAAAATACAAAAGTAACCCAGCGCCTATGTTAAGGGAATGATAAAAGACTCTCTTATGATGAAGCAGACTTCCTGTTTACTAAGAAACATTTGCTCAGCATCTCGTATAACTCAGGGTGCTTTCTTTTAAAAAGACGAGGTCTTTCAAAAAAATACTCAGATGCGACCGCAAAGAATTCTGCTTCATTAGTCGCACCATACTTGCGTATATCAGATTCATCATTGTTTATGGCCTCCATTTCTTTATACATTAAATGCAGCCAAGGCGCGATATACTCTTTACCCAGAAGTCGTTCAGGAACACCATCTGTCTCACCGTCCATCTTGTCTAATAAATGCACAAATTCGTGTATTGCCGTATTCCCTTTATCAGTTTTATTTGAAAACCCAAAATCCAAAGCCTTCTTAGATAAGATCATATGATTTTCAAATTGGCCAGTACCCACCATTCCGCCTATGATTCTGCCTTCAGATCGTTCATTAAATTCTAGGTCTACATTAAAATAATCTGGATAAATTAAAACGGTGTCAAGATTATTGTAATGCCAATCCCCAAAATTAAAAATTGGAATAACCGCGCTCGCAGCTACAAAGATTTTATCCCGATCAGAAATCTCAAAACCTACAGCTTCGACATTCACCTCAGCTAGAAAAGTCATCATCCTCTTTTGGAAGCATGTTTTCTGAGAAGCAGTAAGGTTTTTATAAAAGAGTACTTCTTTGTCTAGGATACCTAACCAGGAGTCTGGAAACGATGCTGGCTTTTTCCTTTTAGTAATAGAAAAATAGCTGTACATCATAAATGCAATCAAACACAGCGCAGCTATAATAGAAATTATCATAAATCGAGATTATTTGAAACAAAAAACCCGATCAAAAGATCGGGTTTTAATGTGGTACCTCCAGGAATCGAACCAGGGACACACGGATTTTCAGTCCGTTGCTCTACCAACTGAGCTAAGGTACCTCGCGTAAGCGGATGCAAATATAAAACCTTTCTGAACTCTCACAACTAATTTTTAAATAAAAATCGAAAAAAATCTTTATCATTTGTCAATACTCTCATTCAAAGCGATATATCATTTTCTGATAATACGTTTCTTCTGGTTTTAAAAATGTGGATGGGAATTGTGAGTGTTTATGGGCGTTTGGATACGACTGAGGCTCTAGGCACAACCCTGGATTTAAACCCAAAGAGTGTCCGCCTTTCCCGCTATAATCAATATACTTATGAGCCGTATAAAATTGCAGACAAGGTTGTGTGGCTAGAAGCGTAAACTTCAAGTCGCTAGCCTCGTTATAAATTTTGGCGTGCGTTTTTAAAGAAGCATCAGCTTTTCCAACTATTAAATTGTTATCAATTCCATCTCTTATCTTATTTACAAGTACGGGTTTTCTAAAATCATAAAGGGTATTTTCTACGCTCGCGATTTCTCCCGTAGCCAGACTATCTTCTTTTAATGGAGTATATAAATCTGCATTGATTTGGACCATATGATGGGTTATATCTCTTGAGTGACCGTAGTCTAGATTAAAATATTCGTGACGCGTGAGGTTCACTATGGTTGTCTTATCTGTAGTAGCATAACATTCAATTTCTAGTGATTTTTCATTTAGATTAAATCGCGTCTCTACAAGAAGATTGCCAGGAAACCCCTCTTCTCCGTCTTTACTTAGGTATTTCATCACCAACGTTTCTTCTTCTATATGAGCATCCCATACTTGACGGTGAAAACCCTGGCGTCCTCCGTGCAATTGATGTGCACCTTCATTTGCACTAAGGTGGTATCGTTCTCCTTCAATCTGTACTGGAGTTGAGAGTCTGTTTGCGTTCCGCCCTATGATACATCCTACGTAAGGGTGGTCCTTCTCATAATCTACAAGGTCGTCAAAGCCTAGGACAACATCCTGTAACTCACCATTTGCTTTGGGAACGATTAATTTTTGGATAGTCACTCCATAAGTAAGCACCTCCACTTGCATTCCCGCTGCGTTTGAAAGGACATATTTATAAACATCCTTAGCTGTTTTTGTGGTGCCAAAATAATGGGAGGTTATGGACATTTTTGCGAAAGCTCTATAAGATGAATGGCCTAAAATATGGTTTAAAAAATAGTGTACCTATTATCAAACTCTTTATTTACTTTTCTCGTAAGTAATTGTAGAAACTTACGATTAAGGGTATATTCGTGCGCACACACAATAAAAAGCTATGGCAGACCAATATTACGATCCTAAGGATCTTAGGAAATTTGGAAAAATCACCGAATGGAGCGAGGAACTAGGAACAAAATTTTTTGATTATTACGGAAAAGTCTTTGAAGAAGGAGCACTCACCGCTCGCGAAAAATCCCTCATCGCACTAGCTGTAGCTCACACGGAGCAATGTCCCTATTGCATAGATGCATACACAAAAGATGGTCTGCAAAAAGGAATTACGAAGGAGGAGATGATGGAAGCGGTGCACGTAGGTGCCGCCATTAAAAGTGGTGCAACCCTCGTACACGGTGTGATGATGATGAATAAGGTCAATAAATTAGACGGATAGTCGTAAGAAGTACGCTTTCGCGAAAGCGTAACACACCAATGAATCAGCAAGTCGAAAGAGCAATAGAAATAGAATTGAAAAAGATACCCACCTAGGTGGGCAATATTTATGTCAGCAACAAAATCACTACAAAAAGAAGGCAGCGAACTAGCACAGGCAAACAAGCAATTGGAGATTTTATCCAATGGTATTTTTGCTAACGGTGAACTCCCCACTTTTGCAAAAAAAATAAGAGAAACAGGGCAATTTCCACTCAAGGCAAAAAAGCTAGAAATCCTACAAATTAACGTAGGCTATATGTGTAATCAAGTGTGCGACCACTGTCACGTAGATGCTGGCCCAGATCGAAAGGAAATTATGACCTGGGAAACGATGGAGCAGTGTCTTGAGGTCATACGCAATACAGGGGCACACACTTTGGACTTAACTGGTGGAGCTCCAGAAATGAACCCACTCTTTCGCCGTTTTGTGGAAGAAGCTAGTAAGGCAGGGATAAAAGATTTTATCGTCCGTTCTAATCTTACGATCATACGAGCGAATAAGAAATACTACGACCTCCCTGATTTCTTTAAGAAGCACAACGTTCACGTGATTTCTTCTATGCCACACTGGACACGAGGAAAAACAGACAAGCAACGTGGGGACGGAGTTTTTGACAAGTCTATCAAAGCACTTCAAGAACTTAATGAGCGTGGTTATGGATTACCGGGGAGCGATTTAAGGCTCGACCTAGTATATAATCCATCTGGTGCTTTCCTTCCGGGAGATCAAGCGAGTATGGAAAAGGATTTTAAAAAGGCCTTGATGGAAGATTTTGGCATTCAGTTTCATAGCTTGTTTGCCATTACAAACTTGCCTATAGCCCGTTTTCTAGACTATCTTATCGCGTCAGAAAATTATGAAGATTATATGTATCAACTCGTTGAGGCCTATAACCCAATGGCGGTACAAAATGTAATGTGCACAAATACACTCTCCATAAGCTGGGATGGCTATTTATTTGATTGTGATTTTAATCAAATGCTTGAGCTGCCTGTGAATGGGAAGCAACAGCATATCTCAGAATACAACGAAGACTTGCTGGAAGGCAGAAATATCGTTATTTCACAACACTGTTACGGCTGTACCGCTGGCGCAGGAAGTAGCTGTCAAGGGACGGTAGCTTAAAACGTGATGAATGCAGAGTAATGAGTTTTTAAAACTCCACGCTAACTCTGAACTCATAACTCATAACTCATAACTCAGAACTCATAACTAAGAATACTGCCATATTAATTTTTGCCCAGAGCGCTCAGAAGGATGCACAACGCAAGTCTTTCAGACAGTCTTTGGCATTATTTAAGGAGCTCAATAGGCAAACGCTGGAGACCGCAAAGAAAACTGCATTACCTTATTTCCATTTTTCGGAAAAGGAGCAGGTGGGCGATTCTTTTGGTGAAAGACTTACGCACGCGCTTTCTGAAGTGTATGCAAAAGGCTACGACAACGTCATTGCAATAGGGAATGATACGCCACACCTTTCGGCGGGACATATTCTTTCGGCTGCGCAGCAGTTAGAAAGTTCGGCACTAGTGCTGGGACCTAGTACAGACGGTGGTTTTTATTTGATGGGATTGCGCAAAAGCCATTTTCGCCCTGAGCGATTTAAGAATCTACCGTGGCATTCTGTAAAGCTTAGTGAAGTTATAATGAGTACGCTAAAATCTAGACTGAGCGAAGTCGAAGGTCGAAAGCGTATGCCCCTTACACCTCATTTCCTACCCACCCTTTCTGACATAGATACGATTGCAGATGTAGAAGCGGTTGCACAAGAAAAGGAACAGCTTTCTTACACATTATCTCATCTCCTAAAAAACATCTTGAGCCGAACATTTGTTCTGGCCCAATCTTCTTTTGAACACAGTTTTGAGACGCTTACAAAAGCGCACTTCAACAAAGGTTCGCCACAACTCGTTTGTATCTAATTTCTCGACGGTCCTTTTTTTTAGGAGCCCGTTAATTTCTACTATTTACAAACGAATAAACACCAATGAAACAATTTTACATAGGTGTGCTCTTGCTCTTTACGGCAAGTTTGTGCGCGCAACAAACAATTACGGGAACCGTTACCAGTGCCGATGATGGCACGACCATCCCCTTTGCAACTGTTCTTCTTTTGGGAACAAACCAGGGGACCGTAACAAATGAAAACGGCAATTACACTATTGAGGTCCCAAATGCCGAGGCGCAACTGCGCTTCTCCTCCATAGGCTTCACCTCTCAAACGGTTATCGTTGGAAATCGCATTGAACTAAATATTGCTCTTTTATCATCACAAGAAGGTCTGGACGAGGTAGTTGTTACTGCGCTGGGCGTAAAACGTAACACACGCGAACTTGGTTACACCGTTCAGACTATTAAATCTGAAGCTATAGACGAGGTAAAGTCTGTAAATTTTCTGGATAACCTTTCGGGAAAACTTGCTGGGGTGACCATAACTCAAGGTGCTACTGGGGTAGGTTCTTCATCGCGCATAAGTATACGTGGCGAGGCTTCGTTTTCAAATAACAATCCCCTTTTTGTGGTTGATGGGGTTCCTATTAATAATAATACAGTATTCAATTTTACCAATGAAGCGGCCGCTGGTTTCCAAGAAATAGATTTTGGAAACGGTGCGATGGAAGTTAATCCCGACGATATTGCAACGGTGTCTGTCCTTAAAGGTCCCAGTGCCGCCGCGCTCTATGGAACGCGAGCATCAAATGGTGTTATCGTTATTGAGACTAAAGATGGTAAGAACACAAAAGGACTAGGGATCAGTATTAATTCTTCTATCTTTTTTGACAGTGCATTCCAACTTCCAGATTTCCAAAATCAATATGGTCAAGGTCAAGGTGGGGTTTTTGAGTACGTAGATGGTCTAGGTGGTGGAATTTCAGATAACATTACCTATTCGTGGGGACCACGACTGGATGCTGGAATATTGATCGCACAGTTTGATAGCCCTGTTGAGTTACCTGACGGAAGTTTTGTGCGGGGTGGAGATACTGCCCTTTATTCTGGATTACCGATTACGCCAACAACCTTTCGCTCTAATCCTGACAACTTGAAAGATTTTTACGAAACTGGAGTGACCACTATAAATAATGTAGCTGTTGCAAGTGGTTTTGATAAAGGTGATTACAGATTTTCATTTACAGATTTACGTAGTGAGTCTATCATTCCTGGAGTTAATCTAGACAGACAAACCATCGCTACAAAACTAAACTTCCGACCTTCGGATCAGACTAGAATACGTGCAAGTATCAGTTACGTAAACTCGCAGAGTGACAACCGCCCATCAAACGGCTACGGGAGTGAAAACGTAAACTACTCGCTTGTCGCTTGGGGGCCTCGCTCTCTCAATATTGACAGCTTGCGCGATTATTGGCAACCCGGACTTGAAGGTGTGCAACAGTACTCCTTTAATTATACTTTTTTTGATAACCCGTTTTTTATCCTTCAAGAAAACAGAAACTCCTTTAATAGAGATAGGGTTTTTGGAAACGTGGCAATCACACAAACGCTTGCGCGAAATCTTGATCTGACCGTAAGAACTGGAATGGATTACAGTAATGAGCGCCGCCAGTTCCTCAGAAACTTCAGTTCTAACCGTTTTCAAAACGGTGGTTATGCCGAACACGATGTCTTTTACAGAGAAATCAACACCGACTTCTTGTTGAATTATAACAATAAATTTGGTGATTTCAACCTAGATGCAAGCTTTGGAGGAAATAGATTAAATCAGATCGCATCTACAAAACAGGTACAAACTACAAATCTTGCGCAACCAGGGATTTTTAACCTAAATAACGCCGCTTCGCCTATTGAAGCCTTTCAGTTTGAGTCAGAAAAACGCATCAACTCCTTGTATGGAATTGCCAAACTTGGATACAAGAACGTTCTTTTTCTAGATATTACAGGAAGAAACGATTGGTCGAGTTCGCTAGCGACGCCATTTTCGGCAGCTAATACGTCGTTCTTTTACCCTTCGACGAGTGTTAGTTTTATAGGATCGGAGGTTTTTGAATTGCCAGAGGTAGTGAGTTATTTACAGTTTCGCGCAAGCGTAGCACAAGTAGGTAATGACACAAATCCGTATCAAACTTCTGGAGCATTTATCTCTCAAACGCCCTTTGATAGTCAGCCTACCTTTAGTGCGCAAAATGTGATCCCAAACGCAAATCTCAAACCTGAACAAACTACCTCATATGAAGTAGGTGCAGACGTCCGTTTCTTTAGAGACCGCATAAATATAGACTTCACCTACTATAATGCGCTTACCCAAGACCAGATAATCTCGCTCCCTATCGCAATTTCATCTGGTTTTAATCAACAGGTGGTTAATGGAGGTGCTGTTAGAACATCTGGAATTGAAATTATTGCGGGTATCACGCCTATTATAAATGACAACTTCCGCTGGAATTCTACTTTTAACTTTAGTACAAATAAATCAATTGTCGAAAATTTACCACAATCAGATGGGCGGCTTACGCTTGCATTCTCGAGAATTTATGATAGTGCAAACCAAACCGTCTTCTTTCAGGTAGAAGAAGGTGGCGAAGTAGGTGATTTTTATGGCACGGGGTATCTTAAAAATGATAACGGAGATTTTATTATCGATGAAAATGGACGTTTTATCGCAGACAACAATCTACAGAAACTCGGAAATTACACTGCTGATTTCAACCTCGGTTGGAATAATGATTTTCGCTTTAAGCAATGGAGTGCTTCTTTCTTGTTTGACTGGCGTCAGGGTGGAGAAATTGTTTCAAGAACTCGCGCTTTAGGAAACGTAGGAGGTCAACTTGCCGAGACAGCTTTCCGACCAGAAGAAGGTATCATCGCACAAGGAGTCGTAAACACAGGGACCACAGAAAATCCAGTTTTTGTACCAAACACCACTGCAGTAAGTGCAGAAAGTTATTACCGCCAGTTTTATGACCGTAACCACGAGGAAAACAATATTTACGATGCTTCTTTTTTAAAGCTACGTCAGTTTTCCCTTGGATATTCATTTAAGCTTAAAGAAGGCTTTATCGGATTCAAGGAAGGGGTAGATGTAGAGGTATCCTTCATCGGTAGAAATTTATTTGCCATCACAGAGAATCCACATTTTGACCCAGAACAGCTGGCGGTTCAAGGGCAAGGGTTTGTGAGCGGAGTAGAAGATTTAAGCTATGCCACAACAAGGAGTTTTGGTTTCAAAGCTGGGTTCAATTTCTAGAAATCGAATTTGAATTTGAAAATCAATAACAGATAAAGGTAGTTGAGTGATTCCGCTGACGGAGCGTTGCCTAAGTCAAGGAATTGTATCGAAACTACCGCTTTCGCGAAAGCGTAACCAAAAACACATACAATGAAACAATTTATATACATCGCATCGTGCATCCTCCTTTTAGGAATAAGCAGCTGCACCGAAGATTTTGAAGAAATCAATACAAATCCTAATAACCCCGTGAGTGTGCAACCTAGTTTGTTATTGCGTCAGGTACTCTATGATTTTGGCGAGCAGATGAGCTACGAAGGTTTTGTAGCCGGGGATTTACTCTCACAGCATCGTACGGCATTGGATTTTAATTTATTTGACCGTCACGCCTTAAAGTCACCCCAATTAGGTGGAAACCCGTGGCCTATTTTTTATACTAATTTAAGGGACAATCAGCGTATCCTCGACCGCTCTCAAGAGAGTGAGACATTTGCTGTTTATGAAGGACCCGCTTTAATTTTAAAGGCATATATGACCGCAGGGCTGACTGATTTGTTTGGCAATGTACCGTATTCAGAAGCTTTTGACGGGATAAACGGGACAGTGACACCAGTTTATGACGATCAAGAAGACATCTACCTCGCTCAAGGTGGAATTCTAGACAACCTTAACAAAGGTATCGAGGCCATTGAAGCCTATGAGGATGTGATTGCGCTAGAGGGAGATATCCTTTTTGATGGAAATTTGGATGGTTGGATTCGCTTTGCAAACAGCCTAAAAATAAAACACCTTCTTCGTATTTCTGATAGAATGGATGTGAGTGCTGAACTACAAGCCATTTATAATGAAGGAAATTACATTACGGATAACGGTCAAAATGCCATCTTTAATTTTTCTAATACGGAGCCAAACAGTTTCCGCCTAGCGCAATTGCGTGTAGGTGATTTTAACAACTTTGTGCTTTCAAAAACAATGGAAGATATTCTTGTCAATTTACAAGATAATAGGTTGAATACATTCTTTAGGGTGGCGTCAAACACAGGTAATTTTAATGGGTTGATTAATGGCATTGATGCAACGTCATCTGCAGCCATACTTGGAGATTTATCTCTCGCAGGAACGGCATTTAGAGAAGATACATCGGTGCTAGACGCAAATTTTATGACGGCTTGGGAAACCACTTTTGCCCTCGCTGAAGCTGCTCAAAGGGGTCTGATCACAGCAGATGCACAAGCGCTTTATGAAACCGGAGTACAACAAGCTTTTGACTACTGGCAAACAGAACTCCCGGCAGATTATTTAACTGGAAATGCTTCATTTAACAATCCAGATAGTAGTCCTTTAGAACAAATTGTTACCCAGAAATGGATCGCAAATATTATTAATGGATATGAGGGCTGGGTAGAATACCGCCGCACGGGTTTTCCAGATTTTATGAGTGTGCAGGCAAGTCTTAATGATGGATTGATCCCGGTACGTATGCCCTATCCCTCTGAAGAAGAAGCACTCAATGCAGACAATTATCAAACCGCTTTTGACGCGACAGATGGAAATAGTCTAAACGTTCGGGTATGGTGGGATGTTGATTAGAATTTAAACTTGACAATTAAAGGTGGTTGAGTGATTTTTATTGAAGCGGTAGCGGAAATAAAAATAGTATCGAAACTACCGAAATGGAATGTAGAAATGGATGTAGAAATCTGGCAATGGATATTGATCATAGGCTCAAGTTTGGGGCTCTTTTTCTTGTCGCCGCTTGCCAAAACTCCAGACGAGTTTTTTAAAGCTACCCATCGCAAAAAAGCACCCAGCGCTTTTATGCTCACGGGAAGCCTCATTATTTCTTGGATTTTTGCAAAGAGCATTACAAATGCCGCAAATCTTGGACTGAGTTTTGGGATCGTAGGTGGCGTGGCCTACGCTGGCTACTACCTCTCATTTGCAGTAGCAGGAGTGGTCATTTATAAGATGCGTAAGCAAGGAAGGTTTACGAGTATCCATCAGTTCTTATCAACACGTTTTGGAAAAGGCGCAATGCAGCTTTTTTCAGTACTCATTGCCATAAGATTGTTTAATGAAGTGTGGAGTAATACGATGGTCATAGGCTCGTATTTTGGAGAAATGGGAAGCACCGCCTATTATTGGGCAATTCTCGTATTTACAGTTTTAACGCTAGCCTATGCACTTAAAGGTGGATTGAGCAGCTCTATCTTTACAGATGTCATACAGATGGGGCTTTTCTCTATGTTGCTTTGCGTTATTTTAGGAAGTATTTTTTCGGTAGATGATTTTACGGTAAAAGAGGCTGTTTCTTCGGGAACGTGGAGTTTTGATTTAGGATTGAACTTGCTTTTCGCTGCGCTTATACAGTCGTTTTCTTATCCGTTTCACGATCCTGTGTTGACCGATAGGGCTTTTTTAAGTTCGCCTAAGGTCACTTTGCGCAGTTTCCTACTTGCATCTGTGCTAGGAGCGCTGTGTATTATTCTTTTTTCCATCATAGGTGTCTATGCCCAGTCGAGAGGAATGGAAGGACAAGCGGCAGTTGAGGTTGGAAAAGCCTTTGGGGTCGCAATATTGCTAGTTATTAACTTTATTATGATTACCTCGGCGGCATCTACATTAGACAGTACATTTTCTTCATTTTCAAAGCTTCTTTCGGTGGATTTGAATTTGGGTAAAAAGGTATCTTTTGGTAGATTATCTATGGCGCTGATTGCCGTTTTAGGAACAATTCCCGTTTTTCTGAATGCTGAAATACTGAGCGCAACTACTATTTCTGGAACAATGGTGATAGGGCTGACGCCAGTGTTTCTATTTTGGCGAAAGCCAGCCCCGAAAATTAGCTTTTATTTGAGCGTGATTTGCGGAATCATTTTTGGGTTCCTCCTCGTTTTTAATTGGCTTCCAGAAACCTTGATTTTTACCACAGGAACATATGCAGATTTGCTCTGGACAAACGTTTGGGGCATCGCGATGTGTATTCTTTTATATTTGATACCCGTATGGATAAGAAAATAATAGATTTAGGAACGCTTTCGCGAAAGGTCCTACTCTTCGGTGGCGTGTATAGCAACTTGCAGGCACTGGAAAAGCTAAAATCTATCGCCGAAAAGCACGGGATTCCCCCAGAAAACTGCATCTGCACAGGTGATATCGTAGGGTATTGCGCACAGCCTGAGGAGACGGTGCAATTGTTTAAAATCTGGGGTGCCCAAAGTATTGCTGGAAATGTAGAAATCCAACTAAGGGATGGCGCCGAAGATTGTGGATGCGATTTTAAAGAAGGCTCCCGCTGTGATGGCTTTAGCCAACTTTGGTATCCATACGCACAGAGTAAACTCAGTAAGAATTCGCTCGACGTAATAAGTGGTCTGCCTGACCATATCGAGTTCACCTATGCAGGTAAGAAGGTGACGGTCGTACACGGGTCCTGTGTTAATATTTCTGAGTTTATTTATAAATCGACACCTTGGGAAATTAAAGCTCCTAATTTTAAAGCAACACAAAGCGACGTTATAATTGCTGGCCATTGTGGCTTACCTTTTGCAACTGAAGTAGCGGACAAACTCTGGCTAAACCCAGGTGTTATAGGAATGCCGGCCAATGATGGAAATACAGAAGTCTGGTATGCGATTCTAGATGATAGCAATAGTACTTTTAATTTTGAGCATCATACCTTTGCATATAATTACAAGCTCACAAGCGAGTTAATGAACAACGGAGTATTACCCAAAGAATATGCTAGAACGATAGTCACGGGTATTTGGGATAATACAGAAATACTACCTCCTTTTGAA
The DNA here is from genome assembly GCA_963832255.1 of uncultured Flavobacteriaceae bacterium. Classification (GTDB taxonomy): domain Bacteria; phylum Bacteroidota; class Bacteroidia; order Flavobacteriales; family Flavobacteriaceae; genus Dokdonia. The sequence goes on from CAWHTM010000009.1 coordinate 275,498, forward strand.
AGTGGATTGCAAGGTTTTGGGGTGAAGCTTTAGGAGCATCGGAGGTTATGATACAATTTTATAACAATGGCTGTGTCATTGTCATAAAAATCACTTAACCCCTTAAGCTGTTTTGGTTTTTGAAAGGGTTTAATGAAAAACAAAACTAAGGGGGTTGCGTTTTTAACTTTCGCGAAAGCATAAACTAAAAATGTATCGACCCCCCCCGACATAGAATAATAAAATGAAAATATACCTATCCATAGTGTTCCTTCTCTCTCTCGCAACTGCGATGGGGCAAACGGATATGGACAAACTTCTCAATCAATACAACACCCGCTCCATTCCTTACATTTCAGTGCAAGAGTTGAAGATGAATGCAAATAAGTATTTGATTCTCGATACTCGTAAGAAGGAAGAATATGATGTGAGTCATATCCCAAATGCGATTTGGGTTTCTGAAGATCTTGATGAGGACGTTTTCTCTTTTTCAAAAGCAGACAAAAATCGACCTATGGTAGTCTATTGTTCTGTAGGAGTGCGTTCTGAAAATTTTGGAGAGGCGTTAAAAAAGAAGGGCTTTGCAAATGTCAAAAATCTTTACGGAAGTATTTTTGCGTGGAAAGATGAGGGATACGAAGTACATAATGTAAAGGAACAAAAAACGGATAGCGTGCACGTTTATTCAAAAGTATGGGGCAAATACCTCAAGACTGGACATAAAGTTTATTAATATGAATAAGTATATACCGGCAATCTTTGCTGTATTAATTTTAGGAGGATTGGGCCTTCTCGCCTATCACATCACAAATGAAACCTCAGACTGGAAAGATTATCTCTCTAGTGTCTTAATAATTGTAGCAAATATTGGGATGTTCTTCGCTATTAAAAAAGCCGATAGTTGGAATAAAAAGGATGAAGAATAATGTCTGAAAACCTTCTTTTAATTTTTACAAGAAATCCAGAGTTGGGCAAAGTCAAAACTAGACTTGCTCAGGGTGTTGGCAAAGAAAATGCCTTAGCAATTTACAAGACGCTTCTTGAGCATACTCGCGATGTTTTGATGCAGGTAGACTGTGTGCGTCGCGTGGGCTATTCGGTGCGGGTTAGGGAAGATGATATTTGGGATGAAAAACATTTTGAGAAGTTTGAGCAAGAGGGGCAAGACCTAGGGGTGCGGATGTATAACGCTTTCGCGAAAGCGTACTCAGACGGCTATAAAAATGTACTCATTATAGGAAGTGACCTCTTTGACCTAAGACCAAAACATATCGAAGAAGCTTTTACTGCGTTACAACATAACGAGGTAGTGATAGGCCCTGCTAAAGATGGAGGCTACTACCTACTAGGAATGAAAACACTTATAAAAGACATTTTTTACAATAAACAATGGGGCTCAGAAAGTGTTTTAAAAGATACAATGAGCGATTTAAAATCGTATAAAGTACAGCAGCTCGAGGTATTAAATGACATAGACTATGCCGAAGATCTTGCTCCATATCCAGCGTTTGCTCACTACCTTAACTAGATCAAAAACGTACTTCTAAGTAACAAAAGATAACTATGCAAAAATTCATTACTCAAACAGCAGATTACCTTAAAAACAAAGGTTTTGAAGCTCCAGAAATAGGAATTATTTTAGGAACTGGTCTTGGCCAACTCCTTGACAAAATAGAAATTAAAGAAACGGTAAGCTACAATCACATTCCCAACTTCCCCACGGCAACCGTAGAATTCCACACAGGAAAACTTATTTACGGAACACTGGAAGGAAAAAAAGTGATTGTAATGCAAGGTCGGTTTCACGTATATGAAGGCTACTCGCTTACAGATGTGACGTATCCAGTACGTGTGATGCACGCCTTAGGAATTAAGAAATTACTTGTTTCTAATGCATCAGGAGCTATTAATCTGGATTTTAAGAAAGGCGAATTAATGCTTATCGAAGACCATATCAATCTTCAGGGTGGCTCCCCACTTGCTTTTAAAGGCGTAGAAAAAATGGGCGAGCGATTTGTAGATATGAGCGCCCCCTACGATGCTCAGATGAATAAAAAACTCCGCGGGATTGCAAAAGAGAATAACATCAAATTACACGAAGGTGTTTATGCTTCGGTGGTAGGACCACAACTCGAAACGCGCGCAGAATATCGCTACTTAAAAATTATAGGAGCAGATGCCGTCGGGATGAGTACCGTTCCAGAAATCATCGTTGCAAATCATTTACAACTTCCGGTGATCGCCGTGTCAGTTCTTACGGATGAATGCGACCCAGATAATCTTAAACCGGTAGATATCCCAGAAATTATTGCGATGGCTGGTAAAGCCGAACCACAAATGATTACGTTATTTACGGAATTGATTAAATCTTTATAAGCACACTTTCGCGAAAGCGCCATCTAAAAAAACAAATAGTGTGAAGGAAAGGATGAGATTTCCGCCTTTGCGTAAATGATAAAAAAATTTTCTATGAGCTACCTAAATGCCACAAACGACCTTTATAAAGAAGCCGCACTCACACCAGATGTAGGGCTTTGCTGTACGACCAATCCTGTATGGGAATTACCTGGATTGAAAATCCCACAAATAATGCAGGAGATGAATTACGGTTGTGGAAGCACCGTAAATGCCCGCGATCTCACTAACAACCCTAAAATGCTTTACGTAGGCGTGGGTGGCGGTATGGAGTTACTACAGTTTGCATACTTTAACCGCACAAAAGGCGGAGTCGTAGGTGTTGATGTGGTAGACGAGATGTTAGAAGCTTCTCGCAAAAACTTCATTGAGGCTGAAAAGCTAAATCCTTGGTTTAAAAGTGAGTTTGTAGACCTCCAAAAAGGAGATGCGCTCCACTTAAACGTACCTGACAGCTCTATAGACGTTGCTGCACAAAACTGCTTATTCAATATTTTTAAAGCCGAAGATCTCAAAAAAGCAATTGAAGAGATGTACCGCGTGCTCAAGCCAGGCGGTAAACTGGTGATGAGCGACCCTACCTGCGAACAAGAAATGAATGAAACACTCCGTAATGACGACCGTTTACGTGCACTTTGTCTTTCAGGGAGTTTACCGATTGCAGAGTACGTAAAAGCACTTACGGACGTAGGTTTTGGAACCATCGAGATTAGAGCTCGTAAACCGTACCGCATCTTGAGTCCTGCAGATTACCCTACTGATGAACTCATCTATATTGAGTCTATAGAAATTGCCGCGATTAAAGATCCTATGCCAGAAGATGGGCCGTGTGTGTTTACAGGAAAGGCTGCCATCTATTATGGATCTGAATCTTATTTTGATGACAAAAAAGGGCACGTGCTCGATAAAAATCAGCCGCTGGCAATTTGTGATAAAACGGCTGGAGCCTTAGCTACTCTAGGACGTGATGATATATTTATAAGCGAGTCTACCTTCCATTATGATGGGGGTGGCTGTTGCTAATGAGTTCCCGCGTAGGCGGGAATCTTCATAGTCTGATTGCCCTATAAAAAATATAGGAACCGTTTCCTTACTGTAAGTTAGAAGCAAAAGCCACGACTATGATCGTGGCTTTTTAGTTTTGTAAATTTGCACTAATTAAGATGTTCGCTTTCGCGAAAATGACCTATGAACAGATACTGGGAAAATATATTACAATCGTACTCTAATTACTGGGGTTATTTCAAGCGTGAGATTTTCTTCCAGAATGATTGGGATAATTATTTCTGGGGATTGATCCTAGTGTCGCTAGTAGTCTGGGGACTAGAAATCGCATTCCCGTGGCGGAAGGACCAGAAAATTTTTAGAAAAGACTTCTGGATGGACACGTTTTATATGTTCTTCAATTTCTTTTTACTGAACCTCATTGTTTTTATCGCGCTTACGGATACGGCGGCACTGCTTTTTAACGATGTTCTGGGGGTAATTGGACTTGAGCTTAGTGACTTTCAATTGTTTAATGTAGCTGCATTGCCCTTTGGTGTAGGTCTTCTCATATTCTTTATCATTTCAGATTTTGTGCAGTGGAATACGCATAGGATTCTCCATAGAGTTCCTTTTTTATGGAATTTTCACAAAGTCCACCACTCCACTAAGGAAATGGCTTTTGCGGCACAAATGCGCTATCACTGGGTAGAGCCTATCGTTTATAAGTCGCTATTGTATATCCCGATTGCCATTATAGGCGGTTTTGATCTGCAGTATGTTGCGATTATTCACTTTATGGCCCTTACCGTTGGACACCTCAATCACGCCAATATTGGCTGGGATTACGGACCTTTTAAGTATATCTTTAACAACCCCAAAATGCATATCTGGCATCACTCTAAAGCGTTGCCAGAAGATCATAAGTTTGGTGTAAATTTCGGTCTAACGTTGAGTATTTGGGATTATCTTTTTGGTACCAGTCACGTACCGCACGACGGTCGGGATATCGAATTGGGATTTGAAGGTGATGAAAATTTCCCAACAGATTTTATGGGGCAGGTGACGTATCCAATGTCTGAGAAGAAGAGTCGGTAGTTTCGATACCATTTTTTATTTGTTGCCACTGGCAACAAATAAAAAATCACGCCACCACCTTTGATCCATCGTGAAATGATAATTGTTAAAAAAGGATCTATTTAAGACGGTTGGGTAATTCTGACCACTCAGCGTAGCCAAAGTCAAGGAATTTTATCGAAATTACCGAAGCATACTAAAACAAGATAATGAAATCAATAGGTACAATAGTCATAGCAGCCTCACTTTTAGCAGCTTGCAGCTCGACAAAAAAGTCAGTTTCTCCTACTTCACCATCTCCAGAAGTGGTGACAGAAACGGTACTTGAAATTCCAGAGCAACAAAGGCCGCAAATAGAAGATGATACGGTTATAGAACCGTCTCCAGAACAAAAAGAATATCTTCAACAACTACCGGATGTTGTACCCACTGTACCTGCACCAGAGACTCCAGCAGTTGAAAATAACAGCGATGAAGTAGTAACGAAAGTCACCCCGTTTGACCACAACACATTTAACAAAATTCTTAAGCAAAATGTATCAGAGGCCGGAAACGTAAACTATGATGCGATTAAAAAGAATTGGTCATCGTTGCGCTCATACCTCCAGTCTTTAGGGGAGAATATGCCTGACGACGATTGGTCAGAAAATGAAAAACTTGCTTACTGGATGAATGCGTATAATGCAATGACCATAGATTTAATCTTACGTCATCAACCATTAGAAAGTATTAAGGATATTAAAAACCCTTGGGAGCAACGGTTTTGGAAACTGGGTGATAAGTATTATAATCTAGATGAAATTGAACATCAAATCTTGCGAAAAATGAACGATCCCCGTATTCATTTTGGGATCAATTGTGCTTCATTTTCTTGTCCGCCATTACTTAATGAAGCTTTTACCGCTGGAAAAGTCGATAATCAACTGGAAACGCTCGCTGTAAAATTTATTAACGACCCAAAGCGCAACAAAATAGGCCCAGATCGCGTAGAGATCTCAAAAATATTCGATTGGTTTGCAAAGGATTTTAAGCAGCGTGGTTCCGTAATTGACTTCTTAAACAACTATGCTACTACTCAAATTTCGGCAGATGCGAAGGTTCGGTATATGGATTATGACTGGACTTTAAATAGATAAAATAAAACATCTACTTATTAAAAGGTAAAAAGATATACGCCCTCGCTAAGACTAGTCCCGAACTTAGTATGGGAGCGTATACCGTATATTTTAAATTTGTTAGATGCTTAGTTGTCAAGGTCATCTATGATCTGCTGCGCTTCTTCAAAAGATTTTCTGTAATATCGAAATCCTATAAATGCTATAGTTCCAAATATTAGTAAGCCCAGAATCATAGGGAAAATCATAGTACTTAATTCAACTTCTAGAAATAAATCCTTTTTACTAAATAGGACAGAAAATACCGCCGTCGATGCAAATAGAACGAAGAAGCCTACGATTATACTGACTTTTTGGAACTGCATCGTAAACTTCTTGTAGCTCTTATATTTTGTAATAGTTGCCCTCAAATTATCTTTTTGAAGATCAATGCTCTTCATTTTTTTAAGTGTTACTAATGACCCCACCGACATTATGAGGAGCGTGATGACTAAAATTATAGCGCTCGCTTGAGATTGCCAAGATTGGAATTGACCAAAATTTATCATTACATAAATGATGGTTGCAAAACATATGACTGCTCCTACCATTTCTGCGCGTAGTACTTTATTGATTTTTGATGAATAGTCTTGTTGTGCCATTTTCATAATTAGTTCGTTTGTGAGTTGTTTTTGCTGGTCGAGCTCGCTGCTCATTTGAGACCAGGCAGCTTGCATTTCTTCGAGTTCCATAGTCTTAATTTTTTACAAGTTGTTTTTTTAATTTTTCTTTTATGCGTGAGATTCGCGTTCCTACCGCACTATGGGTAAATCCAGTTATTTCTGCTATCTCTTCGTACTTTTTACCTTCTAGGAGTAGGAGCATGATTCCCTTTTCGACGTCGCTTAACGCTCGTATCTGAGTGTACATCTCTTTAATACGTTCCTCAAGAATAGCATCGTGCGGCTCGTATGCTAACTGAATATCATCCATCGCTACGTTGTGACCTTTACGCTTTTCCTTCCGTAAATAGCTGAAAGCCGTATTTAACGCAACCCGGTACATCCACGTACTTGCTTTTGAGTCTCCTCTGAATCCGTCAAAACCCTTCCATAATTGCAATACGATATCTTGATACAAGTCTTTCTGGTCATCTGAGCGATCGCAATACGCTCGCGAAATCTTGTAAATAATTCCTTCGTGATCCTTAATGAGCTGAGTAAAAAGCTTTTCTTTAGTGTTCAATGATGGTATTTTGAGGTATTAGTGTAGCATTTTCCAAAAAAGTCACATAAATGATGTGATTATTTTATAATCTATAGCTTTGAGCTATTAAAACTACACTAATTTGTTGTTAAGAGGTCTTGAATACGCTTTCGCGAAAGCTATCTTAGAACCATAAATTAAACTACTATGAAAAAAATATGCTATACCCTTGTAGGTGTTCTTACACTTATGATCTTGCAAGGTTGCTCACTACTTTCGGCTGGCGGAATTATAAGTCAGGGCCAGCCGACTAAGGAAGTTACACAACCACTTACCTCAACCACCGCAAACTCTGCGGTTAATGTAGATCACTCACAGTTTGATACGTTGTTAAAGAAGTATGTGGACGCAAATGGACTTGTAGATTATAAGGGGTTTGCAAATGACAGAACGCTGTTAAACAGCTACCTAGATCAGCTTGCAGAACTTGACCCAACTAATGACTGGAGTGTGCAGGAATTGCTGGCGTATTACATTAACCTATATAATGCGGTCACCATAGAATTGATTCTTGATAATCCAAACGTAAAAAGCATTAAGGACATTGATGGACCGTGGACTAAAGGTCGCGCGCGAGTGGGTAATCGTGAACTCTCACTGGGAGGAATTGAAAACGGTATTTTACGCAAGATGAATGAACCTCGCATACATTTTGCGATTAATTGTGCCTCCATTTCTTGTCCGCCGCTATTGCGAGAGGCGTACACGGCGGGAAAAATTAATGAGCAATTAGAGAAGGCTACGACACAGTTTATCAATAGTGATAAAAATACAATCACAGCAACGAAGGCAGAGCTCTCTTCTATTTTTAAATTTTATACAAAAGATTTTTATATAAATGGAAACGAGAGTTTGATTCCATATATCAATTCGTATTCTGAGACTGAGACAAATCCAACGACAACGGTAACTTTTAAAGATTATAATTGGGAATTGAACAATCAATAGATCCCGTTTCAAATCCTAAAATTAGGTTTTTACGTATGTTTGCTTAAACAGAATATGTTATGTCTTCCCGTATTTCGGTCATTATTCCAGTGCTAAATGAAGCAGATACTATTGCTAGGGTGCTGGAACATTTAAATGATTACGCTTTCGCGAAAGCAAACTTCTCAGAAATTATAATTGTAGATGGGGGAAGTACAGATGATACCAACGTAAACGTGCGGAGCTTTGCTAATGAATCTAAAATCAAAATAGCATTCATCTCTTCAGTGAGAGGACGAGCTGCACAGATGAATGCGGGCGCAGTAAAAGCTACTGGAGACGTTCTCTATTTCCTGCACGCAGACTCCTACCCACCAAAAGATTATGACCGCTATATATTAGAAGAAGTACATAAAGGTAATCTTGCGGGTTGTTTTAGAATGAAGTTTGACTCTGATCACTGGTGGCTTAGGCTCGCGGGATGGCTTACAAAATTTAGCTGGAGAGCTAGCCGTGGCGGGGATCAAAGTCAATTCATAACAAGGTCGCTCTTTGAGGAATTAGAGGGGTTTGACGAGCGATTTATCATTTATGAAGATAATGACCTCATCAATAAATTGTATGAGAGAAAGCAGTTTGTCGTAATTCAAAAATGGCTCACAACCTCAGCGCGACGTTATGAAGAAAATGGTGTTTGGAAATTACAATATCATTTTTGGAGTATCTATGTGCGTAAATGGTTTGGTGCTAGTGCAGAGGACTTACACAATTATTACCTGAAGAAGATTTCATAATTACTATCACTTTATACCCTGTCATTCCCTATTATGTTAGGGTATTACATAGCGTACACTCGAGAATTCTCTTCTCAAATCTTTGGTATCCCTAAGTCTTTGTTAAAATACGTCTGTCTCTCTTGATCTCGCTACCAGAGCTGGTTTACTATACTTAATTTTACTAGTATAAATAAATCATACCTATGAGCTTCTTAGAATCAATGCAAAAACGCTATACGACCAAAAAGTATAACCCCTCAAAAAAAATAGACGATTCCAAGATTCAAGAATTAAAAGAAATTTTACGATTGACTCCCTCATCTATCAATAGCCAGCCTTGGAAATTTACTTTTATTACAGACGTAGAAACAAAAGGAAAGCTTTCTGAAGTATCGTGGATAAATACACAGAAGGTACTAGATTGCGATACCCTCGTCGTTTTTAGTCGCATAGACGATCTTGATTATCTTGAAGAACAAGTGAAGCGAGAGCTCCCTAAAGGAGCGGTAGATTACTTTCATAACAAGATTAAAACGATGAGTGACCAAGAGATTAAAAGATGGATCGATAAGCAAGTTTATTTATCTGTAGGGGTTATGTTGAGTGCCTGTGCAGAAATGAACATTGACTCTACACCTATGGAAGGTCTTGAACCAGACAAGTATGACGACATCTTAGGACAAAAAAATTACCACACGCTTGTTGCCATAGCGATAGGGTATCGTGATGAAGATGACGCAAACCAGCCGAGCAAAAAACCTAAATCTAGAATGGACTTAGATACCGTTATTGAAACTATTTAAAACACTTTTACACAACTAAATAAGAAAGCCGCTTTTTACAACACTGTAAATAGCGGCTTATTTTATGGTGGTAAACGATCACTCTAAAATCACTTGCCCTGTAAAATAAGCTTGCACATCAAGTACAGGTGGAGTATTAGTCAATCTAAGATTACCTGTACTTCTAAGTTCGCCAGTGATAGATTGCTGTGGTGCGATAATGACATCATTGGTCCCTCGGTGGAAGATGGTAACATTTTGCACCGTTAAGTCCTGCAGAGGTAATCTACTATCCCCTTCCAATAGATTGATATCAAGATTTGTGACGGAGCCTGAAAGAAAAAAGTTAGAGAGTCCATTGCATTGAACCAATACATTCTCTGAATCTAGCACGAGCTGAAAGTCACCATCTTTATGATAAAAATCTTCCTCAATCAAATCATCAGAGATTAAGTTGAGCGTGTTCCAGCCTACAACGCCATCACCTAGAACGGGCAACCCACTACTATTGCGTATTTGCTTAAGATCTGGGTGACTTACATAAATTTTTGACTCATTATAGTCACGTACTATATTACAGGCACCATTATTCCTGATGTTGAGCGTGTGGTTTTCTACAAAAACTTCAAAGTCTTCCAGTAAGTTTTCGCCGGTTTCTAGCCTAACAGAAATTTCAGGAGCATCCTTTACAATTAATTGCACGCGCTCAAAAACGATAATACTATCAAAAGCGGTGAGATCATACTCTTGAGAAATTATGGTTCCTGTGGTTTTTAAACAGGTGAGCGTGTCTTCTGTATCGCAAGAAACATATCCTAAAGAGACTAAGATGATGATGATGAATAGTTGAAGTTTTTTCATATTCTAAAATCTATATCCTATTCCAAATTCTACTGCCTCCGCTTTTGCTCCGTGTGCTTTTACAACCATACTTCCAGAAAGATGATCGCCAAAGGTTCTTTTTAACCCTAGCCTATTATAAAATCTGCCTTCAAAATCATAAGGATAATACACATAATAACCCAATTGAGATATAAAGCTCAGCTCATTAAAGTGCAACTCGTGTCCAACAAAAATGCCCAAGCGTTTCCAATCTTCATCACCAGTCACCTCCCCATCAGGAAAAGCTACAGACTCATAGCGAATTAATTCCTTTAAAAAATTTGCAAAAAAACCATCTACACCGCCCGTAAAACTCGACTTATGATTTATACGTTTATCGGCAAATGCAGTGACGGTTATAAAACCGTATCTAGGTGAATTATTGATGTCACTTTGGTTTGCACCACTACTGAGTACAACATTATAATGTATAGGTTCTGAATATTTTGTTTTCTCGCCCATCGGGATAAAGTCTGGCATCTTTTCATAGGCTGGAAAGTAGTTGATCCCAGCCGTAAAGGCCCAAGTGTTTGTGGAGTTATTTGGCGCCTTTAAGTTTGCGTTGCTATAGTGAATAATAGAAATTCCTGCTTGAAGACCCAGTCCTTTCCAAATATGATGTTGCTTGTAGGCAAATTTGAGCATCGTACTGCTCAATACCCGGGTACCGTAAGCGTTATTTATAAAATTGGTCTCACGGTCGTATGGCTTTGTGGCAATAGCTATTCCCTGCCCTATTCTAAATTGTAATCTCCGTTTCCAGTAGTAAAAATTATAGTGGGCGTATCCAGAATATAATTCGCCCAGATAGAAATTTTTCATATCCTGATAGGCAAACGTATAGCCAACATCTGGAAAATTATAGCGTCGCTCCCATTCTTCAAAACCATAGGTTTTTCGATTATAAGCGAGCATAAATCCTGTAGGATGCTCTGTTATGAGATGAGAAATATCTGGATTATGCTCGAGAATAGTCCCGTGAAAAAGATCTGCTTCAAGATCAAAAGGTCTTACTTTATCTTCTTGTGCGCTTAAAGCGAAAATGTGAAAAACAAAAAGAAAAGCGTAAAAAATACGCATAGGCTATTGATGATTTGTTAGGTTGCGGAAACATACGTAAAAAATTCAACGAGGGATGCTCGATAGCATAAAATCAATTGCTTTTTAGAAAATTGTTACGTCTTTAAAATGAAAAGCAAAAAACTAACAGGAGCCTTTTAAGAAAAGAA
>CAWHTM010000010.1:0-60519 GCA_963832255.1 uncultured Flavobacteriaceae bacterium
TGAGCACAATTTTTTTATCACTTGTTACGGGAGTTTTCGTAAAGCTTTCTCCCGCGTACTCAATGATTCCTATACGGTCATTGGGTCTTTTATTTATAAACTTAGAAGCGGTGCTCTTGAGGGCTTCTAGCCTGTTAGGCCGTAGGTCCTTTGCAAGCATACTGGCAGATACGTCTATGGCGATTGCAATATCTATCCCCTCCGTTTTCTTTGTACGGGTTGAAACTTCCTTATCACGTGGTCTAGCGAGCGCTACTATTATAAGCGATAATGTGGCCAGTCTTAGTAAAAATAAAATGGGTCTCAATTTAGGCAAGATGCTCGGAGTACCCTTAAAACCTTTGAGACTTGAAATCTTTACTGGAGGCGTTTGTCTGTTGTGTCTCCAGATATACCAAGCGATCGCCACAGGCATTATTAAAAATAGCCAGAAAAACTCAGGGTTTGCAAATTCAAAATTACGTAGCATTACTTTTGTTCTGCTTTTTGAAGTTCTACACTATTCATAACGCGCTCTGCGATTTCTTTACTGTACGGATCTTCTTCTTGCCAACTTATAAAAAGCTGCTGTACAATACTCCCAGCCTGAAAACTAAGAAGGGCGTACTCACCACGTATCTCCTCACCGGTTTTTTTATTTATGACTTGGGAACCTTGCCCGAAGGTTTTGATTCCCTCTGCACCGTTAGGTGTTTTATATTCTTCATTCTTAGTCAGCTGTGCTGTAAATCCTGTCGCTTCCATTCCCTGCAATTGATTTGCAATAATATCTTCTAGCTTTATCTCTGCACCCTCAGGAAAATTGAATTGAAACACAGCGATAGTAACAGATGGTGGATTAGAGGACCAAGTAAATGCATTTGCCTCCATCTTACCTGTAACCGCTGCTGGAAGATCTACTTTCTGACGCACCAATACTTCTGGAGTACTGATAACCATAGGTGTTGTACCGCCGTACTCACTGGTGATCCACGTTCCTTCTGCGAGGTCTCTCGTTGCATTACCGAATATGAAATCGCGCACCTCATCATATCCTTTTACTACGATTCCCACTCCTGTTGCGAGCAGTAAAATACCTAGGACACCCGCAATTCCTGTGAGCCATAATTTTCTTTTACGCTTTCGCGAAAGCGCTTCTCTATAATCCTCCTGCATCATCAGATCTTCAGTGGTAGGAGCCGGAAGTGCATCTTTAGTTTGCTTTACAATCTCTTCTACCGCAATACGGTCTGCTTGTGCTTTACCTTCTGGAGGGTTGACACGTGCAAATTTTACAAGATCTGCACGTTTAAATATATCTTTTAAACTCGCTATGGTCTGAGGACTAAAGTCTATATGACCAGAATCGCGCTCCATCTGTAATCGCTCTATAAGCTCATCTGTGGTACTTTCCATCGCGTGATCATATACCTTCTCGTCATAATAGCGCCTTACAGCATCTGTAAGCACAGAATAATATTCCTTATACCTAGCTGTGACTATAAAATCACTTTCGTCCAGCTCGTGCAAGGTGGCAAGGGCTCTTTCAAAAGGCGGTATGTACCTTTCTGCGGCTTTCTGTTTTTTATTTCTTCTTAAAAGCCACCACAGAAAAAGACCAATAGCCAGTATTACTGGGACTATCCAAAGAAGGTATTTCCACCAATTGCTATAATCTTTGGGCACCTCTATGACTGGTTTTATATCGTAAAGACCTTGATTAATGGTATCTAAAGCAACGTTATTTACCTCAACAGAAAAAGTGTCTGTCTCGATAGTTTTAGAGCCTACAATAATTTTTTGCGCTGGAATTTTATAATAGCCACTGTCAAACTGGGTGAGGCCATATTTCTTGATCAATCGCAACTTTGGAGAGCGTTCTGTAGTATCTATAGCATAACTCTCTATGACTTCTAGTGGATTGAACGTTTGACCCTCTGGGAAAACCACAGGCTCGTTTGCAGCAGCTTCTACAAGTACTTCATAGGTAATCTGTTGTCCTATTAGAATTTTAGTGGAGTCAATTTTTGCCGTTACTTGTTGAGCTTTTACTTTTACTCCGAAAAGCATTATAGCAAGGCATAGAAAATAACATATAGATAAGCGACCTACACCTGTTCTGTGTATGTTGTTTCTATGGTTACTTATTAATTTTATCATTTCTATTTTTCAATTCTATTAAAATTTTCGCGAAAGCGGGAATATCCATCTAGCCTCTTCTCTTAAAGTAACCCAACAGTTTTTTTACATAACTCTCATCTGTACGCACATCTATAACGCCCGCTCCGCTCCGCCTAAAGGTTTCCTTAAAATAGTCTACGCGCCCTCTGTAATAAGAAGCATAATTATTTCTTACCGTTTTAGAACCGGTATTAACGAGCATAAGCTCTCCTGTTTCTTCATCTTCCATCTGTACCATCCCTAGACTCGGGATGGTCTCTTCACGCTCATCATATATGCGTATTCCTGTAATATCGTGCTTATTTGCAGCGATTTTCATAGTCTGCTCATAATCATCTGCCATAAAATCCGATAGCACAAAAACGATGGCCTTCTTCTTCATCACATTACTCAGGTATTTGATTGCCTGGCTAATGTCTGTCTTTTTAGATTTTGGCTTAAACTCTAGAAGCTCCCGTATGATTCTCAGTACGTGAGACTTTCCTTTTTTTGGAGGGATAAATAGTTCTATCTCGTCTGTAAATAGAATGAGGCCTATTTTATCATTATTCTGCATTGCACTAAAGGCAAGCGTGGCCGCTACTTCTGTAACAATCTCATTTTTGAACTGTTTATCGGTACCAAAAAACTCTGATCCAGAAACGTCTGCCACGAGCATCATCGTAAGCTCACGCTCTTCCTCAAAAACTTTTATGTAAGGCTCACTATACCGAGCCGTCACGTTCCAGTCTATATTACGTACATCATCACCAAACTGATACTGGCGTACCTCAGAAAAAGTCATCCCGCGACCCTTAAACGTCGAATGATACTCACCACCAAAAATGTGATCAGACAGCCTACGTGTCTTGATCTCGATCTTCCGTACTTTTTTTAAGAGTTCTTTTGTATCCATTAACCTAAATCCCCAAAAGAGGGACTTTTACATTGATTATATTTTAAATTTCATCACCTTTCAGTTCCCTGTTGAGGGCAAGGAAGATTACGGTACCTCTATCTGGTTTACAATCTTGTTTATTATGTCTACAGATGTTATATTTTCTGCTTCGGCCTCGTAAGTAATACCGATACGGTGGCGCAGGATATCGTGCACTACAGCGCGTACATCCTCAGGAATTACATACCCTCGGCGTCTGATAAATGCATAACATTTTGCAGCCGTTGCAAGATTTATACTACCACGAGGGGAGGCTCCAAAGTTTATTAATGGCTTTAAATCTGCTAAGCCGTAGTTTTCTGGGTACCGGGTTGCAAAAATGATATCCAGTATATATTTCTCAATTTTTTCGTCCATATAGACTTCCTTCACTGCCTCTTGAGCGCGTAAGATCTGCGCAACAGAAACTACAGGGTTTACTTTTTCAAAACCACCTTTAAGATTCTGGCGGATGATTAGTTGTTCGTTTTCTATGGTAGGATAATCTATTACCGTCTTGAGCATAAAACGGTCTACTTGAGCCTCTGGCAGTGGGTAGGTTCCTTCTTGCTCTACAGGATTTTGGGTGGCCATTACTAAGAATGGTTTGTCAAGTATGAAGGTCTCGTCACCAATGGTTACCTGCTTCTCCTGCATCGCTTCTAAAAGTGCAGACTGTACTTTTGCCGGAGCTCGGTTAATTTCATCTGCAAGAACAAAATTGGCAAAAATAGGTCCCTTTTTTATGCTGAAATCTGCCAGCTTCATATTATAGATAAGCGTTCCCACTACATCTGCCGGAAGTAAATCTGGAGTAAACTGAATACGCGAGAAAGAACCGTGCACCGCTTGAGCAAGTGTGTTTATTGCGAGTGTCTTTGCCAGCCCAGGAACACCTTCAAGAAGGATATGGCCTCGTCCTAGAAGACCTATGAGCAATCGCTCTATCATATGCTTCTGACCCACAATGACCTTATTCATCTCCATGGTGAGGATTTCCACAAAGGCACTTTCTCTTTCTATCTTTTCATTGATCGCACCTATGTCAATCGCAGTTGTATTTTCTTCCATAATTTAGAATTCTGTTAAGCAAAATTTTCTAACGTTGCAAAGTCTCATTTTATTCCTAAAAATGTTGTTAACATTTGGTTAAAAAATATTGTATTTAAAGGGCTTGACGGCTATTTCCTTAGTTTTAGTATGTCTAATTTTAGTCAGAACTTAATATTTAAATTTTAATGGAATTTTCAAGAATCATTCAAGGTTGTATGACGTGGGGTGCTTGGGGCAAACAGCTCAATGAACAGCAGATTATACATAAAATGCACCACTGTATAGATGCTGGTATAACCACTTTTGACCACGCAGATATTTATGGGGATTATACTACAGAGGGTGATTTTGGTTCCGCTTTCGCGAAAGCAGATATCCCCAGAGCATCCATACAGCTCATAAGTAAATGCGGTATCCAGATGAAAGGGGATGCCCGCCCAGAAAATACTATAAAACATTATCAGTACGACGCGCAGTATATCATCTCCAGCGCCGAAAGGTCACTAAAAATGCTAAAGACAGACTATCTGGACCTCTTTTTACTGCACAGGCCCAGCCCGCTGCTAGACGTTAATGACGTAAATGAAGCAGTAACTAAGCTCAAGAAGGCAGGCAAAATAAAGGCCTTTGGGCTTTCTAATTTTACACCTCAACAGACTGAGCTCTTAAAAACCAAAACAGAAGTAGTCACAAATCAAATAGAAATCTCACTCACTTCACGCGAAGCTCTTGAAGACGGAAGCCTGGATTATATGATGAGCAAAGAGCTCATACCTATGAGCTGGAGCCCACTGGGAAGCGTTTTTAAAGAAGACACCCCTCAAAACAGAAGGGTTAAAACGGTTTTAAATGATTTAGGTAAAAAATACAGTGCTACACAAGATCAATTGTTACTAGCGTGGCTTTTAAGACACCCTGCCAGAATACATCCAGTAATAGGTACGACAAACAATGATCGAATAACAAATGCGGTTAAGGCACAACATATAAATCTTGACTTAAAAGATTGGTTTCGTATGCTGGAGGCGAGCAAAGGAGAGGAAGTGGCTTAATTTTAAGTTAGGAGTGCTAAGTTACGAGTTATGATACAGAATGAAATACTCCTCACCGCGCAGAAATTAATGCAAAAAGTGACTAAAATAAATCATATGGTAATCATCAAGAGATTTGTGGTATCAATAACTCAATGGTGGTATTTCCGAGCGGTAAGAAATTAGGAGATGAAAAAAGATGTTAATTGTAAGGAGGTATTGAGGCTAATCTGGCACCTTGATTATTCCTACACCATTCTGCCGCTCCAGTAAATAAAAAAGGGGAAATTTCAAATATCTTAAACAGGGATATGAAAGTGGTGCTCTTAGAGAAAATTCCTTTGCTTTTTACCTTGACCGTCTATATACCCTCGAAAATGGAAAACGTTTTGATATGGGATCCCGCTATAAAGAGAGCGAGCGAATTAAAAAACTACTTGAAGAATTATATCTTGACAATAAAAAAGGCGGTTTGTAAAACGTACAAACCGCCTTTTAAAATTATCTTAGTGTCTACTCAAAAGTAACAACATCTACTGTAGTAACTACTCCTACTTCAACAGCTACATCTGTTACCGTAACGATGTCAAAGCCTGCTGCAGCGTCCATTTCATAAGTAACAGTATACGAACCAGCAGGTACTCCTGAAAGTACATAATTGCCTGCATCATCTGTAAATGCTGATATTTCTGTCACGCCATCTGTTGCGGTTACCTCAGTCAAAAATCCAAGTGGCAACACGCTTCCTGCTATTGCTCCAGACTCTGTTTCTACACTCGCACGGATTACAGGTTTAAGAAGATAGCCTCCATTACCTTGTTGCACGATAGACTCATCTACGTCAAAATCAAGTAAAAACTCATAAAAAATACCATTTTCTAAAGTTTCATTTACCTGTACTTTAAGACCGCTTTGTTGAGCACTAGGTGTTTGTAACGGAAAAGTTTCTCCATCTACTACGATCGTATTATTAGCTCCTAATATTAAGCGTATCTGGCTAATATTTCCAGAAGGCACCTCATCATCTACTAACAGTACGTTCACACCTCCAGTAAGTTCTAGTAGGTCATAGACCCCTGTGTTTACCGCCCCTATAGTTACATCATCCTGATCATCTGTATCTCCATTATATTTAATAACCACGTCTTGTACATCTATAAAAACGGCATCATAATCTCCCGGAGCATCTGTAAGCCTCACAGCAAATCGTGATTGGCCAGACTCATCTATGGTAGAGGCGTTATCATCATTATTACAGGAGAATAGTCCTGCGCATAACAAAGGTAATAGTGCAAATTTTAGATAAAATTTCATAAAAATTTAGTTTATTTATTAAAGGTTCAAAGTTATTATACGTCAGAAGTTGCGTTATGGACTTAACTAAGATTAACACAACGTATATGAGTCTCTTAACTTTTGAATACACATATTAAGGAGTATTTTTAAACAAAAATATATGACAGCACTCATAACTGGAGCCACTAGTGGCATAGGTAAGGCAACCGCAAGACGTTTTGCTAAGGAAGGAATTAACCTAATCATTTGCGGTAGAAGACAGGAAGAGCTAGATGACTTGAAAAAAGAACTTAGTAAACACGTAAAAATTTATACGCTCAATTTTGATGTACGCCATAAGGAAAAAGTGGAAACGGCTATAGAATCCCTTCCAAAAGATTTTCAAAGAATCGATATCTTGATTAATAACGCTGGAAATGCTCACGGCCTTGACCCTATACAGTCTGGAAATGCAGATGACTGGGATGCTATGCTAGACATCAATGTAAAAGGTCTACTTTATGTGAGTAAAACCATCATTCCTCAAATGACGGATCGCAAGTCTGGACACATCATAAATATAGGTTCTACTGCAGGAAAAGAAGTCTATCCCAACGGCAACGTCTATTGTGCCAGCAAGCACGCAGTAGACGCTATAAATCAAGGAATGCGCTTAGACCTCCATAAATTTAATATTCGTGTTGGGGCTATTAATCCAGCAATGGTAGAAACCGATTTTAGTAAGGTACGTTTTAAAGGTGACCAGGAAAGAGCAGATAATGTCTATAAAGGATTCGACTGTTTACAACCAGAAGACATTGCAGACATCATATACTTTGTAGTATCCAGACCCTATCACGTGAACATTGCAGATTTAGTGGTATTGAGTACGGCACAGGCTAGTAGTACTATTGTCAATAGGGAATAATTGTCCGGGGATTTCCGGTGTAACCTGGTGAAAAATCGGGATCACTCAACCACCCAAAATCGTGAGATAGATAGATTGAGAATATTCCTATAAAAACTGAAAAAGATGGCGGAGTGATTTTTGAAAATGCGATATGCGTTATCAAAAATTGTATCAAAACTTCCATATTTAATTAACAAGATTCCCGCCTACGCGGGAAATGAAAATGATTAATAAACGACTTCTTATCAAAAACCTTCTCGCCCACAATGACGAGAACAGTTTTTATGATAAAAAACGTAAAATTGACATTAGCAATAAAGAAGGTAAGGCCAAATTCTTAAAACATATTTGCGCGCTTTCTAATAGCAACCCTAAAAACAACTCTTTTATAGTTATTGGGGTTGATGATGGGGAGAATGCGATTATAGGAGTGCCGTTTTTTGATGATAGCAAACTCCAGAACCTTATTAATGCCTATCTCGAGAATCCGCCGGTTATTTCTTATGAGAATATTCCTTTTCCTAATCTTCCAGCAGATAAAGTGATAGGTTTAGTGACCATACGATCTCAAAATAAACTCACTGCTCTTAAAAGGAATATATGGAAATACTGGGGTGGTACTGTGTTTTTTAGGGATGGCAGTATGTCTATGCCCAAAACTTTTAAAAGCAATATAGAAGATGTAAACAGTGAGATAGTTTCCGCTATAGAAAGTCACGCTCAAAATAATATAGAACTTACTCTGGATGGCGTGATGGATTTTGTAAACAATAGGCACGGAGATCTTGACAGCACCTACAAAGTATTTAAGGAACAGTTTGTGCTATGCTGGGCTGGCAAAAAAAAAGTAGTAAATGGGGAGACATACTACTCACGAGTGGATATTGAACTTATAAATGAGCAGGTAAAGCTATTCTATTCCGCGCTGGATGAGGTTTCTATAACGTTTGATAATGATTCTTTTACCATTTTAGAATACGTGCACTTGGGCGTACAAGAACGCTTTAAGTATTATCCTTTGGAGGAGGTGGTGATACGCTTTCGCGAAAGCGGAACCTACACCATTAACACCCGTCTCATTTTTGAACCGCCCCAGGTAGACCGCAAGACCTTGTACCATATCTTTAATAATAACAATGTCATTTTTTACAAGCTCAAACGCGGTATAGAACTCAATCAAGGCGAGTGGAAAGATCTTTATAATCTTTCTAACACCTACTTGATATGCTATCTCAATGGTTTTGAGACGGCTATGCAAAAAATGGAAGAGCTCAAACCGCTCCTAAAAAAATTTAGCGGTGGGATTTATGGCAGGTATCGGGAGACGATGCGTATTTTACGGAAGGTACGTTATGAGGAGTAGTGAGCAGGCGGTAAGACGCTCGCAGGATCGTTATGCAGTGCATCAGGCGACTGGTGGTTATCGTGAAGTAGTAGATTTAATGATCATTTAATTTAATTTTATATACTAAACTATAAATAAAACCTGTTTTTGATTTTTTACATTCAAATTCAGGTCCGAGTTAAGATTGTATGAGTAGAACATTGGTTTTTGGAGATATACATGGCGGTTTAAGAGCGCTCGAGCAAGTAATGGAACGCGCAGCTATAAATACTCAGGATCATCTTATATTTTTAGGCGATTATGTAGATGGCTGGAGCGAGAGTGCAGAGGTAATCGATTTTTTAATTATGCTTTCGCGAAAGCAAAAGACAACCCTTATAAGAGGTAATCACGATGACCTCGTCCAGCAATGGTTAGAGGGAAAATCAATGTCACCCAAGTGGCTTCAGCATGGTGGACAGAGTACCATCGACTCTTACGATAAAAGACCCTCTGCACAAATAGCGGCACACGTAGCCTTTTTTAAAAGCTTTGAGGATTATTATATAGACGATGAGAACAGAATGTTTTGCCACGCTGGGTTTCAGAACCTCAATGGTCCTCAATACGAGTGGCATAACACGGCCTTTTATTGGGATAGAACTTTATGGGAGATGGTATGTGCAATGCAGGATGATCTCACTCCAGAAGATCTCTTTTACCCAAAACGTCTCAAACTTTTTAAAGAAATATACATAGGTCACACTCCTGTAACCAGAATCAATAGAACCACACCCGTAAATAAGGCAAATATCTGGAACATAGATACGGGGGCTGCCTTTAGGGGTCCATTGACCGTACTAGATGTCGATACTAAAGATTTCTGGCAAAGTGATCTTTTACCCAACCTTTACCCTAATGAGACAGGAAGGAACTAATTACAAAATTGAAAAGGACTTTTGACCCCCAGCCGACAATAAAACGTCCCACAATAAAATAATTCCATCCTAAAAGTTAACCTTTTCATATCTGGAAGTATTAAAGAGGAAACAATAATCTTTAAAACTTTTACAATGAAAACAATTAAATTATTTACCTACGCTTTATGTATTCTGTTTTTAGGTCTCGCATCCTGCTCAACGGATGGGGAAGATGGTATGGATGGAGCACAAGGGCCGCAAGGAATTGCAGGGCAAGATGGTCAAGATGGAGAGGATGGAAACGCAAATGTTACAGGAACAACTATAGACCCATTTCCAGATTGGCAAGCCGGAAGTTTTCTTGGGACTCCTTCAAATGTTGTTGAAATAGACGATGCAGATCTCACAGAAGCTGTAGTTGAAGATGCCCTTGTGCTTATGTATTTTCAATTGTTTGGCAATAATGTCTGGTATCCAATGAC
Source organism: uncultured Flavobacteriaceae bacterium (assembly GCA_963832255.1). Lineage (GTDB taxonomy): Bacteria > Bacteroidota > Bacteroidia > Flavobacteriales > Flavobacteriaceae > Dokdonia. Next base: position 10,072 of record CAWHTM010000010.1, read on the forward strand.
ATTTAACTTTCCTCTGAGTAACGGCTCAGATCAGGTAATTACATTTACCTATGAACCTGAATTAATTAAAATTTATTCTTTAGATTCAGGCGGCGCGCTAGATGCGGGTATTACTAAGGCTAGATATTTTGTAATTCCTACTCAAAATGCGAGTGGAAGGTCAATGGTCTCTAGAGATAGTAAACTTAGAAGCTTAGAAGAGCAAGGTGTTAATATCAATAATTATGAGGAGGTTGCAGCTTGGTTTAATCTAGAGGATTAGATACAAGAACATAAATTACTGAACAAAGCTCAATTCTATCTTACAGGATTGAGCTTTATCTTTTTAAATACAATTTTAAAAAGGGGTTTTTACCCCTCCTAGGTTACGACATTAACTCCCTTCAAGAGAACGATATAGATCGCATATTTGTAATGTATTAATCACTTTATAATATCATTATGAAAACGCAAATAGAAGATTGGGGGCTTCTAGAGCAGATCTGTCAGGACGAAGAGTTTGACGTATCATTTTTCTCAATAGAATTTCCAGACGGTAGTTCTTACGAGTATCAGTCTTAAGTCACCACAAGAAAAATTTGAATGAGCCTTTAGAGAGGCAAAACTAAAATCAGCTAGTTGTTTGGGGGAACAATTAGCTGATTTTTTATTTTTTAATGATTTTCTTGTGAGCGATACCTTCATCTGTTCTAAAACTTACAATATAAATACCAGTACGCAGCCTGCGTACATCTACGGAAACATCGAGAGAGGAGTTGTACTTTTTTAGAAGCTGCCCAGTAATACTATAAATGTTTACTTCTTTTATTAGAAACTTTGAGGTAAAAAATAATTCATCCCCTACAGGATTAGGAAAAACGGTCACCGTTTTATTAATCTCAAAGGTAGCTACCTTAAGTGGTATTAAATTCTCATACCAAGCCACTGTATTATCATTGCGAGAAGCTGCCACAATATCTAGAAAACCATCGTTATTTATATCTGAGGCAATCACAGATCGCAAAGATGGAGATGTATTATTAAGGATTACTTCATCCCCAAAGTTGCCTAACCCGTCTAGGTTTTCATAGTAGGTAACTTCGCTATCTATCGCATCACCACATACAATGTCTGGATCTCCATCATTATCCATATCTGCTACAGCTAGGGTAATTGCACCATTTGCTACAGTAGAAATCACTTGTTGCGGTCCGAACGTTCCCAACCCATCTAGATTTTCAAACCAAGAAATTTTGTCTTCGGCAAAGGTGGTTGTAATAACATCTTGATCTCCATCACCATCTATATCTGCTGCAAGCGCTGATTGCATTGTTGAATCATTTACGTGAATAATATTTGCCGTTCCAAATGTACCGTCTCCATCAAGATGTTTATACCACGAGGCGTTTACGCTTCCAGAAGATGTAGAAACTATATCTTTAAGATCATCTCCATCTATATCTGTTAAAAAAATATCCCTCGTACTGCCTCCTACACTAATAATAATGTTAGGCTCACTAAAAGTACCTAATCCATCAAGATTACGATGCCAAGAAAGTCCAGAAACATCTGATGCTATAAAAACATCGAGATCACCATCTCCGTCAATATCAATAGTTTTTACATCATTTGCTACAAGAGCAGTGTCACTTATAATATTTTGGCTACTGAAATTGCCCTCAGCATCTAAATTCTCATACCAAACAACTATGTCTTCAGATGGTGAAGTTGCAATTAAATCTAAATCCCCATCGTTGTCTATATCCCCTCCTATAATATCTAACGGTGAGTTAAGGTTTGACACTAATTGTGAATCTACAAAATTAATACCCCCATCTATACTTTTGAACCAAGTGATGGTTGAATCAAATCTATTTGCACTAATGACATCTTTAAAACCATCCCCATCCAGATCACCTGCAAAGACTGTCCAAGCCCCGCCTGCCGTATCAGAAATAACCTTTTTTGAACTAAACTGTCCATAGCTAAACGTTACGCTCAGGATTAAGTTTATTAAGAGTAGTCTAGGAATGGATTTACTCATTATTACTCTTACTTATAACTTGTTCTTCTACCGTACCGTCTGGATAGTTTTTATCGATTTTGTATAATCCAGGCTGGAGATTTTGAATGAGATTATTGCTATTAATCTGTATGGAGTCTTGCGGAGTTATGGTTACATTCTGGTTGAAGGTATTATCCTCAAACTTAGTGATTTTACCACCAGAGGGTCTTCTATTTTGATTGTTATAACATCTCCTCGGGTCATTACCTAGATTGGGATGTCTTATTAAAAAAGCATATCCACTAGGGTGAGTAATACTAAAATAATTATCTTCTGAATTACTTATCCCGTATTCTGGTAAAAAATCTACAGTAAATGATAAGTCATCGTATGGAGCTGGCTCATTATACATACCATAACAAGGAAAAAAAGCATAGTCAAAACCTGGCTGAAAAAGGGGTCTGTATTGTACTATATCAGTAGGTAAAGGACCTATAGAATAATATTCACCGCTGTAAGGTTCATATAAAGAAGCAATATCTGTAGTGGCCGCTATAAGATTTGCATTGTTGTCAATGGTTTCTTGCATTCTTATGGCCTGTCCTGGACTAAAGGTATCAAAGCAATCCCTATCTGAGTACGACATATAGTTGCGGACGTCTTCTGGTAAAATATCATATGGTGTACCCTCACAATCTACATTATTACCTATATACTCGCACGTATTTTCATCTATATAAAACCTTGATAATCCAGAAGCAGAGTTGCAGGTAGCGTTACAATCTGTAAAATAACAATACTCGGTCCTAAAATCAGGAACAGCAGCCGTATCTGTTACACGATCTCCTCTAGTAACTGCGTTATAGTTCCCATCATTAGGATTACGTGTAACGTGTTCGCAATTCGTATAATTTAGACTTTCAAAATCTGTTATGCAATCAGACTGACTATTTTTATATCCGCTTTGAGTATGAGATAATCCTAATGCGTGTCCAATCTCGTGTACAGTAATTGTATTACAAACATTACTTGTAGGAACGACTATTTTATCAGAACCTATTCCTCTAGCTGCTCCTGCAAAGTCATCTGTAAGATACGGCACATAAATATTAATGGCATCGTCATACTCAGCACTAGAAGACACGAATGACCAAAACTCGGAACGCTGACATTGACTTAGTGTGCCGAATCCATTTGGGTCTATCATTGGCTGCCCATTTTCTAAAACATCCATACAGCCTTGACTATCTAACATTTCTTGAATTATATCTGGTGGGCTATTCACTTCATCCCAACCACGATACTTAAAAAAAATGTTATAAGGGTTGAACCTCACGTTTAAGTAGGCAACTGATGCAAGAACCGTTTGTAAAGACAGGGGATTAGGGTTAGATCCATCAGGTGCGTTTATTTGCCAGTAATAGACATTCAATACCTTTACCTCATCTGGATCCATCATTCTACTTTGACCGGTCTCATAAGAATAAACGCCTGCCGGGTCAGGAGCACTAAATTCTGGTGTTAAGCAAATAAAGTCGTCTGCTTGAGCATTAACTTGATGCGCATTTAAAAAAAACATTAGTATGAGAGAGAGAGAGAATTTTAAAAGTAGATTGTTTTTCATAGTATTCAGATTTTAATTAAGAATGATTAAATTTCATCCCTGAACTTACGATTAAATTTATGGAAAATAATTAAGCTTTTTATATTTTATGATTTCACACAGTTTAAAACCAACCACTTATGGGAATTTTTGATAAAATAAAAGAAAAACTCAGCCACGAATTTATAGATATTGTCGAGTGGCTCGACTATACGGACGACACGATTGCGCACCGATTTGAGCGATATCAAAACGAGATCAAGAACAATGCAAAGCTCATCGTACGTGAGGGACAGACGGCTGTTTTTGTGAACGAAGGACAGCTAGCAGATGTGTTTACGCCGGGCACCCACACACTCAATACTCAAAACTTACCTATACTTACCACGTTAAAAGGCTGGAAGTATGGTTTTGATAGTCCGTTTAAGGCCGAGGTGTATTTTGTAAACACACATCTCTTTACAGATGAGAAATGGGGTACAAAAAATCCTATCACACTAAGTGATGATCGTTTTGGCCTCGTGGAGATAAGAGCCTTTGGTACCTATGCTTTTAAAATTGCAGATGCGGGAACATTCATAAAAGAGATTGTAGGAACTGATAATAATTTTACAAATTTTGAGATCAACGAGCATCTTAAAAGCTTGATTGCTACTCGTTTTACAGATACCGTAGGAGAAGCAAATCTTCCTATAGAATTGTATGCAGCAAATACTTCTGAGCTTTCAGAAACCTGTCAGGATGTGATGAAGCCAGAATTTATGACGGTGGGTATCTCTCTAGAGAAATTTTATATCGAGAATGTCTCGATGCCAGAAGATCTCAAAAAAGAAATATTTGAGTACAGTCGTCTCGATAAGCTGGACCTTGATAAACTTACCAAGTTCAAAACAGCTAAAGCAATCGAAGCCGCCGCTACAAATGAAGGAGGCACCGCTGGGGCAGGAATGGGAATGGGAATGGGCTTTGTACTTGCTCAACAAATGGGAGGTACGATGATGGGATCCCCACAGGCAACTCCCCAAATGGGAGGGCAACAACCTTTTCAAAATCAGGCCACGCCTGTGCCACCACCTATGCCGGTATCAGTACAGTTCTTTTATGCTGTAAACGGCACACAGCAAGGTCCAGTGAGTTTTGACCAGCTCAAAGGGCTGTTTGCCAATAGAACAGTAAATAAAGAAAGTCTTATCTGGAAACAGGGAATGTCTGGCTGGACGGCGCTTCAAGAAGTAGAAGAACTTAAGTCATTTTTAGGAGGGAATACACCACCACCTCTACCGTCTTAATCTTTGGTAATTGTTATAAGCTTTTTAGCTTCACGCTCTTCCCTACCCTCGGGTGGCGTTATAACGTGCTAATCATTTCTATTCATCTAAAATTTTCGCGAAAGCGTAAAACTAAATAGTCAATGACAGAAACTCCTGTCCACAAAACTGAACTAAAGAAAGCCTGTATTAACTGTGGGGCAGAGCTCAAGTATAAACCTGGCACCACTTCAATCACTTGCGATTACTGTGGGCATCAAGAAAAAATATCCATAGAAACCAGCAAGTTTGAGGAGCTTGAGCTCTACCCGTACCTCGAGAAAATGGGAGCGCAGAAGAACAGTGAAGAGATTTCCATCCTACACTGTAAAAATTGTGGGGCAAACCAGCACGTGGAGGAGAATTACAAATCCCTGCATTGTGTATATTGCAGTATGCCGCTCATACTGGAAGATGCGCATAAGGAAGATTGGATTTTACCCGGTGCTGTATTACCCTTTCAGATCGGTCAAAATAAATCGTTCCAAATTTTCAAAAATTGGGTAAGTGGACTGTGGTGGGCTCCTAATAAGTTAAAAAAGGCCTCATTAGACCCTCAGTTTACGAAGGGTTTATATTTGCCTTACTGGACCTTTGACGCGCAGCTCGCTGCAGATTATACAGGACAGCGCGGTGAGTACTATTATGTAACAGAAACCTACCGTGACAGTAAGGGAAAAACTCAGTCGCGTCAAGTACGTAAAACACGATGGTATCCTGCCAGCGGTCACGTATCTGGTTTTGTAGATGACACCCTAGTTGAAGCTTCAAAACAGCGCGCGGGAAGAGTGCCTTCCAAAATCGCTCGCTGGGATCTTAAAAAACTACAACCCTTCAATAGTGGTTTTCTATCAGGCTTTGTTACAGAAAAGTATACGATCCCACTTAAGGAGGGTCACGATAGATCTAAGCATACTGCTAAGGAGATTGCCACCTCTTGGGCACGAGGTGACATAGGTGGAGATACTCAAAGAGTGACCTCTATAGATATGAAACTCGCAGAGGAGACTTTTAAACACATCCTTCTTCCCGTGTACGTGAGTTCGTATCGATTTAATGGTAAAGAGTATAACTTTTTTGTAAACGGAGAGACGGGCGCCCTTTCTGGGAAAAGACCTTATTCCTTCTGGAAAATATTCTTTGCTATTCTTGCGGCGCTTATTATTATCGGGATTATAATAATAGCAACCAAAAATCAAGGCGCAACGTACTAGACGATTCTTAATCTTTGTTAATTGCGATGTTATAAGGTGTTAAGTACGCTTTCGCGAAAGCAGAAAAAAACTACTTTTAACTATAACCAAAAAATAAGACTATGAAATTTACAAGAGCAGCAAGTGCACACTGGGAAGGCAGTGGAAAAGAAGGAAAAGGAACTATTTCTACCGAAAGTACCGTGCTAGATAAAGCACAATATGCATTTGGTACCCGTTTTGAAGATGGTGTGGGGACTAACCCAGAAGAACTTATAGGAGCAGCACATTCAGGGTGCTACACAATGCAATTGAGCTTTTTACTCAATGAAGACGACTTTGTTGCAGACAGTCTAGATACCGATGCCCACGTTACTTTTGAGGATGGGGAAATTACTAAGATCAAACTTGTAACAAAAGGTAAAGTGCCTAAGATCTCAAAAGAAAAATTTGAAGAAATAGCCCAGAAGGCTAAGGAAGTATGTCCACTCTCAAAATTGATGAAAGCAGAGATAACACTAGAGGCAACCTTATTATAATTAAGTACTTCTATAGAAAACAAAACCGCCTATTCTAAGTTAACGTTTAGGCGGTTTTTTCTATTTATTAAGCGCATTAGCCTCTCCCACAATCGTGCTCATCTTGCCATTTTTAAGCTCGCTCCACTTTCCTAATGATGCACGCTCAGCTTGCATAGGCCAGGATCCCAGACGATGGATCTCATATCGTTTCCCACCAGAATTAAGTACTTCCTGACATTACTCTACAGAACAATCTGCTAAGGCGGTCTACGTTTTTATCGTATGATTATGGAAGAGCTCTCTTATTTTAGGACCTATACCCTCAACTACAGTAAGACTATCCTGTTTGGATTTTTTTTCCAAAAGCAGCCGTAGCCGCATCTGCATCAAAACCTACGGGAACAATACGGCTAATCGTTGCTCCTCCTGCAATAAATGATGACCCCATACTCGCGCTACCACTAGCAAAATCGCTGCTTTTACCGCACTCCGTTTTCCTTAATGTCGTTAACATCTGATTCTAACTGGTTATTCTTACGTCTGCAAGCCTCTATGGTGGCTGTATGATCATCACCATTGCTTCCTCCAGAAAGACGACCTATTAAAAAGCCTACTATACCGTACACGATTCCTGCGATAATCGGCCAAATCCAATAAGCTAAATTTAAAAAGTCTATATTAATTTACTTGTGATGTGTTAGATTATGGTTACGACGGCAGCTCTGTTCTTTGCACAGCCCTCTTTAGTATCATTGGTAGCTATAGGTTTGCGTTCACCCATACTGGACCATTCAAAATAAAATCCGTACCACTGGGCTCTCCGTTTGCGGCAGTACTTACACCACAACAGAAAATCCAAGCTAAAATCATAGCTATATCAATGGTATTTCGGAGCAAGGTTTTACTGCCATAGATTGCAAATACATATCCTATGAAAGATAGCCTTGATAATTGGCGGATAATAGTTCCAAACCAATCTAAAAATGTCATTAAAAGTTAAGTTCTTTTCTCTCTTAAAACTATTAAACCAACTACCGGACCTATTGCCAGAAGAGGTAAAAGATATTGAATATCAAAAAATGTATTTAAAAAGTAAATACCCTCAATGCTTAGTATAGAAACGGCAAAACCTAGACAGGTGACTATGGTGATAGCCGTTCCTTTATTTTCTCGCGTGGCATTATTTGCCACTAGTGAGGAAAAAAGAGGTGAATCTGCAATAACAAACATTCCCCAAAGGCCTAAAAAGAGCAGGACAATCCATCCTGATGATACCTCAAACAGAAAAGGTGATAAAAGGCAGCACAGTCCTGAGAGTAAAAGAGCAGTTTTTGCAACTCGGGCTGCTCCTATTTTTTCAGCGATCAAACCACTTAAGATACAGGATATACTACCTATGGCAATAATACCGAATGAACCTATATTTACTGGAATAAACTTATCTGGAAACGTAGTGTTATACGTGTTTAACACTAAGGGTACTAACACCCAGAACGCATAAAGCTCCCACATGTGGGCAAAATAACCTATAGCCGCTCGATTGAGATTTCGGTTTTCGAAAATTTTAAACAACGCAGTCCTCTTTAAGCGCATTCCTAATTTTCTGTATGGGCCATTAGGCACGAGTAGCATTAAAACTGACCCACCCATAGCGGCAATCAGTGACGTAAAGACCATTACAAGTTGCCAAGGTGTATTTTGTAGAAACCCTTTGAGCAGATGAGGCAAAGCGGTCCCTAGAACTAAAGCACCGACTAAATAACCAAGTGATCTACCTAGACCTTTACGATAATAATCTGCTGCTATTTTCATACCCACAGGATAAATTCCGGCCAAGAAAAATCCAGTCAAAAATCTCAGTATCAGTAGTGTTGCCAGCGAATTCCCATTCCAGATGAGCCCTAAATTAAATAACGCCGCAATCATTGTACTCACCACAAATACTTTAGAAGGAGAAAATCTATCGGCAAGAGACAATAGGGCAAACACAAGAGTGCCAAAAATAAATCCTATTTGAACAGCAGCTGTTAGGTGAGCAATGGAAGTGTCTGGCAAATAGAAATCAATGGCTAGCTCAGTAATTACTGCATTACCGGAAAACCACAACGAGGTTCCACAAAACTGCGAAAACACAATTACGGGAAGAATGTATATTTTGGGCTTCAACTGGTGGTTTTGTATTATCTGAAAGATACCATTTTAACAAGATAAATAGCTTCTCGGCTTTTGAGAGAAGCTCTAAAAGCAAAACCGCTTTCAGAAAAAGAAAGCGGTTTAGTACCATTTAAAATTTTCGCCGTAAGGCAACTATCTTATAAATCAAACTTTATTCCCTGTGCTAATGGAAGTTCTGTTGTGTAATTAATTGTATTTGTCTGACGACGCATATACACTTTCCAAGCATCTGATCCAGATTCGCGACCACCACCAGTATCTTTTTCACCACCAAAGGCTCCGCCTATCTCAGCTCCAGATGTTCCTATATTGACATTTGCAATACCACAGTCTGAACCTGCAACACTCAAGAAACGCTCTGCTTCACGTAAATTGTTAGTCATTATTGCCGAAGATAATCCCTGGGCTACCCCGTTTTGGAGTTCTAACGCGTTTATCACGTCACCGCTGTACTTTAATAAATACAATACAGGAGCAAATGTCTCGTGCTGTACAATTTCAAAATCATTGCTCGCTTCTGCAATTGCAGGTTTTACGTAGCAACCACTTTCATAACCTTCTCCAGAAAGTACTCCACCTTCTACAATGATTTTACCACCCTCGGCTACTACTTTTTCTAAAGCGTTGTTATAATTTGCAACCGCATCTTTGTCAATAAGTGGCCCCACGTGATTATTTTCATCTAGCGGGTTACCTATGCGTAGTTGCTTATACGCATCTACCACTGCATTCTTTACTTTATCGTACATAGACTCGTGTATAATAAGTCGACGTGTTGAGGTACAACGTTGTCCTGCAGTCCCTACAGCGCCAAAAACGGCACCAATAACGGTCATTTTGATATCTGCATCTGGAGTTACAATGATAGCATTGTTCCCTCCTAATTCTAATAATGACTTCCCTAAACGCTCTGCAACCGTAGCGGCAACTATTCTACCCATACGAGTAGATCCCGTTGCAGAGACCAGCGGTACGCGCTTATCTTTAGTCATCATCTCACCTACTTTGTAATCACCATTGATCAAACAAGAGATACCCTCTGGCATATCGTTGTTCTTCAAGACTTCGGCGATGATATTTTGACAAGCTACGCCACAGAGTGGAGTTTTTTCAGATGGTTTCCATACACATACGTCCCCACAAATCCACGCTAAAGCCGTATTCCAAGCCCAAACGGCTACTGGAAAGTTAAAGGCAGATATAATACCTACGACTCCTAACGGGTGATATTGCTCATACATCCTATGTCCCGGACGCTCAGAGTGCATTGTAAGACCGTGGAGCTGTCGAGAAAGGCCTACTGCAAAATCACAGATGTCTATCATCTCCTGTACCTCTCCTAGACCTTCTTGATAAGATTTACCCATTTCGTAAGAAACCAATTTTCCTAAGGGCTCCTTTACCTCGCGAAGTTTATCGCCAAACTGACGTACTAGCTCCCCACGTAAGGGTGCAGGTTTAGTTCTAAAGTCTTTAAAAGCATCCGTTGCAGCGCTCATCACCTTCTCATAATCTGCTTTGCTAGTAGTCCTTACTTTACCTATAAGTTTGCCATCTACAGGAGAATACGATTCAATAATGTCACCACTACCAAAATTTTTCTGACCCGTGGAAGTTCCTTCGTTTATATCTTTTATGCCGAGCACTTTAAGTGCTTCATCCATCCCAAATTCTTGTGCTACTTTGCTCATAGTTCAATTTTATTCCCGCGAAAGCGGGAATCTCATCCGCCCCTTCACAAGTATTAGTACTTTATATGTTCTGTTCTCACAGAACTATTAAAATCAATTTTTTTCTCTGATTTTTGAATCCTACGAATTTAAGAATAATTTTACCGTATCCATAAAAAAGGGTGTGATTTTCATCACACCCTTGACATATTATCTATTTTTTGACTATTCTTCAGTAAATCTTTTATCTACTGGCATTATTGTTCCGCAATTGTCACAGGTCCTTTTTTTGCTATCACCATAAAAATCTTTGAAGTGACCTAAAAAATCTTTTTCTATATCATTGAGAGGAAAATACACTTCGTATAACTTGTTATTACAATTATCACAGAACCAGAGTAAACCATCCTTGCCTTCTAAGTCTTGGCGTTTACGCTCTATAACAAGACCTATAGAGCCTTCGTGACGCACGGGTGAGTGAGGCACCTTACCAGGATGTAAGTACATATCGCCAGGACCCAACTGCATCGTTTTTTTCTCACCATTTTCTTGCACGTGCACTTCTATAGTACCCTCCAGTTGATAAAACAACTCTTCTGTCTCATTGTAATGATAATCCTTGCGGGCATTAGGCCCGGCTACGATCATTACGATGTAGTCACCTGCATCTTTATACAGATTTTTATTACCCACTGGTGGTTTTAGTAAGTCTCTATTTTCTTCAACCCACTGGTTAAGGTTAAAAGGTTTCTGGATTGCCATACGCTCGTGTCTTTTTATAAAAGTACAAAAAAGTGAAAGCACATAGATTTTAATTAAAAAATACATTGCTCTTTAGCTTTCAGTTTTAGCGATGAGGTTAATCCTAAAAAAACGACCCCGTAAACCTTAGTTTACGGGGTCGATAATCAATTATGATTTGGGGGATCTTTATGACTACTTAAAAAATAGCTGCGTGTAGAAGTTTACTCCTAACTCGTTTTTTATAATTCCTATACCTGTGTGGGTAAAGTCACTTTCTATTGCTTCCTTATGAGATGGACTGTTGAGCCATCCTTGCACAACGTCTTCTGCAGTTGTGTAACCATAAGCAACATTCTCACTTACAGACGTCGCCCCGCGATCTCTCAAGAAGTCCGATCTTTCAAAAAAGTTATCGTGACTGGCCTCATTACGGTTTGCCATATACACAGAGTGTCCTAGCGCGAGATCCTCAGGTTCATCGTGCCATTGTAAGGGCTCAAGACCAAGAGTAGATCTATGTAGATTTAACACCTCCAGCACTTCATCTGCTAAGACGTTATTGTTTTCTACCTCTACTAATACCTCATAGTTTACACTATCTTCGGCTTCATTTTGCGGTTCGCTTGAGCACGCGCCAAAGAGGCACAGCGCAGCGATTGCGCATAGACTTTTAATAATCAAGTTCATAATTTGGGGTTATTAACTTAGGGACCAATATAAAACTATTTTACACTTAATCGCTATAAATGTGTATTTAATCGATGAAATACACAGAAAGTAACTAAATACTTACAAATTCAAGGAATGGTACGCTTGATTTACATAGTTTAAGGAACTAACATTTTGGCGAAAGCCTATAACCCACAAAAACTTATTCTCCTTATATTTAACAGCTACCACAAAATTTCAACTATGAAAAAGATAATTTTAAGTATTCTCTCACTAGCGTTTCTCGCTTCTTGTGATATGCCCGTTAAAGAAAAAACTCCCAACTCTTCTAGCGAAGAAAAAATAAAGGACAACTTTGGGATTGTCATACACGGCGGGGCGGGAACTATTCTAAAGGAGAATATGACAGACTCCCTCGAGGCTGCCTACGAGGCAAAACTAGAGGAAGCTATACGCACGGGACACGAGATACTGTCTAAAGGAGGTACGAGTATGGAAGCCGTGACCGCCACTATTAATATAATGGAAGATAGTCCACTTTTTAATGCAGGTAAAGGCGCAGTTTTTACCCACGATGGAACCAACGAACTTGACGCCAGTGTGATGGATGGAAAGACGCTTAATGCTGGTGCGATAGCTGGTGTGACCACAGTCCGCAACCCAATCAATCTTGCCCTTGCTGTTATGGATAAAAGTGAGCACGTGATGTTGAGTGGGAAAGGTGCGGAGCAGTTTGCCGCAGAGCAAAATATTACCCTTGTGGATCCCTCCTATTTTTACACAGAAAACAGATATAAATCGCTCCAGCGTATTATAGATAAAGAAAAAACAGCATTAGACCACTCGGCTGCAAGCGCTACCCATCTTGACCGTGATTTTTATGATCCTTTTATAAAGGACTCAAAATTTGGGACCGTAGGTTGTGTGGCTCTCGATAAAAATGGAAATCTCGCTGCAGGAACTTCTACAGGGGGGATGACTAATAAAAGGTATAACCGTATAGGAGATGCTCCTATTATTGGCTCTGGAACCTATGCTAACAATGCGACCTGCGCCGTGAGCAGTACGGGATGGGGAGAATTTTTTATACGCGCTCAAGTGGCTCACGATATCTCGGCCCTAATGGAATATAAAGGTCTTACGGTACAAGAAGCTTCAAAGCTGGTCATACAGGAAAAGGTGCCAGCATTGGGAGGTGATGGTGGTATCGTTGCTATTGACAAAGATGGAAATATCGCAATGGAATTTAATACAGCGGGTATGTACAGAGCTCATATGAACAAGGCTGGAGAACTTACGGTAAAAATCTATAAGAACTAGTATGGCCAAAACAGCACTCATCACTGGCGCAAGTAGCGGTATAGGCAAAGCGATGTCAGAGATACACGCAAAAAAGGGTGGTAATCTGGTCATAGTTGCCCGTAGCAGTGACACCCTTGAGCAAATGCAATCTGAGTATGAGAAGGCCTACGGTATTTCTGTTCACGTGATAAGTAAAGATCTCACAGATGCTAATGCAGCTCAAGAAATCTATGATGAAGTAAAGCGTGTTGGGATCACTGTAGATTATTTGATCAATAACGCAGGTTTTGGAGGTCACGGAAAGTTTTATGAGCGGGACTGGAATGATGACCTCGCTATGATACAGCTCAATGTAATTGCTTTGAGTGCGCTTTCGCGAAAATTTTTACCCGATTTTGTAACGCGTAATTCAGGTAAAATTTTAAATGTTTCTTCTACGGCTAGCTTGATGCCTGGTCCTTTACAAGCAGTTTACTTTGCAACCAAAGCGTACGTCACATCCTTTAGCAATGCACTCTCTGAGGAATTAAGTGACACTGATGTTACCGTAACCGCATTATTACCTGGTGCAACAGAAACAGGATTTGCAGAAACGGCTGGTATGGAGAATTCTAAACTATTTGAAGATACTTTTACAGCTCACGAGGTCGCTCAAACTGGATATAAAGCAATGCTAGAGGGGAAACTGGATGTGCTGGCGGGTTTGAGTTTTGGTCAGAAGGTCCTGATGAAGGCAATACCACTTACACCTAAAAAAATAGTACTTTCCCAAATAAGGAAAATGCAGGAATTAAAGAATAAATAGGTTTAGTCAATGTTTCTGCACGGGTGGAAACCGACTTAACTAGTGATCATAGCTACTGGGCGGACTAGTTTCCGGCCGTCGCAGGAATAAAATGTTTATGGATAGAAGCTGCCCAGAATGTGGAGATAAGATTATAGGACGCGCAGATAAAAAATTCTGTAGTGATGCCTGCCGCAACAGTCACAACAATAGCCAAAATAAAGACAGTAAGAATATTATGCGCAATACTAATAATAGATTGCGCAAGAATTATAGAATCCTAGAACAGCTCAATCCAGATACTAAGACAAAGATGCCTAAAAGCAAACTAGACGCAGCAGGTTTTGACTTTAACTACTTTACCAGCATATATACTACCAAAACCGGAAACATCTACTATTTTGTATATGATCAAGGATATCTGCCCCTCGACGGTGATTTTTATGCTCTCGTAAAACGTAATACATAGGTGATTTAATTAAAATCAAGCCCTTTCGATATGGATTTTTACATAGAAACAACACGCCTGATTCTTAGAGAAATACGCATAGAAGATACAGGAGATATGTATCGCTTAGATAGTAATCCAGAAGTACATAGGTTCTTGGGTAACAAGCCTATTTCTTGTATGGGTAAGGCTCGCTCTAATGTGGATTATATACGGATGCAATATAAAACGTATGGTATAGGAAGGTGGGCCGCTATAGAGAAATCATCTGGCACCTTTATAGGGTGGACGGGCCTGAAGATGAACTTCGAAAAAGAAATGAATGGTCATACTAACTTTTATGACATAGGCTATCGTTTTATGCCCGAATTCTGGGGTAAGGGCTATGCAACCGAATCTTCTATTGCAGCAAGAGATTACTTTATTGAAAATTATAAGGATCAAAAACTTTGTGCGATGGCAGAAGTGGAGAATATCGCTTCTTGTAGCGTTCTTGAAAAAATAGGATTAGAACGCAAAAACAACTTCGCCTATGGAGAACCAAAGGTAACACTAGCTTGGTTTGAAAAACACTATTAAAGAACTGCTACTTCCAAGTCTGACCATTAAGTTTCAAGGCAGCTTTGAGAACATCCTTCTGACTTATCTGTCCTACTAACTTACCATCTCGCACTATAGGAAAACGGCGGTGCTTAGACTCAAGAAATTTATTTGCCGCGTCAAAAACATTCATATTACCGTCTATGGTATCTACGTTTGACACCATATGGTTTTCAACTTTCATATCATCCATAGGCATATTGTAATAACGGCTTTCTGAAATTTGTTTCATACAATCCCCTTCAGAAATAATACCTAGCAGTTCATTTTTATCATTTACTACAGGTCCTCCAGAAATCTTATGTTTTATAAGACTATTCATCACCTCTAGCACAGATTGGTCTGGGCTAAAGGTGATGAGTTTTGTACTCATATAATCACTTACTTTAATGTCTGACGCAGTGCCTTTAGTATCTTTAGCACGCTTACCCATAAAACTTTTGATTCCCATAATGGTCTGGTTTTGAACTCTTGAAGTTAGTAAAAAAACTGCAGATAATACTTTTATTGCTTTCGCGAAAGCATAAAAACTCTTAAATCACTCCTAAAATCCCTATTTTAGAACAACCAAACCAACCTTTATGAAACGCATTAAACACTTTGTATCGCTATTCTTACTTTTAGGAATAGCTTATCTAAGTTTCTATTCCCTCATACCAAGAGAGGCCTCGGGGCCCAAAACGTTAAGTACAGAGTTTTCTACAGCAAGAGCACTGGAACAACTTAAAGTAATTTCTAAAGATCCTCATTATGTAGGGAGTCCAGCCCATAAAGAAGTGCGCGATTATATCATTACGGAGTTAGAGCAGTTAGGGCTTAAGCCAGAAATACAGGAAGGATTTACATTAGATACTTGGAGAGGTTACAGTGATTTAGTAAAGCCACAGAATATTCTTGCAAAAATAAAGGGATCTAATAACACAAAGGCCTTATTGTTAATGTCCCATTACGACAGTGCACCTCACAGCAAATCGCGAGGTGCGAGTGATGCTGGCTCTGGAGTTGTTACGGTTTTAGAAAGCTTACGGGCATATATTGCAAGTGGGGAGCAACCCCAAAACGATATTATAATCCTCTTTACAGACTCAGAAGAGCTGGGCCTCAATGGTGCTTCCCTCTTTGTAAATGAACATCCTTGGGCTAAAGATGTGGGTGTCGCTCTAAACTTTGAAGCCCGAGGAAGTAGCGGTCCTTCTAATATGATAGTAGAAACCAATGGAGGTAATAAAAATCTCATAAAAGAATTTGCTGCGGCAGAACTCAAATATCCGGTTGCAACATCTCTTATGTATAGTATCTATAAGATGTTGCCTAATGACACAGACTCTACTGTATTGCGTGAGAATGGTGATATAGATGGATTCTTTTTTGCATTTATAGATGATCACTGGAATTATCATACTCAAAATGACACTTGGCAAAACCTCAATCTTAAAACTTTAGAACATCAAGGGAGATACCTTCTCCCACTAATAAAGCATTTTGCTAAAGTAGATTTGATCAATATAAAATCAGAAGATGATTATGTTTATTTTGATGTAGCTCTCTTCAATTTTGTGAGTTATCCTTTTTCTTGGATCTGGCCTATGGTTGCTATTGCCATGTTACTTTTCTTCTATCTTCTCATTAAGGGCATCAGAGATAAGAGAATAAGAATGTCCGGCATAGGACGTGGTTTTGCAGCGCTTATTGTATCTCTAGTGGGGAGTTTGTTTTTGCTACAATTATTAGGATGGCTATGGCCGGTTATATATCCTCAATACGCAGATATGTTACCCGTTTTTATATATAATGGCCACTGGTATACTGCGGCTTTTGTGACAATGTCTTTTGCATTTTCCTTTGGGATATATAGTCATCTTACAAAGCCAGAGCGCACGGCGAGTGTACTTATTGCACCGCTGTTTATGTGGTTGATTATAAATAGTTTACTCGCGCTGAAACTTCAGGGAGGGGCCTTCTTTATTATTCCCGTCTTTTTTATATTACTCGCGCTATATGTGATGCTCCATAAAAAGCGACCTAGCGTTTTGTTAATGACCTTATTATGTGCTCCGGCCGTATTGATCTTTGCGCCGCTCATCCAGTTTCTACCAGTAGGTCTAGGACCGGGAGATGGGTATGCGCCTTCTGTGGTAATCAGTGTTTTGCTATTTGGGCTTCTTATTCCTGTTTTTGGCTTCTATCGTAATAAGAGATTTTTGGGATATATAGGTCTTGCTCTTACGTTTGTTTTTCTTATGGTTGCAAATGCCAAGTCAGATTACACAGAAGAAAGGCAAAAACCTAACAGCTTAGTATATTATACAGATTCTGATTCTGATAAAGCTTATTACGTTACTTACGATAAAATACCGGACCCTTGGGTCACTAGATATGTGGGAGAAAATCCTGAGCGCGCATCAAAATTTGTAAAAAATGCAGGCGGCAGTAAATACAATACCCCATTTACATTTGCAAAGGAAACACCAAAAATTGATCTAGCAAAAAGCTCCATAACTTTAGAACGTGATAAAATTATAGAAGGCAGCCGCGAGCGCACCTTTTCTATATCCCCAAATAGACCAATTAATAGAATAAGACTATATGCTGATCAAGATGTGCGATTTACCAAGCTTATTTTTAATGGTAAGGAGGTTCCTGTAGATACTACAGATAGTGGTGTAAATGCAAGAGAAAGTAAAAATCTATTGAGCTATTACCTTTCGCAAGGTGATGATCTTAAGATTACTTATGCTACCGTTAAAGATCAAGACCCTAAGTTCAGAATGCAGGAGTACTCTTTAGATTTGCTTGAAAATCCGAGCTTCATAGTAAACAAAAGACCCAAATACACAATGCCTAAACCCTTTGTAACCACTGATGCAATCGTGGTGGAAACTGGTATTGAAATGTATAACCTCGCTTTCGCGAAAGCAAAAACAGACTCTATCGTTGAGTAAAACAATAAAAAATAAAATATTAAAATTTTGAATAAAAGGATTACAATAGCAGGATTGGGATGGCTAGGAATGACCCTTGCGGGGCACCTAAGATTGTTAGGATATACGGTAAAAGGAAGTGTAACAGAATCTCAAAAAGCCCAAGAGATTAGCAAACAAGGAATAAGTACTTTTCCCATTATTATCGCGGAAAGCGGCGTGGATGGTCCAGTACAAGAATTTTTGGAGGATACAGATGTCCTTATTATAATGATTCCTCCAGGTCTACGCCGCAATACAGGGGCAAATTATGCGCTTAAAATGGCTCATTTTTTACACGAGATAGAAAAGAGTACTGTCAACAAAGTGATACTCATAAGTAGTACTTCGGTTTATGATGATTCTCAGGGAAATGTGACGGAGCAAGACATCCCGAAACCACAGAACAATTCTGGGAAACAACTCTTTGATGTAGAACAGATATTCTTTAATTGTCCAGCCTTTCAAACTACCGTGGTGCGCTTTGGAGGTCTTTTTGGAGGAAGTAGGAATCCCGTAAAATTCCTTGCAGGTCGCACAGGGTTAAGTAACGGCTCTGCGCCCGTAAATATGATACATCGAGAAGACTGTGTAGGGATTTTAATGAAGATTATTCAAAGGGATAGTTTTGGACATATTTTTAATGCCGTTGCTCCTCAACATCCATCCAAAGAATCTTACTATACTGAACAGGCAAAATTGTTAGGTCTTGAACCTCCAAAATATGAAGAAGCTAATGACGAGATCTTTAAACAGGTAGACAGTGTTCTCGTTTCTGAAAAGCTCGACTATAGCTTTAAAATTCCTATTTAAGATCGTAAACCAACTGTAAAATTTTCGGACTGTAGAACGTGTTGATCTCACGGGTTTACCCTTCCCACCTAACCATGGTAATCAAGATAACATTTTGGCGGAAGCCTCCATATAATGAATAAAGCCACCTCCTTAACGGAAGTGGCTTTATATGAAAAAATCTAATCTGAAATTTACCAGATTCTTACCCGCTTTTCTGGTGCAAGGTAGTTTGCGTCTCCTTCTTTAATATCAAAAGCCTCATAGAAGGCGTCTACGTTAAGAAGTGGTTGTACTGCACGAACTTTACCAGGAGAGTGCGGATCTGTCTTAATCTGGGTGCGGAGTGCTTCATCGCGACTCTTAGTGCGCCATACCGTAGCCCAGGACATAAAAAATCGCTGTTCTGGGGTAAGACCGTCTATGTTATCTGGTCTACCGTTCTCAGCATAATACTTCTGAAGGCCGTCATAAGCTCCTAGAACGCCTCCCAGATCACCTATATTTTCTCCAAGCGTAAATTTACCATTTACATAAAGGCTATCTAAAATCTCGACATTGCTATATTGTTCTGCTAAAGCATTTCCACGCGTCGTGAAAGCAGCGAGATCTTCTTCTGTCCACCAGTTTTTAAGGTTTCCATCTGCATCAAAGCGAGCGCCGCTGTCATCAAAAGCGTGAGAGATCTCGTGACCTATTACGGCCCCTATACCACCGTAATTTACAGCCTCATCTGCCGTATAATTATAGAAGGGAGGTTGAAGTATAGCTGCAGGAAATACAATCTCATTATTGAGAGGATTGAAGTATGCATTTACTGTTTGTGGAGACATACCCCATTCTGTTTTATCTACAGGTTCCCCTATTTCATTAAAATTTTTATCCTGAGCCCATTTATTTACTGCAGTCATATTGTCAAAATAGGTCTTTTCTGCACTTACTTCCATAGAAGAATAATCCTCCCATGTATCTGGATAGGCAATTTTTACGGTAAATTTATCTAACTTCTCAATAGCTTTTTCCTTAGTTTCCTCTCCCATCCAGTCCAACTTTTTAATTCGATCTTTATAGGCAGCTATAACATTTGCAATCATAGTCTCTGCCTTTGCCTTTGCTTCTGGTGGAAACTTGGCGTCTACATAAAGTTGTCCAAGGGCCTCTCCCACTGTATTATTTACAGTAGCCAGAGCTCTCTCGTCTGCTGGTCTTTGCTTCTTGGCACCGCTTAGATACTTACTGTAAAATTCCCAATCTGCAGTTTCTATAGCTGTAGATAGTCTTCCAGTTGCACTATTAAAAGTATCCCATCTCACTAAGGTCTTAAGGTCCTCAATAGAGGTGTTTTTTAAGAAAGAATTGAGCGCTTTTGTATAATCAAGTTGGGTTACTATGAGCGTATCAAATTCTTTGGTGATACCTAACTCGCTTATCATCTTTTTTAAATCTATACTTGAAAGAAGGGCATCTGCCTCTGCAATAGATCTTGGGTTATTAAAGTTTCTAGCATCACGACTTTCAACTTTGTCTAAGCGCGGCGCTGCCAGTTCAGTTTCCATTTTAAGGATCTTCTCTGAAGCTGTTTTTGCTTGTTCCTCACTATCACCTAGCATCTGCAGCATACGGGCGATGTGCTTTTTGTACTCCTCACGAATCTCTTTAGACTTTGTGTCCTGTTCTAAATAATAATCCCTGTCTGGAAGACCAAGACCGTTTGCACCTAAATATACAGCGTTCATCGAGCTATCATTAAGATCTGCTCCAGCGCCTATACTTATAAATGGAGACGAAACGGCTGGATTAGTTGCCAGCACTGTTTGGAGATCATCTAGATTGTTTACAGATGCTATTGCGTCAAGAGCAGGTTGTAAAGGTTTTAATCCAGCCTCATTACGGGCTACAGTATCAAGCTTTGTATCGAAAATGGCAAGTGCCTTGGCCTGATCAGTTTCTGGACCGTATTTTCCACTTTCTTTGGCTTTCGCCAAAATAGTAAGAACATCATTATCTGTAGATTTACGTAATACGGCAAATCCTCCCCAAGACGTTCTATCATCTGGGATTTCTGTGTTCTTCATCCAAGACCCATTTACATAACTGTAAAAGTCTTCTTTAGGACTCACGGAAGTATCCATATTCTCCAAGACGATCCCTGGAATGTTCTCAACTTGGGCAGTTTCTTTAGGTTCCTCTTTACAAGAACCTAAGGTGATTGTAAGGGCAGCTGCAATTGCTGCATACGTATAGTATTTCATAATTTTTGACTATTTATGTTCAGTAGACGCTTTTTGTCTTCTAGTGTTACAAAGAGACATAAAAAAAGCCCTAGTTAAAGGGCTTTTTTTAATTAGTTTAAAATTATTTTTTTAGTAATCTGTCTGCTTCCATCAGTTACTTTCAGCAAGTATAATCCCGATGCAAGATTGCTCAACTCTAACGTGTGGGTTCTTTCTCCTTGAGATGTCTGTTGGTTTATTATAGACTTTCCTAATATATCATATACTTCAAGTGATAAGGAATCACCTGTAGGCCACGTTACATTAAACGTCCCATTAGATGGATTAGGGTAGACACTAAATCCAGCAATCTCAGCTTGCTCAACAGAAAGTGTTCCATCTCCTATTCGTAAATCGTCTATAACCACACCTTCTTCTACTACTGACTGGTCTGAGTGAAATACAAATCTAAACATCATATTAGTCTCAGAAGAAAATGATGATAGGTCATAGCTGTATTCCGTAAGTGTTGCCTCAGTACCCGTCCATTGTTTTCCAGGACAGTTCAAACAATTGGATCCTGGCACCGTATCACTATTGTACCAATTATTATCAGCTGCAGTTCCAAGTATTTCCCAAGAAGTCCCGTCGTTTACAGAATACTCTACATAAAGTATATCCCAGTCTTCTTCTAATTCAAAAGCCATCATAAATGACAATTCTGGACTAGTTATAGAAGATATATCATAACATCCTGTAGTCAAATATTCTTTTATATTACTAGGATGATCCCCTGTTAAATTTGTAGCGTAAACGCTGGTTCCTGAAGCTGCTTGATTCAGAAGGGCTCCTCCAGGTACTCCCCTTTGCCACACAGCGTTTCCATCGTCACAGAATTGAGTACCGATAGCATCAGTTAATATTAAAAGTTCATCTTCGTCCGTTTCAAATGCATTGGTCTCGTTTTCTACGCCGGCAGCATTGATAGCTAATCCTATGCTTCTCTCATTA
The DNA here is from genome assembly GCA_963832255.1 of uncultured Flavobacteriaceae bacterium. GTDB lineage: Bacteria > Bacteroidota > Bacteroidia > Flavobacteriales > Flavobacteriaceae > Dokdonia. The sequence continues at coordinate 32,048 of CAWHTM010000010.1, forward strand.
TTATAAGATACTTGATCTCCAGATGCGATTATAGTGGTTGTAAATTGATAATATCCAGGAGATAACCCTAGCGCAGGCAATGCTAGAACTTCTTCTTCTCCTTGAGCCAGAGAACCTGTCCATTCTATTGTTCCAGATAATCCACCGGCCCCATATGTTATTGTCGCAGCCGTTAGCATAGACGAAGACTCATTACGAACTGTAACCTCTGTAGTGAGTTCATTACAAGAAATAGATTGATTACCTACCGTTGCAAGTTGTGTAATCGCAGCGTCTGTAGTTATGGCTGGAGCAGTAATATCACTCTGCCATATCCCTCTTCCATAAGTACCAGCAGTTATTACACCATCTTTCTCATTGATATCCAAATCCCTTACTGCGGTATTAGGAAGGTTGTTGCTAAACTCTTCCCAGTCACCTAAAATGTCGTCGTATCTCCATACTCCAAGCGCCGTACCTAGGTATAATGGATCACCATCTTGAAGACCTTGGTGCTTAATTATAAGTTTAGGAATATTAGGTAGAGATCCTGTTATATTTTCAAAATTGATAGTAGATCCAGAAACAGCGCCTCTAAATATTTGACCTGTAGTTCCAGATGTTACTATATATAGCGTATTAGTATCTTCCTCATTTACTTCTATACTAGCGATAGCACTAGAGAAATTCTGTACAAAGGAAAAATCGCTTCCCTCATTTGTACTTCTGTAAAGACGGTTTTGATTAGCTACATAAATTATGTTTGCGTCATTTGGATCTGTTTCAAGTACATCTATATTTCCTCCTCCAAAAGAGCCAGTAGATTTTTGAATCCAGCTACCAGAACAAAAATCAAGCTCCCATAACTGATCGTATGCTGCATATAGTTTACCATTTGAAGCATACTCTAAAGGAGTAATCCAATTACCACTGGTAGGCGCTGTAAATGCACCTTGCAAAGAATTACCTCCATCAAATGAAAAATATGGACCGCCTCCAGACTGGATGAAGCCATAAACTTTATTTTCATCTGCTGGATCAAATGCTGCTTCCATTCCATCGGCTCCATAATAATTTTTCCATTGATCACCAGAACGTGAGTAACCTCCGTTATCCTGTAAACCTCCAGCAATTAATTCTGACGTTTGCTTAGCAACATCTATTCTATAAAACTGCCCTATCGCTAACCCTTCAGTATGATCTGCAAAGTTTATCCCACCATCTGTACTTGAGTAAAATCCTCCGTCACTTCCACAGAAAAGAGTACCGTTAAAAAAGCGTAGGCTATGGATATCTGCGTGTGTGTAAGCTGCGGCAGTAGGATCATTCCAATTATTTAATTTTGTGAAATTTGATCCCCCGTCAGAAGACTTCCAAACATTAAGAATCCCTGTATAAATCTCGTTTTCATCCAGATCAGATACTGCAAACGCCATATCAAACCAAGCCTGTGAACTTTCAAAAATGTTAGGAGCGCCATTATAAGTTAACGTAAAATTCATTCCACTGTCCGTAGACTTATATATTTTACCTGCTCCATATGAGCCATCTGTTGTAAAGATATAGAGGACTTCAGGATTAGCTGGAGTAACGTCAATTACTAATCGAGCGGTTCCTGACAAGACACCATTTGTAATAATTGTCCAAGTATCTCCTCCATCCAAAGTTCTATAAACACGATTCCCTGTTGCAGCGTAAATAGTATTGCTATCCCCTGGTTGTAATTTTAAATCTGTAAAATTGCCAGAACGCACATTTTCCCAGTTCGTTCCTCCATTTAACGTTCTAAATACCCCTTGGTTTGTAGAAACCCAAAGTCTCTGAGAGTCAAAAGGATCTATGTAAATTTCACTCATTGAACTAGGAGAATTATTCTCATTAAGACCCGTTTGATTCCAAGTCATTCCACCATCTACAGATTTCATCACACCTACAGAATAGGAATCTCCTGCATCATCATCCCCAGTTGCGATATATATAATATCAGAATCATTAGGATCTATAGCTATACCAGAAACACCTATCTGTGGTAAGAAATCTGATAGCGGACTCCAAGTTGATCCAGTATCTTTAGAAACCCAGATACCTCCAGCTGGAGAACCTACATAATAAGTATTAGCATTATTAGGATCTACAATCATTGTATTGACACGCCCTTGACCCGCAGACCACGATCCGTTAATGGTATGGTTTAAGGGGCCTACCGATTGCCAATCACTGTCATCTACTTGAGTAGCCCGATTCTGACTCATCGCTCTCCAGATGTCCCATAATTGCTCCCTGGTCATTACAGTTCCATCTTCATTAAGATAGGACTGATATAGAGATTGCCACCTTTTAAAAGGCTTGTAACCGCTACCTTTTACAGTTTCATCTTTATCTGCCCAATAGGTATCAAAAGCATCAACAATTTCTTCAAAAGTAGGTGCTGTAGTTCTGTTTACATCATTAAAGACTTCCATCCAAGGAGCCCTCGATGAGAATTGTGCACTCACAGAGATGGTGAGTAAAACACAAAAAAGTGTAATAATTCTTTTCATAAATGTAGGATTCTAAATTTTAAGAAGAGCAAATATAACCGCTCAATTAAAGTTAACACAATATATGACGTTAAAAAAGCCAATTTAATCGACCAAATACAACAAAACCAATGAAATACTTTCAAATTGTTGTAATTCTCTTAAAGAAATGTAAACTTAATATTTCTCTATTTGTCGATTATCCCACTCTTTCTTTAATTCTGTAACCACTGTCACATTTTCGTTAGGGATCGCTATGGAGAGAACGTAATGCTTAATTTTCCAAGTGCCATTCTCAAGAACCACAACTCCAGAACCTCTACAGATTCCCATTTGAGTACTCAAGTGCTCATCAAACCAAGCTATATTCTCATACGTAGTTTCAAGGTAAATATTTCGCTCCAAGGTGGTAAAGCTCCACGCTTTTCCCTTGTCAAAATAAGGTTTTGAAAAAGCTTTAAACTCATCACTTTGCCAATTCTCTGTTGCATCTGTACCTAAAAAAACACTATCATCTGTCATCATCCCGAAATACTTAATAAAATCAGCCTCAGAAGCAGCTTTGTGCCAAGAAACCAGCATTGCATCAATCTCTTCCTTTACACGTTTAGTATCTTGACTACATCCAGAGAACGAAATAATAAAAATGGATACTACACTTAAAACAAATGTTTTCATCAGTTGCTTGGTATTAAAATGGAATTAGGATCTTCTCTCTTTTCTCCACGAATCTCTTCCTCAAAATCCTTGAGAAGGTCTTCAGGCATTTTTGCAAATCGCTCGTTTAATTGTAGATTCAAATCTTGAAAAGCGTTTAGTGTTTGCGTTATTTTCAACGCCAGATCGTCTGGCTCGATATCATTGCGCATTGTGCTATTGTATAATGCTTGAATTCTCGTTTCTAGAGCTAGCAATCTTGCCTGTATTGCTGGCGAAAGCATTGATGGTGGAGTGACTGGGGCTTCTGCCTCTTCTGCAATCTCTTGATCTCCATATAGTGCCATTAACCCTTCTACTTTAGGTTTTAAAATCCCATAGGAAGGCGAGGGAAGACTATCTATTTTATTGCTTAGAGTATTGTAAAATGACCAAGTATCTGTAACATTTTTTGCCTCGGGCACCAATCTCAGTTTAGGTTTGAGCTTTCCTATTTTAGGTATGGTAATAGTATCCTTTGCCGCGGCTATGGACAACCCTACTTTTTCAGTAACCGTTTCTTTTTTATCGCAACTTTCTAGAAGAATCACGCTGCATAATAATAGAAGTAGTAGAATTTTTTTCATTCTATGGACTAAGGTATTTTATAGCAAAAGTAACTTTTGGCTTTCAAGATACGCAAGATTAATGTTTAAGTTTGTACGAACTTATTCTATACGATAACTCAACGTGTGATTTGATAGTATATCGCTTTCGCGAAAGCGCAAAAAAAACAAATAAAAATGAAATCAAGAATATTGATTATAGGGGCCTGCGGCCAGATAGGAACAGAATTAACTATTGCCTTAAGGTCACGATTTGGGGCAGATAAAGTAATTGCCAGTGACATACGGGAAGGTAATGAATCACTTATGTCTGGCGGGCATTTTGAAATAGTAGATGCAACAGACTACAAAGCTCTGGAAGATCTTATCTTTAGACATCGCGTAGATACTGTGTACCTTATGGCGGCAATGCTCTCAGCTATCGCCGAGCGTTTTCCGGCAAAGGCCTGGCACCTTAATATGACTTCTCTATTTAATGTTCTCAATCTGGGAAAGGAAAAAAAGCTAAAAAAAATCTTCTGGCCATCTAGTATCGCGGTTTTTGGAGGCACTACTCCAGCTCAAAACACACCGCAACTTACGGTAATGGAACCATCTACCGTGTACGGTATTTCAAAACAAAGCGGAGAGCGCTGGTGTGAATATTACTTTACAAAATTTGGCGTAGATGTGCGTAGTATGCGTTATCCTGGTCTTATAAGCTACACTACAGAGCCAGGAGGAGGGACTACAGATTATGCCGTAGATATTTACCATAGAGCGCTCAAGCACGGTCAATATCGCTGTTTTCTAAAAAAGGGAACTGTGCTCCCTATGATGTATATGGACGATGCCATAAGAGCCACCATCTCTATTATGGATGCACCTAAAACAGATATAAAAATACGCTCTTCTTATAACCTTGCAGGAGTGAGTTATGCACCAGAAGATGTTGCAAAAAGCATAAAAAAACATATCCCAGAGTTTGAGATAAGCTATGAGCCAGATTTCCGTCAGGCCATTGCAGACAGCTGGCCGGAATCTATCGATGACAGCGTGGCAAGAAGCGACTGGGGCTGGAAGCATAACTATGGTCTAGAGGAGATAACAGACATTATGATCAAAAATCTCAGAGGGCAATACGCTTAACATTTTTTAGTCCACGTTCGTGAAAAAACAACACCTTCCGCAAAAAGTCTGTCCCGTTTGTGACCGCCCGTTTACCTGGCGAAAGAAGTGGGAACGGGATTGGGAAAACGTAACCTACTGTAGCGAGCGTTGCCGAAGAACTAAAAACGCCAAAGGTGAATAAAGAACAGCTTCTTACCGAACTTGATTTTAAAGCGACTCGTAGCAGTGGTGCCGGGGGGCAACACGTAAATAAAACAAGCTCCAGAGTTGAGTTATATTGGGACATAGTCAATACACAGGCACTAAATGAAGAAGAGCGTGCTCGCATCCTTGATAAATTAAGCCATAGAATAACTAAGGACGGAATTTTACAGCTTGCCTCACAGGAAAGTAGAAGCCAGCATCGCAATAAGGAAAATGTGATAAAACGTTTGTATTCGCTTCTGGAAGTTGCCATTATCCCACCTAAAAGCAGAAAAAAACGACGCCCGTCTAAGCGTGCCAAACTCAGACGTCTCAAGGCAAAAAAAATTAATGCAGAAAAAAAGGCAGGAAGAAAAAAACCTAGTATAGAATAGAAACTTTTCTACTATCTTTGCCGCTCATCTCAAAGGGGTGCTTCTACAAGTACAGGTTTTTGAGTTAAGAGTATAGCGTCTTTCTACACGTAGCTCTAAACTCATCAGTCACAACTTGAAAAAAGCTGAGATTATACCCATTGAACCTAGAACAGGTAATGCTGTTTAGGAATGTAGAGAAAAGAATGCAAGGTATCCTTAGCGTGCTAATGGATGTATGGTGTTCTGAAACTACTTGAGACGCGTTTTTACGCAACACTCTTCAATGAGTCTGCTCACGGCAGACATTTTCAAATTAATAAAACTAGAATATTGCCCTTTGTATTCGTAACTAAACTTAGTTCGAATGAAAAGAATTGTTTTTTTTGCAATGGCAGCCTTATTTACTGCCGTAAGTTTTAGCCAGGCCTATACAGTTTCTGGAAAAGTAACAGATGAAAATGGCGAGCCATTGCCAGGGGCAAACATTATCTTAAGAGGTAGTGTAAAAGGAGAAACAACAGATAATCAGGGTCAATATCGTTTTGAGCTATCTTCTGGAACTGCCGTATTAGAATTTAATTATCTGAGCTATTCCAGCGTAGTACGTGAGATAAATGTACAGTCTGACCTAGTTCTTAACATTACTCTTGCGCCCGCCTCAGAGTCACTCGATGAAGTTTTAGTAAGTGCAGTACGCGTGAAGGCAGATTCTCCCATAACACACTCTAACCTTACAAAAGAAGCGTTATCTAAGCGCAATCTTGGGCAGGATATAGCCACACAATTACGTGTTCTTCCGGGTGTAGTCACTACCTCAGACGCGGGTGCTGGCATAGGATACACTGGTTTTCGCGTTCGCGGGACTGGAAATCAAGGAATAAATGTTACGATCAACGGCATTCCCTATAATGATGCAGAAAGTGCAACTACATTCTTTGTAAACCTACAGGATTTTACTTCATCTGTAGAAAGTTTACAGCTACAGCGAGGGGTAGGCTCTTCTACTAATGGACCAGGTGCTTTTGGGGCAAGTCTAAATATTTTGACCGATAGAATTTCTACAGAGGCAAGTGGAGAGATTTCTAACTCTGTCGGTTCTTTCGGAACGAGACGACACAATGTAAAATTTAGCACAGGTCTGCTCAATGAGCATATTGAGATATCAGGTAGATTATCTAAGATTACATCTGACGGCTACATAGACAGAGCTACTTCAGACCTGCAATCTTATTTTTTGCAAGCCGCTTACAAAGACGATAATACGCTTATCAAAGCTATCAATTTTGCTGGGAGCGAGGTCACCTATCAATCGTGGTTTGGTGTGGATGCAGAAACCGCAGAAAACAATCCTACGTTCAATCCTGCGGGGCAGCGTTTTGATAGTGAAGGCAATCCTGATGGCTTTCATAACAATCAAGTAGATGATTACAAGCAAGATCACTACCAATTGCACTGGAACCAAAAATATGATAGTAATTGGAGCTCAAACATAAGCGTAAACTACACCTATGGGCGAGGCTTTTTTGAGGAATATAGAAATGGTGATGATCTTGACTTTTATGGTATCGCACCCGTAGAGATCGGAGGAGAAACGATCACAACCTCTGACCTTATAAGACGCCGCTGGCTGGATAATGATTTTTATGTCCTTAACTCAACAGTAAATTATAAAGATGCATCTTTTGATATTGTGGGTGGGCTTTACGGTAGTTTTTACACGGGAGACCATTTTGGAGAAGTGATATGGTCCCGTTTTGCCGGTGAGTCAGAACTGGGAGATCGTTATTACTTTGGTACTGGGGATAAAACAGAATTTTCAGCTTTCGCGAAAGCGAACTACAAACTAAACGCGACCTGGCAATTTTATCTCGATCTACAACAACGCTTTATAAGCTATAAGACAGATGGTATAAACTCAGATATCCAAGAGTTTATAGTAGATGAACACTATAGTTTCTTTAACCCTAAAGCTGGTGTCTCTTTTAAAATAGATGATGAAAATCAACTGTATGCTTCCTACGCCCGCGCAAACCGGGAGCCAAATAGAACAGATTTTGAAAATGGTGAGCCACGTCCAGAACGTCTCAATGATTTTGAATTAGGCTGGAGATATAATACCGATAGAGTGAGCCTCAACGTAAACGGATATTATATGGGTTACCGTGACCAGCTTGTCCTTACTGGGGCCTTAGATAATGTAGGTGCGCCCATACGAGCAAATAGTGGCGAGAGCTATAGAGCTGGGCTAGAAATAGATGCCGCTTTTACCGTTACAGATGAACTAACGATCCAACCTGTACTTGCTCTTAGTTCTAATAAAAATCAAGACTTTAACTTTCAAAGAGATGGTGTACTCGTAAATTTGGGAGACACTGATATTTCTTACTCTCCAGAGGTAGTAGCAAGCAACTATATAGAATACCGACCTGTAACAAATCTTAGCTTAGGAATTTTATCAAAATATGTAGGAGAACAATACCTTAGTAATATAGAGAGCCCGCTCTCCCTACTGGATTCTTATTTTATAAATGATTTTAACATTCAATATGAGTTCAAAGACGTATCTGTATTTGACAATATTGTTCTGACTGGATTGGTAAATAACATTTTTGATGTAAATTATATCTCAAACGGATACTTTTTTACCTTTGATGATGACTTCTCAGTACCGGGGGAGATTACAACGGTAGAAGGCGCTGGATTCTATCCACAAGCAGGAATAAACTTCCTTGTGGGAGCCACTCTTAAATTTTAATTTATTGCGATTAAGCTAGTTGGGAGGGCTAACAATAAAAAATAATGTATATTAGACCACTGAAAAAACGAAACAACACTTTTAGTTGGGGGACTGAGAATGTTGTTTAAAGAAAGAGCTAGCATTATCGCTAGCTCTTTTTAGTTTGAAACGGTGATAGATCCGCCATTACTAGTTACGCGGTACATAAGCAGTGTATATTCCAGTTGTTCTCCGTTTGCCTGGCCTGTAAATAGATTATAACTATGAGCGTCGTCACATTGACACACTACGTTTATACCCTCTATAATCATCGTTGAGCAGTCGTTAGGAGCGTGATTAGGGTCAGACGCTTCCCAAGCAAATAGACCGCTCCCCGTATTAATCACAAAAAAACCTCTCAACCCGCCGTTACTCACATAAATGGGATTACTGGGAATTTGAAGATCAAGTGTTTCTATGGTACTGAGCTGGGTGCTAAAATTAATATCCAGCAAAAAGGGATTGCGCTGGTTACCATCATCACTTTTACTGCAACTAGCGAGAAAAAAGACCGATAAGGATAGAATGTAAAAAAATTTCATAACAAAAATTTGAGGGGTTAGGCTTTCGCCAAAATTTTATAAGCCTTAAAAAATCTCTTTTTAAAATCTCTTTTTGAAAGACGTGCAATGTACTAAAAACGACGAAGCGTTTAAAATATTTTGTATATTCGTAAGAGTCCTCACTAAGGGCTTTTTTTGTGTCTATCCCCAAGACCTACAATTGAAATCAATCATAAATCTAAAACCGTCGCCATTATGAGCAAGGTAAATTATTATACACCAGAAGGACTTAAAAAACTCAAAGCAGAGCTTGATCAATTGAGAGACGTAGAGCGTCCTAAAGCCTCGCAAGATATTGCAGATGCAAGAGATAAAGGTGACCTGAGTGAAAACGCAGAGTATGACGCGGCAAAAGAAGCTCAAGGGATGTTAGAAATGCGCATCGCAAAACTTGAGGAACTTGCTTCAAACGCGCGTATTATTGACGAGAGCCAGCTGGACACCAGCAAAGTGTTAGTGCACTCTACCGTAACCATAAAAAATCAAAAAAATAAAGCTACGATGAAATATAAATTAGTAGCTCAAAATGAAGCAGACATTAAAAAGGGGCTTATCTCTGTAGATAGCCCTATAGGCAGAGGTCTCTTAGGAAAAAAAGAAGGTGACGTAGCAGAAATCGAAGTGCCCAGTGGTATTATGAAATTTGATATAGTAAAGATTACGAGGGATTAATTCTCAACTTGAAATTGAACTTGAATCTGAACTCAGCAGTTGAATGATTTCCCTGTTGAAAAATACGCTACTCTGAGATAACCTTAAACACTTCAACTCAGTTGTTTAATCAAGAGCAACTTTTATTTAAAGGAATTTCTTGTAAAAGATTAAAAATAATGATTGATAAAACCGTTTGATCTGAGTGTGCGATTGGAGGATTTTGCCGCGGCTATTATTACGTTATACAATACCAAACCCTTAACTTTTGCAAGAGAGTATCTTGCAAAACAACTTATAAGGTCTTCTTGTTCTGCTGCTTTAAATTATGGTGAAGCATTGGGCGCAGGTACGGATAGAGATAAAATCAATAAGTTGAGGATTTGTTTAAAAGAAGTAAGGGAGAGTCTTCGCAATCTTAATATTCAAGTAAAAGCAAATTTAGTGTCAGAAACTAGCCTAGCTCGATTGCGTGATGAAAACGACCAGCTTATTAGAATTATAGTAACTCGTATTAAAAATATTAATTAATCCTTTTTCGAATTCAAGTTCGATTTCAGGTTCAAGTTCCAACCCTTATGTCATCTATCTTTACAAAAATCATAAACAGAGAAATTCCAGGTCACATCGTCACTGAAGATGAGAAGCACATCGCCATACTCGATATCAACCCAAATGCTAGAGGACATACACTCTGTATCCCTAAACGGGAGGTAAATAAAATTTTTGACCTACCAGAACAGGAATATCTAGACCTCATGAGCTTCTCGCGTAAAGTCGCTATAGCTTTAGAAAAAGCCGTTCCTTGTAAGCGCATAGGAGTTTCTGTAATAGGTCTTGAGGTGCCTCACGTACACGTGCACTTAATCCCATTACAAAATATGGAGGATATCAGGTTTGAGAAAAAGGTTAACATGGAGGACGCAGATTTTGAATCTCTTCTTAAAAATATGAATTCCTATTTGTAACCTATGCTCTCTTAGTTGACAAGAATAGCATAGACCCCTACCCCAATTAAAACCAAGGCTGCAAAAATTACAAAATAAGCCTCTGGCTTAAGTTTAAAATATTTTTCTTTTTCGGCGAGTTTGAGATTATACTCATACTGCATTTCTATATCGCTTGTCCATTTTACAGGATAGATAGGAAAATTGCAATGTGTACAGAAAAGGTCTTCTCGTACAACATCAGTTGCCTTTTTATACCAGAAATTTTCTTTCCACTCTTGCTTATAGGTCAATACGAGACCTGTTGCACTAAAACATTCTGGGCAGTTGCACTTAAGTGCCGTAGTATGTATGGGTTTTAAATCTTTAATCATCATATGGGATACTGTATTATTCCATTATACCTGACAGCGCGAGATGTTGCAGTAAAATTACGGTTTTGGCATCTCGTATCATTCCTTTGCTAAGGTCTTCTAGCGCTTTCGCGAAAGCGTATTCAACTACTTCTATATCTTCATCTTCTGTTTCAAGCCCTCCACCGGCTCCTACTTTTTGTGATTCGTCATAAGGTGCAATATAAAGATGAATACGTTCTGTACTCGCTCCTGGACTCATAAAAACGTCTGCCACTTTTTCTAAAATCTCTATCTCATAACCTGTCTCTTCTAGCACCTCACGCATGACCGTTTTCTCAGGTGTCTGCCCCTCAATCATACCTGCACAAGTCTCTAGTAGAAATCCAGAGTCTCCGTTTAGAAAGGCCGGCAGTCTAAATTGTCTGACGAGGATCACCGTCTTCTTATTGTTGTTGTACAACAGTACACTAGCTCCATCCCCACGGTCAAAAACCTCACGCTTTACAGAAGTCCACCTATCATCAGCGTTTTTATAATCAAAAGACACACTTTTGAGCGTGGCCCACTGATCGTGTAGTATACGCTCGTTTATATTTTTGATACGCTCAGACATTAATCTGCAATTTTCAAGGATAGTTGCATTGTGGTGCCCTTAGCTATCTCACTTTGTAAGACTTTAATGCGCCCATCGTGATACTCTTCTATAATTCTTCTCGCCAGTGAAAGTCCTAATCCCCAGCCACGTCTTTTTGTGGTATAACCGGGTTCAAAAACAGATTTAAATTTTGACTTTGGGATTCCCTTACCGGTATCAGTAATCTGTATATGTACAAAGCGCACTTCCCTAGTTATAGTAAGATCTAGCTTTCCTTTGCCTTTCATCGCATCTATTGAATTCTTTACCAGATTCTCTACGGTCCAGCCATAAAGTTCTTTATTGAGCATTACCGGGAGTTCACCTTCTGGGAGATCAATGGTAAACTCAATGAGTTTTGAGCTTCTGGCAGAGAGATAGTCATACGCTTCACGGGTTTCTGCAATGATATCTACTTTTTCTAATTCTGGTGTGGAACCTACCTTGCTAAAACGGTTCGTAATCGTTTCTAGCCTACGTACATCCTTGTTCATCTCTTCTATGTACATTGGATCAACACTCTCAGACTTAAGAATTTCTATCCAACCTACGAGTGAGGAGAGCGGTGTGCCGATCTGATGTGCCGTCTCCTTTGCCATTCCCGCCCAGAGGAGATTTTGGGTGGAGCTTTTTGATGTCTGGTAATAGAAGTATATGAGTGCTATAAAGAGCACTACAATCACAATAAGGGCAATGGGAAAATACTTTATTTGAGTGATAACGGCAGAGTTTCCGTAATACAGAACATCTGTATCTACCCCGTCATACCCGATGCGTATGGGCGGATTGATAAGCTCAAACTCTGCAGCTAGTTCCTTAAGTTGCTGTTGATCTAAGGATCGATCTTCTGGAACGTTACGAGGTCTATAAACATCATCTTCTAGATTATAAAGAATGATGGGTATCGTGACATTTTCTTCTATAATCTGGAGCTGGATATTAGACAGCTGCTCACTTAAGATTTGAGCTTCCCTATCCTTGGGCGTAGCACTCACACCACTTATATTTTCAAAAGCTTGGAGGGCGCTTGCGTAAATCTCCACCTTGGACCGCTCGGCGTCTTTGAGCTGTTCAAAAAACAAGGACACGTTCCAAAGTATCAAAGAGATGATAACGAGCGAAGATATGATGATAAACCACCGCGCTGTTTGCGGTCGTGTGCTAAAATTCATAATTAATGCATTACCCTGTAAAAATAAGATTTTATATAAGCTTACGCGAAAATCTTATCCTCCTTGTCATAACATCATTATAGAAACCTTATTGGGCTACATTCAATCCCACTGTTACATTAAAAGAACTACTATGAAAATGGAGGAGCAATAAAACGCTATACCGTATTTTTACAAAAACAATAAAAATCTGCATCGAATGCTTACCATAGACCCAAAGGAAATACCTGTATCAAAACTTTTTGGATATCTCACCGGCTCCGTGAGCCCCCGTCCTATTGCCTTTGCCAGCACTATGGACAAAGATGGGAATGTCAATCTCGCTCCCTTTAGTTTTTTTAATGTTTTTGGGGCAAACCCTCCTATTCTTGTCTATTCTCCTTCACGTAGTGGCCGAGACAATACCACAAAAAACACATTGGACAATGTGTTAGAGGTTCCAGAATGTACCGTTAACATTGTAAATTATGCGATGGTGCAACAGATGTCCCTTGCAAGTACGGCTTATGATAAGGGTGTAAATGAGTTTATAAAATCCGGGCTCACAGAAGAACCTTCTGAAAATGTCAAACCACCTAGGGTAAAAGAATCTCCTGTACAGTTTGAATGTAAAGTGATAGAAGTAAAACCGCTGGGCGATAAGGGTGGTGCTGGAAATCTAGTAATCTGCGAAATATTGAAAATACACATAGATAAAAGCGTGCTAGATGCTGATGGAGGTATCGATCCTATAAAAATAGACCAAGTCTCACGTATGGGAGCAAACTGGTACAGCAGGGCTAAAGACGGTCTTTTTGAGGTGCCAAAACCCGTATCTCAAACAGGGATAGGTGTTGACCAAATTCCTGAAGCCATAAAGAGAAGTCACATACTAACCGGTAACGATTTAGGTATGCTAGGCAATGTAGAACAACTCCCTACTGAAGAAGACATAACATCTTTTATAAGAAACAACGAGGAGGCAAGTCTAGCCATTAAAAGCAAAAATGAAGAAAACACACATCGCCTAGCGCAACAATATCTTGCAGATAAAAATGTGGAAAACGCGTGGAAAATATTGCTCGCAAAAGCTTAAAAAATACCTACATTTACCACCTTAAATTACAATAAAATGGAAGTACAAGGAAAAGTAAAAATGATAGGCGAGACGCAAACCTTTGGCAGCAATGGTTTCAGAAAGAGAGAGATCGTTGTAACTACAGAAGAGCAATACCCACAACATATAATGGTGGAGTTTGTACAAGATAAAACAGACCTTTTAAATAATTACGCTGTAGGACAAGATGTAAAGATAAGCATCAACCTACGTGGTCGTGAGTGGGTCAATCCACAAGGTGAGACTAAGTATTTTAATTCTATCCAGGGATGGAGAATAGAAAACGTACAAGGTGGAAACCAGCAGGGAGCACCAGACCTCCCTCCTATGCCCGCGGCAGATTCTTTTGAGCCTGCTTCAAACATAAATAATGACGATCACGACGATTTACCGTTCTAGATCGGCTGCAGTGTTTTTAAAATAGAAAATCCCAAGACAAATAAACGGTCTTGGGATTTTGCTTTCTAAGCGCTCTATGATTCTGTATTCGGAATCTATAGGGTAAATATAAAATTGTGATTTTCAGCGCTGCATACAGACCCCTTTCTACTATACTATATATCAATTCCTCTAGAGATGCCTGCTTGTGTACCCTGATGTTTAAGAGATATTTGCGTTTAAAAACCTTGCCTTGCTGCTAGCCCCGATAGCAATGGAAATCCCATAATGCTGCCAGAGCGCATTATGGAATTGTAATGGATAGCGGGAAACTACTTGTGATCAAATACACTGTTCACAAGCTCCAAAAAGAAGGGACAAATTCTTGTGTCCCGTTAAGAATAAAATTATTTTTAATCAAAAACTAGTGAATGCTTCATCTTCCAGAAGAACATTATGACGGCGGACCGTGGTTTCCAGATCATCGTCTCGCAGATGATGATGGACTACTTTTAGTGGGTGGTAGCCTTGAAGAAGACTGGCTACTTCACGCCTATAACAAGGGTATTTTTCCTTGGTACAATGATGGGCAGCCCATCTTGTGGTGGTCCCCGCCAGAGCGTATGGTGGTTGCTCCAGAGGATGTGCACATCTCAAAATCTATGCGTAAAGTCTTGCGAGATCAAACTTTTAAAGTCACCTATGATCAGAATTTTCTAGAGGTCATACTCGCCTGTAAGCGCATAAAACGCAATGGGCAAAATGATACTTGGATCACAGACGAAATGATTGCTGCCTATCTCAATTTGCACAAAAAAGGGTGCGTATCATCTATAGAAGTTTGGCAGGGTGGAGATCTTGTAGGCGGTCTTTATGGAGTAAATCTTAAAGAAAAAGGTGTTTTCTGTGGGGAGAGTATGTTCTCTCGAGTGAGCAATGCCAGTAAAGTTGCTTTTATCACGCTTTCGCAAAAACTTAAAGAGGAAAACTACCAACTCATAGATTGCCAGATGTATACAGATCACCTTGCAAGCCTAGGCGCCGCCGAAATATCGCGAGATACATTCTTAAAATACCTAAAAAAGTAATCTGCGGAAAAATAGCAAATTTCCACCGTGTGTTACAAGGCTTATCAATCGTCATTATTTGTAATCCCCTACTGATTTTCTTTCACCTGCTCGTGTCTAAAACAGTTGACCTCGTGATCATTTACCATTCCTATGGCCTGCATAAAAGCATAAATAACCGTCGATCCCACAAATTTGAATCCGCGTTTTTTAAGATCTTTAGATATGGTATCGCTCAGAGGTGTGTTTGCAGGGCAGTCTTTATAATGCTCCCTCTTATTTTGAATAGGTATGTCCCCTACATAATCCCATAGATACTTAGAAAAAGATCCAAACTCTTTTTGAATCTCTATAAAAAGTTGAGCATTAGTGACCGCGCTATGCACTTTAAGTTTATTACGTATAATTCCAGCGTTTTGTAACAAGTCGTGTATCTTATTCTCATCATAGCTAGCGATGCGTCTATAATCAAAATTATCAAAAGCCTCTCTAAAATTTTCGCGCTTACGTAAAATGGTAATCCAGCTCAATCCAGCTTGAAACGTTTCTAATACTAAAAATTCAAACAGCAATCGGTCATTGCGTAAAGGGGTACCCCACTCATTATCGTGATAAGCCTCATAAAGGTTATCACCCACACACCAGCCACATCTGTGTTTGCTCATAATAAGTTATTTATTTTTACGCTAGAACAAGATAGTAAGTTTGCTTTTAATCACGCGACCTAGTCGCTATGGACACTATGACAAAAACCGATTTAATAAAAAATGCGCTATCACAGGCAATCTCGTATCAAGATTACAGAGCGCTCGTAGCACAGCTTACTTTAGAAAACAGTAGTACAGGACCAGAGGTTACTGAAGCGCTGGCAAATTATACGATGCTCAATCACAAGCGTATGAAGCGCTTGGACAAAATCCTTAAGTTACCCGAAGGGATTCAAGAGAAAATTAAAAAATTTCAGGGTAAGGTGACTTGGCTTGTCCTAACTGAAAGCTGGTGTGGTGACGCTTCTCAGACGATACCGGTGATGAACAAGTTTGCAGAGCTCAATGAAAGCATACAGCTTAGGGTAGTCCTCAGAGATGAAAACCTAGCACTTATGGATGCTTTTTTATATAATGGTGGTCGCTCCATACCAAAACTCATCGTCTATGATACTGAAACCGAAAAAATACTAGGTGACTGGGGACCTCGGCCAACAAAAGCGACAAAACTAGTAGATGATTATAAAGAAGAGCACGGAATACTAACTCCTGAGTTCAAACAAGATCTCCAGATATGGTATAATAAAGATAAAGGACAAGACACTGCAGAAGATTTAGTAGCACTACTTTAAAGGCAGAAACCTATCCTTGGAAGCTATAGGTAACGGTTCCTTTTTGTTCTTGAGCAGAACCTCTATCAAAATAAGCGCGGGATAAATAGTAAAGTGCCTGATCTATCAAACACCCATTAGACGAACTAGAAGCTCTCTTATTGTAGTCTTTCTTTATGATGCTTCCACCACTATCTACGGTGATATCAATGACAATGATTCCCACTGCATCACAGGTGTAAACGGGATTAGGAATTTTTATGGCCTCCCTACCTGAGAGGTCGTAAGTAACAGTACTTATTCTGTTGCCTTTACTTGCGTTGCGCTCCTTCTCTCTTGCTTCTATATTTTCCTTGAGACGTTCCTTTTTTGCGGCGAGAGCGATTTCCTGTTGTTCTCTTTTTTCAGCGAGAAGTGCTTCGTTTTGTTCGTTTAATTCCTCTACGCTCCCCAGCTGCTGCTCTTCTATAGCCTTGCGTATAGCATCATCATTGTCAAATTGTCTCGCCTCATTTCTAAGTCGGCTCGCGTTATAAGCGATATTAGTTTGTGCCCTAGGAGCTGGCTCCGTCTCTGATTCTTCCTCTTGTTCTTCTAGCAGCTCCTCTTCTGTAATCACGGGAATCTCAATAAACTCTTCTGGATTTTCATTGTGATAAGGCTTTACGCCAAGAAAGAAGAATATAAGAATTAGAAAACTTGCACCAGTGATGGTGATAAGCAATGCTTTATCTGAGTGTGAAATTTTCATAATTGTAAAAATACCTAAAACTTAAGGTAATATAGCTTCTCAATAACGCTCTACACAAATCTCTAGCTTACAGTGATGGATTGTCTTCTCCCTGAGTATTGATTTGCTCCGTAAAATCTTCTATCGTTATTGCGTTATGTACGTCATAATCACCTGTCTTGGTTCTTCTCAGAGCAGTAAGGTGTGCCCCACTGTCTAAACCTAGACCAAAGTCTGATGCTAGCGAACGTATGTACGTCCCTTTAGAGCAGTTTACCTTAAAATCCACTTCCGGAAGCGCTATCCTCGTGATTCCAAAACTATGGATCACGGTCTCACGTAGTGGTATTTCTACCTCCTCCCCTGCTCTAGCAAACTCATACAGACGTTTACCATCCTTTTTAAGGGCGCTATAAACTGGTGGGCGTTGCCATATAGTGCCCGTGTTCGCTTTCGCGAAAGCGTAAATGGCCTCATCAGTAATATGCTCCGTAGGATAGCTCTTATCTACTGCTGTCTCTAGATCATACGATGGCGTGGTTGCGCCCAGCATAAATGTGCCCGTATATTCCTTGGGTTGGCCCATAAACTCACTAATGCGCTTCGTAAACTTACCGGTACAAATAATCATAAGCCCAGTAGCTAGCGGATCTAAAGTACCTGCGTGACCTACTTTGATTTTTTTAATATTGCGGTTCTTACGTATGAGCCACCTCACTTTATTAACGAGCTGGAAAGACGTCCACTCCAGAGGTTTGTCAAAAATGAGTACTTGTCCGTCTAGAAAATCCTGTGCCGATAACTCGCTTATTTTTTTCATCATTTTAATTATACAGCGAGAATCCTATAGCAGTTATACCAACGATGAGGCAGTACATTGCAAACCAGCTCAGTTTGCTCTGCTTTACGAGTTTGATCATCCACGTACACGCGATTAATCCTGCAATGAACGCACCTAGAAAACCTATGACCAGGGCAGAGGTATTACCAGTTTGAGCGGTAAGCTCACCGCCTAAAACATCCTTAGCAATCTTTCCGAAAATAAGCGGAATCACCATTAGAAAAGAGAACCTCGCAGCCTTACTCTTATCATTTCCTAATAAAACCGAGGTAGATATAGTCGCTCCTGATCTCGAAATTCCAGGAATCATTGCAATCGCCTGTGAAACGCCTATTACAAAAGCATTAGGGAAAGATACTTTTTTCTGGGTATCCTTAGCCTTATCTGCCATCCATAGCAGGATAGCCGTGACGATGAGCATACAGCCTACGAGTAAAATATTTCCTCCAAAAAGAGCTTCAAGTTGTTCTTCAAAAAAAAGTCCTACCACAACAGCAGGAATCATAGACAGAACAATCTTGGCAGAAAATTGGGTTTCTTCATTCCACTTAAAGGAAAAAAGTCCCTTAAGGATCTCCAGAATATCCTTTCTAAAAACGACAATGGTAGAAAGTGCCGTAGCAAAGTGCACCACCACCGTAAACATAAGACTCTCTTCTGGAACAGACGTATCTCCAAGTATAGCCTTCCCTAACTCGAGGTGACCACTAGATGATACTGGTAAAAATTCTGTAAGACCTTGTATTACTCCAAGGATGAGAGCGTCTAGATTATCCATAGTCGCAAAGATAGAAGAGTAAGATTATGTAGCAAGAGGCTATTTGCCTTTATTAGGATTTAAAAGAATGGCATAAACCTCAATGCCAAAACCTATCAAAATGATCGCAGGGGCGAGACGTATTCGTCTCCAAGAATATATTTCTGGGTTAAAAACAGCAGGATCGTCACTGCCACCGCCAGACATAAGGATAAAACCAAAAGCAATCACACCCAATCCTATGAGCATCCACATAAAATTTTTCTTCCCAAAAATAAATTCTGTCGTGGTCGTTTTTTCTTTTCTTTTCTGTTCTCCCATGTTAAAATGATGTCTTAATAATACAACTCGTCCGTGCGCAAATTTAAGAAACGCTGCGTCGCTAGAAACGTACTGAACCAAGTTATCAATATTCCTAACACAAATACTCCAAGAAAAAGAGCTCCTAGCAATATAGGTTCATCTAAAATGGTAAGTTGAGGAAACGTTTTATCTGCATAGTAGAGAACAGCCGCCATTCCAGCCAAGGCCATTAGAGCTCCCACAATTCCCAGCTTGACACTCTTCCAAACAAACGGACGGCGTATAAACCTTTTTGTTGCGCCCACCATTTGCATCGTTTTGATAGTAAAACGTTTTGCATACACAGAGAGACGTATAGAACTGTTAATCAACAGCACAGCGATTAATGTAAAAACCCCAGAAATGATCAGCACCCAAAGACTTATTTTTTTGATATTATCGTTCAGTAATGAGATTAAAGGTTTGTCAAAGGTTACTTCCTCTACAAAATCCTTAGACTTAATCTCCTCTGCTATTTCTTCTACCTTTTCTGTGCTTACAAAATCTGCATTCATATACAGATCTATGCTGTTCTGTAAAGGATTCTCCCCTAGATATTCTACAAAGTTCTCTCCTAGCTCTGCACTGTGGGCCTCTGCCGCTTCTTCTTTAGAAACAAATTTTACAGATTTCGTATAGTCTGCAAGGGCGAGGGTTTTCTCAAGTTGCTTCATCTCGACCTCCTTTGCTGTATCCTTGAAGTACACACCCACCGCGATGGTTTCCTTAAAATAATCTGCAACCTTTTTTGTGTTGAGCACTAACAGACCTAAAACACCTAATAGAAATAACACCAGCGCAATGCTCACCACCACAGAGATGTAGGAAGTGATCAAACGCCTTTTTTGGTATTTTTCAAAAGATGAAGACATAGGATATAATTTTGAGTAAAAATAGTAAATCTCACCTACTCCTATGCTAAACGATGGTTTGTGAATAGTATTTTTATGAACAAGATTTTTTCTTCTGCGCTTGCGCGAAAATGTTAGACGTGGAAATCAATTTTTGACCTTTTACATCTGGCATTTGCATTTATAAAAAACACTATTTTTAACCTATGAAGATACTTATATACGGCACTGGAGGCGTGGGAGGCTATTTTGGAGGTAAACTAGCCCAAGCCGGTTTTGAAGTAACAATGATTGCCAGAGGAGCCCATCTAAAGGCGATTCAAGAAAACGGCATTACCGTAAAAAGTGTGACAGGAGATTTTACGGTAAAACCTCATCTCGCCACAGATAACCTTTCTGATATAGAAATCCCTGACTTAGTAATCTTTGGTGTCAAATCTTGGCAATTAGAACAGGCTATAAATGATATCGTAGCCTATACAAATGACAAAACGTTGTTCCTTCCGCTGCAGAACGGAGCAGGCAATGTAGAAATACTTAACCGTATCGCCCCTAAAAGCCAGGTGCTTGCAGGTCTGTGCCGGATGATCAGTTTTGTAGAGAGTCCTGGGGTGATTTCTAATCCCGACATCCCACCTTCCATTCTTTTTGGAGAGCAGGACAATGCAAAAACTAAACGTGTGTATGCGGTGCTCGATATTTTCGCGAAAGCAAAAATAAACGCCTCTATTCCAAACGACATTCAAATAGCAATCTGGCAAAAATTTCTCTTTATCACCACCATAAGTGCCTTAGGAGGGTTGACAAGAGTTCCTATTGGAATACTAAGGGAAAGTAATTTTCTCAGAAATCTAATGATTAACACTGCGCAAGAAATCTTTAATATTGCGGCCGCAAAGGGTATTCATCTCCCTCAAGAGACTATAAAGACCACGTTCCAGGCGATAGACCGTCAGAAATATGAGACCACGGCTTCTACACAGCGTGATATAATGGAAGGGAAACCTAGCGAACTCGAAAACTTTAATGGTTACATAGTAAAAGAGGGAAAGCGTCTAGGAGTTGCGACCCCTGTAAATGAACTGATTTACGAATTACTCTTGCCGCAAGAGAACATGGCAAGAAATTAATTAAAACATCCTTTGGTTGTCATTTTGACGACAGGGGAAATCGCATAACAGTGCGCAGGTTTGAGCAAGCCCCTAACATCGAGCAACCTCAAGTGAATTGTATGCTGTGATTCTCTCTATATGATTTCTCCTACCCCTAAAATGACAATCTGAGCAAGTCTTTACTGAGGGCTCTATTCCGCATAAATAATTGTAAATTTGCCCGCTTAAAACCTTTCTTTTACGTGAGTGAAAGAAACTAAAAATCGTCCTGATTCTGGACTCTTTTGGGTCCTGATTCATTTTCGCGCAAGCGAAAAAAACAACACATTATGAAATACCACTTTAACGAGATCGAAGCCAAATGGCAAAAGTACTGGGCAGAGAAAGGCACTTTTCACGCATCAAACAGCAGTAAAAAGCCTAAATATTATGTGCTCGATATGTTCCCGTATCCTTCTGGGGCTGGGCTTCACGTGGGGCATCCGCTGGGATATATTGCCAGTGATGTATATGCGCGCTACAAGCGTCTCAAGGGTTTTAATGTGTTGCATCCACAAGGGTACGATTCTTTTGGACTGCCCGCAGAGCAATATGCCATCCAGACGGGGCAACATCCTGCCGTGACGACTAAAGTAAACATCGAAGGTGGAGTCGATAATCAAGGAAATGCAATTGCTGGCTATAGAAAGCAGTTGGATAAAATCGGTTTTTCATTTGACTGGAGCCGGGAGGTGCGTACTTCAGACCCTGCGTATTATAAATGGACGCAGTGGATTTTTACGGAGCTTTTTAATAGCTGGTACAATTATGATACTGATAAGGCAGAAGCTATAGAAACCTTGGTTTCCGCTTTCGCGAAAATGGGAACTACCGAAGTAAACGCGGCTTGTGATGATGACGTCACTCCCTTTACTGCCGAAGAGTGGAAGGCCTATTCTGAGAAAGAAAAAGAAGAAATTTTATTAAAATACCGCCTCACTTACCTCGCCGAAACGGAGGTAAACTGGTGCCCAGCTTTGGGGACCGTACTTGCAAACGATGAGATTGTAAATGGCGTTTCAGAACGTGGTGGCCATCCTGTAATCAGAAAAAAAATGACCCAATGGAGTATGCGTATTTCTGCTTATGCAGAGCGCCTGCTTTCTGGATTAGAAGGACTGGACTGGAGCGAATCCATAAAAGAAACACAACGCAATTGGATAGGGAAGTCTGTAGGGGCTCAAGTCAAGTTCAAAATTAAGAGCGATGACCGTTCGGGCGCAGACGAGAACTCTTTTATAGAAGTCTTTACAACAAGGCCTGACACTATTTTCGGAGTTTCGTTTATGACGCTCGCACCAGAATTGGACTTGGTGCACAAGATCACCACGCCAGAACAAAAAGCGGAGGTTGAAGCGTATATAGAAGCGACTGCAAAACGTTCGGAACGTGAGCGTATGGCAGATGTAAAAACCATTTCTGGTGCCTTTACAGGAGCGTATGCAGAGCATCCTTTTACAAAGGAACCTATTCCTATTTGGATAGGAGATTATGTGCTGGCTGGATATGGAACGGGAGCCGTGATGGCTGTGCCTTGTGGAGACCAGCGGGATTATGAGTTTGCAACCCATTTTGGGATTGCCATTCCTAATGTGTTTGAAGGTGTAGATATCTCTGAAGAGGCTTTTACAGATAAGGCCACAACGGTTATTACCAACAGTGATTTCTTAAACGGATTACCGTATAAAAAAGCGGTAAAAACAGCAATTTACGAGCTAGAGAACATAGGAGCAGGAACTGGCAAAACGAATTATCGTTTACGGGATGCCGTTTTTAGCCGCCAGCGCTATTGGGGAGAACCATTTCCGGTATATTATGTAGACGGAATGCCTCAAATGATTGATACAGCACATCTCCCCATCGAGCTTCCAGAAATAGAAAAATACTTGCCTACAGAAGACGGAGAACCACCATTAGGCCGCGCCGATGTTTGGGCGTGGGACACTAATAAGAATAAGGTTGTTTCTAATGATCTTGTCCGTTCGAGCGCAGTCGAGAACTCCGAGGATAATGGCATATATCCATTAGAACTCAACACAATGCCAGGTTGGGCAGGAAGTAGCTGGTACTTCTTTAGATATATGGAGAAAGCAAGGCGTGATGAAGTATTTGCCAGCAAAGAAGCATTGGATTATTGGGGCAATGTAGATTTATACATAGGAGGCTCCGAGCACGGAACGGGGCATTTACTATACTCTCGTTTTTGGGTAAAGTTTTTAAAAGATCGCGGTCACGTGGGGGTGGATGAGCCCTTCCAAAAGATGATCAATCAAGGGATGATTTTGGGGGAGAGTGCCTATCTATTTGTAATACAATTATCATTGTTTGATTCGAAATCTGGCGAAAGCTATAATAGAGGAAGCCAAGTCCTAGTAAGCAAGGAATTTTATGAAAATAATATTCAAGGAGGGGACATATCATTACTTCCCAATCCACTAAGAATACATTTAGAGGAGAGAATGGAGTTATTTGATTCTTTCAATTCCTCCTATTCTGATATGGACAAGAGGTTTGTTTGTTTTAAAACAATAATTGACGTTAAACACGTTGATCCCAAAACTAACTCTGTTAATATCGCAGAAATAGCTGAAGGAGAAAGACTTAAAGGATTACAGGGCGCGGCATTATTTCGTAATAATGAAATTATTAATAATAAAGACATTAATGTGATCACTTCTAGGGAAGTAGAAAAAATGTCCAAGTCTAAATACAACGTCGTAAATCCAGATGAAATCTGTGATCAGTATGGAGCAGATACACTCCGTATGTACGAGATGTTCTTAGGGCCGCTAGAGCAAGCAAAACCTTGGAATACGGCAGGGATTACGGGCGTACATAGTTTCTTAAAAAAATTCTGGAAACTCTACCACAACTACATCCCTCAAGATAAAAAAGAAGAAACAGGACAAGTAAATCAAGAAGATGCACAGTTTTATGTTTCTGAGGCTGGAGCGAGCAAAGACAGTTTAAAGACCCTCCATAAAACCATTAAAAAGGTACAGGAGGATATTGAGAACTTCTCTTTTAATACGTCGGTATCTACGTTTATGATTGCAGCTAATGAGCTAGGTGCTCAAAAATGCACTTCGCGCGAAGTTCTAGAACCTCTCGTCATCTTGATTGCTCCCTATGCGCCGCATATCGCAGAGGAGCTTTGGGAAAAACTTGGCCATTCTGAGAGTATCTCAGAAGCTACGTTTCCAACGTTTGAAGAAAAGCATTTGGTAGAAAGTTCTAAAAACTATCCTATTTCTTTTAATGGGAAAATGAAGTTTACGCTAGAATTACCCCTTGACCTTTCTAAAGATGAGATTCAGGAAGTGGTGATGGCACACGAGAAAACACAGATGTACTTAAATGGGCGCGAGCCTAAGAAAGTGATTATCGTGCCTGGGAAGATTGTGAATATTGTGGGGTAATACCCTACCCACTTCTCAAGGATAAGGAAATGGAGAATGACAGAAATAGATAATATAGAAATCATAGGCCTCATTGCTGCTTTCCTTACAACAGCATCTTTCTTGCCACAGGTATGGAAAACCTATAAGACCAGGGATGTCTCTGGACTGTCATTGCCTATGTTTTTAATGTTTTTTCTAGGGATTTTGTTGTGGCTCATTTATGGAGTTTATAAAGAAAGTCTGTCTATGATTCTCGCCAACTCTGTTACAGTGGTTTCTGCTTTCTTACTGTTGTATTTTAAAATAAAATATAGCAAGTAGTGACAAAACTGCCGACATTAACTTTAGCATATTCTTTGCATATTACTTTGTAACTTTAAATTCATTAAAACAGAACATTATGTTAGGAGGATATATGGGCTATTACATTATTGTGGGAGCCATCGGGATTATAAGTATGCTAGTGAGCAAGAAATTGCAGAGCAAATTCAAGCACTACTCAGATTTGCGTTTACAAAACGGAATGTCTGGCGCCGAAATCGCCGAAAAAATGCTGGCGGATAATGGTATAACAGATGTGCGGGTCATCTCCACACCTGGCAAACTTACGGACCATTACAACCCAAGGGACAAGACCGTAAACTTGAGTGAAGTAGTCTATACCCAGCGTAATGCGGCAGCAGCGGCGGTGGCAGCTCACGAGTGCGGTCACGCGGTACAACACGCGAGAGCGTATAGCTGGCTCACGATGCGTTCTAAACTTGTGCCAGTCGTAAGCATCTCTTCAAAGATGTCACAATGGGTGATCATAGGTGGTTTAATGCTTATGGCAACTACAGCGCTAGGTGGAACCATTGCGATCATAGGTTTGATTATGTATGCAATGCAAACGCTCTTTTCATTTATTACCTTGCCGGTAGAATACGATGCCAGTAACCGTGCCCTGGCGTGGTTAGAAGCAGAAAATATGGTGACACCACAAGAGCACGCAGGAGCAAAAGATGCGCTTAAGTGGGCGGCTAGAACGTATGTGGTCGCAGCAATTGGTTCGCTGGCTACGCTGCTTTATTTTGCGTTGCAGGTGTTGGGTAATAGGAGATAGAAGTAGCTTTTTCTAATATAAAATTAAAATAATTACTTCACTGATGATGAATGTGTTTTGCGTGAGGGATAGAGCGGTTACCCCACAGCAGCACGGGTGGTTGAGTGCCGCGACGTAGGCGTGGTGTATCGAAGCCTCCAGAGCTGCGAGGAGTAGGAGCGAAAGCCCGACCTAAGTCCTGAGCGTAGCGAAGAGACATGGTCACGCCCAAATAATAAAAGGGAAATACCTGATCGAGCGTTGTATAATATGCCACAATGGCGCTATAGTTTATACTGATATGAGCTTTGTAAGGTTTGGAGTGATAATTGACTAAGTTTGCAGTATACACAGAAAAATAACTTCTTAAAAATATATAGTTATGGCATTAGAAATCACAGATGCAACATTTGAAGAACACGTATTAAAGAGCGATAAGCCAGTATTAGTAGACTTTTGGGCTGCTTGGTGCGGACCTTGTCGTATGGTAGGACCCGTAATCGAAGAAATTGCAGGTGAGTACGAGGGCAAAGCCGTAGTAGGTAAAGTAGATGTAGATGCAAACCAAGAATTTGCTGCAAAATACGGTGTGCGCAACATCCCAACGGTTCTTATGTTTAAGAACGGTGAGGTCGTAGGACGTCAAGTGGGCGTTGCTCCAAAAGCGACATACACAGAGGCAATAGACGGTTTATTATAGAAAGTCAGGTCTTATAAGAATATCTAAAAGGTTTGGTGTAATGCTGAGCCTTTTTGTATTTTTATTGTTTAGGTGCAGAGAGTTGGCTTTCGCCAAAATTTGAAAGCTTCACTCAACATCTTTTAAATGAGAATTTTTAACACTTAAGGGATTTCCGCTTTTGCGGAAATGACAAGGCCGCTACCGCGGTTATATTTATGGAAAAGAAAACAACTAAAGTACAGGATGCAATAGATAGCCAACTCTTGAGCGATCGTAAGATCTTTCTCTGGGGAACGGTAGATGATAAAAGTGCAAAGCACGTAGTAGATCGTTTATTATATCTGGATGCGCAAGGACACGATGAGATACAGCTTTTTATCAATAGCCCAGGAGGGTATGTGACCGCAGGGTTCTCTATGTACGACACCATAAAATCAATTAAAAGTCCGGTTTCTACGATCTGTACAGGTCTTGCAGCAAGTATGGGCTCTATCCTTCTCTCTGTAGGAGAAAAAGGAAGACGTTTTATACAACCGCACGCACGGGTAATGATACACCAGCCTTCTGGTGGCGCACGTGGACAAGCCTCTGATATAGAAATTACAGCTCAAGAAATTGTAAAAACAAAAGAGCTCAGTGCAAAAATACTTGCAGATAACTGTGGGCAGGATTTTGATAAAGTGATGAAAGACTTTCAGCGCGACCACTGGATGGGTGCAGAGGAGTCTATAGACTACGGGATTGTAGACGGCGTTTTTGAGGGGTAGTCTTCAAACCAAATAGGCAGATTTTTCTGATAGCAAATTCTTAATACAAAGAACTATGAACTACATTTTTATCTTGGTAATCTTATTTTTTATAAGTGTAGTTGTTGCATTACACAGAGCATCTGTAAAAAGCTATGCCAAAGAGGTTAGTAAAAGGCAGCGTTATGTTATTATGTTTTATCATTGGAACTGGCTCTTGCTCATAGGTGGTATTTCTACCGCCCTATTTATAGGATTTTTAAAATGGACTGGCTTTATGGTTATCGTTTAGACAATTTTATATTCCTTATATGATTCTCTTGGTGCTTAAATAACGACTCGTTCTACGTTTATGGACATTAAATCAGAACTCAATAAAACTTCAGGCTTTGGTAACTTAGAGTTACTCGCACGTCAAGTGGTGGAGGGCTTTATCTCTGGAATGCACAAAAGTCCATTTCACGGATTTTCAGCCGAGTTTGCAGAACATAAAATTTATAATCCTGGAGAAAGCACAAAGCACATTGATTGGAAATTGTATGCCAAAACAGATCGGTTATACACAAAGCGGTATGAGGAGGAAACAAACCTACGCTGTCATCTCATTATAGATAATAGTAGCTCGATGCACTATCCAGAAGTGAAGGATCATAGTGCGACAGACCTTAATAAAATCGGCTTTTCTGCGCTAGCGAGCGCAGCTATTATGAATCTTATGAAAAAACAGCGGGACGCTGTGGGAATGAGCATTTATAGTGACGATTATGAGTTTTACACGGGTGAGAAAGGAAGCGACAGACATCACCATATGTTACTGGATCAACTAAATGGGATGCTTGATTCCACTTCTGCAAAAACTTCAAAGAAAACAGATACTTACAAACATTTACACCTTATCGCAGAAAAGCTAAAACGAAGATCACTGGTGTTCCTATTTTCGGATATGCTGCAAGATGATGTGCAACAGGAACAACTTTTTGAAGCCTTACAACATCTTAAGTATAATAAGCACGAAGTGGTGCTTTTTCACACCTACAGTAAAGAGAAAGAGTACAGTTTTGAGTTCAGCAATACCCCACGTAAGTTTGTAGATGTAGAAAGTGGCGAGGCTATTAATCTTTACGCAGATAATATACGTGATATTTATACAAGCGCGATTAAAACGTACTTTAGTAATTTGCAGTTAAGATGTGCGCAATACCGCATAAAGTATGTGCCGGCTGTGATTGAGAAAGGATTTACGCCCATACTCACTTCGTTTTTAGTGGAGCGCCAAAAATTTGTGTAAAAAGTTTATTTTTTTGTTTGCGCAATTAAAAAAGGCGTGTATATTTGCACCCGCAACAAAGCAACGCGAGTTGTTTCTCTAGTTTTCTAGAGTTGATATATTGAAAACATAAGACAACCTCCAAGTCTATAACATAAGGGAACGGTCTGGTAGTTCAGTTGGTTAGAATGTCGCCCTGTCACGGCGAAGGTCGCGAGTTCGAGTCTCGTCCAGA
>CAWHTM010000011.1:0-41788 GCA_963832255.1 uncultured Flavobacteriaceae bacterium
AATGATTCAAATATTAAATTCAAATAAAGAAAATTTAATTTCAGCAAAACTCAGCGGGAAGATCTCAAAGGAAGATGTTGAAAAAGTTCATCAAAGCATCCACGACATTATCAAATTAAATGAGAAAGTAGATTTCTATTTTGAAATGGACGACTTCAATGGTTATACATTAAAAGGATTTTGGGGAAGATATTAAAACAGATGCTGCCCATATTGACGATTACGGTAAAATGGCATTTGTAGGCAATAAAAAATGGCAGGAATGGGCGGCCAAAGCCACCGATTTCTTTACCAGTTCAGAAGTGAAGTTTTTTGAATTGAAGAACAAAGAAGCAGCAAAAAATTGGATCAAACTATAATATGAAAAAGAAAAAAGTGAACTTAAGAGACATAGACGCGCAGAAACATTCTGGTGAGCACAGTCACGATGATGGACACAATCACAGCAGTCCAGAAAGTGTTTCAAAATTCAAGACGTATGTACCTGCAATTTTCAGCTTTGTAATGCTTATGATAGGTATTGCAGTTGATTATTTTGACGCCTTACCATTTTTCAAAGGATGGGTGAGAATTGTATGGTATACAGTGGCGTATATTCCTGTTGGCTTTCCAGTCATTAAAGAAGGCTGGAACAGTATTAAGAATGGAGATTTCTTTACAGAATTCTTCTTAATGTCCATTGCGACTTTGGGTGCATTCGCGATAGGCGAATATCCAGAAGGTGTAGCTGTGATGTTATTTTATGCTGTGGGTGAACTGTTTCAACAAGCCGCGGTGAATCGAGCAAAGGGAAATATCAAGGCACTACTTGATGTACGACCTAATGAGGCTTTGGTTTATCGTAATGGTGATTTTATTTCTGTGAATCCTGAGACTGTAGAAATAGGCGAAAAAATTCAAGTACGCGTAGGAGAAAAAGTGCCTCTTGATGGAATATTACTTTCAGATAAAGGTTCTTTCAATACCGCTGCTCTTACCGGAGAAAGTAAACCAGATACCGTCCAGAAAGGAGCATCTGTATTTGCAGGAAGTATCAATCTTGATGGAGTTATTGAGGTAGAAGCGACAAAGGAGTTTAAGGACAGTTCTATTGCGCGTATTCTAGATATGGTACAGAATGCCACAGCTCGTAAATCTAAAACTGAATTATTTATTAGGAAATTTGCGCGTGTTTATACGCCTATTGTTGTCTTTCTAGCAATCGGTCTTACGTTGCTTCCTTATTTCTTTGTTAATGATTACGTTTTTAGAGATTGGTTATATCGTGCATTGATATTCCTTGTAATCTCTTGTCCTTGTGCGCTTGGTCATCTCTATCCCGCTTGGGTATTTTGGTGGATTGGGAGCAGCATCTCGTAATGGAATTTTATTCAAGGGAGCTTCTTTTCTTGATGCAATGACCCAAGTTAATACCGTTGTGATGGATAAAACTGGAACGGTAACAAAAGGTGTGTTCAAAATAAAGGAAGTTATAAGTGATTCCGCTTTCGCGAAAGCGGACTTTATGAAATACTTAATGGCAATGGAAGAGCAATCTACACATCCCATTGCTAAAGCCATAATGGAATATAAAGCCGAAGGTGCCGACTATGATGCAACTGAAGTATCTGAAATCGCAGGTAAAGGATTAAAAGGAACGCGTAAATGGAAAAACCGTGCTGGTAGGGAACAAAGCTTTGATGACTTCAAACAGATAGAAGTTCCATCAGAAACCGATAGCATTGTTGAATCTATAGTGATGGTCGGAATAGATGGTAAATTTGCTGGTTATGTAACCATCGCAGATGAGTTGAAAGACGATGCTCATCAAGCCATTAAAGAAATACGTGCATCAGGTATTGCTAAAATTATTATGCTGTCTGGAGATAAAGATTCCATTACTCAAGCAAGTAGCCAAAGAATTAGGCATCGACTGGGCAAAAGGAGGAATACTACCAGAAGACAAACTCAACGAAGTAGAAAAACTTAAAGCACAACCAGGTACTAAGGTTGCTTTTATAGGAGATGGAATTAACGATGCACCAGTACTAGCAGCAAGTGATGTAGGAATTGCAATGGGAGGCCTTGGAAGTGATGTTGCTATTGAAACCGCAGATGTCATTATTCAAAATGACCAACCCATCAAAAATTGCACGAGCTATAAAAATAGGACGTTCCACAAGAAGTATTGTTTGGCAGAATATTGTTCTGGCTTTTGGAGTAAAAATTATAGTTTTAATATTAGGAGCTGGTGGTCTTGCCACAATGTGGGAAGCTGTATTTGCCGATGTGGGTGTAGCATTGCTCGCTATTTTAAATGCCGTTAGGTTGCAAAAAATGAAGTGGGATTAAATCATTAAGATCTGAATTATTCATAATTATTGATTTTGAGATAATTAAGTTAATATCTTCATTCAAAAAGTTTGAACTCTGTCCCTTCGAGGTCACGAATAAAACCAAATGCTTCACGTCAAATCAAGCTCGCTTGAATTTGTAAGTGGGGCATTTGGTTTTTCAAAGCGGAGCTTTGAGGGATCATCGGAGCATAGCGCAGATAATCCCCAAGCTCGCTTGAATTTGTAAGTGGGGCATTTGGTTTTTCAAAGCGGAGCTTTGAGGGGTCATCGGAGCATAGCGCAGATAATCCCCAAGCTCGCTTGAATTTGTAAGTGGGGCATTTGGTTTTTCAAAGCGGAGCTTTGAGGGATCATCGGAGCATAGCGCAGATAATCCCCAAGCTCGCTTGAATTTGTAAGTGGGGCATTTGGTTTTTCAAAGCGGAGCTTTGAGGGATCATCGCATCGTAGGGCATCGAGATAATCCAAAGTCGGATTCAGGTCTACCTAAGCTTGCTCAAGTTTCTTTAGCTTCTTCTACTTTCAAAGCCGAGCTTTGAGGATCATCGCATCGCAGATAGTGCCAAGCTCGCTTGAATTTGTAAGTGGGGCATTTGGTTTTTCAAAGCGGAGCTTTGAGGGATCATCGCATCGTATGGCATCGAGATAATCCAAAGTCGGATTCAGGTCTACCTAAGCTTGCTCAAGTTTCTTTAGCTTCTTCTACTTTCAAAGCCGAGCTTTGAGGATCATCGCATCGCAGATAGTGCCAAGCTCGCTTGAATTTGTAAGTGGGGCATTTGGTTTTTCAAAGCGGAGCTTTGAGGGATTATTTTGATATCTATTCATTTTGTATTCAGCAATACCAAATTCCCTAGTCATTTATATTCTGTAGAAAAAGACGGAATTCAATAATCCCTATAAAATAAAATCTGGCATATGTTGAAGATTTAGATGTTCAAAATCTTTGTTTAATTTGGATTGGAGGATTTTCGACTACCGATATTTTTTATTGTTTAACCGTATCCCTATTTCATTAATTTTACACTTTATACTTTTTTATGATTCAGCTTTACAAAAAACTCAGCCGCCGTTACCAAAAGTACAAGCTTGGAAAAACACCTCAACAAAACCTGTTTTATGGTTTTCTGACCTACGTTGTGGTAGGCTCCATTTTACTATGTTTGCCTATCTTTCAGAAAACGGCAGCACCGATATTAGACCATTTTTTTATTGCAACTTCAGCGGTATCGACCACAGGATTAGTGACGGTGAGTGTTTTTGATACCTATAATTTTGGGGGTCAGTTTATTGTTATGCTCTTGTTTCAACTGGGTGGAATAGGGTATCTGACATTTACCACTTTTATGCTGCTATCTACCACACGGAAAATAACAAGATGGCATAAATCCATCCTAAATTCTGAATTTACGTTACCCGTTACCATACAAATCAAGGATTTTCTTAAATCTGTTATTCTCTTTACGGCAATAATGGAGTTCTTAGGTACAGTTCTTTTTTTTATCGCATTTAAAACGGAGGGAATGGCGACTGGCGAAGCACTGTGGAATGCGGTTTTTCATAGTGTGAGTGCGTTCTGTACCGCTGGTTTCAGTCTCTTCAACTCTGGTTTTACGGACTATGTAGGGAATGGTTTTATTACGTTTATCATTTCTTTCCTGGCCATAGGTGGCTCATTAGGTTTTATTGTAGTGACAGATTTTGCGCTGTGGTTTAAAAACAGAGCGCATCAAATAAGTTTTACGACTAAAATTGTCTTGCTTGGTTTTCTTGTATTGTTAAGTTTTGGTTTTGGATTCTTTTACTTTTATGAACCCACCATCACCGCATTGGAAGGACCTTCTAGGTTTTATGCTGCGTTCTTTCAATCGATGACGGCAATGACCACAGTAGGTTTTAATACCGTAGATTTTGGAACCTTTGCAATGCCTATGCTCGTGGCTACAGTTTTTCTAATGTATGTCGGTGCATCACCTTCTGGTACCGCTGGTGGTATGAAAATAACCACCCTTACAGCGGTACTTGCTATTATGAAAAGTAGATTGCGCGGTAGTAAGCATATTACTTTTTTTGGGCGTACCATACCGTTTGAGCGTCTCTATATCGCAACATCATCGTTTATATTCTATACCTCTTTAATCTTCCTGGGTGTATTCATACTTACATTTTCCGAATCTTTTAGTTTGGATAAAATTATTTTTGAAGTGGCATCTGCCTTAGGAACTGTAGGCATAAGTATGGGTATTACTGGTAATTTATCAATTATTGGGAAAATTACCTTGATAGGTCTTATGTTTATCGGTCGACTAGGTGTTCTTACGTTTGGTTTGGCTATTTGGTCAAAGACAACATCCGATGAGGAACAAGAAATCATAGAAGACGATATTGCTGTCTAAGCTTTCGCGAAAGCGTAAATTGAAATGACATTGAAATCTTACTCATTAACAAGACTTCCTTCTGTAGTAAAAGAGAAAACCCTACTCGCAAGTCCGCCGATCATTACTGCTTGAATGACTGGAGTGAGATGTTCTTTACCATACCATTCTACCATAAAATTAGCACCAGAACCACCTAAGGTATCTTGTTCTTCAATAACATAATCTATAGTTTCCAAAGGGTTTAAATAGATGTTATCTGTCAGATAGCTACGAACTAGACTACCTTTCGTATTAAAATAATCTACTCTTTTCAAAAAAAGAGAATCTTTCTCACTTGTGTTACGGATACTTAATGTTGCGGTCAGCAACGTGCGATCTGATCGGCTTTTTTGATAGATGTCAGAGTATATGGGTATATATGTTTTGCGTATAGAAAGGCTACTGTCTATAATCCCTCTATCAACAAGATTTAACGTTTGTGATTCCACAACCTTTTCGGTCAATCGATTAGGATTTTTTTTATCACAGCTAAAAATTAATATGGAAAGCAGCAATATGGCTATTGTTTTCATAATGGTATATTTATATTTCCTATCCTAAAAATACAGTTAAAAAACTGAACTTTTGCGAAGCTCTGTTTTTCATTTATTATATGGAAAATTCTGAAAATTAATAGGTTAAATCGCAATTATATGCGTATTACTATTTCAGTTCTTGTGAATTTTTTTTAGACTATTAATGTCAAAATATATGTAAGATTGCAATTAATGTAGTTACTTTTAAGGAGTAGAACTTTTTGCTACAAATGATGAACTCTAAATTTCTGTTAGTAAGTCTTGGTTTGCTTGCTTGGTTGTCGCTGTATTCTCAAGAAACTAAGCATCAACTTACTTTATCCACTTATATAGATACTTATTTTGCGGGATATGACAACGACATAGGACAAGAGGATTTTCAACCTTTTATAACCGCTGGCGCCAGAGATAATAGCTTTGGTATCAACGTGGCCCAACTGGGTTTAAAATATGAACATGAAAAAGTACGTGGCAATATAGTTTTGCACTATGGTGATATACCTCAAGCAACTTGGTCTAGCGATTTCAATGCCATACAAGAGGCAAATTTTGGGGTAAAATTATGCGATGGTTTATGGTTGGATGCTGGATTTTTTGCCACGCATATAGGTACTGAAAGTTTTTTACCTAAAAACAACCTATTGAGCCATACGGCTTACCTCACTTTTAATGAACCTTTTTATCAGGCAGGTGCAAGGTTGAGTTATAATACAGCTGAGGATTGGTATTATGAAGTATGGGCGCTCAATGGTTATAATAATTTTGTCGATAATAATGATGCAAAATCTGTGGGTGCGTTAATCAATTATAATATTACTCAAAACACCTCAATCACTTACACAAATCTCTATGGACGTGAAAGTGAAGATGGCTTTGATAGGGAACAAAATCGATTATACCAGAATATCTATTTAAATCACCATTGGAATGAGAAGATATTCCTTATCGTAGGTTTTGACTACGGTACTCAAACGAATAGTGCTTTGGAAAACACTAGTAGAACTGCCTCAATGTATGGTGGTTTGATTACGGGTCGGTACCAGTTCAACCCAAAGTTGAGCATCACAGGACGTGCCGAAATATTTACCGATAAAAACGGTTTTATAAGTGGTACGGTTATCAATACAAGCGGTGAAGAGGCAGGAATAGAATTGACAGGATTTACCTTAGGCACAGAATATCGCCCACTAGACAATGCCTACCTAAGAGCCGAAGTTAGAAACACAAGAGCATCCGAGAAATTGGACATATTTCTAAACAATAATGAATTGACAAATAATCGCTTTGAAGTTTTATCTACAATGGGTTTTGAACTTGACAAACTAGTTTTATTTTAGGTAGAACGCTTTCGCGAAAGCGCATACATTATCCTGATGTCTATGTAAGATTTCCTGAATGTCCGATTGTGTGTATCGTATTATACATCATATTTGTATTGCGATAAATCCTATGAATTTCTTGTTTGAAGAAATTAACGGTATGTTCATTCCATTCAAATGGCTTTCTTTCTAACTGAGCAAAACTAGCACTTAAGGTTTGTATGTATTCCCTTTTTTCTTCATCATCCTTTATAAATATAGGCGGATAGAGGTCATACATTAACATCCAGTTTTTTGCAATTCTGGTGGTTCGTCCATTTCCGTCTGCAAAGGGATGGATGCGTATGAGCTCGTGGTGGAAGTAGATTGCCCTTAATACTGGATTTTCAATCTGCTGAAATCTATGAAACAGTTCTTGTACCAGACCTGCTAACATTCTGGGTTCTGGGCATAAATAACCTCCTATCTGAACCATGGTGTTTCTGAATCTGTTGGGATGTTCTTTATGAGACTCTGGCGATGTAAGCCTAAATAATTGAAAGAGTTGTAACTGACTGGAAAAAGTTCTGTTGGCATTGATTTCACTCGTCACAAAACTGAGGGCTTCATTAAGACTTACCACATAACGCTTTGCTTCTTCTTCATCTTGCGCTTCCATCTGAGCATTTTTAATACTTAGCAATTCCTTTAGGTTTTGGGTACTGGACAAAAAGCTATCTAGTAAATCATCTGCAAGATGCTTTCGGCTAAAGGTAATGAGCCTATAGATAGCACGTATCTCTGTTTCAATTTGACCTATTTTGACAGCGTCGATTTCTGGAAAATCTAATGGAAGTAAAATCATCTGTTATGTGTTTTTAGAGTTACTGGAGTTGTGCCGATTACTTGGGATTATCTCCCTCTCACTAAAGTGCAAAAAGCACCTTTTCTACAATGTCTTTCAAAGACGTTTGTAATTTGGATACTCTCTCTTGATGGCTTTCTTTTTCTAGGTCCGTCGCAATTTCTACTGAAAATCCATGATTATCATAATTTCATTATTCAAGATTAGTCTCTACTTTCTCTGGTATTGTATCCACAAGAGAATTTATTTTCCGTATGGTTTTAATGATGAAGATATTATTGGGTAGCGTTATTTCATCATCACTATCAATCAATTTTATATTCGTAAAAAAGAGACCAATGTTCAGAACTTCACCACGTATTTCATAATCCTTTGTTTCCATAATAGAAATGGAATCTCCAATTTTTACAGAATGGCCAAAAAATAGAATAATGCTTGATGTGATGTTTGATAAGAGCGACCATTGCGCAAAGAATGCAACACCTACGATGGTTAAAATGGAACCTACAAAAACCGCCAATTCAGACTGCTTCACGCCCCAAATAACCATTAGTAATACCAGACATACCAAGAATAAAATGAGATTAATAGCTCGTCTAACAAGTAGCGTTCGTGATTTTTGAACGGCTTTATCTAAAATCGTTTTTTTAATGAGTTGATTTGTGATAATTCTAATAATAATAAAAATGCTTATTACAACTGTCGATTCTATGATTTTGGTATAATATAATTCCATAGTATTAGGATATTATGAAGTTCTCTTTATTGATTTAAATTGTAGTTTAAAAAATCCCTACAACCAGAGCTGTAGGGATTTAGCTTTTGATAGGTTCTAATTATTTAATCTTTATTGAAAGTCACTTTTCCTGTCTCCATATCATATACAGCAGAAACAATCATTATCTTCCCTTCATCTTCCATCTTTGCCATAGTAGGTGATTGCTCTCTAATATTTTTTACAGTTCGCATGGCGTTTTTAGTGATGACAAGGTCTGTATACTCCACATTTTTAGTCGTTCTATCGCCTTCAAATTCTGTCTCTTTTATAGCGGGCTCAATTTCATCTAATAAATCTGCAAGTGAGTTCATCCCTAATGATTTTGCATCCACTTTATCAATGGTTGATTTTACAGCACCGCAGGCAGTATGACCCATTACGATAACAACCTTAGAGCCAGCAACAGCTGTGGCAAATTCCATAGAACCTACGATGTCTGCATTCTCAATATTTCCAGCAACACGAGCTACAAAAATATCACCAATACCTAAGTCAAAAACATCTTCTACTGGTACACGACTGTCCACACAAGATAAGACGATAGCCTTTGGGTATTGACCTATCATCGCTTTTCTACGCTGTGCAGAGTGGTCTCGCTGAGTGAGGTTATTATTCATAAAGTTTTCGTTTCCTTTTTTCAGTCTTCCTACGATTTCGCCTGGTGTCATTCCTGCTTGGTCTTCGGCAGTAAGGATACTTTCTACTACGTTTTCTTCGACGAGTTCCTGTTGAGTTTCTTGAGCCATAGGCTCAGACTTTTTCGTTTCTTGACAAGACGTCATAAATACTACTGCTGAAATGGCGACGATTTGTAATGCTGTTTTTTTCATTAGATTAAGGATTACTGATTAATTATAAGTCAAAAATACCTGTAATAGTATTACTTTTAAAAGTATTTAACTAATATTTAATAGTAGTACTATTAAATATTAATGACTTACTATATACATGGTTTCAAGCAGCGTTTATTTCTCCATTTTATCTATTGAATAACAAAAAGCACAGCGGAATAGCATAAATAATTTATTCCTTCTTCTTTCTTGAAATTTCTTACGAAACGTGTAGGACATTGGTTGATTTTTTAAGTAAGCAGCCTCACTATGGGGAAGGAGGGGAGTGAAATTTCGAAAAGAGATTGCGGAAGATCAAATCAGGCACTAAGACTCCTATTGAAAATTACTTGATTTAAAGATTATCACGTCAATATCTTGTTTCAAAAAGCTCAAGCTTTATCCAGTTGAGTCAACGAAAGAAAATTTGAAATACTCCAAAAAACTATCTGAATTCATTCAATTTTTTTAGCGCCTTCTAATTCCAAAGCGGAGCTTTGAGGGATCATCGCAGATAATCCCAGGTCGGATTTAGGTCTATCTGAGCTCGCTCAAGTATTTCTAGTTGAAAAGATTAGATACAAGACTGTATGATCTGCTATAAAAGATATGACAAGGCTATTCGTAATAGATAGTAGAAAATTTAAGTCAACTAGAGAATCTAAGACCTCACCTTCTGCTCCCATTTCCAGGCAGACTCAAGAGCTTCGTCTAAAGTGCTTTGAGATTTCCAGCCCAAATCTATGTTGGCTTTTGTAGTATCAGCATAGGCAGCAGTAACATCGCCTTCACGCTTATCTACGATTTTGTAGTTGAGCTTTTGGTGCGATACTTTTTCAAATGATTTTATAACGTCTAGTACCGAGCTTCCGGTTCCCGTGCCTACATTAAATACTTCGTAGTTTTTCTTATTAGTTCCCTTTAAAAGACGTTCTAATGCAACTACGTGGGCTTTTGCCAGATCTACTACGTGTATGTAGTCCCGTATGGCTGTACCGTCTGGAGTAGGATAGGTGTCTCCATAAACGGAGAGCTGCTCTCTGATGCCTATCCCCGTTTGCGTGATAAAGGGTACAAGATTTTGAGGTACCCCTAAGGGAAGCTCACCTATGGCTACACTTGGGTGAGAGCCTATAGGATTAAAATAGCGCAATGCAATCGCTTTAAGGGACGCGGAAACCTTACAGGTATCCCTAATTATTTCTTCCCCTATCTGTTTTGTATTTCCGTAAGGAGACTGGGCAGGTTTAATGGGGGCATCTTCGGTTATGGGTAGCTCATCAGCCTGACCATAAACGGTACAGGAGGAACTAAATATAAAATTTGAAGTATCCTTTTTCTGTAATTCTTGAAGAATATAAACAAGGGTTCCTAAGTTATTCTCATAATACAAAAGCGGATTTTGGACACTTTCACCTACCGCTTTGGAAGCCGCAAAATGTATAACCCCAGCAATGTCTTGATGACGTCTAAAGAAATCCTGAACCTTTGATTTCTCCCGTAAATCAAATTCTTCAAAGGCCGGTGCAATTCCAGTAATACTTTCTATTCCTTTTAGTACCTCTTTAGAAGAATTAGAACAGTTGTCTATAACGATCACTTCGTGTCCTATATGCTGTAGTTCAACTACGGTATGTGACCCTATAAATCCCAATCCTCCAGTGACTAATATTTTCATAACGTTTACGCATAGCCGGAACTCTCATCCTCCTACGACTTATTTATTAAAAGAGCGGAAAATCAATTCCGCTCCCAATGGTTCATCCTTTTAGAAAGGGATTATTTTAGTATTTCAATTTACGCTTTCGCGAAAGCGTAAGACCTATTTAAAATATCAGATAGGTACTCAAAACCAGTAAAACGATAAGACCTCCTATGATATATGCATATTTCCAAGGCGTCGTGTCTATAGCTTTTGTCTGAGTAGGGATATATAAATCGGTTTTTGGTTTAATGGCTCCTACGATCAGCATTATTATGATATTTACTACAAAGAGAATACCCATTACGTGTAAGAAATGAGGGAACGCCTCTGCTTTTATCACGGCAAGCGCTGCAGCATCGGTAATACCTGCTGCGGCAGCATCTGCAAGAGCAGATTCTTGATAGCCTGGCCTCAAGAATATGGTGGCTACATACATAATCACACCAGCAACGAGAACAATTTTTGCTCCTATAGCGGGAACTCTTTTGGTAACGATACCTACTAATACTACTGCAAGAATAGGCACACTTAAGCTTCCCAGCGCTTGCTGGATGTAATCAAACAATCCTGCTGGAGCATTTGCTATAAAAGGAGCTATAGTCATAGAAACTATGGCTAGTCCCAGTCCAAAGAATTTTCCGGCTCTAACCGCTTTGTGTTCAGAAGCTTCACGGTTGAAGAATTTTTTATAAAGGTCAAATCCAAACAGCGTAGCACTACTATTTAACAAACTATTAAACGAACTTAGTACTGCACCAAAAAGCACCGCTGCAAAGAAGCCTACGAGTGCTGGAGGCAGTACTTCTCTCACAAGTTCTGGATAAGCCTTATCTGCAGAGTCAAGGTTTCCTTCAAAAATATGCCAAGCTATAATTCCCGGTAAGACAACAATTATAGGAATCAAGAATTTTACAAAGGCAGCCAGTAGCATCCCTTTCTGTCCTTCTTTCAAACTTTTTGCACCAAAAACACGCTGCAAGATAGCCTGATTTGTTCCCCAGTAATACATCTGAGCAATCATCATACCTGTAAAGATGGTTCCCACAGGGATAGAGGAAGTCACATCACCAGTAATATCAAACTTATCCTGATTCTCTGTCCAGAGCTCAGAAAGTCCATCGCTCATACTACCATCACCTATGAGTTTTAGTCCAAAATAAGGGATCAATAATCCCCCTATAAGTAATCCTATAGCGTTTACAAGGTCAGAAACTGCAACGGCTTTAAGCCCACCAAAAATGGCATATATAATCCCGATCACCCCAATGGTCCATACACAGATCCAGATCACATTTGTCTCAGACATATCCAGCATCGCAGGAAGGTCAAACATCGTGCTAAATGCTAATGAACCTGAATAGAGTATCGTAGGAAGTAATACGATCCCAAAAGCGATAAGGAACAAAATGGAAAGTAACGCTTTTGTATTTTCGTCAAAACGCTCTTCTATAAATTCTGGGATGGTTGTAATCCCCTTGTGCATATATTTAGGCAAGAAATACACGGCTGTGATCACCATCGCTATGGCAGCAAGTGTTTCCCAGGCCATTACTAAGATTCCCTCAGAAAATGCTTGTCCGTTCAGGCCCACTATCTGCTCTGCAGATAAGTTGGTGAGTAAGAGTGACCCTGCTATGGTTAATGCTCCTAGACTTCTCCCTCCCAAATAGTAACCGTCTGCACTTTTTTCATCTGTGCCGCGGGTTTTCCACCAGGCATAGCCTGCTACTAATAATGTAAATCCAAGAAATGATATGAGTCCCATAGGTTTAGTCAGTTTTTAGTCCAGGGTCTAAAATATACATTTTTAAGAGAATATTAAGATAAATAAGGTAAGGTTTTCGAGAAATGCGACCGCCATTAAATTCAATTCGAAGGGTGACTATTTCTTCGCTTTCGCGAAAATATAACCGGTTGGAAATAATATCGTTTCAAGGTCTCCTCTTCATATCACCAATTACCATCTCATGATGTCATCTCCTTTATCTAAATGATGATCCCGATGTTCAAATTTTCGCGAAAGCGAAGTGAAAATACTCTTAGAGACTAAAGTGAGTTGTTGCCTCCTTCTGAATTTATCTTGCAAACTCTTCTTCATAATATTCACTGGCGTCTTGGAGAAGTATATCAAGGTAGGTATTCTCTTGAAGCACGCGGGCCTCATCCCATCCCAGATACTTTATCATATCTTCTTGTACCAATAATCGGTATCTATGTACTGAGTGTATATCAAAATAGAGTCTGCCGGTACGCCTTACAAAAAAGTCTGCGAGGCTATTGGTCATCTCGTGATGAACGCTGTACCAGAGCTCTGCTCTTATA
This sequence comes from uncultured Flavobacteriaceae bacterium, assembly GCA_963832255.1. GTDB lineage: Bacteria > Bacteroidota > Bacteroidia > Flavobacteriales > Flavobacteriaceae > Dokdonia. Next base: position 13,088 of record CAWHTM010000011.1, read on the forward strand.
AGTTTGTCTTCTGGAGCGCCGTTTAAAAAATAGGTTACTTTATCAACTATAGCATCTGCTTGCTTTCCGTAAGTAGTTGCCAGATACCACGCTTGATACGGCTCTGAGATATGTAGGTCCTTTAATTTTTTTTCTAATTCTATGATGTAGTTATCTACTTCTTTTGAATTTTTGAGAGGCTCAGAAGTAAGGGCAATCTTCTCTGTGTAGGATGTTACGAGATGCGCTTTTTTCTTCTCTGGTATATCTTTGAGTACTCTATCTATAACGCGCTGCGCCATTTTTCTGTATCCTGTGAGTTTTCCACCTGCTATAGAGATAAGGCCTGTTTTAGACACAAATATTTCGTCCTTACGGCTCAGTTCGCTAGGGTCCTTACCGTCTTCGTGTATAAGCGGTCTCAGTCCAGCCCAATTAGACTCAATGTCCTCTAGGACGAGACCTAGCGATGGAAACATATTGTTAGTGGCTTCCAGTAAATAGTCTGCATCTTCCCTAGTAGCAACCACTCTGTTAAGGTTGCCATTATAATTAGTATCTGTGGTACCTACATACACACTTCTCCCTCTCGGAATGGCAAAAATCATTCTCCCATCTGGAACATCAAAATATATAGATTGCGTGAGTGGGAAACGTTCTTTTGAGAAAACAATATGAACCCCTTTAGTGAGGTGGAGGTATTTATTATTCATAGATTGATCTTTTTCTCTTAAAAGATCAACCCAAGGTCCTGCAGCGCTCACATAATTTTGCGCTTTTAAAGAAAAGGAGGTTTGGTTATTATGATCAAAACACGTTAGATTTTTAATTTTTCCTTCTTCATCATATGTAAAGGAACGCATCTCACAATAATTGATAATAGTGGCACCAAAGCTCGCTGCTTTTTTAAGTAATTCTATCGTGAGCCTCGCATCATCTGTGCGGTACTCAGCATAGTAACCTCCTCCAGTAAGAATATCTTTATTTAAAAGTGGCTCCCGATCTGCTGTTTCTTGAGCGCTGAGCATCTTGCGTTTATCGTCTCCTTCTACATTCGCTAGAAAATCATAAACTTTAAGCCCTATAGCAGTCATCATCTTACCGTAGGTGCCACCTTCTATAAGGGGTAATAACATCTTTTCTGGCACGACTAGATGTGGAGCAAGCGTATGTACTATTGCGCGCTCACTACCAGACTCTTTTACGAGCCCGATCTCCATTTGCTTTAGGTAGCGTAAACCACCGTGTATGAGTTTCGTTGATTTATTGCTCGTGCCGGATGCGAAGTCATTTTTTTCAATAAGGCAAACGTTCATCCCTCGGGAAGAAGCGTCCAGTGCGATTCCTGCTCCGGTAACACCGCCACCTATAACAATTAAGTCAAATTTATCTTTGCTGGCTCTGGCTATTTGAGTGGGTCTATCTAAAACAGAAAAGCGTATAGGACCATCCTCCTGAGTGCTGAGCATCTGATTTGTGGTGCTTTTGGTCCGCGCGACGGCGTTTTTCCATCCTGTGTATTTTCTTGACCGGATGTGCTCTGTTATCTTGGGTTCAAAAATAGTATCTACTTCTCTTATTTTTGAAATGTCTTTTTTGTTCCAGATCCCAGCTTTAATACCGGCTAGAAAAGCGGCGCCGAGTGCTGTAACTTCGAGCATTTTAGGCCTATCTACTTCAACATTGAGAATGTCTGATTGGAACTGCATCAAATAATTATTTGCCGTGGCGCCGCCATCTACCTTAAGCGTTTTCATTTGCTTGCCGCTATCTTCTATCATCGCGTCAAGGACGTCTCTGGTCTGGTAAGCTAGGGCATCTATTGTTGCTTTTATAATATCATTTTTACCAGAGTCCAAGGTGAGTCCATATATAGCTCCTTTAGCGTTCATGTCCCAGTAAGGAGCTCCAAGACCGGCAAAGGCTGGAACGACATAAAGATCATCTGAGGACGTTGTGTCCAAACAGATTTGCTCTGTTTCGCTCGCATTTTCTATTACTTGTAATTTATCTCTGAGCCATTGCACGGAAGCTCCGCCGGAGAAAATACTTCCTTCTAGAGCATATTTTACTTTTCCGTCCGGGAGGCTAGCACACAGGGTGGTGAGTAACCCATTTTTTGAGGTAACTGGTTTTTTACCCGTATTCATAAGTAGGAAGCACCCAGTACCATAGGTGTTTTTTGCCATTCCTGCCTTGTAAGCACCTTGTCCAAAAAGGGAGGCTTGCTGATCTCCTGCCACCCCATAAATAGGAATCGTATGACCCTCTATTTCTACACTGCCAAAGTCTGAGGCTGAGGCCTGAACTTTAGGTAACATAGACTCTGGGATGTGGAGCGCATTCAATAACATTTTGTCCCATTGTAGTGATTTTATATTGTAGAGTAGGGTGCGGGAAGCGTTAGAATGGTCGGTGGCGTGTACTTTTCCGTTGGTGAATTTCCATATGAGCCAGCTGTCTATTGTTCCAAAGAGTAATTCTCCTTTTTCTGCTTTCGCGAAAGCGCCCTCCACATTATCAAGAATCCATTTTACTTTAGTTCCAGAAAAGTAACTGTCTATGATAAGTCCAGTATTTTTCTGTACGTACTCTTCGAGATCTTGTGACTTGAGATTTTCACAAATGGCTTTTGTTCTTTTATCTAACCAAACGATTGCATTGTAAATAGGTTTGCCCGTTTTCTTGTCCCAGACTACCGTAGTTTCTCTCTGATTAGTTATCCCTACGGCAGCAATAGCTGCTATTGAAATCTTTGAAGTATGCAGTACTTCTTCAAAGACAGCTTTCTGACTTTGGTATATTTCTTCGGGATCGTGTTCTACCCATCCTGGTTGTGGGTAGTACTGGGTCAATTCTTTTTGAGCTATTTTACAAATCTGACCTTTGTTGTCAAATATGATGGCACGAGTGCTGGTGGTACCTTGATCAAAAGCAATGATATATTTTTGTGACATAGACGTTATCTCTAGAAATGGCGAGAGTTAAAGTTACTTAATAGAATTTGCTTTAGCTTGTTTATGGTTTCAAAAGCTAGTAATTTCTTTTTTACACTATTTTTTTTGCTGTATTATTGGGACAAATAGATAGCGACTTTTAAGTTTATCTTATATCTTTACTTTGTAGAAAGGGTGGTTAGCTCAGTTGGTTTAGAGCGTTGCATTGACATTGCAGAGGTCGCTGGTTCGATTCCAGTACTACCCACAGATTAAATAAGGGGCAAGATACGTTCCATTGCCATTCCCCTAGAACCTTTAATGAGAATAGTGGCATTATCGCTGGTGATCCCACCAAACGTTTCCTTAAACTCTTCAAAATTGGCATAAACACTGGTTGAGTCACTAGGCACCACTGCGCCTTTAAAATTGGAACCAACGAGGTGAATTTCATCTATTTCTAAGGCAGCGGCGGTATCTGCAATTTCTTTATGTTCCTTTTGTGCGGTAGGTCCCACTTCAAACATATCGCCTAGAAATGCCATTTTATAAGTGCTTTGTTGTGCTTTAAGGTTGTGCAGGGCAGCAATCATACTTGTAGGATTTGCATTATAGGCATCCAGTATTATGGTCGTGTCATCCCTCTTGATAATTTGCGATCTATTATTTTCAGGAAGATAGCTTTCAATACCTTTTTTAATTTCTGCAAGCGATAGTCCTAAATATTCACCTATTGCAATAGCAGCTGCTATGTTTGACCCATTATATCCTCCTACGAGCTGACTTTTTAATTCTGCGTCCTTGTAGTTTATAAGGACATAAGGAGTGGCAGATTTTAAACGAATAGGGATATCTGCATCGCGATCTCCAAAGGTTACCTGATGAATACCCTTAGCTTGCTTTTTCTGTAAAGGGTCATCACCATTGACTATGGCTGTACCTTTAGATACTCTTAAAAAATCATAAAGCTCGCTTTTGCCTTTTATGACTCCTTCTATTCCTCCAAACCCTTCTAAATGAGCTTTCCCAAAGTTTGTGATATACCCTATATCTGGTTCTGCTATTTCTGATAAAAACGCAATCTCCCGTTGGTGATTTGCTCCCATCTCTACGATGCCAATTTCTGTGGTTGTAACCATAGATAATAAAGTAAGCGGTACCCCAATGTGATTATTTAGGTTTCCAACGGTCGCCACGGTTTTAAACCTTTGACTAAGCACGCTATTGATGAGTTCTTTTGTTGTGGTTTTCCCATTGCTTCCAGTAAGACCTATAATTTTGACACCTAGTTGCTTTCTATGGTAAGAGGCGAGCTCCTGTAAGGTTTTTAAAACATCCTCTACAAGAACAGTGTTGTCAGAAATATATTGAGACTCATCTATTATAGCGTAGCTACCACCGTCTACAATAGCTTGAGCAGCATATTTATTTCCGTTAAAATTTTCGCCTTTGAGCGCAAAAAAAAGTTGCCCCTTTTCTAATGTTCTTGTGTCCGTACAGACACCTGTACTTTTTAAAAACAGCGCATATAATTCTGGTAATGTCATAATAAATTTAAAATATGGGTATTAAAAAAGCCCTCACTAGAGGGCTTTTAAATATAATCATTTCAAGAAAATTATCTTGCTCTTTTTCCATCTTTAGATTTTGATCCCACACGTGACATTGCACAACGGAAACCAATATCATCAGTTGCCATACCTTGTGGAAGGAAACGTCTGTTTGCTGGATCCAACCAGTAAGCTCTGTCTCTCCAAGATCCACCTTTGTACACGCGCACTTCGTCATTTATAAGGGTGGTTCTATTAGATGACTCGTCGTATTTTCTATCGAGTTGTCCAGAAGCACTATCTTGAGAAACTCTGTGAGTAGGAGCATTGTACATACGCTTTGCAGCAGAAGATCCTTCTTCGTCATCAAAAGACTCTTCAAAGTAACGCGTAGAACGCTTATCACCATCTCTAAAGTTACGGTTATCGCTTGAAGAGAATTGAGTTCTTAGGTAGGTCTCATCATCATCAACAGCAACCTTTAATATTTCCCCAGGAAGGTTACGGGCAATCACTTTTCCGTTGGCAAGGGTATCGTAAACTATAGAATCTACTGATATCACTTTTACTTTTCCATCTTCACCTATTGCGTTTTTAGTATATACGTTACCACGGTAATAGTTGAAATCGTTAAACTCGTCATCTACTATAGGACGGTAAACATCAGCAACCCATTCTGAAACGTTTCCGGCCATATCATAAAGACCAAAATCATTAGGCTCGTAAGATTTTACTTCAGCAGTGATATCTGCATTGTCATCAGACCATCCAGCAATTCCACCGTAATCTCCGTCTGCTTGCTTAAAGTTTGCGAGGTGATCCCCACGGGTTCTTCTGCTAGAAGAGCGCGTGTAAGATCCATCCCAAGGATATTTCTTACGACCACGGTACACATTGTAGCTACGTAATTCTGTAAGTCCAAGAGCAGCATATTCCCACTCTGCCTCTGTAGGTAGTCTATATTTTGGAAGAAGTAACCCATCTTTTTGTTGAACAAAAATATTGGTGCTATCATTCATTTTCATTCTACGCTCACTATTTCTACCACCACGGGCAAGACTATCGCTTCCGCCATAGGCTAAGGTAGGTGCATTGAGGTATGTATCTGTATTAAACGTTGAACCAGCATCCACGTCAAAACGTGCGCCACGGGCCGTATAGCCTTGCTCTTCAAGAATAAGCTCATTTACACGGTTTGATCTCCACTCAGCATATTGTACTGCTTGTAGCCAATTTACACCTACCACAGGATACAATGCGTACGCTGGGTGACGTAAATAGTTTTCTGTCATGGTCTCGTTAAAACCAAGGCGGTTTCTCCACACTAATGTGTCAGGAAGCGCACCTTTATAGATCTCACGATAATTTTCTTCTGTAGGAGGAAATACTTTTTTGAGATAATCTAGATATTCTAGATACATTACGTTAGTAACTTCCGTTTCATCTATGTAAAATGACTGTATGTGCTGCTGATTTGGAGAGTTATTCCAGTCGTGCATTACATCATCTTGTACCTTTCCCATAGTGAAAGTACCTCCTTCTACGAAGACAAGACCAGGTCCGGTTGCTTGTTCTTCATATTGAGTATTGGCTTTAAAGCCACCGTTCTTACCATCAATTTTCCACCCAGTTCCTCTAGAACTGTCTTTGTAATTACTTGATTTACTACAACTTGCGATAGAAATAGATAAAAATGCTAGGGCTAGCATTTTTGCTGCAAAACTTCTTTTCATACGTGCTTTATTAAAGTCATTTAGGTTTCGCAATATACTAAATCCTCGACAAAATGCAAGATTTTTCTATAAACGACACAAATTTAATTTTTTTGGTATAGTCAACTCATTAGTAACGGCTCTATTTATTGTTTATTATTGTGTTGTTAAAATAATTTTTAAGCACACAGATTTATAAATACTATTACAAAATTGCCGTCGTTACCTAACTAATGAGATGTACTATTTCTCTTTTTACCCTATTACTGAGCCTTTCCACTTTCTGTCAAAGTGAGAGATTAGATCTTTCTTGGAGCTCATTTGAAAAGGATAATGTTGTTTTACCATTGCGTGAAACACTGCAACTTAGAGAGCCAGAAAATGGAGTCTGGATGTTCCATTCACAATGGAAAATAGACCAGAAGATTGATCCGGATCAGACCAAACTCAAGAATATTACTTTTGAAACGGTACCGCAACAGTGGTTGTCTAAAATAGACAAGAAGCTTTTGCCTAAGGAGGTGATGGTTACTTTTAATTCTTCATCTGCACGGGGTGTTACCTATGCTGTTATGCAGCTGTCGCCCTTCATAAGTAGAAATGGGCAGGTGTTGCGAGTAGCTAGTGGTGAGGTGGGTTACGCTTTCGCGAAAGCGCAATTATCACAAGCACCATCGGTACCTATAAGTAACTCTTTACTTGCGCAGGGCAATTACTATAAGTTTTATGTAGAAGAAACCGGTGTTCATCAGATAAGCCGAAACTTTTTACAAAACTTAGGAATGAATACCGATAATATTGATCCTACAAAAATAAAAATCTACGGTTATGGGGGTTCCCCTTTGCCCCTACGCAATTCTGACAATACTGTTTTTGATCTAAGGGAGATACCAATCAGAGTTCTAGGAGGTGAGGACGGCGATTTTGGCGGAAATGATAGGGTCCTCTTTTATGGTGAAAGCACCTTTAAATACCACCCTGAGTTAGATACTCACATCAATCCGTATTCTGACCGTTCTTATTATTATGTCACTATAGATGGAGGCAATGGGCAAAGAATCCAACCGTTATCTCAACCCGCTACTGCAGCAAGTACAACCTTTGTAGCCTACGATGATTATAAATTTTACGAGAAAGATGAAAGGAGTCTTGTAAAAATAGGGAGACGCTGGTTTGGGGAGCAATTTAGTTTTGAGAACGAGCAGACATTTACCTTTGAATTTGATAATGTGGTACCAGGGCAGACAGCAACTTTGAGAGTTGAAGTAGCTGCCATATCTGAGTCTTCTACCTCTTTTAGCGTTGCTGTTAATGGAGGGGCCGTAGGCAGTGTGAGTATGCCCCCCATTTCTGACGTTGTTCTGGCTAGGGGTGGTTCGATGCTAGTCGATGTTCCCATTACAGGTCCAGAAGTAGCTGTCACACTTACCTATAATAATAGTGGCAATCCATCCAGTCAAGGTTTTCTAGACTTTATGAGTCTTGATGTGCCTGTGGCACTTTCTGGAACTGGTGAGCAATTTGCCTTTAGAAATAAAATTGCAACAACGTTAAGTGGGGTAGGATCCTACCAGCTTAGCGCTATGGATGGCTATTCTGAGATATGGGAGGTAACAGATCAAACGGGCGTAAGAAGTTTAGCGTTAAATGGTGAAGCTTCGGTCTCTTTTAAAACCACGCTGGGAGTAGAAAGAAAATTTGTAGCAGTGCATCCGCAAAATTATTTTACACCTCTAAGAGAAGGAGGAGATGCAAGGGTGCAAAATCAAAATCTAAAGGGAACTATTTTTAATGGTAACAACGGCAATTTTGAAGATGTCGATTACTTAATGATTACTGGTAATTCCTTACGCGTCCAAGCTGAGCGACTAGCGCAACACAATAGAACTTTAAGAGGTCTTAATGTTAAGACCGTTACTCTTGAGGCTATATATGAAGAATTTGGAGGAGGAAGACAGGATATAGGGGCGATACGTAATTTTATTAAATATGTATATGATAATGCTTCCTCTGATGCAACCCGTGTAAAGTACATAGGCCTCTTTGGGGATACTTCCGTAGATTATAAGGATAGGCTTTTTGATAACAACAATATAGTTCCCACGTTTCATGTGAGAGAAAGCTTTAGTCTGGCAACAGGTTTTATGAGCGATGATTATTTTGGGGGTATGGATCCACTGGAAGGGACAATGATTGCCTCAGATAGATTGGATATTGCAGTAGGTCGCATTCTGGCAGATACTCCTGCGCTTGCCAATACGGTAGTGAATAAAATCATCAATTATAACTCTCTAGATTCCTACGGTAGATGGCGCAATAATTTTGTGCTCGTGTCTGATGATGTAGATGAGGCATTTGAATTTACAGCACTACAAGGTAATCTTGATGACTTGGGGGATGAGATTGCAAACCAGAAGCCTTTTATCAATGTTTTTAAAATACATAGTGACTCTTATCAACAGCAATCTTCTGCGGGAGGGAATAGATATCCTCAAGTAAATGAAGCTATTTCAAACGCAATAGAAGTAGGTGGGCTAGTAGTTACATACTTAGGTCACGGAGGAGAAGAACTTTTATCTTCTGAAGCAATCGTGACGCAAAATGAGATTGATAATTTAGATAATGCTACGCGACTACCGCTGGTGGTCACGGTTACCTGTGAGTTCGGAAAATATGATAATCCAAACAGACCCACCGGTGCAGAACAGCTCATATGGAACCCTACAGGAGGGGCTGTTGCGTCAGTAACTACTACTAGAGAGATATTTGTAAGTCTGGGAGTATCTCTTAATGATGCGCTAGCGGCAGAGTTATTTTCTTTTGGAAGCACAGAAGTCAAGAGCGTAGCAGAAAATTTAAGACAAGCAAAAAACAATCTTTCCACAGATAATCTTAGAAGAGTAGTGTCTTTTTTAGGCGACCCAGCAATGAAACTCGCCTTCCCAAAACCAGACATTAGGCTTACAGCTATAAACGATACACCCCTAGGACAATCATTACCGGCACTGAGAGCTTTGGATAGAGTAAAAATAAATGGTCGGGTTACAAATCAAATAGGAACCACCCTCACTAATTATACGGGTACGCTCGCAGTTACACTCTTTGACAAAAAAATAGAAAGACAGACTTTAGGTAATGACGGGGTCACTAATAGCGCCGGAGAATTGCTTATTATGGATTTTGAAACGTTAGGTGCCATTTTATATAGAGGTCAAGCATCTGTTACTGCTGGTAACTTTGAGTTTGAGTTTATTATGCCCCGTGACACCGCAATACCATTAGGGAATGGAAGACTCAACTTCTATGCGCAAAGGGCAGGGGTATTAGAAGATCAGACGGGAGTAAATACAGACCTTATCATAGGAGGGCTCAATGAAAATGCTCCAGAAGATAACCTAGGACCACGGATTAAGCTCTTTATGAACGATGAGAATTTTGTAAACGGAGGTATCACAAATGACTCTCCAATAATTCTCGCGAAACTTGAGGATGAAAATGGAATAAACACGGCAAGTGGCATAGGTCACGACATTGTGGCGATTATAGATGGGGACGAGACCAATCCTATTATAATGAATGAGTTTTATGAAACGGAGGTAGATAATTATATGAAAGGTACCGCTGCCCGTAAAGTGCGCGATCTTACCCCTGGCCTTCATACTCTTACGTTCAAAGCGTGGGACGTATACAATAACTCATCTACTGCAGAGCTACAATTTATCGTATTAGGAGATGAAGAAGTAGCCTTAGAAAATGTGCTTAACTACCCTAACCCCTTTGTTAACTATACAGAGTTCTGGTTTAATCATAATAGGCCTTTTGAACCGTTAGATGTTCAGGTACAAATATTTACGGTAAGTGGGAAGGTCGTAAAGACTATCAATCAAACGGTGGTGACAGAAGGTTTTCTCTCAAGGGATATCACGTGGGATGGCCTAGATGATTTTGGACAGGCTATTGGAAAAGGTGTATATGTGTATAAGATTACCGTAAATTCCACGTTAACAAACAAGCGGGTCGAAAAAATTGAGAAGCTCGTCATCCTCTAATCAGAAAATATAAAAAGTCTATATTTGCCCAAAAATTTCCTCATTTATGAATAAATATGTTGTGCTGTTTATAGCAGCGATTACGATAGGAAACGCTTCTTTATTTGCTCAAGATGAGCCGAATACTATCACAACCGCGGTCCCTTTTCTTGCTATTGCAGCAGACTCTAGAGCTGCAGGTATGGGAGAACAAGGTGTTGCTACCAGTCCAGATGCTTATGCGGTACAATGGAACCCTGCGAAGCTCGCTTTTATGGATTACCAGCATAATGTGGGAGTCAACTATACTCCCTATTTAGGAAATTTAGTTAACGATATAGGTCTTCTTCAAGCGGTTTACGCAAACCGTATGGACGATAAGAGTGCCTTTGCGATTAACTTAAGATATTTTAGTCTTGGGACCATAACAACTACAACAGGGCCCAACGATCCTGGACTCGATGTAAAGCCAAATGAGTTTGCAATAGATGCACACTATTCATTAAAACTAGATGAGCGCTTTTCAATGGCGGTTTCTGGACGTTTCTTAAACAGTAACTTACGTATTCCAAATTCTGTGGATCAGTTTGCAGATGCTTCCCCAGCTAGTTCTTTTGGAGTAGATATTTCTGGATATTATCAATCTGAAGAAATTGTTTACAATACTTTTGACGGAAGATGGAGAGGAGGATTCAATATTTCTAACATTGGTCCAAAAGTAAAATATAGCGACGCTGGTGAAGAAAATTTTATCCCCACCAATTTAAAATTAGGTGCAGGATTTGACTTTATTTTAGATAGTTATAACAAAGTGTTCGTTGGCTTAGAGTTCAACAAATTATTAGTTCCTACGCCTCCTCTGAGAGAAGTAGGTGACGCAAACGGTAACGGTATCCCAAATGAGATCATTGCAGGAGAAGATGATGACGTCACATTCTTTACAGGGATATTTCAATCTTTTGGAGACGCACCTAATGGATTTAGCGAAGAGATCAAGGAGGTTACCTGGTCGCTCGCAACCGAGTATGTTTATGATAATAGTTTCTCTTTAAGAGCTGGTTACTTTAATGAAAGTGATCTCAAGGGAGCACGTAAATTTGCAACCTTAGGAGCTGGATTTGAGTTTAACGCTATTGATATCGATTTATCCTACTTATTTTCTACTGGTTCTGTAAGAAGCCCATTAGAGAATACGTTACGATTTGGTCTTACCTTCCATTTTGGAGAAGAATACGACGAGTACTAGGCTCTATGAAAAAAATTAAAATAGAATCGTTTCTGGAAGTTTATCCCTCTAAGGAAGAACTACCAGAAACGATTCTGTCGGTAATGGAAAGTGCCTTCGAAGCCAGAGAGAAGGCCTATGCTCCATATTCTGAATTTTTGGTAGGAGCCGCGCTTTTACTTGATAACGGAGAAGTTGTGTCTGGCAATAATCAAGAAAATGCGTGCTACCCAGCTGGTTTATGTGCGGAGCGAACGGCTATTTTTTACGCTTCCGCGAAATATCCTGATGCAAAAATGATCGCTATGGCCATCACTGCCAGAGCAAAAAATAAAAAAACGACCACACCCATTCCTCCGTGCGGAGTATGCCGTCAAGCCATAGCCGAATATGAAATTCGCCAAAAGTCACCTATAGCACTCTATTTTATGGGCGAGTGTGGTGAGGTTTTAAAGAGCGAGAGTTTGGAAAATATCTTGCCCCTACTTTTTACGGCGAAGTATCTGTAAGATTCGGTAGTTAGCGTATGAATCATTTTATTGAAAGGGAATATTAATTTAGAATTCAGAATTCAGAATTCAGAGTTATGAGTTATGAGTGAGATGTGGGCAGCGGATATTTATTAGTGAGCAGCACGTAGTTATATTCTTTGACCTATTGCTGAATCGCCACATTTTAATACTACGCTCGCCATGGCACACGCAAATTTCCATATGTACATCGCAATTAAATTTGGATTTATTCTTGAGACTCTTCTGAAAGGTTTCACATTTTCGCGATAGGCTAAAGACGAATAAAAAAGCGATACCATTAAAAATCCAAAAGGGTCCCACTTTTAATTTCGTAAGGATCTTTTTCTTTTTCAAAAACCCTGGCAGTAAGATCTCCACGCAGGTAAATGTCATCCTCCTGTACGCGTAGCCAGCTACCTTCCCGCAGTCCTAAGACTGGTACATTGTGGTAGGCGTGATATTCTTTAATTCTAGTCTCTCGATTTTCTCCTTTATGAGTACTGCCCTCTATAGGATCTAGGTAGTGCGGATTTATATTGTAAGGTATCAACCCCAGTGTTTTATAACTAGGCGGGTATGCAATAGGCATATCATTAGTAGTCTGCATTGTGAGACCACAAATATTACTCCCTGCACTTGTACCGAGATACGGAGTACCCTCGAGCAATATTTTTCTCAAAGGAGCCATCACTTTATTTTTATAAAGTTGCGAGACCAGCACAAACGTGTTGCCGCCGCCTGTAAAAATAGCCTCTGCATTTTCTAAAGCTTCTACGGGATTACTATAATTATGTATACCCTCTACTGTTTTTCCTAATGTTTTTAAACCTTGAGCTGCAATAGCTGTGTAGGCATCGTGGCTTATGCCGCTAGGTCGAGCGTAGGGGATAAATAGGATTTTTTTGGCTCCTTTAAATAGTGCTTCCAATTCGGGTAAAATATAGGCTAAATACCCACTGCCGTGCACGGTTGAGGTACTGGCAATAACTAGATTTTTTGACATAAAAATAGACTTTTATCAAAGTTACATAGAAGCTGGTTTTAAAGCTAATTAACAAAAGTTTAAAAAGATGTTTATGCTTTTATCAAGGAGATATGCCTTTCTTTGAGGTCACGGCGCTAGAAAGTAATTTATGAGGATACTTCTACTATTCATCCTATTTCCAGTGATCGTAATTTCTCAAGAACCTACGTTACTATCCGGTAAAGTCCTTACTGCCAAGGATGATGTCGAGGGTGTGAATATCATAAATCAAACGTCTCGTGTAGGAACGGTCACAGATGTTAACGGCAACTTTTCTATACCCGTAAGAATGGCCGATTCTTTGCGAATAAGCGCAGTACAATTTGCACCGCAGACAATCCTTATAACGGAAGATATTTTAGAGAAAGGGGCAATAACAATCGTTCTCAAGCCTTCCTTAAGCGAACTACAAGAAGTCACTATTTCTGATGGAGGACTCACAGGAGACATCAAAAAAGACATGGACGGCGTGGCTATTGATGAATCTATGATGGGGTATGAGCCCAACTATTTACCAGCTAGAAAAAGGCGTTTTACGGTAGAAGAACGGAAATTGTACACAGCGACCACTAGAGGTGCAGACCAAGTAGGGCAGGATAACTTAAGGCTTGACTTTTCTTTTGATAAGATTTTAAATGGACTTAGCGGAAAGACAAAGAAGCTAAAAAAGCATCTTAAAACTTCGCAGTACGAGAAAAGGGTGGTGTATTTTAAAAATAAGTTTGGTAATGAGATGTATGTCCAAACCCTAAAAATTCCTGTAGATTATATAGACGATTTTATTTTTTGGTTGCTAAAGGATAAAGAGGCCTTTGAAGAATTAGATTTAGAAAATGAGTTGGAAGTTATAGACTTCTTGCTCCAGAAAGCGCCACAATACAGAGCGCTTAAGGCTAACGAGAAAAAGAAGGTCGATGTTGATGAATAGATTTTTAGTACTACTTACAGGTTTACTATGTTATAGCGCATTTTCGCAAGAAGCGAGGCCTATTACAGGACAGGTCCTCAATGACTCACTAGAGATTGCATCGCTCAATGTAGTTAACCTAAGCTTGCGCACAGGAACAGTTACAGATGAAAATGGAACTTTTGTTATTAATGCGCGAGAAAATGATACCCTTAACATAAGCGGCGTACAATATGAGCCGAGACAGATCGTAGTAATAACACCAATTTACGAAAGAGGCAGGATATCTTTTTATCTCATTCCAAAAATAGAAGAGCTCGATCAGGTAACCATTAGCAGTATTACCCTAAGTGGGAATATAGAGCGGGATATTAAAGAGACTAAACTGGATCTTTACCTATCTGCTACAGACCTGGGGCTACCTGAAAACACCTTACCACCTATGACAGTAGAACAGCGCAAACTTTACAGCGCTACTTCTGGGGCTGGCGCCATAGGATCTCTCATAAATGCAATCTCAGGACGTACAAAAATGCTTAAAAAACACGTTGAGGTAGGGAAGTTGAGAGCAGCGGTGGAGTCAAAAAGGGATCAGTTTTCTGATAGTATCTATATGAGAGAGCTCAACATTCCAGAAGCACTTATAGAAGATTTTGTCTATTATATTTTTGAGCAGGAAGAAGAAATCAACCAGATCAATCTCGATAATTCTTTAGAGCTGTTAAACTATATGCTGACGAAATCCTCACTATATTTAAACCTTAAAAAGACTGAGCATCTTAACGATATCAAACAATGAAAAAATTACTTCTTCTTGCCTTATGTGCCTTGAGTTTTCAACAACTATTTGCGCAAGAAACCATCTTGTTAGAAGGTCGTATTCTCAATGATACTATTGATAGAGCAAACCTCAATATCGTAAATGTGAGCCTCAGAAGAGGAACAACGACTAGCAGCGATGGAGTTTTTACCATCCAAGCCAGGGAAAATGACACCATTAATATAAGTGCTGTTCAATATGAGGCCAGACAGCTTGTGGTAAATGAAACGATGTTTAACCGGAAGAAGATCTCACTGTATCTAATCCCTAAAATAGAAGTGCTGGAGGAGGTAAACATAAGTAATGTAGACCTTACTGGCGATATCAAAAAAGACGCAAATAGTACAAAACTTCAGAAACAGATCACCCCTAAGGAGCTTGGAATTCCTGAAAATACAGCGCCTAAGCGTACACAGGAAGAGCGCAGATATTACACCGCTGTCACGAGTGGTTCCGGTATACCACTAGATGGTTTGATAAACTCTATTACAGGCAGGCTTAAAATGCTTAAAAAACATATTGAGGTGTCAAGGTTTGAAAAGAAGGTGCAAGATGTGCGCACGACATTTTCAGACAGTATTTATATGAATAGTCTCAATATTCCTAAGGAGCGCATAGAAGATTTTGTCTATTACACATTTGAAGATGATAAGGCAAAAATCTACGTAGATAATGGAGATGCTTTGGGACTCCTGCAGTTTATGCAAGAAAAGTCTAAGGCCTATCGGGAGGTAATGGACCTAAAGGAGTGAATGGCACACATTTTGGGTGATAGAAGGTGGTTATAATCGCTTGCGCGAAAATTTAATTGCGACGCTATATTACAAATTCAATAACATTTTGGCGAAAGCCAAAAGACAAACATCAGTAATGAAAAAATCATTTTTACTACTTCTATCTCTTCTTTTCCTGTCCTCATTTACCGCTCACAAGTACTACCTAAGCGTGACTGATGTGGCCTATAATGAGGAGCAAAAGTCTGTACAGGTCATCACGCGTCTTTTTTATGATGACTTAGAGGATGCCCTGCAACAGCGGTATAGTCCAGACGTAAGGGTAGCAAAAAGTTATGATCAGAATGAACTGGACGGCTATATAAAAAAATATCTCGGCCAGAAACTGCTCATAACCATTAATGGTCAGGAAAAGGAAGGAAGGTTTATAGGTAAAAAATACGAAGATGATTATGTGGTTTGCTTTATAGAATATAGCGGTATTAGTGATATCAAAACTTTTGAAATTTCAAACACCTTACTTATAGATGCATTTCCAGAACAAAAGAATATGGTACACACTAAAATTAACGGTAAGAAAAAGAGCTTTTTATTGTTTTCTGATAATGCTAAAGGCTTGTTAAACTTTTCTGAATAATACGCCAAAACGCCCTGTATTTGGCTATTTTTAAGGCTTAAAACAAACTCAACACACTTATGATTCGTTCAATGTATATGCTTGTTGCAGTATTCTTGATTTCTACATTTACAGTAGTAGCACAAGAAGAAACGCAGCAAGAACCGCGTCCTATGGGGCACGTAAACACAAACAAGTTTAGACAACTCTATAATGAGATGGCTACTCCCAACGAGTACCGTACGGCTTCTGGAGCACCGGGACACGCGTACTATCAGAATGATGCAAATTATAAAATGGATATTGTCCTTAACGATGATAACCAGACCATCACAGGTAGTGAGACGATTACTTATGTAAATAATAGTCCAGATAATCTGGAGTACTTATGGGTGCAACTGGATCAGAATGTACGCGAGAAAAGTTCACCTGCCAAAAATAAGGACGGTGAGGGTATAGGCGCAGTATCACAGCCAGCGAGTATGGTTTCTAGTTATATGGGGGCAGAGTTTGACGGAGGATTTAAAATCCAATCGGTTACAGCAAATGGACGCCCACTCAAGCACACTATTAACTGGACTATGATGCGTGTAGATATGCCAGAGGCTCTCAAGTCTGGAGATTCGTACACATTTTCTATTAAGTGGATGTATAACATCCCTGAGCACACTGTAAATCGTGCAAGATCTGGATATGAAACCTATGCAGATGGAAATAAAGGATACATTATCGCTCAGTTCTTCCCAAGAATGGCGGTTTATAATGATGTAGAAGGATGGCAGAATTATCAGTTTTGGGGTAATGGTGAGTTTGCACTCCCTTTCGGCGATTACGAAGTAAACATTACGGTACCTAAGGATCATTTACTTGACGGGACTGGTGAGATCACAAACCTCAAAGACGTTTACAGTAAGACAGAGATGAAACGATGGGAGCAGGCGCAAAAGTCATACGATAAGCCGGTCATCATCCGCACGCAGGCAGAAGCAGAAGTACTCGCTGCTGGAAAAGCAAAAGCAACCCAAACGTGGAAGCTCAAAGCAGAAAACGTGCGTGACTTTGCATTTACGAGTTCACGTAGATATATAATGGACGCACAAGCAGTAAAATTTCCTGAGCGTGATGTGATGGCGATTTCTATTTACCCTCCAGAGGGAAATCCTTTATGGGAAGAATACTCTACTAAAGCGATCGTTCAAACATTAGATACCTACTCAAAATTTACTTTTAACTACCCATATCCTAAAGCAATCTCAGTACACGCCAAAGGACAGGGAATGGAGTACCCTATGATTTGCTGGAACTATGGACGTCCTAATGAGGATGGTACCTATAGCGACCGCGTGAAGTATGGTATGATCTCTGTAATTATACACGAGGTAGGGCACAACTATTTCCCTATGATCGTAAACAGTGACGAGCGCCAGTGGGGATGGATGGATGAAGGTCTAGATACCTTTATGCAATACCTTACGGAGCAGGAATTTGGAGAAAATTTTCCAGAAGCAATAGGAGATAATAAAAAATATCCTTCACGTCGTGGTGCCCCTTCTGGCATTGTCAACTATATGAAAGGAAGTCAGGACTTTATAGCACCTATAATGTCTAATCCAGAGAACGCATACCAGCTAGGTAATAACGCTTACGGGAAGCCTGCAACTGCACTTAACATCTTACGTGAGACGGTAATGGGACGTGAGCTTTTTGATCACGCATTCAAGACTTATGCACAACGCTGGATGTTTAAGCACCCTACGCCAGAGGATTTCTTTAGAACTATGGAAGATGCATCTGCTGTAGATCTTGATTGGTACTGGAGAGGATGGTTTTATAGCACTGAGTATGTTGATATAGCTGTAAAGGAAGTAAAATCTTATTATATAACTGATAAAGTTACAGAAGAAGGGAAGGAATTATTAGCTCGTTATGGAGTAACAGATCCTAGTACTATCGAGGCAGTATATGTGGTAGATGAGGACAGCCCAGAATTTAGTGCAGATATGAAGGGTAAGACTATGTTAGAACAGTCTCCTACATTGCAGGAGTATATGATGGATAATTTTACTCCAGAGCAACGTGCCACTATGAAGGCCCCTAAACATCTTTATAAAATCGTATTTGAGAAGCCGGGAGGAATCCCTATGCCTATCATTGTAGAATATGAATATGCAGATGGAACCAAAGAGAAAGTAATGTACCCAGCTCAGATCTGGCGCAAGAGCGATACGGAAGTAAGCAAAGCGCTAGCAACTGACAAAGAACTGGTAAAAGTGACGGTAGATCCGGATCAAGAAACAGCAGATATTGATACAGATAACAACAGCTGGCCTAAGCCTAAAAAATTAGGAGAATTTGATAAGTTTAAGAATGATGTAAAAGGAGAGTAATCTTCTTTACGCTTTCGCGAAAATGTCAAATATTCAAAAAACGCCAACTCATTTAGAGTTGGCGTTTTTTTGTACTCGTGAACAATTTCTTAAAAAAATCTTAAATTAAATAGGGATAAGCACGATAGAAATTATATGTTTGCCGCCGAAATGCACCAAAGGTGCGTCAATTTTAAAGTATTAAATTCTATGAAATTAATTGTACCCCTATTTTTACTATTTACCATTGCGCTAGTTGCTCAGAGCACCGATTTGGACAAAGAGCAGATTGATGTTTCCTACGTTCAGCTGCCTACAAATCCGGTTTTAGAATTTGAGAAGCGCACGTTCTCTACGACTATTCCTGGGTTACGTATCAACGGCTACACCCGTACTGAAGAAAATCCTACGCTTATCATTGAGTATACAGAGGATCCAACAATAGTCGATGGAGTAGAGGTGCTTAAGAAGAAATATGAGAAAAAGGATAAAGAAGGTAACGTGACATCTACCTATTACAGATATACGGCTACAGCTACCTATACAACAACCAGCTCCTTATATATTTCCAATAACAATGGAGGGCCTAGTTCAGATTTTTCTTATAATGAGAATTTTACCTATAAAAGTAAGGAGTTTACAACGAGAACTGAGGCTGCTAAGCATTACAACTCCAATAAGACTAATCTTAGGAATAAGTATCAAAATGCTCATAGCAAAGCCTTAGAAAACACCGCAAAGTTACAAGTAGCTGGAATGTACTCTTATAGACCCCAGACTAAGCGTTATTCTTATATGTGGATCTTAGGTTCTAAAAAGCACCCAGAATTTGAAGCACATCACGCAGCTTATGAGGAGGCAAAGGCGGCATTTGATCTTATGACGGCTCAAGGAAGTACAGAAGATATGGCCGCGGCACTCGCCCCAGTTATGGAGTACTTTGAAGAGGTGATTCCTCGTTATGAAGGAAAAAAGAAAAAAATGAGAAAAGTACGCTACGCAAGTTTATATAACATAGCAATGATGTACTACTACTTAGATAATCACGAGAAGACCGCAGAGTACGGCCAGAAGATTATAGATAATGACTACAGCAAATCAGATGGAAGGGATTTTTTAAGAATGGCAGAACAGCTTAAAAATATATTAGAAATCAATCAGGTGGATTCACGTCACTTTGTGATTGACTCTCCAGAGATAAAATAATTAAGACTTCAGGTTAATTAAAAATCCCTATCAGTACTGATGGGGATTTTTTTTGCCGCTATTTTTTAATCCATAGGGTTACTCAAATTCTAAAATTTCGGTGGCTTCGATGAGTTTTTTTAAAGCAGAAACTTTTTGCCTGAGCTTCTTGAAAAATAGGTTACACTCTTTTTCTCCTGAGGTATTTAATAGCTTTGAATGACTGAGCTGTTTTGAGATATACTCGTAAGCTTGGTCGCAGGTTTTAGTGTCTGTGGCGAGAAAATAAGATAAAAATGTAAAGGGTACGTAAAAGGCCTTTGAATGCGGAGTATGGATCAAGACGGTATTATTCATAAGCAATAGCTCATTGTGGTATAATAAAAAATCCTTGTTGCTCGCCTGTACCCGTAGGCATAACCTATCTAGAAGATTTGATAGAAGAGTGCACAATTCTATGGCTGTACTGCTATCTAACTGCCCAGCTTGGAAATAAAAGTGAATCTGTTTTAAAGTACTATTGAAGGTCGTAGGATCCCAGATCTCTGTTTTTGGGATTTTAGCATATAATAGTCCTAACTCTTTTGCGGTCTCTATAGTGCTCAAGGGAATTTTATAAGAATTAAAGGGTATGTTTTCCTCAGCAGGAGAAAGAAGGCGTAACCATACATAAATCTTAAACCGCGTGAGCAAATCTCCATCAAGGACGTAGAATATGGGAATATCCTTGGCAGAATAAAACAGCTTTGCTTCTTTTACAGTTGCTAGCTTTCGTACCGACTCCGCAGAGTTTTTAAAGTACATCTCGAGATCTTCACAGCTCTCGATCTGTGTAGTTTTTTGAACGGGAATCATATCCTGTTGTGCCTCTGCCCTTAGACTATCCAGCGAAATTTGAAAAGCATTTGCTAGTTGTACACTTTCATCTAAAGAAAATTTACTCTTGTTACTTGTGCGCCTGTGGGCAGCATCATAGCTTATCCCAAGCGCTGTGGCAATCGCCTGATTGAGAGAGGTGTTCTTAGGCAAAACTCTTACAATACTTTTTAATAATTCTTCTTGCATATTTGTGAATATCGCAATTATTAATTTACGATTACCCTTTTGTCACAATTATTTATGTGAATACTGCAATAGGTTTGTAGTCTAATCTTTAAAAAGACGATTATGAAAAATTACATTTTCCTGGCTGTTATCTCTATGAGCATCCTAAGCTGCGCATCCTTCTCTCATAGAATGGTAAAGCGTGTGAAAGACCCTATCGAGAATTCTGATATCTCACAGCTCAACGGTATTTATAGTCTAGAATCACCTGTTTCTTACGATAAAAAAGGATTTCCAGAAGAACCTTCATCCAGTTATATTAGAAACCATTTGTCCTATTTTAATATTGCGACAGAACTTATTGACACGGCATCCACCTATCAGCTGCACGTAAAAAATGTAAGTGATGACGAACTCAGTTTTACGGTATATAAAGACAAAGATTACATCGCTTCTTCTATCATTAAAGTACAAGCCAGAAACGATGGAATGCTTAAATACAACGAACGCAATCTATCTTGTTACGGGATTCCCTATATATTTGGGGGTTGTGCAAACACGAGAACGCGCATAGGGCGAACAACTGATGATGATCTACTTCTCAATTACAGCCACAGATCTGATGGTGCATTGCTATTAATTTTTGGCACTGGCGTTTCGTATAATGGAACGTACAGTTTTAAGAAACTTAAAGACTTGAACAATGAGCGTATCTAAACGTATGATCGTATGCGTAGGCTTCTGGCTCGCAAATTTCTGGACACTTACCGCACAAGAGAATCTACCCGAGAACGATGCACTAGGACCTTATTTAACGGTACAGAGTGGCATTTATATCCCACAAGGAACGTTAACAGATGCGATGCGATCAAGTCCATTTTTGGCTATTGTAGCAAGTATACCCTTAGCTAAACAATGGACCATAGACCCAGCAGTAACCTTATTTTTCTCCCAAGCTCAAGGTCCTATAGGCGTAAGGGAAGGTGAGAATGTGATCTTAGGTAGAATTTCGGGAGTTGGGGGTCATTTTGGAGTAAGTTTTAATAGGGTTGAAAAATTAGGAAGGCGCACGTTTGTAGAGGCGAGAGCGGGTACTGGTTTTAGCTTTATAGGGACTAATATCAAGAAGGAAAACGTACCAGAAGAAAGTGATGATCGATATTATGGCTCTGAGACGATCTTTCTTCAGGGGGGAGTGGGGATCAAAGTGTTTGCTTTCAGGTATAGTTACATAGGGTTAGAACTCAATTACTATTACACGCCTTATAACCTGTTTAAAAAGAACTTTTCCCCAGCTATTGGCAATCAGGCGCTAAGTATCGGGATTTCTTATGGGTTTTAACTAGGTTGAACTTGGCACTAGTTTGATGCGTCATCGGGAACTAACCTAGGGTATCCCGCTTACGCGAATATATCATCGACTCAAAAAATACAGGTTGATTAGACGTTAGTGCTAGTTTTTTTCTGGGTTGATCTGCTGTACATACTTCCCAAGTGCATCCCAAATTTGAATAAACTCCTTTACACCGTCATTTCCTAAGTCTGTATTGACGAGTAGAATCCTGCCAAAAAGTGTTTTGGAGTCAAAAAACATAAAGGTAGCCACTCCGGGATCACTTCCCGTATGACCTACGTTTCCTGTTGCAGAGAGCCCCATAAAAATGCCGGAGTTATATTCGTCATTATATGGGTTTTCTGCATTGCGCTTTTTGAAATGGGAATCCTCCAGTCTTCCGATGAAAAGTTCTTGATAGCTTTTTTGATTTAAAAGAGTTCCTTCTCCTTTATAACCGCGTATCAATTCCTGAAGAAACCGTGATAGGTCATTTACAGAGGTTCTTAAGCCCCCATCTGGATAGGTGACAAGTTGGTAGGGAGCGATTGCTGTGGTAGGGTTCTCATAGAGTACGGTGTGTTTATCGCTGGCTATAGCATTATAATCCCAGCCCGTATTCTCCATTTCTAAGGGTTTGAAAATATACGTTTCTGTAAATGACTTAAAGGATTGTTCTGTCGCTCTTTCTATAACATAAGCGGCAAGCGCGGCACCTATATTTGAATAGGAGAAGGAGCTGCCTGGGGCAGTCTTAGCAAAGTTTCTTTTAGAATACCAGTCTCCCTCTTGATCTAGGGTTTTTTGGAGAAAATCGGCTAGGGATATTTCATTTTTAGCATCGTTAAAATTTTTTAGAATTTTCCCTTCCGTACGTTCTTTTGAGTCTCTTAATATATAGGCATTGTTATAGTAGTTTTTTCCGTCTTCGATGCTCGAGGTGTGGGTAGCAAGCTGTCTCAACGTTAGTGGAATGGATGGATATTTAGGATTTGTAATTACAAAGGGTAGATAGGTATTTATGGGATCATCTAGATGTAGTTTGCCTAGTTCTTGAGCTTTTAAAAGTGCTACACCAATGACGGTTTTTGAAACTGAAGCGACACTGGTAATGGTCTCTCCCGTATAGGCTTCTTGATTTTCTACAGAAGAAAAGCCTATTCCTTTGGTAAAATGAATCCCGTCTGCATTGACCACCCCAACAGAAAATCCATTAATATATCCTTGTTGATAAATTTCTTCTAACGCGATGACCAAACTATCCTGAGCGTTTACATTATGTTGGCTATTGCATTCGACCGAGAAATAAAAGGAGAGGAAAAATAGTAGTACGGATAACGTCTTCATCGTTGCAGTGAGTTGCTTAGAACGAGCAACTTACGCAAAATCTAGGAGCCAAACATTTTTCCTATTAAATAAATGGGTTCTTTTAAAATCCTAGAGGATGTGATGCATCTGACATTTTCGCGAAAGCGGCCTTAAAAATCAGGAGCTATTCTTTACAGAAGAGTTTTTATTCCAGTAGTAAGCAGTGATTAAAATTCTGTTATAATCTCTTGAGCTCAATGAGTAAGATGTTTACATCCAATTGGGTTTTTGAATAGATCTTTTTAAACTGTTCGAAGTATTTTAAGCCCATTTCATTATCTGTAGCGGAATGGATATTGTTTTCTATTTGCTGTAATAGATACCCTTGATGCGTCATTCCTAGGCTCATAAAATTAGACTTCATCTTATGCGCAAGCAAGCTAGCGCGAGAATAAAACTCCCTTTCTACGCAAGCACTCAAACTTTTAAAATCAACGGGCGTATCTTTTATGAATACCTCCAGAAGGGAGATGATAAAGTCTTCGTCATTATCAAATGTTTCTCTGAGCTTGCTCACATTTACGGTATCGCTACGATTATCATCTGTTATTGGTAGAGAGATGCCGAGCTCCTGATCATCATCAGCAATGAGCCAGAATAAAACTTCTTTAAGAGCACTTTCATCTACTGGTTTTGTGAGGTAAAAATCAATACCCGCTTTAATGGCCCTTTTACGGGATTCTGGAAAAACATCTGCTGAGCAAATAACGATAGGAACTTTCTTTATGGAGTCCTTATGTGAGTTTCTGATTTTTTCTATAGCCTCAATACCACCTAAAACAGGCATATGCATATCCATTAAGATGAGGTTATAGTATCCGTTTTCTTTGGACTCATAAATATCGATGGCCTCTTGTCCATTTTCTGCGATATCCACCTCTATGAGCAAGCGGCTGAGAAGTTGCTTGATGTAGAATTGGTTCATTGTATTGTCCTCTGCTACGAGCACACGCAATCCTTCTAGCTGTTTATCGCTGCGACTTTCGGTTTTGATCGTTTCTTCTGTACTTTGTAATTTACTTTTTGTGAGTGGGATTGAGAAGTAAAAGCTAGAGCCTTTACCCTCTATGCTAGTAGCTGTAAGGACGCCGCCTTGTAAGCTTATGAGTTCTTTGGTTATAGCCAGGCCAAGTCCAGTCCCATTAGATTTTGTATGCCCTGGCTCGTCTATTTGATAAAAACTTTCAAATATATTGTCCAATTTATCTGAAGGAATTCCTATTCCAGAATCTCTCACTTCAAAGTGTACTTCAATCTGATCTTTGGAACGTTCTTTATGTGATGTAATGACTTTTATTTCGCCCTCGCTAGTAAATTTAATAGCATTTCCAATCAGGTTTGTGAGTATTTGATTAAGCCTGTATTGATCACCTACCACTATATCTGGAATTTCCTTATGGATAACTGTAGTCAGGTTGACACCTTTTTCATTTGCTTTTGTTTTGAACCCATCGGTAAGAGAGGTTATGACCTTCCTAATATTAAAGTCATAGGATTGTATGGAGAGCTTCCCAGCTTCAATTTTGGAAAAATCAAGAATATCGTTTACAATCGATAAGAGGTTTTTAGCGGAAAAGTCAATTCCTTCAATATTCTTTTTAAAGAGCTCTTGATCGCCGTTATCACTTTTCTTGATAATATCTGCTAGTCCTAAAATCACATTGAGAGGAGTACGTATCTCGTGGCTCATATTAGAAAGGAAGGTCGCTTTAAACTTTGCGGCACGTTGCACGTGTTCCATCTCCTTACTAAGGGTATCTATGGTAGCTCTTTTTGAAGTTATATTTTTCAAAAAGATGCTGTACGTATCTTCCCCTTCTGTATAGTTATTGGACGTAGTAAGTTCGTAATACTCAACACTGTCATCAGGCTTTGAAAGATAAATTTCCTTTCGTTCCCCCAGCACAATCCGTTTTCTTTTATGAGTTGTATCCTCGATGTCTTTTTTAAGCTCTTGCGAAATATCTCGTGGCAGTACATTAAATATGTTGTTCTTACTTAGACTGTCTTTATTAAATTTAAAGAGCTTACGCGCAGCTTCATTGGCTCGAATAATAGTTCCAGAATGTTCAAAGATAATAGCCTTATCGAGTAGATTTTCAAACATAGCCCCGTATAGAGATACATCATCTTGTTCTTTTAAAACTTCATTCTGTATAGGTGACTTTTCAATCTGCGGTGCTTTGTGTTCTATGGTCACCGATCCAGTCGTATTCTCAAAACTGGTTTTAGAAGAGGAGCTGGTAGCTATTGCTGCTTTTTCCGGGAGATAATCGAGAATTTTTTGAGAATTATCCAATAGCGCAAAATGGGAAGTAAACTGACTGAACCAATCTTCAAAATCAATGTTAATCCCTTTCTTTCCGCAGGCTCTTCTAGCTTCAAAAAATAGATTTTCTATGTATTCTCTCACTTTGCGCTTACACGAAAGATAGTAGACCAAATTGCCTTTTACCTTATCTAGCGCGATATTCTTTTCTAGATTAAATTCAGGAGCTATAATAGGAACATATCCACAGTGATCAAGAGTATGTTCATATAGGTACTTAGCCAGTAAAAGGGCCAAAGCGATTTCCTGTACGGTATCTTCAAGATAGAGGATAGTAAACACTGGGGATGATGCTACCTCAGGAAAGTTTTCTTTAAGTTCTGTCCGCAATGAATCCTTAGAGCCTACATACTCGGCATCTTGGATTATTAAATATCGTTCGATTTCTAAATAGGCTTCGGTAAGTTGCAATAAGGCAATCTCCTTAGTAGGACTAAACCCAATGTTTTCAATCTTCTCCAAGAGAAGATCACGCTTTACCGAATTAAATCCTTGAGTAGAAAAATGATCTAGGATTTTTTGGTAGTCATTGCGAGGTATAGTTGGGGGCGCCGCAGGAGACTTTTGAAACAGTCTGTTGATAATGGAACTCATTAAAAAATGTACGATTTGGGATTTCGAATTTAATACATTTTATAGACTTATGACTTCCAGTGGGTTATAAACTTTCAACACCTTCCTTTTTAGGATGGTGATAAGTAATTGAAATTCTATGAAAAATCGACCTTAAGGTTTAAAGAAAAGGCGTATGTAAACGAAATAGCGATCCTCTTGATGGAGAGGATCGCTATGAAAATGAGTGTGCTTTTTTCTCAAATAGCCGCTGCGCCCGCTGCAGCAACGCTATGATCATTTTCAACAGAACTACCACTCACGCCTATGGCGCCTATGATCTCCCCATCTCCATTTTTAATAGGAATACCTCCAGGGAAGGTGATCAAACCGCCATTAGAGTGCTCTATATTGAAAAGCGATTTCCCAGGTTGCGATAATTCTCCTATGCTCCCGGTATTCATATCAAAAAATCGAGCTGTTTTTGCTTTTTTGATGGAGATATCCAGGGATCCCAGCCAGGCACCGTCCATACGGGCAAAAGCTACTAGGTTTGCACCGCTATCTACGACGGCAATATTCATTTTTGTTTCGATAGAAGTAGCTTTATCCTGCGCTACTTTAATACATGTTTCTGCTTGCTTGAGTGTCATATTCATACGGTTGAGTTTTAACGTTTACACAAGGTAGGGGATAGGATGTCCGTTCTTAGTTAAGGGGGTTGTAAATGTTTGGCATTTGCAGGAAATCAGTCATCAGGCTATTTGTCGCCTAGGTTATAGCAAGTTTATAGAGGAGGAAAACGCTTTCGCGAAAATGTCAACCGTTTCTGAACACTAGCAATAATGTACTTACATAGGGTTCAATATCCATTAGAATGCTTAGCAAAATGAGAGGTGGATAGAGGGATATTGATAAGAATGGTGCTTGTTAGTAATTAAAAATGAGATTTGCCATTTTAAATCAGTAGCGCTTTGGGTTGATAGTAGCGTCTATCCGGGTGCTTCTGGATAATTTAAAAATTTATGCGGAGCCTTTCGAAGTAGACTTGTTTTTTAACTCAGTCCTATGTTGTAAAACGTTATTTTTTATTTCTGTTCAATATTTTAGTGCTGAATGGCGGTTCGTTAATTTCAATGATAAATTCTTTACTCTCTAGTTTCAATAGAGTTTCGAACACAATTTCCTCAGTGCTAATTTCTTTCAGAATGTGACTCAAACTTTGAGTTGTTTCAATGAAGTGAAACAATCCGAAATTATGAATTGTTCCATAATTGCCATTTCGATTTATTTTCACATCGACAATTTGTCCGGATTTATTATCCTCAAACTTACAAGCATCTCCGTGAAATTGATAATTCCATTTTCCATTTATAGAGCCTTTCCAGAGATTATTTGTTCTCGTAATTAATTTGTCAAAGGGATGTTTATCCGCAAGATTTAATTCAAATTCATCTGCCAGTATTTCAATCAGTTTGTTAGCTTGATTTTCAAAATCAATTAAAGCTTCGAGCAATAATTTTTCTCTGATATCTGTCAATTTCGTTTGTGTTCTTTTAATGTTCAACAACAGGCACTGTATTAAGCGAGTACGGCATTTTGGGGGTCTGCCTGTTTTTTCGTGTTGTTGTTTTTGTTGTTGCTATTGTTGATTTTCTAAATATACGATGAATCAGGTTTTCGCTCGTCGCGCATAGCGCTTTAAAAATGTCTGGGAATAGAATGCTATTCTATTGACAAGGAAACGGGTAGCACAAAAGTATTTACTGCAGTTGCAAACAAGCTTTTAAAACAGGCATTTGCTATTGCTAAATCAGGAAGACCCTACGATGAAAATTATAGGTCAAGAGTAGCTTAAAAAGACTGGTTTTTAACTCAGTTCTTTATTGTAAGCAAGTTTTAATTAATTTTTTGGAATTTTTGCGAATATCCTTCATTAGAAATGAAATTTAAAATCAGATATTGGTTTTGCAATTCAAAAGAAATTGTTGCAATGTTTGGATTTTGACAATTTGTGGTTATAGTATTGTTACTAAAACTTCCAGAACTTATCATTTCATCCGAATATGGGTCGCATAAAGAATTGTTAGTTGATATAGTTCCGTCGTTTTTAAATTCGATAGTTTTATTGCTTTCAACAGGTTGGAAAGTTCCACTACCATCGCCTGGGTCTACCAAAACCTCAAATAATTTCCAATTTCCTAATAATTCAGTTTCGGAATTGTTTTGGTCATCATTACTACAAGAGAATAAAAGTCCAATAACCATTAAAAATAGAATTTGCTTTTTCATATTTTATAAATTTATCATTTAATATTATAGATGTTCAATTGTATAAAAGGTTGCGTCAAATTGCTTACTACTGGCCAATGCATAACGAGAGTGCGTCATTTTGGGGGTCTGCCTGTATTTTTTGTGTTGTTGTTGATTTTTTAAATATACGATGAATTGTGGATTGAGCCTCCGCACATAGCGCTTTCA
>CAWHTM010000012.1:0-217500 GCA_963832255.1 uncultured Flavobacteriaceae bacterium
ACAAGATTATTTGGCGGAGCAAGCGCTCTTTAATAATCTTTTGAATCGTGATGAAAATATTGCCGTAGAGGTCGTAAAGCAGATGATAATTCCCGAAGAAGATGTGTTTATTTTGACTGACAATCTACAGCTTAACCCAGAACTTATTAAATACGATAAATTATATGAATCTATCGAAGAAGCCGAATTATTAAACCAAAAAGAGAGTGCGCCCAATATCGGTTTTGGTTTGGACTATGTGCCTGTATCAGAACGTCCAGATATGAATTTTTCCGATAATGGTAAAGACATTGTGATGCCTATGGTTTCTATTTCAATTCCCATTTTCAATAATAAATATAAGTCAGTGACAAAGCAAAATGAATTGAAACAATTGGAAATAAAATCACAGAAAGAAGAGAGGCTCAATAACCTTGAAACACGTCTTGCACAAGCTATTTATAATAGAAATACAATGAGAATTAAGTTTAATGTACAAACAGACAATTTAAAGCAGGCGAATGACGCCGAAGAAATTCTCATTAAGAATTACGAAACCGGAACTATAGATTTTAACGATGTGCTCGATGTACAAGAATTGCAGTTAAGGTTTCAAATCAATTTAATCGAATCTAATAGAGGGTATTATACAGAATATGCCATCATAAATTATTTAAAAACAAAAAATACTATCTTAAAAAGTGTAGACAAAATGAAAACAATAAAAATTATTACGCTATTACTTTTCACAACTTCAATTTTTGCCCAAGTAGGCACAAACGGAAATGATAGGAAAGGAAGATGGGCGACCTGTTAAGGAGTATAACCTTACCATTGAGGAAAACGAAATGACACTTGGAGGTGTTACTGCCAATGCAATGACCATCAATGGAGGTATCCCTGGGCCTGTTTTGGAATTTAATGAAGGAGACCTTGCTATAATCAACGTAACCAATAAAATGGATGAAGAAACTTCAGTGCATTGGCACGGATTGATACTTCCCAATTTTTACGACGGGGTTCCATACTTTAACTACCCCACCGATTGAGCCAGGAACAACCTTCCAATACAGGATTCCAATCAACCAATCGGGAACATATTGGTACCATTCCCACACAATGTTACAAGAACAAAAAGGTGTTTATGGGTCTATTATCATTCATCCAAAAGAGAAAACCTTGGAATATGATAAAGATTTAGTCGTGGTATTATCAGATTGGACCAATGAAAAACCAATGAATGTATTACGAAACCTTAAAAGAGGTAACGAGTGGTATCAAGTTAAAAAAGGCACAGCAGTGCCATTAAGTAGGGTCATTTCAGAAGGTGCCTTTGGTGCTCAACTAAAATTTTGGAGAGACCGTATGGAAGGGGCTGATATTGCAGACATTTATTATCCCGCATTTTTGTCCAACGGTAAAAAACTGGCAGAGTATCCAGAATTTACGGCTGGCGAAAAAGTAAGGCTTCGCTTCATTAACGCATCGGCTTCTACCTATTATTGGATAGACTTTGGCGGAGGTAACCCAATGTTGGTTTCCAGTGATGGTGTTGACGTGCAACCCGTTTCCAAAAGCAGATTTCTCTTTGGCATAGCCGAAACGTATGATGTAATTGTAACTATTCCAGAAGGAACTATTGAAATTACCGCAACCGCTCAAGATGGTTCAGGTCATACCTCTATACAGTTAGGTAATGGCACTCTTTACCCAGCCAAAAGAATTGATAGACCTGATAAGGTAGCGATGATGAAGCAAATGGCTAAAATGGATATGAAAATGGGAGCACCTGCAATGGTTGGAAACAAGAAGAAGAATACACCCGAAGTTTTAATGCAGAAGTACGGAATGAAGATGAATATGAAGGACGGCGAGATGAAAATGGGGAACGATAAGATGTCGATGAAAGATGGCAAAATGAATGACCAAATGGATATGAAGATGGATGATACAATGGGAATGGAATGAAAAAAGAACTCGATGTAATGAGCCATAATGGAGCATCAAATAAAATGGAAGGTGATATGCACAATATGCCAATGATGCAGAAGGATTCTACTTCTTTTGATTATGAGGAGCGAAAGACATCACTTCAACTATGATTTTTTAGAGGCAAAAGAAAAAACTGAATTTAAGGCAGATTTACCAGTAAATGAAGTGTTGCTTAACCTAACAGGTAATATGAATCGCTATGTATGGAGTATGAATGGGGTTCCATTATCAGAAACCGATAAGATAAATATAAAAGGAGGCGAGGTAACCAGAATTACATTAAATAACCTGACTATGATGCACCATCCAATGCACTTGCACGGTCATTACTTCAGGGTCATCAATGAAAAAGGAGAACGTTCCCCATTAAAGCATACCGTGAACGTACCACCAATGCAGAAAGTTATTATTGAATTTTATAACGAAGAGTATGGCGATTGGTTCTTTCATTGTCACGTATTGTACCATATGATGGGTGGTATGGCAAGAGTGTTTAGTTACGATACCCCAAGGGATGATAGAATGAAAGATTATCCAGTTCAGAAACTTATCGATGAGACAGACCATTATTATTCGTGGGGATTGGCTCGTGCAGGTTCAAATTTTAATGAACTCTTTTTAACGTCGAGCAATATCCGAAATGAATTTGGTTTGAGAACAGAGTTCGATTACGACCAAAATCTTGAAGCCGAAATAAGTTATAATAGGTATCTGAACGATTGGGTACGTGTTTATGCAGGAGTAAATACCGAAACGTCAACACCAGATTCTTACGATACATTTAATACCGTAGGATTGGTTGGTGTAAAGTATTTTACGCCTTATAGATTTAATGTAGATGTGAGTATGGACCATCAGCTACGCCCAAGAATACGTTTGGACAGAGAATTATTGATTTTTCCAAGAATTTTTTTGGAAGGCGAATACGAATACAGAGCAGATTTTGGATGGGTCAATGATTTAGAGAATAATAAATCATTTGAAAGCGAAACACAATGGTTGGTAGGGGTTGCATACATTCTTTCGCGCAATTTTTCAATCCAAGCTAACTACAATAACCGATATGGATTGGGTGGTGGACTATTAGCAAGATTTTAAACAACTAAAAATTAAAAAGATGAACTATTATTTTAATAAAACAATCAATGGAACCTTCGAAGAGGTCATCGAGAAAGTGACACAAGGATTAAAGGAAGAAGGTTTTGGAATCCTTACAGAAATTGATGTAACAGAAACACTAAAGAAAAAACTGGATATAGACTTTAAAAAGTATAGGATACTCGGAGCTTGTAATCCGCCCTATGCACATAAAGCTTTGCAAGCAGAAGATAAAATTGGAACGATGTTGCCCTGCAATGTCATAGTACAGGAAATCGAAGCAGGTATCATTGAAGTTGCGGCCGTAAACCCAATGGCATCAATGCAAGCTGTAAAAAATGAAAAATTGAATGAGGTAGCCAGCGAAATAACTGCAATGTTGGAAAACGTCATTGAAAAATTATAAGACACTATAAAAAGGCAGTAATAATAATTAATAAACACAAACTTAAATTAAAACAAAATGAGCAAATTAAAATCAACATTAGGTATAGTTGCGATAGCATTCATAACCTTAACAGTAATGTCTTGTAAAGACAACAGCAAAGAACAAAATAGCACGGATGGAGACCATTCACAAATGAACCACGATAACAGTGATGGTCATCACGACGGCGAAAAGAAGGAAATGGCAATGAGTGGAGATAGTAATGCGCAAGCGGTATTAAATGACTATTTCAACTTAAAGAATGCGTTGGTGGGAGATGATAATGGCAAAGCCAAAGAACTTGGGGCAACCCTCGCAACATCCTTAGGAAATTTTGACGCCTCACAATATACCGATACCCAGCAATCGGAATTAAAGGATATTGTTGAGGATGCAGTTGAACACGCAGAACACATTTCAGAAAGTGATATAGCACACCAGCGCGAACATTTTAAAGTTTTAAGTAAAGATGTAATAGATATGGTAGCTATAACAGGAGCAGAGATGAAGCTTTACGAGCAGTTTTGCCCTATGTATGATGGCGGTACAGCTTGGCTAAGTACTAAAGAGGAAGTGCGCAATCCATACTATGGTAGTCAAATGTTAAAATGCGGCAAAGTACAACGTGAAATTAACTAAATGAAAATTGTAAAGATTATAGCAATAATACTACTGGTAGCGTTCGTGGGAATTCAATTTATTCCCACTACACGCAATCAAAGTGATACTGTACCGTCAACTGATTTTATGCTGGTCAATAATGTACCAGAAACTATTCAAAAAAAGTTACAGGTATCCTGCTATGATTGCCACAGCAATAATACTCAATACCCTTGGTATAATAAGATTCAACCTGTTGCTTGGTTTTTGGAAGACCATATTAAAGAAGGCAAAGCTGAACTTAATTTCAACGATTGGGATTCATTATCCAGCCGAAGAAAAGCAAGTAAGTTAAGGTCTATTATCAAGCAGATTGAAAATGGCGAAATGCCTTTGAATTCTTACACTTTGATACATAATGAGGCAACATTTACAGAAGCTGAAGCAGAAGAGTTAATCAATTTTATCACACAATTAAAAGATAGTTTATAAACAATAATTTAAAAGTAATTAAAATGAAAAATTTAAAAATGAGTATTGCAGCAATGCTATTGTTAGCAGTTTCTTTTACCAATGCACAGGAAAAAGAAAAAATGAACCACGATCACGGAGATATGAAAATGGACCATAGCAAAATGATGAATAAAAATAGTGACGCAAAAGCAGAAGCTATTTTAAGTGATTACTTTAATTTAAAAGATGCTTTAGTTGCGGACGATACAAAAAAGGTAGCACAAGCAGGAACAAAATTGGTAGCCACTCTTAAAGCATTTGATATGGGTAGTTATACAAAAGAACAACAAAAAGAGCTGGCCGATATCATAGAAGATGCTACCGAGCACGCAGAACATATTTCTGAAAGTGCGATAGACCACCAACGCGAGCACTTTAAAACGTTAAGTAAGGATATTACTGATATGGTAGCTATTACGGGTACAAAAAGCACGTTATACGAGCAATTTTGCCCAATGTATGATAAAGGTAGTGCTTGGTTAAGTACAAGTAACGAAGTTAGAAACCCGTATTACGGAAGCAAAATGCTTAAATGTGGAAAAGTTCAAAAAACTATTCAATAGATAGCCTTTTGTATAAAAATATTTTCAATGTTCTGGTTTATTAGTTAACAGAAGGTTGTAAAATGAAAAAGATATCTGAATAGTTTTTAAGTCCTGTCCTGGGAAGGAAAACAATGTTGATGGTTAGTGTTAGTTCCTTCCCGAGTCAGGCAAAAATTTAAGTCCTAATGAGAGAGAGGGCACATATTTTTGGTTGGTTAGTAAAGTCCTTTCTCTTAATTAGGCACAATAGATTTTCTGAAAAAGAAAAGTTTAGTGAAGAGTACTTGATTTTGGGAGGTGAACATTTGAGATGGTTTTATTGGTTAATACGTGTTCGCCTTTCATTTTCAAGTATAAATTTAGGATTTCAGTTTCCTTAAAGTAAGCTGAAAACAGATACAATTAATGAAGGATTGTTGCAATACAGGTAATCGCAAAGAGCAAAACAAAAATCCACTAAAAAAGTGGTTCTACTATATAATGTATGCTATCATAGCCATCATAGTTCTTGGAGCTTTGGTTTTACAACTGACGGGGAACTAATCAAAAACCTTAAAAGATGAAAACAAAACATTTTTTTTCAGCCATTTTGGTCATTGCTTTTTTAGGCAGTTTGACCAACACCCTTGCTTTTAGCGAAAATCGAAGTAACCTCGATGAAACTGAATTATGGGTAAGCATTAAATCGGTTGCACAATCAGACTCTGTCAAAGCAGATTTTGATGCGTTTCCCAACCTGCATCCTATGGTCGTACATTTTCCTATAATATTCCTGGCTATTGCTGTTATTTTACAACTAATACAGCTTTTCACACTCAATCAGAAAATGGACTGGATTATACTTCTAATTTTGGGGTTAGCAATTATAATCGGTTTTATGATTCGTACTCAAGAGTATCCCAATAAGGAATTTACTACAACAGCTATAGATACACTATTGGCAAATAATAATAATAATTCCTTCTGGACTTTATGGTTTAGTATAATTCTAGCTGTAACAAAAGTAGGAAGTACATTTTTTCTCAAAATTAAACGTGGGTTTATAACTCCAATCATTTGTGTATTAGTTTTCTCGGCCTACTCGGTTTCCCAGGCAGGAGATTATGGTTCGCAGTTGGTATATATAGAAGGCGTTGGTGAAAAAGGAGAATATCTTAGTACGCAAAGCGCAGAAGTTTAAGAGGAAAGTAGTAGGCATTCAAATCAAACAAAAAGATGAGAAAAGAATTTATTATAACGAACATCATATTGGTTTTGGTAATAACCGCCATAATCATTTTATATCCATTTTTGTGGTGGGTAGCTTTGGTTGTACTTCCCTTCCTAATTTTGGGACTGTTGGATTATTTTCAGAAATCCAATAACATAAGGCGTACCTATCCATTATTAGGTAGGGTAACCAACCTTTTAGAAAAACAACGTCATGTTGTCCAAGAAACCGTATTGCTTAACCGCACCGAAGGGATGCCCTTTAACTGGATACAAAAGGAAATTGTCTATAAGCGTGCGGCGGATGCCAATAAAAGTCAGCCTTTTGGAACACAAATTCCGTATGATAAAGTAGGTCGTGAGTGGTTTACCCATTCCACCTATCCTGTAAAGGACGTTAATGATGATTTCAGGGTTCTTATAGGAAGTTCCCAATGCTCAACACCTTATTCTGCCAGCATTCTCAACCTTGCGGGAATGAGCTATGGTTCCATAAGCAAAAATGCTACCCTTGCTTTTAACGGTGGTGCAAAAATAGCAGGTTTTGCTCAAAACACCGGCGAAGGCGGCTTTACGCCCTATCATCAAGAATATGGGGCGGATATCATATTTCAAATCGGAACCGGTTACTTCGGCTGCCGTACTGAAGAAGGAGATTTTGACCCTGAAAAGTTCAAGGAAATTGCCTTACACGAGGTAGTAAAAATGATTGAGATTAAGATATCCCAAGGAGCCAAACCAGGCTTTGGAGCAATTTTGCCTGCAAAGAAAAACACAGAAGAAATTGCAAAATTTAGAGATGTTGAAAAGGGCACTGAAATTTTATCCCCACCACACCATTCTGCCTTTGGAAACGATGAGGAAATGATTTTGTTCATTCAAAAATTGAGAAAACTTTCCAGTGGAAAACCCGTAGGAATAAAGCTTTGTATCGGGCAGAAGGATGAATTTGAAAGAATGGTTGGCGCTTTTGCTGAAAAGCAAAATTACCCTGATTTCATAGCGATAGATGGAGCCGAAGGAGGTTCTGGAGCCGCTCATATGGAGTCGCTACATTGGGCTGGGCTTCCAATAGTTGAGGCTGTCCATTTCGTTCATTCTACTTTAGAAAAATACAAATTACGTGATGAAATGAAGTTGATGGCAGCAGGAAAAATCATATCGGCTTTTGACATATATCGGATGCTCGCCCTTGGCGCAGATGCCTGTTATAGTGCCAGAGGAATGATGTTTGCCTTGGGTTGTGTACAGTCCTTAAAATGCAATCTTGACACCTGTCCTACGGGCATTACCACAATGGTACCGTCAAGGGTGGAATCATTGGTAGTGGAAGACAAGAAGACTAAAGTGGCGAATTACCACAAAAACACAATGGAAGCGTTTAAAGAGTTATTGGGTTCAATGGGATTGGAAAACAGAAAAGGTATACATAAAAAATATATTACAAGAAGAATAACCGAAACCGAAACAAAAACCTATGAAGAAATTTTTATAAACCCCTCAGCGGAATGAGTAAAGGAAAAGATATAGAAACCACAACTGCCTTTTATGGGCAACTTTTCAATAGTTCAAAATACGTGCTATTGGTAATGCTGATTGCTACAGCCATCGGACTTTATGTTATACCTAATCTTAACGCCACCACCTATGCTCTAATTATACTTGTGGCCCTCGTGCTAATAAAAATAGGATTTATAATAGCCTTATCCTTCAATCAAATAATGAAAATTATTGGTGAGACCCATTTATTGAGTCACGTTTTGGTTTTGTTCGGATACCTCATTTTACTGATAGTTTTTTCATTTGCAATAGATTACACGGCATTGTACTTTTTTGACCCTACTCATTTTAAAATTAACAATAGCGCGGGAAGTAATGGGCTGTTGGTATTTTTCGATATGTCCTATTTCAGTCTTATTACATTCTCATCTGTGGGCTATGGTGATATAGTTCCAATTTCAGTTACAGCTAAAACCTTGGTGGCACTTGAGGTGGCACTTAGATTTTTTGTACTTGTTTTTGGTATCGCAAATGTGAATAGAATTCGAGTAAATAAATAACCCTTAAAAACCAATTTGATGAAAACACTAAAATTAACGACAATCTTAACCCTGTTTATAATGGCTACAAGTCAAATGTACAGTCAAAATGCAAATGCAGAAAAAGAAGCTGTAATTACAGTAATGAAAACATATAAGGATGCACTACAAAATCTTACGACCGAAGGTACTTTCGAGTTATTTACAAAAGACTCTGAAGTATTTGAATCAGGTGGTGTCGAGGGTTCTTATACGCACTATATAGAACATCACTTAGGACCAGAATTAGGGCATTTTAAGAAATTTGAATTTTCAGACTATGAAATTGATGCGGAAGTAAATTTGCCCTATGCATTTACTACCGAAACCTATATATATACCATCGTCTTAAACCCAGATGATAAGGGTGATTCTCGAACCATAAAGAAAAAAGGCGTAGCAACGTCAATCTTAAAAAAAATAGGTGGTAAATGGAAAATTATTAAAACACATTCATCATCAAGAAATATAAAATAATAACATTTAGTCTATGACCGAATTTTTAAAACAATGGGGTGAAGCGGCCTATACAACCACCGGATTTTTCTGGATGGCACTTTGGGCATTCATTTTAGGATACATCATCAGCAGTATGATACAGATTTTTGTGACCGAAAAAAGGATGCAAGAAACTATGAACCAAAATGAAGGTAAAAGTGTCCTCTTAGGTACATTTTTTGGCTTTATAAGCAGCTCTTGTAGTTTCTCAGCTTTAGCGGGTACAAAATCTATTTTTAAGAAAGGTGCAAGCTTTATTTCTTCTATGGCTTTCCTGCTAGCGTCAACAAATTTGGTTATTGAATTGGGTATTCTCATTTCCATATTCTTAGGATGGCAGTTCGTTGTCGGGGAATACGTAGGTGGAATTCTTCTGATTCTTATTTCGTGGATTCTTATTCGAATAATCAATCCTAAAAAACTTATAGAAAAGGCGCGAAAAAACTTAGAGGGCGAAGATGACGATGCAATGGATGATTCCAAAGACTGGCAAAAACAGATTCAGAAAGAAGGTAGTTGGGCAAAGGTTGGCAAGAAATATAAAATGGAATGGCAGATGGTATGGAAGGACGTTACTGTTGGCTTTACCATTGCCGGAATTGTAGCGGTATTCGTCCCAGATTCGTTTTTTCAAACGCTTTTTATCAATAGTGGCCAAGGCAAAATGGACTTCACCTTTTTAGAAGTTCTGCAACATATAGTGGTAGGGCCGGTTGTTGCCTTTTTGACTTTTATAGGTTCTATGGGTAACATACCATTAGCGGCATTACTCTTTGGCAAGGGTGTAAGTTTTGCAGGTGCTATGGCCTTTATATTTAGCGATTTGGTGGTCTTTCCGGTATTGCGTATCAACGCCAAGTATTACGGATGGAAAATGTCACTCTTTATTTTGTTCCTGCTGTTTACCGCACTTATCGGAACATCCTTGGCTTTGCACTATTCTTTCGATTTGTTGGGTATGTTACCAGATCCATCGCAGGTCAAGATTCAAGATAGCGAGTATTTCAAGATTAACTACACATTCTATCTAAACATAGCCTTACTAGCAATATCAGGATATCTGATTTACTTAGGGTTTTTCAAGAGAAAGGACATTGAGCATTCAATGAGCGAAATGGCACCAAAAAGCCCATTGCTAGAAAAGATTTTAAAATATGCGGCCTATATAAGTTATCTATGGTTGGCAGTTGGAATGGTTATCAAATTCTTAATAAAATAGTTATGAAACACACTTACCACATACAAGGGATGACCTGCAATGGTTGTCGTACCAGCGTCGAGCAGAAGCTTTCGGAAGTAAGCGGTGTCACAAATGCATCTGTAAATCTTGAAAAGGAAGAAGCGGTCATACAGATGGATAGCCATATAGATACAGCAACGTTTCAAAAAGCACTTCCAGAAAAATACACCATTTCAGAAAGGAAGGCAGAGAAAAATGTTTTTGCGAGTACTGGTAATGGTAACGCTGAAGATAACGCTTTCGCGAAAGCGGAAACTGAAAAATCAAAACTACAACAGTTGAAGCCTTTGCTCATTATTTTGGGATATATCGCTATCGCAACTTTATTACTCAATTATCAAAGGGAAAATTGGGATGGTGCGATGCTCGACTTTATGGGGTTATTCTTTATTGTTTTCAGCTTCTTTAAAATTTTAGACTTAAAAGGCTTTCCAGATAGCTTTAGAATGTACGACCCACTTGCCAAGGTAATACCAGCCTATGCTTGGGTGTATCCATTTATAGAAACAGCTCTTGGATTGATGTTCTTGATGCGTTTTGAAATACCTATCGCATTAATTGCTACCCTAATCATTTTGGGAATTACAACCGTGGGCGTAACCAAAATATTGCTAGACAAAAAATCGATACAATGCGCTTGTCTAGGTACAGCGCTCAAACTACCTATGACCGAAGCTACCTTTATAGAAAACGCAATTATGATTGTAATGGCAGTCGTTATGCTAACAAGAATACTTTAGTCAACACATTAAAATGAAACTATCACAAATGAACAAAATCATAGTAGTACTCGGCATTATCCTTTTCGTTTCCTGTAAACAAGAAAATAAAGAGGCCAAAGAGGTTGTGACGCAAGAGGTAGAAACAGTTTCTCAAACCGCTGTACCAGACAAGAAAAAGCAATTAAGTCCGCATACAGAGGCAATGGCAATGGTAGGCGATGCGCACATTCATATCGATTATTCGTCGCCAGGGGTTAGAAACCGTATCATTTTTGGCGGTTTACTTCCTTATGATGCTGTTTGGCAGGCAGGAGCTCATATGGCGACCTGGATGGAAACGAGTAAAGATTTGACCATCGATGGAAAAATGTTGCAAGCTGGAAAATATGGATTTTTTGTAATTCCCAATAAAGAAGAATGGACAGTCATTTTTAACAGGAATTGGAACCAACACGGTAAGGACGACTATAATGCGAGTGATGATGTATTAAGATTTAAAGCAACGCCCAAAATTTCCGAAGAAATCAGGGAACATTTAGAGTACAAAGTAAACAAAACAACAGATGCTTCGGGAAAAATCTCGATGAGTTGGGAAAAAGTCACTATTGAGTTTCCGTTTGAAATAAACTAATATGGTCAACAGAAAAACAGCGAAATGGATTAGAAAAGCACACCGTTACTTGGGTATCTTCTTAGGCATCCAGTTTTTGATGTGGACGATTAGTGGGATGTATTTCAGTTGGACAGATATAGATGAAATTCACGGTGACCAGTTTAAAAAAATAGCACCTAAGCAGATGTCTTTTAATGATTTACTCGGCACATCTCAACTCGATACAAAGCAACCCATTCAATCTTTAGAACTATTGGAAATTGCAAAAGAGCCTTATTATTGGATTAATGAAACCCAACTTTTTAATGCTAGAACAGGGCTAAAGAAGAAGGGAATTTCTGAAAAAGAGGCGCAACAAATTGCAAATATATATATGTTAACCGATTTGAAAATAGCCGAAATTCAACGGGTCGATACGGTAGGTCAACATCACGAATATCGTGGTCGTCCACTTCCAGCTTATCAAATTTCGTATGAAACACCACAAAATTTGAAGGTCTACGTGGCCATTGAAAATGGCGCATTTCAGACGGTAAGACACAGGGATTGGCGTTGGTTCGATTTCCTTTGGATGACCCACACAATGGATTATCAAGGCAGGGATAATTTTAATACAATAGTTCTAAGAGCTTTTTCACTTTTAGGCTTAATAACTGTACTCAGTGGTTTTCTACTTTGGTACACAAGTTCGCCTACTGTTAGAAAATTAAAAAAATAAATTAAAATTTAACCATTAAAACAATTAATTATGAATTCACAACAACAAAACCAAGAGAAAATGAACACACAAAATCACAATGAAATGAAAAAAGGAAACTATGGAAAATTTGTAGGTATGCTCGCAGCATCGTTTGTAGCAATGTACATCACAATGTACTTGAATACTTATGAATGGGACCACGTTTGGTTTAGCCTTACAAGATTCTATATGGTCTGTTTAGGTATAGCTACTATGTCCATCATAATGTTCGTGGCGATGAGAGGTATGTATCAAAATAAAAAGAAAAATATAGCCATAGTTCTGGGAAGCATAGTTCTCTTTGTAGGTGCATTGGGATTGGTACGTGACCAAGACTCAACCGTAGGAGATGTATTGTGGATGAAGGCAATGATCCCACATCACTCGATAGCCATATTAACTAGTGAGCGTGCAGACATTCAAGATCCTGAAGTTAAAAAACTTGCAGAAGACATTATCAAGGCTCAAAGGAAAGAAATTGCAGAAATGAAGGCGATGATTAATCGTTTACAAAACGAAAAATAATAAAGTTATGGTGATTGGGGATGGGTAGTTGATGTTCGAAAATTGACTTCTAGTACTGTAAAAATCGACCTATCCCTAATTTTTCTAATAACAGATATTTTAATAATTAAATTATGAATAAAAACATCATTTATATAGGTGTTGCATTGATTGTTGGCTTATTAGGCGGCTTTCTAATATTCGACGGAAATTCTGCTGATAAGGCGACCAATAATGAGAACCACGGGCATTTAGAAAAAATTGCTTCTAATCAAATGTGGACGTGCTCAATGCATCCGCAGATTATGCAGCCTGAACCTGGAGATTGTCCTATTTGCGGAATGGATTTAATTCCAGCCGAATCTGGTGCAGATGGCCTCAATGCCAATGAAATAAAAATGACCGATAACGCAATGGCTCTGGCTAATATCCAAACATCACTTGTAGGAAAAGGACAAATGGGAAATAATTCCCTTAAATTATCTGGTAAGATAAAAGCTAATGAAGAGTCAAATGCCGTACAGGTTACATATTTTGGAGGAAGAATAGAAAAACTGTACGTTAATTCTACAGGAGAACGTGTTGGAGCAGGACAACGCTTGGCAACTATTTATTCGCCAGAATTGGTTGCTGCACAGCAAGAACTGCTTACCGCTTCATCATTAAAAGAATCGCAACCAGAATTGTATAAGGCTGTTAGGAACAAACTTAAACTTTGGAAACTTTCAGAAAAGCAAATCAACGCCATAGAAACTGCTGGGAAAGTGCAAGAAAACTTTCCGGTTTTTGCAACCGTTTCAGGAACGGTAACAATGAAAATGGTAGAAGAAGGGGATTATTTAAAGCAAGGACAACCCTTATATAAAATTGCGAATCTCAATACAGTATGGGCAGAATTTGATGCTTATGAAAATCAAATTGCATCCCTAAAAGAAGGGCAAACTATTAAAGTGACCACAAATGCTTATCGCAATGAGGTTTTTGATGCAAAAGTCTCATTCATCGACCCCTTATTAAATTCTGCGACTAGAACGGTGGTTGTAAGAGCGGTCTTGCAAAATAAGAAAGACCTCTTTAAACCGGGAATGTTTGTGGAAGGGGTAATTAAGGGTGCTAAAACGAGTGAAGCTAATACCGTTTCTGTGCCCTCAACCGCTGTTATGTGGACGGGAGAACGCTCTGTTGTCTATGTCAAAACAAATCCTAATGAAGCTATTTTCGAAATGAGGGAAGTTTTATTGGGCAATGCCAATGGCGATAGTTATACCATCCTTGAAGGTTTAAAGAATGGAGATGAAGTGGTAACTAACGGAACGTTTACCGTGGATGCCGCTGCACAGTTACAAGGCAAAAAAAGTATGATGAATGCATCTGGTGGTAAAACAATGACAGGCCACGAAGGGCATTTGGGAATGCAAGAAGATAATTCTGGAGAAAATACAAATGAAGCCAACCATTCTCAAATGAAGGAAAGGATTGAAGTTTCAAACAAATTTCAGAATCAGTTAAAACAGGTTTTTGATGATTATATCCTTTTAAAAGATGCATTGGTAAATGATGATGCCAAGGGTGCTCAACAGGCAGGAAAACAAATAAACC
The DNA here is from genome assembly GCA_963832255.1 of uncultured Flavobacteriaceae bacterium. GTDB lineage: Bacteria > Bacteroidota > Bacteroidia > Flavobacteriales > Flavobacteriaceae > Dokdonia. The sequence goes on from CAWHTM010000012.1 coordinate 14,357, forward strand.
AATCTTTGAAAAAAGTGGATATGAAATTATTATCTGATGAAAAAGCACATAACCATTGGATGACCATTCAGAAAGAACTAAAGACCTCGGCTAATTCTATTGAGAACGATTCAGATATAGCAACACAAAGAGCACATTTTAAACATCTTTCTGCGCATATGATAAGTAGCGTGCAACTTTTTGGGGTTAACGAAAATGTATATATCCAGTTCTGTCCAATGGCCGATAACAATAAGGGAGCTTATTGGATAAGTTTGGAAAAAGAGGTGCGAAACCCATATTATGGAGCGGCTATGTTAACCTGTGGCGAAGTAAATGCAACTTTAAAATAAGCGAATTATGGATTAATCAAGTAATCTGAATAAGACCATAAATTAATTTTGGTTTTATCACGGCGAACTATAATGAGTGAAAGTAGAAGAAATAGAAGAAAAAATGACAGAAAGAAACATCAGCCTAAAAGTGATATTTCAAGAAAAGATAAAATTATCGCTTTAGTTGTGATAGTATTAATTTTTGTAGTTGCTGCAATAGCTGCTGTTTATTATTCTCTATACAAATCTGGATTAAAATTATTTTGAAACAAGTACTATATGAATGAGATTATCCATATTAAAAATATGGTCTGCCCAAGATGTATCTCGGCGGTATCTAATATTTTGGAACAACTTGAAATACTGTATGTTTCTATAAAATTGGGGGAGGTTAAATTAGTTTCTTCATTAAGTGTCCAGACCAAAAATGGTCTTTCCAAAGCGCTTCAAAATTCAGGTTTTAGTTTGATTGACGACCGTAAAAGTCAACTTATTGAACAAATGAAAACATTGGTTGTAGATAAAATCCATCATTCTTCCGAGGAGCTCGATTTCAAATGGGCAGATATTGTTACAGGCGAACTTAACTTGGATTATAAATATTTAAGTTCCCTTTTCTCGTCAGTAGAAAGCATAACGTTTGAGCAATACATTATCAACCAAAAAATTGAACGTGTAAAAGAACTCATTGTTTATGATGAATTGACCTTGAGCGAGATAGCATTTCAACTACATTATAGTAGCGTTGCGTACTTAAGCAATCAATTCAAAAAAGTTACCGGAATGACACCTACACAATTCAAGAAGTCCGTGGATAAAAACCGAAAATTCTTGGATGAGATTTAACGCATAAAAAGATATTTCAGCAAATTCTACAAATCATTCAGTATATTACGTAATACATTAAAGTCTATTAATTCTGAAATTTGTATTCCAAAAAATTAACGCATCAAGGTGTATCCATCAACATAATTGGATACTATGGTCAAAATTTGCTAATTAGAGTTTTTTTCGAGCTTCTATGATTAAAGAAATTTTTATACGCAATATGGTCTGTGACAGGTGCATCAAAGTTCTCAGAACAGAATTTAAAAATGAGGATATTGACTTAATTGAAATTGAGTTGGGTCGTATTAAGGTGGGAATTAAAAATGAATTTCAATTCGAACGTATGATATCTATCTTGGAAGATGATGGTTTTTCAATAATTAAATCCCCAGAGAAAAAATTGGTAGAAAAGGTAAAGATTGAACTTATTCGCATATTGGACCAAGTGCCATTCGGACTTGAAGAAAATCTATCAAGTTTCCTCTCGAAAAAATTAAAAAAAGAATATTCGAAAATCAGTAAAACATTCTCACTCATTGAAGAGGTGACCATCGAAAAATATTTTATCAAGCTAAAAATCGAGAAGGTCAAAGAACTCATTCAATCTCAGGAATATAATTTCACCCAGATAAGCCAAATGCTCGATTATAAACACTTGAACCATTTGAGCAAACAGTTTAAAAACGAAACTGGTATGAGCTTAACGGACTACAAATTAAATCAAAAAGGTTTTAGAAAATCACTGGACAAAATTATATAGATAATAACCAATATTATAACACACTAATTATCTGTCAAAATCTAAATTTGGTTTATTAATAATTAAAAATCATATAATATGAAACATTCTAAGTTAATTGATGCACTAAATAATTGTGCTGCCCACTGCAATTATTGTGCAGATGCCTGTCTTGACGAAGGCGACATTAAAATGATGGTTGATTGTATTAGGACCGATAGGGCCTGTGCTGAAATCTGTAGCGCCACGGCAAATCTTCTTGCTTCAAATTATTCCGATGTAAGGGGTATGGTAGGGCAATGCCGTGATATCTGTAAAAAATGTGCAGATGTATGTGACAAACACGACCATAAACATTGTCAAGAATGTGCAGATGCCTGCAGAAAATGTGCTGAAGCTTGCGAGGAATTCTTGAGCTAAAGAGTAGAAAGCCTATTTGCTAAGCAAGACGCTATCAAGGACTACAAGATAATTGTAGTCCTTGATTCGTTTTAAGGGATATGGAGAATTTTACAAATCATTCAGCATATTACGTAACATATTAAAGTCTTTTAATCCTGAAATTTGTAGTGAATAAAAATAGGTCTATGGAGACAATTAACATATTTGAAACCGGAAAAAAGAATCATAAAGAGGGAATAAAAAAATCCTTTCCAGTAACAGGAATGACCTGTGCGGCCTGTGCATCCAGTGTTGAATCTATACTCTCACATACCGAAGGTGTGAACGACGCGCAGGTTAACTTTGCCAGCAGTTCGGTATTGGTGGATTATGACCAAGCCACGACCGAAGAACAATTGCAAAACGCGCTAAGACAGGTCGGTTACGATATTATAATTGATGCCGAAGACCCTTCGGAAGTACAAAAAGAACTTCAACAAAAGCATTATAAGGACATAAAAAACCGTACAATCTGGTCGGCTATACTTACGCTCCCCATTTTTGTGTTGGGAATGTTCTATATGCAATGGGAACCAGGGAAGTGGATTTCTTTGGTATTGGCCTTTCCCATTCTTTTTTGGTTCGGGCGTAGCTTTTTCATCAATGCGTTCAAGCAGGCCAAACACGGTCAAGCTAATATGGATACCTTGGTCGCTTTGAGTACCGGAATCGCCTTCATCTTTAGTGTATTTAACACTTTCTTTCCTGAATTTTGGTTGAGTCGTGGCATCGAGCCTCACGTATATTACGAAGCTGCTACCGTCATTATTACCTTTATTTCCTTGGGGAAACTATTGGAAGAAAAGGCTAAATCAAATACATCTTCGGCCATAAAAAAACTGATGGGCCTTCAGCCAAAAACCCTTAAAATTATTGAGAATGGGGAAGAAAAAGAAATCCCTATTTCATCCGTACAGGTGGGTCAGACCATTTTGGTACGTCCCGGAGAAAAGATTCCTGTGGATGGCGAAGTTTCCAAGGGAAGCTCTTATGTAGATGAAAGTATGATTACGGGAGAACCCGTGCCAGTTCAGAAATCCCAAGGGGAAAAGGTGTTTGCTGGTACGGTTAATCAAAAAGGGAGCTTTCAATTTACCGCTGAAAAAGTAGGTGGGGAAACCCTGCTTTCCCAAATCATTAAAATGGTGCAGCAAGCGCAGGGGAGTAAGGCCCCCGTTCAAAAACTGGTCGATAAGATTGCCGGTATTTTCGTTCCTGTGGTATTGGGTATTTCCATTGTAACCTTCATTGTTTGGATGTCAGTAGGAGGCGATAATGCCTTCTCACAAGCCTTATTGACCTCGGTAGCCGTATTGGTTATCGCTTGTCCCTGTGCCCTGGGCTTGGCAACGCCGACTGCCATAATGGTGGGTATCGGCAAGGGAGCCGAAAATAATATTTTGATAAAAGATGCCGAAAGTCTAGAGCTTGGACATAAAGTGAATGCAGTAATCCTTGATAAAACGGGTACGATTACGGAAGGAAAACCATTGGTAACCGACATTTTTTGGAAGGATAAGCTTGAAAATAAAAATGAATACAAGGAAATTCTTTTGGCTATCGAAGCACAATCAGAACATCCTTTGGCAGAAGCGGTAGTCAATCATTTAAAAGAGGAAAATATTGTACAAGCAGAAATTACTTCCTTCGAAAGTATCACGGGAAAAGGCGTAAAGGCCCAATCAGAGAAAGGTTCAAAATATTATGTGGGCAACCATAAAATTATGGTCGAAAAGAATATTCAAATCGACGCTTCTTTGATACAAACAGCAGAAAGTCTCGAAGAAAAAGCAAAAACAGTCATATTCTTTGGTAACGAAAATCAAGTGCTTGCGATACTGGCCATTGCAGACAAGATTAAAGAAACTTCAAAAAAAGCCATAGCTACGCTTCAAGAAAGAGGCATCGAGGTCTATATGCTCACGGGAGATAATAATAAAACGGCTTCTGCCGTGGCACATCAGGTAGGAATAACAAATTATCAAGGCGAAGTAATGCCTTCGGACAAAGCGGCTTTTGTCGAAAAATTACAGACGGATGGGAAGATAGTAGCAATGGTGGGCGATGGAATCAACGATTCGCACGCATTGGCGCAAGCCAATGTTAGTATTGCAATGGGTAAAGGTTCGGATATAGCAATGGATGTAGCAAAAATGACCTTGATAACATCAGATTTGCAATCCATCCCAAAAGCATTGGAATTATCAAAAAGAACCGTGTTGGGCATCCGTCAAAACTTATTTTGGGCGTTCATTTACAACATCATCGGTATTCCAATTGCAGCAGGAGTTTTGTATCCCGTAAACGGTTTTTTATTAGACCCAATGATTGCAGGTGCAGCAATGGCATTCAGTAGTGTATCCGTTGTTGCAAATAGTTTAAGACTTAAACGAGTAAAACTTTAATAATAAATAAATTCAATACTATGAAAACTTTAAAATTTAAAACAAATATCAATTGTGGTGGGTGTGTATCAAAAGTAACCCCCTTTTTAGACAAACAAGAAGGTGTAGAAAATTGGGAAGTAGATACCTCTAATCCTGATAAAATCCTAACCATTGAAAGCGATGGTGCAACCGAAGAAGACGTAAAATCAACTTTGCAAAAAGTGGGATTCAAGGCCGAACCTGTAGATTAATACGTTTTTTTAATATGGCTTACATTTTAATTTCAGTTGTGATTGTTCTCTTTGCTGTTCATTTTTATAGAAAAGCGAAACGCCATAGTGTAAAGCCATTTCCAGAGCATTGGCACAAATTACTGATGGATAATGTGCTGTTTTATAGAAACCTTTCAAAAGATAGGCAGCTTATTTTTCAGCAAAAAATGATGCAATTTTTAAGTGAGGTCTATATCGATGCTGTGCAGTTTGAATTGGAAGAATTGGATAAGATTTTAATTGCGGCAAGCGCAGTAATCCCTGTTTTTGGTTTTAAAGAATGGCATTACACCAACTTAAGCGGTATCCTTTTATATCCAGATTATTTTAATGAGGATATGCAATTTAGTAGTAAGGATAACTCAAGAAATATTGGTGGAATAGTTGGGAATGGACGTTTTGAGAAGCAAATGATTTTATCTAAAAAAGCATTGTCCCACGGCTTTAAAAACACAACCGATAAAAGTAATACTGGCATACACGAATTTGTGCATCTTATTGATAAGCTGGATGATAGTACAGATGGAGTTCCAGAGCGATTATTAGAACATCAATATGCATTACCTTGGTTGAATTTAATTCATAAGGAAATGGAAGCCATAAACGACAATCATTCTGATATCCGAAAATATGGAGGTACAAATCAAGCTGAATTTTTTGCAGTAGCTTCAGAATATTTCTTCGAGCGTCCAGACTTACTCAAAAAGAAACATCCCGAATTATACAAGATGTTGGTTAAATGTTTTAATCAGAAACTTATAGGTTCAATTGAAGTATAGTACACCTTAAGAGGTACAGTTTGCTGTAGGACAATTCAAAAGTTAACAACGCTATCTAAAGCATCATCTGCTTCTTTATGGATAAAATTTGCCTGATAATTCAGTGTAGTTTTCAAGTCACTATGCCTATATAGTTTTTGTAACATTAAAGGATGAATAGAATCACCGGCAATATTGCCAAAAGTATGTCTGGCAATGTGCATTGTAATCTTCTTGTCTATTTTTGCTTTTTTGGCAATGGATTTTAAGTTATCGTTAAATTTTTTGGTTGCCGTTTTTCTTTTATTATAAATGTCTTTTGCATCATCAAGATTGGCCTTTTTCAATTCAGGAAAAACAAAATCGGTAGCGTGTCTTTTATCACCTCTGTAGAAATCTAAAATACTTAGAACCTTATCTGGAATTTTTAAGGACAGTAGTTTTGAGTTTTTATTCATTCTATAATGAAGCCTATTGTCGTATATGTCTGACCACTTTGTCCAGAGAACATCTGTAACCCGCATTCCTGCAAAATTGAAGCTAAATAGCCAAACATTTCTTGTATGAATTTCATTGTAGGTTAGATTATCTAAAGCTTCAATAGCTCTTACCTCAATAATATTCAACCCTATTTTTGTAGTCTCAGGAAACTTGATTTTAATTTTGTCACCACCGAAAGGATATAGTTCCCTACTGACTATTTTTAGCTTTATAGCTCTGTTGAATAATAAGCGGATTAGGACAAGTATATTCATTATTGAAGTCTCAGCAAGGTGGTGCCTAACCTTGAGGTATATCATCAATTTTTTAAGAAATCGTTCATCAATTTCTTGAAATGAAAGCTGTTTAGATTTGTGATATTTTACAATATAACTAATCAATGCGCTGTCCGTAGATAGACGGTTTAACTTTTCTGCAACTTCCAGTTCGTCCAGATGTTCTTGTGCCAGTTCAAAGAAAGTTGAGGAATTCCCTGAGGCATAAATTTCTTTTTTAATCTGGTTTGCTGAAGCATCTTTATATTCGGACTGTAAATCAATAAGTGCCTTATTGGCATCGGAAAGTTGTTGTGATAATAACCTGTTTAGACTATCGGCATTTGGATTTGATTTTTTTACTCGAAGATTTTTTTCGTCCCATTCCTCTATATCAATATAATGACCTACATATTGATAGGTGGAACGACGGTTTTTTGTAATTCGAATAGCCAACGGATATTGCCCCTTGGTGTTCGGTTTTTTGCGTAGAACTATTTTTGCATTTGATGACATAATTGACCTGTTTTGAGTACGAAAGTCAAATCAGGTACAACATAGGTACAACATTGTGTTTTTTGCTCAATTTTTGTTGTACACTTTCTATAAAGATACGTCTTTATTAGAACTTTTGGGTACAACATAGGTACAACAAATGCTGAAATCAACTGATATTAAATGACTTTAAAGAAAATGAAAAAACGACTAACTAATTGAAAATGAGTATTTTTGTGTTTCTTTGGTGCAATATACGCCAGACTTAGGATCTGGTGCCGTAAGGTGTGGAAGTTCGAGTCTTCTCGCCCGTACAGTAAAAAAGAGCTAACTTGAATAAGTTGGCTCTTTTTTTTTTTTAAATATTCTCAATGGAAATAAATTTCACAGAAATCATAGGATATATCGCAAGTGCTATTGTACTGCTGTCTTTCTTTATGAGGAATATCAAAACACTTCGTTTTGTAAATTCTGCAGGATGCTTTTTTTTTGTGATCTACGGGATACTACTTGGGAGCATTCCTATAATAATTACAAACGTGGCAATTCTATTGGTCAATGGCTATTATTTATTTTTCAAAAAAGTAGAATAGCACGCTTTCGCGAAAATTTTAGTGCATCGATGTAATTCAGATTTACGACATCCTTATTTCTCCATCGCTTCAGCTAAGAAATCGTTGAAGGGCTTGATAATTTTAAAGGCTTCCTCTATTTTATCCACGTAGTGATCACCTTCTACTTCTTCATTTGTAAGATCGTGAGAAACGGTAAAACTCTTAAAATTGAGAAGCTCAATATACTTATGATCTTTATCGTACCCTTGAGGGGAGGTTTTAAGTTTGTCATCTTTTCGATCAAGAGTTCCGTAATAGTCTTTAAAGCTTTTTGATTCAAGAATCTCTTTGAGTCTTTCTCCGTTAGTAGCTACTGCTTTCCTAATACTATCCAGTTTTTCTTTATCTGGTCTATAAAATCCGCCAGCTATAAATGATTGACCAGGCCCCATATGTATATAAAAAGATGGCCCATCTTTTAGTTCTTTAGAAGGCTCACAGGAAAAGTAGTCTTTGTAGGTGGGTTTTTCGGGATGGTACATAAGGTTATTATTAATCTTCCCGATGGTACTTTTTGGGGTAATCTTTCCGTACTTACTGTCGTGCTCTGCAAGAGTGTTGAGAATAGACTGGCACTGATCAATCCAGTACTCTTTTGCGGTCTCATAACGATCCCTATTCTCGTCCATCCATTCCTTAGAATTGTTAGTGCGCAAATCTCTTAAAAATCTGAAAATGTAGGCGTTGTTGCTCATCTTTTCCTTTAAAGTTAAAAGAATAGTTACTAAGAGCGATCTTGATTAACGGTACGTTATGCTATTTTAATGAGAGATTAAGAATTAGTACCGAAGATCGAACACGACGATACTAGAAAATAATACGATCATCAGTTAATAATACCTTGTCAGCGTAAGTTCATTCAATTTTTACGACTTTTTAGAGAAATAATCATAAAACATCGTCAACTAGTTTAAAGTTTTCATCCAAATCAAAAACCCATGAAACCGAGACGTATAAATTCTCGTATATTTTCTACTAATGTGACCCCAAATCATAATGAAAACATACTTTACATCCAGAACGATTGCTTTTACAGTAGCGCTATTAAGTAATTTTTACGCTAGTGCTCAAGTAGGTATTAATACTACCTCCCCATCAAAAGCCTTAGATATTAATATAACTAACGATGCCTCCAATGGTATCAATATAGGTAGCGATACTTTTAATGTAGAATTACTTTCTGAGCCATTAGCTGGCGCTAGGACTTTTGCCATTAACAATGCCGCGTTAAATGGTCAAACAGAAATTAGATTTAATAATAATGTGCGTTTTGGTTTTTCAAATAGTGCGCTCTGGCCAGCGGTAGATGCAACGAGTCCCTTTGTGACAGGTGCTCTGGATCTAGGTCGTTTTGATCGTCATTATAGACGTATGTATACTAGAGGTGTACATACCAATGATAATGCTGTAAACGGAGGTTTGGGTATAAGTATAGGAAGCGGTGGCGGTTCTCAATCTGATTATATATTTAGTGATTTTGCTTTTTACCCAGTAGCTAGTCAGGTAAAAGACCTTGGAAGAAACGGTAATTTTTGGCGTAATTTTTACTTTGTAAGTGCTTTTACGCCTTCAGATAAACGTCTTAAAAAGAACATTAAGACCATTAGCCACGGTTCTGAAACCCTCCTAAAACTCAAATTATACGAGTACAATTATACCTTTGAGGATCAACCAAAAGTGCACTATGGTTTTATGGCACAAGAACTTCAGGAACTTTTGCCAGAACTAGTTTCTGTAGGTGATGATGAAGAAAAGTCGTTGAGTATAAACTACACAGAAACAATTCCAATTATCATAAAATCCATTCAGGAGCAGCAACTTATAATAGAAAAGCAATCAAAAGAGATTGAAGAGCTAAAAAAGTTAGTTAACTCACTAATAAGAGAATAGGGTATTTTTAATGTTCTATTTTATTAAAAAAAAAGAACATTTTCGCGAAAGCAACATCCTACTCAAACCCTAAGAGATTATTTATTTCATCATTAGTTACTACTGGGTTTGCTCCAGCTTTACTAGCGACTAGACTGCCCACAGCGCAGGCGACTTCTAGAGTATCATCTGGTGTCTCACCAGATAAAAGACCAAAAACTAAGGCAGCGAGAAAACTATCACCAGCTCCCACGGTATCTACTACTTTTGTAGGGAATCCTATCTGAGTGTATATTTTGTCCTTGTGAAGGAGCATCGCGCCATCAGAGCCAAGGGTGACACAGAGCGTCTCAGTATGAGTGATACTGGCAACGGCTCTGACCTCTTCTTCTAAGCTTTCTTTTTCTACTCCAAGAGCTATTACAATGAGCTCTAGCTCCTCATCATTCATTTTCACCATCTGTGAGGCTTCCATTAGGCCTATCACCATCTCTAAGTCATAAAAAGGAGTTCTCAAATTAAGATCAAAAATCGTAAACTTTGATCGCTCTAAAAGTACTTCTAGGGCTTCTAGATTTGTACCTCCAGATTCCATCTCTGGATCTATGCTCCTAAAGGCTAGACTCCCTAAAATAAGCGCATCTGCTTGTGATACAAATGCTGCATTTTCTTCTGTCCACGGGATAGTGTCCCAAGCAACATTTTCTTTTATTTCGTATGCCGCAGAGCCAGATTTGCTAAGCGTTACATTCACCACCCCTGTGGGGAGCTTATTGCGTTGAATATACGAAAGGTCTAACCCTTCACTTTCTAGAAGGCTAGATGCCTCTTTTCCTAATGCGTCATTTCCTAAGGAGGAAATCATCCCTACAGCTGCTCCAAAAGAATGCAAGCGCATCGCAACATTTAATGGTGCTCCTCCTAGTCTTTTTTTATCTGGAAATACATCCCATAGGATTTCTCCGTAACAAGCAATTTTAAGCGTATTATTTGGCATCTGGTGTTAACTCTTTTTCTAGTTGTTCTAGTGTTTTTCCTTTTGTCTCTGGCATTTTTGTGATTGCCCATACTAATTGAAGGACCATCATTGCTGCAAAGAAATAATAAATATACCAGACCGCGTCTTTTAAAACACCTTCATCTTTATCTAAAAAGAATGGTGTGATCAAGGTGATGATAGCAGCAAAGACCCAATGGGTGCTAGTTCCCCAAGATTGTCCAAAATCACGTACACGATTAGGGAATATTTCTGAAATAAATACCCAGATTACAGCTCCTTGGCCTATAGCGTGTGATGCAATAAATAGGCAGATAAATATTAATGTTAAGCTAGAGCCTAGATCCATCTGGAAACAAAGCCCCACCATCATAAGGCTGAATATATACCCAATGGAGCCTATGATAATGAGTTGGCGTCTTCCTAATTTATCTAATAGACGGACGCCAATAATGGTAAATACGAGATTTACAATTCCTATTGCGATACTATTAAATAAGGACTCTTTGCCTCCCAATCCGGCCTGTTCAAGAATTTCCGGAGCATAATAAAGCACAAAGTTGATCCCAGAAAGCTGATTAAAAAATGCAATTAAAAATCCCAACCAGAGTACTCTAGAATATTTTTTCTGAAAGAGGTTTTCGCTCTTTGTTGATTCTTGTAGATCAAGTCTTATTTCTTCCAGTTGCGCTTTCGCGAAACTTGCGCTCTGAGTAGCCGAAATAGCCGTATCCTTATAAATCCTGTTCAGTACTTTTAGTGCAGCAACATCATCTCTTTTATGGAGGACTAACCACCTTGGGCTATTAGGTACTTTAAGGACCATAAGCGTATAAATAAATGCAGGGACGGCCTCTACACCGAGCATCCATCGCCAGTCATTTGCTCCGTCAAACCCTTTGAGTAGCCAGTTAGAAACAAAAGCGATAAGAATACCAAATACTAGCCAAAACTGATAGAGCCCACCTAGCTTACCTCGATTTTCTTTGGAAGATATCTCAGAGATGTATATGGGCGCTGCCACAGAAGAAATCCCTACTCCCACACCTCCTAGAAACCTAAAGGCTGAAAAAGAATACGGATCTTGCGCCCAGGCACAACCCACTGCACTTATAAAAAAGAGAATTCCTATCCAGAATAAAGTTTTTTTACGTCCTAAATATTTAGTGGGTATCCCACCAAAAAGCGATCCAGCAACCGTACCCCAGAGTGCCATACTCATTATAAAGGTACCGTGCATAAAGGGAGATAAGCCCCAGATTTCTTTTATGGGAGTGTTTGCACCACTTATAACAACCGTATCAAATCCAAACAGAAAGCCCGCGAGGGCCACTGTAATACTCCATTTTGTAATGTCTTTCATAATTAGTGCTGATTAGATATTTAATATATCCTGCATAGTTATTAATGGCCTTGTAGGATACCTTGGTGCTAGCGATACATTAGTTAATCCCAGATCCTCTTTACCTCATTGATTTTCAAATCCCTGAGGGTCCCATCTTTACTGATAAACGTCATAGAAGTGTATGGTGCGTTTGGAAAAATCTGATCCGTCATTACAGTAGCTCCTTTATCTATAAATAGTTCAATAGATGATGCATCCATAAATATAGAGAAACTTACGTCCTCCTGATCATCTAATATTACTGGAGCAATATGAACGTTTTCAGCAAATCTTGGCTCAAAGCTTACACGTCCCGATTGACTGCGATCTATATAAAATTGTTTCTTATCTCCATCATAGCCCACTTTGAGAGAATTGTTCTGTACATTAGTGAAGTTGAGCTGGAAGTCAGTAAGTTTTCCTTCTATAGTAAATTCTATTCGTGTCTGATTGTAATTATCATCAGATACAGAAGCGCCGCCATTTACTCGAGCAAATGTTACTTCCTTTTCTAATTGGTTTTCTATGGTAGTGATTGGATAATTCTTAAGGTAATATCCGTTTTCCTTGTTTTTGTGAAGCGTGATATTCCTTGGGAGCGTCATCGCGCTACGCCAGTTTTCTGTAGGTGTATCACGGGCATAATTCCAGTTGCTCATCCAGCCTATGAATGTGCGATTATCAGTATCTAAGCCATTGTAAGTGACTCCTGCATAATTATCTGTTCCGTAATCCAGCCACTTTAGTTCTTTTTGATCTGTGGTAAAGGTTATGCCATCAAAATCTCCTATAAAATATTGTGTCCCCGAACCTCCATTGGGAGCACCTGGATTAATGCTTATGAGTAAAGCCCATTTTGATTCATCACTTCCATTAACGATGAGGGGGAACAAATCTGGGCATTCCCACACACCACCGTGAGCGCCTATATTTTTACCAAATTCGCTCATAAGCTCCCAATCTTTTAAGTTTGAGCTACTATAAAATTTTGCGTGATCTCCAGCGACAAGGGTAAGTATCCACTTTTTAGAAGGCTCGTGCCACAGTACTTTCGGGTCTCTAAAGTCTTTGATATTTCCTTCGTTTCCAATAACGGGATTTCCTTCATATTTAGTCCAAGTAGCTCCCTCATCAAGACTATAAGCAATGCCCTGGGTCTGAAAATCGTTGCGGCCTGCATTTTCTCCTTCCATCAAGTGGTAGGTAAAAATGGCGACCATAGGTGGATTACCATCTGTTCCTAATCCAGAGGTATTATCTACATCCATTACGGCACTTCCTGAGAAAATAAGTCCCAGTTTATCAGGATACAGAGCTATAGGTTGATGTTCCCACTTTATAAGATCCTTAGATGTCGCGTGGCCCCAATGCATAGGTCCCCAGACGATATCTTCAGGATAGTATTGATAAAACAGATGGTAGGTTCCGTTATGGAAAAGTAGCCCGTTAGGGTCATTCATCCATTTTTCTGGTGGTGTGAAGTGGTATTGAGGTCTAAAATTTTCGCGAAAGCGATCTTGTGCAACCGCAACGTCTTCAGTGGGTTCAGGTTTATGTTCTTTGCAACCTAAAAAAATAATAATGGCAAAAAGGGCTATGACTAAGCGCATATGGTGTATTTCTAAGTGGCATAAATATAGCAACTTAATCTTATTGCTTCATTTTTATACCAAAAAGGATTTGAGTAAATTGTACTGCACTAGATAGCACTGTATATTTACCCACTTATTATGAAAAGAAAACTTACATTAAAGTTAATTGCAAAGGAGCTAGATGTTTCTATCTCTACCGTCTCAAAAGCACTGCGCGATAGTGCAGAAATAAGTGAAGACACTCGCCAGAAAATCAAGGCGTTTGCAAAGCTTTATAATTATAAACCCAATAATATCGCGCTGAGTCTCAAGAATAGAAAGACCCGCACTATCGGAATCATTATTCCACAGATAGTACATCACTTTTTTACAACGGTGATACGCGGTGTGGAGCAAGCAGCAAGGGAGCATAACTATAATGTAATTATCACGCTTTCTAATAACGATTTTGACAAGGAAGTTCTCAATATGGAACTGCTTGCAAATGGAAGTACAGATGGTTTTATACTCTCCCTTTCTAAGGAGACTATGCAAAAGGACGACTTTCGTCACCTTACAGAGGCCATAGATCAGGGGATGCCTGTGGTAATGTTTGATAGGATAGTAGATGAAATCCCTTGTGATAAAGTCCTTATAGATGATAGGGAAGGTGCAAAATTAGGTGTAAATCATCTCATAAAAACGGGTTGTAAAAAGATTGCCATTATCACTTCAGAAGACTATGTGACGGTAGGAAAACTACGTACCAAAGGCTACATAGAAGCGCTGGAAAGTGCAGGACTCCATGTAGATCCAAACCTCATTCTTAAAATAGACGCCATAGATGACCTTACTGATAAGTCTAAGGCGCGCATCAAGCACTTTCTTAAAGGAAAAGATATAGACGGAATCTTCACCATAAATGAAATTTTTGCCGTGAGTGCTGCCCGTTATATTATGGAGCAGGGCAAGACTATTCCCAATGATGTAGGCATCGTGAGTTTTTCTGACGGAGAGTTATCTCAGCATTTTGTACCTAGCCTCACCACGGTTTCTCAACACGGCGAGCAGATGGGCCGAAAGGCGGCAGAGCTGCTCATTAATAAATTAGAGCGTCCAGAAGAGGAGGTAGAAGAGTATACCACAGCTTATATTGACACAAGTTTGATACAGAGGGAAAGCACTAAAAGAATAAAATAAAAGACTGATTTTTCGAGAAGGTATTTTTACGCTTTCGCGAAAATGTTACAGGCGTAACACAAACCATAATAATTTCTTTTGGTATTTCCGGAGGAAATTTTAGACCAAAATATCAAGCCACTTATAAATAAAAGAAATAGCACTCTAGCAGATCAACCTCACGCATAGAGTCGAAATCATAGACAATGAGTAAAAAAGCATTCATATTTGACCTAGATGGAGTCATAGTAGATACGGCAAAATTTCACTATCTGGCGTGGAGAAATCTTGCCAAGGAAATGGACTTTGATTTTACAGAAGAGCAAAACGAGCTTTTTAAAGGTGTGAGCCGTGTACGCTCCCTTGAGATTTTACTAGACCTCGCAGGATATGATGCCACAGATAATCAAAAGGCTGTCTGGCTGGTACAAAAGAATGAAGAGTATCTTAAGTACATCGATACGATGGACGAGAAGGAAATATTGCCAGACGTGCCTAGGGTATTGGATTTTCTTTTAGAAAAAGATCAAGGAGTAGCATTAGGAAGTGCTAGTAAAAATGCTAGACCTATCCTTACTAAGCTTCATCTTATCAATAAATTTCACACCATAGTAGATGGTAATGATGTTACAAAGGCAAAACCAGATCCAGAAGTATTTCTCAAAGGAGGTGAAGCACTTGGCGCAGAAAGAGCAGACTGTATCGTTTTTGAAGATTCAATTGCAGGAGTGCAAGCGGCAAACGCTGCAGGAATGACGAGCATAGGCATCGGGAAAAAGGATGTTTTAGGGGAAGCAGATTATGTTTTTAGTGACTTTACAGAAATCAGTAATGCATTTTTGATGGAGCTTATAAGTAGGTAACAACCTTTTGATCATAAAGAGTAATTCAATAACTAAAAAGTAATAAGTAATTCTGAATGCTTAATTCAGAATTTAGAATTAAAAAGGAATATGCACTTAGAATATATAAAGCCTGATCCCTGGTCTATAATAGAAGAAGGTTGGGATCCAGAAACGGTAAAATCTTCAGAAAGTCTCTTTAGCATTGGTAATGGTGCGATGGGGCAGCGGGCTAATTTTGAGGAAAATTATAGTGGTGAGACCTTCCAAGGGAGTTATATAGGAGGTGTTTATTACCCAGATAAAACGCGAGTAGGCTGGTGGAAAAATGGGTATCCAGAATATTTTGCAAAAGTGCTTAATGCACCTAGCTGGATAGGAATAAATGTCACCATAAATGATGAGCTCTTAGATCTGGCAAAATGCAAGGAGGTAAACAACTTTCGTAGGGAACTCAATATGAAAGAAGGTGTTCTGTACAGAAGTTTTACAGCGATCCTTCAAAACAATATGGAAGTTCAAATAAAAGCGACCCGTTTTTTAAGTATGCAGATGGATGAGGTGGGAGCAATAAGATATGAAGTAAAGCCACTTAATGATAATGCATCCGTAAGTTTTGAGCCATACTTAGACAGTGGGATCACAAATGAAGATTCTAACTGGGATGATAAATTCTGGAACACGCTAGAAGTTTTAGATGAGGATAATAAGGCATTCATTACCGCACATACGATGAAAACGGAGTTTCACGTAGGTACAATGATGATAAATGAGCTTTTTATAGACGGGAAAAGTATTACGCTTTCGCGTGAGCAAACTAAAAAAGAAAACTACATAGGTCATACGTATGAGACAGATGTAAAGCAAGGAGAGGTTTTTGCCATACACAAATTTGGCGGCTATGTTTCTGATTTAAACCATAAAAAAGAAGACTTAAAAAACGCGGCATTTGCAGTGCTTGATAAAGCAGCAGAAAAAGGTTTTGAGGAACTACTCAAAGCACAAAAAAATAGTTGGGCAGAGACTTGGGAGATGTCGGACATCACAATAGAAGGAGATGTGAAGGCCCAGCAGGGAATACGCTTTAATATTTTTCACTTAAATCAGACCTATACGGGTCAAGATAGCCGTCTCAACATAGGTCCTAAAGGGTTTACGGGTGAAAAGTATGGAGGTTCTACGTATTGGGATACAGAGGCTTATTGCATCCCATTTTATATGGCAACTAAGGACCAAAGTGTTGCTCGCCAACTTCTTAAATACCGCTACGATCAACTAGGAAAAGCTATAGAAAACGCAGAGAAGCTAGGGTTTAAAAATGGCGCTGCTTTATATCCTATGGTGACGATGAATGGAGAGGAGTGCCACAATGAGTGGGAAATCACCTTTGAAGAAATACACCGTAACGGCTCTATGATTTATGCCATTTATAACTATGAGCGTTTCACGGGGGATACCAGCTATATCGCAGAGATGGGATTGGAGGTTATTATCGCAGTAGCGAGATTTTGGCGACAGCGCGCGACTTTTTCTAAAGCAAAAAATGCGTACGTTATCTTAGGAGTAACCGGTCCTAACGAGTATGAGAATAATGTTAATAATAACTGGTTTACAAACTATCTGGCAAAGTGGTGTTTAGAATACTCTTTCGCGAAAGCGGAATTAATAAAATCATCATCTAGAGGAGATTGGTCCCGCATTTCTGGTAAGACTAAAGTCACCTATGATGAGATGTTATCGTGGAAGTCTACCGCAGAGTCTATGTACTTCCCTTACTCAGAAGAGTATGGTGTGTTCTTGCAGCAAGACGGATTTTTAGACAAAGAATTAATTACAGTAGCAGATCTGCCAAAATCGCAGAGACCAATAAATCAAAAATGGTCTTGGGATAGAATCTTGCGCTCTCCCTATATAAAACAGGCAGATACGCTTCAAGGCTTTTATTTCTTTGAAGATAAGTTTACTACGGAACAACTTGAAAAGCATTTTGACTTTTACGAGCCTTTTACGGTTCACGAGAGTAGCCTTTCTCCTTGTGTGCACGCAATACAAGCGGCCAAGTTAGGACGTATGGAGCAGGCTTACCAATTTTACCTCCGCACCTCAAGATTGGACCTAGATGATTATAATAAGGAAGTAGAAGAAGGGTTGCACATTACTAGTATGGCGGGTACTTGGCAAAGTGTTGTAGAAGGCTTTGGCGGGATGCGTGTAAGGAATAACAAACTTTCTTTTGAGCCCAAAATCCCAAATGCTTGGGACAGCTATTCTTTTAAGGTAAACTTTAGAGGACAGGTTTTAAAAGTGGAAGTTCATAAAGACAAAACAGACTTTACCCTTTATAATGGAGATGAGTTGAGTGTGGTACTTAATGGAGAAGCTCAAATCATAAACGCTGGATGATATGGGGTTATTTCAAAAACTTTTTGGAGGTACTAAACTGCAACGGTTAGAGGATTTTACCGCTAGAGGAGCTGTTGTTCTTGATGTGCGGTCCAGGGGTGAGTATGATTCTGGCGCGATACCTGGCGCTAAAAATATTCCATTGCAGCAAGTTTCTTCAAAAATAGAAACTATAAAAAAATGGAACAAACCTGTCATTACCTGCTGTGCCAGTGGTATGCGAAGCGCAAGTGCGAGTGCAATGCTCAAGAGTGCAGGAGTAGAGGTTATGAACGGCGGAGGATGGTTTGCACTAAGTAAGAAAATATAGTGGTATTGTCTTTAGATAAGGATTAGCCTAGTTTTTTGTGTGATCCATCACAGGAAGGCATTTTATTAGATTGTCCGCAAGTGCAGTCGTTGATTCCATAGCCATCTACTATTTGTTCCGTGTAACGATCTATTCGTGCATAGCGGGTTGATGCTTGTTTAGCCTGAGCAAAATGTAATATATAAGCTCGTTGTCTTCCAGGAGTGAGATTTGTAAAGGCCTTTTGAAGTATAGGATTTTCAGAAAATCTAATGGTTAATTCAGTGGGGTAGATAATTTCTTTCTTTTTAAGTATAATTCTAGAATCTGGGTTAATTTCTAAGGTAGTTGCAGCTTTTATTAGATTTTCAAGAGGTGACTTTATAGTATTAATTTGACATATTGATGTAAATGAAATTGTTCTGCCACTACCTGTATTGGGACCTGGAATTTCAAGAAGTCCCAAGGGGTCATCGAGCAAATTCCCTCTGAAAAAATTAATGGTACAGCGCTCTTTTAAAGCTACTACAAGTAAGATATTATGGTCATTAAAGCGGTAGCACGGTTTGTTCCATTTTACTGCTTCCGTCAGACCGCAGTGTAAAATAAGTGTCCTTAATCGCTCTAGCTCCTTTTTCCATTTTGTGAGATTTTCGTAATAATTGTCTGCTGGAAGATTCATTCTTTTGCAATTTATAAAAGTACATTCGGGGTGTCTAAAATAGGAAATGTATGATTTGTACTTAATAAGGTCAATAAGTAGTCTTAACCGTTGAATCGAGTCAAGGCAGTTGGTTTATTTATCAAAACCTTAAGAATTGCAAAATGTAAAGTGTTAAATTATCACATATCTTTACCCCTACAACCATAGACCGACTTGTAATGATTGACACGCCTTTAAGAATTCTTATAGTAGAAGACTTAGTATCAGATGCATTTCTAGTTCAAAAACAGATTAAAAAGTTTTGCAGCAATGTCGAGATTAGTATTTCTGATAAAGAACTATCTCTCTCTGTAGCGCTTAAAAGTTTTGTACCTGATTTTGTAGTAAGTGATTTTAATCTTGAAGGTTTTACTGCCTTTGATGTTATTGAAATCGTACGCGAGTTCAATAAAGATATTCCAATAATTATTATTACGGGTAATCTTAATAATGAAGAAAAAGCCGCAGAGCTTATTATGAAGGGTGCTTCTGGATTTTTTCTAAAAGAGAATCTGAACACACTTGATGTAAAACTTCAACCTTTGTTTGAGAAATTTATCTCTGAGAAAGAAGAATTAATGAAACGGTTAGAGCGCCAACGAGAAAAAGACGCTAGAGAAAAAGAGCTCGCAGACTATTTACGTCACCACGACTTCGAATCCTATGATCAGAAAGTAGCGTTTGAATCATTAAAAGATAAAGTGTTAAGATTTCTATCCATTAAATAATGAATCACGATCAGTCTGTAAAAATAATACGCTCTGTGTACCTCAGTTTTTTTGGGACACTGGGTATTATCATATTAGTCTTTTTGCTTTTTCTCGCAGCTCAATATACGCAGCAGTGGTTGGTTCATACCAGTGAAGTAAAGTCTCAAATTATTAGTATTAATGAGACGTTGCTCTCTGCCGAAAGTGAACAAAGGGCTTTTATGCTCACTGCCAGGCCAAAATATAAAGAATCGTTTAGAATTTCGGTAAATCAAATTGATGACAAACTTGCAGTACTAAAAGAGCAAACCATAAATAACCCAGCTCAACAAGAATATATAAGTGAGTTAGAAGAGCTCCTATCAGAGCGTGTAGAAATGATGGCAAATAATATTGCTTTCTTTAAACTCGGTACTTTAGAGGAAAATAGACAGTGGGGTACCAAAATTAACGTGCGCCCATTAATAGATAGAATAAATAAGTTAAAGGATATAATGCTTTTAGAAGAAGAACGTCTTCTAGAAGAACGCACGAGTATTTATGATATGGTGTATACTACAAGTCTCGTAGTTTTGTCCTTAGCTTTATTGTTGATGCTCTATAGTCTTTGGACTCTAAGACAACGCCTTATACCTCTCTTTATAGAAATTGAGAATAATAATGATGACTTGGAGCTAGCCGTAGAACAGCGTAAGCAAGAAATCGCACTTAAGGATGCTCAGGTTGAGGTCAATCAAGACCTAATTAACCAACTTGAAGATAAAAACAAACAGCTCAATCAGTTTGCTTATATCGCTTCTCACGATTTACAGGAGCCGCTACGCACAGTAGATAACTTTGTAGACCTCTTTCAAGAAGAATACGGAGATAAGCTTGATGAAGATGCTGCTCAGTACTTTAGTTTTATAAAAGGTGCGACGGTGAGGATGAAAGGTCTCATTACCGGGCTTCTTAATTATAGTCGCTTAGGTAAATCTGATGTAAAGTCTGAGGTAGATCTTGATCAAACCCTAAAAGAAATTCAAGAAGACTTTTCTACAAAAATAGCCGAACGGAATGTACAGATCAACTCAATGGAGTTGCCTAAGGTCGTAGGACATCCGGTAGAGTTAAGACAACTTTTTGCAAACTTGATAACTAATGCTATCAAGTTTACACCACGAGAGCGAGATCCAATTATAAATATTACATACGAGGATCAGAAATTTTCACATCAATTTAAAATAGAGGATAATGGCCTGGGCATCAAAGAGGAGCATCTCGGTAAGATATTTAATATGTTTACAAGACTCCATAGCGCTAAGGACTATGAAGGAACTGGCATAGGGCTTGCCTTTTGTCAAAAGATAATTGAACTCCATCGAGGTAAGATAAGCGTCGAGTCTCAGGTTGGAAAAGGAAGTACATTTACATTCACAATACGAAAAAAATAATGAAACAATTACGCGAAATTCTACTGATTGATGATTCTGAGTCAGATAACTTTGTACATAGCCGTGTGATTAAAAGGGCTAATGTGACCTCAAAGGTTACTATTAAATATTCTGGTGAAGAAGGTCTGTCGTATCTTAAGACCTTAATTAACGAAGATTACCCTAGGCCTGATCTTATATTTTTAGATATCAATATGCCTGGAATGGATGGCTGGGAATTTTTAGAGCACTACGAGCGCTTAGAAGATGATCAAAAGGCTAATGTGGTCATTGCTATGCTCACCACATCTACCTCTCCAATAGATAGAGATAAAGCTAAGGAGTTTGATCTGTTGCAACATTTTGATAACAAGCCTCTCAAGGAAGAGAGTCTTATGAAGGTTCTCAAATTACATTTTCCAGAGAATTTTAACGACTAGTCTAATTTCCCTTTATTCTAGACCAAAGATTAGCTAAGATCGCTCCGGCATCATCTGGAGTAGGTCTATCTTCGGTGGCAATCATATCACCATTTTCTCTGGTGAGGACATATCTAAAGACAAATTGTGGCTCATTAGGATCTATGGGGATCAGTCCAAACCGCAAATCATTATAATACCAGACAGTATCTTTTTTTTCTATGATAAACCAACCTTGAGAGATGTCTATGAGGCGCTGGACTTCCGTGTTCTTATAAGTTCTTCAGATTCTTCCCGTTGCTTAGGATACGCTTTGAAAGTGACAGGTTCTGTATCAAAAAAAGAATAGTCTCCTATCAGGTACTCTGTTCCCGCATCGACATTTGCATTCCATAAGATGGTGTTGAACGCAGCTGGTCTTGTGGAAATAGTTGAGTATGCAATATGTTGTTCTTGAAGCGCCTTTGTGATCTTACGATGCGCCGCCCATTTCAGAAGCACAGTAAGCAGTAAATAAGCTGTACTTATATAGATCCCAAGATGGTTGGTGCGCTTTCGCGAAAGCGAACCCCTCTTTTTAAAAGCTACGATCACTACGCAAACCAAAAACGGAAGCGTGTAAAGCGGGTCGATTACAAATATAGAATTGAAGGCTACCCGCCAGTCAAACGGCCAGAAAATCTGCGTGCCCCAGGTCGTAAACGCATCTAGTAAAGGATGTGTTAATAACCCCCAGAAAAAAAGAAGTGACCAGCCTTTCCAGCCTACATTTTCTTTTTTATAAATCTTAGATACAAGCCAACCTAGGATAGGAGCCATAAGTAAAGAAAATACAATAGAGTGGCTGAAGCCACGGTGTATTTCCGTTGCCGTGATAGTGTCTGTTAGATACCTAGCTATAATGTCTAGATCTGGGATAGTGCCCGCAATGGCACCCCACAAAAGTGCTTTGTTGCCTACTTTTTTGCCTAGAACAACTTCTCCTACAGCTGCCCCAAGAACAATCTGGGTGAGAGAGTCCATTTTATTTTTTAAGTTCTTTAGAAATCCACCTTTTTACCTTGCCCTCTAAGATACTTAATGTAACAGTGCCTTGGTCTAAAATAACTTCGTGAAAATCTCTGATGTCAAACCTGCTGCCCAGAGCATTTTCTGCTTCCTGCCTGAGTTCGCGTATTTTCAGTTCACCCATTTTGTAGGCCAGTGCCTGTCCTGGCCAAGAAATATAACGGTCTGTTTCTGTATGTACCTCGTGTAGGGAAAGAGCCGTATTTTCAGACATATAGTCTACCACTTGCTGGCGTGTCCATCCTTTTGCGTGAATTCCTGTATCTACGACCAGACGGCAAGCTCGCCACATCTCATAGGTAAGCTGGCCAAATCTCTCATAGGGAGTGGTATACATTCCCATTTCGGCAGCGAGATATTCTGAGTACAGTCCCCATCCCTCTCCGTATGCATTTACATACATATTACGTCTAAATTTAGGAATGCTGTCCCCCAGCTCTTGATTGAGAGAACCTTGCAGGTGATGTCCTGGTACCGCCTCGTGCACTGTAAGGGAAGGCAGTGTGTATAAAGTCCTACTAGGAAGATCATAGGTATTTACCCAGTAATATCCCGGGCTTGTGCTTCCCTTAGGACTTCCAACATAACGGCCTCCTGTATACTTTGGAGCAATAGCATCTGGTACGGGAGCCACTCCATATGGTTTACGGGGTAACGTTTTAAAGAATCTGGGTAATTGAGCATCTGCACGTTTTGCCATATCTCTAGCGATCATCAGTAATTGCTCTGGTGTCTTTGCATAAAATTGCTCATCTGTGCGCAAGAACTGAAGAAACTCAGTAAAGGAACCTTGGAAATTTACCTCCTCAATAATTTTTTCCATTTCTGCCTTGATGCGGGCAACTTCTGAAAGGCCTTTTTGATGAATTTCATCGGCAGTGAGGGTTAGGGTAGTGTAATAGTTAATTCTGTTTTGATAATAGGCTTTTCCATTTGGCGTTTCAGAAACTCCCAATGTCGTGCGTGTTTGTGGGAAATACTCCGTCTCAAAAAAGGTTTTCACTCGTTTAAAAGACGGGATAACCCTTTGTTCTATGGCAATTTTCGCGGCAGCGAGCAAAGAGTCCTTTTGCGTTTCGTTTATAGAAGAGGGGAGGTTTAAGAAAGGCTCGTAATAAAAGCTCGTTTTATAGTCATTCACAATCTGTGAGTCATAGGTGTTTTCATATCCGTTAAAGATCACGCGAGGCTGTGAGACTCCTTTTTTTAGACCTTCCCTTAGTAAAGGCAAGTATTGATCTACCACTTCTGGTAGCGCTTCAAGACGTTTTAAATAGGACGTTGCCTGTTTGTAATTACTAATAGGGCGTACCATATAATTCCAGCTCGAGTGAAAACCCGAATCCGATAATAGCGGATTGAGGTAGCTGTCAAACTCATAATAATCTACGGTTTCCTGTAACTTAAATTTGAGTAGTTCTAGAGATATACGTTCTGTTTCAGATAATTTTTCTGATGCTATTTTATCTAATTTTTTCAGCTGCGCTTTCGCGAAAATAGCCTCCTTTTCAAAGCGATCTTTAGAAAACAATCCCATAGGGTACTGGGAGTTGTCATAAGACGAATATTCCTCACTGCTTTCTATGATCTTTTGTAAACTCTTAGAGGCGCTCTGTGCGTAGATGTTTGTTGTAAAAAGCAAGAGGAGGAGTAACGAGCAATATTTCATAAGAGGATATTTTATAATCATTTATACAGGGCAGAAATTTTATTTAACATCTTCTGCTGAGCTGGGTTAATGTCAAGATGGACTTCTGTAATCGTATAGTCCAAATGGTCAATAGCTAGTGCAATTTCATTAGTCTCCAAAAAGCTGCGTATAATTTCTAAGCTATCTACGATGCCAAGAGATTGATGTTATTGATTATGATTGGCTTTATTGTTACGATACTCAAAAATCTCTGACTTTTTCACTTCTCTACTTCAAATATTCTGGCAATAAACTTTCTGGGAAATCTTGAAAACTAAATGGTCTAACCCATCTGAGGATACTATGATTCCCGACGGCTGTAAAACGACTATCTGTACTTGCCGGATACGGCCCTCCATGTGTCATTGCATCCTCTACAGCTACTCCAGTAGGTACACCGTTAAAAATGATACGGCCCACCTTAGCTTGTAGGGCATCTGTTATTTCTTGTAAAGAGTCTAATTCGCTATTTTCTGCTATCAGCGTTGCCGTAAGCTGCCCTTCGAGGTTATTTATAATTTCCAGAAGTTGTTTATCATCCTTAGCTCTTACGACTAACGAAAACGGACCAAAAACCTCTTGATGAAGTTTATGGTTTGCTAGGAAGTCATCTCCAGAAACCGTTGCTACCTGAGCTTGGGCGCTATTCTCTTGAGTGCTTACTTGAGAAGAGGCAATTATGGAAAGCCCCTTTTGATTTTTCATTTCTAGAGCTCCCTTGTGGTAGGTGCTAGCGATATTAGGGCCTAGCATACACTGAGTGTCCAGAGCTGCAGTCTTATTTGCCAAGTCGTTAATAAAAAGCGCTGTGTGTTGATTATCTACCGTTAGGAGAAGGCCTGGATTTGTACAAAATTGTCCTGCGCCCATTGTTATAGAGCCGGCATAAGTATCTGCAATTTCGGCACCTCTATGTTCTATAGCCTTTGCGGTAATGACCACAGGGTTGATACTTCCCATCTCTGCAAATACGGGAATAGGAGTTTCTCTCTGAGCAGCTAGATTGTAGAGTGCGCGGCCCCCTTTATGACTACCTGTAAAACCAACCGCAGTTATTGCTGGATGCTTCACGAGTTCTTTTCCCACATTGATGCCAGAGCTATTGAGATTGGAGAAAACACCATCTGGCATATGACATTTTTGGGCGGCTTTTGTTATAGCAGTTGCAATCAATTCGCCCGTACCAGAATGCATAGGATGGGATTTTACCACTACAGGACAACCTGCAGCAAGGGCGCTTGCCGTGTCTCCACCTGCAGTAGAAAACGCAAGCGGAAAGTTACTTGCGCCGAAAACAGCTACTGGACCATTTGCAATCAGTGATTTACGTAGACTATTTGATTCTCCAGTCGTTGTGATAGAACGCCAGGTGTCATTCTCCACAAGATCTGCAAACATTCTTAGTTGGCCAAGGGTCCTACCTCGCTCACCATTTGCTCTGCCCTCTGGCAGTGCACTTTCTGTAGTGTACATCTCGATGAGTTCTTCACCTAGATTTTCGATTTCTTGAGCTATGGTTCTCAAAAACTCGGCTCTTTTAGGACCAGCAATTTTAGAATAGGAGTGGAAGGCATTTGTAGCTTTTGCACAGGCACTGTTGATCTCGTCGCTGGTCGCTTCGTAAAATTTAGTAGGATTATTAGTATTGGTTTTTGGATTTATGGTGTGATAAATTTGTGATCCTTTTGCACTTTGATCAAAACCTATTTGATTTTTTCCAGTTATCATAAATTATATTTTTTAATGTGAGCCTCGATATCTGCAGGGGTCAAAGTTCTCTCTTGAGAAACAGGATATTTTTTTAAAAGCTCTTTTAGTCTAACAGGGCGTTTCTCAAAATTTCCGCCACAGTTGGGACCTATTTCCTTAGCTATAGAATTTACACATTCTCGACAGAAGGTACACTCAAAAGTGCAAATCATTATCTCAATGCTCGCAGGAGGGTCTAATTTGTGACATTATAGATCTTTATAATCTGGTAATGATGGTCTATGAGCAATACCATTTTTTATAATAGATAACACGTGCTCGCGTTCTAGTCCCGATAAAGGTAATCTAGGAGCTCTTACGGTTTCTGTGCCTATTTCTGTATGTACTTCAGCTAGTTTAATATTCTGTACTAATTTTGGGTTAATATCTAATTCTAACAAAGGTAAAAACCAGCGATAGATTTCTAAGGCTTCTTTGATTTTGCCAGCCTTTTGGAGTTGATAGATAGCTACCGTTTCTGCGGGAAATGCACAGACGAGTCCAGCTATCCAACCGTCTGCTCCCATTAGGAGGGATTCTAATGCAAGGGTATCTACTCCCGTCATAATTTTTAGACGGTCCCCAAAATTGTTTTTAATACGTGTCACGTTAGAAATGTCACGGGTACTCTCTTTAACCGCCTGTATATTATCACATTTTAATAAAGACTCAAACATTTCTAGGGTTACTTCAATTTTGTAGTCTACAGGATTGTTATAGACCATAATGGGAAGGTCTGTGCTATTTGCTACAGCTTTAAAATACGTCACTACCTCGTGGTCTCCGGCCTTATATCTCATAGGAGGAAGCATCATAAGCGCGCTTGCTCCATCATCTTGCGCTTTTTGAGCGGCAGCTATTGCTCCTTTTGTGGTTTGTTCTGCTATATTAATAAGA
Source organism: uncultured Flavobacteriaceae bacterium (assembly GCA_963832255.1). Classification (GTDB taxonomy): domain Bacteria; phylum Bacteroidota; class Bacteroidia; order Flavobacteriales; family Flavobacteriaceae; genus Dokdonia. The sequence continues at coordinate 41,142 of CAWHTM010000012.1, forward strand.
ACGGGAACTTTTCCATCAACTAGTTTTACAGTCTCTTGAGTAAGTGTTCTTTTCTCGTGATCTTCGAGGGTGCTCGCCTCTCCTAAAGTTCCTCCTAGTACAATACCGTGCACCCCAGCGTTCAGTTGAGCTTCTATGTTTATTGCAAACATATCAAGATCCAGCTCATCTTTGTCTGTAAATTTGGTAGTTACCGCGGGCATCACGCCTTTCCACTCTATAGTCATTCTACGTATCGTTTTTTTATTTTCATTATCAAAGATAGCGTAGTCAAAAGCGATTTTTTACCTCATTATTATCCAAAAGTATGCGTAAATTATCCATTTTTGCGTAAAAATTGTAAATTAAAGATAAAAAAGTATCTTTTATCTATGAGAGCCCTCCCCTTTAAGATACCTAAACCATCTAATAGTGCTATCATTTTTGAAATAGATGAGGGGGTTTTTTACGATCAATTGCACCAGCACGAGGAAGTGCAAATAAGCTTAATTAAAGAGGGAACGGGCACTCTTCTAGTGGGCGACGCAATACATACGTACCAAAAAGGCGATCTACTTATTCTAGGCGCAAAGCAGCCACACGTTTTTAAAAGTGAGAATAGTGATGGACATATGCATTCTATTTTTTTTAGTGCAAAGACTTTTGGCAAAGAATTTTTAAATCTGAATGAAGGAAAAGGCGTTTGGGATTTTTGTGCTTTTGCAAAAGCGGGACTAAAAACAAACGTAACCCGAGAAACAGAAGCTCTTTTCAATAATGTCAGAAAATCTGAAGGGATACTGAGGCTAGGTTATTTTTTACTATTACTGTCTCTCTTAAGGCAGATATCCAACGTTGAATTAAGCGATTTTGTGTACGCCAAGTCTATTTCTGAAAAAGATGGGCAGAAAATGAACGCCATCTTTGAGTACACTCTGAAAAATTTTAATGGAGAGATAAAACTAAAAGACATCGCTGGAGTGGCTACTATGACTACGAATGCTTTTTGTAAATATTTTAAAGGCCGCACCAATAAAACGTATTTTGAATTTTTAAACGAAATACGCATCGAGAATGCCTGTAAGCTTCTTGCTAATGCTCCGGAAAAAGAGGTGTCTGATATTGCAGCATTGTCGGGATTTCAGACTTTATCCCATTTTAATAGAAAATTTAGATCCATTAAAAACTGTTCCCCTACAGATTTTAAAAAAAACTTTCCATCAAGGAAACAAATTAATCGTTGAGGTTAGAAATAGAAAAATTCTCACTTTCTATAGGTTGATTTTTATATTCTAACTTCCAACCTAGGGTATTGGTAATAACATAAATCTTACTTAACTCCGTGATTAATCTATTTTGAGCATTTGTGTATAGGTCTGAGTCTTTGATCTTTTCTTCTAGACTTTTTTGAACCCGCTTTTTAATGATATTGTAATCGCGTGCATCAAACTGGTTCAAATAGTCTTGCTGTACATCATAATATTCTATGTTAGGGTTGATTTTTAATTCTGGCTCGGGTATCGATAGGATGCGGACAGTGCGTGAAGCCTCGTCTATCTCTGTTTTGACTAGGTTTAGATCGTAAGAAATAGTTGCCTCGGCATTTACCACGACAAGTGCTTTCTTTTTTGCAGAAAAGACACCTACATAGAACTTCTTTGAGTCTTCATAGGTAAAGACCTGGGCATAGTTTCCCTCTGTAACAACAAGTTTACCTACGTTTTTAATTTGTTTTTCTATAAGGGCAGTGTCTGCATACAGCTGCTCTCTAGTGTCTTTAGTATGCTCGCAATATCTAAGTCCAAAGACTATGACTAATGCGAGTACGGCTCCTAATAAAATCTTACGCATTTATAATTTTTAAGGAAAGGTACTAAATTAAAGAGACCACTCTCTTGACTGGACGTTATTTCAAAGCGTATTCGATCTTATATTTATAGATCCACATTTTTCTATTTTTTTAAAATCCGATTTGTTGAAGTGCTAATTACCTTTTAGTACGAACTTATACTACGTACTACGAATTCTCTCAGGCTGATGCGGTACGGATGAAAAGAAAAAAAGCCATACTCTCGTATGGCTTTAGTATATATTACTTTAATCCCCCAATTAAAATAATTTTCTGGTGTAAATATAGGATACATCATGAGTTGTAAATAGGGGCATTTACCCCATTCTCAAGTAATTTTTATTAATTGAAAACCTTAATACCCAGATCTTGTACTAAGCCCCTAAGATTATTCTCAGAAAAGAGAGCACCTTTTAGTTGATTTTGAGTTGGATTTATGTGATAGTCTATCGCCGTTCTAAAATCTGCTTTGTTAAGTATGGTTTTTTCAAAGAGTGCTCCGTGAAGTTTGCAATTTGAAAAGAGGGAAGAGGTAAGGTCTGTTTCTGTAAAGTCTGCCTGTTTAAGAGAGCAGTTAATAAACTGTGTGTTCTTAAGATCTAGGTTATTAAATTTTGTGAGGTCCAGAATATTTTCGCGGAAGCGTACCCTCAGCATAAAACTATTACAAACAGAAAAGTTGGCGCCTAATAATTTACAGTTAGTAAAAGTACAATCGTTGAGAGTCGTACCACCAAATTTTACATTGGTCATATTACAATCTAGAAATGTACATTCTAAAAAGACGTTGTGAGATAGGTGCTGCTCAGAAAAATTACAGTCTATAAAGGTGCATTGGTCATACTCGCCCTTGGGTAAGGGTGTGTTGGTAAAACTTACCGTTTTATAATTTTTATCTATAAAAATCTGCGACACTATTCTCTAAGTGGAAGATAAATATCTGCCCGCCATTTTGCTTCATCATAACCCATATTAGGATTATTAAAGAAAACTTCAACGGGTCGTTTTTCAATATTAATTTTTTCTCTCTCAGCATAGTCAATAAGGGCGTACCAAGCGCGATCTGAGGTTATATAATTGCCATTATAAGTTGCCTTTAATGCTTTTTGCTGAGGTCTGTAGCCGTAATAAAGTTCTTTCCATTGTGGAAGGCTATCTTTCTTTATGATAGGAAATCCAAAGTTATAAGTAAGACTATCATTTTTTTCATCCCACTCAGTAATTTCTATAAAGGGTTGACCATTTAATTCAATATTAAATCGAGCTACCGCATTATTTAGGTAAGTGATGTCGCGCATCATACCAAAAGCTTTATGTCTTTGGCTACTTCTAACTTTAGTGTAGATATAAAATGTGGAGTCTATAGTGGCTTCACCGTCTATTGTTACGTTAGTAACATCAAGATGCTGATCTATAACTTCGTAAAATTCTTGGGTAACTTCTGTAGACCGTTTTTCAAAAAAAGTATTTTTAAAAGGCATTTGCAGTCTATTTAAAAAGCTATGTTCCTTATCTGTGATGCCTAGGTTTATTTGAGTTACGGAATCATTGAGAGTTTCTAATTTCCACTTGTAGATATGAGTAGAATCTCCAAAGGTCCTTATTTGTGTTAACTCATTCAATCCATGAGTAATGATAGGTAAATTATCAGGAAGAGATTCATTCCAAACTTTTATGGTTTGATTTATAGAACCAATGGAAGTCTTTGCTTTTATAGTGGCTGTAAAATCTGCTGGTTTTATAAAAAAATACCAACCTATAAAAGCCAGTGCAATTACAAAAATGACTGCTATTATTTTTTTCATTTTAATTTGTTACAACTTTAGAATCAGTCTTCATTTGCAGATTCGTTATAACATATTGCCCTAAATCCTGACCTTGTTTTAAGCCCACATCCACCGCTGCTCTATAGTGTATGCCACCGTACATCCTGCTTATTGCTGCCTCTTGTGCTGCTACTCTAAAAGATGGAAAACTGCGCATAGGGATGCCGTATGGCACTTCTGTATCGTCATCAAAAGAAAAATGATCCCCAAAAATACTTGTGAGCGCCTCAGAGGCGGCTCCGGAAACTACAGAGTGACCACTCACATACTCGGGAAATGGAGGTGTCTGTAAGATAGGCTTCCAAGAGTCATCTATATGATTATTGATAAGAGTTTCTGGACGTATAAGATTAGATCTATATTTCTCGTCCCAACAGCTTATAAATGCATCAGACATTGCAACAGATGTTTTTGCGTATGCATAAAGGGTGTTCATAACATCAAAATCTGCCTTTTTTGAAGCGATTTTGGTAATCCCCATCCAGTGACCTCCAGGTGTAATTTTTTTAGAGGCAAACATCAGGTGTCCACGAGTTACAGATACGTAAGGGTTACAGTCCCAGAACTGAGCGATAATAATTTCTTCAGACTCATCACCTTCTTCAGTTATTTTCTTACTTATGGTATAGACTTCTTCAAGTTCTTTATAAAATTGAGAGTCTTTTTCTAATGAGAATGGAGGTGGAGGTATGGGTTTAAATTGTGACGCAGAGTCTATGACAAAGGGGCGTATTTTATTCCAGTGTGGTTCTATACCTTCACCATACGAAGGCGGTGTAGGCTGCCAGCGTGATGGATCATCTGAGTTTACAGAAAACTTAGGCATCGTGCGCGTTTGAGCATAATTATCTTTTTTTATCCAATCAGTAACGTGTGCTGCTACCGCTAGTCCGTAGTCTCTGGAGGCCATAAAAGACTCCTCATTTTTATCTTCCCATACAGCATAAAGACTATCTCTATACGTCTCAAGCTGTTCTTCAGAAAAAATAAGTTCTTTACTCAACTGAATATGTGCGACAAGTGCAGCAACTTCTGGCACAACTTTTTTATCGGCGGGAAGTGCTGGAATTTTTGTAAAGTCATTAAGCTGTCCAGAGAGCGACTTAAAGTCTGGACTCACCTGTGCCATAATCTCGTATGCAGCGATGCTAGGATAGGCATAAATTCTACTTGCTTGTGGTGGTGAGAAAATATCGTGTATGATAACATTGGTCACGTTATCTACAGCTGTGTGAAAGTCATCTGAGGTCACTACAAGCGATTCGTTTTTTTTACAAGAAAGTAGGGTAAGAAAAACTAGGGTAATCGGTAAAAGGCGGAGCATCTTCATCTTCTTTTTCTATTGTACTATTTCATACACTTGAGCTGCATCGTTGTTAAACGTGGCCAGCAAATAGTGTTTGTTGTTAAGGGTTATAATGTCTAGATGGCGTAAAGAACGTTGTGCAAAATCTAAGCCAATCTGATATCCAAATGTAATATTTTCAGATGACTCAATCAACGCTCCAGAGAAGGAATCCATTCTCCCGTGATAAGGCTTTACACCAAAGTAATTTCCACCCGCCAAAACTTCTAATTTTCCATCACCCGTAAAATCATAACTTACAAAGTCTACAATGGGTGAGACCTGCATCTTAATTCCAAAGGGTACAAATGTGAATGATCCATTATTATTCTGTAAATATCCAGATTGAAGCGTGTTTACCTCTAGTAGAATAGCGTCATTGAGCTTTTTCTCAAAAATATCTTCTACCGTTTGCCCAGCAAACTCGGTGTACGTTCTGTATTTTTTATTGAGCACGGGCATTTGTGCGCCCAGTGCCGTTAAGTCTTGTATGGGATAATACTTTCCATTCTTACTTGTAGCCACGACACTTTCTGGTTGCCCATTTGCATCAAAATCTGCTACATACATCTTCATAGGAGCCTTATCTGTCGCGGTAAACTTTGAGTTTGTCCCCCAATTGCCCAGAAGGTAATCTATATCTCCATCATTATCAATATCAAAAGGCTCTATAGCCTGCCATAAACCACTTATGTCCTGAGCTAGCAATTCGGTCTTTTTTAAAACTCCATTTGTGTTTGTGAAGAATGTGGGTTGCATCCACTCTCCTATGACAATGAGGTCATCTACACCGTCTGCATTAAAGTCAGACCATACCGCAGCAGTAACCATCCCTATCTCCTCATCTTTAAAAGAAGGGTCTTTTGTGAAGGTGCCACCATTATTCCTTAGTACATAAGAAGCTGGAGTTTTGCCAAAATTGTTGGTCACCGTATGATTCCCTACAAACAGATCCATATCGCCATCACGGTCATAATCACTTGGGATGATTACGGACGTATTACCATAGAGATTTTCTATTTCTGTGTAGGTCATTTTATTTCCACTAAGCGAGTAGATTCCATTTAATAGGGCAGGGGCATTGTTAGAAAAATGTCCGCCGGCAGAAGCAGTGATCAGAACTTTTTTGCCAGACTCCTCTATAGTAAAAAAGGTAGCCGCTGTTTCTTCTTTAATGGCCTGTGCTAAAAAAAGTGTTGAGTCCGCTTTTGCGAAAATTTTATCTATCTCACTTCCATCTACCGTTTCATATAACTGTGCAGACTCATACCTGGAGCTACCGAAAAATACAGCATTATTTCCGTCTCCAGTAATATCTCCTATGGCTACAGCGGGACCCCTATCTGACACTTGATAAGGAATGAGTTTATGCCTGTTAAAGTCTACATAATCATCTTCTTTGTGGACGAAATCAATTCCGAGATTATCAGCTACCTTTTCAAAGAGAAGTTTTGTTTTTGGGAATAATGACTTGTAATTGAAGGGTTCAGTATTCTCAGGAGAGATAGTAAGCGTTTGGTTGGTATTGACGTTTTTGAGCAACTGTGAGCTATTATCTGGCCAGATAACTCTAATGGAATCTACCACTTTGGTCGTTCCAAAACCAAAATGGATTAGAGGTTCTGATGAAGCTTGGAAACCCCTGGCAGTGTAAAGTTCTTTGTATTGTACCTTTCCTTCGGCATACGCTAAAACCTTGGTCCCGATGCCAAAACTATTTTTCGCGAAAGCGGAAAAATAAATCTTCAGGTAGGAGTTCTTTTCACCCGCTGTATTTTCATATATCTGGGCATAGTCATTTATATTATTTACCACTAGATCTAGATCTCCATCATTATCAAGGTCTGCCAGAGCCGTGGCCCCAGAAATCGTCTTTTTTTCCCCAATCCATTCTTTAGAGATTTCTTTGAATGCTAATTTACCATCGCCTTTGTAGGCATAATTGTGCGCTGCTCCGGAGGGCATATAGTCTAAGGCTTCCTTATCTACTAATCGGTCATTCTTGCTCGAACGTAGCTGGCTATTAGAGAGGTAATTAATATAATCTAGATTATTAGGCCTTCTGGGGATTCCATTAGATATAAAGATGTCTTGCTCTCCGTCTTGATCAAAATCTGCAAAAAGAGTACTCCAGCTCCAGTCTGTGGCGGCAACACCACTGGAAAGTGCACTTTCCATAAATTCATATCCTGGTTGATTTATATAGAGCATATTGCGAGTAAACTGGTAATGGTACCCAAACTGCTCTATACGCAGTTTTTGTGTCTGTATATTATCATCTCCCTCAGATGCCTTGAGAACCATTTCCTCTTCGGGGAGCATATCTAATGACATCAGGTCTGGAAAACCATCGTGATTTATATCACTATTGTCATTACCCATAGAAAAGCGTGAGGTGTGACCAAAACTTTCTTTCAAGCTTTCGCGAAAGCGTACTCCTCCTTCATTTATATAGTAATAATCATCTTCGTGAAAATCATTGCCCACATAAATATCTGGCCAGCCATCTTGATTAAAATCGGCAATGGAAATTCCGAGCCCGAAACTATTTATACCTCCTATAATACCCATTTCTGCACTAACGTCCGTAAAAACACCGTTATCATTGCGCAGTAGCTTGTCGGTAGTTTCTTCATTAGGAGTAAAGCGCAGATCTGCTTTCCCGTAGGAATCTTGTGTATGAACTGCGTGATTGAGAAGATAGAGATCTAGATCCCCATCTTTGTCAAAGTCTAGCACGGCGGCTGTCGTGCTATAGGTTTTGAAATCTAACCCATAGGCCTCTGCTTGTTCTGTAAAAGAACCGTTTCCATTGTTAATAAAAAGCTCGTTATGACCCGTAAAATTATTGATCCCTACTACCGCACACACATAGATATCTAGTAAGCCATCATTATTTGCATCAAACATTATGGTTCCTGTGTTCCAAGTGCTTTTTCCAGCGACTCCGGCAGACCGTGTAACATCGTCAAACTTGAGGTTACCTCTATTGAGATAAAGTTTATTTCCTACTTGGTTTCCAGAAAGATATATATCAGGTAGCCCATCATTATTGACATCGCCTACAGCCGTACCTCCTCCATTGTAGAAATAGAGATAATCCAGGATACTAAGGCTGTCTGTTTCTGTGAGGGTATTTTTAAAATCAAGTCCTGTTAGTGTTGCATCTGGGGTATTAAATAAAAGCTCTTGTTTGTCACAAGAAAAGAAGCAGATTATGATGCATATTAAAAATAGACTTTTTCTCATCACCTTATTTATTAGGTGTGTAGATTTTAGGTGTGCCATCATTTATAGCAACGATGTAATAGGTCTTCCCGCTTTTGTCTGTAAAAGGTGCAATATGCTTCATCTCCTCCCTCACAAAAAAACCGCTCTTGTCATAATTTTGCCATTCAAAATCGCCTTTTCCATTTCCTAATAGAAGACTGCCATAATTTGCATCTAGCTGAGAGTATTGAGGTTTGAATTCAAAATTATTTCCTCCCATAAGGATGTCAATGTTTCCATCATTATTAATATCTCCACAAGCAATACCGCATACACAAGATAATTGAACTTGGTAGGGTAGGGGTTTTATAGTAAAATCACCATTACCGTTATTTATAGCAATAATAGATTCTGACATATCAACACGTTTAACAATGACTCTCTGCATCGTACTAGCAGGAAAGAGCTCATCAATAGATCGACGTGCATAGTCTGATGCTTTTATGTTTTGCTTTTTAAGCGTAGAAAGTTGTTTAGTAAGTTCCTTTTTTTGATGAAGTGGGTAGTCCTTGCCATTTTTTGAAAAGGTAGTTATTTGCTCAATAGAACCATTTCCGTCAAAATCGTAAATATACATTTTAAGAGGTGCTCCTTCTTCAGGCTTATAATGTAAATTTTTACCTTCATTACCTATCACAAGATCAAGATCGCCATCATTATCAAGATCTTCTGATTGGATCACGTTCCACCACCCATTGATATCACTCAGATTTGATTTGTAATTTGAGAATCCCGCACCATCGTTCCTAAATATTCTAGGTACTCCCCATTCAGCTACCGTGATGAGATCTGGTTTATCATCGTTGTCTATATCAATCCAGATTGCGTCAGTGATCATTCCGGCGTCTTTTATATCTGCAAGTAGAGACGCGGTTTTGTCTAAAAATGTACCGTCGCCTTGATTTTCCAGAAGTAGATGCTGAGGGTCTACTCCGTATATTCCTACAATGCTCCGTGAGCCTATAAAAACATCTATATCTCCATCTCCATCATAGTCTTGAGAAGCTATTACTGCGGTATTTTGAAATACAGAAGGTATAGTTTGCTTAGATTTTGTAAAATTACCTTTGCCATCATTTAGTAGAAGACGAGTGGAATATGTACGATCATCATTCACTACGTTACCTCCAGAACCTATCATCAAGTCTAAATCCCCATCACCATCTGCGTCAAAAAAGGCAGAGGCAGTATCTTCCAAAAGAATATCATCTTCTAGGGAGGTTTGTTTAGTTTTCTTTAATTGGCCATTCCCAGAGTGCAAATAGATGGTTCCGCTTTGTCCTTTTGCTCCTCCTATAAAAACATCATCATTGCCATCTTTATTAATATCACCAACTGCTATAGATGGGCCTTCTTGGGATAGTTTTTTTGAGATAAGACCTTCATAGTCAAAATCGTTATACTTATTTTCCTTATGAGCATTTAATGCTGGAACTTCTATTTGAGTAAGAAGTGGTTGTGCCGTAGTTTTTTGTGGTACGGTGTATAGGCCGTTTGCTTCATTTTGTTTTAAAAGAAGTGTTTGTCTCGTTTTTACATCGGTTAAGAGTTGGGTCTTATCATTAGGCCAGATTACTCTTAGTGAATCTACCATAGTAACATCCCCGAGCCCTATAGTCATACCATATTCCATAGACGATTGAAATCCTCTTGATGGGATGAGCTCTTGTAAATAGAATTTGTCTTGATAATAAAGCTTTAAGGTCGTTCCTACAGCAAATGGATTTGCTCCTTCTCCCTTAAAATTGATTTTGAGAAAATTGGGATTGTTCATTTCCTGCACATTATTGCGGTAAACAAAGCTCTCCATATTTACGTTGTTTACAACTAGGTCCAGATCTCCATCATTGTCTAAATCTGCGTAGGCTGTTCCATTAGACATCCCTTCTTGGCCTAATCCCCAGTCTTTTGCTTTATCTGTAAAGGTGATGTCCTTATTGTTATGGTAAGCATAATTAGCCAAAGGCTTGATAGGCATTTTATTGATGATCGAGTCTATCGCTTCCTTTCTACCTGTAAGCGCCATTTTCTGTAAAATATCATTTGCAAGAAAGTCTACAAAATCAAGATCCGTAAGGTCGTGATTGATCCCATTAGTAATGTAGATATCACGATAACCATCATTATCCATATCAAAGAGAAGTCCTGCCCAGCTCCAGTCTGTAGCTTCTACACCAGAAAAATAGGCGGTCTCAGAAAAGGAATTGTTACCATTGTTTATTTGTAACGTATTCTGGATATATTGCTGATAAAAGTCTTTACTCTGTTTTAACTTAAACACGTCATAGCTGTCAAACTCCATTACAGACTTTACACGCTCTTCACCATCGGGCAGCATATCTGTAATAAAGATGTCTTGCAATCCATCATTATTGACATCTGCCATATCAACGCCCATAGCAGAAAGACCTAGGCGCGAGGTCCAATCCTTTATTTCTTCAGTAAAAGTGCCATCTTGATTGTTTATATAAAGATAGTCCCGCTCGAAGAAATCGTTAGAAACATAAATATCAGGGTATAGGTCGTGGTTAATGTCTGTAATCATCACTCCTAAACCAAATCCTATTAGACTACCGTAGATGCCTGCTTCTTCACTTACATCTGTAAAGGTATCCCCATCATTTCTGAGAAGAATATCTCCCACTCCTCTGAGATCTTTAGAAATATTGCTCCAGTCTTGCGCTCTTTTATCGCGCTGGCCACTATTGCCAAGAGTGCTTACTGGTATATTGCTATTATTGAGAATATAAGCATCTAGATCTCCATCCTTGTCGTAATCAAAAAACGTAGCGTGTGTAGAGAATCCGGTTTTAGCTAAGTTGTATTGCTGAGCTTTTTCAGAAAAGGTAAGGTCTCCATTGTTTATATAAAGATCATTATCGTGATTATTAGCCTCCAAATTACCCGCATTACTCACGTATATATCTAAGAGTCCATCTGCATTCACATCGGCCATTACAACCCCTGTAGACCAAGGTTTATTCCCCGCTACGCCAGCCTTTTCTGTAATATCTTCAAACTCAAAGTTTCCTTTGTTGAGGTAGAGTTTATTACTGCCCATATTAGCAGTAAAATAGATATCAGCAAGGCCATCGTTATTTATGTCTCCTATAGCGACTCCTCCTCCATTATAGAAGTTGCGATATTTAAATATATTAAAGTCCTCTTGGTTTTCAACGCTGTTTGTAAAAGTGATCCCCGTTTTACTAGAAGGCATTAGTGTAAAAAGTGTCTCTTTCGCTTCTTGAGTTGGTTCTGTCTCCTTATTGCAAGAAATTGCCAATGTCATAGCACTTAGTAAACAGATAAAATAAGTATAGTGGATACGCTTCATATATGTTAATCTTCCTTTTTTATAAATAAAGGGTTGTCATTATTACGGCCTATAATATAAAATTTCTGACCGTTAATTTCAATTTTTTTCGCAGATCGAGATGCTCCTTTAATGGTGAATCCTTTATCAGTTTTTGTATTAAAGAATCCCTTTTTATCATTGAGCAAAAGTACGCCTTGTGAGGCGTCTAATCTTCCTAGCTGGGTGCTTATTTCGTATTGATTTCCTACCAAAAGCGCGTCTATGTAGCCATCCTCATTAAAGTCGTCAAGAAGGATATCGTGCACCGATGTAACCTGAGCCATAAAAGGTAACTCTTTCTTTATAAATTCAGTATTTCCTTGATTTTCAAAATAAACAGAAGCGAGTTCCTGTACTTTTTTAACCTCTGCAGTTCTGAGTTTTTCTGATGGGAATAGATCTGATATTTCCGCTTTCGCGAAAGCGGAATAAGATAGAAACTCTTTGTTTATATATGGCAACTGTTTTACCAGTTCATCTTTGGTTGCCAGCGTTGTTTCTTTCCCTTTATAGTTATAAGTAACAATGGGATCTAATGTTTTATTGCCATCAAAATCTTGAATATAGATATTCAACGGTTTTTCTGCAGAAGCTTTGAGTCTTGTATTGAGTCCCCAGTTACCAGTAATGATATCCATATCCCCATCCTTGTCAAAATCTGCTACTCTTAATGTATTATACCAACCGTTTGAGTTTGATAGTCCATTATTAGTTTGAAGTTTGAGTTTTTTCCCATCATTTAAGAAAATGGAAGGTGACATCCAGTGGCCTACTAAAACCACATCTTTAAAACCGTTACTATCTATGTCTATCCAGACTAAATCTTGAACATTTCCTATGTCCTGCAATTCACTGCCAAAGTCATTACTTACATCCTCAAAATTGCCTGCTCCGTCATTTTCGAAAAGATATTGTTTTGACGTCCTACCAAATTCTTTTGCTATTGTATTTGAGCTTATAGATATATCTAGATCACCGTCGTTATCATAGTCTACAGCTTCTACTCTAGAGGCATTCATTGATACATTGGAAAATGCGTTTTCCTGATACGTGAATTTTAGCCCATCAGAAATATAGATTCTTGGTGCTATATTTTTACCCGTTTGAAACTCGTTGCCGCCACTCACAATTAATATATCATTCAATGAGTCGCCATTAGCATCAAAAATTACCGCATCTACATCTTCATTAATACTATGATCCTCAGATTGAGGTAGATTTTCTGTGACAAAGGAACCGTTGCTTTTTTGGATATTTATAGAAGTTTCTTGTCCTTTTGCCCCCAAGGTCAGAATATCATCCAGCCCGTCATTATTTAAATCTCCCACAGCTACCACTTTGCTTAAATTGGACGAAGCGAAGGGAATAAGGGGATCCCGATCAAATTCTAAGGTGGGATTATCTTTGTGCCTAAAATCTATTATATCTTGAATGATTGAATAGGTGTTTTCTTCGTTTTCAGGTCTAGTATAAAATGTATTGCTTGAATTAGACTCACTCACTTCGAGTGTAGTATTTACATCAGGAGCATAAATAGTTTGATAGGTTCCTCTAGGCCACACAATCTTTAGAGAGTCCACTTTATTTTTGTGCAATCCTATATGCACAGTAGGAGGTACGGCAGAAAGAAACCCACGAGTTGTGTAGTTTTCATAATATTGAATCTGACCGTTAGAATAGGTATATACTTTTGCGCCTATACCTTGACTGTTTTTATCGCTTCCGCGAAAATGGACTTGAATATAATGTAAGCTGTCTGATTGCTGTTGGGTTACGTTTTCGAGAATTTGAGCAGGCTCATTCACATTATTTATAATAATATCTAAATCACCATCATTGTCTAAATCTGCATAGCTTGAACCATTACTAAAAGACGGCTGATTTTTAAACCATTTTTCTGTTACATCAGTAAACGTGATGTTACCATTATTTCTAAAGAAATAGTTAGCTGTTTTCTTTATGGGTAATTCTTTGATGAGTTTTAATTCATCATCGGTCATATTAGGACCTAGTCTTTTTTGGATTTTATCATTAGATATAAATTTTATAAAATCCATATCATTAGTAGCTCCTTGTATTCCGTTAGTGATAAAAAGATCTTTATTGCCGTCATTATCAAAATCTGCAATTAGTGGTGCCCAAGACCATTCAGTAGCTTCTATACCACTTGCAAAAGCTATCTCACTGAAATGTGCATTTCCTTGATTGAGGTGAAGGGCGTTTTGCATAAACTGAGGTTGATATCCCTGTTTAAGTTGGTTTTGGAAAATGGGGTAATTATATTCTGTTCCGGAAGTCTTGAGGGTTTCTAAGTTTTCTGGGAGCATATCTACAGTTACAAGATCTGGTTGTCCATCATTGTTAATGTCAGCAATATCGGTGCCCATAGAAAAATGGGAAGTATGACCTAAGATATTTTGTGAAGAATTTAGTTCGCGAAAGCGCACTCCACCCTCGTTAATATATAAGTATTCATCTTCGAAAAAATCATTGGCTATATGTATATCCGGGTATCCATCATTGTTGAGGTCGCTTATGCCTATACCAAGTCCGTAACCTATCCTACTGGAGAGAATTCCAACCTTTTCAGTAATGTCAACGAAGTTGCCACCTTGGTTTTCTAAAAATTTATCTCCATTAACTTCGTCTTTCCGTAACCGCTGGCTACCACGGCCAAAATATGCATTAGGGTAGAGCGAATGACCCATTAGGTACATATCTAAATCTCCATCAAGATCAAAGTCAAAAAAGGCAGCCTGAGTAAATAAACCAGCAAAGTCCAATCCATAATCTGCTGCAGCCTCTTTAAAGGTGAGTTGATCATTTATAATGCCTTGATTTATATAAAGGAGATTGTGTCCTTTGATATTTAAATGTCCTGATACCTTAGAGATGTATATATCCAGTAAGCCGTCGTGATTGATATCTACAGTAGTTACTCCTGTGGTCCATCCCGATGCATTCTGTATTCCGGAAACTAGGGCATTTTCCTTAAATTTCAAACCTCCAATATTTAAATATAATTGATCTGCAACTTGGTTTCCTGTAAAATAGATATCTACTAGACCATCATTATCAAAATCTCCAGTGGCCACTCCAGCGCCATTGTAGTAGTATAAATAATTGAGAATATTTAAAGTAACTGCTGGCTGTAGGCTATTCGTAAAATGGATGCCGCTTTTATTGTTTTCAATAAATCTTTGATGTTCATCACCTTGTTCACTACAAGATATGAGGGCAGAGAGAAGAAAAATGGATAAGATTCTTTTCAAATGTATTGGTATTCTTTTGAGATGTAAATATAAAAAAGAGGGTTAGTTGCCTAACCCTCTTTTAAAGCTAATTATAAAACCGAGTTTAGTACCCTGGGTTTTGAGTTAAGTTTGGATTTAATATAATCTGACTCGCTGGGATAGGGAATAAGTTTTTGTTCTCATCTCCTACAGCACTAGGGAATTTAAGTTCCCAGTCAGCGGTAAATTGTCCAAAACGAATAAGGTCATTTCTTCTCCAGATCTCAGCATAAAGCTCACGACCTCTTTCATCAATAATCTCTTGAGCTCCTACAGATCCAAATGGTGTTGCACCACGAAGAACACGTAACTCATTTATCATTCCAGTAGCGTCTTGTCCTTTACGGAACATAGCTTCAGCTTTCATCAAGTGTGCATCTGCATATCTAAAGAATATCTCGTGTGCATTGAAGGAACCATAACGTGCAGCATATTTTTGTACGCGGATACCTGTAGTCTCATCGTTGTTTATTAGGCTGATCTCTCCATTTCCATTCGTGAAATTTCTTTTGAATGTAAGAGGATTACCACCACGATCCTGAAGAGGCGTTCCATCATCGGCATACTGTTGTCCAATTAAGAAGCCAAAACCAATAGAAGAACCATCTGCGATTCCATTATTGTTTACGTCAGATCCCCCAGGAACTGATCCTGCAGGAAGTCCTTCAGTTGGAACAAAACCTCTACGCTCTTCTTGACCATTTCCTGGCTCATTGTTATTTTCATCACCTTCAAATAGGTCATAGTATGATGATAAGGTTGCAAAACCATTCCATCCACCGCCAGCAAGCTCAGGAGCTTGATTATAGTGAAGACCATTCCAGATACGATTTCCTACAGCAGTAGGTATGTACCATACAGTTTCATTGTCTAATTGCTGTCTAAAAATGTCAAAATATCCATCTACAAGACCGTATCCTTCGGCAGATATCTGATCAACTAATGAAATTACCTGATCCATATCTGCAGTTTGTGGTTCACCACCTACATAAATATGTTTGTTAAGTAAAACCTTTGCTAAGAACTGACGAGCAGCGGCTTTGTTTGGTCTAATATTACCTGATCCAGGTCCTCCAGCTGGAAGCCCGTCGATAGCCATATTCAAGTCAGAAACAATTTGATCAACTGCCTCAGCACCTCTTAGTACTATAGGATCAATTAAAATGTCTGCCTCTGGATCTCTTACTGGTACTTGACCGTATAAGTCAAGAATAATCCACTGCCCTAATGCTCTCAGAAAGTGAGCATCTGCATTTTGAGCAGCAGTACTTTCCGTTAATTCAGAAAGTATTTGTGCGGCTTTAAAGTGTGTAGAGTTCCATTGTGTCCAAGTATTTTCTACAAAGGCGTGACTCGGTCTCCAATCGTGTTGGTGTAATTGTCTCCATAAGCCATTATCTCCCCAGTCTGCACCTCTCGTTGGAACAAGAGCCGCATCAGTTGTTACTTCACTAAGAGCAAATAAATTTGCTTGATCCCCTATTCGGTTAACTTCATTATAAATACCGTCTATAAAGCCGCTAGGATCTTCAACGCCTTGGAATCCAACTGTGTTGGCATCTGGAAATAATGAATCCGTAGGCTCAATTTCTAGATCAGTACACGACACTACTAGTGCCGCTACTGTGAAAGCTCCTAGCAAATTGCGTGTGAGCTTTGTAAAGTTTGTGTTTCGTTTCATAATTCTTCTTTTTTTATTAAAATCTTGCGTTAAGACCTAACGTAATAGTACGAGGTCTTGGGTAGGACGCATAATCAACACCTTGACCAGGTATAGCTATACCGCCATCAATTGTTCCAGTATCACTTGACAATTCTGGGTCTAAACCGCTATATCCAGTAATAAGGAATAAGTTCTGTCCAGTTAGTGATAATCTTAAGGAGTCAAAAAGTCCTTCACCACTAATAGGCCAATTATATCCCAGTGAAGCCGAAGTCAATCTTACAAAATCCCCTTTTTCAAGGAATCTTGTTGATACTGCCACCGTAGAAGAAGGGTTTTCTTCACTATTAGCCACGTCGACAGGAACGTTTTTACCGATAAGTAAGGCACTTTTCGTAAAGAAAGCAGTACCAGTAGCGTTATAAACTGAGAATCCAAATTGTCCATTAAAGTATGTGGATAAGTCAAAGTTTTTATATCGAGCATTTAAAGATAGACCTGAAACAATATCTGGTGTAGCATCCTCTCCCACAAAGAATTTATCAGAGTCAGGATCACCTATACCGTTGCCGTCAAAGTCAAAATAAGTTGGGTTCCCGTCCGCATCGAATCCTGTAAATTCAGCCATAAAGAATGAATTTAATGGTTGTCCAGCAGCAAACTGCTGTGCAAATGCATTAGTCAAACCGTTACCTCGAATTGGTGTGTAAGGAATTTGACCAACAAAATCTTGAACTTCATTGTTATTATAAGCTATATTGAAGCTAGTGCTGAATCCCCAGTCGTCCGTGTCAATAAAGTCGTAATTAATTTGAAGTTCAACTCCTTGATTTAATACAACAGTATCAGGAAGATTAAAGAATATAAACCCACTATTAGCAGGTTGGGCTAATGGTCGATTGAACAATAAATCTCTTGTTTCTTTACGGTAAACGTTAAAGGATCCGTTAAGACGATCGTCATTAAATCCAAAATCAAGTCCTAAGTTATAATCCCTCGTTGATTCCCATTGCAGTCTATCATTACCTGTACCTACGAAATTTGTACCAGGAACCCCCTGAGCGAGTACGTTTAAATCATTATCAATACCACCTCCTAAAGCTTCTAATCTAAAGAGGAATAGTCCATAACCTAATCCCTCCTGTGACCCAACACTCCCTGCTCCTAGTCGAAGTTTGAGAGTAGAGACGTTATCACCTACAAAATCCTCTTGGTCGAGTTTCCAAGCAAATGCTCCAGAGGGGAAATACCCATAACGCTTACTTTCACCAAATGTGGTAGATCCGTCAGCCCTTATCGTACCCGTTACTAAAAATTTCTCATTAAACGTAAAGTTAGCACGGGCGAAATACGATTGAAGCTCATCTGCATTATCAAAAGTAGTTGCAACATAAGCTGGAACTAATCTATCAAATTCTCCAGGTATTGTTAAACCGGTCTCGATCGTTTGATTCTCCCTATCTATTCTAGTGAAGAAGGTTCCATCTTGCCCGTATCCAAACACTTGGAAATCACCGCCTATAGCGTCACGTACTAAATTATATTGATTTATCAATCTACCGCTAGTATCTTCTAACGATTGATTTCCGAAACCAGCCCCGTTCGCAAAAATTCCATTTCTATCAAATTCTTGGTAAGAGTATCCTGCAAGAATGTCCATCTTGATGTTTCCGAAATCTTTTTTGTAGTTTAAGGTAGCTTCAAGAAGAGAGTTCATTTGGTTTACTTTAGAAAAAGCACCACGCCCTATTCCAGAAACTCCGTTAAGAGCACCCACACCACTTCCAAAAACTGAAGTCGTTTTTCCAGTTGTTTGATCGTAACCTACAGAAACTTTTGCACTGAACTCATTGGTAAACGCATAATCTGCAGAAACATTTGCAAGCAATCTTTCACTTTTTGACTCTCCTAAGTAGTTAGCGAGAAGGTTAGCTGGATTTAATACGTTCCCTGGAAAAACCGCATCCACGTCAATAGGATTCGTTGGGTTTTGTGTGATAGAAGCCCCAATTAAATCTCCTGTAGAACCTGCTGTACCATTAATAGGTGCAGACTGTCTGTTAATTCTAGACAATGATGCATTACCTGATAAAGTAAGCTTGTCTTCAAATAATTTCTGAGTAATATTTAGTCTTCCAGAAATACGCTCTAGATCTGTTTGTTTCACTATACCAAGGTTGTTTCCGTATCCGAAAGAAGCTCTCAAATTACCTCCGGTATAACTCTTTGAATAACTAAGATCCGTTTGTCTTGAGAATGCATTACGAGTATAAAAATCTTGCCAATCTGTATCTGCGCCTCCATCCAATGCAGCAGGATTATTACCAACTTCTTCAATTGCTTCAAGGAAGCCTTGACGATCTAATAAGTCGTATTCGCTTGCAGCAGATGCAGAACTTACAGAGGTGTTAAGTTCCCAAACGCCTTTAGAAGCACCACGGCCTCCTTTAGTTTGGATAATAACAACCCCGTTTGCACCACGTGAACCGTATATTGCAGTTGCAGATGCATCTTTAAGTATAGAGATACTTTCAATATCGTTTGGGTTAAGGAATGTAAGTGGGTTTCCTCCACCAGCAGATCCTATCCCTCCTACATCTCCTCCTGGAGCACCACCTCCTGCTAATGGCACGCCATCAACTACAAAGAGAGGGTTGTTCCCAGAACGTATAGAATTGTTACCACGTATACGTATAGCAACACCAGCTCCTGGTTGTCCTGATCCTTCTGAGATCTGAACCCCGGCTGTTTTACCTTGTATCAATTGTTCTGGAGATTGAATGACACCTCTGTTAAAATCTTCAGATGTAACATTATCTACTGCTCCAGTAGCATCTTTAATGGTGGTTGTACCGTAACCGATTAATACCACCTCATCAAGAGCATTGTCCGCTTCTAAAGTTACATTAATGGTACTTCTACCCCCTACAGCAATCTCTTGAGTAGTAAATCCAACGTAACTAAACACTAAGGTAGCGTCAGTAGGTACATTGTTAAGGGAATAATTACCGTCAAAATCGGTAGTAGCTCCATTACTGGTGCCTTTTACAATTACGTTTGCTCCCGGTAAAGGGCCATTTTCTTCACTTACTGTACCAGATACAGTCTGAGCTTGGGCAATACCTACAAAGAGGACTGCAACAAACAAGAGCATACTTTTAAGTATCACTTTCTTCATAAGAATCTTGTTTAAAAAATTAGTTTGCTTAGTTTAAATGCGTGTATTTTCTACATTTTAAAGGTCTAAAATATGTAAAATTTGTGTTAACTCAATAAAATTACAACGATAAAGTTACGAAAACGATTTCGTGTTTATAACTCTCTTTGTCTAATAATACGGTAAAGTTCTCTATGCAGGATTGCCATATCGTCATTAATATAGTAAATTTTTTTCAATATGCTTGGTCAAGTACCATTTTTGACTATAATTTTAAGATTGACTCTTTACAATTCATTAACTTCGTTTTTCATCTTAAAATGTTTCCCTGTAATGCAAAAGAACTTCCAAATGGTACTGCTTTCAGTCTTACTGATAGTCAATTATTCTTGCAAAAATGATACGACGGTAGATCCTTCTTTCGCGAAAGCGGAAAAAACAAATCTCACCGCTTTTGATCAGGAAAAGGAAGAAAGCGGAGTAATCTATGAGGTTAACATCCGTCAGTATTCTCCCCAAGGCACCTTTGATGCTTTCACGAAGGATCTCCCCGTACTTAAGGATCTTGGGGTTAAAATCCTGTGGGTGATGCCTATTTTTCCAATATCTGAGAAAAATCGAAAGGGCCAACTAGGTAGTTATTATGCAGTTTCAGATTTTAGGAACGTCAACCCTGAGTTTGGAACCTTGGAGGATGTGGATGAAATGATAGCAGAAGCCCATAGAAACGATATTGCTATCATTCTAGATTGGGTTCCTAATCATACAGGTTGGGATCATACCTGGATCAAAGAGCATCCAGAATGGTACACTAAGGATGTAAACGGAAATATAGTAGATCCTGTAAATCCAGATACTGGCGAGAGTTTTGGGTGGACTGACGTTGCAGATCTGAATTATGACAATATGGAGATGCGCGCACAGATGATTAAAGACTTGCAATATTGGGTCAGAGAACACGATGTAGATGGGTATCGTATGGATGTAGCTCATAAGGTTCCCGTTGATTTTTTTAAGACTGCAATAGATTCTTTAGAGAAAATGAAGCCAGTCTTTATGCTGGCAGAGGCAGAGCAACACGACCTTATGGCAAACGGCTTTGATATGCACTACGCCTGGGAGATGCATCATCTTTTTAATGAGATGGCTCGTGGGGAGAAAAATGTCACAGATTTTTGGACACAACTTTCAAGGTATGATCAAACACTGGGGGAAGATGATATCAATATGTACTTTATCACAAACCACGACGAAAACTCGTGGGCAGGTAGTTTAAAAGAGCGTATGCCTGACAATAAAGAATTGTTTACGGCTTTAACCTATATGCTGCCAGGGATGCCTTTAGTATACAGTGGGCAAGAATATGATTTAGATAAAAGACTGGCGTTTTTTGAAAAGGATAGCATACCAAAAAGCAAGGGAAACTATTTTGATTTGCTCAAGAGGCTGGGGGAACTTAAAAATAATGAGATCGCTCTCAATGGCGGAAAAGAAAATGCTGTCCTGATAAAAATAGATCAAGAGAATCCTAATATATTGAGCTTTGCAAGGGAGAAAAAAGGAGAGCAATTATTCTTTTACGGGAATTTTTCAGATCTTAATACTAAAGTTTCCCTGCAGCACGAAGGGACCTTTGTAAATCAATTAGGTGAGGTAGGCAAAAAGTATAATGGGATGGATGCGATTGATTTACCAGCTTGGCAATTTGTGATACTCAAGCCAGAAAGTACCATAGACTTCGATCTCCCGGTCGTTCCAGGAACAGAAAAATGAATACATACGATACCATAATAATAGGCGGAGGTGCAGCAGGATTTTTTGCAGCCATAAATCTTGCCGAAAAGTTGCCTGACCATAAAGTAGCGATTTTAGAACGTGGTAAAGAAGTACTTACCAAGGTTAGAATTTCTGGTGGAGGTCGTTGCAACGTTACCCACGCAGAGTTTATTCCTAAAGACCTTTCTAAAAAATATCCACGTGGGGAGAAAGAATTACTGGGTCCATTTCATACTTTTATGACCGGCGACACCATAAGCTGGTTCGAGCAAAGAGGGGTCGAGCTTAAGATAGAAAATGATGGCAGGATGTTCCCCATTAGTGACTCTTCGAGTACAATTATAGATTGCTTTTTAAAGGAGACCAAGAGATTAGGGATTGCTATTTTAAAAAATACTTCTGTTCAGGAAATAGATAACACCGCTTTCGCGAAAATTGCATCAGCCTCACAACAAAGCTTTTTGATAAAGACCACTCAAGGAGATTTTGCCTGTTCTAATCTAGTTGTCGCATCGGGAAGTAACCCAAAAATCTGGAAATTACTAGACCGTTTGGGACACACGATCACCAATGCTGTCCCCTCTCTTTTTACCTTTAACATAAAAGATACTAGAATAAAAGATTTGATGGGACTTTCTAAAGAAGCATCTGTAGCAGTACTCAACACCAAGTTAAGTTCTGAAGGACCTTTGCTCATTACCCACTGGGGAATGAGCGGGCCAGCAATACTTAAGTTATCTGCTTGGGGAGCAAGAGAGCTCGCTGAAACTAACTATGACTTTAAAATAAAAATAAACTGGTTACTTTACGAGAATGAGAAGGACACCCTAAAAACACTGAATGCCCTAAAGCTATCACAAGCAAAACAGTCACCGTATACCTACACCCAGCTAGATCTCCCTAAGAGATTATGGCATAATTTGCTGGAAGCCTCGGGGATTTCAAAAGAATCAAATTGGGCAGATTTAAATAAAGGTCAGCTTACGTCTCTTGTAGATGAACTAATAAGCGGAGTGTATCAAGTGCGAGGAAAGAGTACTTTTAAGGAAGAGTTTGTTACGGCTGGCGGAGTAGATTTAAAAGAAGTAAATTTTAAAACTTTTGAAAGCAAGAAACAAGAAAGGATGTATCTAGCGGGAGAGGTGCTCAATATAGACGCTATCACAGGTGGTTTTAATTTTCAAAATGCCTGGACAGGAGGATATATGATCGCTCAAGCAATCGCATCTAACGTACTGGTAGAATGAAGTGGTATTTTTTAATCTTAATATGTTTTCCTATGACAATGATTTCTCAAAATCTTAAAGACCTACAATGGAAGAAGCGCGCTGTGGTCATTTATTCAAGCACGTTCCGAGATCCTCAAGCTCAAGAACAGGTAAAACTTCTCAAAGAGTACAAAGAAAAATTCAGCGAACTTAAACTCGTTGTGATAGAACACAGTAATGACGGAGAGCGTATGAATTTTGAAAAAATAGATGCTCAAACGGACCACGAGGAGCTTAAAGGATTTAAGGTATTTCTCGTAGGTCTGGACGGAGGAGTCAAATTCGAAAGCAGCACTGTGCAACCCGCTCAGAAGTTTTTTGACTTGATAAACAGTATGCCTATGAGGCAATCTGAAATTAGGAATAAGGGTTAAATACAACTCCTTTGAAATGCAATGAATTCACCTCCTACCTAGAAAGAGATACGTGACTTGAATAGGATAATTTGATAGCACTCGAATTTTGGCGAAAGCAACCTTAAAAAATTCCTTGTACACCTAGAAATGGGTCAAAACAAGCAACGTCCTTTTTATATCTTTGCGTAAATATTAGGAATAGATGAACACAAGCGATTTCGTGCCTCAAAGAGATTACAGCAAGCTGCCAGAAGGCACAGTTACCTATAAATCGCCCAGCAATATAGCGCTAGTAAAGTATTGGGGTAAACACGGGGAGCAACTTCCTCAAAATCCAAGCGTAAGCTTTACCTTATCAAACTGTCATACCACGACGACACTCTCTTATAAACCCATTGATAGGCAGGAGGACGAGATACGTTTTAGTGTTTTTTTAGACAATGAGCCAGCTCCAGATTTTGAGCCAAAAATTGCGAAGTTCTTTTCTAGGATAGCGAAGTTTGTGCCTTTTATCAAAGAGTATGAATATGTAATCTATACTTCTAATAGTTTCCCTCATAGTTCTGGTATTGCTTCCTCTGCATCTGGTATGAGTGCGATGGCGCTTTGTATTATGGAGATGGAGCGGGCGCTGGATGATACGATGTCTACTTCATTTTTTAATCAGAAGGCTTCTTTTTTATCCCGTCTGGGATCTGGAAGTGCCTGCCGAAGTATCGAGGGGCCTCTCGTGGTGTGGGGAGAACATTCCAACATAGGTGGAAGTAGTGATCTTTATGGAACTACCTACGAAGGTAAGATGCACAAGATTTTTGATAATTATCAGGATACCATCCTCCTGGTTGATAAAGGGGAGAAGCAGGTGAGTAGCACCGTAGGTCACGATCTTATGCACGGTCACGCTTACGCAAAAGCGCGGTTTGCCCAGGCACACGATAATCTTAAAAAGTTACAGGCTATTTTTGAATCAGGAGATATAGATGGTTTTATTGCTATAGTAGAGAGTGAGGCGCTCACATTGCACGCTATGATGATGACGAGCCATCCTTATTTTATATTAATGAAGCCTAATACGCTAGAGATTATCAATCATATCTGGCAGTACCGTGAAGAAAATGACTCTCATATCTGTTTTACACTAGATGCCGGTGCAAACGTACACCTGCTCTATCCTGAGGAAGAGAGCATCCAAATACAAGAATTTATAGTTCAAAAACTCTCAAAATATTGCCAAAATGGGCACTATATCAATGATAATGTGGGAAGTGGAGCGATAAAATTGTAAATTTGCATATTAGTATAGTAGCCCCAATTATGAAAGGACCTCTTTTTTATTCAAAAATTTTACTTTTCGGAGAGTATGGTATTATTAAAGATTCTAAAGGTCTTTCCATCCCTTACAATTTTTATAACGGTGCACTGAAGACAGAGAACCAGCATACTGAGCAGGCTAAAGACTCCAATACAAAGCTAAGACGCTTTGCTAGTTATCTAGCAGAAATGTCACAGAGTGAAGATGCAGAAGTAACGTTTGATCTGGAAATGCTCAAGGCAGATTTAGACAAGGGTATGTACTTTGATTCTAGCATACCACAGGGCTATGGTGTTGGGAGTAGCGGCGCTCTTGTTGCTGCACTCTATGACAAATACGCTACAGATAAAATTACGGTTCTTGAGAATCTCACACGAGAGAAGCTGCTTAAGCTTAAAGCTATTTTTGGACAGATGGAATCTTTCTTTCACGGGAAGTCTTCTGGGTTAGACCCACTTAACAGCTATTTGAGCCTTCCTATTTTAATTAATAGTAAAGATAATATAGAACCAGCAGGAATACCATCGCAAACAGCAGAAGGGAAGGGAGCTGTCTTTCTTTTAGACAGTGGTATCGTAGGGGAAACTGCTCCTATGGTAAGTATATTTATGGAGAGTATGAAGCAAGAAGGCTTTCGCTCTATGCTCAAGGATCAGTTCGTAAAACATACAGACGCTTGTGTAGATGATTTCTTAACTGGAGATATTAAGTCACTTTTTGGGAATGTAAAGCAGCTTTCTAAAGTAGTATTAAATAACTTCAAACCTATGATTCCAGCTCAGTTCCATAAATTATGGAAACAGGGGCTTGATACAAATGACTACTACCTTAAACTCTGTGGATCTGGTGGTGGTGGATACATCTTAGGATTTACTGAAGATTATGAGAAAGCTCAAAAGGCTCTCAAAGGTTACAAGCTAGAAGTGGTCTACAACTTCTAAATTTATTTTTTCTTATGGGTACGCTTTCGCGAAAGAACAAGCGCTTTATTTTAAAGTTAGTGAGCTTGTTTTCAGTTGTGCGCGGTTATAATATACTTGTTATAATCATAGCTCAATACCTCACCTCTATATTTATTCTAGCTCCCCAATTGCGCTTGAGCGAAATACTTTTTGACCTCAATCTTTTTTTCTTAGTACTCGCGGGCGTTTTTACTATTGCTGCTGGATATATCATAAACAGCTTTTATGACTCTGAGAAAGATCTTATCAATAGGCCCAGAAAAACGATGCTCGATCGGTTAGTAAGTCAGAATACTAAATTGTCTATCTATTTTGTTCTCAATTTTATGGCAGTCATCGCGGCGAGCTATGTCTCTTTTAGGGCAGTTATTTTTTACTCGCTTTATATCTTTGGAATCTGGATATACTCTCATAAACTAAAGAAAGTTCCCTTTATAGGGAATATAGTAGCGGCAACGCTAGCGGTTATTCCATTCTTTGCCATTTTTATTTATTACGGAAATCTCGCTCCCGTTATTTTTGTACACGGGGCTTTTTTATTCTTAATTATTGCGATGCGGGAGATGGTAAAGGATCTTGAAAATCTCAAAGGGGACTTGGCTCAGAACTATAAAACAATACCTGTACTATACGGAGACGGGGTATCTAAGTGGTTGCTTACTATTCTTGCAGGGCTTACCATTATACCTATCTACTTTCTAGTAACCTTTTTTGCTATAGGCCATATGGACTGGTATTTTTATGGGAGTGTTGTACTGCTTATGGTGTTTTTGGCCATACTTTGGCAATCTAGAGATCGGCCGCACTATCTGCTATTACACAATATCCTAAAATTTATAATTGTGGCAGGGGTTTTTTGTATCATCCTCTTGGATGCAAGTGTGGTATTAAATAGAATTTTTTAAATCTTCTTGGAGGTAAGTGAATAGTTTCCATTTTTCATTTATTTGCGGATAACAAACATTTCTCAAAAGTCTTCTATAATTTTTATTGTTCACCCAATCACCCAATCACCCAATCACATTGGCTTCTTCTCGCTTAGATATTTCCAGTATCTCTTAGGGACGTGTTTGATATGAAGTCTCATATTTTTTCTAGACTCAATATTGGTGCTTTTAAAATAATTTTTCCATAGGCTTTCGTATACTTGTTCTTCCTCGGTAAAATACATAGGAGCCTTAAGACTGGAGTTTATATCTTTTGAGATTTCCAGATCTACTGTTTCCACAGTGTTTAAGTCGTAGTAAATCCCGTACTGGCGATTAAGATCATAGATGAGCCACTTTTGATCTGCATAGCGATCTTTAAAATGTTTTGCGTTAAGTGGAAGGACATTAAAGTCTGGTTCTACCGTTGCAAAATAAATACCATCCCTCGTTTTTTTAAAACGTACAAAGGCATCCATACGGTGTTTCTCTCTCCCTACTTCCTTAACCACTTTATGCAGTTTTACTACATCCAAATCTGAGAAGTCATTTGTCACATCCCGTCCGTTAAAGCCTTTTCTTATGATTGCCATAAGCAAACGCTCTATTTCTAGTTTTTCACTTAAAAAAGCTTTGTAAATAAGTGATGCAGCGTTGGAACCTATTTTTGTATGGATACCCTTCCAGACGCGATCTGCTTTTTTGGTGTCTGTATAAACGTTATGAGTTTCGTCAAAAAGAGTTTCTTCGGCAAATTGATCCCTTACAATTTTTACGATCGTAGGTTTGCGCTCATAAAATTCAAAAATAGCCGTGAGGTACCCTTCGAAAGTTCCATCGTATATAAAATGCTCAACATTCACTTAGATTAGATTATTTACCAAAATTAGGAAATATTCCAATTATTCTAATCGTGAAAGCGAACTTTAACGTTACTTCTTTTCAAGAAAATGGACGCTAGCCACTTTACGGGGTTTGTAGTTTCTCGTTCCTATCTGAGCTGTATTAATGTCTAAGGTAAAGAGAAATTGGGACGAATATCCTGGAAAACTTTCTTGGATAGATGGATTTGCACCTTCATCGAATTCGAGTATATAGAATTTATCTTCGGCAGGAATCGTTGTAACCGAATCTTTGTACAGTTGAGGAAGCTTTTTTCCTCGTTCCCATACAATTTCTGGTGGAGCATTATTAAATCCGTAAATGGGATATTCAGGATAATCGTTAAAGTTCTCAAAGCCTACGTAATCTGCTTGTGCCTGTATATTTTGAACTATAGAAGAAAGGGAAAGGACAGAAAACACAGTTCCTACAATCAATCCTGTAAATACATCTGAAATTTCTTTTTTGTAGAGTTTGTAAAGGGTGAAAGCACCAGTTAAAGAAGTTAAAATTAAAAAAACATAACTGTACCAAGTCTTATCAACAAATACCGTTGTGAAAAGGATAACAATGCCCGCTAAAAGGAATACAAAACCTATAAGTCCAAAGTTAAAATAAACAGGCACTGTCTCCCTTTTGTCCTTCAAATCCTTAAATCTTCTGATGAGATACTCAATGTAAAATCCGCTGTTGAGAGCTAAGGGAATAAGCACAGGCATTAGATACCGAGACTTTTTTTCGGGAATAAGCGACAATAAAATTATCGATAGCAATACCCATAAGATTGTGAACTTATAGACTTTCGGGTTACTCACTCGCTTTTTAAGATACGGATAGAGGAGGCTTATAAATGCGGGAATTGTCCAAAGACCGCTTTGTACAAAAAAGCTCCAATAATAGTAAAAGGGCCTGACGTTATAGCTTGTCCAATTGCCCGTTTCTTTTTCTGTAATGGCGGTAAATGTTGTTGGATCTGTAAATCGCACATATAAATACCAACTTGTACCGAGAGCGATCCCTAGAAAGAGAGTTCCCAAGAGCCAAACCCATTTTTTTCCGCCAGTTTCCTTTCTATAAATGGCGGCGTATGAGATTAGAAAGGGTAAAAATAAAACGTACAGAGATACAGGTCCTTTACTCAAAACAGACGCAGCTATAAAAGTCCCCGCGAGTAGCCAGTTAGAAATCTTAGCTCTTTCTCCACGGAGATTTATACATATAAAATAGATAGCCGTGAGCATAAATGCGTGGGTGTAAACATCCCAAGGCGCTTCAAAAAGAATGAGGCCTACATAGAGGGATGTCACACTTATAAGCGCATTTATAAGAGCGTGTTTTGTTGTGAGTTTAAATTTTCGCGAAAGCATACATACCATTATCCCTAGTAGCATTACAGCAAGGACAGCTGGAAATCGCATTGCCCAAACGCTGTTGATTCCAAATGCGCTGGCAGAGATTGCCGTGAGCCAAGTAGGAAGCGGTGGTTTTTCATAGCGTGCCTCACCATTCATTGTAGTGAGGAGCCAGTTGCCGTCTGTGAGCATCTCGCGGGCACTTATAAAATTACGGGCCTCCATAATAGTTACCTCCATCGCATCTAAAAAGGGAAGAAGCATCACCGCCACTATTATAATAATGGAAAGAAGGGGTCTCTTTGTTAACTGGTCAATCAAGGTTGTGATTTGTAATAAAGATAGAGGTTACGAGCATAAATAAATGTGCCAAGGCCGTAAGAGAGGACCATTACATAGTCTACTCTAAGCGAGAAATAAACCAATGATAGTAACCCTCCCACAAAAGAAAACAGCCAAAATCCTAAAGGTAAAGTCGCTTCTTTATTTTTTTCGGCGTGAAACCATTGATATACAAAGCGAAGTGTAAATAATACTTGAGCGCTTATTCCTAACATCAAGAGCCATAGGGGCATCTCATCTTTTGAAAATAATTGTGCAATATCAAACTGGCCATTATTAAAACCATATACGACAATCCCAATAGGAATAGCGATGATGAGAAATTGGGTCCATTTAGGTAAAATTTTCCACTGGTTTTGGATCTGGAGATTGCGTATGTAAATGATATAACCCAAAATCTGACCCAGCATAAGCGGGAAATCCGTACGGAAATACCCGTAGATAAATAAGATAAAAGAACCTGATAAACTGAGCCACCAGAAGGTGAGTGGGGTTACTACTTTTTTACTTTTTTCTGATAAAAGCCACTGCGATAGCATACGAGCGCCAAAGAGCATCTGCGCGAGCACCGCAAGTAGCGATAGACTATCCACGGCTAGTTTTTCCTACTTGATAAGTAATGTATTTCTTTTTCATCCAGAGATACGCAAAGCAGTCCATCAATGGGCCCAGAAGTCTGTTCCAAACACCAAATTTTGCTTCACCAGCAACCCTAGGAAAATGCTTGACAGGAACTTGTTTTATGCTGCCGTTTTGTAATAGGATCATTGCAGGTAAAAATCTATGAAGACCTTTAAACATAGGGATGCGCTGTGCAGACTCCGTCTTTAAAATCTTAAGGGGGCAGCCCGTATCATCCATACCATCGCTCGTAAAAGAGCGTCTTATACCATTTGCAATCTTAGAAGACATATTTTTTATAAAGCTGTCTTTCCTGTTTGCGCGTACTCCAGTAACAAGTTCGTTATCTGCAATATGAGGTAAAAGGATATTAAAATCTTCTGGAGTGGTCTGTAGGTCGCTATCTATGTAGCCTACGAGTTCCGTATCTGCATAATCAAAACCTGCTTTTATGGCAGCGCTCAAACCACAATTTGCGGTAAATGATATATACTCAAAATGATCATTGCGCTCACAGATCTGTTCGATGAGTATCTGGCTTTTATCTCTAGATCCGTCGTTTACAAAAAGGACTTTACTGGAAGCCACTGCATTTTTAAAATAGGTATTGAATGTTTCTTCTACTCTAAGGAGGTTGTCTTCCTCATTATATACGGGCACTACTATTGTGAGGCGATACTCCATACCAGTAGATTATCCGTTCTTTATATTTACAATTTCTTGAGCTGTAAGATGTCTATAGCGGCCGCGTGGTAAATCTTTTTTTGTAAGTCCACCTATCATCACACAGTCTATACGTACCGTGTCATAGTTGAGGTGTTCAAAAATGGTTCTTATGACACTATTACCAGTGTTTTTGATTTTTATCCCTACCTCTTTTTTAGGTGCTCCTTCTACAAAACTTATTTCTTCTACCGTTATTTTCTTACCCTCTACCGTAATTCCTTCCCTTATACGGTCTAGATCTGCCATTTTGAGATTCTTAGAAAGCTCCACGTGATAAAGCTTTGCAACCCCCTTTTTACTTTGGGTAAACTTCTGGTGCACCTCATCATCATTTGTAAATAGAAGAAGTCCAGTGGCATTACGGCCTAAGCGGCCTATAGGTTTTATTCTTGACGTTGTGCTATTTGCTACGAGATCCATCACGGTATTGCCTTTTTCTTCACTAGTTGTTGTAGCAAAGCCTTTAGGTTTATTAAGTAGAACATATGCCTTAGCCTCTGGATTGATACGGCGCCCGTCAAAACGTACGTCGTCATCCAGTTTTACTTTATACCCCATCTCATTTACAATCTTACCATTTACGGTCACGTTGCCTATAGAGATGTACATATCTGCCTCCCTACGGGAACATATCCCAGAGTTTGCGATATATTTATTGAGACGTATGGTCCCATCATCCTTCTTGCGAGGTGCTCTCTTAACAGGCTCAGCTTTGGGCTGTCGCGCCTGTTTGCTTTTAGGATTTACAGCAGCATCTGCTCTTGTTTTTCCTTTACCTTTTTGTGATCCTCTTGTCATTGATAGTAGCTTTTATAATGTGCAAAGGTACTATTTCTGCGCGTGAGAATTCCAAGTTTTGTTTAAAGTGACGAGGATATAATTTATGGGGTATATGATACCGCTTTCGCGAAAATAGGAGCCTACCACGCACCCTATTTCTGTGCGGCACAACCTTTGATTATCTACAGATGTTCAACATTTTAAAACTTATAATTATGGCACGTAGAAGTACACCACAAGTAAATGCAGGTTCAATGGCAGATATTGCTTTTCTCCTGCTTATTTTTTTTCTAGTAACAACCACCATCCAGAAAGATAAAGGTCTTTTGAGAACGTTACCGGCCGCAAATGTAGAAAGGCCTATTTATGATGTAAAAAAGAAAAATGTTTTATCACTCACAATGAACGATAAGAATGAGATTCTAGCAAATGAAGACATCGTGACACTAGCAGAGATTGAGCAGCTCACGCTCAAATTTTTGGACAACGGCGGCTCTCCAGTATCACAGACCATGTTTTGTGATTATTGTAAGGGCGATCGCGATCCACTCTCTAGCGATACTCCGCAAAAAGCAATTGTTGCCATCTTTCCAGACAGAGAGACTAGTTATGAGACCTATGTGCAGGTGCAAAATGAGGTCTTAAGCGCCTACAATCTCTTACGAAACAGAGAATCCCAAAGGCTCTATGATTTTAAATTTACAGAGGTAGATAATCAAATAAAGGAAGGCACTTATAAAGGTGATGAAGAAAAAGCAAGAGCACAACTTAATACGGTAAGAGCGCTCTTCCCAATGCTCATTTCTGAAGTAGAAACTATACCGGCACGTAGACTGTAACGTAAGGTAGAAATTAGTAAAACGAACTACGACATTTCGGTTTTAAAAAGGGGGCGGACTTTAGTGCGTCCCTTTTAATTTTAGTGGTGTTCTTCCCAGTTGAATTCCAGTGACGTTAATATTTATGTCAGAAACTCTAACATCAATCTTCAAATGTTACAGTGCTTTGTCGCTCTCTATTGACCGTTAGTTTCGTAACATCGGGACGGGAGTAGTGACCGGCTGGATCAAAGTTTTGACGCTCCTCATATACTCGGTTAAAATCTAAAGTAGCATATATATTTCCTTCCGTTTCAGTGTCTGGCGGCACTATAAACTCACCGTCAGGACCGGCAATACAACTACCTCCATTAGAGGAGCGTGCAGGAGCTTTTTTCAAGAGCTCATTAAGATGTGGGGTTTCCTTGGGAAAGTCTTTAGATATGGCCATTCTGCTGGAGACAGATATAACGTAGGAGCGGGACTCCCTCGCTATAAAGCGCGTGATATCTTTTGTGTTATAATCACTTCCGGGCCATACGGCTACGTGCACGTTTTCGCCTTGAGCATACAGTGCTGCACGAGCTAATGGCATCCAGTTTTCCCAGCAATTAAGACCCCCTACGGTAAATTCCTTAAGCGTATGTACTCTTAGACCGTGACCATCTCCCGGAGCCCACGTAAGACGCTCGTCATAGGTGGGCTGTAATTTTCTGTGTACTGATTTTATTTCTCCCTCCTGATTGATGTAAACAAGAGCGCAATATAAACTTGATCCTCCTCGATCTTGTGGGCGCTCGATAATACCTAGGTAAACAGAAATTTTATGCTTTCGCGAAAGCGCACAAATCTCTTTTAAATCTCCACGCTCTATAGCTACCGCATTACGTGCATAATGAGCGTGTAATTCTTTTACCACCTTAGAATCCCAAGAAGCACCATCAGTAAGCGAGAGCCAGTACGGATAACCTGGTACAAGGCCCTCACCAAAGATTACGAGCTCGGCATTATGACCAGCTGCCGCAATAATGGAAGCCTTTACTTTATCTAGCGTTGCCTTCTGATTGCCCCATACAGGCGCGATCTGTGCAAGAGCAACGTTAAGTTCGTTGGGTTTGATCATTTTATAGAGTGATTAGCATTGGGTCCTAATTTACAAAAGTATAGTCATAGGATGGGTACTACGCTTTCGCGAAAATATGATTGAATTTAAAATGTTTGCGAAAGCTACAAACAGCTCTTTTTTGACCTATGGAATCAATACCGTTCATATGTCTAGGAATAGAACACCATTTAATAGGAAATATTCCATAATTTTGGACTGTATGGATTTTGAACGTGTCAAAGAAAAGCTCAATATACTGGCAGATGCTGCTAAGTATGATGTTTCCTGCTCTTCCAGCGGAAGTAAGCGGGCTAATAAAAATAAAGGTCTGGGCGACAGTAGCGGTATGGGTATATGTCATAGCTATACTGAAGATGGGCGGTGTGTGTCCCTTTTAAAAATACTGCTCACTAATCACTGCATTTTTGACTGTGCCTATTGTGTTACTCGCAAGAGTAATGATGTAAAGAGAGCGGCATTTAAAGTTCAGGAAGTAGTGGATTTGACTATAAATTTTTACAGACGTAACTATATAGAAGGGCTTTTTCTGAGTAGTGGTATTTTTAAAAATGCAGATTATACAATGGAGCGGCTTGTTGCGGTGGCAAAGAAGCTCAGGGAAGAAGAAAATTTTAATGGCTATATACATCTCAAGTCTATTCCTGGCGCTAGTGATGAGCTCATGCGAGAGGCTGGGCTTTATGCAGATAGACTTTCTGTAAATATCGAGATCCCTTCTGCCAAAGGACTTAAGCTTCTCGCCCCTGATAAAAATAGGGAAGACTTTCTCAAACCTATGGAGAAGGTAAAGAATGAAATCATACAATACAACACAGAGAAAAAACTCATCAAGAGCACCCCGATTTATGCGCCAGCAGGGCAGAGTACCCAGATGATTATAGGCGCCACTGGAGAAAGTGATGCGCAGATTATGTACACCAGCACACATTTTTACCAAACATATAATTTGAAACGGGTGTACTATTCTGGATACATACCTATAAGCTATGACGAGCGCTTACCCTCTATAGGAACAGAAGTGCCTATGCTACGAGAGAACAGGTTGTACCAGACAGATTGGTTATTGCGATTTTATGGATTTGACGTACGAGAACTACTGAACAAAGAAAATCCTAATCTTGAGACCGATATAGATCCAAAACTCAGCTGGGCACTCCGCAATCTGGATCAATTTCCTGTAGATGTTAATCGAGCAGATAAAAGGATGCTGGCCAGAATTCCTGGCGTGGGAATGCAATCTGTGGGGAAGATTCTACAAGCGCGGAGGTATAGACGTTTAAACTGGGACAACCTTAAGGCAATAGGTATTTCAATGAATAGAGCGAAGTATTTTCTGGTTTGTGATTCTTCTAAGTTTGAAACCAAAGATAGAACGAGCGCACAGCTCAAAAGTATTATTATGGCAGAGAGTAGGTCAAAATTTAGGGGCGCTTATAGCAATCAGCTCAATTTATTTGAGACAAGTTCTGGACTCGTAGGTTGAGGTGTCTTAGAATAAAAAATCTCCCAGATAGCAAACGCGATCACGGTCACATACTCCATCGCGATGAGCCATAAATTTTCTTGAAAGCCAGTTTCTGAATATGCAGCGTAGCTAAGCATTACTGTAAAACTCCAGAGTAGCGGAAACCGATATCTCGTAAAAACACATAGCAGTAGCGGAGTGGCTACATACCAAGGGTGTACGGTAGTAGAGAAGATAAAATAAAAGAAAATTCCAAAGAGAATCGCTGTAATCATTGCCTGCATAGTTCTGTTATTTCTGATAAAAGCAAGAAGCACCAAGAAGCAAAAAATAATTTTAGGAAGCACGGGTCCAACATCTGCTATGATATTCCATCCCACTATTTGATAACCTATATATCGGATCACATAATATACGCTGGCATTAAACTCAAATTTCTGAAACCAAAGAGCAATGGATGCACCAAAATTCTGAGCGAAGGTTCCCGTAACAAAGGGCAGAAAAGTAAGGAAAACGGTGATTAAGACCAGTGCATAAAAATAGATGAGTCTTGGAAAGTTCTTTTTTATTTCTTGAATGCGAATTTTCCACGGATATGAACTTCTAAAATGAGTGGTGCGCGAACTGCCTCTCGTTAAAAAATACTGAAGGAACAGGGGTAAGAAGAGCAGCGGAAGTAATTTAGTGGAAATAGAAAGGGCAAGTACGATAGCGCTGGAAATCCATTTTCCACTTGCCAATAAATAAAAAGACCATAGTACAAAAAAGAGCATTACAGACTCAAAATGTAAATTACCCGTCATCTCAATAATTATAAATGGATTAAGCGCGTACCAGAAAATAAGATAGTTTGAAAGGTTTAATTTTTCTAATAGTTTTTTACCATAGATTATAATCCCAATATCGGCCAGGATAGTGATCACTCTTAATACGATGGTTGCTCCTAGAATGCTTTTGCCTGAAAAGAGGGCTGCGATGGTAAACATAAGTTGGTTAACCGGTGGGTAATTTGTAAAATGACTTCCGTTGAGTGTGCCCATCCCTTGATAGAGTTCTCTGGCTTGAGGGACTATGGCATAATTACCCACTTCTATGTAGCTCTGGGGAGTACTGAGATAGGGATTCAGGCCTTGAATTAATAGTCTTCCGTCCCAAATAAATCTATAGAAGTCTTGGGAAAGATTAGGGATTACGGCTATAAATAACAGCCTGAAGATAATGGCAAGTACTGCCAAGAACAAAAAGCTACCCTTTGATTGATTTACAATAATGTAAAATGAAATAAATAGTCCATAAAATAGAGCGATAAGTAACGGGAAATTACTTCGGTCAAGCTCGAAGGCGAATACATAATATAATGCCATACTTAGCAAAGTAAGAAGTAGCGAGATTTTATGATGTTTCCAAACGCTTTTGAGCATTGTGACTATTTCTTGTGGTGTTTGCTCGGATCTTAGTGGGTGTCGAAGATAGTGAGAATACCAATGTTATCTATGTCACAAATTCCATCAATTATTTTTGCTTACCTATGATTTTTCTTAGGTCATCCGGCTAACTATCGTCGTGTTGCCATTGTTTTTTAAAAACTATTAAGGTTGTTGCTTTCAGTATTTTAAACCTTCCTAGATTACATAATCAAAGGGGGTGTACAAACCGTGTAATCTCATTTTAAAGATACTAATAAACTTGATGATGTCTAATGGATCAAACCTTTGAGGTCAAGGATTTAAAGAAAACAAAACCAAACCCTAAAAAGAGCATTAGGTGAAACGGAAATAGTCCAAAATCCCCCTCACCTCCAGCAACAAAAGCGTAGTATAGCCCAAAGCCAAAATAGAGCATAAGTAAACCCTCAAAAATTACATTGATAGATACATTCTTTTTGAGATATTTATTTCCTTTCCAACTATCTTTTAAAGAACTTATATTGAACTTAGGAGTTCTAATAAAATCACTTTTTTTACCGAGGTGACCTTCCAGGACAGCAATAGAATTATGTAGTGAGAAGCCCATAGCAATACTAAAGAAGGTAAAGAACATTCCAATATATCTTATAAACTGCTTAAATCCTCCTCCATAGATACTTTTAAACATATACCAGTAACAAATAAAGAAGATGATGGTGCTTACTACAAAAAATGACATCACATAGAAGTATGGCTTTAAGTCGGCATATTCATTTTTTATGTACAGCATAGGGATACTCAAAATTGCTACGATAAGGACATTTAGAAACATTGTGCTATTGAGTAGATGTAGGATGCCGTGAAGCTTATTTTTAGTAGACATAGACTTACTATGTACCACTCTTCGAGACATTTTTTGGAAATTTTCGGCGCCTCCTTTATTCCATCTAAATTGCTGGGATCTTGCGGCACTTATTACAACAGGAAGTTCTGCCGGGGTTTCTACATTTTCTAAATATTTAAATTTCCAATTCTTGAGTTGGGCTCTATAGCTAAGGTCTAAGTCTTCCGTTAACGTATCTCCTTCCCAGTTACCAGCATCTATAATGCATTGCTTACGCCAGATTCCTGCGGTACCATTAAAATTTATAAAATGACCCTTACTATTTCTCCCTACTTGCTCTAAGGTAAAATGTGCATCCAGAGCAAATGCCTGTATTTTAGTGAGTAAGGAATAGTTTCTGTTTATGTGTCCCCATCGCGTTTGAACCACTCCTATATTTCTATCTATAAAATATGGGACTGTTCGTTGTAGCCAATCCGGTTCTGGTAAAAAGTCTGCATCAAAAATGGCTATAAATTCTCCTTTGGCTATTTTAAGACCCTCCTTTAGAGCACCCGCTTTAAAGCCAGATCTGTCTTCTCTCGAGATATGGGTGATGTCGAGACCATTTTCGCGCAAGCGGGAAATGTGTTGGGCTGTAGTTTTAAAAGACTCATCTGTACTGTCATCCAACACCTGAATCTCAAGTTTTTCTGGTGGGTATTCCAGTAAGGCAATATTGTCAAGAAGACGCTCCATCACATATAACTCGTTATAAACTGGGAGCTGTATGGTAATTATAGGAATCTGGTCAGGATCGCTAAAATCAAATTTAGGTGAATCATCTTTTTTGCGTTGAGCGCGCAAATAGTTAAAAAGCAAGTTTAATTGTGAGAGGCTGTAAGCAAATATGATAACAAGGGCTATCGTATAAATTACAATTATGGTAGATTCTAAAATCATTTTTTAAAGCTGTATTTAAAAATCCACCCCAAGATTTTTATGCCGGCAAATATAGCGCCTTTAACTGTTCCAGACACTTTTGAGGTACCTATTCTATTGCGATAATGCACTGGGATCTCGGTATATTTCATTTTATTCCTAAGTGCTTTAAGTTGCATTTCTACGGTCCAACCATAAGTCTTATCTTCCATATCCAAAGCGAGAAGACTACTGTATTTCATAGCCCTAAAAGGGCCGAGATCTGTAAAGCGAGCGTTAAAAAAAAGACTCATAAGCGAGGTGGCGAGCCAGTTCCCGAATATTTGCGGTGCTGTCATAGAACCGCTTTCGCGTAAACGTTTGACTCTAGCACCTATCACCATATCAAAACCTTCCTCGATTATAGGTCTCACTATAGTATTGAGTTCCTCTGGGTAATCGCTATAATCTCCGTCTAAAAAAACCACAATATCTGTAGCGTCTTTTGACTTTGAGATGTAATCCATTCCTTTGAGACAAGCGTATCCATATCCTCTGCGCTCTTCTCTTAAAACGGTAGCGCCTCCGTTCTGGGCTACTTCCTCTGTCATATCTGTAGAAGCATTGCTCACTACAATCACCTCATTTACAATGGTGGGTATAGCGGCAAGTACAAGTCCTATGGATGATTCTTCATTATAGGCAGGGATAATTACTTTTATGTGGGGATCTTTCAAATTTGAAATTTAGTTAAAAACGGGCGTTAGGATTATCTCTTTTAAAAGAGAAATAACTTGTCCATTCTCCAGTTTTCTGGTCATTCTCATATTTTTCTACACGGGTCAACTTCTTGGCTTTGTAAATCAGGGAGTAACCATTTTTCTTTCCGTTTTTGAACTGTATTTTACGGTTCTCATTTTTTGCAAGTTCGTAAAAAATCCACCAATTAGTCCCAACATCTTCTTTGTAATGTCCTTCTTTAAGAACCTCCCCCTTATCATTGTAAAAATACCAATACCCAGACTTTTTGCCATTTTTATAATCACCTTGTGAGACTAAAGTTCCGTTAGGATCATAAAATTTCCAGTATTTAGTTTTTATCTCGCCCATAACCCAACCTTCAGCTTTTAAGTTGCCGTTAGTATGATACATCTTAGCATAAGATATAGGCTCGTTAGTAAAACAAGCGCTCACAAAAAGTATAATGAAGCAAATCGATTTGAAGTACATTAAAATCTTAGACGTATAAGGTGGGATAGGCTAACAGTTAGGATGACATTAAATGTTATTTTTACTAAAACAAACACAATGAATCTAAGTTACTGGGAGCTGGATACTTGGTTTACAGATGTAGATTATACGGTAGTAGGTAGCGGCATCGTAGGATTGAATTGCGCCCTACGCTTGCGCGAAAATTTCCCGAAAGCAAAAATTATAATTTTAGAAAAAGGTAATATGCCATCTGGAGCGAGCACTAAGAACGCCGGATTTGCCTGTTTTGGAAGCATCTCAGAAATCCTAGATGATTTAAAAACCCATACTGAGAAAGAAGTTTTTGATCTTGTTAAGCAACGAAAAAACGGACTGGATCGCTTACGGGATTTAGTGGGTGATGAACATCTGGATTACAAAGAATTAGGAGGCTATGAACTTTTTACCAAAAGTGATAACGCTCTTTATAGACAGTGTGTTGACCAAATCCCGTTTATAAACAACCTACTACGACCTCTATTTAATGAAGATGTCTATAGGTTAGAGAGCAATAGGTTTGGCTTTGAAAATGTTCAGTCAGAGGTGATTCTCAATAAATTTGAAGGTCAGATTGATACAGGTAAAATGATGCGCCACTTATTGCATAAAGCACACGGAAGCAATATTGCAATTTTAAATACCTTCACAGTACTTGATTATATAGACAATAGAAATGGCGTTGAGGTGATGCTGGAGAAAAATTCATTTCAAACTAAGAAACTCTTCATTGCGACTAACGGTTTTGCAAATCAGCTTGGGATTGAAAAGGTGAAACCTGCAAGGGCCCAGGTTTTAATAACCCACCCTATTAAGGATTTAAAGATCAAGGGGACATTTCATCTCGATCAAGGATACTACTATTTTAGAAATATCAATGATAGAATCTTATTGGGTGGAGGGAGAAACCTAGATTTCAGCACTGAAGAAACCAGCGATTTTGGAGAAACAGAATTGATTCAAAAGGAACTTGAAAGACTTTTAAGAGAAGTAATCCTGCCCAGTACCCCATTTAAAATAGACCACCGTTGGAGCGGAATAATGGGCATTGGAGACAAAAAGAAGCCCATTGTAGAGAAGATCTCAGATCATACCTACTGCGGAGTCAGATTAGGTGGGATGGGAGTAGCTATAGGGAGTTCTGTTGGTAAGGAACTGGCAGACTTAGCAGACTAAGTATGTTGATGCTTGTCTAGTGATAATTATATTTTTGCTAAAGCCTATTTACCTTCTTTGCATAGAATTTAAATGCCTATTTAGTTATTCCTGTAACCTTTTTGGTAGTTCTAACGTATAACAATATTATCCTATTTAAAACAACATCTATAAATGAATCACCTAGAAATTAAGACAGAACTCTATAATAAATGTCAGCAGTGGATTGCAAACCGTCGTGCTAAAGTAGAAAATGTTATTGCAGATATTATGGAATCCCTTGAGGATGAAACAAAGAGCTCTGCCGGTGATAAACACGAGACTGGTAGGGCAATGCTGCAAATAGATCGCGAGCAAGCTGGAGAACAACTCAAGGAAATAGGAAAAATAGAAGACGCCCTTTCTAAAGTAGATGTCAAAGTAAAAAGTGATTATGTACGCTTAGGAAGCGTAGTACACACTACTACCAATAGATTTTTTATAGCAGTTTCTGCCGGAGAATTAAAAGTCGAGGGTCGTCCTTTTTATGCAATGGCGCTGTCATCTCCTATGGGACAATTGTTATTAGGGAAGAAGAAAGGGGACGTTGTTCGCTTTCGCGAAAGCGATATAACGATTACCTCAGTCTATTGAAATAGGCATATAATAGTATTATTGCAATAAAGCGATTATACGTTTTTTAGACTAAACCGATTTTGAGGGTCTCTCCTTTACGTAAAGCCCTATCAGAATTGAA
This sequence comes from uncultured Flavobacteriaceae bacterium, assembly GCA_963832255.1. GTDB lineage: Bacteria > Bacteroidota > Bacteroidia > Flavobacteriales > Flavobacteriaceae > Dokdonia. Next base: position 81,880 of record CAWHTM010000012.1, read on the forward strand.
TAGAATGTTTTCTTTATTGTAGTGGCTACTAATGAGGTAATGAGATCCCATAAAATAGCATTTCTTTACGGTCACTTCGATACCGACTGATTTCTCCTCGATCTGATATGGGTAGAGTAATGATTTTTCCTTACAAGATGTTGTTGTTTCGAACCAGGATTTAGGAAGCTCATTAATATCATCAAAGAGAGATCCTACGTAATAGGAGGGTGGATTACGATATAAGTCCTGGGTTTTTTCGTATGCTACAATCTTCCCGTTGCGCATTACCATAGTTTTGTCAGTATAAGCAAGTACATCTGTACTGTCGTGTGTAGCCACTAAGCAAGTAATATGTTGATTTTTCAAATAATCAAAAAGCCGCCTCCGTAGTTTGTTTTTTCTAAAGTTATCTATGTGCGAGAATGGCTCATCTAATAGTAAAAGCTCTGGTTCCTTTGCTAACGTTTGTGCAAGTGCTACACGCTGTTTCTGTCCTCCAGAGAGCGTTTTAACCTTTACATTTGCAAAGGCGGTCATTTCTACAACCTCAAGAAGCTCTGCCGTACGTTCGTTGCTGGATTTAGGTAAACGTCTGCTCAAGTATTTATGTACATTTTCTTTTACAGTAGTAAAGGGCATCAGGTCAAAATCTTGTGAAAGATACTTTGTAAAGGGCATTCCTGGGATAAGATTATCTGCGGGGCCCGTTATCGATTGATTTTTCCAAGTTATTGCTCCGTGATCTAGGTCGTAGAGACCGTATATCATTTTTAGCAAGCTAGTCTTCCCGCAACCGCTCTCACCTATCACTGCAATGTGGTCGCCTTCTAGCACTTCCACATTGAGATTACTTATCTCAAAGCGTTTGCTCAGTTGTAATGATATGTCTTGAAGTTTAAGCATAGGGCAGTAAAAGTTGTAAAAATAATAAATCAGTGTGTGAGGGAAAGCTACTAGTTGAGCGTTACAAGGTGGTTATAGGTTAAATATTCCTTAAAACAACTAGTTAAGGGTAGCATCCTTTTATTTTTGATCAAAACTACATTTGTGTTGAGATTTATAATTTTTCTGGTGGTCATTGTACTACTGGATATATACGCTTATCAGGCTTTTAGATTTCTTGTAAAAAGCAGATGGGGCACCATCCTTTACTTTCTTATTACTGTGGCTATCATCGGAGGACTACTATATCAGTTTGCTACCAGCGACAGAAAAAATCTAAGTCCCGTATTTTCATTCTTCTTTGTAGCATTTGTTATTTTAATAACTACTAAAATTGCGGTGATAGCAGTCATGTTTGGGGAAGATATTTTCAGGTATACACAAGCGCTCTTCCGTAAAGTTTCTAATTCTACAGTAGCGCCAGCAATAGACGGTCGTAGGGAGTTTATAAGTAAACTTGCGCTCGGGGTTGCCGCAATCCCGTTCCTATCTGTGCTTTATGGAGTCTTTAAAGGAAGATATAATTTTAAAGTTCTGAAATATACACTGACGTATGATGATTTACCTGCTGCGTTTGATGGCTACAGGATTACTCAAATAAGCGATGTCCATTCCGGAAGTTTTGATAGCGTAGAAAAAGTAAAATATGCCATAGATTTAATTAATGAGCAAGCCAGTGACGCGATACTCTTTACAGGAGATCTAGTAAATAATGTGGCTACAGAAATGGAACCTTATAAAGAGATTTTTGCCAGTCTTAAAGCTAAAGATGGTAAATACTCTGTACTAGGAAATCACGATTATGGAGACTACGTACAATGGCCCAGTCCAGCCGCTAAAGCTCAAAATCTTGAAGATTTAAAAAGTCTTCAGAAGGAAATAGGATTTGATTTACTTCTCAATGACAGTAGATTCTTAGAGCGTGAAGGAGAACGCCTAGCCCTTGTTGGTGTAGAAAACTGGGGAGAAGGAGGTTTTAAAAAGGCAGGAGATTTAAACAAGGCAATATCCAAGGTAGAAAGCAAGGACTTTAAAATCTTGCTGAGCCACGACCCTTCACATTGGGAATATGAGGTAAAAGATCACCCTGAACACTTCCACCTAACGTTGAGTGGTCATACTCACGGAATGCAATTCGGTATTGAGATTCCAGGTTGGTTTAAGTGGAGTCCCGTAAAATGGCGCTATAAATATTGGGCTGGCATTTATGAGCAGTCTAATCAATACATAAACGTAAACCGCGGTTTTGGATACCTAGCGTTCCCAGGAAGGGTGGGCATCTGGCCAGAGATTACAGTCATAGAGTTCAAGAAGGGTAAGGGGGCTGCATAATCAAGATAAAATGCTATCTTGCAGTGATATACCCTTATTTGTCGTATAAAATTTATTGATTATGTCAAAATTCGGAGAATTAATTGATCTATCTATTCCAGTATTATTGGATTTCTACACAGAGTGGAATGAAGATTCTGTGTCAATGCACCCAGTCCTAAGAGACGTTGCTGCAGCGATAGGAACGAGGGGAAAAGTAATTAAAATAGATGTTGATAAAAATAACGCACTTGCAAACGCATTACGTATCAAGTCACTTCCTACCTTGATTATCTATAAGAATGGAGAGATGATATGGCGTCAGAGTGGGGAGCAGGATGCAAATACCCTCATAGGTATTATGGAGGAATACGCTAGCTAAAAATCCGATTAGAACAGCAAACGAGTTCTTTTTTACGCTTTCGCGAAACTGTAAGAATATCCTCTAATTGTGTATAATTAAAAACACACAATACTCACAATCTACCAAATTCAAATCCTCTATCTTCAAAGTGTTTGATAAGACGCGGAAGGATATATTTCATAGTGGAGGCTGCTTTTAAGCTATCGTGTAACACGATAATATCTCCATTTTTGGTTTTGCGAGCTATCTTTTTTAGACTAGTTTCTTTGGAAATGTCTTGTTCCCAATCATAGGCTACGATACGGTACATTATAATTTTATAACCTAATTTTCTCAAGTTTCTAGCTTGGCTTCTTTTAATTTTTCCATAAGGAGGTCTAAAGAGATCTGTACTCAACGTCATTGCATTTTTATCAATGATATTTGACATTTCCAACGCTGCGAGATGCGTGTTTTTTAGATACGTGTCGTCTTCGGTTATAGAGCCGTTAAGATGGTTGAAAGTATGATTACCCACAGAATGACCATCCTTTAAAATTCTAGCAACTAATTCCGGATGTTTTCGCACATTGTCGCCTATGCAGAAAAAAGTGGCAGGAATTTTTTTTAAGGTGTTTTTGCTGGATTGAGATGCTTCAAATTTTCGCGAAAGCGTATCTAAAACCCATTCTGTTACCTCAGGTATTGGCCCATCATCAAAGGTGAGATAAATTGTTTTTGTTGCAGCTCTTTTATCCCAAATATACCAAGAAGGATAGGCCCACTTTATAAAAAAGGGAACTCTATATATTCTCGGGAATTGCATTATGGCGCCGTTGCTTTACTTTTATTGATAGAGTACAAAATACCCGCTCCCAGTGCTATAAAGATGACTAGGAGTGATACCCACTCAGGCAAATGAATCTGCTCTGCTGCCATAAGCTTTGCCGCTACAAAAAGTAAGATTACAAAAACACTGTATTTTAGATATTTAAACCTGTCTAGCATATTGGACAGAAAGAAATAGAGGGATCTCAACCCCATTATGGCAAAAATATTTGAGCTGTATACCAAGAACGGATCTTCAGTAATCGCTAGTATTGCAGGGATGCTATCTAGCGCAAATAACAAATCTGTAAACTCTATAGTGACCAATGCGCCAAAAAGTGCCGTAAATACACGCTTATCATTTACTCTGGTCACAAATTTATTACCGTCTATGACCTTACTGAATCTAAAGAGCTTTGCAATTCCCTTTGGCTCCTCATTTACTTTAGGTTCCTCATCATTCTTGAGCATTTTAAATGCTGTAAAAAGGAGTATGAGCCCAAAAACTATATGCATATAGGGAACTTTCTCAATGAGGGTAAGACCGAGACCTATGAGCAATGCCCTAAAAACGATTGCTCCTAATATCCCTAAAAATAGAAGTCTGTGCTGGTGCTGTGCGGGTATCTTAAATGAAGTGAATATAACAGCAATTACAAATAGGTTATCTACGCTTAAGGAAAGTTCTACCATATAACCAGTGAGATAGGTTATAACAGCTTTACCAGCCGAAAGCTCAAACGGATTTGATACCATCCCAGCCGAGTAAAACCAATAGATAAGACCTGCAAAAATGAGCGCATTTCCTATAAAGAATATGGTCTCGTACGAAGCTTTCTTAACACTGACGATTTCGTTTTTTTTATGAAGAACAAAAAAGTCAATAAGTAGTAATAGGAGTATATGTCCTATAAGAATTATCCAGGGAAGATATGTTTCTATCATCTAATTTGAGGGAAGTACTTGTGTTTCTGCACTATCTACGGGAATCTGTATGGACGGTTCTGGCATAGTCTCTAGAACTTCTGGGGAAACTTCATCTGTTTCTTCGTCACCCAGTAGGAAAGGGAATAACCGTATATAGTTATCAAATTTTTCTGCTTCTTGAGCAAATAACTCATCATCTTGGTTTACTATGAGCAAATCTACAAGGCTTCTGTACTTCTCAATACTCGTATAGATTTCCTCTACGTTGCGATATTGTCGCTCTTCACTCAAACCACTAAAATATGTGAGCTGCTCTTGATATTTTTTTGCAAGTTGGCTCCAGATATCTCTTGCCGTTTGAGTCTCCCCTATATCATAATATCCATTTACATATGGTTCAAGAAGCGTATAAAACTCAAATATATCTATAGGCATTTTCTCCATCGCTAGGTCCATTATTTCTTTGGCTTTCTCTGGCTTGCCCTCTTTGAGTAGTTGTTCTACAAGCCTAGCCATATTACCACGATAGGTAATCGCATTAGTACGTGTCTCGCGGTCGTGGTAAATATCATCACTACCGCTATTACCCCAGTACCAACTTTTTACAATACCATACATCTTATCTGCATCTACACGGCCCATATCGTAAGGATTACGGGGATCTACAGGGGTATTGATAGGAACTAATTTGTAGGTCACACCATCAAGTTGTAGGTAATCCTTCATCCATAAATAATCATCATCGCCAAAACTACCACCTGTAAAATATATAGGGCGCTCCCAATTATTTGCAGCGATGATATCCATCATAAGGAGTCGGTTTTTATATAGGACATCTCCGCTTAACTCAATATCAATATAAGGCACGATCTCTCCTGCATCCTCTTGATCTACTATGTTATTGGATAAAACAGAATTTTTATCTACTGGAATCCGGATGCGCTTGCTCGGAAAAGTATTCACCATCTGATTATTACTTAACTCTGCTTTAGTACGAGGATCATCGCTGGCTATCCATCGTATCCACTGGTCGATTCCCATTACTGTATCTTCTACAATTGGTTTATAAAAGAGGGCTTCACGAGTATCTGCCCTATACTTATCGTGTGTGAGTGAATGAGGAACAGGATCGCTTTCGTAGGCTTTACGCTGCATCTGATCATAATACCAGTCTGTATTTATAAGACTCGTATTTATTACCCGTACATCTGTACGATACCCTTCTATTTCTTGGGCATACCATAGCGCAAATGTGTCATTATCCCCGATGGTAAACAGTATGGCGTTCTCATCTACGGAGTCTAAATACTTTTTTGCCATTGCTAGGGCCGTTTTTCTCCCAGATCTGTCGTGATCATCCCAGTTTTGAGAAGCGAGCAGTACAGGTCCGGCGAGCAAACATATGACCGCTATTATAGGCATAGCCAGTTTTGGCTTTAAGTACTCTTTTACAATGTCAAAAAGAGCGTAGGCTCCAAAGCCTATCCACATTGCAAATACGTAAAAGGAACCTACTAATGCATAATCACGTTCTCTGGGCTCAAATGGCCGCTCATTGAGATATACTTTTAAGGCGAGACCTGTAAAGAGAAAGAAGACCATAAGAACGACAAAGCGTTTCCAATCTTTACTGGCGTGAAAGAGCAGTCCCAATAGTCCCAATAGTAACGGCAGGAAATAATAGGTATTACGAGCATTGTTATTTTCCCAATCTGATGGAAGATTATCTTGGCTACCTAAAAAGGCACTGTCTATAAAGTCAATACCCGAGATCCAGTTTCCATCAAAGTCATCTCCTTTACCTTGGATATCGTTCTGACGTCCAACAAAGTTCCACATAAAGTAGCGCCAGTACATATACCCAAACTGGAAGGAGAACATATAGTTCATATTGTCTCCAAAGCTAGGCTTCTCAACATCAAGCGCCTGACCTATCTCACTTTTTAAGAAACTATTATACCCTTCATAGTCTACTCTTCCCTGAGCGTAATCGACTTTAAATTGTGTCACAATATCTATGACTTTCTGGTACTCTGGAGTACTGTACTCTGGCTTAATTTTAAATTTTATGGGTCCAGTATATTGCATATAGTTTGCATTATGCTCAGAGCTCCACATTCTAGGTAGGATTGCATTGTGTGCATCGTCCAGGTTTTGACCACTTTTTCTCCAGTTGTTTACAACTACGTATTTACCTAACGCCTCATCTTTTTCATAGAGCTTAGGTTTATCCTTATAAGGCTCATCTGGATCAAGACCACTGTAGTCTGCGGTAAATTGAGGGCCATAAAAGAGCTTTGTTTCTGGGTATTGTTCACGGTTATAGTAGGCTAGTAGTGTTCTGGCATTTGCTGGATTATTTTCATTGATGGTGGTCCCAGCATTTGCCCGTATAGGGAGCATCATCCAGCTCGAAAAACCTATGAAGATATATAGTGTACAGATGAGGATCGTATTTAAAAAGGGGAGGTTGCGCTTTCGCGAAAGCGTAAATCCATACCAAAATAATACAATGAGTAATAGCGCAGCGATGATAGTACCACTGTTGAACGGAAGTCCTATGGTATTTACAAAGAATACTTCCAAGTACCCAAATATAGATAGTGTATAAGGAAGCAGTAATTTGAAAATAAACATTAAAATGGCCGTTACGGCAATAAGGGCGATGATAAAATTCTTTACCGTAACCTTTTCGGTTATTCTGAAAAAGTAAAGTAATCCAATGGCTGGTATGGTAAGTAACCCCATAAAGTGTATCCCAAAGGATAAGCCTACTATAAAGGCAATTAGAATAAGCCACCTATTGCCTCGAGGTTCTAGCATATCCCGCTCCCAGAGAAGCCCTATATAGAAAAGCGCTGCCATCACAAATGCTGCTGGGGCATATACTTCTGCCTCCACCGCATTAAACCAAAAGCTATCGGTAAATGTAAATGCAAGTGCACCTACTGCGGCACTCGCTAGAATGGCTTGTTGTTTTGTGGCAGTTATAGTTTCTTTTTGTACCATCAGGACCCTAGTCATGAGTAAGGTAAGTGACCAGAACATAAAGAGTATGGCAAAAGCGCTGGTAAGACAAGAGAGATAGTTTACCGCAAGTGCAATATAGGTTGCATCTGGAGCAAAAATAGAAACAAAGGCTCCCATTATCTGATAGAGGGGCGCTCCTGGCGGATGGCCTATTTCTAATTTTGAGGCAGTAGATATGTATTCTCCAGCATCCCAAAAGCTGGCGGTAGGTTCTACTGTAAGGGAGTACGTAATGAGAGCTATGGCAAATACTGCCCAGCCTAGTATGGTATTATACTTCTTAAAATTGAAGTCAGTCATCGTAGTTGTTTTTGCAAAGGGACGAAGTTAAGGAAACGGTGTGATTTGTGGTAACGTGCTTGGGAGTTTAATTATTTGTTAAAATTTAGATTGATTTTCAACTTTTTTTAATCTCGGGATAATTTTTTTTTAAAAAAGTTTGGATGTTTGAAAGATTGGTTTAAATTTGCACCCGCTAATGTAACACTGGCCTATGGTGTAACTGGTAACACGTCGGTTTTTGGTACCGAAGAGTCTAGGTTCGAAACCTAGTGGGCCAACTGTTTTAAAAGAACCCTCTGACCTTCAGAGGGTTTTTTGTTTTCAGATGTTTTTATACCGCTCATAGGACCCTCTAAGTTTACCTATATAGAATTTTACCAATGAAAATATTTATTTTAGGAACTTTTACTATTGCTTATAATCGGCCTTTATTAGAAAATTTGTGAACTTACGAATCCTCTGATTTCTTATTTTTCTTTCGATCAAATAATTCCAATAGCTTTAGAATGATCTATAGCATCGTGACTATCCCTAAAATATAAGGTGTTAATCCCCATAGTTTCTATATTGTCAAGAATTTTGCGCACTTCAATGTTCTCCTTTTCTTTTGTTTTTCGGATGTAAATAGCTTTTATGTTGATCGGAAATACCTTGGCAATGCGTTCGTATATAAAAGGATCTTTTTGAGAATCATCCCCTAAGAGGACATAAGTAAGATCTGAATTAAAACTAATGATTGACTTAATTTTTTCAAATTTATGATCGTGGTTCCCTCCTCCAGATTGTAGAAAAGATAGCAGTCCTAATTTTATGTCTTTTAATTTTATAATAGCTTTAGGTAGGTGATGAATTTTTCTAAATTCTTCAATTAAAGGATATAAATTCCATTCACTGCTCGAGACATAATAAAATGAATTAAACGAACTATCATTGTTTAAACCTGCCATACTCAAGTGAAGATAATGTTCGGCAGCACCTTCAAAAATTTCACGTCTTGCAACGTTTTTAAAGAGCAAGACCCTCAATTTTTTAAACAAGTTTCCACTGTAGGAAATTAGAAAGGTATCATCAATGTCAGAAATAATTCCATATTTGCTTAAATGGGGTTTGAGAATTTCACCCTCTTGATGAAGCACCTCTTGATGTATCTGTGTGTTAACCGAGCATTTGTGCCATCCTGCACCGAGCGTATTAGGAAAGGGGACTATAAATTTGAATTCCCCATCTTGAAGAGTTTTAGTTGTAAATTTTTCTCCATTAAAGTTCAATTCAATTGGAATATTTTTTAATGGTTTAATTCTAAATCTTCTCAGTATGTTTTTAAAATAATTGTAACCACTAGCGTAAAGGGATTCAGGGGAGTATTGAATTTTATCAACTAGGTGACCGTTTATGACGAGCGTGCTATTATTGAAGTATCCTCTATATAGAAGCAATTGTTTAACCATAATTATGTTTTAATTAACGAGACGGTAATCCTCCTCTAGTTAATTTAATAAAAAATATTTTGATGGATGATTTTAAAGTACTTATCGTAGTTAATCCGGTATCGGGAAACTCCACAGGAGCAGAGCTTGCCCAATTTGTACAGGATAAGTTATCTGGAAAAAGCATCACTCATGCCTTATTTGAAACCACAGGTAACAATGACGCATCTAGACTTACTACAGAAATAGATACGTATCGCCCGGATCGTGTTTTAGTGGTCGGTGGCGATGGAACGATTAATCTCGTAGCACAAGTCATAAAAAATACTCATACAATAATGGGAATTATTCCTGCTGGTTCTGCTAATGGTCTCGCAACCAACTTTGATATTCCTACCTCAAGATCTGAACAGATTGAAACCGCACTCGCTTCAAAAACTGTAGAAATGGATATTATGAATATTAATGGAAAGTCTTCTATTCATATATCAGATTTAGGTCTTCACGCAAGACTGATTAAAAACTATGACCAACAAAAAATTAGTGGAAAGCTAGGTTATTTTTTAGCCGCAATTCCTACCTTACTAAGGCATATGAAGCGAAGAACTTTTGAAGTTACCTGTAATAATAAATCCTTTAAAATTAAAGCTGTAGTAGTAATAATTGCAAATGCCAGAAAATTTGGGACGGGCGCCATTGTGAATCCCAAGAGTTCTATAGATGATGGCAAGTTTGAATTGATCATCTTCAAAAGATTCAATATCAAAGAAATTCTAAGGACTTTTTTTAACAATACGAGGTATGATTCTCAAGCAGTATCTTATTCCCAAACGAACCACGCAATCATCAAATGTGAAAAGGACGAACCATTTCAAATTGATGGTGAGTTTATCGGGAAAATTAGATCTCTTGAAGTTTCCATAAGTGATGAAAAAGTAATTGTGGCTGTACCATAATATAGACTATTCATAATGGGCTATGGGGTTATGACTAACGGAGTGTACGCTTGTGAGGTTTGGTAGCATTTCGATTTTTGTAGGCAATAAGAATCCCAATCTTTTATGAGGTGGGACGTTCCACTTTTAGAAGGCTTTTATCTGGCTCACCATTTTTGTCAGATGGAACCGTCGGCGCTAATCGTTGATTGCAAGTGCTGTCACAAGGAATAGCTATCGTCTTTAAAATCAATGTGACATTCTAAAAGTGTATCATTTTGGCGAAAGCCAAACAGGCAAAGATCTTTGATAACAGTTTTATAACATATCGTATTAATGTTGTCACAAACAAAATGTTTGGATCGTTTTGCTGTACTATATTTGAGTATCTAAATAAAACAGATATGAAAACCATAGCATTTTTAACATCAGGAATCATAGCAATTTTGTTAGTTATATATGTAGGTACTAACAAGGGCGCGTTTACAAAAGCAACTGACAATTCTTCAACAATAATGACCTTTGACGGTTACGAAGGCGGGCATTATTTCTTTACAGATGAAGACGGAAAATCCTTAGATTTGAATGAGTCTCTAGGGATAGATTTAGATTGGGATATGCTTCAAGAAAATGAAACAGTAGGTGATACCTATAGAGTAGATAAGAATGATTTGTACGCCATACAGGTAGCGTCAAACTAATGATTAAAATAACCCTTTTGAGGGTTATTTTTTTGGAGCAAGTTTTAAAGCACTATTTCTTATTTGGCGGGATTTTAGTGTCAGAATGATAATAGTGTAAAAGATCTATATAGAATTTAAGTGAGTTGTCGTCCTCATTTAAACAGGCTTTTAAAAAGACGCTCAACGTTTCAAAATTCACATTAATTACAGCAGTGGAACGATTCTGCACATCATTTCCATAATTTAAATCAAGGCTTACCAGGTCATTTTTAGAGTCAAAGGTTACGGACTCGGCATTAAAAAACTTTTTAACAATGGCCTTGTGCATTTTCTCATAGGTCACTTTCATTTTTGCTGTCTCACAGGTATCATCTATAAGATTGCGCAGTTCTTCTAAAATAGTTTCTTTGGATGTTTGAGACATAATTAATTCTTAGCGGGCTGAGGTGCGAGGGTTCTCTATTTTTACTATCAAATACAAGGTTTTAAATGTGTAATGGAATCACGACAACGCTTCCGCGAAAATTTTAGAACTCATAATGAGATGCACTTGATTTTAGAACTATTATATTCTAAAGGTGATCACCGGCCTCTTCGCGTGATTTACAAGTCCTTCGCTTAAAGAGCCATTTAAAAAGTGGGCAAGACCTTTGCGACCGTGTGTTCCTATGCCTACAATACCAGATTCTATCATTTCTGCAAAATGAAGAATACCGCTCTCAATAGTATTGTCATTATAAATGTTGAGTGTATAATTAGTAAAATCTTTTTCTTGTGACATAAAATCCTTCATAAGCTTCTCAATCTCGTGAGTAGTTTTAAAGTTGCTGGGAGTATTTACATATAGCATATGTAATTTAATATCACTGTTATTTGCAAATGCGACCGCCTGTTTAAATGCTCTGTGATTTTCATCTTTGAAATCTGTAGCATACACAAAGTTTTCCATTGCAAATTTTTCGTGCCGTTTTTTAATAACTAAAACGGGTATTTCGGAGTTGCGAACTACCTTTTCGGCATTGGAACCTATAAAAAATTCTTGGAGGCCACTTGCGCCGTGAGAGCCCATTACAATAAGGTCTGCATCATACTTTTTTGCATAATCCATAATACCTTCAAAGGCTCCATCAAACTCGGCCGTTTCATAAACTTTTACGCCGTCTAGAAAGGGGGCTTTCATTATATTTTCAAACTTCTGATGGGCAAGTTTCATAAAAAAAAGAGCTTCTGGAAGTTCGCTTTGAGTTCCTCCCGAGGCTCCATCCACGAGTAGCATAGGTAGTTCTAGCATATGGAGTAAGTTGATCTCAGCGTGATGTTTTCTAGCAATGTCTGCCGCAACGCGTAGCGCATTTTCTGCTTGAACTGAAAAGTCTGTGGGTACAAGTATTTTTTTTATCATAATGATAGAGAATTAGTTAAACAATACTAGCAATCTGATTAATTTAAAGTTACAAATAAATAGGTCGCTCAAGCTTTTTTAAAAATGGATAATTTGTAGTATATTTGCAGCGTCGTAAGGCAAAAAGATTATAGAGGGGACAGCGGTCCCCTCTTTTTATAGGATAATATGTTTGTAAAAAAAGTACAGGAATTACTACAGGAGGCGATAGATGAAAATCCATCTCTATTCCTTATAAGTATAGATGTACAGGGCAATAACGAGATAAAAATTGTCATTGACGGAGATGCAGGAGTTACTGTAGAAGACTGTATGGCTGTAAGCAGAAAGATAGAGCACAACCTTGATCGCGAGGAAGAAGACTTTGCGCTTGAAGTGATGTCTGCTGGAGCTACAAGCCCTTTAGAAATACCCCGACAGTACAAAAAAAATATAGGCCGCACGCTTTTGGTAAAGACAACATCTGGAGATAAAATCGAAGGAGTTTTAGAAGCGGCTACAGATACAGATATAGTTCTTAAGTGGAAAACTCGAGAACCAAAACCCGTAGGAAAAGGAAAAGTGACCGTTCAGAAGACAGAAACTGTAGCCTATGGTGAGATTACAGAAGCAAAAGTGGTGATAAAATTTTAACAAAAAGTTGATATGGAAAATTTAGCGTTAATCGATTCTTTTTCAGAATTTAAGGACGATAAATTAATAGATCGTGTAACCTTGATGGCAATACTTGAAGAAGTATTTAGAAGTACATTAAAAAGACGTTTTGGTAGTGATGATAACTTTGATATCATTATCAATCCAGATAAAGGGGATCTTGAGATTTGGCGTAATAGAGTCGTTGTGGCAGATGGTGAGGTAGAAGATGACAATGAAGAAATTTCCCTAACAGATGCGCGCAAGATAGAAGAGGATTTTGAGGTAGGAGAAGATGTTTCTGAAGAAGTAAAGCTCATAGATTTAGGACGACGTTCTATTTTAGCTTTGCGTCAGAACCTTATCAGTAAAATACACGAGCACGATAATACAAACATCTATAAGCAATTTAAAGATCTAGAAGGAGATCTTTATACAGCAGAAGTGCACCACATAAGACACAGGGCAATTATTCTTTTAGATGATGATGGTAATGAGATAATATTACCAAAAGACCGTCAGATACCTTCAGATTTTTTCCGAAAGGGAGAAAATGTACGAGGTGTAATTGAGAGTGTGGAGCTTAAAGGGAATAAGCCGTCTATTATTATGTCCCGTACTTCTCCTCTTTTCTTAGAAAAGTTGTTTGAATCTGAGATTCCAGAAGTATTTGACGGGTTGATTTCTGTTAAGAAAGTAGTTCGTATTCCAGGCGAAAAAGCAAAAGTAGCCGTAGATTCTTATGATGATCGTATCGATCCAGTAGGTGCCTGTGTGGGAATGAAAGGTTCTCGTATTCACGGTATCGTACGTGAGTTGGGTAATGAGAACATTGATGTAATTAATTACACGACTAACCTTAACTTGTATATCACCAGAGCACTCAGCCCTGCGCGTATTACAAGTATTAAAATAAATGAAGAAGCAAAAACGGCTCAAGTAATGCTTAAGCCGGAAGAAGTGAGTAAAGCAATAGGTAGAGGAGGTCATAATATTCGCCTCGCTGGACAGCTTACTGGGTATGAGATTGATGTATTTAGAGAAGGTGTTGAGGAAGATGTTGAACTTACAGAATTCTCAGATGAGATAGAAGCTTGGGTTATAGAAGCTTTTGCAAAAATAGGATTAGACACGGCTCGTAGTGTATTAGAGCAAGATGTAGAAGACCTAGTGCGTCGCACAGATCTTGAGGAAGAAACCGTCTTAGATGTAAGACGTATCCTTAAGGAAGAATTTGAAGATTAAGAATGCCCTATTTCCAAATAAAGAGATAGGTTAAGAATAAAAAATTAAGAGCAGTTTATGGCAGCAGCAACAATGCGATTAAACAAAGTGTTACGAGAACTCAATATTTCTCTTGACCGTGCCGTGGAGCACCTAAGCTCCAAGGGTATCGATATAGAGGCGAGACCTACGACTAAGATTACCAACGAGGTTTATCAAGTCTTGTCTGATGAGTTTCAAACGGACGCAAATAAGAAAGTAGCTTCTAAGGAAGTTGCCGTGGAGAAGCAAAAGGAGAAGGAGGCGTTGCGTGTCGCTCGAGAAGTTGAGATTGAGGCTAAGCAAGAGACCAAGAAGCCAGAAGTTGTAAAGGCTAAGGCAACGTTAAGTGGACCTAAACAAGTAGGTAAAATAAACTTAGATAACCCATCTGCTCCAAAAGCAGCACCGGTTAAAACTGAGCCAGAAAAACCTGCGGCAAAAGTAGAGGCCCCTAAAACTCCTGAGCCGGAAAAAGCCAAAGTAGATGCTGTTCCAGATGCTAAGAAAGCCGAGGAAAAAGCACAAACAAAATCCCCTGTGGAAAAAGAAAAGACTCCAGAGAAGTCTAAAGAGGTGCCTAAGGCTCCTGCCAAAGAAGAAAAACCTGCTGTTGCTGCAGAAGGTGATTCTAAAGAAGTTGGCCTTGGAGATGATGTCTTGAAAACGGATTATAAAAAACTCGATGGTCCTAACTTTACAGGTCAAAAAATTGACCTTTCTAAGTTTAAAAAACCAGAAAAGAAAACCAATAAAGATGACGATAAGAAAAAGCGTCGCCGTCGTATAAGTAAACCTACTACTGGAAGTACTCCAAGCGGAAACACTGGAAGTCGCGGTGGAAATAATTCTCGTGGTGGAGCTAAAGGCAGAGGCGCTCGCCAGACTCCTAAAGCTGAGCCTACAGAAGAAGAAGTACAAAAGCAAATTCGTGAGACCCTTGAAAAACTTCAAGGTAAGTCGAGCAAAGGAAAAGGAGCAAAGTATCGTAGAGATAAACGTGATCAGCACCGTCAGAAATCTGAAGAGGAGATCGCTGCACAAGAACTCGATAGTAAAGTAATTAAGGTTACAGAATTTGTTACTGTAAGTGAGATTGCTACGATGATGGATGTGGGTGTGACTCAGATTATATCAGCGTGTATGTCTCTAGGGATGATGGTAACGATGAACCAGCGCCTTGATGCTGAAACATTGTCCATCGTAGCAGATGAGTTTGGTTTCTCTGTAGAATTTGTAAATGCAGATATAGAAGAGTCTATAACTGTAGAAGAAGATAGACCTGAAGATCTTGTAGAAAGAGCTCCTATCGTAACCGTAATGGGTCACGTAGATCACGGTAAGACATCGTTGCTGGATTATGTCCGTAACGAGAATGTTATCGCCGGAGAAAGTGGAGGAATCACACAGCACATTGGTGCATATGGTGTTCAACTCAAGAATGGACAGAAGATAGCATTCTTGGATACTCCAGGTCACGAAGCCTTTACGGCGATGCGTGCTCGTGGTGCTAAAGTAACAGATATTGCGGTTATTGTGGTAGCAGCAGATGATGATATAATGCCACAAACCAAAGAGGCGATTTCTCACGCACAAGCTGCGGGAGTGCCTATAGTTTTTGCGATTAATAAAATTGACCTTCCGGCTGCAAATCCCGAGAAGATAAAAGAAGGACTTGCACAAATGAATCTTCTCGTAGAAGACTGGGGAGGAAAAATACAATCTCAAGAGATTTCTGCAAAAACGGGAGTAGGCGTTAAAGAACTTTTAGAAAAGGTCTTATTAGAAGCAGAGCTTCTTGAACTTAAGGCTAATCCAGAGAAGAATGCTACAGGTACTGTAGTAGAAGCTTTCTTAGACAAGGGACGTGGGTATGTTTCTACTATCCTTGTTCAGAGCGGTACGTTACAAGTAGGAGATTATCTACTGGCGGGTACTTGCTCAGGTAAGATTAAGGCGATGCACGATGAACGTGGCAAGAAAGTAAAAAATGCAGGACCTTCGACCCCAGTTTCTGTGCTAGGTCTTGATGGCGCGCCTCAAGCAGGAGATAAGTTTAATGTGATGGATGACGAGCGTGAGGCAAAAGATATTGCTTCTAGACGTACACAGCTTCAACGTGAGCAGAATGTACGTACACAACGTCATATTACACTAGATGAGATAGGACGACGTATTGCATTAGGTGACTTTAAGGAACTCAACATAATCCTTAAAGGAGATGTGGACGGATCTGTAGAAGCGCTTACAGACAGTTTCCAGAAGTTATCTACAGAAGAGATAGCGGTAAATATCATTCATAAAGGAGTAGGAGCAATTACAGAAAGTGATGTACTTCTAGCCTCAGCTTCAGATGCGATTATAATCGGATTTAATGTAAGGCCAGCAGGTAATGCTCGTGTCGTAGCAGATCAAGAAGAAATAGATATCCGTACGTACTCGATCATCTATGACGCTATTAATGATCTTAAGGATGCGATGGAAGGAATGCTATCTCCAGAGATTAAAGAAGAGATTACGGGAACAGCAGAAATCCGTGAGACATTCAAAATTTCTAAAGTGGGAACCATTGCAGGTTGTATGGTAATAAGCGGTAAGATCTTTAGAAGTTCTGGTATACGTTTAATACGTGATGGCGTTGTAGTTTACACTGGTGAGCTTGCAGCACTAAGACGTTTTAAAGATGACGTTAAGGAAGTTGCAAAAGGTTACGATTGTGGTATGCAGATTAAAAACTATAACGACATTAGGATTGATGACATCATAGAGGCGTATCAAGAAGTTGCAGTTAAAAAGAAACTCAAGACTAATAAATAGAATTGAGTACATTTAAAAGAGGCTGTCTATAAACAATATAGGCAGTCCTTTTTATTTACGCTTATTTGTGATTTTCATTTCAGAGATTGAGTAATTGAGTAAATAGTCATCAGCTAACAGTTTGCGGTCTGCTTTTAGGTAGCTAATGTGACCTTTTTGAGGTTATGAGCCATTGCTATAAGCCCTATTTCAGTATTGACTTTATCAATTCCTCTCAACATGAATCGCTTAAAGCCCATATTGTGTTTAATGTTTCCAAAGATTGCTTCTACGTCCCAGCATCTTTGCTTTCGATGTGCAATCCCGCGTTTGCTCAGTAGCTTTTCTTTTGCTTTGGCCCTTAGCCTTATAAGATCGTAGTTGCGTTCTATGATTCGGTTCCCTTTTGCTTTAAAACAGGATCCCCGTAACGGGCATCCCCCGCAGTTACTAGCTTGATAACGGGTATAGGTCTGTAGGTGTCCATTTTTGGTAGTCCGTCCAAAGACCCCTATGTTTTGCATCTGCTGTCCCATAGGACAGTAATAGCAGTCCTGTCCTATGTTGTAGTGGAGCTCGTCCGGATGAAAAGGATCGGGTTGTTTTTTTTGTTGCTTTTGTTCTTTGTGGAAGTAATTATACTTTACAAAGGCTTCTATATCCTGATCCTCTAAATACGCGTAGTTCTGCTCACTACCGTAGCCTGCATCTGCCGTAACGATTTCCGGATGCTGCCCGAAGCTTTCTTGGTGTTCTTCTAGATGATCGATCAGTGTTGTGGTATCTGCAGTAGTTTGTGCCAGGGTATAATTGACGATGAACTGATTGTTCGAGGATGCCTGTAGGTTATATCCGGGCTTGAGCTGTCCGTTCTGCATATGGTCATCTTTCATACGCATAAAGGTGGCATCGGGATCGGTCCTGCTCATTGAGTTGCGATGGCCCATTTCCCCTTGTTGCCTATTATATCTCGCAACGTTCTTTGGCCAGTTGTTCTTGGCATAGTTGAGCTTTTGCTTCACCTTCTTGTCTATGGTCCTACCTTCTAATGCTTGGTTGATCTTGTCTATGGTCTTAGATACTTCTTCAGGGTCTACGGCATCAAAATTATCTGGCCCATTGGGCTGCTGTGCTTCATCTGCATAAACAGTCTCTACATAGCGCCAGAGTTCTTTGAGCTGTTTCTCGATACGCCCGCGTGAGTTGTTTATGCTCTTGCCCCACACAAAGGTGTAGCGGTTTGCATTGGCCTCGATCTTAGTGCCATCTACATAAATGTCTTTTATATTGAGGTATCCCTCACTGGCAAGAAGCAGTACGACTTGATTGAATATCTTCTTGAAATTTCCTTTGAGCTTACCAGAGCGGAAGTTGCTTATCGTGTTGTGATCTGGTTGGATACATCCACTGAGCCACATGAAATGAACATTCTCACCGAGAGCTTGTTCGATCTTACGGGAAGAGTAAAGGTTGCGCAGGTAGGCATAGATCAATATCTTGATCAGATCCCGCGGGTGATAACTCGAGGTGCCGCCTCCCTTATAGGTGCGCTCGATAGCACTTATATCTATCTGGTCAATGATCGTATTTACAGTGCGGACGGGATGATTATCCGGAACGAAATCATCATAACTTGGTGGAAGGAGACTTAACTGAGACTGATTGTTGGTCTTCCATACAGGGCTAGCTTTCATAACATTAAGATACGAAATACCAAAAACTAATCAAAAAAAAGAGGCCGCCTTTTTAGACAGCCTCTTTTTGTTTTAGAAAAGTTATCTTTTGCTTTCGCGAAAATACTCGTGGGATCCAATGATTAAAACACGGCAGTGCCCAATGTATTCAATGTAATTTTGTAGGATATGGGCTACAAATAAATAGAGCGACCCATCAATAGATTTTGGTCTATCTTCGCAAAATTTTTGAAAGAAATAACCAGCACCAATCTGTTAAAAGTGTCTAACTAGGTTGAAAAACGAAGGCACTCCCAAATTCTTTTTTGATTTCCATAAGTGCGCGATCGGCCTCTAGTCTATTTCTAAAATTACCCACCCATACCTTATAATTAGGAGTTTGATATTTAATATCTGAAGACCAAGTGCCAATTCGGTTTCTAAATTTCTTTAGTGTGCTATTTGCAGAGGTCGCATCCCCAGAGTATAGCTGAATCTTATAGCGATCCTTGAGTTTTCCATCCTTGACAAGGGCTGTCTGGATCTTAAACAATTGCGCTATTCTTGGGTCATCATTTATGACGATTGTACCCGATTGCGCTTTCGCGAAAGCGGAAAAAAACAACACGAGAACGGTTGAAAAAAGGAGGGCTTTTGATCTATTTGACTGCATATTTGGTGTATTTAAAACAAAGGTAGATGATAAAAACTTAAACAAATTAAAATTATTATTTAGAACTATTATAAATTAGAAATAACGCCTTTCTCCACTAGAGAAAAATGACGTGTAAGTATTATTTTTGCCTACAATTTTGTGTGCACGTTTAACACTCTTTAACGAGAGATAAAGTGTAATAATCGTGCCAATTTTTTGAAGTTAATTCAATACCAATTATGATACAGGTTAAACGCCGTAATTCATTCTCAAGAATTATTACCCTTACAGCAGTTATATTGCTCACGTTTTCTAATTCTCTTTTTGGTCAGGTAGATGCATCCACGGGTGACGCTACTGCTGGAGAGGCGCTTTTCAAGTCTCAGTGTGCAGCTTGTCATAAGCTTTATAAGCCTATGACAGGACCGGCTCTTTACAACGTCGTTGAAAAGTATGAAGAAGATTACGAGTGGCTAGGAAAATGGATCCGTAACTCGCAGGCTCTTATCAAATCGGGAGACGCTCGTGCAGTTGCTACCTATGAGGCAAATGGGAAAAAGGTAATGAACGCGTTCCCAGCGCTTACTAATACAGATATTTCTAATATTCTTGCTTATACTAATACGCCACCGCCTGTAACCCCAGATGTTGTAAAAACTGATGTAGTTGCTAGTACTGAGGGTGGAGCTTCTAACGAAATTATACTTGCTGTATTAGGTTTTGTGTTGCTTCTATTAGTTGCTGTTCTGTTCTTGGTGAATAAAACACTTAGCTCTTTTGCAACAAAGCAGGGTATTGAGCTTCCAGTTAAAGAGAGCAGAAAACCTCTTTGGAAAGCTTTTGTTGACAATCAATTTTTAGTGCTTGTGAGTGTTATATTCCTGCTGTTAGGAAGTGCATATTTTGCTTACGGATGGATGATGCAAGTAGGTGTTGATCAGGGGTATATGCCGGTGCAACCTATTCATTATTCTCACAGGATACACGCTGGAGAAAATGCTATTGAGTGTAAATACTGTCACTCTTCAGCTAGAGTTTCTAAGCACTCAGGTATTCCTTCTCTTAATATATGTATGAACTGTCACAAGTCTATTGCTGAAGTGGCAGGACCTGAGTCAGAATATACTTCAGTGACGGAGGAGTATTCTAAAGAGTTTTACGATAATGAAATCCAGAAGCTTTACAAAGCTGTTGGCTGGGATGAGGCAACTCAGGCATATACTGGAGAGACGCAAGCGGTAGAATGGATTCGTATCCATAATTTACCAGACTTTGCATACTTTAACCACTCGCAACACGTAACCGTTGCTGGAATAGAGTGCCAGAAATGTCACGGTCCTGTTCAAGAAATGGAGATTATGTATCAACACGCCCCGCTTACTATGGGATGGTGTATCAATTGTCACCGAGAGACTAATGTTAAACTCGAGGGTAATCCTTATTATGAGGAAATACACGCTCAGCTAGCTAAGAAGTACGGAGTAGAATCTGTTACAGCGGCTCAAATGGGTGGATTAGAATGTGGTAAGTGCCACTATTAATAAGAATTAAGATACTCTCAAAGGAGTTCATAATAAAATAGTTGTCCTGCTGGTCAGGGCACAAATTAAATAACAATCAATTATATGTCATCAAACAAGAAATACTGGAAAAGTGTCGATGAGCTCCAAGGGGCTGCATCTGTAGAGACACTCAGACAGAATGAGTTTGTACAGGAGATACCTACTGATGAGTTTTTGGGCGATAAGGAAACTTTAAGCAATACAGAAACTACACGTCGTGATTTCTTGAAGTACGTTGGTTTTTCGACAGCAGCGGCATCGCTTGCTGCTTGTGAAGGGCCGGTTATAAAGTCTGTACCTTATGTAGTACAACCAGAGCAGATTGTTCCAGGTGTTGCAGATTATTATGCCACGACAATTGCAGATGGTTTTGATTTTGCAAGTATCCTTGTGAAGACGCGCGAGGGTCGTCCTATCAAAATTGAGAACAACGATCTTGCTAAAGCGGGTTACGGAGCAAATGCACGTGTACACGCTTCAGTCCTTACGATGTATGATACAAATCGTGCGCAAGGACCAACAGCTGGTGGAGAGGCAGTGGCTTGGAGTGACATAGATAAAGGTGTGATGTCTGCTTTGCAGAGCGGTAAGAAGACAGTATTGCTTACACAAACTTTTGCAAGTCCAACTACTGATAAATTGATTGAAGAGTTTAAAGCAACCTATGGAAATGTTGAACACGTAGCTTACGATTCTATTGGAGAGCAGTTTACGCTCGATGCTTTTGAATTAAAAAATGGGTACCGTGCGCTTCCAGATTATGACTTCTCAAAGGCAGAAGTTATTGTTTCTGTGGGAGCCGATTTTCTAGGAGATTGGAACGGTGGAGGATATGATGGTGGTTATTCAAAAACACGTATTCCTCAAAATGGTAAAATGTCAAAGCATTTTCAGTTTGAGGCAAATATGTCATTATCTGGAGCAAACGCAGATGTACGTATTCCTGCTACACCATCACAACAAAAATTAATTGTACAGGCAATCGCTGGAGGAACATCTTCCGGACTGCCTGAAAATATAAAGAGTGCCATAGCTTCTGCCCGCAAAGCATTAAGTACTGCTGGCGCTAAAGGTGTTCTTATCACTTCAGTGCAAGATGTGGCAACACAGCGCATCGCGATGGATTTCAACGCTGGGAAAGACATAATGGATATGTCTGCGCCTCGATTAACGCGTTCTGGAGATGCTCGTAAAGTAGCTCAACTAGTGAGTGATATGAAGTCTGGTCAGGTAGGATTATTGATTATGGCGGGTGTAAACCCAGCATATACCCTGCACAATTCTGTAGATTTTATTGAAGGCTTACAAAAGGTTGATGTTTCTGTAGCGTGTTCTTTAAGAGCTGATGAAACAGCGTCACTAGCAACTCATATTGCTCCGGTTCCACATTATTTGGAGTCTTGGGGTGATACTCAAATCAAAATGGGTGAGGTTAGTCTTATGCAGCCTACCATTAAGCAAATTTTTGACACGCGTCAGTTTCAGGATAGCTTATTAGTTTGGATGGGTTCTGATCAAAGTTATTATGAGTATATCAAGGAGACTATGGTCTCTGTAGGGTTACCATTTAATAAAACAATACAAGCGGGAGTTGTTATGACTGACGCTTTCGCGAAAGCGCCATCAACTACCACGGAATCTATTACATCAGATGCAGGCTTATCATCTACTGCTTTGCAAGGTGAAGGCGCATTTGAATTAACGCTTTATAGCAAAGTGTCTATGGGTGACGGTAATCAAGCAAATAACCCTTGGTTACAAGAAATGCCAGACCCATTAACGAGGGCATCTTGGGATAACTATCTAACAATGTCTGAGGCAGATGCTAAGGAATTGGGACTATGGTTTGATAGAAGTTCATTCTTCACAGAAGCCCGACACGATGCAAATGGAGGTCTTAATGGACATTATGCAAACATTACTGTAGGTGGAGTAAAGCTCGAGAAAGTTCCTGTAATGATCCAACCGGGTCAAGCAAAAGGAACCGTAGGTTTAGCTCTAGGTTACGGCCGTACGGAGTCTATACAAGAAGAAATGCAAACGGGAGTAAATGCCTTCCCATTAATGCAAAACTTCCAGACTACTCAACGAGTTGAAATAGAGAAAGCAGAAGGCATACACGAGTTTGCTTGTGTGCAGTTGCATAATACCCTTATGGGTCGTGGGGATATCTTAAGAGAGACTACTCTTGAGATTTTTAATACAAAAGATAAGCATTACTGGAACCCTGTTCCAGAAGTTACTAAGGGACACGTAGAATACGAAGTTACTTCTCCAGAGGTAGATCTTTGGGATGAGTTTGATCGATCTATAGGTCATCACTTTAATCTAGCGATAGACCTTAATGCGTGTACCGGATGTGGGGCTTGTGTTATAGCTTGTCACGCTGAGAATAACGTGCCTGTAGTAGGAAAATCTGAAGTACGCCGTAGCCGTGATATGCACTGGTTACGTATTGACAGATACTACTCGTCTGAGGAGTCTTTTGAACTGGATGACACCAAGAAAAATGACTTCAGCGGATTGGGTGGTGATCAAGGTTCTCTAGGAGGATTTGGGGAGCTTGAAGACCCTGCTGCAAATCCGCAAGTTGCTTTCCAGCCTATAATGTGCCAGCACTGTAATCACGCTCCTTGTGAGACTGTTTGTCCTGTTGCGGCTTCTGCTCACGGGAAGCAAGGTCAAAACCATATGACTTACAATAGATGTGTGGGAACTCGCTATTGTGCAAATAACTGTCCTTACAAAGTACGCCGTTTCAACTGGTTCCTTTATAATGGAAATGACGAGTTTGATTATCATATGAACAACGACCTTGGTCGTATGGTGATCAATCCAGATGTAACGGTACGTTCTCGTGGTGTGATGGAAAAATGTTCTATGTGTATACAAATGACACAGAAAACCATTCTCGATGCTAAACGTGATGGACGTAAAATCAAAGATGGTGAGTTTGCTACCGCTTGTTCAAATGCTTGTACAAATGGAGCGCTTGCTTTTGGGGATATCAATGATAAAGAAAGTGAAGTTGCTGAGCTTAGAAAGGATGATCGTATGTATCATTTACTAGAGAGCGTAGGAACAAAACCTAATGTATTTTACCAAGCGATGGTAAGAAATACAGAAGAAGCTTAATAAAACAACTAATCAAAAGAACTAATTATATAGGATTATGGCGCATTACGAAGCACCTATAAGAAGACCACTAGTTACCGGAGATAAGACGTATCACGACGTTACACTCGACGTTGTGGCTCCTGTTGAGGGACGTGCAAATAAATCTTGGTGGATAGTGTTCTCTATTGCACTTGTCGCTTTTCTATGGGGGATAGGCTGTATTATTTATACCATATCTAATGGTATAGGTAGTTGGGGTCTAAACAAAACCGTAGGATGGGCTTGGGATATTACTAACTTTGTTTGGTGGGTTGGTATAGGACACGCAGGAACATTAATTTCTGCCGTACTATTACTTTTCCGTCAGAAATGGCGTATGGCTATTAACCGTTCTGCAGAGGCGATGACTATATTCTCTGTAGTTCAGGCGGGTCTTTTCCCTATAATACATATGGGACGTCCTTGGTTAGCATACTGGGTATTACCTATTCCTAACCAATTTGGTTCCTTATGGGTAAACTTTAATTCGCCATTACTTTGGGACGTTTTTGCAATATCAACGTACTTGTCGGTATCCTTAGTTTTCTGGTGGACAGGTTTACTTCCTGACTTTGCGATGATACGCGATAGGGCTGTGAAACCTTTTCAAAAGAAAATTTACAGTCTGCTGTCCTTTGGATGGTCTGGACGAGCAAAGGATTGGCAACGTTTTGAAGAAGTTTCATTAGTTCTTGCTGGACTTGCAACACCTCTTGTACTTTCAGTGCATACTATTGTATCTTTTGACTTCGCAACGTCGGTGATCCCTGGATGGCACACTACGATATTTCCTCCATACTTTGTTGCAGGGGCTGTATTCTCAGGATTTGCAATGGTAAATACACTCCTTATCATTATGCGTAAGGTTGTAAGTCTTGAAAACTATATTACGGTTCAGCACATCGAGCTTATGAACATTGTAATTATGATTACGGGATCTATAGTAGGGGTAGCTTACATCACTGAGTTATTTATGGCTTGGTACTCTGGAGTCGAATATGAGCAATATGCATTCTTGAACAGAGCGACGGGTCCCTATGCTTGGTCTTACTGGGCGATGATGACGTGTAATGTTTTCTCACCACAATTTATGTGGTTCCCTAAACTTAGAAGATCAATTATGTTCTCCTTTATCATATCTATTGTAGTAAATATAGGAATGTGGTTTGAACGTTTTGTAATTATCGTAACTTCACTTCACCGTGATTATCTTCCATCTTCTTGGACGATGTTCTCTCCTACGTTTGTAGATATAGGCATATTTATAGGAACCATAGGTTTCTTCTTTGTATTATTCTTATTGTACGCACGTACGTTCCCTGTAATTGCTCAAGCTGAGGTAAAGACTATTATGAAGTCTTCAGGAGAGCGTTATAAGAAACTGCGTGAGTCAGGTCAATCACTAGTAGGTACTGGAGCTGATCCTCGCACGTCTGGCGGTCCCGTTAAGATGAACCTCGATGGGGTATATGCATCCTCTGCAAAAACAGTGGCGAGCGATGAAGTTATTATACCACAAGACAACCACGGAAGTTCAAGTCTAGTTGAGCGTTTAGGATCGTTTGATCCGGCAACTCAGAAAGCTGATGATCTTCAAAAAATAAATGGTATTGGACCTAAAATGGAGCAGAAGCTCAATGAACTAGGTATCTATACTTATGAACAAGTAAGTCGTATGACCTCAAGGGATTATGATATGCTAGATAACCTTACTGAATCGTTTCCAGGTCGTGCAGAGCGTGATGACTGGGCGGGTCAAGCTAACAATCTTAAATAATACGTATGGCATCTAAAGTAATGCACGCAATATATACCGATGATGACGTTCTAATGAACGCCGTTAAGGAAGTGCGTAAAAAGCACTTACATATTAATGAGGTTTATTCACCTTTTCCTGTACACGGTCTTGATAAGGCTATGGGCCTTGCACCGACACGTTTAGCAATAACGGCTTTTATGTATGGCTGCGTTGGTCTAGCGGTTGCTACCGTTATGATGAACTACATTATGATTGAGGATTGGCCTCAGAACATTGGTGGTAAGCCTAGTTTCAGCTATATTGAGAATATGCCTGCCTTTGTTCCTATTATGTTTGAGCTCACTGTTTTCTTTGCGGCTCACTTAATGGTAATCACGTTTTATATGAGAAGTAGGTTATGGCCCTTTAAAAAAGCTGAGAACCCTGATATTAGAACTACGGATGATCACTTCCTTATGGAAATAGATGCTACAGGACAGGATACTCAAGAGCTAGCAGACTTTTTGGTCTCCACAGGAGCTACAGAAATTAATTTAATTGCAAACGAAGAATAAGTGTACGCAATGAAGAATATATTTAAAATAACGGTGTTAGCATTGATTTTGATAAGTGTTTCTTGTCAGGATGATAATAATCGCAATTACCAGTATATGCCTAATATGTACGAATCCGTAGGTTATGAGACGTATGGTAAGTATGAAGTATTTCCTGATGATCACGAGGCTATGAAACCGGCAGAAGGTTCCGTAATGAGGGGGTGGTTACCTTATGAAATTGAGAATAATCAGGAAGGGTACGCTTTCGCGAAAGCGAACTTGGAAAATCCTATACCTTACACGGAAACAAATTATGCTAAGGGAACTGAGCTTTATAATATTTACTGCGGTGTATGTCACGGTAACAAGGGAGACGGTAATGGTATATTAGCGAAAAGAGAAAAGATTTTGGGTATACCTGCCTATGATGACGCCGGTAGAGCGATAACGGAAGGAAGTGTTTATCACGTGATGTATTACGGAATTAATTCTATGGGGTCTTATGCATCTCAAATGTCTGAAGAGGAGTTGTGGATGGTAGATCATTACGTGATGTCTTTAAAAGCAGCATTAAACGGTGATCCTCAGAAAGAGTTTACACCAGAAGAAATTATTGAAGAAATAATTACCGTAGATAGTGAGGGAGCTTATTCCTCTACCGAAGAACATACAGGTGATGATCACTCTAATAATGAAGATCACGCAAACGAGCAGTAATTACTAACGGAACAACCGATTATTAAGATATGTACACATTATCTAACAACTTAAAATTATCAGCCTTCATCTTTATGATTGTGGGTGCCCTTCTCTTTACGGTGGACTGGTTAATGCTTCCAAGTTCAGTAGAAGATATAGAACAGATGCAAGCAGATCACGGAGACGGACACGGAGCGGGTCACGCGGCAGATACTCATGATACTCACGTGGCAGCTGATAATGGAATAGGAGAAAATGATCTCAGTGATGATCACGGTGATACTCACGGGGATTCACAATTAGTGGATGGTCACGAAGGTGGAGGTCACACAATGTCTGCAGAAGAGCACGCTGAACACACACTGTTGCAGTATCAGAATAAACCTTGGTCTGCTATGTACATTGCAGCGTTCTTCTTCTTTATGATAGCCTTAGGATGTCTCGCATTTTATGCAGTGCAATATGCTTCACAGGCGGGATGGTCACCACTCTTATTACGAGTGATGGAAGGTATTACAGGATATTTACTTCCTGGAAGTATCATTGTTTTCATCCTTTTGGCACTTTCTGGTTTTCACTTGAACCATATGTTCCATTGGATGGATCCGGATCTCGTAGAGGTTGGCAATGAGCATTATGATAAGATTATTGCAGGGAAGCAAGGATGGCTTAACGTTCCTTGGTTCTTAATAAGAGCCGCGATATTTATTGCGGGTTGGAATCTATATAGATTTTTTGCCTTAAAATTTTCGCGTCAGCAAGATGAGGCTTCAGATAATACGAATCATAAAAAGTCATTTAAAGCTGCAGCAGGATTCCTAGTATTTTTCCTGTATACAGAGTCTATGATGTCGTGGGATTGGATTATGTCCTTAGATCCACACTGGTTTAGCACATTATTTGGATGGTACGTTTTAGCGGGTATGATGGTCTGTGGAATCACAACTATAGCCTTAGTTACAATGGTACTTAAGGGAGCTGGGTATTTGCAAAATGTTAATAATAGCCATATACACGATTTGGCAAAGTTTATGTTTGGGTTTAGTATTTTCTGGACATATTTATGGTTTTCACAGTTTATGCTCATCTGGTATTCAAACATCCCAGAAGAGGTAACTTATTATATACAGCGTATTGAAGATTATAATTTACCATTCTTTGGTATGGTAGTAATGAACTTTGTTTTTCCATTACTCATATTAATGAACAGTGATTTTAAACGAGTAAACTGGTTTGTTGTGATGGCTGGTATTGTAATACTATTAGGCCACTATGTTGATATTTTCAATATGGTGATGCCAGCGACTGTAGGCGATTCTTGGTCATTTGGTTTCTTAGAGATAGGATCATTAATGTTTTTCTTTGGACTGTTTATTTTTATTGTATTCAGTTCGTTAGCAAAGCGACCGCTCGAGCCTAAGCGCAACCCCTTAATTGAAGAAAGTAAGCACTTTCATTATTAGAACATAGATAAAAGAAGTTAGAAAGCAATGACAGGTTTATTAGCACTCATCGTAGTAATTCTATTTGTAGTAACGCTTTGGCAGATGTCAAAGATATTTAAGCTATCTCAGGGTAATACAGACTCTAATAGTGAAAATGCTCAGGTAGCAAATGACAAGGATAACCGCATCAACGGTAAGTTGATGTTCTGGTTTGCTATTGTCTTCTATTTTATAATGTTCTTTTGTTTTTGGAATTATAGTAAATTCTATCTTCCAGAAGCCTCTTCAGAACACGGATCGTCATATGACAATTTACTTTTTATAACACTTGCTGTTATCATGTTTGTGCAAGTGATTACGCAGGCACTTTTACATTACTTCGCATATAAATATGCGGGTAAGAAGGGTAATAAAGCGTTGTTTTATGCAGATAATGACAAGCTCGAGTTTATCTGGACTATAATTCCAGTGATCGTACTTGCAGGTTTAATAATTTATGGCTTGTTTACTTGGTCAGATATTATGAACTTTGAAGAAGAGGAAGATGCGATTGTTATTGAATTGTATGCAAAGCGTTTTGGATGGCAAGCAAGGTATGCGGGAGAAGATAATATTCTAGGAAATGCGAATGTGCGTTTTATCGAAGGAGCAAATACAGTGGGAGTTGACGAAAGTGATGTAGATGCAATGGACGATAAGATTACCACAGAATTGCACCTTCCGGTAGGAAGACAGGTGATTTTTAAATTGCGTTCTCAAGATGTATTACATTCTGCATATATGCCTCACTTTAGAGCACAGATGAATGTTGTTCCAGGTATGATTACACAATTTTCTTTTACACCGTCTAAGACTACGGAAGAGATTCGTGAGACGGAATATATGATAGACAAGATGGCGACGATTAAGGAATTGAGAAAAGAAAAAAACAAAGAGTCTATAGCGGCCGGAGATGGTCCAATAGATTCTTATGATGAATTTGATTATTACTTGCTATGTAATAAAATTTGCGGAGCATCACACTATAATATGCAAATGAAAATTGTTGTTGAAACCCAAGAAGAATATGACGCTTGGATTTCAGAGCAAAAGACATTTGGAAGTTCTCTTGTGACCGCTGAATAATTGAAAAAGAAAAATTAACTAAAGAATTAAGGTATGGCAGCAGAAGCAGCAGCACTAGATCACGGACACGATGATCACGGGCATCATCACCACAAAGAAACATTTGTAACAAAGTATATCTTTAGTACAGATCACAAAATGATCTCAAAGCAGTATTTAATTACTGGTTTGATAATGGGTATTATAGGGATAGGGATGTCCCTTATTTTTAGACTACAATTGGCTTGGCCTGATCACCAGTTTACCATATATGAGGTATTACTTGGAGATTGGGGTAAGGATGGAGTCATGGATCCTAATATTTATTTAGCACTCATTACAATACACGGTACTATAATGGTATTTTTTGTATTAACCGCTGGGCTAAGTGGAACGTTTAGTAACTTATTAATCCCGTTACAAATAGGGGCTCGGGATATGGCTTCAGGATTCTTAAATATGGTTTCCTACTGGTTATTTTTTGTATCCTCTATCATTATGGTTATGTCTCTGTTTGTCGAGTCAGGACCCGCAGCGGCAGGATGGACTATTTATCCACCATTGAGCGCACTACCTAATAGTATTCCTGCGTCAGGGATGGGAATGACATTATGGTTAGTATCTATGGCGATATTTATTGCGTCATCACTTTTAGGTTCACTGAACTATATTGTTACAGTAATAAATCTTAGAACCAAAGGGATGTCTATGACGAGACTACCTTTAACCATATGGGCTTTCTTTGTGACCGCCATTATTGGAGTTGTTTCATTCCCAGTATTACTATCAGCAGCATTAATGTTGATAATGGATAGAAGCTTTGGAACCTCATTTTTCCTATCTGATATTTATATAGGAGGAGAGGTACTGCATAATTCTGGAGGTTCACCGGTTTTATTTGAGCACCTATTCTGGTTCTTGGGTCACCCTGAAGTATATATCGTACTGCTACCAGCACTTGGAATAACATCAGAAGTAATTGCTACAAATGCGCGTAAGCCTATTTTTGGATACCGTGCAATGGTTGCATCTATACTTGCGATTGCGTTTTTATCTACGATCGTATGGGGTCACCATATGTTTATCTCAGGGATGAATCCATTCTTAGGTTCTGTATTTACATTCACAACCTTATTGATTGCGATTCCATCTGCGGTAAAAGCATTTAACTATATTACCACACTTTGGAAAGGTAATCTTCAGTTTAACCCTGGAATGTTATTTTCTATTGGTCTTGTATCAACATTTATATCCGGAGGATTAACTGGTATTATACTGGGGGATTCTACATTAGATATCAATGTGCACGACACCTATTTTGTAGTTGCCCACTTCCACTTAGTAATGGGTATATCTGCACTGTACGGTTTATTTGCAGGAGTTTATCACTGGTTCCCAAAAATGTTTGAAGGGAAACTGATGAATAAAAATTTAGGATATGTTCACTTCTGGGTAACCGTTATAGGCGCTTACGGAATTTTCTTCCCAATGCACTTTATTGGAATGGCTGGTTTACCACGTCGTTATTATACGAATTCTGCATTCCCATATTTCGATGATCTTATTGATGTAAATAAGGCGATCACCATATTTGCATTCATTACAGCAGCTGCTCAATTAGTATTCCTGTACAACTTTATACATTCAATGTTCTACGGTAAAGTAGGCGCAAAGAACCCTTGGAAGTCAAATACGCTAGAGTGGACTACAGAACATAAACATATCCACGGAAACTGGGCTGGAGCAATACCAGAAGTACACCGCTGGGCGTATGACTATTCAAAACTTAACAAAGATGAGTCTGATTATGTAATTCCTGGTCAAGACTTTGTGCCACAGCATATCCCGCTTCAAGATAATGAAGAGGAAATGCACCACTAGTAGTGAGAAATTAATCAAAACCCATTTCGAGAGAAATGGGTTTTTTTATGCGCTTTCGCGAAAATTTTAGTTCTTCCTGTTGTCTTAGGTGATGAGTTTTCTTTAATAATTTTACAGCTTGTTACTTATCATTTACCAATCATCTACAAGGAGCATTCATTATATTTGTTTAAAGAGTTAAAAGAACTATGAACGAGAATCTGGATCCTACAAATGAGGGCTATTCAAACCAAGAAAATGATGTTGAAAAGGCATTAAGGCCTTTGTCATTTGAAGACTTTGCAGGACAAGATCAGGTTCTTGAAAATCTCAAAATTTTTGTTCAAGCCGCAAATCTTCGGGGAGAAGCGCTTGATCACACCCTTTTTCACGGCCCTCCAGGTCTGGGCAAAACAACACTGGCAAATATTCTTTCTAATGAACTTGGCGTAAATATTAAGATTACCTCAGGTCCTGTTTTGGATAAACCGGGAGATCTTGCTGGGCTACTCACGAATCTTGAGGAGCGTGATGTGCTCTTTATAGATGAGATACACAGACTAAGCCCTATTGTAGAAGAATATTTATACTCTGCGATGGAAGATTATCGTATTGATATAATGATTGAAACAGGTCCAAACGCGAGAACTGTTCAAATAGATCTTAATCCTTTTACATTAGTTGGCGCAACCACTCGTTCAGGGCTTCTCACAGCGCCTATGAGAGCGCGTTTTGGTATCTCTAGCAGACTTCAGTACTATACAACAGAACTGCTGACTACAATCGTCCAGAGGAGCTCTAGCATTCTGGGGGTACCCATTTCGATGGAGGCAGCTATAGAAATTGCTGGAAGAAGTAGAGGAACTCCTCGTATCGCAAACGCGCTTTTGCGCCGAGTACGGGACTTTGCTCAAATTAAAGGAAATGGGAGTATTGATATAGAGATCGCAAAATATAGTCTGGAGGCTTTACACGTAGATGCACACGGCCTAGACGAGATGGATAATAAAATTCTGGCGACGATAATAGATAAATTTAAGGGTGGCCCCGTAGGAATCACAACCCTAGCAACCGCCGTTTCAGAAAGCGCAGAAACCATTGAGGAAGTTTATGAGCCCTTTCTCATACAGCAAGGTTTTATAATGAGAACCCCTAGAGGGAGG
The DNA here is from genome assembly GCA_963832255.1 of uncultured Flavobacteriaceae bacterium. Taxonomy (GTDB): domain Bacteria; phylum Bacteroidota; class Bacteroidia; order Flavobacteriales; family Flavobacteriaceae; genus Dokdonia. The sequence goes on from CAWHTM010000012.1 coordinate 114,276, forward strand.
GAAGTGACCGAAGAGGCTTATAAACATTTGGGCAGAGTAAAGGGACCCGTGCAAGGAGGTCTCTTTTAATTCAGTAATCAAACTGAAAATATAACTACTTTCAAAATTTGTGAATGCTTTTCACCTTCTTAAAATAGGGTGAGTTGTATCTTTATATACATTCACAAAAAGAGAAAATGCCTGAGAAAATACCCACGGTTTCCGTATTCAAATTCCTTGCAAACGCAGGTAGTATTTTAAAGAATCCTTTACCTTTTCATAAAGAGAATTTTGAGACAAAGGGCGATACTTTTAAATTGCAGTTGGGTTTTGGCAATGATGTTGTCTTTTCTCGAGATCCCGAATTTGCTAGATATGCCCTTCAAAAAAATCAGAGAAATTACGGTAAATCACCTATCCAAACAAAAGATCTTGCAAAATATGTAGGCAAAGGCCTACTTACTGCAGAAGGTGAACATTGGAAACAACAGCGTAAATTAATCCAGCCGGCATTTCATAAAAAGCAACTTTCTCAATTACTCGATGCAATGCATCAAGTAATTAAAGAGGAACTGACAAGGATAGAACCTAATAAACCCTTTGACGTATTTGATGTTTTTAATGATCTAGCTTTTATGACTGTTGTCAAAGCTTTATTTCAAACAGATGTAGATAGGGAAAAGATAAATAGGCTCCAGTACATTACGGAGCAGGCTCAAAAGATGCTCGTAAAGGAGTTGAGACAGCCCTATAAAGCTTGGTATTTTAAATATGGAGGGCCTATAGAAAAACACCTCGCACTCACTCGCGAGGCTCGATTTATATTGGAAAGCCTTGTACAAGAGCGCAGAGATAGTGGTGAGAAGTCTGGAGATTTATTGGATATGCTATTGGATGCCAGATATGAGGATGGTGGCTTTATGGATCAAAAGCAACTCATAGACGAGATACTCATACTCTTTAGCGCAGGGCACGAGACTACCTCAAACGCACTTACGTTCACCTGCGAACTCTTAGCTAGGAATCCAGAATGGCAAGAAAAGATCTTGGATAATCACATTTTCGCGAAAGCGGAATCAGAAAAATCAGAGATTGATCCAGCAGAAAGACTTAGTGTGTACCTCAGAAACAGTACCGTTACTAAGCAGGTCTTAGAAGAATCTATGCGGCTGTATCCACCAGCCTATTTTATAGATCGGGTGAATATAGAGGCAGATGCGCATAATGGTATGGAAGTTCCCCCTGGATCTAATTTACTTTTTTCAGTAATTGAAATACACAAGCACAAAGATTTCTGGGAGCGTCCCACCGAATTTGATCCAGATAGATTTGCAGATAATGCGGGGATGAAGCATCAGGCATATTTTCCTTTTGGCGCAGGTCCCCGTATGTGCATCGGTAATAATTTTGCAATGTATGAGATGATTCTGGCAATTACAGAAGTGGTAGCGGCTTATAAAATTACCCCAAAAAATACTCCTATAGAAATATTACCCCTCATCACACTAAAGCCTAAAAATGCTATCTTGGAGTTTGTCCCGCGATAGATGATAGAAAACAGAGCAAAATATACCGCGCTAATAAAGGCCGAGGCTAAACGTCTGGGGTTTATGTCCTGCGGCATAAGTAAAGCTGGTTTTTTGGAAGAGGAGGCGCCACGTCTTGAGTCTTGGCTCCAGAAAAATAGGCACGGGGAGATGCACTATATGGAGAATTACTTTGATATGCGCTTGGACCCTACAAAACTTGTAGAAGGTTCTAAAAGTGTCATATCTCTACTCCTTAATTATTACCCTCACGAGTTACAACGCGATGACACGTATAAAATCTCAAAGTACGCCTACGGCCGGGATTATCATTTTGTTATAAAAGATAAACTTAAAGAGTTTTTACATACCATTCAATCAGAAATAGGGGAGGTAAGCGGTCGTGCTTTTGTAGATAGCGCGCCAGTGTTAGATAAAGCTTGGGCGGCAAAAAGCGGACTGGGCTGGATAGGCAAGCACAGTAATCTTCTCTCAAAAAAAGCCGGGTCCTTTTATTTTATTGCAGAGCTCATAGTGGATCTTGATTTAGAATACGACCACGCAGTTACAGATCATTGTGGAAGCTGTACGGCCTGTATAGATGCCTGCCCCACTCAGGCAATTGTAGATCCATATGTAGTGGATGGAAGTAAATGTATCAGTTATTTTACTATTGAACTGAAGGAGGAGATGCCCGCTTTCGCGAAAAAGCACTTGGATGATTGGATGTTCGGTTGTGATGTATGTCAAGATGTGTGCCCTTGGAATCGCTTCTCGCGACCTCACGCCGAACCCCTATTTAATCCGCATCCAGAGGTATTGAGCAACGCTAAGAAAGATTGGGAAGAAATAACGCAAGAGGTATTTTCCGAAATATTCAAAAAATCTGCCGTTAAGAGAACAAAGTTTTCGGGTCTGGTTAGAAATATTGAGGCAATAAAAAAGGGATAAAACCGATTGATTTTATCCCTTTAAAAAGATGATATTTTAGTTAATTTTTAATCAGTTTAAAACTTTGCGATCCTGCTTTTACAATGTAGAATCCAGTTTTTAAGAAACTGATATTTATATCCTCGTTTTGATCATACTGGTTTTTAGTATGTACTAACTTCCCAGTAATATCATAAATAGTTACTGTTTCAGCAGAGATATTTAAACGAACACTCTCTGATGATGGGTTTGGATATAGCACTACTCCCAATAAGGTTTCCTCATCTACTGAAAGCAACGTTTCTTCATTAGAAAGAATCATATATTGTCCTGGCTGCAAGACAATAGGAGCATCGACATCACTTACCTCTTGTGTTTCTCCTGTAAGCATGTTGTACCAAGTACCCACTTCTTGAAAACTTGGAGTTATTTCGCGTTCTATGACATCAAAGTTTCCTAAAATCGTTACAAAACGTATTTCAGTACCTGTAGCACTAGGGTCTTCAAGCTGAATACGCTTGAGGCCTGTATCACTACCTACATCCATGGTAAAAGTGTCGGTAGAGAATATAGGTTCTCCTAATTTAAGGGCAATAAGTTGCTCATAGGTGTCATATACATCTAATCTATCTTGTTCTGTATCGTAGCCTAAGTTCCAAGCAATAGGTTTGGGATCTACTCTACAACCTCCATCTATAGTCCCGTCTTCACAATAATTAATACTAAAGTCATACCCTAGTTCACCAAACTGCCATATCATCTTTGGTCCAGGAACCGTAAAGTAAAATGCTCCCGCAAGTTCGAGTCTATCCAAAGCTGTACTTAGTTCTTGTACATTATAATCACCAGAACTATTACCAAATTCCTGATTTTTAAAGTTCAGTCTTTCTTCGTCGTGACTCTCCATATAACTAACATTTGAAGGAGTGTTCCAACCTCTATTTAAATACGAAATCCAAGAAAAATCTGAACCTCCATTGTAGCCCATAGTGGCTTCGTTATAATTAAAGTTATGGTTACCCCACACCATCATACCAGGTTCATCAGTATCTGTAGTTGCTCGATAGTTTATGAGTTCAGTTTCCTCTTCATTAGGAGCAAAGTGTTCTAAAATTACATAAGCTGTAGGATCGACAGCTCTTAACTCATCATACATTCTTTCTAGAAGAGCTATACGGGATGCATCATAAGCACCTCCGTCCCCTGACATATTGGTAAATCCTTTCGTGAAGTCAAAGCGGTATCCGTCTATGCGATATTCCTCTAGCCAGTATGCATTCATTCTATCTAGCCACTCTTGGGTATCTGGCGACTCGTGATTGATATCATTAAAAAATTGAAAAGCGGTATTAGGATCCTCTGCGTTAAACAATGGGTTGTCTGCAGTAGGTGTGCCGTTATAACAGCCATCACAATCATTATACATTCTATAATAAGGATGTTGTCCTGTACCGTGGTTATAAACTACATCTAGTATTACAGCTATACCACGATTATGACACTCATCTACAAAAGCCTTAAATGCATTACGGGTACCGTAGTATTTATCTAATGCCATATGAAAAGATGGGTTATATCCCCAACTTAAGTTTCCGTCAAATTCATTTACGGGCATTAGCTCAATAGCATTGATACCAAGATCTTCAAGATAATCTAGACGTGCTACTACACTATCAAAACTGTGGTTTTCATCAAAATCTCTAATAAGTAATTCGTAGATTACTAAATCTTCTTGTGCAGGGCGTTCAAAATCTGTGTTTTCCCATACATAAACTTCTTCGCCAGTATTTATCCAACTTATAAGTTCTGATGTCTGACCCACAGGGTATTCAGGGATATTAGGAAATGTACTTTCCTCTATAAAAGGATCATTAAACTCACTGAGGACTTGTGTAGAATAAGGATCGGCTACACGAACAGTAGCATCTATAGAATACTGAAAAATTACGTCTTGACCTGCTGGGTCCAATCCTTGAAGTGTTATCCAGAATTTATCTTGGGCACTATCTTTTTTCAATAGATTATTGTTATCTAGGGACCAGCTTCCTCCAGGAAAATTACCCACGAGATGTACAAATGATTTATTTGGTGCGTATAAAACGAGCGTCATCTCTTCAGGATTATCTGGATCGAAATTTATTCCATTTACCATCCCAGCAGGAACTGCCTGTTCTTCTACGTCAGGACTCGTAATTGCACTAAACTCAAAAGTGCGCTGTTCCGATGTTGCAGGGTTAGTAATAACGAGTTCAAAGACGCTACTATCTGTAATAACCGGGTTAAAATTATAAGTAGTTGTGTTATTAGCGGTATTAATAGACGTTCCGTTTTCAAAAAGCTCAAAATCAGAGCTCACAGAAGATGTGCCTTCAATAGCAAGGGTTTCTCCAGAGTTTACAATAGTGGTCTGCTGTGTAGGAGAGATAAGGGATGTTTGAAAGGTGCCTACCTCTACTAGGTTGTCTTGTGTTTTTTTATCTCCAGAACCATCCTTAGCCTTAGCCAGCATTCCTAACCTACCTACTTCTGTGGTGCCGTATAAGGTAGAAGGAACAAAGGTATAGGAGAAGGTTCCGTCACCATTATTTGTAAATTTTTGACTTTCACTTGAGTCTGTCCACGCTCCGTTAGTGGGCGAGTCCCCTACAAAGTCGTCATTTAAGTCATAATACCACGCCCATAGGTAGATATCAGAAACGCCCCATAAATTGACATCAATGTCTGAAACCGTGACTGTGATTTCATCTGTTGCGTCAAAAAATTCTGGTGTGATCTCAAAAGTAACATTCTGGACCTGTGAAAAGGTTACTGTACTCATCAACGTAAAGAGTACTAAAGTGTAAATGTGTTTCATATTTTATTAATTTATTAAATGCGCTTTCGCGAACGCTTATACCCTATTAAAAATAGGCTTCTAAAACTACAACTAACTTATGACTTTCCAAAGCTTAATAAATCCTAGGAGCTATAGAATACTTAAAATTATCACTCTAAAATAGAAATTCAATAATTAGAGATCCTAAAATTCATCATTTGCTAAATTCATAAAAATTAAGGTTCAATCATTTTTCTTAGAAAAAATACAGATATTACTAGCCCAATAGGAACTCGTTTTAAGACTTTTTACTCATATGAATAAAATATTGAGCAACATAAAAAAGCCAAATCTCTCATTCTGGCAAATTTTTAATATGAATGTCGGATTTTTAGGAATCCAATTTTCTTTTGGTCTCCAGCAAACGGCCATCAATCCTATTTTCTTATACCTAGGTGCTGCCGAAGATCTTCTACCTATACTCAATATTGCAGGACCTATTACTGGACTTATCGTACAACCCATCATAGGAGCTATAAGCGATAAAACGTGGTTACCAAAATTTGGTAGAAGAAAGCCCTTCTTTCTTGTAGGTGCTATCATAGGGAGTATCTGTCTTTTTGCATTTCCGTTTAGTCCTGCGCTTTGGGTAGCTGTTATGCTCTTGTGGATTCTTGATATAGGTAATAATATGGCTATGGAACCCTATAGAGCCTTTGTGGGAGATAAGCTTCCAGAGAAGCAGCTTAGCTTTGGGTATCAGATGCAAAGTTTATTTGTAGGAGCCGGTATCCTTTTAGCCACAGCGTCTATATTCCTTTTTCAAGGATGGCTGGGTATTGAAGACGAGACAGTAGGGTCTATCCCCAAGTGGCTTTACTACTCATTTTTTATAGGTGCCATTTTATCTATTACTACCATACTTTGGTCCGTTTTGAAAACTCCAGAAATCCCGCCTACAGAGGATGAGATGGAGGAGATTAATGAGTTTAGAGCCCTTCCATTTGCTCAGCGGTTCAAGCAACCATTTATCGAGATTGCTCAGACCGTAAAACAAATGCCTAAGTTTATGTGGAAGGTAGCAGGGGTTTATCTTTTTCAATGGTATGCGCTCTTTGTCTATTGGCAATTTATTGTGCCGCTATTAAAGAAAACATTAAACTTTACTACAGGTGAAGCCGCTGCTCAAGCGGCCAAAATGAGCTGGGCGTATAACTCCGTCACGATGGTAGTTGCGCTTGCATTAGTGCCGCTAACCTTAAAGTATGGTGGTAGAAAGGTTTATGCAGCTAGCTTATTTGGAACCGCAATAGCAATGTTTATCGTGCCCAATATTAACGACGCGACTCTGATACTGATTCCTATGGTCCTTTTTGGAATAGGATGGGCCGCAATGATGGGAATTCCCTATACAATGGTTTCTAAAATTGTGCCTCAGCGCAAAAGAGGAATATATATGGGAATTTTAAATATGATGATTGTAATACCTATGGGTATAGAGACCGTAACTTTTGGCCCTATTTACAAATACCTTCTTGGCAATAATGCTATAAATGCAATCATTTTTGCAGGAGTGTTTTTCTTCATTTCGGCTATTCTCGCTTTAAGGCTCAATCCCAAGCAGGCACAAGAAGTTTACGATCAGAAGTAAGATTACAACGTCAATATTGCTTTACAATAAATTTTAAGTATTTAGTATTTTTAAAGATTTGATGGGCTATCTTAGGTTAATTATCTAACTTAGGTTCTTTATTTTTAAAGAAACTGCTGTATTTTTTACATACGTAGTGCAGATTTACAGAATCTAGTTGACAGTCTATATAATATAGGATATAAACATTTTTGATTCTGATAAGTGGTTAATACCCAACTTGAAAGCATTGGCTCACGCTAGTGCTTTCATACGTTAAGATAACTAGCTTTATGAAACACGCAGGAATTAAATTATCTCTCTATCTCAATTATTTTGTCTTTGCCATTCTCCTGAACAGCGTAGGGATTGTTATTTTAAAATCACTAAACAATTACGGGGTAGATGAGACTGCTGCTAGTGTATTAGAGGCCTTTAAAGATCTACCTATCGCTATTGTTTCTTTTGCGGTAGCATCCTTTTTACCTAGGATAGGTTATAAAAAAGCAATGCTTATAGGTCTTGCAATGGTGACCGTTGCCTGTATCGCTATGTATTATGGTAATTCTTTTGATACGGCTAAACTTCTCTTTGCTACGGTAGGAGCAGCATTTGCTTTGATTAAAGTATCAGTGTATTCTACCATTGGGCTGGTTACAGATAGTACAAAAGAGCATAATAGTTTAATGAGCTCTATTGAGGGTTTTTTTATGGTGGGTATCGCTCTGGCTTACTTTCTCTTCCCAGCATTTAATACCGAGGGTGAGCCCGATGCTTGGCTCAATGTATATTGGCTTTTGGCTGGGATATCATTAGTCTCATTTGTAATTCTTCTCTTCACAACATTTGAAAAACCTGCAGAGATTCCTGGAGCAGATTTAGGACAGGACTTTTTAGAAATGTTCAAATTACTAGCACGACTACTCATTATCGTCTTTGTAATCAGTGCCTTTTTATTTGTTATGATAGAACAGGGCATTATGTCTTGGTTGCCTACATTTAATAATAAAGTATTAGGCCTTAACGAAAATCTTGGCATAATGATGTCAAGTATCTTAGCACTTTCTCTTGCTGTAGGAAGGATTCTTGCCGGTGTGCTTACGCGAAAATTTTCTTGGATTTATGTGTTGTCAGCGTGTACCATAGGAGCTATGCTTTTGGTAATATTTTTGTTGCCAAAGACCGTGGGACTCAATGTGGGAGAGATAGACACTGTAGCAGACATACCGCTCATTGGGTTTGCCTTTCCCTTAGTGGGCTTATTTATAGCACCTATTTACCCATTGCTCAATTCTGTCGTTCTTAGCGCGCTGCCTAAGAGGGTGCATAGTGCTATGACAGGACTCATTGTCATCTTTTCTGCGCTCGGGGGAACTATAGGGAGCCGTATTATAGGATACCTATTTGAAACCGAAGGTCCAGAAAATGCATTTTATTTTACATTAATTCCTATGACGGTTTTACTCATATTTTATTTTATTTTAAAACGCTTAACAGAAAGAGATGCAGTTCAAGGGTAACATTCAGGAAACGCTCCATAAGCTTTTGCTTCAAGAGGATACCGATGGTGATAAAAAGATTACGATAGAAGATCAGGGGCCAAAAGCCTTTGAAATAGACATTTATGATGAAAAGGATATTTTGGCGGAAGCCAAAACACACACCATAACAGGGACGTACCATTTATCCAATTTTTTACAGGAATTAGCGCTAGAAAGGGCTTTAGGCAAAAGTGAAGCAACGATCCCTCTATCCAAAATAGAAGAAACTCCCTCAACACGCATTAGTAGAATGATCAGAGACTATTTTTGGGATGATCTCACGCGAACCATAGATCGTGAGGGTCTTAAAAAAGTGCTGACAGACACAAAGTCAATAGATACAGTACAGCGTATGTACGTACCAGCGACCGATAGTACTGGAATTGCTTACTATAATTCTCTCAAAGAAGATTTTCAAAATCTTGAGGTGGTTGTTCTTCCCTCAGAAATAACCCCAGACTATGTAAAATCTATAAATGACAAGCCTGGTATTCTCGCCCTCGCGTTAACAGAAAATAAAGGTGTTCCCTTCGTGGTTCCTGGGGGGCGTTTTAATGAGATGTACGGTTGGGATAGTTACTTTGAAGGTGTGGGATTGTTACTGGATAACAGAGTAGATCTTGCAAAGGCAATGATTGATAACTTCTGTTACCAGATAGCGCATTACGGTAAAATTCTCAACGCAAATCGCAGTTACTACCTCACGCGCACACAACCCCCATTTCTTACTTCTTTTATAAGGGAAACCTTTGAAAAAGATCCTTCTATAGGTAAAGAATGGCTGTCTAACGTTCTAAAGATTGCCATCAAAGAATATAAAAGTGTGTGGATGGAGCGTGATGTAAGACTCACTGATAATGGTCTTAACCGCTATTATGCTCAGGGCTTAGGCATACCTCCTGAGACAGAAGAAGGGCACTTTGATGAGTATTTGTACGCTTTCGCGAAAGCTAAAAACCTACCCCTAAATCAATATATCGATAGATACACTTCTGGGGAGATTAAAGAGCCGTTATTAGACGCTTACTTCACACACGACCGAAGTCTGCGTGAGAGTGGGCACGATACAAGTTGGCGATTAGATAACATTTGCGCAAGCCTTAATTCCGTAGATATAAATAGTCTTTTGTATAAGTATGAAACGGATTTTTACCATCTCATAAGCACCTATTTCAACGGCGAATTTGATGGTATCGCTGCAATGTATTTTATGGATCAGGCGATGTTCAGAAAGGGAAAGATGAAAACGCTAATGTGGGATGGAAAGCGTGGTCAATACTTTGATTACAATTTTATAGAAAAAACGCAAACACGTTTTGAAAGTGCTTCTAATTATTTTCCGCTCTGGGCGGGTATTCCGGGTAAGAAAAAGGCAGCAAAAATGGTGCATTCTTTAATGAGTTCTCTTAAAGAAAAAGGTGGGATCGCAGGAACTTCAAAAAAAATGGCCGCAAAGGTTCCAGAGGACGCTGTACAGAGACAGTGGGATTATCCAAATGGTTGGGCGCCGCACCAGATGCTCATCTGGCGAGGATTATTAAATTATGGGTATAAAGATGAGGCGCAAGAATTAATATATCGCTGGTTATGGATGATAACGCGCAACGCAGTAGATTATAACGGAGTGATCCCAGAAAAATATGATGTAGTGTCTGCAACGCACAAAGTGTTTGCAGAATACGGCAATGTGGGGACGGAGTTTGATTATATTACTACCAGCGGTTTTGGATGGATGAATGCGAGCTATCAATTGGGGCTGCGCCTGCTATCAGAAAATTTAAGAAAAGAGCTTGATAAATTAATAGACCCAGATACCTTATTTTAGACGAGAATAACCACGTCTAAAAAGTGAGGGTTAGATGATAATCAAATAAAGAATGGTGAAAAAAGATATAGATATACTCTGTATAGGAGAAACGCTCATAGACTTTATAGGTCATCAGGCAGAAGCCGCTATACATCAGACCAGGGATTATCACAGATATTTAGGTGGGAGTCCGACCAATGTAGCAATGAATCTTGCTCGATTAGGGATGAACGTACGACTGGCAAGCACCGTGGGTGATGATGGTTTTGGCAAGTACGTCACAGAAAAACTTATGGAGAACAAGGTAGATATTTCATTGATCCGTATGGATCCAGAAAATCCTACTAGCGTGATTTTTGTCTCAAAGACCACGGGTACACCAGACTTCATCCCTTTTAGAAAGGCAGATAAGGAAATTCTCAATGCTCAAATTCCTGATGATCTCCTCGAGCGTACAAAAATATATCACACCACGGCTTTTGCACTGAGTAAAAATCCGGCGAGGACGACTATTCTTGAGAAAGCAAAAATAGCATCACAAAGTGGTTGTATATTAAGTATAGATCTTAATTATTCTCCGCGCATCTGGCCTAATCGAAAGAAAGCACAAGAAGTATTTAAGGAATATTGCTCGTACAATCCGCTAGTGAAGTGTAGCGAGGATGATATGGAACGACTTTTTGGTAAAAGACTAAGCCACGATGAGATTTTTAACTATTTGCACGAGGATTTAGGAGTAGATAATGTCTGTCTTACATTAGGGAGTGAGGGAGTAAAATTTTCGCGAAAGCGAGAAGGAGAAATATCACTACCCGCAGAAAGAGTTGATAACATTATGGATGCCACGGGAGCCGGTGATGCCTTCTGGAGCGGATTCCTATTTGCAACCATAAAAGATTTTACCATCGAGCGCAGGCTTAAAGTAGCTTTGTCCTTAGCTGCCATTAAGTTGCAACACGTAGGACGACTACCTCAAAACGTAGATGTGCTTACTAAAATCCTACAATTTGATTAATGGTCATATCTGCTAAAAGCCGTGCCTTTACTTACTGAAAACAGTATTTTTGCTAGTCAAACATAAAGCCTATATATGAGTGTAAATAACAAGCGACGCGAGGCATTAATTTACCACGCAAAGCCTAGACCAGGAAAGATTGAGGTAGTTCCTACTAAAAAGTATGCTACACAGCGCGACCTTGCGCTGGCTTATTCTCCTGGAGTTGCAGAGCCTTGTATAGAGATAGCCAAAGACCGTAATAACGTATATAAATATACAGCTAAGGGTAACCTTGTTGCTGTAATAACTAACGGTACCGCAGTTTTAGGTCTGGGTGATATAGGCCCAGAAGCGAGCAAGCCTGTTATGGAAGGGAAGGGGTTGCTTTTTAAAATTTTTGCAGGCATAGATGTTTTTGACATTGAAGTAGATACTAAGGATACAGAGGCTTTTATAAATACTGTGAAGAACATTGCTCCTACATTTGGAGGAATTAATCTTGAAGACATTGCAGCGCCAGCGGCATTTGAAATTGAAACTAGACTTAAAGCCGAACTGGACATTCCGGTAATGCACGATGACCAGCACGGTACAGCAATAATATCTGCCGCCGCATTAATTAATGCACTAGAGCTTGCAGATAAGAAAATAGAAGACGTGCGTTTTGTGATTTCAGGCGCTGGAAGTGCAGCTATATCCTGTGCAAAACTTTATGTATTACTCGGCGCAAGGGTGGAGAATATTGCCATGTTTGATATAGGTGGATTATTGAGGGATGACAGGGAAGACATAGACCCGTGGCAGAAGCAATTTGAATCTAAGGAGCGCTATGGCTCTTTGGCAGAAGCCCTCGCGGGTGCAGATGTTTTTTTAGGACTGTCTGTGGGTAACCTTGTTACTTCAGATATGATACGTTCTATGGCAAACGACCCGATCGTATTTGCAATGGCAAATCCTACTCCAGAGGTCTCTTATGAAGTAGCGACAGCGGCTAGGGAAGATATTATTTTTGCGACTGGAAGGTCAGATCATCCTAACCAGGTAAATAACGTATTAGGGTTTCCATTTATTTTTAGGGGAGCGCTGGATGTAAGAGCCACTGCGATCAATGAAGAAATGAAGATGGCCGCAGTAAAAGCCATTGCGAGCCTCGCAAAAGAACCTGTTCCAGAGCAAGTAAACATCGCCTATGGAGAGACTAAATTTACCTTTGGGAGAGAGTATATTATCCCAAAACCATTTGACCCACGTCTTATAACTACCGTACCTCCAGCAGTGGCAAAGGCAGCCATGGAAAGCGGAGTGGCAAAAGAGCCCATTACAGATTGGCTTAAATATGAGTTTGAACTCTTGGAGAGGTTAGGAGATGATAATAAAATTCAGCGCTTGCTTTTAGACAGGGCTCGCACGAATCCTAAGCGAATAGTTTTTGCAGAGTCAGACCAACTAGACGTTCTTAAAGCAGCTCAGATCGTGCACGAAGAAGGAGTTGCAATCCCAGTGCTGCTGGGTAACCGAAATGTAATTCTTGAACTTAAAGAAGAGATAAATTTTGACGCAGAAGTAGAGATCATAGATCCTATGTCTGATGAAGAAACAGCGCAGGTAAATAAATATGCAAGTATCTATTGGGAAGCCCGTAAGCGCAAGGGGATAACCCTTTATGATGCAAAAAGGCAATTGAGACAGAGAGATTATTTTGCTGCTATGATGGTAAATGAAGGCGATGCAGATGGAATGCTATCTGGCTATAGTCGCAGTTATCCTACCGTTGTAAAACCGGTTCTAGAGGTCATAGGAACTGCCGAAGGCGTTCAGAAAGTTGCTGCTTGTAACTTGATGGTCACCAGTCGGGGTCCATTATTTCTTGCAGATACTTCTATCAATATTGATCCTACGGCAAAGGAGCTGGCAAATATCGCACAGATGACAGCCACTACCGTTAAGATGTTTGGTCTAGAGCCTGTGGTGGCAATGGTTTCTTACTCAAACTTTGGGTCTTCTTCAAACAAGAAGGCCAGTGAAGTGCGGGATGCGGTACGTTACTTACATCGTTATTACCCAGATCTCATTGTAGATGGTGAAGTGCAAGCAGACTTTGCCCTAAACAAGGATATGCTCCAGAGTAAATTTCCATTTTCTAAGCTCGCAGGGAAGAAAGTAAACACACTCGTTTTTTCTAATATAGACAGCGCAAACATCACTTATAAGATGATAAAAGAGCTGGAACGCGCAGATAACATTGGTCCTATAATGATGGGCGTAAACAAACCGGCTCACGTTTTACAATTGGGTGCAAGCGTGGATGAAATGGTGCTTATGGCTGCCGTAACGGTAGTAGATGCCCAGAAAAAAAGAAAGCACCAGCAAAGTAAAACTGCTTTCTAGCAATTGTTTTTTTTGCTTTCGCGAAAATTTTATACCTCAGAGAAATCTCTTTTAAAGAAATTTTTCTGAGGTATCTTCTTTTGAGAGCGTCTTCATTAAGGGCTCGTAGGAATGCAAAATAGCTAACAATAAAAAGAAATGGTTCTGGATTTTGGGACTGAAAAATTGACATTTTCGCGAAAGCGGAACCCTACTAAAATCAACGTTTTGCTCTAAATAATTTTCTTACATTTACGACCGTTAAAATACTGTTAATGATAACCCACATAAGCGGCCGCCTTATTGAAAAAAACCCCACCCACGTAGTAATAGACTGCAACGGTGTAGGGTACTTTATAAATATCTCTTTACACACTTTTGGAGAAATAGGATCAGAAGAATCACTTAAGCTTTTTACCCATCTTCAGGTCAAGGAAGATAGTCATACCCTTTTTGGGTTTGCGGGGAAGTTAGAGCGTGAGATTTTTAGACTTTTGCTTTCCGTTTCTGGAATAGGGGCAAGTATAGCCCGGACGATGTTGTCATCATTAGATCCAGATCAAATTAAAAACGCCATTGCGTCTGGTGATGTACGCACTATTCAAGGAGTTAAGGGTATAGGGACCAAAACAGCTCAACGTGTAATTCTGGACCTAAAAGATAAAATATTAAAGTTATATGATCTTTCCACACATTCTGCTATAGAAAACAATACCCGCAAAGAAGAGGCGTTATCTGCTCTAGAGACCTTGGGTTTTGCACGCAAACAGGCAGAAAAGGTATGTGGAGATATTGTAAAGGCGCAGCCTGATGCAAGTGTAGAAACCATCATCAAGGAGGCATTAAAAAAACTGTAAGGCTATTTTGAAGCAGGAAAATTACTTGAGTTTACGTATACTGATGTTGGCAATTTTTGGAACTCTTTTTTTGAGTATGCCATCAGCTATAGGTCAGGAAGAAGAAGAAAATGACGCCGAACAGGATTCTGTAAGTACAACGTTCACACTTGGCCAACTTACGCTGCCCAACCCCAATAGTATTGTTTCAAAATACACTTACGACCCTTTACAGGATAGATACATTTATACCGAAGAGCTAGGGCGATTTAATATTACGTACCCGCTTATACTTACCCCTCAAGAATACCAACGGAGACTACGTGATGAGCAAATGCGTAAGTATTTTAGAGATAAGATTGCCGCTGTAGACGGTAACACCGCCGCAGGTCGTGAGGCTCAGAAAAGTCTACTCCCTACGTTCTATGTGAAAAATGAGTTGTTTCGGACTATTTTTGGAGGTGATTCTATTTCGTTTACTCCACAAGGATCTGTTGAGATGGATTTAGGGTTGCTTTTTACAAAGCAGGATAACCCTTCATTTTCTCCACGCAACAGGAGTAATTTTACCTTTGACTTTGACCAGCGTATAAGCTTAAGTCTCCTTGGGCAAGTGGGCGAACGATTACAGATTACAGCAAATTATGACACAGAGTCAACTTTTGATTTCCAAAATCAGGTAAAATTAGAATATACCCCTACAGAAGACGATATTATCCAAAAGATTGAAGTAGGTAACATAAGTATGCCTCTCAATAGTGCCCTTATACAGGGTTCCCAGAGTTTATTTGGGGTCAAAACAGAGTTGCAGTTTGGAAAAACCCGGGTTACTGCGGTGTTTTCAGAAAATAGATCTCAGCCCAGAACGGTAACAGCAGAGGGGGGTGCAACTATACAAGACTTTGAAGTGCAGGCTCTCAATTATGATGAAAATAGACACTTTTTTCTCTCTCACTATTTCAGAGATAACTATAATGAAGCGCTACAGAACTATCCTTTTATAGATAATCAAGGAGTGCAGATTACCCGTGTGGAGGTATGGATTACAAATAGACAAAATCAAACTACGAATACTCGTAATATCGTTGCCATACAGGATATAGGAGAGTCTGATGTATCTAATATTGGTTTAAATCCTACACCAGGTTTTATTAATGCAAGTCCTGATGCTTTTCCAGATAATAGCAATAATGATTTTAATCCTCGAGGTATCAGTGATGAAACGGTACAATCTGTTCTTACTCCTGCGATACGGGATGTTGCTACCTTGCAACAAGGTTTTGGAGGCGTAGATGTAAGTGATGGAATAGATTATGTGCTTCTGGAAAATGCAAGACAATTGTTACCCTCTCAATTTACAGTTTATCCCCAATTAGGATATATTTCTTTGAGCCAGCGTCTTAATAATGATGAGGTGCTTGGGGTTGCATTTCAATACACGGTAAATGGGCAAGTGTTTCAAGTAGGGGAATTTGCAAACGATGGAGTTAATGCAACTGAAGGAACAAGACCTGACGCAGATGCAGATGGAATACCAGATCTCGCAGATGCAGATTTTGGGCAACCGAGACCAGATCAAGATAATGACGGAATTGCTGATAGTGCAGATGCAGATATAAATGGGGATGGAATTCTTAACGGACAAGATGCAGATGGAGACGGTATTTTAGATACTGTAATCCCAGCAAGTCAAGTGGGAAGTCCTGTGAACCTTGTGGTTAAGATGCTCAAGAGTAATCTCACAAATGTGAGTGAGCCCGTTTGGGATCTGATGATGAAAAATATCTATCCATTAGGAGCTTTTCAACTTGAACAAGAAGGCTTTAGAATGAACATCGTATATTCCGATCCTTCTCCCGTAAACTTTATAGAGCCCGTTCCTGGTGCTCAGCCTCCAGCATTATTTGACGGTCAAGGTCCTAATGATAGAGGACCGCTGGAGTCTACAACACTTTTAAGATTATTCAATCTCGATAGGCTTACCACCTTTGGAGATCCTCAAATAGGAGGAGATGGATTTTTTGACTTTGTTCCAGGAACGACCGTACACGTTCAGAACGGAAGCATTGTATTCACCAGTGTAGAGCCTTTTGGAGAAACACTCTTTGATTTACTCAGCGTGAATAACTCCGAGGTTTATGATGATGGTATGGACGGGAGCGACGCAGAATTAACTACCTACAACCCACACCAAGAGAAGTATGTGTACCGCACCCTCTATAACTCGACAAAGACCATAGCTCGTGATAATGCCGAGAAAAATAAATTTATATTAAAAGGAAGATATAAATCTGCGCAGGAGCAGGGGATACCACTGGGAGCATTTAATATCCCTCAAGGATCTGTAACAGTCACTGCAGGTGGGCGTCAGTTAGTAGAAGGATTAGATTATACGGTAAATTATCAGTTAGGCCGCGTGATATTGCTTGACAAATCCCTTGAGGCATCTGGAATCCCTATATCTGCTTCTGTAGAGAACAATACTATTTTTGGGCAACAGAACAAAAGATTTACCGGCATAAACGTCGAGCACCAATTCAACGAAAATTTTATAGTGGGAGGTACGCTTCTCAATCTCAATGAGAGACCGCTTACTCAAAAAGCGACTTACAGCTTTGAGCCTATAAACAACACAATGTTTGGACTCAATGCTCAATATTCTACGGAGCTTCCATTTTTAACACGATTAGTAAATAAGTTGCCTAATATTGACACAGATGTTCCTTCTAACTTTTCTGTGCGAGGTGAAGTAGCATATTTAATTCCTGGCCAACCTAAAGGGACAGACTTTAATGGAGAAGCGACATCATACGTAGAAGATTTTGAGGGCTCTCAAACTTCCATTGACGTAGGAGGTCCTTTACAATGGAATTTATCTGCACCGCCTATCGGTTTTGGAGGAGAACTGGCAAATGGTGACCTCACGGCTGGCTACAGAAGGGCAAGACTGGCTTGGTATACTATAGACCCTATCTTTTATAATAACCAGAGACCAGCAGGTATTTCTGACTCAGATCTTTCTCTTGCTGAAACACGCAGAGTATTTAGAGATGAGATTTTCCCTCAACAAGATATAATTGCGGGACAAACACAAGCCCTCTTTACTTTAGATCTTGCTTACTTTCCTACAGAACGTGGCCCTTATAACTTTAGTCCAGATGCACAGGACGGGGTCCTCAGTGCACCAGCGCAAAATTTTGGGGGTATTACACGACAACTTACATCTACAGATTTTGAACAAGCTAATGTTGAGTTTATAGAATTCTGGTTATTGGATCCTTTCTTTGGAGATGGAGACACTACAAATCCCGGAGGAACCTTAACATTAAACCTAGGTAGTATATCTGAAGACATTCTCAAAGACGGCCGTAAGCAATATGAAAACGGCCTCCCAGATGATGGAGGTACAGAAAGTACAACAGAAACCGCCTGGGGTAGGGTTCCTATTAATCAGTCCTTGATTTATGCTTTTGACACAGAGGGACAGGAACGTATCAATCAAGATGTTGGTTACGATGGGCTCAATGATATTGATGAAGCGATGCGCTATCAGAACTTTGCAGGATTACCTGACCCATCTGCAGATAACTATGTGTACTTTTTAAATACAGAAGGTGGCGTAGTGGATAGATACAAACAGTATAATAATAACGAAGGTAACTCTCCGGTAGATGTCACTCAAACCAACAGGGGATCTACCACGTTTCCAGATGTAGAAGACGTAAATAGGGATAATACAATGAATACGGTAAACCAGTATTTTGAGTACGAGTTGCCTATTAACCCAACTTCCCTTAATGTAGAAACCAATGAGTTTGTTACCGATATGAGGGAGCTTAACGTAACCACACAGGACGGATCGCAGATTCCTACTAAATGGGTTCAATTTAGAGTTCCTATAAGTCAGCCCACAAATACCATAGGCGGAATAAATGATTTTAGATCAATCCGTTTTATGCGAATCTATATGAGCGATTGGCAAGAAGAGGTGGTATTGCGATTTGGAACGTTAGATTTAGTACGTGGAGATTTTAGAAGATATTTGCTTAACCTAGATCCTGTGACGGCCGGCGGAACTGGGGATCCAGATCCAGATGATGATGGGACATTATTTGAAGTTGCCGCAGTCAATATAGAGGCAAACGAACAAAGAACCCCAATTCCCTATGTTACGCCTCCAGGAGTCGTAAGAGAACGACTCAATAATAACAATAATAACATTAGACAGAACGAGCAGTCACTGTCTATAACGGTAGATGAGCTAGAGCCTAGGGATTCCAGAGGAGTTTATAAGTACTATAATCTTGATATGCGTCAGTATAAAAATCTTAAGATGTTTATGCACGCAGAGCAGCTTGTTGAAGATCAAGTGGGTGGAGAAACGTTTAATGATGGCGAAGCTGTTGGATTTATTAGAATGGGTACGGATCTCAATTCTAACTTTTATCAAATAGAAGTCCCTCTTCAGCTCACACCTTTTGGAGCATCAGATCCTGAAGAAATTTGGCCAGCAGTAAATGAATTGGACATAAGACTAGAGGTTTTACAAAGGATAAAGGCTATGATTGTGAGTCCTGAATTTGTGACTGCAAATCAGAATATTATTAACGACCTTATTTATTTTGATGGTGAGGGAAATTTATTACCAAACAATGGAGAAGATATTTGTTATGAAGTTGGACAAATACGAGTTGGTATAAAGGGAAGGCCAAGTTTTGGGGATATTAGAACCCTAATGCTCGGTGTAAAAAATGGAAATGCACGCACGGGCGGTGCCATCGCTTGTAACGCAGGGGAAGAAATAGGGGCAGAAGTCTGGTTCAACGAGCTTAGACTTTCTGATCTTACTAATGAAGGAGGGTATGCGGGAATTTTAAGTATGGACGGTAACGTGGCAGATTTTGCAGATGTTTCTGCAACTGGACGTATCAGTTCTGTTGGGTTTGGAAGTATTGAGCAAAATGCAGGAGAGCGTAGTTTAGAAGACGTCGTTCAATATGACGTGGTTACTAACGTAAATGCTGGACAATTGCTTCCTAAAGGTTGGGGACTCCAGATTCCTTTTAATTATGCTATAGGTGAGCAGATAATTACCCCTAAATTTGATCCGCTTTTTGAAGATGTAGAATTAGATCAGACTCTTGAAAGCGCTGCGTCAGATCAAGAAAGGGAAGATATTGAAGGAAGAGCGATCGATTATACGAGGAGAAAGAGTATTAACCTTATAGGTGTGCGTAAGGACAGAACTACAGAAAAGAAACCCGCTCTTTATGATGTAGAAAACTTTACGTTTTCTTATTCGTACAACCAGACAGATCACAAAGACTTTGAAATAGAGCAGTCAAGGGATCAGAATGTACGCTTCGGAGGAACTTACAACTTTAGTTTTGATCCAAAATCTATTGAGCCCTTTGCAAAGAATGACTCATTGTTTACTGGGAGATACTACAAGTTTTTAAAGGATTTCAATTTTAACTATAAGCCATCCAGTGTGGCCGTGACTTCTAATATTGTAAGGCAGTTCAGTTCACAGAAGTTTAGAGACATCGAGTCTGGAGTTAATGATATAGATATTCCAAGATTATTCCAACGTAATTATCTTTTTGATTGGGGTTACACGGTAGATTACCCTATCACCAAAAGTTTAAGGCTTAACTATAATGTGAGTCACAACCGCTTGGTGCGAAATTATCTAGATGAGAACGGGGTGCCTGCCTTTGTAGATCCTTTAGGACAAGAACTAGATGGTTTTGGGATATATAATGGTCTTTTTGACGTAGGTGAACCTAATACGCATTTTGGAACGCTACAACTCAATTACGATATACCATTTAGTAAGTTTCCATTCTTAGAATGGATAAACGCTACCTATTCCTATACTGCAAATTACCGATGGCAGCGAGGGTCACAGCAATTCCAAGTTCTCGATGATATTCCAGATCTTGGGAACAGTGTTGAAAATGCAAATACACACGCGATCAACGGAACTTTCGAGATGGACAAGCTTTACAAATATGCGGGGCTTGAAAAGAAGAAAAATAAGAGAGTTACTGCTAGACCGAGAGGGCTACCTTCTCCAGATGATACAAAATCAGGACTAGGAGCGGGACAAGGAGATACAAAAGAAGAACCTGGTAGTTCAGCTTCTTTGAGCGCATCAGACAGAGCTTATAATACTGGGGTAGGACTACTTACGGCTGTAAAACGAATTCAAGTTACCTATAATGAAGATAATGGTACCTACTTGCCAGGATATCTCCCCTCCATTGGTTTTGGTGGTAGTTTAAGACCTACTCCAGGATTTATTTTTGGTAGTCAGGCAGAGGTAAGAGAGCTTGCAGCCCGTAATGGATGGCTCACCCTCTTTCAAAATTTTAACCAGCAGTACCGAGAGATCGAGAGTAAAACCCTCACTGTTCAAGCGAGATTGGGCTTATTGAAAGACTTAGATGTTGACCTTAATTTTAATAGAGTAGTTCAGGATAATTATCAAGAAAACTATAGAGTACGACCTAGTGATTTACAGTATCAAACACTTACCGGGAATTCATTTGGTAGATTCAATATTTCGACCATCCTACTTGGTACTTCCTTTAACAGAAGTGACTCAGAGGTATCTGATGCTTTTGATGCCTTTGGAGAAAATAGGCTCACGGTTGCAAATAGACTTGCTTCTAATTTTTATGGAGAAGAAGAATTTGAGAGGGATGAGAATGGGTACCCTATAGGTTTTGGACGTAATAACCAGAGCGTTTTGCTTCCTGCATTTCTTGCAGCCTACACAGGTAGCGACGTAGAAAAAACTGATCTAGGGTTTTTAAGAAGTATACCACTTCCTAACTGGAATGTTAAATATACGGGCTTAATGAATCTCAAATGGTTTAAGACCAGATTCAAGAGATTCTCTCTGCAGCACGGGTATACCGCCGGTTATTCATTAAATAACTTTCAGTCTAATCTTGCTTTTAATAGAGCTACAGATACCAATCCAGATACAGCTCAGAGAGATCAAGGGGGTAATTTTCTCAATAAAACCCTGATAAGCACTGTCACACTTACCGAGCAATTTACACCTCTTTTAAGATTGGATTTTGAGATGAGGAATTCAGTAAAAATTCTTGCAGAGATAAAGCGTGATAGAGCACTTGGATTGAGTTTTGACAATAACCTTCTTACTGAAATTAAGGGCAATGAGTATACGTTAGGACTAGGGTATAGGCTCAAAGATTTAACGTTTATCACTAAGTTCGGAGGAAAGCGAACGGTCTTGAAGAGCGACCTCAATTTTAAGGCAGACTTCTCACTAAGACAGAACGAGACCATTATAAGATACCTTGATATCAATAATAGCCAGACTACGGCGGGACAGGATATATACGGTTTGAGATTTACTGCAGACTATGCACTTACAAAGAATCTTACGACCTTATTCTTTTACGACCATACGTTCTCAACGTTTGCAATATCAACCGCATTTCCACAGACTACCATACGCTCAGGATTTACGCTGAGATATAATTTTGGAAATTAATAATCTTTATTAGCACGCTTTCGCGAAAATGTGAAAACATCTTATTAATTTTGATGAAAGAATAAAATTTTCGCGAAGGCGTACTAAATCCAATCAAACACACTAAAAATTTATTAGAATGAATATACCAGCAGATTTAAAATATACGAAAGACCACGAGTGGGTACGCATTGAAGGAGACGTAGCTGTAGTAGGAATCACAGATTTTGCTCAAGGAGAACTTGGAGATATCGTATATGTAGAGGTTGAGACAGTAGATGAAACATTAGATAAAGACGAAGTTTTTGGAACTGTGGAGGCTGTAAAAACAGTTTCAGATCTGTTTTTACCGCTTTCTGGCGAGATTGTAGCTTTTAACGAAGCGTTAGAAGATGATCCAGAGACGGTAAATAATGATGCCTATGGAGCTGGCTGGATGATCAAGATAAAGTATTCTAACGCAGAGGAGCTTTCAGAACTGATGGATGCTGAGGCCTATGGGGAGCTCGTTGGGGCATAAAACTATAGCGGCAGTCGCGATTCTCTATACATCTGCTCTTACGGTGGGATCCCTGATTACACCATTAGAAATGGAAATTACTCCGCCAGATAATACAGATAAAATTGTGCACGCCACTGCATATTTTGGCCTTATGCTTTTATGGAGCAGTTGGGCGAGATTAAGAGAAGTTGCAAAAGAAACTGTTTCTTCTTTGGCTTTAAGTAAATACCTTAAAATTTTGCTATTTGTAATCCTTTATGGAACGCTTATTGAGGTATTACAAGGAACATTGACAGAGTATAGAACTCCAGATGTACTGGATATTGTTGCAAATACGACGGGTGCTATTTTAGGGCTAATAGTTTTTGTGAGAATGAATGATAAATTAGCGTGGTTTAAATCTTAAATTTAGCTTTATTTTTTGCTAATATTTTTGTTACTTTACCTCTCTACTAATAAATACAAATATGGAATCCAAGAAAAATCCAAAAGCAGACATCGGTAGACGTAGTCTCTTATTTTTTCAGATCGGTCTTGCAGCTGTTCTATTGTTCACTTACGTGAGTATAGAGTGGAAAACGTACGACAGGTCTAACATAGACGTCGGGTTATTAGACCTAGATGAAGAAAATGATGAGGAAGTGATAGAAATTCAATTGAATACACCACCACCTCCACCACCACCTCCGCCACCACCAGCACCGGAAATCATTGAAGTAGTAGAAGATGAAGAAGAGGTAGAAGAAACGGTTATTAAATCTACCGAAACTAGCATTGAGGAAGAAATCAAGGAAGTAGAGGAAGTAGAAGTAGAGGATATAGAGGAAGAAATTGCAGATGTACCATTTGCAGTGATTGAAAATGTGCCTATTTTTCCTGGTTGTGAGAGTATGACTAATAACAATGATCGTAAGACTTGTATGAGTGAAAAGGTTAGTCAACTCGTAAATAAGAAGTTTAATACTGAACTTGGTGCAGACTTAGGTCTTTCTGGTGTGAATAGGATTTACGTGAGCTTTAAGATTGACAAGAATGGTAACATTACGAGCATTCAATCTAGAGCACCGCATCCAAGACTTCAAACAGAAGCTGAGCGTGTGATTAAATTACTTCCTAAAATGACTCCAGGGAAGCAAAGAGGTAAACCAGTAGGCGTACTTTATTCTTTACCCATTACATTTAAAGTTGAAGATTAACGTTTAAAACGTTATAATTATAAAAAAATCCACCTCATATCGAGGTGGATTTTTTTATGCTGGTTAAATGTGCTTTGTAAATATTTATAAAAAATAAAAGGGTTGCTCTCGAGCAACCCTTTTTGGCTCGCTTGTTGATTTGTTTTAAGAATTGTTCAACATTTTAAAACTATTCTTATGAAAGAATCAAAAGAAGGTAAGACCGTTCGCCAAAACGGAGCTTACACACCAACTCGCAAGCACGAGGCAAATTTACGAAGAAATCCCACGCTTCATTTTCAAATTGGGTTAATCTTAGCACTTATCGCCTCCATATTCTTTATGGAAATGCGTATGCCGGTTAAGGCTCTAGCGGTCCCAAAAGACGTAGTAGAAGATGAGATTTTTGTATGGAACGAGCAGTTTCAAGTAGAAGAAATTAAAGTAGATCTGCCTAGAGTTGTCGTCCAGCCTAAGGAACCAGAGCCTTTAACACCAGAAGCGTTTACAGAGGTCCCAGATGATACAGCTCTGTTTGAACCTAAAGTAGGAACTACAGAAACAAGCACTGAGAAACCTATTGATCCAAATAAAGTGACTTATGTAGATAAAGAGGAGCCGATAGCAGACGTACCGTTTGCTCTAATTGAGAACGTGCCGCTATTCCCCGGTTGTGAGGGATTATCTACTAATGATGAGCGACGTGACTGTATGAGCACGAATATCTCAAAATTTGTAAACAAAAAGTTCCGCACAGATGTTGCTGATGGTTTGGGTCTAAAAACAGGTCGTAATCAGATTTACGTAGTGTTTAAAATTGATAGCGACGGCAAGGTGACAGACATCACTGCTCGAGCACCACACCAAGATCTAGAGAAAGAGGCTCGTAGGGTAACAAAACTATTGCCAGATATGATTCCAGGAAATCAAGGCGGGAAGAATGTAGGGGTTACCTTTGCATTGCCCATAACTTTTATACTACAGAACTAGCTTATAAAATAGAATGAGGCTCATCCCGTTAGGTAACTAGCGGGATTTTTTTGGTGTAAAAAATGCCTATCTTTCGCTTGCTTAATGACCTAACCTACGTCTAGAGATGCGCATACAATTAGTACTTCCTATTTTTTTATTTTTCTCATCACTACTCAGTGCTCAAATTGTAAAAAGTGACTTTGAGAAATATCCCATGTTCCCAGAATGTGAGAATGTTGATGTCGCCGCGCTGCCTAATTGTTTTAACAATGCAGTCATCAGCTTTGTGGTTGATAATCTCAAAGTACCGGCACGAGTAGAAGAAGAAGGATATAAAGGGAAAGTGGTCGTTCTTTTTGAGGTAACAGAAGAAGGCAGCTTTCAGGTTATAAACGTAGATGCAATATATGACGAACTCAAAGTTGCGGTAGAAGATGTTTTTGCAGATATGCCAAAAGTAAAGCCAGCAACTTATAATGCAGAACCACAGTACCTCCAGTTTAGTATGCCTGTATTAATACCGCTTGCGCGAAATAAAATAGGCAAGCTCGTAAATGACGATAATGACACTGAGATTTTTGCGAAAGCAGAAAAAGAAAACAATACGAATCCAATGCAAGCGGAATATGACAGAATCCAAAATCAGGATTTTGATAGGAGTAGAAAGTACAAAAGCGCACTTAATATTCCTTTCTCTCATCAAGTGTACAGCAGGTTTGATCAGGCACTTAATCTTGTGGGAACTAATGCGCATACTGCTAGTAAGCCATATCTATACAGCACGGTTAATCCCTATTATGATTTTGAAAAATGGCAGGATTCTCTCTCAAAAAATAAAACCACTTGGCTAGGAAAAAAATGGAATGACGAGCATATGGTGCGTATCCAAGGCGAAGATTATTGGATCACGCTAGATCCCGCTGCCGATCTGCAATTAGGTTTTGAAACAGATGATAGGAAGAAAGAATCATTTACCTACAATAATACGAGGGCGGTTTTTATACAAGGAGGAATAGGAGAGAAGATCAACTTTTTTGCAGCCGTATATGAAAGCCAAGGGCGATTTGCACAATACTATAATGATCTCATTTTTTCTTTGCGTCCCGATGGAGGTAACCCAGGAATAGTGCCTGGTCGTGGTATTGCAAAAGCTGGGAATAGGGGCGATTTTGACTATCCAGTCGCAGAGGGCTATGTTTCTTACGCTGCTAGTAAATTTTTTAATTTACAACTAGGGCACGGTAAGCAGTTTATAGGTGATGGATATCGCTCTTTATTAGTAAGTGATAACCCAAGTTACTTTCCTTATTTAAAACTCAATACCACATTTTGGAAATTTAAATATACTAACACCTGGACCTCTTTGCGTGATGTAAGACCAGAAGTAACTGCAGACGGATCCTTCCGTACTAAATTTATGAGCAATCACTATTTAAGTTGGAATGTGAGTAAAAAATTGAATGTGGGCCTTTTTGAATCGGTTATATGGGAAAACGACAATGGACGTGGGTTTGATGTTAATTATCTCAATCCCATAATCTTCTACAGAGCTATAGAATTTTCTACAGGATCAAGAGGTGGGAATGCCCTGATTGGCCTTTCAGGGAAATATAAATTCAATGATCGATTTAATGCCTACGGACAGATAGTGATAGATGAGTTTTCTACTGGAGATGTTATCAAAGGCACTAAAAGTTATAAGAATAAGCAAGGATTCCAGATTGGGGCAAAATATTATAATGCATTTGGGATTTCTAATCTCACTTTGCAAGGGGAATATAATCAGGTGCGCCCTTATGTGTATTCTAATAATGAAATACAGCTCAACTATGGTCACGCAAACCAGTCGCTAGCCCATCAATGGGGAGCAAATTTTAAAGAACTGATAGGGATTGCAAGATATGAGCACGAGCGCTGGTACGGGACGGCAAAGCTCATCGTAGGCACCAGAGGATTTGAAACTGGCAATATCGATGAGATTTATTACGGTGGTAGTATTTACGGTAACGATGAGAATAGGCCCAGTGATAATAGTATAGAATTCTTTCAAGGGAATAAAGTAACTTCTGTGTATGCAGAGGCAGAGCTAGGGTATCTTATAAATCCCGCAACCAATCTCAAGGCTTACCTAAATCCTATTTATAGAAATATAAACGCTGAGATTCAAGACCCATCAGGAGCTTTTGACACGAAGACTCTTTGGTTTAACGTAGGTTTTAGAACAGATCTGTTTAACTGGTATTATGATTATTAGGTATCAACTAAAGGGAACTCCATTGATTCCTACAATTCTTGGACCTGATAAGGTATCGTTCAGAACTAGATAGGAAGGTTTTATAATTTATAAGGTCTTTCTTACGTTATAATCCCACGCGATACCTCTACTTCATCAATCTTATTATATTATGTCATCAAGACTCACCTTTGTGGGGATGGTTATTCTGTTTGTTTTTGCTTCTTGTCAAAAAGAAAATTGTCATCGCTCTCAACGTAATGCTATCTTAGGGAAAAACCAGTATAATAGCAAAGAATACCAGAACGAGCTCTACCGTCTAATTAAAGAATCGCCAGAAGTCGACTACTATTTTGAAATGCGGGAACAATTCTTTGGGCAGGAATATCTGGTGGTGTCGGCATACGGGGATGCCTTTTGTGGAAAGCTCTGTCTTGTAATTAGGGAGGAAGATGCTGCAAGGGTAACATTTGATAGCTTAAAGGGATATCAAGGCTCTCAGCTCATCGGTCTTAGCTATATACAGACGAAAACCGATTATGGAAGCACTCTTGTATTTGATTCTGTGGAATACATTATTGACTAAGTCTATATACAGGGCTACTTAAAACTCCCTATGTGCCATAGTACACCCGAAGGATCGTGTAAGAAAAACTCCTTTCCCCAATCATTTTCTACGACTTTGGAAATTCTCACCTTTTTAAATTTAGAAGTAAGATCCAGCGAGTGTAAGAAAACGCGATAATCTTCTTCATTTTCTATTTCCAGAAATAGCATCGTATTGTCTACCCAATCTTTTACATATGCATCTTGTAAGTAAAAGGAAAAATCTCCTAAGTAGAAGAGGGTCATATTATGAGAAATGACTTTTTCTTGAAACCCTATAAGTTTATAAAACAGACGGGATTGGTCGTAGTCTTCTGAGCCTACAAATGCACGAACAGATTTTATGTTATGTTTTGATAGCAAGAATTAATTTTTTGATACGTCTATAGTTTCTAAAATGCTTTTAGCAACGGTCTCTCTAAATTTTGGCCCAGAGATAAAGTCATCTGCTGTTTCTTTATCAGTAAAGTATGCACTCGTAATAGTTTCCATACTGGCAATTTCTTCAATAGTATTTTTAGAAGTCAGTGCCTCGAAAACATTTTTATGAACCCCTAAAAGCATATCGTGATATTTTTGATAGTCTGCTTTTGTGGCGATACCTCCGTGGCCAGGGATTATCTTTGTATCATCATTTATGAGCATAAGTCCTTTTTTTGCAGCATCTATATCGCCTTGAATGCTTCCGCCGCGGTTGATGTCTATATATGGGAACCTCCCGTTAAAGAAAGTGTCTCCAGTGTGGAGCACATTGCTTTGAGCAAAATAAACAAGAGCATCTCCATCTGTATGCGCATTGTGCACGTGAGTAAGAAAAACATCGTCACCGTTCATATAAAAGGTCGCGTCGTCAGAAAACGTGATTACGGGTAATCCTGCATCTGCGGTTTTCTCATCTTGCGCGAGACGCTTGCGTACATTGTCGTGAGCGACAATGAGTGCTCCAGCAGCTTCAAAGTTTACGTTTCCGCCAGAATGGTCTCCGTGGAAATGGGTATTTACTAAAAATTTTACGGGCTTGTCAGACACTGTTTTAATGGCATCCATTATTTTTTCACTAAGTGGGGCAAACTGATCGTCTATCATAAAAACGCCGTCCGCTCCGGTTGAGATTCCTATATTACCACCTGCTCCTTGAAGCATATAAATATGGTCAGATACGTTTTCTACCGTAATTTCTACATTGTCAAATCTCCCTTGTGCATAGACAATAGAGGTTATGAATAGGGAGGTAAAGAGTATACTGTATTTCATTTTCTATGTTTTTTTTCTAAAGGTAATCGTATTGGTTGAGTTACGCTTTCGCGAAAGCGTAATTTTAACACCCTCCACTGTTGTGCTTTCAATTTTAATGTGTTGTACAGATTGGTTTTGAGCGGTATCTTTGCCCCACTTAAAAAAAAATGCTAAAAACC
Source organism: uncultured Flavobacteriaceae bacterium (assembly GCA_963832255.1). GTDB lineage: Bacteria > Bacteroidota > Bacteroidia > Flavobacteriales > Flavobacteriaceae > Dokdonia. The sequence goes on from CAWHTM010000012.1 coordinate 143,117, forward strand.
TACGGCTCTTGAGCGATATTGCTGCCCATACAATTACCTATTCTGCCTGGCACGATTTTAAAGAAATCACTAAGATGCGACTATCTATAAGTGTGGTTTTTTCAAGTGTAGCTGGTTATTTTTTAGGTGCAGATGAGATAAACTGGTTGATAGTTTTGTTACTTTCTGTAGGAGGTTATTTTATGGTAGGTGCGTCTAACGCTTTTAACCAAGTTATGGAGCGTGACTTAGATGCCCTTATGGACAGGACTAAAAATAGGCCTGTAGCATCTGGAAGAATGACTAAGCAAACAGCACTTATCATTGCTGTGACATTTACGATACTAGGACTTGCAACATTGTATTATATAAATCCGCAAACAGCAATGTTCGGAGGGATATCGATATTTATGTATGTGCTGCTCTATACTCCATTAAAGACTAAAACACCTCTTTCTGTTTTTGTAGGTGCTTTTCCGGGAGCCATACCTTATATGTTAGGTTGGGTTGCGGCGACCAATGATTTTGGGATAGAACCTGGAACCTTATTTATGATTCAGTTTTTCTGGCAATTTCCTCACTTCTGGGCAATAGGTTGGTTTTTATATGATGATTATAAAAAAGGAGGTTTCTTTATGTTGCCTACAGGGAAGCGAGATAAGGGTACAGCAGTGCAAATTGTACTTTATACCGTGTGGACCATACTTATATCATTAGTACCAGCCCTAGGGGTTACAGGCTCGCTTTTCCTCAGTCCAATTGCGGCTATCGTGGTAGGTGGTCTAGGATTGTTTATGCTCTATTGGGCTATAAAGTTATATCAGAATATGGATGCAAAAACAGCAAAACGCCTTATGTTGTCTAGTGTTACATACATTACTTTATTACAGATAGTTTTTGTAGTTGATAAATTTTTGAGATAGATGGATTATACGCAGGGTACAGAAAAATTTAAAAGAGATCGTTCTAAAAAACAGATGCTATGGTTTGGCATTGTGAGTCTCTGTATGACATTTGCTGGATTGACCAGTGCTTATATTGTCAGTATGGAGCGTCGTGACTGGTTAGAAACCTATGACTTCCCTCAGGCTTTTGTCATCTCAACGGTGGTGATCATAATAAGCAGTATTACAATGATACTTGCAAAAAATGCAATCCTTTCCGGGAAACGCAGTCTCACGACTGTTTGGCTTCTCATTACGGTAGTTCTCGGACTCCTATTTATAGGTCTTCAGTATGATGGGATATTTAATGAACTTACGGCACAGGGATACTTTGTTACTGGCGCTTCAAGCAGTATTACGGCTACATTTTTATTTCTAATAGCGGCGGTACACGTGGCACACGTGATAGCTGGGATCATTGTGTTGATAACAGTTTTTGTAAATCATTTAAAAGGAAAATATACTAAAGATGAGCATTTAGGACTGTCGTTAGGCGCTACTTTCTGGCATTTTGTAGATATATTGTGGCTCTTCCTTTTTGCTTTGATGTATTTTACAAAGTAATATGTTAGGTCGCGCTTTCGCGAAAATGTTAGTAGAATAATGTGATTTAGAGATTCTTTACTTTAAGTAGAAATCAAAAGGGTTGGAATATCTAATTAGTTATTATTTATTTAATTGAAGTTTATAAAAGTGTTGACATTTTGGCGAAAGCCAAAAAAGAATAAAAATATTAACGCTTATAATGGGTCTAAATTGGGTTACAAAACGTGGTTGAGCGCTTGATAACCGATGAGAAAATTCTTATTTTTGCAATCAAATTAATAACCAATTCCTTCAAATGGATACGACTGTTACACAAAATAACACTGAAGAGAGTACTTGGGGTGGTGGAAATCAACCACTAAGAGCGAGTTACGGGAAATTAATGATGTGGTTTTTCATCGTTTCTGATGCCCTGACGTTTTCGGGTTTTCTTGCGGCGTACGGATTTTCACGCTTTAAATTTATAGACGCTTGGCCTATCGCAGATGAGGTGTTTACACACGTTCCTTTTTTTCACGGTAATTACCCGATGATCTATGTAGCGTTTATGACGTTCATACTCATTATGTCTTCTGTGACGATGGTACTTGCGGTAGATGCAGGTCATCATATGAAGCAAAAGAAAGTGATTATTTATATGTTCCTCACCATCATAGGAGGAGCTATATTTGTAGGATCACAGGCTTGGGAATGGGCAACTTTTATTCAAGGAGATTACGGTGCTGTAGAAACTAAGGGTGGTAAAATCCTCCAGTTTGTAGATACAGAGGGTAACAGACTTGCCTTAGAAGATATTGCAAACCCGCAAGCGACAGACCGTATTCAGCATTTAAGTAAAAATGGAGTTTGGTACGAGGAAGAAAAGACGCCTACTCAATATTCTATAGAGGAAGTAAAAGCTGGCTTTGCCACTATGCCTAATGCACTTGTAAGGATACAAACGCTCAATGAAAAAGGTGAGAAAACCGTTTTATCTCGTGAGGAATCACTCGCTAAAGTAAATAAAGATGCAGTAGAAGTGGTAGAAGGAGCAAATCTCATCCACAATGAGTATGGTGCCCCTTTGTTTGCAGATTTCTTTTTCTTCATTACAGGTTTCCACGGGTTCCACGTATTTTCTGGGGTATTAATAAACATAATCATCTTCTTCAATGTTGTTCTTGGAACTTACGAGCGAAGAGGTCATTATGAAATGGTTGAAAAAGTAGGTCTCTACTGGCACTTTGTAGATTTAGTGTGGGTATTTGTATTTACATTCTTCTATCTCGTATAATAAAAATCCCGAAGAAGATAGTTTTAAGTAGCATAAAATAAGACTTAGAGAATAAGTCTAAAAGATATTTATAAAATGGCACAAGAACATAAATTAGCAATTTTTAGAGGAACTTTAAAGTTTAAGTCCAACACTTCAAAAATATGGGGAGTTCTTGTTTTCCTTACCATTGTTACTGCGATAGAAGTAGTGTTAGGTATTTATAAGCCTGAAGTCTTAATTGAAAATACGTTCATCAGAATGAAGCTCCTTAACTGGATCTTTATAATCCTCACTATTGTTAAAGCATATTACATTACTTGGGATTTTATGCATATGCGGGATGAGGTAAAAGGACTCAGAAGGGCTGTAGTCTGGACCGCTGTATTTTTGATCTGTTACCTTGTTTTTATATTACTTACAGAAGGAGATTACATTTTTGAAGTTTATAATGAAGGCTTTCAAAGTTGGGATTTTTAAGAACATAACATATTGAAAAAGGCGGTTTGAAAGAACCGCCTTTTTTTAGCTATTGATTGTATGAAAAAGAAAATTGTTCTCATTGCACTATTTGTCCTTCCTATAGTTGCTTATCTGTTTTTTGCATCTGGTATATACAATTTTGCAAACCTACCCGTGGCATCAGAAGAGGTAGAGGATGTTACTACATTTGCATCCCAAGAGGTAAAGGCCGTTGCGACTACAGAAGCTCCCCTTACTTTTAATGACCATATCACTTTAGTAGGGTATCTAGGCAATGAGCTTATGAGTAATGAGGGATATACGGCTAACCTCAATCTTATGATTTATAAGTATTTTGAGAGGTATGAGGACTTTCAGATGATCCTTTTTGTGACGCCAGGTAACAGGGAAGAGATAGAAAACCTTAAAACTGAGTTGGCGCGCATATTTGATGTTTCAAAAATGCGTTTTATAGAAGCAACCATCCCCGCAGCTGAGGCGCACTTTGAGAGTTTAGGTACTGGATTATCTATGATGTCTAATGGAGCACATCCAGACGTTTTTATTATAGACCGTGATCTCGCGCTGCGTTCAGGTCATAATGAAAAAAAACAAAATGATTACGGATATGATTTCTCTCAAGCAGTAGAAATGGGATATCTTAAAGATGATGTAAAAATTCTATTGGCAGAGTACCGTTTGGCGCTTAAGAAAAACAATAACGCCAGTCCGGAACTAGAACAGCGTAGGCCTAAAAAAGAAGATTAAAAAATGCGTAAAAACACATATATAGGCATCGCCGCAATTGTATTGATTTTTGGAATATTGGTGATCCCTAAAATTTTTCAGAGAATAGTAAATGATGATGTAACACGGGGTACGCGGATGAACACTGTCCAAGGACAGCAAATAGAAATCGCTCCAGACGGCCTAGTGTATATTACTCAAAATGGAAAGGACCGCAAGGTGCCAGAATTTAGCTTTGTAAATCAGGATAATGACACGATTACTAATGCAGATTATAGAGGTAAGGTTTATTTGGTAGAATTTTTCTTTACCCGATGTACAGACATCTGTATCCCTATGAATTATAACTTACAGGCAATAGCAGAGCAATTTAAAGGACGCGATGATTTTGGTATAGCGTCATTTTCTATAGATCCTGAGCACGATACACCTGAGGTTTTAAAAAAGTATCAAGAAGAGTATGGGGTCACAAATCCAAACTGGCATTTTATGACCGGGGATCGCAGCACGATAAGGACACTTTCTAATGAAGGTTTTTATCTGGCAACTAATGAAGTTCAAGACGAAGAACAAGATCTTTATCATTCTGGACTTTTTGCCTTGATTGATAAAAACGGATTTATAAGATCCCGCTTGGATCCGTACGGTAACCCAAAACCTTATTATCGTGGTTTTGTCCCTATGGATGAGGAAGTGGCAGAAGGTGGAGAAACTCCAGAAATTGATATTTTAATTGAGGACATTAAAAAATTATTGAAGTAAGGTTATGAGTACTTTAAACGCTACAGAAAAGAAATATAGAGTTTGGATTATCATACTATCTATCGTGATACCAGTGGTGGTTGCTATCCTTTTTGGCATAAAACTTAAGGACTATGGTATAGACGTTGAGCCACTTACGTTTTTACCCCCAATTTATGCTACTATAAATGGACTTACAGCATTGGTGCTAATACTTGCAGTAAGGGCAATTAAAAACGGAAATCGCAAAACTCACGAGCGACTCATGAAAACAGCTATCACACTTTCGGTTCTATTTTTAGTGATGTATGTAGCTTACCATATGACGGCAGACTCCACGAAATTTGGAGGAGAAGGAGCGATACGATATGTTTACTTTTTTATATTGATAACTCATATTACGCTTTCGATAATTATCATTCCTCTCGTGCTTTTTACTTATGTAAGAGCTCTTGCAGAACGTTTTAATAAGCATAAAAAACTGGCGCGCATCACCTTTCCTATATGGCTTTATGTTGCTATAACGGGAGTTGTAGTTTATTTGATGATTTCACCCTATTACATACACTAATGAAGATGGTACGCGCGATCTTTTTAACAATTTTTCTTCTTGCTGCTTTCACGAAAACGGAAGGACATGCAACCACTCTAAGTGCAACACAATGTGCTATGTGTCGCGCTGTACTCGAATCTGAAGAAGATAACAGCACCGCCAAAGGAATAAATAATGGTATCAAATACCTTATGGTCATTCCGTATATTCTGGTGGGAGGCGTGTTTTATTTCATTTACAAGTCTAGAAAAAAAGAGGATCCCGATCAGCAAGAAGGATAGATGATGAACTTTCTTACCTCCTTCCGTTTCTAAGATCTCTTACTGCAGAACTCAAAGCAACTTAAAATTTTGTTTAATATTTTTGTTATTTGGTTTAACAAAAATTTGGCAATCACCTAGTTAAACCTTGTCTTACTTTGTGTGTCTAAATGGTTAAACCAACACATAATTATGATTAAATCAATTTTAAGCACTGTCATTGTATTATTTACGACAGTCTTAAGTGCCCAGCAACCAGACCCTAATAAGCAGGTAACCATCACTGGTAAAATACTAGAAGCAGATACGAACATCCCATTAGAATATGCTACCGTCTCTTTTACCGATGCAGATGGAAAAATAGTCACAGGAGGAATTACAGACCCACAGGGAGCATATCGTATTGAGCTAGGCGCTGGGGTATATGATGTAAAGTTTGAGTTTATTTCTTTTGAGTCTAAAATCCTTAGGGGTCAAAAGCTTTTTAACGATACCACACTTCCTACTCAGATATTAGCAATAGATTCTCAATCGCTTGATGAAGTTATTGTGAGAGCAGAGACAACTGAAGTAGAGGTACGTTTAGATAAAAAAATATATAATATAGGGAAAGATCTTACGACAAGCGGAGCAACCGTGAGTGACGCACTTAGTAACGTACCTTCTGTCACTGTAGATGTAGATGGTGCCATCGCCTTAAGAGGAAATGGGAACGTACGTATTTTAATTAATGGCAGGCCTTCTGCTATAGCAGGGTTTGGCTCTGTAGATGCACTAAGTCAATTACCAGCCGATGCAATAGAGCGTGTAGAAGTAATTACATCACCCTCTGCTAGATATGATGCAGAAGGAACTGCAGGAATACTCAATATTATCTTAAAAAAAGAAAAGACATTAGGTCTTAACGGATCCATACAATTAAATACTGGATATCCTTTTCAATATGGTTTTACAGGAAATATTAATTTAAGAACCGATAAGTTTAATATTTTCAATACTACGGGGTACAATAAACGTAACAGTCCAGGCAATGCTTTTGCTGAAAATGCGTATTTCGCTACTGAAGAAAACGATGAGGGAGAAATTGTATTTTTAGATGAGATAGATAGAATTCTTATTGAAGACCGACAGTTTGATAGGAATAGAGGCGGATTTAATACGAATCTTGGAATTGAATATTTTGTAAACGAAAAAACCTCTGTCACTGCTAGCGGTTTTTTAAGAGTGGGTGATAATACCTCGAGTACTGATAACCTTACTGATGTATTAACTCCAGACGGAGTCGTTTTTGAGTCCCGCAGTCGCTTAGAGAGTGAAGATGAAGAGGATTTTACCTATCAATTCTCATTAAATTCTATTACAAAGTTTGACGAGTCTGGACACGAACTTACTTCCGCATTGCAATATGCTCGTGATGAAGAGACGGAAAAATCAATAATTACTGAATTTAATACATTCCCAACTTTTGAAGATTTGCCTACTGAGGACGTCACCCAAAAAGAAGATCAAACAGAATTGTTAGCTCAGATAGATTATGTACGCCCTATAGGTGAGGATGCGCAATTTGAGGCAGGATATCGCGGTACTTTTGAAGAAACTATAACGGACTATGAACTTCTTGAAGAAGACGTTGCCGGAGGGACCTTTATTAGAGATGATAGACTGTCAAATATTTTTAACTATAAGGAAGATGTACACGCAGTATATGTTCAATATGGAGATAAATTATCTGAAGATTTTTCATTTCTGGCGGGACTACGATACGAAAACACGAGACAAAGAGGTGCAGTTGAAGCCGCATTATCTGATGACAATCCGTTAGGAACTAACCTTGATTTTGATAATAAAACAGATGGTTTATTCCCTACACTTAATCTTACCTATGAGTTAAATGATCGTGAGAATATTACATTAGGGTATAATAGACGTATTAATAGACCCAGAGGACGTTTTATTAATCCTTTTCCATCTAGATCAAGTGAGGCAAATGTTTTTCAGGGGAATCCAGACTTAGTTCCTTCCTTTGCAAGCGCTTTTGATTTAGGTTATTTAAAACGTTGGGATAAACTCACATTAACCTCTTCAATCTATTTTCAATATGAGACAGACTCTTTTGAACGTATTGAAGAGAGCACGGGCTTATTTACGGCAAATGACGTTCCTATTATAAGAAGAATACCTATTAACCTAAGTACAAATAAGCGTTATGGAGGTGAGATAGGAGTTCTCTATAATCCTAAAAAATGGCTTCGATTAAATTTAAGCGCAAACGCGTTTTTATTTGAAACAGAAGGGTTTTATAATGGGACAGATTTTGGGGCAAGCAACTTTAGTTTCTTTTCTAGAGGAAGCGCTAAGGTAACTTTACCATATAAGATAGATTGGCAAACGAATATATTTTATAGAGGTCCTACTAATAATGCTCAGACAGATACACAAGGTTTCCTTTTTACAAATCTTGCTTTTAGCAAAGATATTCTCAATGAGAACGCTACCATAGGTTTTAATGTAAATGATGTTTTTAATTCAAGTAAAAGACAATCTTTTACAAGGTCAGTAGGTTTTTTAAGTGATAGCGAATTTCAATGGAGAGTACGTTCTGTTAATTTATCGTTTACCTATCGTTTCAATGAAAAGAAAAAACGTGAGCGTGGAAATCGTGGCGGTGGAGATGGTGATGATGATTTTGAGGGATAAAATAAGTAGTATTTTAGAGTGCGCTTTCGCGAAAATTTTAAAATTTTCGCGAAAGCGCACTCATTTTATAACATAGTATCAGAATCGAACGGAAACTTTCCCTCTTATAAAAAAGGGTACTCCGGGAGTAAAATGTATTTCCTCTACAGGTTGTGATTCATTAAACAGTCTACTCTCTGTGGCAAATTGAGTTTCATTCCACTCAGTATCAAAAAGGTTTTCTATAATGACTCCATAGGTCCACTTCCCCCTCTTATAATTTATATTCATATCTGTAACAAAATAGCCTTCTGCCACAATAGAATTATCCTCATTTGCAGGACGATCATCTATATAGCGATACGAAATAGCCCCTGAAAGAGGTCCTAAATTATCAATATGAATACCTCCTACAGCGGTTAAATCTGGTGCGAGTGGTATAAAATTGGCATCATTAGGTTCATCTGTACTTCTCGCATAGGTATAGTTAACGTCTGAGTAAGCATACAACCAGTCGTTAAACTGATACCTAGCGCCTATTTCTACCCCTAGACGACGGGATCTCCCACTAGGTTCTACTATGCCAGCATCTCCTACATAAATAAATTCTTGATCAAGAAAAAGACTCCAAATAGTAGCATTAAGTACCAGTCTGTCTGCCGGTTTTATGAGAGTACCTAGATCTACTCCATAAGCAGCAGGTAAAATGTCCTCCCCCTCATTTGCAACCACAACACGGGTGTCATTTGAATGAAAACCTATACCCGTTTTTAAGAAGTACTGAATCTTATTAGAGGGTGAGTATATAAAATTTACCTTAGGACTGGCAGCTATTTTATTCTCGCTACGATTATCATATACTGGACTTAGCGCGTTTACATAATCAAACTTAAAATAATCAAGACGTACCGAGGGATTGATTTTCCAGTCACCCATAGAAAAGTCTATATCAAAAAAGCCAAAAGCATTGATCTCATCAACATCTCCAAAGGAGAGATTCTCTAAGGTTTCACGTCTGTTTTTTGTTCTTGATAGTTCTACATCATTTACATCATCATATCTAAAGCCCGCACCTACACGGTACTCAATATCTGCACTACCTAGAGTACTATTCTTTCTTTCAAAAATACTTTGGGCTCCCATAAGAATGCGATCTTCTTTCTGACGAATCTGGTCGCCATTAATAGGATCTTCTAGAAAAAATGTAAAATTAGAATAGAGCTCAAAATCGTAATGTGATATAAAAGCAGTGGTTTTAAAAGAGTCGCTGCTGTTTAAGTTTTTAGTATAATTTAATGATAAGTTGCTACGGCTCGTATTACCTCCTTCTGTATCATCTATAGCCCCAAACCTACTTATGAGCCCAGCATCCACAGCACGTTGAGGGATCTGACCAGATGCGTCCCATTTACTTTGAAAGTGAGAGATGGTAAGGTCTAGCTCTTCATCGCCGGGTTGAGAATAAACATATCTTCCTAAGAGATTGAGCCTGTTAAAATTTTGAGGGGATTCTAAAGGTCCGTCAGTGAGATAGATTTCTGATGCTAGGTATAAATTGCTTGCATCCCTTTTAAGCACTGGGAATAATCCCGATAGACGCTTGCTATTAAACTGTCCTGCTTCTATTATTATAAGGTTATCTTCTATGACATCTTTTAATTTAAGATCTATATATCCAGCGGTACTAAAGTTACCTTTTGAAGGGGTGAAAGGGCCTTTGCCAAATTCTATATTCTTAATAGTTTCTGGTATTACAAAATGTAAATCGGAATAGCCTTGACCGTGGGCGTGCGAGACCAGGTTTACAGGCAGGCCATCTACGCTAAGCGCCAAGTCTGTCCCGTGGTCTATGTCAAATCCTCGTAAGAATATTTGCTCTGCCTTACCTCCACCTGCGTGCTGCCCTATGATAAGACCGGGAACTTTACGTAGGATTTCTTGAGATGATTTTACGGGGTTGTTTTGAACATCAATATCAACAATCTTACTGAGGTGATTTACTTCAGAGACCAGGACTATCTGATCCAGAGAAAAAGATGTTGCGTTTAGTATGATAGAGAGTTTCTTATCTGTATCTCCCTTCTGAACCACATAGACGCGGGTTTCAAACCCAAGACTTGAAAAGTACAAGGAATCCCCAGCCACTGTGTTTTTAATACTAAAAAAACCAGTGGTATTAGAATGGCTATGTTGTCCGGAATTTTTATTGAAGAGATTTGCATTTTCCAAGGGAATATTTTCATCCGTGAGGATCGTACCTTTTATCGTTTGTCCGTATAAAGGCAGCATTACTAGTGCGCAAATAGCGCATATATATAATTTCATAAATTTATTTTGAATTTCGTTTTAATTTGTGCGCGTCTCTAGTAATAAGCCTTAGAAAAGTCTCATTAATAAGAGTAGCGAAGCGATAAAAGGAAATTAAACTCGAGGAGGGATTTCTTGCCTATTTTGGTATGACTGATAAGGTTTTATAACGTAAAACCAACTACCACTAGAAGCATACTCGTAATGAGATAGGGGTAGAATGCTTAATTTGTTTACTAAGTGCTTGTCTAAAGAAAAAAAGGAGAACTCCTCCTTAGAAGATTCGGAGTTTTCATTGTTTTCAAAAATTGTTTTCAACACATTCAGTGTCTTATGAGTATGCGCAGCTATTTCTTTATGAGTATGTGTTTGATGGTTACTAGCTGAGTGCGAGTGATGATGGTGGTCTCGTTGTTCAAAATTGATGTGTGCAACTTGATGTACAACATCATAGACTACTTCCTTCATAGGATACAGCAAGTATACTACAGAGAGAAAGCTCACGAGTAAATTGCGTATAAAGATAAAGTTTGGTGTAGATTTCAAAAATTAGAAGGCTTCAGTTGCAAATATCTACGAGAAAGGGGCTGGGGTAGTTTTAAATTAAGAAATATTTAAGCATTGGAGGATATTTGCTTTCGCGAAAGCATAAAAAAGGTACCTCAGAAATTCCGAAGCACAGATTACGCAACCATTTTAACAACTGGTGTAAAACCGACCAATTACAACTAATGTCGATAAACTGCTTATTATAAAATTAATTTACATAAATTTGAAGGAATATTCTTAAAAAAAATTACTAATGAAAAAATTCACAACACCCCTTACCTATCTTACACTGTTACTACTAATAGTAAGCACCTCTTGTTCTAATGACGACGATTCAGGGAATGATCCAGAGCCTGTGACGGTTCTCAACCAAATCACATATGATCTTGAAACAAGAGCTGTGGATGGAATCTCAGGAACTGCTACTTTTTTACAAAATTCTGATAATACGGTAACGGTTAATTTAAATGTAGTAAATACTCCAGATGGAGCAATGCACCCTGCTCACATACACGCAAACACTGCGGCTGAAGTTGGGGAAATTGTCCTATCCTTTGAGGCCGTTAACGGTACTACAGGACAGAGCTCAACCACCTTTAATACACTTAATGATGGTAGTACTATCACCTATGACCAACTTTTAGAATTTGATGGGTATATTAATGTGCATTTAAGTGAAGAAGATCTAACGACCATTGTAGCTCAAGGAGATATTGGCCAAAATGATCTAACAGGAACAAGCGTATCTTACGATCTTGATAGTGTATCAGATCCAGACATTTTTGGAATTGCTACTTTTTACGAGCGTGTGAATGGAACTACCTTAGTTACCGTAGCATTAGAGGGAACTGAAGTAGGTACCTCTCATCCAGGGCATATTCACCAGAATAGCGTTGCAGAAACAGGAAATATAGTCGTTGGTTTAACCCCTGTAGTGGGATCAACGGGTATAAGTAGAACACAAGTGGCTTCTTTAGTAGGAGGTGCACCCATTACTTATACAGAGTTACTAACTATTGATGCCTATATAAATATTCATTTAAGTACTGACGATCTTGATACACTCGTTGCTCAAGGAAATATAGGGAGCAATGCAGGTGATGGTCAAACAGATATTGCAGGTACGTATGATGTGGTAAATAATGGAGCCACGTCTTATATTTTTAACGGAGAGGGTCTTACAGATGCGAGTAATCCAGATTTTACGTTTACAAGGGGAGAGACTTATGTTTTTAATGTAACTGCTGCGGGACATCCTTTTTATATAAATACCGCGCAAGGAACTGGAAGTTCTAATGCATATAGCAACGGCGTGACTGGGAATGGTACAGTAGATGGAACGGTAACATTTGAGATCCCAGCAGATGCTCCAGATACATTGTACTATAATTGTGAATTTCACGGTTCGATGACCGGCGTTATCAATATTATCGACTAAGCAGTAAGATATAATTTTTATAGATTGAAGAGCCTTGGAATTAATTTTCTAAGGTTTTTTTATTAGCAATTTTAACAAAACCCTAACTAAACAAGCTGTAACAGATGTTGACTGCGAGAGTCTATCTATAATGGCATCTCTAGAAACTAACTTCATGTTCTCTAGTAGAGTCTTAACAAGAAATTCACAATATTGAAAGATTCCATTTCTATATTGCGATAAATCGTAGACTATGATTGAGATTAAAGATTTACACAAGTCTTATCAGATGGGGACAAATTCCCTTCACGTGCTCAAGGGCATAGATTTTTCGGTAAGTGAGGGAGAGCTGGTATCTATAATGGGTTCTTCTGGTTCTGGTAAATCAACCTTGCTCAACATATTAGGGATGCTGGACGAGGCAGATCAAGGATCCTATACGCTTGATAATGTACCCATAAAAAATCTTAACGAAAAGATTGCTGCTCAGTATCGCAACAAGTTTTTAGGTTTTATTTTTCAGTCGTTTAATCTTATAAATTATAAAAATGCATTAGATAACGTTTCTATGCCTTTGTACTATCAAGGTATGAAACGCGCCGAACGCACCGATAAAGCGATGCACTACTTAGAAAAAGTAGGGTTAGCACAATGGGCAGAGCACTTACCTAGTGAGATGTCAGGAGGTCAGAAGCAACGTGTCGCAATCGCTAGAGCCCTTGCCAGTGACCCAAAAGTCTTACTTGCAGATGAGCCTACTGGAGCCCTTGATACAAAAACGTCCTACGAGGTGATGGACCTTATACAGGGCATTAACGATGAAGGCAAAACTATTCTGGTAGTTACCCACGAACCAGACATCGCCCAGATGACCAAGCGTATCGTAAATCTTAAAGATGGTCGTATCATAGATGACACCCTAGTAAATCAAGTAAAAGCCAGCGCAAATGTTTGATATAGAGCGGTGGCAAGAAATCTTCGAGACTATAGGAAAGAACAAACTCCGCACGTTCCTAACAGGTCTATCGGTAGCTTCTGGAATATTTATTTTAGTAATACTTCTTGGCTTTAGCACTGGGATTCAGAAAGGGGTGAAGACGCAATTTGCCCAAGACGCCGAGAGTAAGATCAATGTTTGGACTGGTGTAACTACTAAGGAATATAATGGTCTTAATCCAGGAAGACGTATCCAGATGCATAACAGCGACTTCGAAAATATAAATGCAAAATATGAAGAGGCTATAGAGCACAAGACGGGACTTTATAATATATGGGGAGGACAAGTAAATTACGGAAATGAGTCTGGTAATTATAGAATAGAAGGTGCAAACTACGGACAACAGTTTATAGAAAATGCTGGTCTCTCCGAAGGGAGATTCCTAACTCAAAAGGATGAGGAAGAAGGTGTAAAAGTGGCGATCATAGGTCAGAAAGTAAAAAATGATCTTTTCAAATCCCAGCCAGCTGTAGGAAACACTATCCAGATTATGGGGATTAACTTTTTGGTAGCTGGAGTATTTACTGATCCTGGGGGTGAAAGGGAAGAAACACGAATTTTTATACCCCTTAGCACAGCACAGCGTGTTTTTAATGCGGGTGATAATCTTAGATCCCTAGCTTATACTATAAAAATGGGAGATAATTTTGACGAGGCAGTAGCTTTATCTGCCGCTGTAAGTCAAGGTATAGAAGATGAGATAAAAGCGAGATATCAGATCTCTCCAGATGACAGAAGCGCCGTGCGTGTAAGATATAATCTGGAAGAAGCTCAGAAAATTTATAGTCTAATAGACACCATCCGTATGGTGTTTTGGTTTGTAGGCATAGGAACTATCATAGCCGGAGTCGTAGGAGTGAGTAATATAATGCTCATTATTGTAAAAGAACGCACAAAGGAAATAGGAATACGTAAAGCCCTTGGCGCTTTGCCCAATTCTATTATTGGGATGATTTTACAAGAATCTATTTTTATTACTGCTATTGCAGGATTTCTGGGGCTGTTTTTTGGCGTAGGTTTGTTAGAGCTGGTAGGGCCGCAAATAGACAGTGACTTCATAAAATTCCCTCAAGTAGACTTTACAACAGCAATAAGCACGGTGATTATATTAATAGTAGCGGGTGCCATTGCAGGCTATATTCCTGCAAGACGAGCGGCAAACATAAGACCTATTGAGGCACTAAGGGATGAGTGATTTCAAAGCGCTGCAAGCGAGTCGAAATTGTATCGAAATTAACGAAAGTAAAAAAATTAAGGTAATTAAGTGATTTCAATACGCCGCAAACGATTAAAAATAATATCGGAACTACCGCTTTCGCGAAAGCAAAAAAATAATAAAGAATAATTAGAAGAAATTATGTTCAGCAAAGACCGTTGGAATGAGATATTAGAGGCACTGAATGCAAACCGTTTCAGAACGTTGCTCACTGCTTTTGGTGTTTTTTGGGGGATTCTTATTCTTGTTCTTTTATTGGCACTTACTAACGGACTTAAAAACGGAGTTTCTGCAGACTTTGGTGACTTTGCTACTAACTCTATGTTTATGTGGTCACAGGGCACATCAATGTCGTATAAAGGTCTTCCCAAGGGGAGAAGATTTACCTTTAAAAGAGAAGACGTGGAGGTGCTCAGGGATAAAGTTCCAGAACTTAAATATATCTCCCCCAGAAATCAACTTGGTGGGTACAACGGGGCAAACAACGTTACCCGAAATGAAAAAACTGGAGCTTTTAGTATCTACGGCGATTATCCAGAATTTATCAAACAACAACCACTAGATATTACCGCAGGTCGCTTTATAAGTTACTCAGATATAAATGAAAAGCGTAAGGTCTGTGTGATCGGTGAAGACGTAGTAAAAGGTCTCTACGATAGAGGAGAAGAGCCCCTTAATACGTATATAAAAGTAAATGGGGTCAATTTTCTCGTAGTAGGTACGTTCAGAAATCCCAAGAGTGGAGGAGATGCTGAGGAAGAAGCAAATACCATTTTTGTTCCTTTTACAACATTCTCACAGGCTTTTAACAGAGGTGAGGATGTAGGCTGGATGGCAATAACAGCAGAGGATGGGACCAAAATAACCGATGTAAAAGAACGTGTATTTGCTATTATGAGAGAGCAACGCACCATACATCCTGATGATCAGAGAGCAATTGGGCATTTTGACTTGGCCGAAGAATTTGGCCGTGTGATGGGTCTATTTGCCATACTTACCTTTGTAGGTTACTTTGTAGGAGCCCTCGTTCTTATGTCTGGGGTGATCGGAATTTCAAATATAATGCTCATAGTAGTAAAGGAGCGCACCAAAGAAATTGGGGTTCGCAGAGCTTTAGGAGCTACCCCTTGGGAAATCAAATCACAAATTTTACAAGAATCATTGGTGCTTACTATAATCTCTGGAATGGCCGGAATTGCAACGGCCGCAGGATTTATTTGGATAATGAATTATGCACTGGATCAAGTAGGGAAGGTAGATAATTTTGCAAATCCATCTGTAAATATAAACGTCATATTTATAGCCTTAGCAATACTTATAATTTCAGGATTATTAGCAGGATTCATCCCAGCAAGCCGAGCCACACAGATGAAGCCGGTAGATGCTTTACGAATAGAATAATCAACAATCAATCAATAAATTAAGAATGAAACGCACAGGAACCGTCATTACACTCATCATTATTTTTGTCCTATTTGTGGTAGGAATATGGTACATATACACTAAGGATAAACAAGATCCTGTAGTGTATCAAACGGAAAAGGCAAGCACACAAACGATCGTCAAAAAAACCGTGGCTACAGGAAGCATAGTTCCCAAAGAAGAGGTATTGATCAAGCCAAATATCTCGGGTATCATTAAGGAGATTTATGTGGAGGCTGGAGATCAGATCAAAGCGGGAGACCTTATCGCTCAGATAGAGGTGGTCCCTAATGCCAGTTCCCTCACTAATGCAAAGAACAATATATCTGGGGCTCGTACGTCTGTAGAGACTGCAAAACTTGCCCTTGCAAACCAAAAAAGTATTTATGACAGGCAGAAAGCTCTTTTTGAAAGAGGAGTGATTTCTGCAAACGACTTTGATGGTATTAAAAATTCATACAATCAGGCAGAGCAAAGAGTAAAGCAGGAGCAGGTAAATCTTACCAGCGCAGCGCAAAATTATGATATCATAAAAACAGGTACCACTAGCGGTCTGGGAAATGCTGCCACTACGCAAATAAGATCTACAATCACAGGTATGATCCTAGACGTTCCTGTAAAAACCGGAAATCAGGTAATTGAAGCAAATAACTTCAATGACGGTACGACGGTAGCCACACTTGCAGACGTAGATAAAATGATTTTTGAAGGCAAAGTAGATGAGAGTGAAGTGGGTAAGATTAAAGAAAATCTACCCTTAGAGATTACTGTAGGAGCCATAGAAAATAAAACCTTCGATGCTACGCTAGATTACATCGCACCCAAAGGTGTAGCCGAAAACGGAGCTATTCAGTTTGAGATTAAGGGAACTTTAAAACAAACAGACTCTACGACATTTATACGCGCTGGTTTGAGTGCAAACGCCAGTATTATTCTTGAGAAGGCAGAAAATGTGCTTGCTATCAAAGAAGCGCTCGTTCAGTATGATCCTAAAACGAAATCGCCGTTTGTGGAGGTTGCCGTGGGGGACCAACAGTTTGAGCGTCGAGACATCACCCTAGGCGTTAGTAATGGAATCTACGTACAGGTTTTGAGCGGTATAACCGCAGACGATGAGATTAAAGTTTGGAATCAAATCAAGGCTCCTGAAGGCTTTGGAGGGCGCGGATAACGATTAGTTCTCCCTCCGCTTTCGCGAAAATTTTAAAAATCCTCCCCCATTTTTGTAACATATATTCACTTCAATAGTCATATTGAATATCAACCAAGATTATGAAAAAAACAATTCTTTTTTGTTTTACTGTAATACTCACATTTACAACTTTTGCCCAGCAGCAGAAGTGGACCTTACAAGAGTGCGTACAGTATGCAATAGATAATAACATTACGATCCAGCAAACAGAACTGGATCTAGAATCTGCAGATATTGACCGTCAAGCGGCTATAGGGAATTTCCTACCTAACCTCAATGCCAATGCGGGTAACAGCTGGCAAACTGGTCTTACTCAAAACGTATTGACTGGAGTACTCGAAAGTCAGCAAACCCGTAACTCTTCTTTTGGGGTGACAGCAGGAGTTAGGATTATAGATGGTTTTAGGAATCACAAATTATTAGATAGGGCAGAGCTTTCAAAGATAGCTGCAGATTATAATATTGCTAAGCTAAAAGATGATGTAGCCTTAAATGTTGCGGTATCCTATCTTCAAGTATTACTCGCAAAAGAGAGCCTAAAAGTTATTGTTTCTCAAAACGAAGTAACCCAAGAGCAAATAGAAAGAACCCAAGAACTTGTAGATGGCGGTGTCTTACCACGAGGAGACTTGCTGGAGATAAGAGCTACAAATGCGACTGAGCTACAGCGCATTGTTGCAGGTGAAAATGCAATAAACATTGCGTTAGTGAACCTCGCACAATTACTCAATATAGAAGATTTTCAAAACTTTAATATTGCAGAAGCAGATTATCAAGTGAGTGGTGAAGGTATCTTAGATACGCAAGTAGAAGTTCTTATAGAAACTGCGAAGGATACACGTTATGATATTAAGATTGCCGAGCAACAAGAGCAGATTGCTCTAAAGGATTTAGCAATAAGTAAAACTGATTATTATCCTACACTAGACGGATTTTTTAATTATAATACTCGAGAGTCTAATAGACCTAGAGGTTTTGACACGCAGATAGATCCAGACAACCCATTTGTTGATAACGGCAGACCTATTGGTATTGACACAGATACGGGAGCCATCATAAGTGGTCTTAGCCCTAATATTATAGGAGCTACAGAATTGGGTCCTCTCCCATTTGTAGAGCAATTATATCTCAATGATGGTATCTCATACGGGGTTCAGTTGAGAGTTCCTATTTTTAATGGATTTAGTGTTAGAAACCAAGTAAAAAGGAGTGAGGTAAGTGTAAGGCGAGCAGAGTTCCAAAAGGAACTCGCTGAACAGAATTTGCGTAGTGCCGTTTACCAAGCCTATACAGATGCTAAGGCAGCGAGAGAAAGCTATCTGGCAGCTCAAGTAGCTGTAGAATCCCAAGAGCTTGCTTATGAGTATGCAAAAGATAGATATGACGTAGGACTCACCAATGCTTTTGATTTTAGTCAGAGTAAATTGAGATACGATAACGCACAGATAGAACTGGCGCGATCTAAATATGATTATATTTTCCGCATTAAGGTATTAGAACTCTATTTTGGAGTACCTGCGACCGAACTTAAATTCTAACCAAATGAGTAAAAAAACACTTATTATCATTTTTTCTATAGCTGCAGTGGTAGTCATAGGACTCGTAGTGGGAAAAAAGTCTGGGGCATTTGGCAAAACGGGTAATTTTAAAGCTGTTGAGGTAGAAAAATTAGAGCGTAAGACCATAATAGAAACCGTTGCTGCCACTGGAAAAATACAACCAGAGGTGGAGGTAAAACTATCTTCTGAGGTTTCTGGAGAAATTATAGAACTTCCTATAAAAGAAGGTCAGGATGTAAAGCAAGGGGATCTTTTAGTTAAGATCAATCCAGATTTAGTACAGGCGGCTGTAAGTCAAGCGCAGGCTGCATTACAAAATAGTCGTGCCGGCCTTTCACAAGCAGAAGCAAGCCTTAATCAGGCACAACTTACATTTAACCGTACAAAGCCACTTTATGAAAAGGGAGTAATTTCTAAAGCAGATTTTGAGAGAGCTCAATCAGATTTAGAAATTTCCCAAGCCAATAGACAGAGTGCATATTTTAACGTACAGAGCGTAGCTGCTCAGGTAAAGCAAGCATCAGATAATCTAGGACGCACCTCCATATTTGCACCTCGTGATGGTACTATTTCTAAACTCAATGTAGAATTAGGGGAGCGAGTGGTAGGAACCGCTCAAATGGCGGGTACAGAGATCGTACGTGTCGCAAACCTTACTAATATGGAGGTTGAGGTAGATGTAAATGAGAATGATATTGTAAAAATTGCTGTAGGGGACTCTACCGTAGTTGAGGTAGATGCTTATCTAAAAAAGAAATTTTCTGGAATCGTAACTGAGATTGCAAACTCTGCAGAAAGTACGTTAACGGCAGATCAGGTAACTAATTTTAAAGTAAAAGTGCGTATTCTCGAGAGTTCCTATAAAGATCTTTTGGAAGGAAAGAAAGCGAGTTACTCTCCTTTTAGACCGGGTATGACAGCTACGGTAGATATCATCACAAAAAAACGTATCGATGTACTCGCTGCTCCTATAAGCGCGATAGTGATAAAGACCGACACGAGTTCTACTAAAACCAACACGCCAAAAGAAGACTTAGGGCTAGATGCTAAGAAGTTTGAATGTGTGTTTGTTAAGAAAGGAGATGAAGCAAAACTGAGGGTCGTAACCACCGGAATACAGGATGATTCTACCATTGAAATTTTATCGGGTCTTGAGGAAGATGATATGATTATAACAGGTCCTTATAGTTTAGTGACTAAATCCCTAAAATCTGGGGATAAAGTAGAACTCAAGAACGAGGATTCTAAAAATGAAGACTAGACCGTGAGCACAATATTATGTATTGAGACAGCCACCACAAATTGTTCGGTGGCTTTGTCTATTAATGGAAAGCAGGTTTCCTTAAAAGAGGACAATAGTAAAGAGTATTCCCACGCTGAGCGCCTTCATACCTACATTGAGGATGTATTGGCTTTCGCCAAAATTTCAAAACAAGATCTTGATGCTATTGCAATAAGCAAAGGTCCGGGGAGCTATACAGGACTTAGAATAGGGGTTTCTGCGGCAAAAGGATTGTGCTTTGCCTTGGACATACCACTTATAAGCGTTGCCACGCTTCGTTCGCTTTCGCGAAAGCGTACCATAAATAAAGATGAATACATAATCCCTATGCTAGATGCACGGAGAATGGAAGTGTACAGCGCCGTTTTTGATAGCGCGTACAATCAAATAAGGGATACACAAGCTCAGATACTTGAAGAGGCTTCCTTTGCTAAATACTTAGAGAATGGGATTACCCACTTCATAGGAAATGGTGTTTTAAAATTTAAGGAGATCTGTACGCATCCTAATGCCAGATACATAACGGAAACGTTACCATCTGCAACAGAGATGTGCGTTATAGCTTCAGAAAAGTATACCCATTCTGACTTTGAAGATGTAGCCTATTTTGAGCCTTACTATTTAAAAGATTTTATAGCTGGAAAGCCTAAAAAATAAGTATTTATAGGCTCCATAGTTAAAAAAAATCCACTCCTGTAAACAACGAAGTGGATTTTTTTATTTTTGAGGATGCTCCTTATTTGGTTTCTGTAGGATACATGTGTACATCTCTTTGCGGGAAAGGAATGGTAATTCCTGCAGCTTCTAGTCGCGCTTTACCTTCCTCAAGGATATGCCATCTAAGGGCCCAGAAATCTTCGTTTTTAGACCAGTATCTTAGCGATAAGTTTACACTACTATCTCCTAGCTCGCCTAGAATAATCATAGGTGCTTTACCCTCATCCTGTAATACAGCATCTTGCTCATTAGTAAGGTTGAGCAATATCTCTTTAGCCAGTTTTATATCATCATCATAAGAGATTCCCCAAGTTAGAGCTTCCTTCCTGATACCTTCTGAGGTGAAGTTTACGATCGTCTCGTTAGATAACTTCCCGTTCGGAATTATAGCTAGCTGATTTCCGAAAGTAGTAAGCTTCGTTTGAAAAATAGAGATTTCTTTAACCGTTCCTTCTTGCCCCTGAGCCTTTATAAAATCACCTACTCTAAAAGGTTTGAGTAGTAATATAAGAACCCCGCCAGCAAAATTTGCTAGTGAGCCTTGTAAAGCAAGCCCAATTGCTAAACCAGCGGCACCTATTATTGCAACAAGCGATGTAGTTTGTACTCCTATTTGGGTTATAACTAAGACAAATAATATAATCTTGAGCGTCCAGTTTATAAGATCTGCAATAAATTTTTCGAGGGTAGGTTCATAATCCTTTTTCTGAAAGAATTTTGAAACAACACGTTTTATAATTCTTATAATCCAGAGACCTATAAAAAGTAATAACAGCGCGCTTATAAAACCTGGAATAAAATCCCATATCCACTTTACTGCTTCATCTATATGTTCTTGATATTGATTAATGTCTTGCATTGTATGATTTTTTGCAAAAGTGTTAAGATGATTTTAATCCCCACAATTATACAGGCTAAAATTCTGTTAATTTTCTAGTAGTTCCAATGCTTCAGAAACGGTACTTACCGGCAGTTTGCAAGTACTATTTACACAAACATAAATAAGCGTTTTATTTTCAATATACCTCCCCTTAAAAATAGGAATCTCACTTTCAGAAAGAGAAACTGCAATTAAAATGTTGGGCATATAGAAGTTTTCAAATTCTTTGCGTACATCATCTGCATTGGAACCCACTATTACTATTTCATAAAAAGGCATTGTGAGATTTGCCATAAGATCTAGCCAGTTAGAAAAGCTACTCGGACTTCTTTCAAACTCTTCCTGTACGTTGTGAAGCATCGCTCTGGCAGTGTCTAGGTAGGTCTTATAAGAAAAGTAACGAGATAAATAGAAGATGTTTTTTGCCATTTTAGAATTTGAGGCAGGAATTACATTATCTGTATATTCTATGGTTCTGGTTGCAAGACTAGGATCTTGATCAGAGGTAAAATAGAACATTTTGTTTTCTGGATTTTGGAAATGATCAACGGTATAATCGGTAAGGAGCTTTGATGTCGTTAACCACATAGCGTCTCCAGTCACTTGAAAGAGTGCGATAAAAGCCTCTATGGTAGCAGCATAATCTTCAAGATAGGCGTTTATAGTGCTTTTGCCATTTTTATAGGTTCTGTTGAGGCCATTGTCACTTCTCATTGCATTTTTGACAATGAATTCTGCGTTTTTAAGAGCTGTATTTAAGTAGGAAGGATTTTTAAAAGCTCTGTAGGCATCTATATATCCTTTGGTCATCAGTGCATTCCAAGAGGTGAGGATTTTATCATCTAAGCGGGGTCTTTTTTTAGTGCTTTCGCGAAAGCGTACTAATACCTCTCCCCACATTTGCTTCTTTTCGTCGAGTTCTTTTTGAGAAAGATGATGCTTCTCAATAAATGCTTCATCACTCTGATTGCGGATCAAAACATAGTTTCCGTTTTCCCAATAGCCATATTCATTTACGTTGTAGTAATCTTCAAATAGCGCAAGGTCTTTATCGAGGAGATTTTTGAGTTCATCTTTTGTCCAGACATAATAAGCACCCTCTTCTAGTTTTCCTTCTTTAGTAAGGCTGTCTGCATCTAATGCGCTATAAAAACCGCCTTCTGGAGTAGTCATTTCTCTAGAGACAAAATCTAATGTCTTTATGACCGTCTCTTTATAAAGGGGATTTTTTGTAGCTATATATGCATCGGAATATAGGCTCACCAGCTGCCCGTTATCATAGAGCATTTTTTCAAAATGGGGGATATGCCATTTGTCATCTACGCTATATCGGGCAAAACCGCCCCCAATGTGATCTTTAATCCCCCCATAAGCCATCTGCTCTAAAGTAGTATTTACGTACTCCATTAACTCAACATCTTCTGTCTGCTGGGCATAGCGCAGTAGAAAATGATAATTAGTGGGCATCATAAATTTAGGGGCTCTATTCAACCCACCTTTACGTGTATCCCAGTGGCGCGACCATTGTGCAATGGCGCTATTTATAGTTTCTTGTTTGAAATTTTCTGCATCAGAATTTGGAGTTATGATGGCAGACTCATTGAGCCCTTGGCTTAGCTTCTGCGCATATTCAATCACTTTGTTCGGCTCTTTTGTGTAAAGATCTGCAATTTGAGTGAGTGCATTTATCCAAGCATCTTTGGGAAAGTAAGTACCTCCCCATACAGGTCTGCCATCTGGAAGTGCTATCACATTAAGTGGCCACCCCCCTTGTCCGGTGATGAGCTGCACAGCACTCATATAAACATTATCTACATCTGGACGCTCCTCTCTGTCTACTTTTATGTTTATATAGTGCTCATTCATAACCTTTGCCACGGTCTCATCTTCAAAACTCTCGTGTTCCATAACGTGGCACCAGTGACAGGAACTGTACCCTATACTTATTAGAATGAGTTTATCTTCCCTACTAGCGAGCGAGCGACTTTCTTCATTCCAAGCGTTCCAATTTACTGGATTATGAGCGTGTTGCAGTAAATAGGGGCTTGTCTCGTTAATTAGATCGTTAGTGTAATCTTGTTGCATTGAGAATATTCTTTTTCTTAAAGATTTTAAGATGGGGTTATACGTATATGAAATACAGTACTGACTCAGAAAAATATAAATGATGAGAGCCCTGTTTATAGGCAGGGCTCTCATTAACTTTTATAATCGCTTACTTAATTAACTTCAAAAGTTATTTTACAATTCATACGATATTCTTTGATTTTCCCGTCGTCCCCTACCACAGCGTTTTGCTCGTTTACGTAGAGTGATTTAATATTTTTTACAGATTTACTTGCGTGCTCTAGTGCATTTTTTGCTGCATCTTCCCAGCTATTTTTACTACTCGCTAGCACTTCTATTACTTTTAATACTGCCATTGGTTTTATTTTTAAGGTTAACATTATTTTCACCTTGAAGATACAGATAATCGCTTAATTAAGTAAGAGTGTGCACGTTAAGAAAAGGATAAAACCTTAATAGATGAGGTGTAAAATAAGCTAGATAAGCGCTACCCATTAATGGCCTCAACCATATTGATCTTGCCAGGAAGCATCTGCTTAAGCATATTTTCTATTCCGTTTTTAAGGGTAAAGGTAGAAGACGGGCAACCACTACAAGCTCCCTGGAGAATTACAGAAACATTTTTAGTCTTTTCATCATAGTGTTTAAAGACTATATTGCCTCCGTCACTGGCCACAGCTGGCTTAACGTACTCTTCGATGATGTTAACAATCTCTTTAGAAATATCATCTAGGGATTCAAATTTTTCTTCAGCAATAGCTTCTGCTTGTTGTGGTGTTTTGAGTTGTTCGGCGTTTACGATCTCTTTTCCATCTTGTATGTAGTCGCGTATGAACTCTCTCGTTTGTGTAACAACGTCGTCCCACTCTGCGATATCATATTTCTGAACAGAAATGTAATTTTCATCGAAAAAAACTTCCTTTACATATGGAAATGCAAAGAGAGCCTGAGCCATTGGAGCATTTTTAGTATCATCTATGCTTTTAAACTCAAATGACTGTGTTACGAGTTTTTTATTTGCAACAAATTTTAGGGTAGATGGATTCGGTGTAGACTCAGCATAAACGGTAACTGGAATCTTTTTTGCAGCCACATCTTCAATAATAACCAAGCCGTTGTCATTGAGAAAATCCTCTATCTGCTTTGCAACTTCCTCCTGAATATCGATCCACTCAACGATGTTATATTTTTCAATGGCAACAAAGTTTTGAGCGATATACACTGTCTTTACAAACGGTAGATAGAATAATTGCTGTGCAAGAGGTGAATTTGCAGCTTCATCTATGTTTTTAAACTCATAACTATTATGATTTACAAGAAATTGATCTGCTTGAAATTTCTTTATCGCTGCGTTAGAAGTTCCTTCTACGGAGATGCTATACTTAGGCATATTAATTTTTTTGTAAAGGTAATAAATGGGTTCGGCATTTAGGACGCTAGCTAGCGTTTTGAATATCTTAAATGGTATATATTCTTTGAATAAATAAAATTTTGGCGAAAGCCTACTACAACCCAAATAGCGGCCCTATTTCTGAAGTTCTTTCATTTATGCTAAGGGGCAACTATGAAAGGCGTCCATTACCTGTTAAAACTTTAACAAGTAGTGTAAAATGTCATATATTTGGTAGCTATTGAATTAATTAAAACAGCGGAAAATCACCATTTATGTATGTGTTTACGTTGTCTTAAGGCAATATGTGACCTATTCACGTGTTGTATAGAAAATGAAAATCCAATGAATCTGAAGAAATCCTACTTTCTAATAGCTTTGTTTTTTGCCCAGTTTGCGTTAGCGCAAGAGGGAATTCCAGTGTATTTAGATTACTTACAAGATAATCTGTACCTGCTCCACCCTTCTATGGCTGGCGCATCACAAGTGGGTAAAGTACGTGGTACTGCTCGTACACAATGGGCCGGAGTGCAAGACGCACCTGCCTTACAGACTGTGAGTGTAAACGGCAGAGTAGGTGAGCAAATAGGAGTAGGAGGAATCCTTTTTAACGATAAAAATGGTTATTTCTCACAGCAAGGTGCCTATGCAACTTTTGCTTATCACTTGCTACTCTCACGGAACTATGTAGACCTCAACCAACTTTCTTTTGGGATAAGCTTAGGTGTTCTTCAAGGTAAACTGGATGAGACCAACTTTGATCTTACAGATTTTGATCCTGTAATTTCTGGTATTGAGCAAAACGATTCTTACTTAAATGTAGATTTTGGGATGTCTTATAACTTCTTAGACTTCTCTGCTCACTTTACCGTAAAAAATGCTATTCCTGTAAAGAGAGATATTTTTAGTGAAGATTTTGAACCTAATAATCAGCGACGTTATATCACTTCTCTAGCGTATGCCATCTCACCTCTTTATACAGACTGGAGTTTTGAACCTTCTATTATGTTTCAAGCTACAGAGCGCACCAGCGAAGCAACTTTTGATTTTAATGCAAAGGCTTTTTACAAAACAGATTGGGGTAGGTTATGGGGTGGTCTTTCTTATAGAAGAAGCCTAGATGGTGCCGAATTTACACCTAATGGAGAAACCGTGGATATCCAGAAACTTCAATATATCTCTCCTTTTGTAGGAGGAACTTACGATAGGTTTATGTTTGGTTATACCTATTCTTACCAGAGTAATTCTGTGGTCTTAGTCAATGGAGGCTTCCATCAGGTGACCTTGGGTATAAATCTAGGAGAAAATAAAGATCCTTACGATTGTAACTGTCCTGCTATAAACTAGACAACAGAGTATTAACTAAAAATCCCTCACTTTGAAAAAGTGAGGGATTTTTAGTTGACCAAGATTATGAATTAATCGTTTGATGCCATAAGAGATAGAAATTTATCTAAGTTCGGTAAGATTAGAATTCTAGTTCTTCTGTTTTTTGCCATAGAATCCTTGTCTTCATTTGGCACTAATGGATTATAACTACTACGTCCTGAGGCGATAAGTTTAGCAGGGTCTACATTGTAAGTGTTTTGAAGTTCACGCACTATAGAGGTTGCTCTACGTACACTAAGATCCCAGTTGTCTTCTAGATAAGATCCTGGCTTTACAGTGCGATTATCTGTATGACCTTCTACCATTACTTCTATTGCAGGCTCTGAGTTTACAACCGTAGCGATGCGCTGTAAAAGCTCATCTGCTTCTTTGCTAATTCTATAGCTGCCACTACGGTATAACATTTTATCTGATATAGATATCATTACTACAGTGTCGTCTATGTCTATGGAGATATCGTCATTTCCAGCAGCATCAGTAATATCGCTGTCTAGGTTTCTTTTGAGCTTGCTGGATACGGCAAGATTCATTGAGTCTTTAAGAGTCTTTGCTTGTGCCAGTTTTGCAGGATCTGCGTTTTGAAGCGCTTCGTTCAATTTTGCTCTTGTCGCTGGGGATATCAATACACCGCCCTCTATATCATATTTACTTTCATTAATAGTGACAAGGTCATTATTTTCACTTTTTAGAGAATTTATTTTCTCATTGTAAGAATCCACACGGTTTTGAATAGCAGCATATTTTGCTTCTATTTCTTCTTTTTCTACTTGAGTTTTAGTCAGTGTTACCTTTGTGTTGTCATATTCAGATTGTAGGTCTGTGTACTTTCTTTTTGAAACACAAGATGTTAGCATCCCAGCAGAGATTGCTACGATAGCTGTTATTTTTGAAATTTTAGTAAAAGTCATATATATGTTTTAGTTATTACTTAGTGGTTTTACGCCTACAAAGAAAATCTAGACGTTAAGAAAACCTTAAAATTGAAAACGCCTACGTATGTAGACGTTTATCAAACCAACCAAACATATAATAGCGAAATTTAAATCTTTACGCTTAATTCCATTTATAGTCTTTATTTTTCCCTTGTTTTTTTATGGCCTCTAGCATTGCATTGCGCAGTTCATTATCGGTCTCGTTTGTTTTTGTAGCGACATATTTTTTACGCTGCTCGTTGAGGGCTGCTATTTCTTTTTGGATAGTTGTACGTTCCTTGCGCTTTTGCTCAACATAAGATTCAATTTCTTTGGATGTCTTTCCTTTTAGTGCTTGAGGCAGGTCTTCTTCTTTTAGATCATCATAAGAAAAGTTTTCTGCTGCTTCTGCATCTACAAGGTCCCAACTGCTGTTTTTATAGAAGTGAGAACTTTTACTTAGGGCACGCTTTACTGCATTTGCCTCACCGTAGGATGCCGCATTACTGTCCTGTACAGATTGTAATTGCATTTTTGATTCCCCCAGTTTCCCATAGGTAACATAGGTCTCATTTAGTGCTTTGTTTTTACTAAGTATTTTGTCATCATAAGGAGAGGGAATGTGTACTGTAGCGCGATCGCTATTGATAGCTATATAATCTCCTTTTGTTAAATGGGCACCATCCTTCCAGTGGGTAGCCGCTCCTTGATTGTAATCCCCACAAAAGATGGTATTGATAGTTACATCTTTCCCACAAGCTGCACTTGCGGCATCTTGATACTTAGTTGGGCCTTGATCGAAGGGTTCGTTGCCAGCAATAAAGATGAGATTAAGGTCATTTGCACCTTCTCCCCAGTCTAGTTGGTTAAGAGAGGTCATAATTACCTGCCCACAATACTCATTACCGCCATTAGTGGATAGTTTAAAAAGGTTTTGGGAGATCTCATCTAGATCGTCACTGAGACCATTCACTTGACGTATATAGCCTTCTCGAGCGTTAAGATCATCATTGCCATACTCATAGAGCGCAATTTGTAACGAGGGTTTTACCTCATTTCCACATGTTGCATAAGAAAGCTCGTTTACTAATTCCCATAACTGAGCTTTTGCCTGGTCTATAAGGCCATCCATACTGTTTGAAGTATCCAGAAGCAATGCAACTTTTATTTGTGGAGAGGTATCTTTTCCCGCTTTCGCGAAACTATCTTCGGCATCACCAGATGCAGTTGCATTAAGAACTAAGCCAGTAAAAAGAGCTAGAATACATAATTTGAGAGTCTTCATAATTTTTGATTTAGATGATGAATATGAAGTAAATGTAGCGCGATAGCATAGCGTGGAATACCTTAAATGAGTTAACGCTCCATATAGATGAGTAAACGGTGACACTAATTTAGGCAAGTGGTCAAAAGACAGATCAAAACAATGCTTTACAGCTATAATGCGGCAATAGTCATTTTTTGATCGCATTTTTTTGTACTAAGTTTGAGCCAGATGAAAGAAAAATTTATAAAATACGCTTGTTTAATGGTCCTTCTATTTATAGGGATACATCTAGATGCGCAGCAGGAAGCCGTAAGCAGGAGCAGTAGTCCACAGTTTACATTGAGGGGGAGTGTTTTAGATACGGAAACAATGCAACCTGTATATAGGGTAAATGTTGAAATTACAGGTGGTGGTTACACGACAACAGGTCTTGACGGGGAATTTACTATTAGAGCTCGAGTGGGAGATGAGCTAGTCATCAGGGGTGATGGTTTTGATCCGGTGTTTTATACTATAAAAGATAGACAGCGTATACGGGTAGAAATCCAGCCCCTTAAGGAAGAGGCAGATGTTAAGAAAGAGAAAAAAACAAGAGAAACCTCATTTAATGTCCTACTCTCACAAGCGAGACAGATTTATAAAAGGGACGGGTCTGCCGCGATAGATTATGTAGCAAAGGCCTTGGCAAAAGAAGATATTACCGTTGCAGAAAGAGCAGAGAGTTTTGAGGTACTCGCTCAAATCTACGCGCATCTAAAACAATACGATCTTGCAATTTCTAATTACAAACAGAGCATAAAAAATGAGTCTACTATTGAGCGGGAGATCGCTTTGGCTAGAACCTACTTTTTAAATAAAAGTTATCAGGAGAGTATTGGTCTGTACAATACGCTTTCGCGAAAGCGCCTTACAAATACTCAAAAGCTCACTATAAACGAGGGTCTTGGAGACGCGTATGCAGCAACGG
The DNA here is from genome assembly GCA_963832255.1 of uncultured Flavobacteriaceae bacterium. Taxonomy (GTDB): domain Bacteria; phylum Bacteroidota; class Bacteroidia; order Flavobacteriales; family Flavobacteriaceae; genus Dokdonia. The sequence continues at coordinate 172,806 of CAWHTM010000012.1, forward strand.
GAGAATATCGCAACTCTATCCAAAATTATAATGCAGTTACAGAGAGTGTGTCTTCTAGCAGAGCACCGATTGAGCAAGCGAGAATTAACACTAAAATAGCCGAAGTGTATGATACTCAAGGTGAGCAAAAAGAAGCAATAACCTATTATGATAAAGCCTTAAAACTTACAGATAAAGAAGCATCAGAAACTGCTGTGAGAGCAAAAACGAAGGTCGCCGATTTTTACAGTAAGAATAAATCCTATGATGAGGAGATCAATCTTCGTAAAGCTGCTTTGCAAGATTTAAGTGATGTACAATTTGACTCAATACCTAATGACGATGCAATTACCCCACAAAAACAGAACTATAAAATAGGAAGAGCCTATGCTGCTCAGCAAAAGTATGACGAAGCCATACCGTTTTTTGAAAAAAGTATAGACGAAGCCACGAGTAAAGAAGACCTCATCGTAGAAAAGGACGCGCGCCTTCGATTATCTGAACTCTATAGAAACAAGGGAGATTATAAAAAAGCGACAGAGAGCTACGAGAAATATAAAGAAGTGATAGATCTGAGCTATAGCAGGAAAGAACAAGAAATCTCACAAGCCACACGCTTTGGTAAAGAAATCGCTGAAAAGCAAAATCGCATCACGAGTCTAGAAAAAGACAGAGCGCTTAACGAGAGTAGATATGAGCTTGTAAAAGCTCGGGACACTAGACAAAAGATTATTATAGGCTCACTGGCCATTGTTACTGCATTGTTGCTACTTACTGCATTCTCAATGTACAGAAGTTCAAAACAGCAGAAGTACGCAAATAATCTTCTGGCTCTAAAAAGCCTTCGCTCTCAGATGAATCCGCATTTTATATTTAATGCCTTAAACTCTGTAAATAGTTTTATTGCCACTAGCGATGAGCGTACCGCAAATAGATACCTTTCAGATTTTTCTATTTTGATGCGAGCAGTCCTAGAAAATAGTGAAGAAGATTTTATACCCCTTTCTAATGAAATAGGATTGATAGAAAAATACGTGATGCTTGAGCATTTTAGGTTCAAGGATAAGTTTGATTATGAGGTGACTGTAGATGAAAACTTAGACACAGACGCTTTTATGATCCCTCCAATGCTCTTACAGCCCTATGTTGAGAATGCAGTTTGGCACGGCTTGCGTTATAAGGAGGTCAAGGGTATGCTCAAGATTCATTTTGGTCAGATAGATAAAAACACGGCAATAGTTACCGTGACTGATGATGGTGTAGGACGAACGCGTAGCCGGGCTCTTAAAACAGAGAACCAAAAGAAGCAAAAATCTAAAGGAATGGGAAATATCAAGAAAAGAATAGCCATTCTCAATGAGATGTATAGCGACCGCCTAGCGGTAACTATAGATGATGTAGAACTTAACGGAGAGGGCACACGCGTTGCGCTCATCTTAAAAAAAGTATAATATGTTACTAAAAGCCATTCTTGTAGAAGACGAGGAGACCAGTAGAGAGATCTTACGTAATTATGTTGCAAAATATTGTCCTAAGGTGACTATAGTGGGGGAAGCCTCTAGTGTAGATGAAGCACTTACACTTATCCGTAATAATGATTTAGATCTAGTTTTTCTAGATGTTGAGATGCCACACGGTAATGCATTTGATCTCTTAGAGCAAGTGGGGGATCGTACTTTTGAGACCGTATTTGTGACGGCTTATAATCACTATGCGGTAGATGCCCTCAACCATCACGCTTCTTATTACCTACTTAAGCCCGTATCTATAGATGAGCTCATCAAAGCAGTAGACTACGTCGTTGAAATAAAATCTAAAGAAAATGCATTAGAGAATAAAGTCCTTAAAACCAGTGCTCTCAATACTCAAGGAAAAATTACCATACCCGTACAAGATGGTTTTGAGGTCTTGCCGGTAAGTGATATACTTTATTGTCAGGCAGATGATAACTATACCCAGATATTTATGATAGAAGGTGGGCGCAAACTGGTAAGTAAAACGCTTAAATATTTTGAAGCAGCGCTTACAGATTTTGGTTTTGCCCGTATTCACAAATCATATTTGGTAAATGTAAATGAGATTACTGGCTATAAAAAGGGGAAGGGTGGTAGTGTAATCCTTAGTTCAGGTAAGGAAGTAATGGTTTCTGCTTCACAGAAATCTAATTTATTAGGATACTTTCAATAGCTAAAAGTCAAGATGTGCTACAGTAATATCACTTGGATTTTTTATGCTTTCGCGAAAAGTTGAGATAAAAGATTCCAAGTCACTTTCATTTTTATTGGAGTAAAGTTTGTGTGTAACCTTGCTCGAGGCATTCAAATTTCCAAGTGAACTCAGAATACTTTGGGTCTGTTTTGCGACCGCTCTTCCAGAGTCTATGATGGTCACGTTTTCTGGTAGTAATTCCTGTAATTGAGGGATCAAATATGGGTAATGACTGCAACCTAATACTAGGTAATCTATTTGAGCGGCCAGCATAGGTTCTAAATAGGTTGTAAGAAGTTGTCTAACCTCTGGACTATCTGTTTTGCCAGCTTCAATGAGCGGTACGAGACCTTCTCCTATAACCTCAATAACTTCTATGCCCAGTGTGTACTTCTCAGACGTTTGATGAAATAAAGCGCTGTTAAGTGTTCCCTTTGTGGCGAGAATCCCTATCGATTTGTTTTTAGAATTGATTGCTGCGGGCTTGATAGCGGGTTCTATGCCTATAAAAGGTATATCGTAATTTTTCCTTAGTATATCTATGGCGTTAGTGGTAGCGGTGTTGCAGGCTACAACTATAATTTTTGCGCCTAACGAAATGAGCTTTTCTGTATTCTTTACAGAGAGGTCTATAATCTCTTCAGGGCTTTTATCTCCATACGGAGCATTTTTACTATCTGCAAGATAGATGGTCGACTCTTGAGGCATCAGGCTCACTATTTCTTTCCAGATAGAAGTGCCGCCCACGCCGCTGTCAAAAACACCTATGATATTATTTTCTTGCATAATTTATAATCCTTATTTTTTCGACAATTCAGAATACTAGCGGTAGATGGTTTCTTAAAACTTAAGGTACTAAAATTACGACAAAAGCAATACTCTTTTTCTCAGCCTAAATTGAAACGAAAACCTCGTAACCCAGCGATCGTAGTAATAGAGACTGTTCTGAATCTTTTCGGGAAGTTGTGATGGGAATTAGCATATTAGTTGAGTCGAAAATATCAGACTCTGGTGCTCCTCATCGAGAGTATCTATAAATAAAGTGTGGGGTAGAGTCATAAAAAAACTGCCCTCATTGGAGAGGGCAGTTTGATAAATAAGTTGACTTAAGAGGAAATTATTATACTCCTAATTCTCTTTTTGCGTCTGGCATAAGATCATATCCGTCTGCCATTATAACGCCTGCAGCTCCTGGAGTGGAGTCTAATACAAACTCATATCCTTTTGCACGTGCTACTTTTTGGATAGCTACTCTCGCTTTTTCTATAATAGGCTTTAATAATTCCTGCTCTTTTTCTTGAAGCTTTTTGTAAGCATTCTGACGGAATTTAAGAATGTTCTGTTGCGTTTCTTGAACCTCTTGAGCACGTCTTCCGTTTTCCTCAGCAGTTTGCTGCTCAGCTTCACGTCCATAACGCTCCATTGTTTTCTGTAGCTCTGTACCCATCTCGCTTATGTCTGCATCATAGGTACGCTCAAGTTTTTCTATTTCAGTTTGAGCCGCTTTGTAACTTGGCATTGCTTCCACAAGAGCTTGTGAGTTAATGTGTGCAATTTTAGATTGAGCATTTACTACGCTACTCATTCCAAGTACTAATACTACTGCTAATGCTATTTTTGTAAACTGTTTCATTTTAAAAATTCTAATTAAGTTAAGTGTGATATTTAAATTTTAATATTCTTTAGTTGTCCCCATCTTTAGGTTGAGACGACGCCTTTTTCTTTCTAGCTTCAAGGATTGAATCTCTCACTCTCTTTCTCGCTGCTAGTATGCTATCTTTTGTTCTTTTACGCTCTGCAATTGCGGCCTCTCTTGCACTCATTCCTGTGTCCTCTTTTTCCGTAACTACCCCTGGCATCTTTGGTTCAGAGGTGGAGCGATCCGTACTTCTCGCATCCCTTACTGCCTGCAAAGAGTCTTTCCTGCGCTGTCTTTCTTCTAGTAGGGCTTTTCTCTTTGCCGCAAATTCTTCTTCACGTTGTGCTTTTAGTTCTGCGCGTTGTCTTGCTCTTTCACTAAGTGCTTCTTCGCGTTCAGATTTTTTAGCCTCAATTTCTGCTTGACGCTCTTGTGTTGCTCTGTCCTGCACTACCGTTTTTGCCTCATCTTCATCAAAAAGCTTTTCATCCTTTTTCCCATCGAGTTGCGTTCTCTTTGCAGCACGTGTTATTATTCTCAGTACTTGATCGCTTACGTCTAATCTATCTGCAGTATAAAGCATCATTAAATCTGATGATTTATCAAAAACCAAGTCATATTTCTTTTTTGACGATATATCCTGTACGGCATTAAACACTTGATCTTGTACCGGCTCCACAAGTTGTCTTCTCTGTATGGAGAGATCTCCTCCAGGTCCAAATCTCTTTTGTTGATATTCTAAAATTTGATCTCTTTCAAATTGTATCTCTTCGTTGCGCTCGTCTATAAGTTCTTTTGTTAAAAGAGCTCGCTCGTTATCGAGCTGCTTTTTCATCGCATCTACTTCTTCGAGTTTTTGCTCAATCTCACCTTTCCATTTATTTACCTTTTCATCTAACCTAGTTGAGGCCTCTTGATATTCTGGTACATTTTCGAGAATGTAGTCCATATCAATGTATCCTATCCTAGCTCCCTTTTGTGCTTGCGCAATCGAGCCGATACAAAAAGTGGTTATAATAATGATGAAAAAATGTGTCTTCATAATTCTATAGTTGCATTAGAAATAATCGTGCCAAAAATTAAAACTGCTGTCCTATTATGAAGTGCGTTTCCCATCCGTTAGGACTTGTAAGCCCAGGAATAGGGTCAAATCCGTACCCAAAGTCAAGCCCTAATAATCCAAAGGCAGGCATAAATATACGAATTCCTGCACCAGCAGATCTACTCAATTGAAACGGGTTATAGTCTCTAAAATTGTCATAAGAAGATCCACCTTCAGCAAATGCGAGTGCATAGATACTAGCTTGTGGACTAAATGTTATAGGATAACGTAACTCTAAGCTGAATTTATTATAGATGGTTGCACCATCATTAGCCTGACTCACGTTCTGCGTCGCGGCTCCTCTGTCTAGTGGAGTTACAGATTGGTTAGGGTATCCACGTAAACGAACTATCTCACGTCCATCAAGGGCAAAACCTCCTAGACCATCACCTCCTAAGAAAAATCTTTCAAAAGGTGGGACACCTCTGTCCTGATTGTAAGCTCCTAGCCACCCAAATTCTATATTAGATTGCAGCACAAATTTACCAACAAGTGGTGTGTACCATTTACCATCAAATTTTACTTTGTAGTATTCGAGCCAATTAAATCGTTCTTGATCTATATCACCTACAGTCTTGCCAGTGCTGCTTATTCCGTCTCTCACTGCCTCATCGCGTTCTACCGCAAGAGCTTCATAATCTGTTCCGTTCCAAGCGGAGTAGGGTAATGTAAGTTTTGCACTTATGTTGAACTCAGATCCACCGGTAGGGAAGATAAGTCCACCAGAAATATTACTTCTGGAAAGCCCTATAGTATAAGCTAGGTTTTCTGATGATCCATCACCAAAGGTAAAGAGCCCTGTATTATAATTTTGAAGGTCAAAATGCTGGAAGCTCAATGCGTGTGAAAGTCTAAAGTATCTATCTGGCCAATTGAGACGCTTCGCTAGACCTATAGATCCCCCTGTGATTAAGAAACGACGGCTTCTGTCAACTCTGTCTCTCTGGCTAGTTGCTCTACTGTTAAATAAGTATTGGATAGTGTGAGAGAATGATGTAGAGAACTGTACTGGTTGCTTACCACCAAACCAAGGGTCGGTAAGTGAAGCGCTGTACGTTTGAAAGAACTGACTCGCTTGTGCTCTTAAAGAAAACTTCTGACCGTCTCCCATGGGAAGTGGCTGATAAGCATCTTTATTAAAAATATTCTGAATAGAGAAGTTATTGAATGAAAGTCCTAGTGTTCCTACAAAACCTCCACCGCCAAAACCTCCTTGAAGTTCTATCTGGCTAGCTCCTGACTCTACAACATTGTACTCAAGATCAACAGTACCCCCTATCTGATCAAAGTTTTTGAATTCTGGCGTAAGTTGCTGTGCATCAAAGAAACCAAGTGCCCCCAGTTCTCTAATAGTACCTACGACGGCTGCTTTACTATAGCGCTGTCCAGGCTTAGTTAGAAGTTCTCTGTATATGACTCTATCCTTAGTTTTATCGTTCCCATTAACGGTGACTTTATTAAAGTAAGCTAGTTTACCTTCAGAAATACGAACTTCGAAGTTGATCGTATCATTCTGAACGCTCGTCTCTACAGGATTTACGTTAGAGAAAAGATAACCACTGTTTTGGTAAAGATTTGCAATGTTATCTGCATCTGGGTCAGAATCGTCCTGAATTCTTTCTTTCAAAAGAACACCATTATAAACATCGCCTTTTGAGATTCCTAATTGAATCATCAATTGTTCGTCGGTATAAACAGTATTTCCTATAAAGTCTATCTCGCCTATATAGTACCTGTTTCCTTCATCTATGTTTATATTAATGGCTATTTCTTTATCGCTTTTTACAATGATGCTGTCACTAACTATTCTAGCATCACGATATCCATTTTCTTTATACTTATTGATAAGGTTCACCTTGTCCTCTTCGTAGTCTGCCTTGATAAACTTAGATCGCTTCCAGACTCTCCAGATCTTCTTTTCTTTTGTATTCTTGAGCGCACCTAATAACTTACTTTCTTTAAGTTTCTCACGGCCCTCAAAATTTATATCCGTTATTTTTACACGCTCCCCTTTGTCTACATCGACACTTAAGTTTACCTTATTTCCAGGTAAGCTATCTGCGGCAGGAACAGAATTTACAAATACTCGAGTATTATAATATCCTTTCTTTTTGTAAGAGTTTTCTACGAAGTTTTTAGTGGTAGTCTGTAGGTTCTCAGTTACTTTAGCACCTTTATTAAGACCATTGTCCTTTATAAATCCGGCACCCTTTTTCTTTTTGATACCTTTAAAAAGTACTTCATTGAGTTCAGGAACTTCCTGTATATCAAGTTGAAGGTCTACTTTGTTACCGTCTACAGCAACAACGTATAAATTGATATCTGAGAACAGTTCTAATCCCCACAATTTCTTAATAACGTCACTTATTTTATCCCCTGGAAGAAAAACGGTCTCTCCTGCACGCAAACCAGTAAATGCTATAACAGTATTTTCATTGTAAGAAGTAGTACCTGTTACACTGATATCTCGAATCTCATATTTTACATCAGGATCTACGGGTAGAGATCTTTGAGCCTGCATTGTAATGATAGAAAAAAATAAAAATACTAAGGGTAATCTGCGAAGCATTGCGCTTTTAATTAATTTGTTCACTAGTCTTTCCAAATCGTCGTTCTCTTTTCTGATAATTATATATCGCGTCGTGCAAGTGTTCTTTCATAAAATCTGGCCACAATACTTCCGTAAAGTAAAACTCAGCATAAGCTATTTGCCATAACAGGAAATTGCTCACCCTTTGTTCGCCACTTGTTCTAATAAGTAGGTCTACATCAGGTAAATCCCGCGTGTAAAGATGCTCATTTATACAAGACTCGTCTATTTCAGCGGGCGAAATTAGGTTATTTTTAACTTTATCGCTTATTTCCTTGACGGTTTTTATCAATTCTTCTCTGCTTCCGTAGCTTAGAGCTAGTGTGAGCTTGAGTCTTTTATTATTTTTCGTTTTTTCAATAACCTCATTGAGTTCTCTCTGAGCTTTCTCAGGGAGGGAATCTATACGTCCTATAGTGCTTAGGGAGACGTCATTTTCTTGGAGGGTTGAAATTTCTTTTTTAAGGGATGACACTAGAAGTTTCATTAGTGTATCTACTTCTGCTTTGGGTCTATTCCAGTTTTCTGTAGAAAAGGCATATAATGTGAGATGAGGAACACCTAGCTCAGCACAGCCTTCTACAACTTCACGTACTGCCCTCGTTCCTCTTTTATGACCAGCAGCTCTAAGAAGCCCTTGTTTCTTTGCCCAGCGACCGTTACCATCCATTATGATAGCTATGTGCTTAGGTAATTTATCAATATCTATGTTAGAAAGTAAATCCATTAGTTATTTAAAATCCGCAGTAACAAGGCCTGCGTCCAAAGGCAAAACTCACGGTGACACCCGTAAACATATACCAATCATCATTATTTATGTTCCCAAAGCTTCTTACCCCTCCATCATTTCCTGGGTTACTACCATCTAGATTATCTGTGAGCGTATACCTCGCTCCAGCTTCTAAAGCAATGATCATATTAGAATTAAACGCCAGCTTATACCCCAAAACCATAGGTATAGCAACATCCCAAGATGAACCATCTTTTCTAAGTATGTTACCATCTAGAAATAGCTCATCGTGATTAAAATATGTAAATCCCGTATATAAATACGGAGTGCTCGGGTTTCTATCTTTAAATAGGTCAAAATCTACAAACGTATATTCTAGACCTAATGAAAGTTCTTTTATGCTGTTTGTAAATGAGTATCCTCGTGACTGTCTTCTTGATTCATCACTTTCAGAATCTTTTCCTTCGAGCTCCGTAAAAATCGCTGTAAATCTAAAGGAATGGCGCACACTGCGATTCCATTTAAAAATACCTCCTAGCGCAAGCTTTGAAGGAGCAATAAAACTAGTAGATCCCACATCACTTATACTATTAGAACCTCCCACATAGCCCCCTAACTCGTAGGTTTGCGCGTGAAGAGAAAAATTCCAAAAAATGGCGATTAAAAAAACCGTCAAGTACCTCATATAACTATAAAAGTTTGCAAATATAACAATTCTGAAATGGTCGCTACTATTCCCCGTGTTAAGAAAGGAAGGGTGGTTTTGCGCTTTCGCGAAAGCGTATATAAACCTATACCAAGACATTCCAAAAGAGTAAACCGTTTGAGGACATAAATATTGCCTAGTTGCGTTTATCTTCTCCCCAAAGCAGCTTGTGCCTCAATGTTTTTAAAAAGCTGTCACCTTCTAGATGGATGAGATTAATTTTAAATGGGGCTTTTTTTAAGGTAATTTCTGTGCCATTGTTGAGTGTGGCAATACGTGAGTCTAAAGAAATAAGGTGTTGGTCTTCCCTTCCGGAGACCTTAAGGGTAATGGTAGTGCTATCTGGAATAACAAGTGGTCTAGCGTTGAGATTGTGGGGGGCGATAGGAGTGAGTATAATACTTTCTGTCGCTGGGGCAATAACCGGGCCTCCGCAGCTCAAACTATACCCAGTAGATCCCGTTGGTGTGGCGACTATAAGTCCGTCTGCCCAGTAATTTGTAAGGGGCTCTCCATTGAGCAACGTTTCAACAGAAATCATTGAAGTTGTATTCTTCCGGCTTACGGTAATCTCGTTCAGGGCAAAATTTAGTTCGTTAAATATCTCTTCATCACCATCTGTAGTAATCTGGATGAGACTGCGCGCAGAGATTCTATATTTTCCTGTTAAGATTTTATCTATAGACTCTTTGATAGCCGATTTTTTAATTGTGGCGAGAAAGCCTAACCGTCCAGTATTAATCCCAATAATGGGAATATTTAAATCCCTTATATACGTGACCGTTTTTAAAATGGTTCCGTCCCCTCCTATGCTTACAAATAAGTCATAACTATTATCGAGCTCTTTAAAAGTGCTAAAGTGGCCATAATCTTTTTCTATGTGATCATTCTCTTGGATAAGAGTTAAAAAGTTTTTTTCAATGATAACTTCTATCTGCCTTTTATCAAGGATATCCAGAAGTTGCTGGATGTAATGCCCCGCTTCTTTATGATAGAATTGACCGTAGATTCCTATTTTCATAATTACTAGATATTCAGATATTTCTCTAGATATTGAGAGCGCTCTCTCAAATCTTCTAAAAAAGTATCCTCTTGATGTGAAGAAACTATGTGGTAGCTATACCTTCTAAACGCTGCTAGAATATCATTAAAGTTTGAACTGCCTATTTTAATGGATATTTCGGCTACATCATTTTCTAACTTCGATATAAAAAGACCCCAGATTTTACCATCGTTAGATTCTACTATCTGGCTAATCTCACTAAAGGAATAATCCTGAATGCCCTTTTCTATGATGACCACACTCCCTGGCTCACTTAAAAATGGGGTGTCGTTAAAAAATTTCATCACATCCTCTAATTCATAATAGCCTACGTACTCGTTTTTTTCGTTGAGTACAGGCATAAGATTGCATCCGTTTTGAGCAAAGGCTTCTAATACATCGAGCCAATTAGTATCAATTCTTACAAAGAATCGCTCATAGCCGTGCAAATAATCACTTATGGGTGCATTTGAGTCGTAACAGTGTGTGTCATTTTCTGGAAGGCAGCCCACATAAACATCATCTCTATGGATGGGAATGTGAGAATACGTGGTCTGTGTAAAAATAGACTGCACCTCTCCTATACTCTGAGTTTCTGAGACAGGTGAGATATCGTTAATGATAAATTTTGATAATGGCATATTGCAAAATAATGAAAAATTACCCGCCTTACACGAGTGGGTTCGTATTTTTGTGACAAATACAATACCAATGTACTTGCTATGACAAAACTAAGTGTGAATATCAATAAAATTGCCACGTTACGTAATTCTAGGGGAGGTAATGTGCCAGATTTGCTTAAGGTTGCAAAGGATCTGGAATCTCTGGGCGCACAGGGAATAACCGTACACCCTCGACCAGACGAGAGGCACATACGCTATCAAGATGCTCGGGACCTTACGCAGGTTGTGACCACAGAATTTAATATAGAGGGAAACCCCATCCAGAAGTTTATAGATCTAGTGATGGAGACAAAGCCTACACAAGTTACCTTAGTTCCAGACGCGGTAGATGCCATTACCAGTAATGCAGGTTGGGATACTCTCAAAAACAAAGATTTTCTTACAGATGTTATTGCTCATTTTAAATCTGCGGGGATACGTACTTCTATATTTGTGGATCCGGTTCTGGAAATGATAGAAGGGGCAAAGGCTACTGGGACGGACCGAATAGAGCTCTACACAGAGTCGTTTGCAGAAGGATATGCCGTAGGAAATGAAGAAGCCATCAGGCCCTATGTAGAAAGTGCGCTGCTTGCTAATGAGCTTAATCTAGGTATCAATGCGGGTCACGACCTCTCCTTAAAGAATATCGAGTTTTTTAAGAATAGTATACCCGAGCTATTAGAAGTTTCTATAGGTCACGCCTTAATGGCAGAATCCTTATACCTAGGTTTTGAAACAGTAATTAACTCATATCTCAAAAAACTAGCATAAGGTGCAATTATATGCTAACATCATAGGAGAAGGGAAGCCTCTAATTATCCTCCACGGATTTTTAGGAATGGGAGATAATTGGAAAACGCTCGGTAGAGAATTCGCAAGTGACGGATTTGAGGTTCATTTAATAGACCAGCGCAATCACGGAAGGAGCTTTCATAGCGATGACTTTAGTTATGAGCTTATGGCCGATGACCTGAAAAAATATTGTGATGAGAAAGGTCTAAAAAACATCCATCTCATAGGCCATTCTATGGGAGGTAAGGTGGCTATGTTATTTGCAGTGATGTATCCTGATGTTATAGCAAAACTCATTATTGCAGACATAGGACCAAAAATGTATCCGCAGCATCATCAACAGATTTTGGAGGGCCTAGGGGCGCTTTCTAAAAATGAGCAAGCGATGATTTCACGTTCAGGGGCAGATGATTTTTTAGGCGCTTACATCAAGGACTTGGGAACGAGAATGTTCCTGCTCAAAAACCTCTATTGGAAACAAAAAGGTACACTAGGACTGCGTATGAATCTTCCAGTACTCGTTGAAAGAATAGAAGAAATAGGTAAAGAGCTCCCTGAAGGCGCAAAGTACGAGAAAGAAGTACTGTTTTTGAGAGGAGAAAAGTCTAATTATATAGCAGATGAGGATTGGGATGAGATTGTTTCCGCTTTCGCGAAAGCGCAATTAAAAACTATTAAAAACGCAGGCCATTGGTTACACGCCGAAAATCCCAAAGATTTTTATAAAGAAGTCATAAATTTTTTATAACATTGTCAACAAGAATTTATTATGTATGCATAGTAAATTGTGTTAAAAAAATAGTAAGCTTTGAGAATATTGTATTTTTGGGCTCCTAATATTGAAGATTGAACAAATTTCTTAACTTAAATTAAATTATGAAAAAAGTATTAAGTGTTCTAGTACTCCTGCTAGTTTGTGCAGTGACTTATGCTGGTGGATACCGCGTGAGCTTGCAAGGGCAACGCTCTCTCGCTATGGGTCACACAGGTGTGGCTATGGTAAATAACGCAGAACTTGCGTTTTTTAATCCGGGTGGACTCGTGCACTTGGAAAGTAAATTAAATCTTGCCGTGGGTGGGTTTGGTGTATTCTCTGACGTGAAATATCAAAATACTGAGTTTGGACAGTCTGCACAGACAGAAAGCCCTACAGGCACTCCATTATATCTTTATGGAAGCTATAAGGTAAGTGAACGTCTCGCAGTTGGTCTTGCCATCTATACACCTTATGGAAGTACGGTAGAGTATCCTACTGACTGGGCTGGATCTCATTTAGTAAATAGTATCGAGCTATCTGCAATTTTTGTTCAACCCTTAGTTTCTGTAAAAATCTTTGATGATTTAGCGATAGGTGGAGGGCCAATACTTGCCATAGGCGGTGTAAACTTTAACCGTAATCTTTCTAGATCTCTTACAGATATAGACGGCAATCGTTCTAATGTAGAAATTGATGCGCAGGGCGTAAACGCTTTTGGCTTCTCTTTAGGAGCAATGATTACTCCTAGTGATGAGTGGTCTTTTGGAATTAACTACCGTTCTAGAATAGATGTAGACGTTGAGTCTGGTGATGGTGAGGCAACGTTTTCTAACGTTCCTAACTCTCCACTTGCTCCAGTTCCTAATGGGACTTTTAATTTTACAGCGTCACTTCCGCTTCCAGCAGAATGGACGTTAGGTGCGTCTTATAAGCCATCTGAAAAGTGGACACTTAATTTTGATTGGAACTATGCAGAATGGGATGCTTATGAGTCTTTAGATTTAAGTTTCTTAAATGCTGATGGTTCTGTATTAGCAGAATCTGTGAACCCACGTAATTATGAAAATGCTTCTACGTTCCGTTTTGGAGCTCAGTATGAAGCGAGCAGTAAGTTTGTGATACGTGGAGGTTATTACTTTGATGAATCTCCTGTGGTTGAAGGCTTTTTTGCGCCTGAGACTCCTCGTAATGATTCTCACGGTGTAACTGGAGGATTTACGTTTAATGTAACAGATAAATTAGCGATCGATGCTTCCTTCCTTTACCTTTATTTTGAAGAGGTAGATGCTTCTTACAGATCTTACGTAGAAGGAGGACAACGCGTTCCTTTTGAGGGTACTTATAAGTCTAGTGCATTTGCACCAGGTATCGGTCTAAGCTATAAACTTTAATAAAATTAAAATGAAAAAATATATAAATTACATAGCGGTAGTAGCTTTAGGGCTTGTAGCTTGTGAACCTGAGTTTGAAAATAATATTGATGTAGATGGAGAAGTCTACACGAGTGGCGAGGCAGATTTTTCTAACTATGTAGCTGTAGGAAATTCGCTTACTGCTGGATTTGCAGACAATGCTCTATACATTACGGGTCAAGAAAATTCCTATCCTAACATAATGGCTCAACAGTTTGAGTTAGTAGGTGGCGGAGAATTTGTACAGCCTTTAATGGCAGATAATCTTGGTGGACTTCTTTTGGGAGGTACACAGATTACCGGAAACAGACTTGTGTTAAGCGCAACTGCTGAAGGCGTGCCTAACATACCTGGTGTGCAAATAGGAGGAATGCCTACTACAGACATTACAAATGTTCTTTCTGGACCATTTAACAATTACGGAGTACCTGGAGCTAAAAGTTTTCATTTAGTTGCTCCTGGCTACGGAAATGTAGCTGGAGTGCCCGCTTCTGCAAACCCATATTACGTGCGTTTTGCTTCATCACCAAATGCTACTGTAATAGGAGACGCTGCAGCAGCAAACCCAACATTTTTCTCCTTATGGATAGGTAATAATGATATTCTAAGCTTTGCTACTTCTGGCGGTGCTGGTGTAGATCAAACTGGAAATCCTGACCCTACTACCTACGGTCCTAGAGATATTACGGACCCACAATTGTTTGCAGGAGTTTATGCACAAGAAGTTGCTGCACTAACGGCTGGAGGAGCAAAAGGAGCATTAGTAAATATTGCAGATGTTACTTCCATACCTTTCTTTACTACGGTTCCTTCTAATGCCATACCTTTAGACGGACCTACTGCTGCACAACTCAACGCTGTCTTTACTGCTTACAACACTCAAGTGTTACCTGGCTTAGCTCAGTTTGGAGTGATTTCGGCAGAGGAGGCAGCTGCTCGTCAGATCAGTTTCCAGGCGGGAGCAAACTTTATGACTATACAGGATGAGGATCTAACTGATATTTCTACAATAGTTCAAGGGGCTCCATTTAATCTAGATCCTGTAACAGCTCAATTGATATCTCAATTACGTCAGACAACTCCTGCAGATTTAGTTCCTTTAACTTCTGCTGGTATTTTAGGAACAACAGACCAAGCATTTGTTGACTTTCTAGTATCTATAGGTGTTCCTCCAGCACAGGCTGCTTTACAAGCTATAAATGGAGTAACAAGACCACTACAAGATCAATTTATCCTAACCGCTGGTGAGCAAGAATTGGTTTCTGCAGCTCAATCTTCTTATAATGCCACAATTCAAGCTATTGCAGATGCAAACGGACTCGCTTACGTAGACGCTCGTGCTACATTGCAAGCAGTTGCAAATGGAGGTGTTCCTTTTAGCGGAGGGCTTCTTACTAGTTCATTTGTAACTGGAGGTGCTTTTTCTCTTGATGCTGTACACCCAACGCCTAGAGGTTATGCTCTTACTGCAAATGCAATTATAGATGCCATAAATGTAACCTACGGATCTACTGTTCCTAATGTAGATATAGGTAACTACGCCACAGTGACAATTAGTAATGATTAATGGTACGATGATACTAATTAAAACGCTCCTTTTAAAGGGGCGTTTTTTTATGCTTAATTTTACGCTTTCGCGAAAATATTATATCAAATTTTCGCGAAAGCGTAACGTTTAAAAAATTTCTTATGAAAAATATTCTAAAAATAATACTCACTGCAGTAGCCGTCGTGATTTTATCTAAAATATTACCGGGTGTAGTGGTTGATGGATTTCTTTCTGCGATTATAGTAGCGGTGGTCCTTGCGCTTTTGAGGCTTATTGTAAAACCTATACTGGTGGTGCTAACGTTGCCGGTAACGATTATCACGCTAGGACTTTTTCTGTTTGTGATAAATGCTTTAATAATCCTTCTTGCCGATTACTTAGTATCGGGCTTTGGGGTTAGTGGGTTTTGGATTGCCTTACTCTTTAGTTTGCTGCTCAGCTTGTTCCAGAGTATTCTTTTTTCGTTTGTAAAAGACGATAAGGATAAATAATACAGGCAGTCCAAGATTGTCACAATTCAAAATAATTCGTACTTTTGCGCCCTCAAAAATTCACAAGAATGAACATCACAAAAGAGCAAGTAGACGATCTTAACGCAGTAGTAAAGGTAGAAATCGTTAAAGAAGATTATAATGATAAGGTAGAGACTATTCTTAAAAATTATAAGAAGACTGCAAATATACCTGGCTTTAGAAAGGGACACGTGCCTATGGGTATGATCAAAAAGCAATACGGTACAGCTGTTTTAGTAGATGAAGTAAATAAAGTACTCCAAGCGTCTTTAGGTGCCTTTTTACAAGAAGAAAAACTAGAAGTTTTAGGAAATCCACTTCCTAAAAATGAAGATAATTTTGATTGGAATGCAGAAAACTTCACTTTTGAATTTGATTTAGGTCTAGCACCACAGTTTGATGTCAACCTTACTCCTAAAAAAGCAATACCGAGCTACAAGATTGTTGTTGATGATAAGATGATTGAGAATCAGGTGAAGACGATGCGCAAGCAATATGGTAAACTCAATTCTCAAAACGAAGTGGGAAAGGATAGTGAAGTTACCGGTACTTTTAAAAATGAAGAAGCTGGGATAGATAACACGGCCACTATTGAAGTTGCAGACCTTAAGGGTAAGAAAAATACGGATGCCTTTATAGGATCTAAAGTAGGTGATGAAATTACGGTAAAGACCAAAGGTCTTTTTAGTGAATCTCATAGATACCAAGCCGCTCTCAAGATAGGTGAAGAAGAAGCAAAGGAGCTTAATGCAGAAGTGACAGTTACGGTTACAGAAATCAATAAGAGAGAACTTGCAGATCTTGATCAAGAGTTATTCGACAAGCTTTTTGGAAAGGACGCTGTAAAAAGTACGACAGAGCTCAAGGAAAGAATAAAAGAAGACGGAGAGCGTCAGTTTATGCAGCAGAGTGATCAGCAGCTTATGAATGATGTTACAGAAAGTCTCATTGAAAACACCAAATTTGAGCTACCTGCAGATTTCTTAACACGCTGGATACAGAGTACTGGAGAAAAGCCTATGACAAAAGAGGAGGCAGCTGCAGAGTTTGAGCGTTCAGAAAAGGGATTGAGATGGCAACTTATAGAAGGTAAAATCGTAAATGATAACAAACTTCAGATTACCTTTGACGAGCTTAAGGAGTACGCAAAAGAAATGATCAAGGTGCAGATGATGCAATACGGTCAGATGAACCCAGACGATAAAGAGCTCGAAGATATAGCTGCTCGTATTCTTGGGAACCAAGAAGAAGTAAAGCGTCTTTCTGAACAGCAAATGAACCAAAAAATGCTTGCGTTTTTTAAAGAAAATGTAAAATTAAAGGAGAAAGAAGTAACCTTTGATGAATTTGTAAAGGAGGTTTACAATTAGAATACTTCCTATATAATAAGTATCTTTAAAGCGTTTTACTTAAATGAGTAAAACGCTTTTTTTTAAAGAAATTATTGCAATAAAATATATGGACTACGGAAAAGAATTTGAAAAATTTGCTACTAAAGATCAAGGTGTTAACCCAATGTATTATGATAAGATCATAAGCAGTATGATGCCTACAGGTCTTACGCCAAATATCATAGAAGAACGCCAGATGAACATCGCTATTTTTGATGTTTTTTCTAGACTTATGATGGATCGTATAATTTTCTTGGGAACAGGTATCAATGATCAGGTGGCAAATATTGTACAGGCACAATTGCTCTTCTTAGAGAGTACGGATGCAAACAAGGACATACAGATTTACATTAACTCACCAGGAGGAAGTGTTTATGCAGGTCTTGGTATTTATGATACGATGCAGTTCATAAAGCCAGATGTTGCAACCATCTGTACGGGTATGGCAGCTTCTATGGGAGCAGTCTTATTATGTGCGGGAACAAAAGGAAAACGTTCAGGTTTACCTCACTCTCGTGTAATGATACACCAGCCTATGGGAGGAGCTCAAGGTCAAGCTACAGACATTGAAATAACTGCCAGAGAGATACTGACATTAAAAAAAGAACTATACGAGATCATCGCAAAGCACTCTGGGCAGGAGTACGACAAGGTGTATAAAGATAGTGACAGGGATTACTGGATGAAAGCAGACAAGGCGCTTGAATACGGTATGATAGATGAGATTTTAACTCGCGATAAATAATATTTAAGAATCCTGTTTTGTAACATTTCAGGAGTAGCACATTACCTATTTTATAAAGGATGTAATTATGGCCAAAGAAGATTTAGAATGCTCATTTTGCGGTAGAAAGAAGCCAGAAACAAACTTACTTATTGCAGGCTTAGACGCTCACATTTGTGATAAATGTATTGAGCAGGCTCACGGTATTGTCCTTGAAGAATCTAAGGATGGGGCTACTAATAGTCTTGAGGGAGAACTCAAACTTAAAAAGCCTAAAGAAATCAAGGATTTTTTAGATCAATATATCATTGGTCAAGAGTTTACTAAAAAAGTGATGTCTGTGGCTGTTTATAACCACTATAAAAGGCTCCTACAGCCATCTTCTGATGATGATATAGAGATACAGAAGAGTAATATTGTTATGGTCGGGCAGACTGGTACAGGGAAGACACTTATAGCAAAGACCATTGCTAAAATGCTTAATGTCCCACTGGCCATAGTAGATGCTACCGTTTTGACAGAGGCTGGTTATGTGGGTGAAGACGTAGAAAGTATTCTTACACGTTTATTACAAGCAGCAGACTATAACCTGGAGAAGGCAGAGAGAGGTATCGTGTTTATAGATGAGATAGATAAAATTGCCCGTAAGAGTGACAACCCATCCATAACTCGCGATGTGAGTGGAGAAGGAGTACAGCAGGCATTACTCAAATTATTAGAAGGAACCGTGGTAAATGTACCGCCTAAGGGAGGTCGTAAGCATCCTGATCAGAAATTTATAGAAGTAAATACAGAACATATACTATTTATTGCAGGAGGAGCCTTTGATGGGATAGAACGTCACATTTCAAAGCGCCTTAATATGCAAGCGATGGGCTTTAGTGCCAGTAAGTCTGATAACATAGTAGAAAAAGATAATCTCCTTAAATATATTATTCCTAAGGATCTTAAGGATTTTGGCCTCATTCCAGAAATTATAGGTCGTCTTCCAGTCCTGAGTCATATGAACCCTCTTGATGCTGGAACACTCAGGGCAATTCTCACCGAGCCTAAAAATGCAATTATAAAGCAATACCAAAAGCTCTTCGGGATGGATGATATTGAGTTTAAAATTACAGACGGAGCGCTCGACTATTTAGTGGAGAAAGCAATAGAATATAAATTAGGAGCCCGAGGCCTTAGAAGCCTCTGTGAAGCTGTTCTTACGGATGCAATGTTTGATCTGCCAAGTTCTGACGAAAAAGAGTTAATGGTTTCAAGGGATTATGCAGAAGGAAAACTTAACAAATCTACCTTACAAAAGCTTAAGGCAGCCTCTTAAACATTAATATCGCTTGCTCAATACCATTCATTAGATATTTCTAATTTGTTTTTATATGAAGAGCCTTCAGTATTGGCTTTTCAGGTTGAGTCCTTTCCCGCTTTACATTGCAACTCCTCATTACGCTAAAGCTTCGTTGCGGGGTTTTCATTGCTGTCGGGGCTATGGATTTAGTTTAGGCTCGTTTACATTAGATATTGAACTAGTGGAGAAGTAGATTCAGTATACAAAAAAGCACCGTGATGGTGCTTTTTTATTTTAAATACTTGATATTTTAAAAAACGACTACCAATCCCCCAACTGATAGTCGTTATAATTACTACTCATAGTGAGCAGCAGTTTCTTTAATCTTCTATAACTTCAAATTCAACCCTGCGATTGACTTTAAAATCGTCTTCTGTGCAATTCTCTTTACAATCTACTAGCGGCTTCATTTCTCCAAAACCGTTAGAAATAATGCGTTCCAGGCTTATTCCTTTACTTATAAGATATTTTCTAGCGCTTGTTGCTCTCTTACCAGAAAGTTTCAGATTGTACCCAGCACTACCTTGGCTATCTGTATGAGCATTAATTGCAATTTTCATAGAAGGATTAGCTTCTAGTGTTGTTACAACTCTATTCAAGGCCGTATGAGACTCATCCTTAATTTTAGCACTATCATAGTCAAATAGAATGTTATCAATCTTCAGCGTTTTTTTATCTTCTGTAACAATAATCTCTGCAACTTCAGGCTCTAATGTGATATCTTCTAAAAAAGTTTTGTCTACATCAGATATCGTATTAAGAGAAACCTTATTTCTAATAAAACCGTCTTTGTAGGATAGTATCGTGTAATCGGCATAGCTCTCTACACTAAAAGAGTAGTGGCCATTCTCATCAGACTTTAAAGAGGCAGCTTCTTCACCAGCGTCGTCTAAAAGGATGACCGCAGCATTTGCTAGCGGTTCATTAGTTCTAGAATTAAGAATTTGCCCTGAAACAAAGAGATTCAGCACGGTTTCTTTAACTCTATAGATATCATAAGAACCTTCGCCACCTGCGCGATTAGAAGTCATATAGCTTATAGTCGCCGTGGCAGGTATAAAAGCAAGCTCGTCTTCAGGAGAGTTTATAGTATTTCCTAAACTCTTTGTAGATACAAAACCAAGAGATGCCTTACGGGATCTAAAAATGTCATATCCTCCTTGACTTTCGTGTCCTGTTGATGAAAAATAAAGATATTTACCATCTAAGGATAAATAGGGAAACTTTTCATCGAGAACGGTATTTACAGCTCCTTCAATTCGCTCCACCTTCTCACTTACTTCGTTGCCATTAACTCTGGGCTCTAAAAATATCAAATCCACCTATGGCTTCAGGCCTGTCTGATGCAAAATAAAGCCATTCACCATCGTGGCTAAGGTGAGGATTCTCCACCGAAAAGTCGGTTCCGTTCAATGATAATCTTGTTTCATTGATCCACT
Organism: uncultured Flavobacteriaceae bacterium; assembly: GCA_963832255.1. Taxonomy (GTDB): domain Bacteria; phylum Bacteroidota; class Bacteroidia; order Flavobacteriales; family Flavobacteriaceae; genus Dokdonia. The sequence continues at coordinate 193,388 of CAWHTM010000012.1, forward strand.
CACCCTCGCGCTCAGGATTCATTTCTGCTCTGTATAAGTCAAAGCTTTGCGTTTTATCCTCTTTGTTTTTAGTAAAATAAATCACGTTCCCATCTTTAGAAAAAGACAGTGTGCCTAGATTTTGATTACGATTAAGTACGGATGAAAATAATTGCGGGCGCTTTAAATTGTATTCGTACGTAATGTCTGAGCAATAGAGCTTAGTGTAAGGTTCATTAGTGATAGGATCTATTTTTGCGAGCGCACCAATCTTACGTGCAGAAAAGGATATAAATTTTTCTCTGAAGAAACCAATCCCGTAATCAGAATATTCTGAGTTTATTGCAGTGGTAAATGTTTCAAAACTAAAGCCGTTACTGCCATTAGTGACGATATCATCGCTCTCTTGATATTCGGAATCAGAAATTTCTGCAATGTCTATATAATCAGCTTGGGCAAAAGATGCTATAGAATTTAGTAAAAAGAGGGTAGCAACTATGTAATTTAATTTTGTTTTCATTTTATCTTTTATGATCCTGGGGAATCTAAGGGGTCTAAATTAAGTCCAAGATGTAAAAAACAAAAATATATAGGTCTCTTTTAGATAAGATGATTTATAACCTCGACGAGTGACACAAAAATCTAATTTTTAGCATATTATATCCCTATAATCTAAGGGCTTTATAAGCGATGCTCTGAAATTAATTGCTTCTCAGCAGGTCTTCTATAAAATCTCTTTTATTAGAAAGACGGGGTATTTTGTGCTGCCCGCCTAGTTTATCATTAGATTTTAGCCAGTCATAAAAAAGATCAGGTCTAGCGGAGTGAACAGTAGGAGCATTAAGGGTCGTATTATTAAATCTTTTTGCTTCGTAATCACTATTGATTTTTTGTAGCTCCAAATCTAGTTCTCGATTAAATTGTCCCAAATCCTGAGGTTCAGTTTTGAATTCTATAATCCACTCGTGAGCTCCCTTTTCTTTACCTTCCATAAAAATTGGAGCAGCTGTGTAATCTTTAATCTCGCAATGCGTGGTGGCCGAAGCATTCTTAAGGGCCTGCTCTGCATTCTCAATGATGAGCTCTTCGCCAAAGACATTTATGTGGTGTTTTGTTCTTCCGCTTACTTTAATTTTATAAGGACTAACAGAAGTAAAACGCACAGTGTCTCCTATTTTGTAGCGCCATAAGCCAGCATTTGTGGTGATTATAACGGCATAGTTTTTAGCTAGTTCAACTTCTGATAGGGGTATTACTTTTTCTTCTGGTGTTCCATAAGAATCCATTGGGATAAATTCATAAAAGATCCCATAATCAAGCATAAGTAAAAGCTCTTTGCTATCATTTTGATCTTGTATGGCAAAAAATCCTTCAGAGGCATTATAGATCTCATAATACTTAACCTCACTGGAACCTATAATTTTGTCATATTGGGCAACATAGGGATCAAAACTCACCCCACCGTGAAAATAAACTTCAAGATTAGGCCAGACCTCCATTAGATTATTCTTGCCTGTAGTTTCAAGAACGTTATTTAATAATACTAACATCCAAGAAGGAACACCCGCCAGACTCGTAACATTTTGCTGGATGGTTTCATCTACTATAGCCTGCATTTTTATTTCCCAGTCACTTAATAAGGAAACATCATTAGTAGGTGTACTGCTAAACTCTGCCCAGAAAGGCATATTATCTATAAGAATAGCAGAGAGGTCACCATATACAGTTCCATTATCTTGGTATAATTTTTTACTACCTCCTAATCGCAATCCTTTTCCAGAAAATAGCTGAGAGCCTTCGTTATTATTGAGGTACATACAGAGTAAATCTTTACTTGCTGCATAGTGGCAATCTTCTAGTGATTCTGGACTTACAGGAATATATTTACTTCGAGCATTTGTGGTACCACTACTTTGAGCAAACCATTTTATCGGGGTGGGCCATAAGATGTTATTCTCGCCCCTCCTGCTTCTTTCAATATATTCTTGATTTTCCTCATAGGAAGTAACGGGTACCGTTGAGGCAAACTGAGTATAGTTTTTAATATTCGAAAAGTCGTAGGCACGTCCTATCTCGGTATCTTTTGCTTTAAAAAGGAGTTTGGTAAGTAATTCATCTTGCACTTCTGCAGGGTATTTCATAAAAAGCTCCATTTGATGGATGCGCTTCTTTAGAAACCAAGAGGCAATAGAATGTACTAAGGGAATAGGCATAAAAGTTGGTATATTTACGCTTCCTGATTTTGATTTTCAGGACATTTTCGCGATACGCTAAAGACGTATTAGTAAAAAGCTAAAATAGACTTTTTCCTCGCATAGTTAAACCAAAAAGTTCTTAAATGCAATACCAAGGCGTCCTCAGAAAAATGCAAACAGAGTTTACAAAACCTATAAATTACTATCTGGTTATGGGTGAAGATTTTATGCAGATGAACCAAGTGATTGATAAAAGACTGCACATAGAATTTGTAAAGTATGAATGCCTGGCCTGTGGAGAAAACAAAAAGATATACAGACAAGGCTATTGTTATGACGATTTTTATAAGGTGCCTCAAGCCGCAGACTGGATTATGAAACCAGAGCTTTCTAGAGCACATCTTGATGAAGAGGACAGAGATCTGGCGTATGAAAAAAAAGTACAGTTACAACCCCACATTGTATATCTGGCAAACTCAAGTAACGTGAAGGTAGGCGTCACCCGGAAACAGCAAGTTCCTACAAGGTGGATAGATCAAGGTGCTCACGAAGCACTCGAAATCGTTGAGGTTCCTAATCGGTACTTAGCTGGGATTACAGAAATTGCTCTCAAAGAGCACGTTTCAGACAAGACTAACTGGCGCAAAATGCTCAAAAATGATATCGAAGAGGTAGATCTAGTGCAGGTGCGCAATGAGCTTAAACAATATATACCAGAAGAAGCCCAACAGTATTTTATAGAAACTAATGAGGAAACGCATATAGAGTTTCCTGTAGCGCGTTTTCCAGAAAAATTGAAAACCCTCAATCTAGACAAGACACCAGCCTATGAAGGAATTCTTAAGGGGATAAAAGGGCAGTATCTAATTTTTGATGATGATACGGTTTTTAATGTTCGTAGCTGGGAGGGATATGTAGTTCGCATAGAGATTTTGTAACCTTGTGTAACAATATAAGCCAAGCGTTTACTCATATTAAAATTTGTAGTATGAGATTTCTGTTATTTTTATGTCTCTGTAGCACCCTTTTATCTTGCTTTGATGGGGCAGATGATGCGCTAAACGCTCTCGATGCTGGCCATTTATCAAGTGAGCAAGTATCTATAATTTTCGAAAAATCTAAAAAGTATCACAATAGTACAGAGCTTTCTATTGCCTTGATACACCAAGATAGCGTTCAATTCTATGGAGTTCGTCGTGTATCAGATAGTCTCAAAACAGTAGACAATAAAAAGACCGTTTTTGAGATAGGCTCAATATCAAAGGTTTTTACAGGGGCTCTACTTGCTGATGCGGTTGTAAAGGGAAACTTAAATCTTTCCGATCCTTTGGATATCAAAAATAAATGGGGATAAAATAATCACCTATGAACAGCTTGCAAATCATACTTCTGGTTTGTCTAGACTGCCAGAAAATTTAGATGCATCCGTTTTTTCTGATAATCCATATCAAGAGTATTCAGAACTAAAACTGATGGACTACATCACTAATAACGTCGTGCTTAACAGTGACCCGGGAACCAAGTATGTGTACTCTAATTTAGGTGCAGGGTTATTAGGACAACTTCTCGCAGACCAAAGTGGCTTGAGCTATGAGGAACTTGTAGCTACTGTCATTTCAAAACCTTATAATCTGCAAAGCACCACTACAAATAGATCTAATGTGGAAGATAAGATAATTAAAGGGTTGAACGTTCTAGGAACAGAAACATCGTACTGGGACCTAGCTTCTCTTGCAGGAGCGGGCGGTATACTATCCTCTGTAGAGGATTTGAGTTTATTTGCAAAGGCCCAATTTAATAATGAGGATAAAGCATTGGCACTCACTAGAGAACCTACATTTACTATTTCAGAAACTATGGATATAGGTCTGGGTTGGCATATTTTAAAGAGGGATGACGATGTGATTTACTGGCACAACGGTGGGACAGGAGGATTTTCTAGCTCAATGGCGATAAATACTAAAAAAAGGACAGCAGCAATAATACTCTGTAACGCTGCAGGCTCCACTTTAGAGGAGGGCAATCTTGATAAATTAAATCTAGAATTGCTCAAAACTTTAGAATGATTAGTGCGCTTTCGCGAAAATGATAGTCTCATTGTAAAGAGTTCAAAGAATCTATTTAAAAGAAGATAAGTTTCCCTATCTGAAGCAACTCCAAGAGCAAAAGTATCCCGCCAATGTAAGCATCCAAATCATTAGTATGATTTGGGTTCTTTTTCTGGAAGTGCAACCCTAGCTTACTGTAACCGTACAGCGTTGAGAATTTTCCTAAAAAAACACCGGCAAGGAATAGAACAAGCCAACTACTAGAATCCTGAAAACCCTCTCCTAGGAAATTGACCAAAATTGAACATATCACAATCCAATAAAGCAGGACAGAAGGGTTAATAACACTTAAGGTAAATCCTAACACATAGTAAGAGCCCGTATTTTTTTCAGCGCTTTTTTTTGAATGTTTTTTATACATAAGAACATAAACACCAGCAACTATAGGAAGGACTACAATGGCATACTGAACCCAGAGATTCATCTCAAAAAAGTTCTGTACCACCATACCTGGTGAGAAGGCAATAAAGGCTAGCACTCCTTAGCCAAGTCCTGCTCCGTAACTTATCTTTATGGATTGTCTTTCTCCCTCTTTGAGCGTTGTTTTTACTACGGCTAGATTAGATGCGCCAGGAGGAAGTGCAGCCTACTACGGTTGTAATAATTCCTATTAAAAAAGATAAAATAATCATAAGGAGGTAGTAGCAATTAGAAACTGACCCTTACTTTAAAAAAGTATTATTCCAATATGAGGTTGAGACTCTGCCCAATGGCAGCAAGAATAAGCACGACTCCTATAATAGTATTGAGTTTCCCTTTAAACGAAGAAAAATTACCGGTCATATAGTTACTTAACCTGCCGTATAAATAAAGTAGGCCCAATTTCCCTAAGAAGACTCCAAAAAGAAAGAGAATAATCAATAACCAGGGCGAATTCTTATCTAATATAATAAAGCGGGCAGAAAGTGCAAATACTGCTGTCCAGTAAATAAACATAGGGATATTGAGTGCTCCCAGTAAAAGACCATTTATAAAACGCTGTGGTATACTACTCGATTCAGATGAGGATGCTGTTTGTTTCTTGATCAGAAAATAAAAGCCAGCCATAATCATTAGACAGATGAAGGTGATTTGAATCCATCTATGTTCTTTAAATACTTGAGTTGCAAGTACGCCAAAACTTAGCGCTAGCCCTGCTACAAAAATCTCACCTATTGCTGCGCCATATCCTAGTTGCAATGCTTTAGATAAATTTTTATCACTGGTATATTTTACGACCGCCAGATTAGTGGCACTCGGTGGCAGTGTGGCAAATGCTGCGCCCAGAAGACCTATAAAAAAAGTAATTAAGTATATTATGAGTATCATAGAAGGTTACAAAAATAAGTAGCACACGCTTTTTATGCTTATATTTTATCATATCATTAGCTTTTATGACATTACCGCCGATTATAGGTAGTATTTTAAGGAGAAATAGGTTTCGTAGTAAATAGAAGTTTTAGGTAGTAATTAACGCTATCTTTGCACCCTCAAATTACAGAAGTTATGAGTACTATAGTTGCTATAGTAGGTCGTCCTAATGTGGGAAAATCTACATTTTTTAATAGGTTAGTACAACGCCGTGAGGCGATTGTAGATGCCGTAAGTGGTGTGACTCGAGATCGTCACTATGGGAAGACAGACTGGAATGGTCGTGAGTTTACCGTCATCGATACCGGAGGATACGTGCTGGGAAGTGACGATGTTTTTGAAGCAGAGATAGACAAGCAGGTTGAGTTAGCAATCGAAGAAGCAGATGCTATCATTTTTATGGTAGATGTTGAGCACGGTGTTACGGGTATGGATGAAGACGTTGCAAAACTCCTTCGTAGATCTAAAAAGCCTCTATTTCTAGCAGTAAATAAAGTAGATAACAACAAACGCGCTGCTGATGCAGTTGAGTTTTACAACCTTGGACTAGGAGACTTTTATACCATTGCTGCTACAAACGGTAGTGGTACTGGAGACCTTCTGGACGCAGTCGTAGCTGCATTGCCAGAGAAGGAAGAAGTAGAAGAGACTGAACTACCTCGCTTTGCGGTGGTGGGAAGACCTAACGCAGGTAAATCTTCTTTTATAAATGCATTGATAGGTGAGGAGCGATATATAGTTACAGACATTGCGGGCACTACCCGTGATGCAATGGACACTAAATATAATCGCTTTGGTTTTGAGTTTAACCTAGTGGACACTGCGGGAATCCGTAGAAAGGCAAAAGTTAAGGAAGATCTCGAGTTTTACTCGGTAATGAGATCTGTAAGAGCTATTGAGCACGCAGATGTAATTTTACTTGTAGTAGATGCCACAAGAGGTTTTGATGGACAGGTGCAGAACATTTTCTGGCTCGCAAACCGCAACCGAAAGGGTATTGTGATTCTCGTTAATAAATGGGATCTCGTTGAGAAAGAGACCAACACAATGAGGGATTTTGAGAAGCACATCAAACAGCAGATAGAACCGTTTACAGATGTTCCTATCGTTTTCATATCTGTGCTTGAAAAACAGCGAATTTTTAAAGCAATAGAAACAGCAGTACAGGTATATCAAAATAAGACCCGCCGTATTAAAACGAGTGAACTCAATGAGTTCTTCTTACCGCTTGTAGAGGCTTTCCCGCCGCCAGCGATAAAAGGGAAATACGTAAAAATTAAGTATTGTATGCAATTGCCCACTCCGCAACCACAGTTTGCATTGTTCTGTAACCTACCACAATATCTTAAGGACGGGTATCGCCGTTTCCTAGAGAATAAATTGAGAGCGGCTTACGACTTTTCTGGAGTTCCTATTTCTATATATTTTAGAAAAAAGTAGGAGTACGCTTCTTATAAATACTTCTTTAGCGTATCGCGAAAATTTTAAAATAAAAAAAGAGGCTGTCTATAAACAATATAGGCAGTCCTTTTTATTTACGCTTATTTGTGATTTTCATTTCAGAGATTGAGTAATTGAGTAAATAGTCATCAGCTAACAGTTTGCGGTCCGCTTTTAGGTAGCTAATGTGACCTTTTTGAGGTTATGAGCCATTGCTATAAGCCCTATTTCAGTATTGACTTTATCAATTCCTCTCAACATGAATCGCTTAAAGCCCATATTGTGTTTAATGTTTCCAAAGATTGCTTCTACGTCCCAGCATCTTTGCTTTCGATGTGCAATCCCGCGTTTGCTCAGTAGCTTTTCTTTTGCTTTGGCCCTTAGCCTTATAAGATCGTAGTTGCGTTCTATGATTCGGTTCCCTTTTGCTTTAAAACAGGATCCCCGTAACGGGCATCCCCCGCAGTTACTAGCTTGATAACGGGTATAGGTCTGTAGGTGTCCATTTTTGGTAGTCCGTCCAAAGACCCCTATGTTTTGCATCTGCTGTCCCATAGGACAGTAATAGCAGTCCTGTCCTATGTTGTAGTGGAGCTCGTCCGGATGAAAAGGATCGGGTTGTTTTTTTTGTTGCTTTTGTTCTTTGTGGAAGTAATTATACTTTACAAAGGCTTCTATATCCTGATCCTCTAAATACGCGTAGTTCTGCTCACTACCGTAGCCTGCATCTGCCGTAACGATTTCCGGATGCTGCCCGAAGCTTTCTTGGTGTTCTTCTAGATGATCGATCAGTGTTGTGGTATCTGCAGTAGTTTGTGCCAGGGTATAATTGACGATGAACTGATTGTTCGAGGATGCCTGTAGGTTATATCCGGGCTTGAGCTGTCCGTTCTGCATATGGTCATCTTTCATACGCATAAAGGTGGCATCGGGATCGGTCCTGCTCATTGAGTTGCGATGGCCCATTTCCCCTTGTTGCCTATTATATCTCGCAACGTTCTTTGGCCAGTTGTTCTTGGCATAGTTGAGCTTTTGCTTCACCTTCTTGTCTATGGTCCTACCTTCTAATGCTTGGTTGATCTTGTCTATGGTCTTAGATACTTCTTCAGGGTCTACGGCATCAAAATTATCTGGCCCATTGGGCTGCTGTGCTTCATCTGCATAAACAGTCTCTACATAGCGCCAGAGTTCTTTGAGCTGTTTCTCGATACGCCCGCGTGAGTTGTTTATGCTCTTGCCCCACACAAAGGTGTAGCGGTTTGCATTGGCCTCGATCTTAGTGCCATCTACATAAATGTCTTTTATATTGAGGTATCCCTCACTGGCAAGAAGCAGTACGACTTGATTGAATATCTTCTTGAAATTTCCTTTGAGCTTACCAGAGCGGAAGTTGCTTATCGTGTTGTGATCTGGTTGGATACATCCACTGAGCCACATGAAATGAACATTCTCACCAAGAGCTTGTTCGATCTTACGGGAAGAGTAAAGGTTGCGCAGGTAGGCATAGATCAATATCTTGATCAGATCCCGCGGGTGATAACTCGAGGTGCCGCCTCCCTTATAGGTGCGCTCGATAGCACTTATATCTATCTGGTCAATGATCGTATTTACAGTGCGGACGGGATGATTATCCGGAACGAAATCATCATAACTTGGTGGAAGGAGACTTAACTGAGACTGATTGTTGGTCTTCCATACAGGGCTAGCTTTCATAACATTAAGATACGAAATACCAAAAACTAATCAAAAAAAAGAGGCCGCCTTTTTAGACAGCCTCTTTTTTTGTGCATTTCATTCTACCCAAGAAGACCTAGCAACCAAAATATTATTATGAAAATAATAATGGTACTTATACATCCTCCACCTAATTTCTTTGCTCCATATCCCGCGATAAGAGCTCTTATAAATTTATTCATCGTTAATGGTTTAGTTGTTACGTAAAGATATTTCTAGTAAAATTGATCTACTCCCAATACTCTGTGAATTTTTATGTGGCTCAATGACCCAGATAAACTTATTTGTTAATATTATCCTAAACCGAACTCGATTCGTAGGGGTTCTAACACAAAAGCAGGACTTTTAACGTTCATCAATGATCAATCAAAAAACCAATCAATCACTATGTCGCATCTACGACTCTTGCTTTTAAGCAGTATTCTCTGTTTATCTGCTTTCGCGAAAGCGCAATCATTTCAAATTCAAGGAACCTTATTGGATAAAGACACAAAACAACCTCTTGAGGCGGCAACGGTGTTTTTAGAAACTGTAAAAGATAGTACGCTCATCACATATACTATCACAAATCAGGTAGGGATTTTTAATCTTGAAGGTCGGAACCAAGAGAAAGAGGCGAGGGTGAATATCTCTTTTTTGGGATATGAAAACTATATGAAATTAGTAGATCTTACCACAGGTACCATAGATCTGGGCACTATAGAGGTTGAGCCCGCAGCTGCAACACTGGGGGAGGTGGTCATAAAAAGTAGATCTCCGGTCACCGTAAAAAAGGACACACTAGAGTTTAATGTAGCTTCTTTTAAAACTAAAAAAGATGCAAACATCGAGGACTTACTTAAGGAATTACCCGGTGTTGAGGTAGATCCCGATGGGTCTATTTTAGTAAATGGTAAAAAAGTAAACCAGATTCTTGTAAATGGGAAGCCGTTTTTTGGTGATGACCCTACCATCGCAACCCGTAATCTTACCAAGGAAATGGTAGAAAAGATCCAGGTAGTAGATACTAAGACAGAGGATGAAGCTTTTGCTGGCGAAGACGGTGATCAAGAAAATAAAACTATAAACCTTACTATCTCAGAAGAAAAGAACAAAGGAGTTTTTGGGAGGATTTCTGCAGGAGGTGGTACAGATGAGCGTTTTGAGTACGCAGGTATTGTAAATGCCTTTGACAACGATAGGCGCATAAGTGTGCTGGCCGGAGGAAATAATATAAACTCTGCGGGTTTCAGTTTTGGGGAGATCCGTAAAATGTTTGGAGGAGGGAGAAGTGTTTATTTCTCTGGTAATGGGAGTTTTGGGATAGATGGTAGAAATTTTGGTGGAGGTCAGGGTATCGTAAACAGTCGTAATGTGGGAGCAAACTATACAGATGAGTATGCAAAAGGCTTTGATGCCAGTATGGATTATTTCTATTCTGGGTCTAACTCTTTTGACGAAACAAGAATAGAGCGAGAGAATATTTTACCAGATAGAAGATTCTTCACCAGTAGCGATTCACGCAACGATTCTAACGCAGATAGCCATTCTGTAAATACTAATATTAACATTAAAAAGGACTCCACCTTACTCATAAATATAAAACCATCTTTTGAGTTTGCAGACAGCCAAACCAGATTTACCCGTAACGAGACATCTAGCAATGAGGCAGGCGAACTTCTAAACGAGTCCTCTAACGATAATTTTGTAACAGACCGAGGGCGTAATTTTGAAAACACCCTGAGCATCACAAAGAAGTGGGGGGATAAGGGTGCCTACGTAAGAGCAAGGGTTCAAAATGAAATTAACCGCCAAGAAAGCGAGGATTTTATTAATTCTAATACGGTATTCTTAGGTGATGAGCCAGAGGTGATTACGCGTAACCAGTTTACAGACGGGGAGACTAATCTAGACGGTATTAATCTAAACCTTACGTATAGAATGCCTCTTCTGGCAAAAAAACTTTTCTTAGATCTAGAGTTTGGCCACAGAGACGACCGCAGGAGGCGCAAGCGCAGTACCTTTGACTTTAATGAAGCAGCTCAGGAATATTTGGACTTCAATACGTTATTGAGTACAGATTTTGAAGGTAGAAATATACGCACCACTCCTCAAGTAGGTATTAACTACAATGGAGAGAAGCTCAACCTAAACTTTAGTACGAGTTACGTTTTTAGAACTTTAGAAAATACGGATGAGTTGAGACCAGAGTTTAATAATAAGGAAGATTTTGAGGCATTAGAACTCAATACCTATATGAACTATCGCTTTAGTCCTAAAATGTCTATGTATGCTAATGTGAGCAAGAGCAACAGACCTCCAGAAGTCACACAGCTCAATCCCTTTAGAGATGTATCAGACCCATTAAATATCGTGGTGGGTAATCCAGAGCTTGCACCGTCTAATGACTATAATTTTTACGCGGGTTTTAATAATTATGATTTTCAAAAAGGGGGAGGGTTTTACTTTAATACAAACGGAAGCTTTACTAATGACGCCATAGTGAGCCAAACTATCGTAAGCGATGATTTGAGAAGGGAGACGACATATGTAAATGTAAATGGCAACTACAACATAGGCGGCGGTGGCGGCTATAATAAAAAGGTAAAAATTGACTCGCTGCGTTCTATAAAATTTGGAGGAGGTTTTTATGCGAACCTTGGTCGTAACATAAACTTTAATAATGAGGTGCAATATGCTAGTAAAACAAGGAGTCTGACCCCTAGAGTAGAAGTGACCTACACGTGGAAAGATCTTTTTGAGGTAAAACCTAACTATAACGTATCATTTTCAAAGACTCAGTTTGGCATCGATGCTTTTGATGATCAAGAATTTGTCTCTCACAACGTGGCCCTTTCTACGGCGCTGTTTGTTCCTAAAAATTGGGAGTGGCGCAACGATATTAACTATAATTACAACCCAAATATCCAGGCAGGTTTCCAGCGAAGCTCCTTGTTCTGGAACTCAACCCTCGCTTATTCTTTTGCTAAAGAACAAGCTACGGCAACACTCAAAGTATATGATGTGTTGGGGCAGAATACGAACGCAAGGCGTACGGCAAACGCAAACTTTATTCAAGATGTGCAAAGTACCGTGTTACAGCAATACGTTATGCTAAGTCTGAGCTGGAAGTTCAATACCCTTGGTAAAAAGGGGGAGACTAATGATGGTGGGGTGTTTTTCTTTTAATAATACGTAGGCTTTCGCCAAAATGGTAATCAACCTAATTATATAGATTCATTCACATTTTCGCGAAGGCGTAATAGAACTAAAAAATTTTATACTTTACATTTCTAAATTAGAAAAGGATTTTAAGTAAACGTAACCCAAAAAAGTAGACACTGAATGCGAGCACTTGTGATTTCTGGAGGAGGAAGTAAAGGAGCCTTTGGCGGAGGAGTGGCGCAATATCTCATTGAGGAACGTGGTCATAACTATGATCTTTTAGTAGGAACTTCTACAGGAAGCTTGCTCGTACCTCACCTAGGTATAGATAACATTGATAAAATTAAAGAAGTCTACACCTCTGTAAATCAAAAAGCGATTTTTAGTAATTGCCCCTTTGTAGTCAAAAAAAATAAATGGGGCGAGGAGACTATAGGGATAGATCACGTAAGTGTTTTACGCAATTTTATGAGAGGCTCTAAGACCTTTGGAGAAAGTAAAAATCTCAAAAAACTAATTAAAAAGACATTTACTCCTGAAGATTTTAAAAGACTCCAGGCGAGCGGGAAAGAAGTGGTAGTGACGGTCTCAAACATATCCATACACAAAACCGAATATAAGTCGAGTAAGGAAGAGACCTATGACGACTTTTGTGACTGGATCTGGATTTCCTGCAATTATATACCCTTTATGTCTTTAGTTAAGAAAAACGGATGCGAGTATGCAGATGGTGGTTTTGGGAGTCTCGTCCCTATTAAAGAAGCAGTGGAAAGGGGTGCAACAGAAATAGATGTGATTATCCTTGAGACAGAGGTTACATATTACAACAACCTCTCTTCAAAAAACGTATTCTCCCTCTTGAGTAATCTGCACGAGTTTATGATGGACCGCATAGAAAAGCAGAATATCACCATAGGAAAGTATGCGGCAAATACAAAGGAGGCAATCATAAATTTTTACTACACACCTACCGTACTCACCACAAATTCCCTCATTTTTAATAAAGAGAAAATGACGCTCTGGTGGCAGAGTGGTCTGGATTATGCCCGTCTTAAAAATGAGGAGATCAATGAGATACGGGATCCAGAAGAAGGGTAAATTCTCCCTTCCGTGCGATTTTCAGCAAGATATTGACTCTCAATTATTTCTCTTTGTGCTCACAAAGATTGATAGTATATTAGCCCCCAATATTTAACCCAATCATAGTTTGAAGAATATTTTAGTCGTCCTTGTAGCACTCTCTTCTACAGGAATTTTTGCACAGAACAAGCCATCACAACAATCAGAACCCTCGTGGATAGAGCCTACAAGCTATTCCACAGCTATTATAGATGAAGAAGATCAGAGTGGTTATTACTACCTACTTTCAGACAAGCAAGCTCATCTCCCGAGAGAAGAATATTACGTACGCACCGTAGTAAAAGTTTTAAATGGAGAAGGAGTATCACAGCTGTCTGACCTATCTTTTGAATTTGATCCAACCTATGAGCAGTTGGTTTTTCACAAAATTAATGTGCTTAGAGATGGAGAAATAATTAACAAGCTCAATCTCAATTCTATCCAGACCGTACAAAGGGAATCTAATTTTGAAAGAAAACTATATGACGGTCGTCTTACAAGTCTTATAAATTTATTAGACATTAGGGCTGGTGATATTTTAGATTACTCTTATTCTATAAATGGGGATAACCCAGTTTATAAGGGTGGTTATTCTTCCCTATATTATTTTCAGTATGGATTTCCCGTAGGGAAAATAGCTGCAAGGGTTATTACAGATGCTAGTGATAAACTTGAGCACCAGAGTAAAAACGGAGCGCCAGATCCAGAGATATCGATTACTGATAGTAGCAAAGTCTTTGAATGGCAAGCAACTAACGTTGCGGCAAAGTACTATGACAGCAATACACCACTTTGGTATGACGATTACCCATATGTATATCTAAGTAACTACGGGTCCTGGGAGAATGTAGTTACTCAATATGCAGCGCTGTATGAGTTGTCCTCATCAGAAAAGCAACAACTCAAGTCTCTTACAGAACAAAATCTAGATGCATCATCCTCAGATATAGCGCCCAAGAAGGAAGATCAAGTACTTCAGTTAATTAACTTTGTGCAGGATGACATACGTTATTTTGGATTTGAAGGGGGCCTTAACTCTCATAAACCTGAGTCTCCTCTTAAGGTTCTAAATCAGCGATACGGTGACTGCAAAGGAAAGTCTTTTTTACTAGCAGAAATGCTTAATAACATAGGTGTAGAGGCCTACCCTATGCTTGTTAATTCTGGAAGCGGCAAGACAGTGGGCGAGAATCTACCTACTCCTAACGCTTTTAATCACTGTGTAGTAAATTATAAGCTCAATGGTAACAATTATTATGTAGATCCTACTATAGCAAATCAAGGCGGTGACGCAACAACTACTGCTTTTCCTAATTATGAAAAAGGTCTTATTCTTAAGAAAGGTGAGAAAGCACTTATAGATATCCCGCGCAAGAATAAGAATGGCATAAGCATTCAAGAAATTTATGATCTGGATAAGGTAAATGGTGGTGCTGCACTCACTGTAGTCACTACCTATAAAGGGGGCGATGCAGATAATATAAGAGCCGATGTGGCTCAAAGAAGTACTTCGGCTATTCAGAAAGATTATATTAATTTTTATAGTATACTGTATCCTACAATAAAAGTAGATGATAAGCTAGAAATTGACGACTCCCCAGGCTCTCGAAACGAGATTGTAGTGAGAGAAAGTTATCAGATAGACTCCGTCTGGCAGAAATCTCCAGATAATGAAAAGCTCATTTATTTTGAAGCATATCCTCTTGCGATGGAATCATATATAAGTACCACTAAGAGTCCTGAGCGTACGGCACCCTATCATATAAATTTTCCGCTAGATGTACATTATGATATCACAGTAAATCTTCCAGAAGAATGGGCCCTTGAGAAGTATACAGATAGTAAGTCTAGTGAGTATTTTAATTATGACCAGAATATAGATTATTATCTTCAAAAACTTCTCATTACCCATAAATACAGTCATAAAAAAGACTTTATAGCGGCCAAAGATGTCAATAGTTATATTGCAGACCACAAGGCAATGCAGGATAATCTGTCCTATTTTATTACCTACGACCTTGCAGCTCAGGAGAGCCTAGCAGGAGTAGAAGGGGTGAGTTGGGTAGCCTTATTTATCGCGTTGCTGGCATTAGGGCTATCAATATTTGGCGCCTATAAACTTTATTATCAGTATGATGTAGAGGCTAGAGATAAGGATCCTAAAGGCAAATCTATCGGTGGTTGGCTCATTCTTATTGCAATAGGTCTAATCTTTACACCTCTGAGAATTTTATACGATATGTTTTCTGGAGATAGCTATTTTGATGCCTATACTTGGACAGCCCTATGGGCTACGGAAGGTCTAGGAGGTAAGCCGCTAGTATTCTTCATAGGTTTTGAACTTTTCGTTAATATTGCTTTCTTCATATTTTCAATCATTCTAATTATTCTCTTTTTTGAACGTAGAACCATCGTGCCACGACTTATGATTTTTTTCTACGGGCTGTCACTCGTTTTTGTGGTTTTTGATACAGTAGTAGCCTCCGTATTTTCTGAAGCAATCGCTTTAGGGGAAGCAGAACTGCAGGATAGTTATGGAGAGATACTCAAAGGATTTGTAAGATGCGCCATATGGATTCCCTACTTTACAATATCAGAGAGGGTAAAGGAAACCTTTGTAAAAAGAGCGCCAGGATATACGCCGCCACCTACAGAGATCGTACCTGATGAACATCTAGAAAAAATCACTTCAGATTATGATAGCACTCAGTCCCGTTCTTTAGAATAATTAATTAGGCTTCCGCCAAAATGTAAATACTTTAGAATGATGCTTTTAATTATGAACTGTCTTGTTAATAGATCGTGTTCTTATATGGAGACCTAAACATTTAATTAAGGCTATAAATTAAAATGGATGAGTCGCTACCTTGAGTCACAAAACCTAGATTTTTATCGTCATTTAGATAATCGATATCTACCTGTGATGTCCCATAAACTGGAAAGTTCTTCAGAAGATTACCACTAGCATCGTACAGAAATACTTCACTGGATTCGGTATTTGTAATGCCTACAAATACCTTACTTCCAACCTTAGAAATTTCAGGGAAAGCGTAAGATCCAAAAGGGATGGATGTTTTCTTCCCATTTATGATGAGCTCGTTTTCTCTCAAGCCAGCACTATTTTTTCCCTCAAGAGCAATCTTAGAATCAGAGCTGAATCCTTGAATCTCTTGAGTGATTTTTCCAGAAGTATTAATACGCACCCGCTCACCATTTACACTATATGTTGCAAAATAATTACCGTCCTTGAAGAATGGAGCATCGCCAAACATAATCTTACCATCTACCTTCACCCGTTCCTCTCCTGTACGGCTTAAGATGTTAAGCATACCACTTTTTTCTGCCAGTAGTATATAATCCTTGTTTGCAAGGCGCAGGTGTTCTGGCTTTAGTACAATCTCACTTGGGGCCTCATTGAATTTAAAACCAGTGACAGACTTCCCGTCCCTATCATACATCATCACTTTGTTATTTTGAACTATTACAAAACGATATTTCCGATTTGAATCATAATCGAAAACCGCAAGGGGCTGTGTGATATTATCCTTAAAAGTAAGTGGAAAAGGTGCGACTTCCTTACCGTTCCTGTCTAAAACATAGAAAGAGTTGCTGGTTGTAAATGCTAGCTGTAACCTTCCATTTCTGTATAAATCTACCTGCTCAATAGGTCCCTTTACCTGCCCATCCATTTCTTTCTGCCATAAAACCTTACCAGTATTACTTATAAGGTACAGGACGTTATTGACGTCCTGAGTAATAATATCCATTCCCTTAGTCCTGTGGTTTTTTACAAACTGAGGAGTTAATGTTAACGGGGCATTTAACTTTACGCTTGCCACTTGAGTGACACCGCCACTAGCATTTACTTTCTCTGTTTTTTGAATGATACCGTTAAGAAGGAGGTAGTTATTTTCTTGCACAAGTTGTAGCGCAGCATAATTATAGCCGCTCAACGTTACTTCATTGAGCACTTTTTGCCCATTAGAAGAGGCAAGCTTTTTATAATTTTCTGAGGTAAGGTTAGTAATGTGGAGAAAACTTGATGCGCTACTGAGCTGCTCTTGAGTGTTTTGATATAGGGTACTTTTGGCAAAAGTCGCATTGTTTTGATAATTGGCAATAATGGCTTCGATGACTACTTTATTTTCTGCAAAAACATATAGGTCTTCAAAATTAATAAAGTACTTCACCTCTGGAAGTTCTAATAATGGGGTATACGCTTTCGCGAAAGCGGAAGAGTCATTTATACTTCTCATCTCCACTTTCCTATATTCTCCTTCCATAGTAGTTGCAATGAGCGCTTCTTCTGTTTTTACCACATCATTTGATATGGCTATGATCGCTTTACCTTCTGGTAAAACTAGCTCGCCTATTTCTTGAAAACTGCTGAGGAGGTTCTCCCCAGCCATCTCATATTTAGAGATATCAATCTTTAAAAGTCTCGCTTTATTAATTTTAAACTGACTCCAATCTTGAAAGGTTATTGATGTTATATGATGTGCAGATAACGGGGCAATCTCTGCTATTCTATTCCGGACTGGTCGTGTATTGCGTAAAAGGTTAAATTTTTGATCTGTAGAATCTTGCACGAGCACTACTCCGTTTAATCTGATATCATTTTGCTGGAAATCTAGATCTATAGATGTCCAATTAAACGAGTTTTTAAGGTTCTCGGTAGAAGCATTAGGTAAAATATCTCTCCATAAGTCTCCTGCTTCTTCTCCTTTTACAAAAAGGGTCGCACTAGCGCTCGAGCTGGCAGAATTATAGGCTTTATTAAAATCAAGATTTGATATTTCTCTATTGTCCAGCTCTCGCTCCACATTTTCCAAAAGTAATTTAGAGCTACTTGCGATGAGCACGTTTTGCTCAATTAAAAATGCAAAATTTTTGGATTGGCTAAATGGAGTGATAACAGATTTTTTAATGCTATCATTCCGTAGCAATTTCGAATTGAGTTCAGTGATCAGGCTAATGTCATAATCATCTCTCCCCAATTTTGTAAAGCATAGAAGTACCTCTCCCTCCGTGGAGAGTTGTTCTATCAGTGATTTATTTTCAGCAAGTTTTTTATAGATACCTGTAGATTTTAATTCTTGAATGAGGTCATTGTTTGCCGTTTCAGATAAAAAGCCGTTGAGATCGCTTGTTTTCAAGATAACACCCGCCTTGCGCGGAATATATTTTGTCAGTGTAGAAGTCGTTTCTGCATCTGGCGTGCAGCTTAACAGTGTAATGAATAATAGGAAGAGCAATGAGTAAATTTTCATAAGTCTGGATTGTAAGGTAAAAGTAATGACATCACTTGTTTTTTCAATCGCTTTGACCATCCGGATGTTCACTTACTTCTTAACAGTCGGGCTTTCAATGTTAACGCTTTCAAACTCAAAACTGTATTGTTCAGGGAGAAGTCTAAACGTCTTTCTGTGATATTTTGTGATTCCATACTTACGTATCGCCTCTCGATGCTCCTTAGTAGGGTATCCTTTGTTCTTTTTCCAGTTATACATAGGGAATTCTTGATGTATTTGGTTCATAAACTCGTCTCGTGCAGTTTTTGCTAAAATAGATGCAGCGGCTATCGAGAGATATTTCGAATCACCTTTTATAATACAGGTATGATTTATGTGAGGGTAGGCTTTAAATCTATTTCCATCTACAAGTATGTGTTGAGGTAGAAATTGCTTTTCATTTTTAGAAGATATAAGGTTTATTAAGTTATCTATACTTCTGTGCATTCCCAATATGGAAGCATTAAGTATATTAATTTTATCTATTTCATCCATCATAACGTGATTAATTCCGTATGAAATTGCTTGTTCTTCTATAATAGGTTTGAGCATTTCGCGTTTCTTCTCTGATAGCTGTTTAGAATCTGTGAGAATATTGCTTTTAAAATCACTTGGTAACAACACAGCCGCTGCTGTAACAGGACCGGCAAGGCAGCCGCGGCCAGCTTCATCAGTTCCGCATTCTATGAGGTGAGTATGGTAATTGAGCTTTAACATCCTTTAAGGTGTCTAAAATATAGGAATCGTTCTAAAAAAAGTAACTTTGACGCTTTAAAATAATATTATGAGGAGACTTCTCTCGATTGCTTTTCTTTTAGTTCCCATTTTACTAGTGGCACAAATAGGCCCCATCCGTAAGACTCAGAATGATGAAGGAAGTTTTAGGGACTTTCAGGATCAGGGAGAGGGACAGAGTATTTCTAATACTATTCTCGAATTTGAGAGACCTCCCGTAGAAGATTATAAGATTATTACAGTGGCTCGTGATACTACCTACGTAGATACCACGCTCAATATAAATAAGGATTATAAGTTCAATTTTTTAAGAAAAGATAGATATGGTCTGCTGCCTTTTGCAAATACGGGTCAAGCGCACAATAAACTAATACGCAATTTTGATACTAGAAGCACAATGCCTCTAGATATTGCTACAGCAAGGCACCAGGCCTATATGGAAGTAGAAGATATTAACTACTACTATATTCCTACCCCATTAACAGAGCTTTTCTATAGATCTGCATTCGAGCAGGGACAGCAGCTAGATGCATTCTTTTCAATGAATATTCATCCTAGATTAAACTTCTCAATAGCGTATAAAGGTGTCCGAAGTTTAGGAAAATATCAAAATGCGCTCACCAGCACGGGAAATTTTAGATTTGCTACGAGTTACCGTACTAAGAATGATAGATATCATGTGAAGGCCCATTGGGTAGCACAAGATTTACTCAATCAAGAAAACGGAGGATTAACGGATATTGCTCTCGAGCAGTTTGCTAATAACGATGAGGATGCAGATGATAGGTCACTATTAGCAGTTCAATTTGAGGATGCAGAAAGTATTCTGGACGGGAACAGGATTTATGTAAACCATTTTTACAATCTAGTTCAAAAAAAAGATAGCCTTAAAGATTATTCTTTGAGAGTGGGACACATATTCAATACGGAGGATAAATTTTTTAGATATGAGCAAGAGTCAGCTCAAGAAATATATGGAGATGCATTTCAGCAGGGGTCATTTGTAAATAGAACAGATTACGAAGAGACGTATAATGAATTTAATGCCATTTATGAAGATGTTAAACTGGGACAACTCAAGTTTCAAGCAAATGCAACAAATTATGATTACGGCTATAACACCGTAGTGATAAGAGACGAAGACGGCGATGGTGTTTCAGAGAGAATTCCTAACAGGCTTCAAGGCGCAATCATTGCTGTAGGAGGTGGCTACGAAAACAGGATAGGGGAATTTGATATTAAAGGAGAGGTCCAAGTAAACGTAGTGGGGGATTTTGATGGTTATAATATATATGGAGAGATGGGATATACTATAGGTATGGGAAACCGTATTTCTGCTAGTATTCTCAGTAACTCCAGGCAAGCGGCATTTAATCATTTGTTATTCCAAAGTAATTATACCAGTTATAATTGGTACAATGAGTTGAAATATAATACCGTAAAGACTAATACCATCGCAGGTAGGTTGTCATCAGATAAATTTTTTGATATAGACCTTTCTGCGAGTACTATTAAAGATCACGCATATTTCGGGCTCGATCCCATTTCTAATCAAGTCAATTCTCTCCAGGCTAGCGAGTCATTAAACCATCTTAAAGTAACCGCTCATAAAAACGTAGGGTTGGGTAAATTTTCCTTAGATCTTACAGCTACGTATCAAAATGTGAGCGGGGCAGAGGGGGTTCTTAATGTTCCCGATGCAGTAGGGAGAGGCAGTTTTTATTTTACTGACAGACTCTTTAAGAAAGCACTTTTTCTTCAGACGGGAATCACTGCAAACTATTTTACAAAGTATCATCTAGACGGATATAATCCAATCCTCGCAGAATTTTTCACCCAGAATACCCAAGAGTTTGGGGAATTTCCATTACTTGACTTTTTCGTAAACTTGAAAGTTCGTCAGACACGCATCTTTCTTAAAGCAGAACATTTCAATAGTAGCTTTACAGGAAATAACTTTTATAGCGCACCTGGTTATGTGTATAGAGACTTCAATGTACGTTTTGGCATAGTCTGGAACTTTTTTCTTTAGTAATCTTGTTTTCCTCCCGCTTACGCGAAAATTTTCCTTTTCCACCGTGATCTCGGTCCATTTCCCTGTCGCTCAGTCCCCTGTGTCCTGGCCGTCGGGTCCTTGGGATGTCCCTGTGCCCTGTACGGCCGTCCGGTCCCAAGGGGGGGGCTGTGGTATTTTGGGGCGTAAGTATATTGCGCTCAGTCCCTTGTGATTTATTTACATTTTTTTTTGCTGTCAGGGTTGTGTATTGTTTATTTCGCTGTATCTTTGCCGTCCGTTTGCACGGGATGTTATTTGGATATACGTTTTTGTTTTTGGGAGGTGCCAAAAAAAAGTTTTATTTTTTTTTGGATAAATGTTGCCGGAACAAAAAACAGTTGTATATTTGCACCCGCTTAGAGAGACAGGGTTTGTTTTTCGGGTATGTTCAGGAGTTTTCACGTTGGGTTTTGGAAGTATTTTTTTGGGTTCGATTCCCTTTGCCCGGACTGGATTTTCCGGATCTTTTATGATCTGGGGCAAGTTCATTGATATATTGAATTGACAGCGCGTTTTATCTTTCGTATGGGCCTTGGCCCTTATGATCAGATGAACCAACTCCTTTTGTTTTAAGGGGAGTATAAATAAGCTTGAAAACTAGAAATCATTTATTGACCGGAAAATTTCTTGGTTATCGTGACCGTAAATTTATTTAAGACACACGATGAAGAGTTTGATCCTGGCTCAGGATGAACGCTAGCGGCAGGCCTAACACATGCAAGTCGAGGGGTAACGGGGGTAGCTTGCTATCTGCCGACGACCGGCGCACGGGTGCGTAACGCGTATACAATCTACCTTGTACAGGGGAATAGCCCAGAGAAATTTGGATTAATGCCCCATGGTATCACGGGACGGCATCGTTCTTTGATTAAAGCTTCGGCGGTACGAGATGAGTATGCGTCCTATTAGTTTGTTGGTGAGGTAACGGCTCACCAAGACTTCGATAGGTAGGGGTCCTGAGAGGGAGATCCCCCACACTGGTACTGAGACACGGACCAGACTCCTACGGGAGGCAGCAGTGAGGAATATTGGACAATGGGCGCAAGCCTGATCCAGCCATGCCGCGTGCAGGAAGACTGCCCTATGGGTTGTAAACTGCTTTTATATGGGAAGAATAAGGATCTCGTGAGGTCTGATGACGGTACCATAAGAATAAGCACCGGCTAACTCCGTGCCAGCAGCCGCGGTAATACGGAGGGTGCAAGCGTTATCCGGAATCATTGGGTTTAAAGGGTCCGTAGGCGGGCATATAAGTCAGTGGTGAAAGTCTGTGGCTCAACCATAGAATTGCCATTGATACTGTATGTCTTGAATTATTGTGAAGTGGTTAGAATATGTAGTGTAGCGGTGAAATGCTTAGAGATTACATAGAATACCGATTGCGAAGGCAGATCACTAACAATCGATTGACGCTGATGGACGAAAGCGTAGGTAGCGAACGGGATTAGATACCCCGGTAGTCTACGCCGTAAACGATGGATACTAGTTGTTTGGCCTTCGGGCTGAGTGACTAAGCGAAAGTGATAAGTATCCCACCTGGGGAGTACGTTCGCAAGAATGAAACTCAAAGGAATTGACGGGGGCCCGCACAAGCGGTGGAGCATGTGGTTTAATTCGATGATACGCGAGGAACCTTACCAGGGCTTAAATGTAGATTGACAGGTTTAGAGATAGACTTTTCTTCGGACAATCTACAAGGTGCTGCATGGTTGTCGTCAGCTCGTGCCGTGAGGTGTCAGGTTAAGTCCTATAACGAGCGCAACCCCTGTGGTTAGTTGCCAGCGAGTCATGTCGGGAACTCTAGCCAGACTGCCGGTGCAAACCGTGAGGAAGGTGGGGATGACGTCAAATCATCACGGCCCTTACGTCCTGGGCCACACACGTGCTACAATGGTAGGGACAGAGAGCAGCCACTTAGCGATAAGGAGCGAATCTATAAACCCTATCTCAGTTCGGATCGGAGTCTGCAACTCGACTCCGTGAAGCTGGAATCGCTAGTAATCGGATATCAGCCATGATCCGGTGAATACGTTCCCGGGCCTTGTACACACCGCCCGTCAAGCCATGGAAGCTGGGGGTACCTGAAGTCCGTCACCGCAAGGAGCGGCCTAGGGTAAAACTGGTAACTAGGGCTAAGTCGTAACAAGGTAGCCGTACCGGAAGGTGCGGCTGGAACACCTCCTTTCTAGAGCTTGTTGCCTTTGGCAACAGCGCGGGATTGATGACCGAGAGGTCTTTAAATTTTTTAGTTTTCAAGTTGCTGTCGATTTAATTATATTTTTTAGATTTCAGGTATGGGATTTGAGGCGTGGGATTTTTATCTGATATCCGTTATCTTTTATCCCGCATCTTATACAGTCTCATAGCTCAGCTGGTTAGAGCGCTACACTGATAATGTAGAGGTCGGCAGTTCGAGTCTGCCTGAGACTACTGCCCAGTGGGCAGACACCTTATAAAGTGTGTTTGTTTGTTGGATTTACGCTTTCGCGGAAGCTTTATAAACCGCGATGTTCATTAGATTGATAGAAGGAAATTTTAGAAGTTGGGTTTGTTGCGGGTATTGGTACTCATAACTCATAACTGATAACTCATGACTAAAGAAATGGGGGATTAGCTCAGCTGGCTAGAGCGCCTGCCTTGCACGCAGGAGGTCATCGGTTCGACTCCGATATTCTCCACCATTTTTCATACATTTTTTAGTGTATGACGTTCATTAGAAATTGAAATAGGGTTTTAGTCATACTTATTATGGGACTAGAGCGTCCCGAGCTTTGACTCGGGAAGGTCATCGGTTCGACTCCGATATTCTCCACCAGGCAATGCCTGGAGATATTTTATCTCTGGTGTATTGCGAGTGAGGGCACAGATGGTTTTAATTGTCTGTCGCGACTCGCGACGTTCATTGACATATTGGGAAATAATTAAAGAATACGAGAAGTCGTGTTGCAGTTTAGTCACTGTG
>CAWHTM010000012.1:222500-449747 GCA_963832255.1 uncultured Flavobacteriaceae bacterium
TCTGGAAGATCAATTTCTGGATGATTTTCCTTTACAATGGCCACAGCGTCTTTAATCTTACCTAAGCCTCGTTGTCCCAAAATATCAAATTTATAAAGCCCTACATCTTCTGCGATATGCATATCAAATTGTACGGTGGGAAATCCCTTAGGCGGCATATTAGTCGCAGAAAAATAGTGGATAGGTTTGTCTGATATTAAAATACCTGCTGCGTGTATACTTACATAGTTTGGCCTATTGTGAAGAATCTTAGAATATTTGAGAACCAGGCTTCTAATATTATCTAGGCTATTTATAGTATACCTTCCGTCACTAAGTTTATCAATCTCGTGTTTAGGAAGTCCAAAGACTTTACCGAGCTCACGTACTGCTCCGCTATGCTTAAAAGTGACATAAGCTCCTAATAGGGCTACCTGATTATGGTGATTAAACTCCTTGAATATAAAAGAGGTTACATCTTCTCTGTCCCAGGTAGAAAAATCTATATCAAAGTCTGGCGGAGTTGCTCTGTAGATATTCATAAAACGCTCAAAATAAAGATCTAGCTCAATAGGGTCTACATCTGTGATACGTAGCAAATATGCAACGATACTATTTGCACCACTACCGCGTCCTACATAAAAATAATCCTTGCTACGAGCATACTCAATAATTCTCCAGTTAATCAAAAAGAAAGCTACATAATTCTGACTTTTTATGACGTTAAGTTCTTTTACTAATCTCCTTTTTATTTTATAAGTAACACCATTTTTCCCATAACGCTTGGGTAACCCTTCTTTGGCTAATTGTACTAACTTTTTATAATCGTCTTCTGCGTTACCTAAGAAAGTAGACAGATTTTGAGAGGGTTTATTTTTTTTAAAATTAAAGTCTATGGCACATTTTTTTAATAGGCGTTTTGTGTTTGTAATAAGGTGTGGAAAATCTTTAAAATACTCCGAGAGGCTTTTTTTGTTTATAAACGTTTGATCTGGCGAACCTTGTTCTGATTCTGGAAGCATACTCAAGAGCATATTTCTATCTATCGCTCGTAAAAGTCTATGGGTATTAAAATCCCGCTTGTCTCGGAAGCTTACCGTATGCAATATTACTAGCCTGTCTCTATGTTCTTGAAGTGGTGAAAATCTAAATTTATTGAGATCCTTTATTGTAATCCCTATAAATTCATTTTTTTGAAAAGTGGTTTTTTCAATCTTGAGAATATTTTCAAACGTGTATATAATAGCAACATCGTTGAAGGGAGGGGCGAGGTCAGGAAAAGGACTTTTAGCGTGTAGATGCTCAGATAGAAAATCATTGATCTCTAAAAAGCCTTCATTATTATAAGCCAGCGCTACATAACATTGCTTTACACCATTTCTAAAATCTACTCCTACAATGGGTTTTATAGACGCTTCCTGCGCTTTGCGTATAAAATTGAGACAAGCAGATGTGTTATTTATATCTGTTAGCACAAATTCTTTACACTTTTCTTTTCGAGCTATTTCGAGAAGTTCGACTTCAGAAATAGTCCCGTAGCGCAGGCTATAGTATGAGTGATTATTTAAATACATTTTGAATCTTCCAGTGAGTTTTATTACCCGACCCTCTGGGTCGAAATGGTAAAATTATTTCCGAATAATACCTCTTGGGTTTGCTCTGGGATAGTTGATTTATGAAAACAAAATGGCATAGGATTACTTTGTTTGAGAATTTGATTTTAGATAAAGTATTTTTTTCTTGCGATACTTTATTTTGAGCTAAAATTTTTTGGTGCTTATACGCTTTCGCGAAAGCGTGATTTAGAATTACATACTCTTACTTATCATCGTAGATCAATTAGCGTACGTCATACTTTGAAATTTTCTTTTACGTATCATCGATGCCTATGCGCAAGAAGTATGGGCGGTTCCCCGTTAAAGGGATTTCCTTGGTTACCTATGGTTCTTGAACCCTCACCTATAGTATTTGCACGTCTTATGCTGTGGTCGCCATAGCGAGTGCGTATCAAGTCCATTGCTTTGTATAGGTTTACGGTTTTATTTGTGTTTTCAAAAAGATCTATCTGGTAGTGACCTTCTGTGAGACCACTATATCTAACCCCAACTAGCCTTATTAGCATACGGCGATTGTGTAGTTTATCAAAGAGCTCCATTACCTTTGGGATGAGAGTATGGTCTGCAGCTGTGTAGGGAATGCGCATTTGTTTAGAATACGTCTGGAAGTCTGAGTAGCGTACTTTTACGGTGATTATAGAAGTAAGTTTATTGCCGCGGCGCAACTGGAAAGCTAGATTTTCTGCCATCGCGCTTATGGTGGTTTTGAGCTTTACAATATCTGTTGTATCCTGACCGTAGGTGCGCTCACTAGAAATAGACTTCCTTTCGTGATAGGCAATTATGGGACTATTATCTATTCCATTACAACGCTCCCAGATGACCCTACCGTTTTTCCCAAAAACGGACTGCATCATTTCTACAGGAAGTTGTTGTACAAGATCTACCGTACGTACTCCAAGGTTGCAAAATTGAACAAATGTCTTCTGTCCAACAGACGGAATTTTTTTAATAGAAAGAGGCGCTAGAAACATTTTTTCATAGCCGGGATCTACTTTAATCTCGTTGTTTGGTTTTGCTTCCCCAGTAGCAACTTTAGAAACAGTTTTGTTAGGAGACATTCCAAATGAAATAGGAAGACCTGTCTCGTGCATAACCCGCTGGCGGAGTTCTTTTGAGAATTTATAGCAACCAAAAAATTTGTCCATCCCGGTAAGGTCACCATAAAATTCATCTACACTTGCTTTCTCTAGAACGGGCAGGGCTTCTTGCAAAATTTCTGTCACCTCGCGTGACATTTTTGAATAGGTCCCTCCGTTACCCCTTATATATATTCCGTTGGGACAGAGTTGTTTTGCCATTTTTATGGA
The DNA here is from genome assembly GCA_963832255.1 of uncultured Flavobacteriaceae bacterium. Taxonomy (GTDB): domain Bacteria; phylum Bacteroidota; class Bacteroidia; order Flavobacteriales; family Flavobacteriaceae; genus Dokdonia. The sequence continues at coordinate 225,406 of CAWHTM010000012.1, forward strand.
CATTGCACTATGCACTCCATAAGCACGTGCTTCATAACTCGCGGCACTTACTACACCTCTATCACCAGTTCCGCCCACGATTACAGGTTTTCCTAAAAGCCTGCTGTCGAGCTTTCTTTCGCAGGATACAAAGAAGGTATCTAGGTCTAAGTGAATAATAGTACGTTGCATAAAATTTAGATATATTCCAAAATTATGGAAATATTCCTAATAAGCTGATAAGTGTTTCACAAAATAGTTATTAACAGTTATACTTTATGATTCTGTTCTGTTAACACATTTTAACAAAACTGATTATTGCTTTTGACTACCTTCGATATCTTACCAATAAATGTACTATGAAAAGACTTTCTAGTTATGTAGCCCTGACGTTGCTATTATTTACAGGTTTTTCCTGCAAGGAGGAGAAGGGTGATGATACCGCTTTCGCGAAAGCGGAATCCCCTACATTCAACGTGTCTTATGAAAAATTTGAGCTCGATAATGGTTTAACGGTAATTCTACACCAAGACACGTCTGATCCTGTAGTAGCTGTAGCTCTTACAACGCACGTAGGTTCTGCCCGCGAGATAGAAGGAAGAACTGGTTTTGCACATTTATTTGAACATTTATTATTTCTAGAATCAGAAAACCTTGGCAAAGGAGGGTTAGATGCTATGAGTGCCCGTATAGGTGGTTCTGGAGCAAATGGATCTACTAGTAGAGATAGAACTAACTACTTTCAAACAGTGCCTAAGGATGCGCTCGAGAAGATGATCTGGGCAGAAGCAGATAAACTAGGATACTTCATTAATACGGTTACAGCGCCAGTTCTTGCAAAAGAAAAGCAGGTGGTAAAAAACGAAAAGCGACAGTCTGTAGATAATAGGCCCTATGGGCACTCACGTTATGTGGTGGGAAAAAATTTATACCCTAAAGACCATCCATACAACTGGCAAGTAATAGGTTCTCTGGAAGATTTACAGAACGCTACTTTACAAGATGTAAAAGACTTTTACAATCGCTGGTATACTCCTAATAACACGGTACTTACTATTGCTGGAGACTTTAACGCTGATCAGGTAAAGAAATGGGTAGAAAAGTATTTTGGAGAAATTCCAAGAGGAGAGGAAGTTACTCCACTTGAAAAACGACCCGTAACTATTACTGACACTAAAAAGTTATACTACGAGGATAACTTTGCACGCTTACCACAACTTTCTATGACCTGGCCTACAGTGCCTAATTATCATCCAGACTCTTATGCACTTGATGTTTTGTCCACCTACTTGTCAGAAGGTAAAAAAGCGCCTTTTAATGAATTACTTATAGATGAGGAACAGCTCACTGATAATGTTTCGATGTATAATTATGGATCTGAACTTGCAGGAGAATTTTCTCTGTCTATAAATGCGTATGCCGGTAAGGATTTAGATAATGTTGCACAAGCTGTAAATAAGGCTTTTACAAAGTTTGAATTGCAAGGTATTGCAGAGACTGATCTAGAGCGTATAAAAGCAGGACAGGAAACGCAATTTTATAATGGGTTATCCAGTGTTTTAGGAAAGGGTTTTCAGCTAGCGCAGTACGAAATTTTTGCAGGAGATGCGGGATATATCAATAAGGACGTAGAAAAAATACTCACAGTCTCGGCAGAAGATGTGATGCGCGTTTATGAGAAATATATAAAAGGTAAAAACTATATCGCAACAAGCTTTGTACCTGTAGGACAAACGGAACTGGCTTTAGAAAATTCAGTGCCTGCAGAAGTAGTAGAAGAAAAAATAATTGAAGGTGCAGAAGAAACCTTTGATGCATCTATCGCTGCAGAGTATGAGAAGACTCCTTCATCTTTTGACAGGTCCAAGGAGCCTGCTTACGGAGATAGTCCAGAACTTACTATCCCAGAGGTGTGGAGGGAAACGCTAGATTCTGGTCTTGAAATATATGGTATTGAAAATGACGAGGTTCCTTTAGTTCAGTTTGAGATGAACATTCGTGGGGGACTGTTACTAGAAGACATTAATAAAGTGGGAGTTTCTAACCTTCTTGCTCAGCTTATGACTAAGGGAACAGCAACTAAAACAGTTGCGCAACTTGAGGATGCCATAGAGCGGCTAGGAGCAACTATTTATGCTTATGCAGATAAAGAGCGTGTTGTAATAGGTGGCAACACACTAGCAAAAAACTATGATAAAACAATCGCTCTTGTACAAGAGATACTATTACAACCACGGTGGGATGAAAAAGAGTTTAAACTGTTAAAGCAGAGCATCCAGAGTCAGTTAGAGCAACAACAGGCAAGCCCTAACAGCATTGCTGCTATACAATTTGATAAGCTAATTTATGGAGAGAATACTATTCTTGCTCAAAATAATCTGGGTTCTCCGTCATCATTAAAACAAATCACACTCGAAGATCTCAAAAATTATTATAATGCATATATGTCTCCATCTATCACTAAGTTAAAAGTAGTAGGAGCCGTTTCAAAAGATCAAGCGACGCAGGCTCTTGCTGGAATCAATAAAAATTGGGAGGTAAAAAAAGTTGAAATCCCGGCTATGGAGGTACCTAATGCTCCAGAAAAATCTAATGTATACTTTTACGATGTTCCTGATGCAAAACAGTCTGTTCTACGTTTTGGCTATCCTGCCCTTGCAGCAACAGATGATGATTATTACCCAGTACAAGTGATGAATTATCGATTAGGGGGTGGTGGTTTTGCCTCTGAGCTCACACAGCAATTACGAGAAGGAAAGGGGTATACCTACGGTATAGGCTCTGGTTTTAGCGGTTCTCAATTAAAAGGTCCTTTTACCATAAGTAGTGGGGTACGCTCTAATGTGACGTACGAGTCTAGCGCTCTCATAAAAGATATATTAAAAAATTACGGAGAAAACTTTGACACAGAGGATCTGGAGGTGACCAAGAGCTTTTTGCTAAAAAGTGGTGCTAGATCTTTTGAAACCATAGGTGCTAAACTCAATATGCTTGATAACATTGCTACACTCAATGCACCTGTAGATTATGCAAAGCAACGCCAGGATATTGTAGTAAATATGACCGTAAAGGATATTAAAGAACTTTCAAAGGAATATCTTAATCCTGATCAAATGATATATCTAGTAGTAGGAGATAAGAAAACCCAAATGAAAAAACTTGAGCAGTTAGGATATGGAACTCCCGTGTTACTCAATGAGGAGAAAGAACAAGTAAAACAGTAACACCGAATTTTTTATAAATTAAACAGACACCTTATTGTCCGTTTTTTTGTTTTCAGCTTGCGCGAAAATAGTATAACATAAAAGCAGTCTCAAAAAAAAATTGAAGTGTCTAGTACTCTTTCTGTGTTTTGAAAATTTAACTAAAATCGGTAAAAATAATTTTACTTTTTGTAAAACCAATCACAATTAGAAATACATTTGCCGCCATATTTTAACTTATATAAAAAAATGAAAAACACTTATTTATCAGCGGCTCTATTAGTTGTTGTTATGTCTCTTACTTCTTGCAAAGAGACTACTGAAGTAAAAGAAGAAACTACTATCGAGGTAATCGAAACTCCTGAGGTCTCTGAAGAAGTAATGCTAGAAGATGATGCAGAAGCCATAGAAGGTTCTCAAGCTGAGGGTGAAGTAGAAGATGCTTCTTTACTTGAAGAATAAATAAATATATCTTTGTGATATGCTAAGAGCAAGCTGCAGAGCTTGCTCTTTTTTTGTTTTAGGAGTTTAATTTTCTGCTTATTTTCTTCTCTTAACCCATACGTTAATGAGTATTCCTACTACAACTAGAGCCATCCCAAAAATAGGCCAGAATCCATAGGTTTCATTAAATAAAAAATATCCAAAAAGTAGCGCATATATCAGCTCCATATATTTAATAGGAGCTACTGTGCTTGTATCTGCCAGTTGAAAAGATTTTGTTAGAAATATCTGGCCTATCATTCCTAGAATACCAATACTTAATACAAACCACCACTCATTTCCTACAGGAACACGCCAGTGATCTATAAAAAATAAACTTCCAGCTATAGAGAAAACCATAAAGTAGTTTATGATAGTGAGATAATGTTCTCGAGATCCTAGATATCTTACAATTGTAAACACACCACCTACTAGTACAGAGGACGATAGGATAATAAAAAAGCTCAAGGAGTCGATCCTAAAATCTACTCCTTTCATTACAAATGCTCCTATTATTGATAGAATCAATGCTGCCCATTGCCATTTCTTGACCTGTTCTTTTAAAAAGAAATACGCCAATATTATCGTAAAAATAGGTGAAGTATAGCGTAATGCTACTGCAGAAGCTAATGGGATACGTTGGATAGCCCAAAAGAAAAGGGCGAGAGATGTAAAACTCAATAAGCCTCTAAAGCTCAGCCAAAAAACATTTTTTCCAACAACTGGTATTTTTTTGACAATCATAAACGGGAAAATAAAGACAAAAGTCCCAAAAGCCCTAAAGAATATAACCTGAAGAGGGTGAAAGTCTTCTAGATATTTTGCTATGAGATTCATCCACGCAAAGGCGAATGCGGCAATAAGCATATAAAAAACTCCCTTAAGCAATACGTTTAATTCTTAGTTAAAGATACATCTAATTATAATGTATAAAATTTTGTTTCTGCTTAGTGCACATAAAAAAAGCAGTACTGTAAAAAGTACCGCTCTTAATCTTATGGAATATATTTATAACTATTTATTTGTTAAAGGATATTCAGAAAATATTGCGTTAATAAGTTCTTTCATAGCACTTGTATTAGTCTGGTTATAGATAGTTTGCTCGCTTCTTCCTTTCCAAACTAGTTTTTTAGTCTCGCGGTCTATGATATCTACAATTACAGTACCTTCTTTATAGGTATAAGTATCTGTATCATAGCCTACTATATTATTATAACTTGTGTAGTTATTATAATAGTATGGAGAATAATAGGTGCTTACTCCATACGGACTTCTATAAGGATATGTGGCATAAACGGGATCTGTAGTCGTTTCTGTTTCTCTATTTGTTTTAGTACTTACAAGAACCAGTAAATCTGGTTGATCCCTATCTAAAGTATAGCCAGCATTTTTCATATTTGCATTAATGGTTTCTACAACTAAAGTGTTTACATCATCTGTGCTCACATTATTATTAGGCAACTTGATATCTGTATTTGGTAGGTATGCAAATGAGCTATAGGAATTCAGATTTACATCATCTGCTTTGACTGTGGATACGGGACTCCCGCAAGAAACGGTTATAAGAGTTATAAGTGCTAGTGATAATAAAGTCAAACTTTTCATAATGGTTTTTTTATAAAATTACTATCGAGTTGCATCTTTTATTCTTTAAGTTTTCTTAATTAATCCTAGTTTAACTTAATTTATACCAGTTCTTAATATGCTTAACAAAAGGCTATCATATAATACAGAAGTTAACATAGTTTATATAATTGCTTACTAATAGTTTTAACATAAAACATCGGGCTTCCTTGCAATATTTATAAAAATGGAATCATTTGTATCTTAAAGGCGTTGCGTATTTTAAATTTTTATTACTTTGCGCCCCGTAACCTAAAACAATAAATAAAATGAAAAAAGTATTACTTATTCTAGCGCTTGGAGCTTTTACTTTCTCTACAGTTTCTTGTAGAGAGACTACAGAAGAGAAAACTGAAGATGCAGCAGAATCTGCAGGACAAGATATTGAGGATGGACTAGAAAATGCTGGTAATGCAGTAGAGGATGCAGCAAATGAGACTGGAGATGCAATAGAAAACGCTGGGCAAGAGATTGAAGAAGAAATAGAAGGAACAGACGAGCAGTAATACAATCTGTAGATTCTTTTTAAAATCAAAACGGGCCTAGTAATAAGCTCGTTTTTTTATGTCTAATATTTTCGCGAAAGCGTAATATTACCACTCATTAACACGATTGCCATCCAGTTTTACAAAGATGAATAGCAGGATTGTGAAGCCCCAGAATCCCGACCCTCCATAACTAAAAAAGGGTAATGGTATTCCTACGGTAGGAATGATCCCGAGCACCATCCCGATATTAACTATAAAATGGATGAACAATATACCAGCTACACTGTAACCATAGATTCTAGAAAAATCGTTTTTTTGTTTTTCTGCTAACTGTATGATACGTAGTATGAGCAATACAAATAGGGTTACAACAATGGTACTTCCTAAGAATCCCCATTCTTCACCTACTGTTGCAAATATATAATCTGTATGTTGCTCTGGTACAAATTTACCCTTGGTCTGTGTTCCCTCCAGAAAGCCCCTTCCCAGCCAGCCACCGTTCCCTATGGCTATCTCGCTTTGATTTGTGTTATACCCTATACTTTTTGCATCTACCTCCTTACCTAAAACGATATTAAATCTGTCCCTGTGCCTTTGCTCAAAAACATTTTCAAAAATGTAGTTTACAGAAAAAGCAAACACTGAAGCTACAATAGCAAGACCTATATAGATCCTTTTTGAAGGTTTACGCTTCCTATTTTTGTAGAAAAGTACAATGGCAATGAGAACTATACATAGGGCAACATACGATGGTCCTATTAATAATGTAAGAACGAATAGTGTGATCGCAGAAGCTCCAAAGATGAGGTAGCTTGCGGCAAGTCCTTCTCTATATAATGGAAAGAAAAATGCAGCATAAACTAAGGCGCTTCCGGGATCCGGTTGCGGTATAATCAATAGAGCAGGTATAGATATTATAGCTAGTGCCTGTAACTGATCTTTAAAGGTCTTTATGTTGGTCTGTATGTCACTGAGATACTTTGCAAGGGCAAGAGCCGTTGCGGCCTTAGCAAACTCGCTGGGCTGAAGGCTCATAAAACCTATATTGTACCAACTAGTTGCCCCAGAAATAGTCTTTCCAAAAACAAAGAGCAATGCAAGCGACAGGAGGGAGGCTATATAAATGACACTAGAAAACCGTTCAAAAAATTTAGATTCTAGAAAAAGGATAAACATGATGAGAACAACACCAAGAACAATCCACATCAGTTGCTTCGTATGGAGATTTTCTAGACTAAAAAAAGTCTCTGATGTAGGGTCGAAAGAGGCAGAGTATATATTTATCCATCCAATGCCTATCAGTAAAATATAAAGGAGAATAAGTACCCAATCAAAACTGCCTATACTGCGCAGACTTCTAGCCATTATTTACTCTTATTTTTTGTGCCAGATTCTTTAGGGACGGGTAAATTGACTAATTTTTTATTATCGTTTATTCTAAATGGTTTACCGCTTAGAGGTTTTGCATATTCTTCCTCAAGAGTGTTTGACAGAAGCCATTTTTCTAAATCTTTGCGTGTAACCTCACCGTTAACATATTTCTCTATCATTACAGACGCAATACGTCCACCAAATCTTGATCCCCAATATCCATTTTCTACAAACACTGCGATGGCAATCTTAGGGTTATCTTTAGGAGCAAAAGCAATGAATGTGGAGTGATCTGTTAGCTGTACAGTTTGCCCATCTATTTTAGTAAAATTTTCGGCCGTACCTGTTTTACCACATATTTCTATATCGGGAATTTTTAAATTACCTGCGGTTCCATAATTGTAAACATCATTTAAGCCTTGAATTACAGGTTCAAAATGTCTAGGCTCTATGGTAGTAAAATTTTTCTCTTCAAATTGTTGTGGGAGGGTGTCTACACCTTGAATCTTCTTTAAGATATGTGGTCTATAAAACCAACCTCTATTTGCTATAGTCGCGGTAAAGTGTGCCATTTGCATTGGCGTGAGTGCAACTTCTCCCTGCCCTATAGAATTAGATAGTGTTGCGGCAGATCCCCAGCGTCTTTGAGGATAATTATAAACCTTATTATAAAGAGCTGCGTCTGGTATTTTTCCTGGTCGTCCTATAGGAAGATCATAGCCCATAAAATCCCCTAGTCCAAAACTGCGTAAGTGTTGTTCCCATACAGTAAGTCCTTCTTGTGGTGTTTCAAATTTATTAAGTGTGTTGAGGTAAGCTGTACCAAAATAAGCATTACAAGAGTAGGCAATACCTCCTATAAGACTAAGCGGACTGCGATGATGGTGACACCCAAAGTTTCTCCCTCTACCATAACGCATCCCTCCATTACAATAGACTTTTTCATTAAGGGACATTGCATTTTCTTGTAGAGCGACAAGAGCTGTAAGTGCTTTAAAAGGGGATCCTGGAGGATATTCTCCTAGAAGGGACCTATCAAATGTAGGTTTTGCAATAGAATCATTATAAAGCTCTGTATAGTTTTTAGAGCGCTCTCGACCCACCATAAGCGCAGGATCATAGTTAGGTGCAGCCACTAGCGCCAGAATTTCTCCTGTAGAGGGTTCTATTGCCACAATGCCTCCTCTTTTACCCTGCATAAGTAACTCGCCATATTTTTGTAATTCTGAATCTATGGTTAGGTAAATATTTTTTCCTTCTTCTGGTTCTTGATCTAAGGCACCATCCTTATAAGAACCTATTACTCTATTAAATCGATCCTTTTGTAAATATTTGATACCCTTCTGGCCTTTAAGAAGATCTTCATACTGCTGTTCTACACCCTGACGGCCTATAAGATCACCCATTTTATAATACGGGTCTTTATTTATGATGCCTTGGTGCACTTCCTGTATATAGCCTAAAAAGTTTGCTCCAAAATCTATTTGATAATCTCTTAGAGATCTTTTTTCTATATAGAACCCTTCAAACTTACGCATCTGTTCTCCCAAGAAAGCAAAGTCTTCTTGAGACATTGTAGGGACAATAGGATAAGGAAGTCTAGGAGAATATACCGTTGCTTTGTGTAGTTGTTCAACTAGCTGTTCTTTTGTAATATTTACGAGCTTGCAAAGAGCAAGTGTGTCGAATGGTTTTACCTCTCTAGGGATTGCCATCAGATCATAAGAGGGTTGGTTTGAAACTAGAAGCTTACCATTACGATCATAAATACGTCCCCGTTGTGGAATTTCAAATTGTGCTTTTACAGCATTACTCTCAGATAATGTTGCAGCCGAAGTGTCATAAACCTGCAAGTAAAATAGTCTCGTAACAAACAAGACACCGGTAAATAAAACAATAAAAAGCAAGAGTAATTTTCTCATTGTTGTTTTCTACTAAATAGTATATTAAAAATTAGACATAATACTATTGTAAAGATACTAGTAACTAACGTTTTATTGAGGGTGTAGAGTATATTGTTAACGTTAAAAACCTCTAAAAGAAAAAGTACGGTGTGATGTAAAAGAACTAACACAGCGACAAATATGAAGCGTTCATAAAATCCTACTTTGGAAAGTTTTACAGCATTATACTCATAACTTACCCCAAAGGCGAAGCGCAAGGCATAGGGCCTAAAAAATGCAAGGAACAAACAAGCTGCTGCGTGCACGCCACCACTATCGCCAAACATATCCATAATTAATCCAGTTATAAAGGCAATAAAAATATAAAGGGACCTATTTGCCGTAAAGGGAAACACCAATATAAAAAGTACATACGGATACGGGTTAATATACCCAAAGAGGTTAATATTGTTGAATATATATACCTGCAGAACGATAAGCGACAGAAACCTTAAAATATTGATAACGAAACTATTCTTCATCAGTAGAATTTTCTAGTGATCTTATTTCCTTCTTGTCCGCGTTTTTGATAATGTACACGTGGCCCAGACTGGTCATATCATTTATGAGCCTCACGGATAGTGTGTAGAAGTTTTTACTCGCATCAAGTTGCTTTTCAAACACAACTCCTATAGGGATCCCTTTCGGGAAAATAGCCGACTTTCCACTGGTTTCTATGGTATCACCTATGGTTACGGGAGCTTGCTCCTGCATATCTATGATCTGAACGACATTAGGATCTATTCCGCCCCAGCGTAGGGTACCAAAGTGTTCAGAGTTTTTGAGCTTTGCGTTTGTTGTAAAATTTGTATTGAGTATGGAAAGTACAGTGCTATATTTTTCTGAAGTTTTGTCTATGATCCCCACGATACCCTTACTCGTAATCACACCCATATCATTCTTAATACTATCTCTGGAGCCACCTCTTAATGTAATAAAGTTATCTGTTTTAGCGTAGTTATTATTTAAAACATCTGCCGGGATATAAGAATACTGAACGAGACTGTCCCCTAGCGTAAGTTCAGGGATATCGGTAAGATTTGTTTCTTGCCCTGCATTACTTAGCATCTGGACATTTTCGCGCAAGCGGGCGTTTTCTTCAAGAAGTTGTTTATTATATGTTTTCAGTTTAAAATAATCCTGTACGCCACTCACAGAATTATAAACTCCTCCCGTAAGCCAGTTTGCAGAATTTACAAACTTGCTCCTGTGGTAAGAATGCGATTGCACTGTAAAAAGAAGAGATGCAAAAAGCAATATAAAAAACAGCAGCGTACTTTTATACCTGAGAAAAAAATTAATAATCTGCTGCATTACCTATGCTTATTTTATAAGAACACTCTTAAATTTACTAATGTTCTTAAGGCAAATCCCTGTACCTCTAACTACGGCTCTAAGCGGATCTTCTGCTATGTACACGGGTAAGTCAGTTTTTTGGGAAAGACGTTTGTCTAACCCTCTGAGCATTGATCCTCCTCCTGCAAGATAAATTCCCGTGTTGTAGATGTCTGCAGCAAGTTCTGGTGGGGTTTGTGATAATGTTTCCATTACTGCGTCTTCTATGCGTAAGATAGACTTATCGAGCGCTTTTGCGATCTCTCTAAACGAGATTTGCACTTGTTTAGGTTTCCCTGTAAGTAGATCACGTCCTTGAACGCTCATTTCTTCTGGCGGAACTTCGAGGTCTTCTGTTGCCGCACCTATCTGGATTTTTATTTTTTCTGCACTGCGCTCACCCACATAGAGGTTATGCTGTGTACGCATATAATAGATAATATCATTTGTAAATACATCGCCCGCAATCTTTACAGATTTATCACATACGATACCTCCTAATGCGATCACTGCAATTTCAGTAGTACCACCACCTATATCTACAATCATATTTCCCTTAGGCTGCATTATATCTACCCCTATCCCTATCGCCGCGGCCATAGGCTCGTGTATAAGATACACTTCTTTACCATTAACACGCTCTGCACTTTCTTTTACCGCTCTCATCTCCACCTCAGTAATTCCAGAAGGGATACAGATCACCATACGAAGTGCTGGAGGGAAGAATTTTTTCTTGAGGGCAGGAATCTCTTTTATAAACATAGAGATCATTTGCTCACTAGCATCAAAATCTGCAATGACTCCATCTTTAAGAGGGCGTATTGTTTTAATATTTTCGTGAGTTTTCCCCTGCATCTGAGCAGCTTCTTTACCTACGGCAATAATTTTATTGGTAGTTCTGTCTCTAGCCACAATAGATGGGCTATCTACTACTACTTTATCATTATGTATTATTAGTGTATTTGCGGTTCCGAGGTCGATAGCAATATCTTCCGTTAGAAAATCAAAAAATCCCATAGGGCTGCAAGGGGTGTTAGATTGTTAATTTGGTAGTCTTTAAATGTACGAATTAAAGATAGAGTTTACGCTTCTGCGAAAGCCAAAAAGTCCAAATAATTTTTAGTGTTTAAAATGTCTCGTTCCTGTCATAACCATAGAAATATTGTGATCATTACAATAGTCTACTGTAAGTTGATCTTTTATGGATCCCCCTGGCTGAATAACCGAGGTGATCCCTGCATTATCTGCAATCTCAACACAGTCTGGGAAAGGAAAAAATGCATCGCTTGCCATAACTGCACCGCTGAGGTCAAAATTAAATGAGGTTGCTTTTTCAATTGCCTGACGTAAAGCGTCTACTCGGGATGTTTGCCCAGTACCGCTAGCACACAGTTGCTTGTTTTTTACAAGAACAATGGTATTAGATTTTGTGTGTTTACAAACCTTAGATGCAAAAAGCAAATCTTCTAGCTCGCGGTCTGTAGGTTTTTTATTAGTAGCATTTGTGAGATCTGAAGCCGTGTCAGTTTTAGAATTTCTGTCCTGTACGAGATTGCCATTAAGACAGGTGCGCACATTTGTTGCTGGAAAATCGATATCCTTGAGAATAAGAAGGATTCTGTTTTTCTTCCCTTTTAAGATTTCTACAGCTTCTCCAGTAAATGAAGGAGCAATCACGACCTCACAAAAAAGTTTATGTATTTCTTCTGCCGTATCCTTGTCTATGGTGCCATTTGCAATCAACACCCCTCCAAATGCAGAGGTAGGGTCACCGGCAAGTGCATCTACATAGGCTTGATGCATTGTGTCTCTTTGCGCAAAGCCACAAGCGTTATTATGTTTCAAAACGGCAAAGGTAGGTGCCTCTCCTTGAAACTCGCTTATCAGATGTACGGCAGCATCTACGTCGAGTAGGTTATTGTAGGATAACTCTTTACCGTGAAGCTTTTCAAACATCGCATCAAAGTCACCATAAAAGAAGCCACGCTGGTGAGGGTTTTCTCCGTAGCGTAATACTTGACCTTTATGTTCACTTATTTTGAGTGCCGGTATTTCTTGTGCTACATTAAAATAATTAAAGATAGCCGTGTCATAATGCGAGGAAACAGCAAATGACTTTGCCGCAAAACGCTTTCTATCTTCTATTTCCGTGCTTCCGTTGCTTTTTGTAATAATAGCTAACACCTCTGCATAATCATCCATAGATGAAACACAAAGGGTGTCCTTAAAGTTTTTGGCGGCTGCACGTATAAGTGAGATCCCTCCTATATCTATTTTTTCGATTATATCCTCTTCACTCGCCCCTGAAGCAACTGTTTTTTCAAAAGGATACAGATCTACGATAACCAGATCAAGTTGAGGTATGTCATACTCTTTCATTTCTTTAATATCACCCTCGTGATCTTGTCTGTTAAGGATACCCCCAAAAACCTTAGGGTGCAACGTCTTCACACGACCTCCTAAAATTGAAGGATATGAGGTTACATCTTCTACCGCAACTACTGGAATTCCTAAATCTGTAATAAATTTTTCTGTACCACCTGTAGAGTATATAGTTACATTATGCTCGTGCAGTTTTTTTACTAATGGCGCCAAACCATCTTTACTAAAAACAGAAATAAGTGCTGATCCAATCTTTTTTGTGTTGCTCATTTTGTAGAAATTGTAGGTACTTTTTAAGAGATTTTTACTTAGTGGTAAAAATATGAATTTCAAGGGGTTCTTTTAAAGCGAAAAAGCCTTAATTATTCAGTAATTTGTAACAAAATTTAAGACACACCGTCTTACTTTTATAGTTAGCCAATTTTCATATAAATTAATCAATGCTTATATACTTAAGAGCACTAGGAGAAAGTTTTAGATTTGCTGTGAATGCTTTGCGCAATAATAAGTTGCGTACGTTTCTTTCCTTAATGGGCGTTACGGTGGGTATTTTTTCTATTATAGGGGTGCTGGCAGCGGTAGATTCCCTTGAGAAGGAGATTAAAGGAAGTCTTTCTTCCTTAGATCAGAGCACTATCATTTTATGTCACGTTTCTTTTGGCCCTACAGAAGTACCCAGATGGAAAAGGGAGCAATTTCCTATGGTAGATTATGAGGATTTTCAGTATCTCGAGCGCAATATGCCGGACACGGAGGCACTAACCTATGTATTGCAAGTACCACAACAGACGATTAAATATGGTGAAGAGGTAGTTGAAAACGTGGGTATAGGAGCATCTACAGAAGGGTGGTATGAGATAGAAGCTCTAAAATTTAGGGAAGGTAGATTTTTTAACGCCGCAGAGTCTAATAGTGGTTCTAACGTAATTGTGTTAGGTAATAACATTAGTGATCAACTATTTGGAGAAGGGGCAAATCCTCTAGGAAAAAAAATAAAACTCTATAGTCGTAAGTTAACGGTAATCGGGGTTCTGGAAAAAGAAGGAGCGGGATTAGGAGGCGGTGGCTCTAAAGATGACATAGTCGTTGTACCTGTAAATCTTGTAAGAAGGGTTTATGGAGATAATAACCGATCTACATTCCCACAAATAATTATGTTACCGGAAGATGGTGTAGATGATGAAGCTTACGTAGCTCAGGTAGAACAAAAACTTAGGAGTAAAAGAGGGCTTAAGCCAGATGACGTGAGCAACTTTTTTATAAATCAGCTCAAAGGCTTTACGGCTTTTATTGATAATATTATAGGTGTTCTTACCCTAATAGGAGCTGGTATAGGCGGTTTTGCTTTACTAGTGGGAGGTTTTGGGATTGCAAATATTATGTTTGTGAGTGTAAAAGAACGCACAAACTTGATAGGAATACAAAAAGCGCTAGGGGCAAAGCGCAAGTTTATCCTCTTTCAGTTTCTTTTTGAATCTATTTTGCTTTCCATCTTTGGGGGACTCATTGGCTTGTTATTGGTATGGCTTATTACCATAGGCCTTTCGGCAGCTGTAGATTCTTTTGAATTTGTGCTGTCAATAAAGAATATATCCCTAGGTCTTGGAGGAGCATTTGTAATAGGTGTCATAGCGGGAGTAATTCCAGCGATAAGTGCCTCACGATTAGATCCCGTAGAAGCTATTAGAACGGGAATGTAAGGCCTGTATGCAGGTGATACGATGGTCGCGATGCTTCCTTATAGTTTTTTTTGAGCACTTGCAGCGACTCCTTTGTGTTGATAGGCAGTCCTTTAAGCGGGTAGCTAAAAAAACAAAAGGTTTCCTAAGAGTAGCGAATAGCTATTTAAAACAATTCAGCCACCTGCTCATTTACCCATTCTAAAAAAGTTTCATCATCCTTCGTAAATGGATCGATTTTGTGAGAATCAATATCTATTTGACCTATATTATTGCCGTTCTTAAATAAAGGGATCACAATCTCACTTTTAACAGTAATGGAGCAGGCAATATAATTATCCTGTGCCTTTACATCAGGAACCACAAAATTTGCATTAGATTCTGCAACTTGGCCACAAATACCTTTGCCAAAAGGAATTACCGTATGATCTGTAGGTTCTCCTGCATAGCTAGAGAGATGTAAGGTCCGGGTTTCGTGATTTGCCATATAAAATCCTACCCAATCATAATAGTCAACTCCAGAACGCAGTACTTCACATATTTGGGTCATTTTATCCTCAGCACTCGTTTCTTTTTGGGTAACGATTTCAGTTACTTGGTCTTTTAAATTCTGGAAAGCCATAATTCTTGTATTTTTAGCGTTTTTAAAACTCGCTTTTGCTCAAATTAGTTCGCAAATATAAGTCCGTACTTCGTTTTATTGCCATCTTTTTAGGTAGTTATTTAGTCTTTGTGACACTTTATAATCTATACCTTACTTATGGTGGTAGTAGTCGCTATTTTCCAGATATAATTACGCATACAGTGGCGCAACAGACGCAATCTGTCATCCAGTCTTTGGGTTATGATATGTCAGTGATCACTAGCAGGACAGAACCTGCAATGAATCTGGTCTATAATACTAAGACTATTGCAAGAATAGTAGAAGGCTGCAATGCGGTAAGTGTGATGTTACTATTCATTTCTTTTATGCTCGCTTTTTTTGCAGATACCAAGCGCACGTTACTTTTTATTTTTGGGGGTGTGGTTCTTATCTATGCGATGAATATCCTGCGTATTGCGTTGCTGGCAATAGGTATTTATAAGTATCCAGAATATACAGAAATCTTACACGGAACCGTTTTTCCGGCGATTATTTACGGAACTGTTTTTCTTCTTTGGTTAGGGTGGATTAACGGATATAAAAACCCCCAGAGGAAATGAACCATATGTTTCGTATCCTCTTAGGAGCTCTTTGTTTGGCAGGATTATTATTAGTTCGCTTTCGCGAAAATGATATATTTTATGACCCACTTATAGATTATTTTCACGGAGAGTATCAAAATAATAGTTTACCACTATTTGATGAGTTCAAGTTGCTTTTAAACATTGCTTATAGGTATTTGCTCAATTTTGTTCTTTCTTACGGTATTTTACTTGCTTTTTTCAGAGAAAGGGGTGTTTTGAAGTTTTCTGCATTGCTGTACCTCGTTACCTTTTTGGTGCTGATCGTTGTATTTTTTATACTGTTGAAAAATTATGACCCACAGAATTACCTGCCCCTTTTTTATGTCCGTAGATTTCTAATTCAGCCGCTTTTAGTCTTTCTTTTAATCCCAGCATTTCTCTACTATCAAAAAGTAAATAGATAAACCATTTTGTATTTTTGTAGTGTTATAAATAATCATAAGCACACACAACTATCAATTATGAAAAATCTAGCCTATATACTCATATTCTTATCCGCTTTAGCTTGTAAAAATACGAGCGAACCAGAAGTGAAGACGGCCCCAACTCAAGAGGAAAATGTTGTCGAAGCTTCCACCGAAGATCTAAATGCAGTAAGTGTAACATCAGATTACACCTTACAATCAGATCAAGCGTCGCTAGTATTTGACGCTTACTTAAAACTGAAAGGTGCCTTGGTAAATACAGATGCATCAAAAACGGCAGAGGTCGCTCAGGACTTCTTAAAAATGCTGGCAACACAACCTTTTGAAGATTTTGATAAAGATAAATTTAAAGGGAGCCTGGCCTATATTGCCGCAACTAAAGATGTATCAAAACAACGAGAAAACTTTGAAGAACTAAGCAAGGTAGTAGAGTCGTTTTTGGATGGACAAGTTGCCTCTGGAGAACTCTATAAGCAATATTGCCCTATGGCTTTTGATGGAAAGGGAGCATACTGGCTATCTGACTCCCCTGAGATACGTAATCCTTATTTTGGGGATAAGATGCTCAAATGCGGGACAGTAGATAAAAGAATCAATTAAACAATGACCTCTTCATAATCGGATCTTGGTCTGGTTTTTGTAATTTTACAGCCTGAATGAAGGATTTTTTCTACAGAATAATGTCCATATCACTAGCACTCTTAGTGCTGGCTTCTACTGCATCTTTTGCGGTAGATAAGCATTTTTGTGGGGATCATCTTGTGGATGTCGCTTTCTTTGGAAAAGCAGACTCCTGCCCGATGGAAGCTTCACTGAAGCTGAAATATGGAGCAGACCACGATGTTACGATGGATTGCTGTAAAGAGGAACTTCTTTTAATAAAAGGGCAAGATGAGCTTAAGCTACAGTTTGAGGAGAACGTACCTGAAACGATTTTTTTCCTACCCATAATTAACTTTTCTTCAGAATCTATTTTTGAAGATTTAGAGCAGGTTACTCGTCCTTTAGATGAGTATCCGCCACCTCTCATACTTAAGGATTATCAGGCCTTTTATGAGCAATATTTAATTTGATTCCCTACTTCAGTAATCTCAGAAACTACGTTTATAAGTAGTAACTGAGAAATTGAAATTTACCTCTTGTCCCTAAATTTCAAGAGTTAAATTATATGAATAGTAGAATACAATTAAATAAACTTCTCGATGAAATACATATATATCATACTCTTTGCAGTATTCATTACAAATCCTGCTGTTGCTCAGGGTCCTCCTATCACTGGGGATAAGCCCATAATGCTTGGGGGAAATAGTTTTACGGTAAAAACGCTTACAGAAATTCGCAACACTGAGCGTCTCACTGCTACCTACGTCCCAGTAATGCTTCATTACTTACCTACGTCCAACTCATTAGTTGCGGTACACCTTCCTTACATAAATTATAATATAGAAGGCGGAGATAGTGGAAGCTCACTAGCTGATATTAAGGTTTTGGGAAAATATCAATTTTATAGAAAAGATGGAACTGGAAAAACCTACAGAGTTGTTGCCAAAACATTGCAGACGCTCCCTACCGGTGAAGAATTAGATATTATAGAGTTGAGTACAGGGAAATATGCGGGATACTACGGCATTGTCTCAGGATATGAAACTTTAAAATATGGCATTTCTACAGAGATCGGATACAATTGGGTTCCAGATGGAACGTTAGATGAATTTAGATTTAAGCAGGGATTTGGTTTGCCACTATTAAAGCCACAGTATCCCAATAAGCAGCTAAACCTATATTTTGAATATACGAGCAGCCTTCTTACTGAAAGAGATTGGTATCAGCTCCTATACGCTCAAGGAATCCAGTATGCAGGAAAAAATGTGACTTTTGATCTTGCGGTGCAATTACCATTGATCCAAAATATGCCCGCCTCAAGAGAGCTCAATTACAGTATCTTTTTAGGAACTAGATATACTTTTTAAACCATTAAAATTTTCGCGAAAGCGATCTAACATAAAAATTATGAAAACAACAATTATAACAGTAGTACTAGCCATAGTTACCACGATGGGAATACAGGCTCAGAAGGCGATGGATACATTTGAGGTGCAAGTAGACGGCCTAGGGTGCCCTTTTTGTGCTTATGGACTTGAGAAAAAATTTAAAGAATTTAAGGGAATTAAAAATGTAGCTATAGATATTGAGACCGGAGATTTTAGTTTTGACTATCCTGCGGAGAAGCAATTAACAATGGCGGCTGTGACCAAACAGGTTGAGAAGGCGGGATATACACCTATTACTTCCAAAATCGTGAGATCTAACGGAAAAGTAGAAGAATCTATGGTGAATACTACAGAGCTTTCTGAAAATAGCGAGATCAAAACACAGCAAATGATCGTAGGCGGCAAATGTGGGATGTGTGAGGCGCGCATTGAGAAAGCAACCCTCAATATCGCTGGGGTAACAGATGCGAGTTGGGATGTGAGTACAAAGTTATTGAAAGTAACTTATGACAATAGCCAGACCACTGTGGATGCTATACAGAATACGATTGCCCAAGCTGGACACGATACAAAAGCACACACAGCAACCGCACAAGCCTATGCAGACTTGCCAGCTTGTTGTAAGTACGAGAGAATCCAGAAATAAATATTCACCTTCATCAAAATTATGAAAAGAGCTAAGCCTGTGATAGGAGTTAGTTCTTTTCTTTATACTATATCAAATGAAACAGTTTTTTTATATCGCCATAATATCCCTCCTAGCAATTAGTTGTAAGGAGGATGTGGTAATGGAGTGGCAATGGGTACACGTAGAAAACATTAAGCTGGATGGGGTAAACCCTATAGGTATCGCTCAAGGCGAAAATGGCCTTTGGTTAAGTGACGGCGATCACAACAGAGTTGTTCTTATAGATGCTCAAGGTTCCCTGATCAAATCGGTTGACTCCCTCGACAGACCTATGCACATAGATCACAGCAATAACTTGCTGTACATACCACAGTATGGAAATGACTGGGTAATAGAATATGATTACACCTTTGAGGAGTTTCCACTTCCTGTCATTTTGAGAAGTGTAGATAGTCTTGATGCACCAGCCGGCGTAAGCCGTTTTAAAGGAGAAACCGCGATTGCTGATTTTTATAATAATAAAATTCACTATTCTGAAAATGGACTGGACTGGATAACTTTTGGCAAGGAAGGGAAAGAAGAAGGAGATTTTTATTACCCTACAGATGTTCAAATCACAGAAGATAAGATCTGGGTTGCAGATGCCTATAATAATAGGATTCAGGTGTTTGATAAAAATGGCGGCTTTATACGGGTTATAGGAGAAGGCCAGAATATGAATGCTGCCACGGGAATTTACGTAAGCAATAATGAGGTTTTTACAACAGATTTTGAAAATAATAGGGTATTGATCTTTACGCTTGATGGTATTTTAAAACAGATTATTACTGACGATATCCAGAAACCCACGGATATACTTCTAAGTATGGATAAACTATATGTAACTAACTATAAAGGGAGTTCGTTATCTGTATACGAGTGGAAGGAAGTGGTGGTAACTAAAAAAGAAGATGACGAGCATCACCACGAGGATCATAATCACGACGAATAAGCAAGTAGATGATCTGTATTCTGTATAGGCTTTTATATTTTTCAATAATCAATTAAAAGAATTTTAGGAGGTAACAGTGATCGAGAACCTTCTCAAGGTTAAATTAATGGTATACAAAAACGCCTTTGCAATATAGCAAAGGCGTTTTTTATTGTGAATGATTCTTTCATTTACATTAGTGCACTCCTCCCGAGGTATTTACATCACCGCAAAATAGTTCAGCTGTTTGACAGTAAAATTCTGCAGCGCTCTGGTAGATACCTTGCCCAGTTGCGTTGTTCGTAAAAACTCCTAGACAACTTGAAGAATTTGAGTTGTAGCCCTCTCTAAAACCATTTTTGTATTCAGTGGAGAAATTTGCGCTTATAGTATTATTATATAAAGCTTGTTTCACGCGACCATTTAAATCACAGTCCTCTGCTAAATTTTGACCCGTTGCATAACCTGTTTGATAAAGAGTTTCTGTCTCTGTAGGAGTTTGTGCCTGTGCCTGAGCTTGAAATGTGAATCCAAGAAATGCAATAACCATTACCAAAATACTTTTACTTAATTTTTTCATTTTGTTCGTTTTTGATTTGAAATTTAAAATGCACGCTTTGTGCTCTGTAAAACTCTGAAAAAATAAAGCTCTTCAATTCTGAAAATTATAAACGTCTTTAAAAATTTTTTAAGCGTAGTTAAATTCTATTTAAGCGTATTTATTAAGGCAACTAAGTCTGCCTTATTTCTTACAGAAGCTTCTACCTTATATAAATTACTGAGAGTGATGGTTCTTTGTCGATGTATTTTAACGATGTGATTTATATTTATTAAATTGAATCTATTTACTCTCAAGAACCCTTTGTTTGCGAGAAGTTGAGTATAGTATTTAAGAGTATTATTAACTAGATATATCACATCATTTTCTAAAAAAAATCTTGTGTAATTACCTTCAGAGGTGCAGTGAATGATATTTTTTAACTTAATTAAATAATTGTTTTTACCAGTGTCTATAAAGATTTTAGCGTCGAAGTCATTGATGAAATTATCTAAGTAAGTGAAGGAGCTTTCAAAATTTCTCTTTGTCTTAAACAAATAAGAAAGCTTTTCATTTAAAAGTTCTCTACTAAAAGGTTTTAATAAATAAGCAAAGGCAAAATGGTCGAAAGCTTCTTTATAATAAGTATTGTGAGCTGTGGTGAAAATAGTCTCGAAACTTGGGGTATCAAATTTTTTAAGAAGGTCGAAACCTGAACCATCATTGAGCTCTATATCCAGAAATAATAAATCTGGAGAATGTTTTACAATAGTTTTTATACCATTTGAGACAGATCTTGCAACATCCAGAACATTTATTTCTGGATGATAGGATTTAATCATATTTAAAAGAAAGTCTGATGCCTGCTCATCATTTTCAACTATTATTGCTGTTAGCATTATAAAAGATTTTAAGTCAATATTAAAAAGTATTTATGAATAAAGCACTTTATTTTCTGTTATTAGTTATTCCTTTCAATTCTATCGCTCAGGGAGACTTAAATCTTAGAAAATATGATTCAACAAAAGTATATTCTCAAAAGTTTCTTGACTCTTTAGCTTACGATAATGCATCTGGACAACTGAGGGGGGCCGTACGTGTAAGTGCATTTAAAAAGGCGCTAGAGTCGAATACTAATCTGAAAGGTTGGATATATTATTATGCAGGCATGTCATCAGTTCTTTATCGTGAGGAAAAATTAGATTCCGTTATGATCTATGCAGATAGTGCTCTTTATACTTATGAAAACCTCAAAGATAAAAGAGATTTAGATGAGTACTTATTATCAAGAGCTTACAGAAATAAGGCCACTGTTTTAGAGCATTACAAGCAATATGACGATGCTATTCTAAACTATCAAAAGTCAATTGATATAGATAGAAAATATGGCTACAAGTGGTTGACCTATAGTTATTCCGGTTTAGGTGCAATCCACCTAGCTTCTGGGAATTTAAATGAGGCGATGAAATACTATGAATTAGCATCAAGGGATTCGCTCTATATGTCCTTTAATAAAAATTCGATTATCGTTCATACTCGTTTAGGTGCTATAAATTCTGAGATGGGCAACTATGAAGAAAGTAAACGTTACTTTTTAAGAGCTCTGAAGGAATCGAAAAGCTCAAATTTTAAAAATAATCTTAGTTCCATTAATGGAAATCTTGGGTTTTTATTAAAAAGAGAAAATAAACTAGATTCTGCAAGAGTATTTTTTGAAAATGCTGCAAACGATTTTGCTGATAATCAATTCAGTAATTCTAATGGTGATGACTATAACTCCCTATACAAAGCAGAACTTTTAATTCTCAATGAAGATTACTATAGTGCAATCTCGGTATTGGAGCCTATTAAGGAAAAATTAGACAGTTTAAAAATTAAGCAATTTGACGATGTAAATTTAAATGAAACCGTTGTGCAATCATTAATTGAGGCTTATTCATCAATAGGTCAGGGCAAAAAAGTAGCAGATCTATTTAGAAATAATTTGAAATCGTTAAAAGGAGATTTTGAAGATAGATTAAATCAAAAAGTAATCGATCTTGAGTTTGCTTATCAGTCGGAGTTAAAAGACAATTCAATTTCACAATTAGAAAAGGTTAATACCGATCAAAGAATAATTTTAAATAAACAAAAAACAATTAATTACATTATGACCTTTATGGTGTTACTATTATTTTTTTCGGGCTTTTTGTTTATTCGTTACTATAGACAAAAGGCCCTATATAAATCTATAAATTTGGAACAACGACTGTTAAGGTCTCAGTTGAATCCTCATTTTCTTTTTAACTCTTTAAGTACCATAAGTTATTTGGCAGAGAGTAAATCCGATAAAACAGTAAAATATATTTCCAAGTTGGGAAGTCTTTTGCGTTCTATCCTCGTTAATTCGAGAGAAGATTTTATAACGATGAAAGAGGAAATATCTACCCTTGAACATTATCTAGACCTTCAGTCAGAATTTTCAAATAAATTTATCTATACTATCAAAATTGATAAGGATATTGATAGAGAAGAAATTCTAATACCGCCAATGTTCATTCAACCTTTCGTTGAAAATGCGATAATTCACGGTTTCAGAGGTGAAAAAGATGAAATGATCAATATTGAAATAAAACCTTGGAAAGATTCAAATTGTATTAATGTTATCATTGAAAATAACGGAATTTCATATTCTAAATCTATATCCAGAAAAACGGTTACTTCTAAAAAGTCAATCTCAAGAGATATTCTCAGTGAAAGGCTTAAAATATACTCAAAGCTGCTTAAAGTGAAAGCGTCCTATACTACAGAAGATTTAATTGAAAAGGAGCTAGGAACTAAAATAAATTTGGTTCTACCATTTATAGTAGATAATTAAGAGGTTACTCATATTAAAAAGGAAACGCCTTTGCAATATAGCAAAGGCGTTTTGATTTAAGCTACTCAAAAGAGTAGGAGCTCTATCTGCTCAATCTTACATCATTCCTGGCATTCCACCACCGCCCATAGGAGGCATAGATGGAGCGTCTTCTTTAATGTCTGTAAGAGCACACTCTGTAGTTAAGATCATACCAGCCACAGACGCTGCATTTTCTAGCGCAACACGAGTGACTTTCTTAGGATCAATAATCCCTGCTTTGAGCATATCTGTATATTCTCCATTTTTTGCATTGTAACCGAAATCTTTTTTGCCGTCCATTACTTTTGCAATCACTACAGCTCCTTCGCCACCTGCGTTAGAAACGATAGTACGAAGTGGAGATTCTATAGCGCGATTTACAATCTGTACACCGGTAGCTTCGTCAGCATTTTCAGTTTTGATCTTTTCTAAGGCTTTTTTAGCACGTACAAGAGCAACACCACCACCAGCAACAATACCTTCCTCTACAGCTGCACGAGTAGCGTGTAGTGCGTCATCCACACGGTCCTTTTTCTCCTTCATCTCTACTTCAGAAGCAGCTCCTACATAAAGTACCGCAACACCTCCAGCAAGTTTAGCCAGACGTTCTTGTAGTTTTTCTTTATCGTAGTCTGATGTGGTAGTCTCAATCTGAGATTTGATCTGACCCACACGAGCCTTGATCATTTTAGAATCCCCGGCACCATTTACTACTGTTGTATTGTCCTTATCAATGGTTACAGTCTCTGCGGTACCTAGCATATCTATAGTTGCATTTTCAAGTGTAAAGCCACGCTCTTCAGAGATTACCGTACCTCCCGTTAAAACAGCTATGTCCTCTAGCATCGCCTTACGACGATCTCCGAAACCTGGTGCTTTTACAGCCGCAATTTTAAGAGCTCCACGTAATTTATTGACTACTAATGTAGCAAGAGCCTCACCGTCTACGTCTTCTGCAATAATAAGGAGTGGTTTTCCTGTTTGAGCAACTGGCTCAAGTACTGGAAGTAAATCCTTCATATTAGAAATCTTCTTATCAAAAAGTAAGATATAAGGATTATCTAATTCAGCACTCATCTTCTCACTGTTAGTCACAAAATACGGAGAGAGAAAACCTCTATCAAACTGCATTCCTTCTACTACGTCCACATACGTTTCTGTTCCTTTTGCCTCTTCTACAGTAATAACTCCTTCCTTACCTACTTTACCAAAAGCCTCAGCAATAAGTTCTCCTATTACCTCATCATTATTTGCAGAGATAGAAGCCACTTGCTTAATTTTATCAGAGGAGTTACCCACTTTTGTAGTTTGCTTTTCGAGGTCTGCTACAATTGCTTCAACTGCTTTGTCAATACCGCGTTTTAAGTCCATTGGGTTTGCACCAGCGGCAACGTTCTTAAGTCCTTCAGTAACTATAGACTGAGCAAGTACGGTCGCAGTAGTTGTACCATCACCGGCGAGGTCATTTGTTTTTGAAGCTACTTCTTTTACCATCTGAGCGCCCATATTCTCTAGAGCGTCTTCTAATTCTATTTCCTTAGCAACAGTAACACCATCCTTAGTTACCTGTGGCGCACCAAAGGATTTTGAGATGATCACATTACGACCCTTAGGACCTAAAGTCACCTTTACTGCATTTGCTAATTTATCTACACCGCGTTTTAGTCCGTCACGGGCGTCTATATTAAATTTTATGTCTTTTGCCATTGTTATTTTTCATTTAATTTCCGCGAAGGCGGAAATCTTATGGTTAATTAATATTTTTTAGAATATCAGCTAGTTTCTTACAACTAACTTTCTTGGATTTAGGAATTCGCTTTCGCGAAAGCCTATTGCCTATATAATTGCAAGAATATCGTCCTCTTTCATAATCATATAATCAACTCCGTCAAATTTGAGTTCGCTTCCTGCGTATTTACCATAAATAACAGTGTCACCCACTTTTACGGTCATTGTATGATCTTTGGTTCCAGATCCTACAGCCACTACCTTCCCTTTTTGTTGCTTTTCTTGTGCGCTATCTGGAATGAAAAGACCAGATGCTGTTTGCGTTTCGGCCGCTACAGGCTCGATTACAACGCGATCTGCTAATGGTTTGATTTTTATTGCCATTGTTAGTTTTATTTAAATTAATTAGTTGAAATAATAAATGCATCCTAGAAGGATAGCTCTCGTTAGTTGGCAGAAATTATGCCACCGCAGTACCACTGACAAATTTGCATAGGAAGGAGGACGAACCGTCTCCTTACATTTTAGGAGATATAGAGCGTTTCTAAATAGTGATTGCGATGGCGGGAGGTTATTACAGATTCTTCTAGAAGTCCAGCGAGGCTTCAAAAGAAAAAGCCAACTTGAAAGTTGGCTTTTAAATATATATATATGTTGTAAACAGGTACTACTGGTTGTCTTCTGGTAAGTTAACCGGAGCAGGTGCTGGAGTTACATTTTCTATAGCGTCTTCATCAAAAACTTCCGTTGTCACTGTACGACCTCCAAAAATGGTGATGTTACTTAAAAGGATAAGAACAAGTAATAACGTAGCAAGCGCCCAAGTAGCTTTATCTAAAAAGTCTGTGGTTTTCTGCACGCCTCCCATTTGTTGAGTACCGCCTCCGCCAAAAGATGAAGATAATCCTCCTCCTTTAGGGTTTTGTACCATAATTACTACCACAAGTAAAAAGGCTACAATGATGATTAATCCTAAAAATATATAAAACGTAGTACTCATAATATTTAATCTTTTGCTTCAAGTTGTTCTACTGCCCGAATTTGGTCTGCAAAGAAACCACTTTTTTCTGGATATTTCAAAATTAAAATTCGGAAGGCTTGTTTTGCTTTTTTATAATTTTTTTGTTCTACATAAACTCTAGCTAAGGTCTCTGTCATAAGGGACTCAGCTGGAATAATGGTTGCGTTCGCTATGTTGTTTTTCTTTATATTTTCTAGAGGTAGAAAAGCTATTTTAGGCTTGGTTTCTATGAAAGAATCTATTATTTCCTGCTTACGCTTTCTATCTGATTCTTCTAGATCTGCAGGTAAAGATTCAGTTTTTGATGGTAGCTTATTTTCTTTTTTTTCCTTTTCTTCTGGAGTCTTCCTTTGTATGGGTTCAACGTTAGAAAGCTGTAACCACTCCATAAATGAGTGGGATTCTATGTTTGTAAACTCAAGTGGGGCACCCACAGACAAAATTTCCTCTGGAGAATTCTTAGTCATCTCAGAGTCTTTCTTTTCTACAAAAAGGCCTGGGTCTAGTATTTTTGATGCTTTTTCTTGTTCCTCTCGATCAACTTGTAAGGAAAGATCTACCGCATCTTGTACAGCAAGATTTTTCAAATCCTTGTCCTGGGCCTGTATTGCAATACTGATCGTACTTTGACTAAAAATATCTGAAGTTATATACTCAAATAGGACACTACGATCTGTGGTGTATGCCGCCGTTTCTTTTAGTCTCTTATTGTAGCTAAAGCTATGTTGGTTTTTTAGACCTTTTAGATGCAGTGCGCGTGCACTCTGAAAATAAGGGAACGCTTCAATTACTTCTTCCAAAGCTTTTGCCTCTTCTAGATGTACGTTAGATGGGTTGTCTAATAGATATGTAAATGTGTCTATATTCATTACCAGTTAGCAAGAGAGTCATTAAAAATATCTTGAGTAATACGCTCATAGATCTCTTCAAGGGCAGCATCGAGGGTGCTACCCGTAAAAAGCTGGCTAGCAGGCACGTCTACAAAAAAGGAGTATCTACGCTCAAAATCATCTTCGCCATCATCTCGTAAATTATTATAAAATCTCACATTTACCGTTATAGTAAGTCTATTCTGCGCTGCTGTATTATCAGAGGTAGATGATTGTGGTGCTACATAATATTCTACAATCTCACCTTCATAAAGTAAATCGGCATTACCACTTGTGATCGAAAGCGTAGAGAGGTCCTGTATTCTATCTTCTAGCGCTCTTGTAAAACGCCTATCAATACCTGGCTCCACAATAGCCGCTTCGTTCTGAAAGAAATTTACGTGAAAGGTAGTTGCTCCAGAAGGTAATTTGACACCACTTAAAGAATAAACGCCACAGCTTTGTACTCCTGAGACGAAGAGACATAATAGTAAAAGGTGCTTTAAATTTTTCATATTGTGAGAACGATTGCTCTAGTCATAAAATTGGATAAACAAGTCCTAAAGATCAAATTGCTTTATTTTTCTATACAGCGTCCGCTCGCTTATGCCCAGTTCATCTGCGGCGGCTTTGCGCTTTCCTTTATGTCGTTCTAGAGACTTTTTTATAAGCTCTAGTTCCTTATCGTGCAGTGATAGCGTCTCCTCTTCTTCTATTTCTTCTGCAAAATGATAAGGATCTACTACAGGTTCTGGCTGAGGCGGTTGGGGATTATGCGTTGTTGTAGCCTTATGAGGTATCTGAAGTACATCCATCACGTCTTCTACGGTTTCATAATTATCGTCCTCATCATCATAAATCTTTTTGATGAGTGATTCATTCTCCTCACGTACATCTTGCAAATTCCCATTTTTCATAAGCTCGAGGGTGAGCTTCTTGAGATCGTTAAGATCTGCTTTCATATCAAAGAGTACTTTGTATAAAATCTCACGCTCGTTAGAAAAATCAGTTTTTTCTTTTCCACTCACAACGGCTGGCAGCCTAGATCCCATTTCTGGTAAATAGTTGCGCATTGTATCAAGGGTTACTTCTCTATTAGTTTCTAGAACAGAAACCTGTTCTGCCACATTCCGCAGTTGTCTTATATTTCCAGACCATCTATAATTAATTAGGGCTTGTACGGCAGGATCTGTAAGTCTTATAGTTGGCATTTTGTATTTCATTGCAAAGTCAGAAGCAAATTTCCTGAATAGCAAGTGTATGTCACCCCTGCGTTCCCTTAAGGGCGGGAGGCCTATCTCAACAGTGCTCAGCCTGTAATATAAATCTTCTCTAAATCTTCCTTCCTTAATTGCCTCAAACATTGAGACATTAGTTGCTGCTACGATGCGCACGTCTGTCTTTTGAGTTTTTGAAGAACCTACCTTTAGGAACTCACCATTTTCAAGTACACGTAATAATCGTACTTGAGTGGGTAGAGGTAATTCTCCTACTTCATCTAGGAATATAGTCCCACCATCTGCCTCTTCAAAGTATCCGCTACGGGTAGAAGTTGCACCTGTAAAAGCACCTTTCTCGTGCCCAAAAAGTTCAGAATCTATCGTTCCTTCTGGGATGGCTCCACAGTTTACGGCAATATATTTATTATGCTTTCTATGGGATAAAGAGTGTATAATTCTCGGAATACTCTCTTTTCCTACACCAGACTCCCCAGTCACTAACACAGAAATATCTGTAGGCGCTACTTGAATAGATTTTTCAATAGCGCGATTAAGTCCAGGATTATCACCTATGATCCCAAATCTCTGTTTTGTAGTCTGAACTCCTTCCATTTGTTACTAATCCTATTTAAAATATCAGATTCTTTTTGTAAAATCTGATGTTTTCCGCTTTCGCGAAAATGTAATTCTTGGCAATGATCTAATCTATTAGAAATGTCTTAGCAGTAAAATAAAAACTATAGAACAGCTTTGCCAATGAGCGTCCCTGTGGTAGCTTCTTCAATTTTTACCATCGCATAGTCGCCTATATTGTAGTGTTCTTTAGGGAACACTGCAACAATGTTCTGCTCGTTACGACCACTCCATTCGTCTTTGTTCTTTTTAGATTCCCGTTCAATTAAAATTTCTACCGTAGTGCCCACATATTTTTGCAAGTTTTCTAGAGACATAGCCCGTTGCAGGTCTATAACTTCTTGAAGCCTTCTCTTTTTAACCTCTAAAGGGATATCATCCTCCATTTGGCGCTCGGCCATTGTGCCTGGACGTTCAGAATAGTAGAACATAAAGCCATAATCGTAGCGCACATATTCCATCAGTTCTAGCGTTGCCTTATGATCTTCTTCAGTTTCGGTAGGGAATCCTGTAATCATATCTTGGCTAATGCCTATGTTGGGAATAATATTCTTTATATCATCTATAAGCTTTTTGTACTCTGCAACCGTATGCTGGCGATTCATTAATTTTAAAACACGATCACTTCCGCTCTGTACAGGGAGATGGATATAGTTGCAGATATTTTTATGCTTTGCCATAACCTCTATGACATCTAGTGTCATATCCTGCGGATTTGAAGTAGAGAAGCGTATGCGCATTTCTGGTTGCGCTTTTGCAACCATATCCATAAGCATTGCAAAATTTACAGCAGTTGCCTGCGCCATCTCGCTCGCTTTTGCAAAATCCTTTTTAAGACCGCCACCATACCAGAGGTAGCTGTCTACATTTTGACCCAAAAGTGTCACTTCTTTAAATCCTTTGCTAGCAAGGTCATTAACCTCTTCCAGCACAGATTGTGGGTCACGACTACGTTCTCTCCCTCTAGTAAAAGGTACTACACAAAAAGTACACATATTATCACATCCTCTTGTGATAGATACAAAGGCGGTAACACCGTTAGTCTGTAATCTCACAGGAGAAATGTCTCCATAGGTTTCTTCCTTGGAAAGAATCACGTTTACCGCGTTTCTGCCTTCTTCTACCTCACTCAATAAATTAGGGATGTCTTTATAAGCATCTGGCCCTACAACGAGATCTACAATTTTTTCTTCTTCTAAAAATTTGCTTTTGAGACGCTCTGCCATACAGCCTAGTACGCCCACTTTCATAGCTGGATTTACTTTGCGCTTTACGGCTTGATATTTTTCTAATCTTTTGCGTACCGTAACTTCTGCTTTTTCTCTTATGGAGCAGGTGTTTACAAGAACAAGATCTGCGTCTTCAAGGTTTTGTGTAGTATTGTATCCCTCTTTAGAAAGTATGGAAGCCACCACCTCGCTATCTGCAAAGTTCATCTGGCAACCGTAACTTTCTATAAAAAGCTTTTTTGTATTTGTTGCTTTCCTATCAATAGTGATAGCCTCGCCCTGTCTCTTTTCGTCTATTGTTTTTTCCATTTTGTGTATTGACTACTATTACTGGTCAATGATTTTGCAAAGATACGTTTATATCAAGTTGTGACAAAGTGGCAGTTGTTCTTTTAGTGCATTATCCGTTAATTACACTATTAAATTATTGCTACTTTGAGCCTACGTGTTTTTATGATTGTTGCTTTTGTTTTCGGGGTTCCTATTTTCGCGAAAGCGCAATCAGAACATCCAGAAAATAAGGTAACCCAACAAATTTCTTTTCAGCACGATAATGATTTCTTGCTCGGGATAGACAGGTATTATACAGCGGGAACAATTTTAGGGTATAGCAGGATTTTTAACAGCCATAGCCAACTAATGATAAATGTGGGGCAATTGACCTACACCCCGCGCGAACTTTTCAATAGAAATGTAAATTCTTTAGAAAGACCTTTTGCTGGATATTTATATATAGATGGAGCCATTTCTAGAGCTAGTGGGAGTACTCTTTATACACTGACCGCTGAGGTGGGCATTGCAGGGCCCCAGTCTCTGGCTGGTGATGCACAGGTGCGATATCACGAGCTCATCAATGAGTTTATACCTTCCTGGGCAAGCGAGATTGCAAATAGTGCTCACGGGAATGTCTATGGGAATTATATAGCAGACTTCAGCCTGCCCGATGCGGTATTCTTTAGCAACCTCTCTTTAAAATCTGAAGTTGCTTTAGGGACACGGCAGATTTATGCAGAACAGAACATACATTTATTCTTAGGTAGGAGAGCGGCGCTCTCGAGCTCTACTGCTTTTGGAAGATTAGGAGCAGCGTCAGAATTTTATGGATTTGTAAACGTAGGATACAGATATGCTGCTCTTGATGCCCTCATACAGGGACATCCTTGGGGAGATGACTCAGACTTTACACTGCCTATAATAAACTCTATGTTCAAAGTAGGTGCGGGAGGAGTTTATCGGGGCGCAAATAACACCTACAAGATTGTATATAATATTCAATCCAAATCTACTGCTCGGGAAGGAAATAGTAAATGGGTGTCTCTTATATTTGCTCGCAGATTTTAAATTTTTATGGATATGAAAACGTTGCAGGGATTTATTGAAAAAGTAGAGAGGGCTCCTAGACTTGATTTTGGAGATACTATTGGAAAAAGCTTTGATCTCTTTGGCAACATATGGACACAAGGGCTCTTACTACAAGGAATTCTTATCGCTGTAAATTATGGAATTACTATAATAACGTACCTCCCTCTTATGGGCTCTGCTTTTATTCTAGAGGGGTCTGATTCTCCAGAGGGGATTCAGGAAATGATACTCGGTATATTAACTGTACTCTTTATGCTTGTCCTATATATTATATATGCTGTCTTTGCTTTTGCACTGCAAGCTGCGTTTTTTAATATCATAAGAATGAAAGACCGCGGACTCAGAAATCAGGAGGGTGTAAACTTTGGGATGTTTATCAAGAAAAAGCACATCAAAAAGGTTTTTGTGCTCACTATGTGTCAAATAGGAATTGCTATACTGGCGGTGCTTTTATTTATCATTCCTATTTTTTATGTGATAATACCCCTTCAGTTTGCCACTATCATCTTTGCATTTAATCCAGACTGGACTGTAAATGATATTTATAAAGCGGCTTTTAAACTTGGGACTGCTAAGTGGGGTATAAGTTTTGCCTCGGTACTAGTAGGCGGTTTTATAGCAATGCTCGGTGTGATTGCTTGCTTTATAGGAGTGCTGGCTACAGCTTCTTTTGCAATTCTTCCAGGATATTTAATTTATAAAGGTGTCATAGGCTTTACCGAAGATGATGATATGATTGCCCAGATAGGAGCATAAGCCATTAATAATTTAAAGAGACCTTAGGTTTTGCGTATGGGTTTTTTTGCTTTCGCGAAAGCGTAATGACCATAAATACAGCCTATTTTAAGGCTTATAGAAAGGTCTATTTTTACGAAATACAAGTATTTAAAACTTATAATTAAATATTTAATCTACTTTTGTACTCCCAAAAAACAAATGTATGGCAAAGAATCTCGTCATTGTGGAGTCCCCTGCAAAGGCTAAAACAATCGAAAAATTTTTAGGCGCAGACTATAAAGTTGAAAGTAGTTTTGGTCACATAGCAGATCTTCCTTCTAAAGAATTAGGTGTAGATGTAGACGGAGATTTTACCCCAAAATACAAAGTATCTGACGACAAGAAAAAGGTAGTCAAAAAGCTGAGAGACCTCGCAAAGAAAGCTGAAACTGTATGGCTTGCAAGTGATGAGGATCGCGAGGGAGAAGCGATAGCCTGGCACTTAGAACAGGAGTTAGGGCTTGTCCCAGAAAACACAAAACGTATTGTTTTTCACGAGATTACTAAAAATGCAATCTTGCGCGCCATAGAAAATCCTCGTAAGATAGATTATGACCTTGTAAACGCACAACAGGCACGACGTGTTCTTGATAGACTGGTAGGATATGAGCTTTCTCCAGTATTATGGAGAAAGGTAAAAGGTGGTCTTTCTGCGGGAAGGGTACAGTCGGTTTCTGTTAGGCTCATTGTAGAGCGTGAGCGCGAAATTTTAGATTTTACTCCGGAGGCTTCCTACAGAGTAGATGCAGAGTTTAAGACCGGAGACGGCAGCAGCTTTAAAGCAAAACTCCCTAAAAATATTACAACAAAGAAAAAGGCGCTAGAATTTTTAAATCAAAATCTTTCGGCTTCTTTTAAAGTGGAAGCACTTACCACCAAGCCTGCAAAAAAATCTCCCGCTCCGCCATTTACAACTTCGACATTACAACAAGAGGCGAGTAGAAAATTATATTTTTCTGTAAGTAAGACTATGAATATGGCCCAGCGTCTTTATGAAGCTGGACTTATTACTTATATGAGAACAGATAGTGTAAACCTATCTAAAGATGCAAAAGCAGGCGCTAAGGCAGAAATACTATCTGCATATGGAGAGTCATTCCACAAAGAGCGCAATTACAAAGGAAAATCCAAGGGCGCTCAAGAAGCTCACGAGGCTATAAGACCTACAGATTTCTCACAACATTCTGTAAACATTGAGCGCGATCAGATGCGATTGTATGAGCTTATTTGGAAGCGTGCCATTGCCTCACAGATGAGTGAAGCTCAATTAGAACGTACGAATGTTCAGATAGCATCCTCTGCAGGTACGGCAAATCTAACGGCAAACGGAGAAGTATTAAAATTTGAAGGTTTCCTGAAGGTTTATTTAGAAGGAAGCGATGATGAAGATACAGAAGAGGCAGGATTACTCCCAGCAATGAAAGAAGGGGAGTCGCTTCACAATAATTATATAACAGCTACAGAGAGATTTACAAGGCCTCCTTATAGATTTACAGAGGCATCTCTTGTAAAACGACTGGAAGAGCTCGGTATAGGTAGACCTTCTACATACGCGCCTACGATTACAACTATTCAAAACCGTAAATATGTAGAGAAAGGTTCTGTAGATGGTAAAGAACGCGCGTACGATGTGCTCACGTTAGAAAACGGTAAAATAAAAGATACCACACTTACAGAAACTGTAGGTTCGGATAAAGGAAAACTCGTCCCTACAGATGTGGGAATGGTCGTAAACGATTTCCTTGTTATGCACTTTGAAAATATTCTGGATTATAACTTTACCGCAAAGGTAGAGGCAGATTTTGACGAGATTGCTGAGGGAAAACAAGAGTGGACTAAAATGATGAAGGACTTTTATAAGGACTTCCATCCTCACGTTAAAGACGTAGAAAAAAACGCAGACCGAGAGGTGGGCGAGCGTATTCTGGGTGAAGACCCAAAAACAGGAAAGCCCGTGAGTGTTCGTTTGGGAAAATTTGGACCTATGGTTCAGATTGGATCTGTAGAGGACGATGAAAAACCTCAGTTTGCGAGTTTAGGTCAAGACCAGACGCTTGCAAACATTACTTATGAAGAGGCGATGGATCTTTTTAAGCTTCCTAAAGAATTAGGGGCTTATGAAGGGGAAGAGGTTTCTGTAAATAATGGTCGTTTTGGGCCCTATGTAAAGTTTGGGTCTGCTTTTGTCTCACTTCCTAAAGGGCGCGATCCTATGGATGTAGATATGAAGGAGGCTATAGAGTACATAAAGGAGAAGCAGAAAGCAGATGCCCCAATATATGTTTATGAGGATTTACCAGTGCAAAAAGGCACGGGTCGTTTTGGACCATTCATAAAATGGAACGGAATGTTTATCAACGTCAATAAGAAATACGACTTTGACAATCTTTCTGATGATGATATCGTAGCGCTTATAGAAGTTAAGAAGCAGAAGGAGATAGATAAGATCATCCATAACTTTGAAGAAGAGGGGATCCGTGTGGAAAAAGCAAGATGGGGCAGGTCTAACATCATCAAGGGTAAAACTAAAATTGAGCTCCCTAAGACCGTAGACGCTACAAAACTTACCTTAGAAGAAGTAAAGGATATTATAGAAAAGAAAGGCCCCAAGAAAAAGGCGGCCGCTAAAAAGAAGCCAGCGGCTAAGAAGAAAGCGCCTGCTAAGAAAAAGACTACTGCAAAAAAGAAATAATATATGGCCTTTGAGGTGCTTCTCCCCATTCCTGAAATTGCGCTTGCACACATCCAGCTGCAACATCATCAGTCCATAGGAAACTCCATTAAGTTGCATACGAGTCAAGATGGAATGCCGGATCTTAACGGTATTCATCTTGCACTAATTTGCTTACGCGAAAATCGCCGAGATACAAACTATTTAGGCGAGTCACTAACGTTTAATGAGATTAGACTAGCCTTTTATGAGCTTTTTCCAGGAAACTGGCACCAGAAGATAGCAGACCTCGGTGATCTTGATAAAGGGGATAGTGTAGAGGACACCTATTTTGCCGTAAAAGAGATTAACGAAAAGCTTATAAAAGATAATATCATACCTATATATATAGGAGGAAGTCAAGATCTCATTTATCCGCTATATAGAGCATATGATAAGTTGGATCAAATGGTAAATCTGGTAAATGTAGATAGCCGTTTTGACCTTGGAGACGCTGGACAGGAAATTAATAATCGCTCATATGTAGGAAAAATCATCATAAATAAGCCATATAATCTATTTAATTACAGTAATATCGGTTTTCAGACATATTTTAACGCTCAAGAGGAGATAGATTTGATGAATAGGTTGTACTTTGACGCCTTTAGATTGGGAAATGTCTCTGCAAACCTAAATAGTGTCGAGCCGGTGATGAGAGATGCAGACTTGGTCACGATAGATTTGAATGCCATACGAAGCAGTGAACTAAGCGTTAGACATAATAAAATGCCTAATGGCTTTGATGGAAAAGAGATTTGTAAAATTTCTAGGTATGCGGGCATAAGTGACCGGGTGAGCAGTTTTGGAATTTTTGGATATAAAAATGATAGCCAAGAGGAAAAGGCAGCAATGCTAGTGGCTCAGATGCTTTGGTATTTTATTGAAGGAGTAAATTTTCGCGCAAGCGAAAACCTAGATATTGAGAAAGGAAACTTTATAACCTATCAAGTACCTATAGAAGATGAGGTGCTTACATTTTATAAAAGTGATAAAACAGAGAGATGGTGGATAGAAATTCCATTTATTTCAGGATTAAATAATAAATTAAAAAGGCACACGTTATTACCTTGCACGTACCAAGATTATTTGGAGGCTTGTAACCAGACAATTCCAGAAAGATGGTATAAAGCGCGCAAGAAGAATGAAGTATAACGAGTTCTGATTTGTAAGAAAAATAAAGATTTAAGGGAATAAATTGTGTATTTCAAATAAAAAAATTAGGTTTACGCCCTTAAATCTAGAATACTTAACCTATATCCTATGAAAAAGTGTGTTGCATTAATTGCGATAGTTGCTTTGCTATTTAGTTGTGGCAAAGGAGATCGAGGCGAACTTGTTGGCGTAAAAGGCAAGCGTTGGAATCCAGAGAAACCATATGGAATGACTCTCATCTCGGGAGGTGCTTTCATTATGGGTAAGAGTGATGACGACTTTGCTGCTGTAAACGACGCTCCTACAAAAACTGTGACTGTAAGTTCATTCTATATGGATGAGACCGAAATCACCAATTCTGAGTATAGACAATTTACCGAGTGGGTGCGAGATTCTATCGTCCTCACAAGACTTGCAATTCTCGCAGATGAAGAAGGCCTTACGCCTGGCGCAGGCGATGGAGCTAGCATTGGGGATTTTGCCTTTCTTGATGCAGATCCAGAGAATATGACTCCTTACGAGCAGTATATGTATGATAACTATTACGGCTTAGGAGAGACAGGTTATGAAGGACGTAAGCTCAATAGAGAGATAGATATCATTTGGAATACCGCTGAGTATCCAGATGAGCTCTATGCTGAGGTAATGGACACTATGTACATTCCTCTTGAAGAGTCTTATAACGGAGAGCGCACGATTGATGTAGATAAACTTGAGTTTAGATATACCTACTTAGATATTCAAGAAGCTGCAAAAAATAATAACGGACGTCGTAAGGATCATATAAAAACGGAGATCGTAAAAGTATATCCTGATACTACTGTTTGGATAAAGGATTTTGCGTACTCGTATAATGAGCCAATGCACAATGATTACTATTGGCACGATGCGTATTCTGAGTATCCTGTAGTGGGCGTTACTTGGCAACAAGCAAATGCGTTCTGTCAGTGGAGAACGTTATATAAGAATGCTCACCAAAAGACCAAAGGGAAGCAGGCTGTTGTGAGATTTAGATTGCCAGCCGAAGCAGAGTGGGAATATGCCGCTCGTGGAGGTCTGGAAAGTGCAGATTACCCTTGGGGTGGTCCTTATGCTAAGAACGATAGAGGTTGTTTTTTAGCAAACTTTAAACCTTTAAGAGGTGACTATGGTGCTGACCAGGCATTGTATACAGTTGAAGCAGATGCTTACGAACCTAACGATTACAACCTGCATAATATGGCAGGTAATGTAAGCGAGTGGGTAGCTTCTTCATACGATCCAGCTTCTTATGAATATATGTCTACCATAAACCCTAACGTAAACGATAGAGATAATCGTCGTAAAGTAATACGTGGTGGTTCTTGGAAAGATGTTGCTTACTTCCTACAGGTAAGCTCACGTGATTATGAGTACCAAGATAGTGCTCGTAGTTATATCGGTTTTAGAACCGTGCAGGATTTTTCTGGGACTGACAAAAAAGTCAATCTCCGTAAGCCTAAGAAATAACGTATAATTTCCCCAAATTATAAATCTAATTACATTACTTAACTAAATTAACTTACTTAACTAAACTAAAAAAAAAGTATTATGGCAAAATCAAAAACTGGAAAGAAACTAATGAATATGGTCTACGGACTGGGTGCAGCAGTTGTAATTATAGGAGCACTATTTAAAATTATGCACTGGCCATTTGGTAACGAGATGCTTATTGTAGGTCTTTTAACTGAAGCACTTGTATTCATTATTTCAGCATTTGAATCAGTAGATGAAGATCTAGATTGGTCACTTGTTTACCCAGAACTTGCTGGTGGCGCAGCAAACGGAAAAAAGAAAGTAGCTCCTCAAGATGCAGAAGCTCAACTTTCTAAAAAATTAGACAATATGCTTAAAGAAGCTAAGATTGACGGAGAACTAATGTCAAGCTTAGGAAACAGCATACGTAACTTTGAAGGTGCTGCTAAAGGAATAGCTCCTACGACAGATGCAATGGCTTCTACGAAGAAGTATTCTGAAGAAATGAGTCTTGCTGCTGCGCAAATGGAGTCACTTAATAGCTTATATAAGGTACAGGTTGAATCTGGTGCGCGTCAAGCAGAGGCAAATGAGCAGGTAGCTGTAAATGCTGCTAGACTTAAAGAACAAATGGAAAGTCTTGCGACTAACCTTTCTTCCCTAAATGGAGTTTATGGTGGAATGCTTTCTGCAATGTCAAGCAAATAATTTTAGTTGTTAACGCAATTATTTTACTAACAACTAAAAATATACCGTAATGGCAGGAGGAAAATTATCTGCAAGGCAGAAAATGATTAACCTGATGTATTTAGTATTTATAGCGATGCTAGCACTAAATATGTCAAAGGAAGTATTATCGGCGTTTGGGTCGATAAATGAAAAGCTGAATAGATCTAATGAAAATTTTGATGCTAAAAATTCTTTAGCGTTAAATGATCTAAAGAAAAAAGCAGATGAAAACGAGGAGTTTAAAACTGCAGCAGCTACAGCTCAAC
Source organism: uncultured Flavobacteriaceae bacterium (assembly GCA_963832255.1). Taxonomy (GTDB): domain Bacteria; phylum Bacteroidota; class Bacteroidia; order Flavobacteriales; family Flavobacteriaceae; genus Dokdonia. The sequence continues at coordinate 263,739 of CAWHTM010000012.1, forward strand.
AGGCAACAGAATTATCTAATGCGTATTTTGGTTATTTAGCTTCTGAAAAGGATGCTTTATTAGCCGAATTTGAAGATCCTAAGGATTACGAAGCAATGGATAAGACTCAGTTTCTTGATGAGAAATACTATAAAGGAGGAAAATTAACTACAAGAAGGTCAGCAGTTTAAGGCAGAGATGGATAAGTACCGTACCGGTATGGTTGCTCTTATAGGAGATAAAAATCCAACACTTGCTTCTCAAATACAAGAAGACTTCAGTACTGCAGATGTTGTAGATAGTGAAGGAATCAAAAAAGAGTATGTGAATTACCATTATGTGGGATTCCCTGCAGTTTCTGCTTTAACTAAAATGACTCAGATTCAAAATGACATTAAAGTTGTGGAAAATGAATTGTTGTCAAAGTTACTTTCTGGTAACCTTAAGCAATTAGCTTCATTAGATAACTACGAGACGGTAATGACTACTTCTAAAGGAGCCTACTATACAGGATCTACTTTTGATGGAGTTCTTTCTTTAGGTCGCGTAGATTCTTCTACTAAACCTTCTAGAGTTGAATTAAAACTAGACGGTCGTGCAGTACCAGAAGATAAGATATCTTATGACGGAGGTAAACTTGTATTAGGAGTGAATACTGGTGGCGTTGGAGATCACAAAATTACAGGATCTTTGTTCTATCCACAGGATGGTAAGGAAATAGAAGTGGCGGTAGATCAAGCCTTCACGACCATTAACAAGCCTAACGCTGCTACCATAGCTGCTGATAAGATGAATGTTGTTTATCGTGGTGTTGCAAACCCAATGACTATATCCTTTGCGGGTGTTCCAGATAATTCTGTAACAGCATCTGCTCCTGGTCTTTCTAAAAAATCAGGAAGTTCATACGTAATGAATCCTGGTACAGGAAGAGAAGTGACAATTAATGTAAATGCAAAACTTCCCGATGGTGGAGGTCCTGTAAATGATAAGGCGGTATTCCGTATTAAGGACATCCCTCGTCCTACTGGTACCATCAGAAATGATGATTCTGGTAATATGAAGATGAGTAAATCTTCTGTAGAGGCTTCTCCTATAGGTGCTGCGTTACCTGACTTTGATTTTGAGATGAATCTTAAAGTGAATAGTTTCAAATTCCGTGCAGGAGATGCTGCAACGGTTCAGGTACAAGGAAATAAGCTGAATGGTCAAGCGCAGAACGCTCTTAAAAGAGCTAAGCGTGGGTCTACGGTTCAGATATTTGACATAAAGGCAAGCATTCAAGGAAATTCAAGCTATAGATTGAAGACAGTATCTCCAATCTTTATTGAGTTGACAAACTAAAATCCAAGTAATTATGAGTTTTAATCGAGTAATTTTAATCGCTATTGGTCTTCTAATGACGGCTCCTGTTTTTGCACAAGGAAATATCCTTAATGCAAAAACCCCAGAGGAAATGTTTATGGTCACTGAAGAGCAAAAGGCAAATGATAATGACAATCCACTTCCTTACGGTTATGTTGAAAAACGTGACGTATTGTGGTCTAAGAATACTTGGGAAGTTATCGACCTAGATGAGCGTGTAAATTTTCCACTATATTATCCTATTGATACTATAAATATGGGGTCCGATCGTCGTTCTCTGTATGATGTATTAGTATCTAATATTAAAAATGGAAACATTGATGCTATTTACTCTGACTCATATTTTACAGAGAAAATTAGTCTAGATGATATTTCTGCTGCCTTAGTAAAAGTTGATACCACAGATGCAGGTTATGACCAACTCAATGCTGGAGAGACGATCTCTGATTATAATATTGAGAGAACTCAGATCACTTCTTACAATATCAACGCTTTCCACATTAGAGGATATTGGTATGTAGATAAGCGCCAGGGTGAGCTTAAGTATCGTTTATTAGGGATCGCACCAGTTTCTGGGGATGTAAACTTCTTAGATGATGCCTCTGCTGCAGACATTGAGCTTTTCTGGGTATGGTTCCCGGGAGCAAGAGATGTATTGCACAATGCAAAAGCATTTAACAGAAAAAATACTTCTATGCCTATATCTTTTGATCACCTTCTCAATAGCAGGCGCTTTAATGCGACCGTATATCGAGAGGATAATGTTCAAGGAGATAGAAGGGTTAAGGATTATATAGCTGACAATGCAATGATGCAACTTTTAGAATCTCAACGTATAAAAGAAAGTATACGAGATCTAGAATCAGACCTCTGGAATTACTAGACAGTTTTTTCAAATAAATTCAAAAGCCATTCGAAATATTTTCGAATGGCTTTTTTGATTTAGGGATTGAGCTATTTATTCGATATAGAACATAGAGAAAAGAGAAAAGAGAAAAGAGGAAAAGGGAAAAGGGAAAAGAGAAAAGAGTACATAGAGCCTAGAGCCTAGAGCATAGAAGCATAAATCATAAATCATTAGAACATAGAAGATGAGAAGAGAAGTGAGAAGTGAGAAAAGAGGAGCATAGAGCCTAGAGCATAAAGCATAGAACATAGAGAAGAGAACATAGAGCACATAGAGCCTAGAGATATAGAACATAGAGAAGAGAGAGCTGATGTAGAAAGGGGACGAGAAGAGTATCAGAAAAATTGTGTGGGTTATGGATTATAGATAGTGATCTTAGGATATACTGTATTAAATGACTGGAGTTGCTCCGATTTTTTCTGTTCTGAACTTAGTTAAACCTCTTGTACAAAGCGATTGAATGTAACTATCTAGCAAGTGAATTTGAGGCGTAATGCCTTTTATCGTACTTCTCAAACCTCATTTTCAGGTATCTTTGTGTTGATGAAGGAATATGATTATATAATTGTAGGGCTGGGTTTAGCGGGAATCGCATTTTGTGAGGAATGCGAGCGAGCGGGTAAGACGTTTTATGTATTTGATAAAGGCCTTAATGGAGCGAGTAGCGTAGCCGCAGGGTTATATAATCCTGTAATCTTAAAGAGATATACGTTGCCGTGGATGGCTACTGAGCAGTTTGACCGTGCGCTTCCATATTTTAGAGAATTAGAAAATAAATTGGGTGCTACTCTAATGCATTCAATGCCTGTTCACAAAGTCTTTTCTTCCATCGAAGACCAAAACAATTGGTTTGCTGCAAGTGACAATCCAGCCCTCAAAAGATTTATAAGCCCCAACATAAAAAAGAACACTAGCAAATTGATTAATGCACCTTATGGGTACGGCGAAGTGCTAGAAACGGGTAGAATAGATATAAAAACGTTACAAGCCAAATATGCTGCATATCTTGAAGCCCAGAAAATTTTCGCGAAAGCGGAATTCTCACATTCTGATCTAACATTTACAGAGGCTGGCGTAATTTACAATACTATAAAAGCGAGCAGAGTTGTCTTTGCAGAGGGGTATGGAATAAAATCAAATCCATTTTTTAAAGAGGTGCCACTTGTAGGAAATAAAGGAGAATACATCATTGTAAGCGCTCCCGGGCTTAAGCTCGATAACGCCATTAAATCATCTTTTTTTATAGTTCCACTTGGTGACGATATGTATAAAATAGGGGCAACTTACAATTGGCAAGAAAAAGATACCGAGCCTTCTCAGGAGGCAAGATTAGAACTTATAGCCAAATGGGAAGCTATGGTAGAAACTCCCTACACCCTTGTTGAGCAGGAAGCAGGCGTAAGACCTACTACGGGAGATAGACGAGCGTTGATAGGAGTGCACCCAGAACACGAGCAACTTGCCTTGCTCAACGGACTTGGGACAAGGGGGGTAATGGCCGGTCCTACACTCGCATTTTATCTTTTTGAGTTTTTAGAGAATGGAACTGCCTTTCCAAAGGAGGTAGACGTAATGAGATTCCCAAAAAAGTTTGGTCGCTTGACCGCTAAGAATTAGGTTTGGAGAAGAGCGTATTCAGTATTAAGCATTATTGCTTAATTGATCCTTTTGAGGGTCGTACTTCATAAATATGTTGATCCAAATATTGCGGGAAACCCTCATTATAATTGGCATAAACGCGATGAGCGTACCTACTATAGAAATAAAGGCACTTACCAGCGTAGCTCCAAAAAACAAATAGGTAATGACAAAGGCCGCTGTAGCAAAGGCGATGCCTACGGGATAACTCACATACATTGCCCCGTAGAAAAAAGAAGGTTCTATCTTGTATTTTGTGTTACAGTGCGAGCAGCGCTCGTGCATTTTGAGAGTATCGGTAAGGATGTACGGGTTTTTTGTTTTGTACATAGATTCGTTATGACACACGGGACATTTCCCAGTAAATATGCTATATAATTTTGACCCTTTCAAGAATCCCATAATGCTGTTGGTTTATGACTACAAATTTAAGCATCTTTGCAATCTTAAAATTGTTTGACTAATAACATTTACGTATCCTACTATGCTCAATATACATAACCTTTCTGTCTCTTTTCAAGGCGAATATCTCTTTGAAGAAATTACCTTCCGTTTAGGGAATGGAGATAGGATAGGCCTCGTGGGTAAAAATGGCGCAGGAAAGTCTACAATGCTGCGTATTATCTCTGGTGAGCAGCAGTATGACACTGGTTCCATAGCTATTGAAAAAGAGATAAGCATCGGTTTTTTAAAACAGGATATAGACTTTGTTGAAGGTAGAACGGTATTAGAAGAGTCTTATGAGGCTTTCGCCAAAATTAGAAAACTCGAAGCTCAGCTAGAAGAAATAAACACCCAGCTAGCTACCCGTACAGATTATGAGAGCGAAGGATACCACCAGCTTATGGTGGATGTTAATGAGGTGCAAGAGCAGTATGAGGTGCACGGGGGATACAACTATAAAGGAGAGACCGAAAGAATTTTACAAGGTCTTGGTTTCCAAAGAGAAGATTTTGATAAGCTCACAGATACCTTTTCTGGGGGATGGCGTATGCGTATCGAGTTAGCAAAGCTGCTACTTCAAAACCACGATATCTTACTTCTGGATGAGCCCACAAACCATTTGGATATTGAGTCTATTATTTGGCTTGAGAATTTTTTAAAGGGATACTCTGGAGCCGTGGTGATTGTCTCTCACGACAAAATGTTTCTTGATAATGTTACTAATCGCACGATCGAGATCTCACTAGGGCGCATTTACGATTACCCAAAACCTTATTCTGAATATCTGGTACTGCGCACAGAACTTCGGGAGCAGCAGCTTGCCTCTCAGAAAAATCAACAAAAGCAGATCGAGCAGACAGAGAAGCTCATTGAGAAATTTAGAGCCAAGGCCTCCAAAGCAACGATGGCCCAATCTCTCATAAAAAAACTGGATAAGATAGACCGCATTGAGGTAGATGAAGATGATAATAGCGTGATGACCTTACGTTTTCCAGTATCTATTACACCAGGGAAGGTAGTGGTAGAGGCAGAAGAGGTAGCAAAAAATTACGGTAGTAAAAAAGTGTTACAGAGTATAGACCTTCTAGTAGAAAGAGATACTAAAACTGCTTTTGTCGGTCAGAACGGCCAAGGAAAATCTACGCTTGCTAAAATCATCGTGGGCGAACTTGAGCACGATGGTAACATCAAGTTAGGGCACAATGTACAGATAGGCTACTTTGCCCAAAATCAGGCAGAATACCTCGATGGTTCTAAAACCGTGGAGGAAACTATGATAGACGCCGCAGATGAGAAGACGCGACCACGTGTACGTGATATATTAGGATCTTTTCTCTTTAGAGGAGAAGAGGTTGACAAATATGTGCGTGTGCTCTCAGGGGGCGAGCGTAACAGACTCGCTCTCGCAAAACTTATGCTCCAGCCCTTTAACGTGCTTGTGATGGATGAGCCCACAAACCACTTAGATATAAAGTCAAAAAACGTTTTAAAAGATTCCTTAAAACAGTTTGAAGGAACGCTCATTGTCGTTTCCCACGATAGGGATTTCTTGCAAGGTCTTACAGATCGCGTTTATGAATTTAAGGATCACAGGATTAAAGAATATCTGGGTGACATAGATTATTACCTAGAGCAGCGTGAGGTCTCTAATCTCAGGGAGATTGAGAAGAAGGATGAGGTCAAAAAAGTAGTAGAAACTAAAAAAGATTCAAAAAAAACGTACGAAGATCAGAAAAAGCTTAAATCTCTCAATAATAGACTGAGTAAAGTGGAGTCAAATATCAATAAGCTTGAGCGGGAGATCAAAGAAATGGATGTAGCGCTTGCCGCAAACTATGATGCTACTGTTGCAAAGCCCGACTTCTTTGATACCTACAATAAAAAGAAGAAGGATATAGAAAACTATATGAAGGACTGGGAAGATATTACAGAACAGTTAGAAGGGTTGGACTAACCTAAATTTGATTTTTTTAGTAGGGTGCTTACGCGAAAATCTTATTGACCCCTGCAAGGGCTCCTCTATGAAAGCATTCATCTTGATATCTCTGAGAAAAATAGCGCCTCAGGAAATTTCTTGGTGACACTAGAGACCATTACCTCTTACATTTTCACGGAAGTGAACAATTATTTTATTCAAAGAAAACCTGAATCAAAAAAACCCTGTCCTTTAGGGGCGAACAGGGTTTATAGATATCTAATAATTGGGGGGAATTATTAAATAATATTTTAGGGGGATCTTTCGGGGGTGAAAGCCGTCGTATTTGTTATTTACACTGCAAATATCTGATTTAATGTAAGTTGCCTAAATAGGCAGGTAACATACGGAGCTATACGGGTATAAACGGTAAAAGATAGATTTAAGAACATCTTAACAACTGATCGTCCAACACATAAGTAGCTTTGTATTTTACGATTTTATCGTTATCAACCAATATTATAGTCCTTTGAACTTTATTGAAAGAATGGAGTCTAATATTTAAAAATTTCTAGATGCGTAATATTATTCTTTCTGTTATAGGTGTTCTTGTAATCGTAGGTGCCATTTTTGGCGCTTATAAGATAAGCGAGAGTAACAACAAACCTAAACCTCAGGTAAAAAAGGTTGTAAAAACAGTTTTTGTAGAGGAAGTAAAGAATGGTACGGTGCCCATCATAATCCCCGCAAACGGATCTCTGGTAGCAAAAAACAGACTTGAACTGTACTCAGAAGTACAAGGAGTTTTCCAGAGTAGTGCCCACGATTTTAAGGCTGGACAAGAGTACAGGCGCGGGGAGACGCTGATAAGCATTAACTCAGCCGAGTTTAATGCCTCAGTACAATCTGCTAAAAGTGAATTTTCTAATCTTTTGACGTCTTTAATGCCAGATCTAAGATTAGATTATCCAGAGGCATATCCTGTTTGGTTACAATACTTAGAGAATTTTAATGTGAATAAAAGTCTGCCTGAACTCCCTGAAATTAAGGATGACAAGGTGCGCTATTTTATAACGGGTAGAGGGGTTTCTGGAGCTTACTACAATATAAAGAACCTCGAGCAGCGCCTTTATAAATATCGTATTGCCGCACCTTTTTCTGGTATTGTGACAGAAGCACTGGTTACTAACGGTACGCTCATACGTCAAGGTCAAAAATTAGGAGAGTTTATAGACACCTCTGTTTTTGAACTTGAACTTTCGGTGAGTAAGAACTTTAGCGACCTTCTCAAAATAGGAGAGGATGTGAGTCTCAATACGGTCAATGGAAATAAGGCCTATAGTGGCAAAGTCGTACGTATTAACGGCCGTGTAGATCAAGCAACACAGACCATAGGTGTATTTGTGCAAGTAGAAGGTAACGACCTCAAGGAAGGAATGTACCTAGAGTCGAGATTAGAAGCTAGGAAGGAAGAAAATGCTATCGAGCTTTCAAGAAAACTTCTGGTAGATCAGAACAAAATATTTATTCTTAAAGACAGTATCCTAGACGTTTTAGAAATACGCCCAGTGTACTTTTCCCCAGATAAGATGGTGGTAAAAGGAGTTCCTGATGGTACTAAGGTGCTGTCTAGGTCTGTACCGGGTGCTTATGCAGGAATGTTAGTAAAGGAGAATAAAGAAGAAACAAAGCCGGCAGAATGAAAAAAATAATAAGTTATTTTATAAAATATTCGGTAGCTGGGAATGTGTTGATTCTGGCCTTTGTCATTTTTGGAGTTGCTGGAATTCTACAGCTTAAATCTTCTTTCTTTCCGCTTCAAGAAGCAGAAATCATCAATATAAACGTCACGTATCCCGGAGCAGCACCACAGGAAATAGAAGAAGGTGTGGTCTTAAAAATAGAAGATAACCTTAAAGGTCTTATAGGGGTAGAACGAGTTACTTCCACCTCAAGAGAAAGTGGAGGTAGTATTACCGTAGAGATTGAGACCGATGAGGATATAGATGCCATGCTCGCCGAAGTTAAGAACGCTGTAGACCGTGTTCCTAACTTTCCTACAGGAATGGAGCCCCTCGTAGTTTCTAAACAAGAGCAAATAAGACAGACTATAGATTTTGCAATAAGTGGAGAAAATATAGAACTCGCAGCACTAAAAAAAGTAGCTAGGGATATTGAAAATGATCTTCGTGCGATGGACGGTATATCTCAGATTAGTATCTCTGGATACCCACAAGAGGAAATTGAAATTGCAGTAAGGGAGAATGATCTTCAAGCCTATAATCTCACATTTATAGAAGTCGCCCAGGCAGTAGGACAGGCAAATATCCTAACCACCGGGGGTAACATAAAAACAGATGCCGAGGATTATCTAATACGTGCTAGTAACCGTGTTTACTACGGAAACGAGCTGAATAATATTGTCGTAAGGTCACAGCAGGATGGTACCACGGTACGTTTGCAGGATGTGGCAGATGTAAGCGATCGCTTTTCTGAAACTCCTAACGCCTCTTACTTTAACGGTAATATGGCCGTAAATATAGAAATCACTAACACAAATAGTGAAGATCTCATATCTACCGCAGACCAAGTAAACGAATATATAGAAGAGTTTAATAAAAAATATACAGGCGTACAGATTGATGTTGTGAGTGACTCGAGTATACGTCTTAGTGAGCGTACGCAATTGCTTATTGAGAATGGGGCTGTTGGGATTTTATTAGTTCTTGTTTTCTTATCCTTTTTCTTAAATACGAGACTTGCTTTTTGGGTAGCTTTTGGACTTCCGATATCCTTTCTTGGGATGTTTATTTTTGCAGACTCTTTTAATGTTACGATTAACGTATTATCGCTTTTTGGGATGATTATAGTCATTGGTATCCTTGTAGATGATGGAATAGTTATTTCAGAAAATATCTATCAGCATTATGAGATGGGTAAATCTAGAACCCAAGCAGCTATTGATGGTACGATGGAAGTTCTTCCCCCTATTATCGCGGCGATCACAACAACCATTCTTGCTTTCTCCACGTTTCTTTTTTTAGATGGGCGAATAGGTAACTTCTTTGGAGAGGTCTCTGTGATTGTAATTTTAACGTTAGTGGTATCTCTTGTCGAAGCACTCATAATACTACCAGCTCACATTGCTCATTCTAAAGCCTTAATTCCTGACGATGAGCTGACCAAGAAAGACAAAAAGGGATTTGATAAAATTTTATTCAAATTCAGGAAATACAACGAGTATGGCGACCAATTAATGCGCTATTTGAGAGACAATTTATATAGTCCACTCTTAAGATTTGCGTTGAATCAACGGTTTTTAACATTTGCCATCCTAGCCGCCTTAATGATACTTACGATAGGAAGCATACAGGGTGGGATTATACGAACAGCATTCTTCCCTAATATCGCTAGTGACCGTGTGAGCATCAACCTCTTGATGCCAGAAGGGACTAACCCAAAAATCACAGATAGTATTATTACTAGTATAGAAAAAGCAGCGTGGGTGGTCAATGAGGAGTATACAGCACGACAGTCTGGCGATAAGCAGGTGGTAGAAAATATAATTAAAAGAGTAGGACCAGGTAACAACAAGGCGTCTCTTAATGTAAATCTATTACCAGGCGAAGAACGCGACTTTGCTTCTCAAGATATTACAAACTCCATAAGGGAGCAAGTAGGTGAGGTGTATGGTGTAGAGTTACTGACGTTTGGTTCAGGAGGAAACTTTGGTGGAAGTCCTGTTTCTGTATCTATTCTAGGAAATAATACGGAAGAACTCAAAGCTGTAAAGCAAGAACTCAGAGCGTATATGGAGGGCAACGCACTCCTTGCAGATGTTACGGATACAGATCCGGAAGGTATTAAGGAAATCAACGTAGAGCTCAACGAGACTGCATATGCGCTAGGCTTAAACCTTAGTGATGTGATGGCACAGATACGCGCTGGTTTCTTTGGGTTACAAGCCCAGCGCTTCCAGCGTGGGCAAGATGAGATACGAGTATGGGTGCGTTATGCCCGTTCTGATCGGGAGTCTATAAATGATCTGGATAAAATGCGTATCGTAACACCTACGGGTCAAAGGGTTCCTTTTGGTGAAATAGGTACTTATGAGATTATGCGTAGTGATGAGTCCATACGCCACCTAAACGGTTTAAGGGAAATTCAAGTAAATGCAGATCTTAAAGACCCAAAAGGGAGTCCTACAGAGATTCTGTCTACGATTGAGAACGAAGTAATGCCAGACATCCTTTCTAAATATCCTACAGTAAGGGTGATCTACGAAGGTCAAAACCGAGAAGCAAAAAAACTCACTGACTCAGCAGGGATCGTAGTGCCTATAATTATATTTTTAATTTACATAGTTATCGCCTTCACCTTTAGAAGTTATAGTCAGCCGTTGTTACTTATTTTAATGATTCCTTTTAGTCTCATTGCAGTAGGGTGGGGGCACTGGATACACGATTTTCCGGTAAACATCCTTTCGGCTCTTGGGATCATAGCCTTGATAGGGATTATGGTAAATGACGGGCTAGTGCTCATTGGGAAGTTTAATTCCTTTTTAAGAGAAGGGATGCCTTTTGATAAAGCACTATATGAAGCGGGTAGAACCCGCTTTAGAGCGATTTTCTTAACTTCTCTTACAACGATAGCGGGTATTGCTCCGTTATTACTCGAAAAAAGTAGACAAGCGCAATTCCTCAAGCCTATGGCAATCTCCATTGCTTATGGAATAGGAATCGCTACCATTTTAACGCTCATTATACTCCCCATACTTCTTTCATTTACCAATACGGTGAAGCAAAAGTCTAAATGGCTTATTACCAATAAGGATGTAACTAAGGAAGAGGTAGAAAGGGCGATTAAGGAAAAGAAAGAAGAAGAGGAGCATTCTCCGTCACACGCGGCGATGGATGATCAACGTACTAAGGAAGATGACGGTAGTCCTCTTATAAAACCACTTTATGATTAACAAAATTTCAAGCGTATTGCTGGTTGTGATTTTTAGCATTTTCGCGAAAGCGTACGCCCAAGATCAACCGACTCCTTTATTGACTAAGCAGGAGGCAGTAAGAACGATGCTCACGAATAACTTTGGGATTCAGATCGCAAATAATGATGTTGATGTTGCAGCCAATAATACGAGTATTTTAAACTCTGGTTATTTGCCAGATGTCTTTGGGCTCGCTGGGGCTAATTTTGACAGAACCACCAGTACGACAGATTTTAATGGGGCATTGCAACGGGAAGTGGATCCCATTACAACAGATACCACTTTTGTAGAGCGACCAGACGTAGTGATACCAGGAGCCGAAACGGTGAGATACGATGCTTCTATAAATGCAAGTTATACCCTTTTTGACGGATTGGGGAGATTTTATAATTACAAACAACTCAAGGAGCGATATAATCTCTCACGGCTCCAAGCTAGGGAGACCATAGAAAATACAATGCTTCAGCTTTTTTCTGTTTATTATGAAGTGGCGAGAATAGAAGAAAACATTTCGGTTTTTAAGGATGCTTTGGAAATTTCGCGAAAGCGGGAAACCAGAGCAAAGTACCAGTTTGAATATGGGCAGGTAAATAAATTACAGATACTTAATGCGCAGGTGGATATTGTGACGGATAGTATAAATCTACTCAATGCTCAACAGCAACTTCGTAACACGCAGCGAGACCTCAATGTGGTTTTGGCTCGCGAACTTGAAGACCTAAAATCGGCAGATACAACGGTTACGTTTACGAGTCCGCTGCTTATAGATAGCTATGTGCAACAGGCAGACGCTAATAATGTGAGTTTACTTCAGGTAGCGCAGGATATTGTTATCACAGATTATGAGATTAAAAAGGCAAAGGGGCTGTTTTTGCCAACTATTGGTCTGACGGGCAGTTATGGCTGGAATCTAGCTAATAATCCGGCATCTGCATTTTTTCCTGGAACCACTAGGACCTCCACTAGCCTTGCAGCTGGAGCAAGTTTACGGTGGAATTTATTTGATGGAGGAACTTCTATCGTAGGTTTTAAAAACGCTAAAATAGCACTTGATACCCAGCAGCTAATTAAAGAGCAATTAGAACAGCAGGTGTACAGGGATATTGCTAACGCTAGGGGGAATTATCAAAATGCACTCACCGTTTTTAGATTGCAAGAGCAAAATGTCATAACGAGCGACGCAAATTTTGAACGATCTGCAGAGCGTTTTAAGCTTGGGCAAATCTCAAGTGTAGAATTTAGACAAGCACAATTAAATTTACTGAATGCTCAAACAACCAAAAATACAGCAAAGTATACAGCAAAACTTGCAGAGATCACGCTCTTGCAGCTCGCAGGACAGCTGCTTAATGTAGATTTTTAAGGGTAGGCTTTCGCGAAAATTTTAGTAGCTTTAAAAGAGTTAAGCCTGTAAACAGTTTTTGTATGTACGAACATTTTTTTCAATGTCCCTATTGCTGGGAGGAGATCTCAATGCTTCTCGACCCTTCTGTAAATAGTCAATATGTAGAAGATTGTGAGGTGTGTTGTAATCCTATTGAGGTACGTACAAACTTTACAGATGGAATTTTAGTAAGTTTTGAAGCAGTGGATATAGAGCAGTAAGAGCACTAGATGTCAATTATAATTTGTAAGGTTCTATTTACAAAACATACGGGCATTTACACTAGGAGATGATAATCTATAAATGTATATTTCTATATGATAGTAGAACTAAATATAGCCGAAGATACCATAGGGATTGTATTTGAAAATGCAATAGACCAAGGTGATGTCGATACAATACAGTCAGAAATACTATCTAAACTCAAAAAATATAAACTAGTAAATCTTTTTCTTGAAGAAGATGAGGTAGAAGATGTAGAACTGTCAGCGTTTTTTGACCAACTATTCTTTGATATAAAGCACGCAGACAGGATAAACAAAGTGGCTATTGTATCTGATAGAACCTGGGTGCGCGGACTCGCAAAACTCAAAGATTTACTAGTAACTTCAGACATTAAAACCTTTAGCTTAAAGAAAAGGGTGGATGCTATCTGCTGGATAATGAACAAATCCTAATCTAGGAATGGGTGCATTTGTGGTGCTTGGAATAAAATCGTAACGTAATCTACTTATGTACGAAAGTGTATGGACTATTCATCTATTAATTATAGCTATTTAAAGAGCTCGTTGTTGGGCAGTTACCAGGAATATTACGATTGAATGTAATAAATTTAAAATCTTTCAAGATTTTTTATTGAAATTCTCAAAAAACGCTGTATATTTGCCGTCCAATAACGCAGTACTGATGGCCTAATCAAGAAACGTGTTACTGGAACATATATCGCGAGGTAGAGCAGTAGGCAGCTCGTCGGGCTCATAACCCGAAGGTCACTGGTTCGAGTCCAGTCCTCGCTACTAAGTAAAAGTCATAACTTCATTGTTGTGACTTTTTTAGTTTAACAAATTTTCTTAAATAGAGGAGAAGTTCATCCTGAGCGCAGCCGAAGGAAGTCCAGTCCTCGCTACTAATTAAAAGTCACAACTTCATTGTTGTGACTTTCTACATTTAGAATGATTTATCTTTTTATGCTACCCAAAGTCCATCCCGAGATCTAGGTCAATCTCATTTTTTACTGGCGCATCCGTACTCTTGGAATAGTATGTTTGAGGAGACGTTTGTTTAACGAGGTGCTCAGGTAGCCCTTCTAAAAAGTAGGCGCTTTTTTCAGTGGTCTCACTTGTTTTATCAACCTGATGATGGAATGCATTGATAGAGTCTGTAGCTCTTGTTATAATCAATTCGTTTTTAGCTCTTGTAAGGGCTACATAGAGCACTCTCCTGTCTTCTTCTACCTCATCTAGATTTCCTAGGCTGTATGCAGAGGGATAAGCTTTAGGAGACACGTTCAGTACAAAACAAATAGCTGCTTCGAGACCTTTGGCAGAGTGAACCGTAGAAATCGTCACGTGATCTTTCTGGTCTGCAGTCATAATTTTTGATCCCTCAAGTGTGTTTTGACCAGAAACATTTGCAGAGTTGTCCAGTATTCCTTCAGAAATAAACGCTCCCAGCGTTGCGTAGTTTTCTGAGAGCATTTCTAATACTGGGAAATCACCTTTACGTTTCTCCGTCCAGTCCTTACTGTATTTCATAGCGAGATCAAATTCCATCTCTTTGTAGAGTTTTGTTATGGATCTTTTTACATTTTCCTTGTTATCTGCCACGGCTCTGTAAAAATCTGAAACCTTTTTACCCTCTGGTCCAGATATAATAGAAGTAAAGGTGTCTGGCACAATATCTTCAGGATCAATGCGCATCACTTCACTCATATAGCTAGTTGCCTTCACGGCACCAATCCCGTGTATAAATGTAAAAAAACGTATCCAAGCAATCTCATCAAGCGGATTATTTACAACCCTCAAGACAGCTACTAAATCTTTAATATGTGCTGCTTCCAGAAATTTGCGTCCGCCGTATGTTTCATAAGGTATTTTCTTCTGAAGAAATACTGCTTGAAGTGGCCTTGTATAATATTGAGATCTACTCAATATCAAAAAGTCTGAAAATGAGCTACCGCCAGCAGAAAAGTCTTCTAGAATTTTTGAAGCAATATAATTTGCTTCTTCAAATTGATTTGCAACGTTGAGTATGGTCGGTATTTTTCCGGGACCGCGATGTGCGATCAGTTTTTTCCCATACTGTATGGGTGATTCATCCAGAAGCCAGTTTGAAACATCAAGTATCTCTTGTGTAGATCTGTAATTTTGATCTAAAATTTTTACTTCAGCATCTTTAACACGCTCTTTAAACAAGTGTACATTTTTAAAATCTGCTCCTCTAAAACTGTAAATGGATTGCGCATCATCCCCTACACAATAAAGGCTACAGATATCTTCAAAGGGCTTCAGCAAGAACCATTGTAGTGGATTGGTATCCTGCATCTCATCTATAAGGATATGCTCGTAGGAAGCAGAAAGTATCTTTCTAGCCTCTTCATCTTTATTGAGACGATTTGCAATGACTAACAAGAGATCGTCATAATCTAGATATTGCTGTCTCTTTTTTTGAGTTTGATATTCTTTAATAAGATGTTCTACCTGAGGTCGTAGGGTTGCAATATCTTCATTTACTTGAGGATCATCCTTTCCTTTATGTACTAGTTTCCTAAGCGTTTCCGTCAGATTTATACGGGTGTTTCTGGCAAATGAAAATATGTCCAATATCTGTTGCGGCTTAATACGGGTTTTACCGTACTCTTCACTTGCAGTGCCACAGGCCATTTTCATAAGACTCAGCTGGTCATCCGGATCTATGACCGTATAGCTGGCAGCTCCAAATAAATTAGGGAACTTAACGATGAGTTGATTACACCAGCTATGGAAGGTGCTACCATTGAGGAGTCTAACGTCTTGTCCAGAAATTCCAGATTTTACACGCTCTACAATCTCGCTCGCCGCTCTTTTGGTAAATGTGAGAATCTGAATTTTATCCGGGCGTACGCCGCTCTGTATCAAAAACTCGGCACGTCCCACGATAGTTTTTGTTTTACCCGTTCCAGCACCTGCAAGGAGTAGAAGATGCTTCCCCGCAAATTCTATGGCCTCTTTCTGTTTTGTATTATATGAAGTGTTGATAATTCTGATTTTAGGAACGTGAATATAGGAAATTATTCATAATTTTGGAGTATATCCTAACTTGAAAACTCATTGAGGTACGCCTATATAGATTTACAAACTAACTCAAATAATGCAAAACTTGCAGATGTAATTGCACTTTCTATTATCGTTATTGAAAATGAAGAGAAGATTGCCCATTTTGACAGCATTCTTAAACCTTTACTCATTTTGACCCAAGCGCAGGAAGCGCGAAGTGTTTATGTAAATGAGGAAGTACGCGGAGCACCCAGTTTTGTAGATATAGCACCTGAAATTATAACCTTATTGGAAAATAGCTCTCTACTTTTTTTCGATCGATTTTCGGAAAGTGTGTTTAGAAGAAATTTCAGAGAGATAGGTTTTCCGTTAGGGAAATCTAAATGTTGCTATCAAGAAATTTTAAAGAATAAGGGACTGAAGGATAAGCATCCTAATTTTAAGGATTTGGCAAGTGCTTTACATATATCCTATAATGCAGATGCGCCAGGTCACAACGCACTAGCCTTGTCCCAGCTCTTTGAACTTTTTGCAGCTGGTGATACTTCTTTTTTTAACGCTTTCGCGAAAGCGGAATCTAAAACTTCGGAACCCAAGGACCTTTATCATCATTTACCATCAGCACCAGGCGTTTACTATTTTAGAAATGCCGAAGGTGAGGTTATTTATGTAGGTAAGGCAATTGACCTAAAAAAACGGGTTATTTCTCATTTTAAAAGTAAACTACGTTTTGAGCGGGAGCTTACGGATGCTACCGCGAGTGTGGATTATTGTGAGACCGGTAATGAACTCATTGCCCTTCTCAAAGAGTCTGATGAGATAAGAATACTCCAGCCCGCATATAATACGCAACAGATAGACGATGCTTCCCCGTGGGTGATCACATCCAGAAAAGACGCAAAGGGCATCCTTAGAATATATCCAGAGGAAAAGAATTTTACGGATAACAGTCACTCCTTATCTTTTAATCGGGAGTCTGTGATCAGTACACTCAAGATGTTACAAATCTTGTATCAGTTATGTCCACGTTTTCTTGGGGTAGAGAGAACAGCTGGCTCTTGTTCTAGTAAAGTGTGCAAAGGTATCTGCAGGGGTGAGGAAGACAAAGCTATGTATAATTTAAGGGTTGCAGCTGCTCAACAATCACTAAAAGCTAAGACCGAATCATTTTATATAGCACTTAAGGGACGTAATGATTTAGAAAGGGCTTTTGTGCTGGTAAAAGATGGATTGTATCTAGGTTATGGGTTTGTAAGCAACGAGCTCACGATTGATAGTATAGAAGATCTTGAGGCTTGCTTGATTAGTCAGGTAGATACTTATTTTACAAACCGAAGTATTACACAATATATCAACAAACACAAAGGCTGTAAGGTTTCACTCGCTTAAGTTTTTATCGCAGCTTGATACCTACCCTCAATTGGTGTCTTTTTAGGAGGAGGTCAATGTTTTGATCAGGCCATTACGTAGGTTGAGCCAGATAAAATTAAAAATTGATTTGGTTTTGTCTCTGGTGGCTTCGGCTGTAGCCTCTTTAAATTCGGAGCCGTTTGATCCACTCTCTTTTTTTATAAACAGGTTGACGATTCCAGAAAGTAACTTGTTCTTTTGCTCACCATCCTCTTTGAGAATTTCTACTTTAAAATTCTCGTACTTCATCCGTACATCTATTTTTGAGTCTGTCTTATTGCCATCGATGGTAAAAAATAGCTGGTCTATCTCGCCTTCAAATCCCGTATTGAGATTAGGTTTTGTGAATGCGTTGAGATCTTTAGAAGGCAGTGTGCCTAAGCTTCCAGAAAATAGAAAATTATCATTTTGACTATAGGGATCAAACTCCCAAGTTATTTTTAGAGGCGAAGATTGCATCAAAGTACCGTTGAGATCTATGGTAGTTTTAGCTCCTTTATAAATAGTTCCTAGCTTGATAATTTCTGTATTTATATTAGAAATATCAATGTTCCCTCCGCTATTATCTTCTTTTACTTTTTCTATATACGTGAGGGTTCCATTTTTAATGAGTGCTTTATCAATACCTAGGTCAAAATCTAATTGTCTCAAGGAGGCACTATAGAGTTTTTTTTGAGTTACATCATCTGGTTTGAGCTTATCCCTAAAAATAGTAGCATCTACATCTGCTAGAGTGAGCTGTTTTGCAATGGTGAAAAGTCTACCTTCTTTAAAACCAACATCCAATCCGTCTACATCCATTTTTTCAATACTTAAATCGAAGTGATCCCGCTCTTTAGAAATGACTCGAGAAAGTTCATTTCTGGTATATTTTGTCTTAAAAGTGATGTTACGAACTTCAGCCTGTTTGTCTTTTATAAAGAGCTTGTTAATGTCGAGGTTTTCATAATTTCCTACCTTTACAAATATGTCAGATCCGTCGAGATCGTAGCCAGAGTAATCAAAGGGTAGCTTTCGCAAAAGCGTACTTGAATCAATACGTATATCATCCATCTCGAGGGTTACATCATCTACACGTAGTGCCAGGGAATCTTTAGTGCTATCATAAAGTGTTAGACGGGCGTTATCTATGCTTAACTCGTCCACTATTATAGGTTTATATAATTTAAGTGGTGCATCTCTTTTTTCTTTTAAAACAGCATTATAAAGGTGTTTGTTATACGTGACCACTGCGCCAAAAAGTTTGAGATCTTCTATGTGTATTTCTTTTCTAAACAGATAATCTACATAGCTTAAATCTTCCATAACAAAAACATCTGCCTTGACGGTGGTGTGAATAATGCTATCACTCTGATTAGCTATGGCAACTGAAGGTTTGTTTATGGTCACGGTGCCCGTAAAAGTGGCAATGTCAAGATCTTGATAGGTTATTGAGATATTAGAGGGAACGCGCTCTGATAGAAAGGACACGACTTTTTCTTCAAGGACTTTATTTATTACAAAAAAAAGTACGCTACTTAAGACCGCTAGGGATATTAAAGTACTTAAAATCTTTTTAGTTGTGCCCATAGAGTAAGGTTTATGAAAAGTATGTTTATATGTCTATATAGTGTACAGCACTTCATCCTTAAGACCTGTTCTGAAAAATAAAATGTGATCGTATTCCATTCAGCTTTTCCTTAATCCATAACAGAATCAGTATCCTTTCTTTTCATAATCACGGTTCTTATAGGAAATGGGATTTCAATATCATTTTCATTGAAAAGGTCATTTATTGCTAGTATTGCTTCATCTTGGGCGGCATACATTTGGCTCTTTTTTATGTAGTCTATCCAGAAGCGAGTCATAAAATTAATTGAACTGTCTCCAAATTCTGTATAATAGAACTCAATGCGTTCACCATCTTTGGGAGGGAATTTTGAGGAAATTACTTCAGTCACCATTTTTTTTACAAGATGTAAATCTGTTCCGTAAGCAATGCCACAGGAGACTGAAATACGCCCCCTCGTTTGAAGTGAGTAGTTAATAAAAGGTTCTTCTATAAATTTACTATTAGGCATAATCACAAACATATTATCTGGTCTTCTCAATACGAGGTTTCTCATACTAATCTCCTCTACAAAACCTGCGTGATCATTAGTCTCAACATAGTCACCTATGCGTATTCTAGGTAGGAAAGAGAGCATAACTCCAGAAAATGTATTGCTTAAGGTGCCTTGCAATGCAAGACCTATCGCTAGTGCTACCACACCAGCACCTGCAAGTATGGAAGTTAAGGCTTTGTCCAGATCCAAAATTCCGAGCGCTAGAAAAAACCCAAACATAATAGCGACTATATAAATAAGTTTTGAGATAATCCTTCTAATTGACCTATTATCCATATGTCTTCTCAATATCTTAAGTGTAAGGTTTTTTAAAAATTTTGCGGTTATAAAGGACAAAATGATTACTAAGATGGCAATAGCAATATTTGGCAACTTTTCAACTAAATCCCGCCACCATTCTAAAAGAGTACCTGTGAGAGTGTCTAGAATTCCTTCTTTAGTAGTTATATCTTCTTTGCTTTCCTGTAGAATGTTTAGTAAACTCATAATGCATTAGTTAATAATACGGTGCCTACGATCCATAGCGTAAAGGATAGCATACCGCCTATGATTAAAAAGTGTTTGAAACTATAAAGTCCTGTACCGTAAATCAGTGTGTTGGTCTGATAACCCACTGGTGTAAAGAAGCTAAAATTTGCCCCAAATAATATCGCAAGTATAAATGGTTTTACGTCTAGATTGAGTCCCGCTGCTAGCGCGATTGCAACAGGAGTTAAGATAATGGCGGTTGCATTATTACTTATAAAACCAGAAAGCAACATCGTTATTCCCAATAGTAAACCTATGACCATATAGGAGGGTTTGCCAGTTAGAATATTTTGAAGTGCATCACTCAACCAAAGATCTGCTCCAGAATTTGTCATTGCTACTCCAAGTGGAATCATACCGGCGAGCAAAAATATAATTTGCCAGTTTACTCTGTGATAAATATTCTCTAATGATATGAGTCTGAACAACAGCATTACCCCAACCCCAAGGAGAGATGCGCTCAGAATTGAAAGAACGCTCGAAGCGGCAAGCCCTATGACACCTATGAGAATAAGGAGTGCTGTTATTTTCTTTTTAAAGGGGGTTCTGATTGTGTACTCGTGTTGGTTGAGAATGGCGACATTGTCCAGAGAACTCAATTTATTAAGTTGTTGTTCCTGTAATTCTACTAGCAATCTATCTCCCGGTTTAATACTTATTTCCTTAATATTTTTTCTAATAAGTCGTTCTGTAGTATTTCTAAGGTTTTTCCGTTTTTTGATGGCAATGGGATATGCTCCGTTAATGGTCATCTTACGGATTTTTTTCAACGTATTTCCTATAAGTTTTGATCCAGGCAGTATGAGCAGCTCCACATAGGTCATATCACTTTCATTAGTACTATCACCGTCTCCGTAAAGCTCTTTCTGTAGATTTTTCCTTTTGTCGTTTATAATCAGGTTGTGATCCTGTACAATCTTATTGATATGTTCAAATGAACTCATTAATACAAGATTGTCGTTTTCCCGTATTTCTATATACCTTCCAGGAGCATTAATCACCTGTTTGTCTCTTATCAATTTAAGTGGAATCGCAAGTTCTTCTGATATAAAACCTATATCTGCAATTGTGTTTCCTATTAGATCAGATTCTTTAGAAATCTTTACTGTAAAAACGTAGTTGTCAATTTCGTAAGTGTTCTGTAAATCTGGGGCTTTATCCTTGGGCAAAAATCTGCTCGCTATCGTCATAAAGACGATACCTATTACAAGAAAAACAAGACCGAAACCAGTGAATTCAAAAAATGAGAATGCTTCCACCCCCGCTTCTTTAGCAACAGAATTTACAATTAAGTTAGTAGAGGTTCCCATAAGAGTACAACTTCCCCCTAAAATGCCAGCAAACGATATGGGCATCAATAATTTAGCTGCAGAAAAGTTGAATCGTTCTGATAGGTGATTAATTATTTTGAGAAAAATAATAACTACTGCAGTGGTACTTATCACTGACGAAATGCTTGCAGATACAATCATAAACGCAGGAGTCAAGAGGAGGAGGGGCAGGATCTTGAGTTTTTTTATTAGTTGGGTGAGCCATTCTATGACACCATTGTCTTCTAAACCTATGGCAATGATCATAAGTGATAGTATGGTTATTACTGCTGGATTAGAAAAACCACTTATCGCTTCTTCAGGAGTAGTAAGGTTTAAGAGGACTAAGGAAACGATGATAAAGAAAGCAATTTTATCAATAGGAAAATACTCCGTCACAAAAAGAATAACTGTGCAGCCAATGACTATAAAAACTAAAAGTATAGGTATTTCCATAATCTAGATGTTCAACTAAATGTAAAGGATGCAGACTAAAATAAAATGCTAAATCATTGCCAATAATTTGATAAATAAAATCTATTAAAATTTTTGCGTTAAGCAAAACTAAAAAAAATTTGTTGAGCGCTGTTTTTTAAGAAGCCTCTAACATAGCGAGTTAAATACTTATAATGAAAATTTTTAATGAGTACTCTGAGCGTAACTTTAGTTTAAAATATAGGATATGGATAAGCAACATAAGAAAGTCACAAAGACCGAAGTAACTAAAGAAGAAAGCAGAGCTGGATCACTAGGATATGGCGGAAGAGAAATTCCTGAAGAGCTAAAAAAGGACGAAAAAAAAGAAAACGATGAATAAAGCAGTAAAAAAAATATTTAGGGTGCTCACGGTAGTGCAAATAGGATACTACGCATATGATTGGGTAAAGAACAAGCGATCTTTTAAAGAAGAGTTTGTTCCGAATATGAAAAAATTAAAAAGAAAATTTAGTTAAAGAATTATGGAAAAGACAACCGCAGAACAAGCAAGAGAAAAATCACATGACGAGTTAGTATCAAACCTTCAAGAAATACTTGAAAAAAATTACGACGCTGAGGAGGGATACAAGAAGGCTATGGTAAAAGCAGAAAATAGCTATCTGAAAGAATATTTAAAGGATAGGGCTGCCTTAAGATCACATTTTGCAACAGAACTAAGTGATACGATCCTTAAATTAAATGAGACACCTATTGAATCTGGAAGTACCACTGGTTCTATACATAGGACATGGATGAGTATTAAGGACGCTTTTAGCTCAGATTCTGATGAAGGCATTTTAGAAGAATGCATTAGAGGAGAAAAAGCGAGTATCAAAGAGTATAAGGAAGCAATGGATAAACATATGTTTCCCACAGAAATTACGAGTATGCTTACAAATCAGCTGTTGAAAGTTGAAAAGTCAAAAAAGGAGATCTCAAAATTAGAGGATCTAATTGACTAAGAAAATGTTATCAATGTTTAAGCCACCAAAAGGTGGCTTTTTCTATGGTGTTTTCTAAAAGCGTAAGGTAGTGTAAATTAAACTCTGTCTGACATTTATTTTTTCGTTTCAAAATTAGTCGAAACTTGTTTTCGACTTGTTTTGGAATGTGACCTAGCGTCAGCGACAAGTGTTGCTTGATTCCTGTTGATATCTAGATCTATACGATCCTCAAATCTAATACAAAGTTGCTGTATAGTCAAACTCCAGTTATGTAGCGGAGAAGTCCATTTCTTTTGGATGTTCATAGTGGCTAGATAAACCAGTTTTAAAAGAGCCATATCACTTGTGAATGCTCCTTTTGTTTTGGTGACCTTACGTACCTGTCTGTGATAGCCTTCTACCGCATTGGTGGTATATATAATCTTTCTGATTTCAGCAGTGTACTGAAAGTATTGGGATAGATGTTCCCAGTTGTTTTTCCAACTTTGTATAACTACAGGATACTTGGAGTTCCATTTTTGATCTAGGAGTTCTAGCTGATCCTCTGCAATGCTCCTATTATCTGCTCTGTAAACCTCTTTGAGATCTCTCATAAATTCCTTCTGATCCTTTGAAGCAACATACTTCAGGGAGTTGCGTATCTGGTGGACGATACATAGCTGTACTTCTGTTTTTGGAAATACACTTAAAATAGCGTTGGTAAACCCTTTTAGATTGTCCGTACAAGCTATTAAAATATCCTTTAACCCACGATTATTTAGATCGGTCAATACCTGTAGCCAAAAGTTAGCTCCTTCACTTTCTGAAAGGTAAATCCCTAAAATCTCTTTTCTACCTTCGGTATTTATACCTAGGATATTGTAAAGTGCCTTGTGCTGGATTTTGCCGTCTACCTTAACCTTATAATGCATAGCGTCTAACCAGACGATACAGTATAATGGTTCCAAAGGGCGATTTTGCCATGCTTTGACATCCGGTATGATACGATCTGTGATTTGACTAAGTACGGTGTGTGAGATGTCTGTGTCGTACATCTCCTTAATGTGAGATGAGATGTCTCTATAACTCATTCCCAATCCATAAAGGCCAATGATTTTGTCGGACAGATTATCCGCCAGTATGCTCTGACGCTTTTTTACCAGCTCTGGTTGGAAGCTACTGTGACGATCTTCTGGCGTTTCAATATCAAAAGAGCCGAAACCACTCTTGATTGTTTTCTTGCCCTTGCCATTGCGCTTGTTGCCATTAGATCGCTGATCATCATCCAAATGTTCTTCCATCTCAGCTTCAAGTGCCTTCTCAATAAAACTCTTTAGCATCGGTGCAAAAGCTCCGTCTTTTCCAAAAAGACTCTTGCCAGACATAAATTGTTCCAGCGCTTTTTTCTCTAAATCCTGTTGTTCTTGTGTGCTCATAATATCTGATTAAAAATAAACTATTATTTTAATCAGACAGAGTTCAGTTTACACTCTCGCGTAACGCTCAAACAATGCGCATACATAGTTCTAACAACTACAATTATAAGTACCTTTGTAAAGTTTTATAACGAGACGTCTTTGACTCTTTACCATAAAACATTTCATTACTTTAAAACAAAACTTTAAGCATCATAAAGTAGCTTAAAAGGATTTATATTTCTTAAGAATAATCTTTTATAATGACTGACGAAAACATCAAAAAGATCAATGATATTATTGATCAATATTTTAAATCTAACCCCTCAGAAGATTGGATTCCGGTAAAGACGATAATGCCAGAATTAATTATTGCTGGAGTATTTGTCAAAGATGAACGAAAGGGATTGCCTATCCGTAAAGTTTTAAGAAGATTAGACGCAAACTCACAGTTGGATAAAATCCCTTCTGCCCACGGCGAAAAGGATGGTGAGGCTGTGTACTGGTATTTTGTTCAATCTGGTAAACAATACTCACCTAAGGAAGAGATTCCTGAAGTATCCAAAAAAGAACAAAAAATACTTGATTTTAAGAATAACGATGAGAACTATCTGGTAGATCTTTGCGACAAACTTTTGGGGAGGGAAGCATCTCGCCAGCATACTTTTGACGAACTTGTGGGGAATCTCCATAAGCGAGGTAAGAAGCGGACTAAATTGCCTTTAGATGCCTATTACAAAGACTTAAAGCTCGTTTTAGAATTTCACAAACCTCTTGAGACAGATATGGAAGGGCTTGATGAAAAAGAAAAGTCCCGTCTTACTCAAATGAAATACTACAATAAGCTCAAGAAAACCACTGTTCTAGAGAAGGAAATGAGTTACATAGAAGTCCACTATACTTCTTTTGAAACAGATGATAACAATAGACTTCTTAGAAATACTGAAAACGACCTCTTGGTTTTAAAAGGTGTGCTTCACAACTTTTTGAGAGATTGAGCAATGTTGCGCTTCATTTTTAAGATATACCCGCATTCAACCCTAGTAAATGAGATAATCACAAAACGACCGTTTTGTATATCATAAACGTAACGCTTTTTGAGACTTCTCTAAGTTTGCATGATTTGCTCTCGGGCAGCTTTTTAATTATACGTAGGTGCCATTTCTTTTAAGGCGTCTTTTTAAACGGGGTGTTCCTTATTTAGGGGAATGCTTTCTCGAGAACATCCAGCATAATTTTTGATACCGTTGAGGTTCTTCTGGATGGCCTAAGGAGACAGTTAGATTTAACATCTTTACTAACAACTATTAGAGTGCCTACTACTTGATTTGCTCCCTTATTATTTATCGCGTTTAATAGTTGTACCCCTTTCCTAGAAGAAGAATTTTCTAATCTTCTTTTCTTTCGTCCCTAATAGAATCCTCAAATATTCATTCTATTGGTAAAGTCCATTGGGGCCTGCTGGATGAGATGTTTCACAAATGATAAATGATGCCAGAAGGTAGTTAGCATTGAGGTTTATTTTCAATCCAAAGGTGTAAATAAATGAGCATCAGGCAAGTCCTTTCATTTTAAGACTGAGTTTTCGTCCGCTTTCGCCAAAATGGAATTATTAAAACATTAACTAGAGCCATCCCACATATTATTTACCTTCGGGCTGTTTTTAACAATAGAAACCAGATTATGAAAGCACATTTTAATATCACATCAGAGTCTTTTAAAAGTATCACAGAGCTGCCCGATGCCTGGCAAACTGAGGATTATAAAGCCCTATTAGACGTAATGGAGTATGGTGATACTTCAGACCTTTCTGATGCAGAAATGAAGGAAATGTGCCTGTTATCTCTAGCGGATAATGAAGTAGAAGATGCGATAACGATCGTTTTAAAATACCTCTTTAAGGATGATCTCAATGATGGTCAGATCCAGAACCTTTCTCAAGAAATGCAGAACGAAAAAACGTGGGAAGAATATGCCGATTTGAGTATGCACGAGCGTTTTTTTAACGCAAGTCAACTACTCTACAAGGCTTATAATGGTAAGCTTATGCATCCTGAAGCGGTAAAGTTTACTGTAACATTTGAAACAAAACATAGGGAAGCGTTTGAGCTATTTGAAGAAAGCCCAGAAGCGACCATTGTGAGATTGCTTGCCCAAGGGATGGAGCAGAACGCACTCATAAATAGACTCTATAAGGATGAACTGGACGGGGGAGACTTTTCAGAAGCACAACATATTATATGGCAATTGGCGGAAAATGGAAGTACAGACAATTACAGAACCTTTACAATCATAAGCTCCCACTGCTGGTTTGACGATTTTAAATATGTTGAGACTTACGAAGCAGACTTAATCGAGGATTAAATGAAGTATTTTAAATTCCTGCTATTTTCTTTTTGCTGTGTACTTGTAATTAGTAGTTGTGCAACCACTAAGGTGAAGAACATAGAATATCTCAATCCTAGCGACACGATAGAGGACAAGCCAACGCTAAACGTTTACAGTCCTCGTAAAGTAGAAGAGAAAAAGCCGGTTCTCATATATATACACGGTGGTAATTGGAATAGTGGCAGTAAAGAGCTTTACTGGTGGTTTGGTAGAAATTTTGCGAAGAAAGAGGTAGTTACTGTTATACCTGGCTATACCTTAAGCCCAGAGGCAAACTATGATACCCAGACCCAGCAGATAGCAAAAGCTATCCAGTGGACTATAGATAACATAGCAGATTATGGGGGAGATAATTCTAAAATATATGTGACGGGACATAGCGCCGGCGGTCATCTGGGGGCACTTGCAGTGATGAATCCTAAATATGAAATAGAGGAGCGAAAGATTTCAGGGATTATTCTCAACGATGCAGCAGGGTTGGATATGCATAATTATCTTACTAAAAATCTGCCTACGGAAGAGGATAATTATATAACTACTTGGACTAAGGATCCTGAAGTTTGGAAGGAAGCTTCTCCTATTTATTTCATATCCGAAGCGACTCCGCCTATGATGATCTATGTAGGAACGAAAACGTATCCGTCTATTAAAGAGGCGAATACGAGATTTTTGGGTAAGCTTCATAAAGTACAACCAGCAGTAGCACCTATATATTTGGACAAGAAGCACGTACCTATGATTACACAGTATCTATTTCCTTGGAGTGATAGGTTTAAAGAGATAATAGATTTTCTTAAATAGGAGTGAGAAATACAATTTTTTTTGTAACGTTGCACTGATTTTTAGATAAAATATAAGTTGTCTAAAGAAATTAGATTAAAATTAAACAGAATATGACATTATTAGAAGAAGCAGAAGCGTTTGAAAATGCTTCAATGAGTAATATGTCCACCAGTGATAGAGTGGCGGCTTCTCGAGAAGCAAAGAGACTTGTATTAGCTCTCAATGTAGTTTATAAGGAAACAAAAGATAGCGAGATTATGGATGCTATGAAACGCCTTACCGAGAAGAAAAAGAAGATTGAAAAGCGCTTGAAGGGAAGACCTGATAGTATGTAACTAAAAACAAGAGACCTTGCGCAAGTAACGGTCTCTTTTTTATTGCTACCTTTTAGTAATTTATAGAAATGCAACCTGATAATTTTACAAATGAATTTTTTGGGATAGGGATTCAGAATGGGAAGACTCCAGAAAATCTTGGTGTTTTGTGGCGTACTGCCCAAAACCTGGGTGCGAGTTTTATTTTTACCATAGGAAACCGCTATGCAAAACAAGCGAGCGATACCCATAATGCGGTCAAGGCAATGCCCTACTATCATTACGATACCTTTGAGGAGTTTTACAAATACTTACCAAAGGGTGCGAGGCTAGTAGGCGTAGAGATGCACGAGACTTCTGAGCAGCTTGAAACCTTTGAGCATCCCAGAAGATGTGTGTACTTGCTCGGCGCAGAGGATCACGGTCTCTCTAAGGATGCCATAGAAAAATCACACTTTTTAGTAGAATTTCCTTCTACATTGAGTCTTAATGTTGCAGTTGCCGGAAGTATTGTACTGTACGATAGAGGTAGAAATAAACCCAGAAGCTAGGGGTATCTAATTTTAGAGCATTGATTCGTTTATGCTGTTTGACTTAGAAGCGAGCTTTTTGCTCTTGGTTTTGAACAACGGAACTCATTTGAGTAGCACGTCATTTTTGAGAAGTATCACATTTTCACGAAAGCGTACCATATCTTATACCTAACTTTGCAGCAAAGAGAATAAAGATGTCACATAAAGCAGGATTTGTAAACATAATAGGAAACCCAAACGTGGGTAAGAGCACGCTTATGAATGCCTTTGTAGGGGAGCGTCTGAGCATTATCACCTCTAAAGCACAAACCACTAGACATAGGATTCTGGGTATTGTAAATGGAGAGGACTTCCAGATGGTACTTAGTGACACTCCGGGTATTATAAAACCGGCATATGAGCTCCAGGCTTCTATGATGGACTTTGTGAAAACTGCTTTTGATGATGCAGATGTACTCTTATATATCGTGGAGCTTGGTGAAAAAGAGCTTAAGGATGAGGCCTTCTTTAGAAAAATAAGTGATGCAAAAATACCAGTGCTATTACTCATAAACAAAATAGATAAGGGTAATGAAGAAGAACTTTCTGATGCGTTAAAACTATGGTCAGAAAAGGTGCCCAATGCAGAAATTTTTGCAATATCCGCACTAGAAAACTTTGGGGTGCCTCAAGTTTTTAACAGGATAGTGGATCTTCTTCCTGAGTCACCAGCGTTTTATCCTAAAGATCAACTTACAGATAAGCCAGAACGTTTTTTTGTAAATGAGATCATACGCGAGAAAATCCTTATACACTATAAGAAAGAAATTCCTTATGCCGTAGAAATAGATACAGAGGAGTTTTTTGAAGAGGAAGAAATAATCCGTATGCGTTCTGT
Organism: uncultured Flavobacteriaceae bacterium; assembly: GCA_963832255.1. Classification (GTDB taxonomy): domain Bacteria; phylum Bacteroidota; class Bacteroidia; order Flavobacteriales; family Flavobacteriaceae; genus Dokdonia. The sequence continues at coordinate 292,678 of CAWHTM010000012.1, forward strand.
GATAATGGTGGAGCGCGATAGTCAGAAAGGCATAATTATAGGTCATAAAGGCGCTGCCTTAAAGAGAGTAGGAGTAGAGGCGCGCAAGGATTTGGAAAAATTCTTTGGGAAGCAGGTGCATCTAGAGCTTTATGTGAAGGTGAATAAAAACTGGAGAAGCAATACAAACCAGTTAAAACGTTTTGGTTATAATCAAAAGTAAGGCACGCTTGCGGAGCTAGAATGCAATAATACGTTGCCCGTGGCCTTAGCAATGGATTGCACCCAACCATTTTGAGATGAGCAGAAAGTTAAAAAACAGCGAACTGGACAGAAAATCTGTAGAGGCTTTTAAGGCCGCAGATAAAACGCCACTTATTATCATACTGGACAATATACGCAGTCTTAATAATGTGGGGAGTATCTTCCGCACGGCAGATGCTTTTTTAATAGAAAAAATTTATCTCTGTGGGATAACCGCCACACCACCACACCGTGATATACAGAAAACAGCCTTAGGGGCAACAGAAGCCGTGAGTTGGGAATACGCGGAAGATGTAAGTGCGCTTTCGCGAAAATTACAGTCAGAAGGAGTGCATTTATGCGCGATAGAGCAAGCAGAAAATGCTGTGATGCTAGATACTTTTACTCCAGATAAAAGTCAAAAATATGCATTGGTTTTTGGTAATGAGGTAAAAGGAGTGCAGCAGGATATTGTTACGTTGAGCGATACCGTGATCGAGATCCCACAGATGGGTACAAAACATTCATTAAATATCTCTGTAAGCGCTGGAGTTGTTATCTGGGATCTATTCAGTAAGTTACGGGCTTTGGGGCAGTAGCCTTAAAGATATTTAACAATCGCTTATGAAAATTAAGGGGATTTATGTTTACCTTTAATGTGATAAAAGTTAAACATTATGTCAAAATTTACAATGCCCATACGTTTTGCCTTTGCAATGGCTGGGGGGCTTATCGCCTATTTCTTAGTATTATCATTATTTAACCTACATACTAATGTCCTATTTTCTCTTTTTAATGGAGTAATAGTAGGTTTTGGTCTCTATGAGGTTATAAAATATACTAAGATTAGAAAGGGTGCCGCCTACACCTATACGGATGGTATGGTAAATGGGGTGGTCGCAGGATTTATTGCTACTATTCTTTTTACAGCTTTCTTTGCTCTATATGCAGGTAATCTTAATCCAGAATTTCTGGATGGTCTTATTGGTCCTTGGGAACAAACCTACAATACCAGTATAGGCGCAGTAATTTTTACGGTAGCTATTGGAGGGTTTGCAACGGCAATTTGTCTGACACTTTGCTTTATGCAGTTGCTTAAGCCTAGCTGGAATACAGAGGGAACCAAAAAAGTATTAAAGGATAGAGGGGATAGCTTGAGATAATTGTCAAAAAAGTATATTTATAAAAACCGCCACTGGGCGGTTTTTTTTGTGCGCCTACTCAAACCTTGTAAAAGTGAGCAAGCCCCTTGCAGAGGAGTTGTCCTCTTCATCTATAAAGTCTAGACTGTCAAATGAGAAAGTGAGTATAAGAGAATCTTCTGAAGCGTAGATCACATCAAGTTCTGATAGTCCACTTGCTGTTGCGAGTATATGGAAGGCGCCCGCTTTTATAAAGCCGTTTGTAACTTGAAGTTTAGAATTATCAAGTGTCCAGATTGCGACCCTATCATTTACCACTTCTGTTTCAGTTTGCTCAGATGAATTACCATTTGTGACGACTTCTGTAAAGATATCGTAGGTACCGTTTGTAATGTAGGTGCCGTCATCAATAAAAGTCAATGTAACATTTATTGAAGCTCCTTTAGACAATATCGATAGGTCATTAACAACTTCGTTATTAGACATTTCAGATATAAAAACATCTTCTGAGAATGAAGTTAAGGACCAGGTTCCTATAAGATCTTCTCTCTGTGTTCTATTGCTTATGCTGCCATCCAAAGAACAGGAAATAAAAAAAGCTATTATAAGGAGATAAGAAGCAACTAATTGTAAGGTTTTCATAGAAGGTCTTTGGATTTTAAAAATACGTTAAATAAGGCTTATGGGAAAAAAGTAAATTTTGTCAGGCATTATTTTTTTAAACTAATGCTGGAGGTATTGTAATTTGAGACTTAAATAGTATATTTGCACCCGCTTAAACCGAAAGGTTTAAGTTATTATTAGTGTAATAACAATATTTAATTAATCGCTATGTACGCAATTGTAGAGATAGCAGGGCAGCAATTTAAAGTTGCAAAAGACCAAAAAGTCTTTGTTAATCGCCTGTCAACAGAAGAAGGAAAAAAAGTCGATTTTGACAAAGTACTTCTTGTAGGTGACGGAGATAACATCACTTTAGGCGCCCCAGCTATAGACGGAGCTCTAATAGGAGCAAAAGTCCTAAGACACCTTAAAGGTGACAAAGTAATCGTTTTCAAAAAGAAGAGACGTAAAGGTTACCGTAAGAAAAACGGACACCGTCAATCACTTACTGAAATCGTAATTGAAAGTATCGCTACTTCTGGAGCTAAGAAATCTGCTTCTAAAAAAGAAGAGAAGAAAGCTCAACCTAAAGCTGCTGCTCCTAAAAAGGAAGCTGCACCAAAGGCTGAAGCTAAAAAAGCGGCTCCTAAGAAATCTGCAAAAGCAGATGATCTTAAGAAAATCGAAGGTGTTGGACCTAAAGCTGCAGAAGCGATGGTTGCTGCTGGACTTGATACTTTTGCAAAAGTTGCAAAAGCAAAGCCAGAAGCTATCGAAGCTATATTGGCAGAGGCTAGTTCAAGACTTGCTCACTTAGTGGCTAATACTTGGCCACAACAAGCTGCACTTGCTGCAGAGGGTAAGTGGGACGAACTTAAAGAATTACAAGATAATTTAGACGGCGGAAGAAAGTAATCTTTCACTAAAGTATAATATATCCTGATAAACTTCAGGATCTAAAACCGAAACAAGATGGCTCACAAAAAAGGAGTTGGTAGTTCTAAAAACGGTCGCGAATCAGAATCGAAACGCCTAGGTGTTAAGATATTCGGAGGTCAAGCTGCTACAGCAGGGAACATCATCGTACGTCAAAGAGGAAATACACATCACCCAGGTGATAATGTGTATGGAGGAAAAGACCACACACTACACGCAAGAGTAGATGGTGTCGTAAAATTCCAAAAGAAAAAAGATAATAAATCTTATGTTTCTATCGTGCCTTTTGAGGCATAGTAGTTAAGATTGTTACCTTATTGTTTAAGCAAACCCTTACTGATTTTCAGTAAGGGTTTTTGTGGTTTGTATCGCTTAGGGATACATCTTTTACAGCTATATAATGCGATATCCATTCCTTTTTCAAGAGGATGTGAGCTATGTATATGTATACCATAGGTTGCTTAATTTGGCTCGGGTAATTCTAAGTGATTTTGAAGAGACGTTTATAGATGTTCTTTACCAGTTCCGTTTTTATTAATAGATTTCTCGCGGTATAGTTATTGATGACGTTCTATAAGAAATTACTTTTATGAAATATATCCTACTCTGTTTACTTACCTTATTTATCTACTCTTGTGTTCCTATAGCAATCGCTCCTAATCTCGAAGAGGGAAAAGTAATTAGGGCAAAAAAGTTTAAGCGAAAATTACCGAATCGCTATTCCTATATTTTTACAGATAGCAAAGCTGCAGATGAGTTTTATTATTTTATTAATACTAAGTTTCAGCGTGATCATCAGTACGTAGAGCATAATGTGCCCGTTGAGATAGGAGGTGAGCACTATTATATATCTTTTTATGAGACTGATAAGGAGACACAAACAGTAAATTTTCTCACAATGATTATAGATAGGGCACTCACTGGAAAAGATGGATCACCTATACTAGAAGATGCCTATACAAGTAGGTGGGGTACGTGGTATATTGGTCTACTTATCTCAGATGAAGATTTTAATGATGCCCTGAACCCAGCTTATAAAAGTCATCAAAAGATCGTTCGGTATGTAGAAGAACTGAAGGACGAGTACTATAGGATGAGTAACTATAACCAGGCGATTCTTCCTATTGCACGCAATTAATTCTCTGCTATTTTATCTGTACCCAAGTAACCGTCGTCCTTATTATAAAACCAAGCGCGGCTTTGTGGCATCTTGATATCATTTATTACGGTTTCTCCTGAGAGCAGAATATATTCTCCTGTGCTCTGGTCCTGACCTTTGAAGAATTGATAGATTTCCATAGCATAGGATGCTGGATTAAAATAGAATTGCCAAATATCTGAACCCACATTCTTGTCATAAGAAACCCTAAGAACTAAATACTCTTTACCGTTAAAACGTTGTTTACTCACTGTAGGATCAATGATCGTCCCGGGATCGCGCAGTTTCATTGGTAAGCCGTACAGATAGGTGTAGTAGTTTTTCATCATTACGGAACGATTGCAGGCTTCAGACTGAGAGTCTGCCATTATAATTTCGCCATTTTCAGTGGTAAAGCGACACGTGTTTCCCGTTATTTCTTTAAAGCTTACGCGAACTCCTTTTTCCTCAGAAAGGTTAAAAAATTCATTAGGTAAATCTATGGTGATGGTACTTTTTCTGTCTTCTATTTTAGGGCTTTCTAATACCACTGTAAACTCCCCCTGAAAGGTAGCCCAGTTGCCTTCAGGGTCGTGGTAGGCTATTGCTCTTGAGAGTAGTTCCTGACCAGATATTTCTATAGAAGTGAGATCCTGTTGTGCAACGAGAATTTTTGCGAAAGCAAAAAAGAAAATGATGCCTGTAATTTTAGAAATTTTCATATCTATGTTCTATGAGCGGAAAGGTACTAATTGCTTTTTATACGACCTTAGCATACTTTAATATGCCATTAACAGCGCAAGATAGCGAGAAGCAGTATTTTGGGACTATGACAGAAAAAGAGGTAGTTGAGACGGAACCTGGGGCATTAAATCTTGAAAACAAGACCATCCCTGCTGAGATTTTTGACGAAGCTGTTCTGGCGCTAGAACACTATCCTGAGTTATGGGATGCGGATATTACGTTTCAGTTTAAAGATGATATTAAGAAGTCTACGATGCAGGCGCAACCTAGATGGGCAAGTTTTTTTAAATCAAGGAAGAAAAGAGCTTACATTATCCTTATCTCTCGAAAAATTCAAATAGATCAAGATGAGTTAAAATTTGCTGAGGTGCCTAGTGATGTCGTAACTGGCTGGTTAGGTCACGAGTTAGGTCACGTGATGGACTATAGGGAGCGCACTGGTTTTGGAATGCTCATATTTGGCATAAAGTATTTATATTCTGGAGCGCATATTAAAGAAGTAGAGCGCACTGCAGATGTCTATGCGATCACCCACGGGATGGGTTCTTATATACTCAAGACTAAAAATTTTATACTTGATCACGCTAATATATCAGAAAAATATAAAGAGCGGTTACGCAGTCTTTATATGTCTCCAGAAGAGGTGATGCACCTTATTAATGAGCAATAATAATTAAAAAATGACAATTTAGTATAGGGCTATTAAATTTCAAAAGCCTAGGACGATCTTTCATCCTAGGCTTTTGAATGTTACAACATATATGAATTAGCGGCTACTTCTTGAGAACATACCTTCTTTTTAAGAAGCTTTAGATTGTTTAGAAACAAACTCTTCCCACTCTGCAAATTTCTCTTCACCCATCACCTTTTCCATTTTTACTTGACCACCTTTCTTCTTATTTGCTCCACTCCACTCGTGAAATACCGATGGATTGATGGTAGTAACCTTTACACCTTTAAGGGACTTTCCTCTTGCGACTTTGTAATTTTTATTTGCTTCCTTAAGTGAATTATCTAAGCTTTCGGCTAGTTGATCGGTAGGTATTGAAGCTTCTGTGCCTAGGTACCAGCAATGGTAAAACGCTCCGTCTATTTTTTTTGCACTAAGTGTAAACTCAGGGATCTCAATATCGTACGCTTCTTCCAGCTCGCGGAGGGCATCTTCCATCTTGTTTACTGAAAGCTGTGAGCCCACCACATTGAGGAAAAATTTGGTACGACCTGTAATTTTTATCTCAGCCTTTTCAACATCCGTAAAAGCAATGGTGTCACCTATAAGATAGCGCCAAGCACCAGAAACAGTGCTTATGAGCAAAACATAATCTACATCTTTTTCTACTTGTGAGATGCTCAAGCTAGGAGCCTCTTGGGATAGAGATCCGTCGTCGTTTATGTACTCAGGTTTAAAGGGTACAAACTCAAAATAAATTCCAGCATCTGTAGATAGTTTCATAGAGCTCGTACCCGGTCTACTTTGATATGCCATAAACCCTTCTGATGCCAAGTAGGTATCTATAACGGTAATGGGTTTACCAAGTAGGGCATTGAAACTTTTTTCATAGGGTTGGAATGCAACGCCTCCACTTGTAAATACTTGTAAATTAGGCCACACTTCGTGTATATTATCGGCCTTGTGATAGGCAATTACCTCTTTGAGCATAAGCTCCATCCAAGAGGGTATGCCGCTTAGTGCACCTATGTCCCAAGTTTTTGCTCTCTCTGCAATGGTTTTAACGCGTGTGTCCCAGTTATCTATTTTTGCAATGTCTTCTCCTGGTTTATAAAATCCTTTAAACCAAAACGGAATATTGCTAGCGGTAATCCCACTTATTTCCCCTTCCAAGAATTCATTATTTTCTTGTAGATCGGTAGAGCTGCCCAAAGCCATCACCTCTTTATCATAAAATTCTGACGGAAGCTCAAAGTGAGCTAGTGCTTCTACTTGACTTAGGCTCGTTTTTCTAATTGCCTCTATCATTTCGTCTGTTACAGGTATTCGCTTACTTGTTTTACCTGTAGTACCGCTGCTCAGGGCAAAATAATCTGGCTTTCCTGGCCAAGTGATATCTTCTAATCCTGAGTGAACGCGATTCCACCAACGTTCTTCCATCTGGTGATAGTCAAAATAGGGTACCATTTCTGCAAATGAAGATGCTAAATTTTCTTCGTTCTCAAGTATTTTTTTGAAACCATAATATTTTCCAAAGGAAGTATCCTGAGCTTTTGTCAAGAGGTTTTTGAGTACCTCCTGCTGCTCCTCTATTGGGTTATGTTCAGCGGTAAGCGAGTCCTTAAGATTGATTGCGCCTTTTATGAGAGAACCTAAAATTGCCATAATAATTTATTTAGTACTGCAATGTGTGAATAATGTGTGAGGTGTCAAAAGTCTTTAGGAAAGTTTAACCTCTTCTGGTTATAAAAATGTAAAAAGCCACTCCCTGAAGAGAGTGGCTTTTTGAAGGCTAGTTTAATGAAATTTGTTTGTATTAAAAGCACCAGCATTTGCTGCTAGCCCCGATAGTAATGAAAACCCCGCAATGAAGCGATAGCGCAATGAGGAGTTGTAATGGATAGCGGGAACTGACTTTTAAATAAGAAGCCTGTCTATGGTGCTCCTTAAAGGGAGCAATTAGATATTCCTATCCACATGCTCCTAGATACGCCCAGCTTCTGCTTCTGCGCTCGTAAAGTCCACCTTGGTACGTTACTCTATCTCCTACACTATAAGATTGATTATTGCTGTATGGAGCAACTCCTGCACAAATATCTGCTGGAGGTCCTGTACAAGGTCCAAGATTTACCCATCCTCCAGAAACGCGCTCATAGGCATTACCTTGATAGGTTACTCTATCTCCTACATTATAAGATTGGTTTGGATTATAAGCAGCAACCCCATCACAGATGTCTCCGTCTCCGCCACCGCCACCGTTGCCTCCATCGCCTGGATACATCTGGTTTATTCCGGTGATATCTCCTGCAGAAAGACTGGTACGGTTAGTAGTATAAGTGCTTCCATCTAACTTAGTAATTGTAGGCTGACCATTTTTACTAAAAGCAAAAGAACTATATAGCATTACTGAATCAAAATCAAGTGTTGCGGTAAACTCTGTTCCATCCTGTCCTTGAGCGGTGTAGGTGAGGAAGTTATATTCAACGCCAGTCTGTATATTTTCCAATAAGATATTTATGTAATTATCTCTATCCACACGACTTTGCTCGTGCCATAGTCCTACGGCGTGACCTATCTCATGTATAGTGCTTCCGGTAGAACAACCATTAGCTAGGGTGATGTCCTGGCGACCTCCTATACGTCCCACGTAGGAAGAGCAACCGCTTCCAGGGGTAAAGTATACGTAATCTTGTTGATTGGTGCGTTGTATAAATCGTACGGATGTATTTGCTTCCCAATTTGCGATAGCATCAGACACCCTCGCTTGATTAGGTAAGTTTGGGTTGATGGCATAATAAACTGTATTGTTTGCCCATCTACCATTGGTGCGACCTGTACTTTTTGAAGGGTCGTCATCAATAGCATTTGCTAATTGATCCTCCGTAAAAATTATATCTCCTTCAAGTACATATTTACCATCTATATTTGCGACGGTAACCTCATTAAGACCGTAATAAAGGGATTGTGCAGCCCCTTTCTGGCCAGGGAAAGCTTCTTCTGCACCTAGAGTACTATCTGCAATTGCTTCTATACCTGTATTTTCAGGAGTTGTATCCAGCGCATCATCCTTTTCACAAGAAGTAAATAGCGATATTGATAAGGCAATAGCTGCCATCATTTTTAAATTTTTCATATTCTAATTTTCTTAGTTATTAGGTTAAGGGGGGTAGTTGAAGTGGCCACAGCGACATACCTGATTTGATAATTCTTACTAAATTATATCTGTAGTTGTACGGTTCAAAAGCGAGTTTCAGATTTCCTACAACTGTTAAAATTTTAAGTTTTCAGCAATAACGGGTACTAAGGGGCGCGCTTTCGCGAAAATTTTATCTGTTTGTCAGAAAATAGGAGAAAATGTAAGAATCCTAATAGGATTGAAAATAACCAATTGATGGCAAGGGGTTAAAAGATGGATAGTAGAACTTTGAGTGCTAGATGTTGAAAATAATAAGGAATGCTACTCAACGTTGAGAGGGGATGGGATTAATTTTTCGTTTGCTAAAGCGTACATAATTAATCTTAAACGAAGATGACCCTTAGTGATAAGAAATTTACACAACGGAGATTACTTTAAATAGAGACATTTATATTGATAGTCTATAACCCCTTTACCCAAGTTGAGTATATCTGCGCCTAGAATACCATCTACTGGGTGCGCATTGTGATCTATTAACGCTTGATTTACGTGTGAGAGGTCAAAGAGAACAATTGTGATATCGTCACGTGACCATTTTTTAATCTTAATCTCATTTTTTTGAGAAAGCTTGGTAGGCATATCATTTGCTCCTGCGCCAGAGGCTAGAATTTTGCTGTGCTCACTTATTAATTTAAACTTTTCTGCAAACTCAAAATCTACACAAGAACTAGAGGCTCCTGTATCTAATATAAAGGAACCTTCTACTCCATTTATACGAGCCTTAAACTCCAAATGTTGAGTGACGGTTGGAAAGAGACGGGTCCTAGTATACCCTTTAGAAAGTAGAAACTCGCGGAGAGATGGCATAGATTTTTAGTAAAATGACGTTTTCAATAGTTAACTTTTATGCGAGTTTAAGGAATATTATCATTATTGTAAATGGAAAATAGGTTAGAGGTTGAGATCTTCTTTTTTGATTAACCAAGTTTCCTATTTTTCAAATCTTACTTTCCTATACTCAAATCTAATGTAAAAAAGGGACATTTACCCCTAACCAGAATTGGGTAATAGTACTATACTTGTAGATTATTATTATAGATTAACCAAACAAAATCAAAGTGTATGAATCAATTACGACTTACAGTGCTCCTATTTCTAGGGGTTTGCTCTTTAATTTCTTGTCAGGAGATTGAGCATCCCCCAACGACCGGTGGAGAAGAACTTGAGCCTCCAAAGATTATAATTTCTGTACAGGAAGCAGAAGATCTATACCACAACTATGGAAACATACTTGTGCCGCTCATTGAGCAATCTGTAAATATTACCGAGGAGGGTGAGCCTATTGACCCAGAAGCAGATGCTTACGTAAGGGCCACTAGATCATTATCTGTAGATTATAAAGTTTTAAAAGAATACTTGGCCTTTATAGAGCAGCAAGCTGGTAATGCTAAAACCGAGATCACTGGTTTACGTATTTACTTTGGGAAATATGCAGATAGTGAAAATGATGGTAGAGCTACAATTTTTATGAATCCTACGATGGAGTTCGGTGCAGAGGGTAGTATAAACGATGATATCTCATTTGCCATAAAGAAGGATGGGGCAAAAAGTATTGCCGTTCCAGTTGCAGAGGTATTTACAGTTCCTAAGGAAACTGAAATGAGTATGAGTAATAGAGCAGATCTTATGATGACGATACAGGATCCTATTCAGAGTCTAGCAGCCAATAGAATGGAATGGAGACCACCACCGCCACCACCTATCGACCCAGACTATCAATAGAATTTTTCAAAAAGCTGCAATGGAACTCATAAGGACACTGGCAATGATTGCTGAATTTACGGCGGCCATTGCAGCTACTATTTATTTTTTTAAATATAAACAAACAGAAATAAGATGGTTGCTTTTACTTTTATGGTATATAGCATTGAATGAAAGAGTAGCAAAGTATTATGTAGTTCTCACGGAGACCTCTAATACTTGGATTTATAACATATATGACATCGTGGTATGTTTAGGATTGTTATATATCATAAGAAGTCAATTAATCCAAAAATTGCACAGAAAAATTGTTCTTTATTTTATTGGACTGAGCTTTGTGTTGTTTGTGATAAACTATATTTTATTAGACCCACTTAAAAATCCCTCTTTTTTTGCATTTTCAATTTCGTCTGTTCTGATCGTCATTTCGGTGCTATTTTATTTGGTGCGTATTTTATATAGTGCATCTGTGGAGAACGTGAGTAGGGATCTTTTTTTGTGGATAGCGGCAGGATTTTTAATATTCCACATATCGTATCCTGTCATATATATAGCGAGAGTATATTTTCCAGGAGAGAAAAATCAGTATCTGACCTCACTTTATATGATACAGGGTATTGTAGTGGTCATATCATATCTAACTATTGCTTTCGGTTTTATTTGGGGAGCGAAGAGGATCCCCACTTTTAAAAAAAAGCGTTAATGTATGAGTATTGTACTACTCATAGCAGAAGGCACGGCTACATTACTAGCAACAATATATTATTATAAATAAAAAAAACCACTTTTAAATATCTTTTACCCTATTTGTGGGTAATGCTTTTTATGGAAAATCTCCATCACTTTTTTGAAATTCCAGATTTATGGCAGTTTGTGCGATGGAATCTTTACGGTGTCCTTGGAGCTCTGTTGTTGATGTGGATATTTAGATCTGAGATAGAATCACCCATAAGAAAGAAGGTAGTATCAGTAGTGATGATGGTTACTATTCTTACGTTTACTACTAGCGTACTATTTTTGGATTTTGCAGATGTTTACACCTACTGTAATGATGCAGGCCGCTTGTTTATCTTGGCAACTTTAGTACTATATGCTGCCGATCTCCTTCGTCGCGCAGACATATATACCTTTGGGAAAGATATTGTTTTATATATAGGGGTGACCTATGCCATTCTCAGTAGTAGCCTTCCTGTAGTTCAAACGGCAAAAATAAGTTATAACGGTCAAGAACTCGTATTTACTAACATCCTCTGGATGATGACGGCCATAGTGGTAGTTATGTATTCAGTCTTATCATTTGGATTGATATGGTCAGAGAAGAGGTCTTAGTACTTTGGCTAGTGATAGCCATCATTTTATTTCTACTATTTTTAGTAGCCACCATATTTTGTGGCGTAGCCCTATATTACAGATTTGACAGTAAGTCTAGAATATAAGAGGTAAAGTTTCTAAATTTCTTTTTATAAGATACCTTATATAAAATGTAACTACTTCCCTATGGATAGCTTACTTCCTCATTTATACTCGCCCTATTACCTCTCTGAGGTTGCAGCTGCGGTAACGGCTACTGTCTTCTTTTATAAATATAAAAATAGCCCTATCTGGCTCATTATGCCCATTTTGTGGATGGCTGTCATCGCAGAGACATCTGGGGTTCTTTATGTTGAGTTTGTGTACCCTAATAATAATTGGATTTTTAATATTTATGGATTGCTTTTTTATGCCGTGTTTTATAAAATGGTTTACAATTTTGTAAAGGATCCTATGCGACGTAAGATTATAATAATTTTATCTGTTGCGGTACTGGTAGTGTATATTATAAACGCATTAGTTACGGATCCGTTGTATGCAGGACTTACTTATGGGAAAATTGCAGGGACTGTGGTTATGGTAGTACATCTTATGTATGCCGCAATTGAATCACTCAAAAGCACACGCGTATTTGATTTAAAAGAGAGTTTGCCGATAGTTGTTTTTGCGGGATACCTTCTAATAGAGCTTACACTTATTCCTGTGAGCTTAATAAGGAATATGGATTTACATATATGGTCTTTAGATGTTTATAACGGAGTCAATACAATACTGGGAGTCGTCCTTATCATTGCAAATAGTATTTTTATAATTGGCTTTATCTGGACCAAACCTAGTTCGCATAAGGGAATTACGTCGTAGCGTGGTCCTGACGATTTTTAGTATAGCGACTATTTTCTTACAGAACGTTATCAATTAATTCCTTACATTTCTCTGATAAAATGAACCCCACAATTTTGCAAAATTTGACGCTTATATCAGAACTAATGGTAGCAATTGTGGCTACCCTATTTTTTTATAAATACAAGCATTTACCCGTGAGAATTGTATTGGTTATTTTGTGGTTGGGTTTATTTGCAGATGTGGGGGCAGGTCTTTATACCAAGTATGTTTTTCCTAATAACCATTGGGTCTACAATCTTTATGCATTTCTGTTTTTAGCCTTGTTTTATAAAATGATTTATGACCACGTTGAGGATCATAGACGGCGTAGGGTGATAACGATAATTTCGACTATTATGTTAGGTTTATTTGTCTTTAGGGCGGCCACTACTCCTGTGCTTACGCGATTTATGGAGAAGACGTTTACGGTTGGGATTATTGTGCTTATTATAAATTTGCTTTATTATGCAATAGACCAGCTCAAGAGCGACAGAAATTTAAAAATCAAGAATAAATTAGAGTACTTTGTTTTTGCTGGTTATCTCATATTTAGTTTAACTTTTATTCCCCTATCCTATTTTATTTTTGGACAGCAAGGGCATAGATATTCAGATAATCTCTATGAGACTTTCTTCACGGTTCAAAAGATTTCATTATTATTTATGAATGGATTATTGATATTTGGTTTTATCTGGACAGCGGCGGGGTCTGTAAAACCTGTAGAATAGTGAGTTCTCAAATTTTCACGAAAGTGAAGCTATAAAGGGGCAAATACCTTATTCCACGCTTTAAAATTTAAGTACCTTCCCTTTTCATTTTGAGAAATGAGGCTTTTTATGACCCAAAATCAAGATTCCGGAACCTTACTTATTGTGTTTGTGGCTATTACAATTCTACTGTTATTGCTTGTCGTGGTCGTAGTGCTATTTTCGGTTTTTATGAAGCGCAAAAACACGTTGCTCATAGAACAGGAAGCGTCAAAAAAGAAGTTTGAAAAGGAAATTGCAGAAACGCAAATTGAAATTAGGGAAGAGACGCTGCGTAATATTTCTTGGGAATTACACGATAATATAGGGCAGTTGTTAACCCTAGCCAAAATACAGACGCAAAACTCAGGAGGCAGCCAAGACCAACTAGATGAAGCTGCGGCTACGATAGGGAAGGGGCTTTCCGAAATCCGTGTACTTTCTAAGCTCATTAATCCAGAAGCGCTTAACAATATGTCTCTTCCAGAGGCGCTCGAGTTAGAGTTAGAGCGTTTTAATAGGATGGCTTACCTCCAGCCTTCACTAGAGGTTACTGGAGTACCCATTGAGATAGATAAAAAGATTGAAACCATTATTTTTAGAATATTTCAAGAGTTTTTTACAAACACACTGAAGCACTCCAAAGCTACGATGCTGGACGTTGTAGTGAGATATAAAGATGATACCTTGACCGTCACAGCCTCAGATAATGGACGCGGTTTTGATTATGAAGCTACTCGAGCAAAAAATGGGATAGGGCTAACCAATATTGAGACAAGGGCAAAATTAATAGGCGCACATATAGAATATACATCACAAGAAGGGAAAGGGACAAAAGTAGCGCTCACCTATAAACCAGAATTATTATGAAACGCATTGTAGTAGTAGATGATCATACACTCTTGAGCCAGGCGATAAGCGGGCTCGTAAATTCGTTTCCAGATTTTGAGGTATTATATACCTGTGGGAACGGTCAGGAATTAATGGACCAACTTAAATTTGAAAACAAGCGCCCAGATATTGTCCTTATGGACGTCAATATGCCCATAATGGATGGGATAGAAACCACAGAGCATCTCAAAAACGACTATCCGGAAATCCTAGTCCTTGCACTTTCTGTGGAGGAGGATGAATATACTATATTAAAAATGATACGAGCTGGTGCTAAAGGATATCTCCTCAAGGATACAGAAAAATCTGTATTGCATAAGGCACTCCAAGAACTTGCTGAAAATGGGTATTATCATACCAACACCGTAAGCAGACTTCTGGTGAGGAGCCTAGATGGAGACACTGCAGATCAACTCAAGGAGCGTGAGATAGAATTTATAAAGCACGCCTGTACGGAGATGACTTATAATGAGATTGCTGAGGTAATGTTTTTGAGCCCTAAGACCATTCAAGGGTATAGGGATAGTGTTTTTTCTAAACTCAATTTAAAGAACCGCACTGGCCTTGTTATCTATGCTATTAAAAAAGGGCTATTCAAGCCTTGATACTTGTATGAGAGCGCTTTCGCGAAAATTTTATTGCTACAAGATCATCTAGATGTTTTGTAATTTCTGCTGTTATTTTTGACATTGAAAACGAGGTTCGGTCAATAGATCTTGATTAAGTGAAAAGTCAAATAGATGCAATAGCTAGATTTCTCCAAACGTATTTGAATCCTAGAGGTATAGCGACCCGTAAAAAAAAAGTTAACAAAAACGAGAACGTAATCTTTGCGGCAAACTTTTTTGTAAATTCGTTTTATGCTTAAACAATCACTTAATTTTAAACTTTCTCAGAAGCTGTCACCACAGCAGATCCAGCTTATGAAGCTTATTCAACTGCCCACTCAGGCTTTTGAACAAAAGGTCAAGCAGGAGCTGGAGGAGAACCCAGCTCTAGATAGTGGGAAGGATGAGATTAAAGATGAATATGACGAGTTTAACAATACAGAAGACGATTACGAAAATGACACTCAAGAAGTCGAAATCAATGTAGATGACTACCTGAGTGATGATGAAACTCCAGACTATAGATTAAGTGCAAATAACTATAGTGCAGATGATGAAGATAGGCAAGTACCTTATGCTTCTGGAACTTCTTTCAATCAATACTTAAAGACGCAACTCAATACCGTACGCATTAGTGAGGAGGAAAGAGAAGTTGCAGAATTTCTGATAGGTTCCTTAGATGAGGCTGGATACCTTAGAAGACCTATTTTAGATATAATGGATGATCTTGCCTTTACCCAAAATATCTATACAACTGAAGAAGTTATTGAAAAGATGCTTTTTAAAGTGCAAGATTTAGATCCTGCCGGTGTTGGTGCAAGAAGCTTAGAAGAATGTTTGATTCTTCAGCTGGATCGCAAAACGCCTACAAAATCTGTTTCATTGGCCATTGATATTTTGGAGAAGGCTTTTGATGCTTTTAGTAAAAAGCATTACTCAAAACTTATGGCTAAGTTCCATATTTCTGAAGATGAGCTTAAGGATGCCATACACGAGATTGAACATCTCAATCCAAGACCTGGAGGTTCGTATAGCAGCAATACAAAAATCGTTGAGCACGTAGTACCTGATTTTACGATTCGTATCGTAGAGGGAGAGCTAGAGCTTACTCTTAACGGACGTAATGCGCCAGAGCTCAAAATTTCAAGAGATTATAGCAATATGCTCAAAGGGTATAAGGCCTCTAAGGAAAAAACTAAGGATCAGAAGGATGCCGTTCTTTTTATAAAGCAAAAACTTGATGCAGCAAAGTGGTTTATAGAAGCTATCATACAGCGCCAGCAGACGCTTTATGTTACGATGAGTTCAATAATGAATTACCAAAAGGAGTATTTTCTTACTGGTGACGAGCGTAATTTACGCCCTATGATACTTAAAGATATCGCTACTGAGATTGGGATGGATGTCTCTACAGTCTCTAGAGTAGCAAACAGTAAGTACGTAGACACACCTTATGGAACGAAGCTTATAAAAGTTTTCTTCAGTGAAAGTATGACTAATGATCAGGGCGAAGAGGTATCAACCCGTGAAATTAAAAAAATCTTGGAAACAGTAATTATTGAGGAGGATAAAAGGAAACCTCTCACAGATGATAAACTAGCAAAAATTTTAAAAGAAAAAGGATATCCTATCGCTAGACGGACCGTGGCAAAATACAGAGAGCAACTTGATCTACCGGTTGCAAGACTCAGAAAGCAAATCTAATGAAACTCATCATTAAGAGCTTTTCCTATATATTCCATCCGTTATTTATGTCTCTAGCAGGTGTTGGGCTCTATTTTTATTTAACTCCGCGGTACTTTTTAGAAGAATTTATCTATTCTAAACTTTTTGCTACGACTATAATGACGGTCATCATCCCAATCCTGAGCTTTTTTATGCTTAAAAATTTACAGGTTGTGGAAACTATTCATTTAAAGAGTGTAAAGGAGCGCAGATATCCACTCTTAATGCAAATGGTTTTTACGTTTCTATTACTCCAACTCATTTTTGTAGGATATGAAATTCCAGAATTGTACTTTTTCTTCGTAGGTATTCTGGGCGCTAGTATAGCTGCATACATATTAGCGCTATTAAAATTTAAAGTCAGTCTTCATATGATTGGAATTTCCGGGCTTATCGTTTTTGTGATAGGCTTGAGTTTACATTTTGGAAGTAATTATCTAGCCCTCATCTGTTTCTTGGTTCTCTGCGCTGGATTCACCGCAACCTCTAGACTGGACGCAAAGGCACATACTTCGGTAGAGCTCATTTTTGGCTTTGTTGTGGGTACCGTAACGCAATTTCTCACTTTTCCTTATTGGTTGTAGAGGTCTGATAATAATGGCTTCTTAAATCTACTCTTTAAAAAGTTATGGGTACAGAGGATTATAGAAAGTAAAATATCAACCCTAGCTTTATTACCTGTAAGTCCACAGTTTCATTATTGATGGTGGCATTTTCATTGAATAAAGTATTCAACCCATAATATGCCTGAAAGTTAAATGCACCGTACCCAAAGGAAAAAGTAGGTCCGTACTGAAGCTTATTAAGCTCTTTGATATCTGTTTGAATGGAATTATTATCAGCTTCTTCGTAAGAAGACTTAAATCGAAAAATATATCCTATTCTAGTACCTACGTGTATCCTCCAGAAACTATACTTAGTAGGCGTAGATGTGCGCCATCTATATTCTAAGGGAACGTCTAAGGTGTAGTACGTAAATCTATTGCCAGTACTTGGAGAATTATTCCCTACAATGTCAAATTCACCAGCAGTTCCATCACTATTTTCTCCAATAAAAAGATTTTGATTGTAGGTGTCGAGTGCTAAGCCCAGACCTATTCCTATCGCTTTGTTTCTTGCTTTATTAATAGGCATATCCCTTATAAAACCTATCTGAACTCCTGCACTGAGTCCGTTTTGAGAAAAATCTGGGACTCTATTGGATAAAAGATTAAAAGTGAGTCCTATATACACTTGATCTTCTCTATATAATGAGTCTATTAGTATACTAGTGTCAGCTTCTTCCTGCGCAAAAGCAGAAAAAGGTAGAAGCACTAATAAAAGTAGTATAGATTTA
This sequence comes from uncultured Flavobacteriaceae bacterium, assembly GCA_963832255.1. GTDB lineage: Bacteria > Bacteroidota > Bacteroidia > Flavobacteriales > Flavobacteriaceae > Dokdonia. The sequence continues at coordinate 310,529 of CAWHTM010000012.1, forward strand.
AGCAAGGAGTACATTTTTGAAACAAATATAAAGTAAATGGATGGGTATGGATATAAAAAAAAGTGCCTTGACATTTGTCAAGGCACTTTTATTAAATAGATATAAAATAAAGTATTAATTCTGCTGCTTTATAAGATCATCAGTTTGTGTAGTAATGTAAAGGACTTTAAGAAGATTTGCCTGTCTTAATTCCTGCTTTACATCGTAGATAAGACCAGAGTTTGTTTCTTTATCTACTTTAAAAGCTACAATCACACGATCTTTAAGTTCATCTCTGAGCTTCTCGCGTTCTTCAAGAATAGCTGGCTGCACCGCAGAAACATCTACGAGTTTATCCCCAATTTGAATGACACCCTCGGTTCCAAATTTTTCATATCCAGATCCTGGCTTTCCAGCAAAGATAAATACGCTACGATCTTTTTGTAGTTTTTCCGTTTGATCTGCAGAAGGCATAGCCTGTGCAACTTTTACGTCATTTTTACGTAAAACGGTAGCCACCATAAAGAAGAATAATAACATAAATACAATATCTGGAAGAGACGCTGTATTTACTGCAGGTAATTCTTTGTTACCTTCTTTTTTAAATTTTGACATATTCTTTTCTTTTAAAAAATTCGTAAGCTTAGTTTGGAGCTACTTCTGATAGCTTCTGAGGGTACATTCCTTGGATAATATCGAGCTTTTCTTTTGCCGCATCTTCATTACCCTTGTATAGACCTTCATCTATTGCCTTACTAACATCTGTATAATTCCATCCGTAAAGTCTTTGAGACTCTCTGTTACGAAGAAAGTTATAGGCTCCGATAATCTCATTTTGAACCGTGATATAGGTTTCATAAGGAGTAAGACGGTCTGTTTTTACAGTCACAATAGCTTTATCTGGAAAATCAGATGAAGATGGGTCTCTATCACCCTGACAATATTCACAATACCCTTCTTGACCTCTTGGTACTCCACCATTATCTAAAAAGTCTATGGTTGCCTGTTGAAGATCATTTATTTCCATAAGTTCATCTTCTACAAACAATTCACTGTTTTTGTTTACAATAACAACAAAGAGATTTTTTTGCTTTATGATAGGAGGCTCTACATTTTCTGGCTGATCCGGTGGAAGCGCGCGCAACAAACCTCTATCTTTTTCAATGGTAGTAGTTACAAGGAAAAATATAAGAAGTAAGAATGCGATGTCTGCCATCGATCCTGCGTTAATTTCTGGTGCTGTTCTCCTAGCCATAATTATCTATTTACAAGTTTCTTTGCTCCAGAAACTAACATTAATAAAATTGCAATCGCTGCAAGAATAAAAAATGCATTTATACCAGCGCCTATCAGTTGAATTTTCTGTGGGGTCAAGACAACATCATCCTTAGCGGCAGCCATAACTCCTTGCGGTACCTCTGAAGGTGCCACAAAATAAGCAATAGCCATAACGACCAAGAATGCACCTACACCAATGAGTGTATTTTTTGCGTTACCTGTGAATAATCCTTTTAATACAAAGACGGCTACCAGTAAAATTGCAATACCTATTACAATCCAAGCTAGAAGAATCATTATATCAACTAAGTTTTGTGATTCACCACCTTCAATGGCTTTGTTGTTAGCCCATACCATACCCGCTACGATAAGCGCAGCAATACCGATAATGGCAACAATAATTTTTAATATTTTATGTAATCCCATAATATATAAGTGTTTTAAAGATTACTATATTACTTCTTATATCTCACGAGCATATCCATCAAAGTGATAGATGCATCTTCCATATCGTTTACGATACTGTCTATTTTAGCAATAATATAGTTATAAAAAATCTGAAGTATAATAGCTACAATCAGTCCGAATACTGTTGTAAGAAGTGCTACTTTAATACCTCCTGCCACAAGTGCTGGATTCATATCTCCTGCAGCTTCAATTTTATCGAATGCTTGAATCATACCAATTACCGTTCCCATAAATCCAAGCATAGGAGCTAGTGCGATAAAGAGTGATATCCAAGAAACATTCTTCTCTAATTGTCCCATTTGAACCCCACCATAAGCTACAACAGCTTTTTCGGCAGATTCTAAACCTTCATCCACACGGTCAAGACCTTGATAATAGATAGAGGCAACGGGTCCTTTAGTATTACGACATACTTCTTTAGCAGCTTCTACACCACCACTTTTAAGAGCATCTTCTACATCTTGAGCAAGTTTCTTAGTGTTAGTTGTTGCTAGATTAAGATAAATGATACGCTCAATTGCAATTGCAAGACCTAGAATAAGACATAAAAGAACAATTCCCATAAATCCAGGACCTCCTTCTATAAAACGTTTCTTTAAATCTTGGGTAAAACTAAGTTCTTCCTCTGCTGGATCAGCATCTTGAAAAGAAGCTCCAGTAGTTACATTTGCTACGATCTGTTGCATTTGTACTGGAAGAGTTGTTTGTGCGTTCTTGGCACTAGCTGTGAAGGTGCTTAGCACTACAACAGCGGCAATTGCCATAATAGAGAATAATTTTTTCATTGCTCTGGTCTTAAATGTTTAAAATTAGTAAAGGGTTAAATATAGTAATTAATTAGAATAACTGTAACAAATATACGGTGTGTTAGACTTATTTTATTTGCTATTTTTTTCTTATAACAAGCGCAAATTAATGATTTTTACTGTGCTTAAAGAATCTTATGTGCACGAATTTATAATTAAAAGGGGTCAAATTTCATCTGTAAGGGCGTATTTTTTCTGATAATCATCTAGATAAAAGAGAAATATATATTTTTTTGTTACTCATAAAATTTTTTGAGAAACAGACAAAGTAGAGTGGCTATCATTGCATAGTTTCTTTTTTATGGTAGTTAGATCCTACGTAAGATTGAAAGATTTGGATAAAAAAGGTAGTTTTCATTTTATGGGGATGTGGTTTGTGCAAGGATCAAAAGGAAGGATATTTCGGGATTATAAATCTGTAATTTTTTATGTTCTAGAAAAAAAATGAGCCATTGATCCGTAACCGATCGCCCGTTTTAACGTACTGTGCTTTATGAATGTTGTATAGCTTGCAACGCAAATTATATAGACTACATCGGTCTATGTAAAGATGATCACCTTGAAGTTGATAGGAAAGGGTGGACGGGCACTTACAAATCTAATACTATAGAAGTTTTGAAATGTTTGGTTACATCAAAGATGGGGTGACTAGTTTCAACTAGTAGTTTTTGTGATAGTGCCAAAAAGCTAAAATGAGTTATTACTTTATAAGTTATCTTTAATCATTAATTTATATTTGCACGTATAGTTTACAATAAATAGCCTGCCTATTATTTTACACTTTAACTATGAAACCAAAGAACTCAAAAGAAAGAAGAAATAGTTTTTTAAAATTCTTGTTACTATTTATAGTGACTGTAGGTTTTATAATAGTCACTATATTCTTTACATTTCAAATTCCTAAAAAAGAAAATAGCCTGCTGAAAGAAGATCTAAGGTCTGTGCAAAAAGAGCGCACCTTTCAAGAAGATTTTTATTTGGAAATGTCACGCGTTAAAAATATGATAGATTCTTTAGATGTTCCTGGTCAGAACTTTTCATATCAGAATTCTTTAATTAGTGACAATCTAGTGGATCTTCAAGAACTCATTCCTACTAGCGATAATAACATAAATTATGATCTTTATAAAAAGATTGTAACAACACTCATAGAACTACAAGAGTCTAAAAAACGACTTAAAGGGCTGGGGGATGCCGAGAATACGATTCAAGATTATAAGACGGCACTTGAGAAATGTAAAGAAGATTATAAAGAAGTGGAGCGCGACCTGGATATAGCGAGGCGAAGATCTAATTAAAACTTTTCAATAGCTAGCATCATCCATAGCGATAGCCAGTTAGCTTTATTATTATCATACCATAACAATTACTTCGAGTAGCCGATTTCTATGGGCTCAAAACCAAGACTCAAAAAGATCCATACGTGTCATCTTAAATTTTTGATCATTGGACGGTTTGTGGCCTAGCCCGCTTTCATCAGTTTTGATGTAAATAATTTCTCCATTATCAAATTCAAATTTGAAATAGGTATTTGATGTAGGGCTATCATCATCATTTAGCCAACGTGCCGAAACCCAACCCTTGTGAACTTGTGGATCGTACATTTCAGATTCAGGTTCTCTAGTAAATTCTTCTAACTCGTCTTTCCAATACCGTTCCCTTTCTGATTGTTGCGCTGGAGTTGCTTCTGGGGTAGGGATGTGGCTACGATATAAAGGCTTAGGGAAACCTTCAGATTTTCTGCGTTCAAAATCTGCCTGCCTATACGGATCAAAAGCTGTTCCAGGAGGTAGTGGACGATTTATAGGGTTCTCTAATTGTATGGGATGCTATTTCGATAGTGATCACCTCTCTCAGAACGTTTTTACTTGACTCTAATAACTCTTGAGTGAGGCCTTCCAGTCTATCCATACGGGAAACAATCTCTAATAGATAGTGTGTATCTCAATTAATCTAAGATGCTATTTTTTTAGATTCTAAAACTATCTAAGGTGTATAAAAGAGCTATTCGGGCGTGACCACAGGGGTCGGGCTTTACACTGCAATTCCTCGCACCTCCTATGTCGGGCTGTGGGATTTACGTTGCAATCCCTCACGCGGGTCTGATTAAGTTACTATTATTATAGATATCAAAAAATGTGACTATTTAGAAGAAAATGTTTCACCTAGCCAGCTGTTTTGCCCTTACAGGATGTCGTATAGTAGCTTAGGTAGTGGAGCTTAATAATTTTTATGATTTCGACTCCACCTTCGTGAAACATTCACCTTTTATCAATACCAAGCAGTATCACTGCACCATAAAGATTATACCAAATATCAAAATAGCTCCTCCAAAAAAATAAAAAACCTTCGAAGTCTGCTGATCAACAATTATTTTATCATGTGTTAGAACGTCATATAAAAGCCTTTTTTATTACTCAGAGGTAATACCATATCCTTTCTCACATCTATTGGCAAATAACCTATTAAAAAAGGTAATCTATTGTCTAGCCATTTCTTTCTTGCTGTCATAGGATTACAAGGAATTCAAGTCAAAACCAAGACTCAAAAAGATCCATACGTGTCATCGTAAATTTTTGATCATTGGACGGTTTGTGGCCTAGCCCGCTTTCATCAGTTTTGATGTAAATAATTTCTCCATTATCAAACTCAAATTTGAAATAGGTATTTGATGTAGGGCTATCATCATCATTTAGCCAACGTGCCGAAACCCAACCCTTGTGAACTTGTGGATCGTACATTTCAGATTCAGGTTCTCTAGTAAATTCTTCTAACTCGTCTTTCCAATACCGTTCCCTTTCTAATTGTTGGGCTGGAGTTGCTTCTGGAGTAGGGATGTAGCTACGATACAAAGGCTTAGGAAAACCTTCAGATTTTCTGCGTTCAAAATCTGCCTGCCTATACGGATCAAAGGCTGTTCCAGGAGGTAGTGGACGATTTTTGTCCATATACCAGACGTAAAAAGACCATATTTTTCTAAATCCCGAAACGTGTGCCACCAAGTCTGCCCCTCCTACTTTTTTGTCAGGATGTTGAGCAATTAAACTTATACCAAGGTTTCCAGTAACACCACCAGATCCCTGCCAGTACACTATCGCTCTGTTAAATTCCGTTTTGTATAATTTATATCTCTGCAATCTATATGGAAAACTAAACATTCCATTTTTTCTATCTAAAATGATTAGAGATTTTTTCTTAGAAAAAATTTTAATCGAGAAAAAAATAAGGGAGATTACCGATAAAGAGGTTGTTAGTATAATGACAGGATGAAAAAAGGATTCGTTAGTTCTATAAGCTATCAATAAAAAAGCTATTAAACAAAACAAAGAAATAATAGCTGTGATTATAGATGCTCGTTTTTCTTGCATATTAATTATCAATACCTCTGGAGTGGCGGATTCAACGTAGGTACCCTTAGAAGCAATATTATCTTGCTCCAGAGGTTTAAACTCATCTAAAATCTCTAAAGGTAGTTTAGCATCAAAAATACTTTTAACCTGTGCTTCGGCTTTTTTTAACATATATTAAATATTCTCCCAAGCTTCGCCAGATAATAATTGTTCTAGAGGTGCGATGGCAACATTACTTCTATTAAATTCTATATTCGTGCTTTGACCCACTCGGGTTGTTGTGGTAGTGTGAATATGATGTACATCAATATAAGCTCCTAAAATCTGTTTATTAGTAATCTTCAATGAGAAATTTAATATAACATTTAGTTATATTAAAATATTTATTGATGAGAAAATTCTCATTTTAATAATTAACATAACCTCTAGTGCTCTGCATCGGAGATGTTGGAGGAAAGTATGAAAACTGATAGTTTTCATGAATGGTTCAACTTTCTTCGGTTGGATACCTTGCTTTCTCTACCCTAAGGTAGTTCATTTATTCTAAAAGATTTACTACGCTTTCGCGAAAGCTAATAAATAGATTTAGATATTAAAATCTGGATTCAAAATGATCCATACGAACCATTGTATATTTATGGCTTTTAGGTGGTTTGTACCCTCTACCGCTCTCGTCGGTTTTTATATATATACGATCTCTCCATTATCATATTCAAATTTAAAGTAGGTGTTTGCCGTAGCGGTATCATCATCTTCTAACCATATAGTAGCTATATAATCGCGATGTATCTCTGGATCGTACATTACAGAATGCGACTCCCTGATGAATTCTTCTAATTCATCTTTCCAGTATTGCTCTCGCTCCTTTTGTTGCTCCTCAGTCGCTTCTGGAGTAATTATATGACTCCGATATAAAGGTTTTGGAAAACCCTCTGCCTTGCGTCGTTCAAAATCTTTTTGTCTATAGGCATCAAAAGCGGTACCTGGTGGTAACGGACGATTTTTGTCCATATACCAGACATAAAATGACCATAATTTTCTATAATTAGTGACGTGTGCCTTTAGGTCTGCACCACCTATTTTCTTGTTAGGATGTTGTGCTATTAAACTCATGCCTAAATTACCAGTTGGGCCACCTGTACCTTGCCAATAAAATATAATTTCATCAAATTTTGCCTCGTAGTGTTTATACTTATTGAGTCTATGTGGGAAAGAAAAAAGTCCATTTTTCCGATCCAGAATGATCATAGATTTTTTCTTTATAAAAATTTTCACAAAAGAATAAACACCAGCTATAGCGAAAACAGATAAACATAAATACCACATAAATTGTGATTCATCATCTTCAGAATTACTTGATAGAGCAAGCATAATAAATAAAATCAAGAATGAAAAAATTGCACCAATTATTGAACCTTTCTTTTCTTGCAAATGAATTTTTAGAATATTTTCGTCAATATACTCCATGTATGTTCCTTTACTTTTGAAACTACTTTGTTCTAGAGATGCAAACTCTTCTAAAATTTCAAATGGCATTTTGGTGTCAAACATACTTTGTACTCAGGTTTTAAGTAGACAAGTTTCAATTTCCCCAAGCTTTACCAGCTAAGAGCTCGGCTAAAGGGCTAATGGTAATATTACTTTGATTAAATTCAACGCTTGTACCTTTCCCTATTCTAGTTACTGTAGTTGTAGTAACATGATGTACATCTACACAAGCTCCTAAAAATCGATGTTTATTATTCAGCACAGCTGGATAAAATTTATCTTTACCCAGTGAAAGTGCTGAAACAATAAGAAATTGACTATTAGGTTTATATTTATTAATTATAGATTGCGGTATGGTTAATTCTGTTGTTATTTTTGGAATTTTTTCATCGTTACCTTCCTCAATATGACGAGATTCATTCAGTACATTAAATTTTTCATAAATACCAGAAGCCACACCGTTTTTATAAAAATATATACTATAAGCCAATTGATCTTCTGATCTAAGAAACTGTCTAAAACTAATAATAAACTGGAAGGTTTTTACATCTCCTTTATTCACACGCTATTGAAATTCAAACAATCATCAATACCAAGCAGTATCACTACTCCCAAAATGATCCTCGTCTCGCCAGTATTTATCGCGCTCTGCCTGTTGCTCTGGAGTTGCCTCGAGAATAGGGAAACGGCTGGGAAATAAAGGAGGAGGAAAACCCTCTGCTTTACGCCGTTCAAAATCTTTTTCCCGATATTCATCATATGCTGAACCCGGAGGTAATGGACGGTTTTTGTCCATATACCAAACGATTAACGACCAACTATGGTCAAATAAACCAGGGTGCATACGTAAATCTATAGCTCTTTTAGAATTAGGCGGTGTGGTAACCAATCTCTGTCCTAAAGCACCAGAGGCGCCCCCGGTACTAGTCCAAAATGCCTTAATGTCCTTAAAAGGTCTTGTATGGCTTTTCAGAAAAAACCAATCTGGATAAGTGATCAAGCCCTCCATCCTGTTAAGGATTATTTCTTTTTTTGGAACTAGAAAAGCATATAAACATAATAACGAACCTATTCCAAAGGCAACTAAAGGTCCAGAAAGAAAGTTACCCTTTGTTAAAATATAACTCACTAACCCTAAAATAATTAGTGCCCCACCCATGTAATAATTGGCTATTGAGACTTGTGTATCCTTTAAAATCCTATCGCCAGTTACACTTTCATAATGAATAGTATCACTTCCACCTTTTGTCTTGACGATATCCTTATCTAAATCGCTCGGGACATACCCAATTAAAAAAGGTAACCCTCCATCAAACCATTTTTTTTTTAATCCCATATTAATTAGTATCAGCCCAAGCCGCACCATTCAAAAGTGTTGTCTTTTCTGCGATCTGAGTTTGTTTTTTATTAGTATAATCAAAGGTCAAAATGGTGGTAGCCGTAGTCTGTTGTAAATTAACTACCGCACCCAACCAGCGATCTTTATTATCATACGCTACAGGATAATATCCTTGAGTGTGAAGGTCAAAATCTCCTTTTCTTATATAAAACATTTTCATGAAATTCTGATAGCTATTAATACCAAGCAGTATCACTACTCCCAAAATAGTCCTCATCCCGCCAATATCGATTTCGTTCTGCCTGTTGCTCTGGAGTTGCCTCTGGAATAGGGAAACGGCTGGGAAATAAAGGAGGTGGAAAACCCTCTGCTTTACGCCGTTCAAAATCTTTTTCCCGATATTCATCAAATGCTGAACCCGGAGGTAATGGACGGTTTTTGTCCATATACCAGACAATTAACGACCAACTATGATCATAAAGGCCAGGATGTAACGTAAGTTCTATTGCTCTTGATGAGTTGGGTGGAGCAGTGACCAGCCGCTGCCCTACAGCTCCAGAAACACCACCGGTACTGGACCAGAAAATCTTTAATTCATTAAAAGGAACTGTATGGGGCTTCATAAAAAACCAGTCCGGGTATGTAATCAGAGAATGTTCCCTATTAAATATAATTTCCTTTTTCGGAATAAAGTATGCTAGCACAAAAAAGAATATCCCAATTGCTAAAAATGGCGACATTTTAAGTATAAAATTTTCATAATCTATTATGGAAAAAAAAAGTCCCATAATTATAATGCCCCCTCCAAAATAATATAATCCAGGCGAGACTTGAGTGTCACAAATTAATTTTTCATCAGTAGCGATTTCATAATGCGCTAATTTCTTAGAACTATTAGACTTAACAATTTCTTTTCTTAAGTCACTAGGAACATATCCTATTAAAAAGGGCAACCGCCCATCCATCCATTTTTTTTTTACTGCCATGTCATCTTTAAATTTACGCCCATGCTTTTCCGCTGAGGAGGTCAGACTTTTCAGCTATAGTAGTTTGCTTTTTCGCTGTGTAATCAAAAGTAAATATAGTCGTCGCGGTAGTTTGTTGAAGGTTGATAACTGCCCCTAACCATCTGTTCTTACCATTATAGAATATTGAGTAAAAAATAACGAAATAGAGCGTGAAATTTACTCTTCATACTGGAACACTTTCGTGAAACTGTAATATCATTAATACCAGGCAGTATCACTGCTCCCAAAATAGTCCTCATCTCGCCAATACTTATCCCGTTCTGCCTGTTGCTCTGGGGTGGCTTCTGGAATAGGGAAACGACTTGGAAATAACGGTGGAGGAAACCCCTCCGCCTTACGTCGCTCAAAATCTTTATCGCGATAGGGATCAAAGGCATCTCAGGGAGGTAATGGTCTATTCCTGTCCATATACCAAACCATTAAAGACCAACTATGATCGTAAAGTCCTGGGTGTAATGTGAGTTCTATAGACCTACTAGAATTAGGTGGAGCAGTGACTAAACGCTGTCCTACAGCTCCAGACACTCCACCTGTTCCCGCCCAAAAGATTTTTAAATCTTTAAAAGGTACTGTATGCGATTTCATAAAAAACCAATCTGGGAAGACGACAAAACCTCTATCTCTGTTAAGAATAATCAATTTCTTGGGAGCAAAATATGCGTAAATACAAAAAACAAGACCAATCGATATTAGTAGAATATTAAAAAGGTCAAATTGCCAACCTACAAGTGCAATTAACAACGATAATATCACAATACCCCCACCCATATAATAGAATGCTGAGGACTCTTGTTTATCTCTGATAAGTTTCTCATCTGTAGCTATTTCATAGTGCGTTAATTTCTTACCGCTATATGACTTAACAATTTCTTTACCTAAGTCACTAGGAACATATCCTATCAAAAAGGGCAACCGCCCGTCCATCCATTTCTTTTTTGCCATAATTCTTTACTCACAGATCATCCATTCAATACCAGGCAGAATCACTAGTTCCGTAATGTTCCTCATCTCGCCAATATTGATCACGCTCTGCTTGTTGACTAGCTGTAGCCTCTGGAGTGGGAACACGGCTTTTATACAATGGAGGTGGAAATCCCTCTGCTTTACGGCGCTGAAAATCTCTTTCACGATAGGGATCAAAAGCATCTCCAGGAGGTAAGGGACGGTTTTTATCCATGTACCAAACCATGAAAGACCAATCTTCTTCAAAGCCTTTTGCGTGCATTCCTATTTGCGCTCCCTTAGGACCCTTTGGATGTTTTACCATTAAGTCCATTCCTATGGCACCTGACACTCCGCCTGTACTCGTCCAAACTGCTTTAGTTTCTGAGAAAGGAATTGTGTGTGACTTACCATAAAACCAATTTGGAAATGTAAAAAGACCATTTTTACGATCCAGAATAACTTCTTTATGAGATACTGTGAAAGCATATAATAATAATACCAATCCTATTCCAAACAATATGAGAGATCCGAGAATAAGCTGACCTTTTGTTATCAAAAAACTAATTACAGATAACAAGATAACACCACTACCAAAGTAATAAAATCCCTTAGAGACTTGTTCATCAATAATTATCTTTTCATTAGATACTAAATCATAATAAAAATGTTTTTTATCACTTAAGGGAAGTACTATTTCTTTTTTTAAACTCCTTGGGGTATACCCGATTAAAAATGGCAAACGTCCATCCAACAGATTTTTTTTGGATCCCATACTAATTATTATCTGACCAAGCCGCACCACTTAAAAGCACTACCTTCTCTGCGATCTGAGTTTGTTTTTTATTAGTATAATCAAAGGTCAAAATGGTGGTAGCCGTAGTCTGTTGTAAATTAATTACCGCACCCAACCAGCGATCTTGATTATCATACGCTACAGGATAATATCCTTGAGTATGCAGTGCCAATTTACATATAAATAATACACAGCTGTTAGGATTTGCCCGATGTGCTAGGGGAGACGTTAGTTTGATGTGCTGTTCTACCCTCGGAGCCTGTTCGCTGGTTCCTTCGATAACCTTTTTTTGTTGTAACCCAAGTATAGGTACTGCACCACCCGCCATTATACCATCTTTAAAATAATAGGCCTCGCTGATAAACTGCTCTGGTGTTCTTAAAAATTGATTAAAACTTACTGAGACTAAGAAGGAGGATGCATAGCCCATATTGATGGTTTGGCTCATTTTGTTACTGAGCATCACCGTCATCATTTCTTCACGTACAAGATTTTGTGCGGTAAAACCAATCTGGCTACAGACCAAAAGATCATGTAGTTCTGCCGCAGCTCGAGTGCAGTCTACTAAGTAAGACATCTGTTGCCCCTCTTCCATAAAAAGTTGCCTAATGTTATAAAAATTAGCATTAAATTCCCACGTAGGTAAGTTGGAGGTGTTTGGATACGCTTTACGGTCACTAAATACATAATGTTTAAAAAATTTTTCCAGTGGGCTATCTATCAAAACATAAGCCAAGTAAATAAAACCCAAACCTATCCCCGCACAAATCCATCCTAAAGGTCCCGCCCAAGAGGCACCAACAAATACCGTCGCCACGGTTACCCCAGTAAAAGCGGCTCCAGCTCCTACGTAAGCCCAGGCTGCATCGTCGTCCCGAGCACTAAAACTATCATAGGCATCCCAAGCACACATGATTACAGTAATGCCAGCTGCAGCTATTCCAGCACCTCTAAGACCGATTTTACCAAATCGAGTGAGTGTCTCGCCACTTCTAGTTAGCTGCGTTTCTCTTAACTTCAAAATTGCTTCAGATAATTCAAAAGTAACTCCAACAAAGTTCGTAAGGTTCTTTAAATTTGAATCTTTACTCAGACTAGAAGTTGCTACCCCAAGATTAAAAACCTGCAACAGTCCTACCGTTCCCCTAAAGCCATCGCTATTTACAAAGGCTCTTGCTCTTGCGGCAGAGGAAGTGGGTTCGTCAATAGTAATAGGTACATTTCTATTTACGGGCATATTGAATATATGCTCCCCGTGACTACTATATAACAAGGCAATATGAGGTGAATCTACTCGAAATCGTATTAAATCTGCTTGACCCGTATAGCGTCCTAAGTCCCTATTTGCGTCAAAATTAAAATCAGTATTCCCGTTGGGTAGATTATCGTAGACTTGCGAACCTCTCAGCTCATACATTTCCATACCAAAGGCAGTTACTCTATTGAGACGTGTCACATAAACACGCATCATATCTTCTATAACCTCCGTAGTTTCTCTCTGGGTGGTGAGTTGGGCAACACTTTCTAAAAGACTATTTGCAAATTGTGCCGTTTTGATCGTAAGCGCCAATCCTATTTTTGCGGCATCTTTCTCAAATTTTCCGTCAATATTAATTTGCCTGTCCAGTGTTTTGTCAAGGTTAGATTCTGCTTCTGTAGAAGTAAAACATTGCTTTAAATATGGATGCCAGGGATATTCATTTTCTTGATGTTCCCTCAAATCTAAGCTACGGTCTATATCGTGCGGGTTAAGAGCTAAAAGCCGTAGATCACTATGAATAACAGTTTTACCAATAAAATTGCATAAGTCGGTACCCTCAGCAAAATCAATGAGTGCAGCGTCATAGTAGGGATCTTGAATAAAAGTTGCAAAATCATTTTGCAATTCCCGTATGAAAGCTCGCTGCCTTTTACGTTCTTCTACCCCCAATACATCTAGAAGTTTCTGCTTTAAAATACCTTTACCGTCCCAAGTTATCGCCATTCCCATCATATGGAAATGCCAAGTACTAGGGTTACCCTCAACTCCTCCATCAAATTTATCTATAGATTCAGGATCGTTATATACAAGCTGATATGTAGTAAGCGCCAGCGAAAACATATCTGATATTTCCTTTTGTTCTTGAGATATTGTACTCTCACCACCGTTCTTAATTATTTCTGCAACTACCTTAGGATCTTTCCCAAAGCGCATTGCTTCTACATTTGCTTGATGATAAATAATTTGCTCATTCAGTAGATGGGCAATATCGCCTGCACACCCAATAGGATCATTAAGAGTAATAAACATATCTTCATAAACCTCATTGTCGCCTGCACTATCTTCATTCTTTTCTACAGTCCTGATCAATTCTAGTTCTTGACGAAATGCTCTATAATTTACATCTTCATAGTGACAAGCATAAACCTCGTCATAGTGTATTATGTGATCTTCTCTACTACCGCCAGATTTAGGAATTCCGCTACAATTGATTAAAACCATCCTCTGAGCTCGTTTATCCCTATCAGTATTGATTTCATTGTGATAATCCCGACCCCATTGAACTGTTGAATAGGCTATCCAAAAATTTTTTTCGGTAGTAATGATTTTGAAGGTCAGGCTGTCATTTTCTGATTTTCTTATGTCGAGATAATTGCCTTGAGCATCTTTATTAAATTCCCAAGATATGGTTGAAAAGGTTCCATCTCCATTACTTTCATACTCATAAAAGTCATTTGGGTCATCATCATTTATAAGATAGATGTACCCTTCATTCAGAAATGTCCTTGCTTTATAGAATTTGTCTAAAGTCGGCATTTGATCATTAGCCGCTAAAACTTCATTTCCATAAGCCGAAGCATTGTTAGCAGGTGGATGAAGGCTCGTTGTTTTGTCTTCGGAAGATGTATAAAGGAAATAACCGTATCTTAAAAAATGCAATTTAATACCTGCCTTTAAGGCATTTTTCTCGGGGCTTTTCGCCATTTCAGCTCCTCCTCCTTCTGCTGTAAATGTGTAAGTAGCTATAACGTCAGAGAATTCCTTTGCTTGATTTTCTTCTAATAATTGATTTGCCATAACTAACTGTGTTCAGATTCTGATTCATCTTTAGAAGCATCTTCCACTTCCCAAACAACTTCTACCATTTTATCCTTAACTGTACCGGATAACTCTATGACATCGCTTTCAGAAATTATTTTATTACCATCTTCATCCATTTCTTCTATGGGGCGCTTCACTTTAAAGGTTATTGATTCTCCATCGGGAATGTTTTGTACCATTGCACGCAGTGTTACCTCACGTAGCACTCTTGATTCTCTTATGACCCTATCTTCCTTGACCCACTGCAAATTAAAAATTCTTGGTTCTCCTTCTTCCTCTTCTTTAAGTTTATCTTGATTTGCTTTTGCCTCTGCGTTGGATTTTCCTGTTACGGAGGAGAGCACTCTATTCTTTAAGCTAATTTTTGGAAAGGGTATTTTAGAAACAGGCATTTTTACTGGAGGTAGGGGAGTTGCAGTTCCAATAATTACATTAGGTTCCCCCTGTACAATCACTCCTCCGTGGGCAGTGAGATCTCCTTGACAAACTACGGGAACACCGTTTACAAATACTGAGGGTGCACCCATCGCTATAACGTCTGGTGCACTCATACATGTGCACATATCACCCAAAAGTGCTACAGACTTACCATTGATCATCACATTAGGCGCTCCTGGACCGATAATGGGTCCTCCTACGTGAGGTTTGGGCCCGTCGCTCATTGGGCAAACGTGCATACTTCCTATGGTGGCTACGGGTCCTGGCATTTTTATATTTTTTAAGTCTTTATGTTCTAATTTTTAGGTACTTCATTAAACCGCGTTAGGGATAGCAGTGAAAATCCCGCATCCCGATTTTTTCATCGGGAGTGGAATTGCAACGGATAGCCCGCCCGAACGCCCGAAATATAAATCCATCGTTTATTATGTTTTTATATAGTCAAAGGAGTTTATCATTACTAAAGTCATTTCTTCTAGAAAATTAAAAACCAAATTTTTGATTTTGAAATAGTCTTAAAAAATCTAAATTTTATCACCTTTACGCGTTATAATTTCTGGGTTTAGCTTGTTATTTGCATAGGGAATAGGCCTGACGAACAGTGGTATAATATAATTCTTAATATTCACACTGGAAGTGCCTAGTTTGTTAAAATTACTTCTCTTCAAAGTATATGTGAATACTATTTATTGGATTTGTCGCCTCTAATTTCCAATCACCGCTAACAGATAAATGACCTCCACCTTTTCTTTGATATGGGACTTGTGAGTCTAAAAAATATATCAGTTTACCTTCCTCACAGTTGTACTCAAACGTATAACCACTACTATTAATGCCCATATCATCAAAAGTAATTTCCGCGCGCTTTACAAATTCATGCATCATATCCTCTTGACTGAGTACTTTTTGATTTAACAAAAGTGACTTATTACCTAGTAATGTAACATCTGGATATTCTAAATATGTGTCTTTTATATATATATACAAATGAGTAACCAAAGAATTAGATATTGTTACCTCAAATCCTTTTTCTAGCCAAAAATATTTCTTCGTGTTTTCTTCATAGAATTCATTGCTATATATTATATAATTATGTCCAGAAATATCTTCAACCTCAGTTAATGTCATTCCCATTTTAAAATATTTGCCATTGTATTTAAAATCGCAAGCATCAAGTTCAAAACGATGTTTCTGTTCAGTAAAAACGTTATACTCTTCAGTATCAACATCCATTTTTTTAGGTGTTTTAGCGTTTTTGATCGCAGTTAACCAGCGATAAAAAAACGGCGAGAATACGTATAACCTTCATACTTATAATTTGCGAATTAATCCTACACTGATAGAATTTACTGGATTAGTTTCATCTAATTTAGGCTCACCTGTCAATGCGATATGTCCACTTCCTATTCTATTAAAAACAACAGGTGAATTGAATCTATAATAGTAACCGCAAACATCTTCCTCTGTATTGTATCCATCGGATATAATTAAAAAATCTTCAAATTTATACTTGTTTGATTTTTTTATAAAATCTTGCATTAATATGTTCTTATCTAAAAAAGCATCTTTGACTAACACATAACCACACTTTGTGAAAATTCTAAAAGCTATAACTTCAGAATTGTCATTAAACCACACATAAAACATATCATCTCCCCAATACTCAATTAAATCATCGTAAGATTTAATATATTTTTTTCCAAAAATATTCTCAAATTCTTTTAATGTCATTCCTATTTTAAAAGGTTTGCCGTTGTATTTAAACTCGCAAGCATCAAGTTCAAAACGGTGTTCTTGTTCAGTAAAAACATTATACTCTTTTGAATTAACATCCATTTTTTCAGGTGTTTTAGTATTGCTATTACAGTTGAACAATAAAAGCATTGTCATAAAAATTATAAATTTCATATCAATATTTTAGTTGCACATTGTGGGTTTATAATATTCCTTGCCATATCTATTTTTTAAACGCTCTGCTTTTTGTAATATAGTATCGCCTTCATTTAATAAGTCCTTGAAGTTTTCTCTAAGACTTCCATCTTCATCATAGGATTGTAAAATAGAATCCATTGTAGTAAAACCTACCCCAGCACCATTTAATTTACCATCGGACATATCTATTAACTTGTTATTGAAACTGTTTATTTCCTCTAAACTGTGAATAATACTATCAATGATGACGCTTGGTGTGGAAGCTAAGCAGACTTTTCTTTGATTTTTAGTAGCCCAGTCCAATACCATTTTATCTTGCCAAGTGCTTACTGCTGGATGTTGCATTATCGTATCTACCTCGTTTAATACACGTTGCAAAGAAACTCCTTTGTTAGCCCACATTTTAAACATTTTCTCACCTATTTGCTTAACTGCATGTACCGCCAGTAATGCCGATAACTCGTGTAACGGCTTATCTGGATCATCTTTTGCAATTTGAGTATGAGTAGGGTTTGTACCTATTACGATGCCCTTACCTTTTCCATCTAATTTTTTTTCTATTAAGAATACTTGTTCTTTTAGTAGTAGTTGGGCATCTGCAATACGCTTACCAGCCATTTTTAAAAGATTATAAAAACCAAAATTTATCATTGCACCTATACGCTCCATAATATCGTGAGCATACGTTCTCATAAATTTTGGGATTGTATTAGTTACAGATTTTATTCCATCACGTATTTCTAAAAGATCTTCAAATCTTGTTACAAATGCATCATCATTAGTTCCTGTCCCGTCTAAGTTTTGAATATTATCCAGATCTTTACAGATTTCCAGTATGATGACATCATTCAGAGTTCTTTCCCCTGGTTCAGATTCTTCATAAGGAGTAATTTCAATAGAAAATAGCTTTTCTTCTAGTATAGGCAACACACTCGCTAACATATCCAACTCGCCAAAGGTTCCTGTCACTAAGGGAATATAACGCACTATTTCATTTGGCTTCGTAACCACAGTAGCATCAAATTTAATCTTAGTCAGCCCAATAACTGAAGGTGTTTTATTTGCATTCAAATACTGTTTTGCTTCTAGAGGATTTAACTTGGCGAACGTATCATAATTGAAGTTTTCTGCGCCGGGATAAGGTGTGTGATTCTCCACTAAATCTACCCAAGGAAAGACTCGATCATTGCTACTTACCTTGGCTATGGCTATCTCCACATAATTCGTATGTGCGAAGTAATCTTCAATAACGTGCAGAGCAGCACCAAAATCAACCATTGAATTTATATTAGAAAAATTAAGATTGCTCCTAGCATTTTGAATTTTTTCTATCACAAAGTCATAAGCAGTTCTCTTTGTAGAAAAAGTGCGAGTGTCTGCATCTGTATTGTGCGTTCGAATATAATTTTTCATACCATAAGTTTTACCTATGGCTGTTTCTTGTAGCGTTGCTTGGCCTACGAAACCATACTTTTCGTTTGGTTTATTTAATTTAGGGTTATGTGCATTTTTATCTGCTGGAACAGTGAGCGGATTGTCTATATGCTCGTCTGGACGATAAACCCCCAAAACTTCTGAGGTTATTTCTAGATACTGCTCTTTAAAATCTTTTATTCTAACATCATAGTTTGCTTTATGAAGATCTTCTTTTTTTTCGGGTTTCATAAACTCACTAACGCCCAATATGGACACCATCGTGGTCATAAACTCTCTTGACCAAGTAATAGGGCGTACCTTTTTTTCTTTGAAAATGATATTTGTTTCAAAGTTAAACCACGTAGATGGGCTAAAAAACTCCCCTTTGTAATCTGCTTCCACACCGTAGGGAATACTCACAAGCACCGGCTCATCGCTAGGATTTGTGGTAGTTGCATTGCGCACGTTTTTTATATTACCCTTATTTTTTTTTGAATAATCAATTACTGTATTTGCTAAAGGGCGTATTATACCAGGATCTACTAATTGTGAAAAATCACGCATCCAATTACCTAAGTAAATTTTATGAAGGATTTCAAAAATTTTATTTTTCTTTTCTGAATCCTCTATTCGTTTAAAATCTCTTCCATATTTACTTAGAGATAATAAATCTTTTAGTGCCACTTCCTCAATATCCTGATGCCCGTAGTGACCGTGGTTTACGTCAATTTTTCCGGCCTTATAGTTATTTATTTCACCTGTATCATTTCTATTTTGTCTCGCTTCGTTTACGTGTTGTTTCAAGTTACTATGTAATTCTTTCCACTCCCAGATGAAAGCTTGACTAGAATTACCATCTATTTCGACATCTGCAAAATATTGCTCTTCATTTTCTAGCAAGTTTATTTGTATGACTTGTCTAGCAAACCTAGCTCCTGGGTCACCTTGAACACTTTTTTTTGATGGGAGATCTTTTCTTTCTTCTTCTGGAGTATACACATCGTGGAGCAAGTAGTGAATGTGATGACCCACTTCTTCTACTAAAGCGACCATCAACTCTGCACGCTGATCATTATCAATACTCGCCTTACGAATAAATCGTTCTGAAACTAAGAGCTCATGAGTTTTATTACTATAGCCCGCAGGGCCGCCATTACCCACACTTGTATTTTTTACAACAACTATGGTAGGATTTAACTGAGCATTCTTATTTTTTGCATCTTCATAAAGTTTTTTTACAGTATCATTTGAATAGTGATTTCCGTAAATACGTTTTATAACATAGATAAAAAGAATCAAGCTGTCTTTTTTTGCCATGAGTTGCAATTGATCCAATCCAAAAGTACTGGTTAGCTTAACTTCTAAAACTTCTTCTTTTGTATTTTCCCTAAGTTTATCTTGATTTTCTTTGGCCTCTGTATTTGAGTTTCCCGTTAGTACACTTAAAACCCTATTTTTTATAGATATGGTAGGAAAAGGAATTTCATCTTCTGGCATCACAACAGGTGGAAGCGGTGTTGCTGTTCCTATAATCACATTAGGCTCGCCTTGTACAATCACTCCTCCGTGAGCAGTAAGATCACCCTGGCATACTACAGGAACTCCATTAATAAATACTGAAGGGGCACCCATCGCAATGACATCTGGAGCGCTCATACAGGTACACATATCCCCCATAAGTGCTGCAGACTTTCCATTAATCATCACATTAGGAGCGCCTGGACCTATAATGGGTCCTCCTACATGAGGTTTTGGCCCATCAGACATCGGGCAAAGGTGCATACTTCCTATGGTGGCTACGGGTCCTGGCATAGTCTTCTCTTTTAAACGCTATTCTATAATGTTTCTTTTTTTGGCTGATAGGTACAGTATTGAACGTATCGCGTTAGGGATAGCAGTGAAAATCCCACAGCCACTTTTTCTGTGGCGAGGAATTGCAACGGATAGCCCGCCCAAACGCCCCAAGAATCTACACTACATCTATCTTACCACTAGCTCCTTGTATCAACGCTGTGGCACTACCGGCAACTTTTGTTTGGGCGCCTTTGAGCTCTGCTTTAACTTTTCCTTCTGCCGTTACATTTTGACCCTTAATGCTGGCATCTTGTGTGGCTTCTAAAAGCACTTTTGCCTTACTGCTTGCGTTGATGTCACTTTCTGCTTGTAGCGCGATCTTTCCTTTTGAAACAACACTTGCATCACCTTCTGATGCTACGGTAATATCACCCTTTGCTTGAAGATCAATGTTCTCCTCTGCAATCATTTTTATATTTTTTGCTGTGAACTCCATATTTTCTGTTGCCGTGATAAACAAAGATTTTGTCTGTGTATCAAAGGTTATAATACTGCCCTCATTATCGTAAATATTAATTTTTTCCTCACCTTCCTTATCATTGAGTTCAATAGTGTGTCCGCTTCTGGTACGTATAGTTTTTACATCATTTGCGTCACTCTGAAATTCACCCGCCTTACTATTGCCGTTATATAAGCTTCCCATTACATAGGGTTGCTCTGCATTACCACCTTCAAAACCCACCAAGACTTCTTCTGAGATTTCTGGGATAAAGTGAAAACCTTTATCACCTCCTGCGTGCGGGGTGATAATGCGTATCCAAGGTGTCATATTCCCTAAGGGCTTTTGCCAAGAAAATTGCACTTTGATACGTCCCATTCCTTCGGGGTCTGTATTTTCTACAACTATAGCGGTTTGGGATTCGCTACGGGGAAATGCTTGAATATTAGTATTGGGATACGCATCAAAGGCTGCCGTGATAGCTTCAAATCTATTTTGATAATGCCCGTTCTCTTGATTGGTGTGCATCACATTTGTAACGCGATAGCTCCCGCCCTCTATGGTAATGACACTTCCTAATTTTACACCTGGGTTATCGCTTACCCCTTTCAATTTTACTTGTTGAATCTCAATAGCTTTCTTTTGAAGTTCTATACTTGTGTCTAATCGTTGCTTAGAGGTGGGGTCATTATATCCATTATGCCATACCTTCGTCTCTTTGCTGAAAATAGAATTTGCCTTATCTGCCACAAAGCCATTATAACTATTAGCTCCTGCAGTTACTTCCTTTGCGTCTTTCTCGTGTACCTCAGCAAGCAGATAGTCATTTGCATAATACTTATAGTTATGAGATTGCGGGATAAGACTGAGGTTGTATTCCTTGAGGTCAAAACCGTAAGTAAGTTTTAACTCTTCTGTATCTGGTGTTCCAAAAACAAGTTGGGAACCGTTATAATAGAACCACTCTCCATACTGTGCTGCGAGACGGCTCGCATAACCGTAAGCACTCTCGTTATGTTGTACGGAGTAGTGTAGGGTAGCATCATTTGCAGGTTGGATCAATACCTCGAGCTTAGAACCGTCGTACTCTCTAAAGGTGGTGTCTATGATTTCTGAAATAGATACGTCATTATAAGAGTCATAATGGGGTCCATCATCGGCTATAAACGTGGGGCTCTGTGCAGTAATCACAACGCTATCCCCCTCTGAGGCTTCGTGTCCTTTAACCGTCTTGATCTGGGTGACAATTCCCTTGAAATTGAGGGATTTGTAGGTCTCTATAGTCGTATGGGATGCTATTTCGATAGTGATTACCTCTCCGAGAAAGTTTTTACTTGACGCTCCCAGCTCTTGAGTAAGATCTTCCAGTACATCCATACGACAAACAATCTCTAACAGATGGTGTGCATCTATCTGTTGCTGTAGCATCACTCTCTTAAAAGCGGTAATTTCTGTGCCACCTATAAATATACTTGTATTGCTTTGTAGTGCCATCTTAATAAATTTTATTGGTCTGCTGCGATAAACATTCCATCTTTAAATTTTAACTTATGGATTATTCCAGTGGGTTCCATAAAACCTGACGGTTCGTCCTTATTTCCATTAATGTAACCTTCTTTAAGCTCATTATATAGAATTTCAGTATTGACCGTATCAAACGTAGGTTCTAAATCATCCTGTCTCCTTGAGATTTCATAGAAAAAATAACTTTTTCCATTAAAGCAAGAAGCACAGTCTTGGAGTTTACCTTCTCTTAATTCTAGTTTCCTAAAAACAAAAAACTGCTTTCCTCCACCGTGAGTACCCCAACCTTTTATTAGATATGAATTATCTGGTAATAAAAAGGTATCAAAATAAACGGCTGCTAGTGACTCCTTTTGATTGGTATTATCTTCAAATAAAAAGTCGGTATAAATAGAATCTTCTTCAACGAAACGATACATCGACTCATACCTATGAAAGGTACCATTGTTCTCCCAATCCCACGTTAAAATGGTTAAAAGGCTATCTTGAGAGACAGTGATGGTATGATTTTCTTTCCAAACAGGAAAGAAATAATTTTTTAGGGATTTATCTTTTAAGGCTTTTGAGAGCTCTTTCTTAAATCGTGTTAAAATGGTGTCTCTACCCTCATAATCATATTCATTTTCTACATACTTGTCGTAGGTTTTCGTAAAAATCCCATCTGATTTTTCCTTTGATGTTTGTGCATTTCCCATACACGAAAAGAAAAAACAAGAAATTAACAGTAATGAAATGCAATGTTTCATAGTAATACTTTCTCAATGGTTTGTTTCAAATCAGGACTGTATATGCCTACATCACTAACTCGTAAAAATATTAAAGGCCAGTAAGTATCTCCAAGTTGCTACTCTCTCTAAACATAGTCTGTGTACTTCTGGCGAGGCAGCCGCCTGATGAGTCAGAAATGAGTAACCTTTATTTGCTTCTAATGCTCTATTTGCATCACCTTCAGCTTGATAGTAGGCATAATGCCAATATGCTTTCTCATCTTCTGTTGGTGTAGAATATCCTAATTTTTTTCTTTGTTTATTAAAAAGCTCTATTCTATGGGCTAAAACAGCTCCAAAACCTTCTACACCACTCTCCAAATTTTTAAAAATTGCGCTTGGCACTATTTCCTTACCATACCTTTCATCACGGGGTGCCATATGTGGTGTGTATTCATCACCCTCGTTATAATCATCTGGAAGGTATTTTTTAAAGCGTGGAAACTCTTTAGGAGAACTGAAAAAATCCAAACCAAATACAATAAAGGCAGAAATAGCTGCTTCTGTTAATAGGTTTCCGTTAGCATCATAATAGGGAGATGTTATTTCATCCAGATATTCTTGACTTAGACCTTCTCCACAAGCAATGGTAAATAAATAGGAGGGGGAGATGCTTAATTTCTTCCCTATACTTTCAAAAAGAGTCACAATGTTCTTCTCGCTAGGTTCATCAACATAGCCAGCATACGCTTTAGGTCTTTGACCATAATACGTATTGTACTCTTCTTTAATTTGTGCCTTGGTTTTTATCTTTTCCTGCTTGCCCATAACGTTTTAAATTATGCTTTATCAGGCCAATTATTTGTAAAGGTGGTGTCTTTTACCGTAAGCTCCTTTGCAGAGATTACAAATCTTGTGGTTAATGGTTGATCACTTACAGCGTCAAAATCTTCTCTGTAACTTAGACAGTACGCATCTTTGAACTTGAGCGTCTTGAGACTTGACATATTATCTCTTTTGAAGAAGGTGATTTCTCCATCTTTAGTCATATCTGAAGAGATCATCCATTCTAAAAAGTCAGTTTTGTTAGTAGATTCAACAAGTAATTGAATCTGACCACCTATGGGTCTTTGCGAGGGTCTTCCTGTCCTATCTGCACCCTGATCAAAAGAAAAGGAGCATTTTAAGACATTGAGTGTAGTATCGTCTATGGTAATTTTTGATAAAAAAGACATAACAACAGGTTTTACAATAATTAAAAAATAAAGGAAGTGTTAAGAACACCTCCTTTAAAACTTCGTTTAACTAAATGAACGATTAAGGAATGTACCTTATACCCAGTCATTTACGTGTTCTCCGTTACCTATGCTTACTCCCTTTGCAGAAATAACAAATGCTTCTGCCATTGGGTTTTTACCAGTACTGTCAAAGTTTTCATTGTACTTTACCATATACCCTTCTTGGAATTTCAACTCCTTTGCAGTTGCTTCTGTATCTCTCTTAAAGAACACTATAGAACCATCTCTGCGCTCAAAGTTGTTGAACATCCAATCAGATAAACTTGTATCTGCTGTAGATTCAACAGTTACTTTAATCTTACCACCTCTAGTGATAGATGAAGGTCTCCCTGTTGCATCTGTTTCTTGATGAAGTTCGTAAGAACAATTCAAGACGTTGTACTCTTTTCCTCCTACTTTAAGTTTTGCTTTAAAAGCCATAATAAAAAAATTAATAATTAATAAAAAGTTATTTATATAAGTAAAAAATATTTACGTCCTAAATTTAACAATTATTAAACAGTTTTCGAAATAATTTTTTAATTATTAAATAATTCATAAAATTATTTAGCTCAATAATTAGTTGTAAGCTAGCCTATTATCTTTTGTGAAGAAGGGAGTTTTCGGGAGTAGAGCGATTTTACGTCCCATTTGCTAAAAGATAAAAAAAGTTTATTTAGATTATTATGACATCCTTCAACCGCTGGAGGACAGTGGTTTAAAAAAGCGTATAATAGCAAACAATTGAGTAGCTTTGTAGCGTTAAAGTTTGAAATAAGGAACAGACAATTCAGTTGGAATTAGTATTTTAAGTTTCCGCTTTCGCGAAAGCAAAAATGAGATTTGTCATTTTTCATACCGTTATCCTATGTAATGCATGTTGTAATGATAGGTGTATCTTGACTCAGCTATGTGGGTATAAACTCTTGACAAAGGACCAAATAGATATTCAATATGACTACTAAAAAAAAATTAACAAAGCATCTCGACAAGATTGTCATACGCTTTTTTGTAGCGATATTTCTTTTATCAACTCCTGTTTTTGCATACAGATATGTAAAGAATAAATCTTGTAAGGAGGTTGTTTTCTCTTCTGAGGCAGATTCTTACCGACAATGGGAGCTTATCAGGTTTATAGATGGTACTGATGAAGCAGAAAGCTGGAGATGGGATTTTGGCGATAGTACGGCCATAGCTACCCTTCAAAACCCCTTGCACGTATTTAAGAGTCCAGGAGAATTCTTGGTCACTCTCACGGTTAATGATTTCTGTGAACACACACAACTCATTACTATAGATGATAAAATTTTTATAAAAGATCCCGAGAAGTTCCCCGTGTTTAATGTTCCAGAATCAATTACAGTGGGAGAGAAGCTGATCATTCAAGATTTAACTGCAAATGCCTCTGTTTGGGAGTGGAGATTTGGTGAAACGGCAGAAGCAAACTCAAAGAAAAGAACAGCGGAGTACACTTATGAAACCTCTGGACTAAAGACAATATCTCTTATTGTAAACGGAGATGTGGACCATATGACAAAAAAGCAGATTAATGTCCTCCCCGTTGAAGAGGACACTAATGATGATCTGAGACAAATAACAGGTACTAATAGACGTCTTGGAGACGGACTGCCCGAAAGGCCTAGTTCCTACAGGGAAGATAAAACCAATGATGCTAATGATGATACGGCACCAAGTGCGGCACCGTACATAAGCGATGATAATTTTTCTAACAAATTAGTTCTTGTTGCAAAGAACCAAATCAGCGCGTCTGCTTTTAGTAGTTATTTCTGTGGAAACCTCAATACCAAGATCATCGCAAATGGGAAATCAGTGTCATTTATAGAATTCTGCGAGCGTATTGCCAATAAAAATCTCAAAATTAAGGAACTGGAAATTTACAGAAACGAAGGAACTAATTGTATAAAAAATGTAACCATTAGGCATCGTAGATTTTTCCCTTTATAAAATTTTTGTATGAATCCAGAAGAATATAATTACTTGAGAGTCAATTGGATTGACGGGATGAAGATCAATAAAAATCATTTTATTGAGTCTGATAATGCGTTGTTGTCTGAAATTAATAACGCAAATCAAAAAAAAATAAACCCTCTCAACTTTGGGTTATCGCCTCAGTATGGAAATGAAAATAACAGTGGTCTTGATGTTTCCATTTCTATAGATGGTCAACATAGTGTAGAGGTTATTCTGAGAAAATGTACGGGAATTACATTAGGAGGTCATATTATTTCTATCCTCCCTAAGACTGTCGCATTATTAGAGCAGTCTGGATATATATTACAACATCAGTACAACCTTAATAATAATGAAACGGTATGGTATATCATTATTAAGGTAAACCCTTTTAAAACCGTACCAGTAGGAAATAGTGATCCTGATGAGATTCCCCCAAGGCATCCTTTTTCTTTGCCAGAATACAAACTGGACGTGATTCCTGAATCAACGACAAATAATAATGAACTGGGCTTAAACCATATTACTATAGGTAAAATAGAAATGATTAATGAGGTGCCCACTCTTGCTGAGGATTATATACCTCCCTGTACTTCTATACAAAGTCACCCTGATTTGCGATTTACTTTTTCAGAATTAAGTGCTTTTCTTAATCATATGGAGAAATATGCAATGCATAGTATCCAAAAAATACATCAAAAGAAGCAAACAAATGAGCTAGCACATATGGTGCTCGAACTATCTGAAAACACACTTCATTACTTAAATGCCATCATTCCTGAATTCAGGTTGATAGATAAGTATGAGCCGCCTGTTGTAATGATTACAAAGATTGTAAATCTAGCGAGGACCATAAAAAGCAGTTTAGATGTCTTTGTAGGTACTGGTAAAGAAGAATTATTGAATTACTTAACTGACTGGTGCGATTTAAATCAAGGAGCTTTTGAAAATGTTCTAATTAGAATAATAGACCTCGACTATATACATACAGATATTAACGCTTCCCTAGTGAATGTCTCAAACTTCACTAAGCTAATGTTGTCCTTATTTAAGAAACTAAACGAGCTTGATTACATAGGTAAGAAGTCTGACTCTACTATTTTTGTAAAAGAAGAGGCAGTAGAAAATGCAAAAGTAAAAAACAGGAGAAGTTTTCTTCTTGATTAAATTAGGGCAAAGGACAACCTTAGAGTAAAATGGTACAAAGGCTATCTTGATTTAGCCAATTTATACATCCTTACTTTCTAAAGGATGAAATTAAATAAGGGTCGATAATTTCGAATTCTCGACCCTTATTTAGTTAAGAGAGAAATTGTTAGATAGGTTATTCGTCTTCATCTACTCTATGACAGATAACAATATGGTTTTCTCTAAGGCCGTTACCTTCAACAGTATTTAGGAAATTTATGTGCTTGAGTGTACTCCACCAATTAGGTTTATAATGAAATACCCACCCTAATGGCTTATTTTCTTTGCTATCAAGAAATTCTATTTTGCTTTCTGGATGTCTTTCATTATAATCATTGAGAAAAAAGTAAAACAATTTACCAAACTCCATAGACTGAGGAGCCTTTACTCTAAAATTTGTAACATCATCTTTGCTACGCTTCTTCTTAAATTCAAAGCTAATCACAAGAGGGTTTTGTAGCTCGCTAGGTTTAGGATCTTTAATGTTTCCTCCTAAAGGGTATATCCATTTTTTGTAAATGGGGACTGGAATGAGAAATGCAAATTCGTATAGTTTATAGAATAGTAGTGGTATCAAAAAGGCAATGGCAGTACTTAAAAAGAAAAATTTAAAAGACTCCCTGAAATATCCAACTACGTTAAAATAAGCGATAAGACCTATACAAACAATAGCGACGGAAAATAAAAACTCCTTAAAAAATTCTGATTTTTCTTCTTGAAAATCTTCAAAATAGGTTCGTAAAATATAAACGTGTAGTGCTCCTAATAGTAAAAATAGAAATTGCATAGCGATAAAACTACTTAAGACAGTGTCGTTAAGTACTTTACTAGAACTCAAAACACCTACCAGGGCAAAGGACACTAAAATGAGTAAGGCGTATAAAATTGCTCTTTTTTTATTCTTTGTAAAAAGTTTGCGCAATTTGCCAAATAAGATCATTATAAGTGATCCTATAAAAAAGAAGATGATACTTACTTTGAACGCATCTCCTTGTACTAAACTTTGGACTGAACCCATTTATAATTAATTTAAATCGTAGTTGACATTCCTAATATAGGCTTGTCATTATGATCAAGCGAAAAGTTGCTATTTTTCGGTGCTACAATTTTTGTAAAGACCTCTATGTCTACAGGCATAAAATATTCATAAAATAAATTTATAAACTTCAATAACCCATCACTTTTGAAAAACAAATCTACTTCATTATTTTTAACAGGCCCTATAGATGCTTCAATACTTAACGTATGAATTTCTGGCGCTATAGATGGTAAAACCATATTCATTCCTAAACTGAGATTCTCACTAGCAACATTGTTATTACTCTCTGCGCGTAATTTTTTTTCAAATCTTACCTGAAGTCCCAGAATTTTTTCAAGACACAACCTTGTTAATTCGATATCTCCAGAAATCTTAAAAGCAAAAGGTAATAATTTAATCAATTTTAAGAGATGTTTTTTTGGAATTTCTGTATCTATTTTCCAAAAATCAATCAAAAAACTATCTTTTAATTTGTAAAACTGACTTATCAAAGCCTTCTCATTCTTTTCAATTTGAAGTCTTTGTCTAAAAAATTCATTCTCTAAGGGACTGAAGAAAAGCCTTGCTTGTTTTTCTTCTTCTTTATATTGAGCCCTTTGCGCTATAAATGATTTACCCTTTTGCGGCCTTCCGTGAAAAAACCCTTCAGGAAGACTGTCATATAAACCATTTCGTGAAAGATTATATACATGGTAGTTTCCATCTTCAGAATTTTCAATGGAGATGACATCTCTTTTATAAGACCTTGTAAACGTACTGTCATTTTTAATGAGGAAATCATATTCCCCACTTGTACTATCATTTACTTCAGCAATGATCACTTCAGCTCTAAGGTTGTCATAGATTGAAGTTAATTCTTTTAGTAAGATGTCCTTTTCGTCTGAGGTCAAAGCAACTCAATAAATCTATTTAATTTCCTATTCTTCTACCGCCACCTACAAATTTTTTCATCCAGTATGAATCTGTAATGTCGCTTATTTTAACGCCTCTTTTACCATTACCGTGCTTGCTGCCCGTAGCGTGTACAAACATATTATTGTGAAGATACATTCCCACGTGCGTGATTGCTTCCTTATCCTCACTAAGACCTTTAAAGAACAGTAGATCACCTTCTTCTAGGTAATCTATGCCAGTAAATTTATCGGTATTTTTTGATTCGTATTGTTTTACAGCAGTTCTTTCAATATACCTGTCAAAGCCTTTCATAGTTAGTATCTGTGTAAATGAAGAACAGTCTATACCATCCTTGGTCTCTCCTCCCCATAAATAAGTAACCCCCATCCATTCATCTATCTCGTCATAAAGTTCCCTATTGCTTACCTTGTCCAGTGTGACGCCTAATATTTCTGCGTATTTCTTTTGGGCTTCAGAGTAGGTAATTACCTCAGGTTCGTTTTCTTCCGTAACAGGTTCTACTTCATCCAATTCGTCATAAACAACATCCACAGAATTGCGCTTTTGTAATTTCTTTGTGGCTTTTTTGAGTTCTTTTTCTTTTTCTTCCTTTAGACGTTTAGCCTCTTTTAAACGTTCTTTTTCCTCTTTGGCTATTTTTTTATTTTCTTTCTTTCTTCTTGATCTCTCGTCTTTAGTTAATTCAATTTCTATATATTCAATAACGATACGCGTATCGGGTTGAGAATTTATCAAAAAATACTTGGTTTCATAACCTTCTTTAACAGCACTTACAGTATGCTCGCCAAATGGAATGGGTTCATCAAATACAAATTGCCCCTTCTCGTCGGTACGGGTAGCTAATATGGTTCCTTCAATAGCTATGATTGCGTCAGCAACCGGAACTAAGGTTCCTTCTTCTCGCAATTCACTCGTAAAATCTAAATTTTGTGCTAAACCAACGCTGGAAATTGAGAAAAGCACTAATAAACTACATAAAAATCTCATAGAAACAGTTTTTGAAATAAACGTTGGGTAAAAATAATTTTTCTTTTCCTAAGAATCACCTAATCAGCATTTATAATTGTCATTAGGATATCATTAATTGCAAAAATCAAACCTAAACTCGTTTTTGCAACCTAAAATAATCATTACATTTGAAAATACAGCGTATTAAAATGGCTAATAATTATTTCACACTACCCTTTGATTCAAAAAAAATCATAACAAATAAAGATCATACAAAGTGTGATATAAAACATTCTATAGCCCACCATATTCATTTAATTACAACGTCCTATTTTGGCGAATGTACTTTTGATGATTCATTTGGTTGTTCTATTTGGGACATCGATTTTGACAATCTTTCTAGCACCAATAAAATAAAATCGATTATCATCGATTCACTGACAAATTCCTTAAAAAAACACGAAAGTAGAATTCACAAACTAGATATCAATGCCCTCATCAAGCAAGAGGAAATAGCAGTTCTCGATAATTCTAATGTCGTTAAAAAGAAAGTGACGATATCGATAAAAGGCAAAATACGAAAAACCAACGAAGATTTTCATTACACGGAATACTTTTATATAGGCCCACTTTCTTTCTAAAATTTTTACATTTTTATGAGTATAAACGATAACAGTAAAAAGGAAGTACGGAATAGAATGCTGAAAAAGGCAGCCCAATTATGGGGTGTTCCTGCAAATGAAATAGATATTTCCTTTGATCCTATTGTTTCTATCATGATCACTGCCTGTGCTGCCGAAATAGAAAAAATATCGGCAGAGGTAAATGATTCTCAGACGCGCATAACTGAAAAGATAATACAGTTAATGACCCCAGAGACCGTTTTTGGGTCTAGGCCTGCACACGCGATCCTGCAATCACTTCCTTTAGAAAATACGATCACTGTTAAGCCCGAGTACCTTTTTACTCATAAAAAAAGAACGACCTATAACAACACAAGTCAGAATTATAGAAACATCTTTTTTTCTCCTATACAGGACTTCAAACTTGTGGATGCCTCTATTTCTTATATCGCAACTGGTAATTCCATTTTCGAAAATAATAATTTGAATGACGCATCGGCAATTTATACAGGGAGCGATAAGTTACCAGAATCAACAATGTATTTAGGGATTATATCTGAGGAAGAAAAGCTATCCTACAAGAATGTTTCTTTTTACTTTCAATCTAAGAGTGTAGAAAATAATAGGCTTTTTTATCATCACTTAAAAAATGCGGAGTGGTTTTCTGGCGACAAAAAGATTAAAGTAACAGAGGGGTTTTACAACACAGAAGAGAACAATAAACTTAAGCTTGAAAACATTTTTAACAGCACTTCAAGTAAAACTCAGAATCTTGTAGAACAAGTCCGGAATAATTATTTACGGCATTACATTACGGTAAATGAAAATTTTAAGAGTGATGTGCCGTTTGAAGAACTGGAGAACATAATAACAGAAAATAAGGTAGCTATAGATGATAATGTGACTTGGATTAAGATCGTTTTTCCTAGAGTAATAGATAATAGCACCTTAAAAAATATACACTGCTCGTTAAATTCATTTCCTGTTGTAAATAGAGAGTTAAAAAGCTTTACACACCAGCTCAAGGATTTTATTAATATAGTACCGGTTATAAGTGAGAGCCTATTTCTAGATATTAAAGAAATATCAAATACTGAGGGAAAGGTCTATAAGTTACAAGGTAAAAGCAATGAGGGCATAGAAAAGGGAACTTTTACAATACGTACGGACAACACGGGAAAATTAGATCATAGAAAAGCAAAGGAATATATAAAGCACCTTATCGAATTATTGAAGGATGAAAGTGCCGCATTTACCTATTTTAACAACGATCTTCTACATAAGAACCTGAGTAAATTGAATCAGTTAACGGCATTATTGGAAAATAAAGTCTCTGAGATCTCGATGAAAGTCCTAGATTCAAATTTTATAAACATCGTACCCTTTAAAAAAAGAGAGCAACTTTTAATAGATTACTGGAGCACTGATGGTGAGGAGGCAAACAATATAAAAATGGGTAGTCCATTAAAAATTTATAATGGTATAGGTATCAAACAAAAAAGCAGTTTTTTATTGACTACTAGTTTTGGGGGTAAAAATGACCTCTCAATGAATGAACGTTTGAGCGCTTACAGAAGATCGTTGCTTTCTAGAGACAGGATAGTCACAAAACAAGATATTAAGGCGCTATGCTTTGAGATATACGGCGACAAGATTGCACAGATTGAAATTAAAAAAGGATATATGAGCGACATATCTCTTAAAAAAGGTCTCGTGCACTGTATCTTGATTAATTTAACCATAAATAAAAGTGTCGCTACTGAGGCTTACGAATGGGACTCTCTAAATAATAATTTACTGCTCTATCTCGAGAAATATTCTGTGAGCATATTCCCCTATAAAATTAATTTAATGTAGTCTCAGAGACGCTTTCGCGAAAGCGTAAAGTGACCATAAAACAATTACAATCAAAACAAAAAGAGGCTATCCTTGCAGACAGCCTCACTGATGGTATAAATTAATAGTTTATTTCTTTTGTTGTTCATACTCTGCATCCCAAGCAGTACCGTCATCTCCCTTTTGACCATCCATTTTAATCAAGAAGTTTTTAGCAGGAAAATAAGGCTTCATATGTACATCAAGGTACACTCTATCTTTTTGGTTAGGATCTTGCTCAAATCTTTTGATAGAAAAATCTTCTATAAGTTTATCCGGCCCCGTTATATTGTCTAAAAACTTAACGATCTGACCCATTAGCTCTTTTCTTGTCTTAGCATTGAAGTTCTCGAAGGCTCTTCGGTTTAAAAAATCCATCATTACCTTAGTAACGTAATCAAAAACCCGTACTACAGAGTACGTTTGAAGTCCTAAGTTGTCCCCGTTGAAAAGAGTTTTTGCAGAAAACGCCATTACCTTTCCATACTCGTTAACCATAGGTACTAAGCCTAGTTTTTCAAGCTGTGATATTTCACTTTTTTTAAGATCAAAGCGTACGCCGTCTATTTCATTAATCCCACCGTGCTTTTTACCAGCAGTAACTTGTGACATTAATGTATTATAAATTTTACCGGCAAGTGCTCCGGATGGTGGTACAAATAAATCGTCTTCTTCGCCCACTTCATCGTGCTTACCTCTGCCTACAAGCCAGTTACAAGACATTATAACATTAGAGCGGTACTTTTCGCCACCTGTTAGATTTGCAGCCTCAAACATTTCCATAACATCATCTGGCTCATCTAGATGCTCAAAGTCCGTGACGAGCATCACCTTATTCTCATAGGCAATTTTCGCCCATTTTTCAACCACTTTATTTGATCCGAGGTAACCAGGGATCACGAGCAATCCGTAGTTATCACGTAAATCTAAACGATCATAGCTAGCGGTAAGCTCTTCAGAAACGGCATCTATAAATCGAGTGTTGTCTAGATCTTTTAACTGATCTAATTCCGCATTTAAAATGGATATATTTTTAAGCTTACTAGACTCTGTATTTTTGTAAAAAAGTGCTACAGATCTATAAGAGCGCTCTAGATCTCTGGTAGCATTAACTGCCTGCCCGAGATTTTTTTTAAGGGATGCGTGTGCTTCTTG
Source organism: uncultured Flavobacteriaceae bacterium (assembly GCA_963832255.1). Lineage (GTDB taxonomy): Bacteria > Bacteroidota > Bacteroidia > Flavobacteriales > Flavobacteriaceae > Dokdonia. Next base: position 344,386 of record CAWHTM010000012.1, read on the forward strand.
AGATTTTTTCTCAGAGTCTTCAACGATTTCAGAAATAGAATCAGATTTTGATAAGGCGTCTAGCCAAATTTCTAAGGTCTTTTTGAGGGTATCTCTGTCTTCTTTTTTTGAACTTTCTGTAAGAAATATTTTCTTTCTTGCTTTGCGTTCAGGATTCATATTTTGGACTCCTTCTACACAAGCCTCTAATAGATCAAAGCCGCCATACTTTACCAGCTTGTCATTATTATCTTTTAAGTGCTGTGCAGGATTTTCAACAGGAGAAAATTGCTGCGCTTTTTTTGATTCTGCCATAATTATTTCTCTGCTTCTATTTCGCTTATTAATGCCTTTAATGATTCCATAAGTGCTTGCTTGGCTTCAGGATCTGTAAGCGCGGTTTTTAATATTTTATTGGTCTTGAGTTGCTTTATGATTTTAATGTACTGATCCTTTTCTGTAGTCAAGTTTTTAAGGAACTTACTCTGTCTAGTGATACCAGCAGCACCAAAATCACCTAGATTATTAAATTTTAAATTCTCCTTACTCCCAACACCATCGTTATCTTCAAAATCTACCTCTACTTGAGGGTCATAGTGTTCAAAAACCTCTTCTACCGTTTTTAAACCTCCCACAACTACGGGCTTTATAGGCTGGTCATTAGTTAATTTTTCTACTAATAATGTTCTGTTTTGTGGGATTTCCTGTATTGCTTCATTAGCATCACTCTGAACTTCGGTTCCACCTAATCCATATGTATTATCCATAGTTTTTAATGTGTTTCTGGTAGTTATTTAGTTATAAATATAATTTATATTATTTTCTTTAACACAGAAATTTTAAAATTTCCAGTCCAATTCCCCTTTTTTGCTGACATCGAGAATTATTTTATCCCCCTTGTTCACTTTGCCCGTAATAATCATTCTGGACAACGGTGATCTTAGTTCTTTACGAATGACCCCTCTCAATGGTCTTGCCCCATACTTAGGAGTAAATCCTTTCATTGCTAGTAAGTCAATGGCTTTTTCAGAAATAGAAAGATGGATGTCCTGCTTTTTTAAAGCGGCCAGCAAATCTTTTAATTGAATTTTAAAAATCTTAGAGACGTGCTCCAGAGCTATAGGCGCAAAAGGTATAATTTCGGTTAATCGACCTAAAAACTCAGGTCTAAAGTGATTCCCCATCATCTCTAATAGGTCACTCGATTTAGGAATCATCCCTTTGCCAAATGAAGAGATAATATGGTCACTACCTATATTAGATGTAAAAAGGATGACGGCATTTGAAAAGTCTCCTTCTTTCCCTAACCTATCGTGCAACTTACCCTCATCTAAAATCTGCAAGAAAATATCAAATACAGATGGATGTGCTTTTTCTATTTCATCAAAAAGGACAATAGAATAGGGTTTCTGCCTTATTTTATTGACTAGTAATCCTCCTTCTTCATATCCCACATAGCCCGGAGGTGCTCCGTACAATAATGCAGCAGAGTGCTCTTCCTTAAACTCAGACATATCAAACCTAATAATGGAACTTTCGGTTTGAAAAAGGAATTCAGCGAGCGCTTTTGCAAGTTCTGTCTTTCCCGTGCCTGTAGGACCAGAAAAGAAAAAAGACCCAGTGGGCAATCCTGCCTTACTCAGTCCCGCTCTAGACTCTAAAATGGCTTCGGTGATCACCTTTACCGCGTGGTCTTGACCTATAACCCGCTTTTGCAGCTGTGATTCCATCGTAAGGAGTTTTTCCTTCTCGTCTGCTTGTAGATTGCCTATAGGAATTCCAGTTTTATTTGAAATCGTTGATGCGATATCACTCTTTAAAATCTTACTTTTTTCTCTAGTAGAGATCTTGCGCAGGTTTTTTAAAATCTTATCTAATAATGAAAATCCAGCTTTAGCCGTTTTCACATTTTGATACATAAGCGCATCTGGCAATTCGTCAAAAAGTAGATAACTCAATCTGTCTTTCATCTGTACATAAAGCCACAATTGCTCTTTTAGAACAGCTTCTTCTGTTTCCTTACTTTTTTTAAGTGCTGTAAGTTCCTGATCTAAAAGGTCCAACTCTGCCTCAGAAGTTTGTATCATAAAGGTCGTAGAAGACATCGCTCTGTCTATGAGATCAACAGCAGAGTCTGGTAGGCTACGTTCTTTATTATATCGTTTTGCTAGTTTTATAGACTCGTCTATGGATTCTTTATCAATGACGAGATTATGATGATCTGAGTAATAGGATATCGTATTTGCTATCATTCGCGATGCTTCCTCTTCGCTAGGCTCTTCTAGCCTCACTATTTCAAATTGTCTTGATAATCCTTGATCTGGTTCTATATGCTTTCTAAATGCATCATTTGTAGAAGTAGCGATGATCGTAAGCTCTCCTTTTATGAGCTCAGATTTGAGGATATTTGCTAGACCTTGGTTTCCAGAATCTTTACTGATTAAGGCATTGATCTCATCTATAAGTAATAATGGTCTATCATATTGCTTTACAGCAGCAACTACTTTCTTTAATCTATCTTCTATCTCGCCTTTGTAGCCCGCCCCAGATATGAGATTTATAAAATCTAATTCAAATATCTGAGCATTTTTAAGACCATCAGGCACAGAGTCAGAAAGTGTCAAATACGTAAATCCGTTGAGTAAGACAGATTTTCCTACTCCTGGATCACCTATGATTAAGACGTTCGGTTTTGATTTTCGACCTAAGATTTCAGCGATCATTTTTAATTCTGAGTGTCTGCCATAAATTTTATCCAGCGACCCAGCGATGGCCTGAGCCGTTTTGTTAGTGCAGTATTCATCTAGAATCGTAATATCTAACGATTTGTCACTTACGGAGCCGCTAGACTTTTTCCCTTTTGTGCTAGGGTTGACAGTATCTGCAGTAGCCATATGAGATATAAGTTCACCGGGCGTAAGAGGCAATGTCTTCAATTGCTCGTAGGTAAATCCTACCCCTGGAGTACTCAATGCAATGAGGATGCAAAACTCATCTATAGTTTCTGCACCTATTTTTATTTTTACATTCTCTGCCTCATAAAACACTGCATCTATACTCTTATCTCCCGTAATAGTTTCTGGTAGCTTTGCGGCTTTTGCGAGTGCTTCTATACGCACCTCTGCCCACTCTTCTACATAGTATGCGTCCTGACCTATTTTTTCAAGATACTTAAGCATACCTACATCCCTATGTAAGAGCGCTTTTAATAAATGCGCAGAAGAATACTCGGGATTTTGATACTCCTTGGCAATGGCTTGGGATATATGAATGGCGTTCTTTAATTTTTCGGAAATGGTTTGATCTGTCATACAATAGAACAGTTAGTTGGTTAGCTTTCTGATTTATCTGAAAAACGAAAGTTAATATTTATTTGTCTCTATCTATGGCTATTGCACTACAAAAATTCATACAATCACGATTTGAAATGGTTCTTGTACAAAAATCTTAACTATCTCAAGTCATACAGCAATAGGTGAAAAGATAACGGGGCAAGGGAAGTGTATGTTGGAATTTAGAAAGGCGAGTAAGGTTTAGTGCGCTTTCGCGAAAATTCTCTTGGGTGTACCACAGTTAAAATTTTCGCGAAAGCGTAGAAATCCCTGTACTTCTTTATACTTTGATACAGATAGTGAAGATGAAAATTGACAGATACCATAATAATGTCTGAAGAGATTTCTATAGAAAATAATCTCCTATAGCTAAAAAAATTATGTATAATTATTTGATTATTAGAAATTTAATGAGAATACGTACATTTATTTTTTACGACCTCGATAACTTCCTATCTTAGTAACCTAAAGACAGTACGTATACAAAAATGAGCATATGAGTTTTAAAGCAGTCTTAATTGTAGATGAAAAAGAGGTTAACGTATTGCAATTTAGCTTTGATTTTGATCAGAAAGCAGATGTAACAGGAAGACCTTCCCATAAAACCATCTTTACAGGTCTAAAGCTTAAGATAGAAACAAGGAAGGATCTAGATCTTATAGAATGGTCTATTGCTCCAGACCAACCCAAGCAACTCGAACTTCATATATTGCCTAATATCCTAGGAAGTGGCAGCACCCGAAAAATAACCCTGCACGACGCTCATCTTATATCATTTGATAACCATTTTTCTTCTAATGGTGATCGACCTATGTATGAGGATCTCGAGATTAAAGCAGCAGGGTTTGAAGACTCCACATCTTCTGGAGTTTATTCTGCATACTGGAGAACCACTTTTCCTATAAGCAATGTTGAAACAACGACCCTAGACACTGGTGAAAAAGAAGTTACTAGGTATTATCTAACGAATGTTGATGATGAAGAGGTAGATGAATATGAGGTAGGAGACAAAATTTTCTTAAATATTGAAACTAAGAACAGGATAGATGATAAGCTCACTATATATCTTGAAGATAAAACGCACGATTTTCTATATCAAGGCACAGTCTTGGAAAATGATGTGTTGAAGGATTATGTAATTAGTAGCGATCAGGAAAAGATAGAACTAGAAGTGATAAGCCCACAATCTCAAAACTAAGTCTATGGGAAATAAATTTAGATTACAATTTGAGGATGGCATAACAAAAACAGTTAGTGCCACTATAAAGCCTCCTAAAGATATCATTCAGTTTGTGGCGGGAACTACAGATCCCATCAACACCACCGGGCTCAAACATCAAGCTAATAAAGATTACTGGAGAGGTGCTAATAATTTTTGGGAAGATGTGAAAGACCTCAAACCTCAATACCTCGATCTTCACGTGGAGGATACGTTTTTTAGCTGGTCTGGGGATAACAATACAGAAGATCGTAACGAGGCCGCAGAGCGACTATTAGATTTATTGTTGAGGGTGTATTCAAACTGGACACATAAAGAGATCCACCTCCATCTTATAGGTCACTCACACGGAGGAAATGTAATAAATCAATTTACAAATCATATCACAGAAAACCCAGATTTCCCTAGAAACTGGAAAGTAAAAAGCATCACCTATTTATCGACACCCTTTTTTAAGGAACAACACCAGCTCAATCACGAGAAATTGCACGCAGATTGTAAAATTATCAATGTGTATAATGAATACGATATTACACAGCGTTTTGTAGCAGACTTCACTCTTAAAAATTTAGAATACATCATCGGTAACTTTAAGGATAAGGATAAGATAGATAAAGCTATAGAGGCCATCAGGGATATGGATAAGAGCTCTTTCGATCACCTTACAGATATCGTAATAAATAACCATACGGAAGGTCCGGCAATGTGGCAACTTACCCACGATCTTTTGGAGGAGTTTGAGAAAATTATTGTAGTCATTGTCAGTAACATCACCTTTATCGGAGAGGGTGCAGTAGTTGCTCCAGAAAAAAGAGAATTCTTAGGCATTATGAATGCGCTACTAGGCGAAGTGGGAACTCGTAAAAATAGATTCCTTGCAAATGCTCAAAATAGAAGTGGCGGGTATGGGAGATCAGAGTTCTTAGAAGATCTCGCCCTTGCGCCTTTTATTGCTCTTATAAATAGAATTATTCATATAGAAACTGATGAATGTGATAGCTACCTATTGAATCTTTTGGATACTATTTTTACAGAAGAGGAAAATGGACTTATCTTAAAAATAGATGATACTTCTTGGTCCCCAAAGGATCAGGTAAAAGATATGTTTGCCATCCAGGATTTCAATATCACTGATCTAGATATTTATGATAAGCGAAATAAAAAATCGGCTTTTGAAAGTTTTGCAAAAGGGATAGAAGATGAGATGATTAAGAATAATGATGACTCGTTAAAGAAAATCTTAATGAGACTTATTAGTCAATTCATCAATCCTGAGGATGTATCGAGTATTACATCAACCATCAATAAAGTTGAGTACATAGCTACTGGAGCTATAGACGCAGAGTTGAAAAGAGTACGGCGCAACTTAACCACCTATAATAGGTTGATAGAGCGTTATAACGCAGATTTAATCACAGAAAGTGATCAGAATAACGACTCCTTAAACCCTAAGCCGGGAAGTATTCCATATCTGGCAATGAACGCCCACGGTCTAAGTCATACAAAACTTTTTGATGATGCAACTCATAACGTGCGGGAAGCCCTCACGAGTTGTTTTTCCTCTGGCAGCAATCCAGGGTTTAAAGGATAACTAATGAATAAATTGAAAGAAAGTAAATTATATCTCTTTTTGAGAATTTTATTATGGTCAGGGCTTATCGCTTTATTCAATATCGGGGGTAGATATATTCTTACGTTTTTCAGTACAGATGGGGTAAACTGGGCGAGTAGTTTTTACATTTATGTAGCAGGTCTTATCGCCTCGCTTATCACTGTAGTGACCTTCTTTTTAATAAATTTCTTATTTAATAAGCGGAACGTAAATGATCACCAGTTTTCATTCTCTCCAAAAAGGTGGTTGCTATTAGTATGCGTTATCCTTTTAGTCTACCTAGGGGAGCAGCTATATCTATATATCTCAGACAGTTTGCTATAAATTTTAATTCAAAAGTTCGTCATAAAATCAATCAAAGTACTGATTCTAATAATTTCTTTAAGGTCATATCTATTCTAAGCAGTTCGCGCAATTTTAGCGATCGAGTTTATAAGGGCAACTTGTCATTGAGACAGTGAAAAGAGTTGTATAGCTTGATTCAGGGTTAAAAATACTATGATTGCCACCCTTTCACTCGTTAGCCAACAATGATTTAAAATCTGAATAATTATTTGATTCTTATTAACATTATTTTGAAGCTTATATGCAATAGCCATATTCTAAGGATTATCTAAAAATGAAGGGTTAAGTTTTGTTGATTCCGTTATCTCGATTTTATGACCATACTTCTGATAGTTAATTTTAAGTCATAGATTTTTACATAACATTTGTTAATGTGGATGACATCATTTATAAAGAAATGAGCATTTTCCCAAGAAAATTTTAAACTGATCTTTTATGTTTTTCCTCTTACTTAGCAGCACTGCAATCAATAGCTTTATAAAAAAACCTTACCTCTCTACTATTTGATACTTTATTACAATATAAGGACGGTTTGCGAAGCTCAATTTATTTATTCTATCTAACTCTGACCTATTGGAGTATAATTGTCTTTGCTACTAAATATTAAAATGTTTGCTCCAGCTATCTTACTTTCAAAGAAAAGGCAAATTACCATTTACAATTTGAATCATTATTTGCCATTCTACATCAGGATGTGAGCTGGTCATTTCCCACTTTATAATTTAATGTACAGGTCTTAGTTCAAAACCCATATTTGCCGTAGCGATAACTAAAGACACCTACTACTGATTAGACAAGTAATCTAATAGTCTATCTAAAAAGATGCTGGATACCACTATTATAGGAACGCCCGCTAGGATTTCCCCATATGCTCAAGATAATCCATAGATTCATTAAAGGGATAATACTCTAGACTGTATTAAGAAGAATGAAGGCGCTTTATATTTTCTTGAGTAGTAATTTAAAATAGGCAGTTATGCTAATCCCTGAATCTGAGTTTTTGGAAAATTACACAATGGGATTTGTTCTACCTACTATGAAAAATAAAGCGCGAATTAGCTCTTATTGAAAGTGTTTGAGTAGAGTTTTTATAGCAGAACGATTTAATATAATTCTTTAGTCCTTACCACTCAAATGAGTAATCTGTAATCTTTTTCTTAAAGAGTTTAGGGTATTTACCCCTCAAAATCATAGTTATTTACCTCCTTGAAGTTAAAGTTTAATGACCGTAGTATATTGATAATGAATGAGTTAAATTTGGGTTGTACTCTTTTGTATTTATTTTAACATTGAATCTCTTTGATATGTCAACCGTTATACAGTATCCAGCAAAAATAACTAATTACACCTTCTCAATGTTCGGTGAGCATATTAGTTTGAGAATTCTAGGAACCGAATTCAAGAATCTAGATAATAGTGAAAAACCTATTGCAGATATAAAATTTAAGTACAAAACCTCTCTTAAAAGCGATAAAAAACCATTCATTAATCGAGGGGGTTTTTTGAATATCACTCTTGATCTTCAGCTTCTCACTTCACTGCTAATTTTACTTGAGAGTTCTAAAGTATTGCAATTGGATGAACAAGGAACAATTCAAACAGAATCGTAAATGAAATTTTTTTACTATGAGAGCACTTATAGACATCGCGACCAGAGAAATAGGAACAAAGGAAATCCCAGGACTTACACATAATCAGCGCATTGTAAACTATGCAAAGGAGGCAGGGTTTTCTTATATCAATGATGATGAAACTCCTTGGTGTAGTTTTTTTATGAATTGGGTGGCTCAAAAAGCTGATTTAGAATCTTCAAAATTAGGAAATGCTAGATCTTGGCTCAACGTAGGACTACCAGTAACCCAGCCAGAACCTGGAGACGTCGTAATTTTTTGGCGTGGCAGTATTGATTCCTATAAAGGTCACGTAGGTCTTTTTATGGGCTATTCACAGGATCATACGAGAGTATATGTATTGGGAGGCAATCAAAATGATCAAGTGAGCCAGTCTGCCTATGGGGTAGATCAATTACTCGGATTCAGAAGGCTAAGACCTAATTCAAAAAAAAAGCTAAGTACTAAAGTATTAAAAAAAGGTAATTCTGGTAATGAGGTAGCTGACCTTCAAGATGCGCTAAAACTTTGTGGTTTTGCACCAGGAACTTCAGATGGGATTTTTGGTGTCAAAACAGAAGGGGCACTTAAGCTATTTCAGTCCACACAGTCTAATCTTACTATAAATGGTGTTTTTAACAAGGACACAAGAAGCGCACTCCTTAAAAAATTATCAACCCTTTAAATAGACTCCTATGTCACAGTATAATTTTGAAATATCAGATAGAGTACTCAGAAGGACCTTGGACTTCAATCATATGTCTATAAATAGTCTTGAGGATAAAATGATCATTTTCGGGATTCGTGGTGCACTTCCAGGAGCTGCTAATCAGTCTATATTAGACTATAGTAGTCATACACGATTTGAGGATCGGCACATATTACAAAGAGTCGGTGTAAATTATTACTATCCACGTTGTGTAATAGGTCAGTGGTTACCAGCAGAAAGAAAAGTGGCCGTGTTTCCAGGCAGCACAGTTCCTAATCTCAAGGTAATACAGCGTAATAGGAAGCGCAGTCATCAATTCAATTGTATGCGACCAGGTTTATATACTTATAGAAAAGGACAACATCCTTTGAGTAATACCGGTTTTCAACCTCACCGAGCACTTAGGCTCGTGAGTCCTATAGTTTTAAGAAGGGCGAATTATACTATGAGTAATGGGCAGCCAGTAATCAACTATGGACCCAGTGCAACGATTGCTGTGGGGAATCCTGGTGATAACATACATTGCGCTCGTAATAATCCCAGAACCACACGAGTAAGAGCTATAAGAGGGCAAGATTATTCTGCCTCATTCTGTATGCAGGATTACTATAGTAGCTACGGTTGCCAAGTAATCGTAGGGGCGCCATTAGCACATCTGCCTAGTGGTCAAACTAATGGGGATTGGAATGCTTGGGACACTTTCGTGAAAAACGCCTATGACACCCACGCTCCAGACCAGACTGATTTCAAATATCTTATGTTAGACAGTCTAGATATCCATCAAATTGAGCAGGCTACAACGTCCGATCCCAATTTATTCAAATTACGATATGGCTCTTCTGGAGCTAGTGTTGAAAACCTTCAAAGGCAACTAAGCACCATACGCAACAGCCGTTCTGGTCAGACATATTACACGGGATCCATAGATGGTGATTTTGGTCCGGGGACGGCAAGAGCACTAATTGCTTTTGAAAAGGATTGTTATGGAGGTCTTGCTTATGGATGCGCTACTCCCGAAACTATGAGACGATTACGAGCACCATTAACTACTACAAATTAATCTATAGAGTTATGTTAAATTCCGAAAAACAAGAGGTCATACAAGGATGCGTGGTTTATCAGGACTACACAGATCCTAAGGGTTTTTATTGTCTCCCACAAGAGAAAGCAAAAATCGCAGATAATGGCAAGGGAGTTCAGTACGTAGTCTACACAGATGATGAGGTAGTAGAAGGATCCAGTCCAGACTTTAGTAATGACGAATCTCGGGTGGGTGGGTTTCTGACCCTACAGGTAGAGCTTGGCCCTTCAGAATCAAAACTAGCATCTATACGCGAAGAGTTAAAGTCAAAACACGGAGATGACGTAAATCTTTCTATGGTACCTTTTAATGATGGTTCAGTAAAACTAGTAATGTTTAGTAGTGATGGAAGCGATGATGCAAATACCGAAGATTTTAAAATAGCTATTGCGGGCTCTGCAAAACCATCCTTACAACTAAAGCAAACAGCCGTTTTTTCTACACGCTTGAGCAATACTCCAGCCCAGATTATGTGGAACCTCTTAAAAGCAGAGGGTCAAACGCAAGTGGCAGTCTGTTATGAATTGGATTACTACGGAATTATGAAAGCATATAACCTTGAAATCACAGTTGATTTTAAGGCAACAGAAGATTTTTGGAATCATACCTTTAATCTTGACGCTTCCTTAGAGAATGATAATATTAAAATAGCAGCTAGTGCAGATATAGATGTAATGATCCGTGAGCTTATGAGTGATGGTTCTATTACGGTAAAACAAGTGGTCTATACAGACGGAGCTGCAGATTCCAATATTCTGGCAAATGATCCCACTGGCATCAAACTAGTCAAAGAGTTAATGGGCCCTACCCTTTTCCAAGCAACTGCAATTCCTACCGAAGATTATAGCGCTGCAATGAATGAGGCAGTAGCCAGTCGTCTGAGACGTGAAGAAGAGGATGCCGATGGTGACGGTGATGAGCGTGAGGATCCACCTTCTGATGAAGAAACAGAGGATCATACTGATAATTCTGACGACAACGATGAAAACAGTGATGACGGCGATGGTGAAAATGCTGAAGATGGTGGTGTAGATGGAACAGATTCTGAGCACGACAGGCCATCAAATGAAACAGAAGATGAAGATACCGGCGGCGGAAGCGCCGAGAATAATGAAAGTGAAACCCCTGCCGTAGTTCCTCCGGAAGAGAATGATGGTGATGATGCTCCACCTTCTGTTGTTACTCCTCCTAGTGCACCTGAAGGAAACACTAATGGCGATACAAATGAAGAAGATGAAGCCTCTGAAGAGGAGACAGAAACTGGAGAAACCGAAAATGCACTTGGCGTCGATATCAACGTAGGTTATACACTTAGAAGACGAGAAATTACCCAACAAATCAAGCGTAAATTTTTGTTTACTAAAGCTGAAGCAAAAAAATTCAAATACTATCCTAATGGAGCTTTAACGCTCGCAGGTACAGACTTTGACCCTGAAAAGCAACTGCAGCTCGTTCGATTGAACGATGATATTTTTAAACAGATAGAAATACAGGTTCGGGCCAGTTTTGATTTTGATGCAAATGCCGTACGCGAAGTTTTGATACATATTTCTTACGGTTATAAAGGAAATGAAGGAGACAGATCACAGAGAGTACACGAGCACAGTCTCACATTAACAAAAGAAGCAAATACTGAAAAAATCAAATTTTTTGTAGACCAATATCGTACACTCTCTTATGATTACGTGGTAGAATTCATACACGATGATGGGACTATTATTGGCACCCCTGAGACCAAAATAACGTCACAGGTATTTCTAGATGAAACAAAGAGAGATCTCAGTATTACAATGGATACACATTCTCCACTCATTCCAGTAGAAATCCAGCCTGGTGCGTTACAATTTGCAGATGATGCTATCCAATCCGTTCAGGTGTTTCTAGCACCAGAAAAAGGAGGTAATGGTAGAACTACTATATTTAAAAGTGGTCAAGCGGCTCTTAAGCGATATCTCATCCAGCCACCTCGAGAAAATCAATACGATTTTTATGCTCGCCAAGAGTTCTTCTTTAGAGATGAAAAACTTACGGTAGAGCGAGAGAATATCAAAGATTCTCAAGTAGTGGTAGATAAGCCATCTTCTCAAATCTTTACTATTAAGCCTTCTCTAGCCACCCCTCCAGGCTTAGTAAAACAAACTCTTGTTGACGTAGTATATACAGGGGCAGATAACGATGTAAAAAGGACTACTCTCAATCTCACATCGGAGCAAAATCAAACTGCATTTGCGGTATTAGTAGAAGAAAATGATCCTCGTACTTGGGTAGGGAAAAGCCGTTTTGTCCTTGAGGATGGAAGACTCTTTGAAGGTCCAGAAATCAGCTATGATGTTGCAGAGCCTGTAATAAATCTTGATAATAGTGGTTTCCGTACCGTTCAAATTTCCACACTACTTGGAGAGGCAACATTTAATGGAAGGATTGCAGCTATTCAAGTAACAGTAACCAGCAATGATCCTGCACGACCTGGCTCAGAAACTATTTTTCTAAAAAAAGGGACCATAGATGGAGTAGTAATTCTTCCTGATGTTCCTATTACAGCTTCTCTTAATGCAGATGCGATAATTTTTACTACAGACGGTAGTCAAGAGGCTCTTAGCTTTATCGTGGGCCCTAATAGCTCTCCATCTAATCCATCACTTTTAATGCTAAATGTAACGACAGTGAACTAACTCTAAAACTTTTTATTATGTTATCAATTACAGACAAATTTACAATTCCTGGGATTTCAGGCATAGATTTTTATAGAGATCACATTAAAGAAGATGTTGTATACGCTGTTTCTTCTATTGTTAAGCTTCGCCGAGATGATGAAGGAAAACCAGCGATGACGTATAATTTTATTGAGCGTAATGCTGAGATTGCTTATGCCAGTAGCGAAAACAAAGATCTCGTAGAGACTCAACTAGGTCAGCTGTTATTGACGGTTGATTTGGCGCCAACCCCAAACGAAGAAAAAAAGGCGCTTGCCTATCTCACAAAAATGCTCAACGATAAAAATCATCTCGTTGTAAGGCGCTACTATAAGAGACATAAACGAAAAGCAACCCAAAAGAAGTTAGTTCCCAAAATTGCAGCACCTCATTTTAAGGATACTACGGTTGTTCTTGAAGTCCTTAAAGGCTTAGGAGATACATTTACAAAGAGCGCCAGCGATCAGGTTGCTGGCTCAAACGTAAGTTGGAATTCGGCGTCCTTATATGCAACCTACGGGATTGAGGGCTCACAGCTTATGTATGACGCTCTATCACAAGGGTTTCAAGATAAAAAAGGAAAAACAGAAAAAACCCATTTACAAGCCATTGTCCGTTACAATGCTAAGATTGTAGGTTATATAGCAAATATGGAGATTAAGGTAAGTGCAAACTCCAGACAGATTTACGAATTTCTACAGACTGAGAATGATACATTTATTCGAGACGTAAAGCAGGGAAAGAAAACGCGTGTACGTAAAATAGCGGGTGTAACTGTTTCTAGAAAATCTTGGACTTATGACAGCGGGGTAGATATTACACGCGATGAAATTCATAGTATGGTAGAAACGATGCGTGACCGCAAAGTTGTAAAGATCGAAGTAAATGATAATGCAGGAATGGGAGACAGTAGTCCAGAGGCAAAGGCTGCTCACGAAGCACTAATGGCAAATATGCTGAACCTAGTAACTGAAACAGTGATAAAGTCCTTTTTTGAAACTGCTATGATTTCTGACGCCCCAGATGAGTCAGGCGAAGATGGTCAGACCACAAACTCAACCCCCCAACCTTCTGGTACTGGTCCAAACAAACAAACAGCTGGGATTAAGGATCAACATCGGTCATATTATTTCAATAATAAAATAGATAAAACTAAAATTTCTAGTATCTACTTTCATTTTAAGAAGAACTCTACGATAGAATTTGATATTGGTCCTAGTGCTTCTTTGATGGCCCAGTTTACAGATAGCGAGCGTAAGGCAGCGGTACGACGTATTGATGTGAGTAGTCCAGAAATTCAAATGCTCGAAGTACCTGTCACGGTAAATGCAAATTTTATAGAAGATAAAATTAACTCTATTGTTGCCACACTAAGTTATAGTCACAAAGATGCGAAATCTGGAATCGTTCGTGAAAACACAAGGTCATTCACATTTCGAACAGGCGAAGAGTTATTTACATTTAGAGTCTCAATGGCTCGAAATGAGAAAAATGAACTTATTGATTTCTATGACTTTACAGCTAAAATCACCTACAAAGGAACAGCAGATTCACCCCCAGCCATCTCAAAAAAGAATGAAACAACTAGATCCTTAGTAATCTCTTGGGGGAAACTCGGTTTTATTACTACAAAGGTGACCGCTGGTGATATCGACTGGGAACAGGTTACCGATGTGATAGTTAGTATGGAATACCCCCCACAGCCAGACAAGCCAGACACACGAAAGCAAATACGTCTCAATCAGGAATCTTTATCAGGGAATTGGAATTGCTTTATGTACGGTCACGAGGACAGAAAATATCGATATAAAGTTAAATACATTTATCAAGACGGTACGGAGAGCGAGACCGAATTTAAGATAGACAGTAGAGAAGAACTCAACATAGATGACATTTTAGTAGGAAGAGTAAAAGCATCCTTTGACGTTTTGATGGATACAAACACTGTAACTACTGCAAAGGTTGAGATACTTTATAAAGATGAGCAAAATCAAATTTCTGAAGAATTCTCGCATTGGTTTACGGCACCAGAAACTTGGAATTGGAGTATGCGCCTTCGGGAGAATGGTATACGCACCTTTCAGTACAGGTATTTTGTTCAATATATAGATGGACTTGTAGTGACCTCGCCTTGGAAGGAGGCAGAAAGTGATGAGGACATTCCTCCTATAGATCTCAAGCGATACAAAAAATCCCTTACAATAGATGGAGGAGAACTGGATTGGGGAAAATGGAGAACAGTGTATGCAAAAGTGAGGTATGAAGACCAGGAAAATAACTACGAGCACGAGGGAATGGTACGCTTGAGTCCTGAAGAGTTTCTACAAACGTTTGATATTTATGCATTTACTCCCGGAACTCCAACATTCGAATGTAATCTCAAATTTTCGGGCAATGGGAAGGTGATGGATGTACCGCTAGATCCCGTAAAAGATAGCGTAGTCATTTTAATGGACCCAGAAAGTAATCCGGAAGTGCCCAAAGATGAACCTATAAATCCAACAACAGAACCTGAGATTCCGCCGCAACCAGAGTCTTAAAAATTTAGAAAACGGAACATTATAAAATCATTATTGCGATTTCATTTTTCACGATTTGCATTCTAAAATAAGAGAATAGGTTATTTCTAATTTACTAGCATTCAATATGCTATAACAAATTCAATTACTCCATTTCCTAATGGTGGGGTTGGGAATATGCTTTCGCGAAAGCGACAATACTCATATCAAAACAGCTAAAAGTCTTAATTATGCCAGATCCAGTAATATCAAAAATGCAAAGAGCCACCTTTACTCCGCAAAGTCTGTCGCTCAAAATAGACCCTAAGAACTACAAGCTATTTTCAAAGATGACTGTTGCCCAGAAAGCGACGGTTACATTACACGAGCCACTTACTGGTGACGCTGTATATACCTATAAGGGTAAGAAGTTTGCGCTACCACATTTTAGATTGTTACCAGAAGGAAGCAGCACTATTCCAGGTCAGCAGGGACTGCGATTTTCTAAAGATGATGGGAAGCTTCATTTAAATATAATCGTGGAGGTTTTTAGAGATGAAATTGATGTGCTCCCAATGGATTATAGAAAAGTAGAAATATTCTTTTCCTATTCTAAGGAGGGTAACGATATCAGTATCCCTTTACGAATTGTAAAAAGTGTAGCTGTAAATAAAGTAAACGTTTCTAGGCATATATATGCTCATACACTTGTAGATGATACCGATAAGAAAGCAATATTAAATGCCCTTACAGAGGTGAATACATTAGCCCAATTTAATATTACCGCAGAAATCTGGTGGCAAATAGAACCTCAAAACCCACCAAAGGAGCCGCATGATCCTAGGCCGAAGTCTCCTCAACTAGAACCTAAAGCATTTAATCCATTACACCTACGAGTACGTGGGACTAGTGTTTATCTAGATAAACAAGTTTTCTTGAGATTTCGAAATCCTCGAGATGCCACAAAGGCAGTCAAAACTATAGGACATTATAGAATGAACCATATCTGTCGGATTTCTCCTGATTTTTTCTTTTTCCTTTCGGGTAATAGGGCACCGATAGGTACAATGGGAGGAGAAGATGCAATAGGATTCAATCCTAAGAACCTCAGGATAAAAAATATAAATGCAAACTGGACAATTGTGGACGGCAATCACGCCTTATATGCTTTTGGGAATAACAGAGATCAAGCGCAACAGGCCTTTGAGGCGATTAAAAAGTACGGTTTTGATACTACGTGTTATATCGGCCGGCCAAATCCAGGAATGATCTATCTGAAGCGTAAGAAGGCTGCTCCATTAAAAATGATCAATTTATTTAAACCAAAATTACGTACAGATGTTCACTTTGACGCTAAAATTATCAAGGCAGCTCCTATTAGAGATCGTAGCTTAAAAGCAACGAAACCGCAAAAATTTGAGCTCAAAGCAACCATAATCTCTAAAGGATATAGTAAAGATGATACGACTGTCTTCCAAGGCTTCTTCGACGATCTAATTGCAGCAAATTATAAATGGGAGAAAGGTTCAAAAAAATCTGATTCGGATAATGAGCTTCATACATACCATTTTAGATTAACGAATGATCCCAATCAAGTATTTTTTTTACCACAAGTGTATCGTATAGGGGTAGATACCGTTACGGGTGAGCCTAGAATACAGCTCAATTTATATAAAAAATCAAAAGACACTGGGGGGGAAGAATTGCGCATTAGAGCATCTTTTTTTATGGTTCCTTATTTCCATCCAAGGGCAAAAAAAGATCTGATGAGCGATCTAGACTCAAAATATCAATTGAAATACGTAAAGAATCTGGTCCTAAAGGGGTATAAAAATGTTCAATTTAAACTCTCGCAGCATCTCTTGCAGGGAGAGAACCTTTACCAAGAAAAATTTACAGAAAGTCTTTCGGAAATTGATCCCACTACGGGTTTCTACATAGAGGCAGATCATTCCTTAGAATCCTTCGACCACTTTAAAAAAGAAATGTTAGGAGCAGGTATTTCTGTAGGTAAGATCATTTTTGATTTAGAAGAAGAAATAGAGGGTCTTACGGTCATTAACAAAAGTAACCCTATTGATGTAGAGCTTAATTTGCGGAAGCTCGAAAATATTCCACTCGCTATAGATAAAATAGATAAAGAGTTTGGGGGTATCACACTAATTACTGGCTTTGAGTTATTTAATAAAACAGATTTTCCAGTAGACATTGAAGGAGTGGAGCTCACGGTACTCTCTAAGTTAGAAAATGTAATTCACGATGTAGATAGTGAATTAAAGACAGAGATACCCATTGACCAATGGCCCATACAGCTGGCTGGAAAAACAGCCTTGTCGATTAATCTTGATAATGAAGACGATAGACAGGACTTAAAGACAGGAAAGATCTGGACAGATCTTATCTGTGAACCTTTCGGAGTTCAAGCACTCATAGATCCCGAAAGGATTATGGCGTCTGTAATCGATAGAGCAACTGGTGAGCGTGATATTTGGAATCTTGAGATTAATTGCCCCATCTATTCTCAAGCAGAAAGTTGGACAGAAGAGGCTCTTTTACCCTATGCACATATTGCTGGGATACAGGTGCTTATCAAGGTGGAAGGGGAACCCGTACGTTCTGTTATACTCAATATGGATAATCCCAAGGAAATCCTACAAATGTCAAGATCTGCCTCACAACTCCTCAATACCAGCAATACAAAAAACCGGAGCTATTCATATCAGATAATAAACATTACGGCAAGCAAGCCAGAGGAATCTGACGAATGGATCACGTCACAAAATGAGAGTATCGATGAACTTCTTGTTTATCCCAACATTTAAATCAAACTATTATGACAACGCTACCACAAATGCCCGTTCTTGATGACATCGTCGCTTATCCAGATGATATAGATCCTAACCTCTATTATTTGGCCAAATCTGTACCGCAGATCCGTATGGATGGTGATACTCCAGTCTTCAATGGACTTTTTTGGACCGATAAAGCTGATGGTTCTAATGAAGCTACCGCGGGATTAGCTGGGGGTTATATCAATTTTGATATCGACCTTGCTATCTCAGAAGAAGAAAAGAAGAAGGCGGCTCAAAAGATCAAGAGTCTCGGGATTCAAAAAGAACGACGTCGGGCTATTCTCAAATTAGAGCGAGAACGCCTGGGACTTATAGCAAAGGCTAGGGGAGAAAAGCACGCTCAAGACCCAGATGTACCTCCCGTGGGTGAGGTTGTCTTTGGAGCCTTACAGTTTACGAGCGGTACCGTAGATCTTCTGGAAGAAAAGGACGGAGATTTAGTAAAATATTCTTCCGCAGGTGGGCCTGCGAGCCTTGTAGGTGACAATAATGCCGCCTTTGCGCTTAGACTGAGCCACGAAGGAGCGGCAATTTGGTACAATGCACTTCGACAGGGAGATAAAGCCATTAGCGCACGGTATACGCTAGAATTCCTGATGCGATTGCCAAGTCTTGAGATTAGAGCTTGGGCAGGTTCTACCCAAAAATCCGAAATACAACGTAAAGTGGATCGCGTATGGAAAAATGTTGATAAAGGATGTAAGGATGCAGATGTAGAACGCATAGATGTTTCCAGTGTTGTAGAAAACCTGAGTGAAGAAGGGCTTGTAAACATCGAAATTAAAAAAGGATCAACCGAAATCTCAGATGAGCACGTAAGTCAATTGCGTACAATGGCTATTAAACTTATAGAAGAGAAAGTCAAAGAAATCATCAAGTCCCGAATACACGGAATGACAGAGGAAGAACGAAAGACTTCGATGATCGAATTGATGAAAGAAGAAATAAGTTCCTTTGTAGAATTGCGCTTTACACAACGCGATGTTGTAAAATGGAAAATGTCACCACAAGCAACGATAATGAATTTCCTGGAAGATGTCCCAGAGGAAAAAAAGAGAAATATCACAAAACTTGTAGATCTCTCAGAGGATATTGTGGGGACGATCTCTATCCCTATACGGGTGGATGCACCTTGGGAAGAAGCACCTAATGTATCTACTGTCAAAGTGACGACTAGATATCCAGCTGCCGATGAAAGTGCTTCTTTTTTATTTAAAAAAGGGATGGAAGATAAAACTTGGTTCTTTAGAAGACCCGAGAATGACGATGGAATCGTAAGCTATAGCGCAGAGGTATACTTTAAGGGAGTTACTGAACCTCTTGTAATACCCACTAAAGAAACTAATGGTTCTATAAATGTGGTTATAGGAAAATTAGGGATGATGGAGGCCAAGTTCAAGGCGCATCCTACAATTAATTCATTAACAGGAGATAATAGGATCTCGGCTATTGAGGTGGCCCTAAACTATAAAAGTCCAGATGATCCAGATCATTTTACATCTACTATTGTATTTACTCCTGAAGAAGCAGAGGGCAAAACTTTCAAGAGAGCAATCTATAAAACCATAGACGCTCCCGTAGATTTTCAAATAAAATATTTTGCAAAAAATGATAAAGTTATTGATATGCCTCCTAAAAAAATCTATTTCGGCGAAAATCAAATAGAAGAAGTAACTACAGAGAATCCTTATAAAGACGCTTTAGATATCAATGTAGAATTGGGATTGTCTCCAGATCCAAGTCTTAAACGAGTTTCTGTAGAGTTTAAGTACGAGGATAGCCAGAAAGATTTTACCAGTGAAGCCACCACCGAACTACTTGCGGAAGATGATTGGGAAGCGAGTAAAGCAAAACTTGTTGTGCTTGACAAGACCAAACAGGATTTTAAATATCGTTATAAGCTCACAGGAGATAATTTATTTGCAAAAAGCGATTGGATTGCGCTCAAGGGTGATACAAATCTCGTATTGCCCATACAGAAAGTCATTATAGATGTGAGTAGGTTGAAGCTAGGAACAACGTACACAAATGCTCTTTTAGATATGCATTATGAACACAACGATCAAAAGATAAACCAACAATTTTTTTTGAATGCAACTAGCGGAGCTCAGCTTATCCATTGGTACATACCAAGATCAAACGCTATGAGTGATAGTTTTACTTATGACCTAACACTCTATACGGAGATAGGTGAGGAAATTGCAAAAAAAGGAATCGAGGGTAGAGGTAATAATATTATTGTAAAGCCTTTAAACACCTAGCCTTATGCTTAGTTATAAACCACCATTTATGGATGTAGGGAATCTAACAATCTTTCAAGATGATGTAGATAAAGAGACCTTTTATTATACTAATGTGCAACCATCCATTGTACAGCGACCCACTGGACCATCTATAAATGCCTATACCATTTTGCCAGAAAATAGTGCTGGAGAAAATTTGGAAGACGTGATGGACACGAGTTTATCCCTAGAAGTTTCTTTAAAAGTTTCTGATGAATCACTCGAAATAGCGCGTAAGGAAATTAAGGAACAATGGAAAAAGAATGCAAAGCGTTTGTTGCCGGCAACAGTGACAGATGGTAAAGTATATATGATCATAGCGGCCGCCGGAGAAACACCAGATCCTAAAAATTGGTATGTGAGTTCGGGAAACTCTCCATCCATTTTTGGGGATAATCGAGCGGCTCTCGTGATGAAAACAAGTGGTCCCGATGCAAAACGTCTTGTTGCCGCTCTAAATGACGATATGGTAGCAGGCTATGTGTATTATGAACTAAATATGTTAGGAGTAGCTCCTACATTTCGGGCAAAAATGCGTGTGAAGTGGGAACGTATCTATGAGCATTTTGAAAGTATGAAAGTGAAGAATTTTATTTTTTATAGAAATGAAATCAGCAATACACTAGATGACCTTAAGGAAAGCAGTCTGGTAGAGATGGAAATAGAAGAACTCGATCCAGATGTTCGAGAATATGCTTCAAAAGCTCTCCTTAATGAACTTAAGACAGAAGCAATCAAGCGGCTGTTCAAACCCTCCGTTCCTCCTCTTAGTGCTAGCAAGAAAATTGAAAATCGAATTGCACAGGGACTTGGAATGATCCATTCGACCTTAATACCCGGCTCCCACTATATTTTAAGAAATGATACAGAAATACAAAGTACGGAACTCGTTGTAAACCTCAGTGAGCGTAAAGTAAAAAAGTATCCATATTACCCACAGGCATTGCTTTCTTCTATGATAAGAGATATAGGGGGCTTGCAAGATCATCTCAAATGGATTCGTCTGGACCACCTCCCATTCCGTAAAGAAACAGTGACCTTTGATATTGCATCTGATGTGACTACTATTAAAAATATCAAGTCCATTAAAATCTATTGTGAAGTAATTAATCTTACAACCGGCAAGCGAGAGCAGACACACACTTTTATTTACAGTGAGAAGGATACATTGCAATCCATATTCACATTTAACCGAAAAACCGCTGATGATTATAATTACAGATACAAAACTACAATTTACCTCAATAATGAGGATACTGGACTTCCGCCTCTATTGGAGGTCGATTGGATTCATACAAATACCGAATATATCTATTTTAATCCTGCAGATTATTTTGAACACACTCACATTACGATCGCTACTGATGATTTATCCATTTTTGACCACTCACACCTCATTGAAGCGACGGTAACTGCTTCTCGAAAAGACAATGATGAAGTTATTATGAGTGAGACTTTTCTACTTAAAAAGGAGGAAAAAGACGCTCCCGATGTATGTAAATTATCTCTTTTGCACAGTAACTTACATCCAGTAAGTATTAATATTGAGGTCATCTATTATCTAAAAGGTGCGCAAGACTTTGTGGTATCCTATCCAGATCATAAAGATTTTAGTTTTTTTATACCCAATCCATTTGAGAACAAATGGTCTGTCGATCTCATAACAAAAGCAGATTGGGAAAAGACTTTCAAAATTTTGACTGAAATTAGAGTTTTTGATCTTTCGCGAAAGCAATATATTACTGAAAAAAGAAGCTTTACAAAAGACCACACGAGCCAGATATTTAACGCTGTAACTAGTCTGGAAACGCCCAAAGACAAATTAGAATATCGAAGTACGGTCATAGACCATAACGCAACTATGTTACGAAGTGCCTGGACGGAACATCAAGGTACAATTCTCATTATAAAAGATGAAGTAAGAGCCGAAAGATTGCTTGTTTTTGAGCTCGTGACAGCCCCAGATATCAAAGAATTTGATATTAAGGAAATTGCCATTACTGTGCGTTATGTGGATAAAGGGAACGCTATCGATATTAGCTCTGACGATGGTGATACACTCGTTTTTGAAGCTTTGGGAGAAATAGTAAAGTTTGTTCACCCAATGCCCGATACTTCAAAATTGGAATTCTCTTATAGGATCAAAGTACGGAGCAACAGTGGGGATCGCTACAAATCCAAATGGATTACAACAAATAACGATCACGTCGAAATTCATATTCCTGATAATATTTGGTAATTATGTTAGATCTATCAAAGCCTTATGGAGTTCATAAAAATATTATTTTTTATGGCGATCACGAAAGTAACAAAACGGTTTATTTTTTGCCCAGTGAGGTGGGTCTTACACCAGTTGCAGGTACGGATACTTTTGATTTCTTCTTACAGATATTTAAGGAAGGTGTTGCTATCAAAGGAGGGGTAGAAGAACTCGAGAAGTCTTCTGGAGCCCTAATGTCTATAGGGGTCCAATGTACTGCTCAGGAAATTTTTTTAGAAGAAGCGAGGGATATCCTCATAGATAGACACGGGCTGGATGAAGACTTTTTCTTTTCACCACCGCAGTGGAAGGATGGAGCGATTGATCTCATCGTTTTAGATGCAACCACTCAAGGTGAAGAGGAGATTGATGAAGACTCTTTTGTGGAGAGTATCATAGGTTCTAAAAAGCCCTCACTTTCTGGAGGTGCCCTCAAGGCAGTTTTTAATGTACGCCTGGATCGCAAAGGAGCAGCTCTACTTGCCAGCACACTCAAAGGAGACCGATCATCTGTCGCAGGTATCCTATATACACTAGAGTTTTCAGCAATTAGACCAGCGGTAGAAATGACTATAAGCGCAGATTTGGATAGATGTCACCAGAAAGTTTCTCACGCTATTGCCGCTGGAGCTGCGGTAAAATATGGTGAACTTACGGTGTCTGCTAAAGCCGAATTTGAATTTATTAAAGAGAAGCTCATAGAAGATGGAGACATTGAGGTAGACCTACTTTCCCAAGTTACGGATGACGCTGCAAAACAAATGGTAGATGATCTTGTAAAAGAGTTTACCGATAATGTAATGCGTGAATTATTTGCCCCATATATATCGCCAGAGTTCCCTGATCTACCGGGTGGTATGCCCAACCCAACACCTGGTGAAGGTATCTTAATAGGGGCAGCCTATAAATTTCGCAAGAAAAAATTATTCCATAATAAACGAATCTTTGTTGATTACAGGCAGCGCTCTGCAACTACAAAAATTCACAATCCGCAGGCACATCTCTGGATCTTAGGCAACCAGATTAAGGACCAGATGGATCAATATACACAGGTAGTCAACTTTAGCGACCTGTGGAGAGAGCAACATTTAGAGACTTCAATTCTACATGACTTCGATGAGGAAGATAATGATCTACTTAGCGCAGAAGTGCTTATATGGAGAAAAAAGGATGGTAAACAACCCTTGTCTAAAGATGGCGGTTTTGATATTCCAGAAGATGCTGTTCCGCTACTGAGCTATACAACAACCGCAGCTGATACAAGTTCGCACAAAATCGCTTGGATTGTGGATGCACAGGAACCTAGTGGATATTATTATCAAGTAAAGTTTACCTATGATACCACTATAGAAAATCTGAGCACTCCTCTGGTGATCTATAGCCAAGTCATCTACAGCAGTTCTAACGATCTTATTATTGTACCTCAAGCTCTCGTTCCATTGCAATCCTTTGAATTTCGATATGGAAATATAGATCTTGAAAAAATTGAAAAAGTAGATATTTTTATTAGATCTACAGATATGGAAGGAAAGCTTATTGCACAAGAGATTCTCAATTTGAATGAAGATAAGCAGCAGGATCTCTGGAGAATTAGAAACCATCCGGTTGATCAGGCCTTTATAGAAGAAGAACGACACTATTACTTCAAAGATGGTAGGCCTTTGCTAAAAATGGCACCTAAGATGCTTATCGATGTAGAAAATCTAATTGCAGATCCATTCGCATTTAAAGGTATTCAGATAATACCCGTTATTATGGGTGCTACAGAAGAAGAGCACATAGAAATTTTGATAGAGTTCAAATATCACAGTGCTGATAATGACTTTGATTTTGACCAATTATTACGTGCAAAAGCCCCAGACTTTACCATTGAGGAACTCTCCATCCCTGTACTCACAAAAGGAGACACTGTCCAATATGAAGTGAAGGCAATTACAACATCAGGAGATCTGCAGATAGTAATGAGTGGTGAATCTCAAGGAGGGCCATTACTTATAAAATTAAATGAAAGCACTCCAAAAACTCCTCTAATAATTGTGTGGGAAGGAGCAACCTTTGAATCTGAAAATTTAGACTACGTCAGGATAGAATTTAAAGAAAAATTGCCAGATGGCAGTTTTGTTTCCCTGTCTCCCATCCAGATAGAAAGTGCGACGTCATCAACACCTCAATCTTATGATTCGTTAGGTGATAAAGAAGTTACTTACCGCGTCGTAAAACGCTACTTAAGTGGGAATAAGGATAGGAGTCGGTATCAAAAATTGAGCGTTAACAAATTAATCTTAAAATAAATGCGATGGGAAGAGCTACAGAATTATTAGGCGGTGATCTTTTAAGTTACGGAATTTCAGGTTTTGCAGTTATAATGATAGGGATGACTTATTTCTTGATGCGTACTGAATTTAAGCGGGATGATCCCCGCCCCATTGCCCTAAAAACCATCTGGATGTTTATGGGACTGTCTTTTATGGCGATGATAGTAGTCGGGTTTTTCAGTGTCCCTGTTACCCACGAAAATAGAATGTTAACAGAAGATGTAAATGAGCTGGCAGTTGATGTTTCTGCACTAATGGCAGAATTAAAAAGGTCGGAGTTTGCCATTTCCCAATTGGTAGATGAAATTAAAGCAGATTCGCCATCTAAGCCAGGCAAAGTAAACCCTAAAGGCTCCTATACATTAGACACTTATGTCGATTACTCTAAGTTTATCGCCCCTAAAGTGTACTCACCTAGTGAGCTCAATGATTCTATCAGGAAAGACATAAAATCGAACGCGCAGGTTTTATTACAACAGAA
Source organism: uncultured Flavobacteriaceae bacterium (assembly GCA_963832255.1). Classification (GTDB taxonomy): domain Bacteria; phylum Bacteroidota; class Bacteroidia; order Flavobacteriales; family Flavobacteriaceae; genus Dokdonia. The sequence continues at coordinate 369,654 of CAWHTM010000012.1, forward strand.
CCGTACAGTGAGGGATCACCGCAAAGATAATTGACCTTGACGAGTTAATGGATTGAGTCTCTTTTATAAAACTTAGGAAAGCGCTTTCGCGAAAGCGTACATAGGCACTTAAAACTAATCATATGAAAAAAAACATAATCTTAGTGGCCGGATATGAGTATCATAATGGACGTACAGATTTTGCGATTGTTGCGAAGCGGAGAGCAAATTATTTATTACACGTCAATACTTCGTGGAGAAATGACAGCGATGTGCTCTTTACTCTTTTTGATGTGCGACGTGGTACCATAGAGGAGGGAACTGTATCCAGTAACCGCATTAGTTGGAATGTGAGTGATAGCACTTTTGATGCGATTGATCGTGCGACACATTATGATAACGAGGAGGATTTTATAAAGCAGGCAACTAATGTTCTCTCCATTAACGATGTATACCAGAAAATACAGCGTATAGGAGCCAGTGATCGTAGGACTATCTATGAACTATCCATAATAAGTCACGGCTGGCGCAAAGGCCCTGTATTAGTAAATTCATATGAAAGGGCAGTCTATTCTCGTAATGGTAGTAAAAGTAAAGAGCGTGATCCTTGGGATAAAGACGGCCGGCAGAAAGACACCAATACAGAAAATATGTCCTTGCAAGAGTGGATAAACTTTGTCAATGCTTTTGCCGAGACAGGTAGTATCTGGGTATGGGGGTGTGCTGCTAGTCGAATGTATAAGACGGTGATCAATAAGGTTCTCAGATCTCAAGAGTTCAGAGACAAAAGATATGGTTCCCACGAAGATACCGATTCTTGTACACTCTCATTCTCACAATCTTTTGCCGATGAATATTTTGCATATGATACGCTGTTCTTCTTTAGATCTCCAAGGAGCCAGCCAATTTCTGAATTGCAATTATCAAGAACGATGAGAGAAATTAAGGATTTTCTGATTCGTGCAGTTGTTCAAACATATGCGGGACAGATGGCTTTCAATACGGGACTGAAAGTATATGGTGCTATTCCAGGCACTGGTGCAGACTATGAACGAGGAGGAGATAGTCGCAGAAGAGTAATGGTCATACCTCGAAACTCTGACACCTTTGGGTATAGTTTTGCCTCCATTGTTAGATTTTATAAAACTTACCTCAATCTTGCAGAAGATCCTGAGGGAAGGGGCTACATTCACTACAGTTCTCAAAAGATAGAACACTGGAAAAGTAGCTCGATTTAATTGGATTTAAATTAATTTAATAACTGTTCGTTATAATTAAACTATAAGTCCTTATGATCACCAGTTCTCATTCACCCCAAAAAGATGGTTGTTATTAGTATGCGTTATCCTTTTGGTCTACATAGGGGAGCAGCTATATCTATATATCTCAGACAGTTTGCTATAAATTTTAATTCAAAAGGATATAAATGCAAATTAATAAAGCATCTTGAAAAGTAGATACGTTTAATGACGGAAATCTCTAGTATCTAAGGTCCATTACCCTAATGTACGACTTGGTGGAGAAAAAATAGGATTTGCTCAGCTTATCCAAAAATGCAATGATGTGAACTAGAATGTATAGTCTTATCACTCCTTCGGTCGCTTCTTGAAATTTTTTATGATTGGTATACGCCCAAGCGATGCTCTACTACTCCTTCAATTAAAAAATCCCTAACACGCAGTGCTAGGGATTTTCTTTTGCAGAAAGGAAGGGTCTTTTCAAAAATTAACCTTCTGAGTTTCTAGAAGAGTCAAAAGCATATTAGTATTTCAATTCTAATGAATTAGGCTCTTTTTTATAAAAGGTTAGGAAAATCAAAATTAATAGTTGTTTTAAAAACATCTTCTAAAAATATTGCTACCACTCGTCGACACTTAATGGTCATCCGTCTACACTAAAACACTACTTTAACTAAAAAAAAATTACCCACTGTTTAAATTAATCATATTTGCCTGCATAAACAAAGGACGTTGGGAACAAAAAAATTGAAAATACTTCTCATTGAGGATGATACCATTGAGGTCATGAAACTTAAACGAGCCATAACGAAGCTTGGAATGGAACACGAACTTATTGAAGCTAAGAATGGAGAGGAGGCATTAGAATTGCTCAATGATCATTCGGTATTGCCAGATATTATATTTCTTGATCTCAATATGCCTAAAATTAATGGATTGGAGTTTTTAAAGATTCTTAAGGATGATAAGATATTACGGTTTCTACCTACAATTATGTTGACCACTTCCAGTAATCGGAAAGATATACTAGCCTGTTATGATACTGGAGTAGCAGGATACATAATCAAGCCATTAAAGTACGACCACTATGTATTGAAAATTGAGGCAGCTTTGAACTATTGGGGTATGAACGAATTAATAAAAGCTTAATGAAAGGAATCGTTTTTACAGAATTTTTGGACCTAGTTGAGACTAAATTTGGTCTTGAGATGGTAGATACCATAATAAATGAAGCAGAGTTACCATCTAACGGAGTATATACTGCTGTAGGTACTTATAGTTTTGCTGAGATGGTGAGCTTACTTACAAATCTAAGTGCAGAGACAGGATTAGTAATAGATGACTTATTGCTCGTTTATGGAGAGCATTTTTTTAGTGTAGTAGAGAAAAGTTATCCTGCTTTTTTAAAGCAGTACTCAGATCCTATAGAAATGCTCGCTTCTATAGAAAGTCATATACACGTAGAAGTAAGGAAAATTTATCCAGACGCTGAGCTCCCTACCTTTACGGTGGTCGATAAAAATCAAAATTCCTTAGTAATGATTTATAAATCAAGCAGAGCGATGCACGCTTTTGGACGGGGATTAATGAATAAAACGTTTGAGCATTTTAATAAAAAAGCTACTATATTAGTGGAGAAACTAAAAGAGAATGGAACTGAAGTAAAATTCAGCATCTCCACAAATGGATGATTCAAAAATTAAAATGTATGAACGAGCGCTCGCTCGTGAAAAAGCTGCTCGAAAGGCAGCTGAACGTATTCTGGAAGAAAAATCACTTGAACTATATCATAAATCTGAAGAGTTAAGGGTATCTAATAAAAAACTTGAAAACCTAGTTAAAGAAACTACTTCAGAACTTAAAGGGGTTTTTGAAAACATTGTAGATGCCTATGTGGTAATGAACCTGCTAGGTGATGTCATCAAAATGAATGAGGCAGCAGAGCAATTATTAGGATACAAACTTGAGGATCATATTAATTTAATGAATCTTGTACATCCTGATGCAAAAGAACAAGCAGTTTCGGGATTTCAAGAGTTGTTTACTCAAGGGACTATCACAAATTTCCATATTAAAATTGTTATTGCAACAGGAGTTCTGCGTTTAGTACACATCAATGCAAGTATCATCTATAACGCCTCTGGGCAAGCCATTGCCGCACAAGGAATTGTAAGAGATATTACTAATGAAAAAGCTGCTGAGCAACGTCTCATAGATTCGGAAAATAGACTTTCGGCGCTTATTTCAAATCTTGAAAGTGGTGTTTTATTAGAAGATGAGTATCGCAATATCGTCATCACAAATAATCGATTTTGCAATTTCTTTAAGATACCAGCAACCCCAGAACAACTCATCGGTCAAAACTGTGAGAACGCGGCAGAACTCAGCAAAGAACTCTTCAAAGATCCAGAAGGATTTGTAACTAGAATTAATACGCTTACGCGAAAAAAAGAACAGGCTCTCTCCGACGAACTTACATTGAGGGACGGTCGTATTTTAGAAAGAGATTTCATCCCTATTTATGAAGACGGTGCTTATAAAGGTCATCTCTGGACCTATCGAGATGTGACTTTGAGAAGAAAATTTCGCGAAAGCATAGAGGCAGAGCGCCAAAAGTATAGCAATATCATTGCAAATATGAATTTGGGACTCATTGAGGTAAACACCGATGATGAAATCCTGATGGTCAACCAGAGCTTTGAAGAAATGTCTGGCTATGTAGAAAAAGAGCTTCTAGGAAAAAAAGGGAAGGAAGCCCTTCTTACAATAAAGTCTCAATATACTCTTGCAAAAGAAAACAAAAATAGACAAAAGGGTCAATCAAACTCATACGAAGTAGAAGCTATCACAAAAAGTGGCGAAATACGACATTGGTTAATTAGCGGTGCTCCTAATTATAATCTTAATGGTCAGGTTATAGGCTCTATTGGCATACATCTAGATATTACAGAGATTAAAAATCTCGAGTTACAAAAGGAGCATCTCCTAAAAAAGCTAGAGAGAAGTAATGATGAATTACAGGAATATGCACATGTGGTATCCCACGATCTCAAAAGCCCACTGCGCAGTATTAATGCTCTTGTAAATTGGATTAAAGAAGATACTAAGGATCAACTTACAATCGATACACAAGATCACCTCAAGATGATCGAGTCAACCTTGGAAAAAATGGAACAGCTTATTTCAGATGTTTTAGAATATTCTAGTGTGGGCACAGATAATTCAGTATTAGAACAGGTTGACCTGAATGTTGTAATGTCAGATATCGAAACACTACTTCATTGTCCTGAGCATATTACACTATCTTGGAATCAAAAATTACCTACACTCACTGCAGATAGAGTCAAAATTCAACAACTTTTCCAGAATTTAATGAGTAACGCCATACGCTATTGCGACAAAGATCAAGGTATTGTTCAGGTCGATTTTACAGAGGGCGCAACGCATTATACTTTTTCTATTAAAGACAACGGTATCGGCATTCCAGAAGAATATCATCAGAAAATTTTTAAAATTTTTCAGTCACTCAATACTCACAAAGATTCTACTGGAATAGGACTTTCTATCGTTAAGAAGATTGTTGATTTATACAAGGGAACTATTTGGCTAGAGAGCGCAGTAGGAGAAGGAACCACCTTTTTCTTTACATTGAAAAAATAGCAGTATGAAAACAGTACAAGTACAACGCAAAGCAGGCGAATCTTGGAAATATTTGAGTGAGAATAGTACGCTTAATAATCCGCTAGTACTTGTATTAGGGAACCGCTATCTCATTGAAAAAGAAGGCATATATGATGAGGTAAGAACATTGTTTCCTTCCGGACATCTTGTGTTCGGTTCTTCGTGTGGTGAGATTATCGCTGGTGCTGTAAACGACGAACACATTACTATTACAGCCATCGAGTTTGAAAAAGCTTCTTTTGAGATTCAAACATATAATATTAAAGACGCTCAAGGTGATAGTGAGAAAGCAGGAGCCGCGGTTGTACAAAAACTCAACCCAGAGGGGCTCAAACATATTTTTACACTTTCTGAAGGTAGTTTTGTAAACGGATCTGCACTGACAAAAGGAATGCAAGAATCACTACCTAAAGTACTTATTACTGGAGGCTTGTGTGGAGATGATGCTCGTTTTGAAAAAACAGTAGCTTCTTATAATGAAGCACCTAAAGAAGGGGAGATTATTGCTATCGGGTTTTATGGAGAGACCTTTGAAGCTTCATTTTCAATTTACGGCGGTTGGACACCCTTTGGGCCAGAACGGCTTATCACAAAATCTGATGGAAATATTCTTTATGAAATAGACGGGAAACCAGCTTTGGATTTATACAAAACCTACTTAGGAGATAAGGCAAAAGAGCTACCAGGGTCTGCCCTTATTTATCCTTTGAACGTAAAAAGTCAACAGAATGACCAATCTTTTGTGCGTACCATTCTCACTATAGACGAAGAAAAAAACGCCATGATTCTAGCAGGCGATGTACCAGAGCAGTCTAAAGTACAATTAATGATGACTAATATGGATAGCATTGCTGCTGCCTCAGAAACTGCAGCAAAAAGAGCTCTGGAAGGTAGAAATAAACCACCACAACTTGCATTGCTCATTAGTTGCATTGGACGTAAACTCGTACTCGATCAACGTATAGAGGAAGAGGTAGAAGAAGTGATGAGCGTTATAGGAGAGGATATCGTTATAAGTGGCATGTACTCTTATGGAGAGATTGCTCCCTTTTATGGAGAACGTAGTTGTAAATTACACAATCAGACAATGACTATTACCTTAATTAGCGAGTAGATGAATCCACTTTTAAAAAGGCAAATCCGTAAATACCTTCCAGATGACCTAAAAGATCGGGAGGATATGCAGGCCTTTTTGAATGCGATAAGCGCATCATATTTAAACTTAGAAGACCAGTTTACTATGACTCAACGCGCTATGAAGTTAAGCTCTGATGAGCTTTTTGAAGCAAATAACCAATTACGAGAAGAGTCTAAAAGGCAAAAGGCGCTTCTTAATAGATTACAAGCAGTCATAAATTCGGTGCATCCATTTGACGAGCAGCTTAGAGCCAGATGACCAACAAGCTTTTGAAGAGACAAACTTAGCAGACTACATAAGCCAGCAAGCAGAACAATTAATTAAAGTAAATAGAAATCAAGAGCTTTTGCTTGCAGAGCTTGCTTCTCAAAACCAAGAGCTTAATGATTATGCTCACATCGTATCGCACGACCTTAAATCACCCTTGCGTAGCATAGAAGCATTAGTGAGTTGGCTTAAGGAAGATTATGGAGAAGCTATCGGTGATGAGGGGAAAACGCAAATAGAACGTATTGTTACGCATTTAGAAAAAATGGATGCCCTTATAACGGGAATTCTAAATTACTCTTCTATTGACAAGGAGGTGCGTACAGATAGGCACATCGATCTCAATAAATTAGTTAAGCAAACGGTAGATCTTATGCATCTGCCTGAACATATACAGGTGAAGGTCTATAATTTACCTACGATACGAGCAGATCGATTTAAAATCCAGCAGCTCTTTCAAAACCTTATAGGGAACGCCGTAACAAGTATCGATAAACCTAAAGGGGCTATAGCTATTATTGCTAGAGATTTAGACAAGGGGTATCAATTTGAAATACGAGATAATGGAAAAGGAATCAATCCAGCCTACTTTGAAAAAATCTTTCAGGTATTTCAAAAGCTAGAAAATGAAACCCCAGGTACTGGAATAGGACTATCTATTGTAAAGAAGATTGTTTACTTCTACGGAGGTAAAATCTGGCTAGATAGTGAAGAACATATCGGTACCACCTTTTATTTCACCCTACCCACAACATAATATGGAGAAACCTAGTCTCAAGTACATCAAGGAGCTTTCGGGAGGTGATGAAGCCTTTGAAGCAAAACTCATTGCAGTTGTAAAAGCCGAACTTCCTAATGAAATTTCCGAGTATAAAAGTAATATGGAAGATTCCGATTTCGCGAAAGCGGCCGAAAATGTACATAAAATCAAGCATAAATTAGGTATTTTAAATCTAGAAGAAAGCTATGAACTTGCGGTGGAATATGAAGCCGAACTTAGAGAGGAAAACGCACGTCACAAGGAACACTTTGAATCCATATTGCAAACGTGCACAAATTTTATTAGTAATTTTTAATGTGTAAATTGCTTCTAGAAATCAAAATCTTCAAATGTTGAATTGTATTATAGTCGATGATGAAACTGCCGCGCGTACCATTGTGTCGCACTTGTGCAGTCAGGTAGATGATCTTAAAGTTATAGACGAGTTTCCTAATGCATTACAAGCAATGAAATTTCTTAATAAGAATGATATAGATCTCATCTTTTTAGATATTCACATGCCAGATTTTACAGGTTTTGACTTTATTGAGACACTAAAGAATCCGCCAAAAATAGTACTCACAACCTCAGACCGCAATTTTGCAATTGAGGCTTTTGAATATGATTGTATTGTAGATTACCTGGTAAAACCTATTACGTTGCCTCGTTTTATGAAAGCTATGACAAAGGTTCAGAATTTCAAAGCAACAACAACTTCAACAAAGCAATCAATACCTGTAGCGAAAGCAACATCTGAGGCCTCTACAGAGAAAGAAATGTACGTAAATATTGACAGGAGGTTGATTAAGATTGAATTTGATAAGATCTTTTTAATTGAAGCAAAGGGGGATTACATTCTCATAAAAACTGAGAATAAAAATTATACGGTACATTCTACCTTAAAGAAAATTGAAGAAAAGCTCCCAGACGCATTATTTTTAAAAGTACATCGTTCCTATATCATCAATATTAAGAAGATTGTAGATATAGAAGATAACAGTGTACTTATCGCTCGTGATGTAATTCCAATAAGTCGGTCTAATCGCCCAGAGCTTATGAAGCGTTTAAACTTGCTTTAGTCCTAAATACCATTCGTCTACAACTATTGTCGACTAGACGATGCAGACGTTTTACCTATCTAAAATAAATAATTAGCCTTCCTTAAGTCTTTAGTTTTGTTTCTATAATCAAATAGAACAAAGCATTATGATTCCCAAATTTTACTCTTTTTTGAGCCAACTTAAACTTATAGGTTGCCTATTTTCTAGCATTACCGTTAGTGCGCAAGGCATACCATTTAACTGCGACTACAGCGCTTATTTATTTCAAAACAATGATGTATTCGCCATTGATCTAGCTTCCGGCAACTCGTACCTAGCAGCAACAGATATTACAGAAGGAAGTATTAACGCAACGGCATATAATCCTACAGATGGTTACATCTGGGGATATCTGTCCTCCCCCTCAAAGACCATCGTACGGATTGGTAAAAACTTTGAAACAACAACCTACACTATTGATGCATTACCTACTGGTAATAATTATGTAGGTGATATAAGTCCAGAAGGTCAGTATTACTTTAAAGCGGGAGGAAGTACTTATTATGTGGTAGATGTAGACCCTAATTCGGGCACCTTCACACAGATCATTGAGACAGCCTCATTATCTCAAAGCCTTAGTATACACGATTGGGCCTTTAATGCTGTAGATGGAAACTTATACGCCGTAGAAAAAAATACCAATGTATTATACCGTATCAATCCAGAAAATGGTGACGTATTCGCACTAGGAGAAGTACCGATCTTATCGGGATTATCTTATACCTATGGGGCTGTATATTTTGACAATATGGGACGTTTTTATGTCTCGTCTAACCAGACAGGAACTATATATGTAATACAAAGTGTACAGGATCTAGACGGCACAAATAATCTTGATTCTAACCTATTTGCTTTTGGACCCTCAAGCGCAAGTAATGATGGAGCAAGATGTCCTACGGCACCTGTCGCACAAGAAATTTGTGATAATGGTATAGATGATGATGGCGACGGGCTCATAGATTGTGAAGACCCATCGTGTTCTGGATATGGATCTTGTGAATCTATAGATCCAGAAGCTTCTTCCGCAAACGATGGAGGACTAGAAAGTACTAACAGACTTTCTGACGCGATTGCAAAGCGCAATTATAATCGTACAAAAACGAATTACAATTTCAGTAAAGATATGGCGCCGCTTGTTGAAAAAACAGCAGGATATGCCGTAAGAAATCAAGAAGAGGTTACACTACAAGACTTTATACCACTAGATGAAATAAATGAAGATTATGTGATAGAATCAAGCCCTTCAGATCTTATCGAAATTACGAATGCGACAGAAGTATATTCGGTAGATTATATCAAAAATGAACTTTCTAAAGCTTCTATCCTCGCGCTTAAAACAGAAGACGGTGTTTATGAGCATACCAAGTATATCTGTGATCGCTTACTAGGTGCAGAGCTAATTTCTGTCTCCACTATTGGAATAAATGACCAGCAGTTTATAAAATCATTGATTAAAAATATAAATGGTACGGTAGAATTTGTATTAAGCCTTTCGGCGAAAGTTGTTAATGGCGAAGCGGAGTTTGCAATAGAAAGCCACTGGAATCTGGATCAATATGAAGAAGGAGTCTCTTTTTACAACTTCCAAATTTGGGCAAGATCTATTGATGACTTACATATTCTAGGCCAACAAGTATTGAACTTACTCGAAGTGCAAAAGCCTATCTCTGGATATGAAACATCACCACCTCCTACAGTATTTGTGAGAAAGGGAAATTACAGAAATGGAGCTTTAGACCTACAGATTGTAAATACAAATGGAACAGAAAGTATTGCCTTTGATGCAGGAATACGTACTACAGAAACGAGTGCGCTTGAAACAATGAACAGTATGATTGATCTTGGAGGAAATTATATCACCTATGTTACAGTACCAACGGGACCCTTATTTGACATTGGTTTTAGAATAGGAGATGGAGTTACCACTCCAGATGACTTATTCTTGTCTGACGGCCCTTGGGGTGTAGATGCTGCACAAGAAAACACCACTGTACAAACCTATGAAATCACCGAGAATGAAAACACCTTTGACGAGAATACACTTCCAGTGGAAAGAAACCTTTACCTCACCGCAACGACGAGTAGTTATGTAGCAGCTTACAGAGCATTAACGCCCCGTTTTCAAGCCGTAGATGTCAGTATGTTTAATTCCCTCCAACTGAGCGCAAAAGGGACAGGAAGTCTACAGATCACTTTTGTAAAAGAAAGTGTTGAAAATTGGGAAGATCAGTTTAAAGCAACGATTGCATTGACAGATACCTTCCAAGCCTTTGATCTTTCATTTGAAGATTTTACGAACACAACCAGCGATACTTTGCTACTAGATGATCTTGTAACCATCGTATTTACAATGGTATCAGAAGATGGCACGGGGCAAACTAAAGAAATGAATCTAGAAGATATACGTTTTGCTACTTCAGAAGTCTTAACTACAGAAGGATTTGATGCTACAGCCACAGCGGCAGTAATGAACTATCCAAACCCGTTTAGCGATACTACCACCCTACACTTAACAACGCCAAGTGTTATCGTACAGATTACCGTAGTAGATATGCTGGGTCGAATAGTAGATAGACAAGAATTAACTACCCAAAACGCAGGCCGTAGTGCAAGCTATACGGCTCCTAACTTACAAAAAGGCATTTATACCTATCAAATTATAGATGCTGCTTCACAAACCTATAGTGGGAAGTTTATGATACACTAAGAAATTGTTTTTTAGTTGGATTTGATGGAGAAACCATCACCGGGGACGGTGGTGGTTTATTTAATTGATGGTATTTTATGATGCTGTTGAGTTGGTATTACCTTTCTTGATTGTGGATTTCCTTAATAGCTTAATAAACAATTTACCTAAATTCGAAATACCTTATAAATACTTGAAATAAAAGATTCTTTCAAGAGATTAAGATAAAACAACTATGAGATTACGACATAATGGTATTAAAATAGCAATTGATGGTTCAGATCCTTTTTCTGAGTGCAAATTAGATAGAAAGCAATATGCTGATGTCTTGACTACTATAATATCTAGTTACAGTGAAGGTTTTGTTTTAGCAATTGACAATAAATGGGGCACAGGAAAAACAACCTTTGTTAAAATGTGGCGTCAAAACTTAAAAAATGAAGGTTATAAAACTCTTTATTTTAACGCGTGGGAGAATGACTTTCAAGAAGAAGTTATTATTGCTCTTCTTTCGGAATTAGAAGAATTTAAAGATGAGGCTGAATATAAATTTAATAGTCTATTAGAAAAAACTGCTACTTTTCTAAGGAAGGTAGCTCCAGCAGTAGTCAAAGGTGTAGCTAGCAAAGCTATCGGTAACGACGCTGTAACTGATATTGCTGTTGCAGTCACAGAATTTACAACGGAAGAAGTTGAACTTCAAATACGGACTTTTAATGAAAAGAAAAGAGGAATAGAGGACTTTGTAAGCTTCCCTTAATTAGTACTGCTTAGTTTTCCAAAGTTACATTATTTAGTTTGTTTTTAATTCCTCTGGGGCTAGCCCCAGAGGAATTAAGCTTTGCGTATTTTACTGGTGGGATTTTCCCTAAACTATCGTGTGGTCTCTTATGGTTGTAATCATCTATCCAAATTTGAGTTTGTTCCCGCACTTGATCTAGGTCTTCAAAAATAAATTTATTAAGAACACCACGCCTGTATGATCCATTGAATCGCTCTATAAAAGCATTTTGGGTTGGCTTACCTGGTTGAATATATTTAAAGTCAATCTCGTGCATTTGACTCCAATCATTTATGATATGGGCTATAAACTCTGGACCATTGTCCATTCGTATTCTCCGGGGCTTCCCTTTTTTGTTGATTAAATGGTTGAGTACCCAAACAATGCGATTGCTTGTCAATGAATAATCAACTTCAATATGCAGTGCTTCTCTATTGTAATCATCAATGATATTGAATGCTCTAAAGCGTCTTTTGTTCTCTAAGACATCTGTTACAAAATCCATACTCCAAGTATGGTTCAGTTCATTTGGGACTTCTAGAGGCTCTTTAACCCTCGCTGGTAAACGTTTCTTAACCTTCCTTCTCAATGGAAGACCTAATGACACATAAACACGGTGTACACGCTTGTGATTCCAAGGTCTGCCTTCTTCTCGCAAACGATCGTAAGCCTTCCAGAACCCTTCTTCTGAATGATCCTTTGCTTTTTTCTCAAGCGCTTGTTCTATTGCTGAATCGTCTTTTGGTAATGGTCTATAGTAATAAACACTCTTGCTCATATTTAAAACGCGGCACGCCCTACTGATACCGTAATGAATAAGCTCGTTAGTAATCCTTCTTTTCCTGTAAGGCTTTAAAGCTTTTTTTCAATAATCTCCTTAGCCATTTGATGATCTAGGGCTAGAGTAGCATACATCTGCTTGAGCTTACGGTTTTCTTCCTCCAGCTCTTTGAGCCTCTTTAACTCTTTGGAGTTCATCCCTGCATACTTAGAACGCCACTTATAAAAAGCAACAGAACTTACTCCGTGCTCACGGCTAATTTGGTCGACGCTCTTACCATTGTCAAACTCCTTTAAAATCTTTGCGATCTGTGTGGGTGAAAATTTACTCTTTCTCATATTGTTTAAAATTAAGATTAAAATTCTACTTTTAAACAGTTCGGTTTTAAGGGAAGCTTACAACTTCAGGGGAATCCTTGAAGAGTTTGTAGATAAAGTGGATGATGAGAAACCAGTAGTTTTTATTATAGACGAATTAGATAGGTGCAGACCAAACTATGCAGTTGAGGTTCTGGAACAAATCAAGCATTTATTTTCAGTTCCAGGTATTGTTTTTGTCTTGTCTATCGATAAAGAACAACTAGGAAATGCGGTTAGAGGTTTTTACGGTAGTGACCGAATAGATGCTGATGAGTATTTAAGAAGATTCTTCGATCTCGAGTATAAGATACCCGAGCCCAATACTCAAAAATTTATAGAATACCTTTATGACTACTTTGATTTTAAACAATTTATAGAATCCCAAGAGAGACCAAGAGATTTCCAAAGAGACAAGGATATTTTAAGAACAATTTCACTTTTATTTTATTCTAAAAGTGGATTGAGTTTAAGACAAATAGAAAAACGCTTTGCTAGAATACGTCTGACATTAAGGGCATTTAGTTATCGTCAATTCGTTTTTCCAGAAATTATTATTCTGATTAGTTTTTTAGATTCTAAATATCCTTTAGTATTAAAGGAAATTAGAAATCACTCATATTCACTACAAGAGTTGGTCAGTGAGTTGGATAGTATTTTATCCCCTTTTTTAGATTCGACCAATATTCGACGATTTAAATTTTTGTATGCCTCATTTTTAATCAGATATGAGAAAAGTTACTATACAGCATTCCGTAGAACTGATGAATTATTGATTGATAAAAGCAATTTAGAAGACATTAAACTATCTATTGATTCAAAGTTTGAAGATGAAAATAAAAGTCTATTTAACGCTATTCAACATTATGAAAATCAAATGGACAGTAATGATATAAGCCTTAGCTTTATTTTAAATAAATATGATTTAACTGAAAATTTAAGAACTTAAATATCTTATTCTATAAACGCCCCTTCAACACCTGCCATCTCAACTTCACTCCCACTTCCATAAATTCAAACCCAGCGGCAGTAGCAGACGCAATATTGCTATACTTCCCATAAGCGCCAACTTGAAAACGATCAGAAATGTCATACTGCCCTCTTGCCTCTAAGCGAAAAAGGGTAGTGGCTTCATCATCTTCTACTACTTGGAGACCACCAGCGGCATTTGCAGCGTAGCTCCATTTACCTGCGCTACCAGTAAGGTCTAAGAATAACTCTACCGCTTGGTACTTCGAGGGGCTAAAATACAGCGTAGGCACTTGATTTTTAAAACCAACATACTGATAATTGATGCCTCCCTTAAGCGTCGGGTTCTTGGTGAAATTATAGTATAAAGAGGTAAAGAGTAAGTTACGAGTGTTCCCGTCAGTTTGTTGGGTATGTATCAATCCCGTGTACCAACCTAGGTTTACATTAGTACCCATATTATAGTTGAGTACATAGTTATTCATAAAGATTTTTTCATCTAATAATGCAGCGTTAAAATCTTGCAACGTACGGCTGTAACCTACTTCTACATATTGAAGCGGTAGCGGTCTTGACCTTACAAACACAGATCCATTTACATCTGTATAATCGTTTACTGCGGCATTTGCTTTTATAAAACCTACTGTTCCTTCTACCCACGTATTGTTTACCACACGATAATGAGCCCCTATGGAAGCGTTGGTGTTGTAAGCCATATCTTGCGTCGTCCTATTTTCTGTGGTACGGTAGCCATAAGAGAATACGGTTTTAAAACGATCAGAAAATGGGAGCGTAGCAGTGGCGCCTACAGCATAGGCTTCATTATCTCCATTATCGGTAGTATAAGCCGCTACGGTTTCCACTACAGGAGCGAGGGTATTTTCAATCGTCTTTAGTAAAGCAGTTGCATCTTTCTGATTAGGGTAGAAGGTGAGCGTCTTTTTTGCAAAAGCATATGCTTTATCAAGATTCCCTTGGGCACGATACGCATTTGCAATCCCAAGATTCCCGTCAAAAGAGGTGCTGTCCTTCTCAAGAATGGCTTGGTATACGGCAATACTTTTACTAAAGGTTCCCGTGTACATTCCCAAGGTCGCTTTAAGCGCAGCCACACGAGCGTTCGTTGGGTAGGTAGCTGTTAATGTTGCGATGGCTTTTCTAGACTGGCTATACTTTCCATTCCAAATAAGCGCCTGGATGTAGCGTTCGTTTGCTGTAATGACTTGTGTTGAGTCCGCTTTCGCGAAAGCGATACTTTCTTTTGCATATTTCAAAGCTTGTGTATCATTTTTCTGCAAGTGAGCCACGAGGGACATTCCCACACGTGAGCTTACCGAATCTGTAAGTGAGCGATACATTTCCATTGCCTTTTCATAATCTTTTTGTGCCGTATATACATTTGCAAGAGCACTTGTAAGGAGTTCATCTTTGGGCATCTTGATGAGGGCAGTGCGCAATACATTGATTGCCTCTCCATATTGAAAACCCTTAGAAAGTTGATCTGCCTTTCCCAAGTTCATATATTTTTTTGATACTTGAGCATTTGCATTATCAGGTTGCAAGGCGAGTGCCTTGTTCACAAAGGTAATTGCTGCGTCATATTCCTTGAGATTAGATAAGGTGTTTGCATAGCCTAGAAGTGCAGAGAAACTTGTGCTGTCTTGAGCAACTAAACTTTGGTAAAACGCTTTTGCCGCAGGGAAGTCGGCATCCCATAATAACGACTCGGCATAATTTAAGCCCACTTCAAAATCTGTAGCGTAATCGTCTTTTAGTGCAGTCAAAAGTGTTCTTGCTGTGGCGCTCTCACCACTTAATCCCAAAGCACGACCGTAACAAAGTCTTGCGGTTTTATTAGCTGGATGTGTCATGAGGACGTTTGCAAAAAATGTTTGTGCCTCTTGGTACTTACCTGTTTCTAATAAGGTAAAGCCCACAGACATATCTTGCGAATAGGCGGTTGTACTTAAAAGAAATACGATTATTAAAACTACTGTTCTCATTGCGTTTGTTTTACAATGGCAAGGTAGGCTCAGGTATACGTGTTTCAATCTGAGTATACGTGCAACTCGTCTACACTTTTCGTCGATTGGTAGTGATTACATGTTTTGGAAAGGGCAATTAAGGTAGTTGTGGTGGTAAAAAGTAATGCGTGGACATCTCCTCCCAACCTCCTCTTCAACGAGGAGGGGTAAAAAGCCTATTTCAAAAATCCAGAAAAGAAAGCCCCTCTTTTAAACCTGTTTCCGACGAGCACAGTGAGAGGAAGACATATTGAGGAGATGTTCAAGAACTAGCTGTCAAAACTCAAATAAAATGTAATTCTATAAATAATAAAAATGGACTTAGCTCTTCAAAGAATCATCTCTTGTAAACATCTCCCTAAACCCGTCTTCTAAAAAGGACTTCTTTTTGTGGGAGTTTGTTTGTGGAGAACATCTCCTCCCAGTCTCCTCTTCGAAGAGGAGAAGCAAAAGAATAAAAAGTCAAAAGCCCCTCTTAGAAGAGGGGTTGGGGAGATGCTTTTTTTTACACTCCTAAATACCTCGTATTAAACACATTCTTCAATACGATCACTGATAGCTATTAAAACGGCCTCCATACTTTCAAATACCTCTTCATTTTTAAATCTCAAAAAATGAACGCCTCTTTCCTCTAACCTCCCTTGACGAATCCCATCAGCGAATACTTGCTTATCGTGAATAGGACCATCTAACTCTAGAGCAAGACCAATTTCGTGACAGTAAAAATCTATGATATAATCTAGTAGAGGAACTTGCCTATGAAATTCTACACCTAAAGATCTCTTCCTTATTTTTGACCATAACTCTTCTTCTGCTAAAGTCATTTTATTTCTAAGTTCTCGCGCCCTTTCTTTGAGATCTTTGCGGTACGGAATGAGTTTTTTCAATTGTGTTATTTTTACTAAAAGTAGTACAATTAAAATAAGATTGTGAACATCTCCCTAAATCCCTCTTCAAAGAGGGACTTCATTTTAACTAAGTTTACGTGCTACATGATTTACCATCACACGAACATCTCCTCCCAACCTCCTCTTCAAAGAGGAGGGGTGAAAAGCCTAATTTAAGAATCTAAAAAAGAAAGCCCCTCTTTGAAGAGGGGTTGGGGAGATGTTCTTTAGCCTAATAAAACTCCAACTGAACATGGATCAATCCGCTGCAAAAAAGTCTCCGACGAGCAAAGCGAGAGGAAGACATATTGGGGAGATGTTCTTCAGTCTGAAAAAATTCAAACTCAACATGTATTAATCAAATTCAAAAAGATCTCCCATGAGCACAGTGAGAGGAAGACATATTGGGAGATGTCACATAATGAGAGGTAATTATCTTGTGGAGATGTGTTGCGGAAAACAAGCTTACCCCAAAAAGCCAACCACTCGTCTACAGCAATACTTGCTTCGTCGAAATTTAGCTAAACAAGCCTTCTATTCGTTGCATATTTGTACCATAATTAAATAGAAACGCTATGGGACTTACCGTAATTAACAACAACAGGACATTAAGAGTAGTACACAATTCAAAAGAACTCTCGGAGAGAAACGCTCTAAGTGTTGTGTACAGAAGAGTAGATAAACCAGTCATCCAACTAGTGACCTATTAAGAAGCAACTATGATCGCAATACACCATAAAATTAAGTCGCTTCTAAGTCCAGAGCAAGTATTTATGCTCAGTGCTTTTATAGTAAATGGAGGTAATTATCTCTATAACTTGGGCTTGGGAAGAATCTTAGGGCCTAAAGCCTTTGCAGATGCCGCGATATTAATTACGTTACTACTCGTGCTCTCTTTTATAGCAATGACCTTTCAGCTCGCCGTGGCAAAATTTACGACGCAGTATGAAGATGCTAGAAGAGTAGCTTTTGTGCGGAGAGCTTATAAACAAGCATCCACCTTTGGGGTAGTATTAGGAGCGGCAATTGTTGTATTTGCTACACAATTACAAGCTGTGTTTCAGACAGCTTCTTCTGTTATGTTCACCATTTTTGGAATTGCTGTACCCTTATACTTTATAATGAGCGTTAACAGGGGCAATTTACAAGGGCGTAAATCTTTTATTGAACTATCTGTTACCTATCAACTAGAAATGTTCTGCAGGCTTGCCTGTACATTTGCATTCTTACTACTATTTAATATCGAATCTTCTATTGCCGTCTCGAGTGCTATTGCGATCTCTTTTATAGCGGGAGTTTTCCCAATTAAAAAAATACCTTCAAAAAAAGCATTCCATAATGTCTTAACATCACAAGAGAATAAGAAAATCTTACATTTCTTTATGCTCACAGCGTGCTATGAACTTACTCAGATTATTTGTAATAATAGCGATATCCTACTTGTTAAACATTTCTTTCCATCCTACGATGCTGGACTTTATGCCTCATTAGCACTCATAGGTCGTGTGGTGTATTTCGTGACTTGGATGTTTGTGATGCTCCTATTACCTACTGTCGTATCAATGCGCAAGAATGGAGAAAACTCAGTTCCAATTCTTATGAAGTACGTAGGTTACATTACAGCATTAGCCAGTGCAATTGTAGCTTTCACATTTTTATTCCCTACCGTGGCCGTACAGTTGCTTTTTGGTGAGCAATATATGACTATTGCACCCTTATTAGGATGGTATGCACTTGCCACCTCTTTTTTTGCCCTCTCAAACATTTTTGCCTACTATTACCTATCTCTTGATCACTACAAACCTATTATAATTGCAGCCGTATTCGGGATACTGCAAATTGTATTGATTACTTTATTTCATGACAGTCTATATGAAGTAGTAATTGATCAAGTGATAGCGATGGGTGTATTACTCATCGCACAGCTTACCTATTTTGGGTATATGCAATTCAAGACCGCTAGATCTTAATAATAGGCATGTACACATACACCAGGCACTTTATTGCTACTTATGCAGTAAAGTGTTTTTGTTTTAGTTCGCTTTCGCGAAAGCAAAAATCTTCTCATTAAACCCCAGCCCTATACCACTACATAAAAATGGGTTAAAAGCAATCTGAGTAATCGCCTAGTAGGTGTAAGAGTTGGTTCAATTACATATCAATAGCTTATTGCAGTATATTTTATTAAAAAGCTAGAAGTCTCCCTAAGAATTTAAGATTAGAGAGGTGTAGATAACATCCCTAGGTTTATAGAATTTCCCTATAAAATGATCTATGCACAAAATGCTTAATCGAAGGTCTATAACCATTCGTCTACAGTAAATGTCGTCCTAACGTTTTTCGAATATTTTAGATGGAATGTTGTCGCATATTTGTCTTGTCAAACAGAAATAACTACTTA
Organism: uncultured Flavobacteriaceae bacterium; assembly: GCA_963832255.1. Taxonomy (GTDB): domain Bacteria; phylum Bacteroidota; class Bacteroidia; order Flavobacteriales; family Flavobacteriaceae; genus Dokdonia. The sequence goes on from CAWHTM010000012.1 coordinate 388,702, forward strand.
AAAAAATATCATGTCATTAGAAATCAACAATGTATACGGAGTAATTTGCTTAAAAGGAAAAGTATCAAATTCACACTTACAAGAAGTAAAAAGCTATTTCAAAGCACTCCTAACGATCGAAAATTCTGTAATCATAAACCTCTGTGAAGTTAAAAAAGGAGCTACAAAACTCACTAAAGTCCTTGATAACATCAAAAGCGAACTCCCTGAAGAAAAATCTTTAAAGTACTACAGTTTTCCAGAACCCGCCGTAAGAGAATTGTATGCTCAATTAAACGATGCGTCTAACTTTTATCAAGCCGCTTAATAATCACCACCAATCTAATCTTAAAAATATCCACGATTATGAAACTTGCAATCGTAACCGCCTATCCACCTAGTAAAGTCACTTTAAATGAGTATGCGTACCACCTAGTAAAGCATTTCCGTCAGCACGCAGAAGTTACAGAACTTAGTACTGCTTACAGATGTCAATCCAAAAGATGCCGATATCACTTTTGAAGAAGAAGGTTGTAAAATCACTGTAAAACAATGCTGGAAGTTTAATGGCTTTTAAACGTGTATCACATCGCAAAAGTCGTAGAAATCCACACGACCAGATGCGTGTTGTACAACCTACAGTTTATGAAGTTTGGAGATCAAAAAATACCTGCAGCCTTAGGTTTATTTTCTCCTTGGGTATCAAAATTAATGAAAGTAAAAACAACCGTACTACTCCATAACATTATGGAAACGGTAGATCTTAACAGCGCAGGATTTGCGAGTAATAAACTTAAAATCAAGGCCTATAATTTTATAGGAGAAATGCTTACAAGAGTCGTACTTAAAGCAGATACCGTAGCGCTTACAATAAGTAAATATGTAGATATCTTAGAAGAAAAATATCAAGCAGATAATTGCGTACTCATCCCTCACGGTACTTTTGAGATTCCTGCAAGACCAGATTTTACCATTGCCGAAGGGCCACAAAAGATTATGACTTTTGGAAAATTCGGAACCTATAAAAAAGTAGAAAAACTCATTGAGGCGGTAGAGATTGTGAGAGAACGTACAGGTCGTGATCTAGAAATTGTAGTGGCCGGCACAGATAGTCCCAATACTCCTGGCTACTTAGAAAGCGTTCAGAAAGAGTATGCAACCGTTCCGAGTCTAACATTTACAGGATATGTAGCCGAAGAAGATGTTCCAGTAATTTTTTCAGAGAGTGCGATGGTAGTATTTCCATATACCTCTACTACAGGTAGCTCCGGAGTTCTCCATCAAGCGGGAAGCTATGGGAAGGCCGTAGTAATGCCAGACTTAGGAGATCTAAGTATCCTCGTAAAAGAAGAAGGGTATAGAGGCGAGTTTTTTGAGCCAGAAAGTACTGAAAGTCTCGCAGATGCTATTCAGGTATTAGTCTTAGATGATGCTTATAGAAACACACTAGCCGAAGCAAATTTTGAAGCAGCAACTGCGCTTCCTATGAGTAGAATAACAGAAATGTATCTCAATATCTTCAATGAGAGACCCTTAAACGAAACAAAGAGTATGGCTATGGCGGCGTAGACTATCGTTTTTTAATGATCAAATAGGCATCGTCTTTCACACCAAGTGTATCAATGATTCCAAAAAAAGCCTGTTTGTTTTTACGCCAAGGTAATCTACCTGCAACACGATTCGGTATCCCCTCAAAATCGTAGAGTGTCCAAGAGAGATAGTGTATGCTATCTCTCTTTTGTATTTCATAAAACTGGCGATAATACGATGCTTGATCTTCCTCGCTATACCCAAACGGATTCCAAATACCACGATAACTAGAAAGACCATATTCTTGTAGGATAACAGGCTTAGAAGTTTCTTTTTTAAGCTCATTGTGAGAGGAAGCGAGTGTACTAAGATCTTTATAAAAATGATATGATACAATGTCGACCATTCCTTCTAAATGAAGTGCCGCTTCTGGTGAAGACCATCCTATGGTCACTGGATGTATGGTATCTATTTGTTTTAAATAACCAATACTTTGCGCTAGCCAGCCCAAAACCCTAGCTTCTCCTCTAGATGTAAAATCCAAATCAGGCTCGTTCTTAAGATCCCAACCTAATAGAGCAGGATGCTCTCTTAAAGGGGTTACTATAGAATGAATATGCTTATTTGTTTTAGTCCAATCCTGAAGACTATAATCTCCATAAAAGTCAAATAAAGTAATCACTACGTTAAGGTTTGCCTCTTGAGCCGCATCAAGTAATGCTATGAGTTTAATGAGTTTCTCATCATACACAGTTGCCGCACCAAAATCTTCATACCCCACAAACACACGAATTGTATTCATCCTGAGATCTTTGATAATCTTGAAATCCTCTCTAAGGATCGTAGGATTAAAACGCTCTCCAAAAGTATCCCAAGGACTCTCTTGCGGATAATAGTTGAAACCTTCTAAAAGGTCTTCTTGAATTTTTATAGCAGGCGGTAGCGACCTAGGTTCGTGACTCGCAATTTTTTCAAAATGTCTAATCCGCCAGAAACCATCTTCTAGTAGAAGAATAATTTTGTAATCTTCATTAAATGCACGTTCAAAAATAAATGCATCATTTTTATAAAGGCGCTCCATGCCAGTCACATGTCTATCAGTGAGGACCGCTAGCGTACCATCAACACTATAAAATTCTAAAGAAAGATGATGGGATAAGGTGGTACTTTCAATGTATGTGTCATTTTCAACATTTTGGGTAATTAGACCGGAAACCTTAGTTCTTGCGCTTGCGGTAAAGTGATCAAATATTCCCGCGTCATTTCCTGTAAACAGTGCGTTGTTCTTAACCTGCCAAGCATCAAGATAGTCCCTCTCTATAGTAAGCTGGGTTGCCTCTTCTAAAGGTCGCCCAGGGTTTTGAGTAGATTCCCAAGTAACTTCTGGAACATAGTGTCGTTCTTTTACGGTATCTAGATGTAACATTTTAGAACGATCTGCTCCTGTGTTGAGGTAAGCAATGATTTGACTTACACCAAAGAGGATTCCAGCATTTATGAGAATAAACCCAGCAAGAATTACTATGCGATATAAGGTTGTATTCTTTTTCAATCGAGCTTGATGTTTTTGGTGGTTTCTAGACCTAGGGTCTTTATGGTTATGGAGTATTCTCCTGCTGGATACTCTTCTTTTTTTAAGGGAACTAATGCTTTCCCGTTTCTAGTGCGTGCTTCATGAGAGATTCCATTGATGTGAAGAGAAACAGTAATTCCGTCTTGCACAAGTTGCCCTAAGTAACTTGTAAGCGGTCCAACAATGATCTGTCTATTCCTATCGATTTGTAAGGGAATTTCTTTGACGATGCTTTTAAAATCTTGCGTTATTTCTTGACTTTGGGCAATACCTGTAATGGCGGCCGCGACTTGCCATGTAGAAGGGGATTGTGGGTGTAACGCTTTCGCGAAAGCGTAGCCATTCACCGTACTGGCATTGGTTTGCCACTGAGCCCCATCACTGTCTTTCATATAAAAAGTCACCAAGGTACCGTCTGTCATCACATTCCCGTGGGCATCTTTAATTTGTGTAGTCTGGAAAGTGATGATCTCGTTGCCGTCTGCATAGTCGTGATTGCGTTCTGTCGTTATGCTAAAATCTTGGGCCGTATCAGGAAAAATATCTACAATAAGTTCTTTTGAAGAGCGATCTTCTAGCGTGCTGCCCGTACTAAGTCTCCCAGTTTTAAGGGGTGAAAAAATGCGTTTCCAAGCAAATCCATTAGAAAGATAATGGTCTGTTGTGGTAATGTTATTTTTGAATTGGCTCTTTAATAAAACCCGTGTACTATCAGGTAGCATATTATCTAGCCTATCTGTGGGAATACTCACTAGCATCGTATAATCTCGTACGTTTGCTACGATACTTCGCGGCCCGAGATAGGTCTCTACAGCCCCGAGGTTTTCGGTTGCGGGAAGGAGGTTGAAGGTTCCCTGCTGTATGCTTTGCTGCTGTTGGACAAGATGATAGGTCACCACACCGGCGTGCTTTGTAAAGGAAGGGGGTATGACAAACAAAGGCTTATTATCCAATAGTTCTGGAGTGATCACAATACTCCCATACGTGCCAGAAAGTACGAGCTGTACGGAGGTGATATCTGTACGTTCAGGAGTTTGGAAAAATAGGTATTGTTCCTCTGTAGACACCGTTCTATCTGCTAAGGGTTGTAATAGAACGACTTCTGGAGACACCTCTTGATCTGCCTGCAACTTATAAAATGAAAGCAGCCCAAGACCCACTGCAATGGCAGCTATACCTAGTAATGGAATAATATATTTATGGTGAGACATCAATTGGGGTTTCCTATATAATTATTGGTAGTGATGGTGATGTAAGAATAGGGCATATTCTCAATTTTAATAAATCCCTCGCGTGTACTTGTGTCTTTTCTATTGGGCACAACCTTGTCAGATATACTTTGATTAGGTAACCCGTTTACAGACGCTGTCTCAAGACTAGACCTAATGATTTTAGGAATGCTTTCTTTAAATAGTTCTTCAGAAAATGGACGCTTGCGTTGCTGTCGTACACTTTCGTCAATATATGTTGCATCTACCCAAAGTAATTCTTTAGCATCATCATAATAACTTATAAGTAGTTGTGGGATCGTAGCTTCTTCCATACTTGGATTAAAAAGAAAACCATTTATGTGTTGATCTTTAGAGTGTGTATTGGCAATAGATACTGCTTGGTAAAGGTCTGTAGTGGCAACATTTGCGCGTACTTGAACCTCAAAGTTTAGTGGCTGTTCACTTATGTTAATTTGAGTAAATAAGGTGGGATCATAGGTGGTTGGTTTTTCTTGACCTGTAGTAGCCCAAGCAATGCCCTCAAAGTTAATCCGGAAAGGTGTCGTCTCTTTGGGGAGTAATTTATGTTTTATAACATCCTTTGCATTAAAGCGGGCTAACTCTTTATTTTGTGCATTATATAAGGCTCCTGTTACTGAAATGTCTGCAGGAATATTATCTACATTTTGTATTTCACCTATAATGGCATACGTCGTATCCAGTTGTACGAGTCTTGCAGAAAGTACCTCGACTACCGGTTGTTTTAAAACATCCTCGTGGTGGGTCTGTTCTGAGGTAACTGCCCTTTTACCGTGATTATAATAGGTGGTTCCACTTTGTATAAGTAACTGATCAGGCGGAATATCTGGATCAACCGTTTTTGGGAGGATGTACCAGGTATCCTTTTGTCGTTTTAAGAGTAGCTTATCTTGAGTGCTAATTTCTTTAAGAGGTGTAATCCACAGTGCATCTACGAGTCCGGAGGCCGTAGAATCTGTTTTAGAAGTGACTTCTATATGTAGGCTGTCTAGTTTTGCATAAGAACTTAGCAGCCCGTCAGAAACAGATACCTCAAGCATAAATTGAGAAAGTGTCTTATCACTATCAGGGTCCAAGTAGGAATGTGCGCGTTCAAACTCTTTAAAGTCTATCGCATCATAATATGCCTTGATAACATTTTCTGGAGAGCGCTGTGTGGTATTTTTAAGATAGAACTGATAGCCTCCCACCATTATTAATAGAACTAGTATACCCGTCCAAACAATCGAACTGTTATACAAGAGCTTGGGAGCTGTTTTATAGTCTTGTTTAAAATTGAAATAAATGGGTAATCGTTGGTCTTTATTGTAAGAGCTTTTCCACAAGGATTTTAGGAGTAGTAGTAAAGCAATCAAGACGGTGGTACATGGGATGATCCCCCATAATAACTTTTGAAACAACGGCACTTCATCTTTGGGTAAAATACTTGGTAGTGGAGGGATACCGGCTTTTTCCCAAACCATAATTCCGTTTTCAAGTAAGTTTAACCTGTGCCAGCCAGTAAAGTAGAGAAGGGGATCATAAAACTTGTCATTTGAGAATACGTACTTCAGGTGATATTTTTCGGGTACTGTGAGAAATTGTTGCAAAGATCCTATTCCTTCTATACCTCTATATTTTGAATTTTCTAGTCGCTCAACAGCTCTCGTAGTAAGTTCGGGCAATCTTCTAGCAGAGTGATAATCGCCATCTACCGTAGTCGCTTTTGTTTGTGCAGATAGCCACGCCATCTGATCTCCAAAACCTAGAGGTAGGTATCGCCACTTATAGTGTTCATCCTCATTTAAGAAATTAACGATAGGAGTCATCTTAATAGGATCAGGCTGGCTCGGTCTAAACTTGCCCAAGGTCATTGTAAAAACGGCAATAAAAATAAATAGAAAGGATAAAAATGCTCCAGAAGAGCGATGTACGAGGCTTCCCCATTTATCTTGTAAGTATTCTTTATAATCCCCTTCTACAAAGCGATAGCAAAACTCTCCAAACACGGGCAATGCCATAATAGATGCCCATAATGTAAAGCGATCTAGTGTGAGAATATTAAATGCATTTTCTCCTAGCATCATAAGCGGGATAGGCGTCGTTCCTCCAGTGCCTAATATGAAAAGAAGGGTAAAGGAAATGCCAAAAAACAGCAAGCGTTTACTGTAGTATCTGTAAAAAAAATAGGGAAGGAGAAACAAGAGCAATCCCCAGGGTATCATAAAGAACACCAGCCCAGAGGAGGTCACTTCCAGAAAACTATCTCGAGATCCGTGTGGGATTGGAACCTGTGTTATGGGATTATTTTTAGTATTAATCCAGTAAGGTAAAATGCACCCTATGATGAGTGCAAGAGAGCAAGCACCAAAAATGACAATTCGTTTGAGGTGTGCCCATAACGCTTTCGCGAAAGCTAAAAAAGTAACCTCCTTATTTGAGTGTACCTTCTCCCGAGCAGCATCCATTACCACCATCCCGATAAGCGGAAATATAAAAAAAATCATCCCAAATATGGGGGTTACGTGATGTGATGTAACGGTTACAGCAAGTAGTGCGAGTGATTTAAAAAGATGACTCTTGCGAGCTGTTTTGAGCCATAAGTAAATTTCTGGCAACGTATGCATAAGCACAGAAATACCGATTATACTGGGTAACTGTCCAAATATGTGAAGGGTTTCTACAAAAGAAGAAGAAAAGACTGCGAGTATAGCTGCATATCCTGCGACCTTCTTATTAGGAATAAGTACCTGAGTAAATCTATAAACACCAGTTATAAAAAGCACAACACCTATTATGGCCACCGCAAACATTCCAAACTTGAGCCCTCCTATATAGGAGAGTGCTCCTATAGCTTGATGGACTAGCGGTGGGTAGCCCATCACCGTAAAGCCCGTGTACCAACTATAATTCCAGGGTTCAAACCAACTGGTGGCATAATGATTTGCAAAAAAAAGATGAATCAATGCATCATACGTTCTTTCTAGAGTAAAGAACATAGACGTCCCGTGGAAGATCATTCCGAGGAGCACAGCTGTAACGAGATACTTATTACTTCTTGATTGCATGGTTTGGGATTGAAAAGATACCCTTTAAACTTAATAACCCAAAGATACCTCTTTCGAGAAACCCGCTTTATGTATTAGAACTTCGTTATGAAGCTTTCAGATACAATAAAATATGACATTTTCTAAGTTTTAGCATAGCATCGCTACGGTTACACTTAAAAATGTAGCGCAGCGGTATATTTTGCAGTAGCTGGAATCTGGAATAGATTTTCTAATGTGTAAAGCGGGTTAAATGGTACATCCTTCGATGAGTGGTATCGGTCTATAGCAAAGCGTCATCCATCGAAAACCTAGGCTAATGCTGGGTTTGTCGAGGTATGTTTGTCCTGTAAAACAATAATAACAGTTAAAATTTATATTATGAAAACAGGAATTATCATCCCTTGCTACAATGAAGAGAAGCGATTAAATCAAGAAGCATTCATCACGTTTATTTCAGAGAATTCAGATTACCATCTATGTTTTGTAAATGACGGTAGTAAAGATAGAACGTTAGAAGTTCTCCATACAATGAAAGCTAAAGCGCCAAGATCTATAAGTATTGTAGATGTAAAGAAAAATTCTGGAAAAGCAACAGCCGTAAGAGCAGGTGCTAGATTCTTATATAGTAAAAATGATATTGCAAACATCGGTTTTATGGATGCAGATCTTTCTACAGACTTTAGGGATTTTAAAGATCTCGTAAACACGCTTAAAAGGGAGAATAAGCTTGTGGTCTTCGGTTCTAGAAACGCATTAGGAAGCGGGAATATAGAACGCAATTTTTTGAGAAACGTTTTCTCAAAATTCATAAAACAGTTTATTCTAATGATTTTGGGTTTGCCTATACGTGATACACAATGTGGTGCAAAAGTTTTTAAGAGAGAAATTGTTCCTACCGTTTATGACGAGGCTTTTGTAAGCAGATGGTTGTTTGATGTAGAAATCTTCTTGAGACTCAAAAAATTCTTAGGAAAAGGAGAAACGATGAAGAATATGGTAGAGCAGCCTCTTATGAGATGGGTACACGTAGATGATTCAAAACTAGGTATGAGAGATGCCCTTGAAATCCCTGGAAGACTTGCACACATCTGGTTGAACTATAATCTTAAAAATTCTATAACAACCGCTACAACGGCAACAGCTCCAGTTTTTGCACTAGAAACATCAAATGCAGAATTCTCTATCGCAGCATAATCCTACCCACCTCAAACACTCACTTTCTAAACAAACCGCTATGCAATCTTATCCTATTAAATTTGAGCCTATCCTTAAAGAAAAAATCTGGGGAGGTACTAAACTTCATACCGTTTTAAACAAACAAACTACTAGTAAACACGTAGGCGAAAGCTGGGAAATCTCAGGCGTAGAAGGATCAGAATCTATTGTGAGTAATGGAACCTACAAAGGAATGGCCATCACAGCGCTACTAGAACAATACGGAGCAGCTTTTGTAGGACAGGAAAACTACGCACAGTTTGGCAATCAGTTTCCGCTTTTAATTAAATTTCTCGATGCACAAACTAACCTTTCAATACAGGTACATCCTGATGATGAGATGGCAGAGGCGGCTCATAACTCTTTTGGTAAAACAGAGATGTGGTACATTATGGATCACGATGAGGATGCCGAAATTATTGTAGGTCTTAAAGACAAAACTGCCCCTAAAGAAATTCTTAAAAATGTAGACCGGGCAAATGTATACGATGTTTTTAATGCAGAAAAAGTAAGCAAAGGCGATGCCTATTTTATTCCCGCTGGGAAAGTACACGCCATAGGCGCTGGCGTACTTGCGGCAGAGATACAGCAAACCTCAGATATTACGTACAGAGTATATGACTGGGATCGAATTGATGTAAGCGGAGAAAAACGAGAACTTCACCTTGAACAATCTATACGCGCAACCAAGGAATTCGATGAAGACTGTAAGATAGTGACGACTGTTCAAACTAATAAACCGGCGAATATAGTGAGTTGCGATTACTTTACAACGAACATATTTAATATCACATGTACCTCTACTCGAGATTACTCAGACCTTGACTCCTTTGTTGTTCTAATGTGTGTAGATGGAATTTCCTACATAACCGTCGGTGGTATTACTGAAATTTTACATAAGGGAGAGACTGTTCTGCTTCCAGCAAACACTTCTGAGGCACATTTTTCTGCAAAGAGTGCACATCTTCTCGAGGTATTTGTGTAGTTTTTATGATATTAAGCTAAGAATTGTATCAACACACTTGGTCATTCATCAACTTAGCTGTTTCAATAAAGTGACTCTACGATGTTCACTATAATGATTGCTGGTATATACCATAAGTTTAAAAAACTGTTCAATTAAATTTTTCTACAGAACCATTTGACTTTTCTATGATCCCATTAAGTACTCCTAAAATGCTAATTGGGATTATCTTAATCTTTTTGTCAAAGATGATACTCTTCATATTTAGACCCTAACTGAAAAGAATACCATTATTACATTGATAACGTGATTTCTTACACAAAACAAAGATTTTATTTCAATGATTTCAACGGCAGTCTTAAGCAGCAATAGAACTATTAACCCTTTTGAGAAATTTAGGTGTTTTTTCCTATTAGGGAGAGGAATAAAGTGATACTTATTTCTCATTTTTAGGTAAATGTAAAACAGCAAAGAGCGATTTTACAATTACTTTTGCAGAAAGGAAGGGATTCGAACCCTCGATACGTTGCCGTATACACGCTTTCCAAGCGTGCGCCTTAAGCCACTCGGCCACCTTTCTATATTATTTTCCCACACCTGAGGGAATCCTTGAACCTACGTTGAGGTTCCATCTTTTAGGTGCTATGTATTTCGGAAATATTTTCGCGAAAGCCTTCAAAATTTCTCCATATCTAAAAGATGATTGCAATATTACAAAATAGAAAATTGCAATGGAAACATTCTTTATGACATTTCTCCTCTAAGGGGGGTTTCAAAGACAGATTTAAAAACTTTTGGCCCTATATTCTGGCCAAGTAAATACATCATTTTAGATAGCGCTGCTTCTGTGGTAAGGTCTGACCCACTTATAACACCTATTTTCTTGAGGGTAATGCTCGTTTCATAATTACCCATCTGTACCTTGCCAGAGGTGCACTGAGTTACATTAACAATAGGGATATTTTTTTTAATAGTAGTCTTAAGGGCACTTATAAACCAATCCTCTGTTGTGGTATTCCCAGAACCATAGGTTTCTAAAATCACGCCGCGGGTAGATTCTATGTCCAACATAGAGGCTACCATTTTCTGTGAAATCCCTGGATACATTTTTAAAATTAGAATATCTGTTACCAGATTTTTGTGGACTTTAAGTTCTTTTCGGTTTGGCTTTAAGAGTCGGTCTTCATTTATAGTAAGATTCACTCCAGAGGTAAGAAGCTCTGGATAATTAGGCGAGGCAAAAGCCTCAAAATGCTCAGAACTTATTTTAGTGGTTCGATTTGCCCGGTATAGTTTGTATTCAAAATAAAGACAAACCTCGGTGATAACGGGTCTATTCCTTTTGGTAAGGGCTGCAAGCTGGACCGCTGTGATAAGGTTTTCTTTAGCATCCGTGCGCAAATCACCTATAGGTAATTGTGAGCCAGTAAATATTACGGGTTTTGAGAGATTCTCAAGCATAAAACTCAAGGCACTGGCCGTATAACTCATCGTATCACTACCGTGCAATACGACAAACCCCGAGTAATCCTTATAATTATCTTCAATGATGGTTGCAAGGTCAGTCCAATAAGAGAGATTCATATTAGAGCTGTCTATGGGTTTCTCAAAGGTGGAAGTTTCAATCTCACAATCGAGAAGACGTAGCTCTGGTATTTTTTCTAATAATTCGTGAAAATCAAAAGACTTGAGAGCTCCCGTTTCATAGTCCTTGATCATCCCAATGGTACCGCCCGTATAAATAAGCAAAATCTTTGACGTGCTCATATACTCAAAAATTGTATTACAGGATTTGCATACATCAGTAAGAAGCTTTCCAGCTCTCCTTTTACATGGGTATCTACCCTTACTTCTAGACGTCGTTCAAAATGACGTAATTCCTTCTCATCATATTCGTGCGCAAAACGTTTGGTTTTGTGATAGAGATCGTATGCAATATAATTAGAAGGCCACAATTTATAATGTGCCCAGATGGTTTTATCTATGGCTTTCGCCAACATTTGAAGACCATCATTATCACTTTCCATTGAAGATGCGATCTCTTCAAACACTGCATCATCCAGTGGAGCAGCGGAAATGTGTATGCGCTTTTTAAACCCTAGGGCTCCCTTTAATATGCTATTAAAGTCTTCATTACTGGTCTTTATATAAGGTAGGTCTGCAGATTTTGCAATTATTTCTGGGATCTTAAGGATATCCGTTGGGTCATACTCGTAGGATATAGCAACCGCGACGATATTGAGTTCTTTTAAATACTCAACTAGTGGAGTTTTGCCACGAGCCATTGTGATCATCTTGAGAACTCCCTGCTGGGTCTGATCTTTGCCATCCTTGGTGCGACCTTCACGTTGCGCGACCCATACAGATCGATCACTCTCTAAAAGGTGTTTTATATATTGGGATAAGAGTTTAGAGCTAGTTAACATCTCACGGGGTGATTGCCCTCGTAACACCAAAAAATTTCTATTGAGCTTTGAAAGCTCCATTAGGAAATCTTTTTGGACCAAATTATCACCTATTGCAGAGGCCGTTGTGATAAGATCGTTGTCTATAAGGGACATATTGAGAAGTGAGGTGTCTAATACGATATCTCTATGATTAGAAAGGTATAAATAGGTCTGATCTCCCTCTAGCTTATCAAAACCGCTCGTTGTAAACCCTTCTGAGCTTTTTTCTAAAAGATTGCTTACGGATTTATAGATAACATCTGCTTGAAAATCTGCTATGCTATGGCACTTCTCAAGTATAGCGGTGATTTCTTTTTGTGATGTATTAGGGAAGGTAAATTGCAATAGCACCTTAAACATAGGATGCCGTGCGGCTCTTAAAAGCGCTTCATTTACCTCAGTATCGTGATAGGGTCTTATGTGGTCGTAGTCGGTCAAGTGGTTATGGTTATGGTTGGTCACAACAAAAGAACGAAAATTCCTCACTATTATGCCATAAATAGGTAATACTTAACTTTTACTTTTTGAAAAGAAAACAGCATCTGCGTTTGCACTGGTGATACGAGCAATGGTATCAAGGGGTTCTTGATAGAGGGTCGCCAGCTTTTCTGCCACAAGCGTGAGGTACGAACTTTCGTTGCGTTTACCTCTGTAGGGCACTGGACTTAAATAGGGGGAATCAGTTTCTAGAACAATGTGCTCTAGGGGAATCTCTGCTAGATAGGTATCTATTTTTCCATTCTTAAAGGTGACTACACCGCCTATACCGAGCTTCATATTATAGGATATAGCCTGTTCTGCTTGTTCTTTTGTGCCTGTAAAACAATGGAAAATACCGAAGAGTTCTTCTCCTTTTTCACTTTCTAATACCTCAAACACTTCATCAAAAGCATCTCTGCAGTGTATGACTATAGGTAACTTTTTTCTTTTGGCAAGCTGGATCTGTCTTCTAAAAGCATCTTGTTGGATAGCAAGAGTAGTTTTATCCCAATAGAGATCTATACCGATCTCACCTACGGCAAAAAAATCACGTTGTGCAAATTGCTCTTCTATATGAGCCAGCTCTTTTTCATAAGTTTCCTTAACGTGAGTGGGGTGTAGGCCCATCATAAGAAATACATTATCAGGATATGTTTTTTCAAGCGCATACATTCCTTCTGTATATTCAGAATCTATAGCAGGAATAAAGAATCTAGTGATCCCTGCCTGGAGGGCTCGTTGTATCATCTCGTCCCTATCTTCATCAAAGGCTTCACTATATAGATGGGTATGGGTGTCTGTAAACATTTTGATTGGTCTTTGGTCTTTGGTCTTTGGTCTTTGGTCTTTGGTCTTTGGTCTTTGGTCTTTGGTCTTTGGTCTTTGGTCTTTGGTCTTTGGTCTTTGGTCTTTGGTCTTTGGTCTTTGGTCTTTGGTGGTTTGCTAATTGCTCGCTTCGCTCGCAATGATAAGTTGTGATGCGGCAGATAGATAGAGTTGTGACCTTTGATTAAACAAGCAGTGGCTGGGTTAGATTTTCTCAGATCAAGCCGAGATTAAGAAACCCTCCATAGATGTTATGTCCAATCAATTGGTTTTCTATTTGTATCAGAAAATTTTCGCGAAAGCGTAAAAATCAACATCTTAAGCTAAGGAAATGACCTAAGGTGACTGAGTGTTTTTATACGCCCCTAAAAATGGAAATATTAAAAAGTGTCTAACACTACCTTTTTTTAGAACTCTGCGTTACCTGGGAACCTAGGGTAAGGGATGACGTCCCGTATGTTAGTCATACCGGTCACAAAGAGTACAAGGCGTTCAAAACCTAAGCCAAACCCACTGTGGGTACAGGTTCCAAATTTACGGGTGTCTAAATACCAATAAAGTTCCTCCTCTGGAATGTCTAGAGTCGCCATTTTTTCTTTCAACACATCCAGTCTTTCCTCTCTCTGAGAACCTCCCACAATCTCCCCTATTCCTGGAAAAAGGATGTCCATCGCGCGTACCGTTTTTCCATCTTCATTAAGGCGCATATAGAACGCCTTTATGTTTGCTGGATAGTCAAAAAGGATTACTGGGCATTCAAAGTGCTTTTCTACCAGATAGCGCTCGTGTTCTGACTGCAAGTCTGCTCCCCAAGCATCTATAGGGTACTTAAATTTTTTCTTTTTATTGGGTTTGCTTTCACGCAGGATATCAATAGCCTCTGTGTAGCTCACTCTTTTAAAGTTATTTTCTGCAACAAATTTTAGCTTTTCACGCAACGGCATATCAGCACGTTCTGCCTGTGGCTTACTCTTGTCTTCCTGAATAAGTCTATTCTCTAAAAATTCCAGATCATCCTGACAGTTATCCAGCGCATATTGTATCACATACTTGATAAAATCCTCGGCGAGATCCATATTACCGGCGAGATCGCAAAAAGCCATCTCGGGCTCGATCATCCAGAACTCTGCAAGGTGACGGGATGTGTTACTGTTCTCTGCTCTAAAGGTTGGCCCAAAAGTGTAAATCTTACCAAGACCTAAGGCATATGTTTCTCCTTCTAACTGTCCTGAAACCGTAAGATTCGTCTCTTTTCCAAAGAAATCTTTGCTATAATCTATCTTTCCATCTTCCGTACGTGGTAGATTCTCAGGATCCAGTGCACTCACGCGAAACATTTCTCCAGCGCCTTCTGCATCGCTTCCCGTGATAATGGGGGTGTGGGCACAGAAGAAACCATTTTTATTAAAATATTCGTGTACTGCAAATGATAGTTTAGAGCGCAGTCTCATCACTGCGCCAAAGGTATTGGTACGTACCCTCAAATGCGCCTGCTCACGCAACTTCTCTAGCGAGTGACGCTTAGGAGAAAGGATCGTGAGTTTTACTTCCTCAGGATCTGCATCACCTTCTATCTTAATAGATGTTACTTTGATTTCTACGCGTTGTCCGCCCCCTTGACTTTCTTCTAAAATACCGGTGACAGCAATTGCAGCACCCGTAGAAATACGCTTAAGAAGTGCGGGATCTGTGTTTTCAAAATCAACTACACACTGAAGGTTATTGATGGTAGAGCCGTCATTGAGAGCAATAAATTGATTTGCTCTAAAAGATCGCACCCAACCTTTAACTGTAAATTCTTGATGTATCGCGTCGCTCGCCAGCAGTTCTATAACAGAAGTATGTGTCATAATAGTGGTTTTTCCCTAAGACGCAAATATAAAATTTGTTATTTGGTTTTTCGGGCTTTCGCCAAAATTTGATACCATCACATAATTCGGTCTCATTGCACGCTAATTATTGGACACAAAAATGAGTGACTAGGGTATTGAAAACTAAAATCTTTTAGGGGTTGATAAATGTGCCTTCCCAAGAATCGTCTTCTTTTGTAAATGCTATACGTATATGATTGGGCCTCTTGAGCTCAAGATATTCCATTGTTTCGGGTCTGATCTCTAGAATCGTAAAAAAATTACCTTGGTCAAGGTAGGAGACTTCATCTGGATTTGAAATCTCTGAACCTGGTGCCTTTACGGTAGTATAATCTTTTCTTGAGGATGGTTGTACACCACTCCAGTATTTTTGCAATTCATTGGAGTCAGTTATAATGTGGGCTTTCCCTGTGATGCTTATTTGCATTAGCTTCTTAGGGTGGTACCATAAAAGTGTTACATATGGGTGGTTATTAATCTGGGCAATTTTATCAGACCTACCGTCTGTATATATTCTAAAGTAACCTTCATCGGTAACCTGTCTCAAAACGACTGTACGCAAAGCGGCCTTAGTATCTAATGAGACAGTACCCATCGTCACATATCTAAAAGGATGCCCTTTTTTATGAACTCCTTTTTGTAATTCATCTTGCGCTTTTTCTAAGTATTGATCCATCATAAAATGTTATTTACGTATAAAAATACTGAGGCATTATTTGCAAAAGGATTTTTTAGGAGGATATTAGGAAATAAATGAGCATCACCATACTATTTTGAGCATAATGATCAGAAGAGTAACGTTCTTTAAAATTAAAAATCCCGTCATACAACGGGATTTTAGTCATATAATTCCCCCAAATTATAGTGACTTTTTTAAACAGTTTAAAAGTAACTGTAATTTGGGTCAAATAAAATACCCACTAATGGGTATTTTAATCTTCTAATTTTAAGGGAATTAAATGTCTTATTTGGAATTGTCTAGATCATCTTCATCGTCATCATCACGGTCTACTATCTGTATAGCTGGTTCCTTAAAATTTTTCTCATTGGCAATTTCTTTCTCTAGAGATAATAATAGGGAGGGTAGGAGTAATAAATTTGCGAGCATTGCAAATAGGAGGGTAGCACTCACCAGGCCACCAAGAGCAACAGTACCCCCAAAACTACTTATCATAAATACAGAAAACCCAAAGAAAAGCACGATGGACGTATAGAACATACTAACACCCGTTTCCCTAAGAGAGGCATACACAGATTTTTTGATCTTCCATTTACTTGATCTCAATTCTTGGCGGTATTTTGCCAAAAAGTGAATGGTATCATCCACTGAAATTCCGAAGGCAATGCTAAAAACTAAAATTGTGGAGGGTTTGATAGGTATCCCTAAATATCCCATCATACCAGCGGTGACTAGAAGGGGAAGGAGGTTAGGAATAAGTGATACCAGAATCATCCGTAATGACTTGAACATCCACGCCATAAATAAAGCAATAAGAAGGATAGCAAGCGACAAACTTATAATTAAGTTCATTACAAGATAATCTGTACCTTTTTGAAAGACGAGGGCTTTTCCAGTAAGCGTTACATCGTACTTATCTTCCGGAAACACTTTTTCAATTTTGGAGAGGAGATTTTCCTCGGCACGCTCCATTTTATCGGTGCCTACATCTTTCATAAATGTAGTCATTCTGGCATACTGACCTGTGCTGTCTACATAAGCGCCTATCAGATTCTGATTGCCGTCAAAACTTTTTGCGTACGGTAGTATAAAATTGCGCTCGTTGCTAGTGGGTAGCTGGTAATATTTAGGATTCCCATTAAAGTATGCTTGCTTTGCATACTTTACCAAATTTACTATTGATATTGCTTTGGATAATTCTGGCTGCTCCTCGATGGTTTGACTCAGTTCATCCATTCTCTTGAGTGTAGGGAGTTTAAGAACTCCTTCTTTGCGTTTTGTATCGATGAGAATTTCTAAGGGCATAATCCCATCAAACTCTTCTTCAAAGAACTTAATATCCTCATAAAAGGCAGTTTTCTTAGGCATATCTTCTATGAGAGAGCCCGAGATACGTATTTGATAAATACCTATAATACTTATAACGAGTAATAGAATAGAGGTAATGTAGATGGCGGTTCTTCGAGTGCGCACCATACGTTCCATCCAGTTAACAAAACCCTCTATCCAGTTTTTCCCTAAATGCTTCAAGTGCTTGTCTTTTGGAGGAGACATATAGCTATAAATAATGGGGATTATGAGCAAGCTCAATAGAAATATGGCAATGATATTGATACTCGCCACGACGCCGAACTCACTGAGCAGCGAACTCTTGGTTAAGATAAAAGTTGCAAATCCTGATGCCGTGGTAAGGTTAGTCATTAAAGTGGCATTACCCACTTTTGTAATGACTCGCTGGAGCGCCTTGACTTGATTACCGTGATTTTTATATTCCTGCTGGTACTTATTGATTAAGAAAATACAGTTAGGAATTCCTATCACTATAATAAGTGGAGGGATAAGTGCGGTAAGGACGGTTATCTCATATCCTAGTAATCCTAAAATACCAAAGGCCCACATAACACCTATGATTACCGTAATCATTGATATAAACGTTGCCCTGTACGACCTAAAGAAAAAGAAGAATATAAATGAAGTGACCAATAATGCCATCCCTACAAAAAGTCCTATCTCATCTACAATATTTTGAGCATTGAGTGTTCGTATATAAGGCATTCCACTTGCGCGTACCCGTACATTCTGCTCTTTCTCAAAAGCTTCGATAAGTGGGATCAGTTCATTAATCACAAAATCCCTTCTTGTAGAGGTATTTACGATCTCTTTGTCAAGATATATTGCTGATCTGACCGTCCCTGTTTCCTTGTTGTAAATTAGGTTTTCATAAAATGGTAAGTCATTAAAAAGCTGATTGCGGTAGGCTTCGGCTTGTGCTTTTGTGGTGACTTCTCCGGGAATAAAATTTTTAAAATCAAATCGTGGAGGGTCTTCTTGTTTATCAAGTAGCTTAAGATCTTTGAGCGATAGCGTTAGCGTTACCTCTTTATAAGCATCGATTTTCGCCGCAAGGCTATTCCAAGCATTAAGGAGTTGAGGGGTGAATAGGTTGTCATCTTGAATCCCTAAAACTATGAGGTTACCCTCTTCACCAAATTTATCCAGAAACTTATTATACTCAAGATTTACTTCGTGGTTGTCTGGAAGAAGATTTGCCTCCGTATGCGTAAATTTCATATGTTTCCATTGGAAACCTAAGAATACGGTAATGGCAATGATGAGGATTAAAATTAATGGCCTGTTACGTAGAATCGCGCTTGCCACTGATGCCCAGAATCCTCTACTTAAAAACTTTGCCATTATAGAAATTTAATGGTGCAAAGATATTCTTTTCAATAGAGTTTTAAAGCTTCAAATTAAAAGTGAATTTAAAGGCAATGTTATCTTCCCAGTCAGGAAGGTGATAGGCACCATATCTGTAAGTAAGACTGGTTCCAAAACCAAAGAGAAGCTTATTGATTTCAAATCCAGATTCTGTATATCCTTTATTCAGGGAGCCAAAATCTATCTGGAGGTGATCTTCTGGATTACGTATGTCCCCGATGGCAAACCGACTTATGAAAACCATTTCCGGTTTAAAATTTTTCCCAAAATCAAAGGGTTTTAATCTATGTTTTACCTGAGCTGTAAAAAGTCTATCTGAAAAGAACTCACCAAAATACATCGTTTCAAAACTATTTACCCCCGCAACAGAGAAGCGTTGTAGTATCGTATTTTTAGTAGGAGCATTGGGAAACGCGTGAAAGAGGTGGGTGAGTGGTAACTCACCAAATCCTATATTACCCTCCACTAGAAATTCTGTCGCCGTTTTGTTGAGGCGATCTACTCTGTAATATGCTTTTGCCCCCAGCTTCGTAAATGATAGGTCTCCTCCTAATCCATCAAATCCCTGTGATAGTTGCCCTGAGATTATTGGGTACCCTTCATAGATAGGGACTACCTCATTTTTGGTCTTCAGGTATTTATTGCTAGGACTCCATCTAAAGGCTGCGGTCGCTTCTGTTATATCATAATTACGGATGATATCTGTACCCGTATTAAACTGATAAGGTATATTCTGATCTATTTTTCTGTAGGCTAGCTGTAACTCAGATAACAGTCGTGGGGTCAATCTGTATTCTAGATTGAGACGGGTAGTGCGATGTGTATAGAATTGAGTAATATTTACGAGGCGGGGTTCAAAAAGGGAATATACCCGCCTATCGGTCAGATATGCATAGTTACCTACCTCTTCTAAGTCATTATTATAGGTAGCACTTAACCAAGCGCCTCTGTCTGGGTTGAGATTGTAACCGCCTCCTATGCCGTATTTAAATTCGTGATCCTTAAATCCGTAAGCCCCGTATCCTTCTACTCTAAATCGTTTAGAAAAAGTAGCGTTAGTAACACCACCCATTCCTAATCTCAATCCCTCAAAATTATTAAACTTGACAGGATATGTAAGATCAAAGTCAAATACGCTCACGCTAAAATAACCCACGCTAAAGTTATTGATAGTCCCTAGTCTACGTTCAATATTCTCTGCATTCACTATTTTTTCAAGTTCAGAAAAGCTGCGTTTATCTTTTGAAGTGAGCGATGAGGTCCTATATTTTTGCCAGAATTCTTCGTCTTTACTGTTAGCTTCTTCACTAAAAATCATCGCATAATGAGAATGAAGTTCCAGTGAATCGCTATTGGTTTTATGGTTGCTCATTTGAGTGACGGAGACTAAGAATTTCCTAGTAACCATCTCCTCTAGTATTTTAGTCTCTATAATTCCTATAGAAATCCGTCCACCAAAAAATGAGAGTCTTCTGTCACTGTTTCCCTTATCTAAAAACAACTCACGCTTGAGGGGAAGGTAAATATTGTCTTTAGCTATGTAAGTATAGGATTGGTTAAGTTTTATATTGAGCTCATCAGAAATGGCGACATCTACTTTTTTTATAGCGTAGCTATTTCTGTCAAGAGTCATCGTTCCGATAAGTCCCGGAGTGCGTTCCGGAAATTTGGGACTAAAAGCAATGATATAGTCATCGTTAATATCCTTCCCCTGAAGGAAATAATTATAATTCTTTAATCCACGTTTTGAGAGAATTCCGGCATACTTATTATTAAAAATGACAAAGTTATTGTCATAAAAGGATCGAGATTGCAAGTTAACAGCAAAAACTTCATATCGAGGTTTTTTAAAGCCTGCCAATTGATACCCCAAGACCTCTTCAGAAAATCTGCTCTCTCTGTTGTAGTGTATGTCACTTACTTTTTCAGAAAAGAAGTTATGATAATCTGCATCCAGACTATCTGTAATGACCGTTTTTTCGTAGGCTTTAAACGAAAAGTTTTTAAGAACCCGCCGAGGGTCATTTTTCTCTTTAAGAGAGATTGCTTTTTCTACAATGGCTGTACCTTCATTCATTTCTTGGGCACTAACGCTCAAGGTGACGAGAAACAAGAGAAAAAGAAAATTGCGCATTGTTGAGATTGAGAAGTAAATGTATCAAAAAAGCGACCCTTGAGGTCGCTTTTTTGTAATTGTTTAACGCTATACTTAAACAGTCATTATCTCTTTCTCCTTATGTGTAAGGATATCTTCTATTTTGGTGATATGGACATCTGTAAGTTTTTGGATATCTACCTCCGCATTTGCCTTCTCATCTTCAGAAGCATCTTCTACTTTTTTGATATCGTTGTTGGCATTTTTACGGTCATTGCGCACGCCTACTTTTGCATCTTCTGCCTCTGCTCTTGCTTGTTTTACAAGGTCCTTTCGGCGCTCTTCCGTAAGTGGCGGTACATTGATAATTACACTCTCTCCATTATTCATCGGGTTAAAACCTAGATTGCCATTTATAATTGCTTTCTCGATTTCAGGAATAAGACCTTTTTCCCAAGGTTGTATAGCAATGGTGCGACCATCTGGAGTAATTACGTTTGCAACTTGAGAAAGTGGAGTAGGGCTCCCGTAGTAGTCTACTAAGAGGCCTTGAAGCATTGCAGGACTTGCCTTCCCAGCACGTATGGTAAGTAATCTTTTGCCTAAATGTACAATGGCATTATCCATTGCTTCCTTAGCGGTATCTATTGTAAATTTTATGTCTTCGTTCATTATACGTTAATTTCTATTGCAATTTTACAAAAACTAAGCCAATAGTTTTGTGAAAGTCTAGTTAACAGTAGTTCCTATTGCATCTCCAGAAACAACCTTTAATAAATTTCCTCGTTTGTTCATATCAAAAACAATGATGGGAAGGTGATTTTCCTGGCTTAATGTAAACGCTGTAGTATCCATTACTTTAAGGCCTTTTTTAAGGACGTCATCAAAGGAGATGTGGTCGTACTTTATGGCTTGTTTATCCTTTTCTGGGTCTGTATTATAAATACCATCTACACGGGTACCTTTTAAAATTACGTCAGCCTCTATTTCAATGGCTCTAAGTACTGCAGCACTATCAGTAGTAAAATACGGATTTCCCGTTCCGCCGCCAAAGATCACAACACGTCCCTTACTCAGGTGAGCCATTGCTTTGCGACGTATAAAAGGCTCTGCGACTTCATTTATTTTTATGGCCGTTTGCAATCTGGTTTTAATGCCCGTTTGTTCCATAGCATCCTGTAGGGCAAGACCGTTTATGACGGTAGCTAGCATTCCCATATGATCACTCTGTACACGATCCATACCTTTACTCGCACCGGCTACACCTCTAAAGATGTTGCCACCGCCTATCACGATCGCGACCTCTATACCGAGGTCAACAATCACTTTAATGTCTTCTGCATATTCTGCAAGTCTGTTGGGGTCTATACCGTACTGGCGTTCACCCATTAGAGCTTCACCAGATAATTTGAGAAGAATTCTTTTGTATTTCATAAGAGAGTTAGATTATGCAAATATACTATTTAATGATAATCGGATGGAGGTGTTTTAAGGATGTGTTTTCGCTTTCGCGAAAGCGGAATCAAAATAATTTGTTCATAAAAAGTGAATTGGTAACATTAACTTAATAACATAAAACTGAATGCCATTTATCTTCGGCCGCATCAAACTCAACTCAGAAAAACTGATTTTATGAAACAATTTACTTTTTTCATTTGTGCATTGCTGCTCTCTACAGTAAGTTTTGCTCAGATCCCTGCATATTATGATGACGTTAACCTCTCGCTCACAGGTACGGCACTTAAGAATGAACTGTCATCCAAAGTAACTCAGACACAAACCGTAAATTTGAGTTATACACCGGGGGTGTGGGATGCGTTAAAACAAGCTGATCTAGATCCTACGAATGCCTCACGTGTCCTACTTATTTATGGGTACAATGACAATGACGGCATTCTGAATACTGATCGTACGCGGAGCAAAGATAAAAATGGCGGCGCCGCAGACGAATGGAATAGAGAGCACGTATACCCTAAGTCATTAGGACAGCCCAACCTCGGGACTACAGGACCAGGCTCTGATGCTCACCATCTGAGAGCTGCAGATCCTGCGCGTAATGCCTCAAGAGGCAATCGCAAGTTTGCAGACGGTAACGGGACTTCTACCGTTACTGCTCAAGGTCATTTTTATCCAGGAAATGAATTTAAAGGGGACGTAGCGCGTATGATGTTATTTATGTACGTGCGATACGGCGATCGCTGTTTGCCTAAAAACGCAGTAGTAGGTAGTACTAATAGCAGTGATAGCAATATGATTGATTTACTGTTAGCGTGGAATGTGGAAGACCCAGTGGACGGTTTTGAACTCAACCGTAATGTGGTGATTGCGGGTGTACAAGGGAATAGGAATCCATTTATAGATAACCCGGCATTTGCTACTACTATCTGGGGTGGGCCTCAGGCAGAAGATCGCTTTGGTAGCGGTTCTGGAAATGACTTTTGTACAAGTACTGTAAGCAACTTTCCTTACAGCGAGAGTTTTGAGAATACCCTTGGATTATGGTCGCAGTCTAGTACTGATTCTTTTGACTGGACACTACGTAATGGCAGTACACCCTCAAGCAATACGGGTCCTGCGAGTGCCTCCATCGGGAGTACTTATATCTATATGGAGTCATCTTCACCAAACAATAGTAATGATCGCGCTATTTTAAACAGTCCTTGTTATACCATTCCAACTAATAGTTCTGCGTCATTCAGCTTTGCATATCATATGTATGGCGCTACGGCAATGGGGTCACTGGCATTGCAAGCGAGCGAGAATGGAACCAGCTGGCAGACCGTATGGTCTAAGAGTGGGAATCAGGGCAATAGCTGGCAGACAGCCTCTATAGATCTTTCTTCATTTGCTGGGAAGACTGTGCAATTGCGCTTCAATGGAGTGACGGGTACCACTTGGCAAGGTGATATGGCCATAGATGCCTTATCCTTCACGACAACAGCGGCAGGAGGAAACACAGACACGTACGATGTCCGTTTACGTATCACATTTGACAATTATCCAGGTGAAACCAGCTGGGAGATCCGTACTGAAAGTAACGAATTGGTTTACAGCGGAGGGACTTATGGTTCACAGGCCGCAGGTAGTACCATCAACGTCACTCGCTCTCTAGAGGCCGGATGTTATCAACTCATATTCAGAGATGCATACGGGGACGGGATGTGCTGTGATTATGGGAACGGATCTTATCAGTTTTTTAATGTCGACACAGGAAATACTATTACTAGCGGAGGTTCTTTTGGTAGTTCTCAAACCCGCAATTTTTGTATAGGTACGCGCGCTTTCGCGACGGAGATAGTAAATGATAGGAAGTCCCTTAAGGAACTGGCAACGAGTGTTGAGGTATATCCTAATCCAGTAAGTGACCTACTCCATATCTCGGGAGCACGTGAAAACAGTTCTTTTCAAATTTTCAATCAGCTAGGACAGCTCGTTCGGGCAGGGGAGCAGTTACCTAAGGAAATAGAAGTAAGCAGCTGGAATGCTGGATTGTACTTTTTGACCATTGCAACCCCTGAAGGGAAGGTGATAAAGCGCTTTATAGTACGTTAACTTTTTTTGGCTATTATAAACACCCTATCGATTCGATAGGGTGTTTTGTTAATAAATGCTCGTGTGTCCCTATGTTTATTGTAAACTATTAACTAAGATCTGAATAAAAAAACGTCCCGCTTTTGCGGGACGTTTTCAATATCAATAGGGTCTTCTAGTGCTTAGGCTAGAGAAACTCTTTTAAATCCTACTACGGTTGCATCGCCTTTAGAGGCAACATACTCAGCTACATTATGGCTGTCATCCATAATAAAACGCTGGTCAAGAAGTGCTTTCTCGTGATCCATAGTCGTGTTGTCTGCCACATATCGTTCTATTTTACCAGGTACGATTTTGTCCCAGATTTTTTCTGGCTTTCCTTCAGAAGCAAGTTCTGCTTTGATGTCTGCCTCAGCTTTTGCCATTACTTCTGGTGTAAGTTGTGACATAGAGATATATTGAGGTACATTTTTAAGTGTTTTTCCTAAACGTCCTAGCTCAACATTTTCTTTTTCTATGGCAGCAATACGAGCTTCAGTTTCTGATGAAACAAATGCAGGATCAAAATCTTTATAAGAAAGCGTTGTAGCGCCCATAGAAGCTACTTGCATAGAAACATTCTTAGCTACATCCTCTGCGTTATCTGTTGCTTTAGAAAGGCCTGTAAGGGCACCTATCTTGTTACCGTGCACGTAAGATCCTACAAAAGGAGCCTCAAGGGTTTCATAACCACCTATCTCAATTTTCTCACCTATTACACCCGTCTGCTCGATGAGCTTCTCTGCCACAGTCATTCCTTCAAAGTCTGCTTCCAGCATTTCTTCTTTAGAATTTACCGATAGCGCGATGTCACCCATTTTATTTGCGAGTTCTACAAAAGAGTCATTCTTAGTTACGAAGTCAGTCTCACAGTTAAGTGAAACGACTACGCCACGGGTATTATCATCATTGATCTTTGCAACAACAACACCTTCTGATGAGTCTCTGTCTGCTCTCTTTTCGGCAACTTTCTGTCCCTTTTTACGTAGGACAGTGATTGCTTTGTCAAAATCACCTTCTGCTTCAACAAGGGCTTTTTTACAGTCCATCATTCCAGCTCCAGTGGCTTCTCTTAATTTTTTTACGTCTGCGGCGGTTACGTTTGCCATAATTTTATTCTTTTCATTTCCGCCTTTTGGCTATCGCTCAGGATAAACTTTGGCAGAAATCTTGTGGTTAAACTTATCAATTGTTTCACCCGGTAAAGGGAGAAATCTGTTATTATTCTAATATCAAAAAAGCCGTCTCATCGTTTTCTGCTAAGAAAAGAAGTAGACGACTTTTTAAAATTTATGTAGTGCTATTTACTCCTCCTCGTTAGATATCACAACTGCCTTTGCGGCACTTGCTTTCTCTGAGTCTACTTTTTTGTCTTTTGGAGCAACTTTAGAACCTTTCTCTGCTTTTGGTGCAGCTTTTTTAGCTTTCTTCTCTGCTTTAGGAGAATCATCACCTTCATTATCTGCATCTTTTCCAGCTTTACGCTCAGAAAGACCTTCTTTTACAGCCTCAGTGACAAAGCCTACGATCTTATCGATTGATTTAGAAGCATCATCATTAGATGGGATTAAGTAGTCTACTTCTCTAGGATCAGAGTTCGTGTCTACCATCGCAAAAATTGGAATGTTTAATTTCTGTGCTTCTTTAATCGCGATATGCTCACGCTTAATATCTACTACAAACAGCGCGCCTGGAAGACGAGTCATATCTGCTATAGATCCAAGGTTTTTATCGAGCTTTTCACGTAAACGGTTCATCTGTAGCTTCTCCTTCTTAGAAAGTGTATCAAAACGACCGTCTTGTTTCATACGATCAATAGTTTGCATTTTCTTGATCGCTTTTCTAATAGTGACAAAGTTAGTAAGCATTCCGCCAGGCCATCTCTCTGTGATGTAAGGCATATTTGCTCCTTTAGCTTTTTCTGCTACGATTTCCTTTGCTTGTTTCTTCGTTGCTACAAAGAGTATTTTTCTACCTGACGCTGCAATTTTTTTAAGGGCTTCAGAAGACTCCTCAATTTTTGCTGCTGTCTTGTAGAGATTGATGATGTGTATCCCATTGCGCTCCATATAAATATACGGTGCCATATTAGGATCCCATCTTCTTGTGAGGTGTCCAAAGTGTACACCTGCATCAAGCAATTCTTTTATTTCTATGTTGTTTGCCATTTTTGTAATAGTTTACGTTCCGTTGGACATTTAAATTAGCAACGCTGTACTCGACAGGGTTTAGATGCTAAACTAACTCCCGAAGCAAGTTCGGGACAACGACAACATTTCAATTGTTTTTAATTTTTTCTCGTCTGTAATTCCTGACACCGATTTGATATCAGAGTATAACTCTGATACGAAACCGTAAAGCATATTAACGCTTAGAGAATTGGAATTTCTTACGTGCTTTCTTCTGACCAAATTTCTTACGTTCCACCATTCTTGGGTCACGAGTAAGAAGTCCTTCTGGCTTAAGGATAAGACGATTTTCTTCGTCTATCTCACACATTGCTCTAGAAAGAGCAAGGCGTATCGCCTCAGCCTGACCAGTAATACCACCCCCGTAAACGTTTACTTTAATATCAAAGTTCCCGTCATTGTTAGTCATAACAAGTGGCTGGTTTACTTTGTACTGAAGTGTTCCTGTAGGGAAGTAGTTGCTCAGTTCTTTTTTGTTAATAGTGATGTTCCCTTTTCCTTCAGAAAGGTAAACACGAGCTACTGCGGTCTTACGACGACCGATTTTGTGTAAAGTCTCCATTTACTTGATTTCGTTTAGGTTAATGACTTTAGGCTTCTGCGCTTCCTGTCCGTGCTCTGCTCCCGCATACACTTTAAGGTTACGGAAGATAGCACTCCCTAATTTGTTTTTTGGTAACATCCCTTTCACGGCAGCCTCAACCACACGTGTAGGATCTTTATCGAAAAGCTCAGTCGCTGTAAGACTACGTTGCCCACCTGGATAACCTGTGTGACGGATATATGATTTTTCCGTCCACTTGTTCCCCGTTAATTGCACCTTAGAAGCATTGATAACAACTACGTTATCTCCACAATCTACGTGAGGTGTAAAGTTAGGCTTGTACTTACCGCGTAAAAACTTAGCTACGATAGAAGACATACGACCTAGCGTCTGTCCATCAGCATCTATCAAAACCCACTCCTTGTTTACGGTAGCAGCGTTTGCAGAAACTGTTTTGTAACTTAATGTATCCACACTAATTAATTTAAATTAAACATTCCATTTCCTGTTTAAAAACAGGTCTGCAAAAGTACATATAAATATTGATTGAGCAAATAGCTGTAGCACTATATTTTAAACAAGTAACGAGACCTCAAAAATAGGCGCTATTAAAAGGACAGTGCTTTTAAGTAAAATGATAATTCTAATACGCTTTCGCGAAAATGTCACAGGCATTCTCATCATTTCTCACCATTAAATAATAGAGGCTTTTTTCTTTTGATCTCCACCCAAATCCATACAAACTATTGCTAATATATCTCAAGCCTTACTTCATAGCCCCGATAGTAATGAAAAACCCGCAGTGTAGCGACAGCGCAGCGAGGATTTGTAATGGATAGCGGGAAACTACCTAAGATTATAGTCCCAGCCTTAGTGCTCCTAAGCAATGTTAGTGTTATAGTGCAATCTATACAGGAGCGTTGAACGTGTTATGGATTGTTAAGAATTTCTTAAAATTATATAGAGTACGTCACAATAGAAGACTTTAGGGGTCTTTATGGAAACCACCAATCAAAATGACTTCATTCATCAATCAATTACGAGCAGTAATCACGCTCTCTATTATGGCTATTCTGCCCTCTGTGGCGCAAACAGACACTACCAAAGTTCAAATTACCAAAAGAACCTATGTTACTAAGGCCGTCATCACCGAGGCCCCAAAAATAGATGGAATTATAAATGACGCAACTTGGGATCACGTAGTGTGGACATCAGATTACACAGAATTTCAACCAGACGTGGGTACTGCTCCCACAGAGCAGACCAAAATGAAAATTACCTATGATGAGAAGAATCTCTATGTTGCTTTTAAGTGCTATGAAAGCGACAAAACTAAATTAGAAAAGCGTCTGGGTCGCCGGGACGATTTCCCAGGAGATTGGGTAGAGATCAATATAGATAGTTATAATGATGACCGCACCGGATTTTCATTTACAGCATCGGCCTCTGGGGTAAAGGGGGACGAGTTTATATCGGACAATGGTAATTTTGACTCTAGTTGGAATCCTATTTGGTACTTAGCTGTGGGAGAAGATGAGGAAGGATGGACGGCAGAGCTGCGTATTCCGTTGAGTCAATTGCGTTTTAGTGCAGAGGAGGAGCAAGTGTGGGGCATACAATCTACAAGGCGCTACTTTGCAAATGAGGAGCGGTCTACCTGGCAGCCATTACCAGCAAATCCTCCGGGGTGGGTAAGTGAGTTCGGTATCCTGCGCGGTATTGAAGGCATCAAGCCTCAAAAGCAGCTAGAAATACAACCGTACGTGCTTGGTCAGTACAATACTTTTGAAGAAGAGCAGGGCAATCCCTTTAGGGACGGAGATAACTTTGGCGGGAATATAGGGCTGGATGCAAAAATAGGGGTCACTAATGACCTTACGCTCGACCTTACCGTAAATCCAGATTTTGGGCAAGTAGATGCAGATCCCGGTGCGATTGCCCTAGATGGCTTTGAGATATTCTTTCAGGAGCGACGTCCCTTTTTTGTAGAAAATAAAAGTGTCTTTGACTTTAGAGTAGGAGGTGGGGCAGATAATGTGTTCTTCCCGAGAAGGATAGGCCGCACGCCGCAGGGAAGAACCACGACAGACAGAAGTGTAGGAGAGTTTGAAGATTTTCCAAACAACTCAACCATTCTGGGAGCGGCAAAATTTAGTGGGAAGACCAAAGACGGTTGGACAATCGGTGTTCTTGAGAGTGTTACTGCAAAAGAGTTTGTGGCCATAGAGCTAGATACCCGACAGGATGTTCTAGAGCAGTTGACCCTTGAAGAGACCTTAGGAACCAAAAGAAAAGAACTGGTAGAACCGCTCACTAATTATTTTGTAGGTAGGGTGCAAAAGGATTTTAATGACCGTAACTCCTTTGTAGGTGGTATTTTTACAGCTACCCATCGCGATATGGAGCGAGGGCTGGATTTCCTGCATACGCAAGCCTATTCAGGAGGTGTTGATTTTAGACATAACTGGAAGGATAGAAAATATTATATTGAAGGACGCGGAATATTGAGTCGCGTCAACGGTAATCCAGAGGCAATTCTTAATACTCAAACATCACAAACACACCTATTCCAGCGAGTAGATGCTTCTCACGTAGAAGTAGACTCTACGAGAACAGCGTTGACAGGTTTTGGCGGAAATTTTGAAATAGGCCGCGGTGCTGGTAAGTGGAATTATAACTTTGGCGGAAACTGGCGCTCTCCAGAATTAGAACTCAATGATATTGGATTCTTGAGACAGGCTGATCAAATTCGTCAGTTTGCAAGTGTACGTCGTTTTTGGAACACTTCTACCTCTTGGTATAGACAGGCCAATGTGGGAATAGAGCAGTCTACTGAATTTGACTTCGAGGGGAATTACAATAGAATACAATACGAGGGAAGGGCAGAGGTGAACTGGAAAAATAACTGGTTTACAGAAATAGGCGGTGCTCATAAGCCTAGAATTCTCGGGAATACTTTTTTAAGAGGTGGCCCTCGCTGGCGTTTTAATGAAGAGAATTTTTATTTTGTTGCCTTGGGCACAGACCAGCGGAAAAAGTTAAGTGCTGTTGTGGTATATGTTGATAGTCAAGCAAAGCAAGATAATTTTGCTTTTAACCTCTATGAGCTACGATTAAACTACCAGCCCCTTGATGCTTTAAGCTTGTCACTATCCACTCAATATGAGAAAAATCCCAATAGGACCCAATATGTGAGTCAGCAAGTGTACGACCCTGCTCAGTATGGGACGCGCTACATCACCGGAAATATAGATCAAGAGACTTTAAGCACCACCTTACGAGTGAATTATAATATCAACCCTAATTTTACCATACAGTACTACGCGCAACCTTTTATTGCCAAGGGAACGTATACAGATTTTAATTATGTGGTAGATGGAGAAAATAAAGATCTCAATAGCCGTGTTTCTTGGTACGGTGATGATCAAATCTCCTTACAGACCACAGAAAACGGCGATCAGTTTTATGCCATTGATGAAGATCAAAATGGAGAGACAGACTACGCCTTTGGTAATCCGGATTTTAATATTGTCCAGTTCCGTTCTAACCTAGTCGCACGATGGGAGTACATTCCCGGATCAGAAGTATTTTTAGTATGGTCTCAGGGAATTGAAGGTGCAGCCTCACCAAGGGATGGTCTCTTTGATGCGGCAGATAGTCAGATTCTAGGGCAACAGATTAGGAATACGTTTCTCGTGAAATGGACGTATCGATTTGTATTGTAGCTGAATAAATTTTCACAAAAACTTCAAATCAGTTTTAAGTGAAGTTGGAGCTTTTTTAGTTGC
Source organism: uncultured Flavobacteriaceae bacterium (assembly GCA_963832255.1). Taxonomy (GTDB): domain Bacteria; phylum Bacteroidota; class Bacteroidia; order Flavobacteriales; family Flavobacteriaceae; genus Dokdonia. The sequence continues at coordinate 419,448 of CAWHTM010000012.1, forward strand.
TATTTATAGCTGCGTCTTAATCACACTATCAATTATTTTAAATTCATTCTCATGGTATCCCACTTTTGAATACGCAATTTTCCCATCTTTATCTATAATATATAGCGTTGGATAAGCCCTTACATTATAAGGAATTGAAGTGTTGCGATCTGCCAAGACAATGTCGTAATTTACCTTTCGATAGTCGATAAGATCTTGAAGTTCTTCACTATCCTCAGCCTCTGTGTCAATTGGGTTAATCCCGATTACCACAACATCCTGATTTCTGTAGTCATTAGAAATTCTTATTAAATTCGGGATAGACTTTAGGCAAGGGTAACAGGAACGATACCAAAAATCTAAAACTATAATTTTACCTTTATAATCTTGAATGTCAAACAGTGTAGAAGATTTGAAGAATTTTCCAGTAACTGTTGGCGCTATGGTTCCTGCGCGAAGCGGCTCTAATTCTTCTTGAGTTTGAGGAGAATACGGATGTACTATATAGCCCTCGGTCAATTGACGATAATCTTTTTTGAGGTCCTCTTTTGTAATTCTGTTATACTGAATGTTTGAAAAAGACCAATTGTTGAATTGTACTTGATAGTCAATACGGGCTTTAAATTTAATATTTTCTATAGTATTCTCCTCTTTATTAAATTGCACACTTTTAAGTTGATCTGTCACTTCTCCATCATCAGGAAAACCACTGTTAATCGTAAGAATTTGATCGCTGTTCTTATAGTGAACATTCTTTGATGTGCTATCTATAAGAGTAAGCAATTTCTCGGGTTTGAGAAAATAGGTGTTTATGATCTCTCCATCTATCGCTCCAGATATAGGCCAAGTTTGCCCTTTTTTTAAATCAAAGGTCGTTACTTCTTTTGTGTTGTGATCTATGACGTATAAGAATTTTAAATCATAGTACTTTGTAAACCAATGAAGAGAATCTTTGACGGTGTACCAAAATGATCCACCGTATACTGAATCTTTATGATCCCTGATAAGTGTTACATTGCTCTTAATCTTTATAGTGTCATTACTATCAAAGGTCTTTATGCTATATTCAATATCATAATTTAAAGATTTCTTCTCCTTTGAGGTTTCAACATACTTAATAGTATAAGAATATGGATTTTCATCAGTGAGTGAACAACTTAAGATCAACACTACACACAGGATAGATGATAGATACGTATTAGATCGTTTCATAAGTAGTCAATAAATTACATAAAAAAAGCATGATGATTATCGTGCTTTATAATTTGATTAGGCAAGTTATTCAAAAGTAATTTCAGTGGATACGGTCTTTACACAATCTCCTAGACCACCACCGCAGGAGGTACATCCTGTCTGAGCACTGTTGGGAATACATCCTGATGTAGTGGCACATTGTTTTGAAGTACAAGATACACCACGGCTCTGTAAACGTCCATCTGCTATGGTTTCAAGGGAAGTAGTAGTGATATAATCACCACCATAGGAACGCAAATAGGTTTTGTTTTCAATTTGAATAATCTCGTGATTTTCATAACTGATCACCTCATTTTCTGCAGCAGAAACTGAAGTTTCGAGATTTTCAATAATTAATTCAAAATTTGCAATGTCATTCAAAGTTGGTTCTGATAAAGTCTCTTTATCGTTTGAACAAGCTAAAAAAAATACTGCACTTACCAAGTAAATAAAAACTTTTTCATTGTAAAAAGAGTTTAAATTAATAATGAATCAAAGGTCGATTAGAAATTTAATATGCGTACTCTTCTTATGAGAATTTTAACGCTTAAAACACTGATTTACAGAGTTTTATTTAAAAATAAAGTGATTGGAATCTTAATATTTTACGTGACTTCAATACATTAAATGTAAAAAATGAATAATTTTATGCGCAATTTTGCTAATTCATTAAAAATAAGCATTTTAAGTGCTTCTAGGTTTTGCAGATTACGCTAAACAATTCTAGATCAATGCGCCTCTAACCAATTCTCACCAACACCCACTTCTACGTCAAGAGGAACCGTAAGTTTATAAGCCGCTTCCATTTCTTTTTGAATAAGGGTTTTCATCGTGTCCAATTCCTCATTAGGCACGTCAAAAACCAATTCATCGTGTACTTGAAGGAGCATTTTTGTCTTATAGTCGCTATTCTCAAGTTTTTCAAAAATATTGATCATTGCGATCTTTATAATATCGGCAGCGCTCCCTTGAATGGGGGCATTTACCGCATTACGTTCTGCGGCACCACGCACAACGGCGTTACCAGAATTGATACCGTTGAGGTAACGACGTCTGTCTAAAACCGTCGTTACATATCCATGTTCACGTGCAAGTTCTACTTGCTCGCTCATATAATTGCGCAACTTGGGGTAGGTTTTGTAGTAGGTGTCTATAAGCTCCTTTGCCTCAGAGCGGGATAGATCCGTTTGGTTGGAAAGTCCAAAAGCCGAAACTCCATAAATAATCCCAAAGTTTACCGTTTTTGCGTTGCTACGTTGCTCACGAGTAACTTCGTCTAGGGGAACATTAAAAACCCTTGAGGCGGTAGAGGCGTGTATGTCTTCACCGTCTGTAAATGCTTTGATCATCGTATCTTCCTCACTCAAAGCTGCAATAATCCGCAGTTCTATCTGTGAGTAATCTGCTGCAAGTAGCGTGTGATTTTCATCTCTTGGCACAAATGCCTTACGCACTTGACGACCGCGCTCCGTACGGATCGGGATGTTCTGTAAATTAGGATTGTTTGAGCTCAAACGTCCAGTAGCTGCTACCGTTTGCATATAATCGGTATGCACGCGACCATCTGCCGCAACCTGTTCAGGAAGGGCATCTACGTAGGTAGATTTTAATTTTGTGAGTCCGCGATAGTCGAGTACTTTCTGGATAATAGCGTGGTCTTTTGCTAGGTAAGAGAGTACATCTTCTGCGGTGGAATATTGTCCCGTTTTTGTTTTCTTAGGTTTGTCGACCAGTTTCATTTTATCAAAGAGGATTTCTCCCAGTTGCTTCGGCGATCCTATATTAAATTCTTCTCCCGCTTCCGCGAAAATTTCAGACGTAAGCCGCTCTATGTCGGTATTGAGGTCACCGCTTAAGCTGTTTAAGAAATTGGTATCTAGGTTGATACCTTCTACTTCCATATCCGCTAGCACCCGCAAGAGTGGGATTTCAATTTCGTCAAATAATTTACGGGTTCCAGCTTCGGTCAATTCTTTCTCAAAATGATGCTTGAGTTGTAATGTGATATCTGCATCCTCCACCGCATATTCCGTTTGATCTTCTATGGGAACATCGCGCATCGATTTTTGATTCTTCCCCTTCTTCCCAATGAGTTCTGTGATAGAAACTGGTGTGTAATTGAGGTAGGTCTCTGCCAGTACGTCCATATTATGACGCATATCTGGGTTGATGAGGTAATGAGCGAGCATTGTGTCAAAGAGTTTTCCTTTGACCTTTATATTATATTTTGCTAGTACCTTAATATCGTACTTTAGGTTTTGGCCTATTTTTTCAATCTCTTTGGATTCAAAGAAAGGGCGTAACTCTTCAATAAGATCCTGAGCTTCTTCTTTACTCTCTGGAAAAGGAATGTAAAATCCTTTTCCTGCTTCCCAAGAAAATGCAATACCCACAAGCTCTGCCACCAGCGGATCAAGTCCTGTGGTTTCCGTGTCAAAACAGACAGAAGTTTGCTTCATTAAATTCTGAAGAAACAGCTTTCGCGAAAGCGGACTATCAACTTTCTGATAAAAATGCTGGGTATCTTTTATGGTTTTGCGCGTAGATGCACTTTCTACAGCATCTGCTGTGGCGCCTCCGTCTCCACCAAAAAGTGAAAATTGTCCAGCACCCGCGTTTGAAGACGAGGCTTGCTTCCTGGCCGAAGGTGTTGATGAAACTTGCGTCCCTTGATCTGCCTCGCCAGAAAAAATCTTAACAAACTGATCCTTTATACGACGGAACTCGAGTTCATCAAACTTTTTGGCAACTGCCTCGGCATCTGGTTCTGAAAGTTCGTAATCTTTGGCATTAAACTTCACATCACAATCCAACATAATGGTTGCTAGTTGTTTAGAAAGTAATCCAAGCTCAGCATTCTCGATGACCTTTTCTTTCATCTTGCCTTTAAGCTTATCTGTATTTGCCAGTAGGCCTTCCATTGAGCCGTATTCTTTAATGAATTTTTTGGCGGTTTTATCGCCCACTCCAGGTAAACCAGGGATATTATCAGACGCATCCCCCATCATCCCGAGGTAATCTATCACCTGTAGCGGACTCTCAACTTCAAAGCGCTTTTGTACTTCTGGGATTCCCCAAATCTCTATACCGTTGCCCATACGAGCAGGTTTGTACATAAATATGTTTTCAGAAACGAGCTGGGCATAATCCTTATCTGGAGTCACCATATATACTTTATACCCTTCTTTTTCGGCTTGTTTAGATAGGGTTCCTATCAGGTCATCTGCCTCTACGCCCTCCCGCTCAATAATAGGAATGTGCATTGCCTTAAGGATCTCCTGTATGTGTGGAATCGCCACTCGTATTGCTTCGGGAGTCTCGTCACGGTTTGCTTTGTAATCTTCAAAGGCTTCCACTCTGGCAGAGCTGCCGCCCTTATCAAACGCCACCGCAAGATGATCTGGCCGCTCTCTTTTGATCACGTCAAAAAGACTATTCGTAAATCCCATAATGGCACTCACATCCATTCCAGAACTTGTAATCTGCGGATTTTTGATAAGCGCATAATAGCCTCTAAAAATGAGGGCGTAGGCGTCGAGAAGAAAGAGTCGTTTTTGGGTATTTTCGGTTGTATTGGTCACGGTGGTGAGGCTTTAAAATTTTCGCGAATGCGTATCTCTCAAAAATAAGAAGATGATATTGGAATGGTAAGGAATGTTAATAATAATAATACAACTTACTTAACAAGGCAGTTTTCTTTTTAGGTAATGAGTAGGTCATTTTACTTTCACTAGCTTACTCAATCCCATTGCCCTCTCCACGACCTTTTCAATTTCTCCATCTAAACGGTCATAAGTCACGACAACGCCCATCCTTCGATAGGGTCTTGAGGTGGGTTTGCCAAACAGTCTAAAATCAGATTGAGGTGCTGCTGCTACTTTTTCTATACCAGAAAAGTTAGGGGTGATCAGAATTTTTACTGGCGAGTATTACCGCACTTGCTCCGATGCGCTCTTGAGTGATCTCTGCAATAGGAAGTCCTAAAATTGCCCTTAGGTGGAGTTCGAACTCATTAAAGTTTTGGGTATTTGCCAGTGTTACCATTCCTGTATCGTGTGGGCGAGGGGAGAGCTCAGAGAAGTACACCCCATCATCTGCCACAAAGAATTCAACACCCCATATACCCGAGCCACCCAGTGCTTTTGTGACTTTTGCAGCCATATCTTGCGCTGTTTTGAGATGCTCCTGTTGCATCGCTGCGGGTTGCCAGCTTTCTTGATAGTCGCCGCGTTCTTGACGGTGCCCTATGGGCGGACAGAAAAGTGTTTTTCCACTATTTTGACTAACCGTTAGTAAGGTGATCTCATAATTAAAGTTTACAAAGGCTTCTACAATGACCTCTGCAACATCGCCTCGAGAACCCTCTTGAGAATAGTCCCAAGCTTTGTGAATGTCGTCTTCCGATTTTATGGTAGATTGTCCTTTTCCAGATGAAGACATAAGGGGTTTCACTACACACGGCATCCCTATTTCTGCAACCGCATTTTTGAGATCACTCGCTGAGGTTGCATATCTGTAGTGAGCGGTTTTAAGGCCTAGCGCTATCGCTGCTAAATCCCTGATGGCTTTGCGGTTCATTGTATAATTTGCCGCTTTTGCGCTTGGGATGACGGTATACCCCTGTTTTTCGTATTCATAAAAGCGTTCTGTACGGATGGCTTCTATTTCAGGAACGATAAAGTCAGGTTTGTGCTTCTCAACGAGTGCATCCAGTGCGTTACCATCAAGCATATTTATTACTTCTGCCTCGTGGGCAACCTGCATTGCTGGTGCCTGTGCATAGCTATCTACGGCAATTACATATTGACCGAGTCGTTGAGCGGCGATCACAAATTCTTTTCCCAGCTCTCCTGATCCTAAGAGTAGTATTTTCTTTTTCATATAAATTCTATATCATTCCCGTATAGGGGAGAATCTCATTGGTATAATCCATTACCAATTCAGCACCCTCTAGTCAACAGACGTATGATGGCAGTGTCCTTAGCTAAAGAAGATTGTACATCTACATTTTTTACTTGAGTTCAAATTTTAGCCAAAGCGTATTACCGTTAGTTAGCAGCCGCTATCCATCTGTCTATTTTGTTTTCTAAAATCGTGAGTGGGACACATCCTGTCTCAAGTACTTGCTTGTGGTACTCCCGGATGTCAAAATTTTCACCCATTTTCTCCTCAGCCTTTGTGCGTAACTCGCGTATTTTGAGTTGGCCTATTTTATACGAAAGAGCCTGTCCCGGCATAGCCATATAACGCTCTATCTCTGAGGTGATACCTGCCTCACTTTCGGCTTCATTTTCAAGACAATACTGTATGGCTTTCTCGCGGCTCCATCCTTTGGTATGGATGCCAGTATCTACTACCAAGCGCACAGCACGGTGCATCTCTGCGCCCAAGGTCCCAAAGTACTGGTAAGGATCTGTATAAAGACCAAGTTCTTTGCCTAATGATTCAGAATAGAGTGCCCAGCCCTCGCCATAAGCGCTGTACCAAAGTGTTTTTCTAAATTCAGGAAGCGTCTCACTTTCTTGCGTAAGCGAGATCTGGAAGTGATGTCCAGGGATGGCTTCGTGCAAGAATAATGACTCATCAGAATAAATATTGTAGGTTTTTACGTCTGGAATAGGGGTGTAAAAAATACCTGGTCTTGTGCCGTCCAGCGACCCAGGATTGTACTCCGCACTTGCCGAATTTTCTCTAAAAGCTTCCGTACGTCTCACCTCAAAATCGGTTTTAGGTTGTAGTGAGAAAAGCTCATTGATTTTAGGCTTCATTGTCTCGTGTATCTTATTGAAATTTGCAATTACCTGTTCTGGCTTATCAAAAGGCATTAGGTCTTTACTATTTCTCACATAGTCAAAAAATGCTTTGAGGTCTCCTTTAAAGCCAACTTGCTCCTTGATTTTTTCCATTTCCCCACGTATGCGTTCCACCTCGCTCAATCCTAGCTCGTGAATCTCATCTGCACTCATTGTGGTGGTGGTATAGTACTTAATAGCAAAGTCATAATACTCAGAACCGTTTGGCAAATCTGCATAGCCAGATGTCTCACGGCCTGCATCCATATATTCCCCTTTCATAAAATCACGCATTCTAGCATACGCTGGGATGACTTTACCCTCTATCATTTTTTTATAATCTGTTCTGATGATTTCCTGTTCTTCTGGTGATACGCCTTTCGGGAAATTTGCCACTGGAGTGTAGAACAAATGGGATTCTACATCTGGATTTGCTAATGCTTCCATCTGAGGCACGACTTTTTTAATCAGAGACTTCGGAAGTACATAACCTTCTTCAATTCCTTTGCGCATATTATTTTCTGCGCTCTGTAGCCAGACGAGGTATTCATCAACCCGTTTTTGCCAGTTGCGATAATCTGTACTAGAGTTAAATGGCTGGGCACTCGCGCCGCTCGCAAGCTGACCTATCATAAGGTGCGGAGACCACATCTGGTCTATAGGCATCAAATCTTTTTTATAGGTAAGCATCTCTAAATTGATATCGCAGTCCCACTCGAGAATTGCTTTGCTCATTTGCTCACTTTCGGTCAGATCTGCATCATCGTACTTAGCAATTTCATTTTTATAATTTGTGTAGTAGGCTTTAAGTTCTTGCTTGTAAGAATCAGAAAGTACATCTGGAAACTTGTCGTTATATCTGTCATCACCAGCCATTGTAGCGTTGAGCGGATTCAATTTTAAACCTTCCTCGTAATATTCGTCTAGAAGGTTGTTAAAAGCAACCGCATTATTCTCTGATGAGTTGTCGGTTTTCGTTTCGTTGTTACAGGAGATAATCGTAAAGGTGATGAAGGCTGTAAAGAGTATTTTTCTCATTTTATTGGTTTGAATTTGTAGTCTATTTTAAAAGTTCTTGTTTCGCTTTGCGCGAAAATTTTAGCTGCTTCTAAGGTACTTATACTCTTTGAAATTTTCAATAGGTTGAATTTTCTCGATTTTACCCTTTTCAAAAGTCTTAATAAAGTGGCTTTGAAACCAATGGATCCTCTAGACGCTAAAAATAAACCCGTCTATGTTAGCTAGACGGGTTTACTATTTTTAAGATTTTCGCGAAAGCGCAATTCATAAGATGCAGCGATACCTCATTCGTTGTTTAATAGCTTGGACTATGATACCGCGTCTTTGATACGTTTCATCGCCTCTTTTATATTATCCACACTTGCTGCGTAGGAAATACGTAAGCAGTTAGGGTTTCCAAAAGCGACTCCCGTTACGGTGGCTACATTTGCAGCTTCTAAAAGGTATAGAGAGAAGTCCGTCGCATTTTCAATGTTCTTGCCACCAAGGGTCTTACCAAAATAATGTGAGATGTCTGGAAAAACATAAAAGGCACCTTCAGGCTCATTACAGTTAAAACCTTTTATATCGCTTAGAAGATCTAAAATGAGTTTACGTCTATTTTTGAACTCATCTATCATATACTGTACTTTGCTCACAGGAGCTTCAAGCGCGGTGATTACTGCTCTCTGTGCAATACAGTTCGTCCCACTGGTGATCTGACCTTGCATTTTATTACAAGCACGTGCTATATATTCTGGACCTCCTATGTAACCCACTCTCCATCCTGTCATTGCAAACGCTTTTGAAACTCCGTTTACGGTTACAGTACGGTCGTACATATCTGGAAATTGAGCCATACTTGCGTGTTCTCCTACATAGTTGATATGCTCATAAATCTCATCACTTACAATGATGATGTCTGGGTATTTTACAAGTACATCTGCCAGTGCTCTTAGCTCTTCTTTACTATAGATAGATCCAGATGGGTTGCACGGTGAGCTATACCAGAGCATTTTAGTTTTAGGGGTGATGGCTGCTTCTAGTTGAGCTGCGGTCATTTTAAAATCTGTATCAATAGAGGTCTCAACTTCTACAGGAACACCTTCTGCTATCTTTACGATATCTGCATAACTTACCCAGTATGGGCAAGGGAGAATAACTTCATCTCCTGGATCGAGACAGACCAGGGCTATGTTTGCCAGGGATTGTTTTGCTCCTGTGGAGACTACCACTTGAGGTAGTTTATAATTAAGATGGTTATCACGTTTAAATTTTGTGATGATCGCCTCTTTGAGTTCGACATAACCGTCTACTGGAGAATATGAATTGTAATTATCATTTATAGCCTGGATAGCAGCATCTTTAATAAAATCTGGAGTATTAAAGTCTGGCTCTCCTAAGCTCAAACCTATAATGTCTTTTCCCTCAGCTCTTAGTTCTCTTGCTTTTGCAGCCATCGCTAGCGTTGCAGAGGTTGCCATTTCTGTTACACGGGTAGATAATTTATTCATATGAAGGGTTAATTATATGTTTCTCTGATTATTTGTATTGCAAGTTAACAAAAAGCACCATATCCTTATGGGATATGGTGCTTGATATTTTCTTAAAAATTTAAACCTTTCTATGCAGTAATCGCAGGTTTTGTTCCCATCTCACGGAGATGTTTAAAATGTGCGATAAGCGCTTTTCTAGTGGTCTTATACTCATTGTAGGGTAGATTGAACTCTTGAGCTGTCTCTCTTACAATCTTACTGATTTTAGTATAGTGCACGTGACTGATATGTGGAAAAATATGGTGCTCTACCTGATGATTTAGTCCGCCTGAAAACCAGTTCATAATCTTATTTTTCGTAGAGAAATTTACGGTGGTAAAAAGTTGGTGTATGGCCCAAGTGTTTTTCATAGTCCCTGTTTCATCTGGTAAGGGCATATGAGCATCTTCTACCATATGGGCTAGTTGGAAAATCACACTGAGTATAACACCAGCTACATAGTGCATAATAAAAAATCCTAGTAGAATCTTCCACCAAGGTAGATCAATAAATACAAGCGGAATTACAATCCACATACTTAGATAAATGGCTTTAGTAATAAGAAGTGTACTCCATTGTTTAGCTGGGCTTTGTAATTTACCGTAAGATAATTTACGCTTCATATAGCGTTTCATTTGGAAAAAATCTGTGGTCAGCGCCCAGTTGAAGGTTAACAGACCGTAGAGGAGTATAGAATAGTATTGTTGGAATTTGTGAGCCCAATGCCATTTGCTATGTTTTGAAAATCTTAGGACCCTTCCAGCTTCCATATCTTCATCGTGCCCGTGTATATTCGTATAGGTGTGATGAAGGACATTGTGTTGCACTTGCCAGTTATAAACGTTTCCAGCAAGAATGTAAATACTGCTTCCCATTAATTTATTGACCCACTTTTTACTAGAAAATGAGCCGTGGTTTCCGTCGTGCATCACGTTCATACCGATCCCAGCCATACCTACTCCCATAACAATGGTGAGTAAAAGTTGTAGCCATCCAGACATATCCAGTGTAAGGAAGAGAAAGTAAGGAACGAGATATAGGGAAAACATTACAATCGCTTTAAGATAAAGTTTCCAATTACCCGTGCGCTTTATTTCATTTTCTTTAAAGTAGGTGTTCACACGTTTATTCAGAGTCCTAAAGAATTTGGCAGGATCTTGTCGTGAGAATTTAATGGTAGTATCCATAAATAATAATTTTTTGTCAAACACGTATATAGAGGCACTTATTGTGCCGCAATACGTCTTTTGAATCTTATTATTGAATTTAGTAATAAGATTATGATTTCATTTTCTAGCAATCGTAAAAATAACACATAATAGTGATGTGTTAGGTGAACCTAAGTTAAATAACTTTCAGAAATATGGTACTTTTGCTCTCAATTTTAGCCAATATATGGAAATCATCACAAAATATTTTCCTGATCTTACCGAAACTCAAATGGAGCAATTCATAAAACTCAAGGAATTATATCAGGACTGGAACCTTAAAATTAATGTGGTAAGTCGTAAGGATATAGATGAGATTTACCTGCGCCACGTGCTGCATTCTTTGGGTATAGCTAAAGTGCAAAAATTTAACGCAGGTTCAAAAATAATGGACGTGGGCACTGGTGGAGGTTTTCCGGGAGTGCCGTTAGCCATACTACACCCAGAAGTAGATTTTCATCTAGTAGACAGTATAGGCAAGAAGATAAAAGTGGTAAATGAGGTAGTAGAAGGTTTAGGTCTTACCAATGTTAAGACAACTAACGACCGGGTTGAAAATGTGCCTGGTCAGTATGATTTTATAGTAAGCAGAGCGGTTGCGCAGATGGAAACTTTTGTAAGATGGGTAAAAGGAAGTGTTGCTAAAAAATCGACGCACGATCTTAAGAATGGAATTCTATACCTTAAAGGAGGAGACCTGACTGAAGAATTAGATAAATATACAACGGCAACCATTTATAACCTGCCAGATTATTTTGAAGAAGACTTTTTTGAAACCAAGAAAGTTGTTCACCTTCCAGTAAAATTTAAAGGGGCTTAATAGGCTACAGAAAAAAGTGTTTAATGCGTATCTTAAAACCCTCTCTTTTTAAGCCAAGCAAGGAGAATGTCGTTAAATTTTTCAGGTTGTTCCATCATTGCAGCGTGACCACACTCATCGATCCAGAAAAGTTCTGAATCTGGTAAGAGCTTGTCAAAATCTTCGGCTACTTCTGGAGGGGTGACTCCGTCCTGTTTTCCCCAGATAATGCAAGTGGGGGTTTTCATTTCTGGAAGATCGCTAGCCATATTATGACGTATGGCGCTCTTAGCCATAGCCAGTGTCTTGAGGAGTTTATTACGATCATTCACAGTGTCATAGACTTCATCTACGATCTCTTTAGTTGCATATTTCGGATCATAAAAAACACCTTCAGCTTTCTTCTTAATATATTCATAATCACCGCGCTTAGGGTAAGATTCTCCCATTGCACTCTCGTACAAGCCAGAAGATCCTGTAATGATGAGGGCCTTGACTTTTTCTGAGTACATCTTTGTGTGGTAGAGGCCTATATGTCCACCCATAGAATTGCCAAGAAGGATCACCTCCTCAAAGCCTTTCATTTCTATAAATTCTTCTAAGTAGTTAGCAAAACTCTTCACGCCCGTTTTAAGAAGGGGCATTGTATATACAGGAAGTTCTGGAATAACAACCTTATAACCATTTTCAGAAAAATGAGAAGTCACAGCGTCAAAGTTGCTCAAACCTCCCATAAGCCCGTGCAATATGATGATGGGTGTTCCTTCACCCTGCTCGAGATACGTAAATTTTCCTTCGGTAATTAAGTCGTGTTTCATAGAGTTGGTTAGACATCAGTTATCGCAAATATAGCTATTTCACATTCATTGATAGCCGTTTTTGGAAATGGTTAACTGTAGCGATAAATATACAAAAGTGCTCAAGAAATGTACTGCTATTTTTTAGGTGTTATGCATTTGCTTAAAGCGAAAATGTCCTTGGTAATTCAAATCTGACGCTTGATTTTAAATGAGACGTCGTCTTTCTTACAAATGGATTTGGAATCCCTAGTATTACAAAATACTACGTTCGACGGCAAGTACAAACCGCTGAGGGTCACCTCAAAATAATTTTTTAAAAGAAACTTAAAAGCAATGAAAAACTGTTAACAACTCCTAAAGGTGGCACAACTTATCAACAAAGTGGTAGAATGTGGTAAATTGTGGTAATATTTCCGCTATATTTGAAGTTGTAGTCATAAATAAGACACTTTCTGTGCTCAATTTAATTGGAACATACGAATGCAAAATAGACGCCAAAGGCAGGCTAATGCTGCCTCAAGCGTTTAAAAAGCAATTAGCACCAGTCCTTCAAGAAGGATTTGTGCTCAAGCGCGCTGTGTTTCAAAAATGCCTAGAGCTATATCCCATAGCAGAATGGAACACCCTTTCTGCCAAGGTGAATAAACTCAACCGCTTCAATAAAAAGAATGATGAGTTTATAAGAAGGTTTAACGCAGGAGTAAAACCAGTAGAAATTGACGGAACCGGAAGAATACTGGTCTCTAAAGATCTCGGGAGTTTTGCTCAACTCAAGAAGACTATTGTGGTAAATGCTGCCTTTACCATACTTGAAATATGGGATAAAGATCTCTATGAAGCAGCAATAGATGATGCCACTACAGACTTTGCAGATTTAGCTCAGGAAGTTATGGGAGATACCGATGTGCCAGATGGATTATCATAACCCAGTCTTATTGAAAGAAGCCGTAGATGGATTGGATATCAAATCAGGCGGTGTTTATGTCGATGTGACATTTGGCGGAGGAGGTCATTCTAAGGAGATTCTGAGTAGGTTAGGAGATGCCGGTAAGCTCTACGCGTTTGATCAAGATCAAGATGCACAGGAGAATAGTATAGATGATGAGCGTTTTGTGCTCATACCAGAAAATTTTAGATACATCAAGCGCTTCTTGAGATTTCACGGTCTTAAGAAAGTGGATGGGATTTTAGGTGATTTTGGGGTTTCATCTCATCAATTTGATGTGGCAGAAAGAGGTTTTTCTACCCGTTTTGAAAGTGACCTTGACATGAGGATGAACCAAAACGATAGTCTCTCTGCCTATCACGTGATAAATGATTATGAGGAAGAGAAGCTCAGGCAGGTCTTTTGGCAGTACGGAGAATTAAGAACAGCGCCTAAACTTGCAAGTACTATCGTGCAAGAAAGAAGTAATGGTAGAATTAAAACCAGTGAGCACCTCAAAAAGGTGATTGCTCCTTTTTTACCAAAACATAGAGAACATAAAATTCTGGCTCAAATATATCAGGCCATTAGGATTGAAGTGAATCAAGAAATAGAAGTTCTGAAGGAATTTCTAATGCAGACGGAGCAATTGTTAGAAATCGGCGGGAGAATAAGCCTCATAAGCTATCACTCCTTAGAAGACAGACTTGTGAAGAGGTTTATTAGAAACGGACTTTTTGAAGGGGAGCCACAAAAAGATATGTACGGCAACTTTGAAGTTCCCTTTAAAAAAGTAGGCGGTCTTATCGTCCCGGGAAGAGAAGAGATTAAAGAAAATAATAGGGCTAGGAGTGCAAAACTGAGAATCGGGGAGAAGGTGTAGCTAAGAGTTTTGCAGACTTCAATTACTAAAGTGTTTGAGAAAAATTAAAATTTTCGCGAAAGCGGATTTATGAAAAAGAATATAAACAACATACTCAAGGGCAAATTTCTCGTAGATGAGGATGCTTTTAAAAACTGGCGGATGATCATTTTTCTCTCCGTGCTCGCCCTGATTATGATTGCGAGTAGTCATAGGGCAGATCAGAAAGTACATGAGATAGCGAGGCTTAAGCAGCAGGTGGAGGAGTTGAGAAGTGAGGCTGTAGATGTGAGGCTAGAGCTCTGGAAGCTCAAAATAGAAAGTAACGTAGCAAAAAGTATGGTGGCAAGAGGAGTACAACCGTCTAACACACCGCCCAAAAAAATTAAAGTAAAAAAGAAAATAGACTAGAACGTGGCAACCACAGAAAAAAACATATTGAACCGATTATACTTCGTAGCTGGCTTTATGTTTCTTCTAGCTCTAATAATTACCTATAAGTTAGTCGCTATCCAGCTTTTTCAAGGTGAAAAGTATAGAGAGATGGCGGTGACCAGCACAGAAAAAATGGTCACTATACCCGCCACTCGTGGGAACCTTTATGCTGGGGATGGTAGCCTCCTCGCTACATCTCAAATCAAATACAATATTCGCTGGGATGCGATGGCCCCATCCAAGGAAGATTTTAATGACAATGTAGAGGGGCTTTCTAAAGGGCTTTCTAAAATTCTTGGTAAGGAAGCTTCCTATTATGAGAATAGACTTCGCAAGGCAAGATCAACAAAAAATAGATACTTATTTATTGCCAGAAAACTAGGGTATACCCAGTATATGGCTCTTAGGGCTTTACCCCTTTTTAATAAGGGACAGTTTAAAGGAGGTGTTATTATAGAAACTCAAACCGAACGCGAGCACCCGCTCGGAAAACGTGCAGAGCGCACTGTAGGATATGAGCGTCAGGATGATAGTGGCTACTTTACCAGAGTGGGACTGGAAGGAGCGTATGGATATTATTTGCGCGGGAAAGAAGGGAAGAGACTTAAGCAAAAAATTGCAAAGGGTGAGTGGAAACCATTAGGAATAGGTAACATCGTAGAGCCCAGGGATGGCTATGATGTTATTTCTACCATAGACGTAAACATTCAAGATGTAGCGCACAGTGCCCTACTTACCAGTCTTCAAAAATTTGAGGCAGATCACGGGAGTGTAGTGGTGATGGAGACTAAAACGGGGGAGATCAAAGCGATATCAAACTTAGGGCGTACTCCCGAGGGCCTTTATTATGAGCGTCTCAATTATGCCATAGGTGAAGCGCACGAGCCAGGCTCTACTTTTAAGTTAATGTCTATGGTAGCGGCATTAGAAGATAAAGTGATCGATAGTAGCTCTGTTTTTGATACGGAAAATGGGCGTGTAAAATTTTATGATCGTACAGTGATAGACAGCCGTCGTGGCGGTTATGGAAAAATAAGCGCGGCGAAGGCATTTGAGGTGAGTAGTAATACGGCTTTCGCCAAAATGATAAATGAAAATTATAAAGACGATCCAAAGAAATTTGTCAAGCGTCTTTTTAATATGGGGCTTAACGATCAGCTAGGTCTTGAAATCAAGGGAGAGGGTAAACCGAGATTTCCGTACCCGGGAGATAAAAACTGGTATGGAACTACATTGCCTTGGATGTCCTTTGGATATGGGGTAGAACTTACACCCTTGCAGACGCTTACATTCTATAACGCGATTGCAAACGATGGAGAGATGGTAAAACCTCGTTTTATAAAGGAAGTAAAGGAGTGGGATAGAACCGTGGAGGTTTTTGAAAAGGAAGTTATAAATCCGCGTATTGCTTCACAATCGACTATAGATATTGTAAAGCAGATGATGAAGAATACGGTAGACCATGGTACCGCTAAAAATATAGCGAGCAAAGACTTTTCAATGGCTGGAAAGACCGGGACCTGTCAAGTAGAATATTGGGTAGCTCCAGGGAGATACATAGCTTCATTTGCCGGGTACTTTCCAGCAGATGAGCCTAAATACTCTTGTATTGTCGTCATACACCGTCCCAATAAGAAAATAGGCTACTATGGTAGTACAGTGGCAGCACCTGTTTTTAAAGAAATAGCCCAAAAGATCTATTCGGACACGCCAGTAGTGGATGAGGTGAATATAGATGGAAATAATGCAAAGTCTATAGAGAATGACTACCAGAAGTACTATGCCACGGTAAATAGAGGGTACAAGACGATTCCAGATGTAAAGGGAATGTCTGGTATGGACGCTGTCGCATTATTAGAAAATTTAGGATTGAAAGTAAGTTTTCGCGGAAGCGGAAAAGTAAAAAATCAATCGATCAAGGCAGGGGATAAGTTAGATAAAGGAAAAACCATTACGCTAGAACTATCGTGATATTATTAAAGGACATACTATATAAAGTAACGCTAGAATCTGTAGTGGGAAACACTGCTGTAGCGATTACAGATCTCCATTTTGACTCCAGAAAGGTAGGGCTCAATGATGCCTTTGTTGCTGTAAGAGGAACGCAAAGCGACGGTCACGATTATATCACAAAAGCAGTAAATCAAGGTGCTCTCGCGATAATCTGTGAAGAACTGCCCGAACAAATTGTAAACGGTATAACCTATGTCAAGGTTGCAGATAGTGCCTCTGCACTCGCGACGATGGCGGCAAATTTTTATGGAAATCCATCCCATAATCTAAAACTCATAGGTATTACGGGTACAAATGGTAAGACCACTATTGCGAGTCTTTTATATCAATTATTTGACAAAGCTGGATTTAAGACAGGGTTGCTATCTACCGTAAAAATCTTAGTAGATAAGACAGAGTACAAGGCCACGCACACCACTCCAGACTCGCTCACGATTAATAGGTACCTCGCAGAGATGAATGAGGCTGGTGTGGAGTTCTGCTTTATGGAGGTGAGTTCTCACGGGATCCATCAAAAGCGCACAGAAGGGTTGCGCTTTGAAGGAGGAATTTTTACTAACCTTTCCCACGATCATTTAGACTATCACGAGACGTTTGCAGAATATAGAGACGTAAAGAAGAAATTCTTTGATGAGTTGCCTAAGGATGCATTTGCCTTAGTGAATGTAGATGATAAGAATGGTCTAGTGATGCTCCAGAATACTAAAGCTCGTAAAGTAACCTACGCGTTAAAGTCATATGCAGATTACAGGGCCCAAATCTTAGAAAATCAACTCACAGGCCTGCTTTTGAAAATTCAGGATCAGGAAGTTTGGGTCAAACTTATTGGGTCGTTTAATGCCTATAACCTTCTTGCCATTTATGCAGCGGGTGAGCTTTTGGGATTACAACAGATAGAAGCACTACAGCTTTTAAGTGAGCTTGAGAGTGTATCCGGGCGTTTCCAATATATGATTTCAGAGAGCAATATAACGGCAATAGTAGATTATGCACATACACCAGATGCTCTCAAAAATGTCTTAGAGACCATAAATGACATACGCACTAAAAATGAGGAACTCATTACGGTGGTGGGAGCAGGAGGCGATCGAGATAAAACGAAACGGCCAAAAATGGGTCATATTGCTTCTGCACTGAGTACTAAGGTGGTTATTACCAGTGACAATCCAAGAAGCGAACAACCAGAGACTATAATATCAGAAATAGAAAAAGGGATCGAGCCTCAACATTTTAAAAAGGTACTCTCTATAACAGATAGAAAACAAGCTATTAAAACGGCTTGCCAGCTTGCGTCTCCTAATGACATTATCCTCATTGCAGGGAAGGGTCACGAGACGTATCAGGAAATCAAGGGTGAACGCTTTGACTTTGATGATTTTAAAATCGTCAAAGAAACTTTAAAAGAACTTAATAAGTAATGTTATACTATTTATTTAAATACCTCGATGAGGCTTATAATTTGCCCGGTGCTGGACTTTTTCAGTTCAGTACATTCAGGGCGGCGATGGCCATCATTTTCGCATTATTGATTTCTACTGTTTATGGAGAGCGCATCATAAAATTTCTTCAGCGCAAGCAAATGGGAGAAACCATTAGAGATTTAGGTCTTGAAGGTCAGGCAGAAAAGGCGGGAACTCCTACTATGGGAGGGCTCATCATAATCCTTGCAACGCTTGTACCTGTCTTACTTTTTGCTAGACTAGATAATATCTATATCATCTTACTCATCATCACCACACTGTGGATGGGAACCATAGGTTTTATAGATGATTATAAAAAGAAGATGGAGAAAAATAAGGATGGGTTATCTGGAAAATACAAGGTAATAGGTCAGATAGGTCTTGGAATCATAGTAGGGGCCACAATGTTCTTTCATAGTGACATTACCGTACGACAAGAACTCCAAACTACGACAGATTCAGAGAATACGGTAATAAGTCAAGCGACGGGTTCAGACAAGTTTGCTGGAGAAGAAAAAAGTCTAAAAACCACGTTACCTTTTATGAAGGATAATGAGTTCGACTATGAAATATTGGTAACGAGCCTCAATGAAAACTGGAAAGAGTATGCTTGGATCATATTTATACCAATCGTCATATTTATTATCACCGCAGTTTCAAACGGCGCAAACCTTACGGACGGTATAGACGGTTTGGCTGCGGGAACGAGCGCCATCGCCGTGCTCACCTTAGGAATTTTTGCATTTGTATCGGGTAATATCATATTTAGTGATTACTTAAATGTAATGTACATCCCACGCTCAGGAGAGATGCTCATTTTTATAACTGCATTTGTAGGAGCGCTCATTGGGTTCCTATGGTATAATACCTATCCGGCTCAAGTTTTTATGGGTGACACAGGAAGTCTCACCATAGGAGGGATCATCGCGGTGCTCGCCATTGCAACTAGAAAGGAATGGCTCATCCCGATACTCTGTGGAATTTTCTTGGTAGAAAATCTATCTGTGGTTATGCAGGTAGGGTATTTTAAATACACAAAAAAGAAATCTGGAGAAGGGCGTCGCATCTTTTTGATGTCGCCGCTACATCACCATTATCAGAAAAAAGGATTGCACGAGAGCAAGATTGTAACACGGTTTTGGATTGTTGGGATTTTGCTTGCGGTAATAAGTATTGTAACCTTAAAAATAAGATAGAGGCGCAGCGCCTTTAGCTTAAAAAATTATTAAACAGTTCGGGATAACATTCCCGCATTTACAGGAATGAAAAAGAGACTAGTCATATTAGGAGCAGGAGAAAGTGGTGTGGGTACAGCGATTTTGGCGAAAGCCAAAGGATATGAAGTCTTTGTGTCGGATTTTGGAAAGATAAAGGATTCTTATAAAAAAGTCCTGACAGATAATGAGATGGAATGGGAAGAAGGTGGTCACACAGAACTCCAAATTTTCTCAGCAGATGAAGTAATGAAAAGCCCAGGAATACCAGACAACGCTCCTATGGTTAAAAAGCTTGTGGAGCGAGGCATACCCGTTATTTCTGAGATTGAGTTTGCCGCTAGATACACGCAAGCAACTATAGTTGGAATTACGGGAAGTAATGGTAAAACCACCACCACGATGCTCACGGGACATATTCTCGAACAAGGAGGTTTAAAACCTGGTATTGCTGGAAATATAGGTGACAGCTTTGCAAAGATGGTGTCAGAGCAATCCATTGAAACCTACGTGCTGGAGATCAGCAGCTTTCAACTGGATGGGATCGTAGATTTTGCTCCGCATATTGCAGTGATCACTAATATAACCCCAGACCATCTGGATAGATATGAGTATGACTTTGAAAAGTATATCGCTTCAAAATTTAGAATTGCAATGAATCAGACAGAAGAAGACTATCTGATTTATGATGCAGATGATGAGGTGATAACAAAGTGGCTAGAAAAACATCCAGTGAAATCAAAATTAATACCCTTCTCATTGCACAAAACTTTTGAGAACGGAGCTTTTATAGAAGACACCAATTTAATAGTACAAATCAATAACGATAGATTTACGATGAACACAACCAACTTAGCATTAAAGGGACAGCACAATACCAAAAATGCAATGGCAGCATCCACCACTGCTAAGCTTTTACAAATCCGAAAATCTACCATCAGAGAGAGCCTAGAGGGTTTTCAAGGGGTAGAACATCGTTTGGAGCAGGTACTTAAAATTAATAATGTACAGTATATAAACGACAGTAAGGCTACTAATGTAAACGCTACTTTTTATGCGCTTGACAGTATGAGTGAGCCTACCGTTTGGATCGTGGGAGGGGTAGATAAGGGCAATGACTATCGTGATTTATACCCGCTTGTTAACGAAAAAGTAAAGGCTATCATTTGCCTTGGGGTCGATAATGCTAAGCTTTTTAATCACTTCGGTACTATGGTAGATATCATCATTGAGACAGAGTCTATGACAGAAGCTGTTAAGATCGCATATAAGGTTGCAGAGCGTGGTGACAACGTACTGCTTTCCCCTGCTTGTGCGAGCTTTGACCTTTTTGAAAATTATGAAGATAGAGGAAGACAGTTTAAGGCAGCTGTGAGGAATCTATAAAAATAGAAAACTGATCAAAAGGCTAGCACCCAGTCTCCCCCCAACTCAAGATTGGGAGCTAGTATGATCGGGTTTTAAGTTCGCTTTCGCGAAAATTTTAAATAACAAAAACACGCTGTTACAAGGCAGTGTAAGCACAACTAGAGTACCATGAGTAACGGTTTTAAAGACGTACTAGGAAGAATACAAGGTGACAAAGCCATCTGGGCTATTGTGGCCCTTCTGGCGCTGTTCTCATTTTTACCGGTCTATAGTGCGGCGAGCAATCTTGCCTATATAAAGGGTGACGGTAATACGATGCGTTTCTTAATTAAGCACGGAATGCACCTTGTTTTAGGTTTTGGGATACTCTATGGAGTGCATAAAATCCCTTACCATTATTTTAAAGGCCTGTCTGTTATATTCTTACCCATTATTATTGTTTTACTAATTGTAACACTTGCACAGGGCACTACAATGGGTGGTGCAAACGCAAGTAGATGGATCAAGATACCCATTCTGGGAGTTGGTTTTCAGACCTCTACGTTTGCAGGTGTTGTCCTGATGGTCTATGTCGCTAGATATTTATCAAAAATTAAAGACACCGTTGTCACTTTTAAAGAGACGTTATTACCATTATGGGCACCAGTAGTTGTTGTGCTGGCGCTCATCCTTCCAGCAAATTTCTCTACTACTGCAATCATATTTTCTATGATTGTAGCACTTGTTTTCCTAGGGGGGTACCCTCTTAAATATTTAGCTATAATGATAGCTACCGGAATAGTAGCGCTGATGTTTTTTGTACTGATGGCAAAAGCCTTTCCTGGTCTATTTCCTAATAGGGTAGATACGTGGATTTCCCGTGTAGAAAACTTTGCAAACGATACTTCAGATCCGGATGCAGATTATCAAATAGAAAAAGCAAAAATTGCTATTGCCTCTGGAGGCCCATTTGGTCAAGGCCCAGGAAAAAGTGTGCAGAAAAACTTTTTACCACAGTCTTCGTCAGATTTTATTTATGCGATTATTGTAGAAGAGTTTGGTCTTGTAGGAGGCTTGTTCCTTATGGCTATGTATTTACTATTGCTTTTTAGAATTACGGTCATAGCGCATAAAGCAACCGATGTTTTTGCCAAACTTTTAGTGGTGGCAGTTGGTATGCCTATCATATTCCAAGCGATGATCAATATGGCCGTGGCCGTAGAACTATTTCCTGTTACTGGACAGACATTACCACTGGTTAGTAGCGGAGGTACCTCTATCTGGATGACGTGCCTAGCCGTAGGTATTGTGCTAAGTGTGAGTGCAAAAAGAGAGCCTGTTGCTCCTGTAGAAGATGAAGAAGAGTTGAACCCTTTAGATATTTTAAGTGAAGCCATATAGAATTATCATATCGGGAGGAGGTACTGGTGGGCATATTTACCCAGCAATTGCTATTGCTAAAGAAATAGAACGTCGTTACCCAGACACGCAGTTTCTCTTTGTGGGAGCGAGCGATCGTATGGAAATGGAGAAAGTACCTCAGGCTGGTTATGAGATAGAAGGCCTTTGGATTACGGGAATACAGCGCAAGCTTACGTGGGATAATTTGCTGTTCCCTTTGAAGCTTATTAGTAGCCTACTAAAATCAGGAAGCATCTTAAGAACATTTAAGCCTGATGCTGTTATAGGGACAGGAGGTTTTGCTAGCGGACCTTTACTAAAAAGGGCTACTGGAAAAGGAATACCCGCACTCATACAAGAGCAAAATTCATACGCAGGAATTACTAATAAACTGTTATCCAAAAGCGTTCAAAAAGTTTGTGTGGCTTACGATCATATGGATGCATTTTTCCCCTCATCAATTATAGTTAAAACTGGAAATCCTGTAAGGGATGATCTCTTGAAAATAGATGGGAAACGCAGTGATGCTTTTTTTAAATATGAATTATCTCCTAACTGTAAAGTGATCTTAGTATTAGGAGGAAGCTTAGGAGCGAGAGCGATCAATAGGCTTATTGAAAAGGAGTTGCCTTTTTTTAAAAAGGAAGGAGTACAGCTAGTATGGCAGACGGGTAAGCTTTATTATGATGAGTATAAAAAATATGCTAGCGATGGCGTAAAAGTAATGGCCTATATAGACCAGATGGATCTTGCTTATGCAGCGGCAGATATTATCATATCCCGAGCAGGAGCAAGTTCAGTATCAGAATTATGTATAGTGGGTAAAGCGACCATTTTTATACCATCACCTAATGTTGCAGAAGATCACCAGACTAAAAACGCTCAAGCAATCTCAGAAAAGGATGGCGCAATATTGATCAAAGAGTCTGAAGCAGATAGCCAATTTGAGCCGCAAATAAAGACGCTTATAGCAAACGAATCAAGAAGGTCAGCGCTGGGAGTAAATATTAAAAAATTAGCATTGCCTAACGCTACAAGTGATATTGTAGATGAAGTAGAAAAGCTTCTCAAGGCACAGATAAATTAAAACGAACTATTTTGAAACCCTTAAAAGACATACAGAATTTTTATTTCATCGGTATCGGTGGGATTGGGATGAGCGCCCTTGCTTTTTACTTCAAAAAGCTTGGTAAGAATGTGGTGGGGTATGATAAGACACCTAGCGATATTACAAAGAAGCTAGAAGAGGTAGGTGTAGAAATTCATTTTAACGATAGAGGCTCAGATGTTTTAGGAGGTTTTGAACATATAGAAGATACTCTTATCATTTATACCCCTGCAATCCCTAAGGATTTTGGGGAGTTAGGACATTTTCGCGAAAGCGGATATACCATAAAAAAAAGGGCTCAGGTGCTGGGTATGATCACCAGTGAGAGCTATTGCCTAGCCGTAGCTGGAACGCACGGTAAAACAACCACGTCGAGTATTTTGGGTCACTTGCTGGCCGCTACGGGGGCTCCTGTGACAGCATTTATAGGAGGGATTACTAACAATTACAACGGTAATCTTATTCAGAAAGGTAATAAGGTGGTGGTGGTAGAGGCAGACGAGTTTGATCGATCGTTTATGCAACTTACCCCAAATGTACTCTGCATCACATCTATGGATGCAGATCACTTAGATATTTATGACAATGAGCAGGAACTGGTACAAACGTTTAAAGAATTTGGAAGTCTGGTCCCAGCTGCTAAGAGATTTATCAAGAATGGGCTTCCTCTTGACGGAAATACTGTCGGCATCGAAGACGATTCTCAATATTGTGCCGAAAATGTGAGCGTAAAGGATGGCCAGTATCTTTTTGACTTAAAATATCCTGAAGGAAGATTGGATAATTTAGTTTTTAATTTACCAGGGAGACATAACTTATTTAATGCTATAACAGCTTTGGGCATAGCGCTAGAGTACGGTTCCCCAACCGTAGGGCTGCCCAAAGCGTTATCTAGCTATAGTGGGGTAAATAGAAGGTTTACGTATAGAATACAACGCGAGGATCTAGTGCTTATAGATGATTATGCACATCACCCTACAGAAATTAGTGCTGTCCACCAGAGTGTGAGGGAGATGTATCCAGGGGAGGAAGTGCTGGCTATTTTCCAACCTCACTTGTTTTCAAGAACTCGTGATTTTATAGATGATTTTGCAAAAGAACTTTCTGCTTTTGATGAAGTGATTTTACTGGACATTTATCCTGCCAGGGAGTTACCTATTGAGGGTGTAACTAGCCAAGTGCTTTTAGATAAAATAGCAATCGGGAATAAAAGTATAGCTCCTAAGGAAGGACTTATCGCGTCTATAAAGGATAGTAAAAAACGCATCGTTGTAATGATGGGGGCTGGGGACATAGGCGTAGAAGTGCTTAAAATAACAAAAATCTTAAGCGATGAAGATTAATTGGTACTACATAAAGATGATCCTACTGGTAGGGCTTACGACGTTCTTATTCGGTTTTGCGACCAAAAGAAATAACGACAGAAAAGTAGAAGAAACCGTTATTGTATTTAAAGATATAAGCACGCCTTTTGTTACGCGTGAAACCGTTAATAAATTGTTGATAGTAAACAATCAAAAGGTCGCTGGGACGACCAAAGAAAAATTAGCTTTGAATGAAATGGAGAAGCGTGTAAAAGCGCACCCAATCATCAAGAACGCAGACGTTTATGTAACGATGAGTGGTCAAGTAGGAGTTAATGTTGAGCAGCGCAAACCCATTGCGCGCATAAACGGCGCTACATCATTTTATATAGATCAGTCTGGAGAAAAGATGCCATTGAGCACAAACTTTAGTGCTAGAGTGCCACTGGTAACTGGTGCGGTAGAAAAAGACATGGCAGAAGTTTTTAAGCTTGCAGATTTTATAAAGAAGGATCATTTTTTAGAAAAGCACATTATAGGTATTGAGCGTACTCCAAAGGGAGAATATATTTTAGAAGCACGTAAATTAAATTATAATATAATGCTGGGTAAAGCTATAGACCTCAATGCTAAGTTCAGTAATTATAAAGCGTTTTACCAAAAGGCACTTAAAGATAACACACTCTCTAAGTATAATTTGATAAAGCTGCAATTTTATGGGCAGGTAGTGTGTGAAGTATAACAGTGTTAATCTTATGTTCTCAAATCAGAAAATGGGATTGACTATGACTCAGTAATGAGTTCAAAAAACGGAATGGGGTATATGAGTGATTCTTAAATTTTGTCTATGGTAGATAAGAACTGGAGAGACTCAAAAAATAGGTAGTATGAAACAACAGAATATCGCAGTAGGACTGGACATAGGTACCACAAAGATTGTGGCGATGATAGGGCGGTACAACGAGTATAACAAGGTGGAGATTCTCGGGATAGGGAAGTCTAAGAGTCTTGGTGTACATCGAGGTGTTGTAAACAACATCACACAGACCATACAGTCTGTACAACAAGCTGTTCAGGAAGCCGAAGATGTTTCTGGACTTAAGATCACTGATGTTGTGGTGGGGATTGCTGGACAGCACATACGTTCATTGCAGCACAGTGATTATATAACCCGCAACGATAGTGAGCAGGTAATAGACGCTCAAGATATAGAGTCGCTATGTAATCAAGTACATAAACTTGTGATGCTTCCTGGAGAAGAAATTATACACGTGCTACCTCAAGAATTTAAGGTAGACGGTCAAAGTGAGATTAAGGAGCCTATAGGTATGTACGGAGGACGGGTAGAGGCAAATTTCCACGTAGTAGTTGGGCAGGTGGCTTCCATAAGAAATATAGGTCGTTGCGTAAAAAGTGCAGGACTTACGCTAGATAGAATCACGTTAGAACCCCTTGCAAGTGCAAATGCGGTATTGAGTCAGGAAGAAAAGGAGGCAGGGGTAGCACTCATTGATATAGGCGGAGGGACGACAGATCTAGCTATTTTTAAAGATGGGATCATCCGTCATACCGCAGTCATACCATTTGGTGGAAATATCATCACAGAAGATATTAAAGAAGGCTGTTCGATTATTGAAAAGCAGGCAGAGTTGCTTAAGATCAAGTTTGGTTCTGCCTGGCCAGGGGATAATAAGGACAACGAGATAGTTTCGATACCTGGTTTAAGAGGTCGTGAGCCTAAAGAAATAACCCTTAAAAATCTTTCTAAGATCATACACGCTCGTGTGGTAGAGATTATGGAGCAAGTGTATCTAGAGATCAAAAATTATGGACACGAGGAGCAAAAGAAAAAGCTCATTGCCGGTATAGTTCTTACTGGTGGAGGGTCTCAGCTTAAGCATCTAAAGCAGTTAGTAGAATATATTACTGGGATGGATACGAGAATAGGCTATCCCAATGAGCATCTAGCAGGTGATAGCGATCCCGAGACCACCAGCCCTCTTTATGCAACAGCAGTGGGACTTGTAATGAATAGTCTGGAACAAGGGAAATATAATACGGTAGTAGAAGAAGAAATAGCAAGTGAAGAAGAAGAATTCACTCAAACTATTAACGAAGAAAAGGAAGAGAAACCAACATTTGACAGCAGACCAAAGGCTCCAAAGAGAGGGTTCTTTGATAAATGGGCAGATAAGTTTAAGGACTTTCTGGACAATGCAGAATAATTATAAGTAAGGGATGTTTTTAAAGTTTACGCGTTCGCGAAAATTTTAAGCATATGAATTTAAAAAGGAACATAAGTCTCTTTTAAAAGAGAGAAACAGGTTAGTAGGGAAATTAAATTTCCGTGAATTGGGAATTATTGTGAACGCGCGGAGAGATTTCCGCCATCGCGGAACTAAAATTAAGGGGCAAAAACAATTTAATATGAGTACGACAGGAATGGATACAAACTTCGAATTTGACTTACCAAAGAACCAGAGTAATGTCATCAAAGTAATAGGCGTAGGGGGAGGCGGTAGCAACGCCATAAACCATATGTTCCAGCAAGGGATAAAAGGGGTAGACTTTGTTATCTGTAACACAGATGCGCAGGCACTTGAAAATAGTACAGTGCCTATTAAAATCCAGCTAGGTGTTGGCCTTACAGAAGGCCTAGGTGCAGGAGCAAATCCAGAAGTGGGGGAGCAGGCGGCTATAGAGAGTGAGATGGATATCAAGCAAATGCTAGGTACCAATACTAAGATGATCTTTGTGACCGCAGGTATGGGCGGTGGTACAGGTACTGGAGCAGCACCTGTAATAGCAAAAATGGCAAGAGAATTAGACGTCCTAGTCGTAGGGATTGTGACGATTCCCTTCCAGTTTGAAGGTAAAATGCGTAATGAGCAGGCCCAAAAGGGTGTAGATAAACTACGCGCTCAGGTAGACTCGTTAATAGTCATAAATAACAATAAGCTGCGAGAGGTTTACGGTAATCTAGGCTTCAAAGCAGGATTCAGTAAAGCAGATGAAGTACTCGCAACGGCCTCACGGGGTATCGCAGAAGTAATTACACATCACTATACCCAGAATATTGACCTTAGGGATGCTAAGACAGTTCTTAGTAACTCAGGAACTGCTATAATGGGAAGCGCATCAGCTAGTGGCAGCAATAGAGCACACGAGGCAATATGCAAGGCTCTCGATAGTCCGTTACTAAATGATAATAAAATTACTGGCGCTAAGAATGTGCTACTACTCATAGTTTCTGGAAATGAAGAAATCACCATAGATGAGATAGGCGAGATTAACGACCATATCCAAGGAGAAGCGGGCCATAGTGCAAACATAATAATGGGAGTAGGTGAAGACGAATCTTTAGGAGATGCGATCTCTGTGACCATCATAGCCACGGGTTTTAATGTGGAGCAACAAAACGAGATTGTAAATGTAGAGACTAAAAAAATTATACATACCCTTGAAGAGGAGCAGAGAGCAGAGCAAAATTTAATGCCTGATGCAACTGTTGAAATCCCAACGGCTCCTGTTGTGCCCGTTGCGCCACCAGCGCCTAAAAAGATTGTGCACACGCTTGATATGGATGATATGAATGATGTCCAGTCTGCAGTAACATTGGATAACACAAAATTCACCAAGGACCTGGCGAGGGATACCCAGCAAGAAATAAACAAACAAGTACAAGGAGACTTAGCATCAGAGAAGGCAGACATCCCTACGACACCTGTTCAAGAAAAACCCAAAACTACGCAACTCAGTATGGATATGATCTCTACTACAGAATTTCTGCGGAATATGGATGTAGTATATGATGAGATTTTAGTGAATAATGAGGCAGACTTTGAGATCATAGATACGACCGTAAGAGCAGAACAGCCGGTTGCTGAAAAACAAGAAAACAACCAAAACGGTATGCTTATTTTTGATATGCCTTCTAACTCTGAGACAGCTACAGAAGAGGAAGAGGAGAAGCCAGTACTTTTTAGATTAGATGAAGAAACTGCACAAATAAAAGTGAAAGAAGCCGTTGAGATTATTCCTGTAGAAGTCACAGAAAATAACGCGACCAGAAAATACAGTCTAGAAGACTATATGGATCTTGAAGAAGAACTTGATGCAGCAAAGCCGGCCCAAAGCAATGTAGAAGAGGAGGCTATTATTTTTGAGACGAGGACAGTAGCACCATCTACCTCAGAAGAAGAATCTGAATATTTGGATCCTATGAATAGTCCTATCTCTAGATTGTTGACAGATAGAGCTTCAGATCGTAAGCGCAAGATGAAGGAGTTTAATTATAAATTTCATCATAATCAATCGCGTATAGAAGATATTGAGAAGCAGCCTGCTTACAAGAGAATGGGAATCAACCTTGATGACGCACCTTCTAAGGAGGGCGCAATATCTCGCACATCCCTTTCTACAGATGATAACGATGAGATTCAATTGCGTAGCAACAATTCGTTTTTACACGATAATGTAGATTGATTTAGAAAACTCAATGTATAAACCCACTTGTTTCCTGCAAACTAGTGGGTTTTCTTTTTACAGTTCTTTATCTTCGTGCTGCGCTTGCGCGAAAATGTGAAACTATTTACAGCATTTAGTTTTTATTAAATTTTCGCGATAAGCAACACACATTAAAAGTTATAAAAAGCAGAATATGAGTTTATCTACCCAAGTAATGACCAAGATGAAAGAGGCGATGAAGGCAAAAGATCAAAATGCTCTCGCATCCCTTCGTGCTATAAAATCAGCTATTCTATTGGCCCAGACAGAGAGTGGGGCAAAGACAGAACTCACGGAGGAGCAAGAACTCAAATTGCTGCAAAAACTTGTGAAGCAACGTAAGGATAGCGCTGCGATATTTACTGAACAGGATCGCGCAGATCTTGCAGATCCAGAGCTTGAACAAGCTGCCGTTATCGCAACCTTTTTACCGGAGCAAATGAGTGAAGAGGAGATTGCTGTTGTCGTAGATGAGGTTATTGTCAGCACTGGGGCAGAAGGTATGAAGGATATGGGTAAAGTGATGGGGCAAGTAAACGGAAGGCTTGCAGGAAAGGCAGACGGGGGTACGGTAGCTAGGATTGTAAAGGATAGATTATCATAAGAATTTTTAAGATAAAAATGGCCTCGTAGTTCAACTGGATAGAATATCAGATTTCGGCTCTGAGGGTTGGGGGTTCGAATCCCTTCGAGGTCACTAAAAGGGAATTTTCAATATTATTTTGAAGGTTCCCTTTTTTATTTCCTCCTAATTTATCTGATAGACAGTCTATTTGAGCAAAAATAGAGTTCACTCTAAAAGTTTGAACTCTCTTGTTTTTGAAGTCATACCCTAAACCGTCTGGAAAGACCATGTATTGAAGTTTTCTTTTAACCTCAATATCCCCAGAACTCCATAATAGCGGTAGATTGAGCGCATATTTCAAGGCTATATTAATTGATTTCTTAAGGTTTGAACTATCGAAGCTATGTTTTGATAAATTTTTCTTTTTTTGATTAATTTCTGCTACCAACTTAGTTCTGAATCTATCATATTGAGACTTGTTTATCTCTTCAAAAACATAACGTTCCTCTAATCGATCTAACTTCATTTCAATAGCAACTATGCCACTTGATAGTTCTTTGGTTTCTTTAATGGCTTCTTCATTCATACTTACAAAGGTGTCATAGACCATTTCCTTTAATGGTGCTACAAACTTCTTATCCTTTAGTTTGTAGGTCTCTAAAAGCTCTAAAAACTCTTGATGCAGTTTTTTTGCACTTCTATTTTCCTTACTTCCCTTACGACGATTCTTATAATAGTAAAGCCCTTTTTTCTTTACAATAAACCCTGTGTAAGGAGTCCCACAAGTTGTGGACTTCAGGAAAGTTTTTAGAGGT
>CAWHTM010000013.1:0-175000 GCA_963832255.1 uncultured Flavobacteriaceae bacterium
TAAAAATCACTAAAAATAAAGTACTATCAAATCGTCCGTATTTCTTTCAAATTGTAATAAATATAATAAGAATTTTTAAGTGTTTAGTTTGATTTCTCAAATAATTTTCTTGCATCGAAAATTATAAAAAAGTTTACTAAATAAATTAACTCGTAAATCTATCCAAAGTTTTTGAGCTTTAAATTTGTTCAATTAAATCCTGTTGATCATTTTTATTATAATGACAATTGATGTAATATCTAGTCATTAGCAATTTTTATGCGTAATATCTTAAGTAGATGTATTTGTACATATTACAACACCTATAATATTACTTAAAATAGAAATTTTTATAGAAAGCTCTTCTTAGAGGTTAAATGACCTGAATTGTTTAATCTATTTTGAAAAGAATGTATGTTTATTGCTGGATCAAAATGGAGAGTGTAAACTGAACTCTGTCTGATTAAAATAATAGTTTATTTTTAATCAGATATTATGAGCACACAAGAACAACAGGATTTAGAGAAAAAAGCGCTGGAACAATTTATGTCTGGCAAGAGTCTTTTTGGAAAAGACGGAGCTTTTGTACCGATGCTAAAGAGTTTTATTGAGAAGGCACTTGAAGCTGAGATGGAAGAACATTTGGATGATGATCAGCGATCTAATGGCAACAAGCGCAATGGCAAGGGCAAGAAAACAATCAAGAGTGGTTTCGGCTCTTTTGATATTGAAACGCCAGAAGATCGTCACAGTAGCTTCCAACCAGAGCTGGTAAAAAAGCGTCAGAGCATACTGGCGGATAATCTGTCCGACAAAATCATTGGCCTTTATGGATTGGGAATGAGTTATAGAGACATCTCATCTCACATTAAGGAGATGTACGACACAGACATCTCACACACCGTACTTAGTCAAATCACAGATCGTATCATACCGGATGTCAAAGCATGGCAAAATCGCCCTTTGGAACCATTATACTGTATCGTCTGGTTAGACGCTATGCATTATAAGGTTAAGGTAGACGGCAAAATCCAGCACAAGGCACTTTACAATATCCTAGGTATAAATACCGAAGGTAGAAAAGAGATTTTAGGGATTTACCTTTCAGAAAGTGAAGGAGCTAACTTTTGGCTACAGGTATTGACCGATCTAAATAATCGTGGGTTAAAGGATATTTTAATAGCTTGTACGGACAATCTAAAAGGGTTTACCAACGCTATTTTAAGTGTATTTCCAAAAACAGAAGTACAGCTATGTATCGTCCACCAGATACGCAACTCCCTGAAGTATGTTGCTTCAAAGGATCAGAAGGAATTTATGAGAGATCTCAAAGAGGTTTACAGAGCAGATAATAGGAGCATTGCAGAGGATCAGCTAGAACTCCTAGATCAAAAATGGAACTCCAAGTATCCTGTAGTTATACAAAGTTGGAAAAACAACTGGGAACATCTATCCCAATACTTTCAGTACACTGCTGAAATCAGAAAGATTATATATACCACCAATGCGGTAGAAGGCTATCACAGACAGGTACGTAAGGTCACCAAAACAAAAGGAGCATTCACAAGTGATATGGCTCTTTTAAAACTGGTTTATCTAGCCACTATGAACATCCAAAAGAAATGGACTTCTCCGCTACATAACTGGAGTTTGACTATACAGCAACTTTATATTAGATTTGAGGATCGTATAGATCTAGATATCAACAGGAATCAAGCAACACTTGTCGCTGACGCTAGGTCACATTCCAAAACAAGTCGAAAACAAGTTTCGACTAATTTTGAAACGAAAAAATAAATGTCAGACAGAGTTTA
The DNA here is from genome assembly GCA_963832255.1 of uncultured Flavobacteriaceae bacterium. GTDB lineage: Bacteria > Bacteroidota > Bacteroidia > Flavobacteriales > Flavobacteriaceae > Dokdonia. The sequence goes on from CAWHTM010000013.1 coordinate 1,794, forward strand.
ATTTACACTACCTCAAAATGGTGTTATTCACTCTTTGGAAGCAATCTCACGATACCCTTTTTCGAATTGTAAATAATACTTCTGTCCGGACCTATTATGTTTGCATTTCCCGGATCATCAAATTTTTTATCTGGACCTAGAAGAAACTTATCGATTGTTTTTCCCGTATTCCAATCTATGATATAATAATAGTAGTTACAGTCCTCTTCTTTTCCTGAGCCATAAATGGCATTACTACTCGAGCTGTAAACCAAAACGTTATTCAGGTTTATATCTTTTCTGTGCCATAGAAGTTCCATTGTGTTTGACTCCGTTTCCCATTCTAATTTATATACTCCTTTTTTTGTGTTACAAGATTGTCCCAGAAAACCGTTATACTGCGCACAAACGATTTGGTAACCATAAGCAGTGGGAGAATTTTCAACAGAAGCCATAAATCTATTGGCAGGTTTGGAATTAGGAAGTTTAACTGCTGCAGCAAGCCTCTTATCTTCTCCCTTAATCCCCATCCAATCTGATGGAATTTCGTCTCTCCAAAACACCAACATTCTGGCAGGCTTGTTACTATCTACTACGCAAACTAACCTGTCTTCCTCTCCTGAACCTAATAGAGTTGGAGTAGTGCCAATACCTTGGTATTTATTCCCTCCAAATTCCATATAAACTTCCCACTGTGGTACAATTTCCTTACCATTCCATTGTACAGAAAGCATTTTCTTAGTCGTTGAAATAAAGATATTGCCATTTTCGTCGGCCGCATAATCATTGTGATATGCTTTTTCTCCTCTATCTAATGGAATTTGATAGGTAGATTTCAGCGAGAAGTTATTTGCATCTAGAATGCCCAAAAGTCCGTCATTTGATGCAAATGCAATAGTACCATCATATAATCGGCAAAGCTTAGAAAGAGATTTAATCTTTTCTGGCAATATAAACTTTTTGATCAGGATGATTTCAGATAAAGGATTTGAAGGGTCTTTTTCCCCAAAAAGAAACAATTCATTTTCATCATATGTTAGCACCCTATGATTAGGAAGCATTAGAAAGGACCAGCTCAAGTCATTAATCCAGGGATTATTATCTATTTGATAATCACTTACGACCTTAAACTCATTATTTGTAGAGATAGCTTTGAAAATATGAGTGCTTGTACTGCCCCATACAGTATAATCTCCATTAGGATACTGTTCAGAATAAAGTGCCCAAGGAGAGACCCTATTTTTAGGGGTCTCTGTAAAGGATATTTCTAGATTGTCACCTTGAAGAAGCCCTGGCAAACTGGTGTTTCCTTGGCGATAACTCCCGTTATGAACCGCGGGGAAGGGTGAATCAATTAAAAACAAATTCTCTGGTGGTAATTGTGCCCAAACTTCAAGAGAATTTAATAATATAAAATACAGTGCACATCCTGCTACTTTCAAAATTAGTTGTTTGTTCATTTAGGGCGCTTTATCTATTAGTTTTCTTGTTTTGGTGGGCAAGCCATTCAAGTTACTCTGCCGCCAATATGACACGATAGTTATCGTGGTGGATATCGCTATTATTCTTTAGCGTAAGCGTTAATCGATCTTCGCTTAATATAAATTGATCAGATTGACATCCGTCTGCGATATTAATTCCAGGAAAATGGCTTAAGTTATCATCACAGTAATCAACAGAGGATAAACCCAATTCTGAATTACTGTTGCCCAAATGGTCCTCAACACCTAATCCAGCCCTCATTACTATACCCAATACAGGTTTCTTAAAAGTTATTTGTGCGTTAACTTGATACTGCCCGATACAATTTAAATAATTCGTGGGATCAAAAGTGTCATTATAGGTTTCATTGTCATAGTGAAAATAATAAGAATGCACCTTTGTTCCCGCTGGGATTGAACTTGGTAACAATGCCTCCCAAGTTTGCTCTTCATCTGGAATTGAGTCAGGAAAATAATTACCGGGAACAGAAAGATCTGTTTCGATCGTTGTGAGCAACGTATGGTTTAATTTTTCAGCAAATACATAAATGAGGGTATCCGAAACCAGTCCGTCTAGTTCCAGTGAGACAGGTGGACTGTCTAAAATGGTGATCTGACCGCTGAAAATCTCGATTTCAGAATTAAATGACTGATTAGTGATCGCTTGACTATCATCATCTGAACAACTATAGAGCACAGCAAGTGAGAGTGCTAAATAAAAAAATGGTTGAATGTGTTTTGTAGGTCTCATATTAAGTAATTTATTAACTATCATTTAAATAGATCAATTTGATTTGAATAAACCTTTACCATACTAAAGGTCTTTTTTAAGGTTCTCTTTCTTTTGGTTAAACTTGTGAGTGGATGAACCAGTAGTCTTTTTCCCAAACTTCATAGTAGCATCATTTCCGGAAGGTCTATTTTTAAAGGTTCTTATAGAATAAAAAATGAGTCCCACAAATAAGATCAAGCTGAATATGATAATGTCTGTCATTTCTATTTGTTCTGATGTTATAATTTGATTGTGTTAAGGAGTAGGCTATTCTATCTATTTTAAAAAACCTACCAATTCATAACCGTTATCTACTTCTTTATAGAGCATATCATCGAATTGATATAATCTCTCATTTTCAACACTCAGTTGTATCTTATCTTTTGGTAACTCAGGGATCACTATTCCTACTGGGGGATCGGTAATCTCAAATTCATTATTGATTTTTTTATAGTACAAACCATTAGAATAGAAATAGGTTTTTTGTGCTACCTCTATGGTACTATAAGTAAAAGGTATATCTACAACGGTGAAGCCAACAGGAGGAAGGACGCTTATATAAGCTGAATTTTGCTTTACGTAATAAGTTCCATCAATAGGATAGTAGTTGACGTTATTAAAGAATAAAGCATTTGTACTCGCTGGAATGCTGTTCATTGTTTGACTATTGATTCTTCTATACGTTCTTCTTCTCACACGTCTTCTCGTACGCGCCCTTTGGGGATTATAAGTTGGTTTCCCTGCTTCAACTCTTGCTCTATGTCTTTTTACTACTTGTGCTTCGGTAGTAGTTGAATTAAATGCGATAAAAGATAACGTCAAGATTAGGGTAAGGAAGATATTTTTCATAACTATATTTTTTTAATTCAATATTATTTACAGTTTAGGTAAGTAATCAGATGATTAATAGCAATTTCCTGATAAATCAATTATAATGAAACATTGTAACTTGTTCCATTTAGGGTCACTGTTGCAGAATCATTTCCGTTATAAACAATATCTCCCACAAAACTAAAGCTATCACCTGAGTTTAAATTTCCAGTAAGTGAAAAACCAGTTGCTCCACCCAATATTGTTCTACTGGATTTATCTATGGATATGTTGGTACTCTCAAGTAAAAGCGTGCTATTAAAATTTTTAGTCCTTCCAGCAATACGTGTTGTTTGCGTACCTATGCGAGAGAAAGAACCATTATAGAGATAAAAAGATTCAGAACTAGATATATTGGTTAACTCTGCTTCATAAGAGATGGTATCATCAGATTCAAATCTTGGAGAACTATACATTCCATTTCCTTCAAAATCTATAGTAAAATATCGTGATTGGTTAGTTTCGCAAACTAATGAGAACAAATAAGATATAGAATAAGAATACGATACTGTAGCGTTTGCAATGCTATTGCGCTCTAGCATTCTAGTATTTAATAAACCACAATTTTCAGATTCAGAGTTTTCAGTAGAATTCAACGAGGAAGCATCATCTGCTTGTATTTGTACTCCATAAGCTTCTGAGACTAATGAGCTTTGAACAATTTCTAATGCCTCTTCTTCAGTCATCTCATCATCATTCATTCTATCACGATCACAAGAAATAGACGTAAAAATTATTAATGCTACTAGTGAAGTAAAAAAAATCTGTAATTTCATAAAAAGATTATTTAATTAGTTTACACAAATCTGAAACTATTGAACGTCTAAAAAAAGAATATTCAACGTTTGGGATGGGATCATCAACCAACTACATTTAATTTACCGAAATCATACCTTAGACTTAATTATTACAAATGGTTGAAGTAATTTAACTACTGATAGAAAAATTGAGCCCATTTATAGAGTCTTTTTGTGGGACTATTAATTAAGAATTACATTTCTATTAGAAATATAGATATGAATAAAATTGTAGTGCATTGTTTTCTTTGGGTAATTTATCTACTACTTGCCATTGCGTTTAAAGTAAATAACTTAGAATTGGGATGTGCTGTCAAGCACACATTGTTTATGTTACCCATTCACGTAGTTACTTACTATGGGTTTGGCTTATTGGCCGTTGATCGCTTCTTTGAGAAGAAGAAATACCTCTTATTTGCGATAGTCTCCATAGTTCTTTTTGGCTTCCTTTATACAATGATGATGAATTTTGTTGTACCTCTCTTTGAAGAATACTACAGGTCTCTGCCAGGAAGTCCCATTAACAGGGAAGAAAGAGTTGTTGCTATCACGATAATCCTGTCGATGTCGGTAAGTACATTATTTCATATCCTTGAAAATAAAATTGAACAGGAAAGAAACTCCCAATATTTGCTGGATGAGCATAACAAAGCGAGATTATTGTATTTGAAGGCACAAATTAATCCTCATTTTTTGTTCAATGCTCTAAATAATTTATATTCTCTTGCTGTTACCAAATCCGATAGAACACCACAAATGGTTTTAAACCTCGCCGATCTTTTACGGTACAGTATTTATGAAGGACAGAAGGAGACGGTATTGATTTGTGATGAAATACTTCATATCAAAAAATATATTCAGCTCTATCAATCCACTTTAGAGGAACCCGCTAATATTAAGTTCAATTACAAAAAGAATATTTCAAATGAAGCCATTGAGCCTATGATTTTAATTCCTTTAATAGAGAATTGTATTAAACACGGAGATCTTGCAACTAATACTGATGCATTTGTTCTGATAGAACTGAATATTGAGGCTGACCAGCTATTATTTACTACATTCAATTCCATAAGCACCGCTGACGTTCAAAAAGATGCAGAAGGTGGCGTTGGACTTGAAAATATAAAGACAAGACTTGCGCTTAATTATCACGATGACTACGTATTTCAGGTTGAAGAATGTGTTAATACCTTTAAAGTAAGCCTGGCGATCAAAAATTTGAAACACTTATGACTTCATATAAAGTATTATTGGTTGATGATGAATATTTGGCCTTAGATCTTTTGGAAAATTTTATAAATGAAATCCCAGATCTCGAACTCGTTGACAGAGTAAAATTACCGATTAATGCTATTAATGTATTAAATACAGAAGAAATAGACATTCTTTTTCTGGACATTCAAATGCCCACTTTGAGTGGGATGAATCTCTTAAAGACATTAACTAAAAAACCAGTTACCATCTTTACGACGGCATATTCCGAGCACGCTGCGGAAGCTTTTGATCTCGATGCAGTAGATTATTTACTCAAACCATTCTCTTTTGAACGATTCTTACAAGCTGTCAATAAAGCGAAGGAGCAAATAGATAAAAAGCCCAAAAGTAATAAAATCGAGAAATCCATAAGTTTACAGAATACCTTTATAACCATTAAAGCCGATGGAAAATTATTCAAAATATTCCATAAGAATATCCGGTTTATTGAAGGTCTCAAAGAATATGTGAGTATAGTTACTAACGATGGTCGATTTATAACCCTAATGAGTTTAAAGGAACTGGAGCAATCCTTACCTCAAAATAAATTTATACGCTGTCATAAATCCTACATTGTAAATAGCAGTAAGGTAAAATCTGTTGAGGGAAATCTTTTACACTTGGGAGATGATAAAATCCCCATCAGTAGAGACAAAAAATCTAATGTTTTGGCTCGAATATTTTAAGAGGGTTATTTAAAGAAGATCGGTAGTAACAATTTTTTTCATTTTCCAAGTATGGCTATTTTGGAGAATATGATTGTTTATAAGGAAGCTTCTAGAACTCTGTGAATTCGTCTTCGATTGCAAGGAATCCTTATTTTATTTGGGCGACTAAGGGCTTTCCAAAATCCATAATATAGAAATTTGACCTTTTTTGTGATTCTTGACCTACATCCGCACTTTCTTTGAATGGTGTTTGTGATCAGTGTGCTTCAATAAAATAATTAAAAGTAGTGGCGTAATAGATAACACAGGTACTAAATAGTTATTGATTATCTTTCAGTTTTCATAAAAGGCAATGAACGTTTTTGAAATTTATAGTATGGGAAGGTAGTCGATCTTCCGATATTTTTTAAATAGAGACAGTTCCTTATTGACCAAATAGTTCAATTCAAATAAAAGCTTACAAATCGTATAGGTTGAGGTTAGAAAAGGCAGACGAATGCTGTTCTGCGACATGGATACAGGTAGATTATTAGTGTACCTTAAAAGAATGATAAAGAAGCCGTAAGTATAAATCAATTAAGCCCGATTTCATTAAGTTCAAGGATAAAAATAAAGCCCGGCTTGTTTAATTATGATTAAATCATAATTATTAAAATTCAAAAAGCCCTTTCCAATTCTTGCTAGATATCTGCAAAATAATTTTTTTATTTTCTAATAAATAACCACCTAGCGCTTGACCTTTATTGAGTTTGTAACCCTTATTTTTTGGAGAGAGAGAGATGCCTTCTTGATCACTAACATCAAAATCTATAAAAACCCCACTATCTAAATCTTTTAATAGTGATTTAGTATTTGATTGAGGTATTTCTTGAGTATCATTATGAAATTTTCCTGCAAGATTGGCCATTAAAGGGCGTGAGGGAATTCGATGAGATAGAAATGGATAAGAACTTGAAGAGATCATTTTACCATTGGACGGTACGTTAAAAAGATAGCTGTCATTTTCTATTTTCGTTGGTTCTATAAGAAGCGATAGATTACTAAGACTCAACATTATTTCGGAAAAAGCGACATCATCTGGTAGCGCTTTTTTGTCAACAAATAAATTTTTATTAGAAGTTATTTTTCCTTGACGAATCATCAGGCTTTTACGCACTAAAACAGGAGCGTTCAAGATGAGACTTGAGTTTTTATCTTTTGAAATTGCTAAAGTATCAAGTTCAATTGGATTTCCGTTTATCACTTGATCTACATAATTTGAAACTGATAATTCTCCATTATCTATTTGAAAATCACCATTGTTTTCTAGATTACCATAGAGTTTCAAATTTCCACTAAGTAGTCGAAACGATGCACCGTTTGCTATTGTCAAATTTCTTACAATTAAATCCCCTTCAAGTTCTACATCGCCCCCTTCAATCACAAGGTCATCATACCTAGTGCTAGAACGGAGTTGTTCTACTTGAGAATAGTCTTCCTGTGTTAGTGTAGTAACAGTGCTATTCCATTCGAAAGAACCAACATCCTGATTACTACCAGATAGTGGGTCTTCTCCATAGTAATCTCTTGCACCTATTGGAAATGCTAAATTAATTCCAGCATCCACTGCAGGTGATGTTTGAGGAAATTTATACGCTGTAATGGTCGTAATATCATTACCAAAACCAATGGTTCCTGCGTTCCCGGGATTGGCTAATAATGGATCTGCTTCCACGCCCGTTGGAGCACCTCCGTCTTCTTCATTTCCAGTAGCTGTTCTAAATGCGGCTAACGAATTATAGGTTACATTCTTGTATATAATTCTAGTTCCATCTGTTGAGTGATATAAATTACCTTGAAATACTGCACCGGAACCTGTTCGTTTCATTCTCACTAATTCAGGACCTCCATCTGTGTAGAATAGGTTATTGTAAACAAAAATGTTATTATTAATATTACTTCCCCCATCTAAATTTCCGTAGGCTGCAGCCTTACTATTACCAGGCTGATCACTAATGTAGACCGTATTGTTATAGATGTAAATATCACTTAATGGATTTTGAAGGTTGAATAAGTAAATACCCGCACCATTGGTTCCCGCATCGTTTTCTGAGATATTGTAGCGCACCGTATTGTTAAACATAGGTCGAGCATTTGCATACTGACCTACCAAAAAGCCCGCACCATCATTATCGTGTGAGTAGTTATATTGCATAATGCTATTGGTCACACCGCCATCAAGGTCAAAACCGCCTCCATCACAACCAGATCCAGTACCAGAGCTATTATTATAGGCTTCATTAAATTGAATAATACCTTGATCGACATCATAAAACCATATTCCCACAGGTCCCCCACAGTGTGTATTGTCATAACCCGTATTATATGCGGTACAATATTCAATTAGTGCATTTTGTGTGCCGCTTACGATTATTCCACTTCCTGAGTTATTTCCGGCAGCAGGATCACCCGAAACATCATAAACTTCACAACGTCTTACGGTAACGTTAGAGAGACCGTAACCAGTATGACTTTGATCTGCAAAGGAATAGACAAAAATACCATTGGTAAAAATATCGTGTACTTTTAAATCTTCAAAGAGCACTGTGTCAAATCCAGAGTTAGCACCAGTATTATCAAAACTTCCCAATTGTACGCCTTTCTTAAAACCGTGTACTTCATTGTTTTTTATCTGGATATTGCTAAGCTTTGTTCCACCAGGTAAATCCATCCAGAATTCAATACCAGAACCAGTATTTGAGGCCTTTCCAGATCCCCTTATTTCTAAATTTTCAATAATAATCCCTTCGGTATTATAACAGTAGATGCCAAAGCTAGTACCAGCTTCTATCACTGCTCTCCCAAAGCAATAGGAAGACACGGTTATAGGATTGGTAGCGTCGTCAGCATCTGCACTATCAAAATACAAATTACCTGAATAGACTCCGCCAGCTTCAAATAAAATTTTATCACCAGGTGCAAAATCAGTAGCATTCACTTGAGCAATGGATTGCCAAGGTGTAAATTCAGAAGTTCCATTATTGGTATCATCACCAGATGGACTTATATAATAGATGGTTCCTGTTAAAATTTCCGCTTTAAGCGAAAAAAGGGCACCTATAAAGAACAGGGAAAACCCAACAATCTTTCTCTTTTTCATACCTAACGCAGTTACTTTGAGTCTTTCTAATTACTGATAACGATCCAGTTAGATCCGTCGCTTTGCACAGTAAGTTTATCCCCAGCGGTTATGCTAGTTAAATTTCCCGTGGCATCATCTACGATATTTCCTGCTGTCGCATTGAGCGTGGCAGAACTTGTCATACTTGCCGCACCTACGAGGATGTATATTTTATGTTGATTTGCAACAGCATCAGGCAACGTAACGCTCATACAACCTGCCTCAATCCTTACGGTATAGTCAGAGGCTGCTACAGTATAAGAAGCAGTAGATACGTTGTTTAACGTTTTTACTGGCGCAGCACTGGCCGGAGGGTTTGCCCATGCAACAGTACCAGCTCCATCTGCTAGTTGAAGTATCTGTCCCGCAGTACCTCTTGAACTTGGAAAGATATATCCATTTGCAGTGGTGCTCCCTATGCGCACACGACCTAGGAAATACCCTGCATAACTATTTGATTTCCTCACGTCAGAATATACTCCATAATGGGTTCCGTTTGCTGCATCAGTAATTCGTGTCCTAAAACCGTACTTACTACCAGTACCAGAACCGCCATCCATTAAAACATAACTACCAACTCGTATCCCGTTACCACCATAATTCCTGTAATATACCCTGTTACCATATTGTTCATTTGACCCACCAGTAACAAATTCTGTTAAATTTCCATTATGCTCCCCAGTGTTACTAGTATCAAAGAAATTAAAAGTTCCAAGGAGCTTTCCAGTTCCTCCAGTCGATTCAAACTGATTCACTGTTCCCCAAGTTTGACGACTCGAAGACGCGTCTGAATAATTATACACTCCTACAAGCTGAGAATTTCCTCCACCATTACCCAAATAATTATAAATTCCAAATGCATCACCATTCCCAGTGGTATAGTTTGTAAGGGCTAAAGTAGTCTTCCGACCCGAGTTGTGCGTACTGAATTTATCAAAATAAACCATTGTGTTCAAGCCATCATTACTATCATAAACGCTTAAAGGAGTTCCTCCATTTAGATCTCTTCCTAAGGTCATAGCTCCAGTTCTAAAAATAGGATCGGTTATAGCTCCAGGAGCAGTGGTTGATCCTGGTACGTAAAAATCTGCATCTCCGCCGTATTGCAACATTTGCCAAGCGGTACCGTCCCAGTAATGAAAACCTTCTGGAGCAGTTCCATCACCCGTAACATAGACCATCATACTTTTTTGATCTATTCCTGGATCAGTTGCTGGAAACTCGTCGATACGGGGAATTAGGAGACCCTCTGTGGACGAAGGGATTGCTGGGTCTTTAGATACTATATCTAAAGTGGCTCTAGGGTTAGTTGTGTTTATCCCAACTTGAGCAGATAAGGCGAAATGCAAGGTTACAAGTAGTAACGTGATATTTATTTTCATAGAACTAAAATCTAAATACAAGGTTAGTAATTAATCGATGAAATACAAAATTTAATCGATTAAATACAAATATTTAACATGGAATAGAGTTTTAGTAGGATTGCAACCTATGTTTCATAAATTAATGCTGACACACAAATACTCCCTTGTATCGAAAGTATTATATAAATTTCCTTTGAGCCTACCTCTAATTGTAAAAAAGCAAATTAGGTCGTTATAAATTTTAAAAATTAGGACGGAGTGACCTCTTCGTTTACATTGAGCCATCTATAATCAATGTTTGTGAATTTTCACTTCGATTTTGATATGCTTTTAGCGGACATAACCCTTAATTTCTTATGAGATCTAAAAGAGATAAAATCTTGCTTCCAGTTATCAAATTTTTCTTGTGTATCCTCTAGAATGATAACAAATTTCCATTTAGAAATTAACCCTCAAATGGAGCTCTTTAGGAATTTACTAATCATATTGTCGGCAGGTCTATTTGGTTTTAAGAAGTTTAACTATTTGTTATGCACAGGAGCCCTATTTCCAATTACTCTACTGATAAACTCATCTTCATTTTCAACTCTAATTGTTTAGGGAGCAGTATCTCGCATAAAAGAATTACTTTCTATTACATTTACTACATCACTTCTTTTGAGCAATTTCCCAACCTTAGGAGCTACGCATTTTCTACTATGAATATTCAATACAGATATATCTCTAAATTAGTGTCATCTAAGAACAAACAACATTTAAAGCCCATACTCTCGTTCTCCTGTAAACTAAAAGAAAAGCGGTATTTGAGCGATTTATTTGTTGCTTATCGTTGCGTTTGAGACGTTGGCTCTAAAGATTTAATACTCTTTGCAGTGTATAAAATTATTCAGTTAGTAGTAGGAGGTCAGCCTTAATTTGATACTGAACGGAGTATTAAAAATAGCTTTTCACCGCAGGAAGATTTGGACGAAAAAATGTTCAATGAAGTCTATAAAATGTCGTGATTATTTAAAGGGTTATCCAGTAACTTAAACTGGATTTTTTTAACTATTCTTTATGGATAAAAGCGCCTTGTTTTCAATTACGAATTCTAAAAAGGTGCTGGGCTTGTCGCCAGTTATATTTCTGATGTTTTCGGTAATGATTGGTTTACTACGGAACCTAGGTAGGTAATGAAGCATCATCATTATCAGAATAAAAGTGCTGTCCATTCCTTCCCTCTTTTTCCGTAGATAGAAGAAGAGCAGATTTGGGCTTTGATATTTAATCTTTTTATCTAGCCCAAGACTCAGTAATGCTGCCATTTGCTGAAAATCAAGTACTTTTCTGCTAGTAAGGTCATACGCCACTTTGAAATGGTTTTCAGTATTTGATAAAACGTGTGCACCAACCTTACCGACATCGGTTACATCCACCACTGTGAACTTGGCATTTCCCGCAGGAAGGTAGATAAGGTTCTTTTCCACTAGGTCTTTTCGAAGAGTTGTGGTAAAATTTTGCATAAAGTATGCAGGTCTTAAAAAGGTGTATGGAATTTTACTTTCAAGAATCAGTCTCTCGATTTTATGGTGCGGTATAAACGAGTTACTCTCTGCTCCTTGTACAGATAAGAATACGATATGACCCACAGCTTTTTCAATAGCAAGTTTTATAAGGGGCTCAAAATATTTATTAATATTGGCAAGTTGTGGCGGTCGAAGAAGAAAAAGAACATCGGTAGCTTCAAGAGCGAGAGATATGCTATTCATATTTTCAAAATCAAAATGGAGATTTTTTATTTTTGAACTCAATGCAACATCGTTTTCTTTTCTAAAGTTCCTAAGTCCTCTTAGAATCTGATAGTCTCCGTCAATTTCGATTAAGGATTTAATAATTTCCTTTCCAACATTACCCGTAGCCCCGGTAATCAGAATTTTTTTCATAGGTGTGTTACGTTTTAGAGAGTTCTCCATCAACGTGCTGAAATCCCCATTTTGCCATTTCGTTTAAAACGGGAGATAGTGTTTTGCCGTAGGAACTTATTCGATATTCAACTCGGGGAGGGATTTCGGCAAATATCTTTCGTTCAATGATACGGTCATTTTCCAATTCCCTCAATTGTTGGGTCAGCATTTTTTGGGTAATGGTCATCAATTTTTGAACGGAGAACCAAAATAAGAATTACGAAGGTTAATTTTTATAGTCTTCGATAGCATAAAACAACTAATTTTTAAGCGGATGTCTTTTTATCATCACTTTGGATGTCTTAAGTAGTAAATCAATCGCAGCGTTATCCCAACTTCCCAAATGCGTCGTTACCAGTTCAGGCTGCATCTTTTTGGTTTTAATGAACATCAGCATTTCTGGGATATCGGCCATTGGATTTGCCAAACCTGTTTTAAGCGTTAAATTCTTTGCATACATTTGAAAATAGGGGACACTGATTTTTCTATTCAAATAAATCATTGCCGAAGAGAGAACGCCACCAGAACGCAAATGGTGAAGACCATAATCAATCGCCTTAGTTGAACTGGAAGCATTAACAATAAGATCATATTCCTCACTATGGTCTTGAAACCTTTTTCTAATGCCATTGACACCTAATTTATTTGCGATACCTACTCGTTCTTCAGAAGTGTCGATGTAATCTACTTGCTCAGTATCCATTTTGGCGGCGAAACCAGCGGCATATAAGCCGACACTTTTTGCCGTACCACCGATGATAAGTACTTTTTTAATGGGATTGTTCAATAAGAGGGGAGCAACCCTGCACCAAGCATCGGGCAAATTGTCGCTTGCACTTCCCAAGCCTTCTAAATTCATATCTTCAGGAATCGGAATAAGCATTTTGTTTGCATAAGGAACTCTAATAATCTCTGACATCGTGCCACCATTGGTTACGTGTTTTCCTATACCGCTGTACATATTGAAACTTCCTGTTTCCTCACATTGGCTGGTAAGACCACCTGAACAAATGGGGCATACACCGCAAGAAATTTGAAAGGGGATAACGACTTTTTGACCTATTCTGAAATCGCGTACTTCTTTGCCCAATTCAACAATCTCGGCCACACATTCGTGACCAAAGGGAAAAGGTCCTTTAAATAAATTAGGACGTACGATGTCTCCCAATTTTTTGTCCAGCTGTCCAAATAAACGACCAAGGGCTACGTATTTGTAGGCATTGCGAAAGAGAAAGGCCGCATCTAAATCGCACCTTGCAACTATAAACGGTCTTACCAAAGCATCGTCATTGTTTATGATTTTGGGTTCCGGTTTTTCCTCCCAAATCAATTTTTTTGCTTTTATGTAGGTAAGTTGTTGCATTTACGATTTCAAAAGTGGTATTAAGATAACGATTTGATTCATATTAGGTTAAAATCGAATTTAAAATATCATCGATTTCCTGCTTCACCTGAAATGGGCTTTTTTGAAACAGGTCTCTCAATTCCAATTGGATTTTATCGCTTACCTCGTCTTTTTTTGTGTCCACAATATCGCCGATATATTGGGAATAATGGGTATTGAATTGTAAACGATTTCTATCTACAATTCCTTCACTTATGAAAGTCCTTGTTTTTTTAGGACAACGACAAGGATTATTGGGATTGATAATGCCGCATTTTCCCGAAACATAATTCAGCAAATCCGCTTTCGCGCGATGCAGTTTCACACGATAGTTTGCTTTGGAAACATTAAAAAGTTCAGCTCCCAGATTATGGTCGATGTTAAAAACCTCTCCCAGAATATATAACAACCGTTGCTCTCTATTTAAACACATCAACATCGCCGTAGAACATAAGATACGTACTTCTTCGACTTCTTCTTCCGGAAAGGAATCAGTATCTTCATTCTCTGAAAATCCAGCAAAACTTTGGGGATTTTCGTTTAAAAGTCTTTCCGTTTTGCTCTTGGGTGCGTTCAAAAAATGATTTAGTGCAATTCGGTAAACCCAAGTCCTAAAGGCGCTTTTTCCTTTGAAGGTTTTAAGGCTCGTAATAATTTTTATCAAAATTTCTTGTGTGGCATCCAATGCATCGTCAGGATTAAGAAAAAACCGTAAGGATATATTGTAAATATAATCTTGATGAAGCTTAATCAGGATTTCCAAAGATTTTTTATTACCCGAAACCGCCTCTGCAATTAATTCAAAATCTTGCTTTGTATTGCTTTTTGAAGTCATATCTAAAAATACTCTAATCTTCATTTAAAATAAGTGGAATATCAAAATATTCGTTGGTTATGCCATAGATATTTAAGAATGATTCTGCCTTTTCCCTGTTTTCCCAAAGGGACAGATAACAAATCATACCGCTCTCAGTTTTAAGCTCCATTAATTTGAGCAATCCTGTTTGTTTTTCAGACCATAAGACGGCTTTATTCTTAGAGATATTGGACAAGACCGCAGAAAACCGTCCTTCATTTGATGAAGGTTTATTATAGTCTTGGACATTTACTATTTCATAGGTCAAAACGACTCTTTCTTCACCATACTTTTCTTTTACCCTACTATACCATTCCTTGTTGAACCAGTTTTGCTCATCTTGTTTGGATTTCCACAAGTAAATACCTCCTAAGAACTTACTATCAGACGTCAATGAATAATATTTTTGTACTAAGCCTTCCACATTTTTATATTCGGGAACTGTTTCTTTCATTTTACTGATGATTAATCCACGCCAGGCATACCAAGGTTTTTTGAGTTTAGTAATGCTTAAAGTAGTTGGTTTTTGTAACGTCAGTTCGTTTTCGTATAGATGTTTATTTAGATGTTCAGTTTTCTCTTTTAGATTGGAAGGCTGAATGACAATAGCTATCAAAAAGATATAGGTAGTCAGGGTTTTCATTTCATTCACATTTAAAGGTTATACTATTTTAGATGGTAAAAATGAAATGTGTTACAAAACTACTAAAATCGAATATTGTTCATTTCTATCTGATCGCTCTTGAGTTTAATTCTTTTAAACTTTAATATTTTGAGACTTGTGATTGGATAAGTATCTAAACTTCGGTAGTTTTAATCATAATTACTGCCGTTCCAAACACTATTAGGCCAGATGCCAATTTCCTATTGGAGGGTAAGGATTTTGGCTAAGTAAGAAGGGAACACAATTTTAGAGCAATAACTTTTGAAAGCTCTAATTAGGGGAGTGTAAGTCGTGCATAACATCAAAAAAGCTCCTAAAAAAGAGATGCTTCAACTGCTGCTTAGAGTGTAGGGGTGGTACATTCTATATAAGGTATTTTAATGTTGTTTAGGACTACAGACAATCTTGTAAAATAACAATACTATCCAGCCTACTTGATGAGACTACCTCAAACATTACTTTAGAAGTTCTATTCTGAATATAACGCAGCTTTTGTAATCATCTTCAAATCCGTCGTCATTTCATAATACATTACAAAAGCATTACCTACGCGATCAGCGTCCGTAATATTTGGATATCTACTATAAGAATTGCCTTGTCCTGGAGGCCAAGCCGCTGTATGAGCAGTAAAGGCTAGTTTTCCTTCTATTATACCAATACTCTTGATTGAAAAACTATTTGTATCGCCATCATTTTTTCTTGCTAATATAAAACTACCTTTTACTATTTTGCCGGTATTTGGATCGAGTCTTGTAACAATCGATACCTTGGCCCCACCGCCATTGCCATATGATCCTGCATAAACATTTTCAAATGCATTTGTATTGGCCAATTCCTTTTTTGTAAGATAATCGTTGCTATAACTTCCGCCAACAAGTGTAAATACAACCCAGGGAACATCTTGATTGTCCACGAAGACAAGGATGGCTCGACCGTCTACTTCCGATGTTTCATGCTCTATATACCAAATAGTTTCCCCATTTGAATCTCGCTTAAGGACGTATGGGTCTTGATTGATCGAATTAACCTGATTGAAGCCAATTTCATAAGTATAACCTTCTGAATCGCTGGTCGAAGTGTTGGTGGTCAGACCATTTTCTGGAATAGAATTAGTGGGTTCATTCGATGGAATATTATCTTCATCCTCATTGGAATTACAAGCTAGAAAGAATATTAGTGAAAATATAAGGTAGGTCTTTATACAGGATTTGATCTTAAGCATTATGAAAGTTTAAAATCTAACATCAATTAATAGTATTTATTAACGAAAAATTACTCTATTAATTTGAATGACTAGTAAGTTTATGTAAACTTTTATTTAGAAATCTTTTAGTTGTCGTATTGTAAGTTCTCTCTTAAATGTAGTCTCACTCATAGTCAGGAGGGTTATGAATTTAGGTTCTACGTAAGTTTCTTCAAAAGACCTATTAAGATTTAGATCTAGGGTAAAGGATTTTAGATGTTTATTTGTTATGAACTTTTATCCCATTCAAATAGTTTGCGAATTGCTTGAGAAAATTTAAGAGTTTCGTAGGAAATACATCATCCCTGTCAAGTGGTAGTAAAGATACTGAATGACTTAAGTGTATAATTTTAAATGATGACTCGCTTGGTTCTAGAATTATTACTGATCTAATTTTATCAAATTGCGGAGAGTCCTCAAAAAGCTGAATACACCATAGAGAAATTAATGTAACTATAACACTACCCGAATCCTGTATTCTGATTTGAAAATCAATAATCTTAATTTCGAACGGCTCACTTAATTCAGAGAAGTCGTGCTCAAGTGCTTTAATCCAAGTTAACTTATTATAAATTTTATTCGATATTCCATCTAAACCTATAAAATTCTCGTCGTAAAACTGGATTATTCTTAAGTCCCTGTTTGAATAGCCTAAGTAGTAATTCTCGACGAAATCTCTAATTTTGGTTAATTGGTGAGTCATTGCTAGAAATTTTTGCAAATATTAATTTTTTAAAATTAAATTTAATAACTGAGCTGCTTGATAGAACTCACAAAATCATTAACTCTATTCGAATGATCAAAAAATTTATAATTGTATCTATATCTAATGAGATTTTAATGAGAGATTAATATGCTTTAAATACACCTTGTATGTACTAATACTCGGTCGTAGGCTTTCCGTTTTTCGAGGATTAAAAAGGGGAAAGCCTAGAATAACAATTAATAATACTACAAAAAGCCCGAAAACGTATAGTTTACGGGCTTTTGATACATTCTGTGATCTTAAAAGTGACCTGGCTGGGGAGTGAACTCACTCCGTGAAAGCCTATTTTTAAAGGTCTTCGCTTAATCAATAATAAAACACTCACCGAATAACGCACCTAATTATCACTTATAAGTCGCAGACTATTAAATAGTCCGTTTTTCTTTCAAATTATATAACAAATATAGTTGAAAATCAATCAAAATCCATCCCCAAATCCAAATCAATCTCATTCTTCTCTTTGGCATCCACAAAAGCCCCAAAGGTTCTTGCTGGTGTAGTTTGTTCTACTAGTTTTTCTGGCAAACCTTCTAGGAAGTAAGCAGAGGCTGCATCTGCATATTGCTTAGGGTCTTTTTGCTGATGAAACGCATTTATAGAATCTGTAGTTCTGGTGATTATTAGTTCGTTTTTTGCTCTGGTTAAAGCAACGTATAAAACTCTTCGATCTTCTTCTACCTCTTCTAGATTTCCTAGACTGTAAGATGATGGATAGGTTTTTGGAGAGACATTCAAGACAAAACAGATATCTGCTTCTAATCCTTTTGCAGAGTGCACTGTAGAGATAGTTACGTGATCTTTCTCCTCGGCGGTAACCATTTTAGAACCTTCTAAAGTATTTGAACCTGCTACATTAGTAGCGTTATCAAGAATACCTTCTGATATAAATTCGCCTAAGGTTCCATAATTTTCGGCTAGCATTTCCAGTACCGGGAAATCACCTTTTCTTTTTTCCATCCAATCTTTGCTATATTTCATAGCAAGATCAAATTCCATTGTTTGATATAACTGCTGTACAGCAGATTTTACATTGTGCTTGTGGTCATATGCCGCGCGGTAATAACTGGATCAATGACGGTATATCCCGCAGCCCCAAAAAGGTTAGGAAATTTGATGATTAATTGATTGCACCAGCTATGGAAGGTAGATCCATTAAGCCCGTTTGTATTTTGTTCAGATATTCCAGATTTTACACGTTCAACAATCTCACTCGCCGCTCTTTTTGTAAAAGTCAAAATCTGAATACTCTCTGGGCGGAAACCGTTTTGAATCAAATGAGCTGCTCTCCCGACTAATGTCTTTGTTTTACCAGTACCAGCACCTGCGAGCAACAATAAATGTTTACCATCGTAGGTAACAGCTTCTTGCTGTTTTACATTAAGTGACTGTGTTGTAGAATTAGATTCTGGCATAGATCAAAATTAGGAATTAATTCTTAATTTTGGAAAAAATCCATTAACTCAATTGTGAGAACTTTTATCTTTTTAGTGCATACAGAAGGAACTCCTAATAGGTCTCAGATTGTAGAAATAGTGGCACTTAAGATTGCAGATGATTTTTCAGTTGAAACATTTTCTAGAACAATAAGGCCGCAGATAGTTCTTTCAAATAAAGAGTGTAATGACTTGGGAACAACAAATGGAATATTAAGGTCAGCACCTGTATTTGTAGAGATTATAAATGATTTTTTATGTTTCATAGAGAATAGCTCCGTAAAGATTTACGATTCCAAAATGGCGCGAGTGCTCAAAAATAAGTTTGTCAATATAGGTTTGCCGATAAGTTTTACAAGGACTACCCTTGTTAATGATCTTGCAAAATTTGACAAGAGGTTTAAAAATGTCTCTTTCCGATCGCTGGTTGAGATGAATTTCCCTCAAACTAATCTACCATTTTTAGAGCAATGCCAAAGGGTTCTTGAGTTAGCCTTAACCATTGAGGAAGATCCTTTTTCTATTTCTGATACCGCTTTCGCGAAAGCGGAAAATAAATCATTACAGGATTTGAAATCAGTAGTACAATCTGCTCCAAACGGACCCGGATGTTATCAATTTTTGAATGATAGCAATGAGGTGATTTACATAGGGAAGGCAAAAAGTCTGAAAAAGCGCTTAAAGTCTCACTTGCAAGGAAAGGAGATAAATTCGTATCGTATTATCCAGAATGCTAATAAACTTGAGTTTATACCAACCGGGACAGAACTCATTGCTAAGCTCATAGAATCCGAACTGATATATCAGTTACAACCAAAATTCAATACTCAGCAAACCAATCAAATTCCTCCGTGGATTATAACCTCTAGAATAGATAGCAAAGGGATTTTGCGTTTAAGGGCAGAGGAAAAACATTTTTCTGACGAATGTGAGGGATTGATGTTCAACCGTTCATCGGTAGTTGAATCTCTTAAAGGGTTGAGACTC
This sequence comes from uncultured Flavobacteriaceae bacterium, assembly GCA_963832255.1. Lineage (GTDB taxonomy): Bacteria > Bacteroidota > Bacteroidia > Flavobacteriales > Flavobacteriaceae > Dokdonia. The sequence goes on from CAWHTM010000013.1 coordinate 21,415, forward strand.
CTGTATAAATTGTGTCCAAAATTTTCTGGATTAGAAAGAACTGCTGGACCTTGTAGTGATAATGCGTGCAAAGGAATCTGTAGGGGCGAGGAAGATCCAGAAGTCTATAATTTGAGAGTGCAGAAGGCAATGTCCTATCTGAATAAAAAAGCAGAGAATTTTTATCTCAAACTCCCTGGGCGAGACCAAACTGAGGATTCATTTATTTTAGTGCAAGAAGATTTTTATAGAGGTTATGGGTTTATTCCCAAAAGTGCGATAGTAAATTCTCTAAATGATCTGGAAAGCTTTTTAATCCCTCAGCCTCATAATTACTTTAGCAGTAGAAGTATTAATGAACATATCGTAAAATACAAAACTGTTAAAAACTCAATATGAAAGTACATTAAACTTTCTGTAATTGTATTCGAAATCACATCCAATTCATACTATTGGTGAAATTGGCAACGATCAATCCCACCTATATTGAGAATATTTAAAATTATTTAGCTCAAATTACTGCCAAGATTATTATCCAACAGAATTGTTAACTAAGAATTATTCTAATCTGATTGGATGCGCACTATTTGATAAGTTCTTCCTTATCAAATTACCTTTTAGTTGGAAATTTTCTAGAATTAAGCTTTAAGAATATTCTAACGGCAGAGTGTTAAACTGATTTAAAATTTTATATAGTATGATTATACAGTCATACTTTAGATAATGAATTTGAATGAAACCGCTCAGATCTTTAAAAAATTAAAATCTTAAGTGTTAAATCTATTTTATTTAAAGCAAATCGAAAATAATAAAAGTAGAAGAAGCAGTTATTTCATTGAATCCAAAAACAAATTATGAAAAAAATATTTAGAATTTTAACTGTGGTACAACTTGGATATTATGCTTATGACTGGTTGAAGAATAAGAGATCATTTAAAGAAGAGTTTGTTCCTAATCTTAAAAAATTAAAAAGAAAATTTAAATAAAACAATTATGAAAAAGACAACAGCAGAAGAAATAAGAGAAAAATCCCACGACGATTTAGTAAACAATTTACATGGTATTTTAGAAAAAAACTACGACGCCGAAAAAGGTTATAAGGAGGCAATGTTAAAAGCTGACAATAATCTTTTAAAGGAATATTTGAAGGAGCGAGCGGCTCTAAGAGCGTTATTTGCTACGGAAATAAGTGATGTTATTCTTAAATTAAACGAAACTCCTAAAGAAAAAGGTTCAACAACTGGTGCAATCCATAGAACTTGGATGAATATAGTTGACGCATTCAGTTCAAATAGTGATGAAGGTATTTTAGAAGAGTGTATTCGTGGAGAAAAGGCTAGTATAGAAGAATACAAAGAGGCAATGGATGATCACGCATTTCCAGTTAGTATCCAGAGCATTCTAACTAATCAAATGTTACAGGTCGAGACTTCTCTTAAAGAGATAAAAAAATTAGAAGATTTGTCATAAAGCTTAAATAGTAATGAGAGCCATCGAAAGATGGCTCGTTATTTATTTAATATATTAAACCAAATATTATGGATAAGAATACGAATAAAAGTGATGCAAGTGTTGATAATAAAGAACATGGAGTTCATAAAGAAAATCATCAAAATCAGTATCGCAATCAAGGTAAGGATGTTAAGAATATCAAAAAAGTAAATACAGATGTAAGTCCTAAGGATTCTACAATAACTGGTGATAAAAATCCAGTGCAGGATAACGCTCATAAAAATGCAAAACAAAAATCTGAGAGTGATTGATTAAATATTCCAAGTGTTGTTATTTGAGACGAATTCAACAGGTAATTTTTATTTTATTTAAATGGTTGTAAAAAACACAAGTGATGGTTGGGACATTGTTACTCAAACAAATCACGCATTACTAGCAGCACAAATTGCAAATGAATTATTACCAAAATATAAAGAGCATTTTTGGTTAGAAACTTGCTTGAGTATTTCCAGCCACGAAACTTTAGAAACTGATTTTAATTCTGGAGAGAAAATTAACGATTTAGGAATGCCCATTGATTTTCGTCAAAACGAATCGTCTAAATCTGATCTTTACAATAAGATTGAATCAATGGTTTTTAAAGCGCGAAATAAATCTTTAATAATAGCGGCTTTAGTTTCTAAGCATTTGTTATTCCTACATCAGAAAGACATTAACAAGAAAAAGGTTGAAAATCTTTGTATAAACACTATTAAAGCGGCTCAAAAAATTCATAAGATTAATAATGATGTTTTTGGATTAATGTATGGCGTTCTAAGATTTTCTGATAGATTGTCATTGATGATTGTTACCGATGAATTACCTGATTTAAATAGAAAATTTGATATCAATAATGCTTTCGGTGAAAATCATATTATCAAATCTATGAATGATGGTTACACTGTTAAACCTTGGCCCTTTGCTAATAGCAAATTAGATTTGTATTTTGAATTTAGAATTCTGAAAGAGGCGATTTTCTCAAGTGAAGATAAATTTATTGATGCATTTAACAAATCAGAAATCAAAATTAAAAGAATCGCTTTTAAAAAATAGATATGTTACTTCAGTTCTTTTTGTTTTGATAATTAAAATTCCCTTTTAATAAAATAATGACAACGTTAAACGTCGAGTAACAGTTAACTATGTGGTGGAGATATAGAAATGACAACGCCTAATTTAGTTTATAGTACTTATACAATAACGCTTTGTCTTCCATTACTTTACTAAAGGAGAATTATTATTAAATCGAATCCCTTATTATTTAGCGCAGGATTTTAATACATTTTGAAAATAATGAACTATCCAAAAATACCTAAGCACAAAAAAGGGGAGTCTAGCGATATCGTTAATATGATATGTAAAGAAGATGGGTCGCTCGCTAAGACATATTTTAATGAAATTAAGGAGCGTCTTATATCTGTAAACCAATGGCACACCTATTCGGATGATATTAAGGCTAATTTTTATTTGGTTGACAGCAATGATAGTTTAATTCGAAAGGATTTGAAATTGGCAATTATATTAAAATAGATATTCCAGGTCCTGGAAATCCCAGTGGTAAAGGTTTTGATTGGACAGAAATTACAAATATCCAAGACGGAAGTGATGAGACCAATTTCATTCCTTATTTTGCATTTACAATCAAACCCTGTGCAAACCCAAATGAGACTAACAATGCAGTAGCACATTTTTATACCGATGATGCAACAAACACATTTATCATTAGACGAGTAGCAAATTGTGTTTATTTAGAAGTGCATTCCAGAAACGAACTAGAGAATATAGAACGATGTTCCTATATTAGATAAGGTTAGAAATAAAGCGATAGCCTTGGTGGTAAAGTAGGTTTAGGAAATTTAAACTGGAATACTTTTACCAAGGGGCTCTTAGAAATTTTTTAAAATTAAATTCACCTCGATAATTCACCTGCTTTACAGGTAGTAATGATCTTCTGTCCCTGCCTAGATTGCATTTTTTTTGATACTATTGATTTTTTAGTTTTGAGTAAAATAGCAAAATTCTTAAGTTGAAATAACTTTTTACAAGGACCCCTTATAGCGCCTAGTCAAAGCCACCTTTTAAGAAGGTCTGACTTTTATTTTAATCAAAAATCGGGGTGGCGCTAAATTTTGCTTATTAACCATCATTAGCTACGAATATGATAGTAAGCCTAAATACTCCTTAAGACTGTTCTTCCTCTTCTATTTCATCTTCAGAAATTAGATAGTGATCTTTATCTAGTCCAACAATATTTATAATGTTTGTTACTGTTGTATAAAGAAGTAAAATGACGGTTACCATCATTCCACTTATAATAGAGGAAAAGAATAAGGTAGCCCAATACAAATATTTAAACCAAATAGTAGGAACTTCTTCAGACTCTGTTATAGGTATATTAAACAATTGGAACAGTATTAAGGCCGCTACGAAAAGTATTGTGTCAAATTTTGCTATACTGAGCACTTGTTTATAATGCGCTTTTTTCAGTTTAGATTCCGATCCAGTGGAAATTCCTAAAAGAGTGAGGAGTAATGCTAGGATGGTAGCTGAAGCTAATACTATAGTATTGCAGAGCATATTAATACCTGAAAGCGAAGCTTCAATTAAATGCTTAGCTTCGTAACCACTTATATCTCCAAGTAAAAATACTGCAATCCCTAAAAAGAGAAACGTGATAACTCCACCATATAGTGAACGTTTATTCTTTTTGATAAAATTTGCCATTCTTAAGCTATTTATAAATAATTTTTGTTCCTAACATAATTCCATTGAGAAGGAAAGATATCCCATTAGTAAGAATTATTGGGTAATCATCTTTTAATATTCCATAGATTGTCCAAGACCCTACACCAATTAATAAGCAAATAAACATCCATAAAGAAATATCATTTACGGATTTTGTTTTAATTGCCTTGATAACTTGTGGAAGTACAGCTATCGTAGTAAATACTCCAGCTATTATACCTATTGTTTGTTCCATTTCTACCCAAATATAGTGCGTCCAACGCGACACAGTTTTTTACTAGGAATCCTTACTAACTAGTCATCATTCATCTATTTTAGTAATTTAAGCTGGATTTATTGTCCCATTTAAATTTAACACGCAACTACGATTTTTCTTGCTAACAACGATGAATATTTAAACTTATCAAAATAATGTAAAATTTTTTCGATAACAAATTTATATACAACAAGCACGTAAACAACCTTTAGATATTTTATATTGATTGGTCATCAATTCTAAACTGTATTTCTAATGGAGACCTTAATTTAATTCATAATTTACTCCAAATCCATTATTAAAAATAATGGCTGTTTTCTGATTTTTGCCAATTATTAATAGCACTTTATGACATTTATAGCTTTCACGAACACGCTAAACTTTATATAGTGCAATACATATTCATTAGATATTTTTATAAAGTTAATATTACTCAACATTTTTAATCAATAAAAATTTCTATCTATTAAATCTATAATATTCCAAAAAACGATGTGGTTCATTGTCGATAGCTGCTAGTATTGCAGGCATACCCATTACACTAAATGTTATTCCATTCCCCCCAAAACCTAGTATATAATATTCATTTACATTCTCATTTGGTTTACCCATATATGGTAATCCATCCTTAGTCTCTCCAAAAGTTCCAGCCCATTCGTAGTCATTATGCAATTCAAGATTTTTAAATGTTAGATTGAATTTCTTGGTAAGTTCTGCTTTCTTCTTTCCTAATAGCTTATCTCGAAGTTTTGCATTTTTATAAGGTAGGTCTCCACCTCCCATAATGATTCTCTTATCCTCAGTACTCCTAAAATATAAATAAGGAGAATCTGTATTCCAAAAAATGTTTTGGCTAAAGTAATCTGGTAAATTCTCAATCACTTCTGATGCGAGTGCGTAGGTAGATTTCAATTCAACTACATTCTCACTAAGACTTTTAGTACTTTCATAACCTGTAGCGTGAATGATATGTTTTGAATTAATCTTAAAACCTGCAATAGTCATACACTCTATGCTATCGTTGTGATATTTTGTTTTGGAAATTTCAGTTTTATCATAGATTCTTAATCCTTTACTTGAATTATGAGATAATAAATCTGTGGCAAATTTATAGGGATCTATTGTGGCTCCACTTTTGGATTTAATTGCAGCAAGCCCATTAACTCCAAGCTCATTTAAATCATTTTCCTCAAGCCAGGTGACATCGAAATTATTTTCAAGTCTAGCTTCAAACTCTTTTCGCAAAAACTTAAGATCCTTCTTGTTAGAGGTAAAATAGATGCTACTCTTCTTTTTATAATTACAGTCACTATTTATTTTCTTTGCAATTTGACCAATCTCATCAATGGCATTCTCACAACTTTTGTAACTGTCAACCGCGCAAGTATGACCCCGTAGTTCTATAAGCTTGTGGAGAGGTGTATCTATCTCATATTGTAACATTGCTGTGCTAGCAGCTGTACTACCGTTGCAAATATCACGGCGATCTACTAATATAACATCTTTACTACTATTTATTAATGCATAACTCAGGAGAGCCCCAGTAATTCCACCTCCTATTACCAACACATCACAACTAACATCTTTTTTTAAAGAGGGATAACTATTGAGTAGAGCATTTTTGATTATCCAATAAGGTTCATTAGATCGTATGTCCATTGTTCTGATTTTTATATGAAAAGAGGGTATAAATTATACCCTCCCAGCATTTAATATTTGATAAAGTTTATACAGGAATATTTTGAGCTTCTTTATCTCGATTCCAATTTCTATGGTTTGATATAGCCTTTATGAAGTCCTCAGGTTTACCATTTATAAATATAGCGTCGTCAGAGTCTTTATAGTCTTGGGCGTAACTTTTGTCAATAAGCTTTTCACCCTCACCATCTGCTGCGATAGCCTTACAATATTTCAATGATTCGTTAACAAATTTGACGTATTTAGGTGTTTCTAATAATTTCTTAATTGACTTTTTACCGTCTCCAATATATATAGCATCAAAAAGTACACTCTCAGTGGTAGCAATTGCTGCATCAACTTTATGTTCCATTCCTTCATCACACTTAATTGTTCCACCGTGAGGCGCTACAATTTTTACTACAGCATTCTCTTCCTCAAGTGCTACTTTCATTTTCGAATAAGCTTTCATATCAAAACCATCAGCAAGTAAGAAAGCAATTTGTCTTGACGCTACGGTATTAAACTCGTTACTATTTTGACTAAGCGCAGATGATTTATCGAGGTAAATATCTTTTTCTTTTGGTTGATGGTTAGAGGGATCTTCATCTGCCCCAATAGCTTGATTTATTGGTTTTTCAATTTTACTTGGAATTGACAAACCAATTTGCTCAGCTACTCCCTTAGCTAGTTCCTTATCTATCTGAGCAATGAGATAGAGCATACGAGATTTTATGTCATCGTTAGTACACTTACCTAATTCAAAAGCGTAAGCATCTCTTGTATGTTCTTTCTCCCAATTAGCTAAGCTTCTATAAAATAGCGCTGGCTGAGAAAAATGATCGCTAAAACTATCACTTCTGTTTCTTATCTTATGAGCTTCAATTTTCTCTTCGTAATGCGTGAAGCCACCATCTTTCTCACTACTTAAATATGGGCAGCCACCACTAAGCGTATTAGGAAAATATGCAGTATTACCCTTAGGAATTTCCATTTGCATATGTCCGTCACGTTGATTATTGTAAGTCTTGTTAATTGATTGATTAATAGGAATTTGATGAAAATTATGGCTTCCTAATCTTGATAATTGTGTATCTCTATAGGAGAATAATCTACCTTGTAATAGCGGGTCATTAGTGAAGTCTATCCCAGGAACAATATTACCTGGCAAAAAAGCAACCTGCTCAGTCTCTGCAAAGAAATTCTCAGGATTTCGGTTTAGCGTCATTTTCCCAATAATTTTTACTGGGACCATTTCTTCAGGTATCAATTTTGTTGGGTCAAGTAAATCAAACTCGAATTTATGTTCATCTTCTTCAGGGACTACTTGTATTCCTAATTCCCACTCAGGAAACATACCTGAGTCTATAGCTTCCCATAAATCACGTCTGTGAAAGTCAACATCAGCACCACTTATTTTAACAGCCTCTTCCCAAGTTACAGAATGAACTCCTAGAGTAGGTTTCCAGTGGAATTTTACAAAATGAGCCCTACCTTCTTTATTAACTAATCTAAAAGTATGAATACCAAAACCTTCCATCATACGTAAACTACGAGGAATCCCACGGTCACTCATTACCCAAATATGATTATGCAATGTTTCTGTAGTCAAAGAGACAAAATCGTAAAATGTATCGTGGGCAGATGCTGCTTGAGGTATTTCATTATTAGGCTCTGGCTTCACAGAATGTATTAAATCTGGAAATTTCATTGCATCTTGTATAAAAAATACAGGCATATTATTTCCTACTAAATCCCAAGTACCTTCTTCTGTATAAAATTTGACGGCAAATCCTCTTACATCCCTAGCGAGATCTGTTGATCCTTTAGACCCAGCCACTGTCGAAAATCTGGTAAAAACTGGAGTCTTTCTTGAAGTATCTGTAAATATACCTGCTTTAGAAAATTCTTCAATACTCTCGTAAAGTTCAAAATATCCGTGAGCAGCGCTTCCACGAGCGTGAACAATGCGCTCTGGAATTCTTTCGTGATCAAAATTGTGAATTTTCTCTCGTAAGAGAAAATCTTCAAGCAATGTAGGTCCACGCTCGCCAGCCTTTAATGAGTTGTTTGTGTCATTCACTTTCAAACCCTGTCGAGTAGTCATCGGCTTATCTTTAAAATCTTTGTAATAAGTCTCTAACTGTTCCTTCTTTTTATTTTCAGTATTGGAAGATTTTTTATCGGACATTTTATTTTAGTGTTAGTTATGTCTATAAAGTTAAAGAATATTTTGTTGGAAGTTGGATCAACAATCTTAGCGATAAGTTACTTTTTAGTTAAATTATGTGACTGTACATTTTATATTTAAGAACCTGTTAAGAATTGACTTAGTTTAATTGATTAACTGGCGTTAATATATAATAAATGAAACGTTAAGGATAATGTTAAAGTAATCAGTCAATGTTGTTAAGAAAATATTTGATAGCATTTCTGAGAGCTATATTTATATAAACAACTAAATTATTTAATATGGAAAACTGGCTATTTACAACGTTACCTATTCTTGCAAAAGTTCTTGTGTCAATTGTAATAATTTTCACGATTATGATAACTATTACTCGGATTTCAGGACTACGTACTTTCGCAAAAATGTCAAGTTTTGATTTCGCATCAACTATCGCAATCGGTTCAATTCTCGCTTCCATTATTTTAAATAGCAATCAATCCATAGCAAAGGGTGCTATTGCTTTAGCCGGTATCGTGTTGTTTCAATCCTTGTTTGCACTTATTGTTCGTAAAAGCAATGCGTTCAAACGATTTGCTACTAATGATCCTTTGTTGTTAATGAAAGATGGAAAAATTTTATATGATAATCTTCATAGCGCAAACGTGGGAGAGGGTGATTTAATCGCAAAATTACGGGAAGCAAACGTTCTGGACTTTAGCGAAGTAAAAGCTGTAGTGCTAGAAAGCACGGGCGATATGTCCGTATTGCATAGTGCTGATAAAGAGCTTAATGAAAATCTGCTATTTGAAGTAAAAGGATACGCGAATGAGTAGTGTTCACTTAATCCCTATTTAAATATTAAATGCATACAGATACCCCCATAAATATATTTTGGTTTAAGCGAGACCTTCGCTTGGAGGACAATGATGCCCTCTCTAAGGCATTTCAGTCATCAAACCCGCTCTTACTAATCTATTTCTATGAACCTTCAATTTGGGAAGATTTACACTATGATATCAGACACAAGCAGTTTATACAAGAAACTTTGTTTGAATTGAAACTACGTTTCGATAATATAGATTGCAAATTGTTCTGCTTAGAGGAGGAAGTTTTACCTTTTTTTCAACGTTTGTTCGAGCAATTTAAAGTTGAAGCCGTATATAGTACTCAAGAAACTGGATTAGATATAACGTATAAAAGGGATATCGCTTTCGCGAAAGCGTGTAAAATTCAAAACATCCCGTGGTATCAAGCTCAAAATAATGGCATCTTAAGAGCCATACATAACAGAAAGACTTGGCGTAATGCTTGGTATTCTTATATGCAAGCTGAAAAAGCTGAAATACCGAAACGTAATTTTCCTTCTATTTCTAAAGAACTTCGAGATTTTGTATTAAATAATTATACAAAGTTCAGTTTAGAGGTCGCCCAGCATAATTTTCAAAAAGGAGGAAGAAAGGAATATCAAATATGGAAGGAAAGTTTTTTTAATAAAAGGTTAGAATTTTATAGCGAGTATATTTCTAAACCTGAAAAGAGCAGATACGGATGTAGCAGACTATCTCCCTATATTTCCTGGGGCGTTTGTTCCATACGAGAACTTTATCAGGAAGCACAAACTCTTAAAAAGGACTCGACATTTAAAAGACAGATCAATGCGTTTAATTCTCGCTTAAGATGGCAAAGTCACTTTATTCAAAAATTTGAATCTGAACCTCGGATGGAGTTCGAGGCTATTAATAAGGGTTTTCTAGACTTACCACAACCCATTAATAAAGAATATGTACAGGCTTGGAAAGAAGGAAAGACAGGATATCCGCTTGTTGACGCATCTTTACGATGTGTAGTCCAAACAGGTTATATTAATTTTAGGATGCGCTCTATGGTTGTTTCCTTTCTTACTCATCATCTATTTCAGCATTTTACAACTGGTAGCGCTTGGCTCGCTAGACAATTTTTAGATTTTGAACCTGGTATCCATTACGGGCAATTTCAGATGCAATCAGGTCTAACAGGTATAAATACTGTAAGGGTATACAATCCTACCAAAAACGCAAAAGATCACGATACCGACGCCATCTTCATCAAAAAATGGGTTCCGGAACTTAGGAATTTACCCACAGCACTCGCAATAGAACCGTGGAACATCTACTGATATGGAATCGCAACTATATAATTTTGAATTAGGTACCGATTATCCATTTCCCATTGTAGATATAAAAGAAACGAGAAAAGTGGCAGTAACCAAGCTTTATGGACAGCGTAAAAATGAAGTAGCTAAGTCGGAACGATTGAGGATTTTGGAAAGACATACCATAAGACGAGCTTCAGATAAAGACGACGCGGTGCAGATTTAATAAATTAAAATTCTAAGAACGATGAAAGGATTAGTTTGGTTTAAAAATGACTTGCGTTTACACGATAATGAAGCGCTTTGCCAAGCCATTTCCTCAGCGCAAGAGTTGCTATTTGTTTACTGCGTCGATAAAAGATTGTTTGATAATCTCAACCTTGGTTTTAAAAAAGCTGGTTATAATAGATTTCAATTTTTGAGACAATCTGTATTAGACCTTCAACAATCGTTAGAAGCTATAGGCGGTCATTTGCATATTATTACTGGCATTCCTGAGGATGAATTACCAAAATTGGTTAGAAAATATAAAATCTCAGCCATTTATGGTGAAATGGAATATGCACCTGAAGAACTTGCTGTAGTTAATGCAGTTCAAAAAAGTTTAAAAGATGAAGTTCAATTTAATTTGTTTTGGGGTAAAACATTATATCATATAGATGATATTCCTTTTACAATACCTAAAATTCCACTTACTAGCAAAGCATATAGAATTCCTACTTCAAAAGAAGCAGAGGTAAGAGCTGTTTTTAAAGCACCAGCTGCTGTAATAGCTATACAAGGAATTAGCTCAAATGAATTTCCCGATGAGGATGAGTTTGCTTTCGCGAAAGCGCAAGTCACTAAAACTGAATCCGAAAATTATAAACCAATTGCTCCATACATAGAAGGCGGCGAGACAGCTGGTCTAAAGAGATTGAATCATTATTCATTTGAAACGCAACAACTCACTAACTATCGATGGACGAGGAACCGTTCTTTAGGAATGGAATACAGTTCTAAGTTTTCTCCCTATTTAGCATTGGGCTGTCTTTCACCCAGACTCATATACGAATATGTAAAGGAGTATGAGCGTACAATCAAAAAGAATCAAAGTACGTGGTGGATCGTATTTGAATTGGTCTGGCGAGACTATTTTACGTTTAAGGGTATGCGAATAGGAAATTCTATTTTCCATACCGAAGGTTTTCGAAAGAAGGATCTTGTTTTTGATAATAACAATGAGCTTTTTTCAAGATGGTGCGATGGAATGACGGGAATTCCATTCGTAGATGCACATATGCGACAACTCAATCAAACTGGATATATGAGTAATAGAGGCCGTGTAAATTGCAGTAGCTTTTTAGTGCACGATTATAAGATAGATTGGACTTGGGGAGCGTCTTATTTTGAGAGCAAACTTATAGATTATGATGTAAGTGCTAATTGGATGAACTGGCATATGCAAGCTTATGAAATTTGGTACACTAACCCAGTACACCAAAGTCTTAAGTATAAAGCAAATGATTTTATAAAGAAATGGATTCCAGAATTAAATAAACTAGAGGATAATCATATCCACGCTCCTTGGTTACTTGAAAATCAACTTGATAATTATCCGAAACCTATTGAAGTCTATTCAAAGTGGAGCCGATCTGTAAATAATATTAAGAAATCGCTAAACGAAGATTGATAAAAACTACATTCTCTTAATTTCTGGTTTACAATATGCAACCAAAATTCTTTTGGATGCTATTAATCAATTGGGATATAGCTAAGATTCTATTAATGCAATCTATTAAATCGAATTTATACCATTCGATTTTATTTTTAATCCTAAAAAGATTGTCATAATGAATCTAGGGTTATTGTAATTGCTCGCAAGCAGTATAAAACATTATAGTTTATATAACAATTTTTACAATACCATTGGCAATATGGTAAGGATCTATAAAATAGCTTTGATAAAAAACTTAAACTATGGAAAAGCCAGGTGCTCAAAGTCAAATGAAACCACAACCTATTAGTATTACTGATGATTACAAGGGCAGTGGAAAATTAGATGGTAAAATTGCTCTATTAACCGGTGGTGATAGTGGTATAGGCAGAGCAATTGCTATTCATTTTGCTAGAGAAGGTGCCCATTTAGTCATAAATTATTTGAGTGAAAATGGAGACGCGCAGAAAACTAAAGAACTTGTAGAGTTAGAAGGTGTGGAGTGTCATCTAATGCCAGGGGATTTAACTGCAAATCACTTCTGCGATGAACTAGTTGCTTATACAATAAAAACATTTGGTCGTATTGATATACTTGTTAATAACGCCGCCACACAGACCATAGAAGAACATATATCAGATCTTAGTATGGAAAATGTTATAAAGACGTTTAAGACTAATATTATTTCAATGATTAATTTAACCAAGAAAGTTGTTACTCATATGGGTAGAAACTCTCGTATTATAAATACAACATCTGTAACTAGCTATCAAGGTCACGAAAATCTTTTAGACTATTCTGCCACGAAAGGGGCTATTACAACATTTACCAGATCACTTGCCGTACAATTAGCTTCCAAAAATATAATTGTTAATGGTGTGGCGCCAGGCCCTATCTGGACGCCTTTAATTCCTGCAACAATGGGAAAAGAAAAAAATGAATTTGGAACTAATACTCCATTAGGAAGATGTGGGGAACCAGCGGAGGTCGCACCAGCTTATGTTTTTCTCGCAAGTCAAGACGCATCTTATATGACAGGTCAAATACTACACATCAATGGGGGCATAGTTGTAGGCGGATAGTAATTTAAACTAATTAAGTAATGGATTTAGGTATTAAAAATAAAACAGTGTTAATTACAGGTGCAGATTCTGGTATAGGCAAGGAAACAGCAAAACTTCTATTGAATGATGGTGTAAATGTCATTTTAACAGATAAGAATATTGAAGACGTAGAAAGAGTCCAAGAGGAATTAAAAAAGGAGTATCCCAAAAGTTCAATTTTTGCATTCGGTTGTGATTTGACTAATAATGACGATGTGGTTGGTATGGCAGATGTAATTGCTATGAAGATTGGAGGCATAGATATCCTTGTTAATAGTGCAGGTGCTAGAGGTGCAGCTGGAGATTTTCTTGAGCTCACTGATGAAGACTGGATGGAAACTATCCAGATTGATTTAATGGGAGCAGTTAGAGTTGCAAGAGCTTTCATACCACAGATGCTAAAGAAAAAATGGGGTCGAGTTATAAATATAAGCTCAGAAAATGCACTTCAACCTTATGAAGAAGAAAGTCCTTACAATGCTTGTAAAGCTGCGATTGTAAATTTCACAAAATGTTTATCCCGAATTTATGGTAAGGAAAAAATACTCTGCAATGTTGTTTCTCCAGCTTATATAGAAACGCCAATGACCAATGCAATGATGGAGGAGTTGGCCAAAGAAAAAAATATATCAGAAGAAGAAGCTGTGGACTGGTTCTTAAAAAATAAACGCCCACATATTGAATTACAAAGAAGAGGTCAACCTGAGGAGGTGGCAGCTGTAATCGCTTTTTTATGTTCTGAAAAGGCAAGTTTTGTAAATGGAAGTAATTATAGAGTCGATGCAGGTTCTGTCGAATCTGCTTTTGGCTAAAAACAAATTAAATATTAATTAATTAAAATACACATTATGAAAATTCAAGCATATTTATCATTTTCTGGAGCTTGTGAGCAAGCGTTCAATTTTTATCAAAATCTTTTTGGTGGATCTATTAAAAACAAGGAAACTTGGGAGAATAAGGGACAAGATATTCCTGAACATTATCGAGAAAAAATACAGCATATTGAGTTGAACGGTTCTGGGTTTAGTTTTATGGGGTACGATGCGTCTCCTGATACACCAATCACTAATGGAAGTAATATTTGTATGAGTATTGATCTAGAATCACGTGATAAAGCAGAAGAAATCTTTAATAAATTATCTGGTTCTGGTCGAGTTCATACACCTATTCAGGAGTCCAGTTGGGGAGATTATTATGGCCGTTGCACAGATCAGTTTGATATTATGTGGATGATTAACGCCAAGTAATCTTACAAAAACGGAAAAGAATTTATTGTTCACTTGGATTGTACTAAGGGAGCTTTCAATCACAACTTAGATAGATTATAATATTTTTATGAAGAAAGTTATAGAGGGTATGGGTGCAATACCCGCAGATGATGGAGTAGGTTTTCGCGTCTGGGCACCGAATGCAGATAAAGTTTTCTTGACTGGCAGTTTTAATGACTGGAAAGATGATGATATTCAATTGGAGAAAGAAGATAATGGGTATTGGTACGCTTTCGCGAAAGCGGTCTCTGTAGATGATGAATATAAATTTATCATTCATAATGGTAAAGAGATCTTTAAGAGAAATGACCCCTATAGTCTACGCGTTACAAATAGCATTGGGAATAGTATCGTTACTAACCTTTCCTATGAGTGGAAAACTGATAGTTTTAAAATGCATCAATGGAACACTATTGTAATCTATCAAGCTCACGTAGGAAGTTTCTTTCGCGAAAGCGGAACAGAGGATGAGGCTTCAACCTTCTCCTCCGTAATAAAAAAATTAGATTACTTAAAAGAGCTCGGTATAAATACTCTTCAACTACTACCCGTTGCAGAGTTTCCTGGAGATATTTCTTGGGGATATAATCCTGCATATCCATTTGCAGTTGAAAGTGATTATGGCAAACCTGAAGATTTACAGAAATTAGTAGACGAGGCACACCTTAAAGGAATTGCAGTAATAATAGATGTAGTATACAATCATCTAGGTCCGTCAGATTTAGACTTATGGCAATTTGATGGTTGGTCAGAAAATGATGGTGGTGGGATTTATTTTTATAATGATGACCGGGCCGAGACACCTTGGGGAGCAACGCGCTTAGACTATGGTCGTGAGGAGGTAAGAAATTACGTAAGAGATAACGCTTTGCTTTGGTTGGAAAAATATAATTGTGACGGTTTGAGATGGGATGCCACCTCTTATATAAGATATAAAGATGGTGGGTTAGATACTAAAGAGGACTTAGAAGGTGGTGTGCTTATGATTCAAGAAATACTCACTGAAATCTCTGAGAAATATCCAGATAAAATCATAATTGCTGAAGATATGCAGAATGATGAAATAGTCACTGCTCATCCTAGTGATGGTGGATTAGGTTTTCACAGTCAGTGGGATAGTACATTTGTACATACGTTAAGGGAGGAATTAATCAAAACCTCTGATAGTGATAGAAATATCCAGGCCATTATAGATATTTTGATTTCAAATTTTAATGGTATCCCCACCCATCGTATAATTTATACAGAATCACACGATGAAGTAGCTAATGGCAAGACTAGACTTCCTGATGAAATACAGCCAGGCGACCATAGTAGCACCTTTGCAATGAAGCGTACCTTATTGGGTGCAATACTTACACTTACAGCTCCAGGAATCCCAATGATTTTTCAGGGACAAGAATTTCTAACGCCAGATCATTTTACAGATAACGAAGGGCTAGATTGGTCTAACTTAGACAAGTATAGTGGCATTCAAAAAGCATTTAAAGATTTAATTCATTTGAGAAATGATACTGAAAATGCATTATCTGGATTACAAGGTTCTGAAATTGAAATTTTAAAAGCTGATAATGAAAGGAAAGTCATAACCTATTACAGATATCATAACGACAACTATGATGATGGTGTCTTGATAATTTTAAATCTGTCTAGTGAATTTATATCTGATTACAATATTGGGATACCTAATAGTAGAGATTATGAAGTAATTTTTAATTCAGATTGGGAAGGTTACAGTACAGATTTTGGTAATTTAAGGACAGATACAATACATAAATTTAACGAAGCTTATGAAAGTCAGCCCAGTTTTATTAGATTGAATCTCGCACCGTATGGAGGTTTAATTTTAGCTTAAATAGTAATTTAATAGAATTAATCATTTTGGAAAATAAATTAACTGAACTTATAGGTGTAGCGGTACACGATATTAAAAATCCAATCGCTACCATCAGAATGGGTTCAGACATTATTCATAAATTTTCCGATAATGATTTGATCACTAGACAAGCAAGAATTATAAGTGATTCCTCGTATCATTTAGAGCGTCTAATAAATCTCTATGGCGATTTTGCTTATTTACAAACTAGTAAAAAATTAGAATTGCAAGTATATCGTTATGATGAAAATACTATTGAACAATTAAGAAAAAAGTTGTCTAGAGTAGCAAAACTATATAATAGAGAAATTACTATAAAGGGGCTGGACCATTTCAAAGATCAGGTTTTTGACAAATTTAGAGTCTTAACTCTTATGGAGTCGTTGATTCTGGCTATTACAAAAACGGAGTCTGAAAGAGCCGATTTTCTCATTAATCTAATAAATGATGATAAATTAACTATCTCAGTTAATTTTAAGTCTAATCTTGAATTAGACGAATTCGATCTTTTCGGATTTAATACGCTACCACTCCATAAAAAACAAATATTCTCAAGCTGTGTTGAACTCTACATTTCTCACGCTATTGCTCAAGCGCATAAGGGTTCTATTAGTTTTGAAAGGTCTAATGACGATTATAGATTTGATATTACCCTTTGTTCTATGTAAGATAATATCATTTGAGGTCATTAAGTAAAACTATTGCTCATAGTATTATTTCTTAAAATTTTTAAAGTGGTATTTTTATATTTAAATGTAATTTTAATAGCTGATAGCTTTTTCTGATATGTTTTCAGTTTATTGTTGAGACTTCAATCTGAGCCATAAAAAAACATTTATTTAATTTAAATTATTTGTTAAATTTACATAACACCCAAGAGATGTAAATATGCTAAAACGAGCAAATTATGCCGAAAGATGAATCGACTGACTCCGCAATAAAGACCTCGGTTATTACATCTAAAAATCGAATTGGAAAGATTATTGCTGAGAAGGATTGGAGTACCACAATTTTGGGTGATATTACTAATTGGTCTTCTAATTTAAGAGGTTTAATAAATATTGTCGTAGAGTCCCGATTTCCAATGTTTGTTTTTTGGGGTGATGATAACTTATGTTTTTACAATGATTCTTATGCACAAAGTTTAGGCGCAGATTTCGATCATAAAGATATGATTGGAACTCCAGGAGCTCAATTTTGGGGAAGTGTATGGGAAGAGGTTGCTGAGCCTAAAGTGAAAATTATAAAAGCTGGAGGAAATTCGACTTGGGATGAAGATCAATTGGTTCCAATTTATAGAAATGGCGGTTGGGAAGATGTTTACTGGACCTATAGTTATAGCCCTTGTAGAAATGGGGATGGGATAATAGATGGAGTGCTGGTAACGGTAGTGGAGACTACTGAAAAAGTACTGAATAGACTCAAATTAGAAGAAAGTAGAGATGAATTTAAGTTTGCACTAGATGCAGCTGGTCTAGCATCGTTTGTTTGGAATCCACTTACTAACATTTTTAAGGGTAATTATATTCTAAAAAGTTGGTTTGGTTTGAAAAACACAGATAATTTGGATATTGATGAAGCCATTAAATATATTCTTCCAAAAGATCAAACTAGAGTACGGACCGCACTTCAAAATGCGATAGATTCTAATACCTCTGGTGATTACGATATCATATATAAAATTGCCGTTCCTGAGCTACCAGAAAGAATTGTAAGAGCAGTTGGTAAATGCTATTTCAATCAAGAAAATGAGCCATTTCGTTTTAATGGTGTTATAAGAGATATTACTAAGCAATTTTTAATAGATAGAGAACAGAAAAAGCTACTTGCTCTTATTGATTCCAGTAATGAATTTATCATTCTGACAGATGTAGAAGGAAAAGTGACCACATTAAATCCAGCAGTAAAAGATGCGTTAGCCCTTATTTCTACTAGTAATCTTCATATTACTGATTTAATTTATATTGAAGACAAGCACAAAGTCAATACTCTTATTAATTTTCTTGCTTCATCTAAAGATAACTCAACAGTAGAGATTAGATTTTGGAATGCAGAGACTCGGACTACAATATGGGTACTCTTTAATATGTCCGTGATTAAAGATTCCCAAGATGAAGAAATTCTAGCGTTTGCAATAACGGGCTCAAATATTACGTCTCAAAAGCAGAGAGAAGATTTATTGATACAATCTAATACTAAGCTCAAAGAAAGCGAAAATCGATTTAAGCTACTTTCTGATAATGCTCCTGTATTTATTTATATGAGTGACATTGAGGGAACAGCGACGTTCTCTAATAAACTGCTGACAGATTTTCTGGGTGTTTCACACAATAAATTTAAAAAGAAGATGCTTTTCGATTTTATCCATCCTAAAGATATGGGTCGATACAAGCAAGCCTATGATAAAGCAATTCAAAAGGAAACACAATTCAAAGTAGATTTCCGCATTAGAGGAAAAGATGGTCTTTATAGATGGATTTCTGATATAGCTGTTCCACAATTTGATGGTAACAAGGTTTTTGAAGGATATACGCACGCTTCATTGATTATACACGATTTAAAAATTCAAGAGGAACAAAAAGATTTATTTATTGGAATGGCAAGTCACGAGTTGAAAACTCCCGTCACTTCCATAAAGGGATATGTTCAACTTTTAAAAATGAAATATGCATCTAGTGATGATCTGTTTTTAGTAAAAACTTTGGCTACCGTAGAGTCTCAAATTCTTGTGCTCACCTCACTAATAACTGATTTATTAGATTTATCAAAAATGAAATCTGGTGGCCTTAATCTTAAAAAGTCAAAGTTTGATTTAGTTAATTATATTAGCGAGGTACTAAGCCAGCAAAAATTGATCAATGAATATCATAATTTTAAATTTAGTTCAAACTTAAGTGTTGTTGTAGAGGCAGACAAGGATAGGATAGGACAAGTACTTATAAATTTTATTAGTAATGCTATTAAATATGCTCCTGATTCTAAAATTATAGATATCGATACAGCAATAAATGATAAAATGATAACTGTCTCTGTCAAAGATTATGGAATTGGAATAAATAAGGTAAATCAGAAAAAGGTATTTAATCGATTTTTTAGAGAAGAAGGTACTGATGAAAAAACATTTTCTGGATTTGGTATTGGACTATTTATAGCATCTGACATTATCAAAAAGCACAATGGAAGAATTGGAGTTGAAAGTATTAAGGGTGAGGGCTCAACATTTTATTTTTCCCTTCCATTTGAAAAAATTGAATAAAGTTATGATAAGCGAAACACCTACGGTTCTAATAGTAGAAGACTCGAAAAATATATTAGAACTTTTAGAGCTTATGGTTGAATTTGAAGGTTGGAATTCCAAGAGCCTTACAAATCTGGTCGATTTTATGGTGAATGTCCAGAATTTTTGTCCAGATGTCATACTTATGGATATGCTTTTATCTGGAGCTAATGGTTGTGACGCTTGTCGTGAAATTAAGGCTAATAATTCTCTTAGAGAAATTCCTGTTATTATGATGTCTGCACATCCACAAGCTCGAAAAGAAAGTAAAGAAGCAGGTGCAGATTATTTCATTGATAAACCATTTGAAATGGAAGATATGATAGATGTTATTAAAAAGTCATTATGTAGCAATTTATAACTTCTACAAAATTTTAAAAGTTTTGTCATCTATCGCAATCCGTACCTTACTCAACAATAATTTGGTGATGTAGATAAGAATTAAATGACTGTCTAAGGGTGTGAAAATTTGTTTCGCAAATTGGGATTATCTAGATAATGCCTCTAATTAACAGAAGCGGCATTTTGAACTATACTTAATAAAAATTAATTCAATGCTCGTTATTTACGGATTTATTGTGGCAAGTTTAGGTAGTCTGACACCGAGCTTCTTAAATCTAACTGTCGTTAAATACAGTCTCAAAAGTAGTTTGCGATCAGCATTGTTTTTAGTAGGAGGGTTTGCAACTATATTATTCCTACAGGCAAATTTAGGAGCATATTTAGCTAATGTGCTTATGGAAAACTCTAGCTATTTAACAGTTATACAAAAACTAGGAACAGTAATATTAATTGCACTTTCCATTTACTTTCTTCGCTTACATTTTAAAAGAAAACAAGCAAAGCCAAAAATTGCAATTGATAGTTCAAAAGTATACATACGAGGTGTAGTTTTGGCACTTCTAAATACATTTGCCATACCTTACTATTTTGCATCTATATCATTTCTTATTGGCTTAGACTATTTCGAATATTCTGTAGCAAACGCAGTTTATTTTTCTATTGGCTCTACATTAGGTTCTTTTACAATATATTCATTGTACGCACTTGTAGCTATCAAAATAGAACATCGATTGACAATGGTGAGTAAAAAGATTAATTTAATATTGGGGTGTCTTACTGGGATTGTAGGCTTAGGTAATTTTATTTATTTGATATTAATTTAGACTTTTAATGTCTCGCACAATGGTTGTGTATAAGAATAGTAGGGCAGAAAGTAGGCTGTTTCCATTCGGTTGAGCCACAAGCCCTTTTTTTGTTTTTCGGTTTTAAAATTTAGGGCAAAGAGTAGGCTGAGCACAAGCGCTATTTGAGTTTCAGTATAAAATTTAAATATAAAAAACATTAATTAAAAGCAAAACAGAAGAAGGTTGACTTCGTAGACACAAAACGACCTTCTAATTAAGTCATAATCACCCTATTATTTTTTTATTTTGTGTGTGCCCAGTATGGGCATCTTTATGCTACTTATTAAAAGTAGTTTATTTATCTAGAGGGTGCAAGTCCCTTATGGGCAGGGGTAACGCCTTGAACCATTAGTAAGCTGCAAGGTTGC
Organism: uncultured Flavobacteriaceae bacterium; assembly: GCA_963832255.1. Taxonomy (GTDB): domain Bacteria; phylum Bacteroidota; class Bacteroidia; order Flavobacteriales; family Flavobacteriaceae; genus Dokdonia. The sequence goes on from CAWHTM010000013.1 coordinate 42,639, forward strand.
TAGTTGTGAAGCTAGGACTGAAGAAAGCAGGACTACAAATCTCGGTACTGACGAACAGAAACCGTATATGAGGCATAATTATTCGGGTAAGCAACCACATCATTGTTACGCCCTAAAGAGTACCAAAAGGGTAATTATGTAGATACGGCAGTTATTGGGAGAAAGAAGATGTTCTTACCTGGGGAGGTCTCTACAACTACGAGTTGGTATAGTAGAGAAGTCAGCAGAAGTCATAGTACTCACTAGAAACGAGTTGTAGTATATCTACTTAGGTCTCACAAGGGAGGAAGGACCGAAAGTAATCCTTTCTAAAATGCCAGATGGAGCATTAATTTTCGTTATTGGGTGACCGATTCCCTAGAAAATTTGTAGCCATTTGATAAAGTAAGAAATAGTTTTAATTGGTGTAAAGAGCAATTAGAAAGATGGGTTACTAACCGCCGTATACGAGACCCGTATGTACGGTGGTGTGAGAGGCGCACTCTCCTCAATTATGGGGAGAGCCGTCTACTCGATTGTACAGCGTTATTTTTTGTTCTCTTTTTCCATTTTTTCAAATACTGGCTTTGACATAGTTTGGTACATATTCTCCATCCATTTCAAAACTTTTGGGTCTGTTTTTTCAACACTACCACCTTGTATTGGCGGTTCTGGGTCATATTCCATATCGAGCAATACTGCTTGGGCATATTCATTTCCAGTTAATTCCGCTAAAATGGCAAGCGACATATCTATTCCAGCGGAAACACCTGCAGAAGTCCAATATTTTCCGTCGCGAGTGTATCTTTCGCCTGTAAATGTTGCTCCATTTTCTTTTAAAATCTCTTCGGCTCTAAACCAATTTCCTGTCGCTTTTTTACCTTTTAAAACTCCTGTTTTACCTAATATCCAACCACCTGTACAAACTGCTGTTGTATATTTTGAAGTTGAATCTATTTTAACTATCCAGTCAAGTAGTTCTTGGTTATAGGATTGTTTAATGGTTTCCTTAAATCCGCCTGGAATTACTAAAATATCCAAGCTGTCAACTTCATTAATATTAGTGTCAGGGACAAATTCCAAACCCATTACAGTTCTAACATTTGTAGTATCGAGAGCAATTGTTAACACATCAACACCCATCATATTTTTTAGAACATAGCGAGGTCCAAATGCATCCAAATCGTTAACACCATCATAGACAAGAATTCCAATGGTTTTAACAGAGTGCTTTTTTATTTCTATTTGGCTCATTATATCATTATGAGTAGAGTTTTCTTGTCCATAAACTTTAGCTCCAAAAAGAATAATTATGACTAAAAAGATGTAGGCTTTTTTCATTTCGTTATCGTGGTTTTTAATGCTGTACAACGGTCTGGTGTATGAGCAGTAGCGGATTTTAAACAACTACTTTTCAGATAGCAATATACCTTATTAAATACAAAAACGGTTCAAGTTTGCACCTAAACCGCTATTGCTTATAAACTTTGTTAGCAACAGTTACTTATTTCTTTTTCCAAAAAATGTATGAAGTTATTAATAATAAAAAACCAACGGTGGAGAAATATAGTCTGGAGCTGGAGCATTTAATTCTGCAACAAAAGCCAATAAGAAAAGAAAGAAAAAACCGCTATATGCCCATTCTTTCAAAACTTCAGATTTATTTGTCCATATGGCGATTAACCCTAAAGTTTTTGCCGTCATTAATGGAAATATCAAATAAATAGGAAAACCTATCTCTGAAAACCTTTTTGCAAATGCGGTATTGAATACGCTATTACCAATAGTTGCCAACATCATAAGTGTAAGTAAACTGGTTGAAACGAAGTAAAAGGTTTTTTTTGTCCTTGATTTCATTTCTGTTAATTCAATGTTTCTAAAAGCTTTTCTAATCTATCCAAAGCTGAACCCCAACCGTTATAGAATCCCATTTCTTCTTGTTGTTTACAATATTCAGGTGTTGCGTGAACAACACTAAAAGTAAACTTGGTTTTATCTCCATCTGCTTCAAAGTAGGTTTGTAGTTCTACGTTTTCGGTCATAGGTTTAAAGTCCGCAGAAGTAATTATTTTTTTAAATTCTTCAATTTCTTTATATGTCCCTTCCGATATAAATTCGTTGCCGTCAGGCATTGGCATCGAGTATTTCCATTTTCCTCCGACTTTAAAATCGTGCTGAATTACTTTGATTTCCATTCCATTTGGAGCCCACCATTTTAGAATGTGTTCAGATTGTGTCCAAGCATCCCAAACTAATTGTACAGGTGCATTAAATGTTTTCTCTATTGTTAGAGTTCTGTTTGCTAAATCGCTCATTTTTTATCGTTTTTTGTTTGTATTTGATTAATGTAATTTTCAAAGGAGTCTATTCTGTCTTCCCATAATTTATTGTACTGTTTTATCCACAAAAAAGCAGGGATTAGTTTCTGTGGTTGAATTAAACATAAACGCTCTCTACCAATTTGGTTAAAATCGATTATTCCGCATTCGTTTAAAATTTTTAAATGTTTTGAAATTGCAGGTCTACTGATTTCAAACTTTTCTGCAACTTCATTTACGCTTAAAGTTTCTGTAGCGAGCAATTCAATAATGTCTCGTCTAACTGGGTCCGCAATTGCTTGAAAAACGTCTCTTCTCATAATAAGTGTAACTGTTCGGTTACAAATATAAATGTAATCATTCGGTTACACAAATAATTTTGTCAAAAAATGATTTTGAATTGAATTCAGGATTTTTCTAATTGTTGCTAACACTTATATAAGTGTAATTGTTGCTAAATATACAATTTTAACCTATACTTAGTTTAGTCATTGTAAAGCTTAGTATTGGCTCAAAAACTAATGTAGTTATTTCGTATAACATTTTTGTATTTTAGCTATTATGTTATACGAAATGAGTAATGAATCTTAATAGCTATAAATTCGAACCAGGAAGTCACAAATCCAAAAAAGTAATATGGATTTTATTTTCCTACGATACGAAACTCAAGAACGAACTGCGCGCAAGATTTCCATCAGCCAAATATAGTGCAACCAAAAAATTGTGGTACCTCATTGATTTGCCTGTGGTAAGAAAACAGCTCGACATTGAACAAAATCCTATAGGACAAAAAGTATATAAAGCAATACATCCTGTTAATCAACCTGCCTACATCACCTTTAGAGAGCAACTACAATTGCGAGCTCTTAGCACTAATACACAACGACTTTATTTGGCCGAGTTTGCCCATTTACTCATTCTCATAAAGTCTTACTCCGTAAACCGCCTATCACCTGAAAAGTTAAGAGATTATTTTCTCTATTGCACTCAAGATTTGGGGATGAAAGAACGTAAGCTCAATGGGAAAATAAACGCTATAAAATTCTATTTTGAGCAAGTGCTTCATAAGCCTAAAATGTTCTTTGATATCCCTAGACCTAAAAAACCTTCCACATTGCCATCACTTTTGAGTAAAAAGGATATCACAAAAATTCTCAACCAATGTGAAAATTCAAAACATCTCATAGCCCTAAAATTATGTTATGGTTTAGGTTTGAGGGTCTCAGAGGTAGTGAATGTTAAAATTGAGGATATAGACAGTTCTCGTATGCAAATTAAAGTAGTGGGCGCAAAAGGTAAGAAAGATAGATACCTCCCATTGCCAAAAGTACTTTTGGAGCCCCTTAGAGCGTATTTTGTTGAACATCGTCCCAAGGAATATCTTCTTGAAGGGCGATATGGCGGACAGTACTCTAAGGGTAGTGTTCAGAAAGTTTTTAAGAATGCTTTACACAAAGCCAAAATTAGAAAAAAGATAGGAATTCATGGTCTGAGGCATAGTTATGCAACACATTTATTGGAAGCTGGTGCGGACCTTCGTTTCATTCAAGAACTTCTCGGTCACCACTCCATAAAAACTACCCAAATCTATACGAAAGTGAGTAAGAAGGATTTATCTAAGATTATAAGTCCCTTAGAAACTCTTTCGGAATAGTGTAATAAAAAGATTTTGAACTTTTTATTATAGGATCTTCTACATCAACTTCACACTCTTCCCAACATCTGTAAATCTGGGGTCAGGAATGATATGCAATCGCTCGATATAATCCACAATTATTGCTAAACATCCCAAATCATCTACTACTTTGCCACGAATAAAATATATCCCATTAGAACTAATATTGTACTTCTCAGAGATATTTGGAAAGTGCACCGTGTCAAAAAAGGTTCCGTCGATGTCCAGAAAAGTTCCAAAGTGCATAAGACGTTTGTCTTTAGTCGGAGTACCCTTTGCAGTGACCAACTTCCCACAAATGGAGATTTGTTTGTTGATGTTTTTGCGCAACTCAATAGCCGTAAAATTTGTGGGTAGGGAAGCATTGAGCAGGTTAAAATAGGAACAGAGGGGAAATGAAAGCAACTCTATCTGGTCGTAAGCGTCGATTACTGCTTCAGATTTTATGTTGGGTATAGAGTAGTCAACTTTTTTTGGACTGAAAAGTACTGGATCGGAATGTTGCGGTTTTTTATTTTCCAGCTTTAGGTGAGCTTCCCAAAGGAGCACGTGCTTATCAAGTTCCGTAAATCTAAAAGCATCTATTCTGATTAGAATTATGAGTTGTTCCAACCCTAAGTTGATTCTTTCTAGGAAATTCTCAAAGCTTGCGTACGGACCATTAAAATTTCTATCGTTCAAAATTCGCTGAACTGCCTTCAGCTCAAGCGATTTGAGCATACCCATTCCTAGATAAACCGTTTTTCCAATTATCTTGTTACCGTGTTCACTGTTGTTGATGCAGGGTGGAGCAACGATACCGCCTTGCATCACTATCTCGTGCACGTATGTTTCGATATTGTAGAATCCTCCACCATTGTTCAGTACGGCAGTCATAAATTCCAACGGGAAATACTTCTTTAGGTACAGTGACTGATAACTTTCGACAGCGTAGGATGCGGAGTGACCTTTCGCGAAAGCGTAACCCGCAAAAGCTTTTATCTGTCCCCAAACTTCCATTGTCAGCTTTTCGCTATATCCCTTTGCCAGACAATTACTCTTAAACTTTTTTTCAATCTGCTCAAATTGCCCTTTGCTCTTTACCTTGCCACGCATTCCCCGTCTAAGGATATCAGACTCCGCAAGGGATAAGCCAGCAAACTTGTGAGATACCTTGAGGACGTCTTCCTGATACACCATAACCCCATAGGTGTCCTCAAGAACTTCCAACATAACTGGATGCGCCTCTTTCCTTTTTTCAGGAATGCGATGCCTCAATATAAACTCGTTTTTCATTCCACCATTTGATACACCCGGTCTTATAATACTACTGGCAGCGACAAGGTTCAAGTAGTCATTGGTTTGAAGCTTTGTCATAAGCGTGCGCATTGCAGGAGATTCCACATAAAAAACGCCCATACAATCTCCAGTATTAAGCAGTCTATTTATTGCGGGGTCATTTTTAAAAACTTCAACATTCTCAATATCCAAGAGCTCCGCATCTGGCTGATTGTATTTTATAATCTCAATAGCGTCCTTGATTTTTGAAAGTCCGCGCTGGGCGAGAATATCAAACTTGTAAATACCCACTTCCTCTGCAATATTCATATCAAACTGGACCGTCTGAAAGCCTTTGGGTGGCATAAAGGTACTCGTGTAGTAGGAGATTGGTTTTTGGGTAATGATGATTCCGCCAGAATGTACGCTCAGATAACTGGGCAGACCGTGAATGTAATGCGCGTATTTTTCGATAAGGTTAATATAATCGCTACTCTGACTTTTTTGGCGCTTGTACCCCTTTAAGTGATTATCAATTTCAAATTTAGGTACGCCAAACACCTTGCCAAGTTCCCTAACCACCATTCTGTATTGAAAGGTCACATAGGTGCCCATCAAAGCTGTATTCTTGAATCTCCTAAAAATATAATCCGTCACATCATCCCTGTCAAAGGAAGAGAAATCAATGTCAAAGTCTGGCGGACTGCTCCTAAAAACATTGATGAACCTTTCAAAATAGAGGTCGAGCTCAATGGGGTCAACATTGGTAATACCTATGATATAAGCAACTACGCTATTTGCACCGCTTCCCCGACCTATGTATGGATAATTCTTGGATTTTGCATATTGTAAGATGTCGTAATTAATCATGAAATAAGAAACAAAATCCATTTGTTTTATCGCAGTTAGTTCTTTCTCAACACGCTCATATACGACAAGTGACGGGTTCTCATATCTCTTTTTAATATTTTCATAGCACAGCTCCTCCAGAGCCTTGGCATCCTCTTCTCTGCTATTGCCATATACCGTTTGGTTTTGATTCACCCGATGGTCGTCAAAGTAAAAATTTACCTTACAGGCCTTGAGCATCTTATCTGTATTAAAAAGCAACTCAGGATATTCCTGAAATTTGATGCGTAACAGTTCAGGGGCAATCAGTATATCATCGGGATGGCCCTGCTCTGACTCTGGCAATTTACTTAGCAGCGTATTAAGGTCAATGGTTCTCAATAGTCTGTGTGCATTGTAATCGCCCTTATTTCTAAAGGACACGGTTTTTAGTATCACCATTTTATCTCGTCTTTCGGCAAAGGGTGAAAATGGTAATCTATTCAAGTCTCTTATATTAATGCCAATGTATTCGCTTTCGCGAAAGCGGTCAACCTCCATTTCAAGTGCTTTTTCAAAGGGGTAAATCACATAGCAATTGTCAATTGCTGGAGCTATGCCCGGAAATACTTCTTTAGAATGTAGATGATCGGTGATAAATTCATTTATCTCCTGAAATCCTTCATTGTTTCTTGCCAAAAGAACATACTGCTGGTCAATGCCATTGCGCACATCTACTCCAATCACCGCGTGCATCTGTTTTTCTTGAGCTTCCTTGATAAAATTAAGACAGGCACTAGTTGAATTTATATCTGTGAGCGCAATTTGCTGTAACCCTTGCTCTTGCGCAATATCCAGAAGCGTGACCTCAGAAAAGGTCCCATACCTCAGGGAATAGTAAGAATGACAGTTCAGGTACATTGTTGATAAATCAGGGTACAAAGCTATCCTAAAAATAGGAATATTTCCATAATTTTGGAAAAAATCTAAATTTGAGTAAATCAATAATCCACTTTGACCTTGACGCATTTTTTGTGTCCTGTGAGCGCCGTATGGACAGCTCCCTAAATAACAAACCGGTTATTGTGGGAGGAACGGGAAATAGAGGTGTGGTAACGGCTGCAAGCTATGAAGCGCGTAAATTTGGCGTTCACAGTGCGATGAATATGAAGATGGCCCGACAGCTGTGTCCTCACGGCATCTATATACGAGGTAACGGCAGTCTGTACGGCAAAATGTCCCAAGAGGTCACGGAAATACTTATGGAATCTTTACCCGTAGTAGAGAAAGCCAGTGTGGACGAATTTTATGCAGATTTATCTGGGATGGATAAGTTCTTTGGGTGCTACAAATTTTCCAAGGAATTACGTTCCAAGATTATTTATGAAACTGGATTGCCCATATCCTTTGGGTTATCAATCAATAAAACAGTATCAAAGGTCGCGACTGGAGAAGCAAAACCCAATAATCAAATGCTTGTACCTTCAGGGTGTGAGAAAACTTTTTTGGCGCCACTTTCAATCAAAAAAATTCCGATGGTGGGAGATAAAACCTTTAAGACCTTTTCACTGCTGGGCATAAGAGACGTGAGATTGGTACAGCAAATGCCGGTAGAAAGGATGATTTCTGTCTTTGGAAAAAATGGCAAGACCATTTGGGAACGGTGCTGTGGTATAGATGATAGTCCCATAAAACCATTTCACGAACGCAAGTCCATTTCCAGCGAGCGCACTTATGGCAAGGACACCTTTGATCAGAACATCATAATGACCACCATAACCGCAATGGCAGAGAATTTATCCTATCAATTGAGACGGGGAAATAAGCTTGCGTCTGTGTTGACCGTCAAAGTTCGATATTCAGACTTTCAAACCTATTCCAAACAATTGAAAATTCCGCACACATCGGCAGACCATATACTGATTCCCACAGTGCTAAATTTATTCAATAAACTATACGATAGACGTGTGCTTATAAGATTAGTAGGCGTAAGATTTGCAGGTCTCGTAGAAGGACAATATCAAATTGATATGTTTGAGAATACAAACAAAACCGTAAATCTTTACAGTGCTATGGATGATTTGAGGAAAAGGTTTGGTGATAATGTGGTAAGACGAGCTGCAACTCTAGGAGAAGGTTCAAGAACGATAGGTGGTCAGGGAAATCCATTTGATGGAAAGCCTCCTATTTTATTAGCTCACCGACATCGTTAATTCAATTATAAATATAGTTTTCTACAATTCTATATTTATATATTTATAGAAATCAATAATTCTATGTGCTACAAAACATCTAACAGCAAGCCAGTCTCAGTAATGGAGGAGCGCTACAACATAAAGCGTGATCCTAATCTGGATATCGAAGACAATGATTTTGTAAGCCATCATATCAATGGATTTACTTTTCCGCCTATGCTCATTATAGGAATGGATGGCGGGCTAGATATTTGTCCTAAACCAGATTTATTGCACCCTGCTTTGTGGGGTATTATAAAACCACAATGGGATGGTAAGGATATAAATGACTATTACAAGTCTTTGGGAAGATATACCGGTGCTGCGCTGAATGCACAATCTGAAAAAGCATTTGAATATTGGCTCTACAAGAACTCTATAATGACTAAACGCTGTATCGTTCCCGTAACCGGATTCTTTGAACCTCATAAATTGAACAAATATAGTTACCCATTTTACTTTGAGAGGAAAGATGAAAAGCATTTGAGCATAGCAGGAATCTATACGATAACAAAAAGTGGTTTTGTTTCCTTTACACTTTTGACAAAAGCAGCCAGTCCACTTTTTGCAGCAGTTCACAATAAAGAAGGAGGAAAACGCCAAGTTGTTCTTCTGGACGAATCCAATGAAAAGGATTGGCTCAATCCAGACTTAAACGAGAAAGATATTCAATCATTTTTTAATGAAGAATATGATGATAAGAGCTTGGTCACCTATCCAGTGAGTAAAGACTTGAATGCTCGCAAATTTCATTTAGATGGGGAGGATGCAATTACCAAGGTGGATTATCCAGAATTAGAACATATAAATAATGAAGTTGGCAAATTACTTACCTAATAAAAATAAAGCTAGCATAATTAAATGCTAGCTCTTGGAATACGAAATAAAATAGTTCCCCAACTTATAGTATATCTTTCGATATTCATTTGCGAAGATAAAATACCTATAGAATCAACTGTTATCTCAAACTCTGAATGTTGGCTTAAATGAAAATAATATTGATATAATTTGTTGAAAGAGTTATCTAGAGCTTTATCTGTTTTTAAAAATTATGCAAAGCTTATCAAGTATAAAATTGTAAATACATTTAAAAAGCCAATATGGGGGATATTGGCTTCTTGTCAAACAGATTTTATTTATTGAACTAAAATCAATTTCTTAAAAATAAGAACTTTTAAATAATTATAATTATTTTAAATTTAACGTAATTGAAAATTATTGGCTGTATTAAAATTTAAATTTTACCAAAAGTTATTTTTTACTTCTATCTTTTTCATCTGCCATTATTGAGTATTGACGCTTTTGATATTCCTGACAGGTATCAATCATTTTCTCAGGCCAAATTGTTCTGAAAGGCTGATTTTCCATTTCAATAGTTTCTACCATCTTATCAATCATATCTTGTGGGTCAAATTGATTATCCAGCAACGTTTTACTAGCCTCTACAATTTTTTTGCGTTTTGTAAAATTGTAATCATCATCCTGCCACTGCTCAAATGTATCATACATTCGATCATTAAAGCCAGTCTCAAAAGGACCAGGGTTGATAGTTGCTACTTCCACTCCAAAGTCGTGCAATTCATCTCTCAAACTTTGGGCAATAGATTCTAGTGCGTGTTTAGACGCATTGTAAGGTCCGAGAAAAGGTGAGGTTGTTAGTCCGGCAATAGAGGAAACGAATACAACCTTTCCTTTTTTTCTTTCTACCATTTGCCTAATAATTGGCTGAGAGAATTCTAAGGTAGAGAATACATTGGTTTCCATTACTTCGCGTACAAGTTCAAGAGGTATTTCCGCTATTGGACCCGTATGGCCTATTCCTGCATTATTCACCAGAATATCTATTTCATAATTGTATGCATTAACACTATCTAGACCATTCAAAATATCAAGTTTGATTATCTCAATATTATCTTCAAGTTTGTGCTCTTTAATAAGTTCCTTAAGTTTCGTTTTCTGTTCCCAAACTTGAACTCCAGCGATTATTTGATGTCCTTTCCTTGCTAATCCTAATGCTGTTCCTAAGCCTAAGCCTGAACCAGCTCCTGTAATTAAAATTGTTTTCATATTGATGCTTAAATTAAGTTTTCAATCATACTTCATTAAATAAAAAAAGCCTCCGAAGAGGCTTAATGTATTTGAAATTTAAATCTTTCTTCGTCCCATTATTAGTGAGATTACAAACAGCACTACAAAAATAAAGAAGATTATTTTTGCAATATCCGCCGCACCTTCAGCGATTCCACCGAATCCGAACACGGCTGCTATAATTGCTATTATAATAAAAATAACTGTCCATTTTAACATAACTTATTGGTTTTGATTAGTTTGTTAAAGATAATGGTGGAATAAACTTTTTAAAAGTTGATTTTAATTATCTTAACAGTATTTTCTTCAAATTTAATTTCATTTTAAGATTTATAAAGGTCAAGAGAGCTCGGAAATTGAAAGCACTAATCCTTAGAACATCTAAATTCAATATTCGTGTTGCACTTATGACTTGAACTTAGATTTAACTAACAACACATTTAGAGTTTTACTAATTAAATTATTACCATTATTCATACAGTTTTGATTTCAATTACGATAGTTATATATTCCATTGTGTTAATTAAAACGTATTTGTTCTGCTATCTTTTAAAGAAAATATTATGGATACCGATGCAAGTAAAGTAAGGAAGACTTTGAAGAAAAAGGAATTAAAAAGATTAAAATCTGCAAAGAAAACTATTGAGAATGTTAGCGTTTTAATGAAAGGGATGAATAGCGTGGGTTCAGGAATTGAGTCTGGAATAAAAATTTTACCTCAAAAGCAACAACAATGGTTATCTAAGAACATAACTAATATTATCTTCAGAATTTTAAAGAGTAGTATTAAAACTATTGATAGTAATAAGAAATTTAAACTCTCATCAGATGCCACATTTAAATTGTTGGTTGGTTTATCTGGTGTAGGTAGTGGTTTCTTCGGTTCATTTAATATTTTAGGGTCGTCTATCTTTGTGTCAGAACTTTATTTTTCGACCCGTATGATGATGCGTTCCATATTAGAGATTGCTAGAAGTGAGGGAGAAGATATTTATGATATAAACACACAATTAGCTTGCGTTCAGGTTTTCGCTTTAGGTGGAAATAGTACCGCAGATAATGCTATAAATTCTGCATATTACGCAACCAGAGAAGCGATGGCATCTGCTTTGCAAAAAGCCAATGATTATATAGCTGAGAATGGAGTAGAAGGTTTGGAAAAAGTAAAAATGGGAAATAGTAATCCTGTATTATTGATGATTGGATTAATAGCTACACGTTTGACCATTCAAATTTCAGAAAAGTTTCTTTCAAGAGCAGTCCCAGTAATTGGTGCGGCTAGTGGTGGAGCACTAAATTATTTTTATATAGAACATTACCAAAAAGTTGCTAGGGCACATTTTAAAATTAGAAGTTTAGAAAGAGATTATGGTCAAGATACTGTTCAAGCCGCTTACGCCTCTATTTAAGAATAAGAAAGTGTCTCTGAAAAGTTATTTGCCTTTTAATCTGTGTCTTAGCATACACAGAACACCAACTTCTTCTTTTGATAAACTTTCAATTTTCTTTAAGAGTTTAGTTATTTCCTTTTCGAAATATTGAATAGTCCTGCCTTCCACATATTCCTCTATAATTCTTGGGTCTATATATGAGCTTCGAGCGACAGATGGTGTATTCCCTAATTTTTCAGATACTCGAACAACTGCCTGTTTAATATTGTTATCTAGTTTCTTTTGATCTTCCTCACTAACAACGCCTATTTCATCTAAGGCCATAGCTGCAATTATTGTTCCTGCCCAAGTTCTAAAATCTTTGGCTGAAAAATCTTCACCCATAACGTCCCTTATATAAGCATTTAAATCATCACTTTTAACATCAACGATGTTATCATCTTCATCAAGATATTTAAAAACCTCATAACCTGGCAAAGCATCAATTTTCTCAACAATTTTAGCTAACCTTTTGTCAATTATATGTTTTTCCTGTTCTTGGTTGGATTTACCATTATATTTAAATATAATTTCATTTCCATCGATAGTTAAATGCTTATGTCTTAAAGTTGTAAGCCCATAGGTAGAATTTTGTTTTGCGTAAGTATCACTACCAGGCCTAAAAAATGCTGATTCTAATAACCTTAGCATTGTAGCCATAACCTTATTGCGGTCTAATTTTCTTTTGCGCAAATGTTGTCCTGTTACCCTGCGCATATGCTCTAATTGGTCCGCAAAATCAATTATACGGTCAAACTTTTTAGCATTCTGCTTTTCAATATATTTAGGATGATAGATGTATTGCTTTCTGTCTTTATCATCTCTACCTGTAACTAACAAATCTGATTTTTTGTCCTCACTTATTTCTACCTCTGTCCAAGCAGGTGGTATCACCAATGAATCAATCCAACCACGGATATTATTATCTTTCACAGTTTGGCCATTCTCATCTTTAATTGTAAAACCTTTTCCGTGTTTCTTTCTGTAATACATATTTTATAGTGAGTAGTTAAACGGTCATAAAATTATGCATCTTTACCAAGGTTCAAGATACTTTCATCGTGTCCTTTATTCTCATCTGGAATTGCTTCAATAAATTCGTGTACTTCAAGATTTGCGGTAGGTCCATAAGCATTAATTATAGTGCCTTTGCAATTTTCATTAGCTTCTATAACGTATAGAATTGATTGGTCTGACGGATTGCTCATTCCCTCATAGCGATGTTCTGCCACCACTTTAACCTGCTTTGGTGAAAATTCAGATTTTTTATTCGACGCTATTAGCATATTTTTTTCTACCCGAAAATTTTCTGTATATCCTTTATTTTCATATAGTTTTAGAAAATCTAATTCGTGCTTAGCGTTCGGGTCGCTGTGTTTTGGATGTTCCATAATGTTTATTTTTAGTCCTAAATTATACTATAAACTTTTCTCAAGCTATCTCAAATCAATATATCAATAACTCTATTGGGTTTAGAATGATGAATTCTAGTGATTGGATTAGTAAATGATAGGGTTTTATTATCATACAATATACACGCAAGGTAAACTCGTAAAATACTTCCATCAAAAGACTACGGCATAAAGCCATCGCTTCTTCCACTACTCATTTATTCCGTTTCCTTTTGAGCCAAGATTTTATCTTCCGTTTGGTTTCTGCTCAAATATTGTTTAATCAAAAATTTGAGTATTATGACAACAAAAGCGAGTATCACAAAGAAGCGTAGTAGAGCGAAATCTACTGCCAAGAAAGAAGTAAACGGAAAGAAATCATCCGCACTTCAAATTCAGAACTTACCATTGGGCAAAATCAAGCCTGACCTTGAACAGCCGAGAAAAACCTTTAACGAGGATGCGTTAAAGCAGCTTTCCGAGAGTATCGAAAAGCACGGTGTTTTGCAACCAATCACGGTAAGGCAACTAAATGGCCATTACATTATCGTAATGGGCGAACGCCGATATCGTGCAAGTAAATTAGCAGGAAAGAAAACTATACCCTGTATAGTAAGAACTTATGAGAACAATGATGTTCTGGAAGTTCAAATCATCGAAAACCTGCAAAGGCAGGATGTTGAACCGACCGAAGAAGCTGAGGCAATTGCTTACCTAAGTGAGAAATATGCACCTACCGAAATTGCGAAGCGATTGGGAAGAACGGATAACTTCATCAGACAGCGACTTAAACTGGCTGGATTGATTGACGGTTTCAAACACTTTGTCCGCAATAGTGAAATGACGATTTCCTTGGGTGTTGGTGTAGCGCTCTTTGAACCGGAAGAACAGCAGATGATGTTGGAAACGATGGGCGAAGATTTTAATGCACATCAGATAAACAGGATGATTAAAGACCAGACCTATGATTTGGAAAAAGAAGCTTTTGATGTAACCGATAAAAAATTGGTTCCGAAAGCAGGGTCTTGTATAGAATGTCCGTTCAATGCAGCCAATCAAGGCAATCTGTTTGGCGAGGGTAAAATGGTCTGCACGAAAGCAGCCTGTTTTGAAACTAAGAAAAGTAAATCGTTCTTGAACCTGATTGGAAAGTCCAAAAAAGAGAATATCCTTTTAATCCCTGAAATACGACAGTATTGGGCAGATGACGAAAGCAATCAGTTCGTAATATCCCAATTGGAAAAGAACGGATTGAAAGTCTATCTACTGGACGATGTTGAAATTATAGAGAATCCGATTGAGCCAACAATCGAGGGCATTAAGATAGAATATCAGCATTACAATTATTCTGAAGAAGAATTTAAGACAGAATTAGATGAAGCAATGCAGGATTATAAAGAAGCATTGGAAAAATTCAATTCAGCAAAAGAAAATGGATTCGTCAATGGCATTTTGTTCCATCCTGAAACGTACAGGAATAAAGAAGTCTTCATAAAAATTGTTAAAAAAACAAATTATGAATCAACAGATTATTCGGCACCATTGGCCAACAGAAAAATGGCAGATTGTACACCCGAAGAACAAATCGTAAAAATCAACGAAAGGGAAATCCGGAAGAAGCAGATTGAGAACAACAAGCAGTTTGAAGAAGTGGTTCAAATGATTCGTGAGACGAAATACATCGATACGAAGAAGACACTTTCAACAGACGAAATGGTGGCATTCTCGATATCGCTATTTGAGAACAATGTGGACTATATGAGCCAACAAAAGTATTTCTCAAAGTTCTTGGGCGACACTTCAAAGATGACCAAAGTTAAAATGGTCGAGAATTTTAAGAAGAAGTTCAAAAAAGAAATTTTTCACAAGTTGATACGGTATATGCTCACAAAGCAAGTGCATTTTGGCGAAAGCAATCACGTCAACAACCTGACCAACATTTCATTCTACAATGCGATGCAAGGGTATTACAAATCCAAGATAGCCGGCATCGAAAAGGAATATGCCGAAAAAAGAAGCAAGCGTGAAGCACGTTTGAAAGAACGCATCACAGTTCTTGAAAAACAAATCCAGGAACTCAACGATTAGCTTTTGTTGTTTGAGAAAGGGTCGGCGTTCGTGCTGGCCCTTTTTCTTTTTTATGATAGTTTTTTAAAAGATGTATTTACAAGGAAGTGGTTATCAATCAATAGTTAGCGCAAAGGTAAACTCGTAAAATACACCCATCAAAAGACTACGGCATAAAGCCAACACAACATCCTACGCTTATTTATTCCGTTTCCTTTTGAGCTGAGATTTTATCTTCCGTTTGGGTACTGCTCAAATATTGTTTAATCAAAATATATCATTATGAAACGAGTATCCAAAAAACCTAAAATTTCGCTACAGGAAGCTGAAATGCATTATCAGTCGAGTAGTGAAAATTATGACATTGATAGTGGCGAAAGTCACTTGGCTTATTACAGGGATAAGCATCCCAACTATTACCGAGTATTATCAGAAAATGTTTAATCTAAACTCAAAAGTTATGTATTTACAAAATTTGCAACAGGATGAAATCTTTGTTCCATCAGAAATGAAATCCTTAAAATGTCTGACACAGATGGAATCCCGAAGAGGGTTTGAAAATGCCATAATCTCAAATGGTAAAATTGTCAACGTGGTATCGAACAGCTATGGCCACATTCCGAACCAACTGTTCTTCAAGAAAGCTGAAGAAATGCTGACCGATGCACAACTGAACTTCCACAAACGCACCATCAACAAAAATGATAGGTCGTTCATCACCGATTTTATTATCGACGACAAAAGCCAGTTTACCGTCAAGAACGATAAAGACCTGATACTACCAATGCTTCGATTTAAAAACTCGTATGACGGAAGTGAAAAGACCTCTGGACACTTCGGGTTTTATCGAGAAGTGTGCTCAAACGGTCTGCACGTGTCACAAGCAGAAATAGAGTTTTCCATAAAACACAGTAAGAACAATACATACTTGATTATGCCTAGGCTGAAAAATCTATTCGATAAGTTTCTGGACAATGAATTCTATACCATTACCAAGAAATTCGACAAGATGAATGAATTTAAATTCATCGATACACAAGAATTTGTGAAAGCGATTCTTGACAAAACAAAACTGTTTCGGTATGAATGTAGCGACAAGAACAGCGACCCGTCGAAAAAATCTCGTGAGGTCATCGAAATCTTAAACTATGAAGCTTTGTTGCTCAATGAAGAACCAAATCTTTGGTTGGGCTATAATGCGTTTAATTCAGTACTTCATAATGTTTTGAAGAAAAGCTTTGGCCAACAAGAACGGTTGGATAAAAAACTGTTCGACGAAGTCTTTGCAATGGCATAAAGCCAAAAGGTTCATCCAGTACCTTAAACTGGATTTTTTTGTGCTTGCTATTTATAGGTTTAAAAGCAATACCGTTCAGCTCATTCCCCTACATTTCGCGAAAAGCTTCATTCTGGGAAATGCGCATTCCTATAATAATCTTGGACACAACTTCAAATCTTCCGTTTTCCATTCCACTTGCCCGTTCATTCCCGATAAGTCGGGAAGCGGTCAAACTGCATTCCAACCTACACCTTCAAAGTCAAGTCCGATTTAAATCCTGCATAATCAGAATAAATAGTTTTCTTAATCCGTTCAGCATATTCCCCTGCATTTCGCGAAAAGCTACATTTCGTGAAAAGAGCTTCATCACAAAGGTCTTGGACACAATCCCCAATTTTAGCTTTCCATTCCGTTAACCCTTCCCGCTATGCAGGGAAGGAACACTACATTCCAGAGCCAAAATCGTTAATTAAGTCCGCTTTATCAATGAAAAGTCGTATCTCAAGTAAATTTTATTTCAGTCGATGTATAAGATAGGTAGATATATAGAATCAATTTTTTAATTTATAGTTAATTGATATACTTATGCGTTGAAATTGAAATCTCAAATTTTCATCAATTATATAATTATCTGTTCGATTGGTATATGCAATCCGTTTTGTCCTAAATATATCTGTAAATGAGGCATTGAAAGCCCATCTATTATTTATTTTTTTTTGTATTGCTATATCCATATAAAACTCATCTAATTCTCTGCGTTGAGGATTAATAGTAGGCGTTCTATAACTTTCTTTAAGCTGTATTTTTAAATCGTTCTTGAATTTTAGTTCTTGAAAAAAGCGAAAGTTTCCAGAGAACTGATTATTAAATTGGGCATTTTCCGTACTAAATTGCCTGTAATAAAAAGTGCCTTGATGAATTAATTTGAGCCATTTAAAAGGGTTGGCCGTAAATGAGGCTTCATAGCCTGTTGAAATCGAGTTGCCATCATTAATAGGCTCTTGAGTGGTTATTCCATCTGTAGTTGTACTAATTATATTTCTTATTAAATTTTGAGAGAAATTTGCAAAAAGTGTATTAGTCCATTTTGTTTTATTTTTTGTGTAACTATAGGTGGCTTCAATATTATTTGATTTTGATGGCTCTAAACTTGTATTTCCTTTTCTTAGGTTTAATGGACTCGTAAAATAATTGAACGGATTTAGTTGGGTCAATCTTGGATAATTTATTCGGTTACTATAACTTAAAGAAGCCTTGCTGCCATCCCTAATATCATATTCTAAAATACCACTCGGAAAAATATTCAGGTAATCTCTTCTTACACTTATGTCATTCACTCTTTGTTTGAAGTTTTGGTCTAAACGCTCAATCCTTAAGCCAATTTGCCATTTTAGATTCCCTTTCTCATTCTTTAGTTGTGAGAAGAAGGCGGTTTTTAATGAGTTTGCTTCAAAATCATTTGTCGGTAAAATTTGCGAAGAAGCATATTGAATATCCTGGTTCAAATCATTAAAACTTAATTGGGTGGTGAAACCGCTGACTAATGTGCCGTAACTTCTATTGAGAGTAATGCTACCATCTAATAAATAATCTGTAACCCTGTCAACACTTGTATTTGTGGAAAGTGTATTTTCAATAGGTGTATTGGATAATACGACATTGTCTAAGTTATTTGTAAAAGTTCTATTCCAAGTATCAGAGATGTGTCGGAATTGCAGTAAAAATTTATCTTTTGAATTTAATAGTGTATTATATGTCGCCATTAGTTCATACTCTTCCTTAGTACTCTTGCCAAAGTTCCGTAGCTCGTAGTTTTCAGACTTATTTGTACTAAATAGAAAATCGTTTGTTTCAATACCATTTTTAACAATATCCCATTTTAAGTAAGAACCTTCTACTTCAACAGTACTTATTGGTGAAACATTCCAAAGAAGCCCAAAGTTCATATCGTAACTTTTCTGTAAACCATCTTCAAATTGAACGTACGTATAATTTAAAATATCACAATCGCCCGTAATACATTTTTGAAAATTAGTTTCAGAATTTTCATAATCTGAAGATGTGTAACCGCCATTAAAAAAAATATTTATTTTTTCCAGGTTATAGTTTGTGTTTAAACTGGCACCATATTTTAAATTAAGTGGATTAAATAAGCCTTGAAAATTGCCATTAGTAGTTAAATTAAAGCCTTTATTCTTATCCTTTTTCAATATAATGTTCAATATTCCGGCAACACCATCCGCGCCATATTCCGCAGAGGGATTGGTAATTAGTTCTACTTTTTCTACTAATTCTGCTGGTAGATGTTTCAATGACCTGCCTTCCTTACTTGTGGGCTTTCCATTTATATAAATAACAATATTATTATTTCCTCTAACTGAAATATCGCCTTGAAGTCCAACAATTACCGAAGGAAAATTTTCTAAAATTGATAGAGAAGAATTTCCTGCACTTCCAATGTCGCTGCTAATATAAAGTACCTGCTTGCCAAAGCCATTGACGAGTTTTGATTGTTCTGCCTGTATAATCACTTCTTCTAATTTTGACATATCTTCTTCCATTTGTATCCTTGGCAAATATGCCTTACCACCTATAATTTTAAAATCGTTAAGAGTAACGGTTAAATATCCTATAAAGCTGATTTGAATAGTGAAATCTTTTTCGTTTGTAGTTAATTTAAAATCACCGTTCTCATTTGTTATTGTACCTTTTATAGTTTCTTTCGTTATTTTATTGATTAACACAACTGTCGAAAACTCTATTGGTTTTAGGGAAATTTGGTCAACTACATTTCCCTGAATTATAATTTCAGCTTTGTTTTGACTATTACAAATGCAAGTAATAAGAAATATAACAATGATTAATAGTTGTTTAAGTGAAATCATATTCAGAAGATTAAATTAATATATCATCCAATTTCAAAGATTTATATGATGCTTAAAAAATAATTCTGTCAAGCACATACTTACACTTGTGAACGGTTTAATAGCATTTAACCTTATGTTTTGGTTGTTGCCACTATTAAAAATGATGTTGAAAGACATATATAGGCTGTTGTTCTTAAAAAAAGTAATTTTGAAGTTATGATGATACGGAAAAGAATAAGAGAGATTTATAGACTTGATGAAGTTGTATTCCAAGTAGTACTTCATTGTCTTTTATTTTCTTATCATATATCTGGAACTCAACATTCAATAGCTTTGCACGATATTGTTTATTTTTTGAACTATGCCGTAGCTGCGTGGATTATTAACTATATCCTATTTCCAAATTTTTACAACAAGAAGAAATATTTAATTTTTGCACTTGGTGTTTTTTTAATTATCAATAGTGTTATCGTAGTAGAAGAAGTTCTCTTAGAGAAACTATTTTTCCCAGATAACACCGGCTATAGATTTCCAGGCTATTTCAATGTGTTTTTCGAGGTTTTTTCACCAATTCTATTAATTGTTGGCGCTAAGTTTGCTTGGGACTTTCATACTAAACAGAGAGAATTAGATAATTTAAAAACTGAAATAAGATCTAGTGAGTTACAATTCTTAAAGTCACAAATTAATCCACATTTTTTATTCAACAATCTAAACAATCTCTATTCCTATGCACTAGAAGGTTCACCTAAGACCACTCAAATTATTCTTGAGTTATCCTCTGTATTGCGATATAGCCTTTACGAATGTGAAGATGATTATGTGTTGTTGCAGAATGAAATAGAACAACTAAAAAATTACGTGTCTTTAAGTGGATTACAACTAGAGGAACGTGGGGAAGTTAATTTTAAAGTCGAACAGTTTAAAAGGCCCTACATAATTGCACCTTTAATTCTATTTGTTTTTATTGAAAATGCTTTTAAGCATAGCTTATCCAGTCAAACAGATAACATAAAAATTAAAATATCTTTGTATGTTTCTGATGAAGGCTGGCTTTATTTTGAATGTAGCAATACTTTCTCAAAACAAAATGAGACACAAAAATTACTTCACGGAATAGGTCTGTCCAATGTTGAAAAGCGATTGCAATTATTATATCCAAGTTCACATTCATTAAAAACATATATTGAACACAAAATGTACAACGTAGCGCTTAAATTAAAACTGAATGAAGGATAAACGGCTTTCGTGCATTATAATAGAAGACCAAATTCCTGCACAGCGTATTTTGCAAAAATATATTGAGGATATTGGTACATTAGATTTAAGAGAAATATTTACAGATACCCTACAAGCACTAGAATTTTTAAAAATCGAAACGGTTAATATTATCTTCTTGGATATTCAATTGCCGAAAATTTCGGGAATTGATTTTTTAAAGATTTTACCAAAAGAACAAAATGTGATAGTAACAACAGCTTACGTAGACTATGCCTTAAAGGGATATGAATATAATATAGTAGATTACCTATTAAAACCATTTTCGTTTCAACGATTTGTAAAATCACTATCACGAATTGAATTAAAATCTTACGATAAGGAGACGACAGAATCTCAAAAGCCGTTTCTTGAAAAGTCTACCAATTACTTCTTTCTAAAATCTGGTCACGAACATTTAAAGATCCTATATAATGATATTATCTATATCAAATCTGACAATGACTACACGATAGTATTTACAACTGAGAAAAAGCATTTAGTTCCTGTCACATTATCACAATGGAACACACGTTTGGAAACAGAAAACTTTTATCAGGTTCATAAATCCTATATTATAAACATTGATTTTATTGCTAAGGTCTCAGGTAATCAAGTCGTTTTGAGTAATGAAGTTAAGATACCAATCGGAAGAACGTATAGAGAAGTTTTTATGAATAAGTACATCAAAAAATGAATTATTTTATAGTACAATTAAGAAAACAAATATGAGAATTTTTATGCCAATTTTAATCTTACTAATTTTTAGTTCTTGCAATAATCAAATTGTAAAAGAAAGAGCAGGAAACTCGAAACCGATTTGGACTGGGGAAATGTTGAAAGAAAGAGCTAATAATCAAAATATTCCCGACTCGTTAGATATGCAAAGACTATCGAAAGTAAGTCAGTATTCAAGTGAAATGTGTGAAAAAGATGTTCCAATACATTTTACTGCTTTTCCTACTTTACCCTATGAATCTGCTGGCACGGCTAATGAACCAATAACAGTTGACTTTCAAAGTAAGAAGTTAATAACAGAGAGTATATCTTTAGGAAAAGATAAACATAACTCGCATAGATTTACGGATAAAATAAAAATGGACGAAATAGTCTTCACAATAATCGTATTGTCCAATGAGAAAGACTCTAATCAAACATCATTCGTCTCTTCGAGAAATCATCCCAATTATATTGCTGAAGGCAGTATTAAATCCAATGACAAACCAATAGATTGGGTTTCTATTTAAAATGCTGATGATTCAGCCTACGCTATTGTAAGTATGCGATTATTTAATCTTAATTTTGGTCAAGTCATCATCGTAGCACCTCAAAAAGATAATACTTTGAGATTTCTACAGGTTCAAAGAGAATTTCTGTCAAGTGAAGATTTAAACGAATATATTAATGAACTCATTAAAGAAGAAAAAATTAAAACCTTCTTAACAATGGAAGGAAATATATAAAAATAGAACTTATGAAAAATTCAATTTACTTACTAATGCTAGTTTTGATTGTTTCTTGTAAAAATAAGGACTCAGAAAACAAACCCACAACTCAAAGCGATTCAAGAGTTGCTTTGTTAGATTCTATATATACGCAAATGTATAATAACAATGAATTTAATGGTAATGTGTTAATTGCGGAAAAAGGAACTGTTCTTTTTGAAAAAAGCTACGGAACAGCAAATGAACAAACAAAAGAAAAATTAAATAATAATACAGTGTTCGAACTGGCTTCTGTTTCAAAACAATTTACGGCTATGGCAATTGTTCTATTGGAGAAACAAGGTAAGCTAGAATATGAAGACGAAATATCTAAGTACATACCAGAACTGCAATATTACAAGGACGTTAAAATTGAGCATTTATTATATCATACTTCTGGACTTCCGGATTATTTCGAATTACTAGAAACGTATTGGGATAAAGAAAAGATTGCCACTAATAAAGATATAATAAATCTTTTTATGCAGCACACGCCTGATTTTGATTATGAGCCCAATACTGACTATGAGTATAGCAACACTGGCTATATGCTTTTAGGAACAATAGTGGAGCGTGCAAGTGGTATGGACTATGAGTTATTTTTAAAAGAGAACATTTTTGAGCCAGCTATAATGGATAAATCACTTGTATATAGAAGAAGATATGCGCCCAGAAATATCGAAAACATTGCCCAAGGCTATTTATATTCGGACAGTTTAAAGATTAAAGTGTTACCAGATGAAAAGGGAAATGATGACTTAATCTATTTTGCAGATGGAGTTTTCGGTGACGGTATGGTAAACTCAACAACTAAAGATTTACTTAAATGGGATAGAATACTTTATGGTAACACACTGATTAATGATTTAGACAGAGAACGTATTTTTAATTCGTACAAATTTTATGATAGTATTGCTACTGGCTATGGTTATGGTTGGTTTATCGAAAATGATGAAAACTTTGGGAAATACGTAAAACATAGTGGCGGATGGCCAGGATTTGTAACTCATATTGAAAGACATCTAGACACCGAGAAGTTGATCATTGTATTACAAAATGTAATGTTAGACAGACCGAAAATACCCTTAAAAAGTACAAGAAAGGTATTGTATGATATTCCTTTAGAAGACAATGAGGCTAGTAAGGAAAAATAACTGTTTTCAACAAAGTAAATATTTATAAATAAATACTCGCGTAATTCTAAGTGAAGGAAAATTTTAAGCTCATCAAGTTTTCATTTAGGCTTATTGAGATAAGAGGTGATAAGTAAATTAAAAAATCAGCTTGTCCTTAACAGAAATATAATTACTACAGTCAATACTTATGAACGTTAGCCAAGATTGGAATAAAACTGTGAATCCTTAAATTATGAGAAATTTAATATTGATTTTGACCTTTATAATGTTTTCAAGTAGCAAGGCGCAGACAGAAGTTAATTCATTTAAACAGATCTTGGATACTTCAATTGTCAAAGCAAAAGAGTTATCGCTTTATTCTGATAATGTTGATTGGAAGTCTTTAGAATATAAAATGTAGGAAAGCGCAAGAAATGCGAAACAATTGGACGATTTGAAACCATCATTTGAAATACTTTTAAATGGATTAAGAGACCATCACGGTGCAATAAGAACACTTCCAAATTATGAAAATTTTGCAAGATTTACTGACTATAAAAATTCACGTAGTAAAGAAAACCGTGAATTTGATATGGAAGTTGGTAAAATCATAAATGATACAGATGCAAGATTTAAATATGAGTTACTTGAAAATAAGATTGGATATTTAAAAATTGTAGGTGTTGGTCAAAATATAGATGGACAAAAAGAAACAGATAGAATTAGAGATGCAGTTAATCAATTAAACAAAGAGAGTGTTGATAAATGGATTATTGATTTGAGATATAATGGTGGGGAAATGTAAATGTTATGCTTTCTGGAATTGCGCCACTTCTTGATACTTCTAAAATTTTATCAATTAAGACTATAATGGCAATGAAATAGCAACGGCAAAAATTGAAAACGGAAATTTCATCTATTATGGAAGTCAACCTTTCCAAATGACCGACGAACCAAAAATCAATGATGCAAAAATTGCAATTTTAATAAGTCGCTGGACAGTTAGTTCGGGCGAATTTGTATCAGTTGCTTTTAAAGGACAGAAAAACACCAAATTTTTCGGCGAAGAAACTGGTGGTTATACAACCAATACGAGTTGGGAAATCATAGATGAGAAAATAATTCTATCAATAAGTACAGGAATCTATTGTGATAGGAACGGTATAAAATATCCCGATAACGTAAAACCAGATATTAAATCCGAATTTAAAGTCGAAAATAATTTATCAAAAGATAAAGGAATAAAAATTGCTACGGAATGGCTATTGGGAAAATAACCGTGGCTTACTTAACGTGTATATTTCGTTTATAATTCAATTTACTTATTTGTGTTCAAGGCATATTGCAATTTCACTAAATTTAATTATTTACTTTAGTTTTCATTTTTCAATTTGGTCCCATTAATTATTCGATTGGATTATTGAGAAAAAAAGATAATTATCGTGGTTAATCGAGATGTAATGGTTAAATCATATAGGAGGAGCTATACACAAGACAGTTGACATCAAACTAGATAAACATCGTAATATTTTAAAATGAACAAATTCATAACAATAGCACTAGTATCGGTTCTAATTTTTTCCTGTAAAAAGGAAAATCAAACCGCTCAAAATGTAGTTACATCTGACATTGATTTGTTTTGGAAAACTTACGATAAAGTAATCCAAGAAAAAGATAGTGTGAAGCAAGTCGATATTGTCCAAACGGAGTATCTCGACAAAGGGTCTGTAGGTCTTGAAAAAATTGTTAAAAACCGAAATTATACCGCAGAACAGTATGTCCAATTAATTAATCTATATCCAAATTATTGGCAATCTATTAAGCCAAATACGTTAAAGGTTAACAGTCTTGCCGATGAACTTAATAAAGGAATAGCAAAATTTAAGAATGTCTATCCCAAAATGAAATTTGCTAAAATATATTTTACCATTGGTGCAATGCGTACTAATGGTACTACAATGGACAGCTTGGTTTTGATTGGTAGCGAATTGGCAATGGCTGATTCAGCTACAGATATTTCTGAATTTAAGGGAAGAACTAAAGAATGGCTCGAAGGCTATTTTGGAGCAAATCCAATTGAAGGTTTAATTTTGTTAAATGTTCACGAATACGTACATACACAACAAAACCCCATTCCGAACAATCTTTTACATCAAGTCTTGTATGAAGGAATTGCAGAGTTTGTTTCAGTAAAAGCAATAGAAAGGCCATCTGATGCACCAGCAATAGAATTTGGAAAAAAAAATATTGAAGTAAAGGAAACTTTTGAAAAGGAAATGTTTTACGAACGGACTTACGATTGGATGTGGAGCAATTCGCCGAATAAATTTAATGTAAGAGATTTGGGTTATTATATTGGATATGCCATCGCAGAAAATTATTACGAAAAGTCCGAAGACAAAGAACAGGCTATTGCGACGCTAATCGAGTTAGATTATGAAAAATCAAAGGAAATAGATGAATTTATCGACCAAACAGGATTTTTTTCTAAATCTATTGAAGACTTAAGAAAGGAAGATAAAAAAAGCAGACCTTCGGTAATCAATATAGTAGAATTTGAAAATGGAACAACTAATGTTGACCCCAATATTAAGAGAATTACATTTCAATTTTCCGATAGACTAAATGGATACAATACAGGTGTAGATTATTCAGAAATAGGTGAAAGCGTATTTCCAAAAGTTAATAATCGAGAATGGTCTTCAGACTTAAAGTCTTGGTCTCTTGAAGTAAATTTGGAACCGGAAAAACATTATGAGTTTTGGATAACGAATAATTTTAGAACTGAAAAAAATATTCCTCTACAGAGTTACTTAGTAAAATTTACTACAAAGTCAAGATAACTATTGAGCTAAGATATTTGGATAATTTTTTTAGAGTTTAACTGAATAGAGATGATACTTTTGAAGAATATTCTATACTAATATTTTCAGAGTTAATTTTGGAATAGCACTCAGCACATTCCCCAACATTTCGCGAAAAGCTTCATTCCGGGAAAGCGCTTCCCTATAATAATCTTGGACACAACTTCAAAGCTTCCGTTTTCCATTCCACTTGCCCGTTCATTCCCTAGAAATATCGGGAAACGGTCAAACTGCATTCCAAACTACATCTTCAAAGTCAAGTCCGCTTTAAATCCTAAATAATGAGAATTAATAGTTTTCTTAAACCCTTCAGCACATTCCCCTGCATTTCGCCAAAAGCTACACTTCGGGCAAAGAGCTTCATTACAAAGTTCTAGGACACAACCCCCAATTTTAGCTTTCCATTCCGTTAACCCTTCCCGATGTGCTGGGAAGGAACACTTCATTCCTTTACCAAAATCGTGAATTAAGTCCGCTTTTCATCGGAAAGTCATCACTTCGGTTTTCTTAACAGGATTTTCGGCGCGGTCTTCTTGAGCCCTCACTCGAAAATCCTTAAAAACCAAACCGCTGCCTTACACATTTTAAGGGGTTTATAATGGATAAAGCCTTTATTGTTTTTCGGTACAGCGAAAAACAGGCACGACATAACCAATTCTAAATTAACCACAGCTGCTTATCTCGCTAAACTGTCGGTACGCTCAAACGCAACTGCGTTTAAAAGAATTGCTAATGCCCTTATGGAACTTGTCAAGACTATACAAGTTTCAGTGAAAAATAAGGTTTCTACTTCCTTGAAAATCCAAGGATTTTACTACGTCGCAAACACACCTGATTTTACCCTAAAAGTCTGGACAAAACCCACTTTATCCATTGTGCGGTGCACAGAAGAAAAGAACAAACACCCCTTAAAATTTAATTCAGTTTAAAACAAATAGGGGAAATATAAACCAGTCTGTAACAAAGCAGACACAAATCTTTTTATTATGAGTACTATTAGAAATCACGTACAGTTAATTGGAAACGTTGGACAAGAACCAACAATTACGAACCTTGAAAGCGGTAAGAAAGTAG
The DNA here is from genome assembly GCA_963832255.1 of uncultured Flavobacteriaceae bacterium. Classification (GTDB taxonomy): domain Bacteria; phylum Bacteroidota; class Bacteroidia; order Flavobacteriales; family Flavobacteriaceae; genus Dokdonia. Next base: position 69,846 of record CAWHTM010000013.1, read on the forward strand.
CCCGTTTTTCACTCGCCACAAATGAGTATTACAAAGATGCCAAAGGCGAAAAACAAACTGACACTAATTGGCATACGGTAGTTGCTTGGGGCAAGACTGCCGAAATTGTAGAGAAGTATGTTGTTAAAGGCAAAGAAGTTGGAATATCGGGAAAACTTAAAACTCGAAGTTATACTAATGATGATAATGAACAACGCTATGTTACGGAAGTTGTAGCTGATGAAATTCTATTACTTAGAAGCAAAGACGTCAAGTAAATCTTAAAATGAAAGAGGGCGTAACCGTCGAAAGTTTCGCCCTCTTTTCATTATTCACACATTAAATATATGTACAATGAAAGCACAAGTTAACGAAATAAAAGAGCGATTGCAATATTTTACGGGAACAGAAATTTTCTATCAAATCCCATTATTGCGAACCCGTTTTACGGACGGATTGAAATACTTATCCGAAGTCGCAGAATGTTTTTGGCTCATTACGGACACGTCCGTAATTGCAAAAAGTCTGATGAACCGAAGCGAATTTGTAACCATCGATTTCAAAAGATTGCCCAAAGAAAAACAGGATTATTCTGGTTATGAAGCCGAGATAATTTACAGCGATGGCAACGACAATATTTTGGAAAAGCACGGTTACAGGGCAACCGATTTTCCACTCGATGAACTGCGGTTATTTTTTGTAAATGATACGCTGATGTTACCGAGCGAATATTAAAAATAGGACGTTATGATATATCTAAATTTTACCGATTTGAACGCCGAAACACAAGAGCGATTACTTGCCAATTCAAAGGAAGATGTAAAGCATAAATATGGCAAGGATATTATGGATTATGCAACAAAGCATAATACCAATTTGGATAAGATGTTGGACGAAGAGGCACAACGGAATTTATATTCCTATACCTATATTTTTAATATATGACGCCCATATCTTTTACTTAGACCTTTGAGAAATCGAAGGTCTTTTTCATTGTGGTCTTTTGATTATTCGCAATGGAAAGTCTAATTCTGTTAGTAATACTACTAAAATGTTTTTTGAACAATCTTAAAATTTCTGATTTGAAGCAGATTGGTTTACAAAGCCATTACATTCCGAGATGTAATGGTATTTTTTTTTGGTACGCTCTGGCGTACCGAAAAGGAATAGCAAGAGGGTAACACGCTAGCGCGATGTTTCCGTTTATAGTTTTACAAAAAGCTAGTAAAATCAGCGCCTCACAAGCGCTGACTGATTTGAGATTTCAGGAAATGGCATTTCTTTTTCAGAAAAAAAGCTGGCAAACCAACGAAATCAATAATTTTTTTCAGAAAAAATGGATAGAGGATATGAAAAAGAGCCGTTCGAAAAGCTAGGAATTAAAATTTCTGTTGCTAAAAAGTTCCGCCAGTTTTGCAAGAAGATGTCAAAATCTCAGTCAATGACATTGCTACTGATGATTGAATTTTTTGAAGAAAATGGCATATCACCAGACGAGTCTATCGGTCCAAAAATGCAAACACTAGAAGCTCTTATTAAAAAAAGGATTAATGGAGTAATTGCCATTATGAAGGACATAGAAAAGAATCAAACTAAACCCACTGTTGCAATGATTCAATCCCTCTTTGCAGAAGCAGATGTACCAAAAAGAAACAAGATGGTAGAGAAGGATGACCCTTATAAAAAAAATGAAGTCCGCTTTCGCGAAAAGTCTAATGACGGTAATTAACTATAAATTATAAGTAAATGTATATCACAATTACAGCACAGAAATTAGGTGGTCAATATTCACAAAGCGTATCCAGCTTTGTAGATTATTTAGAGAAAGAAAATGATGGCGTATCTACTGAAGAAATGGAACACTTTTTCAATCAATATAATGACGAAGTATCTGTAGAAAATGTAGTAAAAGAAATAGATGAAAATACAGCTAAATTAAAAAAGAAGGAACCTAAATTTTACTCCATAACTGTGAGCCCAAGTAAATATGAATTGAGAAAATTACAGCATAGTAAAGAAGATTTAAAAAAATATACTAGAGCTATTGTGAAAGATTATGCATCATCTTTCAACAGAGAAATAAATGGTGAACCTATTAGTGTAAACGATATAAAATATTACGCTAAAATTGAACATAAGCGTTTCTACAAGGGCACCGATTTTCAGATAAAAGAGAACCAACCTTTCGCCACTAAAATTTTAAAACTGACTAACGAAATACGAAGTATTAATGATGGTAGAACTTTTGGAAATATTGACCAAATAAAACTGAAAATAGCAAAACTTGAAGCTGAAGCTCCACATAAACAAAATGGAAAACGAATAGTTCAGGGTATGCAAAAAGACGGTAATCAAAGTCACATTCATATTATTGTTAGCAGAAAGGATGCATCAAATTCCGTGAGCTTATCTCCAGGAAGCAAGTATAAAGCTTCTGAAGTTTTGATGAATGGCAAAATCGTTAAGCGCGGATTTGATAGAGATTCCTTTTTCGCGAAAGCGGAAAAAACCTTTGACAACACTTTTAACTATAAACGAAACTATGCAGAATCTTATACCTCCAAAAAAGACTTCATCAAGAATCCTAAGCTTTACTTCTCAACATTACTAGGATTGCCTGCGAGTGAGAAAGCAATTGCCTTTACGATGTTAGGAAAATCTGGAGTGCCGTTAGCAAGTATTCCTACGAGTAAAGTGCAACTCGCTTTAAAAACGATAAGATATTTAAAACGAGGCGTAGAGGTTGCTTTGAAATCAGGCTCCATTGGAATTTAAAACTATGGCACACGATATCATCATAACAATAATTATAATCGTAGGTATGGGTCTGATTTTTTCTAGTCTGTTCCAATTAACGCGCTATGCCTTTATAACAAATCTAGTGTTAATAGGTACTTGTATGTACTTGATTTTAAGTTTGAATATGAGCTTTTTGAATTGGACTGAGCAAATCATTTATATAGGCTGTCCATTATTGTTGACAAATACAGCATTGTACGTGTTTCTGTTTAAAGACAAGGAAAACATTAACCCTCGAAATAAATTTCAAGTGAATTTCAAGGTCCAAAAAGGTTGTTTTAAGCTCGACAATATTAAACGTGGGGCGTCCATTATAGGTTCTGCTGGAAGCGGTAAAACTGAAAGTGTAGTTTTTAATTTTTTAACCCACTTCAGTAAACATAATTTTTGTGGCGTAATACACGACTATAAAGACTTTGAGATTACGGAAATGGCTTTCCCTTTGTTTGAAAGAAATGGGATTGAGTTTAAAGTGATTTCATTTGATACTATTTATGAACGTGTAAATCCCATAGCTCCTCGATATATGCAAAATGAGGAAAGTGTGAACGAGGTAGCGCGCGTGCTCATTGAAAATCTTTTAGAACAAAAAGAATCTGGAACTACTGGAGCGAGTAAATTCTTTAACGATGCTGCAGAAGGCTTGATAGGTGGATTAATTTGGAAATTGCGTTGTTCGTATCCTCAATTTTGTACGTTACCTCACCTAATAGCAGTTTATCAGATTCTTAACACAGAAGACCTCATTGATTTCTTGAGCTCTAATACTACTTCTAGAGCAATAGCTGATGCTTTTATAAGTGGTAAAGATTCCGAAAGGCAGACTGCTGGGGTTAAGAGTACCCTGGCTAATGCGCTCAAGAAGATTAGTACTCAGCGTATTTTTATGACGCTCTCTGCTGATGAGGTGTTTTTAGATATTAATAGCCAAGAAAGTCCTTTAATTATATCTGTGGTAAATAACCCTAAATATGAGTCGGCATATTCACCTATAATTGCTACTGTAATTCACACAATTACAAAACAAATGAGTGTCCGGAATGCAAACCCTTCTTTCTTGATGCTCGAAGAAGCTCCTACGATAAGATTATTGAATATGCATCGAATCCCTGCAACGTTGAGAAGTTATGATATCGCTACTATCTACGTGATGCAGGACAAGGTACAGAACGATATTATGTATGGAGATAAAGCAAGCAAAGCTATTTTAAGTAATCTATCCTACCAATTTTTCGGAAAAGTAAACGACCCAGATACTGCAAAATATTATGAGCGATTTTTTGAGATCATTAAGCGGGAAACCACAAGTGTAAATCGAGGTCACAATCTTAATTTTGACACCCGCATAACTACAGGGGAGCGCGATATCCCTAAGATTAGAGCCGATGTGTTTTTCAGGTTAAAACAGGGCGAGTTTGTCACTTTTGCTGATGGTGTGGATAAGAAAGTACAGTTCAAACTTTCTAAAATTGAAAAGCGGATGCCATTGAGGAAGAAGATTTATACAGAGGCTGATTTACAAGAAAATTTTAAAAAAGTGTACCAAGAGATACACTCTATTTTTAAATAACGAGAAGTCAAAGTTCTGAAATTCAGTATTTTATTTTAACTTGAAATCTATACTATAAGTAAAAGGTTACTTAGAAGTACTGGAAATGGGGGATATGTTTAAAAAATATCACATATTTATTTGGTTGATTTTAGTCCCGGCTCTCATATACGCTCAAAAATCCAACTTGGTAATTCCAGACTCTCTAAAAAATCGTTCATATCCGGAGCTTAAATCTATGTTTTATGATGTTATAGATGATGCTGATAAGGCCATTATAATAGGAGAAGCATATAAAGAGATTGCAAAGAAGGAAAACGACAGTAGTCAGATTGCTAGAGCATTTGGATTACTAGCAAGAGTGTACGATACCCAAAAGAACATACAACTCTGTGATAGTATTATCAAATATACAACGGGTGGTGATGATCCCTATTATCCTGCTGTAGGATATTCCCTGAAAGGTTACTACCACTATTACGAGGGAAATTTTCAAGATGCTCTTAATAATTACCTTTTAGCTTATGAATCTGCTAAAGCTAAAGGCAATGAGAAACAACGAATTGATATCAGCCAGTTTATTGCAGCTCTCAAAAACAGATGGGGAGATTACGAGGGAGCGGGAGCTTTGTATCAAGAGCACCTGAGATATATAAGAGCGAGAGGTAGCGAAAATTATTTAACTAATGATGACTATCTACGAACTCTTTACAATTTGACGTTATCGTATCAACATCGTAATATACTAGACTCTGCCGAATTATTTCTTAATGAGGGTATTAAGGGTTCATTATTGCGAGAAGATAGTTTATACTTCAATGATTTCAAACACATTAGAGCAGTTAATTTTTATTTAAAGGGTGACTTAAAAGACGCCGAAACGCTTTTTGTTTCTCTTAAACCTAAAAAACTAGACTCTTTCAAGCTGTCATTGACAAATTTCTATTTGGGTTCTATAGAAGCTAAAAATGGCAACATTCAATCTAGTATTGCGCACTTTAAAACGGTAGATAATTTATACTCCGCTCAGGATGAAGTTTTTCCAGAATTAAGGACGACTTACGAGAATCTTGTCGGTTATTATAGAAGATTGGATAATCCAGAAAAAGAACTGGAGTATATAAGAAAACTTTTGAGTGTGGATAGTTTACTTGCTCTTAATAGAGAGTATATAAACAAGACTATAAATAAAAAATATGAAGTTCCCGAACTGGTATTACAAAAAGAACAGCTTATTATTCTTTTAAACCGTCGTAACAAGAATCAGAGCTATCTCAATATAGGTCTTTCCATTGGGGTAGTTCTTTTGGTGGTAAGCACCATATATTTTTATCAAAGAAACAGATTAAACAAAAAGCGATTTTTGGAGTTTAGACTGACACGGGGTAAAGATGATTTAAAGACCGTCTCTCAAAACAAGTATATTGTCAAGACAGAGATAGAGAGTATTCTGAGAGAAAAACTAGAAAACTTTGAGAAGGATCATCAATTCACCGATGAGGATATCACATTATTCAATCTTGCAAAAAATTTGGGTACTAACTCGACCTATTTATCTAGAGTTATTAATAATATAAAGGATAAGAATTTCTCGAACTACATAAATGACCTCAGGATTGAGCTTATAATCAAAAGGCTAGACGAGGAAGATTTATTGAGAAAATATACAATCCAAGCTTTGGGAGAAGAAGTAGGATTTAAGAAGGGCGAAGTATTTTCAAAAGCCTTCTATAAGCATACTGAAATGAAACCCTCATTTTACCTCAAACAATTGCGCGCTCAGCATAATAATTAAACACGTTTTTTATAAATACAATGAAGTGCTCATTGCAAATAGCTGTTTTTAAGCATATTTGCTATTACATTGCTCCTGTATAATCAAAACTCAATTATTATGAAATCAAAACAAATTAATTCTTTTCAAGAGTTTGAATTGAAAAATGCTGACCAGATTATTGGTGGAAACGGAAGTTCAGATGGTGACATCGACAAGGACAAAATCAAAATTCCAGATAATGATAATTAGTAAATAAAAATCCTCTGCTGAAGTCTCCGACTTCGGTGGAGGTATAAGTAATATGAGAACTCTTCTATTTTTTATTTTAATTTTAATAGTATCCTTACAGCTATGTGCGCAGGAGATGCAATTGGAATATCCATTACTGACCAAAAGCCCTATAACAGATGATTATAAGGGTTTAAAAGTTACCGATAATTACCGGGAATTAGAAAATATAGAGAAATCTAAATCTTGGTATGATAAGCAACAGCGTTTGGCTGATCAAATTTTAAGAAATATAGACGGTAGTGATGAAATGCTCAAAGATTTGCTCGAGTATTCCACTAGAGGGAAAACTACCATAATTAAGCATAACATTACTCTAAGTGGGGCCCAGTTCTATTTAAAACGCGAGAAAGATGACAATGTAAGCAGGCTATTTTATAAAAAAGACAGTGTCGCGGAAGAAGTACAATTGTATGACCCTAAAGATTATAATGACTCATTAAAAAATGTGGTTATAAGCTATTTTCAGCCTTCGTGGGATGCAACGAAAGTTGTTATAGCCCTTACCCATTCAGGTAAGGAAATCGCTGATTTATTGATACTCGATGTAAAAAATAAAAAAACTTTACCCCAAGTCTTAAATGGGGCAAGACCAGATTCATTTTTGGGCATTAGCTGGCTTCCCGATGATTCCGGTTTCACATATTTGAAGTTTTCAGAAAATAAAGATGATAAAACTAATTATTCAGTACTATACAAATTAGGCGATAGCCCCACATCACTCATAAAAGTTTTAGGCCATAAGGTCCATTCTAATATTGATATACCCAGCGAGGGCATTTATCCAATTGTCAGTATAAATAATCCAAATGACAAGTACGCAATTGGCTATCTAGCTACGGTTGAAAATTTTTGGGAAGCTTATATCTCTGAAATGGATAATTTTAAAAAGGGCAAACCCGTTTGGAGAAAATTCTATGCTATAGACGATAATGTCTTCACATCTAAAGGTATTTTCAAAAATCAGAAATATATCTTCAAAAGCAATCTTAATAATACGTCCAATGCTCTTTATAGCATAAGTATTAAAGATACCGCTTTCGCGAAAGCACAATTATTATGTGAACCAAATGGGGATGAAATTTTAAAAGATTTTCTAGTCAAGGATGATAAAATCTTCTACACAACTACAAAGGATGGCGTCCAAAGTTTTCTATACTTATGTAGTTATGAAACCACGCAAAAAATTAAGCTCCCAGAAAATGCAGGTAAAATTTCTATAAATGACAATCCTAGCGAAGAGAACTCATTTTTCATAAGCCTATCAAGTTGGACGACTAAAAATAAACGTTATTCCTTTGATACAGATTCTTTTAATTTTACAATTGCTCCTTTAAGTGGAAAAGCAGATTTCCCAGAATTCGAAAATATAATTTCTAAAGAGGTCCAAGTAAGAGGTCACGACGGTGTCCAGATACCAGTTTCAATCATTTATCAAGATGATATAGAACTGGATGGTCAAAACCCCACCTTATTTTATAGTTATGGAGCTTATGGAACATCCATAGAGCCTTTTTACTCATCTGTATTTCTTCATTGGGTAGCACAAGGAGGAGTCTTCTGTGTTCCCCACGTAAGAGGTGGTGGAGAAAAAGGTGAGCAATGGCATAAGGACGGAATGATGGATAAAAAGTCAAATACTTGGAAAGACTTGATTTCTGCAACTGAATACCTTATAGAGAAAGGGTATACATCAAATAAAAAGACCGCGATTTACAGTATGAGTGCCGGCGGGATAATGATAGGAAGAGCGGTAACAGAACGTCCAGACCTCTTTGCGGTTGCAATCGCTGAAGTACCGATATTGAATCCATTAAGAAGCGAATTCAGAGAAACTAAGGGTGGATCAAATAAATTAGAATACGGAACTGTAGAGGACGCTATACAAGTTAGAGGTCTCCTAGAAATGGATGCATATCATAAACTATCTAACGGCAAATCATATCCTGCCATACTACTTACTGCAGGGAAAAATGACCCAAGAGTACCATTATGGATGCCAGGTAAATTTCTTGCGAAGGCTCAAGCTTTCTCAACTAGTAATCGTCCTATAATTATGAGAATTGATGATGAGTCAGGGCACGGTACAACCGATGAACGAATAAAGTTTTATCAAGAATATGTAGATGTGTTTTGCTTTGCTTTTTGGCAAACAGGACATAAAAACTATAAATATACATCTGGAGGAGAGTAATTCTAATTATCGTGAAATCTTTTCCAGCATATAAGCAATTAGAAGCAAAGGATTGTGGAGCAACCTGTATCAGGATGATCTGCAAATACTACGGCAAATCGGTTGGACAAAATTATTTGAGAAATCTTTCTGAAACTACTAGACAAGGCACCTCATTACACTTTATAGCAAAAGCTTTAGAAAAATTAGGTTTTAAAACGCTTCCAGTTTCAGTAGGCATTAATCAGCTTAAATCCATACCGCTTCCCACAATACTACATTGGAATCAAGACCATTTTGTCGTATTACATAAAGTCACAAAAAAAGGCAATCAGTCCAAATTTCTTGTTGCTGACCCAGAATTAGGGATAAGACAATTAGGTATAAATGAACTTAGTCAACACTGGATATCTATTAAGGAGAAACACAGCCAAAAAATTGATAAAGGCATCTGTTTATTACTCGAGAAATCACACAATTTTAATGCTGATTGTGATTTTACCTCCTCAAAAACTCTGTCATTTCGAGTAATACTAAAGGATTTGACAATTCATAAATCATTTTTATTTCAATTGCTTTTTGGGATGCTTCTTGCGAGCTTGATTCAGATTATTTTTCCTTTTTTAGCGCAAGCAATCGTAGATATAGGTATTAGAAACCAAGACTTAAAGTTTATCTATATTTTAATTATTGCTCATAGTTTTCTGTTTTTGGGTAAAATTGCTATTGAAATATCTCGCAATTGGATATTACTGCATTTGAGTGCTAGGCTTAATTTTGAGCTACTCTCGAGCTTCTTTATTAAGTTAATGAGATTGCCCATAGCTTATTTTGATTCAAGATTATCGGGCGATCTACTCAATAGGATAAAAGACCACAGAAGAATTGAATATTTCTTTACGCACTCAACAATTAATATCCTTTTCTCAATTGTATCTACATTGATACTCAGTCTTGTGTTAGCATCTTATAGCGGGATCATCTTTTCAGTTTTTCTATTTTTCTCGGTTTTATATGTGATATGGATAAGCCTTTTTTTTAAAAAGAGGAAAAGACTAGACAAAGAAAATTTTGCCGTTGAGAGTAAAAACAAAGGTAAAATTCTTGAAGTCCTCAATGGTATGCAGGATATCAAACTTAATGGCCTGCAGGAAAACCAGAGATGGGACTGGGAGAGAATACAAATAAAACTATTCAGGCTAGAAACTACTACATTAAGAATTGCATTGTTTCAAGACACAGGTGGCGCCACGATTAACGAGTTTAAAAATTTATCAATAATTCTAGTAGCATCAGTGCTAGTTGTACAAGGGGAACTTACTCTAGGAGCTCTGATTGCTATAACTTATCTAATCGGACAGCTAAATATGCCATTTAAGCAAATGATTAAATTCTTAAGGGATTATCAAGATGCTAAAATTTCACTCGAAAGAATTGCAGAAATACATGACCTAGAAAATGAAGACTCTGATACAAAGGCAAACTTGTTTGAACTATCGGGAAATATTTATTTCCAAGATTTCAATTTCAGATACAAAGGAACTAGAAGAAACATTTTAGATGACTTTAATTTAGAGATTAAAGAAAATAAAACGACAGCAATTGTGGGTCATAGTGGTAGTGGAAAAAGCACAGTTCTCAAACTAATGTTGGGATTCTATGAGCATTATGAAGGGAAATTATTATTAGGAGATAAGTCTTTAGGCAACGTATCTAAGGAGCGATGGAGACAAAATTGCGCTACTATTACTCAAGATAGCTACGTTTTTAATGAAACTGTACTTTACAACATCACATTAACTAAAGATAAAATTGATAACCAACAACTTAAGTCTGCTTTGTTTATTTCTAATTCATTAGAGTTTATTAATGATTTACCCATAGGTGTTCATACCAGAATTGGAAATGAGAATTTGACCCTTAGTAAAGGACAATTACAGAGAATTTTAATTGCTCGAGCCGTTTATAAAAATCCAAAATATGTGTTTTTTGACGAAGCCACAAGCGCACTCGACGCGGATAACGAGGCAGTAATTGCAGACAGACTACAAACTTTTTTTGAAGATAAAACCGTTGTTATTATTGCTCATCGTCTAAGCACTGTTGTAAAAGCAGATCAGATAGTCGTCCTTAAAGAAGGTCGTATCGTGGAAAAGGGAACACATCAAAATCTTATCAAAGAGAACAGCAATTATTATCATCTAATCAAGAATCAACTACAAATGGCAGGATGATGATAAAATCTTTGAAAAAAGAGAAAGAACTTAATGAACTCTACGGTATTATCCCGCGAGTGTACTTAGCTTATAGTAATGGAATTACTTTCACACTATTTGCTATTCTAATAGCAATGGCATTTTATATTGAGTTTCCCCATAAAATTATCTCTACAGCAATATTGACAACTACACCAGCACCAGAAATAGTAACTGCTAGTTTTACTAATGAAATTAAATCCATTCTAGTTTTAGACGGAGACATTGTAAGTGAAGGAGATCCTCTAATAATAATGAAGTCTGATGCTGACTATGTTGATATAAATCAACTCCAAAATAGACTTGATGAATTCGAGTTAAACGGAAGATTTGCTGAAGAATTTACAGAAATCGAAAGTATCAAGATTATAATTGACGGGCTTAAGGATTACAAGCTAGGGACTATTTCAGAACCGTTAAATGATTTTAAGTTTGCCTTTAACCTTTACTCACAGCATATATCATCTCTAGATTATAGAGCTAAAAATCTTTCATTAAATACTATTGAAAATGAAATTAAATCGCGTTTGCATCTTAGACAATCACAGGTTTTTAGGATTGAGAATGAGCTAGAAATCCTTCACCAAAACGAGTCTAATTATAGACTTCTCCTAGAGAAAGGGGTTATTTCTCAAAAGGAGTTTAATAGTGAAATCAAAGAAATACTTATATCCGAAGAAAGACTCAATACAACCCTTGTTAATATATCTAATGAGAAAGAGTTGATGGTCAAGAATAGCTTTGACCAATCGATTATAAATATAGAATGGGATAGAAAGGCTCTAGATTTACAGAATCTATTACTCAGTAAATTTGAGATTTTACAATTGGCTATGAATAATTGGGAGAGACATTATGTGATTAAATCTAATACTGATGGTAGAGTGCTTTTTACTAAAAATTTGATAGAAAATTCTTTTGCAGAACCAAGCTCAGAATTAATGTTGATTGAACCGGTTACTATAGGACGCAACATTAATGCAGAAACTTTAGTAACCTCTTCAGATTTTGGAAAACTTGAGGAGAAACAAATAGCAATTATTGTATTAGACGGGTTCCCAGAAAATGAATTCGGTTTTCTTACCGGAAAAGTAAATAAAGTTTATCAAGTTCCTAATCAAAATGGGCAATACACAGTTGAAATGTCGTTAGGCCCAGAACTTAAAACTTCTCGCAACTTTTTAATTCCGTTTCGCCCTAATCTTAAGGGTAGCGTGGAGATAATAGTTGAAAAAAAGAGTCTTATTAAAAGGATTTTTAGTGAATCCTTTTAAAATGGTCTTTTCTCCCTTAACCCCTTTCGGGTTACTTTCCAAGCCTCATCTTCCTTAACGAGTTTAAATGTTTCGGCTTTATCGTCATAAGCTGTGGTAAATTTTACCCAAGCAACATCGCCCTCAACAATCTCGTTGAGCACTTTGAAGTTGAGTGCTTTCTTCTCTCCAGAGATAAGGTTTTGAATGGAAGTAAGACTGCCATACCCTTCAGTAGTGGTGTAATTTTCTAGCTTATCATTGTCTTTTGTATAGAAGCTTTCTACTACAATTTTACTGGTTTCAGTGTGTGATAGTTGGTTTTCCGCGCAAGCGAAAAGGAACAACACGATTGGAATAAGGATTAACGTTTTCATAATGCTACTAATTGGGGTTATTGATATAGGTGTGTGCTACTTTTAATTCAACGTCGCGCTCGCCATTTTTCTCAATGAGTGAGAGTATCACTCTTCGGTCGTTACTCAAAGAAAATTTAGGTAGTACATATACCAGTTTTACAGTTTCATTCTCTTTAATTCTTGAAGGACGATTATGGACATGGTTGGGCTTTTGGTGCAATCGCTGCAACGATTTTCTCTTTCCTTTTTGTCGTGTCTCTGTTGAGAATTTCAGAAAATTTAAATCGTAATCCAAACTGGAGTTGTTCTCAATCTGGATTACAAAGTATAGTTCGTCTTTATCAAAAACAATATTTTCTATGCTAAGAAGAATACCACTGTTTCTTTTTTTAATTCGTCCAATCGTTTGATTTCGTTGTACGAGATAAGAACAGAATTTCTGATAATAATAGGTTCGGTTATCAATCTTTATTTCAGATTGATTCTCTCTCAAAATGTCAGCAATCATAGATTTTTCATTGCCTATGCTGTTGGATTCTGTTATAAAGTAATTGAGCTTAGTGAGCTCCTTTTTATACTTTACAATATACGAAAAAATTGCACCATTTCTATTGATTACCAGCAGATTACTTTCCTTTCCTGGCGTTGCTTGGAGCAATCCAAAATATTGCGGTTTTTCTCTGTTGTATGTAAATACGAAATCTTCTGAACCCGTAATACCCTGTCGCACCGTTTCGGGAAAAAATAGAGCCACGTTTTTTTGCTCGTTAGCATAAATGGTGTCTAAATTTAATTTATTCTGTTGCGCTTTCGCGAAAGCGGAAATAAGAATAAGAGCAGATATGATCATATAATTTTTCATAAGAATATATTTTAATTGTTGTCGCCAGAATTATAATTCAGGTTTTAAAATGAGTTTGTAGTTATTGAGTACTGTGACTTTTACATTACGATTATTTCTTCGCAAAACTTTGGTCACACCGTCCACTTGCGGAACACTCGGAATATTGATGTCTTGGATAATATCGTCGAGGACTTCGCTGGTTGCTTCTGCTCTAAAGTTGTTCTCTACATAAATGCCCTCACTGCCGTCTTGCAAGTCAAAAGCTTTGAGTTGTGTGGGATGATGCTGTATGTTTTCAATTTCGATTAACGCTCGGTTGGGCTGAAATTTTACAAGGCCAAAAATGGGTGTGTTCTTATTAACTAGCTTACCATTGATGAATGCATCATGAGTCAATCGCATTCTCAGTCTTGAATTGACTTTGACCACTTGGTCGCCATCCACAACAGTATAAATCGTCGCGTCGGTTTTCCCAAATACCTCAGTCGTTTTAAGTGTTGTTGCAGAAGCAAAAAACAGCTGATGTTCTAGGCCCATTTCTTTGACTTCAATTTCTTTTTCTTTCTTGATTTCTGAAGAATCAATCTTTGATCCAGCTCTAATAGGGCGCTTTCTAACATTATTCCTTGATACGTCAGGAGTTGAATACTTGATTTTTCCAACCTCATAAATACTATCTACAATACGCTCTTTTTCTTTTTCGGTTAGTTTTGGGTCGTAAAAGCCCAAAGAGTCAATGAGTTTATCATCGTATATGCTAGGCGCATTTGTTTCCCTTATCTTTTTAAGGTCATTAATAGCGTCCAGCTTGGTTTCATATTCCTGTTGTTCTTCTGCTAGTTCTGGTACAAGTGTCTGCTTCAAATTATTGCCTTCAGGTTCGCCATCACTCATCACAAGAATGGAGTAGCCCACGATAAAAATGACAACGATAGCCAGGACCGATGCAAATACGATTTTATTCTTTTCAATTTTCATTGTTCAATTTTTTAAGGGTGTTTTCAAAGTAATTGGTAATTAGAAGTCCGTGTGGATTGTTTGGGAAATGGCGCTCTACGGGGATGAGATTTCCAGTTGAGACTAGCTCGTAGCTATCTATTATAGAACCACGATTAATTTCAAAAACAGTCACAGTTCTAAATGTGACGAGATTATCTTGTTGTTTAATTTCAGTTTCAATACTGAGTACTTTTTGAACTAGTGAGTATTGCAATAGCCTGTTGTAAACTCCATCTGCTTTTTTCTGACGGTATAAATTATCTACAGAGCTGTTACCTAACCATAAAGCTTTCGCCAAATTCTTTTCATAATTGCTCGCATCAATGTTATAGAAGTAGCTATGAAACAATTCTAAATGCGAGAGCGCCTCGACACGATAGTTTTCTTTTTGCGTGACCAGCTTTAGAGGAATAATGGAGCCATCTGTATTAACGGCAAAGGCACTATTGAGTGCTTTATTATTTATGTTATAAGCCATCCAAGCAGAAAACCCTGATGTGAGCATCGCAAAAACGACTGTTACTAGTACAATAAAGCGGTTGTATTTGAGGACAGCATATATGTTTTTGTAAGGTGTTTTCATTGTGTAAAGAGTCTAAGAGTGAATGAAGTTGCTCGGCGATATAACTTGAATTTCAGGAACACTATAAACCCGATAGAGCCAAGCTCGATGACAGGAGCGAAAAAGGTGCTTCCTGTATCTGTACCAAATAGGTTTGTCCAGAAATTGGTGTTGATTTCAGTATAAATAGCATTGATAAAAACGTTCACGAGAAAGAATGCCGGAACAAGCATATAGACCGCAGCATACAGTCTAAAAAAATTATACGCCATCGTTCTAAATTTTTCAAAGACCGCTAGGCTTATAACAAGCGGGAAAAATGCCCGCATAATCCCGAGCAAGAAATAGCGTTCTGCCAAAAACAATGGATAAATAAACAAGTCTAAAATCCATAGAAATAGACTGATGATAAATGCTAAAATTTTAAAGCCATACAATGGAGTAATCAAAGCTTCATAAAGTAATGCCATTGCTGCTTGCGCAGCTTCCAGGAATCCTATTTCTTCTTCTATAGGTATTTCTTGCATCTGTAATGGCAATAGTGCCGGTGCAGTATTTTTATACTGTCCTTCAACTGCTACTAGAATGCCATCGAAAAAGCCAAGAATCTGAGTTGAAAAAATAACCAACAACAAAACTGCAAAATTCTTAGCTAGTTCGCCTGGACTTAGCCCCCACGTATATCCACTTTGGTCTGCCACTCCTTCATTGTATTTTTTGAGAATATTAACCAAGAAAAACAGGACGGCTAGCGTCTTCATTCCGGCAATCGTGTATTGCGAGAAGTCACTGTTCTGTATGGTCTGGAATACCGTGTCGATGTATTCCAATCCTATTCCTAAGATGATGGTAGCAGTCATTTGTTAGTAGCTAGTTTCTCGATTATTCACTTTATCCTGCATTTTTCTGAAAGAAATAATATCACGATATCGCTTGGTTTTCATTGTGATATCTGAGACCATTGCTTGGGATTCTTTTTCTTTTGCTTTAAGTACTTCGGCGCGTTCTGCATCTGTCATCTTCAAGTAATCACTTGAAAGGATCTCGTCTATAAAATCTACTGTAGCGAGTGAATTTTGCACCATTGCGTCGAAAGAAGCCACAACATTTGATATTTCATCTGGCTTGATGTAAGGCGAGTTTAAAATATCCAGTAAGTCATTTTGCATAACATTGATAAGGCGCTGATTGTTTTGTCCAATTTCTTGAACGGCGTTAAGTTGTTCCACAATGTTCGATACCTTTTCAATACTCTCTTTTGCATCCTTCAAGAATTGTACAGACTTAATTAATTGTGAAGTCTGTTTACCAGATTCTAAAAGCTGTTTTACCAAGCTTATAAAATTTGTGTTGTCATACGTAGGCATTCCCTGGCATATCGCATGTGCAGGCAATAAGAGGAGCATTGTAAATACTACTAATGCTGTTATTGTTTTGATTCTGTTTTTCATCATTCTTGATTTTTCGGATTAATAAATTCTTTAATGGCTTCTTCCATAGAGCCAGTCTTATTATAAATCGCCATTATGACGTCGTTTTCTTTTCCATCGGTTAAGTAAGCTGCATACACCTCCTTAGGAACTTCTAGCCGGAAGATGTTACTTTCTCTACCAATCTTGATAAACATTTCGGTGTACTTGCGCGGTCCTGTGAGATTGTTCTTTATTGACTTTAATTGATTGAGGTCGTGGCTGGAGAGATTTAATCGTTTTTGAAGTTCTTCATAGCCTTTTTCATTGTTAAGACTATAAATGACCTGTGTATTCTCAAGGATGCTTGCAGACGTTGAATTGTTGGGTAACTGATTTATAGATTGTAGAATAATGCCAATAGCCCCGTTCTGTTTTCTAATGGCTTGGTAATAAAATTCTACACTCTCTAGTACATTATCAAACTTCAGTTGCTTTGCGAACTCATCAAAAAGTATAATGCCTTTTTCGGCTTTGTTTTTCCAAATCGTTCTTTGAATAGCAGACTTAATTAATTTGAGCATTACCGAAAGAATCTCTTTGTTATCTTTTACTTCGTCAAGCTCAAAAACAATTAAACGCTTGTCTTCAATTTTATAGGTTTGGTCTTCGCTCACTTCAAAAAGAAAGCTGTATAGACCATCGCCAACGTACTCCGACATTATGTGCAAGAAGTTGCTAATGTTGAAGTAGTCAGGATGGATTTTAAGATGTTCCAGTAAGTCTGAAGCCTTGTTCTCTATAAACTCATAAAAGCTGTTTAAAGAGTGCTGAATAGAGACTTGCTTGTAGTAATACCGAAGTATCTTTTTTACTGAGACAGATTGTGCTTTGGTCACTTTTATATCTGAAGCAAATAGCTCAAACAAGAAAACCGAAAGGTCTTCTAAGCGTTCGGGCGTGAGGTCTTTTGCATCACTTATATAAAATGGATTAATGCCCAGGTTTTTACCACTTTCGTATCGTAGCACTGTATATTTTTCAGGATATAGTTTTGCAAACTTGGTGTAAGAGCCACCCAAATCTATGATGACTAAGCGCACGCCACTTTCAAAATATTGACGTAGGATATTATTGGCAAGGAAAGACTTGCCCTCGCCGGTAGGCGCAAAGATGGCAAAGTTTCGAGCTTTGATACGCTTCTTACGTTCGTCCCATACATCTTTTAAAACAGGTATGTTATGCTCTCGGTCATTAAATATAATACCCCTTTTATCAGACTTGTAATTACTGTTATTGATAAGCAAACACAAAGCGTGTTTTAAATCGGTTACATATAAGTCTTCATCCGAAAAGTTGGAAGAGAAACAGCAATAACTATTCAATAGATAGTTCTTACGTTCTTCGCCACGAGGGTAGTAGGGAATGATATCGATTTCTTTGAATTCTGTTTTAATTTTGGAAGCTATTCTTTCTAGCTCTCGGGCTTCCCGAGCCCAATAAACAACATTTAGATGCCCACGGATTACGCGTGCTTGGTCATCTGCATTTATCTGATCAAGGATGTGCTGAATCTTTTTGAGCACCACTTTGTTTTGTGACCCAAAGTTGGAGCTCTTGTTAAGCTCTTCTATTTTTTTGTCGAGGAGTTTTCTCCATTTTTGTTTGTCGTCGAGGTAGATGATCTGATTGATGATATGGTTTTCAGAAAGTGTGAGCCCCAGGCCATCGATAAATCCTTGATGGAACACAAAATCATCTGATGTAAATTTTTCATTTGTCTTACTGGTTTGTACGCTTTCGCCAAAGCATAGTTCGCTGTTGACAGCAAGAGCATCAAAGTAATGCTCCCCAATATTTGCGTTAGTTTTGTCTAATAAGATATCTGTGTCAAAGCCATCATTAAAACCATTGAAGTAACGGTTGGTCAGGTCGTGGATTTCTTTCGCTTTAAGCGGAATGAATTCCATTTTTCTGCTATTATTTATAAAGGAAACAGAATCGCTTACAGAGCCAATAAAATTGTGTAGCGTTTCATCTGCCTCTCTCACAATACTTTTGGAAACTTTTCTGAAGGGATTAACAAATTTCTTATTGTTAAGCGCATTGTTCTTGGTTAAAATGAAGAACAAGAAGCACTCGTGTTTCATAAACTCACGCCCTTTGAAATGGTTGTGAGTAGCATGCTCTAAAAATGTATTATTAGACAGTTGGTCTGATGTATATGACTGCTTCGTGTAAATGTCCTGCTTATGAACTACGCAACCGGTTGGTAATGATTTAATTGCTTGAAACCACGCTCCGTGCATATCCTCAAAATCCTTTTCAGAAAGTGAGTAGATTTCTGGAAGTGTCACCTCGAAAGCAAACTATCACATTGCCATTGTTTGCAAAAACGACATTGTCTTGAATATCCACGATAGGATGATGGGATGTGAGGTTAATTTTATTCATAGTGGATGTTTGTAGTTTTCTTGTTGCTTATATTCTTGGGGAAGACTTTAGACAATTGAAGGAGTTGAGGCGTGTGGGCAAATTTTGTCAAACCCACATAGAGTGTAGCGTTAAAAACAAGCACACCTATAATTATCCCAAAGCTGAAAGAAAAGATGATGACCAAAAGTGAAGCAATCACAGCAATCATCATTAGTGCAAATAGGGAAACAGGCAACCCAAAAATTAGTGCCCGTTTCCGAATGTTTTTATATACCTCAAACTTTTTCATAATGCTTGGATAATAAACTCCTCAATGAGGGTCATTATACTACGATTGAGATTAGATAGGTAAAGATGCCTACTACTGCACCAGCAATAAGGACAAACACCAATACTCTGGTTATTCCTTTTTTGAGGTCGGCATTTTCGCCAAAGAAGTGTCCAGCATTAAATAGAAAACCGACCAAAAAGATAACCCCTAAGAGAATGGGAAAGATGGCCCGTATGGTATCGCCTACATCATTAACAGAATCTTCAATACCTCCAATTTGTGCAAAGCTGGGCGCTGCGGTTAGAAACAACGCAAGTAATAGTAGCATAGATTTTTTCATAACTATTCGTTTTTAAATGCCTGGTTAGGGCGATTGATGAATAAACTTTGCGAAATCTATTACGATAAGAATGTTATAGGCGTAATCCTCTAAATTTTAACGTGATGCGCTGTTAAATTTTAGAGGATTCGTATGAAAAGGATATATTCATTGCATTTTGCTCAAAATAAATATTGAGATATGCTTAAAACAATGCGTTACATTTTATTGTTATTCTTAATCCTATTTTCTAAAAAAATAGTTTGTCAAACAGATGATTACTCTTCTAGAAAAACTATTGTGGTCATAGATCCTGGACACGGAGGTAGGGATAGCGGTGCGCTTTCGCGAAATGGAATAATGGAAAAGGATATTGTGTTATCTATTGCTTTGAAGATGGATAGTATCAATAGATATTTTTATAATAATAAGCTGGATCTCTATTTGACTAGGTATAAAGACACGCTTATTTCGCTTAAGTGATAGGACACGGCTAGCTAAGGAGCTGAACGCTGATGTGTTTATTTCTTTGCATTGTAACCTTTCCAAAAATCCAAATGCAAAAGGTGTGGAAGTTTATATTTCCAGACACAGGAATAAAATTTCCGATGAGTCTGTCTTAATGGCTTACCTCATTGAGAAATCCTTATCCCAAACTATTGGAATGAAAAGTCGCGGCGTCAAGTTTGCTAATTTTCAAGTGCTCCCTAAATCCAAAACAATTAAATCTGTTTTAGTAGAGTGTGGCTTTTTATCTCAAAGAGATGAAAAACATTATTTATCTAGTATAACTGGGCAAAGGGCTATTGGCTTGCTTTTGCACGAATCTATAATCAAATTTTTAGGGTATTGATGAAGTTTTACTTTGAGGTTATGAAAAGTATAAAGCAAATCATAGTCGAATTTTCGAAAGCATTTTAAAGGCGGCCAAGGTTTTACGAGATTTTTAAATCTTAATCTTCCCCCAAACCATAGGATACTCACTTGCTGCATTCTGTTTGCTAGTTACAGATTTATAGGTTGTCCATTGAGATGCTGCTCACTGGCTGCATTCTGTTTGCTAGTTACAGATTTATAGGTTAACCGTTGTAATTGCTTTTCTGACCAGATAGCTTTACGATTTAAACCGCTATCGGTGAGCTTTTCAAACAGTGCAGGTGACAATAAGCATATAATCGTTCTGCACTAGGTTTGTCCCAAGGCTAAACGCTCCTAGTCTAAAATAGGTGGCATCATTTCCTTCATCACAGTCTACGTCAAAAGAGAGATGTTTTGTGATGTCCTTGAGTTTGTTATCCGTAACAAATGAGGTCAGTAAAGCTGAGTACGATGCTACGTTGAGAGGACCTATTATAATAATGTTGGTTTTTCCTTCGGCAATGAGAGCCTGATAGATCTTGGTGATATTTTTAAATTGACTTTGTCTGATTATCGTTTCGTCACCATCTTCAAGGGAAAGGAGATGAATACCGAGCATCCAGATTTTTTCTAGTGATGGAGTTTCAATCTCATATTCTAAAAGATGTTGGAACTGGTCGCTATATCCACCTATAAGATGTGTTTTTACTGAAACTAATTGATACCCTTCCCGTAGCAAGATGGCGGTCTCTAAGCCTCCCATATCATTATTCTGAATTACAAATGTTTGTGCGTACGACTCGCAATCGTATTTGGGCAACACTTCTCTATTAAATTCTTCAAGTGAAGCTCTGTCTTCTATTTCGTGCAAGAGCAATATATCTGCATTTACATCAGCAATCACGAGAGCCTTGTTATCGGTAGCTGTAGGCCTTATAGGAACCGTCTTTGATTTCTACCCATCCATCCCAATCTGTTAGATAGCTTGCCTTAGTTTCTTTAAATGGCATCGCACCTTTCATATAAAGATATCCAGCTTTACGACGCAATACTGCATACGGTTTGAGGTGTATGTTGTCAAAACCGAGAAGAAATGACAATTCTCTTATGCGCTCGTACTCCGATAGGGATTTGGAAACTTTTCGCATTAACGTATCGAGTTCCGTAATCCAATTTGTGATACTGGTACTACGCGATTTTGTTATGAGATTTTTATCTCTATGAAATAAATTCTGAACATTAAACGTGGCTATTTTCATAATTAAATTCTTTTATCTGGTGTATTCTCTGCAAAGTCTATGAGGTTAAATAATTCTCGCATCCTACTGCGAACCCTATGTCCGTATCGTTCTTCCATTTCTGTGGCAGATAGATTAGTAGTTGCGTGTGTTTTTATCTTTCTTCGCGTTTTTATAAATAGCTCGTGCCTGGAGACAAGAATCTCTCCCATTACATTACAATCCTTGCCATAAAATCTTCCCCAAGGCTCGGTGCCCAAGTCGTCAAAACAGAAAAATTTAGTCATTCCGTAATCTTCAATAATCTTATAGCCCACGTGATTAAAAGCGAAGGCTATATTCCGACAGGGAATTACCTCATAAGGCTTAATGTGCGGGACTAGATGTCGCAAAAGGCGCATCAAAGTTGTTTTACCACAGCCCACAGGACCTGAAAGAAGTACTCCTTTATGAACATCTATACCGTGACTTGCGCAGTTTTTCTTATCGCCAACTATGTAATTACATAGCCTGAAAAGAGTAGGTTCATCTTCTTTGTAAATTTTAAAATGGTCGCCATAGAGCAACTTGCCTTTTGCTTCGAGATAGATTAAAATTTTGTCAAAATCATAAAACATCTGTTTGCCATCAAATCTTCCTAGAGAATAGGCGATTTGGCCTTCTTTTATTTCAGAGGGGTTCACCATAATTTTTATTTTTAGAAGTTTTCAAATGATCTACGGGTTCACGCTTTCGCGAAAGCGGAATAACTTTTTTTTCTTTTTCAGTCGCCTCAAATAATTCTACGTGATCCATCCACGAGATAGCGACCGCCTTCCAGTTTATAATTTGGTTTCCCTGTTTGGTTTTCCACTGGAGCTTGTGGTAGTAGCCATAAAACTTTTCAGCTTCGTTTGTAGAAAAATTATTATTTAAAAAAAAGTCAACCGCCTCCTTTAGGCTATTAGGCTGTTTTTTGTTCTTTGTTATTCTTTTTTTACTGTTTGTATTATATACTAGGGCATGTTTCGGGATAGTTTTGAGCTTGTTCAATACTTGTTCAGCACTTGTATCAAAATTGAACATCATAATCTCACTTCCCTTGAAGCGATTTTTTGATGGTTTGTAGATGAGATAGCTCCAGTCACTTAAATTTTTTAGACACTTATGGTAAGTGGCGAGTCCGCCTATTTTTGCAATTGTCATCACCTCATTGCGGGATATGTGAAACCATTGTGAGAATCTATTGAGGTTCCAGAAATAAAAAAGAGCCATATATAGACTAATGTGGGAAGCATTTAGTCTTGGGTCTTGAATAAATACCTCTTGGACGCGGTTGAGATGTTTTATATAATTCATTATTCTCGATTGGAAGATTTTTCATCAAGAACCCGATTGATTTCATTCAGGTCATAGTAATAAGATTTGCCCATCTTACTGTAAGGTAAATCTCCGGACTCTCGAAGCCCTTGTAAGGTTCCGGCGCTTATCTTTAAAATTTCCATCACTTCACTAGACTTGAGCCAGGTTTTAGTATTCTGAAAATACTTCTTGTGAAGCATCTTTCTGATTTCGGCATATAGCTCTATTTTGAAATCATATAAGTCTTCTGTGGTAATTATCGTTGCTGGCATAATCAAAAGGTTTTTACCATTAATTTTCAGCAAAGATGTAAGCTATGAATATGTAAAACTCCCAAGTTTGCAGTAGGTTACGTAAAATAAATATGGTCAAGAAATATGAAAAAACGTATCTCTTCCATATAAAAGAGATGAATTTTTAGAGGTTTTGCGAGGATTTGATATACGCTTTCGCGAAAGCGTAAGAACACCCCACTACGGTGTTTATAAATCAGAGTGGGTAATCTCTGATTTCATCGTGTTAGACAAGGTGTCTAAGAATTTTGTAACACTTCTTTTACGGTGCTTTATATCTGAATACGTTTTATAAACATCCCCTAATTCTATTTTGAACAACCCTTCAAAAGCTGTAGTAATTTGGGCAATGTCAATTTTTCCATTATTGATGGACCTGGAGTGGTATAGGGCATAGATAAGTTCAGTGAGATCAATACGGTTAGACGTCCATTCTAAAATTCCCTTAGAAGCTTGGTTACTTTTAGAAAGCTTAGAGGAGTCCAAAATTTGGCTATGTTCGTCTTTCAGGAAGAAAGCGTATTTTTTGTAAGCATTTAATCGGCTTAATGTTAGATCACGAGCTGTATAAAAAATTGGGTCTCTAAAGAAAGGTTCTGTAAACTCAAAAGCAATTGCTTCTGTAGGTCGTTTAAAGTAATATATATCTAAATCGGTCCTCTGCATAGCGCAGTATTGGATAAATTCTGAATGATTTTGGGTAAATTGATTTACCATTTTCATTTCCTTAGCGCAGTATTTAAGTTGCGCTGTTTTATTGGAAAATGGCTTATTGATAAGATATGCCTTAACCTTTACCTCAAAAATAAGATCCTCTTGAGGAATCTGCTTAATTCTTTTAAAGAAATCTATTTCATCATTTATGCTCTCGAAGTGATTGTGCTCAATATGATTTTTCATGTTCTTCATCGTAGCTTGAGCATTCTGTATATGTTGAGTAGCACTTAGCACCCTATCTAAGTTGTCACTCAGAATGGATGCTTTATGTATCTGATATTTTTTAAGTAGTGCTAGTAACGACATTTTAAAAGTTGCGTAGCTTAATGTAGTAGAAAACACTAAAGAAGACTTCCTAGAATGTGTCGCACATTCATTCTTTTATAAAATAAAGGTTGTTTTGAACCTGCTATTTAAGTATTAACGGCATTTCTCCCTAATTTGGTCTCAAGACTCATCATATCATTTGAAATTTTAAGGTCAACAACTCGAGCATATATCTGGGTCGTCTTGATTGAACTATGCCCCAGCATTTTACTTACGGTTGATATAGGAACTCCATTAGTTAAGGTTACAGTGGTGGCAAATGAATGACGCGCCATATGAAACGTGAGATTCTTATGTATACCAGAGATAGTTGCTATTTCTTTTAAGTACACATTTGTCTTTTGATTAGAAGCTAACGGAAAAATTTTGTCATTTGCTGATTTTCCTAGAGCGTAATGAGAGTAAATAACTTGGGCTAGGGGTAATAGGGGTATAGCGCACCTATTTTTTGTTTTGAGTCTATTTGTATAAATCCAAGACTTTCCATCAATTCCTATCGAAACATCTTCAAACCTCAAATCCTCTACATCACAGTAGGCTAAACCAGTATAACAGCAGAAAATAAATACATCACGTATTGTTTTGAGACGAGTTAGGCCAATCTCTTTCCCATAGATAGCGTCTATCTCATTTTGAGAAAGGAAATCACGCTCTGTTTTTTCCCAAGTAGCTGTCCAAAATTTGAACGGGTCTACATCAATCCATTTTTTGGCGTGTGCTAATCTTATGATTTTGTGGAAGTTCGTGAGGTATTTGGTTATCGTGTTCTGACCACCAGCTTTCTTTGTGAGCAAGTATTGCTCAAAAGTTTCTACAAATTCAAGATCAACTTTGTTGAGCAATATATCCTTTACATTACAATGTGAGGTAATAAACGCTTCGAGATGATTAAAACCTCTAAAAAATCTTCGATAGCTCCCGTATGAGTGCTGGTTTAATGCTACGAGCGCTTTAATTTTATCATTATGCTCTTGATATACTTCTAAGACAGTCTTTCTCGACTTATGCTTGTTGGCTAGCCTATTTTTAACATCCTGAGCTGTAAATAGTTCAGAATTATTATCGTAGTATTCTTGAACCTTTTTTATTTTACTTTCTATAATAGAAAGATGCCCTTTAATTTTTTTTAGATTTTTTGAAGTCCTATTGCTCTGCCATTCATCTATTGTAATTTTCTGTTTGGTACTAAACTCAGCTCTTTGACCATTAACTGTTACTCTACAGTAAATAGTAATTAAGCCAAGTTTGTTTTCAGTGTCAGATTTTGGGTAAAATAGTGTAGTGATAGTATTCTCCATAATTCAATAATTTTGAGACTATTGCCTCGTTAAAACTAGTTTTGAATTTGAAGAAATACGGACAGAGCACCTCTTTTATGACTATTTAGGTGCGTGTTTTTATAAATACAAAGTAACGCACCGAATTACGCACCTTAAATATCGCAATCAATTGGTATTAATTGATATCACTTATAAAGAAAAAAGCCCGAAAACGTATAGTTTACGGGCTTTTGATACATTCTGCTGTCTTAGAAGTGACCTGGCTGGGGCTCGAACCCAGGACCCTCTCCTTAAAAGGGAGATGCTCTACCAACTGAGCTACCAGGTCATTGCTTGAATGCGGGTGCAAATATACGGGGAATTAATTCACAACGCCAAAGTTTTTTTGAAAAAAAAACAAACTTTTTTCAGGAGAACAAAATACCTTTGTAAATCAATAAAATAGCGATGATAATTTTTCTTTTAGGGTACATGGGATCGGGTAAATCTACCGTTGGTAAGTTGCTTTCTCAAACCATTAATTCGGTTTTTATAGATTTGGACCAATATATTGAACAAAGAGAAAAAAGTTCTATTTCAGATATTTTTAAAAATAATGGCGAGATTTATTTTAGAAAAATTGAAAATAGGTATCTCAAAGAACTTATAACGATTCATAAACATAAAAAAACGGTTATTTCCTTAGGGGGAGGAACACCTTGCTATGCAGGGAATATAGATTTAATAAAAGAGGCCACAGATCTCAGTTTTTATTTGAGCTTACCATATAAGAGCTTAACAAATAGATTATGGACAGAAAAAGATAGTCGTCCTCTTATAGCAGCGTTGGGAACTAAGGAGATTTTAGAAGATTACGTGCGTAAACATCTTTTTGAAAGAGGATACTATTATAATCAAGCGAATTTTAAAATCGCAACAGAAGATTTGACGAGGGAGGAAGTTACGGAGCACATAATTTCTAAACTATTCTAAAATAACAGTATCATTTCCTTTTCTAAAAGTAACTTTTACAGATTCATTGAGCGATGTACTTAATGATATACCTTTAAAATCTGCTTTTACAGGATACTTTTTATGATTTCTGTTCACCAGTACAGCAGTTTTAAATCTTTTTAATGGTACTTCTAAAAAGTGTTTTACGCCATAAATTAAAGTCGTGCCAGAGTTAAGTACATCATCTATTAGAACTACACACTGATCTTTATATTCATCACTAGATAAACTAGTTTTAACAGTTCCAAGAGGACTTTTTTTGTTCATAGTTACCTTACAAAGAACTACTTGGAATGGCGCAATTTCTTCAAGTACCATTGCGAGTTTTTCGGCAAATTTGTACCCATTATCTGCAATGCCTGCTAAAATAACAACGTCTTCTGATGCGTTGCTTTCGTAGATTTGAAATGCAATTCTCTTAATCTTATG
Source organism: uncultured Flavobacteriaceae bacterium (assembly GCA_963832255.1). Taxonomy (GTDB): domain Bacteria; phylum Bacteroidota; class Bacteroidia; order Flavobacteriales; family Flavobacteriaceae; genus Dokdonia. Next base: position 96,594 of record CAWHTM010000013.1, read on the forward strand.
CTGAATAGCCTTGTGGTCCAGAATTTTTTCGAGTGCTATTTTCATTATCTGTCGTTTTCTTAACTATTATTCTTCATTGTCTGACTTAAAAAAATCGTCATTCTTGTAAATCTCGTCGATATCTCTTCTATCTTTTTTAGTAGGTCTACCAGAGCCTTTTTTTCTGTAATAATCTTTAGAAAATTTAAGTAGTGCGAGTTTTTCTAAGTGTTCCTTCGGGGTAATGTCCTTTCTATAAATATCGACAAGTTTAGCCCCCAATCTGCTGTCAGGAACGTCTAGAACTTCTAACACATAATTAATTTGATCTTTTCTAATTTCGATCTTATCTAGAGGGTAGACATCCCGTGATGGTTTTACAGCACTGCCATTTACTTTTACTTGGCCTTTTTTACAAGCCGCTGTTGCAATAGATCTCGTTTTAAAATAGCGTATACACCACAAATATTTATCTACTCTCATATAAAAATGCCAAAAAGTGCGTTAATCTACTGTAAGATGCACACAAAAATACGTCAAAATTGTATCTTGCGCACCCTAATATAGAATCGATGAATTATAGAAATTTTTTGGCCTTAGTGGCTGTTTTATTAATTTGTGTTGCTTGTCCTAAAGATGATGATGGAGTTATTACTGTTCCACCTAGAGATCGTGGAGAGCAAGCTGAAGATGATGACGAGCTTATAGTAGAATATCTCTCAACCCATTTTTACAATTACGAAGAGTTTGAAAACCCACTTGAAAATTTTGATTATCAGATTCGCTTTGATACCATTGCGGGAGATAATAGTGATAAGATACCTTTAATCAATAGGCAAGAATTGAGAGATACCATATACTCTCGATTTGACACTCCTCAGAAGCTTTATATTCTCGAAGTAAGGCAAGGGTCTAGTGAAAAACCACCATCAACCTATGCTGACTCAGTACTTTCTGAGATCAAAGGATTCAACTTAAATGGCTCGACTTTTGAAAATGTTCCTAACCCTGTTTGGTTTGATTTAGCGAACGTTTTTGTTAGTGGATTTCAAATCGGTCTTTCTGGATTTAAAGGCGCAGGTTCGGGTCCAATAGTTAATAGCGATGGAACAAGCACATATGAGAACTTCGGTATCGGAGCGGTATTCATTCCTTCAGGATTAGCTTATTATAATATACCGCAATCAGGTATTCCACCTTATAGTTCTTTAGTTTTTACATTTTCTGTATACGATGTTGAGATTACTGATCACGATGGTGATGGTATCCTTTCAATTGATGAGGACCTAAATGAAAATGGATTCTTGTTCGACGAAGATGAGGATAATACTGATGGAGATGTAGCTTTTAATTTTCAAGATCCAGATGATGATAATGATCGTGTATTAACAAATTTGGAAATTATTATTGATATATCCGGTACTGTGACTTTTCTTGATACAGATGGCGATGGGGTTTTCAATCATTTAGATACAGATGACGATGGTGATGGCATCCCTACTATTGAAGAAATAGTGATTAATCAAACCACTGGTGCGATATCGTATCCAGATACTGATGACGATGGAATTGCTGACTATCTGGATTCTGATAGTTAGAAGTCTGTGACATATAGGCGTTGAGCTTGTCATCAAAAACGGGGTATCTAAGTGATACCCCGTTTTTGATTTATGATGATCAAATTGGATTTTAATTTAGTTTGAGTTCTTTGGTTAACACATTAGTGGTTGAGGTGTTTGCTAATCCTGTGAAAACAGGTTGCTTTCCACCGACACTTAGTGTCATTGAAGAGGTATTATACCTCTTTTTGCCATCATCACCTACCATAGCGTACGTCTCTGGATTTATGGTAAACGTTACCGTTTCTGTAACGCCAGGCGCTATTTGTATCCTCTTAAAAGCTACAAGCGTCCGTATAGGACTCTGTTCGGCATTATGCGTTACATAAACTTGAACTACTTCATCACCTTGCACTTGACCAACATTTGTTACATCAACCTTAATTTTTAAATCTTCCTTGGTCTTAATTGTCTCGGGAAGGAATAAATTAGAATATTCAAAATTGGTATAACTTAACCCGTGCCCAAAAGGGAAGAGTACTTCTCCTTCAAAGTATTTATAGGTTCTACCGCTCATATCATACGATTTAAAATCAGGTAAATCTTCTACGGACTTGTAAAAAGTTACGGGCAAACGACCTCCTGGCTTATAATCTCCAAAAAGCACATCTGCAATTGCCTTACCACCAAACTCTCCTGGATACCAGGATTCAAGGATTGCAGGTATATTATCTCCAGCCCAATTTACAGCTAATGCACTTCCGTTCATAAGAACTACAATAGTCGGTTTTCCAAGAGCTTGAACTTTCTTCATTAACGCTATCTGAGTTTTGGGTAATGTAATATCAGAACGGTCCCCTTTGTCAAATCCTTCTAGAAGCACAGGCATTTCTTCTCCCTCAATGTCTGGAGATAGGCCTAAACAGAGAATGACCACATCAGATTTTTGAGCTGCTGCTAGCGCAGGTGTACTGAATACAAGAAAACCTTTAAAGGCATTTGCTGCATTTTCTGTGAGACCTTTTGGTACTACAAAGAAATCGTCCAGCGAGCCTACGGTTCCAGATATGACACCCGTATCGTACCCAAAAAGTAGTCCTCCCAAGGTTGCTACAAGGGTGAGTTTTATGAGGTACCCTTTATTGGTTGTTTGAGACATCGCTTAGATATATTGATTGATTATATTCTCAAATAATTCTTGCTTACCACTTGTGAGCGGGATTTCTCCCTGCTCCTGAGCGATGTTATAGAGGTCTGTTAGTTTAAGTTCGCCCTTTTCAAAAGCCTTGCCTTTACCAGAATCAAAGGAGTTGTACCTATCTGCCACTAACTTTTTATAGGGAGAAGAAGAAAGAACTTTATCTGCAGTGATGAGCGCTCTCGCAAAGGTGTCTGCACCACCTATATGAGCTAGAAATACATCTTCCATATCTGTGGAGTTTCTTCTTACTTTTGCATCAAAGTTTACGCCTCCGCCTTGAAGACCTCCAGCCTGTAAAAAGACAAGCATTGCCTCTGTGGTCTCTTGAATATTATTTGGGAACTGATCTGTATCCCAGCCGTTCTGGTAATCACCTCTATTTGCATCAATACTTCCCAACATCCCAGCTTTTGCAGAGACTGCTAGTTCGTGCTGGAAGGTATGTTGTGCTAGCGTAGCGTGGTTTACCTCTATATTCATTTTGAAGTCTTTTTCGAGACCATATTCTCTCAGGAATCCTATGGCTGTAGCGGCATCAAAGTCATATTGATGTTTCATAGGCTCCATCGGTTTTGGCTCTATAAAGAAGGATCCTTTAAAACCCTGGGCCCGGGCATAATCTCTTGCCATAGTAAAAAACTGACCTAAGTGATCGAGCTCACGACCCATATCGGTATTCAGTAAGGACATATATCCCTCTCGACCGCCCCAGAATACATAGTTCTCCCCATCAAGAGCCATTGTGGCATCAAGAGCAAGTTTTATCTGACCGCCGGCCCTCGCCAGAACTTTAAAGTCTGGGTTACTGGCGGCGCCATTCATGTATCGCGGATTGGAAAAACAGTTTGCTGTTCCCCAAAGTAATTTTATACCGGTATCTGCTTTTTTTTGCTTGATATAGTCAACTATTTTAGATAGTCTATCCTCCGATTCCTTAAAGGTTGAACCCTCTCGTACGAGATCAAAATCGTGAAAACAGAAATAATCAAATCCCATTTTTGTAATGAATTCAAATGCGGCGTCCGCTTTCGCGAAAGCGGCTTCCATAGCATCGCTAGGTTTATCCCACGCAAAGCTTTGTGTGCCTGGTCCAAACGGGTCTGCTCCCTGACCGCAGAAGGTATGCCAGTAGGCAATGGCAAATTTAAAGTGCTCACTCATTTTCTTACCAGCGACCACCTGCTCTGGATTATAATACTTGAAGGCTAGCGGATTATCAGACTCTTTTCCTTCAAATTTAATTTTATCTATTCCTTTAAAATAAGTTGCCATAATCTTTATTATTTATTTTTTATGATGAGTTCTAGTTGGTTCTTCCAGTTCTTATAGGCCTTTTTATATTCCTCTTTATTAGGTAATGGCTTATAAGTTTTTTGATAGTCATTTTCTGAGATGCTTTTTCCAAATTGCTCAAAATTTCCATCAATAATACTAGCAGCCCTTGCGGCACCCACCGCTCCGGTAGTGTCATAAATTTCAATTTCTTGTCCTATGAGGGTCGATACGGTTTCCGAAAATAGTTGGGATCTAAAAAGGTTGTCATTTCCTGCCCTAATTATATCTATTTGCGTATGGTCTTCCTTGAGGATTTCCATACCATACACAAAAGAGAATGCGATACCCTCTAAGGCTGAGCGATAGATATGTGCTGTAGAGTGGATATTAAAATTGAGATTACAGAGATGAGCCCCTACATTAAGATTATTGAACATACGTTCTGCGCCATTGCCATAAGGTAAAAGGAGTAGGTTATCACTTCCTATAGGAATGGATGCAGCCTTCGCGTTCATAGTTTCATAAGAATCTTCACCAAAGGTATTCTTAAGCCATCTGTATAAAATACCGCAGCCATTAATATTAAGAAGCCTTCCTACGGTAGGGGAAGAATCTGTATAGTTTACGTGGGCAAAATGGTTGACCTTACTTATTTCATTAAAATCTAATTGGTCTGTAACGGCATATATAACTCCAGAGGTTCCTCCAGTGGCCGCGACTTCTCCTGGGTTTAAAATATTAAGTGATAGGGCATTATTAGGTTGATCCCCTGAGCGATATCTTATGGGAATACCAGAAACAAGACCCGTTTCCCTCGCTGCCTTTTCGGTCGTAAAGCCTTGATTTTTAAAATTACTGACTAGGGGAGGAGTTAGTTTTTTATCAATACCATAATGATCTAATAACGCTGTCGCCGTAGAATTTGTTCTGTAGTTCCAAAGGGTGCCCTCTGCAAGACCATTTCTTGTCGTGTTTATATCACCTGATAATTTGAAGGCAATATAATCGCCTGGCAGCATATAGTATGTAATTTCTTTATAAATATCAGGTTCATTCTCTTTAACCCACTTAAGCTTAGAAGCGGTAAAATTACCTGGGGCATTACGTATGTTTTCTGCACACCATTGATGTCCCAATTCCTTATAAGCAGCGTTCCCTATTTCTACAGCTCTACTATCACACCATATAATTGACTTTCTAAGTGGGACTCCTTTTTTATCTACAATGACGAGACCGTGCATCTGGTAGGAGATTCCAATGGCGCTTATATTACTTGGATCTATTTGGGTTTCTTTGAGGAGTCTATTCGTGGCATTGCACATGTGGGTCCACCACATTTCTGGATCCTGTTCTGCCCAGTCACTCTGTGGTGCTTGGATCTCCATTTCTCCAGAAGGCTCGCTTAGCGTGGCTATTTTCTTACCAGACTTCGTATTAATGAGAGCTATTTTTACAGAAGAACTCCCAATATCGTATCCTATAGTGTACAAAATGATGGTTATATTTAGATAGTTGGTTCAGAAAGATAGAAAATAGTATAAGATGTTAACTTATTATTAAGAACAAAAAAAAACAGGCTCTTAAAAAGAGCCTGTTCTATAATTATCATAATAGAATTTTATGGTTAATCTTTTCCAAAGGAGTACGATAAACTCACGATCCACTGCGATGGTCTCGAGTCTATATTAAATCCTGCGTCCTGTACATCTCCACTGGAGACTACGTCGTTTTCCTGAAAAGCTCCCTCGTACCTAAGGTCTATGCCCAGCTGGCCCAGAGTGGCGCCCACACCTAATTGATAGCCTACCGTAAATTCATTCTCCGGCTCACTAATATTGAACTCAGTATCATCACTTTCAAACTCATTATCTAATACATATTGAAACGAGGGTCCTGCCTTGATATTTATAGGCCCCAGAATGTTTAGCCCTAATAATACTGGAACATCTATTTTTGAAAACCCGTATTCGGCTTCTGTAGATTCGTTTCCTTCTCCAAAAACATATGCTGTCTTTAGTTTAGTATAAAGCACTTCTGGCTGGATAAAAAGCCCAGCAACTTCAAATTTTCCAAACAGCCCAAAGTGATAGCCCACTTTATTATCTGGTGAAATACGCATATTGGATATTTCAGAACTTAAGTTTAGGTCTCCTACAGAACCGTAGTTAAAACCTCCTTTGATCCCTATTCCAGTAGACTGGGCAAAAGACGCTAGACTTGATAAAAGTACGACAGCAATCAATAATTTTTTCATAATTAATGTTGTTTTGATTTATAATGAATGACAAAGAAAAAGGCAGAATGTTACATCATTCTGCCCTTATGTTCTTTAAAAACGTATGTTTTGGTCTTTTTATTTTCTCTTTATCACCTTTTGTGCTGCTTTAACAATCGCACTGGCATTAAGTCCGTACTTTTCCATTAACTGTTCTGGGGTTCCACTTTCTCCAAAGGTATCTTGTGTTGCCACAAACTCTTGCGGAGTAGGATTGGTGAGTGACAGCTCTCTTGCCACACTCTCACCCAATCCTCCTAAAAAGTTATGCTCTTCTGCAGTAACCACGCAACCTGTCTTTTTTACAGAAGCAATAATAGCAGCTGCATCGAGTGGTTTGATGGTGTGAATATTAAGAACATCTGCTTTGATTCCTTGCTCGTTGAGGGTTTTTGCTGCTTCAAGAGCTTCCCAAACTAGATGTCCTGTAGCAACGATAGTGACATCATTTCCATCTTGTAAGTGCACTGCTTTACCTATTTCAAACTGTTGATCTGCAGGCGTAAAGTTAGGTACTACGGGACGGCCAAATCTTAGGTAAACAGGTCCCTTTTGCGCTGCGATGGCTAAGGTTGCAGCTTTAGTCTGGTTAAAATCACAGGTATTAATAACCGTCATACCCGGTAACATTTTCATCAGACCAATGTCCTCTAAAATTTGGTGTGTCGCGCCGTCTTCTCCTAGAGTAACGCCTGCGTGGGATGCACATATTTTTACATTCTTATCTGAATAGGCGATAGACTGTCTTATTTGATCATATACCCTTCCTGTAGAAAAGTTTGCAAAGGTCCCCGTAAAAGGAATTTTACCTCCTATGGTAAGTCCTGCCGCGATACCCATCATATTTGCTTCTGCAATCCCTATTTGAAAAAACCGATCTGGATTCTCATCAATAAACGTCTGCATTTTAAGGGATCCTATAAGATCTGCACATAGAGCAACCACTTTTGGGTTTGTGCGTCCTAGTTCTGTAAGTCCTGCTCCAAAACCAGATCTCGTATCCTTACTTCCTGTATTTTCGTATATTTTCATCGTATAGTTTGTTTTTACGCTTTCGCGAAAATTTTAAATGGAATGAAACCGTTATAGGTTCTATGACATTTTCGCGAAAGCGGAGTAGGGTTTTAATAGTCTCCTAGCGTTTCAGGGTTTTGAGATAATGCCTTTTCTAATTGCTCATCATTAGGTGCCTTTCCGTGCCAAGCGTGGGTTCCCATCATAAAATCAACACCGTGGCCCATAATCGTATGGAGAAGGATACATACTGGTTTTCCCTTGCCAGAGGCGTCTTGAGCCTTATTCATACCGCTTAGGATTGCAGAAATGTCATTTCCTTTTTCTATCTCAATTACTGTCCACCCAAAGGCTTCAAATTTACCTTTTACACTTCCCAAATCTAATACCTTGTCTGTGCTTCCGTCTATCTGCTGTCCATTTAGGTCAACCGTGGCTATGAGATTGTCTACTTTTTTTGCGGCAGCATACATTATTGCTTCCCAGTTCTGGCCTTCCTGCAACTCACCATCACCCATAAGCGTGTAGATTTTGTGCTCGTCATTATTGAGTTTTTTTGCCTGTGCTGCCCCTATCGAAACACTGAGACCCTGGCCTAAAGATCCACTCGCTATACGCACACCTGGCAGCCCTTCGTGTGTAGTAGGGTGACCTTGAAGACGGGAATTAAGGAGTCTAAAGGTGTTGAGCTCTTCTACTGGAAAATAACCGGACCTAGCCAGGACACTATAGAAAACAGGAGATATATGCCCGTTAGATAGAAAGAAAAGATCTTCTCCTATACCGTCCATATCAAATCCTTCCTTGCGTGTCATAATCTCTTGATAGAGCGCCACGATAAATTCGGTACACCCTAAAGATCCTCCTGGATGACCAGAATTTACGTTATGCACTTGTCTCACAATGTCTCTGCGCACTTGTGTTGCAAATGATTCCAGCTGCTGTATATCTGCCATTTTCTAGTTGTTTATGTAAATGTAATTTATAGCGTAAAGATGACAAAGCCCAAAGAGATTTCTTTGGGCTTTGTTCAAATTTTTAAGATTTTGATAGGATTTTTGCCGTTATTCGATCTTATCCATATTGTCAGATAGAGTTCCTATAAATTTAGTTATAGGTCCTTTTACCATCATAGCCATCATAGCATTAAATTCTCCGTCAAAAAGAAGCTGCACCTCACTTTTATCTGTCATTAATTCTCTTATGTCTGCAGTAAGGGTAAAAGGGATTTTATCACTGGCAGCACCTAAAACTACTTTATTATAGGGTATTCCTTCCTTAAGGTCTAAAACAATTTCCGGCATTCCTTTGAGGCCAAAAAGAAAACGGGTATCGTTTATTTTTTCAAACTTGGTATTTTCGGGCATAAGCTTTTCAAAATTCTCAATATTCATTAAGAAATTATATACTTTTTCTGGCGACTGGTCTACAGTCTTAATCGGACTTTCTAAGTTCATATGGTAGTTTTGAGATATTATCCCCAGTTTGCTGGGTCCTTACGCCAGTTGTCTAGCGTGTTTTTTTGATCTTGAGTGATAAATTGTGTGTCTAGCGCTTGTTCCAAAAGATGGGTGTAATCACTCAATGTGTTAAGTGTCACGGCAGCATTTTTAAAATTTTCTGAAGCGGTTTCAAATCCGTAGGTAAAGATGGCTAGCATCCCTTTGACGTTCATGTCAGAATTTTTTAAAGCTTCTACTGCCATCAGGCTACTATTACCTGTACTTATAAGATCCTCTATGACAACAACGTTGCTACGGGGCTCCAGATATCCTTCTATTTGATTCTTGCGACCGTGTTTTTTAGGCTCAGGTCTTACATAGGCAAAAGGAACGTTGAGATAGTCTGCCACAAGCATACCAATTCCTATAGCTCCAGTAGCCACGCCCACGATGGCATCTGGCTTGCCGTACAGCTCTTCCACCTGTTTTGCCATCTCGTGATGAATAAAATTACGTATCTGGGGATAGGAGAGTACGACCCTATTATCACAATAAATAGGAGACTTCCATCCAGATGCCCAAGTAAAAGGTTTTTGTGGTTGTAATTTTATTGCATTAATTTGCAAAAGCAATTCGGCAGTTTTTTTTGCCGTTTCTTTGTCTAAAATCATATTGCAAATGTATAAAGTTTTTGTCAATGACATTCCAATTATCTTATCTACCGAAAAGGTGATTGGGAAAAAATATGAATCGATACCTATCAAGAAGGTTAAGATCAAAAAGTTGATCAAACGACTCTATGACGGGGAGCAGCTATATATAAATCTCTATCATCGTAAAGAGGAAAAACTTTATAAACATTTACGTAAAAAGCTCAAAGTTTACATTGCAGGTGGCGGTCTTGTTTATAATAGCAAGAAGCAGATACTTTTTATACACCGCAATGGGCGCTGGGACTTGCCCAAGGGTAAGATCGAGAAAAAAGAGGATATAGAAGATTGTGCAAAGCGCGAGGTGATGGAAGAGACTGGAGTTACAGGACTCCAGATTACTAGACCCTTAGAAATAACCTATCACGTCTTTAAAAGAAACGGAAAATTCTGCCTTAAAGAAACGTTTTGGTTTGAAATGACTACAGATTTTACCGGTGACTTAGTACCTCAAAAAAAGGAAGGCATTAAAAAGGCTAAGTGGCTCAACTTTGAGAAAGCGCAAGACGCTCTTGACAAGTCTTATGAGAACATAAAACTTCTTTTCCCTAAGTCCTACTTACTTAAGCATCCTAACGATAGGGTAGCGTAAGTGAGCTTTCTCATAATTAGGCGATTTTTTATGAATCCAGTCTAGTTGTGCGTACCAATTATTTGCAAAATTTTGATCTGATCCTTTTTTAGCTTCAAATTCAGTTTTAATTTCTGGATTTTCTGATAAAAACTGGGCCGCCTTCTCTTCCCATACATAGGGAGAGAATCCTTCTTTTTGTTGTAATATGGTGTCAAAGAAATTCCAGTTGAAGAAACTGTCAACCGCTTCTGGCTCCAAAGTCTCTAAGAGATAGCGTATTCCTTTTTGGTCTGTTTGAACCATATAACTGTCCCTCAGGAACGTGACCTCTTCTTGTGTTTTTGTTACAGATGTGTTGTAATGAGTATAGTGTCCTTCATAAGGGCTATTCCTAGTGTCATAACTCGCAATATGATATACTTCTCCCGTAAATGTAGTATCTCTTTTAAGTTGTTTAAAATCAATATCATTTTCTTTTAAGATCAGCGCTATGTCGCGATAACCTCTAGGAATAAAATAGGCTTTCGGGACGACTATTTCCTTCGTTGGTTTAAAGCTATTGTAATACGTGACATTTTTAGTAAAAGGTTTATCTGTGTCATATTTAAGACGCTCTTGTCCCGTTATGTTACTTGGTTGCATTGTTCCTTCATATCCAAGGAACTCTAGTGTTGAGGTTTTGGAGCTGTCTATCGCAAAGTGTAAGGGGTAGGTTTCCGCTTTCGCGAAAGCGGTAAAAGCCTCCGTTCTTAAGGCCTTGATCTTCTCACTTTGATCTGCCGTAATTTTTATAACACTTTTCATAAGCTCATATGTTCCTTCTACTCTCGGTTTATAAGGCTTGAGCATATGTGTCTCTACCATAAGGCCTATCGTATTCCAAAGCGCAGTATACCCTGTAGAGTAGCGTGGATAGTCCATAAATTGTGAGAAACCCTTTTCTGGAGTGGTATTAAAAACATTTACATAAGGGGTAATTTCCCAATCCTTAGATGTTAGATCTTGCTCTAGAAAGGGTCTGAATTCTTCGTTTATATAGTTACCTAAAGCTCCGCCCATCTTGTCGTGCTGAGTAAAGAGATGGGTAAGTATATATTGATAATCTGCCCCATTGCTCACGTGATTATCTATAAAGATATCTGGTGATACAAGATGATATATTTCTGCAAAAGCTTGTGCGTTTTGTGTATCACGTTTTATAAAATCCCTATTGAGGTCATAGTTACGGGCATTTCCTCTAAAGCCATATTCCTTAGGGCCGTTTTGGTTAGTCCTACTCGTAGCATTGCGATTTAAAGCTCCTCCTATATTATAAATAGCAATGGCTCCCACCCACACGTTTTCTGGTGTTTCTATGTTCCCTTGCGCAAGATCTCTCATCAGCATCATAGTGGCGTCTATTCCGTCTGACTCTCCTGGGTGGATCCCGTTATTTATGAGAATACGGCGCACATCCTTGGACTCTGCAAATTCACTTTCAAAAGTTCTATTTGGGTTAAAGGTTACTAGGGTTAGGGGTTTGCCCGAGTCTGTAGTTCCTATTTCATAAGATTTAATGGAGGTATAGGCGTTATCAAGTTCTGCATAAAAATCAACCACTTCTTGGTAGGTGGGAGTTTCTGTACCGTTCGATTTTTCAAAAAGGGTGGTAAAATCTTTATTTTCAGGATTCTCTTCAGCCTCACCACAGCTCAGCAATAGCAGGAAGGAAAGAACTATAAAACTATTTTTCATAAGGGATTGATTGATGATTGAAAGATACGGATTTTGAGATTTTTGTACAGCGCTGCCTGATTTTCTGTTATGTTCTTTATTAATTGGATAAAGGGTTGATAAACCTAAGGGTATATAAAGTGTCAGTTTGGCAGAAACCATAGGGTAATTGATTCTTGGTACTTTTTTCGCTCTATGGAATTAGAAATTTATAAATCAAAATATATATACAATGTCAACAGGAAAAATTAATGTGTCGGTAGAGAATATCTTCCCACTTATTAAAAAGTTCTTATATAGTGATCACGAGATATTTTTACGTGAGCTTATTTCTAATGCTACAGATGCAACTCTCAAGCTCAAACATCTCACCGCAATAGGTGAGGCTAAGGTGGAGTATGGAAATCCCGTTATTGAAGTAAAGGTAGATAAGGAAGGAAAGAAACTTCATATCATAGATCAAGGACTAGGTATGACAGCCGAAGAGGTTGAAAAGTACATTAACCAAGTTGCTTTTTCTGGAGCAGAAGAGTTTTTAAACAAATATGAAGAGGGAGCAAAGGATACTGGGATCATAGGTCATTTTGGTCTAGGGTTCTACTCAGCCTTTATGGTGGCAGAAAAAGTGGAGATTATTACAAAATCATATAAAGATGAGCCAGCTGCTCATTGGTCTTGTGATGGTAGTCCAGAATTTACACTCGTAGAATCTGACAAGACATCTAGGGGTACGGAGATCATCTTACACATTGCAGAAGATAGTACTGAGTTTTTAGAAGAAAGCAAGATTACCCAGCTTCTTACTAAGTACAATAAGTTTATGCCTGTACCCATAAAGTTTGGTACTAAAATAGAAACATTACCTAAGCCAGAAGGGGCTAAGGAGGAGGACCCAGCTCCTACAGAAGAAGTAGATAATATTATAAATAATCCAGTTCCTGCCTGGACAAAACAACCGGCAGATCTTGAAGAAAAGGATTATAAGGATTTTTATCGTGAGCTGTATCCTATGCAGTTCGAAGAGCCACTCTTCAACATCCACCTTAACGTAGATTATCCTTTTAACCTTACGGGTATCTTATATTTCCCAAAAATGGGACAGGATATGAATGCCCAGAAAGACAGAATACAGCTCTATCAGAATCAGGTATTTGTCACCGATAATGTAGAGGGAATTGTCCCTGAGTTTCTTACAATGCTACGAGGAGTTATAGACTCACCAGACATACCCCTCAATGTGTCACGTAGTTATTTACAGGCAGATGGCGCGGTAAAGAAAATTTCAGGTTATATCACCCGTAAAGTTGCAGATAAGCTCAAATCCCTATTTAATGAAAACCGTGAGGACTTCGAGTCAAAATGGAACGACATCAAAGTAGTGATCGAGTACGGAATGCTTTCTGAAGATAAGTTTTTTGAAAAAGCAGATCAGTTTGCCCTTTACCCGACTGTAGACGGTACGTATTACACGTGGGAGGAGCTAGAAACTAAAATCAAAGAAAACCAGACCGATAAGGATGGTAAAATGGTGATCCTTTATGCGGGAGATAAAGATGCGCAGCACTCTTACATTGAAAGTGCAAAAGACAAAGGGTATGAAGTTTTATTATTAGATAGCCCTATTGTGAGCCACCTTATCCAGAAACTGGAAACAAGCAAAGAAAATATAAGCTTTGTCCGTGTTGATGGAGACCACATAGATAATCTCATCAAAAAAGATGAGGAGACTATTTCCAAGCTCTCTGATGAAGAAAAGGAGAAGGTAAAAGAGTCAATTACAACTGCCATAGAAAATAGCTCATATACCGTACAGATAGAAGCTATGGATAGTAATGCAGCACCATTTATAATTACCCAGCCAGAGTTTATGCGTCGTATGAAAGAGATGCAGCAGACCGGCGGAGGCGGTGGAATGTTTGGTATGGGCAATATGCCAGATATGTATAACCTTGTGGTAAATTCTAATCATGAACTCATTTCTGAAATCTTAAATACAAAGACAGATAAGAAAAAGCAACGATTGATTACACAAGCATTTGATCTTGCAAAGCTTTCGCAAAACTTACTCAAAGGTAAGGAGCTTTCAGAATTTGTCAAGCGTTCTTATGAGATGATAAAGTAGTAATAATAAGCTACTCATTAAACTTTTTAAAAGCCATTTCTTACATCGTAAGGAATGGCTTTTTTTATTGTATTCTTAAAATGCGTTAGAATTTTCGCGAAAGCGTAACTTATACATCACTTTTACGTCCTATAGGTCAGTAGATTTTAAACGATAAACTATGTCACTCACTTCTTCTAATATGCTTCCCTTAGGGACCAAAGCGCCAGAATTTCAATTAATAGATACGGTCACAAACCAGCTCACCAGTTTTCAAGATATAAAGGGTGAGAGAGGTACCGTCGTGATGTTTATTTGTAATCACTGTCCCTTTGTCATTCACGTGATAAACGAGGTTGTTAGGGTTGCAAATGACTATCGTGTACTTGGGTTTGGTTTTGTGGCTATAAGCAGCAATGACGTGGTAAATTATCCACAGGACGGTCCAGAGTTGATGTGGCAGAATGCACGCAAGAACAACTTTACATTTCCCTATCTTTATGATGAGACGCAGGAAGTGGCAAAAAACTATGATGCCGCCTGTACCCCAGATTTTTACCTTTTTGGAGCAGATGATACATTGGTATATCGCGGGCAGTTAGATGATAGTAGACCTGGAAACGGTATTCCTGTAAATGGAAGACACCTACGTGAGGCGCTGGACAATATATTTAATAGTCGGCAGCAGGAAAAAATTCAGAAACCCAGTATGGGCTGTAATATTAAGTGGAAGTAATTAGCACCTTTGAGGTGCGCTTTCGCGAAAATGTTAAAGGCACACCTGATTTTATGTACATTTGAAGTAGTAACATCCAAATAAATCCTACAAATATGAAAAAAACTACACTGTTCCTGTTGGTAATCCTACTATCAACATCCGTCTTTGCTCAACACACCTTCTCTATAGTAGCGGTAGATCCAGCGACAGGAGAGATCGGAAGCGCAGGTGCAACCTGTATAGCCGCCGAAGATGGCGCTCAAGCCATAAGCGATATCGTTTTGGGCGTCGGTGCCATACATACGCAATCATTTTATCTTCCTGCAAATCAAATAAATGCTAGGACAAGAATGGAAGCGGGAGATTCTCCTCAAGAAATTATGGACTGGCTTATAGCAAATGATGTACAAAATGATCCCTCAACCCGCCAATATTTAGCTGTAGATCTTAATGGTGGGGCACCACGAAGTGCAACTTTTACAGGAACCGATTGTTTTGAAGAATTTATAGGGGTACAAGGAGCAAACTATGCCATTGCAGGAAATATATTAATTTCAGAAGCGGTGGTTACTGATATGGAGACCGCCTTTTTAACTACAGAGGGCTCCCTTGCAGAGAAACTGATGGCCTCCCTACAAGCCGCAAAAAGACCAGGAGCAGATGCTAGATGTCTTGATAATGGTATCAGTAGTGCCTCTGCATTTATTAGAGTGGCATCCCCATCAGATACAGATACCTCCTATGGGAATTTATCCCTTGACCTTAATGTTTGGATTACAAATGAGGTATTTGAGCCAATAGATGAACTCCAAACGCAATTTGACGAAGCGCTGAGTACAGCTACCTTTTCTGAAGTTTCTGGAGTATCTATATACCCTAATCCAGCTTCTACGAGAGTGACTCTTAAAATTGTTAGAAGAGCAGATACTGTTAGTCTCTACACTATTTTAGGGCAAAAGGTTTTAGAGAAAAAAATAGCTAATAATCTTGTAGACCTTGATGTAAGTGCCTTGGATAATGGAGTTTACTTTGTTAAGGTTTCCAATGGGGGTGAGAAGATAACCAGTCAGAAACTCATTATCCAGAAGTAGAAATTATTTAGATAAATCTATAAGCTTTTATATTTTTTTCTCTTAATTATTGTCACCCGAGTTTTTCTTCTATTTTTACGCTAAACCCAATTTCCTGTGGAGATATTAGATAGTTTACGAGTACTGGATTTTATAGACATATTTCTGGTAGCCTTACTTATGTACTATGTTTATAAGCTGGTAAAAGGTACCGTAGCGATTAATATTTTTATAGGTATTGTGGTAATCTATCTTATTTGGCAGCTTACCGTTTTACTCAAAATGGAAATGCTTAGTACCATTTTAGGACAATTTATAGGGGTTGGGATGTTTGCGCTTATCGTAGTCTTCCAGCAGGAGATACGCAAATTTTTATTACTTATAGGAAGTACAAACATTGGTAAAGGAGGTATTTTTAAAAACTTCCATTTTTCTAAAAAGGATATCGTTCTTGAAACCGATGTGAATGCCATTTTAGACGCCTGTGAGAATATGGGTAAAACCAAAACTGGGGCACTCATCGTCATACGTAGAACGACAAGTTTAGAATTTGTTAAAGATACTGGGGACCGTATGGATATAGAGGTAAATCGACCCATAATGGAAAGTGTCTTTTACAAGAACTCTACGCTGCACGATGGGGCTATGATAGTAGAGGGTAATACCATTACGGCAACAAGAGTCATATTACCTGTCACCCAAGAGAAAACGATCCCATTAAGATTCGGGTTAAGGCACAGGGCAGCCGTAGGAATTACAGAAAAAACAGACGCAGTATCTCTAGTCGTAAGTGAAGAATCTGGCGAAATAAGCTATGTCAAAGACGGCGAATTCGTTCTTTATGATACTGTAGATGATTTAAGATTGAAGTTAACAGAAGACTTAGGTTAAAATGGCTGACAAACCAAATAAATCTCCTAAGAAGCAAAAAAAATCTGAGGTCCTTTCTAAAGAAAAAAAGAAAGAGATCATTGTCGTTTCAGATAAATGTAAGAACTGTCATACATCGCTTTTACTAGATCAGAGATATTGTCCTAATTGTGGCGCAAAGCGCATCTATAATAGATTAAATACCCGCAATCTTCTAGAAGATTTTTCAGAGCGCTTTCTCAATGTAGAAAATGCATTTTTACGTACGTTTTTTGCATTGTTTATCAAGCCAGAAGACGTAATAGACGGGTATGTAAATGGACTGCGCAAGCGTTATATGTCTGCCTTTAGTTATTTTGCAGTGGCGCTTACCTTAGGGAGTATATATCTTTTTTTATTCAGAAACTGGTTTATTGAAGAATCAGATTTTTCAAGTTTTCTTTATGGTTTTGATGAGGGTCTTACCAAGGGTATGGACTCGCCGGAGATGGAATTTGGAAATAAGATTGCAGATGTGCTATTTGACTACTACTCATTTTTTACATTCATCTTTATTCCATTTTATGCCATTATTTCAAAAGTTGTCTTCTGGAATTACAAGAAGTATAATTTTATAGAGCACGTGGTTATTTTTCTTTATGCCTACTCACAAACGCAAATTGTAACAAACCTGTTATTAATACTCTTTATATGGACGAGTATGGGAACGCTCGCCATAAGCTCTATGCTCTCTGTATTTCCGTTTTTTTACACGGCTTTTGTGCTTTACAGGGTATTTGATCTTACTCTAGAAAAATTACTTTTAAAGACCTTATTATTTCTTGCAGTCCTGTTACCTTTTAGTTGTTTGCTTTTTAGTTTGGGTGGTGGACTGCTCTATGTTTCTGGAAGTCTAGACAGTTTTATAGAAACGATTAAAGTAAATGAAGAGGCAGGTAAAGCAGCCAGAGAATCTGCTAGGGTTTTAAAAGATTCCATTACGCAAGATTCTATAAGAAAGGCGTCATCCACAGTAGAGGATCGTTTAAAACATATCCTACCTCAATAAAAAACATAAGCCAATTGTAAAAAATATCTAGTGAATAAGCCAAAAGAAAAAAAGCAAGAGACCAGAAAATCAAAACCTCAAAAGAATAAGCTTCTTGAGATAAAGGATACTTGTATAAACTGCGGCGAATATTTAGCATTAGATCAGAGATATTGCCAGTATTGTGGAGGTAAGCGCATTTATAATAAGCTCACGATGCGCAATCTTTTTGATGATTTTGTAGATCGTTTTCTCAACCTGGAAAACAGTTTTCTCAAGACGTTTATGGCTATGTTCCGTAAGCCAGAAGATGTTATAGGTGGTTACATCAACGGAATGCGTAAAAAGTATCTTCCTGCCTTTAGCTACTTTGCCATCGCAATTACCATTGCTGGTTTTGCAGCGTTTATATTGCAGCGGTATTTTGTAGATGATATCATCGAGGCTCAGTTAAGAATGAGTCACGGTTTTTACGACGATCCTGACCTACAAAAAATCCAAGGTGAATTAGGTAATTCAGAAATGAAAGGTTTTATGAATTGGGTTACTGACTATCAATCAGTGATTTATTTTGCTACAATTCCTCTTTTGGCCATACTCTCTAAAATTGTTTTCTGGAATTATAGGAAATATAATTTTGTAGAGCATTTAGTTATTTTTCTTTACGGCTATTCACATATTTCTATCCTGTCGATGCTTGTATCCTTGCTCCTGATGTGGAATCAGGCGTTATATCAGATATTCTCTTTTATAATGTTTCCGGCTATGATTTTCTATTTGGGATATGTACTGAAACGTGTTTTTCAATTGGATGGTTTTCAAATCACTTTAAAAACCCTTCTCTTTTTTGGGGTGTTTTTTGCGATGACTTTGGTAATTGCTGTTCCTTTAGGTTTCTATATGGTCAAAGAAGTGATGTCTGACGAGCCTTCAGATAACCCGTTGATCAAAGTTATGAAGAGAGGCGCAGAAGCTTCTAAACTGCGAGCACAGGAGCGAAAGCGAAAGCAGCTCGAGATAGATTCTCTAAATACTATAAAAACTCAGTTATTAGAAATTAAGGATTCATCGCCAGACACCATAAATTACGAGCAGGCGTTAAAACTCGACAGTCTAGACGTATTGCTCAAACCTATATATGAAAATAAACCTCAATAGCTTGGAGCATTGACATTTTCGCGATCAGCAAAACAGAGATAAATCAGATCATAAAGTATATTAAATAGGCTCGGCTTACACTTTTTAAGACTTACTTTGTAAAAGGTTGAAATTATTTATGAAAAATATTTTTAAGAGATATAGTAATAACGAGATTGTATTTTATGTGCGCCGTGCCCTGTGGATTTTATTTGCGTGGCTTCTCATCTCAAATATTTTGTTTCTGTATGAGTATGTGACCCTCAAGGCAGCAAATGCGCTTGATTCTAATTTTGATTTTCAAGTTTCTTTTCAAACAAATCTACTTGTAGGAGCTATAGCCGGAATCGTAGGTGGGATTTTTACGGTAAATATGATGGAGATATGGCTTCGCAGGTATGCCTTTTGGAAGGCCCTTACTTCTCATAATCGTATTATACATTTTTACTGCGCTCGTCATAAGCGCTATAGGAGCCTTTTATTATTACACTGACTTTACGGGTCTGTCTATGAGTGATCCAGACCTATGGCAGGTAATAGTAGAATTTTATACGTCGGTTCTTTTTCTTAAAAACTTTGTGGTCTGGCTGTTTATAGTGTTACTCACATTGATCGTACTAATGATTAATGATAAATATGGGCCTGGAGTCTTTCCAGATTATCTCATGGGACGTTATTTTCACCCTAAGACCGAGACACGCATATTTATGTTTGCAGATATACGCAACGCAACAGGCATTGCAGAAAAGATAGGGGAGCAGCAGTATTTTAACCTCCTAAAAGATTTTTTTAATGATATTGCCCCTGCAATAATGCAGACTAAGGGTGAGGTATATCAGTATGTGGGAGATGAGGTAGTCATTTCTTGGAAAATGAAAAAAGGACTCCGCAATGCAAATGCCATACGTTGTTTTTACAGAATGAAAAGTATTATATACCGCAAGAGCGTGCGGTATTATAAGAAGTATAACGCACTACCGGACTTTAAGGTAGGTTTTCATTGTGGACAGGTGATGGTAGGAGAATTAGGTAAAATTAAACGAGACATTGCTTTTTCTGGAGATGTCCTTAATACTACCGCTCGTATTCAATCGCTGTGTAATGAAAAAGGTGTAGATATCCTTGCCTCAAAAACCTTTACAGATCTCCTTCCTAAAAAGCTTCCGCTAGATTTATTGGTAGTACCTATGGGAAATGAACTCTTAAAAGGTAAGAAGGAAGAAATCACTTTAATGACGTTCTCTAAAGAGGGTTAATTATAAAGTGTTTTACTAAACCGCTTCTTTAGACATAAATTGCACTTCATAGAGGTGGCGATAGTGACCATTTTCTCTCTTGAGAAGTTCTTTATGAGTGCCCTGTTCTACGATGAGCCCTTTGTCCATCACAATGATCTGATCTGCCTTTTTTATAGTGGCAAGTCTATGGGCGATGACTATAGACGTTCTCCCTTTCGTAATTTTACCTATAGCTTTTTGTATCAGCTGCTCACTTTGAGAATCTACAGAGGATGTGGCTTCATCTAAAATTAAGATAGATGGATTGCTTACATAAGCTCTTAAGAAAGCAATAAGTTGTCTCTGACCGCTAGAAAGCATAACTCCACGCTCCTTTACATTGTAGTGATAACCGTTAGGTAAGCTGGAAATAAATTTGTGTACGCCTATTGCTTTTGCGCTTTCTATCACCTGTTCTTCCGTAATAGAATGATCATTGAGCGTGATATTATTGAGAATGGTATCTGCAAAAAGAAAAACATCCTGTAAGACAAACGCAATTTCCTGTCTGAGTCTTGATAGTTTAATGTCCTTAATATCTGTAGTATCTAAACGAATTGTACCACTGTTAATCTCATAAAATCTACTCAATAGATTGATGATCGTTGATTTTCCAGCACCTGTAGAACCTACGATCGCGATGGTCTGACCTTGTGAGGCAGTAAAGGAAATGCCTTTGAGAACCTCTTCATTCTGTACGTAGGAGAAGCGCACATCCTTAAATTCAATATTGCCCTTTACAGATGGTAATTCTAAAGTTCCGGTATTTTGTATGACGCTATCTGTATCAAGAATAGCAAAAACCCTATTTGCAGCCACCATACCCATCTGGAGGGTGTTAAACTTATCTGCAATCTGTCGCAGAGGCGTAAAAAGCATCTGTATATAGCTTATAAAAGCAGTAATAAGGCCTATGGTGATCACATCACTCTGAGCAGCTTTAAGGCCTCCATACCAGACTATAAGTCCTATGGTTACCGAGGTACATATTTCGGCAATGGGAAAGAAGATGGAGTTGTACCAAACGGTTTTGTTCCAAGCATCCATATGCTTTTTGTTTATGTCCTGAAATTTTTTGTGTTCAATGGCCTCGCGGTTAAAAATTTGTACGATTTTCATCCCCGTAATCCGCTCCTGTACAAAGGTGTTAAGATTTGCAACCTGTGTCCTTACTTCTTCAAAAGCTTTCTTCATCGCTTTTTGAAAAACTCTGGTGGCATATAGAATTATAGGAAATACCGCTAGGACAATCACAGTGAGTTGCCAACTCTCGTAAAACATAAAGCCGAGTACTACGCCCATTTTAAGCAGATCTGCGATGATCATAAATAGGCCTTGAGAAAAAATACTCGAGATCGTCTCTATGTCACCCACAGCTCTTGTAACGAGCCTACCCACAGCAGACTTGTCAAAGTACTGCATCTTAAAACCGAGCATATGGTCAAAGAGCTTTACTCGGATATCTTTCACCACCTGTTGCCCTATCCAGTTTGAAAAGAAAATAAATAGCAGTTGAAAAATTACTTCTCCTAAAAGCACGAGGCCCATAAGGGTTATAAAAAGCACCAGATCATCTGCAGAGCGCTCGGTGATGCCCTGATCTATAGCTTTCTTCATAAAATAAGGACGGAGTGCAGCGCAAATAGAAAGCGTTACAGCGCCAAAGGCGGCGAGATATAATTTACCACGGTAAGGCTTAGTAAACGATAGTAAACGTTTAAAAAGCGCGGTATCAAATGCATTTCCTTTACTATCTGCCATCAGTCTTTATATATCGAATCTGGATATTTTATAGCTGTTAAATACAGTCCGTGTGCTGGCACAGAAGAACCTGCCACAGACCTGTCTTTAAGAGCGATTACCTCGTGTATCCACTTTACCGATTTTCTTCCTTGACCTATTTCTATGAGAGTTCCTACAATGGCTCGCACCATATTGCGCAAGAATCTATTTGCAGTTATGGTAAATAAAAGCTCCGTGTCAGATTCGGTCCAGAAAGCCTCGGTAATATCACAAAGATAGGTGTTCACCTCTGTTTTTGATTTAGAAAAACACTCAAAATCTTTGTATTTGAGTAAGATAGCGGCAGCCTCATTCATTGCCGTTATATCCAGATCATATTTACACAAAAATGCGCCATTGGTCAAAAAAGGATCTTTGACTTTTGCAATCCTGTAAAGGTAAGATCTTGACAACGCATCAAACCGTGTGTGTGCTTTATCCTTTACAGGAAAAATGTGTTGTATCGCAATGCTTTTGGGTAAGAGATTATTGAGTTTATAGGTCAAGGTTGTTAGTGCTGCTTTCGCGAAAATTTCATTTCCTTCACCATCATCTACAATATCAAAATGGGCAAACATCTGAGTAGCGTGTACACCGGTATCGGTTCGGCCAGCGCCCATAATACTTATTTTCTTACGTAAAATCATAGATAGCGCCTCCTCAATAGTTTGCTGAACTGTCACAGCATTAGGCTGCTTTTGCCATCCGTGGTAGGGTTTCCCAAAATATGAAAGCTCTATAAAGTAACGCAACGTATTGTATTTTTGAGCAAAGATAAACGATACGAAACTCCAAATACAGATTTTACAAGTGTAGATAAGCGTTGGAATCAAGTTTTTATCTATCGTGTTTTTAAATACACAACTACATAAAGCCAATGAAAAAAATCTTACTTCTCAGTGATACACATAGTTATATTGATGACCATATCTTAAATCACGCCAGAAATGCAGACGAGGTATGGCACGCAGGAGATATAGGAGATTTGAAGGTGACAGACGCATTAAAGAACGTTGCGCCTTTGAGAGCTGTTTACGGCAATATAGATGACACCGAGGCACGGCAGGAATTTCCACTCAATAATAGATTTGTTTGTGAAGGAGTAGCTGTGTTAATGACACACATAGGTGGCTACCCAGGAAGATATTCTCCTGCAATACGAGATGAGATTTATGCAAACCCTCCTAAACTTTTTATCTGCGGGCACAGTCATATTCTCAAGGTGATGCCAGATAAAAAGCGACAGCTTTTACATATGAACCCAGGGGCTATAGGGAAACACGGTTTTCATAACGTAAGAACGATGTTGCGATTTACTGTGGATACCGGTAAGATCGCAAATCTTGAGGTCATTGAAGTAGCGCGTTGAAAATTTTAAAATTTAAATACCATTTCAAACAGCGAGGTTTCTCAATAGCCTAACACTTCTATAGCCGTCCCCTTAAATCTTAGGTGCATTTTATGTGGTTATTTAAATCCTTGATTTTCCTTTATCTTTGCACCCCAATTACAAAGAAGTCATCATGCTTTCCACTAAAAAAGTTGCATTTTATACATTAGGTTGCAAACTCAATTTTTCTGAGACATCTACCATTGCTAGAAGCTTTGAGGGAGAAGGGTTTGATCGTGTAGATTTTAAGGAAAAAGCAGATATCTATGTCATTAACACTTGCTCTGTAACAGAAAATGCAGATAAGCGTTTTAAATCTATTGTAAAACAGGCGCAAAAGGTCAATCCAGAAGCTTTTGTGGCAGCTGTAGGCTGTTATGCCCAGCTTAAACCAGAAGAACTCGCTGCAGTAGATGGTGTAGATTTAGTGCTGGGAGCTACAGAAAAATTTAAGATTACAGATTACCTCAATGACCTCTCAAAAAATGATATGGGTGAGGTACACTCTTGTGAGATAGAAGATGCAGACTTTTATGTAGGGTCTTATTCCATAGGAGACAGGACAAGGGCTTTTTTAAAAGTACAGGACGGTTGTGATTATAAATGTACGTATTGTACCATTCCGCTAGCTCGGGGTATTTCCCGTAGTGATACGTTACAAAATGTGATAACAAATGCGACAGAAATCGCGGCAAAAGGGATAAAGGAGATTGTCCTCACAGGAGTAAACATAGGAGATTACGGTAAAGGAGAGTTTGGCAATAAAAAACACGAACACACTTTTTTAGAACTTGTAAAAGAGCTTGATCAAGTAGATGGCATTGCGCGCCTGCGCATCTCATCCATAGAGCCCAATCTTCTTAAAAATGAGACGATAGCGGTAGTCTCTCAATCGCGAGCGTTTGTACCGCATTTTCACATTCCGCTTCAGAGCGGAAGCAACAAGGTTCTAGGCCTTATGAGACGTAGATATAATAGGGAACTCTATGTAAACAGGGTAGCAAAAATAAAAGAGGTAATGCCTCACGCCTGTATAGGAGTAGATGTGATCGTAGGATTTCCAGGAGAGACTGATGAAGACTTTCTTGAGACCTATAATTTCTTAAATGGGCTTGCTATTTCTTACCTACACGTTTTTACCTATTCAGAACGAGATAATACGCTTGCTGCAACTATGGAGGGCGCCGTGCCGAAAAAAGTAAGGGCAAAACGTAGTAAAATGCTAAGAGGCCTTTCGGCGAAAATGAGAAGAGCATTTTACGAGTCTCAAATCAATACAGAGCGCACCGTGCTTTTTGAAGGAGAAAATAAGGAGGGGTACATACACGGTTTTACCGAAAACTATGTAAAAGTAAAGGCTCCCTGGAATCCAGAGCTCGTAAACCAAGTCCATAAGGTCCAACTCACAAAGATAGATGAGGATGGTATGGTTCGCTTTGACTTTGTACAAGCGCTGGCTGTATAATTACTTAAACTATTTTCATTTTAGAGATGGTTTTCATCAACTTCTATTTTCGCGAAAGCGTAACCCAGAAAATAATCCATTAAAAAAGCCTCCCATAAATGAGAGGCTTTTAACACTAATAAAACTAAGATTTATAGGTCTATCGTAATCGATCGACAGATTTTACAAGATCTTCATCTCGCTTGATAGCCTTATTTGCTAAGGCTAGTAAAACGATAGAAACAAGCGGAATGATCATCCCAATACCCTTCTCAAGGACCGCCGTCCCTCCAGATAAGATTTGTGAGTGATATACCAATACACCTAATAAAAAAAAGTTCAATATCATATTAAAACGCCCGAGGACGAATTGATTCTGTCTCTTAGCATATAAAAATATAGCGGCAAAAGATAATAAGGCACTTGCACTAAAAAGTGCTATGTACAACATGTTATCAGAAGCCCATACGGCATCTCCCTCGCTGTCTGAATAAAGTGAGAATACATAAGGTAGACCTAAAGAAGCCGCAGTGGCCAAGAGTAAATAAATAGTCTGTATACGTTGTATCAAATCTTTTTTCTTAATGTCTATTGCAAAAATAAGTTTCATTTTGTGATATCACTAAGAAAACTTTAAAAATAATATTGTATCATTGTAGCGTAATGATGTAATAAGCTCTCCGCTTGTCACTTACTTACCAAATAAAATTTACGATGTTTCTAGGTATTCTTTTAGAGACATTTTCAAGAAAAAATTCACAAAGTATTAATTCACTCTAGTTACTAGATGTTCGACATTTCAGAATTAAAAGCAAAGAAGCTTCCTGAGCTTCAAGAAATTGCAAAAGGTATTAATGTTCCTAAATATAGGACCTTAAAAAAATTAGATCTCGTATATAAAATATTAGATCTTCAAGCAGCAGATCCTAAAAAGGTAGAAGCAATCGCACCTAAGGATGCACCCGCAGAAACTTCAAAAGAATCTTCAAAACCAGAGCGCAAGCCGCGTAAGCCCAGAGAGCCACGCGCAAAAACGGAACCGAGGTCTAAGGAATCTTCAAGAACCAAAAGAGAGGATCCTAAAAAAGATGCTCCTAAGCAAGACTCAGAAAAAAAGGAAGCTGTAAAGAAAGAACCTGCAAAAGGTAGACGCACTGATAACAATCAGAGCAGAGACAACGCTTCTAAAGATAACTCTTCTAAGGATAACAATCGCTCAAATGATAGACGCCAGCCACGAGATAACAATCGTGATAATAGCAACCGCGATTCTAATAGCCGCAGCAATAACCCTAGAAATAGCAATACAAATACCCGTAGCAACAATAGCCGTAATAGCAACAACAACGGGAATAATAATGGCAATAAGGATAACAGAAACCGTTACCGAGAGCCAGATTATGAGTTTGAAGGAATCATAGAAAGCGAGGGAGTTTTAGATATTATGCAGGATGGTTACGGTTTTCTCCGTTCTTCTGACTATAATTATCTAGCTTCTCCAGATGATATTTACGTATCTCAATCACAGATACGACTTTTTGGTCTGAAGACTGGAGATACCGTGCTTGGTGTGATACGCCCTCCTAAAGAAGGAGAGAAGTACTTCCCACTCATTAAAGTAAGTAAGATTAATGGTTTAAGCCCTAACATTGTGCGTGACCGCGTGAGTTTTGAACACTTAACCCCATTATTTCCAACAGAAAAATTCAACCTTGCAGCCCGTCAAGCTAGTATTTCTACTAGAGTGATGGATATGTTTGCACCTATAGGAAAGGGACAACGTGGGATGATTGTTTCTCAACCTAAAACGGGTAAAACGATGCTCCTTAAGGATGTGGCAAATGCAATTGCTGCAAATCACCCAGAGGTATACCAAATCATCTTACTTATAGATGAACGTCCAGAAGAGGTGACAGATATGCAACGCAATGTAAAAGGAGAGGTGGTTGCTTCTACTTTTGACAAAGAGGCACACGAGCACGTAAAAGTGGCAAATATTGTCTTAGAAAAGGCAAAACGTCTTGTGGAATGTGGTCACGATGTTGTGATACTTCTTGATTCTATCACGCGTCTTGCAAGAGCATACAACACCGTACAACCAGCTTCTGGAAAAATTCTCTCTGGAGGGGTAGATGCAAACGCTTTACATAAGCCTAAAAGATTCTTTGGAGCCGCCCGTAATATAGAAAATGGAGGTAGTCTTTCAATAATTGCTACAGCACTTACTGAAACTGGATCTAAAATGGACGAGGTGATCTTTGAAGAATTCAAGGGTACTGGTAATATGGAGCTACAACTGGATCGTAATATTGCAAACCGTCGTATCTTCCCAGCCATAGACCTTACTTCATCTTCTACACGTCGTGATGACTTACTTCACAGTAAGGAAACATCGCAAAAACTGTGGGTACTTAGAAAGTATCTTGCAGATATGAATCCTGTAGAGGCAATGGAGTTTATGAGTGACAGAATTAAACAAACAAAAAACAACGAGGAATTCCTCATCTCAATGAATCAATAAGTTCCTTGAGAATGATAACCTTAAAATCCCTTTAGCGTATCGTTAAAGGGATTTTTTTTGATTAAAATTGGATTTTGCTTTCGCGAAAATAGTAGTGTATTGGAAGGATCTAACGCCTGATGTCCAGTACGTTTTACCAAAGAATGGTCATTTTAAATTCATTGGTTGGATTAAACCAAAAATTTGAGGTGGTTAAATGATTTCTTGTAAAGACTGTAAGGGTTCAAAAGAAAGTGTTCTGAAACGACCACGTCATTATTGAGCTTACCCAAGTAAACCCCCTACCAAAGGCTGCTAAAACCACAGTATCACCTTTTATGAAAGCTGAGTCGCGCAAAGTTTTTAGGAATTTAAACTGAAAAAAGTTTTAAATTTTTAAAAACAACCACCCAGATTAGCGTTCTTGTAGATTTTAGAGTTGACGATGTTATTAAAGAGGGCTGCCCACTGTTCAAGACGTTACCACTTCATTATAGAGCTTGCCCAAGTAAATCCGCTACCAAAGGCTGCTAAAACTACAGTATCACCTTCTTTTATTTTTCCATTTTCCCATGCTTCGGTGAGCGCTATGGGTATGGACGCTGCAGTGGTATTCCCGTACTTTTGAATATTATTGTAGACCTTATCATCCGAGAGTTGGAACTTCTTTTGTACAAATTGTGAGATACGCAGGTTAGCCTGATGTGGAATGAGCATATCGATATCGGCAACTCCAAGGTTGTTTTTCTTTAGGCCTTCCATAATCACTTCCGAGAAGCGTACGACCGCATTTTTAAATACGAACTGCCCATTCATATGCGGGTAGTAAGGGATATCTTCCTGTGGATTTTTTTCTATAATTTCTGGAACCCATTGCTCTGTACTGGGACCTCTTAAAGAAAGTTCTAGGGCGTGTTCTCCTTCACTGTGAAGGTGTGATGATAATATACCCTTAGATGTATCTTCTTCTCTAGAAAGGACTGCTGCACCAGCTCCATCACCAAAGATAACAGACACTCCACGACCTCTCGTTGTAAAATCTAGACCTCCACTATGGTTTTCTGAGCCTATGACGAGAACATTTTTATACATCCCTGTTTTGATAAATTGATCTGCCGTGGCCAGGGCATATATAAAACCAGAACATTGATTACGTACATCCAGCGCAGGAATGGTTTCCATACCCATTAAGTGCTGTACCTGGACACCGCAACCTGGGAAATAATAATCGGGACTAAGGGTAGCAAAGACTATCATCTCGATGTCTTTCACGGTCAGTCCAGCTCTTTCTATCGCTATTTGGGCAGCTTTTACACCCATTTTGGCGGTAGAGTTCCCATCTCCTTTTTTTATATGACGTCTCTCTTTAATACCGGTACGTTCTTGTATCCAAGCGTCATTGGTATCCATCATTTTAGATAGATCATCATTCGTTACTACGTTTTCAGGCACATATTTACCGAGACCGGTAATTCTGGAATTATACATAAGCGTGTTTGAAATAGTGTTTTTGATTTTGTGTATTCAAGAAAAACTTTCGCGATACGCTGAAGACGTATGTATAAAAAGCATCCTACTTAAAACACGTGGTAAATATACTTTTTTAGGTTACTAAAACGAAAGGAACACTTGCCCTTTAGTATGCACGCACAGTATTGAGAACAGCACATAAAAAGAGCGCCCGACTAAAAGCGCTCTTTAAAAACAACCTAACCAATAAAGTATCACTAGAAAGTGATACACTTATTATCATTTATGCCACGAATTCTACTGGCACATAATTTTTAAAATTATTTACTTTAATATTCGCACCTAAGTCGTGCATTAAATTGTATAGTCCAAAAAAGGTTCTGTTTATGTAAAGGAAGTGTTTACTACCTCTATTACCATTCATTTTACGTATTTCTGTATCCTTACTATATTTCTCACTCAATACGGCAATCTGGTCAAAAAAGGTGGAATCTCTAAAATCAAATTCCTCACGCTGCATAGGCTGTGTAAAGAGACTGAGCATCTCGTAAAATAGAGCGGAAAAAAATACGACCGTCTCCTCGTTATCATCCTCGCGTAATATTTCTAGTTGATATAATTTGTTCTTAAAAATCTTAGGGTTATTGATATTTTTAGGATCAGCAAGTTCAAAATATGGCACGTAAAAGTCTTGAGGAACGTGTTTTATACATCCGAAATCAATGGCAATTAAATTGTGATCTTCATCTACTAAGAAGTTCCCAGGGTGAGGATCTGCGTGTATACGCTTTAATATGTGTATTTGATACATATAAAAATCCCACAACGCCTGTCCTAAGGTATTTGCAGCATTTTGATTCTCATTTTTTGCCACAAATTCGCTCAAGTGTATTCCATCCATCCAGTCCATAGTGAGAATGCGCTCGCTGGATAAATCCTTGTAATATTGAGGAAAACGAAGGTTTGGAATGATGTCACAATCTGAGCTCATTGCAATACTTTGCTCAATCTCGAGATTATAATCTGTCTCCTCTAAAAGTTTGTCTTCAATTTCTTTGAAAAATTTTTCTTTGCCTTCCCCTTGAAGATTGAACATCTTCTTAGCTATAGGCTTTACAAGCGCAAGATCACTACTGATACTGTCTGCGACTCCCGGATATTGGATTTTCACAGCAAGTTTCTTCCCATTTAATGTCGCTTGGTGCACTTGGCCTATACTGGCCGCGTTTACACTCTGAGCCGCAAACGTATCAAAGAGATCTTCTGGGTATTTACCTAAATATTTTTTAAAGGTTTTGCGCACTAGAGGTGCCGAAAGTGGGGGGACTGAGAATTGCGATAAGGAGAATTTGTCAACATAGGCTTTGGGCATTATATTTTTCTCCATACTAAGCATTTGTGCCACTTTTAGTGCGCTACCTTTCAAACTTTTGAGACCGTCATATATATCCTCTGCATTATCTTCATTAAGTTGATCCTTGGTTAACGATGGATTAACAACCTTTTTACCATAATACTTGGCATAATTTGCACCTACTTTTACACCGGTAGCTACAAGTTTAGAAGCTCGTTGCAGTTTGTTAGTAGGGATATGGTCTATTGTTTTCATATATGTGTCCTCGGGGTTACCGAGTATTTATTATTTCCGCGAAGGCAGAAATCTCTTTTTTATCTTATACTTTGTATACTGTGTAGAGAACTAAGTACGCTTTCGCGAAAGCATAAAACGTTACTTACTCATTGAAAAATTTTCTTTGAATAAAAATTTTCCAAAGTCTATTATACTTTCTAAAGGTGTTGTTTCAAAAACGTCAAAAATAGCTTTAACAGATTTTTCTATGGCTACGTCTGTCTTCTCAAAACCTGGGGAATTATCTTCCATCCAATATTTTAATAGGAATAAGAACTGTACCCAAGCTCCCTCGCTAAAAAGTGCTACTGGATTTTTAGTAATCCTATAATTTTTCTCATTGTTACCTGCTTCTATGAGATCACTCGCAAATGATTTGAGATGACCTCTCAATTCTTTAAGCTGAGCCATATTTTTGAGCATATGTTTCTGCTCTCCTAAAGAATAGAGCACGTAACTTCTATTTGCTGTAAGAAGCTCGAACATCGTAAAGAAGTAAGAAAGCATCTTCTCCTTATTAGGGTAGTTTTCAAAATCCTTATCCTTGTGAAGTACTGCCACCGTATTTGTGTGAAATGCATTCCATACGCCAGCTTTCAAGTTTTCAAAAGAACCAAAGAATTTATAGAATTCTGATTCCTCAATCCCTATCTCTTTGCAAAACTTATAAATAGTCTTAGGAGTTTCTCCATGCTCCAGTACGTGGTCCATATAAGCTGAGATAATTACCTGTGCTGTAACTGGATTCTTTTTAGGAGCTTTTTTCTTAGTCGTTGCTTTTGCTGTAGCCATTGCTTAAATTGTTTACTGTAAAGATACATTATGTTTAATGATATATAAATACGGTTAAACAAAATGTTGAGTTAAAGTTATTTCAAAATAAATGAAAATTGAGACTTTACGAGCTGACATTTAGAGACTTAGGTAGCGCTCTTGTGAAAAGGCTATCAAGAGGCTACCCAGAGCATTTTGAGATGATGATGATGGACAGATGAGTTTGAAGAGCAATTGAAGTTTCATTAGTGTTGAAATAAATACTTTAAGATAAAACCTACCTTCATTTTAACTGAGAGCTAGAATGTTGCTTGTTAGTTATTCCGCTTTAGAGACTTGTCAGTTCAAAGTGATTATAAATTCTACCGTTGATTTTCATCAGCACAGGCAGATAGTAAGCCCAATTATAGCTTTTGCTTCTTAGACATAGATATTTGTATCCAAGGGAAGATTAATGTTACTTCTCGTACACTTAAACTTTTTTTCAGTTATTACTTGCTATGAACGTTGCGGGTTAAAAGATGGAATTTCTTAAACCAGTGTCAACTATTTTGTAATGGAGTGTAGCATACTTCTGCCATAAACAATAGTTTTTCTATCAAATTGAAGAGCGTGTTGAAATCGCAGGTGCTTCAAGTAATGAATATGTGACTACTTAATATGTAGTGCTTTTTTAAGGGTATCAATCTCTGCCTTTAGAGCGTTATATTCCTTGATTTGGATTTTTAAGGATTCTATTTCTTCTTGCTGCTCTTGTATTGCTTTAACTAAGGGGACGACGAATGATGCATAGGATAGACCATAAATATCGCCTTCGTGTTCTGGTTTTTTAATACCCGAGAAATCAAAACCAATTTCATTGGCAATGTGCTCAACATCTTGAGCCATAAACCCAACAATGCGCTCATTTGTGTTTTGAGCAATTTCCTTTTCACCCAAATACTGACTTAGCTTTACTTTATCAAAAGTGTAAGAAACAGGCGTCAACCGATTGATGAACGCTAGACCACTAATGTCTTTCTGCACATTACTTTTAAAACGCTTGTCTGAAGTTGTGGTAATTGCGACTTGCCCCATAATATTGGTTATGGCAGTATTTCCTAATCTTATTTGATTAGACTGCGTAGGTGATGCTTGAAAGCCCACCCCTGCCGTATTGGTATATCCATTTTCAATGATGATATTATTACCAAGAGCAACGCTATTACTCGTTCCGCCTCGAAGGATACTATTATTGCCAAAAATGAGTGAATTTGTAGCCCCATTACTAGCGATACTATTTTTGCCAACTACAGTAACATCATCTGCACCACCAGTAATGGTATTTCTATAGCCAAGGGCTAACGAATTTTCTGAGCCACCATCTATAGAATTTTCGTGACCCATCGCTGTCGATCCGTTAGAGGAGATAACGACCGTGTTATTTCCTATGGCAATAGCTTCATTTGATCGAGATTCAGCGTCATCTCCTATAGCTACGGAATCTTCATTTGAAGCAATCGTATTGGCCCCTATAGCAATGGATTCTCGCCCAGCACTCTGAGAGTTATATCCCAAAGCAATGCTCTGTTCACCACCGGCTAATGCACGATATCCTATGGCAGCAGCAAAGCTTCGGGTTGCATTGGATAAGTTGGCCTCAAAACCAATAGTTATATTGTGGCTTCCAGTAGTGATGTTCTGACCAGATTGTCTCCCAACAATAACGTTATTCACTCCCGTAGTGACATTTATACCTGTGTCTGCTCCTATGGCTGTGTTTCCCTCGGCAGTGGTGAGGTTCAAGAGCGATCCCTCTCCTACAGCAACGGTCTCACGACTGGTCGTTGATACAAACATAGCGTTTTGACCTATAGCAACATTATCATCACCAGTAGTGTTCTTGGTGAGCGCGTCCATTCCGACGGCCGTATTATTGTTGCCGGTAGTATTGTCCTCTAGCGCATCGTAGCCTAAGGCTGTATTATTGTTGCCTATCGTATTTACTTCAAGGGCATCTTGTCCGATACCTGTATTTCGATTTCCCGTAGTATTAGAGCGCAGTGATTCGCTTCCTACAGCCGTATTTGCTTCACCAGTAGTATTAGCCAGGAGCGAATGGTATCCAACCGCTACGTTACTATTAAGCGAACCATCATCGGCATCACCTGCATTCAAACCAATAAATACAGACTGTCCGCCACTATTTAATCCAAATTGGCCTTTTGCTGTAAAATCTGCAATTTTCGAATTATTAACTCTAAAATCAATTTCTTGATTGTCAAGGGTCCCAAAGAAATGGGTGCCTGCTATATTATTTGCGTTCCCATTTTTTTTCCATCCAGCGTCATCAACGCCCATTAAGATCCAATCTGTATTAGCATTATCCCAATAGTAAAAACCGACCGAATAATCTTTTGCTACCGTATCTACGGTGAAAGCGGTAAGGGGTGTACGCAAATAAATAAGCTGCCCCAGTTGAGCGGCAGTAGGATTAATTACAGGAAAAGTATCTAATCTTGGGATTAATAATCCGTCAGTATTTACAGGATTAGAAGGATCTAGAACAGTAATATCTAAAATGGATTGAGGAGTCGTGGTATTTATACCCACTTGTGAAGTAGCAATGAACGTAATTAACAAAGCAATGAGGAGTACTATTTTTCTCATACATAGATTTTTAACAGCTAGTTACTTACAGTACGTAAATCAGCTATTTGCGGTTTTGTCGACGAAAATATAATTTTTATGGATAAAGTGATCAATTATGTTAACATTTTTTTCAAAAAAGCTCATACTTAAGGTTTTAACTTGTCTAAATGCTAGGCCTAAACCTAAAAATGACACCTTGTCATACTTTTCCTGCTGGCACATTCCTTGCCTACTTCATACCGTAAAAAATTAATAACATAAAATCATATATAATGAGTAAAATAATAGGAATTGACTTGGGTACTACCAATTCGTGCGTTGCTGTAATGGAAGGTAACGAACCAACGGTAATCCCTAATGCAGAAGGAAAACGTACGACTCCCTCAGTAATCGCGTTTGTAGAAGGTGGAGAGATTAAAGTAGGTGATCCGGCAAAAAGACAGGCCGTAACGAACCCTACAAAGACCATCGCTTCTATAAAGCGTTTTATGGGTAATAAGTATAGTGAGAGTTCAAGTGAAGCTGAGCGTTCTGCATATAAAGTGGTTAAAGGAGATAACGACACACCTCGTGTTGACATAGATGGTCGTTTATATACTCCACAGGAACTTAGTGCTATGACGCTTCAAAAAATGAAGAAGACGGCAGAAGATTACTTAGGACAAGAGGTAACGCGTGCAGTAATTACGGTACCAGCATATTTTAATGATTCTCAACGTCAGGCAACTAAAGAAGCTGGAGAGATTGCAGGTCTTAAAGTAGAGCGTATCATCAATGAGCCTACGGCGGCAGCACTCGCTTATGGACTTGATAAGAAAGATACAGATCAGAAGATAGTGGTATTTGATTTTGGAGGAGGAACTCACGATGTATCTATCCTAGAATTAGGAGACGGTGTATTTGAAGTGCTTTCTACAGATGGAGATACACACTTAGGTGGAGATGATGTAGATCAAAAAATCATTAACTGGCTTGCAGAAGAATTCAAATCTGAAGAAGATATGGATCTTCGCAAAGACCCAATGGCGTTACAGAGACTTAAAGAAGCAGCAGAAAAAGCAAAGATTGAGCTTTCTTCTTCAACGTCAACAGAAATTAACTTGCCTTACGTAACTGCTACCGCTAGTGGACCTAAGCACTTAGTACGAACCTTAAGTCGTGCAAAGTTTGAGACGTTAATTGATGATCTAGTTAAAAGGACTATCGAACCTTGTCAGACTGCACTTAAAGCAGCTGGCCTGAGCACAGGAGATATAGATGAAATTATTTTAGTGGGTGGATCTACTCGTATTCCTGCAGTACAGGCAGCAGTAGAGAAGTTCTTCGGCAAGGCTCCTTCAAAGGGAGTAAACCCAGATGAGGTAGTTGCTATAGGAGCAGCTATACAAGGTGGGGTACTTACTGGAGATGTGAAAGATGTATTACTTCTTGATGTTACACCACTTTCGCTAGGTATAGAGACGATGGGTAATGTATTTACTAAGCTTATCGAAGCTAATACTACCATACCAACTAAGAAGTCACAAGTATTCTCTACAGCGGCAGATAATCAGCCAAGTGTTGATATCCACGTTTTACAAGGAGAGCGTGCAATGGCGGCAGATAACAAGACGATAGGTCGTTTCCAGTTAACTGACATACCACCTGCACAACGAGGAGTACCTCAGATAGAAGTGACTTTTGATATTGACGCAAATGGAATTATCAAAGTAAGCGCCGTTGATAAGGCGACTGGAAAATCCCAAGATATCCGTATCGAGGCATCTTCTGGACTTTCGGAAGAAGAAATTGCAAAAATGAAAGCAGAGGCAGAAGCAAACGCTGAGTCGGATAAGAAAGCAAAAGAAACTGCAGACAAGATTAATGAAGCAGACGCAATGATTTTCCAAACGGAGAAACAACTTAAGGAATTTGGTGATAAGCTATCTGATGATAAAAAGAAGCCTATTGAAGAAGCTTTAGTTGAATTGAAAGCTGCTTATGAAACTAGAAATGTGGATGCAATTACTCCAGCTCTAGAGAAAATCAATGCAGCTTGGACGACCGCTTCAGAGGAAATGTATAAAGCGCAAGCAGATGGAGCTGGACAGCCAGGACCTGAAGCTGGAGCAGGAGCAGAATCTCAACAAGATGCAAGTGCAGATGTAGAAGATGTAGATTTTGAGGAAGTGAAATAACGTTTTATAATTTCTTCAAAAAAAATACTAAAGACCCAAGACCCTGTGATAATTATCGCAGGGTTTTTTGTTGCTATTTTTTTACGATAGTAAGCTATTTTGATGTCGATATTTGGAGGTTATAAGACACTTTTAGTCAATGTTTTACTGCTTATTTATGTGCGATAAATTGCGTATTCTTCAGATGAATAGCAGAATTCACAATTTTTTTCGTAAAATCCTTTTATCGTAACTATCTGATAATCAATAAGAATAGTGTATTTAGTCGGAAAAATGTGTATTTCATCGATAATTTTAGATATTTTGTTAGGATTTAATTAAGGAAGTATTCTATCTTCGCCCCCTAAATCTAACATATATTGATGGGGAAATTACTTACTTTTTTAGTTGTCTTCTTGAGCGCTATCGTGAGCCTGAGTGCTCAGTGCGGAACGACGGAGACGGTCACTGTTTGCGATATGACTATTGTGGACGGTGATATGGACGGAAATCCAGATGGAATTATTAATCTTTACGAAGAATTTTCTGCAATTACAGGAACCACCATTACTCCAGCAGATGGTATGTGGTTTGATCCTAATTTTAATTTTGCACTAGATGCAATGACGGGAGACCTATCCTTATGGAATCTTGACAACTCTTCAGAAAACACCACTGACTACCAATTTGAATTTCTTAATGGATCCTCTGGATGTACTGACGATATTCAATATTTCTTTAATGTAGTCTTAGGACCTTACGCTGGAGACCCAGCGACACCTTCAGGTCCAAATTCTGTAAATATAACTGTTTGTGAAGCCGGTTTAGGATCTTTTGACCTATTCCAGGTTTTTGATTCATCACCACCTCCTCACGAGAATGGGGTATGGGCATTTATTGGAAACGATGGCGACCCTTCAAACTTCCAAAGTCTTAATCAAGACGGAATGTTTATGGCTACTATACCTTATACTCCTAATGATGGAAACTTGGTAGATTCGGACGTTTTTGAATTTACGTATACGGTTCCAGGTATTGCGCCTTGTGCTCCAGAAGAAGTTTCAAATTTCCGTGTAGAGGTTGTTCGTGACGTAGATTCAGGTATTCCTGGTTCAGAATTTTTATGTCAATCAGAAATGGTCGCAGGAGGAATTTGGGACAGAGATATTGACTTGGCCGCAGAATACCTTGAAGGCGAAGACGTAGAAGGAACTTGGTCAAGTGATAATGACCCTAGTGGTCAAATCTCTAATCCTGGAGATGGGATCATTAACCTCTATGAGGCATATGTAGATTTTGTTACTACCAACGGACCAGCTATAGACTGTCTATCTTTCAGTTACACCTATACTGTGGAGCCTCGAATTAACCTAGCGAACTGTGATGAAAAAGTAAGTGTTATCACTTTTTCTATTGCCGAGGAAATTAGACCTTTTAGCCAAGATGCTCCTTATGAAATTTGTGTGAATGCAGATTCACCTACATCTATTAATCTTTATGATGAACTAACGTTTACTACAGAAGTCTGGAACAATCCTAATACGGGGATGAATGAAGATGTATTATTTGATTACCCTAACGAGAATTGTACAAACTGGGAATTTATCTCAGGACCAACGCCAATAGCTATTTTAAGTAATACAGGAATGGCACCTGGATCTACGGTAATAGATTGGTGTAGTGCTTTCGTACTAGGGACGGGATATACAACAGAATACAGAACTGCAGGGACTATCAATTTTGGTGGAGTAGAGCCTGGAACCTATACGTTTAGATACACGGTTCTTCCATCGTATCACTGTCAACTAGCGGGAACTTGTAATACAGATACAAGTTGCAATCATCCTTGTGATATACAAACGGCTGATGTTGTTGTGATAGTAAACCCAACAAATTATCCTGGAGAGGACACAGCGGATCTAGAATTTTGTGAGTCCGAAAGTCCTATAGTTCTTACAGATCAACTGATGACCAATGGTACGGATACGGTCTATGTAGGTCCCGAAGGTACTTGGACTGATTTAGACACAGGTCTTGAAGTAAATAATAATTTTGATATTCCAGAAATCACAACGGGTTCCCAAGTGTTTAATCTCGAGTATGTTACCTTAACAGCCGCAGGTTGTGAGGAGAGCGCTACGTTAAGCTTTAACGTATGGGAACAATATGATCCTGGTATGGGAGGAGATGTTACCGTTTGTGAAAATAATGGAGAAATAGATCTTTTCACACTACTAACGGGAACACCAGACACCAATGGAATCTGGACGGGACCTAACGGTTATACTAGTGATACGAATGTGGCGCTTTTTGATCCAGAAACAGATGTCTTAGGTGATTATACATACACGGTGCCAGCAAACGGAACTTGCGATAGTTCTGCAGCGATCCTGACGGTATCCTTTGGGTCTACGGTCTATGCAGGAGAAGATACCTTTGATGTAGAATTATGTTTTGCAGATATTCCTAACCCCATTGATATGATTACCTTGATTAATACTAATGGAACAGATACTGTTTTCACTGGTAATGGTTCTGGTTTTTCAGAAGTCTTGTTGGGTACACCTGTCGCAAATCCTTTTACGATTCCTACTATAGACGGGGAAGAGACATTTACATTTACGTATACTGCAATATCCGACGACGGTTGTGAGACTCAGTCCACATTATCATTTACAGTTTTTGAGCAGTTCTCAGCTGGGGATGATGCATTGGTCGAAATTTGCGAAGATGCTACTCCAATCAACTTGTTTGACGCTATTACAGGAACACCTGATACTAACGGTACGTGGTCTGGTCCTAATGGATATGCTACCACAGATAATAATGCACCATTTGATCCTGCAACAGACGTCGAAGGGGAATATACTTATACAGTACCTTCTAATGGAGCTTGTGGCGAAGACGTTACGCTAGTGACTGTTTCTTTCTTAGATACTAATTATGCAGGAGAAGATACGCTAGATGTAGAGTTGTGCTTTGCAGATATTGCAAACCCTATAGATCTTATTGGACTCATTGGTACGAATGGTACAGATATCGTGTATACAGGTCCACAGGGAGAATTTACAGAAGTGCTTTCAGGTGACCCAATAGCAAATCCGTTTACGATCCCTGCTTTTGATGATGAGATAACATTTACATTTGTCTATACGACAACCTCTGATGATGGTTGTGGAGATAGCGCGACATTATCAT
The DNA here is from genome assembly GCA_963832255.1 of uncultured Flavobacteriaceae bacterium. Lineage (GTDB taxonomy): Bacteria > Bacteroidota > Bacteroidia > Flavobacteriales > Flavobacteriaceae > Dokdonia. The sequence continues at coordinate 135,511 of CAWHTM010000013.1, forward strand.
TCACAGTTTTTGAACAGTATTCAGCGGGAGACGATGCAAGTGTAGAAATTTGCGAAGATGCTGTGGCTATAGACCTATTTGACTCACTTACTGGAATGCCAGAGGCAAATGGTACGTGGTCAGGTCCTAATGGGTATGCTACAACCGATAACAACGCTCCCTTTGATCCATCAGTAGATGCCGAAGGAGATTATGTATACACTGTTCCTTCTAATGGAGCTTGTGGAGACGATACATCGACAGTAGCGGTTTCTTTCTTTGCCACTAATTATGCTGGAGAAGATACTTTTGATCTTGAGCTTTGTCTAGGAGATATTACGAACCCAATAGATCTTACTACTCTGTTAGCTACTAACGGTACCGACACGGTATATACAGGACCAGAGGGAGCGTTTACCGAAGTGCTTTCTGGAGACCCAATAGCAAATCCGTTTACGATCCCTACCTTTGATGATGAGATCTCATTTGCATTTGTCTATACGACAACCACTGCAAATGGTTGTGGAGATAGCGCAACATTATCATTTACAGTTTTTGAACAATATTCAGCGGGAGACGATGCAACTGTAGAAATTTGCGAAGATGCTGTGGCTATAAACTTATTTGATTCACTTACTGGAATGCCAGAGGCAAACGGTACTTGGTCAGGTCCTAATGGGTATGCTACAACCGATAACAACGCTCCGTTTGATCCATCTGTAGATGCCGAAGGAGATTATGTATACACCGTTCCTTCTAATGGAGCTTGTGGAGAAGATACATCAACAGTAACGGTTTCTTTCTTTGCTACTAATTATGCTGGAGAAGATACTCTTGATCTTGAGCTTTGTCTCGGAGATATTACAAACCCAATAGATCTTACCACTCTGTTAGCTACTAACGGTACCGACACGGTATACACAGGACCACTAGGTCAATTTACCGAAGTACTTTCTGGTGATCCAATAGCAAATCCGTTTACGATTCCTGCCTTTGATGATGAGATCTCATTTGCATTTGTGTACACTACAACTACTGCAGATGGTTGTGGAGATAGCGCAACATTGTCATTCACAGTTTTTGAACAATATTCTGCGGGTAGTGGAACTTCTTTTGAAATTTGTGCAGATCAAGGTTCTGTCAATCTTTTTGATAGTCTCACGGATACTCCTGATACTAACGGAACGTGGTCTGGACCTGATGGTTATACAGCAAACGGAGACACTGCAATTATAGACGTGGCCACAGCAGAGAGTGGTGACTACATATATACGACACCAGTAAATGGAGCTTGTGCTGCTGCTACTGCAACAGTATCTGTCACTATATCGCAGTTACCTAACGCTGGTGAGGATATAGATACCTTCCTCTGTCCTGGAGATTATACAGTAGATCTTAACACGCAGATAGCTGCAACTGCAGATGCTGGAGGTGAGTTTATTAATCTGGAAACTGGAATAACTGTCGTAGACGGTCAGCTCCAAGTAGGAGATTTAGAAGCAGGAGAAACTTCATTTATATATGTTGTATCTAATGGTAGTTGTGCAGATGACTCTGTAACATTAACCTTTACTATTACACCAGTGGCGGCGCCTTCAGTACAAGGACAAACTTTTTGTATAACGCTAGGAGCTACCTTACAATCACTAACTGTTGAAAATGCATCTAACTTTCAGTGGTATGATTCTTTAACCAGTACTGAAAGCTTACCGCTTACTACCGTCCTTGTTGATAACGAAGACTACTATGTGAGCAATTCGGATGCAAACGGTTGTGAGTCTACAAGAGTTCAGTACGTTGCAGACATACTTGCTATCGGAGAAGGAACTTGTGATATAGGAATATCTGATGGTGTTTCTGATAATGGTGATGGTACTAATGATCAATTAGAATTAGGTGGTTTACCCAGCGCATTCCCAGAATTTGAGATACAGATATTTAATAGATACGGTAACGTAGTCTATAGAGGTGGTGTCAATACTCCATTATTTAGTGGAAGTTCAAACACTGGTTCTAATAACGGGAAGCAGTTGCCTACGGGAGTTTACTTTTATGTATTCAACCCAAATAGTCCAAATGCATCACCAATCGATGGTAACTTTTACTTAAGTAGATAAATAAAATAAGTCAAAAAAATGAAACTAAAAATATTCATTATTGCGGCACTTTGTAGTTTATCTACTTTTGCCCAACAAGAACCACAGTATACCCAGTATATGTATAACCAAAGCGTTATCAATCCTGCGTATATGATTAATGAGCCAGGTCTTATTAGAGTAGGAAGTCTATACAGATCACAATGGGCTGGACTGGACGGAGCGCCAAAAACAGCCAATGTTTTTGCAAATATCCCTCTTAATGAGAAGCTTGAGTTAGGGGTAAACTATGTGAATGATCAGATAGGAAACGTACTAACCCAAAATTACTTTAACTTAAATGCAGCATACCGCATTAATGTAGCAGAAGAAACTAATCTTTCCTTTGGTGTTAAATTAGGAGTTGATAATCTTAGTCTAGATTTTAGCAATCAGGATTTAGCTGGAGATAATGCCTTTATTAATGGACAGACCACATCACTGGATGTAGGTGCGGGCGTATTCCTCTTTGAGGATAACTATTATGTAGGGCTAAGTACGCCTAACATTATTCCTTATGAAATAGCGTCGGGAACGCAGACCGTTCTTTATAAAAAGTCTCCTACATTATATTTTGCGGGAGGGTACGTGCACGATCTTACCGAAGATTGGAAACTGAAGCCATCTTCTGTAGTAAAGATGGTAAGTGGTGCTCCTATTTCTGTAGATCTATCTCTCAATGTTCTATACAGCGAGAGATTTGAGCTAGGCGTGTCTTATAGATACGATGATGCAATTGCAGCACTTGCAGGATTTCAAGTAACTCCAGATTTAAAGTTGGGTTATAGTTATGATTTTAATACAAGTGAGCTTGCAGATTTTAATAACGGTAGCCACGAGTTTGTTCTAATTTACACGTTCGATCTATTAGGATTATCAAAGCGTTATACCTCACCAAGATTTTACTAAGATGAAGAATATATATATTATAGTATGCTTGCTTTGTGCAGTTCAATTTACAAACGCACAAGAGCAAAAGAAAAGTAGAGCAGATCGCTTTTATGAGAAAAATGATTTTCAAGGTGCGGTAAAATATTATGAAGCATCCTTAGAAGATGAAATATCAAAGCAATCTCTCGTGAGATTAGCAGATAGCTATTATAACCTTTCTGATTATGCAAACGCAGAGCGGGCAATGAGATTGGTTTTTAATGAACGCTACGTAGACGCAGATAAATCTGTAGATAACGCTCTTAATTTTAAAATGTATCAAGTCCTTATTTCTCAAGGAAAAGTAGAAGAGGGAATAGATTATTTAGCTAAGTATGAGGAAGGCAGGGGTACTACGTTGGATAAGGCTCAGGTCTTAGCAGAACTCAAGTCACTTGCGACGGCTGCGCCATCATTTACAGTTAAGGAATCTAATGTGAATTCTGAGGACAATGATTTTGGGGCGGTAAGAGTAGGAGACAGTATCTTCTTTACTTCAGATAGACTAGGAAGTAACATTATTGACCAACTATTTGGGAAGAGATTTAAGTGGACGGGAAATTCATTCTTAGACATTTATAGCGCTCGCGTAAATAGCAAGAATGATACTATAGGGGAAGTAAAGGCTCTTGGTAATACCATTAACACCTCTTTACACGATGGTAACTTTACATTCTCTACAGATGGTAATGTGATGTATCTATCACGCAGTAATTATGATGACGGTAAAAAAGCTTTTAACGAAGAGAATACCAATCTTATCACTCTTTACAAGTCAGTCCGTATAGACGGCGTGTGGGGTGAGGCAGAAAAATTATCGTTTGTTCAGGATGGATTTACCTACCAGCATCCGGCGTTGAGCCCTGATGGGAAAAGACTCTATTTTTCTTCAGATATAGCTGGTGGTGAAGGTGATTATGATATTTATTACGTTCAGATTTTTAATGATGGTAACTTTGGAACTCCTGTAAATGCTGGAACGGTTATAAATACATCTAATAGAGAGCAGTTTCCTTTCATTTCAGAAAGAGGGGATATTTACTTTTCTTCAAACGGACATTTAGGACTTGGTTCATTAGATGTCTTTGTGAGCCCGCTTAGTGTAAAAGGATATCAGAAACCTATTAACTTAGGAGCACCCGTAAATTCACTGTACGATGATTTTAGTATTTCTTATTACAATGGTACAGAAGGCTTCGTTTCTTCTAACCGTAATGGGATGAACGATCAGATCTATAGTTTTGTACAGGATAATGAGATTATACAACGCGAGTTTGATGTGAAAATTGAAATTCGTGACTCAGAGACTAAAGAACTCATAACAGATGGAACCATAACTGTAGAAGGCTATGAGAAAAAGATAGTTTATAATAACCAGACGGATGGCACGGCCAGCTTTAATACAAAACTGCCTATAGATGATTATACACTTATTGCTTCAGGTGGTAATTATAGAGAAGGAACCAAGCGAGTGGAAGTAAGTTCTGAAAAAGGTCAAGTATTTGTAATCTATTTAGATAAAATCTATACGCTTACAGAGCTTACCCTTATTAAAGAAAAGAACCTACCTAAAGATCTAAAAGAGAAAGATCCAAGCCGTTTCCAGTTACTTACAGACGCTCAGGCGCCACAAGTAGTGGAGAAGGAGGGGAAGCTGTTTATAGATGTGGAGCCTATTTACTTCGATTTTGATCTTTATGAGATAAGTCAGGAATCTACGGTGGTTCTCGATGAGCTTGCAGATAAACTTATCAAGTATCCTCGTATTAAAATGAGGATAAGATCGCACACAGATAGCCGCGGTCCTTCTGAGTATAACATACCTCTTTCTGAACGTCGTGCAAAGTCTACCTTTGATTATTTAGTAAATAAAGGAGTAAGCGCAGAGCGTATAAAGTATGAGGGTTATGGAGACACCCAACCTGTCATAAAATGTCCTGCAGGTAAATGTACTGAAGCAGACCACCAACTCAATCGCCGTAGCGAGTTTGAGATAACGGGCTACTAAAACAAGTAATTCATAAAAAAAATCGTCAATCATATTTTTGATTGCCGATTTTTTTTGTTGCCAGTTTCTGTAAGAGAACATCTTTTTTTGCGCTTTCGCGAAAATGTTAACGCATCAAAATCCCTAAGATAATGAGGTTGCGTCGGTGTGGATTTTTGCGGGTATTGCAGGGTGCTGAGGTTTTATGTTCCTAAATCATTAATATAGGTATTACATTTTCGCGCCAAGCGAAACCCCTCTTAAGAATAATTGAAACATAAAAAAGGCTACCTGGTTAGGTAGCCTTTATATAATGATGCGGGTAAGACTATATATTAATCCCTACCGGTAGTAATTTTTTATACTTACGTCTATTAGATCTCATAAATTTAGCAATCTCAGGACTCGTAGGTACTAAGCTGATCTCACGATCTTCTACATCTTTAAATACAGATACTATAAAATCATTCATATGCTCCTCAGTTCCTTCTGGCATTGATATTTTAGTAAGGAAGATCTTTCGTTCTTGAAGAGAGTATTCAATTTTGGCTAGTTTCCCGTCGAATGTAGTTTCAAACTGACGTAAAAATTCATTATCTGTAAGTTCAATAGCGGTCATTGCTTCCATAAGTTTGAGTAAGATTAGTAAGGTATTTGTATAATAATTAACGGAGGTGTATCGAATCTCTAATTAACTTTGTAATCGAGATAGGAACAATATATTTAAGTTTAAGTAAAATTTTACTTTTTCTTAAGAGTTATTGCTTGCAAATTTACAATTTTTTCCCGAACTAAGGCCCTATAGAGTGTTAAACCCTCATATTTAAGTAAATGACCCATATCTATATGATGCCGGGGATGGCTGCAAATCCTAGTATTTTTGAGAATATCAAGTTGCCAGAAGACATTTACACCATACACTGGCTCTCTTGGAAAATACCAGAGAACAATGAAAGTATCTCAAGCTATGCTAAAAGGATGTGCGCAGATATTTCTCACGAGGATATAGTGTTATTGGGAGTAAGTTTTGGAGGAGTGCTCGTGCAAGAAATGGCAAAGCACATTAACGTGAAGAAACTCATTATTGTAAGTAGTGTGAAGTCTAAAAAGGAACTTCCTAAGCGTATGAGAGTGAGCCGAAAACTTAAACTATATAATTTCCTACCGACAGGGATTGTAGAGGATATAGATAAACTAGCAAAATATGCTTATGGAGAATCTGTAAAAAATAGGGTAGAGTTGTATCAGAAATATCTATCCATCAATGATAAGAGATATCTAGATTGGGCCATTAGAGAAATGGTATGTTGGGATCAGGAAGAGCCTATACAAGATATCATACACATACACGGAGACTCCGATAAGGTGTTTCCATTTAAATACGTGCAAAACGCCATTTTACTTGAAGGCGGAACGCACATAATGATTCTTACAAGAGCGAAGTGGTTTAATGAAAATTTGCCAAAGCTCATAACAAACGAATATTTTAAAGAAAAAGAAAAAATATATGAAAACTATTAAAAAAGTGATAGCAGGAGTAGCCGTTGTAGCTATTGCTGGTTTAGTAATAAATGCGGCTCAAGCGCCACAGGCATCAAAGGCAGAAACGCAAACTGAGGATTTTTCTCAAGATAAGAAAATGCTCAACGACTATAATGTATATGCATTACCAATGCCAGAAGGGCTCAACTTTGCAGGTGAACTCGTGCCAGTACACAATCCAGATATAAGGGAGCGTATGGACAGGGAACTTCTGGTAAATACATACTGGCAATCCAATGCATTGCTCCTATTTAAAAGAGCGAATAAGTATTTTCCTATCATAGAACCTATTCTTAAGGAAGAGGGGGTACCAGATGATCTTAAATACCTGGCAGTTATAGAAAGTGGACTTACACAAGCGGTATCACCAGCGAGAGCAACTGGTTTCTGGCAAATATTATCTGGAACGGGTAAAGAATACGGTCTAGAAGTAAATGACAATGTAGATGAGCGATACCACATTGAAAAGGCAACGAGGGCTGCTGCTACCTACTTAAAAAAATCTAAAGAAAAGTTTGGAACTTGGACCGAGGCTGCTGCTGCATATAACGCTGGAAACGCGGGTGTTTCGAGAAGACTGGATGGTCAGAATGTAGAAGATTATTATGACTTACTCCTAGGTGAGGAAACAGGAAGGTATGTTTTTAGAATAGTGGCACTCAAGGAGATTATGAGCAATCCAAAAAAATACGGTTTTAACTTTACCGAAGACGATCTATACCAACCAATAGAAACCTATAGCGTACAAGTAGATACGGCGGTTTCTGATTTTGTAAAGTTTGCAGAAGGTTTTGGAATCAATTATAAGATCTTAAAAATTCACAATCCTTGGCTAAGAGAAGATCATCTTGACAATAAATCAAAAAAGAAATATCTCATAGATATTCCTAAAGAGGGCACTTACAGCCTAGGGAAATAGATATTTTCATAAACAACAATAAGGGGAAATGATTACTTAAAATCATTTCCCCTTTATTGTTCTAAAAGCGTAGGATACACTAAATTTAGGCTCGCACAATTTTTTATTATGAATGCAACTGTAATTATACTTCTTATCTTAATTGGCCTCATTGCGGGGGTCCTGAGCGGGATTATGGGAGTAGGTGGAGGAGTGGTGATGATCCCTCTTATGATATTCTTATTAGGTTTTAATCAGTATCAGGCGCAAGGTACCAGTCTCGCAGTGTTAGCAGTCCCTGTGACCTTTCTCGCAGCATATAATTATTATGATAATGGATATGTAAACTGGAAGTATGCCGCGGTGATAGCTGTATTCTTTGTAGTGGGTGGTTTTTTGGGTTCTAAGGTAGCAGTCAGTATTGATCAAAAAACCTTGAGAAGGATTTTTGGGGCTATCTTGCTGGTTATTTCTGTAAGAATGCTTTGGGGTAAATGATAATGCATTGGTATGATTACCCTCAGCTATTGTGCTGATTTTAATGGGTATGGTCTTTTATACTCAGGTTATTAGCGTCAAACGCAAATCTTTCGCTTACTATATAATCTGAATGATCTGGCCCTGCTATAAAAGCAGATGTATCTTCTCTGCCTTATAATAATTTTTATCTATGGTTGGATTTTGTCGAGGATATAAATGATATACACCCATCATTTCTGCATCAATTTCAATTTCTTGCTCTTGTGCATTTACTAACATCCAATTTGGCACAAAGGCAAGGTCAATATTTTTGATCTGGTTAATGGTTTCTGGATTGGTAGTGTCCCCTGACAGATAGATTCTTTTTCCGTGCCAAGTTATTAAGTATGAATAATGTCGGAATGGGATGCCGAAAAATGAATGGTCGGTTTTAAACGCTTGTATCTCAAAATCTTCGATGCTCTTATTTAAACGTTCTAACTCCGATAGGTTTGAAACCCCATATTTTTGACCGCCTTTCTCCTTCAGTATTTTTTTACCTTCTTTTTTGAGTAATGGTCGGCGTGCTTATGAGTGAAAATAAATATGGAGTTCTCTTTAACGCTATCTAATTCTGATTCTTCAAATTCCATATAACCGTAAGCTCCGGATTTATATGGGAAATCGGTATAGATATTCGTTGTTCCATCAGTCATATACAGTCCACAATTCCCAATGAATTTGATTTGAATTTCTTTTGTTTGTGAATACCCAACAAGTGTAAGTAAGCAAAAAATCAGCGTAAAAATTCTTTTCATATGCGTGGTTTACAAGTGGGAAACATATTAGTGTGTGATAAGTAGTGTTTTAGGGAACCTAATGTAGCAAATAAACTCATAAAAAGTCCACAAGGATATTTTGTGAGTAGGCGAGCGGAAGGCAGGAGTAAAAATTTGGTTTTGATTGCTGTTGGAAAAAGCTCTTAAGGTGTATTTACCATTGCTGAATCAGGAAGACCCTAAGATGATGACTATAAATCAAAATTAGCTTAAAAAGGGTTGTTTTCATTGCGACAGTTTGAATTTAAAATTAGTAAATACGAATTATTAACTTTCCTATTTATGGGGAAGCCTACAATGTCAGTTTAATAGAATACTATAAGCGAGCTGTTTAATTATTGAACCTCCGTATACGAGACCCGTATAGCCTGTCCGGTAGTGGAAACGGGATACGGTGGTGTGAGAGGCGCACCCTTCTTAATATGGGGAGAGCCGTCTACTCAACTGCCACAGTGCTTTCTGCAATATTGCTTAATAATCTTGTATCAAAACTTCAGTTAAACTCTGTCTGACATTTAATTTTTTCGTTTTAAAATTAGTTCGAAACTTGTTATTTCGACTTGTTTTGAAACCAATCATTTCGACCAGATCTTTTTGCTTTAATCCCATTTGTTCCATTCTAAAATTAATGGCCGCAATTGGGTCTGGCATTCCGATTGGAAATTGATCAGTTTCGTAATGGTCAATAACCATAGCAAGAATTTCAAGTTCGTCGCCTTCGTCAGATCCTCTTTTAGCATCAAAGATTACTTCTAAACGTTCCAGTGCTTGTTTGTAATCTTCCTCGTTTCTAATAGGTTTAATATTCATCTTAAATTTCGTTTGCGTTAATTTTATCATATTCAGCGTGCGTTCCGATAAAACGTACCCACGCAAGTTGGTACTCAAAATTGAATTTTACAATCAGCCGATAATCATTTCCCTTAATATTAAAGACAATCCGATTATCTTTTAAAATACTCGCATTTGGATATTCCGATTTCAGGTCATTAATAGATGACCAATTTGATTTTTCAGTTTCACGATACCAGGTCTTCAATTGTAATTCGCAGTTACCGTGACTTTCCCAAAAATCCCGTAACCTTCCTCTTGAAAATATTTTCACTTCAATTTGTTTGACGCAAATATAACAAAAAAGTTACCAAATTGATAACTTTTGTATTTTTCAACATTATGGGCATTGTGTTTGTATGGCTGTGGCGTGTCTCAACACAGACTTTCCTGATAAAAACTGGCTTTCGAAAATCTGCAGGATTTTCCAAGTGTGGACTGATCAAGCCATAGCTTATATGCGGTGTGTGTCCAGTATGGGCATCTTTGAAGTTTCTTATTGAAAGTATTCTATTCTAAAATGCCAGATGGAGCATTAATTTTCGTTATTGGGTGACCGATTCCCTAGAAACGTTGTAGCCATTTGATAACGTAAGAAATAGTTTTAATTGGTGTAAAGAGCAATTAGAAAGATGGGGTATTAGCCGCCGTATACGAGACCCGTATAGCCTGTCCCGTTCTTGAAACGGGATACGGTGGTGTGAGAGGCGCACTCTCCTCAATTATGGGGAGAGCCGTCTACTCGATGTGTGCTGTGTAAGCTGTAATAAAGATGGAGGCAGGTCCTCCGATGAGGGTTTTTAGGAAAACTCATCAAACCACTTCTATGACGCATCCAAGGTAACAAAGGTGTGTGAAGCGATAGAAGAAAAGGCTATTTGAAATAGTCAGGTAGGGATAGAAGAGATGAGCGAAAGTGAACCTAGCGTGCAGCGACAAGTACCAGTTGTTGTAATTCCTGTTGATATCGAGGAATCAGGGATAAGTGTAGAGGGAACCTAATTAATGTCTATACGGCAACCGTCATAAAGCGGGCATGACCTCTATCCAGGCTTTATTGTGGAACCACAGGAAGCTTATGTGCTATGCGAAAAGGAAAACACAAGCAGGAAATACCTGTGAGTCGATTACTGATGAGCGCATAGGTGGCGGATAAAGTTGCTGTATGGTCAAACTCCTGTAATGGAGCGGACGAAGACTTCAGTTATACAGTTTCAATTTAAGAACAACTTAAAATTGTAAGGATGATTTTTAAAGAACAGACAAAGTCGATCCCCATAACCAAGGAGATGGTGTGGGAATCCTACAAGAAGGTAAAAAGAAACAGAGGAAGTGCCGGTGTAGACCATCAGAGCCTATTGGAATTCGATAGTGTGCGTTCCAAGGAACTGTACAAGGTTTGGAATAGACTGGCATCAGGAAGTTATTTTGCACCTGCGGTAAAGCGGGTCAATATTCCAAAGGCAGGGGGCAAGACTCGACTTTTGGATGTTCCACTGTAAGGGCTAGGATAGCACAACCAGTGTTAAAGCAGTACCTTGAACCTAGGTTGGAATCCATATTTTCAGAAAACTCTTATGGATACCGCCCCAATAGGAGTGCACATACAGCTATTGAGATTGTGCGTCAAAACGTATTACGATATAGTTGGGTGATAGATTTGGACATACAAGAATTCTTTGAGAATGTAGACCATATCACTTCTGTTGAATGCTTTGGAACGCCATGTTTCTGAGAAATGGGTGTTGCTCTACATCAAACGGTGGCTGGAAGCTCCAGTAATACTAGAAGATGGAACGGTCATAACATCCACGGGCAAAGGAACACCTCAAGGAGGGGTAATCAGCCCATTGCTATCTAATCTATATATGCATTACTGTGTGGACAAATGGCTGGAGAAATACTATCCGTTGGTAAAGATGGTGCGTTATGCAGATGACTTGATCGTGCATTGCAGGAGCCGTGAGGAAGCTTTCCATACACTTGCAGTTCTAAAGGAACGTCTGACAGAATGCGGTCTGACCGCACATCCTGAAAAGACCAAAATAGTGTACTGTAAAAAGGATGGCAGAGACCTCAAAGGGTACCCTGTACAGTTCGATTTTCTGGGTTTCAGTTTTCAGCCGATAAGGTTCAGATTGAAAAAGGGCGGAGGCTTCCTTCAGTTTGATTGTAAAATGAGCCGAAGGTCCAAAGTTCGAATCACAGGAGAACTCCGTAAACTTGCTTTCCATAACAAAACCCAACGTGGGATACAGGATTTAGCAAGCTTGCTGAACCCCAAGATTCGTGGTTGGGTCCAGTATTATGGAAAAGTAAGTCGTAGGAGCCTACAACCAGTGTTCTATTACCTACACAATCGTTTAATCGGATGGATATTGAACAAGTACAGAAGCTTCAAAGGAAGCAAGATCAAAGCCGTAAAATGGCTTAGGTCTATTACAAAGTCATATCCAAATCTGTTCTATCATTGGGAACTGGGATACAAACTGGTCTAAATACTATTGGTGACCTTACGTACCTGTATAACAAGACTGTGAAGATAGCCTTCTACGGCATTGGTGGTATATATAATCCCTTTCTGATTTCAGCAGTGTACTGAAAGTATTGGGATAGATGTTCCCAGTTGTTTTTCCAACTTTGTATAACTACAGGATACTTGGAGTTCCATTTTTGATCTAGGAGTTCTAGCTGATCCTCTGCAATGCTCCTATTATCTGCTCTGTAAACCTCTTTGAGATCTCTCATAAATTCCTTCTGATCCTTTGAAGCAACATACTTCAGGGAGTTGCGTATCTGGTGGACGATACATAGCTGTACTTCTGTTTTTGGAAATACACTTAAAATAGCGTTGGTAAACCCTTTTAGATTGTCCGTACAAGCTATTAAAATATCCTTTAACCCACGATTATTTAGATCGGTCAATACCTGTAGCCAAAAGTTATCCAGGCTCCTTGCACTTTCTGAAAGGTAAATCCCTAAAATCTCTTTTCTACCTTCGGTATTTATACCTAGGATATTGTAAAGTGCCTTGTGCTGGATTTTGCCGTCTACCTTAACCTTATAATGCATAGCGTCTAACCAGACGATACAGTATAATGGTTCCAAAGGGCGATTTTGCCATGCTTTGACATCCGGTATGATACGATCTGTGATTTGACTAAGTACGGTGTGTGAGATGTCTGTGTCGTACATCTCCTTAATGTGAGATGAGATGTCTCTATAACTCATTCCCAATCCATAAAGGCCAATGATTTTGTCGGACAGATTATCCGCCAGTATGCTCTGATCGCATTTTTTACCAGCTGCTGGTTGGAAGCTACTGTGACGATCTTCTGGCGTTTCAATATCAAAAGAGCCGAAACCACTCTTGATTGTTTTCAAAAATGCTCATTATTAAGAGTAATACTGTAAAATTGCCCTTGCCATTGCGCTTGTTGCCATTAGATCGCTGATCATCATCCAAATGTTCTTCCATCTCAGCTTCAAGTGCCTTCTCAATAAAACTCTTTAGCATCGGTGCAAAAGCTCCGTCTTTTCCAAAAAGACTCTTGCCAGACATAAATTGTTCCAGCGCTTTTTTCTCTAAATCCTGTTGTTCTTGTGTGCTCATAATATCTGATTAAAAATAAACTATTATTTTAATCAGACAGAGTTCAGTTTACACTCTCCCTATTTCTTTTTTAACTTCAATGAATCATTCATAAAATGAATTGTAACCATTTAAATAGCTTTGAAATGTCTTTCGTATTGTATTATTTTTGAAATAAATTATATTAATTTTATTATCGTTTTTAAAAACTGTTAAATAGATTGTAGGCTTTTTTCAATATTTCATTATGTTCAAAATTAAATTTTTTTAATCCGCCTCCTCCGTGTCCATTTTGTATTTTGAATAATTATAAGTAGAGTCAGAAATTGGTTTATACGTTACACCAGACAGCCTTATACTATCTAAGTAGTTTAGTTCTTTAAGCTTAAAGAATTCGGATTTATTAAGCGTTGAATCGTTCTCATTACTTAGACTACTTTTAACTATCTCAAAATTTAGAGTATTGTATTCATTGTGGAGTTTTCGTCTTCTAATCTATGATTTGCAGAGTCTTTTAAGTAGTCAGATAGATAATAGTTATTTTCATTTATTTGGTAGCCGATAAAGTGAAATGTCGGAAAAAATAATATTGCCAAGTAAGAGAGAATGAACAAAGTATTTAGTCCTTCATTCTTATACTTTTTTGAGATTTTTATTGAATATGAGAGATAAAACAATGCTAGTGCAATAGGAAGAATAATTAAGCTTTCATTAAGTTCTAAAATGAACAGAAGCACTAATAAATTCAATATAGGTAGTGTTAAAAGATAAATTGGTTTTTTATTCTTCATATTTTTTTGCAAATGCATTACAACAGGCCACTGCATAAAGAGAGTGCGGCATTTTGCTGATCTGCTTTTGCCTTGGCCCTTGTTTTGTTCTGCTAAATATACAATGATTTGTGGATCCAGCCGCCGTACGGTAGCTTTCAAAAATGCCTCATTCGCTTTATGCTGTAGTTCCTGCATCCGACGCAGGAGCGCAGCGACTAAGAGGAATGCACAGGTTGCAACCACTTGTTGATTGGTCTATAATTTAGCTGTGATCCTGAAGGCATTTTTGAGCAGTGGCCTGTGGCAGTCTGATTAAGTCCCATCACCGACGAATGAGGTACGAATGAGAGGATGAATGCAAGGAGCTGCAAAATATTCTTGCTCTATTGGTTGATCTAAGTAGATGTTCTCTATTAGCGGGTGTCTCTAGCCTTTGATACTTTCCATTTTGCAGCGGAGCCATACGACTGCGCGGTCATGACCTGATCTTCATTTGCCTTGGATTTGGCATTACATTCTAAGTATGCGAGCCCCGGAGCCAATCAGACTGCCACCGTATGTATAAAACAAGTATACAAAAATCTTCATTATAACGACCCACCAGTTGTCACGTTATCGTTACAAAATGTACCTTCACACAATAACTCAAAATGGGTGCGTTATCGTTACTTTTTAAAAAAGCACACCACAAATCACTCATTCATTAGAGGAATAAGTGATTTAAATAAAATAAACGTGAGAAAGGTATTTTTTACTGCGAATTTGACGCGGACAAAAAGAACTAATTAGAAACCACAAAAGGAGCATCGCTCACCTTATTTTCTTCTATTAAAAGCGCGACCACAGCATTGTTGAGATATTCGTGATTCTTTGTAAAAGAGGCCTCAAGGTCTTCTTTCATCTTATTAGATATCCGTCTTTGGATACCTACAATCTCTTTATTTGAAGTAAGAGCGTATACCAATGGTAACCCTAACGAATGTTTTAAGTTTTTAATGATTCTGGTATGCTCGTTCTGCATATCATTTACGTGAAGGATGGTTGTATTGCGATGATACCCTTTAGCAATGGATTTTACAGTTTGCGTATCACCCCAGAAAAGTAGGATTATGTCTATATCATTTCCGTATTCCTTTGCAATTTCATTGATGGCTTCCTGCTCTCCTTTGCTGTTTATTCTCCAGCTAGAGTAGGTGATGAGTAGCGCAGGTTTTTCAAAGTCAGAGAGATTTCTCTCTTTTCTGTTTAAAGTCTTTGCCTTAAAGTCATTTAAAATAGTCCCCGTAAGTTTTTCTTCTACCAGTTCGTCAAAAAGGAACTTTACAGAGTCCTGCTGGCGTAATGCAATAGAGCGTTCTACCTTGCGCAGGTAGGAAGGCAAGTGCATATCAAGGGATTCTGAAAAGAAGATCTTTTCAGATTGTCCTGAAACTTGTACTGTCGCTAAAAATATGATTAAGAGTAATAGTCTCCCCATAAATTATTTTTTACGGGGCAATAGTAGTAAAGATTAAAAGTAACGCCAAATCTTTTAGCCCAACGAGCCGTTTACGGGGTTGAACGACTCAAATTGAGACAAATGGCTACTTTATAATCGCATTGTATACGAGCGTTTGGCTATTTAGATAATGGTGCTTTGTCCCGTATGGATGTTTTTAAAATTTCTATTAGTGTCCTCAGGGTTAAGAATATAATCGGCAATAAAGTCACCTACCTTTGAGGTCCCAAAAGGATTTTCTGGTTTGATATCTGCCGTACTAAAACCGAGTTCGAGGGATTTTTCTACGGCCTCTTCCACAAGAGCTGCCTCTTTTAAAAGATTGAGATGTCGTAAAAGCATCGCTGCCGAAAGGATACTCGCCAGCGGGTTTGCAATATCCTTTCCCGTCGCCTGAGGGAAGGAGCCGTGTATAGGTTCAAAAAGCGCATTCTCTTTACCCACAGAGGCAGATGCGAGTAAGCCTATCGAACCTCCTATCACGCTTGCCTCATCAGAAATAATATCTCCAAAGAGATTTTCAGTAAGAATCACATCAAACTGTTTTGGGTTTAGAATCATCTGCATCGCAGCATTATCTACAAAGAGAAAATCCAATGCTACCGCTGGATATTCTTTACTTATCTCCGTAACTGTCTTACGCCATAGTCTAGAAGTCTCCAGTACATTTGCTTTATCAACGAGCGTCAATTTGTTTCTTCGTTTTCCAGCCTCCACAAAGGCGAGATGGGCAATTCTGGAAATCTCTTCTACAGAATAGGTGCAACCGTCTGATGCCACCAGACCATCATCACTGATACTTTTTTTTCCAAAGTAGATTCCACCTGTAAGTTCGCGATAGATGGTCATATCTGCTCCAGATATGATGTCTCTCTTCAGTGGGGAATTATCAATGAGTTGTTCATATGCCTTTACAGGCCGCACATTACAAAAAAGCCCTAAGCTCTTGCGCAGTCTGAGCAGTCCTTGCTCTGGCCTTACCTTTGCAGATGGGTCATTATCATATTTAGGATGTCCTATGGCTCCAAAGAGTATAGCGTCAGATTGCTCACATATCTCTATGGTTTCTTCGGGTAGGGGGTTCCCAGTTTCATCTATCGCACATGCACCCATAAGTGCTGTGGTATAGGTAAAACGGTGTCCAAACTCGTCTGCAATAGCGTCAAGCGCCTTTATTGCCTGCGCCGTTACTTCTGGACCTATGCCATCTCCTGGTATTATTGCTATGTTGTAATCCATATAAAATTTCCGCGAAAGCGGAACTCTCATCCGCACGTGTTATACTGTTATTTTAATTCTTTTGGGTACTTAAAACCTTACCCTTTCTTTTTCAAATGACTCAATGGCAGATTTCTGACTCAATAAAAAGTCAATGTCATCATACCCGTTTATCATACATACTTTTTTATAGGGGTCTATTTCAAATTCCGCTTTCGCGAAAGCGGTCTCCATATATTCATTCTCTAGATCTATGGTGATAGGAATTGCTGGGTTTTCTTGTATTCCCGCCATAAGCTGTTTTAGATATTCTGGAGTCACCTGGATAGGTAAGAGTCCATTATTGAGAGCATTCCCTTTAAAAATGTCTGCAAAAAAGCTAGAGATGACCACTTTAAATCCGTAACCCACAAGCGCCCAGGCCGCGTGCTCACGGCTAGAACCGCAACCAAAGTTATCTCCAGCAACCAGAATCTTTGCGCCAGCATACTGAGGGTTATTGAGTGGGAATGAAGCCACCAGTGCGCCCTGCTTGTCATATCTCCAGTCTCTAAATACGTTATCTCCAAAACCTTTTTTGTCCGTTGCTTTAAGGAAACGCGCTGGGATAATCTGATCGGTATCTATATTTTCTATGGGTAAAGGCACCGCCGTGCTCACGAGTGTTGTAAATTTTTCCATTATACGAGCTCTTTAGTAATATCCACTATTTTACCTTCTATCGCAGTAGCTGCGGCAACGAGAGGGGAGGCAAGTATCGTTCTCGCGCCCTGTCCCTGTCTGCCTTCAAAATTTCTATTGGAAGTAGATACGCAGTATTCCCCAGAGGGTATTTTATCATCATTCATCGCTAGACAGGCTGAACAGCCGGGCTGTCTTAAGACAAACCCAGCCTCTTCAAACACTTCTTCTAGGCCCTCGGCCTTAAGTTGTTGTGCCACCTGCTGTGATCCTGGTACGAGCCAGGCATTTACATTAGGCGCCTTTTGTTTTCCTTTTACGTAAGCCGCAGCTACCCTAAAATCTTCTATACGGGAGTTTGTGCAACTTCCTATAAACACATAGTTGATTGGGGTGTCGAGAAGTTGAGAGCCACGCTTAAAGTTCATATACTCCAGCGCTTTGTCAAAGGTCATATCGCCTTTCTCTGGAATATGTGCATTAATCTTTATTCCCATCCCAGGGTTCGTTCCATAGGTAATCATAGGAGCTATGTCTTCGGCATCCAGATGGTACTCTTTGTCAAAAATGGCATCTTCATCAGTAGGCAGCGTTTTCCAATAGTTTACCGCTTTCGCGAAAGCAGAATCCTCATCTTCCTGAGATCCCTCTGGAGCATATTTTCTTCCCTCTACATAATCAAAGGTGGTTTGGTCCGGGGCAATCATACCGCCTCTGGCGCCCATCTCAATACTCATATTGCAAACGGTCATCCGGCCCTCCATAGACATCTCTTCAAAGACATTTCCGGCATACTCGCAGAAATAGCCAGTACCCGCGTTAGTGCCAAGTTTTGAAATCACATATAAAATAACATCCTTGGGTAAAACGCCAGGGTTGAGCGTTCCGTTTACATTCACCCGTAGACTTTTAGGTTTATTGAGTAAGAGGCTCTGGCTGGCAAAAACTTGCCCTACTTGGCTCGTGCCTATCCCAAAGGCAATGGTGCCAAAAGCTCCGTGGGTACTGGTGTGACTATCACCACAAACCATCGTCATTCCTGGCTGGGTGATGCCAAGTTCTGGAGCCATCACGTGTACGATACCATTGTATTTATGACCTAGCTCATAGAGTGTGATACCGTGTTTCTTACAGTTTTTAGAAAGTTGCTCGAGCTGGTTGCGTGATAGTACATCCTTAACCGGCAGATGCTGATTTTCTGTAGGCGTATTATGGTCTGCCGTCGCGACTATCTGATCTGGTCTTGCCACGGGAATACCGCGTTCCTCAAGCTCATTAAAAGCCTGCGGACTCGTAACCTCGTGTATTAAGTGCTTATCGATATAAAGTACCTGAGGCCCATTTTCTACTTCTGTCACCACGTGAGCATCCCATACCTTATCAAATAGTGTTTTTCCTTTCATTGTTCTGCTCGCCGTTGCGAGTTGCGTTTAATTCATCTCATCCCTTACGGTAGTGTCCGATGCTTATGTAGTTCTCCTTTTACAAAAACTAAAAACAAGGAATCCCTGAGATTATAAAATTGTCTTATGGAAGGCGGTTGAGTGGTTTTCAAAAGAGCGTAGCTTATTTTTGAAAAGCGTATCGAAACCTCCGCTTTCGATTTTCTAATTGCTACTTTTTAAGCTAATGCTCCCGCTCTCAAATGTATGTTTTCCATAATTCTATGGATGTCATCATCCTTCACTTCTTTCTGTCTATCTGCCACGTTTAGAAATTGCTCATAAGCAGCATCTAGTTGTTTTTTGGTAAGCTCATATCCTACTTTTTTGGATCTATAGGCAAGGGCAGCGCGCCCACTACGGGCAGTAAGAACGATGGCACTTTCTGTGACCCCTACGTCTGCAGGATCAATGATTTCATACGTCTCACGATTTTTAATCATCCCGTCTTGATGTATGCCGGAGCTGTGAGCAAAGGCATTTGCCCCTACTATTGCCTTATTGGGCTGTACGACCATACCCATTTTTTCACTCACCATACGGCTTGTGTCATAGAGCAATCTTGTATTGATATCGGTATTAAGATGAAGGTGCGGGTGTTGTTTTAATATCATTACCACTTCTTCAAGTGACGTATTTCCAGCACGCTCTCCTATACCGTTGATAGTACATTCTATTTGTCTCGCTCCATTGATGACCCCTGCAATACTATTGGCTGTTGCAAGTCCCAGATCATTATGGCAGTGACAAGAGATGATGACATTTTCAATCCCCTTTACATTATCCTTTAAATATTTGATTTTTGCACCATACTCTTCTGGTAAACAATAGCCTGTGGTATCAGGTATATTGAGAACGGTAGCTCCAGCTTTTATCACCTCGGTTAGGACTTTTGCTAGATAGGCATTATCGGTTCGGCCTGCATCTTCGGCATAAAATTCAACATCATCTACAAAGTTTTTTGCATACGTGGTTGCTTTTACGGCGCGTTCTATAATTTGTTCTGGAGTCGCGTTAAACTTAAATTTCATATGGCTTTCACTAGTACCTATCCCAGTATGTATTCTAGGCCTTCTAGCATATTTTAATGCCTGCGCTGCTACTTCAATGTCTTTTTCCACAGCTCTAGTGAGACCGCACACCGTCGCATTTTTGACGAGTTTTGATATTTCTACAACCGAGGTAAAATCTCCCGGACTGGAAATAGGAAAACCAGCTTCTATCACATCGACCCCTAGATGATCAAGTCTATCTGCAATAGCTAATTTTTCTTTTTTATCTAATTTGCATCCAGGTACCTGCTCGCCATCGCGTAGGGTAGTATCAAAAATCTGAACTTTGTCGTTTTGCATAGCATACTTTTACGTACGAATTTATACCTTGTGTATGGTTATAGGTACGCTTTCGCGAAAGCGGTTACGATATCAACGTCTATTATAGAACTATTAAATAATTCATTTTCAGTGTTTTATGAGGAAAATCATTACAACGCTTAATGATAATAGCGATTCGCTTTTTATTTTAATAAAGTCATTGCACAAAAGTGAGAAGCGGCAGTTCAAACTGTATGTGGGAAGATTAGGCGGCAACAGTAACGCAAAGTTTTTACAGCTCTTTGAGTTTATGGATAAGCTCAAAACCTATGACGAAGAAGCAATCTTAAAATCTGGAATTGTCACAAAAACCCAGCTCTCTAACCTAAAAGCACATCTTTACAAGCAGCTATTAGTAAGCTTACGACTCACTCCAGCCCATCAAAATATACGCGTACAGATACGGGAGCAATTAGATTTTGCCACCATTCTCTATCAGAAAGGGCTTTATAAGCAAAGCCTTAAACTTTTAGACAAGGCCAAGACAATGGCTCTAGAAAATGAAGAAAAAAATGTGGCCTATGAGATTGTAGAACTTGAAAAGGTAATAGAAACTCAATACATTACCCGAAGTATTTCTTCACGAGCAGATGAGCTTGCCATACAGGCAAAAGAGCTCAGTGAGCAAAACGTTATTACCAGTAAATTAAGCAATCTCTCTTTGCAGCTGTACAGCATTATGCTCAAAACAGGGTATGCAAAAAGTGAAGCAGAGAAGCAGACCATTACAACATATTTTGAATCTCATTTACCTAACTATAAGTATGAACTCTTAAGCTTCCGCGAAAAGCTGTGGTCCTATAAAGCACATCTCTGGTATAGTTTTTTGATTCAAGATTTTCTATCTGCCTATAAATACTCAGATAGATGGGTGCGCTTATTTGATGAAAATCCCCTGATGATCAGGCAAAATCCTGTTTTTTATCTCAAAGGTATTCACTACTTGCTCGAATCTCTATTTTACTTAAAACACGAGTCAAAATTTAAAAAAGCCCTTGAAAAGCTAGAGGGGCTTCGCGCTAATGAAAATTTCCCTAAGGCAGATAACCTCGAGACCTTACTGTTTTTATATACGAACAGTAACCGATTTAACCATCGGTTTATGATGGGTAATTTTGAAAATGGAGACGCGTTGGTGAGTGAGGTGATAAGTGGTTTAAAGTCTCCAAAATTTAGGATAGATGAGCATCACGTGATGGTTTTCTACTATAAAATTGCAAGTCTTTATTTTGGGGCAGGGGAGAATTTGAAGTGTATAGAGTATTGCTCCAAAATAATAAACTCTAAATCGCTTAAGACTAACGAGGACCTAGCTTGTTTTGCTAGAATCTTAAATCTCGTTGCTCATTACGAGGCAGGGAAGGATTACCACTTAGAATCATTGCTTTTAAATACCTATAAGTTTCTCATAAAAATGGATGATCTGCACGAAGTGCAAAAAGAGATGATAAAATTTGTAAGAAACCTAGGTGACATCTATCCTCACGAACTTAAAACGGAGTTTAAGAAACTCCATACTACCCTTAAAAAATATGAGAATGACCCGTATGAGCGAAGAGCATTTTTATACCTCGATTTACTTTCTTGGCTTGAGAGTAAAATCGAGAATAAGCCCGTTTCTCAAGTAATAAAGGAGAAGGCCCTTGGGTTGATTAGATAGGTGTATGAATAATCCTATTTTCAAAATTAATTTGGCAATGCTACTCATCAGTACTTCTGGAGTATTGGGGAGGTATATAGCGCTACCTCCTATGCTTACCATAGGGCTTAGGGCAGTAGGAGCGGTCATATTCCTTGGGATTTTTATCAAATGGAGAACGTATTCTTTTGTACTTCTTAAAAAAGATGTACTACCAATAATTGCTTCTGGGATATTAATGGGTTTGCATTGGGTTACCTATTTCTACTCCCTTCAGTTATCAAATGTCGCAATTGGGATGCTCTCCATCTTTACATACCCAGTTCTTACAAGCCTGATGGAACCTCTTTTTTTGAAAACAACATTTAGTAGGACTCATTTACTTTTAGGTTTGCTAACCTTGTTAGGTATCTACCTTCTCGCTCCAGAATTTAGTATGGAGAACGATTATTTCGTAGCAATTCTCTTTGGAGTTTTTTCTGCTATTTGCTATGCTGGTCGTAACCTTATTGTAAAGACTAAGATCACAACCTATAATGGCTCGGTAGTAATGTGGTATCAGGTATTGGTCATTGGTATTGTGCTGATTCCTGCCTACTTCTTTTATGATCTAGATGGGGTTGAGCAACAACTACCCTATATTACAATTCTAGCACTGGTGACAACAGCAGTGGGGCATACCTTATTCTTAATGAGTTTTAAGAATTTTTCGGTCACCACGGCCAGTCTTATGAGCAGTGTACAACCCATTTATGGGATTATTCTCGGAATCCTGTTTTTATCTGAAATACCTGGCTGGCGTACGGTTCTTGGAGGAGCGCTTATTTTAATAAGTGTGGTCGTTGAGAGCAGGAGGTCTGTATCTCAGTAATTTAAAAGAGGCTCAAACCGCCTGTCCAATGAGAATTAAAACGCGAGTTTTGGGTTATTGGATTATTGGGTTTGACCCGTACTATTGCCTTCATATGTACGGATAGATTTAATCCTAACGTTTCCTAAAATGGTTTACTAACGCAATTCCACAAATGAGGATAAGACTCCCACTTAAAACGATACGCCACGTTGGCAGCTGCTCCCCTTGCGTCAAAGGATATAATCTCCAGAGAGAATATATAATTATCCCCAAATTGAGAAGAAGGTTACCCGTAGATCTCTTAGGGCTGTTCTTGGATGTTAATTTCCTGTTTTTTTCAGCCTCTTCACTGGTGTCAGATACCGATAGGCGCTCTAATTCTTGCTCGGAAACCGTATGTTCATCAAAGTTTTCTAAAGATGAAGCGATAAGGTGTTTCGCTTTGATAAGATGTTTTTTATGAGCAAATAAAAGTGCATAATCACCGTGTATCGCACCAAAACCACCTCTTATAGCGCTCTCTCCATCATCCCTTATGATGGAGGGTATATCATTTTCCTCCAGAATTTTTTTAAGATGTCTTACGGTAATAATGGAGCCCGTATGAACACGGTCATACTCAGATTCTGGGATTATATTCATTGATTATCTTGTTTTATCGTATTTACTGTTCCATATCGCCTTATTAAAATTCTTTCCAGCGGCAAAACCGTAAAAAAGAACTACTGCGGCTATGGACTTAAACATAAAGAAAAAAACCATGATATCTTGAGAAAAGTCTTGAGTTTTTGTAAAAAGTCCGTCTGGAACAAGGAGCGTTGCAACCAAGCTCGCTAACACGATCCCAACCACTAAATTCTCAAAAGATTTAAAGAACCAAGATAGGATTTTTCTAAAAGGTCCTAGATCATTTCCCCACTTGTGGACTAGGTAAAAATACCCATTCCCCATAGGAGCAAATAAAAGCGGATCATCTGCCTTCTCTAAAACAAACATAATGGAAGGTGCAATGATTTTAAAACCATCCAGCTCAGTATTGTGCTTGTTTTCTAAATATTTGATCTCATCAAGAGCTTGATGAGGATATTTGCCTTTGAAGTATTTGGTATCTAAAAACCGTAATCTATAATCAATACAAATTTTTTCAATTTGTTTAATGTGAAAGATTCTCTTAGTATCAAGTTGATCAAAGTCAAACTGGTTTGACTTGATTTCGGCAGCACCTTGAAGCGTTTTTAGGATTTCGTTTTCGCGAAAGCGGTCTTCTTCAAAAATCTTGTGTACCTGATCAAGAATATCTTCTCCCTGACCACTATTGCTGCGCTCACGCAACAACTTATCGTGAAGGTTTGTACGAGTTAATAGCATTTTTCTTTTTCTTTGAAAGATAACTAAAGAAGTACAAATAATCAAGTTAAAACGCTGAGCAGCACATTATAATAAACTCTTAGACAAAATACCTCACTAATGTTAAAAACAAAAAATCGGGATTACAATAATTAAATCTATAAATAGAAATAATAATCCCATCCCAATTTGTTACAAATGAATTTGATGCTATCTCAATGATGCACCCAGTTCTTTTTCAAACCTCGCTTGCATTTTTGACATCACCTTGTCTATTTGTTTATCCGTGAGTGTTTTATTTTCATCCTGTAGTAAGAAACTTACAGCATAACTTTTCTTTCCTTCTGGCAAATTTTTACCTTGATAAACGTCAAAGAGGTTGATATCCTTAAGCAGTTGTTTTTCTGTTTGCTTTGCAATAGATGATATCTCATCAAAGCTTACCTGATCATCGAGAAGTAATGCAAAATCCCTACGCACCGCTGGATACTTAGGAATATCTTTAAACTTCACATCAGTACGAGCAGCAATTTCTAGGATAGCATCCCAATGATAGTCTGCATAAAACACGTCCTGAGAAATGTCAAATTTCTTAAGTATGGATTTCTTTACAGCACCATAGGTGACTAGTGTCGTTTTACCAAAAGATAATGCAGTCGCATCAGCAAAGACATCATTTTTTACAGTAGCTGTTCTGGTTCTATGAATCCCTAACTTTTCTAAAATAGAGGTCACCACCCCTTTGAGATAATAAAAGGTAGTAGGGGTAAGGGCATTTGTCCAGCTTTCGTCTGTTTTGTTACCAGTTATTAAAAGTGCAAGGTGTTTATCTTCCTGTCTATTGCTCTCATAATTATGATAGGTTTTTCCAAATTCGAAGAATTTAATATCAGATCTTCTCCTATTTATGTTATACGAAATAGCTTCTAATCCTGAAAAAAGCATAGACTGTCTTAGTACGCTTAACTCCTTTCCTAAGGGATTGAGCATTGTTACGTGATGCTCTTCCTTTAGATTTTCAGAATGAGAGGCATACGATGGGGTGGTGAGGCTATTTGCCATCATCTCATAAAACCCTAACGCCGCCAGCTGATTCCCAATCACGTTTGTAATTTTGTGATCTTCAAATCTTGAGGTAGTTGCTACTGTCGCATTGAGCTTATTGCCAAATTTTATCTTATTATATCCATAAACTCTAAGGATTTCTTCTATAACATCTGCCTCTCTAGTCACATCATTGCGGTAGGCGGGAATGGTCATTCCTATCCCACTTTCAGTAACATTATTAATTTTTATCTCTAGAGACATCAGGATCCCTTTGATGACATCCTTAGGTAATTCTTCCCCTATGAGTTTAGTTGCTTTTTCAAAATTTAAGAATACTTGTTGGTCCTCAACTTTCTTAGGGTAGATGTCTACAATGTCTGATGTGATCTCCCCACCGGCAACTTCCAAAAGTAAGATAGCTGCTCTAGTGAGGGCATATTCGGTAATATTCGGATCAATTCCTCTCTCAAAGCGGAAAGAGGCGTCTGTGTTAAGACCGTGGCGCTTTGCAGTTTTACGTATAGAAACGGGATCGAAATATGCACTTTCTAAAAAAACGGCAGTTGTATCTTCTGTAACACCACTATGTTGCCCGCCAAATACTCCAGCAATACACATAGGCTTCTCGGCATCGCATATCATTAAATCGTCTTCGTGCAGCGCTCGCTCGACACCGTCTAGGGTGACAAATTTTGTTCCCGCCTTTAATGTCTTTACTTCTACTTTATTCCCACTTATTTTAGCAAGGTCAAAAGCGTGTAATGGCTGTCCCAGGTCGTGTAACACATAGTTTGTGACATCCACTACATTGTTAATAGGGGAAAGGCCTATGGCTTTAAGTCTGTGTTGTAACCAAGAAGGAGAGTCTCCTACGTTGAGACCGCTTATCACTACGCCCGCATAGCGAGGTGCTCTTATACCGTCTAGTACATCTACAGAAATTTTATTAATTCTATTCTCTATCTTAAAAGAAGAGGTAGAGGGTGTGATAAGGGCTCTATTGACCTCGTGCTGTAAAAGGCCTGCGCGCAGATCCCTAGCAACTCCCCAATGGCTCATAGCATCGGCTCTGTTTGGGGTAAGACCTATTTCAAAAACTTGATCGTTTTCTATATTAAAAACCTCAGAAGCGTGAGTTCCTACCTTAAGGTCACTATCAAGTATCATAATTCCTTCGTGTCCTTTCCCTAAACCTATCTCATCTTCGGCGCAGATCATTCCGTGAGATTCTTCCCCGCGTATCTTCCCTTTTTTGATGGTCCACGCCTCGCCTTCAGCAGTATAGAGGGTAGTCCCTATAGTGGCAACGGGTACTTTCTGTCCTGCAGCAACATTAGGAGCGCCACAAACTATCTGTAAAGGTGCATCGCCGCCTATATCTACCGTGGTAATCTTAAGTCTATCTGCATTAGGATGCTGCTCACAGGTGAGAACGTGCCCTATCACAATCCCTTCCAGACCTCCCTTCACGCTTTGGTACACGTTTATACCTTCTACTTCAAGACCCAAATCTGTCAGGAGTTCCCCTGTTTTATTCGCGTCCCAATCTAGCTCTATGAACTGTTTTAACCAGTTGTATGAAATTTTCATTCGGTTTTTTTTAAGAGCACAAATATACTAAGTATCCCCTTTTTTGTAGTGTTTTTTCATACTTTACGACTACTGTTTTTTAACAATCCTTATGAAGTATATGTTACTCGTAGTTCTCAGTATTTGTGCACTTTCGTGCGAAAATGTGACACATTCACTCAAAACAGGTGTATGGCGATCTTCCCTTATCGTACAAGAGGGTCAAGAATTACCTTTTAATTTTGAAGTTGAAGAAGACGGAACCCTAACCATATTTAACGCCGAAGAAAGAATAACCGTAGATGAAATTTCCATAACAGGAGATAGTATCAACATTCAAACGCCGGTTTTTGAAGGTTTTTTTACAGGCAGATTTACAACTGATGAGCGCATTGAAGGTACGTTTATAAAGCCGAGCCTAGATAGGGTAGTGCCCTTTGTGATGGAATATGGCATTTCAGAGCGATTTATTTCATCCAACTTTAATTGCTCTGAGAACTCAAATTTTCGCGAAAGCGCAAAAAATATTACGGGGAGTTATGAGACAGTATTTAGTCCAGACTCGCCAGATGAGCGGTATATTGCTAAGGGTATTTTTAAACAAGAGGGCGAGAAAGTGACGGGTACTTTTAGAACTACCACTGGAGATTATAGGTATCTGGAAGGAGCGATAAAAGGCAATGAACTACGGTTATCTACCTTTGACGGGGCTCACGCATTTCTATTTACGGCTACGGCTACAGACAGCACTTTGACGGGGTACTTCTATAGTGGTAACCATTGGAAAGAACCTTTTAGAGCGGTAAGGAATGAGACCTATGAGCTGCCAGATGCTAATGGTTTAACCTATCTAAAAGAAGGATATGATACGTTTACGTACGGGTTTCCTAATGCTGCTGGACAAATCATATCTCTTGAAGATGAGCAATTTAAAGACAAAGTGGTAATCACCACCTTAATGGGTACGTGGTGCCCAAACTGTCTAGAAGAGTCAAAATTTCTTACAGATTACCTAAGGGAGCATCCCTCTCCTGATTTGAAAGTAGTATCCCTGGCTTTTGAGTATGCAAAGACGGAGGAAGATGCCTTTAAAGCAATTAAGAGATTGCAGGAACGATTAAAAATCCCGTACCCGATACTGCTCGCACAATATGGATCATCAGATAAAAAAGAAGCCCAGGAGAAATTACCGATGCTCAATCACATACTCAGTTATCCCACAATGATTGTTACAGATAAAACAGGAAAGGTACGGCGCATTCATACCGGATATAACGGTACTGCGACAGGAACAAAATACTCAGAATTTAAGCAGGAGTTTGAAGAATTTGTGAGTGAGTTGATCACGGAGTAAATTTTATGATTATGACGTATCTGTCATTGTTTTATTCATTCTAGCTATCGTATTTTTGCTATAGCAATGACGCACTCAAAAATTCCCGTAGCACAATCTATCGTGAGACTTTGCCTTTCTAAGGGCATTGATCAAGTGGTTATTTCGCCAGGTTCACGCAACGCGCCTCTTACCATAGAATTTACTAAAAATCCTAAAATAACGGCTTACAGCATCGTAGATGAGCGCTGTGCCGCTTTCTTTGCATTGGGAATAGCCCAGCAAAAGGGCAGACCAGTGGCCTTGGTGTGTACATCGGGAAGTGCGCTCCTCAATTATTATCCGGCGATTTCAGAGGCTTTTTACAGTGATATTCCATTAGTAATCCTTAGTGCAGATAGACCTATAGAGCGTATTGACGTAGGTGATGGGCAGACCATAAGACAAAAGAATGTTTTTGAGAACCATATCTTGTATTCGGCTAATCTGTATAGTGAGGTAGTCCCTTCTGAAGAGATAAGAGATCCAAAAGTCTTACAGAAAATAAAAGAAAGTCATCGTCACAATGACCAAGAGATTAATAAAGCTCTTAACATTTCCATAGAAAACCAAGGTCCCGTTCATATTAATGTTCCCTTTTATGAGCCGTTGTACGAAATGACAGAGGAGGTGATACCTGCACCCATAGAAATCCATCCTCATAGCGCACAGCAAGAATTGAATGATAAGGATATAGAACCTTATGCAGATGCTTGGAATCAAGCAAAGCGTAAAATGGTTATTATCGGTGTTCAAGTGCCTCATAGCATCTCTCAAGCATTTCTGGATAAGCTAGGAGAAGATAGTAGTGTCGTTGTTTTTACCGAGACCACATCAAATGTGCACCACCCTAATTTTTTTACGAGAATCGATAATATTATAGGGTCACTGGATGAGCAAGGCTTCAAAGATCTGCAACCAGAAATCCTATTGACCTTTGGAGGGATGGTCGTATCTAAAAAAATAAAAGCATTTCTACGCAACTACCAACCCCAACAGCACTGGCACGTAGATCCTAAAAAAGCCTACGACACCTATTTTTGTCTCAATAGACATTTTGAGGTAGCAACAAATTATTTTTTAACGTCGTTTTTTAAGCAAACGGAACGTGTAACATCTGCTTATCAAAACACCTGGCTCCATGTGCGCAGCCGAAGGGATATCTTACATACCAAATATCTGGATCAGATGCCGTGGTGCGATTTTAAGGCTTTTGATATTATCCTTAATGGAATTCCAGATCATACGATGCTGCAACTAGGGAATAGCAGTACCATAAGATATGCACAACTTTTTGACGTAAATAAAACCTTCAAGGTTTATTGTAATAGGGGCACAAGCGGTATAGATGGCAGTACGAGTACGGCTATAGGTGCTGCAGTGGCAAGCGGTCTTCCCACAACTTTTATTACCGGTGATTTGAGCTTCTTTTACGACAGTAATGCGCTATGGAACAACTATACCCCTAAAAATCTAAAGATAATAGTCATCAATAATAATGGGGGAGGCATCTTTAGGATCTTGCCAAACAGAGATAAGAACACCGAGGTTTTTGATACTTTTTTCGAAACTACCCATACCCTTACCGCTAAGCAGTTGTGTGAAATGTACGGGTATAGATACCTTACTGCAAAGGATGAAGATGAGTGCGCTTTCGCGAAAGCAGAATTATATACATCTCAACAACAACCTACTTTATTGGAAATATTTACGCCACGTAAAATAAATGATGAGGTACTGCTAGATTACTTTAAGTTCATTACGTAAAAAATTAAGAATGTTTTAAGATTTTGCTTATCTTTAAGGAGTAAACAAATTTAAAAACAACAAGTAACTACGTAATTATGAGCAAAAGAGACGAACTCATCGCAAAGTATGCTGATGATCTTAAGAACAAGTGTGGAATGACTCCAGATATGGATCTTCTTACTAAGGTAACGATAGGATGTGGACCATCTATTTACAACAAGGACGCAGCTACTGTATCTGGTCAGGCCAGTGAGCTTGAAACTGTAAAAAACAATTTCTTAAAGAAGAAATTAGGATTGAGCGAGAGCCAAGACCTTGATGGTGCTATCAATAGCGTAATCGAGACTTATGGAAAGTCTAATCGTTCTAAGTACCGTCCAGTAGTTTACTATATGCTTACAAAGCATTTTAAGAAAGAGTCTGTTTATAAATAGACATTTTATAATAGTATAGAAAAACGCTTTGGCTCTATGCCAGAGCGTTTTTTGTTTTAAGTAATTGTATTTTTGCTTCAATAATTTATGTTATGTTAGAAATAGGAAAATACCATACAATGAGAATAGATAGAGAGACCGAGCCTGGTCTGTTCTTATCTAATGAAGATGGAGACGATGTGTTACTCCCTAATAAATATGTTCCAGAAGAATATATGATCTGGGATGAATTACTGGTATATGTTTATCTAGATCACGAAGAAAGACCCGTCGCAACTACCTTGAAGCCATTTATTGAGCTCAATGATTTTGGATACCTGAGATGTACGTCGGTAAATAACGTAGGAGCATTTTTAGACTGGGGTCTTGAAAAAGAACTTTTTGTGCCATTTGCCCAACAGGCACGACCTATGAAAGAGGGGAGCTGGTATATAGTCTATATGTACCTGGATGAGAAGACTAACCGTCTTGCGGCAACGAGTAAGACAATGAAGTACCTCAATAATGATAACGTTGAGCTTGCAAAATTTGACAAAGTTAATATCCTTATTTCCCATATCACAGATAGGGGAGCAAACGCTATCGTAAACGGAAAATATAAAGGACTTATTTATAAAGAAGATATTTTTGAAGATATACGTACGGGAGATAAGCTGGAGGCTTGGGTTAAGAAAATCAGGACAGATGGTAAAATAGACCTTGTTCTTCAAGAGGAGGGTTATAAAAGCATTGAACCTAATGCTCAGTATATTTACGAAGAATTAGAGGCAAATGATGGCTTCTTGCCGCTACACGATAAGTCTGACCCTGTCGATATTCAAAATCAATTGGGTCTCAGTAAAAAAAGTTTTAAGAAAGCAATAGGTACGCTTTATAGAGATCGTAAAATTTTAATTAAAGAAGATGGGATTCATAGTATAGAGTAAATGTATCCCAAATACACTTCCTGCATATTTTAGTTATAATTAGGAAAGCTCTCTTGAATCCAGTTCAGAGCATTATCAAGATTTTCAAATAGTTCTGTGTTATAAGGGAAGAAGTTTTTCTCATATTCTGCAGAGCGCTTACTTAACTCTGAATAATTGACTATCGCGATCTGAATGTCTGCATTTATGATACTTCTAGCTTGCTCGAGTACCGTAGGCATTAGTGCATAGCTAAAAATTCGATTTGATATATATCCAAAGCTTTCAAGATGGCCGTAATGTGCTTTAAGAATTTCTGACATTCCTAGATAGTTTGCTTCATCCATTAAAACCCCTTCTTTAAGCTCTGCGACTAGAAAATTTTTAAAGATCACTAGCGTGCCAAAGTCAGTGTGGTATACCGTATCAGCCTCTTTAAAAATGTCCAGTTCATTGATTCTCATATGTTTTCCTTAAATACGGGGCAAATTTATTAAGAATAAAACCTACTATATACAGGCAGTACTTTAAGGTGATCAATTATCAAGCATAAGCATCTCATCCGGCAATCGATGCATTTGATCGCCTTTGAGCAGCAATTGTTTACGTATCCATTCGTTTAAAGGTTTCTTTCATAAGGCCATCCTTGTGTAAAAGAATAGATATGCCCTTCAATTTTAAGTATGCAGCGCTCATATAGATATATCCATCATATTTGGTACGATGAGACGCTGTGCCCCAAGAGTTTTTTACTTTGTAATAGGTGGTGCCATTTTGATCAATCGCTTTGCCTGTGATGTGCATTAAATGATCATCTGAAGTGTTGTAGTTTTCAAATTCTTGTTGCCTGTAGTTTTGGGTTATATTCTTTTCTGGTTCGGGACCCAAAACAGAAAGCATTTCATTCTCAGTTGTTGCAGGTACAATTGCCACACCGTGTTTAGAAGAGAAGGTCTTCTCACTTACGTCGCAATCTAAGGTTACGGTATATCCTTTTTCTAGTGCGTTATCTATATTCCCAATAAATTCCTCTAACGGTACATTGAACATCTCACCGTTAGAAAAATTATCTGGAATATTTAAAATAAAAGGGCTGTAAAATGGTTTATGGGTAAAAGACGTGAGTGTAACATAGTTTTTTGGCTCAATCTTATATTCTTTAGCAAAACTTTGAGGAGTGTATTGTTTGTCATTAAACTCAAAAGTGAGAATAGTTTCTCCCAGATATACATCCAAGACTTTGTCTACAGCTATTTTCCATTTTGGGCTTAGTTCTCTTCCCGGATTCTCTATGTATGTATCGAGCATTGCCTTTACAACGGCAACCATTTCTGCGTGATTATGTTTACTTTCTACAGGTGCAAGACCTGTATAAGCAGCTAAGGGTACTAGGCCATAATCGGCTATACTATTTATCACATCGTGAGCAAGCCCTCCTTCAGAAAACTGAGCTTTACCCTGCCTCATAACATAATTCTCTGCTTTGATAGGATAGGTATTTCTTACAGTATACATTTCTGATAGATCTACCGTTTTTCCTGTGAGACGTATAATCTCACTTTCTAAAAACGATGAGGTAGAAAAACTCCAGCAGGTTCCAGTAATTCCCTGACTCACGACAGGAGTGGTAGCTAGGTTTATGGTATCGGTAAATATATAGGGAGCGGTGGTTTCTTGTGCGTAGTACGCTTTCGCGAAAGCAAAAAAAGCAATAACAGTCAGCAGGACTTTTTTCATCGTTCTAGATATAATGAATTATTTTTGTCTAAAATAAGATAAAATGGAAAAGCCTAACTGGCAAACAGCCAAAGATTATAAAGACATTACCTATAAGAAAAGCAACGGCGTAGCAAGAATAGCATTTAATCGCCCAGAGGTACGTAACGCATTTAGACCAAATACGACCAAGGAGTTGTATGATGCCTTTTATGACGCAAATGAGGATACCTCCATCGGCGTAGTGCTACTCTCTGCAGAAGGTCCTTCGTCTAAAGATGGAGTTTATAGCTTTTGCTCTGGTGGAGATCAGAAGGCTCGGGGAAAAGAGGGGTATGTAGGTGAGGATGGATACCATAGATTAAATATATTAGAAGTGCAACGCCTCATACGTTTTATGCCTAAAGCCGTGATTGCTGTGGTTCCAGGTTGGGCAGTAGGAGGAGGGCACAGTTTGCACGTGGTTTGTGATCTTACCCTAGCCAGTAAGGAGCACGCTATCTTTAAGCAGACAGATGCAGACGTAACTTCTTTTGACGGCGGTTATGGGAGTGCTTATTTAGCTAAAATGGTGGGACAAAAGAGAGCAAGGGAGATTTTCTTTTTAGGTAGAAATTATTCAGCACAAGAAGCGTATGAGATGGGAATGGTAAATGCCGTAATTCCTCACGACCAACTGGAAGATACTGCCTACGAGTGGGCACAGGAAATACTGGCAAAATCCCCTATTTCTATAAAGATGCTCAAGTTTGCTATGAACCTCACAGATGACGGGATGGTAGGACAGCAGGTTTTTGCTGGAGAAGCTACACGCCTAGCTTATATGACTGACGAAGCAGTAGAGGGAAGAAATGCTTTCCTAGAAAAACGAGCTCCTAATTTTGAAAAGAAATGGATCCCTTAGTAAAGGGGGAATTCCTATATAAAAAAGCCCGTTCAATCCATGGAACGGGCTTTGTGTTTGATAAAATGTTCGCGAAAGCGTCTAAAATAAACTCAACTACTCAAAATAACTGAAGGTTTCCCCTTCTTTAATAGTAAGTAATGTCTCATAAATAAGTTTTATAACATTTTCTACATCATCACGATGCACCATCTCCACAGTCGTGTGCATATATCTTAGAGGAAGAGAGATAAGTGCAGAAGCGACACCACTACCACTATAGGCAAAGGCATCTGTATCAGTACCCGTCGCTCGGGAGAGAGCCGCTCTTTGAAATGGTATTTTATTCTTATCTGCTGTTTCAGTAATACGATCCCTGAGCTTCTGCTGTACAGCAGGAGCATAAGCTACCACAGGTCCTTTACCTATCTCAGCGTGACCTTGCTTTTTCATTTCGATCATAGGAGTACTGGTGTCGTGGGTCACATCTGTGACAATTGCAAGGTTGGGTTTTATCCTTTCTGCAATCATTTGAGCCCCTCGGAGACCTATTTCTTCCTGTACAGAATTGGTAATATAAAGTCCAAAGGGGAGTTTCTTTTTATTCTCGTGTAGAAGCCTAGCTACCTCTGCTATCATAAATCCGCCAGCACGATTGTCTATAGCCCTACATACAAACTTGTCGCCGTTGAGTATGTGGAATGTATCAGGGTAGGTAATGACACACCCTACGTGCACCCCCATTTTTTCTACCTCTTCTTTATCTTGAGCCCCTATGTCTATAAAAATATTGTCAGGTTTAGGAGCTTCTTCTTTCGACTTGTCCCTGGTGTGAATAGCAGGCCAGCCAAATACTCCTTTAACGATCCCATCTTTAGTATGTACATTGACAATCTTAGAAGGAGCTATCTGATGATCGCTACCTCCATTACGTATGACGTATATAAGACCGTTATCAGCGATGTAATTTACATACCACGAGATTTCATCTGCGTGGCCTTCAATCACAACTTTATACGTTGCTTTTGGATTTATAACGGCGACCGCAGTTCCATAAGTGTCGGTGATAAACTCATCTACATAGGGTTTGAGGTAATCCATCCACAATTTTTGTCCATCCCACTCATATCCAGTGGGTGCTGCGTTATTGAGATATTTTTCTAGAAAGTCAAGAGACTTTTTATTTAAAATGCTTTTTGAAGCCATAGATTTAATTTTTTTTAAAAATAAGAATATTAACCAAGAGTTAATCACGTTATACAACTTGAATAACTAATTTTGGAATGGTTTTAGCTTAAAGCGAAATAAAATAATGCGCATATTCTTTATTACATATTTAACCTTTTTATCCTTTGGGCTTTTACAAGCACAAGAATCTCCCGTAGATTCTACCGAAGTAGGGATAGCGTATTATGTAATAGAAGGAGATACAATTCCAAGAACCTCCATAGATCTTAATGAAGTCATACTTTTTAAACCACTTAAGTTTAAAAACAATGAGGAGAGGAGAAGATACCTGATCCTGCGGAGAAAGACTCGCAAGGTTTTTCCGTATGCAAAGCTGGCTGCAGATAGACTTGTTGCTCTCAATAGTAGATTAGACTCTATAGATGGGAATAGATCCAGAAAAAAATATACGAAGATTATCCATAAGTTCTTAGAAGAAGAGTTTTCTGCAGAGCTTAAGAAACTGACTCGTACAGAAGGACAGATTTTAATTAAATTAATCCATCGCCAGACTGGTGAGACAGCTTTCAACCTTATTAAGCGATTACGTAGCGGTTGGAGAGCATTTTGGTACAATACAACCGCAAGTGCTTTTGACATATCATTAAAGAGGGAGTTTGATCCAATTAATGATCAAGAAGACTACCTTATTGAAGATATCCTGCAACGATCTTTTCAGTCAGGCATATTAGATAGACAGGAATCTGTTCTTGATTTTCAGTTTCTAGAACTTTCAGACAAGTGGAAGAACGCTCATTCTGAACGTAATTAAACTATTATTCTTCCTCCCGCTTACGCGAAAATTTTCCTTTCCCACCGTGATCTCGGTCCATTTCCCTGTCGCTCAGTCCCCTGTGTCCTGGCCGTCGGGTCCTTGGGATGTCCCTGTGCCCTGTACGGCCGTCCGGTCCCAAGGGGGGGGCTGTGGTATTTTGGGGCGTAAGTATATTGCGCTCAGTTGTTTGTGATTTATTTACATTTTTTTTGCTGTCAGGGTTGTGTATTGTTTATTTCGCTGTATCTTTGCCGTCCGTTTGCACGGGATGTTATTTGGATGTACGTTTTGTTTTTGGGAGGTGATAAAAAAAAGTTTTATTTTTTTTTGGATAATTGTTGCCGGAACAAAAAACAGTTGTATATTTGCACCCGCTTAGAGAGACAGGGTTTGTTTTTCGGGTATGTTCAGGAGTTTTCACGTTGGGTTTTGGAAGTATTTTTTGGGTTCGATTCCCTTTGCCCGGACTGGATTTTCCGGATCTTTTATGATCTGGGGCAAGTTCATTGATATATTGAATTGACAGCGCGTTTTATCTTTCGTGGGGGCCTTTGCCCTTATGATCAGATGAACCAACTCCTTTTGTTTTAAGGGGAGTATAAATAAGCTTGAAAACTAGAAATCATTTATTGACCGGAAAATTTCTTGGTTATCGTGACCGTAAATTTATTTAAGACACACGATGAAGAGTTTGATCCTGGCTCAGGATGAACGCTAGCGGCAGGCCTAACACATGCAAGTCGAGGGGTAACGGGGGTAGCTTGCTATCTGCCGACGACCGGCGCACGGGTGCGTAACGCGTATACAATCTACCTTGTACAGGGGAATAGCCCAGAGAAATTTGGATTAATGCCCCATGGTATCACGGGACGGCATCGTCCCTTGATTAAAGCTTCGGCGGTACGAGATGAGTATGCGTCCTATTAGTTTGTTGGTGAGGTAACGGCTCACCAAGACTTCGATAGGTAGGGGTCCTGAGAGGGAGATCCCCCACACTGGTACTGAGACACGGACCAGACTCCTACGGGAGGCAGCAGTGAGGAATATTGGACAATGGGCGCAAGCCTGATCCAGCCATGCCGCGTGCAGGAAGACTGCCCTATGGGTTGTAAACTGCTTTTATATGGGAAGAATAAGGATCTCGTGAGGTCTGATGACGGTACCATAAGAATAAGCACCGGCTAACTCCGTGCCAGCAGCCGCGGTAATACGGAGGGTGCAAGCGTTATCCGGAATCATTGGGTTTAAAGGGTCCGTAGGCGGGCATATAAGTCAGTGGTGAAAGTCTGTGGCTCAACCATAGAATTGCCATTGATACTGTATGTCTTGAATTATTGTGAAGTGGTTAGAATATGTAGTGTAGCGGTGAAATGCTTAGAGATTACATAGAATACCGATTGCGAAGGCAGATCACTAACAATCGATTGACGCTGATGGACGAAAGCGTAGGTAGCGAACGGGATTAGATACCCCGGTAGTCTACGCCGTAAACGATGGATACTAGTTGTTTGGCCTTCGGGCTGAGTGACTAAGCGAAAGTGATAAGTATCCCACCTGGGGAGTACGTTCGCAAGAATGAAACTCAAAGGAATTGACGGGGGCCCGCACAAGCGGTGGAGCATGTGGTTTAATTCGATGATACGCGAGGAACCTTACCAGGGCTTAAATGTAGATTGACAGGTTTAGAGATAGACTTTTCTTCGGACAATCTACAAGGTGCTGCATGGTTGTCGTCAGCTCGTGCCGTGAGGTGTCAGGTTAAGTCCTATAACGAGCGCAACCCCTGTGGTTAGTTGCCAGCGAGTCATGTCGGGAACTCTAGCCAGACTGCCGGTGCAAACCGTGAGGAAGGTGGGGATGACGTCAAATCATCACGGCCCTTACGTCCTGGGCCACACACGTGCTACAATGGTAGGGACAGAGAGCAGCCACTTAGCGATAAGGAGCGAATCTATAAACCCTATCTCAGTTCGGATCGGAGTCTGCAACTCGACTCCGTGAAGCTGGAATCGCTAGTAATCGGATATCAGCCATGATCCGGTGAATACGTTCCCGGGCCTTGTACACACCGCCCGTCAAGCCATGGAAGCTGGGGGTACCTGAAGTCCGTCACCGCAAGGAGCGGCCTAGGGTAAAACTGGTAACTAGGGCTAAGTCGTAACAAGGTAGCCGTACCGGAAGGTGCGGCTGGAACACCTCCTTTCTAGAGCTTGTTGCCTTTGGCAACAGCGCGGGATTGATGACCGAGAGGTCTTTAAATTTTTTAGTTTTCAAGTTGCTGTCGATTTAATTATATTTTTTAGATTTCAGGTATGGGATTTGAGGCGTGGGATTTTTATCTGATATCCGTTATCTTTTATCCCGCATCTTATACAGTCTCATAGCTCAGCTGGTTAGAGCGCTACACTGATAATGTAGAGGTCGGCAGTTCGAGTCTGCCTGAGACTACTGCCCAGTGGGCAGACACCTTATAAAGTGTGTTTGTTTGTTGGATTTACGCTTTCGCGGAAGCATATAAACCGCGATGTTCATTTACTATAATTGAAAGGAAATTCTGGAAGTTAGAGGGATTCAACATTCATAATTCTGAATTCATAATTCTGAATTTCAAATGGGGGATTAGCTCAGCTGGCTAGAGCGCCTGCCTTGCACGCAGGAGGTCATCGGTTCGACTCCGATATTCTCCACCATTTTTCATACATTTTTTAGTGTATGACGTTCATTAGAAATTGAAATAGGGTTTTAGTCATACTTATTATGGGACTAGAGCGTCCCGAGCTTTGACTCGGGAAGGTCATCGGTTCGACTCCGATATTCTCCACCATTTTTCATACATTTTTTAGTGTATGACGTTCATTAGAAATTGAAATAGGGTTTTAGTCATACTTATTATGGGACTAGAGCGTCCCGAGCTTTGACTCGGGAAGGTCATCGGTTCGACTCCGATATTCTCCACCAGGCAATGCCTGGAGATATTTTATCTCTGGTGTATTGCGAGTGAGGGCACAGATGGTTTTAATTGTCTGTCGCGACTCGCGACGTTCATTGACATATTGGGAAATAATTAAAGAATACGAGAAGTCGTGTTGCAGTTTAGTCACTGTGATACGCAAATCAATAATAATATGAATAACTCATTATAATATAAAGGTTTATGTATTTTATACATGAGCCCTTAAAAGAGCAATAAGTACAATAAGCTAATTAAGGGCGTATGGGGAATGCCTAGGCTCTCAGAGGCGATGAAGGACGTGATAAGCTGCGAAAAGCTACGGGGATCTGCACACAAGAACTGATCCGTAGATATCCTAATGGGGCAACCCGGCATATTGAAGATATGTCATCCGCAAGGAGGCGAACCCGGAGAACTGAAACATCTAAGTACCCGGAGGAGAAGAAAACAAAAGTGATTCCGTAAGTAGTGGCGAGCGAACGCGGATTAGCCCAAACCGGTATTGTTACGGCAATACCGGGGTTGTAGGACCACGATATTCTGTGCTTTATGAACTAGAACGCCTTGGAAAGGGCGGCCATAGACGGTGATAGCCCGGTATAGGTAAGGACAGTTACGGATAGTGGTATCCTGAGTAGTGCGGGGCACGTGAAACCCTGTATGAATTTGGCGGGACCATCCGTTAAGGCTAAATACTCCTGAGAGACCGATAGTGAACCAGTACCGTGAGGGAAAGGTGAAAAGAACCCTGAATAAGGGAGTGAAATAGAACCTGAAACCATACGCTTACAAGCGGTCGGAGCGATAAGTGACGGCGTGCCTTTTGCATAATGAGCCTACGAGT
>CAWHTM010000013.1:177500-1241206 GCA_963832255.1 uncultured Flavobacteriaceae bacterium
CGATGGTACTGCTATTGTGGGAGAGTAGGTCACCGCCTTTTTAAGGTCCTTACAGGAAACTGTGGGGACCTTTTTTTATGCCCAAGAACCAACCTCCTGCCCCCAAAGACCCTACATCGGGGGATCGCGGTGAACAGATGCGACAGGGGACCGGGACGCGCACGGGAATCCCTAACCAGACTGGGAAAGCGGGCAAAGGAATGCACAAACACCGCCTGGCTGCACTTTGGGCTTTAATTATAGGTGTTACCGTTCAGTACGTGGGAATGGGCCGGTATCGTCCCAGTATTATCTCCTCAGAGAGCCATAGAACCTGAGTGGGAGGTGATCCAAAACTTTTATCAAAAATTTTGGTGTAAGATTAGTTCAGCATTCTTGAAATTTTATTAATGTCTGACCATCAAGGTGTTCAATTCATCAGCAATTTGTGCTGAGCATTCTATCCAAAAAGGGTATTGGACACCCTATTATTTCTTGCCGCTACATGACCATCTACAAGTATTTAAATTTCAAGCTAGATTTCTAGACATTTGTTTATATAGTGCATTACTATATGATTGATTCTCGATAACCAGTTTCAAGGTCTCAACCTTTTTTTCTTCGTCCCCTATAGTTCTGATATATCTGCGTAAAAGAAGCTTTTTAGGTTCTTATAATGAATCCGATTTTTTTTAAATCCTCAAATTTTCGCGAAAGCGGAAATAACGAACTATTAGAGCTGTACTTTTTACAAATCATTATCTATAAAGCCGTTGGGTTTTTTATACTCATTACTATCTTTGGGAATGATCACACGCAATAGTAAATAGTACCAAAATAGAATTTTTATTATGCCAGAGTTACCTGAGGTTTACGGATATCAACAATATATAAATAGCACGTGTTTGAATCACAAAATAGTATCACTGGATGTAAGAGATGACCGGTTGATTAAAAGGTCTCTGGCTCAATTTGAAGAAGTGCTTTTAGGGAATAGCTTCAAGCACACTGATCGCGTGGGTAAGTATTTATTCATTTACATAAGTACGGGAGAGATTTTGGTGGTTCATTTTGGAATGACGGGCAAACCTAATTATTATCACGAGTCTGTGGAGCGACCTCGTTTTGGACATATTGATATAGGTTTTGACAATGGGTATCATTTTTCATTTGAGAATAAACGTAAATTTGGGTGGTGGGATTTAACTGATTCGGTTGAGAATTATCGTCAAGTTCATAATCTAAATGTGGATGCGCGGGATCTGACATTTGTACAGTTTATGGAGGGGGCGGGCCATAGAAATACTGCCATTAAGAACGTGTTATTGGACCAAAGTGTGACTACTGGTGTAGGAAACTGGATTGCAGATGATGTTTTATATCAGGCACAGATACATCCTCTCAAAAAAGCTAGCACGCTTAGCGAAGCTCAATTTAGAACCATATATGATAAATTACAACACGTTATAGACGTGGCAATTGATCTTGAAACTCAATACACAAATTTTCCAGATTATTTTCTAATTCATAATAGAAGGGGTCGCGACTTTTGCTATCATACGGGAAAAGAATTAGAACAGATAAAAGTAGGTGGTAGAACGACCTATTTTAGTCCTGAGTGGCAAAAAAGCTAATGGAGTAGAATATTTAGATTATTGCTATATTCTCTTATTAGAGAGTTGCTTACCTCAAACAATTATAAATTCGCGTTTATTTTTTGATAGTGATCATTTACCCTCGTAAAGTGCTTCTGATGCGTGGATTGCATTTGACTCAGTAATTTCGAATCCATTGGCAAGCTTAGACAGTACGCAAACTTTGAGTTATCATCTTTGACATCTGGACTCCTGCTAAGATCGATAAGATTAAAGAATTCAGAAATGATGATCAGCGCCTTATCCTTGATTATCTTATACATTGATCTTGGTCTTAATGGATATAACTCATGATTTGGTCATCTTTAAGGCTGCTAAAATTTATGTTTTCATAACTGTCAGTAGCAAAAAGTCCTACTGGGTATATTAGTAGGCAGTAGTATGTTTCTAAGTTTAAGATATTTAATTAGTTACGATTATAGGATTGACTCTATTTTTTCTTCAATTGAGCACAGAAATATTTTATTTAATTCTAGTATTAATAGTAGTTATAGTTCTGATTAAGCGATTCTTGCCACGTACTTTTCTATGGAGGGATTCGTCTAATGTTAAAAGCAATTAAAAAATAATTTTGGTACTTTTACAAGCACGAAGATTACTATTTTGAAATCGATAAAATAAGGGTATTCTGAGAAGAGAATAATAGCAATATTTCTCTTAAATGCAGAATTTTTCGGAAGAATAACGACCGGGAATATTCATTAGAGTTTGACTATTGGTATTTTTTAATGGATTTATTGCAAAAATTTTCTGTTGGATATAGCTTAGTGACTTAGTAATTGTAAAAAAGAAGAAATGCCATCATTTTGTTCTTTTCGATTTATGAAAATGCAGGCGCTCTTTTTAAGAGAGTCAATTCATTTATAATCAGAGAGATAAAGGGTGATTTTTTTTTTGGATTAAATATACTGATGGGCTGTATACCTTTTATTATGAAATTGTTAGCAGAAATAATGGCCTTATTTAAAAAAAAAATGCATTTTATCGATGTTTTATTTCTTTTTGTCGAATTTATTCGTAATTTTCGTCCCAATAAAGAATTTGAAATCCCAATTTTAAAGAATTAAATTATGACTACTAAATTATTTTTACGTGTTGCTGTTGCCTCATTCTTTCTTTTTGGCTTTGCACAAACGACATTTGCACAAGACCAAGAACAAGAAATCATTAGCAAGAATGTTAAGATCAATAAATATCACGATCGTGAAGAGTTGCTTTCGCTGAATAAGGGTACGCTCTTAGAATTATACATCCAGCGTATTGATGTGATTATTAAGATTCTACCTAATATTGCTTTTACTACAAAGCCTGGGGTTACTATGAGTGACCTAGGAATTCCAGATACTAAGGAGCATAGGAAAGCTCTTGAAGATAATATTGAGGCTACTGCTTCATACTTTGATGATACCATAGCTTTCCAAAAACTTGTGTTGCCATATTCTGATAAATCAAGTTTAATATCTGCTATTTTATTCTACGAGCAGACGTTAAAATCTCTTCATCAGTACAACGATTTTGACTAAGGACATTGAGTCTTGAAGATGTCAAGACTCAATGATATTAACTATTGTATCGAAGTCACGTCAATTCCAAATTTTTAATGGAATTGTGTATTTTATCGATATAATTTGGTTTTTTGTCTATTAAAGTGTAGATTCGAGGAAGATTAACATTTTTCAAATCAACATATTACCATCCTAAAATATAATTATTGTGGAAAAAAATACTATTTATTTATTTTTGATCATCTGCATATACTTTACAGGAGCAACTTTTGCTCAGCAAGAAAAAGGTATCGTGGGTGAGGAGAACTGGTTAAGCTACTGGACAGAATTTGATGCTAAATTGGATATTAAACCTAAGCCTACTCAAATTTTGACAGGGGAAATAAAAGGTGATACCGTAGTCTTACAAAAACGTGAAGTGTATCTTCTTCTTGGAGATGTATTTGTTACGGATAGTACTAAGTTATTTATTGAACCAGGGACTCTTATTCTCGCAGATCATAAAACTAAGGCTTCTTTAATAATAACTTCTGGATCTTCTATTCACGCGAAAGGTGCTCAAACCGACCCCATAGTATTTACGTCGGCAAATGACGCGCCAAAGTCAGGAGATTGGGGTGGGATTTTTATTTTAGGTGATGCACCAATTAATAAACTTAGTGCAAAGAGTATTCTGAACAAAGGTTTAAAAGCGTATTCCCCAGATAATTTGATTTATGGAGGTTCTAATGCTGAAGGTAACTCTGGAGTGATGGAGTATGTTAGAATAGAATACGCGGGTAAAAGAACCAAAGATTATGGTGTTTTTGATGCTTTGAGTCTTTATTCTGTAGGAAGTAACACTCAAATTTCTAATATTATGATGATTTCCAGTAAAGGGAACTCTCTTTACGTGGCTGGAGGCGGTCTAAGTCTTAGCCAACTCGTGTCTTTAAAGGCGAGTCGTTCTGATTATGTATTTGATTCTGGTACTCAAGTTACTTTTTCAAACTCATTAGCTGTTCGATCTCCGTATTCTTCGGCTTCCATAGGATCGGCAAGTTTATATGCTTCAACGACAAGTGATAGAGATGGGACTGATTTTGCCAAAGCGAAAACATCTGTTAAAGCTTCAAATTTGACACTTCTCAATTTGAGCAATAATTTAAAAAGTGCAATAGAAGTTGGGCTTGTTCACGAAGCGATTTATGTAGATGTCAATACCATGCTCACCATGGAAAGAAGTGTTATCTCTGGATTTAATCCAGCTGTCATTTTTGATAAAGAGATTTATCTCAATGATGAAAATCTACAACAGATTAAATTTACCAATATGTATTTTAATAGTTGCGAGGGGAACATATTTATAGAAGATTCTCAGAACAATGAAGATCTTGAAAATTGGTATGGTAACAGTAGTTTTCAGAATGTGTATTCCAAAGGACAGGATAGTGAGACTTTTATAGATTCAGAAAATTTGAGAGATCCAGATTTTCGCCTTCGTATAAACAAAATTATAGCATTGAGTAACCCTGATTAAAAATTAGTAATAGTAGATAAATTCTAAGGAGTATACAAAACTGCCTCGGCGTATAAAAAAAATTAATTCCCCCACTTATGTTGTATCCAACCCGTCATTTATTT
Source organism: uncultured Flavobacteriaceae bacterium (assembly GCA_963832255.1). GTDB lineage: Bacteria > Bacteroidota > Bacteroidia > Flavobacteriales > Flavobacteriaceae > Dokdonia. Next base: position 182,263 of record CAWHTM010000013.1, read on the forward strand.
CAGGGTATAATAATGGTATGTACTGCCATTATTTTTACATCTTACGCAAACGCACAAGTAGTACTTGGTCAACCTGATTTTGAATTTACAAGAGCTTGTGCAAATGAATCTTTTAATACGTTCGAGACTAGCTTTACGATTACCCCTCCAAGCGCACTAACTTCCTCAAATCAATTTATAGTAGAACTGTCTGATGCTACGGGAGATTTCGCGCAAGCGGAAACAGTATTTACATCAGAAGCTGGTGAGATAAATGATTCTGAAGCTCTCGTGGAATTCGAATTGCCTGTAAATACAGCTGGAGAAAACTATAAAATTAGAATTAAGAGTACCTCTCCGGAGGCAACAAGCGCACCTTCTCAAGCTTTTGCAGCATATTACAAATTGCACGACATTCCATTTACTATCAATGGTCTTATAGAAACAGGCACTTATTGTCCGGGGTCGGGGTATTTGCTTACCATAGATAATCCTGGTTTTGATGGTGCAATCTCACCCCTTACCTATGGATCATTAAACTTTAAATGGTTTAAGGTTGTAAATGATACAAATTCAGAGGAAGTAGGTGCCGGCGAAACTTTTACGGCTACTCAAGAGGGTACTTATTTTGCCGAAACAGATTATGGTAGTTGTACCACGGAGTCTTTTTCTAACCGAGTGACAATTTCCCTAGCAACAAGCGAGGAACCAGCAAATGCAGTAATCTCGTCGAGTTTAGGTGCTTTATTTTGTTCTAGCGGAGAAGGAACTACTCTGATGACGGTAGATGGGGATAGTTACCAATGGTTTAAAGACGATAATCCTATTGCAGGAGCGAACGCAATTACGTATCAAACTAATGAATCTGGAAATTATGCAGTTATCGTCACAACTGGTGATTGTGTAGCCATAGGAAGTATTGAGATTGAAAACATAGGGGGTTCTACCTCCATAGATGTACCTACCATAAACTTTATTGAGGAGGGAGAATCACTCACAGTGACGGTAGATTCTTCACTAGATACGTTAGTATACGAATGGTATCTCAATGAACAACTTATTGAAGGTGCTACACAAGCCGTGTTTGTAGCTTCTCAGGTTGGAGAATATAAGGTCTCTGTAACTTCTAACGGAGAATGTAATTTTAGTTCAGAATTCTTTTTTGAAGTCAGAATTGGAATTAATACCGATAAGATACCAAATGTAATCAGTCCGAACGGTGACGGTATAAATGATACTTGGACAATTCCTGCGGCTTACTTGAGTGGTACCGATACGGAAGTAGTAATTTTTACTAGTAATGGAGTTCTGTCGCTAGAGACCAGTGAATACACTAATAATTGGCCAGAAAGTCTCGATGAGTCTAGTGCAGGGAATCAGGTGTACTATTATATGATAACACCCTTAGGAAATGATCCAATTAAAGGTTCTATAACCGTTGTAAAATAAATTGAAAAAAATAATAGCACATATCATTGTGATTATCTGTTTTTCTGTTCTTTCTCAAGCACAGGAGAGCAGTAGTGCTATAGCATTGAATTTACCTTCTCGTAATTCATTAATGTTTAATAAGTATATTCTGAGCCCAGCCTTAAGCTTTGCTAGAGAAGATTATAAGCATTTTACAATTAATAACAAACGAGAATTTGTTCAAGTGGGAGATGCTCCAGAAACCTATCTAGCGAGTTTTTCTGGTCGATTTTCTGAAAAAACGGGTGCAGGATTAGGGGTATTTCAAAGAAATTTTGGAGTGTTCACTACGTTTGGGGGTATTTTAAATTTTGCTTACAATGCGCAGCTTGGCCGAGAGAATAATATGACTTTCGGACTAAATCTTGCTGCATACAGCAATAGCATCAATATGGATAGGGTTGTTGCAACGGTTACTGATCCATTTCTTAATAATTTGGAGTCTAGCTTCTTAACGACTATAAGTCCTGGGATAAATTATGGAGGTGGCTTTCTGGACGTTGGATTAACTATCAATAATTTAGTTAGCTATGATGTTGGCAATTCCCAACTATTAAAGGAGCAAACACGAAGAGGTATTCAGGGACATTTAATGTATTCTGGTTATATTGATTCTTATGGTTTCTTTGACAACAGTAAGTTTTCTGCTTTAGGACGCGCTGAATTTCAGGAGGACACTTCCATCTATTCGGGTACGGTAATTCTTAGAGTGCCTAAAGGTTTTTGGGTACAAGGGGGATATAGTACGCTTTATGGCGGTTCTGCAGGTGTTGGTTTTAACATTACTTCCAAGTTAGCTTTAGAATATAATTATGAAAAATCCTTAGGAAACTTCTTAGACTTAGGATCTTCACACGAGTTGACCTTAGCATTTATTATTCCTACACAGGATGCGTCTAGTTTTAGACAGGAAGAAATTGTAGGGCTGTTGAATTTTGAAAAGAAAAGACAAAGCGCTTATAGCAAACGTAGACGTTTAGCTCAGAATAAGCCAAAGCAACCCGCACAACCTGCAGAAAACCCAACTCAAGTGAGTGATCCGGAACCTGTGGTTGCGGATGTAACATCTGCTGAAGAGGTTAGAGAACGGGAACAAGCAATTAAAATTGAGACAGCACAAGCAGAAGCCGAAGCTCAAGCCAAAATTGAAGCAGAGGCAGAAGTTGCTGCCAATAAAGAAGCTGAAGAACAAGCTCGTCTCGCTGAATTAGAAAATTCTCGTTTGGAAGCCGAAAATCAAGCGAGACTCGATGCTCAAGCAAAAGCAGAAAATACTACCGATGAGCTAGCACGTCTCGCTGCTGAAGAGCAAGCACGATTAGATGCTGAAGCAAAAGCTAAGGCTGCTGCTGCTGAGCAAGCCCGTCTTGCAGCATTAGAACAGGCCCGTTTAGAAGCTGAAGAACAAGCACGATTAGATGCTAAAGCGAAGGCAAAGGCTGCTGCCGCTGAGGAAGCCCGTCTTGCAGCATTAGAACAAGCTCGTTTAGACGCTGAAGAGCAAGCACGATTAGATGCTGAAGCGAAAGCTAAGGCTGCTGCTGCTGAACAAGCCCGTCTTGCAGCATTAGAACAGGCTCGTTTAGACGCGGAAGAGCAAGCACGATTAGATGCTGAAGCGAAAGCTAAGGCTGCTGCTGCTGAACAAGCCCGTCTTGCAGCACTAGAACAGGCTCGTTTAGACGCTGAAGAGCAGGCACGATTAGATGCTGAAGCGAAGTCCAAGGCCGCTGCTGCTGCTGAACAAGCCCGTCTTGCAGCATTAGAACAGGCTCGTTTAGACGCTGAAGAGCAAGCACGATTAGACGCTGAAGCGAAGGCCAAGGCCGCTGCTGCTGAGCAAGCCCGTCTTGCAGCACTAGAACAGGCTCGTTTAGACGCTGAAGAGCAGGCACGATTAGATGCTGAAGCGAAGTCCAAGGCCGCTGCTGCTGCTGAGCAAGCCCGTCTTGCAGCATTAGAACAGGCCCGTTTAGAAGCTGAAGAGCAAGCACGATTAGATGCTGAAGCGAAGGCCAAGGCTGCTGCTGCTGAGCAAGCCCGTCTTGCAGCATTAGAACAGGCCCGTTTAGACGCTGAAGAGCAGGCACGATTAGATGCAGAAGCGAAGGCTAAGGCCGCTGCTGCTGAGCAAGCCCGTCTTGCAGCATTAGAACAGGCTCGTTTAGAAGCTGAAGAGCAGGCACGATTAGATGCAGAAGCGAAGGCTAAGGCCGCTGCTGCTGAACAAGCACGTCTTGCTGCCGCAGAATCACGACAAGAAGATCCAGTAGTACCTAATATTCCTACTCCTAATGATGAGCTAGGTCTTTCACTCCAAAAACTAACAACTCAAACAGAAGAATTGCAAAGTTCACAAACTGCTCTTTTAGAAAGTCTTTCGGAAGCTGTAAGTGTTAAGGACCAAGATCTTAAAGCTCTGAAGAATGAAAATGATCTTAGCGAGCAAGGAATATTTGTTGAGCCGAGACCTTTTAAAAGCGTTTCTCAAGAGAATGCGAGAATAGAGGCACTAACTGTGGAGTTAGACCAGTCTCTCCAGACACTGAATGCTAAAATTGAGGATCTAGAAGATCTTTATAATAAACGAATTGAAAAGTTTGATGGCAATGATGAAACAAACAGGTTTTATAAAAAAGCCATTACATCCTTGAGAAGAGAGCGGGACCAGATAACAGATGCCAAAGTAGCAGCGGTTTCTACGCTTGAAAGTATTAGAATTGCTACCCAATTTGAGCGTTCAAGACGAATCAAACGAGCTGCTTTTGACGATGAAGAGGACAGGTATAAGCAAGATCAAGCAGCGCTCAATCGCCTAAAGCAAAATACTCCATTAAGTAGTGTACCATACAACGTAGAAGATTTTGACTTCGGAGAAGGAAGAAGTGGAACCATTCAAATTTTGAAAAACGTTGAAAATACTGATAATGCTTATTACTTAGTAGTAGCAGTTCACGGAAACACAACGAAAAGAGATGAATTTGTTGAGAAAGTTATTGCATCAGGTAATTCAGGAATAAATTTCTTTTACAATATAAATACGAGTAAGTACTACATCTATATAGATAAGGCAACATCTGTAGAAAGTGCAAATGAGAAATTAGATACTAAATCAAATGCCCCATATGCATCGAGAATGTCAATTATTAAAATAGAGAATTAAAATAATTTTAACCTGAGCATAAATTTTCAAGTATAGGATTGCCCCAAATCAAACTTATTATGAAGAACATTACTTTTTTTAGAACATTACTGTTAATATTTTTTTTAAGCTTAGGTTTTCAATCCTTTGCTCAAAACTTGGTTCCTTTTACCCCAAGGTTTGATGATGACTTAAAGGGGGATATCCTAACTATTGGAAATACTGTTTTGGGTATTGACAATAATCCATTGAATACAAACGTGGGTAACAATAGCAATATCAATATGATGCATATTGATATTGATGGTGATCCTTCAACCTTCAACTCATCAAGTGCAGAATTGGTTATTCCAAATCCTGATTGTTATAAGATTAGAGAAGCGACTCTTTATTGGGGTGCTGTAGAGCCAGAGGACAATACAAGCGATGACACTGTTAGGCAAATAAAATTTAAAGGTCCCTCAGGTGGCTATATTGATATCGTTGGGGATATAATTTATAGAGATGAAACGACGGCTCTCAATACAGCTTATCCATATGCTTGTGTGGCTGACGTTACAGATTTTTTAAGCGCGCTTCCTTCAAATTTAGGATATTATACGGTTGCTAATGTAGCTACAAAAACAGGAAGAGGAAATAGTGCTAATCCACGCAACAGAAATGGGTATACCGCTGGATGGTCATTGTTTGTGGTTTATGAAGATCCTACATTACCAAGTAAAAGTATTACTAGTTTTGACGGTTTCAGTGCGATTTTCAGGGATCAAGCTGCAGTGGATATCAATGTAGATGGATTCCGTACGTTACCAGCTCCCCAGCCGGTAAGAGCAAATTTGGCATTTGCAACCTTAGAGGGTGATTTATCAATAGGCGGAGATAGAATGAGTCTTAATGGCACTAATCTCTCGTCAGCAGATAGACCAGCAGGAAATTTTTTTAGAAGTCGCGTTACTCAGCTTGACGCCCAACCTGTTGATAATAGGGTACCAAACAGTACGAATACCCTTGGTTTTGATACGGGTATAATTCGGGTTCCAAACCCGGGGAACACAGTGATTGCAAATGGAGATACTTCTGCCGTGATGAGCCTCACCACGACGAGTGATTTCTTTTTACAGTACTTTTTCGCTTTTGCGGTAGAGATCATAGAGCCTGAGATAATTCTAACAAAGCTAGTAGAAGATGAGTTCGGGAATGACATTAGTGATCAGGTAGTCAATTTAGGACAAGAACTTAATTACGTTATTTCATTTCAAAATGTAGGGAATGATGATGGTAGAGAATTCACAATTCGAGATGTCCTACCTATTAATACGGTATTTGATTTTCCAGCTGGTTTAACGTTACCGGCGGGAGTAAATGCAGTGAGCTATAATCCTATGACACGGGAGCTCGTTCTATCGGTAGAGGATTATCTCGTTGAGGAAAATGATCCCGTGGTCACATTTAGAATTAGAGCAAATGTTGTCGATAATTGTAGTGCCCTCGTAGAGGCGTGCTCAAATCTTATTCAAAATCAAGCTTTTGGTAGCTATATTGGAACCATAAATCCTGATTTCGTAATTTCGGATGATCCTAGTGTAAATACAAATACAGGATGTTTGTTAGTTCCTCAAGCAACTAATTTTCTAGCAGATTTAGATCCTTGTGAATTTCTTGAAAACGCAATTTTATGTGGAGATAGTATAGAAATTACTGCGGCAGATGGCTACGACACTTATTCTTGGTCGGATGATCCTTCTGGAGTGCCTGTAATTGCAACTACTCAATCCCTTACGGTCACGGAGAGTGGAACATATTATGTAACTAATATAGCTCCTGCTCCTTGTAGATCTATTGAACAAATATTCAATGTGATAACTTTTGGTGAAAACCAAACAAACCCAATTATTCCGCAAGCAGATGAAGTTGTAACGTGTCCTGACGATGGTAAACTTTTACCTAATATATTTCTCTGTGGTTTAAATGATTTTAGAGAATTAACCGCAGATATAACTGATTCTAATTCCATCATATGGGAGCAACTGGATGAATCGAGTTGTACTGCAGTAGCAAATAATGATTGCGCCAATGAAGATGGAAGTTGTATTTGGAATCAAGTTGCGACGGGACCAGACTTTACGGTAACTACCGCTGGGCAATTCAGACTTACCGTTAACTATGACGGGGGTTGTTTCAATCAATTCTATTTTAATGTTTATCAAAATGTTTTAAATCCAACCGTTACCGTAACGGATATCATTTGTGATAGTGAAGGTTCTATAGTAGTCAATAATGTTCCAAGTAACTATGAATATAGTTTGGACGGTGTCACCTATCAAGATAGTAATACATTTGTCATTACTACTCCTGGTATATATACCGTTTATATCCAGCAAACTAATGTTCCTGAAGGAGCTTGTGTATTTACCGTTCCTGATGTTCTTGTACGTGAAAGAGATTTTACGTTTGACGCAGAAGCTATTCAGCCACTATGTAACGGAGATTTAGGAAGTATTCAAGTGGCAGCAAATGATGCAGAACCTCAATATACCTTCACAATTACTGAAGGGGGTGTTTTAGTTAATACGGTAGGTCCTATAGTCGAAAACAGTTATATCTTTCAAAACTTAGGACCAGGGACTTACATCGCCACTGTAGAAACTGAAGATGGTTGTGTAGACTCTCAAGAGGTTATAATTATTGAACCACCGCTACTTACATTAACTGCAGATCTTACAAGTCCATTTATAGATTGTTTAATTCAAGCAGTAGATAGCGATGGAAACCCAATATTTGATGAGGATGATAACCCTGTTTATGAAGACCCTCAGGGAGAGATAACTATGAATGTAAATGGAGGTACACCCCCATACGTTTTCTTTATCAATAGTACTTCTGTATTTCAAAGTGATCCCGTATACATAATTACTAGTGCAGGTACCTATGATATTACCGTAGTTGATGCAAACAATTGTACTGCAAGCACCTCTTTAGACGTTGAAGAAATTTTACCTCCAGAATATACGGTTTCCGCTACCGATATTTTATGTTCGGATTCGGGTGATAGTGGGGTTATAGAGTTTACGCTTACAAATTCAAATGGAAGTACGTTAGAATATAGTATCGATAATGGCTCAACGTTTTCCAGCTCCCCGATTTTTACAAACCTTGCACCTGGAACTTATGAAGCCCTTGTTCGTTATACCTTTGGACCTTCTACGTGTACCACAAGTCCAGAAACTGTAATTATTGAAATCCCAGACCCAATTACAGCGACCATAGCTGTAACAGGAGAGTTATCTTGTTCGGGAGGTACTGGGGAGATTACCGTAACAGATGTTAGTGGTGGTACTCCAAACTATACCTACAGTATTGATGGGGTGAATTTTCAAACAGGAACTGTTTTTTCAGGATTGACAGCAGGAACTTATAGTGTAATCGTTCAGGATTCGAATGGATGTACTTTTACCACAAACGACGTTGTAATCGCACCTTTAGACCCTCCAACAAATTTAGATTTTTCTAGCACTCCCTTAACGTGTCCTTCAAATACGAGTGATGTTACCATTACAGCTGTTGGTGGTGTAAGTCCGCTAGAATACAGGATTATAGCACCTGCAGCGGAAGTTACTGCATATCAAACCTCTACTATATTTATTGGGCTTTCGCCAAATACCTATACGTTTGAAGTGAGAGATTCTAATGATTGTGTGTACAGTGAACAGTATACTATAAATCCTCTACCCACAATAAGTGTTATTGCTCAAACTCAAAACGATGCAACCTGTGTTGGATCTGCAGACGGTACTATATTGGTTACAGTTTCAGGTACGACCACTTTTGAATATAGTGTAAACGGTGGAGCTTTTGTAACAGGAACCTCTCCATTTACGTTGAGTGGTCTAGCTGCTGGAACCTACACTATTGTTGTTCAGGATACAACGACTAATTGTGAAGCAACAACAGCAACAACTATTGAAGAACCAACATCGCCTCTAAATATTACAGCGGCAGAAAGTCCAATAACTTGTATCGAAGAAGGTAGCGTAACACTTACGGCAACTGGAGGCTGGGGCGGTAATACTTACACGTTAACACAACCGGACGGATCCATAGTAGGTCCTCAATCCAACCCTATTTTTTCTGACTTAAGTTTGGTAGGATTATATACGGCTACTGTAGAAGACATTAATGGATGTGAAGAATCCACAACTTTTACCTTATCTACACCAAACCCTGTAGTGGCCTCATTAAGCAGTACATCAGACCTTTGTTATGATGGAACAAATGCTTCTAGTCTAGAAATTACCGTGACATCAGGTGAAGCACCTTTTGAGTATAGTATTAACGGTTCACCGTTTCAAATGAGTAATTTATTTGATAACCTAGGGCCAGGAACTTATATAGTTACAGTGAGAGATGCATACGGATGTACGACTACATTACCTGCGTCTATAATAGCTCCAGAACTTACAGTCTCTGCTATTTTAAGCGATAACCTAGACTGTACAGCCGATGCCGATGCTGAAATAACCGTAGAGATCAATGGAGGAAATACTCCATTCACTTACGAATTATCAGTAGATGGGAATCCTTATAGTAATCAAGGCTCCATAACGTCTCCATTTACATTTGATACACCTGCAGCTGGGAGTTATCAATTCCGTATAACCGATGCGCAAGGTTGTACTGCGGAATCAAATATTGTAGTAGTAAATGCTCTTTCTCCTCCTCGTATAGACCTCGTCGCTGAAGGTCAATCTATACGTTGTAACGGTGATGAAAATGGATCTATAGATGTGACTATTGATCCTACGATGGGTACTCCTCCTTTTGTCATAAACGTTACAAACAACACGACGGGTACTGATTACGGTACTCAGACTTCAGGACTTCCAGCTGGTGACTATACGGTTACTTTAACAGATGGTAATGAATGTACTGATGTAGAAAATATTACTTTGACGGAACCAGATCCAATTGTTGCACCTATTACTACTGAACCAATTAGTTGTGATACCTCAGGTGCGACAGTTACCTCTCTTGGTGAAATAAGTGTAACCTCTATAAGCGGAGGTACTGGGCCATATGATATCTATGTTACTGGTGTTAATGGTTATACAGCGCAGTCAATTGATGCAGATGGAACTACGGCTGTTGATTTTGACGTAATAGATTTTGGCATATATCAAGTCAACATTATCGATAATAGTGGGTGTTCGTTGCTTCAACAAAACATTCGTGTAGGATCACCAGTTGGTGACTTAGACATTGATGTTGTTTCTACCATAGCTGATTGTACTGCAGGAGGAGATGTTACAGTTTCTGTAACTTCGCCTTTAGCCATCGGACCGTTTTTCTTTGCGATCTATACAGATCCGGTTCCAATATATCCTGCACCTGGAGCTTGGCAACCTGAGACTACTCCTGGAAGTGGGAGTACAACGTTCACCGGACTAGATTCTGGAGTTACCTATACGTTTATAGTCTATGATGACGCGACAGGATGTTACTATTTTGAGACTGCTACGACGCCGATTCCATCAAACTCTTTATTAACTGTAACCACAACAGACGTAGATAATATAACTTGTACTGGCGCTGCTGATGGCGATGTATCTTTTGAGGTATCTAGCACGTATGGTGTACCTGTAGATGTAGAATATGAGATTTATAGTTCATTAACGTCGATATCTACGGGAATTTTAGGTACTGCAACGGTTCCTGCAAATTCTTCTATTACAGTTTCAGATATTGGCACCCTGGGGTTAGGACAATATTACGTAGTAGTCACCGAAACTGCTCCTGCGACGAATGCTGGTTGTGGGGTACCTTCTGCGACTTTCGATATTACAGAATCCCAATTCGCTCTTGAACTAGCAGTGAGTGGAGAAAATGCTAACTGTAATCCATTATCAGGAATGGTCACAGCGATAGGTAGCGCAGGAACTGCTCCATACCAATATCAAATAACAACAACAGCCACACCACCTGTATCAACAGATCCTTTATGGAATAGTGCAAGTGTCTTTAATGTAGATGCCGGTTCTTATTTTGTACACGTACAAGATGCCTATGGTTGTATCGTAACAGAACCTATTAATGTAACGGATGATCCATCACCAGTAATAGATGCGGTTCTAACGAATCAGTGTACTGCTACAGAAGGAAACTTCGCTATAGATGTTACCTTAACAACTCCTGGTATCGCTCCTTATAGCTTTAGTATAGACGGAGGTGCTTTTCAAGTACAGACTACCCCATTCACGGTTTCTGGATTGAACTCAGGAACTCATACCGTTGAAGTACAGGATTCTAATGGTTGTGGTAATTTAATCTCTGTCGATGTACTAACACCATTAGCCGCTAGTAATCAGATAGTAGCACTTCCTACGTGTAGTGATAATGACGGTGAAGTTACGGTTATAGCAAGTGGTGGATCAGGAGTATATATATATACTATCGTTCCTAACCCACCATCTATTGTCGCTGCTGGGAATGTATTCACTGGAATACCTGCTGGGACGTATATTATTACAGTTGAAGATGCAGATCCATCTATTGCTTGTACTACAACTACGGAGGTAACGTTAACTGCGCCAACGCCAGTAACTTTTATTCCCACGCCCACTGATGTAACTTGTAATGGAGGTACTGATGGAAGTATTACAGTTACTTTACCAGCGAGCAATGATAATCCACTCTACACCTACGAGATTACTGCGGGTCCTATAGTTAGACCTGTTCAGAATTCGAATATATTTTCTGGCCTTTCTGCAGGAACCTACACAGTGCAGGTAAACTCTGGAAGAGGCTGTAGTGAAACGGAAGATGTCGTTATAGGTGAACCTACTCTATTACAAACCTCTGCGACTGCAACAGATTTCTCTTGTAGCCCAGATAATTCTGTTAATACGTCAACGGTGACTATATCTGGAACTGGAGGTACTGCACCTTATACGTACAGCATAGACAATACAAATTACTTTACTTCTAATATTTTTGAAATAATCGACACGGGTGCTATCCAAATTGTAGATGTATCTATTACCGATGTAAATGGATGTGTTGCGACGAATACTGTAACTATCAATCCTCTTGAGACAATTACTGCTGCAGCTGTTACAGTTACAACTCCTATCGACTGTAATGGTTCTGGAGAGGTAACCATTAATGTGACAGGAGGTTCGGGTAACTTCACTTATGAGCTTCTTCCCGATGGAACACCGCAAACCTCAAATATTTTTGCCTTAGCAGATCCGGGAACCTATTATTTTAGAGTGAATGATTTAGATACAAGCTGTTTCTTCTTAACAGATTCATTTACTATTGATCCTTTTGATACGATTGATGCAACGTTAAGCACTATTCAAGACATTGATTGTTTTGAAAATCCAATAGGTCAGATGGAGCTTACTGTAAGTGGTTACACGGGAGCTTATGAGTATCAGGTATTAGATAATACCGGTACACCAGTAGGATCCTTGCAAACTTCAAATACGAGTAGTAATCCACAGCTTATAACAGGGCTGGAAGCTGGAAATTATACGGTGAGCGTTACCGCAACTGAAACTCCGTTTTGTACGGTAACCTCAAATACGGAGAACATTGCTACACCTATTGAGGCGCTATCTCTCAACGCTTCAGAAACTTTCAGTGTCACGTGTACCGATGATCAAGGAATCATAACCTCAATAGGATCTGGTGGGACACCACCCTATGAGTATGAGCTTTCTGGGGCAATGAATGTTCCTTTTTCGAATAACGGAACATTTGAAGGATTAAGTGCCGGTTCTTATGACGTTACTATACGTGATGCCAATGGATGTTTAAGTGTTGAAAATATACTATTAGAATTTCCTGATCTTATAACCGCAACTTTTACTCCAAGTACTTCGCAAGTTTCCTGTTTTGGAGACCAATCTGCTTCGATTACCGTTACTAATGTTATGGGAGGTCAGGGTAACGACTATAGTTACACGCTCAATAGGATTCTACCTAACCCTAGTACGTTTGGTCCTCAAACCTCCAATGTATTTACAAATTTAGGAGCAGGTGTATACTCAATAACCATTGATGATCCTTATAGTTGTGAAATTATTTCTGACGAAATAACCATCACTGAGCCTGATGAAATACGAGCAAGTCTTGTTTTGAATACGACTCAAACGTGTGATACCCAGGCAACACTGACGCTAAGTGCTTCTGGAGGAGTAGCACCGTACACCTATAGTGCTACCAACGACTTTAGTCCACCTCTTGGAACTTTTACCACGAGTACAACCTTTAGTGTTCCAGTAGGCACATACCAATATTACATAAGAGATGCCAATGGATGTATTAACGGTATTTTTAATGAAATAACGATAGATCCATTAGCAGATCTGGAAGTGAATTTTGCATCTATTGACCCTACCATAAATTGTGTTGGGGATAATACGGGAGCTATTATCGCTACGGCCCAAGGAGGAGTAGGAGGTTATACCTATACATTACAAGATAGCTCTGGAGCTACAATTCCAGCGCCTCAGAATCCACCTGGTACCTTCACAGATCTTACGGCGGGAATTTATACCGTTGTTGTAGAAAGTGGAGATTGTGACGCGGTATCTGAAACTATTGAAATCCTTGAGCCTGAAAACGGACTCGCGGCTACCTTCGACTTAACTCCAATCACGTGTAGAGGTGCAGATGATGGTATTTTAGAATTACTAACCACTGGAGGTACAGGAGTCATTAGCTATGCTATTTCTCCTAATCTAGATCAGTTTTTTACAACTAATATTTTTGAAAACTTAGAACCTGGGGATTACGATGTGATTGTTCAAGATGAATTAGGGTGTTTTGTAACCTTAGCATTTTCATTAATAGATCCAGAAGCAGTGCTACTGAGCATTGTTGCAGACTCAATATTTCCAGAGGAGTGTTCTGGAGATGAAAACGGATCATTTAGTATTGATATTTCTGGAGGATCACTTCCGTATTCTGTGAGTCTTGATGATGAAAACGGACCTTACACTACAGGTGATGCCACGCAGACTGTCTTTACGTTCGATAACCTTTCAGGAGGTGATCATATAGTGTATGTGAGAGACAATCAGGGTTGTGAATCTGTCTGGAATATTTCATTTCCAGATTCTGTATTCCTTAACCCACTCCTTGATATAGAATATTTGTGTAGCGATAATGTTCCTACGAGTATTGTTACGGTAACTATTGATGAAAGTATCACAGACCCTACACTCGTACAATACTCACTCAACGGCGGTCCATACCAGAGCAGTAATGTGTTTACAGGTATTCCCCCAAGTGCAGGAAATTTCATTTTAGTAAGACACGACAATGGATGTGTACAGAGTACCGAATTCTTTGATATTGAAGCTATAAGTCCGCTGAGCTTAGTTGTTCAGGAGGGGAATTATAATGAGATCGTTGCTACGGCATCTGGAGGCTTTGGCACTTATGAGTATACATTTAATGATGAATCCACGGGTAGTGATAATGTATTTATAATTTCTGTAACAGGTACGTATCGTGTAACCGTAACTGATGAGGCGGGATGTATTGCGATCGCAGAGCTGTTTATCGAGTTTGTAGACGTATGTATACCTGATTATTTTACACCTAATGACGATGGGGTAGCAGATACCTGGGCCCCAGGTTGTGCTGAGATCTATCCAAACCTTAGAACTAAAATATTTGATCGCTATGGACGTGTCGTTGCAATGCTACAACCTGATCAATCTTGGGATGGAAAATATGATGGCAAAGAGCTGCCTTCTGGTGATTACTGGTATTTAGTAACACTTGGTGCTACGGAGAATGATCGAGAAATCGTGGGTCACTTTACGCTCTATCGATAATCCAGAAGCCGCTAAAAAACGTAACCTATGAAAGCTTTAAAAAAAATCATTTTATATGTGCTATTCCTTTTTAGCACTATGCAAGGAATCACACAGGAACTCAATTTGCCTGTATTTAGCCAGTACCTGGCAGACAGTAACTTTGTAGTTGCTCCTACATTTGCCGGGATCGGTGATAATTTCCGTATACGTCTCAACGCGCTCACGCAGTGGGTAGGGATTGATAATGCGCCAGATAACCAGGCACTCTATGCAGATTTAAGATTTGCAAATAGATCTGGTTTAGGGATTTCATTATACAACGATAGAAATGGAAATACGCGCCAGCAGGGTTTTAAACTATCCTATGCACATCACTTGACCCTTGATGCTACGACAGAACAATATCTTTCCTTTGGCTTGTCTGCAAATACCAATAGTTTTAAAATTGATATTGATAATTTTTCACCTACGGTAGATATGCCCGTTATAGATCCCTTTGTGACCGATAACCGTTCGGTAACAAATTTAAATTTTGATGTAGGGGTCCTTTATCGTTATAAACAAGCTTTTTTAAGCGTGAATGCAAATAATATCCTTCCTAAGGATATTGAAAGGTTTGATGGACTAGAGCCTAATTTGCTCTTTAATTTACAAGCGTATTCGGGCTACACGTATAAAACTAACAACTACTCACAATGGGAGCCGTCTGTTTTTTACCAGCGATATATGAGTGACGGAAGATCGAGCACGGATATTAGTTTAAAATACCGTAAATATAACAGGGACAGCGATTTCTATTGGATAGGAGGTACGTATCGTTTTCTTAATGATCAAGTAGGGAATCCCATAGGAATAGGGCCTATGGCGGGAGTCAAGAAGTCTATTTTTTTCGTGTCATACGCCTATCAAGTTACTCTTAACGAGTTCTCTACATTAAATTCTGGAACGCACTCTATTACCATAGGATTTGACTTTCTTCAAGGTAGCGGCAACTGTCCTTGTACAGCCACGAATGAAGGAGCTAAAACGTGGGCATACTAGTAAGAGGATCCTCTTTGCTTAAGGAAATGTTCTAACGTTACGTTAGAACATTTCCTTTTTAGGGTAGTTTTAGTTTCTTGAATGTAGTATTGTCTCGTCAAGGAGTATAGATCGCCCTGAATCATGTACTTATAAGGCGTGCCTATGCTATTTATGATGGACGTAGTAGGACCTAGGCGCTCCATCTATCTTTTTTAAGGTAATGATCACCTCTTCTTGAGGCGCTGTACTTAAAGCTATCTATACATTATGCACTTTGCTTAAGAATACTGACTTTTGACTCGTATAGGTTTTACGCTTTCGCGAAAATGTGCGTGGAACAAAATCAGCAATCAATTTTTGAGTGGATGTTATTGCTCACTCCTTTACTTGACATTAAGAAGTTGGATTAAGAATTCTATCGATACAGCTTATAATGAGAGGGAGTAGATTCTTATTCAAAAGGGACCCTAAAGTACGATACGAGCATTTCTAACGCGTACCAATCGACCTGATAGACACGAGCGCTACTTGGTAGCCCCGATTGCAATGAAAATCCCGCAATGAAGCGATAGCGCAATGAGGAATTGTAATGAAAAGCGGGAAACTGCTCAAGATGCTATGCCTACATGATGAGCTCCTACTAATAAGATTTTAAATAAAAGACACGCTTAGTTGATACTGACTAAAGGTAGTTGCAGGACCGCAATTTTGGAGATGTTGGTAAAGAGTATTCTCTTTTGTAACATAGCTATTCCAGAGATACGGAACGCCTAGCGGCCCATAGATGTAAAGAGAAACATCAGAAATGCTTTACTAGGGTAGGGGAGAATATACTATAAAAAAGCATAGCTATACTATTTTGAAATAGTATAGCTATGGCTTTAATGAATTAAACGTTAGTCATTGTTAACCGCAATGCGATCATTCTCTTTTATTAAAGGAAGTAACTCAATATATTTTGGATATTGATTGGTGATCATCTCATTTATAGCGGTGTAGCTATTTGGGGATTTTATACAAGCCGTAAGGGAATACTTTAATACATCGTCCTCATTACCACTTTGTAAATGCAGTTTTATCATTGTCAAATCATAGGTATGAGAAATGTCAAGACCCTTTAATTCTGCCCGTTCTTTAATGTCCTTAAGCATATCGATAAAATCTTTTGCTTTGCCTTCATATCCTTTTTCAAAATCATACTCGTCTACTTGCGCTGCGATAAAATCGAAGGCTTTCTGAAGTTTTTGTTGTTTTATATCCTTTTGAGAAGGTAACTCTAAGACGTCTTCATAGGTAAATTTATACGATAACTCATCATTAAAGTATCTTTTGTAGAGCCAGAGACCCTCTTCAAAATTTTTCATATCCCAGCCTACAGTAGTTCTAAACACGGTTTCATCAGCTCCCGCTTTAGGGAAATGAGAGATGACAATGCGATCGTCTTTTGAATCTAATTGGATTGGGTTATAATACTTCTCTGTTTCTAGAGAAGTCAGTAGATTAACGGATGCTATCGTTGCAGAAACGGCCATCACTTGATTGTCACCGTTCAAGCCTATAAACGCTGGAGAACCATCGTGTATTACGCTCATTACGCTCATACCATTGTAGGTGGTGTCCCCATCGTATTTACTCCACTCATTATCATCGCTAAAGGCGACCTCAATTTTAGTTTTCTTGTCTACTTTTGAAATTCTAATTGCGGGATATAGTACGGCCCCGTTGAGGTGATGTTTAAACGTGTGTACTGTATTTTCTGTTCCAGTTTCGACGTCTATTTGATATTCTACACCGGTTTTATTACCATCAAAATAATCTGAAAAGCTCGTTGTGGTTCCTGTTGGATTGTAGATATAACTGATACCTAGCCCCATCTTTTCTCCATTTTCGTAATGGCCTATAAAAACACCATTATCGATTTCTGATCGGGATAAACCAACTTCACAGCTACCACTTAGACACTGAGCATACGAAGTTGACATTGTACACAGCCAGACTGCTGCGATGAGTACTACCTTACATTTCATAATTTGATGATTTGGGGGTTAATCAAATGATCTGATCACTTCACTGTGAACCTTTTATTTTATCATACTGCAATTAAGTAAAAAAAAACCTTTGTTCCTAATAAAATGTTGGCTTTAATTCAATTTATATTGATTATGCCTGTAATAATTGGTTTTTGAACGACCTTTTGGGAAATCACAAATAATAATATGTAGGAATTTTTTTACAAATTATATAATTTTCAAATTGTTGAAGTTTAAAAAAGTAATGTAATTATTGGAAATCTTTCTTCTATCAAATTCATATGCTCAAAACTTGGGGCGAAAATTCGGCTTGAAAGAATATTATTAAAATTGAGAATATGCCATGTTATCAGAATAGATGTTCTTTCTGTATACTTATAAAGTAAAGGAATAACCTAAAGAAAAATAATAATTAAATTTTAATTCAGTGAGGGTTAGGGTAGGGGCTTCAGTATAAGTAACATCGAGATCTAGAGCATTACTCTGTCTATCTACATATCCTATAATTCCTCCAAAGTCGACGATAAAGTTGTGTTTTTTACCGTAGCTAAATCCAAATCCACCCAATACTCTTGGTTTGAAATCTTTTTCTATTGAAATGCCAGGACCGATAGCTACGTGCATTCCTAATTTATCCTGTAGTCCAAACTTTTTACCATATCTAAAATTTATAGATATACCAGTTTCTCCATTTGATCTACCTTCATTAATGACGTTTACAACACTTGTTGAGTCGGTCACGGCGTTTGTAATTGTAGAAAAGCGATCACTGCTTAGTCCTGAGTAATAAAAGGAGGTGCCAATATTCCAATACTCAAGGTCGTTTTTAAGAGGGAAGGAAAAGGTTACTCGTTCAGTATCGAGAATACCCGTTGTATCCCTCGGAGTTTTGGTTATCGTGATTTCTGAAAGGTCTGAGCGAAATTGGATAGGAAAGGATTTATAACGGTTTGGTTTATTCATAAATAAAATCGAAGACATAAGGGGTACAATCTTTTCTGTTGCTGTTTCCTCTAAGAGTAAATTGTTCTTTTTAATAAGCTCTTTGTAGGCTTTGGTGATTAGTTCAGATCGCTCTTTATCCTCTTTATTTTTAGAATCGGCTATGAATAATTTAATTTCTTTTAAGAGCAGTACCTTTTTATAATTCCCATATTCTTCTGTCACGTGGGCTATATTTTTCTTTATTTTATCTTTTACTGCGTTGACCATATCATAAGATTTATAGAACTGTACTGTGTCAGAAAATGAAGTATTATATTCTGACGCCAGTTGATTTAGTCTTGCTCTATTTAATTCCGATTTAAAAGTGTCAAATTGACTAATAGTACTTTTAAGTTTTAACTCATTTTCCTTAACAAATACTTGATGAACGGAAATAATACTATCATAAACTTCTTTAGTTTCTAAGGCTGTTTGATCTATATCGATCATAAAAATATCCCATCGGAGGTGCAAATTTTCTAAGTTCTTTTCCATTGCAGCACTATCAGCAGCGGTCATATCCCCCTGTTCTGAAAACAATGAGGAAGGATTGAATCCAGCGGTAAGACTACTCAAGGCGTCTAACGAGAAATTACTAAACGTCGGGAATGCGAGCGCTACTGATTTATAAATACTATCCTTATTATTTATACTCACGCTATATCTATTCAAATTGATATTTTTGACGACGATTTGATAGAGATCTCCTTTCTTTATTTTTTTAGGGAGTCGATATCCGCTTTTGTTCTCATAATCTAAAACGATTTTGTAGAGTTTGTTTTCTGAAGTATAATCCTCATCATCAGCAATTTCTATTTCACTATTTACAGTGTTAGAATATTTTTTTAGGTCTTGGCCTATACTCTTGAAATTAAAAAAAACAACAAAAAAAAGTAATAAATATCTCATTATAAATGGTTTGGTTGGTTGAAGGGTAAACTTACTAAACAATCTACATGTAGAAATACCCATTACAGGGTATTTCCGATAGGATTATGCTGCTGAATTCCTTGTAGAGAGATCGTATAAAGCAGTAGTCAAAATTTAAACACTAATAATGCTACAGTTTACGGAAACCCGTAAACCACCCTCAGAATATCTCCCTATTTTTCCCTCGTGATGATTATGGGCAGTTTTATCTTCACTTTAATTATGATAATACGTTTATAATTGCTTTATAACTTGTTTGGGATTGTGTTTTGGTAAATTTATGCAAGAACAAAATCTTAATAAATACGATAGTGTATTAGCTTCAAATAATGTACAGTCACTATAATACGAAAGAGCAGCTTCTTAAATTTCGTATAACGGTGACTACTAAAGTGATTAAATGAAATTAATATGTTATATTTTCGTTACCAAAATTTCTTTTATGAAAATTGTATTGACTTTATTTTTTTTAGGTCTTTTTCTTGTTAGTTGTAGTAATGATGATAATGTTAATTTAAATGTTGAATTAACAGAAAATAAAATTTTTGTATCATTTGAAAATGAAGAAGTTGTCTATTTCGTTACTGTTTATGGAGGCGCAACCTCCGTTACTGACTTGGATATTGAAAGTTCTTTGAGTTCCAATTCTATAATAAATCTTGTTGGCGGGGATTCTAACTCAAATAATATTTTAGATGTAAATGAAATATGGACTTATAGACAAGCATATTATGTTACTAGTCAAGATATAACTCTTCTAGAGCCCCTAGTAAATGAAATTAAAGTTTTAAGTTCAAACAATATCATTGGAAATGCAACATCTATAATTGAAAAAGGTAAAGGTTTCGTAGGTAACGCAATTCTTAAAAATCAGTCCGACATAGATAGTTTTGCTAATCAGGATTATACAGCTATTTCAGGAAATCTCATAATAGGTGCATTTAATAATGAAGGTGAGAGACTTGAAGGAACTGTTACGAATATTGTTGATTTGAGTAGATTGAATACTCTTCGCGAAGCAGGTGATCTGGTATTGTATTCTAACATCAATTTAAATTCTCTTCTGGGGATACAAAATATTATATTAAAAAATAGTGCATATGTTGAAATCACCAATAATAATTCATTAATTAATTTAGAACACATTGCTGTTATTAGTAGGGCAAGAGATTTAGTAATTGAGAATAATGATGATCTAATTACATTAGAGGGTATTGGTACTGTTTTATCATTGTCGGATATTCTTATCCGTAATAATAACTCACTCGAAACACTAGGTAATACCATTGTCTTGCCCTCAGGATTGCAAAACGTTTCAATTATAAATAACGATAACCTTAATAATTTAGACAAATTTTTTAGTGTGGAAACTATCTCATATTTTTCAGTAGAAGGAAATAATACTTTACTTAATTTCCAAGGTTTCAATTCTCTTAGAAATGTTATTAATAATTTGAGTGTAATAGGTAACAATAATCTTGAAAATTTTGAAGGATTAGAAGAATTATATAACGTTGGGAATTTATTTAGTTTATCAGGAAATAGTTCACTAATAAGTTTGCAAGGACTTTCAAGTTTATCACAAGTTGATTCAATTGATATACGTGAAAATAATAGTTTGCTAGGTATAGACGGTCTTGCTTCTCTGGAAAATGCTAATAGTGTTGTCGTACTCGATAATAATGCTTTAGAGAATCTTAATGGATTTGTTAATCTTAATAGTATTGAAAGCGGGATTACTGCATTATGGGTAACACATAATATAGCCTTAGAGAATTTGTGCGGACTTCAAAATTTATTACTCAACAATGACCCTATCTTTGGTCAAATAGCACATAATTTATTTAATCCGACAAGAAACGAAATTAGAGCAGGAAATTGTCAATTATAATTTTGCAAAGAATTTAATATGATTGGATTTGATAGTCCTCCTCATTCAAGAAGCATTTACAGGTTCATCATTTACCTATTATTCGAATACTGAAGCAACAACTATAGCAGAACGTTTTGAGAAAAGAGAGTGTCAAGGATAAAGAGTGGAAGCAGGTTTTACGCGAATTTTTTGGGTCTATAACTACCTATATTTAAATTTTGCCACGAATAGGACTGATAAAGTCAGCTCTTTATTAAACACCACATATAAATTTCAAAACACTATCGGTAATATAGCAGATGGTGCTTTAACCACTTCCAGAGAGATAAAGGCGTTATCTGGGGACTATATGCGTTTCCAACGGTATGATTCTAGTATGGATTATGTATACTTAATACCATTGAATAAAAGAGATGCTCAGAGCTCCGCCAATATTAAAAGCCAACTGCTCTTGAGCATCAACCCTTAACTCAGACGTAGTTTCTATGATGATAAGGCAGATCATTGAGCCCTTTGGAAACAAGTTCAATTACCTTTTTATTAATTTCTATATCTTCCATCGCTAACCTATTATTGTATCTGCTATACTGAAGAATCGCCAAGTAATCGTTTGTTCAATTCTTTTCTAGCAATTTCCTTTTCTCGAGCGCGTCCTACGCGAATGGCATCTACCAATGCTAAGAGTTCATATAATGCCTTATCATTTTTAACTGCTTTCACAACAGAAGGATATAATGGGACAATAGCTTGCCCTCTTACGGTCCCTTTAACTGAAGGCCATACATAATGTTCACTGCTCACAATCTCAGCATTGAGTGGTGGAGCAGAATGTGCTGTACGTATTCCTTTAACAAGAGGTCCAGGCCGTTGTGGGAAAGCATAGGGTAGTCCAAATTGCAAAAATTCAGTAAGTCCCAGTTTCATCACAGCCTTCCCGGTTGGGTCAAGCAATCCTGCATATTTACAGCGACGTACCGCTTCACTCACTTCAGACTGACTAAGACCAATACTCTCTGCTACCGATTTTTGATTCCAAATGTTCGAATTTAAACTGACAAGTTTGAGTAGTAGTAGTACGTCTTGCGGTTTCAAATAAATATTCTGTGATTTCATTATTTTAATATTGCGTATCGCGATATGCAATATTAGTGATTTTTTTAGTAGTATCTGTTAATTTATGTAATTATTATCGCGTATTGCGATATACGATAATCCTTACTGTTGAAACTTGAAAATTTTATTATCACGCGTAAATGCTTCTATATTGATCTACGACTAAGGTAGAATATCATATGAATATCAAAGACTCAAAGGACATTCTATATTTAGTTTCTAAAAGTAAAATACTTAAAAAACCACTTCAATGTGGAAACCCGTAAAACATCGATAATCAGATACATTATGTTTGTCTCACACTAAAAAAAACACATAAAATGGCAAGCTATTACGTAAACAAAAATAGTCAAGCAAACGGAGATCACGAAGTTCATACAACAGGATGTTCCTATATGCCCATAATAGAGAATAGACAGTATCTCGGAGAATTCTCAAACTGCAGAGATGCCGTTCGAGAAGCAAAAAAATCATACTCAAAAGTAAACGGATGTTTTTACTGTACTAAGGAATGTCATACGAGTTAAATCCATTTCTAAACACTAAACTCAAACCCTGATATGATTACTACCGAACTAAAAAGTCATTTCTTACGTCTTTATCAAATGGCATTTGCCGACGATAATTTTGATGTACTTGAAATGCAAATGCTTTACAAATTTGCTGAAGATCGTGGACTTGCTAGAGATCAACTTAATGATATACTATTAAATCCTTCTCACGATTCCTCCATACCTGAGTCTCTAGAAAAAAGAGTAGAATATCTCTATGATCTTGCAATTATGATTTGGGCAGATAAAAAAGTTACAGATGACGAGTATGTAACTTTGAAAAAGTATTGTGCGAAGTTTGAATTCTTAGATGAAAACATTGAAGAGTTAGCAGACTTCCTTCTGGAATCTGCTAAAAAAGGTTTGAGTAAGGAAGAAATTTTAACCACCATAAACACATAGATATGGCAGCTATAAAAAGCTTATTCAAATTAAAAGAATCAAAGATTCCCGTGGTAATTGAGGGAGATACAGATGAGGCAAGAGAACAAGTTAGAGTAACATATTACCAGAGCGGTTATGGTTCATCAAAGAAAGCCTCTGGTGAGCCTTCTACTTTAAAAGTTGGATTACATAACCTCTATAATAGCTTTGAAAATCTTTGCAGGAAGCAACTTAATGAGCAGAAACTTTTAAAGCAACCTTATAAGGAGCAACAGGAAAGAGAGCGTGCAGAGCTCAAAAAAAGAGATACAGTTAGAACTATTACTAACGATCAATTGAAGAATATTGTTTCTGCAATAGATAATCACAAATTCGAAATGATTGATGTAAAAGAAAATCCAGAGAAATATGGAATTGACTCTGATAAACGTCCAAAGGCTCAATTTTATATTGGTCTGTTTTTACTTTTACCAATCACTATTTATTTGTTTGTGTTCTATATTTCTGCTTCCTACTCAGCTTTTTTTAAGGATTTTGAAACTGACACTTTATCTGCGGCAATCTTTGATGCAGATGCGTTGGGGAAGGCCATAAGTGACGGTTGGCTAGAAGCCGTATTCGTTGGTACTATTCCATTTGTTTTTATGGGTCTAGGGTATCTCGTTCATATGTTTTTGAAAGTAAAAGGATGGGGTGGCTATTTCAAGGTATTTGCTCTTTTTGTCTTAACGTTTATATTCGACGTGATATTGGCTTACTTAATTGAGAAGAAAATATTCTTATTTGATGCGGTTCTTGGACAAGTTTTTTCTCCTACAGATGCACTACAAAGTGTCAACTTTTGGGGGATCATATTCGCAGGATTTGTAGTCTACATTATATGGGGACTGGTTTTTGACTTTGTAATGAAAGAACACGAGAATGTTGACAAGATTAAGGGGTTTATCCTCAGTAAGAGAGAATCTATTAAAAATGCTATCCAGAAAAAGGGAGAACTTGAGACCCAATTAGAGTCTGTCCAGCAAGAAATAGCATCAATAAATGGTAGGATTGCTGAACTTCAATCTAAGATTGATGGATTCATCTTTCCAGTAAAACAATATTTGCACTACCATTATCAATATGTTGAAGGATGGTACCAAGCCATAAATTCTGAACTTCAATTCCCCATTAAGCAACTTGATGAAATAAGGTCACAATGCGAAGTCGTGGCTCAAGAGCATTTAAAGGTTCTTAAGATAAATGAAATGGATTTTCAAAATATCGTATTTGAAAAAAACTAGAGCTATGAGAAATATATCTATAACCCTACTGATGCTATGCTTTTTACTATCCTGCACAAAGGAGAAAGAGGAAGCGCAAAATAATTTGGAAAATAGAAAGAATCCGACTATTTCCAAAAAGAAAAAAACTGGTGATCTTAACATCAGTTTTCTTCTAGATTTATCCGACAGAATTGATCCTGAAAAGTATCCTAATGAAACTATGGAATTTTATATGCGTGATGCTGCATATATGCAATCTGTTTCAGAAGCATTTGATGCACATCTTAGAACAAAAAAGGTGCGTCAAATGAATGACAAGATGCAGGTGTTTTTTGATCCAGCTCCTAAAAATCAGAATATTAATTCCATTTCTAATGACTTAAAGTATGAAGTTTATCGGAATACGGCTAGTCTCGAATTATTGGAAGAAATAAAAACAACTTATGCTACAAAGCCTCTTGAAATATACAAACTGGCCATAGACGATAGTAAATATGTGGGTTCAGATACCTGGAAGTTTTTTAAGAATAAGGTGAAGGATTATTGTATTGATGATGCTTACAGAAATATCTTAGTAGTTATTACAGATGGTTACATCTATCACAAAGATTCTAAGATTAAAGACGGCAACAAGACAACATATCTTACACCTCAAACAATTAGAAGTTTCGGGCTCAATAAATCAGAATGGAAAGATATAATGTTAGAAGATGAATATGGTTTTATACCTGCAACCACAGATTTAGAAAACCTAGAAGTACTTGTCCTCGGTATTAATCCTGATCCGAAAAATCCATATGAAGGAGATATTATACGAGCCTATTGGAGCGAGTGGTTAGAAGCAATGGGCGTAAAACGGTATAGCATAAAAAATGCAGACCTTCCTTCAAATATGGACGGTATTATTAAGGAGTTTATATTACAATAAATAGGTGAAATCACATAAAATCCATATAAAATGAAAAAGATTTCAATATTTATAGCGCTTTTATTTTCTGTTTATACCGCTACATCTCAAACGTGTGAAGATTTTATAGAGTCTATAAAATCTAAGAACTATGGAACGACCTACAATAGCTATACAAGCGAGGCTATTTCAAAAGTCACTTTTTACGATGTGTATGTAGATTATCAAACATATTATTTTGCCATTGTCTGCTTTAAAAGCAAATATTCCTATGGTTGTACTGAGTATATTTATCAAGTAGCATCTAATACAAAACTCAAATATTCTATGAATTATTTAGATAGCGCAGGGAAAGCCTTTTGGAGATTTATAGAACCTTATAGTGATAATTTAGAATGCTCTCCTAATCTTGACTAGTGATGCAGTATTCATTCACTTTTATCTTATAACAAATAACTCCATTTGAAATATTTTAGATATCTCTTACTAGCGCTATGTATAGCACAGGCCTCGTGTAATAATCAAAGTTCAACGTCTACATTATCACAGGCAGAGACCAATAGCTTTAATGTTCAAGATAAAGTTGATTACAAACCACACATTACTAATATTGATTTAAAAGGTAAAAAACTCAAAAACTCAATAACCCTTGTTTCTTGGAACATAAAAGATCTAGGAGGCAGTAAAGACGATAACGAGATCTATCAAATTGCCCAAATCTTAAGGGATTTTGATATCGTCGCCATACAAGAGGTAGTTGCAAAAGACCCTAAAGGAGCTCAGGCTGTTGCTCGCTTAGCGGATGAGTTAAATCGTATGGGGTCAAAATGGGATTACCGTGTGAGTAACCCTACACAAAGCCCATCTGTTTATAAAAGTGAACGCTATGCTTTTTTATGGAAAACAGCGCACGTACAACTACTCAAAAGCCCCTATCTCGATGGTGAACTGGCTAGTGTTTGTGATCGTGAACCCTACATCGGTTTCTTTAAACCTAAAAACGAAGGTGATCCCTTTTACATTATCAACTTCCATTCCAGAAGGTTTGATGCACATCCTGAGGAGGAGATAGCATCCTTTATACGGTATCCTGAGCGTCTACAATCTGATCGTATTATTATTGCAGGAGATTTTAATCTAGATGAGTCACACAGGGTTTGGGATAGTTTTTATGCGCAGGGATTCAAAAATGCCCTCACACAGACTAAAACTACGCTCAAAATGAAATGTAAATTTGGGGTATATACAAACCACGCGATAGACAATATATATGTTTCTAAGAGCGTCACATTCCTACAATCTGGCAGTATTGATTTTGTAAACGACTGCGAGCAGTTAGAAATGTCTAGAACGCTGTCTGACCACTTACCCGTGTATATAGAGTTTCAATAGTAGCCGTTTAGTTACATCCTAAACCTTATTTTTACTTATCATTAGTACGCTTTCGCGAAAGCGTATACAGACCTAATACACACAAATGGCTAAAACCAAAACCACCAAAGAAAAATCCATAGAAGAAACCCTCTGGCAAAGTGCCAATAAACTCCGTGGTTCTGTGGAGAGTGCAGAATATAAACACGTAGTATTAGGGCTCATTTTCTTGAAATTTGCCAGTGATAAGTTTGAAAACAGAAAGCTAGAGCTAGAAGCCGAAGGAAAAGGGAAATACACGGAGATGGCTCCTTTTTACAATGAGAAAAACGTGTTCTTTCTCGCCGAAACTTCGCGATGGAACTACATCATTGCAAATGCAAAGCAAGATGATATTGCCATAAAAATAGACACCGCACTCCACCAGATTGAGAAAGCAAATCCAGCACTTAAGGGCGCGCTGCCAGATAATTATTTCTCACGCTTGCAACTGGATAAAAGTAAGCTAGGCGCATTGCTGGATACTATAAACAAGATAGATACTCAGAAGGACGAAGCCCAAGATATTGTGGGACGCGTCTATGAGTATTTCCTGAGCAAGTTTGCACTGGCCGAAGGAAAAGGAAAAGGAGAATTTTATACCCCTAAAAGTATTGTAAACCTTATTGCAGAGATGATTGAGCCTTACGAAGGGATTATTTACGATCCCGCTTGTGGCTCTGGTGGTATGTTTGTACAGTCTATTAAGTTTATAGAAAGTCACAATGGGAGTAAGAAAAAAATCTCTATTTATGGACAGGAGTATACGAACACTACGTATAAACTCGCAAAAATGAACCTTGCCGTACGTGGCATCTCTGCAAATCTAGGTGCAGTGGCGGCAGATACCTTTGGCCGTGACCAGCATCCAGATCTTAAAGCAGATTATATTATGGCAAACCCACCTTTTAACCAAAAAGACTGGCGCGCCGAAAATGAACTCACAGACGACCCACGCTGGAAAGGCTATGACACGCCTCCTAAAAGTAATGCCAACTATGCGTGGATTTTAAATATGGTGGCAAAACTCTCAGACAAAGGAGTAGCAGGCTTTATACTGGCAAATGGCGCTCTCTCTGGTGGTGGAGAAGAATATAAAATACGCAAGAAACTGATTGAGAATAATCTAGTAGAAGCGATTGTGATTTTGCCTCAAAATATGTTTTACACCACAAACATAAGTGTGACCCTTTGGATTCTCAATAACAATAAAAAAGCATACCAGCGAGACATAGGCACTGCACAAAGAACCTACCGTGACCGTGAGGAAGAAGTTTTGTTTATGGACTTACGCCAGGTAGGAATCCCGTTTGAAAAGAAGTTTATCCAGTTTAGCGAGGAGAATGTAACACAAGTCACAGCGGCTTATCATAACTGGCAACAAGAAAATGCAGGATATACAGATGTTCCAGAGTTTTGCAAGTCTGTAGCCAAGTCTGACATTATTAAAAAAGATTACAGCCTTGTCCCCAGTAAATATATTGAGTTTGTAAACCGCGATGAGCAAGTAGATTATCATAAGAAGATGGAAGAACTGCAAAGCGGAGTAAAAGAGCTGCTCGAAAAGAAAGCTACTAATGATACTGCGCTAGCAGACGTCTTTAAAAAGCTAGGGTATGAAATCTAATTACAAACGTATTGGCGATTATATTGAACTTGTAGATGTACGTAATAAAGAGTTGAAAGTCACTACCCTTTTAGGATTGAGTATTACAAAACAGTTTATTCCCTCTGTTGCAAATACAGTGGGAACAAATATGCGCAACTATAAGATCATAAAGAAAAACCAGTTTGCGTGCAGCATAATGCAGGTACGGCGTGATAAGAAAATGCCAGTGGCACTTCTAAAAGATTTGGACGAAGCCGTTATCTCACAAGCCTATCCTGTTTTTGAAATCAATAAGCCAGACGAGTTATTACCATATTATTTAATGATGTGGTTTACACGTGCTGAGTTTGACCGTCACGCAGAATTTTTAGCAGTTGGTGGTGTACGTGGTTCTTTAGAATGGGAAGATTTTCTTGATATGACGTTACCCGTCCCATCCCTAGAAAAACAACAAGAAATCGTAAACGACTACAATACCGTACAAGAACGCATCGCGATAAACGAGCAACTTAATACGGCGCTAGAAGCTACGGCGCAGGCGTTGTATAAGCATTGGTTTGTAGATTTTGAGTTTCCTGTTTCGCTAGGTTACATCGAGCACAGTCGGTATGCAGTCAAAGACCAAAGACTAGATTTAAACCAAAAAGGTTACAAATCTTCTGGTGGTCAGCTAGTGTATAATGAGGAGCTGGATATGGAGATTCCTGAGGGGTGGGAGGTTTATAATTTAATTGACCTCGTTAGTTATGGGAATCAACGAATCGAAGTTTCAAAACTGACAATAGATAATTATATATCTACTGAAAATATGTTACCCAATCGATTAGGAATTACACAATCAAGTGGCTTGCCAAGTGCTATAAGTCTTAATAGGTATATCGAGGATGATATTTTAATATCCAATATTCGACCTTACTTCAAAAAAATATGGTTGGCCGATAAGTCTGGAGGTAATTCAAACGATATTTTATGTTTTCGTTTGAATGACGCGACAAGACTAATGTATGTGTATGAAACATTAAAATCAGATGCTTTTTTTGATTATGTAATGTTAGGTGCTAAAGGAACGAAGATGCCGCGAGGTGATAAGAAGTGGATTAAAGATTTTAAGATTCTAAATCCTTCAAAATATATTCTTCAAAATTTTGAAGCTAGTTGCTTTAAAATAAAAGAAGAAATTAAATCTAATAGAAAGGCCAATTCTAGTTTATTCGAATTATCTAATATTCTCCTCTCAAAAATGGCAACAGTAATGGATAATAAGGATATAAAACAGCCAGCATAATGATTACCAAACAAGAACACGATTATCAAAACACGCAAGATTTAAAGCAGTACGCTTTAGACACTATGAAATATAGCTCACGAAGATATGATGTGGTGTGTCTGGTATTTACTGGTTTTAATTTGTTTGCCAATTTTGAGTTATATAAGCCCGTTAATGAGTTGAATGTAGGAACAAGTTTGTTATTTGCTTCTACCATTATCCTTCTCGTTATTGCTTTTATGAGTTTGTATGTATTGCGTGTGGAAAGCAGCGTTCAAGGTGGTTGGGTAAGTGCTCTATATAACAGCCAAGACAAATCTACTGAGATGATTCATAAAGAAATTGATGAAACAGAACAATTGGAAAGTCGTCAAGAGTTTAAAAGAGGTTTGATTTACGTTAGTTTGATACTGACTACCGTGTTGACGTTGGTGGGATTTGTGGTTTTGAATTTGGGATGAAATAAGGCTATGAGTTATTTAGAATAAGACATTATAATTATGCAAATGAGGTTTCCCGTAAAGAACTCATAATAAGGTTAATTAGCTTTATACCGTATATGGAATTAACCGTTACGTTTAAAGTTGGTTTATTATGGAAAGTTATAGAAATAGCGGAGGAGATTCCGGAGTGTCAGAATATGAGATCGGATCAGATTATATCAAAATAAAATTTAGTAGAACAGCTCGAATTTATGCTTATAGTTATCGAAGTGCTGGCTCGAATCACGTAGAAGAAATGAAAAACTTAGCTAGAAGCGGGAGTGGTTTAAATGGGTATGTCAATACATACGTTAAGTTTAAATATGTGAGGTAACGTTTTAGAAATTAGAGTTATGAGAATTATATCATTTGCAGTAAATAATTTTAGAGGTATCTCTGGAGGTTTGGATAAGAATAAAATCGAATTTAAAGATTCAAATACAATTTTCCTCTTGGGTCAGAATAACGTAGGAAAATCGAGTTTTTTAAAGGCTTATGAATACTATCACTCTTCTACTTCTTTAGAAGAAAATGATTTTCATCGGAGAGATATTGATGGAGTGATTGAATTTGAACTTAGGCTACAATTGGATGAACACGATTTTGAAAAATCTTCCATAAAACCAAAGGTTGTTGGTTTGAAGAAATGGTTAAATGCAGATAATATTTTAGATGTAAGGAGAACTATTATTGCAATTAAAGCTGGCAGAAAATTAAATGTAACAACAATTAATTTTACTCGCGATTTTGAGTCAGGAGAATGGATTAAAAAAAATTATGGAGGACTCGGTTTGGATACAGTTTTTCAAGCTGCTTTACCAACACCAATATTTATAAAAGCAATGCCTAGTGAAGAACAGGTAGAAACAATTATTAATGACATTCTACTTGCGAAGGCCAGTTTAAATCTGAAAGATAAGGAGAGAGAGGAATTTAAGGTTGCTCAAGAAAAGATGCGTGAGCTACAGGATAAATTGTATAATCCAGAATCAATTGCTGCCTACAAATATGAAGTTAACGAGCAGTTCAGAACCCTTTTTCCAGAGACTGAAATTGAACTTGAAGAGAAAGATCAAATAAAATGGACCCCTAAATCTTTGGAGAAAAAGTTCTCATTACATTTTCAGCATAAAAATACAGAGGGTGAACACGATGAGTCCATTCCCACAACCTATAATCAGATAGGGCACGGGGCTATAAGATCTGCAATTTTTTCTCTTCTACTTATGAAAGACGTAGCAGAAGAATTTGAACGTGTAGATGATAGAAAGGACTACATAGTGCTGTTTGAAGAGCCAGAACTTTTCTTGCACCCGAAATTAATGAAACAATTAAGATCATTGATATATCAAGTAAGCGATACAAACACTCCTTATCAAGTACTATGTGCATCTCATTCTCCTCAGATGATTGATATAACAAAAGAGAAATCTTCTTTGGTTAGAATGGTTAAAAAAGATGGAAATACCGAACTTTTTCAGATTAATGATCAGTTTTTGAAAGATTCGAAAGGAATTAAAAGTAAAATCGAGCTTAAGGAAGAAATGAATGAGTTACTGCGATTTAATCCATTTCTCTGTGAGTCGTTTTATGCAGATGAAGTTATATTAGTCGAAGGAGCTACTGAAGAAATTATTCTACGTGGTTACTTGTCCGTAATAGAAACGTCGAAAGATCTGTTTATTGTTAACTGTGGGACTGTAAATAATATCCCATTTTATCAACATATTTTTTCTAAATTTTCTATAAAGTATCACGTAATCTGTGATACAGATAAATCGATTCAAGAAGGAGTAGATGATTTTGGTTTAAATAAATTTAATACTGGAATTCAAGGATCTATTTATTCTCAATTTGTTTCCGATAAAGCTAAGGAAGAATATGATCCAGGATTATTTTTGTTGAATAATCCCACGTTTGAGCCTGCGCATCAAACTGAAATGATTATCGACGATTTGAAATATCCATCAGATGCCCCTGTATCTGATGGAAAACCTTATAATGCTAATCTATATTGGAAGAACGTGCTCAAGCCAAATCTCGAGAAAGTGGAGATTGACACAGTTCCAATAATTAGTTTTGCGAAGCAAATTATTGATGCTTGATATCTTATTTAATAACTATTGACAATGCCCAACATAAAACTCAACCAAAAACTTAAACGTGTAGAACTTCAAAAGTTTGAACTCGATAACGAGATCGTGTTCAATTATTTTGATAATCTCCCAGTTAGTGAGCGCGATGATAAACTTGTACGGGCGCTATATATAGGCGTGCTTGCTTTAATGGAAGATCGCTTGTCATCGTTTCTGTCTAAGACTTCAAATGAGCTGGGTACAGAACTAGAAAGTCTCAAAATGATATTTGAGATGAAGAAAGAGTTGTTTTATAAGTCTACCATAAAAGGAACCCTAGCAGAAGATGATATTGCAGCTGCGCTCAACGAGTATTTTAAGAGTAAACGTATACCAGACAGGGCAATGCTCACGGGTAACGCCGCAGGAGAACTGGCGCGAAATAAAACAGGAGATATTATATGTCAATTAGGAAATGACAGCAATTTGAAAATTGCTATCGAGTGTAAGTTTGATAAAAGCATTAAGCTCGGACCTATTGACGGGAAAGATATTTTTATCAGAAAATCAGATACTGCTTGGAGCCAGCTTATAGAATCTAATGCAAACCGTAATTCTAAGGTAAGCATCATTGTTTTTGATATTTCGCTGGTCGATAATTCGGTATTAAAGTTCACAGAAAATGTAGGCTTTATTCCAGAAGTGGGTTTTGTAGCGATTATAGATTCTCAACGCGGTGATTATTCAAATCTTATGATTGCCTATATGCTCGCCAGAGACATTGCAATGAATGCAAAAGAATTAAATCTTGATAAAGATATTCTTGCCATTCTTGTAACTCGTATTCTAAAAGACATTAATGAGATAAGAGCCATAAAAAATCTTGTTGAAAGAAATATCGATACTAATAAAGAGATTTTAAAACAGATTGAAAAGTCCACTTTATTGATGGAATTCAATCAAAAATACCTCACGCAATTCCTAGAAACAGGAACACTGACTAAAAAGATCTACTTGATTTCTATATGGGTGAGGATATTAAGGATCAGTTTAAGTTGATTGAGAAAGATATTCAAGAATTGTAACTCAATCAAATGAAAGAAATCCAACAACTTCAAGATATAGTAGCTTCCTTAAACAAGCAATACAATGAGATTACTTGCGATAATAAAGGACATCATAAGCCTAAATTTACATTAGATGGAAAACTAGTTGGAGATATAGGAGAAGTGATTGCAGCAAAGGCATATGGCTTAAGATTGTATCGATCAAACAAGGAGAAATATGATGGATTTGTTATCAATGATAAATCCAAGGAGATTCAAATAAAATCAACAATTAAAGGACATATTTACTTTCCTCGTGATAGAAGTAAAGCTCCAGACTACTTTCTAGCTATTTTACTTCAAAATGATGGCACTTTTGAAGAGCTTTTTAACGGAACAGGAAATTTTATTTGGGAGAATTATATATTAAAAAGTAATTTGAATCTTAGTGGTAAATATCCATTTTCATTAAGTATCAATAAACTAAGAGTTTTGAATAAACATAATAGGAACAAAGACAAAATAGTAAGAGTTAATGACTAATAAACTACAAGAGCTAAAATCATTCCTAGACAATAACACTATCCCAAAACCAAAAAAGCGCCCAAAAACTTTTCTAGGCATTGCAAAGCAACCTCATTATGAAAATGTGCTGAGCAATATCTATTCATTTTTCTTTAACGTGAATGAGGTGCATAAGATGGAAGACCTTTTTATAAAGAGTTTACTAGAAGTTGCATTAGAAAAAGGGGTGAGTAAAGACTTTAGTAGCTTCTATGATTTTAATTGTGCTACAGAAGTGGGAACAACAAAGGGAGGTCGCATAGATCTCCTTTGGAGTAATGGGCGACAGTCGATTATTATAGAAAATAAAGTATATCATCATCTCAATAATGATCTAGAAGATTATTGGAAAAGCACGAGAACCTGCAAATAGAGAAAATAAGATAGGCATTGTACTTTCTCTTGACACAATACCCGTAACTGGTCACTCAGAATTTATAAATATTACTCATATAGAATTGCTAGATAAAGTAATGGCGATCTCTGGTAACTATTTATTAAAAGCTAACGATAAGTATATTACCTATTTAAAAGATGTATATCAAAATATTATAAATATAAGCAGTGATCTTATGAATGGAGATGAGATGAGATTTTACCTTAAAAATCAACAAGTGATTAATAATTTAGCAGTTTTTAAAGGAGCAGTTAGAAAGCAAATTGAAAGCGAAGTGGAGAAGACAGGGCAAACACTAGAACGAGTTTCTCTATATGGTCCCAGAGTAAATAGTTTTAATGGGAAAAGACTACGTCATTATCTAAGTAAAGTTGATACAAACCTAATGCTCACGGTCGTATATGAGGGCTTACTGAAGCCAGAGAAAACAATGTATATTGTGGTTGAGGTGCAAGGAAAACTCACCACGAATAAAGAACAATTTAAATATATCGTCCTTACGGAGAAAGAAAAGGCTATTACAAAGTCAGACTTCTATACAAAAGACAATACTTGGCTTCATTTTGCATCAAAATCTTATGAGCCGTCAGATGAAGAAATTATAAATTTATCACAATTCATTCACGAGAAGCTCGATGGAGATGGCTTGATGACTATTTTTAGAAAGATGGAGGATATTCTTTCTGCAAACAAGGTGAAGTAACGCTTTCGCGAAAGCGAGAAAAAGCTCAGTATACTAAAGACCATTTAATGCAAAAATTTACAGAGTCCCAACTAGAAGCTGCGTTTGCACCGGCTATTGCTAAGAAGGCTACCCGCACGCACTAGGAAATACGTTGTTTCGCAATCCAGAAGATGTCTTGCTAGAGGAAGACTTACGAGGATATTTATTAAATAGATATAGTACCCAAAATATTACAATCACAGAGGTAAATAGTATAATTACAGACCTTAAACGATTACCTGCCTCAGATCTTTATGAGACTAATAAGATCATAATGGGGCCTTGCAGATGGCTTTATCTTAAAACGTGAGAATTCTACAGAAAAAGACTTTCACGTATATCTGCTAGATTATGATGGACTTAATGCACAACGAGATAGTGCTAATGTAGATACTGTTGCTGGAGAACCACCTATAAAAAAATGGGGAGATCAAAATATCTATCGCTTTGTCACGCAGCTTAAGATTATAGAAAATCATCCAGCAGGCCGCATACCTGACGGTATATTATATATAAACGGCCTGCCGCTTGTGGTGCTAGAGTTTAAAAGCGCCATTGTAGAAGATTGCGCTGTACACGATGCATTCAAGCAACTTACGGTGAGGTACAAACGTGATATCCCGTCATTGTTTAAGAACAACGCATTCTGTATCATAAGTGATGGTGTAGATAAAAGCTGGTTCATTTTTTGCTTCTTATGAATTTTTTTATGCCTGGCGTCGTGTAGCTGGTCTTGCAAAGGAGGTAGACGGTATAAGCAGCATGTTTACCCTTATACAGGGATTATTACATAAAGATCGCTTGAGAGATGTGGTGCGCAATTTTATCTATATGCCAGATAGTAGCAAGCAAGATATGAAATCGTGTGTCGCTACCCTCAGTATTATGCAGCGCGAGCCTTGTATAATAGCATCCAGAAAGCACAACGACCAGAAGGTAATGGGAAGGGTGGGACGTACTTTGGAGCCACAGGTTGCGGTAAGAGTTTTACAATGCTTTTTCTTGCGAGACTACTTATGAAAAGCGTTCATTTTTCAAGCCCGACTATCATCCTCATTACAGACCGTACAGACCTAGATGATCAGCTATCTGAAAGTTTTACAAACGCAAAAGCCTATCTGGGAGATGAGCATATAGTAAGTGTATTATCTAGGGCACACTTGCGTGAAATGGTGAGCGGCCGAGAAAGCGGTGGCGTTTTTCTGACCACCATCCATAAATTTACCGAAGACACACAGCTGCTTACAAATCGAAATAACGTGATTTGTATAAGCGATGAAGCGCATAGAAGCCAGACCAATCTCGATCAAAAAATTAAAGTAACAGATAAGGGTGTAGTAAAAACCTATGGCTTTGCAAAATACCTACACGACTCTTTACCAAATGCCACCTACGTAGGGTTTACAGGGACACCTGTAGATGCTACGCTGGCTGTTTTTGGACCAGTAGTAGATGCGTATACAATGACCGAGTCGGTTTTTGACGAGATTACGGTGCGTATTGTGTATGAAGGTCGCGCGGCTAGAGTTAATCTAAAAAACAGCAAACTAGACGAGATCGAAAAGTATTATGATGAAGCTGCCGCCGCAGGAGCAAACGAGTACCAAGTAGAAAGCAGTAAGAAGCAAAGCGCAAGTATGAGTGCCATCTTAGGTGACCCTGACAGATTGCAAGCAGTCGCTCTAGATTTTGTAACTCATTATGAAAAACGTGTGAGTGAAGGCGCAACCGTAAAGGGGAAAGCAATATTTGTGACAAGTAGCCGGGATATAGGCTACGCATTATACCAAGAGATCATCAAGCTACGACCAGAATGGGCCATTATAAAGACTGCCGATGATGGCGTAGCGCTCACAGAAAAAGAGCAAAAAGAAATTAAACCGATGGAACGTGTCAAGATGATTATGACACGCCACCGCGATGATAATGAAGATATGTACAAGTTGTTAGGTACTAAAGAATACCGAAAAGAGCTTGACCGTCAATTCAAGAATGAGAAGTCTAACTTTAAAATCGCCATTGTAGTTGATATGTGGCTTACAGGCTTTGACGTTCCATTTTTAGATAGCATTTACATTGATAAACCTATACAAGAACATAACTTGATCCAGACCATCTCCCGCGTAAACCGAAAATTTGCAGGAAAGAATAAAGGACTCGTAGTCGATTATATAGGCATTAAAAAGCGTATGAACCTTGCACTTAAAAAGTATGGAGAAGGGGATAAGGAAAACGTAGAAGATATTGAGCAGTCCCTAAAAGTAGTACGAAATCATCTTGACCTCTTAGATCGAGCAATGCGCAATTTTGATAGTACCTTATATTTCACAGGGAAACCTATGGAGCAGTTAACCACGCTAAACAAAGCTTCTGAATTTGTCTTGCGTACAGATAAGTTTGAGAAGCAGTTTATGGATCTCGTAAAGCGATTAAAAGCTGCTTACGATATCTGCTCAGGAAGTGAAGAACTTAAAGAGCAAGAACGTGATTATGTGCACTTTTATCTTGCTGTACGGAGCATTGTATTTAAACTTACCAAAGGCAATGCACCAGATACTGCACAAATGAATGCCAGGGTGCGAGATATGATTAAGGATGCGCTAGAAAGTGACGGTGTGCAAGAGATTTTCAAGATAGGCGAAGAGGCAACTTCGGAGTATGATATTTTTAGCGAGGATTACCTTGCCAAAATCAACAAGATCAAACTTCCCAATACCAAAATAAAATTACTGCAGCAGCTACTGGCTAAAGCCATAGGCGAACTCAAAAAGAGCAATAAAGTAAAAGGAATAGATTTTACAAAGAAAATGGAAACGCTTGTACAGCGCTACAATGAACGAAAGGAAGATACTTGGCGTAGTGAAGCAATGGACGAGTTTGCAGATGAGATTACAGATCTCATTTGGGAAATACAAGGAGAGTTTGCCGCTGGCGATGAGCTAGGGATCACCTTTGAAGAAAAAGCCTTTTATGATATTCTCAAGGCGCTTTGTGTAAAATATGATTTTACCTATCCAGAAGACAAACTTATAGAACTAGCCAAGGCTACTAAAAATCTTGTGGACTCTCAAGCAAAGTTTCCAGATTGGAATAAACGGGACGACATAAAAGCAGCGCTTAAAGTGGGATTAATACTGCTACTTGATGAGTTTGGTTATCCTCCTGTGGAGCGGGATGAGGTGTATAAAGACATATTTGATCAAGCAGAGAACTTTAAGAGCAATAGGTAATTATTTTTTAGCTTTTACTCCCAGAGTAGATATCAATTGTGATATACTAATACTTAAAATAACAAACCCTAAAAAGAAGTAAAATCCACTTTGTAATTCGGAATTATTCGTGGTTATAATACTAAGATTTTCTGAGATGTTTTGAAGTTGATCTAATTGACTTGATAGAATTCCAGAAAACCCAATGTAAGACATAAATATAGCTACTACCATTACATCTGCCATAGACCATTTACCACTTTTCAAAATAAGAAAATTAACTACTTTGTTATCTTTAAAATCACTTTTGAATAGTACAAGAAGACTTGATAATAGTTTTGCAACGGGAAAGATAATGCTGAAGAGTAGGACGAGTAAACCAACTAACATCACTTGAATTTTCCCTTGGGACAACATTATTTTTGACATCTCAATGATACTCTTGCTCTTGTAATACAGTATTTGATCTTTAAATAAAATAGATTCTCCCATAAGATTGAACTCTAAGGATTGTATTCTGGCATCGATATCAATCATAGGGAGAAAAACTCCTAAATATAAAAAGATCAACGCACCTAGAATGTAAACTGATACACGGAATTTTGAAGAATTCTTATCGATCAATACTAATAGCAATAATGACAAGAATGAGAGTAGAATAAGGATGTTGAATTTTAATAATTTAGATTGAATTGCGTCTATTTTGGTGTTAATTACTGATAGGCAAGCAGCTTTATCGGTAGTGTAAATTAAACTCTGTCTGACATTTATTTTTTCGTTTCAAAATTAGTCGAAACTTGTTTTCGACTTGTTTTGGAATGTGACCTAGCGTCAGCGACAAGTGTTGCTTGATTCCTGTTGATATCTAGATCTATACGATCCTCAAATCTAATATAAAGTTGCTGTATAGTCAAACTCCAGTTATGTAGCGGAGAAGTCCATTTCTTTTGGATGTTCATAGTGGCTAGATAAACCAGTTTTAAAAGAGCCATATCACTTGTGAATGCTCCTTTTGTTTTGGTGACCTTACGTACCTGTCTGTGATAGCCTTCTACCGCATTGGTGGTATATATAATCTTTCTGATTTCAGCAGTGTACTGAAAGTATTGGGATAGATGTTCCCAGTTGTTTTTCCAACTTTGTATAACTACAGGATACTTGGAGTTCCATTTTTGATCTAGGAGTTCTAGCTGATCCTCTGCAATGCTCCTATTATCTGCTCTGTAAACCTCTTTGAGATCTCTCATAAATTCCTTCTGATCCTTTGAAGCAACATACTTCAGGGAGTTGCGTATCTGGTGGACGATACATAGCTGTACTTCTGTTTTTGGAAATACACTTAAAATAGCGTTGGTAAACCCTTTTAGATTGTCCGTACAAGCTATTAAAATATCCTTTAACCCACGATTATTTAGATCGGTCAATACCTGTAGCCAAAAGTTAGCTCCTTCACTTTCTGAAAGGTAAATCCCTAAAATCTCTTTTCTACCTTCGGTATTTATACCTAGGATATTGTAAAGTGCCTTGTGCTGGATTTTGCCGTCTACCTTAACCTTATAATGCATAGCGTCTAACCAGACGATACAGTATAATGGTTCCAAAGGGCGATTTTGCCATGCTTTGACATCTGGTATGATACGATCTGTGATTTGACTAAGTACGGTGTGTGAGATGTCTGTGTCGTACATCTCCTTAATGTGAGATGAGATGTCTCTATAACTCATTCCCAATCCATAAAGGCCAATGATTTTGTCGGACAGATTATCCGCCAGTATGCTCTGACGCTTTTTTACCAGCTCTGGTTGGAAGCTACTGTGACGATCTTCTGGCGTTTCAATATCAAAAGAGCCGAAACCACTCTTGATTGTTTTCTTGCCCTTGCCATTGCGCTTGTTGCCATTAGATCGCTGATCATCATCCAAATGTTCTTCCATCTCAGCTTCAAGTGCCTTCTCAATAAAACTCTTTAGCATCGGTACAAAAGCTCCGTCTTTTCCAAAAAGACTCTTGCCAGACATAAATTGTTCCAGCGCTTTTTTCTCTAAATCCTGTTGTTCTTGTGTGCTCATAATATCTGATTAAAAATAAACTATTATTTTAATCAGACAGAGTTCAGTTTACACTCTCGTATATCCTCCGTGATTTGAGGTACTCTCTCTTCTAATTTTTCAAAAATCTCAAAGACATCTGCACCTATGCTTTTGTATGAAATACCAAAGAATGAATTTTTATTATTTTCTTGTTTATAGCTTACTTCAAATTTTCTGATGGTCTGTCTAAGAAAGTTTTCTATTTTGACTCGAGCCTTTTCTTTTTCTTGGCCAGTAAGTTTTAACTCTTTTAATTTTTGAGTGATTACAGTTGCTAGTTGTTCCTTCCATTCGTCAACATTAAATAATCCATATTTAACATCAGACAACTCAATGAGGTCACTTTTGAGTAATCTATTTAATTTTTCTAGTTGGTAGGATTTAATAGAGGAAAATGAAATCGCAATTATTAATGCGACAACTAGTGAGTTGAAAATTTTATTCATTCTGTATTGAAATCGGGTCCGTGAGGGAAATTAAAAAGGCTAGAGGGTAATCAATTGAGGTGTACAAACTGTTTAATTCTTCCTACTAAAAACTTACCAAATACCAACTTTCATTTCGTCTAACTAAGTTCATCGTTTCTTTTTGTTTAGTATTCGGGCCATATAGAAATTCAATCTTCGCTTGATCATTTGCAATAATGGGTTCTCCAATAATTCGCCCTTCTTGAAATGTTTTGATAAATTCATCCTTGTATTCTTGAGGGTGTACAGCAATGTATGCTATTCTGTCAACATCACCATCGTTCTCATCATACGGATCAACTAGAAAAATAGCGGTGCCATAATTTCTATTACGTGCAATCTCAAATAATTTATTTAGCACAGTATTTGGATTCTTTTGCCATTCAAATGTTTTATGTAGCATATCGAGTTGTTCCTTCAAAGTGTGTATCCTGTCTCTATAAGCGTAAATCATTTTAGCATTTTTTTCGAGCTCCGCTATTTGCATTCTTTTTGTTGTAGATGAACGACCTATTTTAAAAGCCTTTACATTTTCAAACTCGGAAGACAATAGTTTTGACTTACTATCGAGATCACTCAATATTTTATCTAAATCTGTCTTTTTCTTAGCGATTCCAGAAATCACTTTTTGATTATGAACTAATCTATCCTCTTCAGATATTTGGTTACACGAAATTATGGAGATTGTGAGAAATAATAATAGTGTATTTTTCATTGTGTTTGTTTTTGATTGAACAGTATTTTCTTATTTAAACTATTTTGAAATCTCAAAGGATATCATTCCTTTTGAATAATTAGTAATCTTAGAATTCTTGTTGTTGAAGCTTTTGCGAAAGCGAACCCATCATTGCATATGAAATAAAAAGAGCACCCGAAGATGCTCTCTGCAAGCAGTAGCTTTAAGGCTCTTTGACTTATAGCTTTACAAGAATATGTGATTGTAAGACGCTAAGATTACGGGAATCCTCATTCCGAGAGGTTATTTGTTATTAGTGCTGATAGCATCTTCCATTAGTGCTTTTAGTTTTACGCTTGCAACGATTACCTGCTTTTGTCTTTCCACTGCATTGAACAGCTGTCGTTGTTTTCGGTCTAGCAGGAGTTGTTTTGGTATTTTTAGGTTTCAAATTGAGACTCTCTTTCGATGTCAAAATGTTGGGTTTGCATACAGAGCAGGCGTCATATCCAAATTCCTGAGCCTTCTTTATGTCAATCTCAACTCTAGAATACTTTAAATATCGACACGTTTTAGTATGATATTTCTCCCCTGTTTTTGTGGTGTAAACAGTTTGTGAGCTTACTTCTGTTATAGCCAAAGTAGCGAGTAGAAAAAATACAACCTTTAGATACTTACCCATATATTTAAATGATTATATGGGTCATTAAATAAGCCCTAGATCTTTCACTAAGGCAACAAGATGAATGGCATTATTTGCTCTAAATTGAATTTTCAACTTGTTTAATTTCTTTTCAATGGCGCTTACACTAGAGGGGGAAACATTTTTTTCTTTAAGCTCTGTACTAATCTCTTCTTGAGAATACCCATAGGACAATAGTCTCATTAAGGTGATATCGTACTCGTCTATTTCTAGATTTGCATTTTTAGATAGCGCCATCGCTACTTTAGGTGAGATATAACGATTACCTCCGTAAATAGTAGTTATTGCCTCTTTAAGTTCTGCAATACCATCTCTTCCCTTACATACAAAGGCATCTATATGAATATCATTATACAATTGACGGACTCTTTGAAAGCGATCTTCTACCGAGTAAATTATTATTTTGATAGCAGGATGTTCTTTTTTAATAACAGCTGCCAGCTCATCTCCAGAAGCGTAGCGTTGTTTTCTATGGTCTGCTACAAACGATAGATCAGTAATCAATAATTCATAAGGGTAGTTATCCTTATCTGCTTTCTTTATATGTAGATAGGCCTCATCACAGTAAGTGACTTGTTTAACACTTGTTATATCCAAGCTATTGAGTGTTTGTACAACACCTTCATTAATACTATCTAAATCGTCTGCTACTAATACTTTTTTGAACATTATATCTGGATATGTGCTTTAAAACCTTTGTTCTTCTCGCTTTCAAATGTAATCCTTCCCTTATGTGCAGTAATACGGTTTTCCACATTTTGCAATCCATTTGTATCAGATAATGCGCCACCTACACCGTTATCCTTATAGATCATCGTGAGTTGCTTTCTGTTCTGAGCAAAGGTGATCAGTATTATGGATGCCTTACCGTGTTTAATCGTATTTGTAATGAGCTCTTGTAAAACTCGATAAACAGTGTTTTTCTTTGCGTTGGAAATCCGTTCCCATTGTAAACCTTCACTATTTCTCGTAATGATTTGTAGGGTGTCACTTTGATATCCCAGAAAGAGATCGATTAGTGTAGCATTAAAATTTGCAGACACCTCAATGAGACTATGTTCTCTAGAAATATCGCGTGTGCGATTATAGATATTTTCTAAATCATCCATAAGCCTAGGATGAATTTCTTTATGACTTTGAATTTGTGCCATTACTTTATAGACATCATTTGATATCTCGTCGTGTATTTTTTTAGAAAAACGAGCTTCCGTTTTAAAAAGCTGTTGCATTCTTTTTTTCCTATGTAAGATTCTTGAGATGATGATGATGGCTATGGAAAGAAGGAGTAAGGTTACTACCAGAAGCTGGTACAGCCTATTTTTACTTATTTCCTTCTGAGCTAGAAGCTCATTTTCTTTTGCTTCTGTCTGGTACAGACTGTACTCATATTTCTGAGCAATATATTTGTTTTCTTCTTGCTGGCGCACTGCCTGAAGACTATCAGAAAGTCTTTTATAAGTGAGCGCATCTGTTGTAATCCCTGTTTCTATTAAAAGGCCCAAGGCTTTTAGCCGGAAAGAAGGAGTCTTTAATTGATTCGCAATTTTTATACTCTCTAGCGCATAGAACCTCGCCTTAGTGTTATCTCCATTCTCTTTATAAGTTTCGGCGAGATGTCTTTGTGTAGAAAAGAGCCCTTTTATATTGGCTATATCCCTATTTATTTTTTCTGCCCTCTCCATAAAAGGAATGCCTTCAGGGTGATCTAAGCGTGACAGACTATACCCGTAGTTATCAAAAACGGTAGCCTTGTTATCTGCTTCCTTTATGGCAGCTGAGTCTCTTACAATGGGGGCCAGTAGGTCAATGGCTTTTTGATATTCTCCAGTATCTATATGGATCGAGGCGATGTTATTGAGAAGAATTAAACGGTCTCTTTTTTTTGAGACCAATGGAAGTGTTTTCTTAAAGTAGGTGAGGGCATTATCAGTATCGCCTAGCCTTCTATAGAGGCGTCCTAATTGATTGCCTAGGCTTATTTTAATCGTCTTGCTCCTGTCAGTATCTGGGGCTTTTTCGAGCGCTTTATAACTTTCTATGGCGGTTATTTCACTCTTAAAAAGTTCGCCAGTATTGAGTTGTCCCAACGAGATCAGACTTAGTATGTGCGCCCTATAGGTCGGGTCATCTCTTTTATCGTGTACTGCCAACTGCTTTTGGAAAAATGCGATACTCTTTTGTACATCTTCAGTACTGTTAGAACTGATAATAGCCGTATAATGGAAGGTTGTACTGTCTGAATGTTTTGTTTGACTGTGCGCGTTACATGAAGAAAAGGTGAAAGAGAAAGGTAATAAGGTAAAAAATGGGGGAAGCAAAACAATAGTTCTTCATCCCCCAAATATATTACAAATTCCCTTTCTAATTATCTCCTGCTGGTGGCGGTGGCGGTGGTGGCGGAATAGGTAAATCATCTCCACAACACGCTACGGGAGTGGTTGTCTCATCGAGTATAGATTCTGGTGTACAGGAATAAAACCCTAAAATGAGGAAACCCGTAAACACTGTATTTATTATTTTTTGCATTTTGTTACTGTTTAAAATTGGACATACCAGTGGCTGTCCCAATTATTGAATTGGTGAACCGGACGATGTTATATCGTGCTAACAATGAAGAGGCGCCGTCTTTGGGTTGAGAAGTTTTTGCCTATTAAAAATCAATGCAGTACTTCTCGATACCTGCAGGGATTTGGAATAGGCATTTTGCAAATTGATTCTGATATCGC
Organism: uncultured Flavobacteriaceae bacterium; assembly: GCA_963832255.1. GTDB lineage: Bacteria > Bacteroidota > Bacteroidia > Flavobacteriales > Flavobacteriaceae > Dokdonia. The sequence goes on from CAWHTM010000013.1 coordinate 227,186, forward strand.
TGTAAGTCCTATTACAGATAGAACCGATATCAGAACTGGAGCAAATAAAGGAAGAAGAGGTGTAAGTGTTTGGAAATGAATTGGAAAGAATTTGGAAATTAGTTACCATAGGATTTCTATGTAGTTTCCATTACGATGTGAAGTAGTTATAATTATGGATTATGCATAGAGATATTATTGTATTCGCTTTCGCGAAAGCAAAAAAAGAAGCATTGAAAGAAACCGGACGGGAAGGCTCTAACAACAAAGCATCCGAACGGATATCTGCCTATATCTCTAACGAAAGCGATATACCGTACAGTTCAAGGAGTTTACGAAATGCATTCAACGATTCGCTAGACCCCACGAAGGCAGTTGAAATCTTGCAACCAAAGGTTTTAAACGCCCTCTGTGTGTATCTAGGGTATGAGAATTATCAGGACTATCTAAGACAAAAAGAGGCCGGAAGCTCCACGTTAAACCAACCGATAGGCACGGGTCCTCGTAGCTCTTTCGTCAAGTATTACAAATGGGTAGCGCTTACGGGAATATTGATTTTAATAGCAGGGGCGGGATATTTTTTCTCTAATAGACAGCGATGGATGGAGTGGGATACCAATCGTTATAAAGAAGTGGGTTTTGATACCCAAAAGCTGCAGGAAGGGGTGTTAAAAATATATAGTGAAGAACGGATAGAAAATTTTAGGAAGGTGTCTCTTACTTGTGATTCTGTCTTCTTTAATCAGGATGGAAGCCCAAGGTTCTGGTATGGAAAAAATAATCAAAAGCAATTAGAGTTCTATACGGAACTGGGAAAACACCCCGAAACTGGAAAGGCTTTAAAGCCTCTTAGTCGGTATATGATTGATAAGTATGTATGTAAGGAGTAACTAAAAATTCTAATTTCATCAGGAAAATACATTCACCAGCAGCGACTCCTTCATTTTAGGCTTTTAGCCAGGGGGTAAAAGGTAAAGGGTAATGTCCGTTAGTAGTATTTTTTTCTTTGCATACGTCTATTCAAATAAAATGGGCAATGTTGTAATTGAATAAGGGACACCACAATTCAACCAAATGGTGTAGCACTTTCAATGAATAGGTAATTGACAGAAATAAATGGTAATTTTGTGTAACCTTTACACAAATAAAATGTCATTCCCAAACCCACAAATCAAAATCACCGTAGATGCCATCGTCTTTGGCTACAATGCTGGAAAGATTTCTATTCTCCTTATCCAGCGTAAGTATGAACCTTTTAAAGGTCGGTGGGCGATCCCTGGAGGATTTGTATTAGAAGAGGAGTCCCTGGAAGATGCGGTGCACCGCGAACTCAAAGAAGAGACGGGAGTTTCTATAAATTATCTAGAACAATTATACACGTTTGGCAGGGTAGACCGTGACCCACGGGGTAGGGTAGTGTCTGTGGCCTACTTTGGGCTCATCCATCCAGATGGGCATACGCTAGAAGCCAGTACGGATGCAGAACTTGCGCAATGGTTTGAGATTGACAACTTACCAGAATTATCGTTCGATCATAAACACATTCTTAATGTAGCGATAGAACGATTAAAAGGTAAGATCACCTATGAGCCTATAGGCTTCGAATTACTGGAAACCAAATTCCCATTCTCAGATCTTGAGAAACTCTACACGACTTTATTAGGAAGACCGATAGACAGACGTAACTTTCGTAAAAAGATCAATAGCCTAAATATTCTAGACGAACTTGATGAGAAAGTTTCGCTGGGTGCAGGAAGGCCAGCGAGTCTTTTTAAGTTTAATGAGAAACGCTACAAGCAACTCAAAGAAGAGGGAATAATCTTCGAGATATAATTAACCCCCACGAAGGCGGAGGTCTTGTTAAGAAGGTGATCTTGTTAGGGAATAATTACGTTTGCTTGATAAATGAGATTCCCGCCGTCGCGGGAATTTATATTTTGTGTAAAATAAACACAAATAAGTTAGGTAGATATAATTGATTAAGAGTATATTTGCGTAATAAATACACAAAATAATATATTATGAACGGTTTACTTCTTACAGACGGATACAAAACAGGACACCACCAGCAATACCCAAAAGGGACAGAGCAGGTATACTCTAACTGGACACCACGTAGTAATACATATGCACCAGAGGGGTGTGATAAGGTACTTTCATTTGGACAACAATATGTGATCAAGTGGTTACACGATTATTTTGAAACGAACTTTTTCTCAAAACCAAAAGAGGAAGTGTGTAATGAAATAGAAGAGGAGCTTTCTATGTATCTAGGTACACCGTATGACGGGACGCACTACCGACAGTTGCACGATCTTGGATATCTGCCTATTCGCGTGAAGTCCCTTCCAGAAGGAATTGAGGTGCCTATAAGAGTGCCTATGTTAACGGTAGTAAACACACATAAAGATTTTTACTGGGTAACTAATTTTCTAGAAACCATTTTTTCTACAATGTTATGGCAGCCTATGACCTCTGCTTCTATTGCTCTATTGTACAAACGTATCTTTAAGAAATGGGTGCTTAAAACTGATCCAGAAAATCTACCGTTTCTAGATTTTCAAGGGCACGATTTCTCAATGCGAGGGATGGGTGGTTTACAAAGTGCATTGTCTTCTGGCCTTGGACACGCTGCGGTATTTTTAGGTTCTGACACCTTACCTGTAATAAGCGGAATGCGTAAATATTACAATGCGGAGGGATTTGTTGTGGGCTCTGTAAACGCAACCGAGCACTCAGTGATGTGTGCAGGAACCAAGGATGATGAGATAGGGACTTTTAGAAACCTTATGGAAACCTACCCTAACGGAATTTTATCTGTGGTAAGTGATACGTGGGATTTGTGGAAAGTGCTTACTTCTTATTTACCTATTCTTAAAGATGAAATTTTAGGTCGTGATGGGAAGTTGGTAATCCGACCAGATAGTGGTGATCCTGTAGCTATTATTTGTGGGACTAATCTCAAGATAGGTGGAAGTACACCTCAAGAAAAAGGAGTGGTAGAGCTGTTGTGGGAAACCTTTGGAGGTACGGTAAATGAGCAAGGTTTTAAAGTGCTAGATAGTCACATAGGTGCAATATATGGGGATAGTATCACGACGGAGCGTGCAGAAAATATTTGCCAGCGATTACACGATAAAGGGTTTGCTTCTACAAATGTGGTACTGGGTATCGGCTCGTTTACATACCAGTTTAAGACACGTGATACCTTTGGGTTTGCAATGAAAGCTACTTCTGTAGTAGTAAATGGCGAGCGTCGTGAGATTTTTAAAGACCCTATTACAGATGACGGAGTTAAGAAATCTGCAAAAGGACTAGTGAAGATAATTAAGGAGGATAATGAGTATGTCCTTGTAGATCAAGTGACGGAGGAAGAAGAAAAAGAAGGCGAACTCAAAGTGATTTATGAGGATGGCCGCTTTCGCGAAAATGTGAACCTCCAGACGATACGCGAGCGAATTAATAACGGTATTTAAAACGAATGATTATGAGCTATACAATCAAAAAATTTAAGGATAATCAAGTTGCAGCTAGGTTAACAGAACGTGGGAATCTCCACATTAAGATTCGCGGTAACAGTTATGAAGATTTATTTACCATAGCTTCCATTAAAGAAGCTTGGGATGCAGCACACGCGCTAAATAAAACAGTCACTTCACAATTGACAATTTATTGCCTCATTGCACAACGCTCAGATAGACGTTTTAATGAAAAGGAATCTTTTGACCTTAAAGTGGTCGCTCGTTTTATCAATAGTTTACAATTTGATAAAGTGGAAATCCTACATCCACATAGTGCAATATCACTTGCACTCATAGATAATGCAGTAGCGATAGATCACTTTCAATATGTAAAGCAAGCGTTTAACGAAATAGGAAATCCAGTGCTAGTAAGCCCAGATGCTGGAGCTTACAAAACGACACACCACATTGCAGAGTTGCTCAATGCAGATCTAGTACCAAGTAATAAAGTACGTGTAGATGGTGCGCCTCAAATCAGTATTCAGGGAGATGTACAAGGAAAGGAGTGTCTTATTGTAGATGATCTAGCAGATGGAGGCCGTACTTTTAAATTTCTCGCTGAGGAACTTAAAAAGCAGGGAGCTTCAAAGGTGTTTTTGTACGTAACTCACAGCCAGTTTAACTATGGTTTTGATGAACTAAAGGAGACCATAGATCACGTGTACTGCACGAATAGTTACAAGGATATTGAAGATGACTTTGTGACGCAGTTTAAGGTGATATAATATTACGCTTTCGCGAAAGCAAAAAAGAACTTAAATGAACTATTCAACAGATATTTTAAAAAAGCAATTTGACGCAGGGGAAACATTGAAGTATATTTTCTTCTGGGGACACACGCCATCTAAAGATGGTAGTGTACAGAAAACGTGTTTTAGTCAGTGGTGGTTAAGTGAGTTTACTGTAGACGGCGAAGTTTATAAAACTGCGGAGCACTGGATGATGGCAGAAAAAGCAAGGTTGTTTAATAATGAAGAGATTCGTCTTGAGATTTTGAAAACATCGCATCCCGATGAAGTAAAAAAGTTAGGGAGAAAGGTCACAGGTTTTGATCCTGCAAAATGGGATGCTCATAAATATGAGATCGTAAGGCAAGGGAACTATCACAAGTTCTCTCAACATCCAGACCTAAAAGAATTTTTGATTAACACAGGCAGTCGCATTATTGTAGAAGCAAGTCCACTAGATCCGGTGTGGGGAATAGGTTTGAGTCAAGATGATACCGAGTCCCAAAACCCTCATTTGTGGAAAGGAGAAAATCTACTCGGTTTTGCACTTATGGAAGTTCGCGATCAACTACAAAATAAACTGAAATAGTACATTTTCGCGATTCGTATCCGACGCGTGTGGCGAGAGGAACACGCAAATAAAATTATAAACTATGAAACTTGTAAAAGCACCCGAACCATATAGTTCAGAAAAGATACCTACTATATTCCTTGCAGGGAGTATAGAAGGCGATACGGCTGCAAACTGGCAGGAAGAGATTACGGCTGCATTGAGTAGTGAGGACGTTTTAATTCTGAACCCGCGTCGAGATAGTTGGGATGCAACCTGGAAACAGGAGATTACAAATCCTCAATTTAAGGAGCAAGTAGACTGGGAGCTAGATGGATTAGATCATTCAGATCTTGCGGTGATGTACTTTGACAAGAATACAAAATCGCCCATTAGCTTATTAGAGCTAGGACTTTATGCTGCTAGTGGTAAGATGGTGGTGTGTTGTCCTGAGGGATTTTGGCGCAAGGGAAATGTAGATGTGGTTTGTGCTAGATATAACGTACCACAGGTAGATAATCTCAAATCGCTGATAGATTACGTTAAGAACAAATTGAAATAAATCTTATGGACAAATATGTTTCATTATTTGGTGGTTCTGGAGATAATCGCTCTTCTAAGGAATATCTCGAGACGGTGCTTATAGGAAGGCTCCTTGCAGAAAAGGGATATGTCGTTAAGAATGGTGGATATGGAGGTATGATGGAAGCAGTTTCAAAAGGGATTACAGAAGCTGGCGGAAAAGCGATTGGCATTACCTGTAAGGAAGTAGGGAGCACTACTGGAAATAAATATTTAACCGAAACCATTGTTACAGACAGATTGTATGAACGTTTACAATTACTCATCGACGGGAGCTCATTTTATATTGTTCAGCGGGGTGGAATCGGCACCTTATCTGAGGTGTTTCTAGCGTTAGATATTATAAGAAAAGATAAGACTATAACGAGCCCTAAAGTTCTCTTTATAGGAAGTGTTTGGAATGAAATACTCAAGTCTTTAAAAATGATACTTCCAGAAAAAGAACATTGTCTTTTTGTTGTTATAGAAGATGTAGATGAACTTAGGGATTATATAAATTAACTATGAGAACACTAGTCATAGGAGATATACACGGAGGTTTTAAAGCACTGGAGCAAGTCTTAGTCAAAGCAAAAGTTGCGACAAGTGATAAACTCATCTTTTTAGGTGATTATGTGGATGGCTGGAGCGAGTCTGCTCAAACGGTTGAGAAGCTTATTGCACTATCCGAAACTAACGACTGTGTTTTCATAAGAGGGAATCACGATGTCTGGTGCGGACTTTGGCTCAATAAAGGAGCGACTAATCCTATTTGGTTAGCTCACGGTGGTGAGGAGACAATACAGAGCTATATTAAGTCAGGTTTTATAACCGATGAGACGCACAAGAAGTTTTTTGATAACCTTCAAGATTATTATCTCGACGAAAACAAGAATCTCTTTTTACACGCCGGCTTCTCGTCAATGCACGGAGTAGAGAAGGAGGAGTACTCATCAAACTTCTACTGGGATCGCACCTTGTGGGAAGCAGCATTACTTGCAGAAGAATTATCTGTAGAAAGTTTAGGATCAAGAACACCAAAACGATTTAAACATTATAATGAGATTTATATAGGCCATACACCTACAACCAATTATGAACATACGGATCCTATGTTTGCTCATAATGTGATTAATGTGGATACAGGGGCCGCCTTTAAAGGAAGGCTTACTATTATGGATATGGATACTAAGAAGTTTTGGCAAAGTGATATGCTGCCTGAGTTGTATCCAGAGGAGAAAGGGCGAAATTGATTATGAAGATTAAAGTAATTCAAGGGGACATTACAACGATAAAAGCCGATGCAATTGTGAATGCAGCAAACTCTTCTTTATTAGGAGGTTCTGGTGTTGACGGAGCGATACATAGAAAAGGAGGAAGAGCAATTCTTGAAGCGTGTCAGAACATCAGAGCACGTCAAGGAAAATGCGCGGTTGGCCAAGCTGTAATTACAACAGCAGGTAAGTTGCCTGCAGATTATGTCATCCATACTGTGGGTCCTGTATGGAATAAGGGAGGTGAAGAGAAGGAGCAATTACTGAGAGACTGTTATAGGAATTCTATGGATTTGGCAATCAAAAATGATCTAGAGACTATTGCCTTCCCTAGCATTAGCACTGGGATTTATAAATTTCCAAAAGATCTTGCTGCTCAGATTGCAATTGAAGTCGTGAGTAAATTCAAAAGCCAAAATGTTATTGATGAAGTCATTTTTGTGTGTTTTGACTTTTTCGATTTTGAATTATATACGCATCTATTAAAGAAAGAAAATGGATAGTTATTAGCTTTCGCGAAAGCAAAGATAAGGCACTCCACGTACCGATGAGCCGATTAATCTCTCTATTCAACTCATAAAATTACTATATTTGAGCCGATTAATGCTTTTATTCGGCTCAAATGATATATAATTGGCAACAACCTGACTGGCCTAACTTTACTTTTTCTCTTGAAAGTGTGGAAGATTTGCTATTTGATTATATCAATCAAGTAGGTACATTGAATGGATATCTAGAAGGACTTGATAAGAATGATCAACTCAACACGGTCATTGAAACTCTTATAGAAGAAGCCATAAAATCCTCAGAGATAGAAGGCGAATATCTTAATAGAGAAGATGTAAAATCTTCAGTCAGAAATAATCTGGGACTTAATAATCCCGCTATCAAAGTAGGTGATACTCGTTCACAAGGAATGTCTGCACTGCTGGTAGATGTCCGCAATACCTACAATAAGCCGCTTACTACTGAGAAATTATTTGAGTGGCATCGCTTTTTAATGATGGGTGATACCAGCGTAAAGGTAGGTGCGTGGCGAACACATAATGAGCCTATGCAGGTTATATCTGGAGCTTTAGGTAAACAGCGGTTACATTTTGAAGCACCACCATCCTCCCGAGTTCCTATGGAAATGGCAGCTTTTATAAAGTGGTTTAATAGTAGCGCACCAAAGCAGACAAACGAAATTAAAAAACCGATAGTAAGAGCAGCGCTTACGCATCTTTATTTTGAAAGTATTCACCCTTTTGAAGATGGTAATGGTCGCATAGGGAGGTGTCTTTCTGAAAAGGCATTATCTCAATATATAGGACGACCTATACTTATGAGTTTGTCACATGGTATTGAAGCAAATAAAAAATCTTATTACAATTATCTTGAAAAGTCACAACGGTCCAATGAGGTTACAGACTGGGTGAAGTACTTCGTGGAAACTGTACTCTTTTCTCAAAAACAAACTACTACACAAATTGCATTTACTCTAAAGAAGGCAAAATTCTTTGATCGTTTTGAAAAAGAAATGAATGAAAGACAATTACGTGTCATACAACGTATGTTTGAAGAAGGACCTAATGGTTTTGAAGGCGGTATGAATGCTCGTAAATACGTAGGAATCACAAAAACGTCAAAAGCGACTGCAACAAGGGATTTGCAAGAACTTGCGGCAAAACAAATAGTACTAGTTCAAGGTGGTGGTAGAAGTACTCGTTATGAATTGAATTTGGAATTTTAGTTTGCTTTCGCAAAAGAGGACACTATCCCGCTAAGTGTGTAAGTTAAAAAAAACGAGGGTTTGACTTTTATCTAAAGTCTGACCCTTTTTTCATAGATCGTTAGGAACTGATTTAATATTATACCCCAGTTTCTGACTTGCATCGAACATTTTTTGGTCGCCTCCCTTACCGTCAAATATACGGATTTCATCACCGCATCATCTGTCGGAAACGACAGTTTGTTCTTGGTATACTTCCTGATCTTGCCGTTTAGGTTCTCGATAAGGTTGGTGGTATAAATGATTTTCCTGATCTCGATTGGGAACTCGAAGAACACGGTAAGCTCGTCCCAGTTGTCCCTCCAGCTTTTGACGGCATAGGAGTACTTGCCTTCCCATTTGTCCGCAAAGTCCTTTAGGGCGGCCTTCGCCGCAGCTTGTGTAGGTGCGTTGTAGATAAGCTTCATATCGGTCGTAAAGGCTTTTTTGTCCTTCCAGACAACGTACCTACAGGCATTCCTTATTTGGTGCACCACACATATCTGGGTCTTGGATTCGGGGAACACATTCTTGATGGTCTGGGTGAACCCGTTCAGATTGTCGGTCGCGGTAATGAGAATTATAGTTACCCCTTTCCTTAGGACAGTTTCACAGTATATCTAAGTTCAAATATATACTTATTAAGCTGCAATTTTGATCTGTTTTTGATATCGCTTCTCAGGTATCTGATTGTCTATTCCCTGATGTCTTCTTTCGGTATTGTAAAAGGTAAAGTAGTACTGCATTTGATGATATAGGTCAACGCCACTTTTAGGTGGGTTGAGATATACACTTTCATATTTGACACTTCGCCATAGTCTTTCTATAAATACATTGTCAATAGCTCTTCCCTTACCGTCCATACTCAACTTTACATCATTTGACAATACCGTGTTTACAAATACCTCAGAGGTGTACTGACTTCCTTGATCAGTATTTACTATTTCTGGTTTTTCATGCACATCAATGGCTTCTTGTAACACCTCTGCGCACCAATCGGCATCCATTGTGTTGGACACCGACCAGTTGAGGACACATCTACTGTACAGATCTATGATTGCTGATAGATACATAAACCCTTTCTCCATTGGTATATATGTGATGTCAGTTGCCCATACTTGATTGGGTCTTGTGACTTTTAGGTTGCGCAACAGATAGGGATAGGTCTTGTGCGCCCTGTTCCTTTTAGTGGTATGCTTACCTGGCATTATAGCTCTTAGTCCCATCACATCATAATAGAGTCGTTCTACTCGCTTATGGTTGATGTCAAAACCTTTATCCAGGGTAAGCCATGTGTGCATCCTTGTAGCTCCTTTAAAGGGATGGTAATTATAATGTTCGTCCATCAGTTTCATTAGTTCTAGATTCAGGGGGCTCTCTTGTTTTGGTCTGTAGTATAATTCAGATCTATGGATACCCAAAAGGTTGCATTGTTTGGCTATACTCAAGTCAGAATGATCCTTGCTTATCATTTTTCTTTTAACTGGTAATGGTCTTACCGCAAGGCGTTCTTTAAAAAATCAAGTTCCACCTTTTGCTGTCCAATAACTTTTAAAAGATGTTCTTCCTTAAGTTCGGCATCACTCTTCTTGGAGGTCTTGCACTTGTCAAATACAGTGGGGGCATCTTGTAAAAATTCCCGTTTCCATAGATTTACCTGCTGTACGCTTATCTCAAAACGTTGTGCAATTTCCTTGGTAGTTGCTCGCTCTTTAAGAGCTTCTAAAACGACTTTCGTCTTAAATTTTGAAGTGAATTTTGTTCGTGTCATACCAGTAAATTGAATGTTCTTTTTTGAACTTAACTTACTGTCCTAATTTTTGGGGTATGATCAGACTATGAACTTTATGAAATGTTTTGGATATTTAATCATAAGACTTAACTAAACGGAAACATTGGATTCTTAATGACATCGTAAATTTGTGTGAATCATAACTTAAAACTCACACAATGAAGAAAAAATTACACGGCACACTCTTTTGTATTATAGCCTTACTCTTTGGAGTCAGCTTAGACGCACAAAATGTTTTTGTTAATGAATTACATTATGATAACGCAGGATCAGATGTCAATGAAGGTATTGAAATTGCGGGTCCAGAAGGAACAGATCTATCAGGATACACAGTAGTCTTGTATAATGGGTCTAACAGTCAACCGTACAATACGGTTGATTTGACTGGGGTAATTACAAATCAACATAATGGATTTGGAACCATAAATTTTCCTATTTCTGGTCTTCAGAACGGCGCACCAGACGGCTTTGCACTAATAGATGGCGTTGGGTCTGTCCTTCAGTTTTTATCTTATGAGGGTACACTAACTGCAGTAGGAGGTGCTGCCGATGGTCTAGAAAGTACAAACGTAGGAGTTCAAGAAGGAGCCGCTACTGCAGCTGAGAGCTCATTGTCGCTTTCTGGAAGCGGACTAATGGCAAGCGATTTTACTTGGGAGGTTACAGAAGTTAATACTTTTGGACAGATTAATACAAATCAATTGTTTGGAACTGTAATTATTGCTCCTGTTATCAATGAGTTTGTATTTAACCACACAGGTTCTGATACTGATGAGTTTATTGAAGTACTTGCAGGAAGTGATGAAGATTTATCAAACTATTCACTATTAGTAGTGGAAGGTGATAGCAATGCCGTGGGAACAATTGATGCTGTGTTTACCCTTGGTACAACAAACGCAGAAGGAATTTTCACCATACCTTTTCAAAGCAATGCTTTTGAAAACGGATCTCAAACAGTACTTCTTGTAACAAACTTTACTAGAGCTACAGGCGATATCATTGATACAAATGGCGATGGAGTAATAGATGTTTCCTATTGGGATGAAATTACAGATACAATTGCAGTAACTGACGAGGATGATGGAGATTTTCTATATGCTGAGGTAGTGCTTACTCCTAGTTTTGACGGAAGTACATTTACTGTAGGTGGAGCTTCACGAGTACCGAATGGAACAAATACAGGTACAATTGCAGACTGGACACGAAATAGTTTTAATGGAGCAGGACTTCCTAATTTTCCAGATGCTACAGCATCTGAAGGTGAAGCGGCGAATACACCTAATGCTGAGAACTCCATAGTTCCAACAGAGCCAGTAGATGATACGGTATTATTAATTAATGAAATAGATGCAGACAATACAGGTACTGACACCATGGAGTTTGTAGAGCTTTATGATGGTGGTGCAGGTAGCACGTCTCTTGATGGCTATACGCTTGTATTTTATAATGGATCTAGTGATACGAGCTACGCCGTTTATTCTTTAGATGGCTTTACGACAGATACGAATGGTTTTTTCGTTTTAGGTAATGAAGCGATAACGGCTGCTAGTATCGTTTTTAGTAGTAATGGTATTCAGAACGGTGCAGATGCTATCGCACTTTATAAAGATTCTTTAAGCGATTTTGCAAATGGAACTCCAGTAGATCTAGAAAGTCTTGTAGATGCAATTGTATATGATACTAATGATGCAGACGACGAGGGGTTACTCGTCTTACTTGCCGATGGTCAAGAACAACTTAACGAGGATGTTTTAGACAATAAAGATCTTTTTTCTTTACAACGTTTTACAAATGGATCAGGGGCTCCTAGAGAAACCTCTACTTATGTAAGTGCATTGCCAACTCCTGGTGCTACAAATAGTAATGCAACAGAGCCTATCACATTAATCATTAATGAGCTTGATGCAGATACGGCAGGGTCAGATTCTCAAGAGTTTTTAGAGATTTTTGATGGAGGGCAAGGGAACACCTCGCTTTCTGGTTTTGTTGTAGTAGCATATAATGGGAATGGAGATGCTGTGTATAGATCTTTTGATCTAGAAGGGTTTACTACAGATGAAGAGGGCTATTTTGTGCTAGGAAATGAAGATGTATTGAATGTAGATCTAGTAGTTCCAGAAAATTCTTTTCAAAATGGAGCAGATGCGGTTGGGATTTATCAAGGTACCGCAGCAGATTTTCCAAACGGAACAGAAATCACATTTGATGGCCTCATAGATGCCATCGTTTATGGAACTGATGACGATACAGATCCCGAGTTAATTACATTACTTAACTCGGGACAAGAGCAACTTAATGAGAATATAAATGGGAGTAAAGATTCTGAGTCGTTACAGAGAATCCCGAACGGAAGTGGAGGAACGAGAAATACTGCAAGTTATGCATCTCAAACACCAACTCCTGGAGGAGCAAACGATGCTATCGTAACTCCAGGAGAGCTTCTTACTATTGCTCAGGCACTTGCTACTACTGAAGGAGAGACAGTAACTACCACAGGAATTCTAACAGTGAGTGACCAGTTTAACGGCCCTGCATTTTTACAGGATGCTACTGGCGGGATTGCAGTTTTTGACAATCTTGTACACGGCGAAATGGTTTTTGCCATCGGTGACTCTATTACAGTTACTGGAACGCGAAGCTCTTTTAATAACCTCGCGCAAATAAGTCCTGTAAATGTGGTGATGAATAATTCTCCGGCTACTGGAACTATAGAACCTGTGACAATTACATTATCACAATTATCTGATTATGAAGGTCAGTTAGTGCGTATAAATAATGTAGGTTTTCCGAACGAAGGAGATTTACTTTTTGGAAATTCTAACTTTAATATAACAGATAGTAGTGGTGGAGGTCAGTTACGCATAGACGGTAATGCAGACGAACTAATTACTCTCACGCAACCTTCGAATTGTGACATCATTGGAGTCGTTGGACGTTTTAATGATACCTATCAAATTCTACCGAGAATCGCGAGCGACATACCTTGTGCTACACCTTATGAGAGTCCAGATGACACTTCTGATATTTCTAGAGATGATAGTTTTGACGTTGTAACGTGGAATATTGAGTGGTTTGGAGATGAAAATAATTCTCCACCTGCTGGAAATCCGATGTCTGATGCTATACAAAGAGATAGTGTGCGTACCGTCTTGAGAAGATTAGATGCAGATGTAATTGCAGTTGAAGAAATTGCAGATGATAGTCTTTTTGCAGAACTAGTAGCAGGTCTTGAAGGTTATGACTTTATACTTTCTGATGCGGTTTCTAATCCTACAGGTACACCACCTTTCCAGAAACTCGGATTTATTTATAAGACATCTACAGTAAACCCCGTGAAGACTCAGGCGCTACTAGCAACCATTCATCCCTTATATAATGGAGGGGATGATAGCGCTCTAGTAGAGTATCCTAGTACAACAGATAGATTTTATGCAAGTGGTCGTTTACCATTTTTAATGACGGCAGATGTTACTATAAACGGAACCACAGAACAAATAGATCTTATCGCTCTGCACGCCCGAGCAAATGGAAGTACGCAATCTCAGAACAGATACGATATGCGTCGTTATGATGTAGAAGTACTTAAAGATTCTCTAGATGCTCAATTTTCTGACAGAAAGGTAATATTGCTAGGTGATTACAATGATGATGTAGATGAGACGGTTGCAGATGGGGTTCCTACGACGGAGTCTTCTTTTATCGCTTACATACAAGATCCAGAAAATTACAATGTCGTAACTAGCGTTTTAAGTGATGCTGGTTTTAGATCTTTTGTTTCGAGAGAAAATATGATAGATCATATTGCTGTAACTAATGAGCTATTTGATAGCTACATCGAAAACAGTGCTTCGGTTGGATATCAATTTTATGATGAAGACTATGCATTCACGGCGTCTGATCATTTTCCTGTATCCGCCAGATTTTTGCTCACGGTACAACAGCCGCTTGCGCTAGAAAATATAGAAACCTTTGATGCTACGTGCTTTGATATAGAGGACGGTGTTGCAATTGTTTCGGTTTTTGGTGGCGTAGCACCATATTCTTTTGACTGGAGTGATGGACAAATGGGTACAATAGCTGAAAATCTAGCTGTTGGAAGCTACTCTGTAACTGTAACAGATAATGTGGGTACGATATTAGTACTAGATAATATTAATATTGCTAGTCCCGCTCAAATTACGTTCGTAACCTCAGGAGATGTAACTATAAATAAAGGATATGACAATGATTGTACAACAATATCTATATCAGATATTGTAGCTGAAGGTGATGTATCTATTTTATGGAGCACAGGAGAAACCACTGAAAGTATATCTTTCTGTCCAGAAGAAACTAGCACGGTAGAGGTAAAAGTTATGGATGGAAATGGGTGTGAAGACACCCAAGTGATAATTGTAACGGTTGTAGACGTTTCTTGCGGTAATAATCCATATTATGAGCGTGTTCAAATTTGTTATAATGGTCGCACACTTTGTGTGGGAAGATATACGGCTCAGTTTCTAATAAGCAGAGGCGCGATACTAGGGTCTTGTGATGATTCTGATTTTGTTGTTTCTAATATTAGAATTATCCCTAATCCAGTGGTTCAAGATGCTGAAGTAATTGTTACGAGCGCAATTGCGACAGAAGTAAATTTTGAAATATTTAATTTATATGGACAGCGTGTGTTTTCTTCAAGTACAGCCGTCACGGTAGGTCAGTCTACGACACTACTTCCATTAGGTGATTTACATAAAGGTTTGTACTTCTTAAAACCATCGGTAAATGGTGTTGTACAAGGAACAAAAATTTTAATTAAAAGATAAAGAAGACTCTTTTCTAAAGTATTAAGTCCATCGGTGTATAGCCGGTGGACTTTTTTTGTCCTTAGGTTTTAGACTACCTGAAATTATTTAGTTTAAAAAACAATAATTATGATTGAAATAATCCTATCAGTTTATCATAAGCTAAAACAAAGGTTATTTGAATTATTATAAACTCCGTAAAACGAAATAGGTTACAAATTTTAATTGGATTGAAAATTACAGAATTTATTATCCATTCAGCACATTCCCTTACACTCCGCGAAAAGCTGCATTACAGGAAAAGAGCTTCACTACATAAGTCTTTGACCCAATGTCGAAGATGAAGATTTCCATTGCGCTGAACCTGCCAGAAAATGGCAGAATCGCTTCATTCCCTATCTACATCTTAGAAATTAAGTCTGCTTAAAATCTT
This sequence comes from uncultured Flavobacteriaceae bacterium, assembly GCA_963832255.1. GTDB lineage: Bacteria > Bacteroidota > Bacteroidia > Flavobacteriales > Flavobacteriaceae > Dokdonia. Next base: position 242,558 of record CAWHTM010000013.1, read on the forward strand.
ACTAAAATGGGATATACTATAGTTACCCCCGTAGCCTGCGATGGACCTCATTGCATTTTGTCTTTTATATAGTCAGATAAAATTTCAATTCATCAGAATTAAGAGTTTTGCCATTCATTTCGGCCTTTTATTCCAATCGACTTAATTAAACTTACGATTGCGGCTCATTATAGAAACTTTGCTTTTTCACCATTATTGGCGTACAAATGTTATTTTCGGTTTTGCTCTTGTTACCACTTTTTCTTAGAATAAATGAGTAGATAAAGAATAACTCTATAATCCTAGATTTTAAAGGTTTGTTTCAGGAAGATATCGTATGGTATTAATTGATATCACCTAAAATAAAAAACCCCAGCTTTTAGCTGGGGTTTAGCGTGGAGTCGGAGGGATTCGAACCCTCGTCCAAACAAGCAATTATACTGCTTTCTACGTGTGTAGTCTCTGTTTAGATTTTCGTGAGATTGCCGGTCAGTGACTACCAACGCACTCCTTATCTTCAATTAAGTGTCTCCCTTGCATCAAAGCCCTGCGAGGGATAGGTTTACTTTTACGAAGTCACTATATCAAATGCCGCAAACCAAGGCCTTTGAGTGACTTCCTGCTTGCCCGCCTTGCGGGCCGAGGCATTATCCTACTATAATTCGGATTATGCAGCTAGGGCGTAGTTATTCTCGCCGTTTAAAAAGATGAAAAATGAGATTTACGAGCTGTTTCCCAGCGCTCGACACGCTTACAATACCATTGGTCTCGCTGTCAAAACCAGTCGACCCCAAATCATTCAAAATGATACATTCTGAATTGTTTTTCTGCTTTCGCGAAAGCTTAGTGCCCATAGTGATTCATAATCATCACAAACCCTGAGCATCGCCGAAGGAAGTATCTCAACCTCCACATAAATCAGAACGACAAATATAACACTAAACCTTATATTTGTTCTTAAATAAAAGTCAAAAGCTGTACCACTTTTTAAGACTGACAAACCTTCACACACACTATGAAATTTGCAATTATCAAAGAGCGTAAAAACCCGCCAGACAGACGGGTAGTTTTTTCTCCAGAAAAATTATCTGAGGCTCGGGAAAACTACAAGGATGCAACCTTTAAAATAGAGTCTTCAGACATAAGGGTGTTTCCTGACGATGCTTATAGAATGAACGGTTTTGATGTGGTAAAAGATGTTTCAGACTGTGATGTAATGATCGGGGTGAAGGAAGTGCCTATTAACGCACTCATTCCTAATAAAAAATATTTCTTTTTCTCACACACTATTAAAAAACAACCTTACAACAGGGATTTACTTAGAGCGGTGCTAGAAAAGAATATTGAGTTATATGACCACGAAGTGATTACTGCAGAAAATAACGCGAGGCTCATTGGTTTTGGCCGCTATGCAGGACTCGTTGGGGCTTACAATGGCTTTAGACTTTTAGGCCTACGTGACGGTCTTTTTAGCTTACCTAAAGTTGAAGACTTGTCCGATCTTAAAGCGGTTAGAAAAGAGCTGGACCAAATCAAGATACCCAATATCAAAATTGCGTTATCTGGCACAGGTAAAGTCGCGATGGGCGCAAAAGAGATTTTAGATCACTTGAAGATCCGTGAGGTTTCTCATATTGATTATTTGGAAAAGGATTATGAGGAGCCCGTCTACTGTCGCTTAGATGTCACGGAATACGTAAAAAATAAAGACGGATCCCAAATAGATAAATTTGCGTTCTATGAAGACCCTTCCGGTTTTGTAAGCGATTTTATGAAGTACGCACGCGTGACAGATTATTTTATAGCCGGTCATTTTTATGGAGACGGCGCGCCTTACTTTTTTACCAGAGAAGAAGCGGCTCAAGATGATTTTAAAATTAGTCTGGTTGCTGATATTTCTTGTGATATAGATGGCCCTATAGCGAGTACTATAGCGCCTTCTACCATAGCAGATCCTTTTTATGGGTATGATCCTAACACTGGGACAAAAACAGCTTATAATAAGCCAGGCGCTATCGCGGTGATGGCGGTAGATAATCTTCCTTGCGAATTACCCAAAGATGCAAGTGAGGGGTTTGGTGAGATGTTTTTAGAACACGTAATTCCAGCCTTTTTTAACGGAGATAAGGAAGGTGTTCTAAAAAGAGCACTGATGACTTCCGAAGGAAAGCTCACAGAGCGATACGAGTATTTGACCGACTACGTCGTGGGAGATTAGGTATGTTAAAAATCTGGTAAGAAAAAGCACAATAAAACGTAAGATAGTACCTTCGTTATAAAAACCTATTTATGAAAGTTTTAATTACTGGGGCTACCGGTTTGGTGGGAAAAGCACTTACTAAACGTTGCCTCGATAATGGTATCTCGGTACATTATCTTACCACCTCAAAAGACAAAATTGAAAAGAAGCCTAACTATAATGGCTACTACTGGAATCCCAGAAAAGGACTCATAGATGAAGCAGCCTTTGAGGATATTGATACCATCATACACCTTGCCGGAGCCTCCATTGCAGAGCGGTGGACTCCTAAACATAGAGAGGCGATCATAGACAGTCGTATTAAAAGTGCTCAATTAATCTATAGTACGATCTCTCGCAATAGAAAGCAAGATGCTCCCAAGACCATTAAGAATATAATATCTGCCAGCGCGATAGGTGGCTATCCTTCATCACTCACAAAATACTATGATGAGAAATATCCGGATTATGCTTCTGGTTTTTTAGGAGGTGTGGTAGAAGAGTGGGAGAGCAGTGTTTTAGAATTTGAGAGATTAGATATCGCTGCCACACTAGTGCGCACGGGTCTTATTTTGGATAAAGAAGAGGGTGCGCTCCCTAAACTTATGGAGCCCATAAATTATGGAGCTGGCGCACCCTTAGGATCTGGTAAGCAATGGCAGTCCTGGATTCATATAGAGGATATGGCAGGAATCTATTTTCACCTTTTACAGAAAGGTCTAGCGGGGACCTATAATGCGGTTGCCCCTAATCCTGTGACCAATAAAGAACTTACCAAGGCCGTAGCAAAGCAACTGGGTAAACCTCTTGTTTTACCCAATGTTCCTAAGTTTGCCCTCAAGCTATTACTGGGTGATATGAGCGCCGTGGTACTGGAGAGCCAGAAAGTGTGTGCAGATAAGATAAAAGAGTCTGGCTACGTTTTTAAGTTTGAGCAACTCACCCCAGCACTCTCAAACTTATTGAATTAATCAGTAAAAATTAGACATAAAAAAACTCCGTAATCTCTAAGATTACGGAGTTTTTATTTTAGAACGCTGTTCCTCCTTAAGCTTTGTTAGCTTTCAAGTTAACAGTAAGTTCAATATCATCATCTACAAACTTATCACCTAAGTTGTCAAAAACAGATTTAGAACCATAGTTCACTCCCCACTCCGTACGATCAATTGTAAAAGGCTCGCTAGCAAGCATCATCGTATCACCATCTACATTATAACTTACTGGGAATTCAATATTTTTCTTGATTCCTCTTATCGTAAGGTTACCTTGCATCATTTTCTTTCCGTCTTTTTCCATAACTCCAGTTACTTCAAAAGCAGCAGTAGGATATTTTGCAACGTTAAAGAAGTGATCTTCTTTTTCTTTTGCAGTTCCTTTTAAGTGACCTTCAAGATCTTCTTTACCTTCTCCAGCTTCAAGATCCGTAACCTCTATAGAAGTCATATCAATTAAGAACGTACCGGTAACATCGTTTCCAGCAACCTTTACAGTACCACTCTCGATATCTATAGTTCCCATATGCTTTCCAGTAGGCTTAGATCCCGTCCAAGCGATCGTAGAACCTTCTGTATCTACCATAAACTTAGTTCCTTCGTCTGTCGTAGCAACTTCTTTTGCGTCTGAAGCTTCCGTTTCATTTTTGGTATCTCCTTTACAAGAAACAACTCCAGCAACGATCGCTAAAACAGCCAATGTATTTAAAATTTGTTTTTTCATTCTATTTGATTTTTTGGTTTTTTAATGATCTGCAAAAGTAATACTTAGCCAATAGGCTTGTCATAAATATTTATTAAATCTTAAATTAATTTTCGCTTTCGCGAAAATGTAAGTACGCTCCGTAAAGCACCTATAAAGGTATTCAGTTATTCTTTTAGGCGAGAGGAGGTTAGCGAATTGCTTTTATCTAACTGTTGTAATGCCCACCCAAATTTTCGCGAAAGCGCATTTATCATCCCGTTATCAATCTATCGAGGCTATATCCTAAACAGAGACCTTGTACCCACATTTATTGAAAAGAAAAGGCTGTGACATTTTGACAATTTTGCTCAAATGGCAGTACTTTTGCCAACTATTAAAAAAATTGAAATAAGACCATTATGGCAACGGAAGATAAAACTCAAGATAACACAGTAGAGGAAGCTGCTCAAGAGCAGTTTGTACACGAGGCAGAAGGAGTCTCAAATGAAGAAACAGAAGAAACACCTGAAGAGGTAAGTGAGCTGGATCAGGTAAAGGCAGAGCTCGAGAAGGAAAAGGATAAATTTTTACGCCTTTTTGCCGAGTTTGAAAATTACAAGCGCCGGACTACAAAAGAGCGCATAGAGCTTTATAAAACCGCAGGTCAAGAGGTAATACAGTCTATGCTTCCGGTAGTAGATGATTTTGAGCGTGCCCTCAATGAGTTTAAAGGGGATCAAGAGGATGTGCACGTAAAGGGTATGACCCTTATAAGCAATAAATTTAAGGAGACACTAAAAGCTAAGGGGCTGACAGAAATGGAGGTCAAGGCGGGTGATACGTTTGATGCAGAAAAGCACGAGGCTATTACTCAAATCCCTGCCCCTTCTAAAAAACTGGTGGGCAAGATAGTAGATGTAGTAGAAAAAGGATACCAGCTAGGTGATAGGATCATACGCTTTCCTAAAGTAGTCACGGGGAAATAGCTACTATCCACTTCCTCGCACCTCAATGAGAAATTATAGAATACAAAGACTGCTCAGTGACCCTGAGCTTTAATTATGAAAGAAGATTTTTACGACATTTTAGGTATATCAAAAGGAGCATCTGCTGCAGAGATCAAAAAAGCTTACCGAAAAAAGGCTGTGCAGTACCACCCAGATAAAAATCCCGGAGATGCTGCGGCAGAAGCAAACTTTAAGAAAGCGGCAGAGGCCTATGAGGTGCTGAGCGATGACCAGAAGAGAGCGCGTTATGACCAGTACGGACATCAGGCATTTGAAGGCGGAGGCTTTGGCGGAGGCGGTATGAATATGGATGATATATTCAGCCAATTTGGAGATATATTTGGCGGTGCCTTCGGAGGTGGCGGCGGTGGTTTTTCTGGTTTTGGAGGCGGTTTTGGCGGAGGTCAGAGACGGGTAAAAGGAAGTAATCTACGTATACGCGTTAAGCTTACCCTTGAGGAGATTGCAAATGGTGTAGAGAAGAAAATAAAAGTAAAACGTAAAAAGCAAGCGGCTGGAGTTACTTATAAAACGTGTAGTACCTGTAATGGTGCCGGACAGGTAACTAAAATCCAGAATACCATTTTAGGGCGTATGCAAACCAGCGCTCCTTGTCCTACTTGCGGTGGCGCGGGACAAATGATAGATAAACGACCTTCTGGAGCAGACGGTCAAGGTCTTGTGGTAGAAGAAGAAACGGTGAGCATTAACATCCCAGCAGGAGTGGTAGATGGTATGCAGCTTAAGGTTTCTGGTAAAGGAAATGAGGCGCCTGGTAATGGCATTGCGGGAGATTTACTTGTTGCCATTGAAGAAAAAGACCATGACTTTTTACAAAGAGAGGGTGATAATTTACATTACGATCTCTATATAAGTATAAGCGACGCCGTGTTAGGAACTTCTAAGGAAATTGATACGGTTACGGGAAAAGTACGTATTAAGATAGACGAAGGGGTGCAGAGCGGCAAGATCCTTCGTTTAAGAGGAAAAGGTATTCCATCTATAAATGGATACGGGAAAGGAGATCTTTTAGTACACGTTAATGTGTGGACTCCTAAGGTGCTCACCAAAGAACAAAAACAGTTTTTTGAAAAAATGTCTGGAGATGATAACTTCAACCCTGCACCCGAAACTGGTGATAAATCATTCTTTGAAAAAGTAAAGGATATGTTCTCATAACCGTTAAATTTTTAAAATTATGGACTCACTTCTATTGAGTTCATAAAAAAAAGTTATATTTGAATAACGTTAAACAATGTTTGGCGTTATTTTTCTTTTTCATAGCAATTTTTTTCCCATCCTAGACTTTGTTTAGGGTGGGTTTTGCTTTTTAGGAGAATTTGTTTAACGTTTGGTATTTTTTCATAAGGTATAAAGTGCTAAATTATTCCAAAGAAAGAGCGCTCTACATTATCATATCGCTATCTTAGCTTCCATAATAAACATTTATGAACTCATTACTTGTTGCAGATAGTGTTACTAAAAATTTTGGTGACTTTACTGCACTTAACGGCGTGTCTATAGCCGTACCTAAGGGAAGTATTTTTGGACTTCTGGGTCCTAATGGTGCTGGTAAAACTACACTTATACGAATTATCAACCAGATTACGATGCCAGATACGGGCCTTGTAACGTTAGATGGTAGCCCTTTAGAGCAACACCACATAAGAGATATAGGATATATGCCAGAAGAGAGAGGTCTTTATAAATCTATGAAAGTAGGGGAGCAGGTATTATATCTCGCCCAACTTAAAGGCTTGAGTAAAGTAGATGCAAAGAAAAGAGCAAAATACTGGTTTGATAAACTTGAGATAGGAAACTGGTGGGATAAAAAAATACAAGAGCTGTCTAAAGGTCAAGCACAAAAAATACAGTTTGTTGTAACGGTGATGCACAATCCTAAGCTGCTCATTTTTGACGAACCCTTCAGCGGTTTTGATCCTATAAATGCAAACCTTATCAAAGATGAAATATTACAGCTCAGGGAAGAGGGGGCGACCGTTATTTTTTCAACCCACAGGATGGAATCCGTAGAGGAGCTGTGTGATCATATCGCCTTGATACATAAATCCAATAAAATTCTAGACGGTGAGATAAACTCCATTAAGAGGGCTTACAGAAATAATACTTTTGAGGTGGGGATTGAAGTAGCTGAGAGCGCTTTCGCGAAAGCAGAATCATCCCTTACCACAATATTCCAAACGACCCCTGCACAATTTAAATCGCTTGGAGACGAACTAAAATTGCGTATACAATTAGATGCAAGTGCTTCTCCAAATGAACTGTTGCAAGAACTACAGAAGCACGGTCAGGTAACTCATTTTGTAGAAGTGATTCCTAGTGTAAATGATATTTTTATCCAAACCATAACAGAAAGTAAATGAGCGTATTAAGTTTAATTATCAAGCGCGAGTATATGGCGAGGGTGCGCAATAAATCCTTTTTAGTAATGACGTTTTTAAGTCCGCTTATATTAGTGGGGATGGTAATGCTCATTACTTTTTTAACGCAAGTAAATAGCGATACCAAGCGCACCATTGTTTTTGTAGATGACTCTGGAATGTTTGACGATGTGTTTTTTGATACCGACCAGACCAAGTATGTAAATATGAGCGATCAGGGCATTGAGGCGGCAAAGAAGATTTCTAATGGGGAAGAATATTATGGCCTCATTCATTTACCTGAAGAAGCTGCTACAGATCCTAAAAGCATCACCTTTTACGGTAATGAAACTCCCTCATTTTCACTTGTAGAAGCAATAGAAAAGAGAATAGAAAAGAAAATTACCAATAAAAACTTGGCCGAAAGTGGGGTAGATCTGGGTTTGATAGAGAAGTCCAAAACGGAAGTTGATCTTAATATCGAGAATTTTTCTGGGGAGAAGTCATCAAAAATGAGTAATTGGATCAAGGCTGCTTTTGGTGGTGGAGCGGGTTATTTACTGATGATGTTTATCATTATTTACGGTAATATGGTAATGCGTTCTGTAATAGAAGAAAAAACTAACCGAATCATAGAGGTGATTATATCTTCTGTCAAGCCTTTTCAGCTTATGATGGGAAAAATATTAGGAACTACCTTAGCAGGTATCACTCAGTTTGCTATTTGGGTATTATTGGGAGGTGTATTGCTCGTGATTGCTTCCTTATTTTTTGGTATCGATCCTCAGACCTCCGGCGCTGCCTTGAGTCCTGAAGCTCAAAAGGTGGCACAGGATCCAGAGATGATGGTGCAGATTATACGTGAGATTAACAAGCTTCCTTTATTGCAATTAGTCATAGGATTCTTCGTTTATTTCATTGGTGGTTACTTTTTATATAGTTCCATTTATGCCGCTATAGGTGCTGCCGTAGATAATGAGACAGATACCCAGCAGTTTATGTTGCCTATAATTATGCCACTGATGCTCGCAATTTACGTAGGTTTCTTTGCTGTAATAGATAATCCACACGGGACGGTGGCAACCATATTTTCTATCATCCCTCTTACATCGCCCATTGTAATGTTGATGCGTATACCCTTTGACGTTCCGTTATGGCAACTTATCGTATCTGTCACCCTTCTCGTAGCTAGTTTTGTGTTTACGGTATGGTTTGGGTCTAAAATTTACAGAGTAGGTATTCTTATGTATGGTAAGAAACCTACGTATAAAGAATTATTTAAATGGTTAAAGTATTAATGTTTATGAGCTTCTTGCAGGAACAAGCTGTTGAGAAGGTAAAAGAGGTCATAGAGGAAGATATATGGGGAACCATAGTAAATCTCTTAGGATATGAGTTTGGTTTTGGAGAAGGTGACAAGCGTATTGCTATCACCGTAGGGCACATCATTCTCGTAATCCTTGCGTTTGTAGTAACGAGCTTCGTCCTCAAGTGGATTCGTGTGCTTTTGACCCGAAAGATGGAAGGTGATGACAAGCTCAAGTTTGTAAGTGTATTCAAGTTTATCAAATATGTAGTTTATATCGTAGTAATCTTACTTACTATGAGTGCTTCTGGTATAAACATAACCGTACTTATAACCGCCTCCGCAGCGCTCTTTGTAGGTCTTGGTCTTGCCTTACAAGAAATTTTCCAGGATGTGATAGGTGGAATTCTCATAATGGTAGATAAGTCAATATCTGCTGGAGATATTATAGAGATCGATGGTAAAGTGGGAAGGGTTTTTGAAATTAAGCTCAGAACCACAAGGGCGCTCACGAGAGATGATAAGGTGATCGTGATCCCTAATCATAAGTTTATTACAGACCTCGTTTTTAACTATACCCAAAACCATAAAACCACTAGAGAATTTGTAAAAGTAGGAGTTGCCTATGGAAGCGATACAGAAAAAGTGGAGGATATTCTGTTGGAATGTGCTTCAGGACATAAGGATATTTTAAAACATCCCAAGCCCTTTGTACTCTTTGAAAATTTTGGAGATTCTTCTTTAGACTTTGGTATTTATTTCTTTGTGACAGACAGTTTTATAGACCCAAGGATAAAAAGTGCCTTGAGATTTCAAATAGACGCACGTTTTCGCGAAAGCGGTATCACAATTCCTTTCCCACAGCGAGATGTTCATATTTATAATGAAAATATACAACCTAAAGCTCCTGTAGCGGCATCACTTAACAGAAGAAAGCACGATGAGGAGGAGGATGCAACCGCTATTGAAGCAGAGCGCTTAATAGTTGAAAACAGTAGGCTCAAGAAAAAAGATAGTGATAAAAATAAAGACAACGGAAATTCCTTACTTGATGACTAAACAGATTTATTTTTTAGCCTTGGGACTACTTTTATGTGGTACGGCCCAAGCTCAACTTACGGACCTAGCTCGGCTAGAGTACACGTATTTCCCTCAGGAGGCTTCAGATAATTCGTTTAGGAGATTCAGGACGTTTATCAATGTACCATTAAAGCTTAGCGAAGGGACTTACCTTGTTCCAGGATTCGAGTATCGCAATATTAATTTTAAGTTTAACGATAATACACCTTTTCAGAGAGAGGACCTGGATCGTTTCCAGTCTTTTGCATTTTCATTAGGGTACACAACTAAAATAAGTGACAAATGGAGATTAGGGGTATCACTATCCACTATCGGAACATCCAACTTTTCTACGCAAAAGCTCGCCAATGACGATATCCTCTATACGGGGGCTGTTTACTTTATAAATGATAAGACTAAAGAAGGATTAGATAAGCCCTGGCGTCTTATTATAGGCGGTCGTTATGACACCGAGTCAGGAAGACCATTTCCGCTTCCATTTATAAATTATTATAGAGAATTTCACCCAGACTGGTCCTTTACCTTAGGAGTTCCAAAATCTAATATTAAAAGGTATTTAGGTACTGATCAAAAGCATATTTTACAGGCCTTTGTAACGCTAGATGGCTTTTATGCAAATATTCAGGATAATGTAGCGGTAACTATACAACCTGGTGACCTACAAACTGCTGAAAATATCTCAATGAGAATCGTACTTTCTGGGGCAGGTTATGAATATCAGTTTACAAAGCATATCGTATATTATCTCTATGCGGGGTATACATTGCTTAATGATATTAGATTAGAAGACGATGATCAGAATATCATCTATACGATAAATGACAGTAATAGTTTTTATGCCCGCACAGGTATAAAATTTAAAATTTAAATATGGCTAAAATACTTATTATAGAAGACGAAGCTGCGATACGCAGAGTCTTGACTAAAATACTCTCAGAAGAGAGCAAGGATTATGAGGTAGAAGAAGCAATAGATGGTCTAGAAGGTTTAAACAAGATCAAGGAGAACGACTACGACCTTGTGCTCTGTGATATAAAAATGCCTAAAATGGATGGTGTAGAAGTTCTTGAATCTGCGAGAATTTTTAAACCAGAGATTCCTATGGTAATGATCTCTGGTCACGGAGATCTTGATACTGCCGTAAACACGATGCGTCTAGGCGCCTTTGACTACATTTCAAAACCGCCAGATCTCAATAGACTTCTCAATACCGTGCGCAATGCACTGGACAGAAAAAGCCTAGTTGTAGAAAATATCCAGCTCAAAAAGAAAGTAAGCAAAAAGTACGAGATGGTGGGTAAGAGTGAGGAGATAGACCACATCAAGGAAATGATTGAAAAGGTGGCTCCTACAGATGCAAGGGTTTTAATTACAGGCCCTAATGGTACAGGTAAAGAACTCGTAGCTCACTGGCTACACGAAAAAAGTGATAGATCCAAAGGTCCGCTCATAGAAGTGAACTGTGCGGCAATACCGAGCGAACTTATAGAGAGCGAACTTTTTGGACACGTGAAAGGTGCTTTTACCAGTGCAAATAAGGATCGTGCCGGGAAGTTTGAAGCTGCAAATGGCGGGACTATTTTCTTAGATGAGATAGGTGATATGAGTCTTTCTGCGCAAGCAAAAGTTCTCAGAGCGCTGCAAGAGAGCAGGGTGCAACGGGTAGGTAGTGATAAAGATATCAAAGTAGATGTGCGTGTCGTAGCCGCGACTAACAAGAATTTAAAGAAGGAGATTGAAGAGGGTAACTTTCGCGAGGATCTGTACCATCGCCTCGCCGTCATACTTATAAAAGTACCAGCGCTTAACGACAGACGTAACGATATCCCCATACTTATCGAACATTTTGCAGCAAAAATTTCTGAAGAGCAGGGCACTATAAAGAAAGTTTTTTCACAAGAAGCAACAGCTCTTCTCAAAGCTTATGATTGGACGGGAAATATTCGCGAGTTACGCAATGTAGTGGAGCGCTTGATTATCTTAAGCGGGCCCGAGGTTTCTAAAGAGGACGTAAAACTATTTGCAAGTAAATAACGAATATGACGGAGCTTAAGAGTGAAGATTTTAAAGTTAGGGGAGCGGTGCGCTTGCGCGAAAATGCCACCACTCTTTTACCATCTATAGAAGAAAAAACCTTAGAAAAGGACCTCAAGAAAATCCGCAAAAAACTCGGCAAGTTACAAGGTACTATGTATGCCCACGATACATATAGTGTGCTAGTGTGTCTTCAGGGAATGGATACTTCTGGAAAGGATAGTTTGATACGGGAGGTATTTAAAGATTTTAATGCGGCAGGGGTTCAAGTAACAAGTTTTAAAGTACCTACAGACTTAGAGCGCAGTCACGATTATCTATGGCGTCATTATCTGGCGCTGCCTCAGCGAGGACATTTTGGAGTACATAACCGTACCCATTACGAAAATGTACTAGTCACAAGAGTGCATCCAGAATATATTTTGGGAGAAAGCCTGCCAGGGTGTGAACTCCCTAAGCGACGTAGATGAGGATTTTTGGGATACGCGTTTTGACCAAATCAGAAATTTTGAAAATCACTTAGCCGAAAACGGCACGATCATCTACAAGTTTTTTATGCATCTTTCTAAAGATGAGCAAAAACGAAGACTCCTCAGAAGATTAGAAAAAAAGGAGAAAAACTGGAAGTTTTCTGCGGGAGATCTTAAGGAGCGGGAGTTATGGGACAAGTATCAAGATTGTTATGAAGATGCAATTAATCGCACATCGAGTGATAAAGCACCTTGGTATATTATTCCTGCAGATAATAAGCCCGCCGCCCGTCTCGCGGTTGCCAGCATACTCCTAGAAACCCTTTCTACGTACGAGGATATCAAGGAACCAGAATTGGATGCAAAAACAAAAGCAAACCTTTCAGCATATAAAGCACAGTTAGAAAATGAATAACACTATAAAATACTTATTGATAATCATCTTGGTTCTGGGTAATTACGCTTTCGCGAAAGCGCAACAGGACTCCTTGAAAATAAAAGCCATATACAAAGAAGCACTTACAGAAGGTAATAGCTATGAGTGGTTAGACTACCTCTCAAACCAAATAGGTTCCAGACTTTCTGGAAGTCTGGGTGCAGAACAAGCTGTGCAATGGACCAAAGAACAGCTGGACTCTATAGGCTTAGATAATGTCTGGCTTCAGCCCGTGATGGTACCTAAGTGGGTGCGTGGAGAACCTGAAACTGCGTATATAGAGTTGGGAATAGGAGAGAGGGTTTCTGTGCCCATATGTGCCTTAGGAGGTTCTGTAAGGACTAAAACTACAGGTTTGAAGGCAGCAGTGGTTGAGGTTCAAGGAATTGAGGAATTACAACAGCTAGGAAGCGAGTCAGTAAAAGGAAAAATAGTCTTTTTTAATAGACCTATGGAAGATGAGCTCATAAGAACTTTCCAAGCCTATGGTGGTTGTGTAGATCAACGTTATGCAGGAGCTATGGAAGCTGCAAAGCTTGGCGCCGTTGGGGTTATTGTGCGGTCAGTAACGTATAGTCTGGATGACTACCCACATACGGGATCTATGTCTTACGGAGATCTACCCAATAAACAGCGTATTCCAGCAGCCGCTATAAGTACAAAGGGAGCAGAGCAGCTGAGTACTTATTTAAAACTGCGTGATGATATTCAATTTTACTATAAAATGTCTTGCCAGAATCTGCCAGATGTAGAATCATTCAATGTTATAGGCGAGATCACAGGATCTGAATTTCCTGAGCAATATATGGTCGTAGGTGGCCATCTTGACTCTTGGGATCTGGGTGACGGCTCACACGATGATGGTGCGGGCGTTGTGCAGAGTATGGAGGTGTTACGATTAATGAAAGCTATAGACTATCAACCTAAGCATAGCCTACGGGTAGTTCTATTTATGAATGAAGAAAATGGACTGCGGGGCGGTACTACATATGCAGAAGAAGCAAAGAAAAAAGGGGAGCAACACGTGTTTGCATTAGAGAGTGATTCTGGAGGATTTACGCCTCGAGGCTTTTCTTTTGATAGTGATACGGTAAATTTTAATCAAGTGTTAGATTGGAAACCGCTTTTTGAGCCTTACCTTATTCACGATTTCACACTAGGGGGCAGTGGGGCAGATATAGGACCTCTTAAAGACACCAATAGTGGTATCGTTCTCGCAGGGCTAAGACCGGATTCTCAGAGATATTTTGATCACCATCACGCTGCAAATGACACATTTGATGCAGTAAACAAGAGAGAGCTAGAGCTTGGAGCAGCTACGATGACCAGTCTCATTTATCTAATGGATAATTATATCCAAAAGCCACTGCAGCCGCAGAGATTGCTCAAAGATTAATTTTTTTGTTCTTTTAAAACATTGATAAGACGTTTCTTCAGAAACGTCTTTTTTATGGGTTATTTCCACCTTTTACAGAGCGGTTCTAATAGTCTTCAAATTGTGACGTGTCTTTACGAACACCGCTCTTCAAATCTTCTGGTGATTTTGAGGGGACTATTTAGTAGAAACGTCAAATTAAAGGCAAGAGTTTGCTTTTGGTCTCAGGCAGTTTTCTATTTTTACAGGCGCTTAAAATCTACGTGAATAAAGTAATTATCCTTTAATGCAGCTCTCAAAATATACCAGTGAGTTTCCCACTAACCTAAAAATTGCATTACCCATAATGTTAGGACAATTGGGCCACATCCTTGTGGCACTGGCAGATAATCTTATGGTGGGACAGCTGGGTGCTGCAGAGCTTGCGGCGGTGAGTTTGGGTAATAGTCTCATATTTATCGCCTTGAGTCTGGGTATCGGTTTTTCATTTGCCATTACCCCCCTTGTCGCAGAGGCAGATGGTGCAGGAACTATTGAGAAGGGCAGACTTCACTTTCATCACGGTGTCATAATGTGTACGATCAATGGAGTGCTTCTCTTTATAGTCTTACTATTTGCAAAACCATTACTCTATATGCTGTCACAGCCAGAGGAGGTGGTCGTGCTGGCCATTCCATATATGGAAATAGTCGCGTTTTCATTAATTCCTCTGATGATTTTTCAGGCGTTTAAGCAGTTTGCAGATGGGCTCTCACAAACTAAATATGCAATGTATGCAACGCTACTATCAAACGTTATAAATGTAATTTTTAACTATTTACTCATCTACGGTCTCTGGATTTTTCCTCGTCTCGAAGTAGAAGGTGCCGCTTGGGGAACGTTGATTTCTAGGGTTTTTATGTTGGTTTTGCTGATATATACGCTTTCGCGAAAAGAGCAATTTAAACCTTATTTCCACATAGGTAGTAAGGAACACATACGCCTTTCTGAGTTTAAAGAGCTTTTTAGGCTTGGCTTTCCCACAGCATTGCAGATGTTCTTTGAAGTAACTGTTTTTACAATGGCTATTTTCTTATCTGGAGTGCTGGGGACCAATGCACAGGCAGCAAACCAGATAGCCCTGAACCTAGCTTCGATGACATTTATGATTGCCGTGGGTCTTGGAGTTACCGCAACTATAAGAGTAGGGAATCAGAAGGGTAAAAAGGATTTTCCTAATTTAAGAAGGATTGCTTTTTCCATATTTCTTCAGGTATTTCTTATTGAAGCAGTTTTTGCTGTAGGTTTTATTCTTTTAAAAGATTTCCTACCTCCATTTTATTTAGATAATACGGAGGTACTATTTCTTGCTTCACAGTTGCTTGTGGTGGCAGCCTTGTTTCAGCTGAGTGATGGTATTCAGGTGACAATTTTAGGAGCTTTGCGAGGACTACAAGACGTTAATATCCCAACGTGGATCTGTTTTTTTGCCTATTGGATCATCGGATTTCCCGTGATGTGGTATTTTGGAAAAGCAGAGCAAATGGGGGTTCAAGGAGTTTGGGTAGGATTGCTGGTAGGTCTAACGGCGTCTGCAGTTCTATTATACTTTAGATTTAATTACCTTAGCAAGAGACTCATCCTTAATTGAAATAGATAATTACGTTAAAACTAAATGATCGTAAACTTTTAAAATTTTCGCGAAAGCGTACTACTCATAATTTGCACTAATACTAGACCGATACCATGGAAATACCTAAATTTTTAATAGGCGATAATTCACAATTCCCAGACGCTATTTTTGTCATTCACACAGAATTCCCACGTTTTATAATTGATCTTACGAAAGATGAAATTGAGTGGTTAGAAGAGTTTGATAGACAAGATGAAGATGAACTTTCTTCAGAAACGGAAAACGCAATTAAAGAAGCCACTGAATTTTATGATAGTGAGGTAGCAGGGTATGATGATGTGTAAACGTAGTTTGAGCTTACTATAGCGTAAGATTTTATGGATACCATCATAAAATACGACGAAGAGCTTTTCTTGTTCCTAAATGGTTTGGGGACAGAAAACTGGGATGGGTTCTGGCTTATTGTAACTGATAAACTAAGCTCCATACCGCTTTATGTACTACTACTATTCTTAATTTTTAAAAAATTTGGTCTCAAAGGTACGCTCATCACTATTCTTTGTGCGGCAGTTATGATTACTTGTGTTGACCAGCTAGCTAACCTGTTCAAATACGGGATTATGAGACCAAGACCGTGTAAGGTGGAGGCTTTTCAAGATACTATGCGGTTTATCGCTGTGAGATGCGGCAGGTACGGTTATTTTTCTGCACACGCAGCAAATAGTATGGCGACTGCTGTGTTTGTAGGATTATTGTTACGTTCTAACTACCAATATGTACTATTTATTCTTCTATTTTGGGCCGCATTGGTAGGTTATAGTCGTATCTATCTAGGGGTTCATTATCCTGGGGACGTCCTTACAGGATGGAGTGTAGGTGCTCTTATAGGGTTTGGTTTTTATAGGTTGCAGGGATATTTGGTAAAGCGGTACTCTAGAGTTTAAGCAACTCCTGTGCAGCAATAAACGGAGACATTTTTTCCTTACTTACAGCTTCTAAATAGTTAGGAAGTAGTTCTTTTACTTCTGGCTTTAAAAAGAAATTGTCTTTAAGCTTTTGCTCGATGGTTTGACGCAGCCAGTACATATTCTGTTCTGCCCTGTGCTCGGTAAAATATCCTGATGCTTGCGTCTTTTGTTTATAATCTTTTAGATACTGCCATATTTGGTCAATCCCTGTTTTATCAATAGCACTACAGGTAGAAACTTTTGGTGTCCAATTACTAGGTTTAGGAGGGAATAAATGTAAGGCCTTTTTAAAGGCTGACTGAGCAATAGTTGCCGCTTTTACATTCTCACCATCTGCTTTGTTGATCACAATAGCATCTGCCATTTCTATAATACCTCGTTTAATTCCTTGAAGCTCATCCCCAGCACCAGCGAGTTTGAGCAATAGAAAGAAGTCTGTCATAGAATGTACAGCAGTCTCGCTCTGACCTACGCCCACTGTTTCTATAAGTATCATATCGTAGCCCGCGGCTTCACAGAGCATTATGGTCTCTCTGGTCTTTCTCGCGACTCCTCCTAATGAATCTCCAGATGCAGAGGGTCGTATAAAAGCATTTTTATTTTGTGAAAGTTCATACATTCTCGTTTTATCTCCTAGAATACTTCCGTGGGAGATACTACTCGTGGGATCTACAGCAAGTACAGCTACTTTATATCCCTCTCTTATAAGGTACATACCAAAAGCTTCTATAAACGTACTTTTTCCCACCCCGGGAACCCCTGTAATTCCAATACGTAAGGATGTACCCGTAGTAGGCATACAGGCTTCTATAAGAGATTGCGCTTGTTCTTGATGTTTAGGGTTGGTGCTTTCAATAAGTGTTATACCTCGAGAGAGCTCCGTTATGGAGCCTTCAGAGATTTTAGTAGCAATATGTGATGTGTCAACAGCTAACGTACTGTTATTAGTCTTTTTACCCTTCAATAAAGGGTTTATACTTTTAGCTATATATGATTTATCTGTAGGCATTAAAGACTAAGGTAGTACATTCTCAAAAGTCTAGAACTAAAAAAATCTGCTAGAAAGCAGATTTTTTTAATTATTTAACCCTTTTTACAGGTAATTTTATAATGGGAGCCTTAGCTTCTTTTTTTTTACTTTTCATATCCTTTTCACGTTTTTTTGTAACGGTCTGTCTTAGCTTAGCAAGGTCTATATGAGATTGCTTTATCTGAAATTCCATAGGAACGAGGATTTCTAGAATATTTACAGGTAACCATCCATCATCTATAATTTCCTTAAGGTATCTCAGTACGACGTCATCTTGAGTAATACATTCGTCTATAAGAGGTTCTGGATTTCTGTTTTCGAGAGCGGCAAGAACTTCTTCCCAATCTCTCATTCCTGTACCTTTAATGACGTCAAGTCTTGAAGGCTCTTGACCTTCTTGTGACATACGTTCTACTATTTTATGACAGTAACTGTTTCTTTTTACACTCTCGTGAGATAGAAATCTCTTGTAATCAGTAATTTGGATATCTTCGGCAGCATTATAGAATCTGCGCTCCGCCCAGAAACATTCATCAAGTAAGTCGTCAAGTTTTTCGTAAGCTAAGTCGAGGTGCTTCATAGGTTTGTTATTATGAGTAAATGTAATAATGCAATCTATTGTAGCTTGCTAATTATCTGTTAAGACATCAATTATTACGAAAAATTTATTGCTAAAAGCCAAAAATATGTTAATTACGGATGTGCTCAACAATTAATCGAACAATCTTGCAACAATTAACATTCGCTCTCGTATTTATAACGAATAGCAACTAAACTAACCATTACATTTTGCTGACAACCAAAATCATAGAACAGTGTAAGAACAATGACCGAAAGGCTCAATTACAGCTCTACAATACCTATTGTGACGGGATGTATATCGTTGCCCATCGGTTTTTGAAAGATTCTTACGAAGCTGAGGAGGCTATGCACGAGGGATTTATAAATGCCTTTGCAAAACTTCATCAGTTTACGGGAGAAGTCACCTTTGGAGCCTGGCTTAAGCGTATCGTGATCAATAAAAGTCTCGATAGGATCAAGGCAAAAAAGGCAGAACTCATACCGCTCAATGAAGAGATCATAGGCAAAGTAGAAGACGATGAGGATTGGACAGTGGATGACACTATTTCTGTAGCTCACGTAAAGAAAACCATCGAAGGACTCCCTGAAAAATACGAATATCCCTTATTGCTATTCTTATTAGAAGGATATGACCATCAGGAAATCTCAGAAATTTTAAATATTACCGAAGTAGCTTCTAGAACGCTGGTGCACCGCGGAAAGAAAAAACTTCAAGAACAACTTAAAGCGCTTTACAATGGCACAGGATATTAGAAAAATGCTCAGCGATGATAGTAGTGATAAAAAATCACTGTCTAAAGATCACGAGTCCCGCTTTTTACAGAAGTTGGAAGAGCAACTACCGCAGGAAAAAACATCAAAAACATCTAGTAACGTAGGTATCTCCTATGTTATGAAGATTGCCGCACTATTTATTGTTGCTGGCGGAATGGTGTGGATGGTGTATACTAACGCTTTCGCAAAAGCAGACTCAAATGGAACCAATGGGGGAGATTCAAACCCTTCGCAAATTGTAGAAACAAAGGTGGTAGCTGATGAGATAAATGATCCTCAAATATCCCTTAGCGCCCTATCTCCAGAATTTAAGAAGATAGAGGATTTCTACTTGGCCAGTGTAAACCTAGAACTTGCCCGTCTTGATATCACAGATGATAACAAAGAACTTATTGACGCCTTTATGAAGCAGCTAGCTGAGCTGGATGCAGAATACAAAAAACTCAATAGAGAGATTGTAGAAAGCGGAGTAAGCGAGGAGATGGTAAGCGCAATGATAGAAAATCTAAAGTTGCGTGTAGAACTTATGGTGAAGCTTAAAGCAAAACTCAAAGAAATCAAAGCCGAAGCAAATGCTGCGGAACAACAAATCACTTAAAATGAAACAATCAAAAAATAACATCGTAGTACTCATTGCACTGTTTACTGCAGCAATCACTTTTGCACAGACTAAACAGAAACTCAATGAGCAATTCAAAGTAAACAGTGATGTCTCCATAGACGTAGACACCCGTTATGCAGACGTCATATTTGAAACTTGGAACAAGAACGAAGTTTCTGTAGAGGCGTATGTAGAGGGTGAAGATGCGACAGAAGCATCCAAGGAATGGAACCTTAGTGTCTCTGGTAATAGCAGTCAAATACGCATTACCGGTAAAGATGGATATCGGAATGCTAAAGTTTATGATCTGGAGGATATAGGTAATGTGAATTTAGATCTCGATCTGGGAGACATTATAAGTAGCTCTCTAAGCGTAGTGGAGCCAGTGATGAATGGACTAGTAGGCCCATTACTAGAAGGACTGTCTGGGACAAAATTACCAGCCGAATTCTATGAAGAAATGGGTAAAATGAAATTTGACCACGAGGCATACCGTCGTGAGGGTAAAGCCTACATAAAGCGATGGGAAAAAGAAATGGATCAAAGTTTCGGTCCAGAGTTTGAGCGAAAAATGGAAAAGTGGGAAAAAGAAGTAGAGCGTAAGTCTGAAGACTGGAGTGAGCGCTTTATGGAGCGCTCAGGGATCCCGAGATGGCCGTTCAATAGCGGAGGTAATATGACCTTTGATAGTGACGAGTATGAAAAAGATAAGCAAGCCTATGTATCAAAACTCAATAGGAAGTACAATACTAAGGTATCCGTACGACAGGTAGATAAATGGCTCAATGATGTAGAAAAGTGGGGTGATGAATTTGGGGAGAAAATGGAAGATTGGGGTGAAAACTTCGGAAAGTCTATGGATCAATGGGGAGAACGTTTTGGAAAAGACCTAGAGCAATCTATGGAATCTTGGGGCGAAAATTTTGGGAAGTCTATGGAAAAATGGGGAGAAAATTTTGGTAAGAAGATGGAGAAATGGGTAGAAGAGAATGAAGGCGACTGGAAAGAGACCCATAAAAAAGATAAAAATGGCAATAGTAGTAGCCATTACAGCATCAGTGTCGATACAGATAAAAAGAATTAGTCTTCTGTAAAGCGCATTATAAAAATTAAAATGCCAAAAAAAGCAGCACTAGACCTCAATATTAGGTACGGTAAAGTAAAAATGGCAGACGCCTATAATGCAAAGATAAACGTATCCCACGGGAGTCTAGCAGTAGTAAACATTGATGGAGGTAAGTCCTCCGTCAATGTTTCTTATAGTCCGGTAACGGTAACAAACTGGAACGGTGGTAACCTGATTACAAGTCACGTAAAAGACTGTATGATCAGCAATGCTCAGGATATTGCGGTAACCTCTAATTCTAGTAATCTCAGCATAAACAGGCTCAATGGCTCTGGGATGATTACAGGTTCTTTTGGCAAATTATCTATTCCCGCCATAGGTGATAATTTTGGATCCCTCACGATTCATTTAGAGAATAGTGAACTCTCCTTGAGACTACCGCAGGCTGCATTTAATTTCAGCTATAGCGGTGATCGCAATGACGTTATTATCCCAAAACAACTGCAGACCAAGAGTATGAAAAACGGTTCTACAGAGATGGTAAACGGGTTTCATAAATCGCGCAGTACGGAGAATATGATCACCATAACAGCAAAGTACAGCGACATAGCACTGCAGTAACCGCTGCATATTCTTCTTCTTATTGCGGCTTTTGCCGCTATTTGTGTTTAGGATTTTCTTGTCTATTTTTGGGTATAGAAATTACCTAATGAGCACAACTTCTTTTACTTCATTTTTGAGGGGGCTTTCGCCAAAATTTTCTCCTGTGATAGATAGACAGTTTAAAAGAGAGGAGTACCATCCTTTAGACCTTTCCATTTCAAACCGTAATCTTGATGTTGAACTGTTAAAACATCCGCACGATCACCATCTATTTCTACAGTCATTTCTACAAAAGAACAAGGCAAAAGTTGCATACGGCGGCTATTTAGAACAAAGACCATTATATGACCGCTCCGACTACTTTCAAGCGGAAGATCCTGGAGACAAACGCAATATTCATCTAGGTATTGACTTATGGTGCGAAGCTGGTACAGATGTTTTGAGTCCGCTGGATGGACAGATTCATAGCTTTCAGGTGAATGACAATTTTGGTGATTATGGCCCCACCATTATACTTAAGCATACCTATGAGGAGTACAGTTTTCATACGCTATATGGTCACCTGAGCCTGCAATCATTAGCGCATAAAGAGGTCGGTCAGTTAGTGCGAGCAGGGGAAAACATCGCCACACTAGGTGAGCCAGAAGTAAATGGAGATTATGCCCCCCATCTTCACTTTCAGATTATAAGGAATATGGAAGGTAAAACTGGAGATTATGCTGGGGTAGGAAGTAAGAATATGCTGGATTTCTACAAAGAGAACTGTCCAGATCCTAATCTTCTTTTAAAAATTTACTAATCGCACGAGCAACAGCATCTTCTTTATTCGTGTGTCGACTCACATAATTTGCGAGGGACTTTAAAGTATCCGTTGCATTTTCAACGGCCACACCCCAACCCACACGACGTATAAGCTCATCATCATTGTGATTATCGCCAAAGGCCATTACACGTTCCAACCCAAAATTATATTCTGTTTTTAAAAGAACTTCTAACGCCTTAGCTTTATCTATGTTTTTAGGAGTGATTTCTAGATAGGTATCTTTTGATCGGTATAAGTGAACTAGCGTACCAAAATTTGGTTCTAAAGAAGCGACAAGGCTATCAAGCTCTTCGGGTATTCCCATACACATAAGCTTGTGAATTCCTAGCCCATTTTTATTTAGAAACGCAAGACTTTCGGCAGCCGGTTGATAGGTTGGTAACACTCTTGTATTATTTATTTCGCGCAAGCTCCACGCATCCTCTTTATCTGTAAACCAATGCTCGTGACTGTAAATACTCAGATTATACGTGTGAGAAGTGTGATGATCGATGACCTTTTGTAATACGTCGGTTATATAGCTATTGGTTGCTATAATCCTGCCGTCTCTTCCTATGATAAGACCTCCGTTAAAGGTTATTAACGATTCTCCTAGATTTCCCAATCCTTCCTGCAAATACCGCATTGCCTGCGGTGGGCGGGAGGAGGCTAGGATAAGGGGCAATCCCGCTTTCGCGAAAGCGGAAATAGTACCATCACTCAACCATCTATCCTCATTCAATAAAGTGCCATCTATATCGGAGCAGAGGAGTTTTATGTTTTGCTTCATTTGATAAAGGTAAGTAAGGTCGTTTTAGTTTACTATAAAAAGCCCCTAGGGCTATTAATTTTAGATGAATGAGCGAGATTGGGTTTTAGAATGTATTTTCGCGAAAGCGTAGTTGAACATAAAAAAATCGGCATACTTCTCAGTATGCCGATTTTTGATTTATAAATTAAAACAGACTATTGGTTTATAATCACCCACTGTCCTTTAGATAGCAAAGGCTCGGCCTGCTTATATTTTACTTCCTTAGTCTCACCGCTCATCACATTCTTGATAGTGACACGATCGTTACGACCTATTTTAGGTTGAGAACGAGTGATGGTTTCCGTAACCTGCTGTTGAGGTTGTGTGTTTCCAGCTGCTCGGGATTGTGCAGAGCGTTCATCCATATTAGGGATTTCTTCCTTCTGTGTTTCGAGCTTCTCTCTTTTCTCACGTACCTTTGCCGCATCAGAGACCTGCTGCTGATCACCTTGCGGGATCTCACCTTTAAATAAGAAAGAGATCACATCCTTATTTACTTTTTCTATCATTCTCTTAAAAAGCTCAAACGCTTCAAATTTATAGATCAGTAATGGATCTTTTTGCTCGTGTACGGCAAGGCGTACACTTTGCTTAAGCTCATCCATCTTACGTAAATGAGTTTTCCAGGCATCATCGATAATGGCGAGGGTTATATTTTTCTCAAAATCTGTAACCAACTGCTTTCCGTCAGATTCATAGGCATTTTTGAGGTTTGTAACTACTCGCAATTCTTTAGTCCCATCTGTAAAGGGTACTACGATGCGCTCAAATTTACTTGCGGGGTCTTCATAAACACGTTTGATGATTGGAAATGCAAGATCTGCATTGCGTTTCATCTTCTCACGATAATGTTCAAAAGCAGCCTGATAGATGTTATCTGTAAGCTCCTTTGGTTTCATCGTATTAAAGTCTGCCTCAGTAACTGGACTTGGCATTGAGAAGAAACGTATCAACTCAAACTCAAAGTTTTTAAAATCCTGCGCTTGCTTATTGCTTTCAACGATCACCTCAGAGGTATCATAGATCATATTTGCAAGATCTACACGAAGTCGCTCTCCATATAAGGCGTGACGACGACGCTTGTAAACTACTTCCCGCTGTGCATTCATCACATCATCGTACTCCAAAAGATTCTTACGAACTCCAAAGTTATTTTCTTCTACTTTTTTCTGGGCGCGCTCGATAGATTTAGAAATCATTCCGTGCTGGATAACTTCTCCTTCCTTGAGTCCCATACGGTCCATCATCTTTGCAATACGCTCAGAACCAAAAAGTCTCATCAAATTATCTTCAAGAGAAACATAAAACTGTGAGCTTCCAGGATCTCCCTGACGACCTGCACGACCACGTAACTGTCTGTCGACACGACGGGAGTCGTGACGCTCAGTACCTATAATGGCAAGACCACCATTAGCTTTTACTTCGTCAGATAACTTAATATCAGTACCACGACCCGCCATATTGGTTGCTATAGTCACAATACCTGCGTTACCGGCTTCTGCTACAATGTCTGCCTCTTTCTTATGCAGTTTTGCGTTCAATACGTTATGAGGCACTTTACGAAGGGTAAGCATACGGCCTAAAAGCTCTGAGATTTCAACAGAAGTAGTACCTATCAACACAGGACGTCCAGCTGCAGAGAGTTTTGTAACCTCATCTATAACGGCATTATATTTCTCACGCTTGGTTTTATATACAAGATCATCTTGGTCCTTACGGGCGATAGGGCGGTTAGTGGGAATCTCTACCACATCCAGTTTATAAATTTCCCAGAATTCTCCTGCTTCTGTAACTGCCGTACCTGTCATACCAGAAAGTTTGCGGTACATACGGAAGTAATTTTGAAGCGTTACCGTCGCGTAGGTCTGTGTAGCATCTTCAATTTTTACATTTTCCTTAGCCTCTATTGCTTGGTGAAGTCCATCACTGTAGCGACGCCCGTCCATAATACGACCGGTCTGCTCGTCTACAATCATTACTTTGTTCTCCATCACAACATACTCGGTGTCTTTTTCAAAAAGCGTATACGCCTTGAGAAGCTGGTTCATTGTGTGGATACGTTCTGACTTTACACTAAATTCATTAAAGAGCTCTTCTTTTTCCTTAGCTTCTTCCTCTTTAGAAAGCCCTTTAGCTTCAATTTTTCCTATCTCGAGACCCATTTCAGGCATTGTGAAGAAATCTGGGTTTTCTTTACCAGATAATGTTTCAATTCCCTTGTCTGTAAGTTCAATTTGATTGTTCTTCTCGTCAATGGTAAAATAGAGTGCCTCATCTACCTTAGGCATTTCTCTATTGTTATCCTGCATATAGAAGTTTTCAGTCTTCTGTAACATTTGACGTATACCCTCCTCACTTAAATATTTAATGAGTGCCTTGTTTTTAGGAAGTCCTCGGTAAACACGATATAGTTGGAAAGCACCTTCTTTTTCTTCGCCAGAAGCAATCATTTTCTTAGCTTCTGCTAGCGTTTTGATCAATTCAGTACGTTGTGCGTTTACAATCTTTTCTATCTGTGGCTTCAATAAATCAAACTCGTGCACATCTCCTTTTGGAACCTGACCAGATATAATAAGCGGTGTACGTGCATCATCTACGAGTACAGAATCTACCTCATCTACGATGGCATAATTATGAGGTCTCTGAACGAGATCTTCGGGCTTGTGAGACATATTATCTCTGAGGTAATCAAAGCCGAATTCGTTATTAGTACCATACGTGATATCTGCTTTATAGGCCGCGCGTCTTTCTGGACTATTAGGCTTATAGTAATCAATACAATCTATGGTCATCCCGTGAAACTGGAATAGGGGAGCCATCCACGCGCTGTCACGCTTTGCCAGATAGTCGTTTACGGTAACTAAGTGTACCCCATTACCCGTTAGCGCATTGAGATATACTGGTAGTGTTGCCACTAAGGTTTTACCTTCACCCGTTTGCATCTCCGCTATTTTACCTTGGTGCATCGCGATACCACCTATGAGCTGTACGTCATAATGTATCATATCCCAGGTGACTTCTTTACCTGCCGCATCCCAGCTATTTGCCCATATTGCCTTGTCACCTTCAAGAGTTACATACCCTTTCGATCCACTTAAAAGTCGGTCGTATTCTGTAGCTGTAACTTCGAGGGATGTATGATTCGTAAAGCGTTTTGCGGTTTCTTTTACAACGGCATAAGCTTCTGGTAGAATTTCTGAAAGCGTTTTTTCAGAAACTTCATAAGCATCATCTTTGAGCTTATCAATTTCGGTATAAATATCCTCACGGTCATCTATATCTTCTGTCGCCTCTGCCTTAACCTTAAGCCCTTCAATTTTTTCGTTTATGTCAGATAGAGCATCAGCTATTATCTTTTTAAAATCCCCAGTTTTTGCGCGGAGTTCATCTAGTGATAATTGAGAGATTGCCGCTTCGTGCTTTTTTATCTCTTCTACAATAGGGGTGATGGCACCCACGTCCTGTTTGGACTTGTCTCCTACAAAAATCTTTAATACGCTATCTAAAAATCCCATAATATGGTTGTGTTATCTTGTGTAAAGTACTCGCTAAAATAATCAAAAAAAAAGCCTCACAAGGAGACTTTTATAGGTTTAACGGGTATATATTTAATATTCGTCTTCGTTCCAGAGGTAGTCCTCGTCTGAGGGATAGTCTGGCCAGATCTCTTCGATTGAATCATAAGAATCACCTTCATCTTCTATCGCCTGTAGATTTTCTACAACTTCAAGAGGTGCTCCCGTTCTAATCGCATAATCGATCAATTCATCTTTAGTTGCTGGCCAAGGCGCATCACTTAAATATGAGGCTAATTCTAACGTCCAGTACATATGTTTTCTTTTTTTAATTTCTGCAAAAATAAATTTTTAAAGCATATATGCAAGTGAATTGTCAATTATTTAAAAATAAATGTAAGAACGTCTAATCCAGTCGCATAATATATGTCATTAGTACGGTGAGCGTCTGTTTTGGATTACGCTTTCGCGAAAATTTTAGACCTCATCATAATCTGAGACAATTAAAATCAGTGATCCAATTTTTCTGGAATCCACTTGACTTCATCTGCTTGCAAGTCTTTAGACAACTTCCGTGCCAGCACAAAGAGATAGTCAGATAGTCTGTTAAGATACTTAAGGGTACATTCGTCAAAGGGTTCTGCATCGTAAAGTGCTGAAGCTAATCGCTCTGCACGACGACAGACGGTACGGGCCACGTGACAATGTGACACCGTGGTGTGACCTCCTGGGAGAACAAAGTGCGTCATAGGAGGTAAGCTCGCATCCATAGTATCCATCTCGTTCTCTAGAAGCGTGATGTCCTCCTCATTGATCTTTGGGATATTAAGACGGTCTTTACCGTTTTTTAACGTCATCTTTTCTGGATCTGTAGCGAGAACAGCTCCTACCGTAAATAGTTTATGCTGGATATGGATGAGAATCTCCCTGCTACGTGGATCTATTTCCTGATCCCTAATGAGACCTATAAAAGAATTGAGTTCATCTACCGTTCCATAACTATCTATGCGTAGGTGATGTTTTGGAACGCGGGTACCTCCAAAAAGTGCCGTTGTTCCCTTATCTCCTGTTTTTGTATAAACCTTCATTATATTGATTCTAGATTATTTGAAACAATCGTCATTGTTTTCTTACTAAGCTTAGTTGATTATTCTCAATGTACATTGAAAGACTCAACTTGAGAGCCTTTAGATATTAACTATTACTGAGCATACAAGCCATTTATATTGAACTTAATTATCGTCCTTATTTTCTCTTTTTCTCCTTTCGTAGTTTTCCCTGAAACTTCTATTCCTGCGACCTCTTTGCTTCGTGCTATTGCGCCTATTATTTGCAAACACTAAAAAGAAAACAATAGCGATTCCTAGGATGCTTAGAACTATTTGGTTAGTAGGGGAGAGGTTATTGAAAAAATCCATAGTAAAGGTTTCTGTATGTGAAGATAGCTAGTGCTTTTAAAAATCACAAGAAGGCAGAACGCTATTGTGAGATAAATTGTAAATAGACTAAGGATTTAAGATGGGACTCACATTTTCGCGAAAGCGTAAAACAGCACTGGGTTTCGACAAAGAAATTTACTTATTTGAATAAATTCTAATGCCACGATGTATATTCTCATCGGGCTATCAGAGAGTAAGACCAACTATTAGGATGATTATAGATTAAAAAAAAAGGGACACTATACAGAAGCGTCCCTTTTTATCATTTAAAAAAACTACCTATTTTATTCTTTGATTTTTTTTCGTAGTCCAAAATAGGCGCCCGCAGCTAAGCCTATACCTATAAGACCGTCGATAGGTGCAGCTGGCGCTTCATCATCTACATTATCTGATGGAAAGCCTATTTGAGCATTCGAAGTTGTTACAGTGAGAAGCACTACGTAAAATGCCACCGCTTTTATTGTTTTATTAATTTTTTGATTTTTCATCTTAAAGGTGGAATTTATTTTACAATTAGCTTCTTCGTTATTTTAGCATTTTCTGTGGTTATCTCTAGAAGATATACTCCACTTCCTAAGGTGGTATCAGGGGTAACAAGCACACGATTATTTATTACATTTTCCGTACTCGTATATACCTTTTGACCTAGAATATTATAGAGCTCAATACCTATTTCTCCAGTAAGATCAGAAGAGGAGATCGTAAATGTCCCATCTGTTACCGGGTTAGGATAGATGGCTAAGTTAATGAGATTCTGTCCTACAACACTAAGACTTTCTTCTCCATAGACTATTTTAAAGCGATCGCTAGCTACACTTCCCTCAACTTGCTGATCTACAGTAAAAGTGACCGTATTGAGACCAGAAAAAAGTTCTGTGCTCGTTTCTAAATAGGTATCGATGAGATAAGGAGTTACGCCCGTAATATTGTTGACTTCAAGGTCCAAAGTGTAGTCATTTACTTTATAAAGGGCGTTAAAAAAGCGAACTTCCTCTTCCTCTTGAGGTAGTGATCTTTTTTCAATACTAAGGATCACACCATCTTGAAGAATACCCATATTTTCATCTTGATTATAAAGCTTGGGAGCATCTTTACTATTAAGTTCATTTTGATATTCTTCATTGTAGAGAATTACAAAACTATCTTGAAGTCCGGCATCCTGCCCATAACGGTCTGAGCGATACAGTCTACCTATAATACGTGCATCTTGTGCATATGCTTGATTAGAATTAAATACCGCTATGTTTTCACCCATAACCTTATCGGTCTCATTAAAACGTATTGCTGTAGACCCGTCAGTAACTGTAGCAGTGGTCCTAACAAAGATGGCTTGTCCTGGTTGGACGAAGTGATAATTTTTACTTGTGGCGGCATTCGTAGAGCCAGTTCCATCCAGTGAAACGGTTACATACATTCCTCTTGCTCCTAATGTAGGATCCCAAACATAAAACTTATCGGTATCTGTGTTACTAGATGAACCTAAGACATCATTGATATTAACCGCTGCTTGGTAAGGATTACCTATAAAATTAAAGGAACCTGCATTTTGATTTAGCGTCGTTCCAGTAAATGATATTAGTCCAGTTGTTATCTCGCCTGTAGTTCTTAACACGGTGTTTGTGGCAGTAGCTGCATTACTCGTTACATCAATAGATCGATCACCTCTCACAAATAATCTATACGGTGTTCCTGCAGTAAACGTATTAATGTTCGTGTTTGAGATTTCGCCCCAAGATTGTGCTTCGTTATCTAGCACAAAGAGTGAAGGATTTCCAGATGCTGTTGCGTCAAAACCATTTGCGCCAGAGGTTGATCCTGTGATATGAGTTCCAAAACCTGGGTTAGGATTCGTATTATCTCCAGTAGTGGTACCTGTATTGTTGACGCCTTCCTGCCAGTTTTGATTGATAGAAGTGGTCGTAGTTACCGTACTGGATACAAGTCTGAAAGCTCTTCGTGCAGGTATAAAACGTTCTACCGTCACATCGCCTACAATAGTTCCGTTTAAGACGGTATCTATCATTGCTGTTCCCGCCGCGCTACTTGATAACGTAATATTACCGCCTGTAGTGAGAACACCGTTGTCTAAAGAAAGCGAGGTATTTACTATTACTGGAGAATCTATTACAACTCCCTGAACTAGATCGCTACTATTGATCTCTAGATTCCCTATTTCTATTAAATTTCCTGAAATATTCTGCTGAGTAGCACCATTCATAATCATTGTGGCACTTGCAGCATCTGTAGTCCCATTATTTACATAATTTCCGTTAACGGACAGCGAAGTGTTGCCAAGATCGAGTGTGGCGCCTGTCACAACGGTTACATCGTTTATTGATGTGTCTGCTGTAAGTTGAGCAATACCAGCTATTACTTGGATATCATCAAGTTCAGTTGCAATGCCACTTGGATTTGCTGGAGTCCAACCGTTGTTATAGATGTATATGGTAGTTCCAGCAGTAAATCTGAGATTATCTATAGCTATATCACCTTGAAAACTTCCTTGACCTGTCGTCGCAACAAATCTTAGTTGCACTATTTCTCCTGTATATGAAGAGAGGTCTAGCGTTGCTTCTCTCCATTCTGTATTATCAGCACCCGTTGCTTGGAATATAGGCGAACTAAAAGTATTGCCCTTATCAGTTGAAATACTAAGTGTCTAGTGTTGGGATTGTTGAAAAGGTACCAGCTGTTCTCATATGATAATTAAATACTAGCTGAGCTGTACTAAATGCTATGAGATCTATACAATCTGATTGAATGATAGCAGTATTTCCTTGATTAATACCTCCTGCTGTTGTTGCTGGGGAGGATGCTTCAACATAGATGTAATGATCTCCATCTACTAAAGAAGTTGGACCCGTATCACCCGTAGGCGTCTCATCATTATCTTCTTAACCAATCTCCATCGTCACCATTTTACCTGATTAAAGATTCCAAAATCTTCAGTAAAGTTTTCTATGTATGGACTTTCTACAATAGCTTCACAATCATTCTCTAGGTTTACTCCGGTAACGGTAAAATCATCAAAGGTAAATCCATCAAAAGTTGTTGTATATCCATCCGTTCTGTTTGAGTTATCGCTATCTATAAGAAATCGAAGTCTAAGATCGTTACTCTGAAGCAATGCGTTATTTTCTATATTGTCGATAACTACTTCTTCCATCACCCATTTATCAAGACGGTATCCTTCATATATAGGCTGTCCATCAGGTTGATTATCTCTATCTGCATTAGATTTACCAACGGTAGTTCCCCCATTGTTGGAGCTACTCGCAGAATTGTAGGGAGTAGTATCTAAAGTCGCACCAGGCTTTGTGTATTTCCCACTTAAGGGGATCCAAGTCACACCATTGTCTGGAGACGCTTGTAATTGTACATAATCAAAGCTACGTTCTAGGTCCCAAGTAGCATTGAAGGTGATGACCGCTTTTGCGAAAGCAGAAATATCGAGATCAGTTCCTAAGGTAATAGTACTAGTCTGGTTATTAGAATAACTAGCACCGTTAGGAGAGTCTCCAATACCGTTAGTGCCATTAAATCCTTGATTATCTACACCCCAGTTACCAGTAGTGTTCCAATTGCTGGCATTTTCTGTATCTGGATTATCTTGAAAAATGATAGATGGAGTGTATACTTTTCGCACCACTGCTTTGTGTAGTACGTAGGATCCGGTAGAAAGTGTTACTTCATATTGTATCTCATCTCCAGCGACTATAGATGGATCAAGAACAATTGAAGTACTTAGTTGTCTTTGTTGCAGTTTAAACCAATTACTCTGTGTTGGAATATTACCTATACTACTAATATTTGATGTGATTGGTATGATCGTAAGATCAACATCAACTCCACTGATGGTCTGACCTAAAAATTCTACTCCAAAATCTAAAGTACTTGTAGTATTGGCAATAGCAATAGGTGTAAAATCGTGAAGTCTTGCAAGACTTCCTGCATAACGAGCGCTTACTAGATTCATACGCATTGCTCTTTTTGCAATGTTCACAATGTTAGTGGGTGTAGGCCAAAACCCACTAAAGGAGTTGCCGCCTACAGGCGATCCCTCACCAGTGCTCCCATTTTCTGGTGCCATAGCAAGAATCGCAGCTCCAGATCCAGTAGATCCATTAAGGTCTGCTGCACCACCTAGCATCCAGTCACTCATATCTCCGTTTGCGACCGTAAGTACATCAGGAGCTTCTCCGTACATATATCTATTAAAACGCGTCATCTGGTTACAGAAACTCGCATACTCGTCTTCTCTTCCAGAACCTGTAGAGTTAGGAAAACCATTATAGGCGTGAGGTAGTAGGTTAGAAGTAGCGTGATGGTTAAGTGCCGTCTTTACACTGTGATTTTCTACAAAACGCTCGGTGATTTGAGTTTCTGGCTCTGAAAATGCGCTTGTACCTCTGTAAACCTGACTGAAATCATCACTTGATGATCCAGGATATTCAGTGTACTCGCCCCAAAAGTAATCGTAATTTCTGTTAAGGTCTACGCCTCTTGTTTCTAGATTATTTGCAATATTTTGTCCTGCATTAACTCTTAAGTTTTTGCGCTGCAATCCGCCACCATTAGGATCTATCTGTTCGTTCCATTTAAGTCCGTCAGGATTTGCAACGGGTACAAAGTACATTTCGTGATTATCTACAAGACTCTTTATACTAGGGTCGTGTTTCATAATTTTCTAATACATACCACATATAGAAGATAAGGTTCATCATACTTGATAACCTCACGGCTGTGGCTCATCCCACTATAAAATGATTCTGGTTCTTCTACCTCATCACTATCTGGATTGTCAGATATTCTTACATAATATATGGTCTGTCCTGGCCACGTATCGTAAGCGCCACCACCAGTATAGTTGTTTCCGTGTGTGGTTAGAGGAGTTCCAGACCCATCTTCTGCAAGAGAAGCATCTTTTTTGACAGAAATTAGATTAGGATATAGCTGTCTCATTCTATCTAACTCTGCAAGCATACCTTCGTAGGTAAAGCAACCTCCCATCGTTCCTAATTGGAAATTATCTGGAGTTCTCCAGTTGATTTCTTCTGCGCCTTCGTGCTGAATTATATTTGAAATTTCAGAACTAAACGTACTTACATTACGTTGTTGTCCTCCATCACTTTCTTGTGACTCGCGTATCTTGAGCTGTTCAAGTTCTTGGATGGCAACAGGAAGCATTTCTGCATTTCTAGTAGCAATAGCTTCAGTTAAGTTTTCAATCTCTACAGTAAATGGGATTGATGAATTTTCTAAAATCTCTACTTCACTTCCAGAAAGCTCTAAGTAGAGGTCAGTTTCTGTAAAGACAGCTCCACAACTTAAATCAAAACCAAGATTTTTTACTTGGGTAAGCGTAGACATTGAAGGGTCAGAAATTTTGATCTTTTTAGAACCAAGATGACTATGATCGTGAGGATCTTGGGCGTTCGAAGTGGCAATAGTTCCAAAGGTAAGAATGGCGATAATAAATAACACCTTTAAGTAGGTATTCTTCATAAAAAACAGGTTTGTTGTGGCTTGGGGCCGTTGGGGTTAATTTGGTGCGAAATTATTAAATATTAATAATATTTTAAGTGTAAATTATGTTAAAATGAGTATTTCAGCATATTATTTGTGTATTTCATCGATATTATTAAAGCTGAAGTGAGTTGTAGCTTTTTAGAAAAGAGGTGTTTTAAAACCTAAGTTATTGCTGGAGAGGTAATTACATTTTTTGGATAGAAAAATTAGTGTCAATGATCCCCTAGATTTATAGAATAAATTTAAAGACAAATTATCTGACAACGAGAAGTTTTGGGTATAAAATGCCTATAGCTTGGTGCTTTTAAATGGGAATTTGTGCAATACATTAAAATTTTCGCGAAAGCGCCCTTACGATGACAAGAATCTACGGATGCTCTAAGGGCAGCATTACAATATTTCTGATCCACTTCATTTAGTTACCGCATTCTATCTTTAGATGTAAGTTTTAAGTCTAAATTATCATTCAGAAATACATTTGATAAGTATTTAAACGTATATTCTCCCTCAAACCTTTAAAATTTAAATATGAAAATTGCAGTACTATCACAAAACCCAAATTTATACTCAACACAGCGGCTCATTGAAGTGGGCAAGAAAAAAGGTCACGAGATGATGATCATAGATCATACGAAGTGTAACCTAGTGATAGAAAAGAAAAATCCTACAGTTATATATAAGGGTAAATCTATAACAGATATAGATGGTGTCATTCCTAGAATAGGAGCGTCTGTGACGTTTTTTGGAACCGCGGTAGTACGACAGTTCGAGATGATGAAAGTATTTTCTGCTACGGAATCTCAAGCGCTGGTAAGATCAAGAGATAAGCTTAGGAGTCTTCAGATTCTTTCTAGAGCTGGCCTTGGATTGCCTAAAACAGTTTTTAGTAATTATTCAAAAGACGTGAGCGAGGTTGTTGAAGCCGTGGGTGGTGCCCCTTTGGTCATAAAATTATTGGAAGGGACTCAGGGACTAGGTGTTGTTTTAGCAGATAATAAAAATTCTGCAGAGTCTATTTTAGAGGCATTTAACGGTCTCCAGGCGCGAGTAATTGTTCAAGAATTTATTAAAGAAGCAGGAGGGGCAGACATACGCGTTTTTATAGTAGACGGAGTTGTAGTAGGAGCGATGAAGAGACAAGGTAAAGAGGGAGAGTTCAGGTCTAATTTACACAGAGGTGGTAGTGCAAATATTATAGAGCTCACAGATGAAGAAGAAAATGCAGCTCTTAAGGCTGCAAAAGCGATGGGACTCGGGATTGCGGGTGTAGATTTATTACAATCCTCTCGAGGACCCTTAATCCTTGAGGTAAACTCATCTCCAGGGCTTGAAGGTATTGAGAAAGCGACGGGAAAAGACATTGCAAATCATATCATAAAGTATATTGAGAGGAATGCCTAGTAAACGATAATTTTTGAAGAACTATAAGGATCCTTGAAAATTAGAATGGAACCAAAAATGAAAAGGCAGTTACATTTTGTAGCTGCTTTTTGCTTTTTAAGGATAGAAAGACAATACCGCGTGACCTTGGTTTGAAATATAAAAGAACATTGGGAGTCTTTTGCAGATTGAGATGAGCTGACATATATCATAGTTTTCGTTTATCAATCCATCTAGATTAGATGTATCTAAAAATCAAACCGGATGAAAAATATTCTTCTTCTTACTGACTTTTCCGATAAATCAGATAACGCGCATCAGTATGCCCTAGAACTTCATAAAGGGAAAGAGTGTACATTCTACCTTTTGAGTATTCAGAAGATTTGGGAGTATACCACAGATGATCTTATGATGGCAAATCCTAAGGATGATATCAATACCGCACTTCTAGGTGATAATAGAACTCAACTTACCGCTACCAAAAGAATACTCAAAAAGCAATATGCGACTGAAGATTTTACGTTCCAATCCATTGTAGATTATGATGTGTTTACAGACGCTATATCCCAGGCTGTAGACGAATATGATATTAACTTAATAGTTTGCGGCACTGATGGAAAGAGCGGAATTATAGAAGTACTATTTAGCTCACATACCCTGCGCATAATACGCAAGGTCGATTGCCCAATTTTGGTGATTCCTGATGGCTTCATTTATCAAGCTCCTGTAAATATTCAATACTTACTTGACTATGACGATGTTTTTGAGATGTGCGGCAAGGAACCACTTATTGATATTGTAAGAAATTACAAATCGACCATTGATGTTTTGAGACTTACATTTGGCTATGATATGGAACCTAATGAGTGCAAGGATGAACATCTTGAGATACAAAAATTCTTCCCCAGCAATCACGTTTCCTACCATTCTTTTGTAGATCAAGATCCTATTCAGGTACTAAAAGTGAGGCTTGAAAAAGAGCCTGCGCAGCTCCAAGTATTATCGGCACATAAAGAAACATTTTTAGAGCGATTGTTCTCTAATTCCCACCTTTCTAAAATCGTAAATACGGCTACGCTCCCTTTATTGATTTTACGAGACTGTAATCGTTAAGGAATCGAGGGATGCTCTCAAGATACCTACCCGTCTTTCTCATACTTGCACTCCTTGCCGAAATATTGGGCACCGTAGGAGGATTTGGGTCCTCGGTGTTCTTTGTTCCTCTTGCAAATTTTTATTTTGACTTTCAATCTGTTTTAGGGATTACGGCATTATTTCATATGTCGAGTAATCTTACTAAGATTGCCCTTTTTAGAGAAGGATTAGATAGAGCGACTTATTCTTTATTTAGGGATTCCTGCCGTAATTTTTGTCTCTCTAGGTGCTTTTTTAAGTAAATATATTGATCCTACTTTACTCGCCCTCATTCTCGGGATCTTTCTAATTGTTCTCAGCCTTACCTTCCTTATCTTTAAGAAGCTCAAGGTGCAGGACAGCAATAAAAATGCCATCACAGGCGGTATCCTTTCAGGTTTGAGTGCTGGAATTTTAGGAACTGGTGGTGCGATACGAGGTATTACGATGGCCGCTTTTAAAATGGATAAGGCTACTTTTATCGCTACCTCTGCCGTGATTGACTTTGGTGTAGATGCCAGCCGTACCATCATCTACTTTTATAATGGGTATATTCATGTGCACGATCTCTATCTTGCCCCACTTTTACTGGGGATCGCGGTGATAGGCACCTATATTGGGAAGCGTATTTTACGACATTTCTCTCAAGAACAGTTCAGGAAATTTGTGCTTGTTTTAATCTTGATTATCGGGCTCGTGAGTGTGTTTACCGAATATTTGAAAGCTACTTGATTCTTCCTATGGCGCAGCTCACATATGACGAGGCCTTATGTAGAAGCGTGTTTTTCTCTCCGTCTATGGGGTAGCCTATTTTGGCGAGTTTGTCGGTGACGATTTGGGTATCCATTTTCTCGGCATAGTCAAAAGTTACAGAGCCGTCTACAGTACTGACTCGTATATTTTCAATACCAGTAAGGGTTTTTAAGGTATCTGTGATGGTTTTTTGGCAACCGCCACATTTGAGGTTTTGGATATAACGTTTAGTTTTCATCAGATGGAGATTTTGAGGGTAACGTACGCTTTCGCGAAAGCGTAATCAATGACCATTATCACCCACGAGCACCTAAGGACTGATTTATATCATTTCTCTCAGGCCTTTGCTACGTTACATTTGAAAGTATGACCGCACCCATCGACATTTTAGAAAACGCCCGAAATGTACTTACCGAAATAGGTGATATGACCCTGTTTGGGAAACGATATTTTAAGGAGGTCTTCACACGACCTTTTGAGTGGGACGAACTGTTACGGCAGTGTTACCTCGTGGGTAATAAGTCGCTACTACTCGTGGGAGTAACCGGATTTATCTTGGGATTGGTATTTACATTGCAATCCAGACCAACCTTAGCCGAGTTTGGAGCCGTCTCTTGGATGCCTTCTATGGTAAGTATTTCCATCGTACGGGAGATTGGACCCGTCATAACCGCCCTCGTGTGTGCAGGAAAAATAGGGTCGGGAATAGGCGCTGAAATTGGCTCAATGCGCGTCACAGAGCAAATAGACGCGATGGAAGTTTCTGGTACAAATCCTTTTAAATATCTGGTCGTGTCTCGCATTACAGCAACTACGTTAATGCTGCCGTTGCTTATCATTTTTGGTGATGCAGTGGCCTTATTAGGTTCTGCTATAATTGAGAATTTAAAAGGAGGGGTTTCTTTTGTGTTGTACTTCAATAAGGTGTTTGATGCCATTACATTTAATGATATTTTACCCGCAACTACGAAGTCGTTTTTCTTTGGTTTTGTCATTGGATTGGTGGGATGTTATAAAGGATATCACTGCAAGAAAGGCACGGCTGGCGTAGGTCAAGCCTCTAACTCGGCTGTAGTATATGCCTCGATGCTACTATTTGTGGTAGACTTT
This sequence comes from uncultured Flavobacteriaceae bacterium, assembly GCA_963832255.1. Lineage (GTDB taxonomy): Bacteria > Bacteroidota > Bacteroidia > Flavobacteriales > Flavobacteriaceae > Dokdonia. The sequence continues at coordinate 280,251 of CAWHTM010000013.1, forward strand.
ATTGCGGTGTTTATTTCTGATATATTTTTTGAGATATGAAAGCGCCGCAATCTGATAGAGCGGTGGTGATGGAGGTAAATAACCTTCAAAAGTCATTTGACGACAATAAAGTGCTTGATAATTTTAGTTTGAAATTGTACCAAGGGGAGAACCTTGTGGTAATGGGAAAATCAGGTTCGGGAAAATCTGTAATGGTAAAGTGTCTTGTAGGATTGCTCGCGGCAGATGCTGGAGTGATTACCATACGGGATAACGATATTACATCACTCAGCCAAGAATCACTGGATATATTGCGCACAGAAATAGGCTTTCTTTTTCAAGGAAGTGCCTTGTACGACTCAATGACAGTAAGGGAAAACCTGGAATTCCCCTTACGCCATCATAAGAAAAGACTTAAAATGAAAGAACATACGGAAGCGCTCATTATTGAGGCTTTGGAAAATGTTGGGCTAGCCAAAGCTATAGATCTTATGCCAAGCGAACTTTCTGGTGGGATGAAGCGCCGGGTGGCGCTTGCCCGCGCTCTTATATTGAAACCAAGTATTATCATTTATGACGAGCCTACTACTGGACTGGACCCAATTACTGCCAAGGAAATTATCGCTTTAATGAATACTATCCAAGAGAGCTACGGTACTTCTGCGCTTATCATCACGCACGATATAGACTGTGCTCGCGTAGTGTCAGACCGAGTGATATTATTAATTGATGGTAAAAATTATGTGGAGGGAACTTTTGACGCTTTGGCTAAAAGTGAGGATCCACAGGTACGTGCATTTTTTAAATAACACCGAATGGAAAAGACCACTAAACAGAAAACTAAACTTGGCATTTTTGTCGTTTTGGCAACGACCTTGCTTATTCTCGCGCTATATTTTATCGGGAATAGACAGCACTTGTTTGAAAAAAATATGGTGCTCAAAGCTCAGTTTTATAACATCAATGGGCTGCAAATTGGGAATAACATTCGATTTTCAGGGATTGATGTGGGGACGGTGAGTAAGATCACGATGACCTCTGACTCTACAATTTTAGTAGAAATGCGGATTCAAAAGGAAACTACAAATTATATACGGAAGAATGCTGTTGCCTCCATAGGATCTGACGGTCTGGTGGGGAATATGATTATCAATATTGCACCAGAAAAGGGGACAGCCATACGAGTATCCTCGGGCGATACTTTAGAAACCTATAATAAGATTGCCACAGACGATATGCTGTCTACCCTAAGCATAACCAATCAAAACGCCTCACTGCTCACGGCAGATTTACTTAAAATAACTGCCCAAATATTAGAGGGAGAAGGAACTCTTAGTCTCCTTTTAAATGACCCTAAGCTTGCTGGAGATCTAGCAGCGTCCATAGATCAAATCAAACAAACAAGCACGCAGGCTACCCAAAGCTTGAGAGAATTGAAAACATTCTCAAGAACTTTGCAAACGGAAGGAAGCGTGGTACAGACCATTTTTTCTGACACCACTTCAGGCAACACCGTTAAGAAGGTAATCACAGATATTGAAAAGACCAGTAAAAACTTGGTAATTACAACTGATCAACTCAAAAGTCTAATCACCTCAATAGATGAGAGTGAGGGTACTTTTAATTATTTGGTAAATGATACGTTACTTCCAGCAGAGATTGAGGCCACGGTAAAAGAACTAAAGGAAAGTAGCCAGAAACTCAATGAAAATATGGAAGCTTTAAAACATAATTTTCTGCTTCGGGGGTATTTCAGAAAATTAGAAAGAACATCCAAAAGAGAACAAAAAAAACAATCTAATGAAAGCAGCGCACGAGATGAAAATTGAACACCTAGAAGAACACATTGCAGCCTATCGCGCTTCCATAAAAATGGTGGTAGATAAACGCCTGGCCTGGAAGGAAACCACAAAACCGCTTATCGCCAAAACTCTTAACGCGGTTCAAAAAGCATATGACCTAGGCTGGAGTGTGCAAAACCTCAAATGGATGCAGAGCAATGAGGCGGTAAATATCACCTTTGATAGCTTCCCGCCAGCTATGATCGACTGTACAAATCTTATTCCTGCCTTTCAGTTTATGGCGGGCGGGGCGCTGGTTTTTTCACAGTCCTATAATGGAGATATTTTAATTTTTATGCTTTATCCAGAAAATCCTCAAATGGCTGTAGAAGAGAGTATGGTAGAGTTTGGAAGCTATGTACCCGAAGATATCTCAGAGAAATTAATTATTGAAAAGGTAGACGAATTCCTTAAGGCAATCATCCAATGGGAAGTCCCGTCTATTAAAAAGAAACTTGGATACTAGGAGAGAATTTTTTTAAGGGTACGCTTTCGCGAAAGCGGGCTTGCAAGATTAAAGACCAAAAGGAAAAACGCCTTGTTATCGCGCGTTTTATATGAGCACCATTTTAAATCTTAAAAAAGGGGATGTCCTCCAGCTACTTTTGGCCAATGCATAGCCGACGTGAAAAATCTTCTTAGCGCTGTGCATACTCAAAGCATAGATGCCAAAAGTTCTTGCGGGTAGACAGAACGTCGCAATTATAAACAATTCTTCTTTAAATAATTTCAGATCTAAACCTATTAAAATAAAATATTCAAAAATTTTTAATAACTGATATATATCATATTTTAAGTGAACGCTATACACTACTTTGGTCTTGTTATTAAGGTGTACTCTTTGAGTGTTACTTGATAACGAGTAGCTATGATAATGCACTTTATCGTGACTGCATTCAAGATTCTTAATAGCATATCCTCAATAGATTAGAGGTTAGTACTGGTAACAGGTATGTTTGATTATCTAATTTATGATTGAAGATATACAACTAAGGAAATTGATAGAAGTAAGGATGCTTAGTGTATCCTTACTTTGAAAATCTAGGCAGTTGTTGTTTTACTTCAATTGTCTTTTAAGAAGTAAGATTTTGTAAACCTCGTATTGCGGGCGATCGTTTATCGAGTTTGTTTAATCTTACTTCGTATAAAGAAAGCAGTTATGTAAGTCATTACATAGCTGCTTTTGTCTTGCTCACTCAACTTACTTATAATTTTACTCCATAACTTAAATCTCCAGCATCTCCAAGTCCAGGGAGAATATACCCTTTAGCACTTAAGGCATCATCTATGGCCGAAATCCATAAGTGGGTATTATCAGGAAAAACTTCTTGCACATAAGCTACACCTTGTCTGGAACCTATTACAGAGATGATATGAATTTGAGCTGGCGTGCCGTGATCTTTGAGTGCATCTAGCACATTTTCTAATGTTCTTCCTGTTGCCAGCATTGGGTCTGTGAGGATCAATGTTTTGCCCTTTAAAGAGGGAGCCGCAAAGTACTTTACAATCACCTCAAACTCATCGCTTTCATTAGGATGATTGCGATAAGCAGATATAAATGCATTTTCTGCACCGTCAAAAAAGTTGAGCAAACCTTGATGCAAGGGAAGCCCCGCTCGCAATACGGAGCATAATATTACATCTTTTTGAGGCAGACGCATCTGTTTCGTACCTAGCGGTGTCTGTACTGAAACATCCCTGTAGACCAGTGTTTTACTCATTTCATACCCTAGAATCTCACCGATGCGCTCTATATTTTTCCGAAAGCGCATCGGGTCCTTTTGAAGTTCGGTATCTCTTAATTCACAAATGAATTGATTGAGGATTGACTGGTCATTAGAAAAATCGTGAATGTGCATAAGAGGTTCTATGTTGGTAGTTTAAAGATAAGAGATTAAGCAGCGGCTTAACGTATAGATTGATCTTAATAAGACTGTTTATAACTTATGTCCTGCATAGAGCCCTGCAAGGCTAGCATTTCCACTTTTCCAGCTGCCCTTCCTGACCTAGCCGCAACGTAAAGTACGAACCAAAGAATTAAAAGGACACGTATACTCATAAGCGGTTCAAGAATACCGCCATCAAAGGAAACGTTTGTTTACAACCAGATGCCGGCTGCCGTTAATAAGGAGGTTATCACAAAATGCAGGAACATAAAAAGCGTCCAGACTGTAGAACTAGGCCCATAAAGTCCTTTAATTATAGTAGGCTGGGCTTCTAATCTATCCATTTCAAGATGCAATTGTGGTGACCATAAATGCTGTTCTCTTTTTGGGATCCTTATAAAAATATGATCATCTACACGACTCACGATAAAGGATTGAATTTCTTGATTTGTTCTTTCAAATGCAGTCAGCAATTTTTCTGGTGCTATTCTTACTTCAAGAGTGAATCTTGGGCGTAAAACAATATTATTTGATACTTCCATTCACTCGTATTCATAATCTGTTTAGGGTCCTAACGCTTTCGTAGGTGTACAGGCTCAGTATAAACTTCAGCAAACTGAAAGCTTATGAAAAACTACGCTACAAGTGACTTTTTAGCTAAATAAAAGTCCACCTTTTCAAGACTATTGTCTGCAATACGTTCTTCCATTTGCTTCAAGGTTTTAGGTGGTGGAACGATCACTTTATCGCCTTTTTTCCAATTGAGCGGTAAGGCTACTTTGTGTGTATCGCTTGTCTGTAGGGCCGTGAGAGCTCTTATGATCTCCTCCATATTGCGCCCTACGTTGAGCGGATAGTACATTATGAGCCTTATCTTTTGATACGGATCAATAAAGAAAACAGCACGTACGGCGGCCGTTTCGCTCTCGTTAGGTTGGAGCATCCCATACAGCTTTGCCACCTTCATATCTATATCTGCAATGATGGGGAAATTGAGATAGACGCCTGTGTTTTTGTGCACATTATTTACCCAAGCCAGATGCGAGTGAATACTGTCTATACTTAAACCAATGAGTTTTGTGTCAAGCATCTCGAATGTAGACTGCTCAACCGCAAAACCGCTCATCTCTGTGGTACAGACGGGTGTAAAATCTGCAGGGTGTGAGAATAGTAACGCCCATTTCCCGTCTATATATTCTGAAAATTTTAGAGGACCTATAGTGGTTACGGCCGTCAAAATCTGGAGCGTTATCTCCTATTCTGGGCATAATGGTTTGTTCTGTTGTGGTTTCCATAGTTTATTTTTTTGCGATGTTTATAATGTCCCAAGTGCCGCTTTCGTTTTCGACAGCTACTAGGTCTGGAGAAATGAAATACGACGTGATCTTTAAATTGTTTTTTAATTGATCTTTGGTAGGTAGGATGTGATGTGGTTCTTTGATATAGAATATCACCTTTCCCGAAGTATCTATCACAACCTGATTATATACATATCGTACCATCTGTTTGTCCGATAAATCGTTTTCTCCCAGATTTTGTTTGAATAATTCATAGCGCTAGTGCTTTACCGCTCTTATTAAAGGGGTGGCTCTTATATATTTTAAAGGTATTTTGTCTTACCTTTTTGTTATAAATCCTAATAGACGATGTTTTCTCGGTTTCTGTAGTGACAAGTGCTCTTTTCGATGAGAAATAGGGATAAGGCAGTTCTTCTGTACATCTTTGTTGCAACGAGGTCATTTCGTAAAGGCAGATCGCAAAGTGCCTTTTAGGTTTACAAATCCCCAATTATCTCCGCTTTTTACGGCGGATCATATCTTCGTGCATTGGTGAGATATAATCTACATTTTTGACTTCTTGAGTAAAAGATTGGCTGGTAATAAGGAGCAATGTAAGTATGAAGAGATAAGTTTTCATAGTGTACCTGTTTGATTATTAATGTCCTTAAAATTACTAGGTACGCGCAGTCCATACTATGAGATTTGTCATAGTTGTACCATTCTATAAACAATAGATTTATCTCCTACGTTTATAACCGTTGCAAATAGTATGAAACAGCTTTTAGTTATTGCAATCCTATGCATTCCCACAATTATTATAGCACAAGAAACTTGGAGCGTGACTTTTAGTCCCACGTTGCATTTTCCTATTCGCAAGGTGCTAGGTGAACCATTGCGCATAGGGAACGGAGTTAATGTAACGGTAGAACACAGGTTAGGAAATCACATAAAAATCTACGGTGGAACGATCTGGAATCGTTTTGATACAGATCAAAATTATGATGAGGAAAATATTGAGTTCATTCAGCGAGGTGTGGTCTTGGGGGGTATGTACTTTTTTTACTGTCTCGCAAGAGCAAAAGAATCCTTTTTATCTAAGAGCGGGCCTTTCACTTATGGATGTAAGGTCGCGTAGTTCAGCTGGCAGTTTCCATATAAACTCAGACTGGAATATAGGCACACAGGTAGGGATAGGATTGAAAATCAGCATTTTTAAAAATTGGTTTTTTCTTCCGGAACTACGTTATGCTACCATTTCAAATGGTTATGATGATAATGGTACACCGCGCAATCTCGCGTTTGGAAATATATCGATAACGGGTGGGGTGATGTATACTTTTTAATACCTTAGGTCGATGGAGGAACAAGAGAGGCATTATATTAATCGCAGTGGTTGGTTACGAGCAGCCGTACTAGGCGCAAACGACGGGATATTGTCTACAGCGAGTATTATTATAGGTGTGGCTGCGGCAAGCAGTACACGAGAGCCTGTAATTCTTGCAGGAGTCGCCGGTCTAGTTGCTGGAGCATTGTCGATGGCTGCAGGAGAATATGTTTCTGTAAGCTCACAAACCGATATTGAAAAGTCTGATCTTGAGCGAGAAAGGCGAGAGCTTATAGACACGCCCGATGAAGAACTTATAGAGCTTGCCAAAATTTACGAGAAAAGAGGTCTCACTCCAGAAATCGCATTAGAGGTCGCACAACAACTTACCGCGCACAATGCTTTGGAAGCCCACGCCAGAGATGAGCTGGGCATACACGAGTTAACAGAGGCAAAGCCACTACAGGCCGCCTTTTCATCAGGTCTGGCCTTTACCGTAGGTGGGTTTTTACCGCTCGTAGTTGCACTGTTCTCACCATTGCAACATCTGGAATATATAGAGTACGGTTTTGCCATTATATTTCTTTCTGTTTTAGGTATGGTTTCGGCGAGAGCGGGTGGTTCTAGAAAATTAAAAGCCGTATTGAGAATTACCTTTTGGGGCACCATCGCGATGGGAATTACCGCATTGATCGGGCATTTATTTCAAGTCAATCTCGCTTAAGCGCTTAAATAAACAAACTACTTTTAATCTCTTATAGGTGACAAATGTCATAGTCTCTGCCTGCGCTTATTTCTAATTTTGATAGAAATACCAAGCGATATGACTATTACTTTTCAATATGTAAAACTCCAAGAAAGCGAGTCGCTAGACGCCATTACAAGAGCAAAACTCGCAAAACTTAATAAGAAATTTCCCTGGCTGATCAAGGCGCAAGTATTCTTCAAATTAGAAAACACAAGCGATCCCGCTTGTCAAACCTGTGAGATAGCGTTGAGTGGTCCAGGCCCTAGACTTTTTGCAACAACCACAGATATACATTTTGAAACGGCGATGAGAGAAACCGTTTCTGACCTAGAAAGACAGCTGCGCAAACGCAAGGAAATTTTTAAAACTCATTAAAACCCAGATTATGAAAAAAATATTAGTTCCCGTAGATTTCTCAAAACATTCTGAATATGCACTTGAAGTGGCGGCCGCTTTCGCGAAAGCGTATCACGCAGAAATTCTCGTGCTCCATATGATGGGACTTAGCGATTCTATTTTTACCAAAGATGAGAGTCAGGAAGTCGCCGAAGCTGTTTTCCATATGAAACTTGCCGAAAAGCAGTTTGCCACCTTTTTAGATAAGCCCTACCTCAAGGACGTCAAAGTCACCGAAGCGGTTCAAAATTATAAGATTTTTGAAGAAATAAATGACCTTGCGTTAGAACAGGATGTAGACCTAGTGATTATGGGATCACACGGCGCTAGCGGTCTCAAAGAGGAATTTGTAGGGTCAAATACAGAAAGAGTTGTACGCACCTCAGAGGTGCCAGTTCTTGTAGTTAAGGGTAACGAAGAAACATCATTACCTCAGCGTGTACTTTTTGCTTGCGACTTTAAACAGGACAGCGTGAAGGCCTATCGAGATGCAATACCATTTTTTGAAGAGCTAGAAGTCAAGATTGCTCTGGTTTACGTAAACCTACCAGCAGATAGATTTAGGAGCACAAAAGAGATCGAAGAACAGATGGAGGAATTTATGCACATTGCAGAATTTGGGACTCCACTACATAAGGAGGATCTTGTGATTATTAATGGATATACTATTGAAAGTGGTCTTTATGACTACGCAGCAAAGGTTGGTGCAGATGCCCTAGCAATACCTACGCACGGTAGAAGAGGTTTGTCTCATTTCTTTAATGGAAGTATAGCAGAACGTCTTGCAAATCATTCAAAATTACCAGTGTTTACGTTTAAGATATAACAACTGGGTTCGTTGGGAAAAGGGAGGCTTAAGAAAGAAAACATACTATAAAAATACTGTTGCTATTGCGGAAGAACCCGTTTAGGTAGCAGTATTTTTTCCTTTTCTCTATTAATAAATTCTTTTAATGTTGTTGGTTTCTTTCCAGTGAGCTTATAGAATACTTCTGTGATTTCCGGTTCCTTTTGAAATCTAGGTAGGTAGTGCAGTAGTGTCATTACGATAGCAAGTTTACTAGGAGTGCCATCACCGATTTTCTTCACGTAGTAGCAAATCGGGTTTATACTTCTAAACGTATAATTTATGCCTAGCGTTTCATTTAGAATTTCAATTACTTCTTGGAAATTCTTATTTTCAGTTCCATAAATTCGGTATACGCTATTTTCATAGCTCGTAAATGACATTATTAAAATAGCACCTACTTCGCCTATATTTTTTACATCAATCCAATTAAATTTTGCTCTCCCTGATGGGAGTATAATTCTATGGTTATTTTGTAGTTCAGGTAGTAATGTTGTGGTCAGATTTTGCATAAAATAAGCTGGACGAATGAAAATAAATTTGAAACCCATAGTCTTAATCAAGCGCTCTATTTTATTATCTGGAATCACGCTACTTCTTTCTGCCCCCAGGACAGAAAGAAATGCTACGTTCTTAATTCCATTGTTCTTTGCCGATATTAAAAGTGGTTTAAAGTATTTATCCACGTTTGAGATTTGTGGTGGGCGAAGTAGAAATAGAATGTTGATATTTTTAAAAGTGCCATTAAAGGTATTTGGATCCTTAAAATTAAACTCCCTAAAGGATGCATTTGGAAGATGTGTAAAACTTCTTCTAGCGGTATTTACATTTCTAACAGCTAGAATTACGTTCGATGTCCTATCAAATTTCCAGAGGAAATGCACCACTTCTCGCCCGACATTTCCAGTGCCTCCAGTTATAAGTATCTGTATATTGTTTGAAAGTGACTTAGGATTCATAGTTTTAAATAGATCAATACTCCCGTAAAATAGTATCCATAATCTTGACCAATAACATATTCCAAACCTCTTTAAGGCAACTTTATGGAAGTTAGCCAGCTCAAGATAAAGTGTCGCGATAGTTGTTCATCTCCCTTTTGCAGACAGTATTGAAAAATATGCTTTCGCGAAAGCGAAAAAGAAAATAAACCTGCTCCCAACCAATTTTCAATAGTGGATTTGGAGCTTTTTTACAATAGCCGAAGATGCGTTATCTGTATACATTCCATAGGCATTAACAACGATGCCCTTAATGTCTGAACAGTTTGAAGAGATGGCGTACACGATCATTCCATCGCCAGGATCGCTGTTTCCCTCAAACCTATAAAAATGGTCTATCTCAAAATCTTCTGGCGACAGTGCCACGGAGGTGCGGTTACAAAGGAGACGATCTTGCTCACTCATTATAGAAAAATCCTTTGTGTATCCTAATAGTTTTAGATCACTCATTGCTTCTGTCACAGTGTCATAGCTCTTACGTTTCATAGTATTATGTATTAAATGATGAAGCGGGCAACATCTCAAGCAATTGTACCCAGGGCAATCTCAACCATCTTCTTAAAGGTGGTTTCTCGGTCATCTGCAGAAATAGCTTCTCTAGTAACTAGGCTGTCTGATATGGTAAGTATGGCAAGCGCTTTTACATTGCACTTAGCTGCAATCGTGTACAGTCCTGCAGTTTCCATTTCTACACAGAGCACACCAAAATTTGCCCACTGCTTATAACTTTCATAGTCGTCTTCATAAAACTCATCACTTGACAATACATTTCCTGCTTTAATGACGATGTTATGTTCACGGGCATAATCAACTGCTTTTATGAAAAGGTCAAAATGAGCAGTGGGAGAATAGTCTGCATTGATAAAGCGGGAGTTATTAATTCCAGAGGTAGAGCTTGCTGCCATTGCAATAACAATGTCTCTAATTTTTACATCTTTTTGATAAGAGCCTGCGCTACCTACTCTTATAAGCTGTTTCACTCCGTATTCGTTTATGAGTTCGTGACAGTAGATCAGTGCTGAGGGAATTCCCATACCGGTTCCTTGAACAGAAACTAGTGCTCCTTTATACGTTCCCGTAAAGCCTAACATACCTCGTACATCGTTATAGCAGGTGGCGTTTTCTAAGAAGGTTTCTGCAATCCATTTAGCTCGCATAGGGTCGCCAGGAAGGAGGACTGTTTCTGCAATCTCGCCTTGTTTTGCTTCTATATGTATACTCACAATAGCAATGGGCGTTGATATTCTTTAATGAGATGCATAATTTCTAGTATAGGAATCTCAACGCTGTATTGTCCCGTGTATGAAGGGCAGATCACACAATCATCGAAGTAAAACTCGATGTTATCTCCATTTACCACAAAGTTATTTTTGTAGGCCCTAAAATCACTGTCTGAAATTTCCCAGCAATCATAATACATCTTTCCAGAGTGAATGTCGTCATAGATTTTTTGGTTAATGATATTGAACACCATTTTTTCAGATCCTTCTAAAAAGAAGTCATTATAAGAGATAAAATCCTGTTTTTTTACATCGTAATTTAGACAGTCAAACATATAGGTAGAATGCAACATTCCAGAGTAATAGTTTTCTTTGTACAATAAAATACTTATCAAATTATTATGAGTAGAATGTAATTTAAAATCTATGATGCGCTTATCTCGAAAACGCTGAATTCTGAGCGTATCGCACAGTAGCTCTTTATCCTCTAGTATTTCGTTGACGGTGCGCTCTATGTTGAGGTAACTCTCTGTCATATAATCATTAAAGTTTTTGTACCGCGCATCCACCTTTTCGTTTAAGTATGGGTATGTGTAGTCTAGCACGTACTCATCTGCCTCTTTAAAAATTTTCTTTGATTGTACTGCATCCTGAAGTGAAGGAGTATCGTCTTCAATTGCTAGGAGTCCCTCTTTTTTAAGCAGCTGACTTTTAAGTTGGAGCTCACGGATGTCTGCATCCGTATAGTAGAGAGAATCTGCTGAGTCTGGGTCGAGGAGACTTTCTTCAACCTTCTGCAAATTAGATTTAGCGGTTTGTGAGGGCTGCTCTTTACAGCTTAAAATGAACAATAATGGGAGGAAGATTACAATTGATTTCATAGCTATGATTTTGTGACTCAAATGTAATTTTGATCTCTTGGGTATACTATGACTTTAATCAGTTTATGAAATTAATAAAGGGATCTCATATTATAAGATCCCTTTATTAATTGTTCTTTAGCTTTCGCGAAAGCGTACCTCTAATTTTTCTAAAAAAGTAGATTTAACATTATGAGTAGTACATTCACCAAAATACTTAAACTAAGTAAGTTAAAAACCACTTTAGGCTTTTGTAATGTAAGTATAGATGCATTATGTATGCTGCAAACGACTACAGTTGTAAACACCATTGCCATTTGAGCAAGGCCGTGTCCATTCATTAAGGTAAACATTACTGCTATAGAGCCTATGCACGTAGATACGATCATTGCAAGTGCTGTGTTTCCAATAAAGTTTTCTGTAAAATCTGCGTTTAATTTGTTGTAGAGTGTCATACCTGTTTATTTTAGTTATGGGGTAAATGTACAGGGGTGCGATTTTCTAAAATATGATATTTGTCAGTTCTCTGAAGGAGTCGTTACGTGTATGGTGGTTGTAGGCATTTTAATTACTTCTAAAGTCGCAGACGCAAGGGTGATACGTCCATTTGTTTCTGTAATCGCTTGTTGAATCTGTTCTTGTAACGCGTGCTTCGTAAGACGTCTCTTCTTGTAATCTACAATATAGCGTAGGTTAAATTGTATCCAATTATCCGTCAGAGTGATGGCGAGTGTAGGTTCTACAACGGCATCTTCTATATAGTATTTGGAAACGACCGTTTGCCAGTGTTCTTTTGAAAAATTTACATAATCTAATAGTATTTTTTGAGCAACTTCAGTTATGATTTTTTTTGTGAGCTCAACGTCTGACGTATAGCGTATCGGTAAATTAAATTCGTCCCAAATAAATGGAAAATCTTGCGAAAAATTATAAATAGGTCCTTTAAACACAAATGCGTTGCTCAGTTTTACAATACGGCCACTATAATTATCTGAGCTTACCCATTCTCCTATCTCCATCATCGTGGTGTAGATGCTGTCTATGTCGATCACATCACCTTTTATACCGTTTATCTCTATACGGTCGCCAGGCGCATAAACTTTGACAAAGAAAATATACAATGATCCCGCAATACTCAAAATAAGCTCTTGCAGCGTAATTGCTAATCCCGCGGAAAGGAGCCCTATCGCAATCGTAAAATCTGTGATGTTCCCAGTAAAATAAGTGATAGACAGAAAGATGATAAGGATATACCCTATAATCTCCACCCCTTTTTGTGACTTATATCTGGTAACGCTGTTAGGTAAATTTTTCTTCAGATAGCGCCTCACGAGTTTGACCAAAATAAAAATAGCGACAATCCATAAGAGATAGTGCAGAACACTCTTAACACGGGATGTTGCAATATCCATTCTTGAAGTTGGCTAATAATATCCATAATTATGATGCTGTACCGTATTTTACAATAATCCCAATCTGTCCCGCGTGATAGGCAGTATGGGATATTATACGTCCTAGCGCTTGAGCCTTAGTCCTGGTGCCAAATTCTCTAGTTTTAATTTCCAAATTCCAATCGTCAGTAGTTTGCTGGGAAATGATTTTTTTTAAGGTTTTTCTTGATCTCATTAATATGGAGATTAGCTTCTCTAAGTCAGCCCACTCTCCAGTGTCGTGTTGAGCGATAAGTGTTTTTGCGATGATTTTTGTATCAGTAGCGCCAAAGACATTTTTAGCAAATAGTAATTCAACTTCGGCGGTGTGGCGTAGCAAAAAGCCTATGCTATTGGGTGAGGGAGATAATTTCTTCTTGAGATCTGAGGCCGTAAGTTCCTTGAGTTTATCTTCAAGTCTTGTTCGGGATTCTTCCCAAAGCGCAAGGAGTGTTCCTGATTGTACATCCATAATTCAATATATTTCCGTTTGTTTTCTTACGATGTGAGGTGGTTTAGCCTTGCGAAACACAATTTCTGTGAAGTTTTTTTACTACTGCGATGTATGTTCTAGTTCTAACTTTAGTTTATTTAACATAACAAGTTCAGATTTGTTGAGATCAGAAAAGGAGTGGGCGATGGCAGACGCAGTTTCTAAAATAAGTTTAGTTGCTTTTTCTGTAAATAGATGTGGTTGTGCGCGCTTATAAATTACAAATTCATCATACATTTCATCCGCAGGCTCTTCAAGAGCTTCAACGCCCTCAAAAACCATTTCAATAAGGTGCGAAGCGTCACTTCCAACAACATCGCGCAAATCGTCATAGTCTAGCCAATGTTCTAAAACATACAATTGCAGTTTTGCAAATTCTTCTTCCCGTACCTGCTTATCTGCAAATGCAATTGCGTAGAATAGTTTCCCAAGATTATGATAAAAGGCTTCGGTAGTTATAATCTTTGGTCTCATAAGGGTATATATTTTCAATTAAAATTAGTACCAAGGCTTCTTAAAATCTATGATATATATCATTGTGACGTGATGGCGTTGTGAGCAACTTTACAATCCAATTTTAAAGTAGTTTATTATGGGTACCCGTAAACATATCGTGAGAACAAAAAATTATCGCATCCAGATAGGGCAGTATTATGAACAGTTGGTAACGTATAGATCAAAAAAAGATAAAAGTACTTTCTATATAATTTTTGTGAGGATTATCCCCGAGTTGCGCAATTATATTAAAACACGCTTGCAAGAGATGATACATAAGGGTCATTTCCCTCATAATTTTTATGAGGAGAATGACTTTGTAGATGATCTTTTTATTTCTGTGTATGAGAATTTTGACACCCTTAAAAGCGAGGAAGACTTTTATATGTATCTATTTAGTGAGATGGACTTTTTACTTAAAAAAGTAGAGCGATCTGAACACGATTTACATAAACCTCTGGAAGACATCGAGGTGTACGCAAAAGCAGAGCGCGATAAGCTAAGAGAGCGTATTACCTCAGAACTTGATGGCGACATAATTTTCAAAGAAGACCTAGACGATATTTCATATTCCAACGATGCTTACAACACTGTTTTTGAACTGCCTATGGAAAACACAATTACCTCTGCCATAGATAGCGATTTAACTCATAGTCTCACGAGCAAACAAATAGACGCAATCATTTACGGATTACCTTTAGGGCATCGTAATATCGCCACATTATATATTCACTTTCACCTCACATTTTCAGAAATAATGAAGGTAACAGAAAAATCTCGCGAGGAGGTAGGAGAAGTCATTGAAATGGTTAAAAGGACCTTGAAATCTGGACTATTTAATTTATGAAGGTATTTGCTCAAGCGGTGCGTCTAGAAGTAAAGGTTATATCGTACTTTTAGTCTATGGAGTTTTTTGAAGAAAGTATTGAAGAGGCATTTAAAATACTTTTTGAGGGTGCCTCAGAAGGGATTGTGGTCGTAAATTCAAAGCAGATGATCGTTGCTACAAATGCATCTGCCCGATCTATTTTTGGGTACAAAAAAGACGAGCTAGAAGGGGCGGCACTCAATACCTTAATTCCTATACCCTATCACGGGAAACACCACGCGCACTTTGATAGCTTTATGAGTCACAGTCAAAAGAGAGAGATGGGTAAAGGAAGAGATCTTTTTGGTTTACATAAAGACGGCACTCAGTTTCCAGTAGAAGCCGGACTAAACCCTTTTGTACTGCACGGGCATCACTATGTAATGGCTTTGGTCACAGATATTACCGTGCGTAAGCAGGCAGAGACAGAACTTAGGCATTGGGCAAATATTTTTAATGAATCTCTCAATGAAATTTTCATCTTTGATGCTGAATCGCTAAAATTTGTAAACGTTAATAAAGGTGCTCTTAGTAATATAGGTTACACGCTCGAAGAACTGGTAACAATGACACCTGTAGATATTAAGCCTGCATACGACGAAAAAGCGTTTAGATCACTCATTGCCCCCCTTATTGGCCATACAGAACGGAGATTGGTTTTTGATACGGAACATCAACGTAAAGATGGGAGTCTTTATCCTGTAGAAGTACATTTACAAACCTCGATATCCGCTGGAAGAAAGACAGTGGTCGCTATTATCTTAGATATAACCGACAGGATAAATTACACTGAGCGTTTAGAGAAAACCGTCGTAGAGCGCACGCGGCAGTTAGAAGAAGCTCTTGGGAAGGAACGCGAGCTCAACGATCTCAAAACAAAGTTTCTATCGCTAGTTTCTCACGAATTTAAGACCCCAATTAGCGGTATTCTAACCAGCGCAACTTTAGCAGGGAAATATACTAAGGAAGAGCAGCAGGAAAAACGTGAGAAACATCTTAATACCATAAAGAGTAAAGTAAAATATCTCAACACCATCATTGATGATTTTCTTTCTATAGAGCGACTAGACACTGGTAAGACAAATTATAAGATTACGTCCTTTCCATTAAGTAAGGTGCTCAATGAGGTTATTTATGATGCAAATATGCATCTTAAGGAGGGACAACAGATTAACTACCCTCATAATGCAGATGATATATCTCTTGAGTTTGATGAAAAGATATTAGAGCTGTCTCTAAGTAATTTAGTACACAATGCGGTTAAGTATTCTGCTGAAGGGACGGTAGTAGACATTAATGCCCTTCAGGATGCTGAATATCTCACGATTGAAATTATTGATCAAGGTATCGGCATTCCTGAGCACGAACAGCGTTTTGTGTTTGACCGTTATTTTAGGGCAGAAAATGCGCTGCTTAGTCCAGGAACGGGAATAGGTCTCAACATTGTAAAGAATCATTTGGAAAATCTGGGTGGTAGTATTAGTTTTAAAAGTGTTGAGGATGAAGGCTCAATATTTAGTATATCTATCCCAACCACAAAAAGTCCAGAATCATGAAAACAGTACTTCTTATAGAAGATGATACCGCTTTGCGCGAAAATACAGCTGAGCTTCTAGAATTAGACAATTATATGGTTATTACGGCACCTAATGGTCGCATAGGAATTACACTAGCCAATGAAAATCTCCCTGATATCATTGTATGTGATATCATGATGCCTGAAGTAGATGGATACGGAGTTTTACAAGAATTATCAATGAATACCGCTACAAGCCAAATCCCATTTATTTTCCTTTCTGCAAAAACGGAGCATAAGGAAATACGTAAAGGTATGGACCTCGGGGCTGACGACTATCTCACAAAACCATTTGAAGAAGACGAACTCATTAGTGCTATTGAGAGTAGACTTGCAAAGGCGGCTATCCTCAAGAGTATTCAAACATCTGGTCCAGCAGAAACTCCTAAAGAAGACCAGTTACGTAATCTCAATGAGCTCAAAAACTTTTTTGATGATGAGGGTCAGGATTTCAGCTTTAAGAAAGGTGAAGTAATTTACAAGGAGTTAGAACATTCTAATATGATATACCTCATTTCAAAAGGTGTTGTTAAGACACATAAAATGGATGAGAGTGGTAAAGAATTAATCACAGCACTCTACCGAGGGGATGATTTCTTAGGCTTTACCTCATTTGTAGAGAATATTCCCTATCAAGAATCTGCAACTGTACTAGAGGATGTAGCGCTCGTAGGTGTGAGTAAAACAGAACTGAAAGCAGTTTTAGAGAACAGTAAAAACGTCTCACTTGAACTTATGGAACTGCTTACAGATAACCTATCCGAAATTAAGAACCAGCTCTTACAGATGGCCTACAGTTCAGTGCGAAAAAAGACGGCGCAGACTATTTTACAATTTGCTCAAATCCTTGGTAAAAAGCCAGAAGAAGGAATACGTATTGCCCGTAACGATCTTGCGAGTGTGGCTGGTATTGCTACAGAGAGTCTTATACGCACCTTATCAGGATTTAAAAAGGAGGGATTGATAGCAATAGAAGGTCGCAACATCAGACTGCTGGATATTCAAGGATTACAACTTATAGATTGATAAAACCTTAAAACTGATTTTTATCATTACCTACTAGCTTCAAGAAAAATACATTTGTTTTTATAAATGTAGTATCTAATGAAGCATATACTAATTCCCGTAGATTTTTCTGACCAATCGTGGAGTGCAGCTCACTGTGCACTGACCTTATATCAAAATGCGGGAATCCGTTTTTATCTGTTCTATTCTGAAACACCAGATACGTATCTTAATGATGGGTTTACGGTATGCCAGAGTAAAGCTCAGGATTTACAAAAATGGCTTATCACCTTAAAGGGAATTATTAAAAAAGGACAGGTGATCATTCCTTTGCGATGGGAGGGGAGTTTTATAGAAGATGTACGGGCAGCAGTTTATGACAACGAGATTGATCTTATTGTCCTCAGCACCCAGTATCCTAATATTTTTTGCAATGATGTAAAAGACAGCCATACTAGGAATATAATCACTAGAGTAAAATGCCCTGTGCTCATCGTACCACGTGAGTCTCAATGCCGCGTTCCACAGCAAGTTGTATTACTTTCTGATTTTAATTTCAAACATCGCTCACAAGCAACAAATGTTATATCACAGTTTATAAAAAGGGCAAGGGCTCACCTCAATATATTACAACTTAGTAAAACAGGCAATGCTCTAACGACTACACAGAATACAAACAAATCCTTTCTCCAAAGCGCACTAGATCAAGTATCACATAGTTTTCATTTTGTTATTGATAAAACAATGGACGAAGCGTTGCAATCCTTCGTAGATATGCATCAAGTGGACCTTGTCATACTTTTTGCAAAAAACATCAATCTCTCAGAAAATATCCTCTTTTCCCCCACACTAAATCAGGATAATGATTATCACAAGAACATTCCTTTCTTAATAGTGCACGAGTAGTACGCAGCTGATCAATGTCATAGTTTTCATCATCCATTGCATCTAGTTTTGAGATAATTAAAACTAGAATCCTATGCGAGTTATCATTGTTCCCACAGATTTTTCGGAAAATGCATTTAATGCACTTTGTTGTGCGCTGGATTATTTTAAGTATGAGAAGTCCAGAATCCTTATCATACATACATATGCAGATGAGGTTTATGAAAATAAGGCCGTTGTCTCGAGAAAGCTATTGGATGAATACAAAGAAGTAAAACGCAAAGAGTCCGAAACAGAGTTAACGGTTGTACGTAAAGGGGCATTGGAGTATGCACCTAATCCAAGGCATACGATAGAGACCCACGCCATATTCGGGACGTTGCTGGATGAAGTAAATAGTCTCGTAGAAAGTGAGAATGCAGACCTCATTGTAATGGGCACGCAAGGTAAATCTGCCAATAGAAAAATCACTTACGGAAGCAATACGTTGCAGATTATTAAATATGTAAAGTGTCCTGTGCTAGGCATTCCCTTAGGCTATCATTTCGAGCGTCCAGAACGTATATTATTCCCTTCAGAACTTATGATTTCTTTTAAAAATAGAGAACTGAAGTTAGTAAGCTGTCTTGCGCAGAGTTTTCGTTCTGAGTTGCACCTTTTATATATCTCAAACTTTGATAGACTTTCTCTCAGGCAAGAAGATATCAAGGCCGCGTGGGAATACCGCTTTCGCGAAAGCGTAACTATATACACCCGCCACGACGAAGGAGACACGGCACAGATTATAAACAACCATATTGCCAAAAAGAATATTAGTATGGTCGTAATGGTAAATTCAAAACATACGTATATGGAAACGCTCCTCCATAAATCTACCATTGACGAAGTAGGCTTAAATACAAAGATTCCATTTTTGATCTTACAAAATTTACCAAGATAAATTATACGATTATGAAAAAGATATTGATTCCCACAGACTTTTCCAATGCATCCTACAAGGCAATGGAATATGCGGCACAACTTTTTATAAATGAGGAATGTACCTTCTACGTGCTCAATACATATACCCCAGTCGCACTGTATACTACCACGATCTATGATAATCATACAGCGCTCAATATTGACTTAGGCGAACTTTACAAAAATACCTCAGAACAAAATCTGGCTAAAATTATCAACCGTGTAAAAACGGCATATCCTAACAGGTTGCATACCTATGAGTCCATTGCAAGCTATAATGTGCTTACTGTTGAGGTGAATGAACTAGTTGATGCCTCTGGGATTGAGTGTATTATTATGGGGACAAACGGAGCTTCAGGTATCGTAGGAGTTTTTATAGGTTCACAAACAATGCAAGTGATTAAAAATGCAAAAGTCCCCGTGATAGGAGTGCCTTCTCAATATGAGCATACTTCATTTAAGGATGTTCTTTTTGCTACAGATTATCGCTCGGGTACAGACCAAGTTGGACTTTCATTATTAGAAAATCTTTGTAGAAAGCATATTGCAAGACTTATTTTCCTCAATGCCTATTACGGTGAGGCCCTTGATGAAGAGCAACTTGCAAACAAGAAAGCGCTAGATACCTATTTTGAACGCGACGCCCATATCACCAAGGTAGCAGATGGGATGGATGTACTAGAAGCCGTAGAAGATTTTCAATCCAAACATAAGATAGACCTACTGGTGTTAGTGCATAATAAGCATAATTTTTTTGCAAACTTATTCTTTACTCCTGTCGTGCGCACCATCGTGCATAACGCAACTGTCCCATTTATGATGTTACCACCTGTTAAAATAAAAAAGCTATGATACGAGTACTTGTACCTACAGATTTTTCTGATCATTCTCACAATGCTTTGAGTTACGCACATATGCTCTTTCAAGAAGTAGCGGTTGAGTTTACCCTATTTCATGCTTATGAAGCCTCGGTACTACAACTCGTAGGTAACAAAAGCCCAATACGCTTGGGAACCATATATAAAAGTTTAAAAGAGCAATCTCTTAAAAAGTTAAGAGAACTAAAAGCAGTGATAGAGAGTCGTAATGAGATAAAAAACCATACGTACATCATCAAAATCTATGAAGGTCATTTAAGGGAAGGCATAGAAATCTTTACCTCAAGTGATTATGATTTTATAATAATGGGGAGTAAAGGAGCGACGGGGCTAAAGGAGATTTTTATAGGCAGCGTGACGCACAGCATCGTGTCGATTCATCAAGAGATTCCATTACTAATCATTCCTGAAAAGGCACGCTTTCGAATACCTGACAACATAGGATTTGCCACAGATTTTACAAGAGATTATAGTAAAAAAGAATTGACTCCTCTTATTACGCTCATAAACTTATGGAAATCCACCGTGAGAATGGTTGAGGTTTATGGTGTACCAGATTTAAGCCCTAAACAAAAAGATCATCTCCAGCATTTAGAATCCCTCTTGATGGACGTTCATTATAAGTTTCACATAATTCCTGAATTTTCATCATTAGAAAATTGCATAAATATCTTCAATGAAGAATTAGAAATAGATTTAATGGTACTTATCGACTACCCTAAAAACTTCTTGGAGAGATTTATGCGGGAGCACGTCATAAAGAAAATGACATTTCACACCACCTTGCCTTTTTTAATTCTACCTGCCATAGCTGACTAATGTCATAGTTAAACCCCATTTGCTGCTGTAGTTTTAAATTATAAAATAAAGTATATGGCATCTATAATTGTACCTACTGATTTCTCAGATAATGCATACAACGCATTATACTATGCAACACGGCTCTTTCCTGACGAGCCGTGTAAAATTACACTTATTCATTCTTTTGAAAATCAATTTTCTACGTCCACCAGTCGTATAGACATCGGTAGAAATGAAAAGATTTATGATGATTTTAAGAGCAAGGCCGATGTTTTACTGGAAGAAGTACAGCACAAAATAGTACGGGACAGTGAGCATAGAGATCTTACGATACTATCATATAGTAGTGCTACGCCTTTATACAAGATGGTAAATCAACTTATTATTAAGGCAGGAACTGACTTTGTGGTAATGGGTACTAAGGGTGCAAGCGGGCTTAAAGAAGTATTTATAGGGAGTCAGGCAGTTTCTCTCATCAAGAATATAAAACCCATCCCCGTGTTTCTTGTACCCAAGAACACAGAGTTTGTGAAACCTTCTAATATAGCATATGCCACAGATTTAAAAGTAGACTATGCACAATATCCATTAGAGATTGTCAATGAAGTTGTGAAAGCTCATAAGGCCGAACTACACATTGTGCATATTTATAATCAGGTGAGTCCCGGCAATACGGTAGAAAGTAATTATAGAAAGCTCAAGCATAAACTAGCAGATATAGCATACAGTATGCATTGGATATCGAGTGAGAATTCTATGGAAAATGCTCTTGAAGGTTTTGCTACAAAACACCAGATCAATCTACTTGTGTTAATGTACCATAAATACGGATTTTTAAAACGATTGTTCAAAAAGTCATTTGTAGAAAAAGCAGGTTTTCATTCCAAAGTACCCTTACTCATCCTTCCAGATAGCTTCTGATTTATATCATAGTTCTGCTTTCATCATTACGCTAAGTTTATCTCCTACTAAAAATAAAATCCAATGAAAAAGAAAATTTTAATACCTACAGACTTTTCAAAAAATGCTTGGAATGCCATTACCTATGCTGCAGACCTGTTTAAGGACCATAAATGTTCCTTTATCCTTCTCAACACTTTTGGGAGTTTAGGATATAATATAGCAGATTTAATGGTGCCAGAGCCAGGTACTAAGTCATATGATACTGCAGAGGAAGCCTCAGAAAAAGGGTTGCTCAAAGTGGGCACAATGCTTGACTTTAGAGGTAAAAATCTCAATCACGAATATAAAACGATTTCAAAATTCGGCGATCTTTTAAGTGTTATGAAGAGCGTCATTGAGAAAAATGATATAGAACTTGTCATTATGGGTACTAAAGGTGCAAGCAATAATAGAGGTGCCCTTTTTGGTAGTAATACCATTCTCTCTATGGAGAAATTGCGCAACTGCCCAACCCTTGGAATTCCCTTAGATACACGTTTTGCAAGTGTTAAGGAAATTGTTTTTCCTACGAGCTATAAAACGCATTATAAGCGAAGAGAACTACAGTATTTAATTGATATTGCCTTACTTCAGGATGCCACAATTTGTGTTTTACACGCAAACCCAAGGGATGAAATGTCGCAGAGTCAAGAAGAGAATAAACAGCTGCTCACAGAATGTCTAGAGAACGTAAAGACCGATTTTCATCACCTTCATACCTCAGATCCTGTACAAGCCGTGCAGATTTTTGTGGAAAGTCGTAATAGTGATATGATTGCCCTCATAAATAAAAAACACGCATTTTTCGGTAGCATTTTTACGAGCCCAATGGTAAAGGAATTGGGGATGTTCAGTAAGGTGCCTCTTTTGGTAATGCACGATTTGCGTAATTAAGAAAATGTAAAGTATCACGCTGTTCTTATAAATACATCTTTAGCGTATCGCGAAAATGTTATGAATCGTACTAATTCTAGTTTGATTGACATTTTCGCGAAAGCGTAACCACAATGACTCACCTATACATCGAAGATCGTGTCAAAGGCCACTATAGAAATCAAAAAATCGTCAGGCGAAAAAGTTGCTTTTTCATTAGACAAACTCAAAGCATCCTTACGGCGCAGTGGGGCAAATGAAAAAGACGTCCAAGATATTTTAAATATCGTGCGTGATGAGTTGTACCAGGGCATATCAACACGAGAGATCTATAACAGAGCCTACGCACTTTTAAAAAAGAAGAAATCAGTCTTTGCATCAAAATATAAACTTAAAAAAGCAATTTACGAGTTGGGTCCTACGGGATTTCCGTTTGAAAAATTTATAGGTCAGGTTTTAAAATACTCAGGCTATCGAACAGATGTTGGGGTGATTGTTTCTGGAATGTGTGTAAGCCACGAGGTGGACGTGGTCGCTATAAAAGATGAGATTACGGTCTATATAGAATGTAAATTTCACAGCGAGGAGGGGCGTAATTGTGATGTAAAAGTTCCCTTGTATATTAATTCCAGATATCGGGATATAGTAGATAAGCACGCAAACGGCGACCCTACACATACCGAAGGCAGGGTCGTTACAAACACCCGATTTACAGCAGATGCTGTGGCTTATGGTACCTGTGCAGGACTTAAATTACTAAGTTGGGATTACCCAAAAGATAACGGACTAAAAGATCGGATAGACAGGCTCGGGCTATACCCCATAACTGTGTCTACCTTACTCACGATGAGGGAAAAAAACTTCTTACTGGGTCGTGATGTAGTTTTATGTAAACAGTTGCTGGATGATAAATTTTATCTTGACCATCTAGGTATTTCAGATACCAGAAAAACACGAATTCTCAACGAAATTAAACTCTTGTGCAATGTCAACTCTAAAGGATCTACAGACGGTTAAGGTTCATTTCTTAGGAGCCTCAAAAACAGTGACAGGTTCCAAATTTCTTTTAGAAACACCAGATCTTAATATATTGGTGGATTGTGGTATGTTTCAAGGGCTCAAAGAACTACGGGAACGAAATTGGGAGGACGTTCCTTTTGATGTTACTACCATTGACGTAGTTCTGCTCACACACGGGCATCTTGACCATACAGGGTATCTACCGAGGTTGGTACGTCAAAATTTTGATGGACAAATCATCGGGACCGCCCCTACACTCGAGATCGCCAGAATAATCTTGGAAGACAGCGCTCGAATACACGAAGAAGATGCAAAGAGGGCAAATGAGGAGGATTTTACAAAACACCATCCCGCTCAGCCATTTTATACAGAAAAAGACGCTGCGTTCACTCTAGGGTTTTTTAAACCAGTAAAGGAACAACAATGGATCACCCTATCTGAATCTATTCAGTGCAGGTTTATACCTGTAGGCCACA
The DNA here is from genome assembly GCA_963832255.1 of uncultured Flavobacteriaceae bacterium. Lineage (GTDB taxonomy): Bacteria > Bacteroidota > Bacteroidia > Flavobacteriales > Flavobacteriaceae > Dokdonia. Next base: position 304,332 of record CAWHTM010000013.1, read on the forward strand.
TTATAGGTGCCACTTTTATAGAACTGGATATTCATGGAAAACGCTATGTGTTCTCTGGAGATGTAGGGAGACCCAAGGATTATTTACTGGCTCCACCGCAAAAGCCAGAGTGGGCAGACTATCTTTTTCTTGAGAGTACTTACGGAGACAGGTTGCACGATGAAACTGCTCCAGAGGAAAAGCTCATAGAACTTGTTAAGGAGATTACCCACACCCGTGGAACGCTTATCATCCCATCCTTTGCTGTGGAACGCTTACAAACCTTGATGTACATTCTTTGGAAGCTCTATCAAGAACATAAAATTCCAGCCATTCCGGTATTTATAGACAGTCCTATGGGAAATAATGTGTTAGCCGTTTTTGAACGATTTCCTAATTGGCACAAGCTTCCAATGTCTGACTATAAAGCGATGTGTAATCATAGTAATATCGTCACTTCCTTTAAAGAAACGTGGGAGGTCATTGACAATCCTCGTTCTAAGATTGTGATTGCGGGCAGCGGTATGGTAACGGGAGGTCGCGTGCTCACGTATTTAAAACAGCTCATTGACCATAAAAATACACACGTACTTTTAGTGGGATATCAGGCTGAAGGTACAAGAGGAAGGCAATTGCTAGAAGGCGTGCACGAAATCAAGCTCTATGGAAAATATTATACCGTAAAGGCAAAAGTGCACAATCTTCAGAGTTTGTCTGCCCACGCAGATCAGCGAGAACTCCTTGACTGGACCAGTGAAATTAAAAATATTCCTGAAAAAGTCTTTCTGATACACGGAGAACCATGTGCTTCTGATGCACTTAGGGTAAAACTTCAAACAGAAAGGAAATGGCATATTCATATACCAGAACTTAATGAGGTTGTTTCTTTAATGTCTTGACTGATAGCTGACTAATGTCATAGTTTTTTTGCAGATTCAAATATACTTTTATCAGAACTTCAAAAAGACAGATTACTATGGAAACTACCACCCCTTTGACTATCGATGCATATCACACTGATGTAAAAGTCTGGAAATCTAATATTGCACTTGCAACAGATGAGTTGAGATTTATTGATAATCTCACACATTCCTATATTTTTGAACCCAATACGCCTAACCTCTTTGAGCGACTTGAGACCTTTAAGTCCGAAATTCATAAAATCAAAAAACTTTTAAATAACATCGACGTATTGCTTACAAAGCACGATCTAGAACTAAGCGGGATGATGGAATGTGATACCGTATCCTGTGATATGTATTTTAAGGAAAAGCACGTACTCATTCAAGAAAATTATGGTCAATTCATAGATAGTTATAACAAGATGAAAAATGAGATTTTCAATTACTGTGGTGGTATCTTAAAAAAAAATAAAAAGAGCGCATAACTGATAAATATCATTTTTAAGTACACATCAGAAGTCTAATTTTGAGATAGTTAAATTAATTATTCATCTTAAAAAATAGAACGATGTCACTTATCACATTCAACCGAGACAGATTCCCTTGGGCCTCAAACGGTAACGCTAGCTGGCTCAATACCGATGGATTTTTTGCAGACGATCTCTTCACAAAGGAAAGCAACCTTCCTGCAATGAACGTTAAAGAAAACAACGAAAATTTTGAACTAGAACTCGCGGTGCCTGGCTTTTCAAAAGAGGATATCGCTATCACAATGGACAATGATGTGTTGAGCATCTCAGGAAAGCACGAGTCTAAGGATGAGAATGAAGAAGATGGGTATACACGCAAAGATTTTAGCTACTCGAGTTTTGAGCGCAAGATCCAGTTGCCACAAGGTGTCGATTCTAGTGAAAACATTAAGGCAATTTACAAAGACGGTATCCTCAAGCTAGAATTACACAAGAAGCAAGAGGCTATCGCTCAGCCAAAACGAACAATAGCCATCCAATAGGATGCAAACTAGGAGACCGTTCTTATTTTGGGGGAAATAAAGAATGGTCTCTTTTTACTTTCAATGCTTTTTCAAAAGACCTATTCATATTCATAAAACCCTTATTGACCTACTCCAATGAAACATCCATATTTTAATCAGTATAAGTTCAAATATCTCGAGTGGAATGACTCAGATGTTATACACGAAGCCACTCTGGCCTGGCAATCACAACTAGAGTTTATTAAAGTTGAGCAATCGTTTCTTGCAGGGCTCTTAGCCGAAAACACCTTAAAACTCCTCGCTGAGAGTTGTTTCGAAATGGCAAAACACCTAGCTACAGACTTATCAAAATTGGCTAACGAACTCCCAGAGATTTTGGACAAAATTCAGCAACATCGCAATGACATTGTTGTGTTACTAGATAGTAAAGACGAATTTCAAAAAGAACGCGCCTTTCAGGATGCGACATTTATTGCTAGAGATGAGAATAGGAAGCTATCTAGAGAACTATTATAAACTTAAAAATGAAGTATTCACAACGATGCAAGAGATCTTTAAGAAAAGTAAGAACCGCCAACTTTTAAATCATAAAGAATAATGAAAACCCTCCTCTCTTATGGTGTATTCTGCACCTTTTTATTTCTGCAGGGTTGCTCAAGTTCTGAGCTCGTAGAAAATTGGAAAAACCCGGAAATAGATGTATTTGCGGCAGAAAAGGTACTCGTACTTGCAATGACAAATGACGTAAAAAATAGAAAGATGTTTGAAAAACGTCTTGTAGATGAGCTCGAAGTTAAGGGGGTAAATGCTGTAAATAGTGAAGACTTTTTTAATCCAGAATTTACCTCGCGACCACGTACCGAAGCAGAGCTGGATGCATTAGAAAGAGAAATGCTCTCCGAAGGCTTTGATGCTATTCTCGTCTCTAAAATTCTCGGAGCTGAGGATAAAGTTACTCTTATCCAGTCCTATCGTAATTGGGATAAAACCTTCAATGGCTTTGAAGATGATTATTATTCAAGTCAAGGAATTTATATAGAAGATGAGAAGATGGAAAAATATACAGTTTATCACGCAGAAAGCGCCTTGTATTGTATATGCCCAACAAAAGAACGAGAAGTTATCTGGAAAGGTTCCATAGACGTTACAGAACCAGACTCAGACAGAAAAGCTATCAAAGATTATATTAATATGCTGGTATGGGCACTTGAAGAACAGGATCTTCTAATTATTACTCCAGATCTTTAATTATGAAAACCCTTATTTATTCTGCAAAAGACTTCGAAATCCCATTTTTGGAAAGAGCAAATGGCGATAACCATTCTCTTAAATATATTCCAGAACGGCTCACAACGCATACGGCTATGGAGGCATTAGGTTTTCAAGCCATCTCAATATTTTCGGCAGATGACGCCAGCGACATTGTTCTCCAAAAGCTCAAAGATTTTGGCGTAGAATACATAACGCTACGTTCTGCGGGATACGATAATGTAAACCTTCGTGTTGCAAGACGATTAGGTCTGAAGGTGGCAAACGCTCCAGATTATTCGCCTAATGCAGTGGCAGAGCACGCCATCACCTTATTGCTAGCGTTGAATAGAAAAATTATGCTTTCGCGAAAGCAAACTCAGCACTATGATTTTACCCTTACAAACTTGATAGGATTTGATCTCGTAGGTAAGACCGTGGGCGTTGTGGGAACGGGAAGAATAGGAAGCGTGATCGTGAAGATCCTCAATGGTTTTGGTTGTAATATCTTAGCTACCGATCCTGTGGAAGATGAGTATCTTAAGACAACTTACGGCGTTTCTTATGTGGACATTAATACGCTTTGTGCAGAGAGCAATGTCCTAATACTCAGCGTACCGCTCAATCAGGAAACCCACCAGATGATAGACCGCTCAAAACTAGGATTAATGAAAAAAGATATGCTCTTGATAAATGTTGCCAGGGGCGCCGTCGTCCAGACGAAGGATGTAATGGAATATGTAGATAAGAAACGTATAGGCGGGTATGCCACAGATGTGTATGAGAAGGAAAGTGGCTTGTTTTTTTACGACCGTTCTAATGATAGACCAGACGATGCCTTGTTAGCCCAAATGCTACATCATAATCGTATACTGCTCACGCCTCATCAAGGCTTTGCCACACGGGAAGCCATAGAAAACATTGCAAAGACCACCGTAGAAAATCTCAACAGTTGGCAACGAGGCAATAATCCTACAACAGCACTTACATTACCAAAAGAATTAGTCTAAAAAAATAAACTATTATGAAAAAAAATATGGGTACAGCAGACCGTCTATTCAGAGTAGCAGTCGCTATCGTAATTGCCATTTTATATCTCACAGATATTATAAGCGGTACAACAGCTCTTGTTTTATTGGCTATTGGCGTAGTATTTCTACTCACAAGTCTTATAAGTTTTTGTCCGTTATATGCACCGTTTGGGTTTAGGACTTGTAAACGTAAGGCTTAAACTATTTTAAATACTACACTGTAAGGGCGGTTTTTACCGCTCTTTTTGTGAGTAATCCTCATACACATATCCGCAAACGTCTTATCCGTCTCATAATCATCGGTCAAAACCTTATAAACCATTACCACAACAGATACTTGACCCGTAACTGTCAAATAAAAAACCCAATTAAATGCAAGGTTCATCGTTGCAAAAATGGTTACGGTAACTAAAAGGAGGGTAGTAATGACCATCCATTGCATTGCAGAAATTTTCAACAGAATCTTTTTCTTTTAAGGATACTAATTTAAATAACCAACTAAATGTTAGCATAGTAACTCAAAAGTTTGCTTGGCAATCTCCAGTTCTTCGTTAGTTGGGATAACGAGAATTTTTATCTTGGACGATTTTGTCTGTATCTCTCTTAACGTATTGATGTGTGTTTCATTTGCTTGAGGATCTAGTTCAATTCCTAAAAAAGCCATTTCTGAACAGATCATATTTCTGAGCATACTCGAGTTTTCACCAATTCCCGCAGTAAAAATAATGGCATCAAGGCCATTCATAGCAGCCGTATATGCACCTATATATTTCTTGATACGATACGCATTCATTTCTAAAGCCAGAATACAATCCGAATTTCCATTGGAGGCTTCCTGTTGTATATCACGGAGGTCAGAAAATCCTGTGAGACCCAGCATTCCACTTTCTTTAGTAAGCAGTCGTTCTACATCTTTGAGCTTATACCCTAATGTTTCAACGAGGTAGAATATTATGGAGTGGTCTATATCACCACTTCGCGAACCCATAATGAGCCCATTAGACGGAGCAAAGCCTAAACTATGGTCAACACTTTTACCATCGACAATAGCCGTAATGCTACATCCATTACCTAAGTGTATGGAGAGCATTTTTGACGTTTTTAGTTGGAGATATTCAATGGCTCTTTCAGAAACGTACTTATGACTGGTACCGTGAAACCCGTATACCTGAATGTTATGTTCTGAATAGAATTTTCTTGGGAGCGCATATTTTTTTGCTTTTGCAGGCAGTGTTTGATGAAAAGCAGTATCAAAAACAGCTACTTGTTTTGCTTTAGGGAATAATAAGGTTGCAATAGCTATTCCTTCTAGATTATGTGGATTGTGCAGAGGTGCAAGCGAAGAGAAATTTTCTATCTGTTTTGTTACGTCACTTGTAATTAAAGTGGTTTTTGAAAAGGAAGTGCCCCCGTGTACCACGCGATGGCCTATTGCGTCTATTTCATCTATATTAGTTACGACGCCTATTTTTGAATCTAGCAGCATAGAAACTACTTTTTCTAGGCCGTCCTTATGCGTTTTAATGGCGCTCGTTTCTGAGAATTTAGTCGTATCTGTTCTGTAAGTGAGGATAGCCTCCATTTCTCCTATACGTTCCACAAGCCCACTACATACCATTTTCTCAGATGGCAATTGTAGCAATTGAAATTTTATAGAGGAGCTTCCTGCGTTAAGTACTAATATGTTCATCATTATAATTATGAGTCTTGCGCTTGAATTGCCGTGACAATGACCGTATTAAAAATATCCTCTATAGTACACCCTCTACTCAGGTCGTTTACGGGTTTATTTAAACCTTGAATGATGGGGCCGATAGCTAGTGCTTTGGTTTCCCGTTGCACCGCTTTGTAGGTATTATTTCCTGTATTTAAATCAGGAAAAATAAACACATTTGCTTGTCCTGCAACTTCAGAATCTGGCATTTTTGCTTTGCCTACAGTCATATCAACCGCCGCATCATATTGGATAGGACCTTCAACTTTTAGGTCTGGTCTTAATTTTTTAACGAGTGCCGTTGCTTCACGCACGCGCTCCACATCTTCACCCACGCCAGATGTACCAGAGGAATAAGAGAGCATAGCAATTTTAGGTTCAATACCAAAAGCGCGACTGGTAGTGGCAGAAGAGATCGCGATTTCTGCTAGCTGTACCGCCGTTGGATTTGGGTTGATGGCACAATCTCCATAAACAGATACGCGGTCTTCTAGACACATAAAGAACACAGAGGATACAATGGATGCTTCTGGTTTTGTCTTAATAAATTGCAGCGCTGGTCGTATGGTATGTTGGGTGGTATGTATGGCTCCGGAAACCATTCCGTCGGCCTTTCCCTGATAGACCATCATCGTTCCGTAGTAGGAAACATCTTCCATAAGATCGCGCGCCATTGCCAGATTTACGTTCTTATGTTTTCGTAGTTCGTAGAGCGCTTTCGCGAAAGCGTCAAAATCCACACTATCCACAGGATTAATAATAGTAACTTTATCTAAATCTAACCCGATATCTAACGCTAAAACCTTAGCTGCAATCTGTTTTTTATCGCCCAAAAGGGTAATTCTCACCGCATCGATCTGCACGAGTAATTTCGTAGCTCGTAAAATCCGCTCGTCCGTGCCCTCTGGGAGTACAATGTGTTTTTTTTGAGAAGTCGCTTTTTTTAATAAATTGTATTGGAACATTCTCGGAGTGATACCGTCTGTTTTGAAGGTAATGAGTCGCTCGATCAAAGCATCTACATTCACATACTGTTGAAAATCCTTTACAGAGGTTTCTATCTTTTGTGTGTTTTCTGCATAAATCTGAGACTTGATATCGCCTATGGTATTTGTTACAGAAAAGGTTCCACCCTTTACTGAAATAATGGGCACAACATCAGACAAGCCTTCAATTAATTTATTTATACTGTCTTCTGGAAGCAACCCTCCTGTAAGCACTATCCCAGAAATAGAAGGGTAATTTGCCGAAATATTAGCCTGCAGCGCACCTAAAATGATATCTGCTCTATCACCAGGTGTAATCACGAGCCCGTTTTCTTTAAGATGCGTGAGATAGTTGCGTAACTGCATTGCACCTACGCTAAAATAGCCTGCTTGATTATTGAGGTAATCTGCACCAAAAAGTACCGTGGCATCTAGCGCATCTACAATCTCCTTAATAGATGGATTTGCAAGAATAGGATTTAACGGGATGGCATTTACGATGACTTGTTTGGGTACTTTTTTTTGAATCGCATTGATCACGAGTTCCATATTCTCAGCTGCTACTTTGTTTGCAATAACTGATAGTACTTCAACGCCTTTATCTTTAAAGGAATCATAAGCAATTTGCAAACTTCCCACAAGTTCGTCAAGCGGTTTTCCTTTGCCGCTAGCGAGAATTATTGCGGGTACTCCAAGATTTTTTGCAATCAATACATTGATGTCAAATTCTATCAAGGAACCTTCACCCGTAAAACTTGTGCCTTCGATCAATACATAATCAAAGCGTTCTTCCACCGCTTTGTATTTTTCGATAATCCTACTTATAATTTCATCTTCCTGATTTGCATTCTTCATTCTGAGCACCTCAGTACGCTGAAAAGCATAAGCACTTTCAAATGGTAAATCGAGATTAAAATAGGAGGTTATTGTGTGGATGTGATTATCTACTTGCCCTGGTAAAATATCATCAATAATTGGTCTAAAATAACCCACTTTTGGTGTTTTGCTCAGCAAGAGTTGCATTAAACCCAGTGAGACAATAGACTTGCCACTATTGGATTCAATTGTGGTTATATAAATGGCTTTATTTGAAGTTTTGTTGGTCATAAAAGATATGGCTTATGGAAGCTTAGTAGATGAATAACAAAAATAATACTAACACACCATAGCGCCTCAGAATATCGCGCAGTTAATTATCTCGAAAGCTTAATATGCGCACTAATTTACAATTCAAAGCCGACATTTATCATACTTTAAAGTCCGTGTTACACCAAATTTGCCCGAGGTATAACGAGCAAATAAGCAAAAGTATGGAGGTATATTTCCATTGTGGTGACGATTGTGTGACCACAAATATTGAGCATCAAAACAAGCATTTCTGTTGAAACGGCTGCAGGACCGTTTACGATATTCTTAATGAGAACGACCTTTCCTACTATTACGAGTTGAAGTAAACACCTGGGACAACACCCTCACGTTTTGAAGGGAAGTTTAACTTTTTAGAGAATCAAACTATCGTAAGCAAATTGCTAGAATTTGATGAGCAGGGTACACAAGTAGGATATTTTGTAATTCCCTCTATTCATTACAGTTCCTGTATCTGAATACTAGGAAACCTCAATAAATTGAATCCAAACGTTAAAACTGCTCAGGTAAACTTCCCAAAGAAAAAGGTATCGTTATCCCAATAAGGGACTGTCGGGTAACTGATGTATCGAGGTCCGGCTAGGTTATATTTTGAAGTGAGGGTACACATAAAATTACTTTTTTTCAAAAATACCTTCGCCTTTTCGCTTGAATAATGATTTTTGTCAGTTTTAGATTCTAACAACTATAAAACAAAAAAAGGCTCTCAAATATGAGAACCTTTTACTGTAGCGAGAGGGGGGCACGATCCCCCGACCTCCGGGTTATGAATCCGACGCTCTAACCAACTGAGCTACCTCGCCATCATCACTCTTGCAAAACATAGTGCCTGCTTAAGCGGGTGCAAATATAAAATATATTCACGGTTGCACAAATAGATATTATTAATAAAATTGATTTATTTTTTTTGCTGTAGAAATTAGATTCGATATATTGCCTCTATATTAAAAATACCTATGAGCGATAAAGTAAAATTTGAAATGGAGATTGTAGTACAAGCGTCTCCATCACTCCTATATCAATATATGGCCACACCGTCAGGGATGAGCGAGTGGTTTGCAGACAATGTAAATTCTAGAGGAGAGTTTTATACTTTTATCTGGGATGGGAGCGAGGAGAAGGCAGAGTTACTGGCAAAAAAGACCGATGAGCGCATCCGTTTTAGATGGGTGGAAGAAGAAGATGAGGCTGCTTATTTTGAACTACGCATCCAAGTAGACGAGATTACTAAGGACGTCTCCCTTATCATTACAGACTTTGCAGAAGAAGGTGAAGAAGATGAAGGTAAAATGTTCTGGGAGAATCAAATTTCAGAACTTAAACAGGTCATAGGATCTTCTTAAGAAATCTATACATATTATATTTGCACCGCTTCCAGTAAAGAAGCGGTTTTTTTATGATAAATCACAACGGAAAGTTTCAAAAAGAAGAAGATATTAGGTTGAGTCCATATAACAGGGGGCTCTTATACGGAGATGGCGTTTTTGAGACCGTCAGGGCTGTGAGTGGTAAACTGCTTTTCTGGGAAGATCATTATTTTAGACTGATGGCCGCGATGCGTATCCTGCGTATGGATATTCCTATGAGCTTTACCCCAGAATATCTAGAAGAACAACTTTTAGAGACTATCAAAACATCCGATCTTGCGGGGAATGCCTGTAGCGTGAGAATTACAGTGTATAGGGATGCGTCTGGTAAATACCTCCCAGACTCCAATAAGGTGGGTTTTTACGCTTTCGCGAAAATGTTAGACGCTCCATTTTATCTCTTAAATGAAGATTCCTATGAAGTAGAACTCTATAAAGACCATTATGTAAATGCAGATCTCCTCTCCACCTTAAAAACAACTAATAAGTTGATTAATGTGACGGGTAGTATCTATGCAAAAGAGAACGGCTATGATAACTGTCTTCTGGTTAATAATGAAAAAAATATCGTAGAGGCTTTACAAGGAAATCTCTTTTTAGTAAAAGGCACAAAAATCAAAACACCACCGCTAGCGGATGGGTGTTTACGTGGTATCATAAGAAAGCAATTGATAGCAATTATAGGCTCAATAGATACATATACTCTAGAAGAGGCGAGCATTTCACCCTTCGAACTTCAGAAGGCAGATGAACTTTTTATAACTAATACCATCATAGGGATTCAGCCCATTACCAAGTATAGAAAGAAAATCTTTGATAATAAAGTAGCTAAAGACCTCCTTAAAAAGCTAAATGTTAAGGTTAGGCTTAGTTAATTGTATTGAGGATTTTCTGGTGCGTTAGACCATAAAAGATATTCTCCTCCCAGTTCCAGCAGTTTCTCACGCCATAAAGCAGGACTATTTTCCTTTATAAGATCTACGTGTTGTTGGTTTTCAAGGACTACCCAAGAGTGCATTTCTACTTCATCAGATAGTTGCTGTGCATCCCAGCCACTGTAGCCTAAGAAAAACTTTATAGAATCACTGCCTATTTTACCATTGATAAGAAGATCGATGGCTCGTTCAAAATTACCACCCCAGTAGATACCGCAGGCGATCTCTTGGCTGCCCTCTATTAAGTGAGGTACTGTATGTATAAAATAAAGATTATCCTGATCTACGGGACCTCCGTTATAAATAGGAATGTCTAAAGAATCGACAGCTCCATTTACAATGTCAGATAATCGATAATCAAGTGGTTTGTTGAGAATAAATCCTACTGATCCAGCCTCAGAATGATCCGCAAGAAGTATGACAGACCTGTTGAAAGAGTAGTCGTCTAATATGGATGGCTCTGCAACCAGTAAATGACCTTTTGTTGGGTGTAGGATCATAAGACACTATTTTTACTAAACTTAAGTTTTTTTTTATAAATATCTAACTTTTTTGAAAGTTTTATAATTTTCGAGGTTTAGAGTTCATAAATATTTGATTTTAAAATAATTATAGCTCTAAATCTTGTTTTTTAAAGTAGAAATTTTTATAAATTTATTATGCGCGCATAGTAAATTAATTTTTATAAGCCCTTTATCTCTGTTTTTTCCTTGTGATAGAGACGCTCACTTTTATAATCAGGAAAGTACGATACCTTTCGTTATTTTTACACATCCAAATTTTTAAGACTTAACAGAATCAATGCATACTGCATCCTATCACAATATATTTTAAACTTTAAAAGACCCAGCGGGACTTCCCGAGGAGTACTAAAAACTAAAGAAACCTGGTTTATAATTATAAAAGATCAAGAGCGAGTTGGCATAGGAGAATGTGGTATTCTGAGAGGGTTGAGTTATGACGATAGACCAGATTATGAAGCTACACTTGCGTGGACTTGTAACAATATAAATTTGGGGCCAGAAAAGCTCTGGAGCAAACTCATAGACTATCCTAGCATTCAGTTTGGGGTCGAGATGGCATTCCGCTCCTTAGAATCAGAAAACCCTTTTTTGCTGCATTCGTCGAAGTTCACAAAAGGCAACGATAGTATAGCTATTAATGGCCTTGTCTGGATGGGAGATGAGCAATTTATGCAAGATCAGATAGAAGAAAAACTAGAAAATGGCTTTACTTGCATCAAGATGAAAGTAGGTGCAATAGATTTTGACGAAGAATTAAAACTCCTCTCTCACATAAGAAAACACTACAGCAAAGATCGCATCACCCTAAGAGTAGATGCAAATGGTGGGTTTACATTTGATCAGGCAAAAGAACATTTACAAAGGCTTTCAGATCTCCATATTCACAGTATTGAACAGCCTATAGCGACAAAGCAATGGCAACGTATGGCAGAATTATGCAGTAATACGCCTGTACCTATAGCGTTAGATGAAGAATTGATAGGAGTTACAGCATTGTCAGAGAAACAAGATGTTTTAGCGACTATAAAGCCTCAATATATTATTTTAAAACCTAGTTTTATAGGCGGATATAAAGGCAGTGAAGAGTGGATTAACTTAGCTGAAAAACATAGTATTGGCTGGTGGGTGACATCTGCGTTAGAAAGTGACGTAGGTCTTAACGCCATCGCACAGTGGACGTATGGACTCAATGCCAAAGGCCCTCAGGGTTTAGGGACCGGTAGTTTATATACTAATAATATACCATCACCTTTAGAAGTGGAAAACGGAAAAATTAAAATTAACCCCGACCTAGAGTGGGATTTTAAAATCAATTAAGAATGTATATAGCACAAGCATACAAGAGTCTACACGAAGGATGGAGATATATCGTAGGATTTTTACTGATATTTTTTGTAGGATGGCAATTTATAGGAGCCATACCGCTACTTTCAATGGGCATTATAAGGGCTGGCTCGTTAAATGAGGTACTGATAGCCGGAGAAGATAATTTTATAGGTCTCTTCCCGGGTGAGAGTAACCTCTATTTGATTCTAGCACTTTGCACATTTCTAGGTGGGTTACTGGTGCTAGTTCCAGTGGTAAAATTTCTGCACAAACAGAGAATGACTAAACTTATAACCGCTCGTAAAAAAATAGATTGGGGTCGTGTGTTTTTTGCTTTTGGTATTTGGGCTATTTTTTCGATAGTCACCACAGTAATTGCTTATTATTTAGCACCAGAAGACCTTCAGTGGAATTTTAATCTTATGCCTTTCCTAGGTTTACTAGCGATAACGCTTTTGTTATTACCGTTACAAACAAGTTTTGAAGAACTGTTATTTAGAGGTTATCTAATGCAGGGGATAGGGGTAGCGGCAAGAAATAGACTGACTCCATTAATAATTACATCCTTGATTTTTGGCTTAATGCACGCACTTAATCCAGAAATAGAAAAGCTGGGGTACAGTATTCTTTCTGTATATATAGGATTAGGCTTTTTTCTTGGAATTATCACCCTTATGGATGATGGTATGGAGTTAGCTTTAGGATTTCACGCTGCAAATAATATGATTATAGCACTTCTTGTCACTTCAGACTGGACTGCGTTGCAAACGAACTCTATATTTTTAGATGTCTCAGAGCCATCGGCAATAGGTCAGATAGTGCCTATTTTTATAATTTTACCTATCCTTACCTTTGTTTTTGCACGGAAATATAAATGGACTGATTGGAAAGAAAAACTCACGGGTAAAGTAACGCCGCCAGTCATTGAACCCATTGAGGTAAAGTAAATTTAATAATGTATTTACAATACAGTCTCTATAATGTAGTACCTTGACATTGTATGGATGAATTTTCTGAACAATATAGATGTATACACCCTAAATTTGAGCTCAATGGAACCTCCTATAAAAGAAACTCTTTAAGGAAGCAAGCTACTTGGTTGATAGAAAATGGGGAGCCCTTTGAAGAAGTAATAGGCTCTTTCATTATGGATTGGCTCAATGATAAAAGCTATGTCAACGTACAGACCTCTGGATCTACAGGCAGTCCAAAGCTGATTAAGATTAAAAAATCTCATATGGTAAATAGTGCTAAGGCTACGGCAAAGCACTTTGATATTAAGGAGAAAACTACAGCTCTTTTATGTCTTCCAGTACAATTTATAGCAGGTAAAATGATGCTCGTAAGAGCTCTGGTTTTAGGTTGGAAGATCGATGTGGTCAGACCACAATCTGCTCCTTTAGACACGGTATATAGAAGATATGATTTCTGTGCAATGACCCCTTTTCAGGTAGATAATTCTTTAGGGAGATTACATTTAATTTCTAAGTTAATTGTTGGAGGAGCGCCCATAAGTCCCTCTTTGATGTCTAGCTTACAAAACATAGAGACAAAGGTTTATGAAACCTATGGGATGACAGAAACCGTAACGCACATCGCTGCTAGAAGGATTAACCCAAAGGTTCAAAAAGACAATATTCCATTTAAAACGCTTTATAAAGTAACCGTAGAGACCGATGAGAGGGAATGTCTCATCGTAAAAGCGCCCTTAGTAAGTACGGACCCTGTAATTACAAATGATATCGTATCGCTACTTACTTATAAAAAGTTTATTTGGCTTGGCCGTATAGATAATGTCATTAATAGTGGAGGTGTCAAGCTTCATCCAGAGCAGATAGAGCAAAAACTAGCACCTTTTATAACCTCACCTTATTTTATAGCTGGAATTGTAGATGAGAAGTTAGGTCAAAGGCTCACGCTCTTTGTTGAGCAGGAGAAGGATTTTGCTTTCGCGAAAGCGTACTCAAAAGAAGATCTATCAGAAGAGTATGCAAATTTCAAACCTTTTGAGTTTCCCACAGAAATTATAACCCTCCCAAAATTTGAACGTACAGAAAACGGAAAACTTCAAAGAGGACTCACGGTCCGAAAAGCGCTTCTTTAACAATTAATCACCTATAAATGCTCCTAAACTCAGTGACACACTGTGTTCCCTAACTAGTCATTGAGTTCGTTGACACATCTTCCTAGTTTTAGAGAAACTTAAAAACAAGAAAGATGAAACATCTCCTATTTGTGCTCGCAACACTGCTTCTGAACACTATCAATGCTCAAACTTCTGAGATAAAAACTACCATTCTCAAAGCCGAAGATCTCATAACTCACGCAGCAGAAAACGATCCCTCAGAGACTACTAATACGACATTTCTACTCGTAGAAACGGGTGCTGCGGGTATAAAAAAGGATGATATATTTTACTTAAAGAAGGGATTACAGCTCTTTCTAAAAAGGTCAAACGAAGAGAATTCAATTGCGATAGGAGTGTATGGTGCAGCAAACGCGATCATCCTAAACGTTACACCTATTTCCGAAGTTGAATCTATAAATCTAGCTCTAGACAACCTAATAAAAGGTACGTTCCCTATCTCAGGTAATGACGGGATAGAACTTGCGTATGATCTTATTCAACACTTAAAAGATGATGATATCGAGAATACAATGATTATAGTAAGGGGTACAGCTAAAATCATTACTGATATATCAGAAAAAAATGCCTACACATCAAACAATAGAGGAAATGCAAGTGTATTACCCTCTGATAAAAAGATTACTAAAAAAGAAAAGAGAGCTTTGAGAAAAGAAAATAAGGCGGTACAGCATTCTAGCGTAGGTGGAGCAATAGCTCTTACGGCACTTACAATTTTACCAGAACTCCTTGAGGTAATTAAGGACTGACGTTGTTGGCATCCTTTTTGGTTTAACCAACTTGAAAAAAATATGCATCTTTGCAAAAAATAGATTTTAATGAAAACTGTTATACTAAGCACAATATTCTTATTACTTTCTATATCGACTATCACGGCACAATTTAATAACCAGCGTGGCGGTCGTAGAAGTGTTGCTCCTCCGCCACAGTCTCAGGGTCAGTTGGAGCCAGAGAAGCCAGATGTTAATTTACTCAGTATTGACAAGGCAAATATGTACCAAGAGCTTCTGGGTTTAGATGTATTTTCTAAAGAAGTGCTCAAAAGCTACATTAAGGATTATTACGCTGCAGCAGTAGAGATTTCTTTCAATGAGGATTTGACACTTGATGATAAAAGGGAAAGAGCAGCGCTAGAACGCAAGAAATTTGAAAACAATCTTAAGCAAGCCTTTACCGAGGAGCAAGTGCAAAAGATTATGATTGAAGAAGAGTCTGGACAGGGCCAAAAATCGTTAGAAAAGAAAAAGCGCAAGAAAAAGCGAAAAAATAAAAAGAATAAAAAATCTGATGATTCAGAAAAAAGTTAAACCATAAAGAGCGCCACTGGCGCTCTTTATGGTTTATTGCTTACATTTAATTTATGAAACAGATCCTTATAACCTTTTTAGTCCTTAGCCACTTCATAACCAGTGCTCAAGTTCTTCCTGAAAGAGATCGTGCTACTGCGATAGATACTATATTAGATGATAAGTTTAATAATCTCCTCCCTAAACTAATGGATAGGGCAGGGGTAGATATGTGGGTCATTATATCTAGAGAGTATAATGAAGATCCTGTTCTAAAGACGATGCTCCCATCTACGTGGCTTAATGCGAGGAGGAGGACTATTTTAGTCTTTTACAGAGATAAAAATGCAAACACCATAGAGAAGCTCGCTATAGCTAGATACAACGTAGGGAAAAATATAAAATCTGCCTGGGATAAGGAGCAACAACCAGACCAATGGAAAGCGCTCACCCAAATTATAGAAGAACGTAACCCTACCAAAATCGCTCTCAATTACTCCGCAGATTATGGTCTCGCAGACGGTATTGTACTTACAGATTATCAAGAGTTTACAGAAAAACTGACACCTGCCCAGAAATCTAAAATTGTGTCGGGTCAGAATCTTGCCGTCGGTTGGCTCGAGACAAGGACAGACTTAGAGATGTCCTACTATACCACCTTAGTAGATATCACTCACAATATTATTGCAGATGCATTTAGCGCTAAGGTAATAACCCCTGGAGTCACGACTACAGATGATGTGGTCTGGTATTTAAGGCAGCGCGTTACAGATATGGGATTAGAGACTTGGTTTCACCCCACAGTAGATATCCAGAGATCTGAGGTGCCCTTAGAAAGTCATATCACGTCTTTTTCTAATAGGCCAGAAGGTCAGATTATCCAGAAGGGTGATTTATTACACTGTGATTTTGGCATAACTTATTTACGTCTCAATACAGACTGCCAGCAGCACGCCTATGTTTTAAAAGATGGAGAAAAGGAAGTTCCATCCTTTCTTAGAGATGCGTTTGCTAAAGGAAACCAGGTCCAGGATTTCTTGACTACAAATTTCAAAACTGGAGATAGTGGTAATACCATTTTGCTTACGGCTCTAAAGCAAGCAAAAGCAGCAGGATTGCGACCTAGTATCTATACGCATCCCTTAGGGCTTTATGGTCACGCGGCCGGTCCTACCATTGGGATGTGGGACTCACAAGGTGGCGTAGAAGGTTCTGGGGATTATCCGCTTTACGAGAATACAGTGTACGCCATAGAACTCAACACTACCGTTGCTATACCTGAGTGGGAAAAAGATATACGTATAATGCTGGAAGAGGCAGGCTTCTGGGGAGAAGATGGTTTTAGATACGTTTCTGGTCGTCAGGAATCTATCATTGCTATTGATTAAGATTTTTATTCTGCTTTCGCGAAAATTTTAAATGAGAAAAAGATGTAGTACACGTCTTTAACCTAAGTTTTCCCAAAGAACACCAAATCCCAAACCTACCCTCTCGGGTGATATTTTAATAAAACTTGAGATAAATGACTTCTATCCACGTGCATATAGATCTCTGTAGTGGTAATACTCTCGTGACCTAGCATTTGCTGGATGGATCGTAAGTCGGCACCATTTTTAAGTAAGTGAGTAGCAAAACTATGTCTAAACGTATGCGGACTTATATTCTTTTTAATCCCTGCAGTAACCGCCAAATTTTTGATAATAGAGAATATCATAGCGCGCGTGAGCTGTTTTCCCCTGCGATTTAAAAAAAGGATATCTGAAAAACCTGCCTTGATGTCTATATGCGTACGAACCTCATTTTTATAGATTTCAATATACTTTTGCGTGTGATCACTTATGGGAACAAAGCGTTGCTTATCTCCTTTCCCGGTTACATTAATAAACCCTTCTTCAAAAAAAAGATCTGAAATCTTTAAGGTAATGAGCTCAGTCACCCGCAAGCCACAAGCATATAAGGTCTCAAGCATCGCCCTGTTGCGTTCCCCCTGCGGTTTACTCAAATCTATAGCACCGATGAGAAGATCTATTTCATCTTCAGAGAGTGTATCTGGTAATTTCTGTCCTACCTTAGGTGACTCTATCAAATCCAGCGGATTGTCCTTTCGATAGTCTTCAAATACCAGATAGGTAAAAAAGCCTTTTAATCCTGAGATAATACGGGCTTGAGATCGTGGTTTTACCTCTTTGGCAATCGTATAAATGAAATCCTGTATATCTTCTCTACCGATTTCTAGCGGATTAGGAATTTTCTCTAAATTAGATACATGTAAAACGAGTTTTTTGAGATCTCTTTGGTAGCCGTCTATGGTATTTCCAGACAAGCCACGTTCTATGCGTAGATAATCGGTATAATCTTTTATGGCGTTATCCCATTTCACGAAAGTGTAAACATTATTTTATGCATTTAAATTAGCGTTGTAGAAACAATGTAAGGAAACTATTTGCGACTTTCTGATCCAAAACTTAATTCTGAATAGAATTTTTATCTAAGAAGCCTATGGTGATGATATGTGGGATAGAAATACAAATAGATGCTACAATGGATACCGATAACAGATTTTCGCGAGAAAGACTAAGATATAAGACGGCGATACCTAGAATGCTTATGATATAAATGGCAGCGCTATTTTTTACATATGCAAATAGACTTGAGCGCGATACGTTCCCAAATGATATTTGAATCTGGTTATAGACAGAAGGGATGCTATGCCAGAATATAAAGAATATTGTAAAGCTTACAAAGAGCGGTATATAGTAGATAAGAAGAAGTATCACCACTATCTCGAGCTGTTGTTTAACTAAGATACGTATGCCTTGGTTTTTAAATATGGTTTCCCAAAGGGATAGCTGAAATTGTACAATATATGATATCACTAAAACAACTTTGCATAAGCTACTGCTCAAAGGTGCGATTCCAAGCGAGGAGAGCACTTCATTTACTACGTTTATATTGAAATAAAACATAGCAAAGAGAATACATAATCCATACGCAATCCCTCGAATTTTTAATCTGAGATTGAGTTGGCCAAAGGCATTTATTACCTCCTCTCCAAAATGATACGCACTTAAAAGAATGAATATGGTAAATATTAAAGTGGGAGAAAAAATGTAAGTGGCAGCAATGAGAACCATTGTTCCTACGTAAATATGTAATCTATAGGCGGTAGATTTAGTTTTAAAATCCTTTATTAAACTATGTAATTTTAAGTCGTGTGATCCGTGCAGAACGCCTACTGACAATATGAGTGTGACGCAAATCACATGTATTACTTCATCTTGAACGAGAATACCATACGAAAATAGCATTGTGATCAATAGTGCTCCTAAAAGAATATAAATATTATATGCAGTATTAATAATCATTTATTTTGAGACAGGCTATAAGTGGTGATAGGTGTATTAAATTGCGCCTTCTCGTTGAGAAGAAAAAGTGATTTTTCAATTTCCTTGTGTAATACGGGATCCATATGGCAGTAATGATAAATCTCAGAAAATACGATTTGAATGATGTTTTTCAAACCAATGATTTTAAAGTAAATTCCGTTTTTACTATACGTTAGACCTTCTTCATTATTTAAAATATCAATTCTTTTTATTAATAATTGTGTCAAGTAATGTAAGGCTGCCATTGATGTTCCAGGATCATTTATGGCAGGTGAACTACCTTTCAAAATCACTTCAACTAAATGTTTGAAACCGGTCTCAGGAATATCCAGAGGAACCTCTTCATCAATAACCAGATTACTAATTATTTTATCTAATAATGATTCTGAGGGTGCTTTAGAAAAATAACATAATCTATCATTTTCATAAATGAATTCTCCTGGTTTCTTCAAAAACAGAATTTCAATATCTTCAGTAGCTACAAGAGTTGCAAAATCTATATAATGAAGATAGCCACAATCTGGGGATTGTAAAAAGTGATCAGACTCAAAATCTTTAGTACTTACGGTAAATTTGCTCAAGTCATTTCTGAAGGTGTCGAGATTTAGAATAGTTTGATCATAAACATTTTTTAAAATATGGTTTATATGTACACTTTGCGATACGGTATGTAAAAAATAAATAAACAAGAAGACGGAAATCATAGAAAAAATAATACCTAATCCCCCTGCAATAGTAGGAAAGTAACCGTCTACAGAATTATTGAGAGATAAACTCATCGTCAGTGCATACATAATAGTTCCCGACGTAAAACCCAGAATAATCTGATGATGTTTTTGGGATAGAAGTAGGGGTATGAGCCTAGGCGAATAATTATTAATATTTCTATTTAAAACATTCATTACCATAGTGTAGCTAAATACAGTAAGGGTAAAAATCCCGCCTATTATATAGGATAAAATGGTTTGTGTATCCTCTTTGTCCTCTATTGAGAGGTATCTTAGAATTGGCGTATCACTATAAGATATTGGGACTATGGTAAGTATGATGCCCAGTAACAAAAAAGTAAGCGCTAGTCCAGAAGGAACTAGCGCTATACTATTAAAGATTTTTTTGAGTATGGACGTCATTATGACTCTTCACTTGATACGGGAAGCATTGATAATGCCTTTAGAGCGGGCTTATATCCTAATGCTGCAGATTGCTTAATTGCTATATAAGTAATCATCATACCGTAAATAGCTTTAGAAGAGATATCTGCTATTGTAAAAAGAAGCTGTCTCAATACTACGCCATCTGCATTATTCATAAACACAGGCACTAAATAAGCAATAGGGTATAAGGTCCAAGCAAACATCATAAGCCAGAACACTTTCATTATTGTGGAAGATGTCCCACCTTTTAAAGAACTCTTAGCGCTTGCGATACTTTTTCCGACAATTACATTCATAATCACAAAGAAAACGGTACTTACAGCTCCCCAGATCATAAGTTGTGAAATATCACTTACTTCGAATAACTGCCCTGCATAGCCTGTCAAGATCATACCCCAAGCAAATAAAATTAGAGCTGCTGCCTTAGCAAATAGTTCCTTCCCTCTAAAATTTAATATAATAAGTAATTGAGTTAATAAACAAGGGATCGTTACCATCCAGTTAACGTATCTAAAACCGTTGCTGAATGTAAGCTGGCCAAGTTCATAAGTAGCGCCATTAAATATAAAAGCATCTGTCCACATTGCAGCTTGACTGTTTAGGATTAAACCTGCACTTACCATAACAAAGCAGCTCAAGGCTGTAGCTACCCTATACTTTGGGGCAACAAATCTTGATACAAGGAGAAAGAATACCAAGGCTGCAAAATGTGCGCCTACACCCATTGTGAGTAAGTGGTCTATGGCTTCAAATTGCCCCGTGGAGTATTCAAATAAATTTTCAATGTTTTTCATATCATTTTGATTAGTTAGTAATAACTAAAGCTATAGATTTTTAAAAAACAACCTTGTTAAGGAATTGGGAATTAAGAATATATTGGGAAAACCTCCTTTCTTTATTTTATACGGAAATTAGAATGAAAGAGTGTTTAAATAGTTAGTAGCTAATGCATTATATTTCTAAAGTGGATGTATAAATCGCTTTTAATCTATTTAGGTCTGTCGTGTTGCTTATTTCCTTATGAGCATCTTCCATTACCAATTCTATCTGTTGTTTGATTATGGTTTTATATTCACTAGTAGATTTTGCCGCTTTAAGAAGTGATCTCATTGCGTATAAAATTTTTGACATCATAATAAAATCCGCTTTACAATATTGTCTTAGCGGAGCCAATACATTATACGTTAATTCTGAAAAGGGAACAATTTTCACTTTGATTATTGCATTGTTATCTTGGTCAGTAATGTAACTCTGGTCATTTTTACTCATTCTTATAATGAATAATTCTGTTAGATAATCTATACAGGTAACCGCGGTTCCAGGATCATTTATACCTGGGCTCATTGCCTTAAGTGCAATCTCTGTAAGTTGTTTAAATCCTAATAAGTAATTATTGCTCACAATCTCATTGCGCGAAAAGCCAAAACAGGACTTGAGTTTCTTCATCTGCTCTTCATCTAAATCATTACTAACCTTTATAATCGGTGTATCTTCAAAAACAAAACTTCCTTTTGCGACCAGTAATTCAAATTTTGAATCTGTATCTGTTCCTAACTTGAGCATAGACTCATAGGCAACATCACTTAGATTTCCCGATATTTCAAGAGTATGAGTTGTCCAATTATCGGTATTGTCAAATGTGGAGATTGGCTGTAAATCTTGGTCTTTATCGATGAGGGACTTTAAACGTGTACTAGCTGTGAGATGGATGTTATTTATAATATTATTAATTTGGATGGACTGTGATATGCTATTAATAAAATAAATAAATGCCGGTAGCACAAGAATACCAAAGATGAGACCTATTAATATTGATAAACCAGGAAGACCGTATTTGCCATCTGAAGGTTCTAGACTTATCAAGATTAAAATATTGTAGATAATAGTTGCAATATAGAACCCTAGAATCGCTTGATTTCTTTTATTTGAAATGAGACCAGGTAAAATTCTAGGAGAATAACTATTGGATGCCTGGTTAAGCAATAACATAACCATTGAAAAACTAAACACCATTATAGAAATTATACCACCAATGAAGGTGCTAAGCAACGTTCTAGCGGTACTTACATCATTTATGGCAAGACTTGGTGCAACTTCTAAGAGTGTGGTTGAAATTTCTCCTTGTTCTATGTATAGCATAAATACTCCCAGGCCTGCTCCGAAAAATGAAATAAGACTAGGATAGAAAGCTATATTACTTGAGATATCGCTATATAATAATTTTAGTTTAGTGTAGAGTTTATTCATAACAAACAAGTTCCGTAAAAGGAATGATTAATAGCTGTTGTTTTAATTTATATTGGCAATGATAGCAAGATTTTTAATCACCTTGAGTATATTAAGATTACGTAAATTTACTTAGATTACATCCTTTAGAGGAGGGAGACGCTTTTTAGAGTCCTTTTAATATTGATTTATAATACAGCGTTAAGTTTTCAATAAAAAGAATATTTTAGCGCAAGCGTTTATAAAAAAAATCCAATCTTCGACGCTGAACGTATAACCATTAACTATAAAAATAACTAAATATGGAAAACGATAAGAATAATAACGGTATTAAAATTATTGCTGGTATACTCGCAGTACTTCTTGTAGTTGCTGGAGCCTTTGCAGTAAAACTATACAATCAAGAAAAAGACACGAAGTCACAACTTACTAGAGAGAAGAATGTGGTCCTTGCAGACTTGCAAGAAATGGTGAATAAGTATGACGTTGTTATTGAAGACAATAACTTAAAGGATACCGAGCTCAATGAAGCTCGCGATAGAATCCAAATACTTATAGATGATGTTAAGGCAAAGGATGCAACCATTGCAAGTTTAGGAAAATATCGTGCTGAAGTGTTTAAACTCCGCAGTGAAAGAGATTATCTATTTGCTCAAAATGATAGTTTGAGAGGTAGTAATCAAATGTTGGCAATGCGCGTAGACAGCACCGTGTATGAATTAGAAGTTCAGCGAGGTCTGGGTGATTCCCTTAATCTAGAGAATTCAAAGCTTTCTGAAAGAGTAGAGTTAGGGGCAGCGCTTGCGGCTAATAAATTAAGAGCTGTAGGGGTTATTGAGAGATCTTCTGGGAAACTAGTAGAAAACTCAAACGCAAGGAGAGTAGATAAAATAAGAGCTTGTTATACCGTACCACAAAATAGACTTTCTGATGCTGGTGATCGTATGTTATATGTTCAAGTACTAGACCCTAAAAAAAGAGTATTAGGGGAAAATAAGAAAGTAAATTTTGAGGGTGTTGAAGTTGCATACAGCGCCATTTCAAAATTTTACTACGAGAACAACGCACTTGATATTTGTGAGAACGTTAGCCCTGCTGGTGAAGAATTTGCAGAAGGTACGTATCAAGTAAATATCTTTGACGAAGGAAAACTTATTTCTCAAACATCATTTAGTTTGAATTAAGAACCCCTTTTTAACTATAAAAATCCGCAACTGGTTCATACCCGTTGCGGATTTTTTTTTGGATACACCTTACTCAGCAGAAGGATACCATTCTAATAATTCCACCTTAATAGAAGAATCCCCTTCATTTACTAAATCTTTAAACTTGCTCACGTCGCTCATTCCATCAGTGCCTCGAAAGTGATAAGGATAAACCGTCTCAGGTTTAAAGTCTAGAACCGCAGATGCTGCACTTTCAACGGTCATTGTATAAGGTAAGTTCATACAAACAAATGCCACATCTATATTCTCAAGATTGCGCATCTCGGGTATATCTTCAGTGTCTCCAGAAAAATAGACACGTTTACCGGCTCTTTCTATAACATATCCATTCCCACGCCCTTTAGTATGGAATTTAAGAGCTTCCTCACGTAGATTATACATCGGGATAGCCGCTATATCGAAGCCAGCGTCTGTCCAGTTTTCCCCATTGTTTAAAATATGTAGCATCTCTTTATTAAAAGATTCAGGAAGTTTTTCTGCTACGGCCTGGGGGACCACTATTTTAGTACTTGGAGTCATTATGCCCTCAATAGTGGTTGCATTGAGGTGATCACCGTGTATATCTGTCACAAGGATATAATCTGGCTCACCGTAACTAGAAAAGCGTTCTACCTCTCCTACAGGATCTACATAAATGGTTTTGCCATCCCAATTTAAAACAGTAGTTGCGTGTTCAATAGGAAAAATCTCAAAGTTAGATTCACTCTGGTCTTCTGTTACAGCAACCATTTCGGCTTCAGTCTCTGAGTCTGCTTTTTTGTTTTCTTGTTTACAGCTTAGCATTGCTAGTAGTGATGCTGCTAGGATAATTGTCTTTTTCATAAGTTTAATTAATTGTTAGTTCCATTTTAATATTTGCGCGTTCATAAGAAACATCGTCCTCAACTGGAATTTCTATGAAGCCAAATTTTCTATAAATATAAATAGCATTTTCAAGAACCGTGTTTGAGTAAAGAATAAGTTTTTTAAATTGTTCCGCTTTCGCGAAAGCGCAACAGTACTCCATTAACTCTTGTCCCACACCTTTACCACGCGCTGAGGTGTGAACCGCCATCTTTGTAAGTTCAAATACGCCTATCACTTTTGTAGGCATCAAAGCGACCGTACCAATTACTTGATCATTTTTTATAGCAAAAAAAATATGACCTCCTTTGCCTATGATGTATTTATCTGGATTACTCAGGACCTCGTCGTCGTAAGGCTCCACGTAAAAGTATGTCTCCAGCCACTGTATATTGAGATCTTTAAAATTTTGAGCAAATTCTTTTTTATAAGGTATGATGTGCACGGTGTGATGTAATAAAATCTGTTACTAAATAGGTTAAACTTTTCCCTACTTGAGAGGCAGTAGCTTTCGATGGTGATGCTTCACATACATGCAGGTATGTTATCTTAGAAAGGGAAGAGATCTTTGTGATAAATAAGCGAATTTGTTCTAAGGTAAAACCGCTAGGCGTTAGAGCGCTGGCAGGGAAATTCTGTATCACGTCGCAGTCAAGTTCTAAACCAAAAGCGTTGTCACTAATATGCAACAGCGCCTCCTCTAATTGTTCAAAAGCCTCTTGCTCGGTAAACATATCTTCAAAAAAGTAGAGCTTTATATCTTCATTTTTGCTTTCAACGTATTCCAAGATATACGCTGGCGTATAATTCTTATGAACTCCGAATATGGCGTATTTCTCTAGAAATCTCCTTTCTGGATTTTCCAGCGCATACCTAAATCCATTGCCACTATGTCTGTAGTCTTGTATTCTCAAATCTGTGTGAGCATCCAGGTTAATGCAGTTTATTGATGTTTCTAGTGCCTCAGAAGTTCCACTCAGCGCGCCAAAAGCATTATTATGACCGCCCCCGATGAGGATAGGTATTTTTCCTGCTTCTACGATACTTCGTACGAGAAAGGCTACCTTCTTATCGATCCTGCTTACAACTTCTCCTAAAGTTTCCTTTGTAACTTCCTCTTCTAATTGGGCGCTCACAGTGACGGCTCCCAGAAGTAACATATCGTTTCCTGTGTTATATTGATTAGACTGGGTGTTAACAAAAGACGATAGAAAGGTTTGCCAAGCTTGACCCGCTCCCTTTTTACCGTAATTAGCTCGAATCCCTATATCTTCTTCAATGCCAAATAATACATATCTAGCTTCTGAGCTTTCTAGAGCATCGAGGCTATCTATGCACTTTAAGGTTTGACCTAGCTTAGTCTCTCCTTCCCGTAAGGAAGTAAGTTCTATGAGGTCTTGGTGTGTTGCTAGACGCAGTTGAATCATTTTTTTAGTTTAGCGAGATACGTATAATAGGACGAGACCATTTTAAATCCCTATAATGTAATAAAAATGTTATGATAATTGATACTGCCCATCCTGCCAGCCCCGATAGTAATAAAAACCCATACTAAAGCGTAGCGTATTATGGAATGGTAGTGAATAGCAGGAACATGTTCCTATAAATAACCCTGAACCTCTAGCCACTTCCACTTTGAAAAAAAATAATAGTTAATTTACGTTTTCTAGTTCGTGGTTGGAAATTGCGGTTATACATTCCTCTCTGATGCTCCAAATCTCCTCTAGTGTATAAGGTATTTTATCACGCTTGATCCAGTCTGCAAGGACTTCCTTATGATAGCTGTTTTTATAGTGTGTGATCTGGTCTGTATCTATTTCTGTTTCTATAAGAATCTCATCTACCCATCGCATCCGTGATTTTTTAGCAAATGTATAATCATAGCGCTCCTCATTATAGCTCAGATAGGTATGTGCCTCGATAATATAGGGCAAATTATATTTTTTTAAGACCGTACCCACACCAGAAGTATTGTTTTCGTGCATTGGGTAAATGCACATCATCAGGTGCAGACCGTGTATGTTATTTTCTTCACAAATGGTCTTTAGTGCAGCGTGTTTTGTACTACAGGTTGCTTTTCCGTCCCGCAGGATAGAGGCAAGATTAGTGGGGTCCTCCATCCGACCGTACGGTAAACTCTGAACCGCTTTTATTGCTGCATAAAACGTGGTATATCCAGCCTCTAAAAAGGTTTTAGACACGATGGACTCCTTTGTAAGGTTAAAGTTGAGTAACATCATAATACCACTCCATTTATTATGATTCTATCTATTTGGCTTTCGCCAAAATGATAAGGGATTCCAGTAAAGCTAGCCATAGGCTTCGTGAGTATAAGGTTTGCTTTTTTTCCTTTAGTAATACTCCCAACCTCGTGGGCACAGTCCATTGCAAAAGCACCGTTTATGGTAGCAGCTATAATTGCTTCCTCGGGGGTCATCTTAAGATTTACACACGCCTGAGAAACTATAAAGTTCATATTGCCGCTAGGTGAGGAGCCAGGGTTATAATCGGTAGCTATTGCAAGAGGAAGTCCAGCGTCAATAATGCGTCGAGCGTCTGTATAAGGGATATCTAAAAAGAAAGAGCAGCTAGGTAACGCAACAGGAATGGTAGCACCCAGTGTGAGCGCAGTAATATCCTCTTGAGTAATTTCTTCCAGATGATCGACAGAAAGCGCGCCCAGTGATACTGCGCTTGCCACACCTCCTATACTGTTAAATTGGTTTACGTGTACCTTAGGTTTGAGACCGTGGGCAATCCCGGCAGTAAGAATACGTCTCATCTCATCTACGTTAAAGTATCCTTCTTCACAAAAAACATCTATAAATGACACTAGATGTTTACGGGTAAACTCGGGAATCATTTCATTGATAATTTCAAGGATGTATTTTTCCCTATCATCTTTATATGCTTCTGGGATAGCGTGGGCCGCTAGCAGGGTTGCTTTTATGGGAATTGCAAATTCTCTTTTAAGCCTTGCGATCACGTTGAGCATTTTGAGCTCACTTTCTTTTGTAAGACCGTATCCAGTTTTGATCTCTATTGCACCAGTCCCCAGAGTTGATTACATTCTGTAATCTTCTTTTAGCCTCCTCATATAACGTATCCTCGTCAAGTTCTCTCAGTTTTTTAGCCGAATTTAGGATGCCGCCCCCTTTATTTGCAATTTCCTGATAGGATAATCCTCTTATTCTATCAGCAAACTCATCTTCGCGTGTAGCGGCAAATACGAGGTGGGTATGAGAATCACACCACATCGGTAATACTATCTGGCCTGTAACATCTATAACTTCCTCTACATCAATGGGTCGGAGATCTTCCATTGAGCCATATTCATAAATGATATCATTATCAATGAGAAGATACGCGTTAGAAATATGATTGAGGCTATCCATTGCTTTACCAGATACGGGAGAGGGAAAATCTCCAGTGACAAGGAGCTGGTGTATATTTGTGATCAGTTTCATCTACTTAAAGATACTGACTTTATTAGTTTAAGACGAGCACAATTTTGTATGATTATTCTTTAAAAACATTAAAGTGCTGAGAGTTACAGGATAGCGTTTTTTTGTATTTTTAAAGCTTATAAAACGTAAGATATGTCAAAGGATCATAAAGGGATAAATACCATCTGTACACACGTAGGAGAGATTGTGGACGAGCAATTTAAAGGAGCAATTTCTCCTATCTATCTGTCGTCATCATACGCTTTTATGGACGTGGATGTAAAGCGTTATCCGCGATATTTTAATACGCCTAACCAAGAAGGGCTTTGTAAAAAAATAGCAGCTCTGGAGAAGACAGAGGGTGCTCTTATATTCGGGAGTGGTATGGCGGCCGTTAGTACGGCCTTGTTAGCGTTTTTACATTCTGGAGATCACGTGGTACTTCAAGAGACTCTTTATGGAGGTACCTATAATCTCGTGGTGGAAGAGTTCAAAAAATACGGAATCAGTTATTCTTTTACTGAGGATTTAAGTGAGGCCGCTTTCGCGAAAGCGATCACCCCAAAAACTAAAGTAATCTACATAGAGACACCGTCTAATCCGCTAATGAAAGTTACAGATATGGAAATGGTCTCTGCACTTGCCAAAAAACACGGCATTGTAACGATGATTGATAACACCTTTGCATCTCCCATCAATCAGAATCCTAAGGATTTTGGGATCGATATAATTATACATAGCGCAACTAAATATATGGGAGGGCATAGTGATATCTGCGCAGGGGCAGTAGCCGCTAGTCAGGACCATATAGACCAGATATGGCACCTTGCAAAAAATCTAGGTGGTAGCCTTAGCGATATGACTGTATGGATGCTGGAGCGCAGTATGAAAACAATGGCGCTACGGGTAAATGCACAAAATAAAAATGCTAAGAAATTAGCAAAATGGTTAGATAAAAAGGATGAAATAGACCGTGTGTATTATCCTGGTCTCAAGTCGCATCCCAATTATGAGTTAGCAAAAAAACAAATGAAAGGCTTTGGTGGGATGATGTCTTTTGAACTGGCTTCCCATATAGATGCAGAGGAATTTCAAAAGGCTTTAAAACTTATAAAGCCTTCTATGAGCCTGGCGGGAGTAGAGAGTACGATGCTTTGCCCTGCGCAGACATCACATTTCTTACTCGGTGAAGAAGAACGTGCCAAGCAAGGGATAGCAGATGGTCTCATTCGCTTCTCTGTAGGTATAGAAGAGAAGGAAGATATTATGTCAGATATTGATCAAGCGCTTAAAGCAGTTTTGAAGAAAGCAATTTTAGTAGCAGACTAAATTTCTGAAAAATTCAAACGTTTTTCTTGACGAGTTTTTAACTTCTGGAAAGTCTCAATAGATTTCAAAATTCAGATAATTCTGAAATACAAAAGAAATGTAGGTGTTTGTATATAGCAAACAATCAAAATCAATTAAATGAAATTAGATATACTAGCGATAGGAGCACACCCAGATGATGTAGAATTAGGTTGTGGTGCTACTTTAGCCAAAGAAATCGCTCAAGGCAAGAAAGTGGGCATCTTGGATCTCACTAGGGGCGAACTTGGAACTAGGGGTACGGCAGAGACCCGAGACAAGGAAGCGGCAGATTCTGCTAAGATTTTGGGAGTTTCCGTAAGAGAAAACCTAGGTCTTGCAGATGGTTTTTTTCAAAATGATAAGGAAAGCCAACTCAAAATTATTGAAGCTATAAGGGAATATCAACCAGAAATGGTTTTATGCAATGCTATCACAGATAGGCACATAGATCACGGTAAAGGAAGCAAGTTAGCAAGTGATGCCTGCTTCTTGAGTGGTCTAGTAAAAATCGAGACAGAGCGGAAGGGAGTAACGCAGGATAAATGGCGACCAAAATTTGTTTACCATTATATACAATGGCATAATCTAGAACCCGATGTGGTAGTAGATGTGACTGGTTATATCGAAAAAAAAATGGAGGCAGTTTTTGCATATAAGACGCAATTTCATAATCCAGACTCAAAGGAAGGGGATACACCCATATCTAGCAAAACCTTTAAGGACAGTATTAATTATAGAGCAAGAGACCTAGGAAGACTTATTGGGACGGAGTACGGAGAAGGATTTACTGTGGAGCGATATCCAGCAGTAGATAGTCTTTTTGATTTAAAATAATAAGAAAGCCACTAGTATGAGGAAAGAACTATGGGTGGTTTGTTTAGGACTGGGATGCGTCACATTGCTATCTGCCCAGATCCCCTCCATAAAGACTGATTCTATCCAACCCAATCCATTTTCAAAGAATTGGATTAAACAGTTTCATAATAAAACAGATCCGAGTTATGCAGTGGGTACAGATCGGCTATTTTTTAAAGGTCGAGAAGAGGTGCCATCTATTGGTAATCTAGCTACTATGCCAATTTACATTCCTGACGAAACGTTGTATCCGATAAAAGTGGTAAAGCCAGATACCATTGTACGGCAATATATGAGAA
This sequence comes from uncultured Flavobacteriaceae bacterium, assembly GCA_963832255.1. Classification (GTDB taxonomy): domain Bacteria; phylum Bacteroidota; class Bacteroidia; order Flavobacteriales; family Flavobacteriaceae; genus Dokdonia. The sequence goes on from CAWHTM010000013.1 coordinate 334,701, forward strand.
ATCTAGCGGATGAGAACCAATAGAACACATCTGAGAGAATACTAAGAAAGAGACATAAAAAAGCCTCAGCTTTAAAACTGAGGCTTTTTTTTGAGGGCAAAAAAGGGTTAATGCTCGTTCAGACGGAAATCTGGGTATGCATTCATCCCGTGCTCGTGAGGATCAAGACCTTCAATTTCTTCATTCTCAGAGACTCTTATTCCTACTGTTTTCTTGAGAATTATTAAAATCACAAAGGCAGATAAGATACAGAAGGCAGCATAAGACCCTACTCCTATAAGTTGGCTTACAAACTGATCTACCCCAGCAAGGCTTCCAAAGATTCCTACGGCTAGCGTACCCCAAATGCCACAAATAAGGTGAACAGCGATAGCACCTACAGGGTCATCTAGTTTGAGTTTATCTACAAGGGCAACCCCAAATACGATAATTGCTCCTGCAATGGCACCAATAGCGATAGCATCTGTAGGCGTCATTACATCTGCACCAGCGGTAATACCCACAAGCCCTCCTAAGATCCCGTTAAGGAACATCGTTAAGTCATAATTCTTATACCGTAAGGTAGAAACTAAAAATGCTACCACACCGCCAGCTGCTGCCGCAAGCGACGTCGTAACAAGCGTGAGCGATGTAAGCGCAGGATCTGCAGATAGTACAGAACCTCCATTAAAACCAAACCATCCTAGCCAAAGTATAAGAACTCCAGCGGTAGCTAGTGGTATATTATGTCCAGGTAGCGGCTGAGGTTTTCCATCTGGGCCAAATTTACCTATACGTGATCCCAAAAGGAAAACAGCAACTAGCGCAGCCCAACCTCCCACAGAGTGTACCAGTGTTGACCCTGCAAAATCATAGAAAGGAGTGTCTAACGTTTGTAAAAACCCTCCTCCCCATTTCCAAGAACCGGCTATTGGGTAAACAACTCCGACGTAAAAGAGCACAAAAATCATAAATGGACCTATTTTAATACGCTCTGCTACAGCTCCAGAAACAATAGTAGCCGCTGTTGCAGCAAACATTCCTTGAAAAAGGAAATCTGTCCAGTAGGTGTACCCTTCATTATAAGCAAGATCAAGTGTACCTTCCGCATTAAGAGGCGCATCAAGTCCAAAACCTGCAAAACCTAAAAATCCATTAAATTCTCCAGGATACATTAGATTGAAGCCTACTAGGCAATACAGCAATAGGCCTATAGTAATTATAAATATGTTTTTAAAAAGGATATTGATTGTATTTTTTTGACGAGTAAGTCCGATTTCTAAAAAGGCAAAGCCTAAGTGCATAAAAAAAACGAGACCCGTACAGATCATCATCCATACATTGTTTATAGTAAGAATTTCCATTATAGTAATATTGGTTGAGTTATTATTTTAAAGTTGATACACCTTTTTCCCCGGTGCGTATGCGGTAACATTCTTTCACGTCAGACACAAAAATTTTACCATCACCTACTTCCCCAGTTTTCGCAGATTCGATAATGGTGTTTACCGTGATTTCTTCAAAATCGTCGTTTACAACTATAGAGAGGTATCTCCTCTGGATATCACTGGTGCTGTACGATACACCGCGATATACAGAACCTTTTTTCTCATTTCCGAGACCAGTTACGTCCCAGTAAGAAAAGAAGTTTACGCCCACATCGTGCAAGGCTTTCTTTACCGCCGAAAATTTCGACTTTCTAATAATTGCTTCTATTTTTTTCATATTAATTGAGGTTTGTATTAAAATTTATAGATTCCCGCTACGAGAAATGATGTTAGTGAGTCGGAGGGCATTTGGTCTGTATCTAAAAAGGTGTCCTCACTGGTGCTATCAAAGCGCAATTCTGGTTTTATAGTAAGATTTCCTACCTCATAACTTCCTGTGAGCGTTAAAGCAATGACAGATGCATCGCCACTGGTATCATAAGCGCCTATGGCACCTACACCACCTTCTGTTTCAGCAAAGTACTCTCCTCTTAGACCTAGGGTGAAGCTCTCTGAAGTCTTGTATTGGGGGTAGAGAGCCACACCGTAAAATGCAGAACCATCCGTATCATTATAAGTAGCATTTACGCCTAGGTAAAATTCATCTGAGATGTCGTGACCTGTAGTGAGATCTACTTGGAACGTGCTCTCTGTACTTCCTCCTTGCTTTCCGTAAAGAAAATTGAGATAGGTGCTTTTGTATCCTAATTGAGCCCCAAGAGTATAGTTGTTGTCAAAATTGAATTCTGTGGCATCCGTCTGATTGAGGATCCCTACCATCGCTGTAACATCTTCAGATACTACAAAGTCTGCTTTTACTACCCGTATGGGAGAACGGCCCGTATGAAAACATATAAGAAGTACTGTAGTTGAAGTTTGCGGTAGGAGAGATCACCTCATAACCAAGAAAAGTATTGAAATTTCCTAATGTAAGTTTCACTTTCTCTGAAACGTTCCAATAGACATACAACTGGTTGACTATGTTTGAAGAAGGGTCTGATAAGAACACTGCTTCCTCACCCCTTGGCCCAAAAACAAGATCTGCCACAGCACCTACTTTTGCATCCTTGCTCTCAAAGGCGCCTATGACGTTTGCCATTCCCAAAGCAAACCCATTTCTATTTGCAAATGATGTTGCGGGAGCAATTGCGTCTTCACCATTGGGCCCAGAGATATTTTGTCTGAAATAGACATCTACGCTTCCCTCAATGGTAAAGCTTTTCTTTTCTTCCGTTTCTTCCTGAGCAAATGTTGATAAGCTTAAGAACGTAGCAGCTGCAAAAAGTGTAATTTTTTTAATCATTTCAAACAGTTTTAGGTTAATAAGCAACCAAATGTATACGAAATGTTAAGAATATAAAAAAAATAAGGGGGTGTCTCATAATTTTTACGATATAATTTTTTTAACCCCCTAAAATTTGAGGGGTTGATTAAATAAACATCATATTATTTCGACATACTCGATTTGATTTATGTTTCTAATGTTAGTTTTTATGGTTATGAGGAATCATATACTTTTCATCTCAACTGACTATAAATGAATTTTCTGGGAGCGCTAGCTATAGGAATATCTACTACGGTCGTTTCTCGCTATTCGTTGCAATTCCTCGCTACGCTGTGGGATTTTCACTTCTATCGGGGCTAGCAGGAAGAGGTTGGGCTTATCTCGTGTATACATTGATTTAATATTTAGGGTAAGAAGATTTTTAATAGGACTCCTGACCTCCATCAAGTCATTTCCCATTTATAATATGATAATTGTGACGCTATATATTATCGAATATGGAAAAATATGACTTCATATTCCTATTGTCATAATTATTGTTGGGAGACTTTGAAGTGCGCTTACCACCCTATATCTTTAGGTGTTACGATTGTCAAGGATATCTTAAAAAAATGCTATGTTAAAAGATCAAGGGTTATATCTAAGTGAATTTGAGCACGATGCTTGTGGTGCGGGATTTATTTGTAGTCTTAAGGGAATAAAGTCTAATGATATTATACATAAGGCGCTGGAGATACTGGAAAAATTAGAACACAGGGGAGCAGTAAGTGCAGATGGACGAACAGGAGATGGAGCCGGAATCCTCATAGATATCCCACACGATTATTTTGCAGCGCAATGTAAATTTGATTTGCCAGAAGCAGGCTCCTATGCCGTAAGTAACGTATTTCTTCCACAAAAGGAAAATCAGAGGGATTACTGTATTGGTATTTTTGAAGAGAGCTTAAAAAAACAGGGCGTCAAGATTTTGGGATGGAGAGATGTGCCAGTAGACCGAACAACGCTCGGAGAAATAGCTGCAGTATCAGAGCCGTTTGTAAAGCAGATTTTTGTGGCGCCTGGAGAGGGTGATTTTAAGGATATTTTCGCGAAAGCGGAAGAAAAGCACACCCCGGAATTTCTTTTCAACTTAAGTTTATTTATTGCGAGAAAAAGGGCAGAGCATACCATTTTTGCATCAAAACTTTCACAGAGTAATTTTTTCTACTTGCCCAGTTTTTCAACCAAAACAATTATCTACAAGGGTTTACTCGTACCCTCAGACATCAAAATCTATTACAAGGATCTTGTTGATCCTACAGTGGTAACGCGTCTCGCCCTTGTGCACCAGCGTTTTTCTACTAATACGTTCCCTACTTGGGATCTTGCTCAGCCATTTAGGTATATGTGTCATAATGGTGAGATCAATACGCTTAGGGGTAATGTCACCAGAATGTATGCAAGAGAGGAGTTGATGGAAAGTCCGCTTTTTGGAGAAGATATAAAAGCTATATTACCTATAGTCTTGCCTAAAAAATCTGATAGTGCCTCTATGGATATGGTAGTAGAATTGCTCCTTATGACGGGTCGATCACTGCCGGAAGTAATGATGATGCTTGTACCTGAGGCTTGGGAGAAAAATCCAGATATGTCTGAGGCAAAAAAAGCATTTTATGAGTTTAACTCTTGTCTGATGGAGCCTTGGGATGGTCCAGCTTCGATACCTTTTACAGATGGAGATTATATAGGTGCGCTGCTGGACCGTAATGGGTTGAGACCTTCTAGATATTCGGTCACTAAAGATGGCTATGTAATTATGTCTTCAGAGACAGGAGTGGTAGATATAGAGCCAAAGAATATTCAGTTTCACGGCAGGCTAGAACCGGGAAAAATGTTTCTTGTAGATATGACAGAAGGTCGTATTGTAAATGACGAAGAGATTAAGGAAGAGATCGCGACTAGACATCCTTATAGAGCGTGGCTTGATAAAAATCTCGTGCATTTAAGGGACATCCCTTATAATGATTGTCCGTTATTTTTAGAAGAAGCTCCGCTCAAAAAACGGATGGTAACTTTTGGCTATACTCAAGAAGATATCGATACCATTATATTGCCTATGGCTGCAAATGCTAAAGAGCCTATAGGATCAATGGGTAATGATGCACCTATTGCCGCATTATCTGAAAGACCGCAACTGTTATATAACTATTTTAAACAGCTCTTTGCACAGGTTACAAATCCTCCTCTGGACGGGATACGTGAGGAACTAATTACAGATATCTCACTCACCTTGGGAAGTGATTCTAATATTTTTGAAATAAATGAAGAGCATTGTAAAAAACTTAAAATACAGAACCCTGTAATTTCTAAGCAGGATCTCGATAAGATAAAAAGTTATAGCACAGCCAATTTTAACGTTGCTTCTATACCGATGCTCTATGAAATTAATAAAGGGCATAATGGTATAGAGCAGGCATTAGATCAACTCCTCCAAGACGTAGAAAATGCCCTTGATGAAGGAACTAATATTGTCATCCTTTCTGATAGAGATACGTCAGAAACGATGGCGCCCATTCCTGCTTTACTCGCTTGTTCTTATGTAAGTAATGGTCTAGGCAACCACAAAAAACGAAGTAAGTTGAGTATTATCATTGAGTCTGCAGAGCCTCGTGAAGTGCATCACTTTGCCCTACTCTTCGCATATGGTGCGAGTGCTATAAATCCATATATGGTAAATGAGATTATAGAGCATAGCGTAGATGATCTCGACCGTGCTGGTGTTACGGTAGATGATGCAATTAAAAACTTTAATAAAGCCGTAGGAAAAGGGGTTCTCAAGGTGATGAATAAAATAGGAATCTCTACGCTCAATTCGTACCGTAGCTCTCAACTTTTTGAGTGTATAGGGATCAATAAGCAAGTGGTAGATAAATATTTCCCAAGAACAGTTACACGTATACAAGGAATAGGATTGCATAAAATTGAGCAAGAAATAAGTAAAAGATATGTAGCAGCGTATTCAAAATCAGATATAGCGGCAAACCTTGATTTAGAAGTGGGAGGCGCATATCGCTGGCGCCGTGATGGTGAGAGTCATCTCTTTAATCCGCTGACCATTGCAAAACTGCAGGAATCTGTACGTAGTAACAAACCCGTTATTTATAAAGAATATGCAGACAGAGTAAATAATCAGGCAAAGCAACTAATGACCCTTCGTGGGATGTTTGAGTTTACTAATTATGATCCCATAGACCTTAAAGAAGTAGAGCCGTGGACCAATATTGTAAAACGTTTTAAAACGGGCGCAATGTCATACGGATCAATAAGTAAAGAGGCACACGAGACACTTGCCGTTGCGATGAATCGTATAGACGGAAAGAGTAATTCTGGGGAAGGTGGAGAGGATCAAGCAAGGTTCTATAAGGATGTCAATGGAGATTGGAAAAATAGTGCCATAAAGCAAGTTGCTTCAGGACGTTTTGGGGTAACTTCTAACTACTTAACAAACGCCACAGAGATCCAAATCAAAATGGCTCAAGGTGCAAAACCTGGAGAAGGAGGGCAGTTACCAGGGGCAAAAGTAAACCCAGAAATTGCAAAAACGCGTAACTCTACACCATACGTGGGGCTTATATCTCCACCACCACACCACGATATTTATTCTATAGAAGATTTATCACAACTTATTTATGATTTAAAATCTGCAAATAGAGAAGCTCGTATCAATGTAAAACTCGTTTCAGAAGTAGGCGTGGGTACTGTAGCGGCGGGAGTTGCAAAAGCAAAAGCAGATGTAATTCTTATCTCTGGTCACGATGGAGGAACTGGAGCGACGCCATTAACTTCGCTCAAACACACCGGCTTGCCTTGGGAACTAGGACTGGCAGAAGCTCAGCAAACACTGGTGCTGAATGATCTTAGGGGCCGTGTACGTTTAGAATGTGACGGACAGCTCAAAACAGGTCGGGACGTGGCAATAGCCTGTCTCTTAGGAGCAGAAGAGTTTGGTTTTGCTACCGCACCGTTAGTAGCGTCCGGATGTATTATGATGAGAGTTTGTCATCTCAATACCTGCCCAGTAGGTATCGCTACCCAAAACCCGGAATTGCGTAAGCGATTTAAAGGAAAACCAGAGCACGTGGTGAACTTTATGTACTTCGTAGCACAGGAGCTTAGGGAAATAATGGCTCAATTAGGATTTAAAACGGTAAATGAGATGGTAGGTCAAGTGCAAAAACTTGATCGCAGCACCGCATTAGAGGAATTTAAAGCCGCAGGTCTTGATCTTTCTCCCATACTCCATAAGGTAAAAACTAGGGAAGGTCAGCCATTATATAACACAGAAAAGCAGGATCACGACCTTGAGAAAGCACTTGACTTTAAGATTATATCGCAGGCGCATCCCGCACTCTTCAGAAAAGAGAAGACCACATTAGATCTCAAAATTACTAATGAAGATAGGGCGGTAGGTGCGATACTCAGTAACGAGATCTCAAAAATTTATGGCTCTCAAGGCCTACCAGAAAATACCTTAAAAATTAATTTTGAGGGATCTGCAGGTCAGAGTTTTGGAGCCTTTGCGACCGCTGGTCTCACGCTTGCAGTGACTGGAAACACAAATGATTATATAGGAAAAGGACTATCAGGCGCAAAAATTATTGTTAAGGTTCCCGTCGAGGCGACCATTGTACCAGAAGATAATGTGATCATAGGGAACGTGGCATTTTATGGTGCAACCTCTGGAGAAGCTTATATAAATGGTAAAGCTGGAGAACGTTTTTGTGTGCGAAACTCAGGAGCAACGGCGGTGGTAGAAGGTATAGGAGATCACGGTTGTGAGTATATGACGGGAGGAATTGCCGTCATTTTAGGAGCTGTAGGGCGTAACTTTGGTGCAGGGATGAGTGGAGGAATCGCTTATGTATATGATAGTGAGGGTACGCTTGCACGAAAATCTAATGCTGAAGGCCTTAATTTCTTAGATGTAGAAACGGCAGAGGATAAGAAGGAATTGAGAGACTTGGTTGAAAACCATTACAATGCCACGCTTTCTCCATTAGCTCAACGACTATTAGAACATTGGGAATCGGAAATAAAAAATTTCACGAAAGTGTTCCCAGAAGAATACCGCCAGGCACTACTGAGATTAGAAGAAGAAGCTTCCGTAAAATCATAACGGGGACGCTTGAGGTCAAATAATAGAATGGGATGCTTATAATTGTGAGATACCATGCTCGCTATTTTAAAATATAATAAAAATAAGATTTCTGCATTGCGGAAATTAAAGTGAACGTTTATGGGGAAGATAACAGGGTTTTTAGATTACCAGAGAGAAGATGAAAAGTATATACCCGTAGAAGAGCGGTTAAAGAACTATAAGGAATTTACAGTTCCCTTAGATGAAGGCGCTCTTAAAAAGCAGGGAGGAAGATGTATGGATTGTGGTATCCCATTTTGTCATTCGGGTTGTCCACTGGGTAATCTTATACCAGACTTTAACGATGCAGTTTATAAGGGTCGCTGGCAAGAAGCAGCAAAAATCTTGCACGCTACTAACAACTTTCCAGAATTTACAGGACGATTATGCCCTGCCCCTTGCGAGGAGGCCTGCGTATTAGGTATAAATGAAGATCCTGTAAGTATAGAAAATATAGAAAAAAATATTGCAGAGCGTGCCTTTGAAGAAGGATGGATTGTGGCACAACCTCCAGCTACACGTTCAGGCAAAGCGGTTGCGGTTATAGGGTCTGGTCCTAGCGGATTGGCCGCTGCGCAGCAGCTCAATAGGGCTGGTCACACCGTAACCGTGTTTGAACGTGATGCAAAAGTGGGCGGACTTTTACGCTATGGGATTCCTGATTTTAAAATGGAAAAGAGCGTTATTGATCGCCGCATAAATGTTCTGGAGGAGGAAGGGATCGTTTTTGAGACGAATGCTCACGTAGGGAAAAACGTAAGTGTAGAAACACTTAAAAGCGAATTTGATGCCATTGTTTTATGTGGAGGGGCAACCGTAAGACGTAATATCCCTATCAAGGGAGCACATCTTAAAGGTGTTTATCAGGCAATGGATTTTCTTAAGCAGAATAACGAGCGCCAAGATGGGTACTCCCAATGGGAAGATGAAATTACAGCGACTGATAAATCTGTCATTGTCATAGGTGGTGGAGATACTGGATCAGATTGTATAGGTACCTCAAACCGTCAGGGAGCCAAAGAAGTCGTAAACTTTGAAATTTTATATAAGCCCACTATAGATCGCCCAGAAGAGCAACCCTGGCCATATTACCCTATGCGTTTGCGCACAAGTTCCTCACATAAGGAAGGTGTAGAGCGCGTTTTTAGTATTTCTACAAAAGAATTTATAGGAGATAAGGAAGGAAATCTTACAGGACTGATCACCTCAGAAGTAGAGTGGATTAAGGAGCCAGGCAGTGCAAGACCAACGCTCAAGGAGGTACCTGGATCAGAAAAAAAATGGAAATGTGATATGGCGCTACTCGCATTAGGTTTTACAGGACCTGAGAAAACGTTAATTGATCAGCTCAATTTAGAGACTGATATGCGCGGTAATGTCAAGGCTGGTACCTCAGATTATAGTACAAATGTAGAAGGCGTTTTTACCGCTGGAGATATGCGTAGAGGTCAGTCGCTCATAGTATGGGCAATTTCAGAAGGTCGCCAGGCGGCGCATTATATAGACAAATATTTGACGGGAAGTTCACTCTTACCTCTCAAAGACGGAGACGGGGATTTACCAAGAAGATAGCAGATTCTATATCTATCATATTTTTGCTTTCGCGAAAATGTAACCTTGAAAAAGTAATCCTTTTAAAAATACCTTCTTATATTATTGAGGAGGTATTTTTATTTTTAAATTCCACACATCCACACATCCACACATCCACACATCCACACATCCACACATCCTCACATCAAAAGAAAATCTTATCCATAAAAAAGTAGTTAATCTATAGGGAGGTAGGTCTCTATATATACGGTAATTTTTTGTTGAACATCGAGGTAACTCGCAGGACTCCAGTTGCCGTGGCCTCCGTCATAGATAGTCAATAATCTCTCTACATCTGCATTTGCCAAGCCGGTATCTAAGCGCTGTCCATTAGTAAGAGGTACGAGAGGATCTTGATTGCCGTAGAATAACAACGTTGGGCTTGCCATTTCAGATACTATTTGAGCAGGGCTTAAAACGGTTGCATAGTCAGTAGTATCTGGATATGCACTTTCATCTACCAGACCAGCAACGTACAGGTCAAAATTGGGTTGATCTGCATAAAATGGATCTGTAAAATCTGAAGGTCCCACTATGTTTGCAACAAATTTTACTTGATCGTCCGTATCATAAGTATAGTCATACATCATCGCTATATGAGCACCTGCGCTTACACCTACCAAACCATATTCGTTTTTAAAACTCAGTTCTTGATGCGTAGTATTTAGCTGATCTATGACTGCTCCAAGATCTTCAAACTGATTTGGGAATGCAGGCACAGATGGAGGTTGTGCGAGTACATAATTTATATTTACAATAGCGTGATCTGGGTTTGTGGTTTGGACAAGTGATATAAAACCATTTACATCTTCTTTATCGCCCTCCGTCCAACCTCCACCGTGTACGAGTATGATTGTTTTGGTCTTTGTTGCATCTCTACCTGCAGGAAGATAGATATCATAAACCTGCTCCGGATGATCTCCATAGGACACATTAAATAGCGTAAGGGCTTCTAAAACAATGGGCTCTTCAGGAGGTGTTTCTGAAGTATCATCAGAAATAACGACTTCCTCATCGGTCGTAGAACAAGAGAGTGCACAAAAGGCTACCAAGAGCGCAATTGTAATAGAGATTACATATTTCATTATAAAGTTCTTTAAGAGATTAACGCGTTAACTATGTTTTTATGTTAAGAAGGAGTTATTTGATCGGTAAAATTTTCGCGAAAGCGGTAATTTTAAGACAACTAAAAACTTACACAATGATAAAAGAAGGAACAAAAGTAACATGGAAGTGGGGAAACGGCACTGCAGAAGGAAAAGTGAAATCTACATTTACTAAAGAAGTAACTCGCACTATTGAGGGTAATGAGGTAACCAGAAAAGGCGAGGAAGGAAACAAAGCGTTATACATAGAGCAGGAAGATGGAGGGAACGTACTTAAACTTGAGAGTGAGGTAGAAAGAGCAGATTAAGGATTTTAAAAGCTACCTTTACTACTATCGAATCTATTAAATCACAATCTTATGGCTGAACTTATAAAAATGTATCCTGAGAATCCTAATTCAAAGGATATACAGTATATAGCAAAAATACTACGTGACGGAGGTTTAGTAATATATCCTAGTGATACCGTGTATGCTTTAGGTTGTGATATTACTAATATAAAAGCCTTAGAAAAGGTAGCTCTTATAAAAGGAGTGAAACTTGAGAAAGCAAATTTTTCTTTTGTTTGTCCAGATTTAAGTAATCTTTCTGACTATGTAAGGCAGATTGATACAAAGACTTTTAAAATTCTTAAGCGAGCCCTTCCAGGTCCTTATACGTTCATATTACCAGGTAACAATAATCTTCCTTCTGTTTTTAAAAAGAAAAAAGAAGTAGGGATAAGGGTTCCGGATAATAGTATTACCCAAGCTATTGTACGTGCTTTAGGAAATCCAATCATCTCTACATCTATCTATGACGAGGATGAGGTCATAGAATATATGACCGATCCTGAGCTTATATTTGAAAAATGGGAGAAACTCGTTGACGTAGTTGTTGATGGGGGATATGGTGACAACGTGGCCTCTACGGTTATAGATCTTACAGGAGACGAGCCCATACTCATACGAGAAGGAAAAGGAAGCCTAGAAATTTAACAATAAAAAAACCTCCCGTAAAGGAGGCTCTTAACTAAATCTAAAAAAGATTTGGGGTTATACTAAGACTGGCTTAGTATCTTATTGACCACCTGTTACGGCGGTGGTTGGTCTAACTATTATTGCTTTTTCCTGATCTTTTAATTCCTTTAAAGTGTCAATGGCTAAGAAGTGATCACCACTAAATTTGTTATCTATAAGGCTCAATCTCTCAAGCTCTGGTAACGTAGAGAGTCCAAAAGGAATTTCGCCACTTAAGTTATTACTGCTTACCTGAATATCTCTTATTTTTGAGAGGTGAACTATCGACTTAGGAAGCTCCCCTTCTAAATTATTACCATAAAGGCTTAATTTTCTCAAGTTGACCAAGTTTCCTAGGTCTGAAGGCAACGTGCCTTCTAATTTATTAAAGAAGAGAACTAAATATTCTAATCTCTTAAGCTGAGTAAGTTCTGGTGGAATATACCCCCTAATTTCATTTACTGATAAGTTTATAGATTTTAACCCTGCTATCTTGGAAAGTTCAGAAGGTATGGAACCATTGATCTTATTATTGTGAAGATTTAAAACCTTAAGGGACTCAAGGTTTCCAAGTGAAGAAGGTAATGCTCCCACGAGATTATTATCTTCTAAACTAATGGCTAAAACGTTATTATTTATGATCGTTACACCTTTCCAAGCTTCAGGTAATTCTTGCAAATTCCAAGAATTTTTCCAATTGTCTCCGTCTGTTGCCTCATAAAGATCTATAAGAGCTTGTTTCTGCTTTGCAGGAATTTGAGCGTTTACGGTAAAGAATATCAATAAAGATAGTAGTAGAGTAATGTGCTTCATAGTTGTAAATGATTTTTGGGTGATACTAAAGTAAGCGCAAAATCATTTAGAGCGATTCATTTAGGACTATATTCGATAAACAGCGCAAAAATTTAACATTTAAACGTACAAATTGAGTATTTGAACGATGAAATAAAGCTGTTATGAGGTATTCCTTAAAAAATTAATGAGTAGTACGTATAAAAAAATCCACCTCGCTAGAGGTGGATTTACATGTATCTATATTTTCGGAATTAGCCCTTTGGAGCTGCTTTCATACCGTCTTCAACCATTTTATAGAATTGGTCAAGTTTAGGAAGTACTACTATACGCGTACGTCTGTTGCGAGCTCTTCCTTCGTCAGTATCATTGCTGGATAGTGGTACATAGTAACTACGTCCTGCTGCAACCATACGCTCTGGTGGTACTCCAAAATCGTTTTGTAAAATTCTCACTACAGAGGTAGCACGTTTTACAGAAAGGTCCCAGTTGTCCTGAATAACGCCATTGCTGATAGGCTTACTATCTGTGTGTCCCTCTACCATAAACTCGATATCCGGTTTTGCTTTTACTACAGTCGCCACCTTCCCTAGAACTTCTTTAGCGCGATCTGTTACATCGTATCTGCCACTTTTAAATAAAAGTTTATCAGATATAGAAACGTACACTACGCCCTTCTCTACGTTTACTTCGATATCTTCATCTGCAAGATTTCCAAGAGCGCCTTTAAGACTTGTTACTAATGCTAGAGTTACACTATCTTTTCTAGTAAGTGCATCGCGCATTGTTCTAATTTGTAAGTCTTTCTCTTTAAGTTGCTCAAGAGATTTCTCAATATTTTCTGCACCCTTCTGAGATAAAGTAGTCAAGTTGCCTTGAGTGTTTATCAGAGCTGCATTATTTTCTTTCAACGTTGTGATTTGATCTTTGTAAGCATTGGCACTGGCCATAGCTGTAGCTTTTTCTTCAAGACAAACATTTAGTTTGTTAGTAGCAGAGTTAAGAAGATCTTGAGTTTCTCTTTGCTTTGCTTCTAATGCAGAAAATTGCTTTTTAGAAACGCAAGAAGTCAGTAAGAGTGATCCCGCAAATGCGGCCATTATTAGTCGTTTCATTATAATTTTAGGTTTAAGATTATATCGTAAATGTATAAAAAGCGATGACCACTCAGGGAGTGTTAACAGTAATTTATGGTTTACTGTTCAATATATCGAAAGTTCTCTGTTTCTTTACGTAATAAGCCCATACTATGGAAGTTAGGTTGTGGTAACTAGCGCTTTGGGTGAGACGTTTTCTTTTGGCCAAGAGATATGGTAAATGATAGTAGAAACTACCGTGCGATTTTAGAATTGCAAGAAGATGCTTAGGCTTACCTTCTAAGAGAAATTTGATTGCAGCAACGCCATCTAGTAGTAACCTACAAATGATCGCTAGAAAAGCGTTAAATCCCCCTACGTTCTTAACAATGCAAAAGAGGCTGTTTCTAAAATTATAAAAAGTCTTTATAGGATTAGAAGAGGCTAGGGTAGCTCCGCCTAGATGTAACACTTCACTTGCTCCGCTCGCTACTAGTATCCACCCGTTGTTTTTAAGTCGCCAGCAAAGGTCTATTTCTTCCTGGTGTGCAAAATACGTTTCATCTAATCCTCCAGAGGTCCAGAAGGCTTCAGCTCTTATGAATAGGCAAGCCCCGCTGGCCCACTGAACCTCTATCGTATCATCATACTGACCACGATCCTTCTCACAAGTATCAAAAACCCTACCTCTGCAATAGGGATAGCCCATAAAATCTAAAAATCCTCCAGCAGCACCTGCATACTCAAAATACTCAGGGTTGTTAAGATCTTTTATTTTAGGTTGTGCAGCGCCCAGATTTTCGGTGTTTTCAAAAAGATTGACCATTGGCTCTAGCCATCCACTACTTACCTGTACATCACTATTGAGCAGTACATATAAATCTGCCTCTATATGTTTGAGCGCATCATTGTAACCTCGGGCGTATCCACCATTTGCTTCATTAACGATAAGTGTTACTTGAGGATACTGATCTTTAACAAAGGAAACGGAGTCGTCTGTACTGGCATTATCTGCCACATAAATTTCTGCAATATGACGGCTGTTTTCAACCACGCTAGGGAGGAATCTTTCTAAGAGATCCCTTCCATTCCAGTTAAGTATGACTATTGCGGTTTTCACGTTGCAAATAAAAGGGTTTTGTGGGTATCTGCTTTCGCGAAAGCGTAAAAATTTTTAATCCCTACGGTAGTTAGGAATTTCTCTCAAAAAATCATATCGCTCCCGCTCATAGTCCATCTGACAGTAATAGTGGCTCAGTCCATTAGTGATCATAAGGTATTCTGCCTTCAAAGACAGGTTATATCGGGCAATTTGGTCAAAGGTTTTTTGATCGATCGTAATTTGGGGAGCTTTGCATTCTACTATGAGTAGGAGGGAACCATCTGGATTAAAAATAACGATGTCATAGCGTTTTTTTGTGTCTGCCACTTTTATTTCCTTCTCAACGTTTATAAGACTTTTGGGGTATTTTTTGATTTCAAATAAATAGTGCAAGGTGTGCTGTCTCACCCATTCTTCTGGGGTGAGTACCACAAATTTTTTACGGATGGGGTCAAAAATAACCGGTTTGTTTTCGCTACTTTTGAACCTAAAGTTAAAGGCGGGAAAGTTTAGTTTTTCCATACCGCAAAATACCATTTCTACAAAGCAATCCCAACTGTGCAAGAAGCAAAACAACTAGTTGAAGATATTAAAGGCGGCCACATAAAGCCTATTTATTTTTTAAGCGGGGAAGAGCCCTATTTTATAGATCAGATTTCTGATTATATAGAAGAATATGTGCTGGATGAAGCAGAGAAAGGGTTTAACCAAGTTATTTTATACGGTAGGGATGTTACCATAGAGGATATCGTGAGCAACGCAAAACGTTTTCCGATGATGTCAGAACGTCAAGTGGTGATTGTAAAAGAAGCTCAGGATCTCTCGCGCACTATAGAAAAACTCACAAGCTATGTAGAAAACCCTCAACCCAGTACCGTTCTTGTAATATGTTACAAGTATAAAAAACTGGATGGTCGAAAGAGCCTTGCCAAAGCTTTGAAAAAGCACGGGGTCCTCTATGAAAACAAGAAGCTTTACGAAAATAAAGTAGGAGATTGGATCAGACGCGTACTCATAGATAAGGGATACCATATTAATCCTAAGGCTGCTCAAATTCTAGTAGACTACCTAGGTAATGACCTTAGTAAAGTAAGTAATGAGCTCAATAAATTAATACTCATTTTACCCGAAGGAAGCGAGATTACTCCTGAGGCTATAGAAGAAAATATAGGTATTAGTAAGGATTTTAATAGTTTCGAGCTTCGCAAGGCAATTGCAGAGCGTGATGTGGTAAAAGCGCAGCGCATTGCCCAGTATTTTACTCAAAATCCTAAGGACAATCCTCTAGTACTGACGGTTTCTTCGCTCTATATTTTATTTGCAAATCTTCTCAAATATCACGGTCTTCCTAAAAAAGATAAGTTTACCGTTGCAAAGGCATTAGGAATAGGTCCTTACTTTGTCGATGAATATGTTACTGCTGCCCGCAATTATCCTATGAAAAAGGTGAGTTCCTGTATTTCTATAATTAGGGATCTGGATGTGAAGAGTAAAGGAGTTGGGGCGAGCCCCTTTGCAGGAAATGATCTATTGAAAGAGGCACTCGTAAAAATTATGGGGTGATCGTTACGCTTTCGCGAAAATGTGAATTACCGTAACTTAATCGATTTAAGGAATGAGGTATTTATTATGACGAGAATGGATCGCGGCTTTCTATCTAATTTCTTATCAGATCTTTTAAGATCAAATAAAAGGGTCCTAAGAATTTTTTCTGTGCTAATAGACCATTTTGTAATGGGATCTTTGATAGTAATATCGTCAATAGTCTTTGACATAGTAACGGATTATTTTCAACTCGAAATTAAGGCTTATATAAATTCTTTTGTGTTCTTCTTTTTTGTTTTTGTATACCTGAACAAGGATATCCTTAAAGGAAAATCTCCAGGCAAGAGGATACTAGGCTATCGAGTTGTAGATAACTCAACTGGATTGGAAGCAGAACCTTTTAAGTGCTTTTTGCGTAATCTTACGATTTTTTTACTTTGGCCTGTTGAGGGAATTGTTTGCTTCATAAATCCTGAAAGAAGGCTTGGTGATTTAATCGCAAATACAAAAGTAGAAGTGGCGAATACAGATTCTCTTAGATCTATTTTCAAAGATTTAAAAGGTATTGAAATCACCTGGTCTTACCTACTAATATTAGGGACTGGTGTAATATATTGCTATTGTTTAAACTGGTGGTTAGGATTAAATTTTTTGTAAAAAAAATTACTTCAACCCACGTCTATACAACCAAAGCTTTACATAGCGGATAAAAACCGCATACGCCTGGAGCCAACTGATAGTAACTCCCACCACACCATCTCTAAAGCCTTGTTGTATGAAGTAATGCTTACAAAAACTCCACAGCGGTTTGACAATAAAATGAAAGGGAGTTAGCCTATTCGTAAATTTATCATAATCCCTTGCCTGCCAAGCGGCATATTTATTAAGCTTCTCCAAATGACTGTCTATGGTCACGTAGGTGTTATGGGTAAGCCTGTTTTTTAAGAAACCTACGTCACCTTCGGCTTCAATCTCTTCGTGTACCATTTTGTCCTCATAGCGGCACTTATCACGCATAAAGAGACGTATGACCTTATCATTTTGCCAGCCACTGTAACGTACGGGTTTTCCCATAAATGAGTTTGATCTATAGATCCAGTAGGCAACCGTACTGTCTGTAGGTGGGTTTCTTAAAATCCCCTTAATTTCTGCTTCCAGTGCTGTCGTCACTCTCTCATCTGCATCAAGTAGAAGGATCCATTGGTGCGTAGCTTGGGGGATTGCCCAGTTTTTTTGATCTGAAGGGTAATTATACTTGTGGCTCAACACTTTATCTGTAAACTCTAGAGCAATCTCAACCGTTTTATCAGTGCTAAAAGAGTCTACCACGATGATTTCATCAGCAAAAGAAACAGAGGTTAATACCTCACGGATATTATGCTGTTCGTCCTTGGTTGTAATTATTGCTGTGAGTTTCTCCATATCTGGGGGTAGAGACAAATCTACTACCTTTTTTTTTACAATAAAAAGTGTAATTTTGAAATCATACCTATGAAAAACTCACCTTCTATATCAGTAATTATTAGCACCTACAATTCTGTTGAGTGGTTAAAAAAAACGCTCTGGGGTTACAAATGTCAGAATACTACAGATTTTGAGATAATTATAGCAGATGATGGATCTGGGAAGGAAACACAAGATCTGATAATAGAATTTAAGAAAGACTTTCCTGTAGAATTGATACACGTATGGCAAGAGGATGATGGGTTTCAAAAAACCAAAATTCTCAATAAGGCCCTTAAAGCCTGCAACGCAACTTATATTCTTACTACAGACGGGGATTGTATTCCTAAAAATGATTTTCTGTCACAACATTTAAAACACAGAAAGAAAGGGTACTTCCTTTCCGGAGGATACTTTAAGCTACCCCTCGAGATCTCTCAAGAAATAACAGTAGAAGATATAGAAAAACAAAAATGTTTTGAATTAGACTGGCTTAAAGAAAGAGGGCTCAAGACGTCTATCAAAAATCAAAAGATCACGGCAGATAAAGGTGTGGCTAGTTTATTAAATACGCTTACACCTACCACACCTAGCTGGAACGGTCATAATGCTAGCGGGTGGAAAGAAGATATATTTTCTGTTAACGGTTTTGACGAGCGTATGCAATACGGTGGGGAAGACAGGGAAATGGGAGAACGACTTATCAATATAGGTGTTAAGGCTAAACAAATAAGATATAGCGCAGTATGCATCCATCTTGAGCATAGTAGGGGTTATATAAATGAGAAAGCCCTAGCAGTAAATAGCGCCATACGTAAAAACACTAAGAAAAAGGGTTTCGGTTTTACTTACCACGGTATTGAAAAAGGAAAGGACGAACTTTAATCGCAGCGATATCCCATAGGACATAGGATTCAATTCCCACACCGATGGTTTATATCACTGTTATTTTTTTATTGGCGTGTTTTACAAGTTTCCTAGGGACCGGTTCAATTAGAAACACGTTCAAGAAAGGTATCGAGCTTAGGTATGATGACTTCTGGTACTAGTTTTTTGTAATAAAACGTTGTTTTGTTCTTTATCGCTTTGAGTGATTTACGTTCATAAATTTCAGGTTGAACATCACTCAAATGTATGGCTACATTTTGTTCGTTTTCATAAAGAGCCCACGCTTTTTTAAGAATCCACGGGGAGAAAATTGCAAATGTGGGTACGTTAATAGCCTTAGCCATATTGATGGCGCCCCCTTCATTTCCTATAAGGGCAGTGCATTGGGAGGTAAGTGCCATAAAATCACGTAAACTTTTTCCGTAAAGATCTTTCTTTATAAGTGATCGTGTTTTCTCAGAGCATAAGGCAATAAGATATTCTACTTCTTGTAACTGTTTTGGAATATAGTTAAACAATAAAGTTCCGTCAAAATCTTGAGCAATGTGATCCAGTAATGTCGCGAGATAATTTAAGGGATAGGTTTTGTCAGACGCGCTACCTAGAACGGAGATCATAAAGACCGGTGTTGAGGGAGCTATATGATGTTTTTTAAACTCCATTTTCGCGAAAGCGATCTCATCTTCTGTTAAGTATATTGTAGGTTTTCTAGCGAGTGGAACATCAGGAGCGATCGCTTCGAGCATTTTCATCCTATTCTCGATGGCTACTCCTGCCTCTGTTTTAGGTTCTAGATGATACTGGAACAGATGTGTATATGCTCGCTTTGTATACCATTTTTTATATCCAGCAATTATAGGAGCTTTAGAAGCCCTAGCGATACGGGCACTCCCTATTTTTGAATAAACGTCTATAACACCGTCATACTGCTCGCTTGCAATTGAAGTACGGAGCTGTTTCTTTAGGCCCCTACTTTTCTCCATCTCGGGAGTATATAAGATAAGCTTATCTATAAACGGATTATTTTCTACTACGGGCTGGGTATGACTATTTATTAAGTAGTGGATTGAACTTTCCGGATAGCGCTCCTTAAGCTCTTCGCATAAAATAGACGACGTGAGTACGTCGCCTATCATTTTATGCTGAATAATGAGGAATTTCACTTTAGAATGATTCTACGGTTATTTTAATTTTACTTAGCGTTGAAACTTACTAGGTAGTACATCTTAAATACCACGAGATAAAAAATAGATTTTGATAACTCTTGTGTCTTACTAGAGCCAATGTAGCCAGATTTTTTTCATTTTACCAACTACCAACTACCAACTACCAACTACCAACTACCAACTACCAACTACCAACTACCAACTACCAACTACCAATTTAAACAGCTACGTCATATTCTCTTAGTGCCTCGTTAAGTGAAGTTTTTTTGTTGGTGCTTTCTTTGCGCTTCCCTATGATGAGTGCACAAGGCACATTATAAGTACCTGCTGCAAATTCTTTTGCATAACTACCAGGAATCACTACAGAACGAGCAGGAATGCGCCCTTTAGTTTCTACAGGTTCGTCGCCGGTCACATCTATAATCTTAGTACTCATTGTAAGGACCACATTGGCCCCCAGTACTGCCTCTTTTTCTACGTGCACTCCTTCTACAACAATGCATCTAGAACCTATAAATGCTCCGTCTTCTATAATTACGGGAGATGCTTGTAGCGGTTCTAAAACGCCGCCTATACCTACACCACCGCTTAAGTGTACATTTTTACCAATCTGAGCACAACTACCTACTGTCGCCCACGTATCTACCATAGTTCCCTCATCTACATAAGCACCAATGTTTACATAGCTAGGCATAAGGATCACACCTTTAGAAATATAAGCTCCGTGACGTGCCACCGCATTAGGTACCACACGGATTCCTCTATTCTCATAATCTCTTTTAAGAGGAATTTTATCGTGATACTCAAAAATACCAGATTCTAGGGTTTCCATTTTTTGGATAGGGAAGTAGAGTACTACAGCCTTTTTTATCCACTCGTTTACTTTCCAGCCACTGTCGGTAGGCTCAGCAACCCTTAAAGTGCCGCGATCTAGCATATCTACTACCTCGCGTATTGCATTTATAGTAATTGGGTTTGTGAGTAATGTACGGTCATCCCAAGCGTCTTCTATTAAATTTTGTAGTTGTTTCATATATATAAATCGTGTTCTATATGTTATGTAATATCAATGTACTCTCACCCAAAGATAAAACTTCACACTCATTTACACTGTCCTGATATCTCTATTTATGCGGTTTTATTTTGAGAGGATACTAACTTTTTGCGCTCGTACCTAAATCTGGTTTGTTTTGATAGTATTCTATCTACTGTTTTGTATTTTTGCCGCCAAAATAAACCTATGGCGCGCATTATTGCAATCGATTACGGAACAAAGCGCACGGGAATTGCGGTTACAGATGAGATGCAACTTATAGCTTCAGGGCTTACCACGGTTGAGACTAAAAATCTGCTCCCTTTTCTAAAAGATTATTTTGAGAATGAAAAAGTAGAAGCGATGGTTTTAGGCGAGCCAAAACGTCTCAATAATGAGCCTAGCGATGTCGAGGTGGAGATATTAAAATTTCGCGAAAGCGCACTAAAACTATTTCCCGCGCTCACCATAATACGCCAAGATGAGCGTTTTACGTCTAAGATGGCTTTTCAAACGATGATAGACAGTGGGATAGGCAAGAAAAAAAGACGTAATAAAGCACTTGTAGATCAAATAAGTGCAACAATAATTTTACAAGATTACCTTTATAATAAGTAGTATGATTTTACCCATTGTGGCTTACGGACATCCCGTACTAAAAAAGAAAGCAAAAGATATTGTAGTAGCGTACCCTAAACTGGATGAACTTCTGGAAAATATGTGGGAGACTATGTACAATGCCCACGGAGTAGGCCTTGCCGCTCCTCAAATAGGCCTGGCAATAAGACTTTTTCTAGTAGATACATCCCCATTTTCTGAAGATGATAGTTATTCTGAAGAAGAGCAAAAGCAACTAGCAAATTTCAAAAAGGCATTTATCAATCCCGTTATTTTAAGTGAAGAAGGCGAGGAGTGGCCATTTTCTGAAGGATGCTTGAGCATACCAGGGATAAACGAAGATGTTTTTAGAAAACCAGAGGTGACCATAACCTATCAAGATGAAGATTTTAAAGTCCATACAGAAACGTATGATGGTCTCATTGCAAGGGTAATCCAGCATGAGTATGATCATATAGAAGGAATACTTTTTACAGACAAGTTATCGAGTTTAAAGAAACGTTTGATCAAGAGTAAGCTCTCTAATATTACAAAAGGAAAGTGCAGTGCAGATTATAAAATGCACTTCCCTGCAATGTCAAAAAAGCGATAAGCGTCAAACCGACGTTACAAGAAATTAATCTTATTTGTAATTATGCCCGACAAGGTGCATCTTTGCGACCCAATTAGAAAATATATGAGTTTAGAAAAAGTTTTGGCCATATCAGGAAAGCCAGGAATATATAAGTTACACACACAGACACGTAGCGGTTTTGTAGCAGAGTCATTAATAGATAAAAAGCGCATCACAGTGGGCGTGCGACATAATGTGAGCCTGCTTTCTGAAATCGCGATTTATACGCTTACTGCAGAAGTGCCTCTAAGAGAAGTACTTCAAAAAATCAAAGAGAAGGAAAACGGAGAGCCCACTATAAGCCACAAGGTTTCTAAGGACGAGCTAGAAGAATTTTTCTTTAATATTTTACCAGATTATGATGAAGACCGCGTGTATGCCAGCGACATCAAAAAAGTGGTACAGTGGTATAATATATTGCAGGCGCAGGATATGCTAGACTTTTCTGAAGCACCAGATTCTTCTGGAGAGGAAGAATAGTTTATAAGGTTTTTTAAATGTAAAAGAGCCCTTACCATAGTATCGTAAGGGCTTTTCTAGTTTTATGAAAAGTGTTACGCTTTCGCGAAAATGTAAGGGCGTCATAAAACTCAAAAAAATTACCATCGTCAGTTTTAACACTTGAAGCTGACCCAAAAAGAACGCTATGAATACAAGAGAAAGTCAGCTACAGGCATTTGATAGGTTACTTACCATAATGGATGAGCTCCGCGCAGGATGTCCTTGGGATAAAAAACAGACGATGCAGAGTTTAAGACATCTTACCATAGAAGAAACTTATGAACTGGGTGATGCCATACTGGATAATGATCTAGAGGAAATAAAAAAAGAACTCGGCGATCTTCTTTTACACATCGTATTTTATGCAAAAATAGGAAGCGAGACCAATGATTTTGATATTGCAGAGGTCGCAAATTCTATTTCAGATAAACTTGTAAGCCGTCATCCACATATTTATGGAGATGTAGATGTAAAAGATGCAAAAGAGGTAGAGCGCAACTGGGAAAAACTCAAACTGAAGGAAGGTAAAAAATCAGTTTTGGAAGGTGTACCTAAAGGACTACCAGCAATGGTAAAAGCAAGTAGAATTCAAGATAAAGTTTCTGGGGTAGGCTTTGACTGGGAAGAGCCTCAGCAAGTTTTTGAAAAGGTAAAAGAAGAACTTAACGAGCTTCAAGAAGAGATTACGGCACAAAATCAAGATACTATTGAAGCCGAGTTTGGGGATGTACTGTTCTCAATGATTAATTATGCTCGATTCTTAAAGGTAGATCCAGAGAGTGCTCTGGAGCGCACCAATAAAAAATTTATAAAACGATTTCAATACCTCGAGGCTAAAGCTAAGGGGATGGGCAAATCACTATCAGATATGACCCTTGCAGAAATGGATATTTTCTGGGAAGAGGCAAAAAAGGGTTAATTATTAGGGAGTTAGAGTTACAAGACTGATAATCAACGAGGGACTGGCGGTGAGTAGTAGCCCTCGGGGCGATACCAAATAGAGTTCAATGCTGCCGATGTTTTTATTGGAAAGTTTATTTTTTGCCATCCATCAACACCTATTCACTACAACCTTATCCTTTTTTTCATTTCCTCTACTATATTAAAAGCAGCGGGGCACATCGCCACATTTTTTAGAGTGAGATTACTTATTTGTTGAAACTTTTTGCGATCTGTGTGCGGGAATTCCCGGCAGGCTTTAGGTCTTACATCATAGATGGAACAATAATTATCTGCCCCTAAAAAGGTACAAGGTGTAGATTGTAGGACATAATCTTGGTCTTCATCTATGCGCAGGTAGGCAGCAATAAAATCAAACTCCTTCATCCTAAAATGCTTGGAAATCCTACTTATATCTTTATCCGTAAATAATGGACCCGTGGTTTTACAGCAATTTGCACAAGAAAGGCAATCTGTACGCTTAAACTCGTTTTCGTGGAGTTCTTGCATTGTATAATCGAGATCCTTTGGTGGCTTTTTGCGCAGTTTTGCAAAGAACTTTTTATTTTCGTTGTGCTTATCTTTGGCTAACTGTGGGAGCGCTTTTATGACTTCTTCCATTGTGTAAAAGTAGTAAAGCTTTAATGAAGAATACAGATATTTTTGGAGTAGCTCTTAACGACTATTACGAGGGCAATTATACAGAAGATATTACGGTACATTCCTCTATAGCAGAAGATGATACGATCCCTTTACCTTATCTTTTTAGAAGTTTTAATGAAATGCCCATCATCAGAGCAACGCGCTCTGGAATTGTGCAAGGGTAAAGTTTTAGATATAGGTTCTGGAGCGGGGAGCCATAGTATTTGGCTGCAGGAAAATGGTCTTGACGTTACTGGAATAGATATAAGTGAGGGAGCTGTGTTGCTTTCGCGAAAGCGTACCCTTAGAAAAGTTGTTAATGAACATATGCTCAACCATACAGAGACGTATGATACTCTTTTGCTATTAATGAACGGTACGGGGATTTTTGAAAAGATAAATAAGGTCAATACCTATTTGCAACATTTAAAATCAATGCTCCATCCAGGAGGGCAGATTCTAATGGACGGCTCGGATATAAAGTTTATGTTTGAAGATGAAGATGGTGGCTACTGGGTAGACACGATGCGGGAGTATTATGGGGAAGTTACTTTTAGTATGAGTTATAAAGGTCATAAGAGTGAGCTTTTTGACTGGCTTTACCTAGATTTTGATACTCTAAAGGCTTTTGCACAAAAAAATGAACTCAAGTGTGAGCTGGTTTTAGAAGGTGATCATTATGACTATCTAGCAAGGCTTACCCTTTAGTATGTCTTTTTCAACAAGTTTACCTATCATATCACGGTACAGATCCCTGCTCCAGGTTTCTGATAGTATACTTCTATTTTTTCCTATCTCTTGTTGAGATGCAAGAATCTTTTGACCTGTGGTTGTATTGTAAAAATCAGCGACAATTTTTGCTGCCCGTCATCTAAGGACGTTTTATCTTTAAGCAATTGTTTTGCCGTAGAGATGTTGCAAAAGACTGATATAGTAGTTATATCCTCTTTCTTATAAGTGCCCCTATATGCAGAAACGAGCCTATTTACTATTCTATCTACTTGTTTGGGTACTTCTGTATTAAGTCCGCTCCAAGTAGCCCCTGGTACCTCTTGTGATAAATACGGTAGTTTTAAAAGGTCAAAGAGACTATTTGCTGCATCCGTATAGTGTTATGCCGTGTCATAATCTTAAAAATAGTCCAGAACACTTTTATGAAACCTCTTTTTCTTGGGGAAATAAAAGTGAAGGAGTACTAATTAATAGGAATATCAATAATTTTTTCATCATTTTTGCGGTTATAGTATTTTCTAATTTATAGGTAATGTAAATGAACAGATTTAAAAATTTTTGCGCTCTAGCACTCATCACATTAGTAACTCTTCAAGCCTGCTCTGACGATGATGAGACGACCTCTGCGCCAGAAATGAACCCTAATGTAGCAAACCAGCAGCCTCTAGGTACTTCTGCAAGCGAGTTGTTATCATCAGATACCTTCACGAGTATGCGTGTTGAGATTGCATATCCGCAAGGCTTTAGACCTCAGGATGAGACCATTGCTGCTCTCAGACCTTTCTTAGAACAACGTCTTGATAAACCAGATGGTATTACCATAGTAGAAAATGTAATAACTACAGACGAGCAGGCGCCTTACGACATTAATGAAATAGTCGCCATAGAAGAGGCAAATAGGACTATTTTTAATAACGAAGATGAGATAGGGGTGTGGATTTTCTTCTCAAACGGGAATAGTGAAAACGATACTGACACTTCAGTTATACTTGGAACTGCTTACAGAAACACAAGTATGGTAGTTTTTGAAAAGACATTTATGGATTTAGAGAGTGCCTCTCAAACACCCATAAATCGAAATGCCATTGAAATAACCACCATAAAGCACGAGTTTGGACATTTGTTTGGACTAGTAAACATTGGAACCCCGCTTAGCTCTCCCCACGAAGATGCGTCAAATACAAGACACTGTGAGGTAGAGAATTGCTTAATGTACTTTCAAACGGTAAACGATGTATTCAACAATAGTATGATGGCTGAATTACCAGAATTTGATGACTTGTGCATTGCAGATTTGCAAGCCAATGGCGGACTGTAGGATATCAATTTTAGACATAAAAAAAGGGTCTGCAATTATTGCAGACCCTTTTTTTATGTCTAAAATCTATTCCTTGTCTATTGTAAATAGAACTTCTTCTATCGCTGGAACTTCTTCTAAGGTAAGATCCTTCGTATACTTCATTATATATACCGCGTTATTTTTAAAGCCTCCATCATAGGAGTTCTCATATCTAAATTTGTTTTCAACATACTCTGTTTCTATACCAGACATTGCGGCCGTATATAAATCATTAGCGTAGCTAAGTCTTAAGATCGTATCATACATAAGGTCATAGCCTCTTATTGCATAGCTATTAGGGGTGATGCCCGTCCTACTTTCATAATCATCTATAAATTGCTTTTGGAGGCCGTATTTATACTCTCTATCTACAGATGGGAAATGAAACGTAAGATTACTCAAATGCATATGCTGAATCTCGTCACTGTCGTAGGCACTTCCTTTATTAGTCGTAAAGAGCATAATTTTTTTAGTTGCTAATTCGGCATTTAGACTTGTAGTTACATTGCTGATGAGGGGAACATCATTGGT
Source organism: uncultured Flavobacteriaceae bacterium (assembly GCA_963832255.1). Lineage (GTDB taxonomy): Bacteria > Bacteroidota > Bacteroidia > Flavobacteriales > Flavobacteriaceae > Dokdonia. The sequence goes on from CAWHTM010000013.1 coordinate 361,285, forward strand.
TTCTAAAAGCACCCAATTCTCCTTTTCAGCATCTAACTTTGCAGGGATATCCCCAGGATATAAGTAATAGCCATCATCTCCAGAACGCGGGGCAACTTCCTTAGCATTAGGGAAAAGCGCTTTCAACTTACTCTTCGCCGCACTGTTTTTAGAATCGGCGATAATAATGATGTTTTTCTCAAAGGCATTTGTTTTGAGAAAAGCTACAATTTTATGCTGTAAAATCTCCTCAGAAGGTCTGGTCACAAATACGTTACTTCTCGCTTCAACCTTGTCAGAAACCGGTGAAAGAACAGGAACTCTGGAACTATTTAAAAGTGATGATACACGATCTATATTCCCACCTAGGAGTGGGCCTATGACCGCTTTAGTATCTGAAAAATTGTTATTTCTAATAATATCTTCCACTTTTCTCGCATTGGTAGATGCTCCGTCTGCTCTATTATAATCTGTATCGTAGGTGTCTACAATGATATTTAAACCTGCTTTTTTTGCGTCTTCTACTGCCTGAAGCATACCGCTATACATATCTAAAGAGATACGCAGAACCCTGTCTGTTTTGAGTAACTTTTCATTCACTTTCGCACTATCAGAAGCCATTCTCTTTAAACCAAAGGGCATCATAATAGCAATGCGTTTGGTAGAATAGTTGGTTACACTATCCAATAAACTACCTTTTTTGCTCGTGTCTATAGATAATTGTGTGTTTGGATCAATGGTAAGGCCCGCATTGTTAGATGGATTAAGAGAACCACTAGTTCCTTTTGGTACCTTGAGAATCATTCCTTCTTTAAGACCATCTTCAAGAGCTGGATTGAGCTCGACGAGTTCATCTGCTTCAATTTTGAGGAGTCTTAAAAGGCTATAGATTGTATTTCCCTTTTTTACCTCATAAAAAGCATATTTTTTTTCGTCTATAATAGCGCTTTCTGCATAGTTGCGTTGTGGTACGGTAATGATTGTACCTTCTTTCAGACCATCTTTTATTGCAGGATTAGTTGTTTCCAGTTCATCTATAGTGACACCGTATTTACGTGCGATACCATATTTAGTCTCCTTAGCGATTACCTTATGGATCTTAGTCCCAGAACTATTTTCAGGAAGAGAAACCACTTGAGTATTATCTTCTATTTGTGGTCTAGATTGCTTGTAGTTTATAGGTATTCTAATTTTGTCCCCTTTTCTAAGTACTTGACTATAAAGTTGCGTATTGTATTTTTTTATGATGTCTTGAGGGACATTGTATTTTTTTGAGATACCATAAAGGCCTTCCTTTCTCTTTACCTTATGTGTTATAAATTTTAAATTATCCTGTTCTTGCGCAGAGGCCTTCGCTATTTTTGAAGTAGGTAATATGATGACTAAACCTTCGTAAATATCTTCTTTTACATCTGGGTTGAGTTTTGTTATTTCTCGTTCTTCTAGGCCATAGGTTTTGGCAATTGTCGAGAGTGTTTCTCCAGAAGCAACCCTGTGGGATGTAAACTTTTGAAGCACCGTTGTAGATGATGTGTTCGCTTTCGCGAAAGCATAACCCATCAAAATAATAAGTATCGTCAGAAATTTTTTCATAGTTATAGTTATTCCCACTCAATAGTGGCGGGTGGTTTAGAACTAATATCATATACCACTCTATTAACGCCCTTGACTTTGTTTATTATGTCGTTGGACACTTTCTGAAGAAATTCATAGGGTAGATTTACCCAATCTGCCGTCATTCCATCAGTACTTTCTACAGCTCTCAGCGCAACACATTTTTCATAGGTGCGTTCATCTCCCATAACTCCCACGGAGTTTACAGGCAGCAGCATTGCTCCAGCTTGCCATACTTTATCGTAAAGTCCCCAGTCTCTGAGGCCCTGTATAAAAATGTGATCTACCTCCTGAAGTATTCTCACTTTTTCTGGAGTAATATCGCCTAATATACGTATGGCGAGTCCTGGTCCTGGAAAGGGATGTCTCCCTAACAAATCTTTAGAAAGTCCCATACTGGCACCTACTCTACGTACTTCATCTTTAAAAAGCATTCTCAAAGGTTCTACTATCTTAAGCTTCATAAAGTCTGGTAAGCCCCCCACATTATGGTGGGATTTTATGGTGGCGCTCGGTCCACCAGTGGCACTTACAGATTCTATAACGTCTGGATAAATAGTTCCTTGCCCTAGCCACTTAGCATTTTCTACCCTATGGCTCTCATCATCAAAAACTTCTATGAACACACGTCCTATAGCTTTTCTCTTTGTTTCTGGATCGCTTTCTCCAGCAAGAGCTTCCAAGAAGCGTGCCGAAGCATCTACTCCTTTTACATTAAGACCCATACCTTCATATTGAAGAAGGACATCAGAAAACTCGTTCTTGCGTAGAAGACCATTATTAACAAATATACAGTAGAGATTTTTTCCTATTGCCTTGTGGAGGAGTGTTGCGGCTACTGTGCTATCTACACCGCCAGAAAGCCCAAGAATCACTTTGTCATCCCCTATTTTTTCTTTAAGCTCTGCAACTGTAGTCTCTACAAAGGCATCTGGAGTCCAAGTCTGAGCTACTCCAGCAATGTTAACTAAAAAATTTTCTAAAATTTTCTTTCCATCTGTCGAGTGATACACTTCTGGGTGAAACTGAATACCATACGTGTCTTCTCCTTGTAACTTATATCCCGCATTTTCAACATCGTGCGTTGAGGCAATGCGCACAGCGCCTTCTGGAAGTTTTTTTATGGTATCGCTATGACTCATCCAAACCTGACTCCCTTTAGATACACCTTTTAAAAATGCATCCTCCGTAGCGACCATAGACAGATTTGCCCTACCGTATTCGCGAGTATTGGACTGTCCGACTTCGCCGCCCCCAAAATGTGCGAGATACTGCGCACCATAACAAACCCCGAGTAATGGTTTATGCCCTCTTATTTGAGATAAATCCGGATGGGGAGCATCTTCTGCCCGCACAGAATGTGGAGAACCAGAAAGAATTACAGCTTTATAAGAAGATAGATCTTGTGGAAGTTTATTATAAGGTTTTATCTCGCAGTAGATATTAAGTTCGCGCACTCTGCGTGCGATTAACTGCGTATACTGAGACCCGAAGTCTAATATGAGGACATTGTTTTGCATAAACAAAAATACCTTTTTTTAATAATGAATAAGGGCTATTAAAATAACAAAACCAACTATTTTTTAACAGCTGTTAATTATCTGCTTTTGCCTTTAAAATATGGAATTATGATGATGTTTGGATGCTCTATAGGGTGCCTTCAACACCTATTTTAGTAAAGATAACCACATAAATTAGCGAGTCATCGGCTGTTTTGTAGTACTTATCGAAAACTTTAATTCATCTACTATGAACCTGAATCTCTTTAGTACTTTTGCGGAATTATGTGAATTATTTTAATTTAAATAGCTGATAATCAGTTGTTTTTTTTGATTTAATAGATAATCCAGTTAGTATGGAGGACGATAGTGATGAACGGTATGATAGTGGCCTAGATCAATGGCGCGCTCTTCCCGTTTTTAAACAATCAGAGACGTTATTTGAATTAGTAGAGCATATAGTAGATGGGATACGGTTAGAGGATTCTTATGCAACGTCTGACTATGATAAATCTATGTTTATTCACCATACACAGACTATGATGGAAAATGCCCTCACGATACCATCTAGAATAGCAGCAGCACACAATAGTGATACCTATGATATAAAAATGGAGAATGCTGTACTCATAAAAAAAGCTGCTGTAGAAATATTAGTAAACACCCGAGGCCTTAAGATGGCTGGTTTTAAGGAGGTAGAATATCTAGAGCTATTAGACATATCTGTAGAAGCCTTTAGACCAATTTTTGCAGAGTGGATTGCCACTTTTGATCCCAAGGATTTTATCATCAATAGATGGGGTCTTTTCAACCCACCTGGAGTTCACTACAATGATGTAGAAGATTATCTTGATGACGATGACCTGTTATAAACTTTAAGGTAATAAGCTGCTATCCACTACTTGAGAGAGCACGATTTGTGTTTTTGATTCGCCATAGGTGATTACCCTATCTATAAAGGATTCTAAATGCTTTTGATTTTTCAGGGCAACTTTCATCACGATGTTCTCATTACCTGTTATACGGTAGCAGGTTATAACTTCTTCCCAAGATTTTACGTCTTCTAAAAAGGGTTTAAGTTTTCCCATAAATGCCCGTATCGTAACAATAGCGGTAAGTTGATACCCCAGATGTTGTGGTGAGATAGTGACTGCATACCCTTTAATGACACCACTATCTTCCATCTTGCGTATTCGTTCAGTTACGGCAGGAGAAGAAAGACCCACCTCACGGCCTATTGCGGCACTTGAGGCCCGGCCATTCATCTCCAAACATTTTAAAATGCGCTTATTAAGTACATCAACCATATTAATTAAATTATTTATCTAAAAATAGATAAAATTTAAAGTAAAATATCAATTTTAGTTTAAATTTTAAATTCACTTCTTTGCTTTGCATCGTATTTTTATAAAATGAAAGCAAGTGCTAAGCTCAATCATTCACACTCAGTGAGATGCATAAAAGACCATCCTGTCTACAAGAGGTCTATAGAACTTTTTGCGCTTTCGCGAAAATTTGATTCACACCATATTTTAAGATCATTTCCCTTAGATTTATCTTTAGAACTTTTATCACTTCCTCTTCAAATTGCTGAGGCGGAGGTAAGCCCTAATGTTGTTAATAAAGTTAATTTACACAGTAGGGTAGCTCAATCAGTTAGTACTATTTTAAATAAACTGAACCACCCAATCGTCCAAAAGGATCCCTCACTTTCTGTTTTTAAATCAAGTCTTGAAACGTTTAGAAGTGAAATAGACCATTGGAATGCTACAGTGATGTCTACTAATTGAGACCGTGTTCTCATCAATACCATTCACATTTTTTCATTTAATTAATAATCTGTGTTAAAGTAGGTTAATGAAAATTTTGAATTGATTTTTTCAAAATATATTAGATTCATTATTAACTTAACACTTAACTACTATGAGAGATATCATATCATTAATCATCGTTTTACTTATTGTAGGATGGTTGGTCGGCTATTTTGGTTTTGGAGATGCCGTTGGAAGTTTAATCCATATTTTGCTTGTTTTGGCAGTTATAGGTATATTGTACCGACTTGCTACTGGCAAGAAGTTATAATCAAAGCAATTACTAACCAATAACATTCATTATTATGAAAAAAAGATTTTTGACTATTTTGGCACTAGCAGCTTTTACAGTTTCTATTTCTAGCTGTAGAGAAAAGACAGCTGGAGAAAAAGCTGGAGACGCAGTAGAAGACGTTGTAGATGACGTAGAAGATTCTGTAGACGGAGATTAATCTTTGTTGTAAAATGTATTAAATCCCTTTGCTATAAGAGTAAAGGGATTTTTTTTGCGTGAGGGATAGAAGTGGTTACCCTGCAGGAGCAGTGGCAATGTAAGGTTGCGACGTAGGAGCATTACCTGAAATAGTCGCTGCGACGAAGCGTATGAACGTATAGCCCGACCGTAAGAGGAAACTAACAATGTAGTTTTCAACTAGATTAGTAGAAGTGGCTAAAAAGATATTATAGGATAAACGGATAGTGTTCCTCTTAAGGTCACGCCATAATAGGGCTAATTTTCTAATACCTCGCGCATTGCCCTCGCCTTGAGTAAGCATTCTTCATACTCTTTATCAGGATCAGATCCTGCGGTAATGGCTCCACCTACAGAGTAGGAGATATACTCCGTTTCGGCATTGTAAAGAATACTCCTTATAATAACGTTAAAATCAAAATTCCCGTCTGGTGTAAAATATCCCACAGAGCCGCTATAAAGGCCACGTTTAGATTCTTCTAGTTCTTCTATAATTTGCATAGCTCTTACCTTGGGTGCACCTGTCATACTCCCCATAGGAAATGTAGCTCTTAGCACATCTACCGGAGATATTCCCACACCCACCTCACAGGTTACGGTAGAAATCATTTGATGTACCTGTTTAAAAGGATAGACCTTACAGAGCTCCTCTACCTGAACACTACCTTTAAGGGCTATGCGGGAGAGATCATTGCGCACAAGATCTACAATCATTACGTTTTCGGATCGTTCTTTTGGATCTGCAGCGAGTGTTTTAGAATACATAAGATCACTTGCACCCGTACCACGTTGTGCAGTTCCTTTGATAGGCTGGCTTATGATTTTAGGTCCTTGCTTTTTGATATATCTTTCGGGCGAGGCACTCAATAAGTATCTATCTTCAAACCTGAGGTAGGTGGCAAATGGAGGCGTGCTAATTTCATTTAGGTGCTTATACGTGTTATAAGGCTCAATCACACCGTTTGCATAAAACTCTTGGCATAAGTTTGCTTCGTAAATATCTCCTCTAGCAATGTGATGCAACATTGCTCTTACTTTTTCCTTATAAGCTTCCTTGTGTATTTTGAGCTTTATCTTAAGTGGTTGTTCAGGAGACTTATTAATTTTTCTCGGAACATTTTTTTTTGAAAGTTGCGAGATTTTCTCCCAGTCTGTCTGCATCTCATCATCTACCATAGGTAGGTAATGTAGTTCTAGGATATTATTAACGAGAATAAAAATTTTCTTTGGCTGGAAAAAAATGAGATCCTTAAATCCTAAAGTATCATCATTGTGGGACCTGAGGCTTTCTACATCATTTTTGAGATCATATGAGAGGTAGCCAAAAATCCAATCTTTAGTAGTTTGCTGGTATTCTTCTAATCTGTCAAAGGCTCCCTGTGATGTTGTTTCTATGGTCGTAAAAGCTTCTACGGCTAGCACAGACTCATAACTGTTATAATTCTTATGATCATACTCATTGCTGTCCAACCATATAATCTCTTCATGATCTTGAGCCCAGAGCAGCAGGGCAGCTTTGATGGAGGCTATATTTTCTACTGGATGTTTACTAATTACTCTCTCCAAAAGATGCTTATTTTTAATGTAAAAATAAGCAGAAGAAATCTCTTAGATACGTCAAAGCAAGAGAAGTATACATCCTGTAAGCTGGATACATTTTTTACTGATCCTTTGTAAAGGAGTTTATGGATATATCATCTATCTTTTAATGTCAAATAGGGGGGATGTTCCAAAGATTGGGTAGTTTTGCCCAAACATAAAATTGATGTATTTTGGAACAACCTAATAATCCGTTACACGGTAAGAAGCTAGCAGACATCCTAGAATTTTTAGTAAATAAATACGGTTTTGAAGCATTGAGCTACCAAATAGATATTAATTGTTTTAAAAAAGATCCCTCTATAAAATCAAGTCTTAAATTTTTACGCAAAACACCTTGGGCTCGTGAGAAGGTTGAGCAGTTATACTTGCAATCTATTTAATCATAAATGAGTGGCTTGTTAATGATATTTTTTAAAACGATGAGTAATGTTTGATAAGCGCTATTATTATCTACTTAAAATACAATATCTGGGTTTTCGCTATCACGGGTGGCAGAAACAACCAGATGTTCTCACAGTAGAACGTATGATGGAACGCACATTTTCTTACGTGCTGGAAAGGAAGAATTTTAAGTTGCTCGCTTCTGGACGTACAGATGCAAAGGTATCTGCAAATATGGCTTACGTCGAGTTATTTCTCAATGATAGTCCTTTGCCGGGAGATGGATTTTTACAATTACTTAATGATAATCTCCCTCAAGATATTAGATGCTTAGAAATATCTGAGGTGGATAAGGACTTTAATATCATAAGCGCTCCTACCCAAAAAGAATACCTCTACTTATTTTCCTATGGAGCAAAAAATCATCCCTTTGCAGCTCCATTTATGATAAATATTGCTGGAGAACTCGATATAAAACTAATGAAAGAGGCTGCACAACTTTTTAAAGGTACTCACGACTTCGTCAATTACACTTATAGACCTAAAATGGAAACGCAGACTGTAGGAACCATCACAACAGCTGAGATCGTAGGGAATGACCTGTATACAGCAAATTTCTTTCCCGAAAATAGCTATATCTTTAGGGTAAGGGGCAAAGGTTTTAAAAGACACCAGATTAGACTTATGATGGGTGCTCTATTTGATCTTGGTCAGGGTCATATGGATTTAGAATTTTTTAAAAGAACCCTTCAGGAAGGAAGTCTTATCAAACTTACCCGTATCGCTCAGGCTAGTGGTCTTATGCTTGAAGAGGTCCAGATTTAACATAGTTAACACAATATCCCACGATTTAGCAAAGGTTTAACCCTTATCTACAAAGGTTTACAAAGCCCTTAACGCTCCCAGCGTAGTCTCTTAAGTATCTTTATAAAGAATTAATTGTTTAACTAAAAAGAAAGAGATTATGAATAAGAGAGTAGCAATTTTAGCAACAAACGGATTTGAGGAGAGCGAATTAAAATCACCTTTAGATGCGATGAAAAAAGAAGGATTTACAGTAGATATAATCAGTGATCAATCAGGAAACATTAAAAGTTGGGCTGATGGAAACTGGTCGAATGAATACGAGGTAACAAATACTTTGGGAAATGTATCAGCAAAAGATTATAATGCCTTAGTACTTCCAGGAGGAGTAATCAATCCAGATACACTAAGAAGAAACGATGAAGCCCTTATTTTTATAAGAGACTTTTTCAAACAAAGTAAGCCAGTAGCAGCTATATGCCACGCACCACAGTTATTGATTGAAGCTGGAGTTGTAGAGGGAAGAACATTAACATCGTTCAACTCTATAAAAACAGACTTAATTAATGCGGGAGCATTATGGGTAGATAAAGAAGTGGTAACGGATGAGGCGTTAGTAACGAGCCGTAATCCAGATGACTTACCAGCATTTAACGCAAAACTAATTGAAGAAATTTACGAAGGTAAACACGATTTACAGCACGCATAGTGATGTATATTTGATTGATTGGTGAATTAGAGCCACTGCACATTGTGTAGTGGCTTTATTCTTTTAAACGCGTTTTTTGCTTTTGCGAAAATTTGAGAAGATTTTATAATTCGTTAATTTCAAATTTTCTAGATGTAAGATTGCTTTGTAAAATTTGAATTTAAAAAATAAAATATGGCTCACGTTCCAGAAACAGCGCTTAGGTTTCTTAAAAAACTCAAGGAAAATAACAACCGTGAGTGGATGACCGAAAATAGACAAGAGTATTTAGCAAATGAAAAAGCATTAAAGGATTTGTATGCTTCCATAGAGGAGCAACTCAATACTGTAGATGAGATAGAAAAGCTTAAAATTTTTAGAATCCATCGAGACGTTAGGTTTAGCAAGAATAAAACTCCTTACAACGTTCATAGGAGTGCGGGTTTTAGTAGATCTGGGGCCAGCAAACGAGGTGGCTACTATCTGAGAATAGAGCCTAATGGCAAGTCTATGCTGGGTGGAGGTTTTTTTGGACCCGAACCGGCAGATTTAAAAAGAATTCGAGAGGAGTTTAAAATGGACGCCAGTGAGATACGGGACATTCTAAATGAATCTCGTTTTAAAAAGATTTACGGAAGTGCTTTTGAAACGAGGGATGCCGTGAAGACTGCTCCTAAGGGTTTTAGTAAAGACGACCCTAATATTGACCTCATACGGCAGAAAAGTTTTGTGGTAACAAGAACGTTTAGTGATGCCGAGGTAACGGCACCAGGTTTTGACGAGATCGTTTTTGAAAATTTTAAGCTGTTAAGGCCATTCTTTGACTATATGAGCGATGTTCTCACCACAGATGTAAATGGTGTATCCCTTATAGACTACTAATGATTTAGTTTGACCTAATCATTATGGGCATAGATGCTACTTCTAAATTTATTTCTTTCTCTTTCGGTTTCTTGCAATAATATAAACCGCAATCAAGATAATAGGTAACACTATAAATACAAAGAGCTCTACAGGTGAAGAAGGATCAATCGGGCTGTTATTTTGAGGTTTTGGAACTTCTGTAGGGATTTGCATTAGCTGGCTTTATTAAGTGCATTAGCATTATCAAATAGCTGAATCTGGCTTATGAGCCGTTCTCTTATAATATTCATCATTCTTTTGTTTAGAGCAGATTCATTCTTACAATACTCCAGATATTCTTCTACAGTAAACTGACCTATGACCATACCTTTAAGATTATTACGTAAGCGCATATCTCGCTGAATCGCATTTTCTACATAGATCAAGCGTTTTTCTATTGGTAAATTGTGAAAAACATTTTTGTGCTTTGCTATATAATTTTTAAAAACTGCAATGAGCAGAGGGTTCTGTAATTTTGCTATGGGACGTAATGTAGCGTTCTGAAACTGCTCCTCAAGGGACATACCCTCATTGACCTTAGCTTTAGGTACTTCAGGACGTATTCTCTTGATGTCATTGGGTCTATCATTCATAGCTTTTCTTTATTCCTTAAAGTTAGTGACGGCTAGTGCTTTTTCGCGAAAGCGCAAGAGTTATTTGTACACACGTTATTAACTAGCAAAGCCTCTCATAAATGAGAGGCCTTGCAAATTAACACTTAATGCTCCTTACGGATTAGTTAAGTTTAAATGTAACTCTACGTACAAGTTGTCTTGCAGGAGCGCTACTCTTATCTACAGATGCGTCTTCTCCATTTCCTGTTACCGTAAGGCGACTACCATCTATTCCTGAAGCTACAATGATAGCTTTCACTTTTTCTGCTCTCTTAGCAGAAAGCATTTGGTTATATGAATCACTTCCCAATTCATCTGCATACCCTATAAGCTCTGCAGAAGATCCTGAGTTCTCGCTCATATATTTTATGAGGTAGTTGATAGACTCTAAGCTATATTCTTCTGGTTGAGTACTATTAAACTTGAAGTATACATTTACATACCCGTCGTTAATAAGCTTCTCAATAACGTCTCCTCCAGAAGTTGTTCCTACATTATTGTTGATGTCTCCTACCTTAGCATAACGAGCGTCTAATGAAGACTCAAGCTCATCAGGAATACCATTCTTGTTTTGATCTACAGCAATACCTTTTGTATCTACAGTAACTCCAGAGATCGTATTTGGCTCACGATCTAAGTAATCTGGAACTCCATCTTGGTCCGTATCAATAAGATCTGTCTCAACTTTCGTAAGACGATCGTCAATATCATTTACTCTATCTTTTATATCGTTCTCTCTTGAGTACCAATCTGCGTGAATATCACTCTTACCAAGGCTAATACTCAATCCTGCCGTTGCAGTAACGAAGTAACCATTAAATCCTCTTGAATCCTGAATTACAGAAGTTCCGTCAAAGTTTAAGTTTTGTCTCACATTTCCAGTTAATGAAGCATCTGCAAATAATGTAATACGATTGCTTATTTTAACCTGCGGCGTTAAACCTACGGTTAAGTGTAACATCTGATCTGCATCACCGAAATCGGCATCTACAGGTTCAGAACGGTTAAGACGAGAATAACCAAGTCCACCATGTACTAGAAAGTTAAAACTATCTGTCCACTCTCTGAATCCTAAAACGTTTCCTCCATTCACTACTCCTTCTAAAGTAACAGAATAATTATTTGTCTGGAAAAGTTCACTATTCTCATCAGACTCAAATTTATCTAAACCAAGACCTAGATTAAATCCAAATTTCTCGTTGATCATATAACGTATTCCGAGATCTGCACTTAAAAAATCTGGAGTATTTGAAAAATAACCGTCCGTAAAAGGGGCGATTGGCTTATTTACACCAGCACCTAAATCAATAGACCACTTGTTGTATTCTGCAATAGTTTCGGTTGTTTCTTCTGTTTGAGCAAAAGTTGCTAAGCTTGAAGTAAGCATAATTAAAAAGAAAGTAATCTTTTTCATAATATGTATAGTTTTTAATGTCTTAATTACGGCGCAAAAATAATACGCTATTCCTCCTAAACAAGCTATTTTACACTTATTAACAACGATTTGTGAAATGGCGATTTTCGAAAACGTTATCGAGCACTTATTACATTTTATAGCGTTAATTAATTAAGAATATCTAGGGTTTTTTAGAAAAATTTAGCACAAAACACATATTCTGGGAGAGCACGTTAATCTTTAAGTTAAACTATCTTAAAGTTTTTGGCGCAAGTGGCTATCCCTTTGTAATTTTAAAAGAAAAAGAATGAGTAAAACAGCTGAAACTAAATTTGATATAATACCAGAACTTTCTGAAAGATGGAGTCCAAGGGTCTTTAGTGATATGACAGTATCTGAGACAGAACTTAGGAGTCTTTTTGAGGCAGGACGGTGGGCCCCTAGCTCAAATAATCACCAGCCTTGGAGAATTATTTGGGGTATAAAGGGAAGTAAGACCTACGATAGGATTTTTGATTGTTTAGACGAGTTTAATCAGAGTTGGGCAGGTAATGCTCCAGTACTTCTATTAGGAGCTTACAAGAAGACGACACCAGATGGAAAGGAGAATTTTCACGCACTGCACGATCTTGGGCTGTTTATGGGAAATGTAAGTGCACAAGCGCAGCATATGGGTATTGCGATGCACCAGATGGCAGGAGTAAAGCATAAAGACGCCCATAAGGAGTTTAAGTTTACAGAAGATTATCACGTGGCTACAGGTGTAGCCGTAGGTTATTATGGAGGTGACAAATCAGCTCTTCCGGAAGATTTACAGGATGCAGAAACTGCACCGAGACAAAGAAAATTACAGAGGGATTTTACCTTTAACGGTGATTTCTTAGAGGGAATAGATAAAAAATAAAATTATGAAAAAGATATTAGCAGTAGCATTGTTATTGTTGAGTGTAGCAGTAAACGCTCAGGATGACTATTTACAAAGAGGAGTTGCTGAACTTGATAAAGAAGCTCAAAGAATCACAAGTTTATATAACTCAGAAATCGCTCTTAACGGCGAGCAACCACTACTTTTTAAGAAAAAGGTAGAGGAGTTTTTAATACGAAGGGAGAACGTTGAAAATACCCTTACCGGTAAGGATAAGCTTGATGCACTGTTAAAAATAAGTGTTCAAGAGACGGCAGAAATGGGTGATATCTTAACTAGATTTCAACTCGATGCCTATAAAAAGATAAAACCAGATATTCAACCCATTGCGGTTGTAGAGCAGTAGATAGAAGGCGCCAACGTAGTTGGCGCTTTTTTTAGGTTTTATTTTCTGAGAGTTTTTTTAGGAATGAAACATTGACCTCGTGTTTTCCTTTAAATACTTGAATGACTAATCGCTTTCCAAAAAGATCAGAACTTTTTATTTGTTGTTCGGTTTTTCTAGCCTCTGTGATGTACTCATCGTTATCTCCATATAGATAGGTTACTTTAGTGTTTTTAGGAAGATATTTAAAGTCATCCTCCGTTAGTTCTTCAGGTATCGCTCCTGAGTGTAGTAAGAGGTGATCACAATGTAACGCTCTTGATGACATCCATCTGGTAATTATAGATACGCCCTGTGAGTATCCCATCAAAATGATTTCAATATCCTTTTGTTTCCATTTGCGAGATTCTATAGCCCATACTTCATCTAGATATCTGAATATATTCTCTTTTTCAAGATCAATATCCTCTCTTGTGAGCCAGCTCGCCCCAATGTATTTGAACTTTTTATCCTGATAATATTTATTGGGAGCTTGAGGGGCTATGATGTAATTCTCTTTAGCATCTAGATCCTCAAAGTATTTTATAAAATAGTGTGATAAATACCCCATACCGTGAAGACAGAACCATACCTTTTTGGTACGCTCGGTAAGAGTATTGAGGGTGGAATAGGTATTGGTGGTTTTGTAGGTGGCTTGATGCTTTTGCATTTTTATGAAAGTGTATTGAAAATTTATTAGTTAACGATCTGTAGCTTCAATTCCTTCAAAAAACTTTTCTTTAATTTCTGGCCACTCTTTTTTCAGGATTCCGTAGCAACAGGTGTTACGGCGATATCTGTCTTTAACCAGCACATTCTTGCGCAAGATTCCTTCTAGTTTTGCACCCAACTTCTCTGTTGCCTTTCGAGAAGCTGTATTGCGCTCATCTATTCTAAACTCTACTTTTTCAAATTTAAGACGTTCAAAAGCATATTGGAGCATTAAGAATTTGATATGATGGTTAAGTCCTGTTCCTCTAAAATCATCCCCTAACCAGGTCCATCCTATATGAATAACTTTATTTTGTGCATCTATGTGTCCAAAGCGCGTACTGCCCGCAAACCTGGAATACTTTTTATCAAAAATGATAAATGGCAATGACTTCCCTGCATCTCTGTAAAAGATAGCATCCTCAAGATATTTCTTGAGTTTGGTAGGAGATGATATATCAGAAGGTCCATATTTATAGAGATCTACCTGTCTTGACAAGGGTAATAAATCCTGATAATGAAAATTTTCTAGCGCAAGAAGTTTTGCGCGGTCATTCTCTAACTTATTAATCTTCATAAAAAAATGTGTTATACTTTAAAAGTACAACACATTTATGATGACAGTTCTTTAAGAAATCTTAAACTCCTAAAATTTCTGCGTCTATGCGAAATTTTGTGTACACATTAATCGTGTGATTTGATTCTATAGTTTGATCTGTAATTGTTTCCGTGCGCAGTTGATAACTTTCCTTTTTGATAAACTCCTTCAGTTCTTCATCTTCAACATCAAGCTGTAAGGTTCTTAGACCGCTTTCTGGGATGGCTATTCTTGACGCAATAAGTCTTTCTTCTAGTCCCTCTGCGCGAATGTAGATACGTATCTCGTTAAGGAAGTCAAAATTTCCACTATCTGGAGCAAGTAGGTCAAGTCTTAATTCAGTGAGCTTTGCACTTTCTACTAAGTCTGTATTTGTATTGTTGTTTTCAAACTCTTGATCAGAGTTTGTGGTGGTTTCTGGAGTTACAATTTCTAGAGGTGAGTCTATGAGCGTTGTAGCCTGCACCGTAAACTCTGTGTTATAATCCACATCAAATTTGGTAAGCTCATCTATCTTATCACAGCTTGCTAAAGCGATAGCGGTGATAACAATTGCAATAATTCTTTTGTACATAATTTTGAGTTTGTTTATGCAATATTAACGAAATTTGAGTACCTATGGTTTTATTAGAAAATCCATTTAACATTCATTTATGAGACAGACAAAGGAAGAGGTTTTAGAACAACTGGCGTTAAGTTGTAAGAATACCTTGATGGAGACACTTGATATAAAGTATATAGATTTTGGTGAAGATTACTTGGTTGCTCAGATGCCGGTCACCCCTAGAGTGCACCAACCCGATGGGGTTTTGCACGGAGGTGCGATGGTTGCGCTCGCAGAGAGTGTGGGTAGTGCGGCGGGTTTTATGTTTTTGGATCGGGAACATATGGTCATTCGGGGCATTGAGATTTCTGCAAATCATATCAAAAGCAAGCGGGACGGGATGGTGTATGCTAAAGCGACGTTTATACACAAAGGGCGCACCACACAATTATGGAATATAGACGTAGTAGATGAAGAAGAAAACCTCATTTCTAAAGTAAAACTTACTACCATCGCATTGCCTAAAAAATAGATGAACCAGCAAGATTTTTTTCAATCCCTAGAAGAACACTTTGAGGACGATTTGCCATTCGTGGTCTATAGAAAACCTTCTGAAGATAAAGTGAGTGCTCATTTACAGGAGGATACAATTTTACACCCAATAAAAGATTTTAAGGAGAGCGGGTTTGTGTTTGCCCCTTTTAATTCTGAAGATTCCGCTTTCGCGAAAATGGTATTGATTCCAAGCGATTGCGCTACGATAGAAATCCCAAATTTTGAAGTTGATAAGAGCCATCCTTTTGCCAAAAGAGGAAATGAATCAGAACTTGCTGACGCAACGCTTTTGGAAAAAGAATCACATATCAGCCTAGTAAAAAAAGGTATTCAAGCCATTGAAGAAGGAACATTTCGTAAAGTGGTGCTTTCGCGAAAGCAACATTTTAAAACAGATATACTAGAGCCATTAGAAATATTTAAAAGACTACTTCTCACGTATCCCACTGCTTTTATTTATTGCTGGTATCACCCTAAAGTAGGATTATGGCTTGGCGCCACGCCAGAAACGCTTCTCTCCATCTCAAATAGAAAGTTAAAAACGATGTCGCTCGCTGGTACTCAAAAGTATCTGGGAACTACGGAAGTTTCCTGGGGTGCAAAAGAACGTGAAGAACAGCAGCTGGTAACAGACTCCATAGTGAGTAATTTAGAGAATGAGGTACATAATGTAGAGGTGTCCCCGGTATATACCACTAAGGCGGGAAATCTATTACACCTTAAAACAGATATTACAGCAGCACTGGATGTGGGTAAGGTATCCCTCAAAAGCATTATTAATGCTTTACATCCCACGCCGGCCGTTTGCGGTCTGCCAAAAGATGATGCCAAAACATTTATTCTAAATAATGAAAACTATGGCCGAGAGTATTATACAGGTTATTTAGGACTTCTTAACGCGAGATCCGAGAGAAAACGAGCTTCTCACCGCCGCAATGTAGAAAACCTAGCGTACAGCGCTATAACGAAAGAAACCAGCCTTTACGTAAACCTACGTTGTATGCAGATCACGGCCTCTGGTGCTCAATTATATGTAGGAGGAGGTATTACCGCCAGTAGCGATCCAGAAGCAGAGTGGGAGGAAACGGTGAATAAGCTGGAGACCGTGGGAAAGGTTTTATGAGTTAGGAGTGCGGAGTTGAGGGTTACAACTTCGGAATGCTGAATGTAAATGCTCACAAAGAATAAATTTCAAAGCAACATCTATAAGCACTCGAAAAATGCGTCCAAACTAACTACTGCCATTTTTTATAATGCGAAGTTATGGGGGAGTTTTGAAGTTTAAAACCTGTAGTCTATGTCCTACAACTTACAACCTAAAGCCTAAAGCCTACAGCATATACACTAGGAAATATAACTCCAGATATTCTTAAACTTCACCATCTGGGCATATTCAAAGCGTATAATGCGATTTTCTTCTTTTTTGAAGGTAGGATCCTCTTTAACAACTCCCCAGGCATAACTTCTTGCGACTTTTAGGATGGCGTTATCCTTTATGATATCACCTATCTTTAGATTCAGTACACCGCTCTGTTGCGTGCCGGTAATATCTCCCGGTCCTCTTAATTTTAGATCTACTTCTGAGATTTTAAAGCCATCATTCGTCTGGGTCATTGTTTCTAAGCGCACCTTGCTGTCGCTGGACAGTTTGTGACTCGTCATAAGAATGCAATAGCTCTGTTCTGCACCTCTACCTACACGACCCCTTAATTGATGCAGCTGACTCAGGCCAAAACGTTCTGCACTTTCAATAATCATAACAGAGGCGTTAGGGACATTTACACCCACTTCTATAACGGTGGTGGCGACCATTATTTGAGTTTCACCGTTTACAAAACGTTCCATTTCATAATCTTTATCTTCAGGTTTCATCTGTCCGTGTACGATGGAAATTTGGTATTCCGGCATTGGAAATTCGCGGGAGATACTTTCATATCCATCCATTAAATCTTTGTAGTCCATTGCCTCAGATTCTTGTATCAAAGGGTATACAATATAGACCTGTCTACCCTTGCTTATTTCATCTCTTATAAACTTAAAAACCTTGAGTCTATTTGAGTCATATCTATGCACCGTTTTGATAGATTTTCTACCCGGCGGCAACTCGTCGATGATGCTCACATCTAGGTCTCCATAAACGGTCATTGCAAGAGTGCGGGGGATAGGGGTTGCGGTCATCACAAGTACGTGTGGAGGGTACTCATTTTTATGCCATAATTTACTTCGCTGTTTCACTCCAAAGCGATGTTGTTCATCAATAATTGCGAGCCCCAAATTTTTAAATTTTACCTTATCTTCGAGCAATGCGTGGGTGCCCACAAGAATATCCAGCTCGCCATTTTCGAGGCGTTCGTGTATAATTTTACGATTTGAAGTTTTAGTTGATCCTTGAAGTAATGAAACACTGGTTTTTAGTGGTTTAAGTAAATCTTTTAATCCGTTGTAGTGCTGTACTGCCAGTATGGCAGTGGGCGCCATTAAACACGCTTGAAAACCGTTGTCAAGTGCTATAAGCATTGACATTAAGCCCACAATGGTCTTCCCAGAACCCACATCTCCCTGTAGGAGCCTATTCATCTGTGCATTGGTGCCTAGATCTTGACGTATTTCTTTGAGTACCCGCTTTTGTGCCCCCGTTAATTCGAAGGGTAAATGCTCGCTATAAAACGTATTGAAGAGCGGTCCTATTTTGTCAAAAGTGTACCCTTTGATTTTAGATTTGTGGTGTCTATTTTTAAAGGCGAGTTGAAGCTGGATATAGAAAAATTCTTCAAATTTTAATCGGTACTGAGCACGTGCAAGATCTTCATTCGATTGAGGAAAATGTATGTTTAATAATGCTTGGTTTTTGGGCATCAATTTGAGCTCCTCAATGATGGGTTTTGAGAGGCTCTCATAGAGGTGATTTTTGGCCTCTATAAAGAGCGTTTGCATAATGGTATTTACCACCTTATTTGTGATGCCGCGACTCGTTAATTTTTCGGTAGAGGGGTAGACGGGTTGCATCGCAGAGCGTATACTTTTTTCGTGTTCTGAGAGTAGCTCCATTTCTGGATGTGGCATTGAGAACTTACTCCCGTAAAGATTGGTTTTCCCAAAAACTACGTAAGGAGTATGGAGCTTGATGCTATCCTTAATCCACTTGTGACCTCTAAACCATACGAGGTCCATAGAGCCTCCATCATCCACAAAAGTAGCAACCAGACGCTTTCCTTTTCCTTCTATCATTTTAACAGAAGTAATCTTCCCTATTACTTGCACCTCTGCATTAGATTGCTGCAATTCCCGTATGTGATAGTAGCGGGTTCTATCTATATATCTAAAGGGGAAAAGATGGATCAGATCTTGATAGGTATGAATCTTGAGCTCAGACCTGAGTAAGTCTGCCCTGTTTGGACCTACACCTTTGAGGTAGTCTATGGGAGTTTGCAGGAAAGTGGGATTCATTGTAGCTAATTTAATGTCTTTACTTCTTAATTAAGAATTCTAAAACTAGAATTAGGTCATTTTGGTAAGAAAGTTGTTATTTTGAAATTATGAAGCACATACTCCTCGTTTTTATTTTTCTTTGCGCTTTCGCGAAAATGTTCTCTCAACAGATCTCCCCACAGACACGTGTAGTAGATATTAATACGATTGATGCGGCTATTACGTTGGACTTTGAAAACCAAGAAGTTTCTGGTCAGCTCAAGGTTACATTTACAATGCTCAAGGATGCGTCCCAAGTCCTTTTAGATGCGCATCATATGGAAATAGAAGATAAAACCGATCTTTTCGAAATAACGGCTACAGATGCTGCCATAATTTTTAAAAACGCTTTTAAAGCGGGCAAGCGTTACGAAGCTGTGTTCAACTATTCAGTAAAACCAACACAGGCCGCCTATTTTGTAAACAACGGTGGGGAGACACAATTTTGGACACAGGGGCAAGGAAAGTATACATCACACTGGCTACCGAGCATAGATGATATGAATGATAAGATCATTTTTAACATCACAGAACATCAAAAAACTGCTACCCCACAAGGGGATCAATACAAGAATAGAGTACTCTCACAGGAACTTATTGATAAGCCTATCTCAAGTTATTTAGTAGCTCTGGTTTCTGGCAATTACAATACAAGTACAGAAACCTCCGCATCAGGCATCCCATTAGCATACTATTATTACCCAGAAGATTCCCTTAAGGTAGCATCCACCTATAGATACTCGAAGGAAATTTTTGACTTTCTAGAAGATGAGATAGGCGTGCCATATCCTTGGGATGTGTATAAGCAAGTGCCCGTAAAAGACTTTTTATACGCAGGTATGGAGAATGCCAGTCTTACTTTATTTTCAGATAGTTTTGTAGTCGATGAGATAGGTTTTGTAGATAGGAACTATGTAAATGTTAATGCCCACGAACTGGCACATCAGTGGTTTGGGGATTTAGTTACAGAAACGAAGAGCGAGCATCACTGGCTGCACGAAGGTTTTGCAACCTACTATGCACTGCTGGCGGAGCGAGAGATCTTTGGTGACGACTACTTTTATTTCAGGCTTTTTGAGACGGCAGAGCAACTGCGCGAACTCAGTGACGCGGGAAAGGGGCAGAAACTTGTGGCGGCGGGAGGAAGCAGCCTAACCTACTATCAAAAAGGGGCTTGGGCGCTTCACATATTACGGGAGAAAGTGGGAGAAGATATTTTCGCGAAAGCGATAAAAAATTACCTTATTAAATTCCAGTATAAAAATGTCACGACTGCAGATTTTATGAGTGAGGTAAAAGCCGTTACCGATGTAGATCTTACGGCTTTTGAAAAAAACTGGTTGTACCAGAGCGCTTTTCAAGCAGAAGATGCGCTCAACGCACTCAAGAAAAGTGATTTTATGGCAGATTACTTTGCGCTCCAGTCCTTAAGACGGTACTCCCTAGCCGAAAAAGGGAACGCCCTGATGTCTGCCATACGATCTGGAAATGATTATTTAGGTCAGGAAGGGGTGTACCAACTGAGCGGTGAAGACAGTAGGAGTACGTTGCCTTTCTACAAAGCTGCTTTTGGGAGTGATTCTGTAGTTATTAGGCAAGCGGTGGCAACTTCTTTAGACGAGATCCCTAACGCCATATTAAATGATTTTAAGACGCTTTTAAAGGATAAAAGCTATATCACTCAAGAACAAGCATTCCTTAAGCTCTGGGTGCATTATAGAGGGCAGGAAGATTTTAAATCGCAACGAGCGCTTCTTGATGAAATGGAAAACATCGTTGGCCTAGGTGATGGGAACATAAAAACCTTATGGCTCACATTATCCCTCGCCACGCCCGATTATAAACCTCAAGAGAGTAGGGCCCGCTATGAGGATTTGATAGCGCTTTCGGCGGCAGAACATCCTTTTCAGCTCAGGGAAAATGCGTTTAATTACCTGGCGCAGCTCGATTCTTTTGAGAAAAATAGCTTACAAAACCTTGTGGAGGCAAGTGTGCATCACGTTTGGCGTTTTCGCGAAAGCGCAAGAAAATTACTTGAACTCCAGCTTAAAAAACCAGAAAACATTTCCCTACTCCAAGGGATGAAGCCTACATTTTCTGAAAAGGAAGTAGCCTATTTAAAGCGGATAGAAGTTTTTTAGAACCGCTTATGAAATGATTTCTGAGACTTCATTTTTAATATAGGAAAGTCCAGCCTCAGACGGCGACTGATTGTCCATAAGATCACGCAGGATGGTCTCGCGCAGCTTGTCACTGGTCGCTACCTTATCACTCATATTCGTTTTTCTAATGATTGAAATAGTCGCATTTTTTGCGGTCCTGATCACGTTCCAACACTCTTCAGTCATATAGATCTGCTGGGTAAGGTTGTGCTCAAATTCCTGTTCGATAGTAGTGATGAGCAAATTTTCATAAGCAGCCTTATCATCAGATATAGGTCTTATGCGAGTCACAAGTTTACCCAGGGCAATGCGCTCTAAAAATAACGTGAGTCGCTCATATGCCTGTAGTTTTAAGGGAAGGGCAGTAGCTTGATTTTCCTTGTGTAGTAAGAATCTGCGGCGACCGTCCTCTTGTTTGACATATTGGCTAAAAAAATAATAGGTTACAGCGGCAACTATAACAGCTGGAAGTAAATTAAAAGCGAGATCTATAAGCGATTGATTCATATGATTTTTAGTTTATAACAAAGGTATTTGCTTTTTAGTATAATGGCAAGTGAGTTGAACGGCAAGGTTCTCATTGAGCTCTAGCTCATTTTAGCTAGGTTTATTTTAATTCACAGATACATCTAAAACCAGTAAACTCATAACTGGGAATATCATTAAACACCTTTTCAGATGCGGTCATCTCTTTGATAGGAAACATCGTAAAGTTGGTAGCATTATTAGGTGGTTTGATTTTTAACAACTTACCTTTCAAAACATCAATATCTTTTTCTTTAACAAAATAGTCATAGGCAAGAGTAAGTTCTTGCGCTGTAGCTAATCTGTAGTGTGTTTTCTTAGAAGTAAATCGCGGATCCGTAGACCAACGATAATGAACCATCTCTGATCGCCATTTGCAATAGTCTTCCGCTTGGTCTCTTGACACATTAAGCACCGGATGATGATTAAACATCGGATCCCAACCATACCCTTTTTTTTTCAAATAGTTCTGATTTGCATAATGATCTATAAGAATTAGCGATAAGGGTGCAGGTTTAAATTCTGGAGGAAAGTCTTTTATAGAATTTTCCTCTATATATTTTTTAAAAGAAGAATACCCCTTTTTATTTAAAACCTTTTTTCCAGTTAAGTACTCAACAAACATTCGGTTCGTTACTGGTGATTTATCCATATAAAGGCTATCATTTATAGATAGCGTTCCAGGCGGAATAGTAAAGTTGCGTTGTGCGCAAAGAAGATGGAGGTTGAATACAATTATTACTGTTATAATCCATTTTATCATAGACATTGATTATGTTCTGCATTTGGGGTTCAATCGTCAGATATCGATGTAGACAGATGACAAGTTAATGAATAGCGAGATCTGTGAGCGATTGATTCCTATGATTTTTAGTTTGTCACAAAGGTATCTGCTTTGTAGTATAATGGCAAATAGGCTTAAAGTCTTCTTACTGCCATTCTATACATTGCTGAAGTAACTACTTATACCACTTAAGATACTTTGTACGGCATAAGAGGCAAGTATTAATCCCATAATTTTACTGATTACGGTAATACCATAATTACCGATACGTTTCTGTAAGTGATTTGCGCCCAGAAGTATCAAGCAGGTCAAGCCTACCACTATAAGCACAATTAGTGCGGTGATAGATTGCTGCTGGATGGTGTAGAGATGATTATCGGTCATTAAAACAACCGCCATTATAGCGCCGGGGGATGCTATAGATGGGATTGCGATAGGGAAGATGGTAACGTGTTTATAATCTGTAATTCTATTTTTTTCCAGTTCTGGTTTACCGTCCCCAAATATCATTGTAAGAGCAAATAAGAAAAGAATGACTCCGCCTGAAACTTGAAAGGCATCCAGGGATACTGACATCCCTTCTAGAATGAGTTGCCCTATTACTATAAAAAATAATAGAATAAGAAAAGCAATAATAGAAGCTCTTACGGCAATTTTCTTTTTATGAACTAAATCAAATTCTTTGGTCGCCTCAAGATAGACCGGTATGGAGCCAATAGGGTCAATGACCGCAAAAACGAAAAATATGGTGGTTAGGATTTCGATCATCTATTCAATTCTTTTGGCCTCTGTTGTAAAAGACAACCCCTGCTGCCCCATAGTGGATGTCATAATTCCCTCAAAAAGAGGTTGGGGGGCAGCTTTGGGAATTTTCCATTCAAAAATAAAGTTTGATCCTGTGCCTCCAGAAATATCTGTCTCGTCTATAATAATTTCGGTGGTTTCTAGAGGTGCTAAAAATATAGGTTTCTCAAAATATTTCCTCACAGATATGCCGTGTGTATCGTAATACTCCGCCCTAAGGAGATAAATTGTATCGACATCACTTACATTCCTCATACTGATCATAGAGGTCAAATTATGGGTTTTGTGCTCTGTCAAGCTATAGATTTGAGAATATACTGATAGGTATGATTTTCCATATTCCAGAGAATCACCTAGGGTATAACTAACGGTACGCTTTGACCAGTTTTCCGGGCTTATAGAACTTATTTCATCGGTATGTTCACAACCTATGAGTGCTGCACTAGTAATGATACATAAGAGATAGCGTTTCATTTGACTACTGATTGGACGTGACATTTTCATAAGTTTACATTTTAAGAATGATTTCATTGACGGTTTTCCTGGTATTCATTATTACTTCACAACGCAATACATAACTAGACTACAAAAAAGATACACTTCTTGATCACTGTTAAAAAGGAATAAATACCATCCACCATTTAAAATTTTCGCGAAAGCGTACTCGACTCCATTACTAGTACCTCACATCTTCCTTTTCAAAAGTCTTCACCTCTTCTTTAATCTTATAACCGCCTCCTAAGTCTGGACATTTAGAAAGCGCTTTTACGCTGGTAAATGGGACTTTTACTTTATGATATCCATACACATCTGCGAGGGTCTGAGTGAGGTTCTTATCGCCCAGGTTTACATCTATATCTTCCATTTCCATCTGGCAAGGGTGCTCATACCCACAGGCGTGTGTAATCTCAAGGAGTTCTTTTTTGTAATTTTTAAAGTAGTAATGCACGCGCTCTGCCTTATCCTCTACATTGATGCCGGCCTGTAGCCATTTGCTCTGTGTCGCGACACCCGTAGGGCAGGTGTTGTTATGGCATACTTTGGCTTGTATGCAACCTACTGCGAGCATAGCCTCTCGAGCGACGTTTATAACATCTACCCCCATTGCAAATGCTTGTGCTCCCTTAGCGGGAAAACCTAGCTTGCCGCTTCCTATAAAAACCACGCGGTCCGTAAGATGATGTTTTTTAAATATCTTATAAATATCCCTAAATGCATAGACCCAAGGCAGCGCGACGTGGTCTGCAAAGCTAGGTGGCGCAGCTCCGGTGCCTCCCTCGCCACCATCTACGGTGATAAAGTCTGGACCTTTTCCTGTTGTTGCCATAATAGTAGCCAATTCTTCCCATTGATCCAGCTTACCAATGGCAGCCTTAATTCCTACGGGAAGCCCCGTTTCTTCTGCTATGGCCTCTATAAATGCAACCATAGAAGGAACATCGTTAAAGGCTTTGTGGTTAGGGGGTGAGAGTACATCTTTGTTAAGTGGTACATTCCGTATTTCTGATATCTCCTTAGTGATTTTACTTGCAGGTAGTACGCCACCCTTCCCAGGTTTTGCTCCCTGGGATAATTTTACCTCAATAGCGCGTACCTGCGGGTTGTCATTTACGAGTTCCTTGATCTTCTCCATTGAGAAATTACCGTCATCATCACGAACTCCAAAATATCCCGTACCAAAATGAAAGACCACATCGCCACCCTTTTTGTGATAGGGTGAAAGTCCACCTTCTCCTGTATTATGATATGCGTGCGCTTTATGGCATCCACCATTCATAGACGCTATGGCCTTTGCAGAGAGGGAGCCAAAACTCATCGCACTCACATTAATTATAGATGCTGGGCGATACGGTCTCCTCCTCCTTCCAGCACCCATCACCTTGGCACAGGCCAGAAAGTAAGGATCTTTGTGATTAGGATGATTTTCAGGAACCTGATAGGGCATCATCGCGTTATTAATAAAGATATACTGCGACTCATAAATATCCCTATCTGTACCGAAACCCTCGTAGTTATTTTCATTTTTGGCAGAGGCATAAATCCACCCTCGCTCTATTCTGTTAAATGGTAGCTCCTCACGGTTATTGGCCACGATGTACTGGCGTAGTTCTGGTCCTATACTCTCCAGCATATATCTAAAGTGGCCCACTACCGGAAAGTTGTGTGTGATAATGTGCTTTTTATTAAAGAACACATCGCGTATTGCAATGATTAAAACCGCAATAAGAATCCACGCCCACCATTTGATATCCCCCAGAAATTGTAATACTACATCCATACTTTTAAATTAAGTTTTAAAAATACGATAACGCATAGCCATTACTAAAATTTTTAAGTGCTAAATAACATAAAGAAGACCGCCATTTATCTATTTTTATCACCCTATGAAAAACACGCGCAAACTCCTTATGATAGGTTCCCTTCTCATCGTGCAGATGATCGTGGTGCGAATTCTTTCAAGGTACCCTGCGCTCGTAGAACGTGTTTACAGCAATGGTCTTTACCCCATTATTTCTAAAGGTTTTAGATATGCCTTGGGCTGGTTACCGTTTTCCTTTGGAGATCTGATGTATATCTTTTTGATTTTTTTCGCTTTGCGCGAAAATGTTCTTTTATTCAGATCCAGATTCAAGTATTGGAAACTTTTTTTAGTACGACTTTTTGCGACGGCCTCCGTGGTTTACTTTGCCTTTCACCTCTTGTGGGGTCTTAATTACTATAGACAGCCGCTTCATCAATCGCTAGGAATAGAGGATGAGTACACTACAGAAGAATTGGTAAAACTCACGCAGCAGCTCATAACGAAGAGCAACGCTTTGCATAACAATCTCCAATCAAACGATTCTCTTCCCGTAGCTTACATTTTCGCGAAAGCGGACCTATACCATCAGACCTTGCAAGGATATGAAAAGCTGAAAGAGCGGTTCCCGAAACTCGAATATCCTCCCCAGAGTTTAAAAACCTCTTTATTGAGCTATCCGCTCTCTGTAATGGGATACAGTGGGTACTTAAACCCCGTCACAAACGAGGCGCAGGTAAATGGGATGGTACCGCAGCACAGATTGCCCGTTATAAGCTGTCACGAGCAAGCGCACCAGCTAGGATTTGCCAAGGAGAATGAAGCCAACTTTATCGCGGTAATGGCGACGCTGGCTAATGAGGATCCTTACTTTCAATATTCTGGGAGCATCTTTGCATTACGGTATTGTTTAAATGATATCTATCAGCGTGATAAAGAGCTGGGCGAGGCACTGCACGCTACAGTACGTCCGGGGATCCTTGCCCAGTACCAGTTGTCGCGGGATTTTTGGGATAAGATGGATAATCCACTAGAGCCTATTTTTGACTTGTTTTATTCCAATTATTTAAAGTCCAATAATCAACCAGCCGGTTTACAGAGTTACAGTTATATGGTTGCGCTGTTGGTAAGCTATGAGAAGCGCTTTCCAGAGGCTTTGTAGTGTTAAATAAGTCTTAAATCTTAACAATTCTTTAAGGCGCTCGGTATCTTTAAGGACTAAACAACTCACGTTACAAATGTTAAAAAAATTACTACTCCTTGCGATGGTAAGTGGTTCATATCTAGTATATGGGCAAGACTACTTTCCTGCAAATGGCGGCGTAAAATCAAAAAACGAGAATTTTACCGTTTTTACAAACGCCACATTACACCCTACACCTTCAGAAACCATTAAGAATGCGACGCTCGTAGTCCAGAATGGTAAAATTGTAAGCTTAGGAAAATCTGTTTCTATACCTACGAATGCCGTCACCATAGATCTAGAAGGTAAACACGTCTACCCTTCCTTTATAGATATCTATACAGACTTTGGTATAGACGCACCTAAGCGTGAGTCTGGTGGTGGCCGTGGGTCTCAGTATGACAATACTAGAGATGGGTACTACTGGAACGATCATATACGCCCAGAGACAAGCGGGATGGCTCAGTTTGAGTATGATTCTAAAAAAGCGACAGAGATGGTAAAAGCTGGTTTTGCAGTAGTTGCCACTCACCAGCACGATGGGATCGCAAGAGGTACGGGAGCACTTATAGCGCTCAATAATGAAGGCGATAAGTCTGTGAGGGTTCTGGATGATAGGCTCGCGCAGTATTGGTCTTTTGATAAGAGTAACCTCTCAAATCAATCCTATCCTACCTCCAAGATGGGAGCCACTGCCCTTATCCGTCAGGTATATCACGATCTTGATTGGTATGAGAAAGGGAACGTAGATACAAAAGATCTTGCACTAGAAGCACTTACCAAAAACAAAGACCTCATTCAGTTTTTTGAAGGAGACGGTCTTTACGACGATATCCGCATAGATAAGATAGGAGATCAGTTTAACCAGAACTACATCATTGTAGGTGGAGGTGACGAGTATTTGAGAATGGATGAAGTAAAAGCGATGAACCGCACCCTTATCCTCCCTATAAAATTTCCAGAAGCTTACGATCTTACAAATCCTTACAGTGCATCTTATGTAGAGCTATCTGATATGAAGAAGTGGAACCAGGCGCCTACCAATCCTAAGCAACTACAGGATGCAGGAGTACCGTTTGCACTCACGACTTTTAAACTCAAAAGCCCTAAAGAGTTTAATGACCACTTGATGAATGCCATCAAGCACGGTCTTACTAAGCAAAAAGCACTAGAGGCACTCACTACAATACCCGCAAGTCTTTTAGGCAAGAGCGATGAGATAGGGAGTCTCACGCCAAAAGCTTGGGCAAACTTTATGATTACTTCAGGAGCACTTTTTGAGGAGGATACAGAGGTGTATGAGCACTATGTGCAGGGTAATAAAACGGTTATTAAGGATATGAATACCGTAGCTATAGATGGGAAATATACATTTACGGCAGACGGTACTACGTATAGCTTAGAGCTTACTAATTCTCTAGATGGAAAACTCAAGGCGACGCTTAAGAACGGTGATGATGAGGTAAAGAGCACAGCGACCTACAGTGAGGGATGGCTCAATATCGCTTTCGCGAAAATGGAAAATGCATTTGTACGAGTGATTGCATCAAAATCTGATACGGGTCTTTCTGGTAAAATGATAGATAGCAATGGTACCGAAAGTGGGTTTACGGCCTCAAGAACTGGAAAAGCAGATGACAATAAGGATGATGATGAGAAAGAAAAGGACAAAAAAGATCCCGTGATTATGCCATTGACCTACCCTAATGTGGCCTTTGGATTTGAGCAGAGACCTACACAGCAGGACATCCTGATTACAAACGCAACTGTGTGGACAAGTGAAGATACGGGTGTTCTTGAGAACACAGATGTACTTATAAAAGGAGGAAAAATAAGCGCCATAGGTACAAATCTCAGTGCTGGAAGAGCACTTAAGATAGATGGAACAGGGAAGCACGTGACTGCCGGAATTATAGATGAGCACTCACACATAGCAGCATTTGCAATTAACGAGGCGGGACATAACTCTACGGCAGAGGTACGTATGAGAGATGTGATCAACCCAGATGATATTGATATTTACAGAAATCTTGCTGGTGGTGTTACGTCCATACAGCTATTACACGGCTCTGCAAACCCAATAGGAGGTCAGTCTGCTGTGATGAAACTCAAGTGGGGAAGTAGTGCAGACGAGATGCTCCTTGAGGATAAAAAGTTTATCAAGTTTGCCCTAGGCGAAAATGTAAAGCAGGCAAACTGGAACAGTTATTCAAGATTTCCCCAAACACGTATGGGAGTAGAACAAGTTTTTGTGGATTATTTTACAAGAGCAAAGGAATATGAGCGCGTTAAAAATAGCGGAAAACCCTATCGTGTAGACGAGGAGATGGAAACACTGGTAGATGTTATTAATATGGATCGTTATATCTCCTGTCACTCTTATGTGCAGAGTGAGATCAATATGACTATGAAAGTAGCAGAGCGTTTTGGCTTTAATGTCAATACGTTCACACACATCTTAGAAGGTTATAAGGTAGCCGATAAAATGGCAGCACACGGGGCAGGGGGATCTACCTTTTCAGACTGGTGGGCTTATAAATATGAGGTAAACGATGCAATTCCTTATAATGCAGCGATTATGCACAATGCAGGGGTTACCGTAGCGATCAATAGTGATGATGGGGAGATGTCTAGACGTCTTAATCAAGAAGCGGCAAAAATTGTAAAATACGGCGGGATCTCAGAAGAGGAAGTTTGGAAAATGGTCACCATAAACCCCGCTAAACTTTTACATATGGATGATACTACGGGAAGTATTAAAGTAGGAAAAGATGGTGATGTGGTAGTATGGTCAGGACACCCTCTAAGTATTAAATCAAGAGCAGAAAAAACCATTATAGAAGGAACTGTGTTTTTTGATATAGAAAGAGACCAGAAATTGAGACAGGACCTACAGGAGCAAAAGAATACACTTACCGCTATGATGCTTCTTGAGAAAAACAAAGGTCTTAAGACACAGCCTGCAAAAAAGAAAGATAGACAACGTATGCATTGCGATACAGAAGAAACGATACACTAGATATGAGAGCATTAAAAAACATACAGATAGTTGCCCTGTTCATTATCACAACGATAGCCGTGGCACAACAGACACCAGCACCAGTACAATCTGGAGCATACACCATTACTGGGGCAACCGCCCATATAGGCGACGGCACCATAGTAGAAAATGCAACAATCGTTATTGAAAATGGTAAAATAACCAGTATAGACAGTGCATCTTCAGCTACCAAAGGCGAAGTTATTAATGCTTCTGGCAAACACGTCTATCCAGGGTTTATAGCGACTAACACTACACTAGGATTAGTAGAGGTGGGTGCCGTGCGCCAGTCTAATGACGATGATGAGATAGGTGGCTTTATACCGCACGTAAGAGCTATAGTGGCTTATAATGCGGAGTCAAAAGTGGTAGAGTCTATGCGTCCTAATGGCGTTTTAATGGCTCAGATACGTCCTGTGGGTGGTACTATTTCCGGAACATCTTCTGTGGTACAACTAGATGCCTGGAACTGGGAAGATGCGGCTTATAAGACGGATAATGGCATTTTCTTGAGTTGGCCCAACAGTATGACCCGTGGTCGCTGGTGGCTAGGGGAAGAAGCTGGTTTTAAACCAAACGAAAAGTATCAGGAGGATATCAATGAGATAAAAATGTTTGTAAAAAATGCTGCTGCTTACACTAGTGGGATAGCAGATACAAACTTACCGTATGCGGCTATGCAGGATATCTTTACTGGGAAGCAGCGCCTATTTATTTCGGCCGAAGATGAGCGACAGATCCGGGACGTGATTGATTTTAAAAAAGAAATGGAGATACCTAATGTGGTACTTGTAGGTGGGTATCAAGCTCATAAGGCAGCAAGCGAACTTAAAGACGCTGGAATACCCGTGATTCTTCAGAGAGTACAGAATCTGCCTGAGATGGAAGATCACGATTATGATTTGCCATATAGACTTCCTAAAATCCTTACAGATGCTGGAGTTACGGTAGCCTTAGGGTATGATGCAGAATACTGGCAGGTACGTAATCTTCCCTTTTATGCGGGACAGGTAACTCAATTTGGGATGGCCACAGAAGAAGCGCTTAAACTGATCACCCATAATCCAGCGAAGATTTTAGGAATAGACGCTACCGTTGGGACTTTAACAGCAGGAAAGGATGCAACACTCTTTATAAGTGCTGGAGATGCCCTAGATATGCGTACCAATATAATCTCTAGAGCTTTTATACAGGGAAGGGACGTAAGTCTCGAGTCACACCAGACGGAACTCTGGAAGCGTTATGCAGAAAAAGTAGAAAAAAAGTAATTTACTATTACTGAAATTAAAGCGCCACTCGAGAGAGTGGCGCTTTTTTAGTTTTTACCATTAAATACCTCAGTCTTATTCACTCCAATTTTGAAGTCGGTCGAGGTATAGGTAGCTTTCTACAAAGTTCCTATGTTCTTGAGTGGTCATTATTTCAACCAATTCCAATGCCGATACGTAGCTCGCTAAATTTCCATTGGAAGACAAAAATTTTCCGTCTTTTACAAAAGTGACTAAACTATCGTTTTGTACTTTCAAGTTTGGATAATCCTTTTGTAATTGCTCGCCACCACCGATCCACGTGACGATTTTAAATCCGTTGGCGATCCCAGATTTCCCGATGAGCTGTGCTCCAGCACAGTTGCTCACCGTGTATTCGGTTTCCATATTTTTCTTTTGGATGAAATTGACAATTTTTTCATTGTGGACTTGGGCGTACATATCGTAAGCACTAGGTACGAACAGTGCTGTTAATTTTGGGCAGTTTTCAAAGGTGTAGTCAGGAACAAAACGCATTCCCTCTTCGGTAGTGATCGGATTTTCGGTTTCTGCTATGGAAATGACATTAAAAAGTTGCTTACCATCTGCTGTGGGTTTTGCAAAAACATCAGAAGTTGCAATAACTTCGCTTTGTAAAACGCCGTTGTACATTAGAAGCCCGATGGTTGGCAATTCTGGACGGAAAGGTTTGAGGTGTTTTGTGAGGGTGTCTGCCTCTTTTTCGGTGGTGCTAAACTCCGGATTTTCCGCTGGAAGCTTAGAGGTATCACTGTTGCAACCTGTAATGATGGTTGCAAGAAGTATCGTAATAAGTATTCCTGTATATTTCATCTCTTTAAGTTTTACTGAGTTCTTGGAAGTAGATGTGTTTTTTTAGCTCGGTTCTTTATTGTAGGGGGTTTTATTTATCCTAAATCTAATATATTATCACTATCTAGTTCTCGAATAACTTCAGACTTGCATTTTGTTGCTATTTTAATCCATTCTTTGAAACTATTTAATTGATAATATAATTTTCCATCGTCCATATTATAATAAGCGAGCGGCCATTCTCCATCTTCATTAGTTTGCGATGTTAACCATACCCAAGCCCCACCGTTGGAGTTTTCGGTCATTAAACACAACAAACTATCTTTTTTATAAATTCCGAAATCATTAGTGTCAATTTCTTCTTCCAAATTTTTTCTAAATTTACCAAACCAGTGTATTGCTCCGAATTCCATATTTATTCCATTAATGGGCTGGTCAATATGATATAAGGATTCAGCTCCATTTCCAAACTCTCTAAGGAAGGTTTTATAAGAATCGGGAAGTTTAATGTTCATATAATTCTCTACCTTTTTTATTTCCCTATCAGTAATTTTTGAATTAATATTGTCGTGATATTTTAAGTCCCTTTTTATAATTTTAATTAACGCTTTCATTTCTATATCTGAAGTTTTCAGTTCGGTTGAATTGCTTTTGTCATTTATTGAATTAAAAGGCATCAATAATGATATAATTAAAAAGTACTTAGATAATATATTCATATCGGTTTTAATGTCGTACAACGTTCTTGGTTATAATATAGGAGAACGGCGTTGCGCTGTTTTTCACTGGTCTGTTGTCGTCTGAGTTTTGTGTAAGGTAAAAATAATTTTGGAAGTCATCAGCCCTGCATTAAGATGTAATTTCAACTCCGATAATCGATATAAAAAGAGAGAGGAAGGCATATAAATGTTGACAAACAAGCAGCAATAAGGAGAGGTTTGCCAACATTAAAACACCCCAACATCATCATTATGAGATAATTAAAAATAAAATATTAACTTTGGAGAAGTGGATTATTACTTTTCATAGGATACGTTGTTACCTGCCGTATTTTTATTTTCGTTTGTTATATTTCTCTATCTTCCGCCTTGGAAAATTTAATGCTCGAATTTGCAACTCTTTAGAGTACTTTCTTTTGTAAGGAAAAACAACATACAGACTATGAGTAAGTTCGAAATAAAAAATGGCAGATGTCACGAACTAATCTTCCGTAGATGGAAACTGGCCAAGGATGGGATTACCAAAATCTTTCCTAAATTGGCCAAAGCGTTTCCGTTTTGGATAGAGGTGGACTGTCACTTCTGCGACTGTTGCGGGTCGTAGTTTTCCGATTAGAGCCGAGATAGTTCCTTGGCTCTTTAATCTTTATGTTTTTTTGTCAATATTTAAAAGAGCGTCTCAAGGAATGGAATCCTGATTTTTTTGTTACTGTAAAGATTGAACTCAAGCGCACCAATATCTTCTGAATCCAATAGGTTTCTTTTTTTCACTGCAAATATAAAGTCCTCAGATAGATTTGAGTTTATCAAAATATCCGAGCCATTTTTGAAATTTGTCTTTTTCAGTGAATAGCCCTTTTCTTGGAAACTATTAAAAAGCGTATTTGCGTAATCATTAAAGTATTCATCATAATCATTGTGAATATTATTGCTTTCGAATCTTTTGTACTTATTTGGAAACCATTGATAAGGGTAAGTTCTCAATATCACCATTGAGGGATATAAATTGTCTTTTTCGTAGAAGCCAATCAATCTGACATTTTTCTTCTCTGATGAAAAATACACGCTGTAATCAAATTTCAGTTCCTGTGGACTTGAATTTATATATTGGGAATAGTTTGGATTGTCCTGAAAATTTATTTCATATTCACTATAGTAGTCTTTTTTCGGCACTTTGTATTCAACGTTTAAATCTCCATAATCTTGAATCATCTGTTTATTGTCATATTCGAAATCGGAATTATTTGTGTCCCAAGCAAAAACGGCAAGATTAAATGGAACAGTTTCAAGGTCGTTAATATTATCGGCTGTTATATTGTTGACCGAAACTTTATTTAATGGACTGAAATATAACAGAACCAATATCAGTAGTGTTACAATAACATACAGTACATATTTTAGTTTTCTGTTTTTCATATGTTTATTTGAGTCCAATTGGTTTTAGTTTGTTAAATTAGTGATAATTTATTTTATGAATCCAGAAGAAATAAATAATATCTATTTAGAAACAATGAGACAAATGGATATTGATTTTGATAAAGAACAGACTTTAATTAGGAAGCTAAAAATATCAGGTTCACTTAATGTGGATAGTATTCAAGAGAGTTTAAACTTTCAAAGAGAAAGTTTTTTTAGTAAATATTCTTGGACTAGAGTTCCTAGTTTCTTCCATATTGATTCTATGCGCAAAGATTATCTTAATAAATCCGCTGAACGTTGTAAAATTATATATGATGAAATTTATAATTCCTAAATAATTACCTTATCATAGATAGAGTTGTGTATTCATCAAAATCTTTTCTGTCCCAATCGAAATCCAATTCAATTTTTACAGGAAGTTTATTTACGCCACATAGGTGTGTAAGTGTTAAAGACATTTCTCTTATTGTGTGCATAGCAGCTTTTTGTCTTTCTACTTTTTCAACTTTTAGTTTTCTGTTTTCTTCAATAAGTTCTTCATAAGTCATTTTTTCTGCGCTCATTGTGTTTTTGTTTTTTCCACAACGCTCCGTTCTTGCTTTATATGGCAGGTAATAATTGTATAAAACAAGTATACAAAAATCTTCATTATAACCACCCGCCAGTTGTCACGTTATCGTTACAAAATGTACCTTCCCGCTATAACTCAAAATGGGTGCGTTATCATTACTTTTTAAAAATCCTCAAAAAAAACACTCACCACATAGCTCGTTATCCAGTAGCTTAGATCGCTTCCACAAGCTTACATTTTCGCGAAAGCGTCAAGCCCTTACCTATTTTACAAAGTTGCCGTTTGCTGGTTTTGAGAACATACCGTTATCTATAGAAGCTTCTTGGGCCTTTACCGTGATAAACTTCATAGAGTTGCGCACGACCGTAGGTTTACCATCGGTTACGGTGTACCACTGTAAGACACTAGGTAGTTTAAGACCGTTGACCTCTTGCCATTGGTCATATTTGATAAAAGAATAGGTATCGCTCGGGCCTTTGTCGCCATAAGTCACCGTATATGCCAGCCAAACCATTTGGTTGGTATTCGGGTCGCTATAGATAATGTAATTATCATCTGGCGCATCGCCCACACCTTCTCCAAAGGAGATTTTTGTACCAGGGTAAAAGGTGTCTTCAAACTCTAGGGGTTCTGCGTCGCTATAGGTAATCCCATCATCCCCTAATACAAAAGGCATTGCATAGAAATAAAACATCAGGTTGTGGTAAAAGCGCGCGCGTTCTGGTTTAAAGGCAAGGCTATCCTGAGCGAGCCAGACTCGATCCCCGTCAAAGCCCAGACGGTATTTTTCAGTAGTAATCGTCACCTTACGGGATTTGAGATCTGTGAGGTGGGTCTCGTTGCCCGTTTCCTTTTCTATGGTAAAAGCCAGACTGTTCATCTCATCCCAGCGCTGGATGCCGCCGTGGGCATTAAAGATTTTGGCGATATGTGCGGGGTATTGAGGTTGCAACGTGGTGTCTTCTGCAGTCTCCGTTTCTTTGATGGGTTGAAGTTCGTTCTTACAGCTCAGTAACAGGAGCATAGCGGCGGCGATGAGGATGCTATTTTTCATTTTTTTATCTACGTTAGGTGTTGTTGATGTTGTTGTAGGATTCCACACATCCTTACAAGTGGCACTAAATGCGTTGCGCGGTTTAAAAATACGGGTTTCCAGTTTTAGAATATCTTATTTTTGTGTTATGATTAAACATATTACCAGTGTACAGAACGCGGCCATTAAAAGACTCCTCCAGCTTCAGGATAAATCCCGGAGCCGCAAGAAGGAGGGTGGATTTATCATAGAAGGACTCCGCGAAGTAGCGCTTGCCTTTGCTGGAGGGTATACCATTGCAGAGGTGTATGTGTGTGAAGAAGTGCTGGGTAGTGATGCTCTAGAAGCGCTGCAAGCTAAGTTGCCGCAGGCACAGTTTACTTCACTCAGTCTTGACGTTTATGAGAAAGTGGCCTACAGGGCGGGAACAGAAGGGGTGATCGCTTTCGCGAAAGCAAAAACGCATACCTTACAAGAACTATCGCTCTCCGATAATCCGCTGCTTCTCATTGCAGAAGCACCAGAAAAGCCGGGAAATATAGGGGCATTGCTTCGAACAGCAGATGCTGCGGGTGTAGATGCGGTGATTATAGCAAACCCGCGCACCGACCTATACAATCCTAACATCATACGCTCCAGTGTGGGGGGTGTGTTTACCGTACAGATTGCGACGGCATCTACCGCCGAGGTACTTTCTTTTTTGAAGTCAAAAAGCATCCCCCTGTACAGCGCTATTTTACAGGATGCGGTTGCGTATGATTCTCAAGATTATAAAAGCGCCACGGCAATTGCCGTAGGGACGGAGGCAGTAGGGCTTTCTGATGCCTGGCGCACAGCGAGCACAAAAAATATAATCATCCCTATGCGCGGGAGTATCGACTCTATGAATGTTTCGGTGGCCGCGGGTATTTTGATTTTTGAAGCAAGAAGGCAGCGAGGATAATAGACTATTCTATTATTTCTACCGTCATATACACGTTTTCTAGTGGCCACTCGGTACCATCTACCTCAAGCTCATTTATGGAATCGACCACATCCATCCCTTTGGTCACCCTCCCAAAAACGGTATGATCGCCATCCAGATGATGCGCACCGCGGTCTGGCTGTACGATAAAGAACTCAAAAGGGGCCGTGGCGTTACTTACATTTTGCTCCGTGTATTTAGCAGAAGAAAAGGCACCCCTAGTATGTGTATGATTGGAACTCGCCTCGTTAGGCAATAGATAACTGCCAAAACTCGATCTGTCCCGAGCCGTTTTTTCTGTATCATTATTACCGCCCTGCACCACAAATCCAGGTGATACGCGGTGGAACTGTGTGGTGTTAAAATACCCATTTTTTACCAGCATAATAAAGTTGGCTCTATGCAAGGGCGTGTCTTTAAAAAGCTCGACTTCTATATCGCCAAAACGTGTAGAAATCCGCACCCTCGATTCTGGGTTCTCTTCTCCGTATTTGGTAAAAAAGTCGATGACTTCTGCCTGTGAGGTTACCGTAGGATCCTTTATGGTGCCCATCTCACCAAAGGCTCTAGGCGCTTCCTCTACAAGGGTGTCTACCACTTTTATTTCGGGCTCCACCTCGATAACTTCTTTCTTTTTAGATTTATTATCTTCACAACTAAGGCTCATCATCGCGACAAGAACACATAATACTAAAGCACGCATAAATGAAATTTGAATCGTTTATAAAATTGGTTTCAAAAATAAGCAATTTGCCATTGCCCGGCCGTGAGGTACAGCTAGAAATGGCACCTGTACAACGGCTCAAAGAACTCAAGGAGATAGATATAAAAGCTAGAAACCCTAGACAGGCAGCCGTGATGGCGCTCTTTTATCCTAACGATAGGGCAGAGACCCAGCTCGTACTTATCCTCCGGAAGACCTACAAAGGCGTGCACTCTAACCAAGTGGGATTCCCTGGCGGTAAGCAGGAAGATGACGATCGCAATCTGGAGCACACGGCCTTACGGGAGACAGAAGAGGAGGTGGGTGTTTCTCAAAAGGCCATTACGGTATTTAAAGAGCTTACAAATATCTACATCCCGCCCAGCAACTTCTGGGTACAGTCTTTTATGGGCTACACCCTCGCCCAGCCCTTATTTATCGCCCAAGAAGATGAAGTAGAAGCGATCATTGAAGTGCCACTAGAAGAATTTGTAAATGACAGGGCGCTCGTCTCAGAACGCCTCTCTACTTCCTATATGGATGATATAGAGGTACCGGCATACAAGCTCCAGGGTCACATCGTTTGGGGTGCTACCGCGATGATGCTGAGCGAGGTACGTTCTATTCTTCTCGATGTTATCAAAACGTAAGAATTATGTATCTTTATAGTTATGATTTTTTGTGTTTCACTTTCGTGAAAATGTGAGCCGCATCAGATAATTTAAAAGAAAAAAATGGGGTTATTTAAGACCAATCCTTTCGGACATATTTTATTTTTAAAACGTTGGCTTATCCGCGTTGCAGGAGCATTAACCCATCGTAGATACAGGGGTTTTAATGAGTTGCAGATAGAGGGTTCAGAAATATTAAAGGCGCTCCCAGGGCGAAATGTACTTTTTGTTTCTAACCACCAGACCTATTTTGCAGATGTGGTCTCTATGTTTCACGTGTTTAATGCAAGCTTGAGCGGGAGGGACGATTCTATTAAGAACATAGGCTACCTATGGCAGCCAAAACTCAATATTTATTACGTAGCCGCAGGAGAGACAATGAAGTCTGGATTACTACCCCGCATTTTTGCCTATGCCGGAGCCATCACGGTAAGCCGTACTTGGAGAGAAAAGGGTAAGGAGATCGATAGGGAAGTAAATACCCAGGATACAGAAAATATAGGCATCGCCCTTGATGATGGCTGGGTCATCACCTTCCCACAAGGAACCACAAAACCGTGGAAACCTATTAGAAAAGGGACCGCTCACATTATTAAACAATACAAGCCTATTGTAGTACCCATCGTCATAGACGGTTTTAGAAGAAGCTTTGATAAAAAAGGCCTCCGTATAAAAAAACGGGGCATCCTTCAATCTTTTGAAATCAAAGAACCTCTAGAAATAGATTATGAAAATGATTCTGTGGAGAAAATCGTAGAACAACTAGAGTACGCCATAGAGCAACACCCCTCTTTTTTAAAGGTAATCCCCCTAGAAGAAATAGAAGCAGAAGAAGAGCTCAATAAAACGAGACAGTGGGAATATTAAAGGGTATCTGAATATCCTATGTACTATTAATTACCCATTGAGTGCGATACCCTTGATCTGATAGTTGGAATACTTCAATAAGTCCATAGGAATCACCTATCTTTAGGAACGTATCATATACAGCGTTTATGGATTCCTTTTTGGAACCAATAGTGATAGCACTGTGCACTCAAGCGCATCTTGCTTTAGCTTCTTAAACGTTTTTCTAGATAGCGATGGACATTTGTATGAGGCAGTTTTTACTTACTGACGAAAACATTGGTCTACGAATGCAAATTCTTTGATGGTCTAAATTTCATTCATAGGTAATACCTGTGGCATTTTAGTCCATAGTTTATTATTTGCGATTTCTGTTCTTTTTAATATGAAACCCTGGCGGCCAACTTGATGCCTGTTTGCTAGTTTGTGACTACAGTAGATTTTTTAATCTTACGCTTTGCGCACGTCATTACGCTGCAACTCGTTTCAATACTATCATTATGACTTTGCTTACAATGGGTGTCATAGGCACCTCACAAAAGGAAGATGAACGCCGTGTCCCGCTCCATCCAGATCATTTAATAAGACTACCAGAAGAAGTACTTAAACAGCTCATCTTTGAGATGGGCTATGGAGAACGTTTTAATGTAACAGATAAAGCATTAAGCGATCTCTCTGGGGGCGTCGCATCCCGCGATGATATCCTTACAAAGATAGGATCTGTAATTATCGCAAAGCCTGTAATTTCAGACCTAAAGCAATTGAAGAACGGAGGGATACTCTGGGGGTATCCTCACTGCGCTCAGCAAAAAGAAATCACCCAGATAGCCATAAATAAAAAACTTACCCTCATCGCCTTTGAAGATATGTATGTCTGGAGCCCTAGCGGTCAGAAAGGAAGACCTACTTTTTATAAAAATAATGAGATGGCAGGGTATTGCGCCGTGATACACGCATTGCAACTCAAAGGTATAGACGGTCATTACGGTAACCAGCGCAAGGTGATCATCTTTAGTTTTGGTGCAGTGAGCAGAGGAGCCATCTATGCACTCAAAGCTCACGGTTTTAGGGATATTACCATCTGCATACAGCGTCCCGATCACGAGGTACGTGAAGAAATTCTCAATGTGCATTATGTACGGATTAGAAAAGGCACAGCAAAGGAGCCACGACTCATAGTCGTAGAGCACGATCGCACAGAAAGACCGCTATTGGATCTTATAAACGAGTCTGAGATTATCATTAACGGAACGTATCAGGACACAGATAACCCCATAGATTACGTTAAGGATAATGAAAAAGCGAGCCTCCGTCCCGGAGCCCTCATTATAGATGTAAGCTGCGACGAGGGAATGGGTTTCTACTTTGCACGTCCCACCTCCTTTAAAAAGCCAATGATAGCTGTAGACGGTATAGACTACTACGCAGTAGATCATACGCCCAGCTATTACTGGGAGAGTGCGTCCAGATGCATCTCTGCAGCACTTCTTGTGCACCTACCCTCGGTGATAGAAGGTGCGCTTGGCTGGGACAAGAACACGACTATTAAAAACGCTATAAATATCAATAAAGGAGTGATTGTACATGATTCTATATTGAGATTCCAAAATCGGGATAGAGAATATCCCCATAGAGTAAAAAGTAAAGAATCTGTAATTTATCTATAACCCTTTTTGATCATAAAAGCAGTTTAAACTATACAGTTTTGCGCATCTCATTGTAGCTTCTGTATAATCTTCCGAGGTCAGCTCGGGTTCCAAAGGGCAGTTGCGGTAAGCAGTAAGCAGTAAGCAGTCATGCCTACTGGCTACTTACTGACACTGCCCAATACCCGCTGATGATGGCTTGAAGCTACAATCCTTCACGTAAATCATAGCCCAGCCGCAAAAAAGGAAGTAATTTTACATTCTCAACATATGATAAATGATAAAGGACGTAAAGATCAATAAACCAGAACCACTTAAATCTCCTAAGGAGGTAACCATTTATACGCGAAGCGCAGATGTAAAGGCTACGTTGCGTGATCTGGAGGAAGGGAAGTCGGTACTTATATCTGAGTTCTATAGCAATGGTCTCGTACTCCTCAAGGAGATTCATATGTACCTTAAAAGAAGGATGCCCGGTAAGACCTTTAAGGAGCAACGAGCGATGAGGGCGGCTTATCACAAGCTTTCTAATCAAGTACTTATTGAGGTGGTAGATCACGAGCTGGATGTAAAAAAGGCACCTTCCATAGGTTGGTTTAAAAAGTTATATCCAGAAACGCCAGATTTTTTATTGACGTTCCCTCAGGTGCAAGGTTATAACAGCTCGTGGCAATGGTATAAAAATGGTATCGTAATACCTGTGTTGCGCAACAAAGTTCATCCGTATTATGGGGTATACTTCCCTACGAGATTTGAGCATCTCATCCTTTTTGATAATTGGCTCAAACGCTATGAAGGCCCTAAAAAATCGGCGATAGATGTTGGTGTGGGAAGTGGTGTCCTGTCGTTCCAGATGGTGAAATATGGTTTTCAAAAGGTATTCGCTACAGATACAAATCCGAACGCCATTGTAGGACTTAGCGAAGCAATGGGTGATACTAAAATGTCAAGAAAAATAACACTAGACCACGGTCATCTCTTTGGACAATGGGAGAAGCCTACCGAATTAATTGTCTTTAACCCGCCTTGGTTACCGCAAACATCTGATAATGATACCGGAGATACTGCCATCTACTACAACAATGATCTATTTGCGGAGTTTTTTGCCGAAGCAAAAAAGCGATTACTCCCAGAAGGTGAACTGGTGGTCCTTTTTTCTAACATTGCACAAATCACTGAGGTCAGTGCAGAGCATCCTATAGAAAAAGAAATAGCCCAGGGTGGAAGATTTCAGCTAGAGCGTTGTTTTAAGAAGCGGGTAAAAGGGGCGTCAGAACTTACTAAAAGAGATCAAAACTGGCGTGGAGATGAAGAAGTTGAACTCTGGGTACTCCGTCATAAATAAGGTTTATAATGACTTTTCTGGGATCAGGGACCACTCTTGATTTTCTGGCTTATGATCTTTTCCAAAACGTTCAGGCTCCATAAGAAAGAACGAATCATCATAATCAAAGAAAAATAGGAGGGACTTCATATCTGTATAGCCACTTGCCCAAGTCGCATCTGCGAGGTACCAGGTGTCGTTAAGTTTTATCGCATTCCACGAGTGGTTAGGTGACTTGAGATGTTTTACGTTCTTATTGTTTGCGAGCCCGTACCCATTAATGATTTCACATTCCAACCCCGCCTGCTTAGACATAGCTTGTACGAGAAAAGCATAGCCTGTACACAGCGTTTTCTTATCCTCAATCAATTTTCTGATCACCTTTTTTTTAAAGTTGTTGTTCCAATTCCTAAGGCTTTCAGGGCTATTCTTATATTTTGATCGTTTACGCTCATTTGAAAAAACGAGATGTATGTCGTTTGAGATATTGTGGGTCACCCAGAAGTAGATTGCTCTAAACTTTTCTACATCCGTAGTGAGCTTATCGGTAAGGTTA
Source organism: uncultured Flavobacteriaceae bacterium (assembly GCA_963832255.1). Lineage (GTDB taxonomy): Bacteria > Bacteroidota > Bacteroidia > Flavobacteriales > Flavobacteriaceae > Dokdonia. The sequence goes on from CAWHTM010000013.1 coordinate 403,540, forward strand.
TAAACAAGAAGTGGTATGTTATAAAGTTGCTCTCCTTGATAGTGTCTTGCCATCGCGTCTGCTTTTGTAAAATCAATCCTATTGAAATCACGTTGCTGCGACTGGGCCGACAATAAAAAGGAGAGAAACCATAGGGTGAGTGCGACTCGTAGCATATATCCCCTAGTTCTGTACAGAAGTTGTACACCTTGCAACTGGACTCGTTCTCAAGGCGGCCACTATCACAAGTGGGATATCTTCTAGAAACGGCTCAATATAGGTCGTATCTCCTTTAATGGTAATTTCAAAATCCTTGTAACCCAAGTAGCTCACTTGCAACACGTCATTTTCCTTAAGCATTTTTGGAAATGTAAATTCGCCATTCTCCCCAGTGGCGACGCCCACATTGGTGCCCTTAAGCATTACTGTGGCATATGGAAGCTTACCATCGGTAGTACTGACAACTCCTTTAACCGTACGTTCGGTGGTCTGAGCACTAGCAGAAGCAGAAAAAAGCGATACGCCCAGCAAAAGGCAAAAAGCGACTACTGCTTTAAAAGTTCCTGTTTTTTTAAATGTACTTTGCGTTTTCATAAGGTATGTATTTTTGTTTCTTCAAACATAAAGACATACTAGAAGTAAGGAAATGACCAATGAGTAAACGCCCGTTTTGCTTTAGGCAACGTGATTATTTAGCGAGGATAAACGTTTGGCGCTGTTTGAAAAAGGATGTTACGCTTTCGCGAAAATTTTCTAGCGCTCTTAAAAGCGCTCACATTTTCGCGAAAGCGCATATAGACTTTTTACTTTCAGTAGCATCTTACATACGTTCTACAAAATCTGTAAATACCTGTTTATGCTTTTTGAGATCTAGATCTGGCGATAGGGAGGCACGCACAATATAATCCTTGTCCCCTTCCTTCGTAGTGCCCTGAGTGGAGGTCGCGGGAATGGTCCAATAGCAACCCTTAAGCTGACCGTAGCTCACGCAATATTTACTTTCTTCAGGTATCTCAGTAATCATCAAGTTGATTAATTTGAGATTGAGCTCGCGCTTGTACGATTCTCTTTCTTCATCAGTAGTTCCTTTAGTGGGGAGATCGAGTGAAAATACGGAGGGTGTAAAACCTTTCTGAGCCAGTTCTTCTGAGACAAAATTAATTTTTGCCTCTGGCAAGGTGGCGCTTATGTGAGTTACAAAGTCGCGAGTGTTTTTATAGGCCTGGGCAATTCGCTCATTCATAGAGGGGAGTTGCTGGGCTAAAAGTTCTATCTGTAGGTCGGTAGCCTCATTATCACAGAGGCGGAGATGCGTTTCTATCTCTTGCATCAAGGCTTCTGTCTTATCGTTACCTACACAATATCCAGCCGTACATTTCCCACCACTCGGGAATTTTGAACCGCTGGCGTAGGAGATAGTGCGCACGGTGGACAGTGTTTTATTCTCACCCAGAAAGTGCACATTAGGACAGAATGTTTGGTCTAGGATAAAGACGGGGTCTATCGCTTGCGTACCATCTTTCGTATATCGTTTTTTGCTCAACGCATTTTTTAAATCGTCCAGATTAGGAACCTCAACTCTGGGGTTTGTCGGGATTTCTGCAATGATATAAGGAACAGCATCCAGCTCTGCAATGGTGTTGAGGACGGTATCGATACTTTTAACCATATCATTATCTCCATCTACCGGCAGATCTACCACCGCTACGGTGTCAAGACAAGCAGCTACACGTCTCGCTTGATCGTTAGTACCTCCATAACAATTGGGCGGTACAATAAATTTAATAGCTTTCCCAGGGTGATTGTGCTGAGCGTCATCTATAAGTCCCATCATAATCGCATACTGAATTGACAGACCGCTGGAACCTATGAGGGGTTTGAGATGAGTCCCTGTAATATCCCTTAAAGTATCTCTTACAAACGCTTTCTTTTCCTCTACAGAAGAGATCATTTTACTTGATATGGTGTTACCTGTAAGCTTTTCTAAGAACGTCAGACAGTCTGTAGGGGTCATTGCGATGGTTTCTCTCCTACGTACGTGCTGGATATCTGAAATATATTTTTTGTTTTCCTCCCCGTTAATTAACAATACGCTGCCAAGTGTATCGTGAATATGAACCGTAAAGTCTACCTCTGGAAATTCTGCATTTTGAGAAGTATAGGTGTTTTGAATATCATCGTCTTCAACTATTAGAATGGTACTCCCATCAAATGCCGTTAGGTTTTCTCCTTTCTCAATTTTCTTTAACTCAAAGTCATAGCCATAGACTTCTTTAATTTTTGCGGTATCAAAATAGGAGGGAAGAGCATTGTAATAGCATAGTTGCGTTTTTCTATGATCAAATAAGTTTTTTCTCAACACGGCAAGTACAGGAACGGTTCTGGATGAGAAGCTTATCACACGCTCTGCCTCTAGGTTATGTAGCGCGCCGATTCCCCATTCTAAAATACAGGATAAGGGATGTCCTAATCGTATATAATCATAGGCCGTAGGTAGGTTTTTGAGCGCAGAAGGATTTGTGCTATGAGAATGATACAATTCTTTAAAACCTTCTAAGAATTCTACTTTTGCTTTTTCTTCATTGTAGATGTCTAACCTATGGGTAGTAAGGCCTACCCAGTCCTTAGGCATATTTTTTAAAATGTCAGATATATAATTTAGGAGTTGACTTTCTTTCATATAAAATTCTTAGGGTACTTACGGTAAATAGATTGGGATCTTTTGCTTACAAAGGTTGCTTTACATCCTATGTACAAAGATAAATGACAAGAGGATAGTAATAAAAATTCTTTCCGTTAATCTGAATATGGGATGAGCTATATATGACAAGAGTTTGATTTTCTAAGAATAGTATCCTAGGGTATGGGATGAGTCAAGAAACAAAAAAGGCAACCGTAAAACGATTGCCTTTTATAAAGATGTGACGCCCCTAATCGTCAGATCTCTAGTTTTTTTAGTTGTTTATAGTTGGCTTTCAGACGTTTGAGTAAAATTCCATAGATCAATCTATAAAATATAAATAGAATGAGGAGCGTGACTATTATAAAGCCCACAAACGTTGCCGTTTGCACCATCGTGTCTGCTCCTGCAAAAAGCTCCGGATTGGTCTTTTGCAAGGTAGTAAATGCGATAATGGATCCAAGGACTAAGAACGCTAGATTAAAGTAAATGTAGAACTTCACGGTCTTTCTGGTCTTAAGGATATTTTCCATAAGCACTTTCGCCGAGTCTGTACTCTGTATTTTTCTGTAGTTTACGTAGAACCATACCATAAAAACAATCAGGGCGATAAAGTGAATAGCCGTCACAATAGTATCAAAGGATGAGAGGCTATTCTCAATCTCGGTGTAGTGGGGTTCGTCTATTTTGAGACCAAAGGACAATAATATCCATAGGGCAAATTCTATGATACTTATCACAAAAATCCACTTTACAAGAGAAGAAGATTTCTTGAGGATCATAGGATAAATATCTTGTTTTGTAAACTTGGGCAGCGTCGCGTCCTGCTTCTGCCAGTCTTTTTTTAATAATTCTAATTCGTCCATCATAGCATTATGGATTTAATATTTTCTTGAGCTTCGTCTTTACTCTATTCATTTTTACTCTTGCATTGACTTCTGTGATACCTAAGGTTTCAGAAATCTCCCGATAATCTTTATTCTCTAGATATAAAAAGACGAGTGCTTTATCTACGTCATTAAGCTGCTTTATGGCCTTATACATAAGTCCTAATTGTTGCTCTTCTGTGTCATCATACTCTTCACTGGAAATTTTAAACATCACACTGTCAAAATCTTGCGTCTGCACTCTTCTTTTAGACTTTCGATATAGTGTGATGGCGGTATTAAGAGCGACTCTGTACATCCAGGTCGAAAACTTAGAATCACCCCTAAATTTGGGAAACGCACGATAGAGTTGGATCGTCACTTCTTGAAAAAGATCATTGTGATGATCCCTATCATTAGTGTACAGCCTGCATATCTTATGCACAATGTTCTGGTTTTCTTCTAGAAGAGCGACAAAATTTTCTTGTTGTTCTTTATTCACTTGGTCAGTGTTCGTTTGGTCATAAGTAGGATTTCTCCTATTAATGTTACACTTTATTTTAATAAGTTGCGTCGGGGCGCGAAAATTTCGGACACTTTAAAGAAATATTCTTATAAAATACCTTTTATTCATAGACGTATGTGCTATTAGGAGGGGAAGACCTTAGGTGATTGACATTTTTTAGAAAAAGGAGTAAACGCGGTGCTTTCAAAGGAATTTAGTGAATTCGTAGTCTCCGTTTTCTTGTGCTTATAGCATTCTAAAGGTGAAGCTACTTATACTTGTCATTTAATCCTTTTCCTTGTAAAATAAGATCTATCGATTTTTCAAGTCTTCTTTGTTTTGTGGCTTCTTGTTTCGCACTGTCTATATAGGTTGCATATTCACCTCGTTTTCCTATGCTCAGCGCGTCAAAATGATTTTTTAGATCACTATCATTATACAGGGCATTTTTGAGCATAATAGGAAGTACTACTTTTTTTACGGCACGTGAGGCTTTTATCTCCTTCCCGTCTTTAGAATTCTGGATGGCTTCGTTTACGTAGTGTTCTATGATACCAAGATTAAAAGGATCGTCTGCCGTGAGGGAGAGAGAACGCATTGCCTTGGTTTTCCCCTCTTGTGCATTGCGCAAGAGGCTATGGGTGTCTTTTAAAAATACTCCTTGAAAAAACCATAAGCCATAATGATCTTTAAAACTTGAGATGGCAATTACATTTTTACCTTCTAACGTATACGTGGGATAATTCCATTTCCAATCTTCTGTAAGTTCTGAAGATATAAGGAGTGCCCTCAACTGAGCAATTTGGCTTTTCCAAGGGGTCTCTTTTGAGAAGAACCGAGATAATTTTTCCTCTTTAGTCATCTAATGAAATTACAAAATAAGAATCAAAATAGATTACTAAAAAGGGGGTACCATTTTCGCGAAAGCAGAAATTTTTGATAACGTTTAAAATAATACGGACTTTTAAACTAAAAGTAAGGTTCGCAGCGTTTTATTCAAAACTGTATCTTAGCTTTATAAAAACAACGAAAAAATGATGAAGAAATTTATTTTTGCCCTTTGTCTCATTGCTGCTGTTTCTTGTGGAATGATGATGATGTGGTTCTTCCAGATCCAGAGGTATGTACGATTAGAAGTGGTTCCTGCTTAAGTATTACTGTACGCGATGCTTCAGATAACAGTCTGCTCACAGGCGTGATGATAACGGCTCTAGATCAGGGTTTTACCGAGATCCTTGATGAAGTAACAACAGGAGTTTATGAAGGTTCAGACGAGCGGGTAGGGAATTACCAACTTATTATCGAAAAGGATGGTTTTCAAACGATTGTAACCCCATCGATGATGGTAGGAATGGATGAAGATTTGTGTCACGTAGAAACCTTAGTACTGACCTACGAATTAGAACCTATGTAGGATCTAGTAGCATATAATAGTATAACTCGTTCTCAATAGGACGAGTTTTTTTTTGAAATTTATGTAACGAATAGTACATTTAAAACACCAATCAACCATAACATGATAAGATATGACATCACACGAGATAGACTACCAGATTTACGGAGAGGAAATGCAATATGTTGAGATAGAACTAGATCCGCAGGAAGGCGTTATTGCTGAGGCGGGCAGTTTTATGATGATGGAAGATGGTGTGCGTATGGAGACCATTTTTGGTGACGGCTCTGCAAAAGATAATAGTGTGATGGGGAAGATCTTTGGAGCGGGTAAACGGCTGCTTACCGGAGAGAGTTTATTTATGACCGCATTTTACAATGATGTGGTCGGGAAGAAAAAGGTAAGTTTTGCTTCCCCCTATCCTGGGAAGATTATACCTATTGATCTGGCTACAATAGGAGGAAAATTTGTCTGTCAGAAGGATGCCTTTCTATGTGCTGCCAAAGGTGTTTCTGTAGGGATCGAGTTTTCCAGAAAGCTGGGTAGAGGTCTTTTTGGAGGAGAAGGTTTTATAATGCAGCGTCTAGAAGGTGACGGTATTGCATTTGTGCACGCTGGCGGTACAACCCTCAAAAAGGAACTTGCCCCGGGTGAAAAGCTCAAGGTAGATACAGGCTGCATCATAGGCTTTGATCATACTGTAAATTATGATATTGAGTTTGTGGGTGGCATCAAAAACACCATTTTTGGTGGAGAAGGTTTATTCTTTGCAACACTTTCAGGTCCTGGAACCGTTTATATACAATCCTTACCATTTAGTAGGCTAGCAAATAGAGTCCTTGCAATGGCTCCTAAAGCTGGAGGAGGTAGGCGAGGGGAAGGATCTGTTTTAGGAGGTCTAGGTGACCTACTTGATGGAGATAATAGATTTTAAGTCTAGAGGTTCCTAATAGGGGTATTCCCTCGTTTTGTTTAACGTTTGATATGTTAAACTCAAAATTTTAAGATTTTCGTTAGACTTTATTTGCTAAATTGTAGGAACTTTAAAACTCAAATCTATAGTCTAAAACTACTTTTTAAATCTTTAACTTTAAACACTATCGGATATGGCGAGAGCAATGTTTGAGTATACTAAGACGATCCTTAAAAAAGTAAGTTTTGACCCCTCATTATTTTGTAGAGAAGTAGAAAAAGCGGTAAAACGCTTACTCCCTTATGAAATAGAAGAACTAAGAATCTGGATAGATAGCATCGTCAGAGAAAATCCAGATCTCAATAAATGCCTAGTCTATCTCGGATAAGACCTAGGAGTACATCAAAATCGTTACTATAATATCTTCTTAACGTGAAGGTGAAAAGTAATTTTCTGCTTTCGCGAAAATGTGATAACACAACACAGGATCAAAATAATTTTGATCCTGTGTTGTGTTTATAACTCGTATTTCATCATCCAACATCCAACATCCAGCGTCTAGCGTCCAGCATCCAACTACGTGCTTAAGGGGCTTATAATTTCTACATTTTGAAACGTAATCGCACCTTTTACTACTCCAGCAATGGTAGATCGTATTGCCTCTATAATCTGCATTTTTAGTTCGCTCTTATGATAGATGATACTCACCTCCCGCGCAGGAGACGGTTGTTTAAACTGCTTGAAGTATTTCTGATCTTTCTCTTTTACATCTAGGGTGTGTAAATAGGGGAGAAGTGTCATTCCTAGCCCCTCATTAGCTAGTTTAACTAATGTTTCAAAACTTCCGCTTTCTAAGGAGAATTTATCATCTTCATAATCCCTAGTCGCTTTACAGAGATTAATGACGCCATCCCTGAAGCAGTGTCCATCTTCCAGTAGGAGCATATCATCTAGGTCCAAATCTGAAGTTTGTAGCTCTTTGTTCTTAAACAATCTATGATTCTGGGGAATATAGGCCATAAATGGCTCATAGTAGAGAGGACGCTCTTTGATGTTTGGATTCTGTAAAGGGGTCGCAGCAATAGCAGCGTCTAGATGACCCTCTTCAAGTTTTTCCATGATCTGTTCTGTATTGAGTTCTTCTATCTTAAGTTTGACCTTAGGGTATTTATGGATAAAATTACTCAAGAACATAGGTAGTAATGTGGGCATTACCGTAGGGATAATCCCCAGTCTAAACTCGCCACCTATATATCCTTTTTGTTGATCGACAATATCAGTAATCCTATTGGCCTCATTGACAATATTGCGAGCTTGATTTACAATTTTCGCCCCTATCTCGGTAAGCTCAATAGGTTTTTTACTTCTGTCAAAAATGAGCACATCCAGTTCATCTTCTAGCTTCTGGATCTGCATACTCAGAGTAGGTTGTGTTACAAAGGTTTTTTGAGCTGCTTTGGTAAAATTCTGGTGCTCTGCCACCGCAAGAGCATATTTTAATTGCGTAATCGTCATTGTCTAATATTGAATGACAAAGATAATAATAGCTATCAGGTATTACTATGCACTTAGTATTTTAATTAGATATTTCCTATAGTGAGCTTGTTCTGAGCGGGATCGCTTTAGTCGACGTGCATTCTAAAATAAAAAACCGGGCAATGCCCGGCTTAGTAAATGTTTAAGGAGATGGTTTACATTTTTATCGCTATTGTAACGTCTTCTGCACCCACCGTAAATTTTGAGGCTCCCCATTGTGGTGGACCAAAACCAGCACCTTCTCCAGAGGTACCGTAGGCTTCTTTAGGCATTCCGTTTGCTTCAAAATCCATACGGTTATTACCATTCATATCGTGTAAGGTAACGATCGCATACTCCCCGGGCTTTACGTTTGTAAATTGTACGGTGACTGTTTTGTTTTCTATTTTTTCAGATTTTGTATCCAGAGGAGCTGTTTTCATAAAGGTGGCTTCATTATAAAGAGAGGCAGCTGCAGTTCCTTCATTATTGACAAGTTTATTCATTACAACAGTTATGGTGACACCGTCATCAGATTGTCCATACGAGAATGTAGAAATAGCGGCAAGTAAAATAAAGATTAGAGTTTTCATAAGTTTATGTTTTAAAGGTTTATATGATTGATGGTGTAAATATATAATCACCCTGTTACAGGAACTAAATGGAAATACCCAACTGTCATAATCAAGGGATGAGTTGTCGAAACGATTAGAAAATGTGCCGATGTGCGGATGTGATGATGTGCGGATGTGTGGATGTGAGGATGTGAGGATGTGGGGATGAGTAGATGAGTGGATTTGCGGATTTTTAGATGTGAGGATGTGGGATGAGTGGATGTGTGATTTGTGGATGTGCGGATGTGATGATGGATTTATCAGTGCGCGGGTTACTTAGATTGTTTGGGTATTAACGAGTGCAACTATAAAGCTCTCTATAGCTCTTATTTATGGCTGTAGAAGGGATGTTGAAGCGATGTTACTCTTGGATAGTACGAAACTGAAAATAGGCTATTAATATTCCAAACCTATTTTTTCCCTCACATTATCCAGCATTTTGATGAGATGGAGACTTTTATTAAAAGTCATAATATCACTTTCTGTATTACCCGCCGCAAGCATTTCTTGGCAGTGTAAAATCTCAAATTTATAGCCATTAACATCTACGGGAAAATCATAGCGTATAGGAATCCCAGCTGTTGTAATGGTGACATTTGTTGGCTCGTGAAATCTACTGTGTATCAATATCTCGCCTTTATCTAAAACAATCTTACAAGTAGTATCCGTCTTCTTATTGATCGCCGAAAATAGTTCGGCCTTTATGTTGTTAGGATACTTGAGCGTCATCGTACAGCGGTGGTCTACTTGGGTAGGTCCAAAGTCGGCTCGAGCACTAATGTCTTCAGTGTAGCCCAGCAGACTTAATGCGGCAAAAACGGGATAAATCCCTACATCCAAGAGACTGCCGCCACCTACTGCCTTGTTGTAAAGCCGGTTATCTACGTCATATTCCATATCAATCCCAAAATCTGCTTCTAAGGATTTTATATTCCCGAGTTCTTTGCTCTTTACCTTGTCTAAGACAAATGTATAGTGTGGTAAAAAGTGCGTCCATAAGGCCTCCATTAAAAAGATGTGTTGCGCTTTCGCGAAAGCGATCATCTCCATTACCTCTTCTTGATTCATCGCAAAGGCTTTCTCGCAGAGTACTGCTTTTTTATGAGTAAGACATAAAATGGTGTTTTCTTTATGAAACATATGAGGTGTCGCGATATAAACAATATCTACATCGGTATCATTAAGCATATCCTCATAGCTGCCAAAAGCCTTGTCTGCGCCAAAGGTATTAGCAAATGCTTCTGCCCGATCCATACTTCTACTAGCTGCCGCATAAAGGCTTGCACCTTCAGTCTGGTTGAGGTCTTCAGCAAATTTATTGGCTATTTTGCCACAGCCCAGTATCGCCCAGTTTGTCATCGTTTATTAGTTTTTTGCGAAGTCGGAAATCTCATTCCGAATTCGGGAGGTGAATTTGTGTTTAAAGCTTCTGATTATAAACTAAGAATTAAAATACAGTTATGATGCGTGACGCTTAAAATTTTTGCGATACGTTAGGACGTAATTAAAAAAGCGCACGCTCACACGTTAAGTAAGCGCACTATTCCTCTCCCCAAAACTTACTTGAAATAACATAGCGAGTCCCATCACAATTGCGCAGCCTATAAGGTTGAGGTATAAGTACGGGAAGTTTATGATTTCAAAGTGAATGAGTGCGTACACACTGCATATTATGGCTTGAGTGATGAGCGCGGCAATAAAAACGGCATTGCTATTCACAAATTTCACAAAAAATGCAAGCAGGAAAATACCCAATATATTGCCGTAAAATATAGAACCAATGATATTTACAAGTTGGATAAGATTCTCAAAAAGACTGGCTGTACAAGCAACTATGATGGCAAGAACTCCCCACATAAATGTAAAACCTTTCGTCGCTTTTACGTAGTGATTTTCATCCTTACCCTCTCTATTTCTTTTATATAGATCTATGGCCGTGGCAGTGCCGAGTGCGTTGAGCTCAGATGCTGTACTGGACATTGCCGCAGAGAGTATTACTGCTAGCAAGAGGCCTATCAGGCCATTAGGTAGATTGTTAAGTATAAAGTGAATGAACACGTAATCCTTATCATTATCCTCTACATCCGGAGCTGCTCTTACAATAAGTTCTTTCCCAGTTTTCCTTATCTCTTTGTCTATATGCTCATAAGTGTCAATATAAGATTTTTGCTCACCATTTTGAAGATAGGAATCTAGAGACGGGTCTTTTGCATAATTAAAAGCAGCCTCCCTCTGTCGACTTTGGTTTTGTTGTAATTGTTCCTCTAAGGAGGCAAATTGGCTAGCATAAACGGAGCTTTCTATCGCTTCCTTAGCTGCTGGGTTAAAGTGCAAGGGGGCTGCATTAAATTGGTAAAACACAAAAACCATAACCCCAACCAGCAGAATAAAGAATTGCATAGGGATCTTGAGTGCCCCATTAAAGAGAAGTCCCATTTGCATTTCCTTGACGTTCTTTCCCGAGAGGTATCGTTGCACCTGACTCTGATCTGTCCCAAAATAGGAGAGCATTAAAAAAGTACCCCCTATAAGACCGCTCCACACCGTATATCTGTTATTTATATCGAAGGAAAAATCCAGCAGCTGCATTTTATCTCCTGCCCCAGCGATACTGAGTGCATCTGTAAAACTCACTTCTTCTGGAAGTTTATCTAAAATGAGGTAAAAAGCGATGGCCATCCCAAAGAAGATAACTCCCATTTGTTGCTTTTGGGTAATGCTCACAGCTCTTGTTCCTCCAGAAACAGTATACACTATGACTACAATCCCTATGATAATGTTAAGTGTAGTAAGATTCCATCCCAGCACAGCAGAAAGTATAATAGCCGGAGCGTAGATGGTAATTCCCGCAGCAAGACTACGCTGTATTAAAAAGAGAATGGCCGCCAATGATCTCGTCTTGAGATCAAACCTGCTCTCGAGATACTCATAAGCCGTAAAAACTTTGAGTCTATGATATATGGGGATAAACACCAGACATATTATGACCATTGCAATAGGAAGTCCAAAATAGAACTGGACAAATCCCATCCCATCATAAAAACCTTGCCCTGTAGTAGATAGAAAGGTGATAGCGCTGGCTTGTGTTGCCATTACAGAAAGGCCTACCGTCCACCATTTTGAAGTATTGCCTCCTCTTATGTAATCCTCTACATTTTTACTACCCTGAGTTTTATATGTACCGTAGGCGACTATAAAGATGAGGGTAAAGGCAAGTACAGCCCAATCTAAAATCTCCATCTATGAAAATGTTTTCATCAGAAAATAAAACATAATAAAATAGGCTAAATTCAAGAATAGAATGATAGCATATTTTTTCTTCCAGATGTACTTGGGTTGTTGTTTCATTTCAATTAAAATGGATGTTGCTGTTATTGCTTGATCTCCTCTTGTTCCTGCTTGCCGATGCTCAACATATTTGCAAAAAGTCTGTAGGCTCCAGAAACTCCTGCCGGGAGTTCCCTAAAAAAACTGAGTCCCGTATAAATGTAGTGACCTTTTCCATACGCAGCAACGAGCAGGCTCCCGTCCTTAGGAGTCTCACCTTTATCATTCATTGAGAGAACGGGAGTGTACGCATCAGCCCATTTATCTGGAAAATACAGACCTCGTTCTTGGGTCCATCCTTTAAAATCTTGTTGCGTGAGCTTATTTGGGAAATTCATAATAGGATGATCCTTGGCCAATATACGTACCTCACTATGTTCATCGGTCACTCTATCGCGGGAGAGATTGAGTTCGTAAGGTGCGCCTATCTGCGTATTGCCCCAGCGACCAGAGGTGTTGTATTGAGCGATCATTGTCCCTCCGTTTTTTACATAATCGAGTAGGAGAGGCTGTTTTGCTGGTAACTCATCTACTACATTATACGCTCTTATCCCGACCACAATGGCGTCAAATTGAGATAACAGTTCTGGCGTTATAGTTTCAGGTTGGATAACCGCAACTTGATACCCTATCTGCTCAAGATTTTCTGGAACTGCATCTCCAGCACCTTGTATATAGCCTATATAATTTCCTTTACGCGCTATATCCAGTCGTACTACTTTCGCTTTGTTTGGCAAGAATAGGGATTGCAATGGGATGTGAGCATAGTCTATTTTTACGAGTTCCTTATCGTAATTCTTTCCGCTTACTGTCACCGTAGGGACTATCTCGCCCTCGCTATCTCCTGCTGGAGGGGTTACTGTAAAGATGTACTCTTGACTCGTATTTTTATCTTCAATTGAGACAGGAAAACTCTGTGGTTCTATAGTCCAACCTGCTGGGTGATCTAAGAAAACGGTTCCAGCCAAGTCTGTTTTATGGGAGGTCACGGTTACAGGGATTTGCTTTGATTCCGCTTTCGCGAAAATGATAACTTTTGAATCCACTTTAGCCGAAACAGGAGGTGTTACTTCAAATTGCTCATATACTTCTCCTTTTACGCGATCATTGTATTTGTAGACGATCGGACGTTCAATATCCATCGAGACACCCGCCACTCTTAACTTAAAACGAACTGTATTTTCTTGAGGGGTTTCGGGTTGTCCAATTAAGGTAGGATCGCTCACGTTATACATCCCCAGTGTGCCTTCTTCTCGCAGCCAGTATGCCGAAGTATCGACAAAAGAATCTGAAACAGTGGTTTCAATTTTTGTAGTAAAACGTTCATTATTTTCTAGGAGCTGATTAACCTTGGTTACAGAACCAGTAGGAACAACCTCCATCCCTACGATACGTATTTCTTGCGAACTTCTATTGATAGCTTCAATACTGAGGTTTATTTCAGAACCTGGGGTTGCATATTGTGTGTCTGAGGTAGCTTCCAGGTATAAACCAGCCGTTGCTACAATGATGTTTTCCAGCGCTGCAGATTTAATTTCTCTCCAGTGCTTGTCTTCTAGTTGTTGAACAAGGGTATACGCTTTTGTAAGTTCTGGGATGCTCTTTTCTGGAGCTGTAAAATCGTAATTGGCAAGCACGGTATCTAAAATATCTTGAATTGCGTTACCACCTTTAACGCGTGACCACGTAGTGTTGATTCCTTCAAAAATATCATCGTTAGAAGGCATCTCTCCTTTAAGCAATTCAAAATAGGTGTCATCACTACCGCGACTTCCTGTATTGCCAAAACCTTGTGACTTGTGCTGACTTCTACTGAGCGATGAAATCTCGGTATTGGATAGCCCTAGAGAAGGGTAGTAGGTGCCTACATCTACTTTTACCAAATTGGCTTTATCTGCTTTTTCAAAATTTTCTCGACTACCATAAAACCACCAGGAGGTATTAAAAAACTGACGACTAGGTGTCCAGGTGTCGGTATAGGTTAGCTGGTCGGTATATTTAGAAGTATCTCCCGCCAGGTCAAAGGCTTCTACCGCCAGCATTGCACTAGAAGTATGGTGGCCGTGGGTACTCCCTGGAGACCTATGGTCAAAACGGTTTATGATTACATCTGGTTTGAACGTCCTGATGGCCCAGACCACATCTCCTAAAACCTCTTCTTTGTTCCAAATTTCTAAGGTTTCATCTGGATGCTTGGAATAGCCAAAATCATTGGCCCTTGTAAAACGTTGCTCTCCACCGTCTGTGGCTCTAGCGGCTAGTAGTTCTTGGGTACGTATTACTCCTAATAATTCCCTTAATTCCGGGCCTATGATATTCTGGCCGCCATCTCCTCTTGTAAGTGATAGGTACGCTGTGCGGGCCTTTACAGTGTTTGCAAAGTAAGAAATAGCTGTTGTGTTTTCGTCATCGGGATGTGCGGCAACATAAAGTACAGAACCTAAAAAGTTGAGCTTTTTGAGGTCTTCGTAAATTTCTGATGAGGTTGGTTTTTTTGGAAACAGCGTTATTCCTTGTGAGAACATTTTCGCGAAAGCGAACAAAGAAATAATACTAAAAATGGCAATAGATTTACGCATTGTACTTAGATATATTTATACTCTCAAATATACCTAAAATGATTTGGAGATTAGCGTCTCAACCTCAGATTTATAGAACCGTTACACGGGTTTATTATAGGTGCTCTCAGAGTCTGTATCTGGATTCTGGTCTATGATACGTGTAGAAACGCCATCTTCTACAAGCGTCACGCCCTTTTGCATAATAAGACTGTTAGGATAGGTGTGTAGACCGCCATCATCTGTACGCAGATTCATATGGAAAGCCTTGATGTCTTCTATAATCGCGATGATGGGAAAATCTTTATCGTGTATTTTGATACGATCTCCTATTTTATAGGGTAGTGTAAAAAAAATGATCACTCCTGACGTCATATTACTGAGCACAGACCACTGGGCGAAAAACCCTACGCCTATCAGCGCAAAGATAGACCCAGCGTAGGTTCCTACAGATTTTGCATCCAGCCCCCAGATTAAAAAACCAAAGATAGTAGCCACGAGGAGCAAGACGAAGTCTACATACTTCATCACGAGATTTGCCCTTTGCGGTACTTTGTTCTTCCGTTTTGAAAATCTGTTTACAAAATAGGTCATTATGATGCGCACCACGAGAAGTGTGACCAGTGCAATAAGACTTACGATGATCTGATGTTTATAAGGTGCTATATCCATTAAAGCCATTTTTTACGCTTAAAATAAATAAGCGAGGCAACAAAGATAGCAACCATTGCTCCCCAAAAATAGAAATATCCATTTTCCATCTTGAGCTCTGGAATATAGTCAAAATTCATTCCGTAGATACCCGCGAGAAACGTCATAGGAATAAAAATAGTAGCGATGATGGTGAGGACCTTCATCACTTCATTCATACGGTTACTGATATTAGTTGAGTTCATATCCATAAGTCCCGTAATGGTATCCCTATAGACCTCTACGGTTTCTATCACCTGGATAGTATGGTCGTAAAGATCACGTATAAAGACTTGAGTTTTTTTGAGGATGAGCGTATTATCTACTTTCTCAAGTTTATTGATCACCTCACGTAACGGGAATATAGAGCGGCGCACTTGTATAACTTCTTTCTTAAGTTGCTGGATCTCTTGAGAAAAATTTTCTGAGGTATTGTTATAGATCTGCTCTTCCAGTTCTTCTATCTTATTACTGAGCGTTTCTATGATTAAAAAATAATTATCAATCACGGCGTCCATAAGAGCGTACATAAGATAATCTGCCCCGAGATCGCGCACTCTTCCTTTTGAGTGGCGAAGACGGTCGCGTACTCCGTCAAAAACGTCACCATCATACTCCTGAAGCATTACCACATAGGATTTACCTACAATAAGACTTATATGCTCAATGTTAAGCTTGTTTTCTGTATCGTAATAGAGCATTTTAAATACCACAAACATCTGGTCTGGATACTCATCTAATTTTGGTCGCTGGCCTATGTTTGCCACATCCTCCATTACCAGGGGATGCAGGTCATACTTAACTGCAACATCATTAAGTATTTTAGTATTGCCCAGTCCATTTACGTTTACCCAGGTAACCGTTTTCTCGTCTATATCCTTATGGTAAGCGTTGAGATCAGTTACGACCTCTTCATCTACCTCTGTACCGTTATAATCAAAAACTTCGATGGTAACATTTCTGTCTATTTTCTTACCGGTATACACTATGTGCCCAGGAGCGTGCGACATTTTCTCCTTTATGACCCTAGTATTGTGCGTTATAATATTGAGCGGATTTAGTTTTTGAAGTTTTCTTAGGTGTCTTTTCATAATTAATCGAGTTGCAATTCGTTGCGCAGTGTTGTGTCTGAATTGCTATTTTTTTCCCAGTAAGGGGTTCTGACGGTTTTGAGTTTGGTGGCTTTGGTTATCATCAATTTCCCTCCATCGTCATAAGATTCTTCCCATCCAGTGATCGTATGTGGGAACTCCTTGGTAAAGAAAATAGTGAGCTCACGGTTGATTTCCAAATAGGTGATCGTATACCTATCGTCCAATACCACAGCAGTTACTTTATAGGGTTTTAAATCTACGTGCTTCATTGCAGAAAATGAAAAATCTGGAATAATTTCAAAGTCTCCTATGGGTAAATCTGCAGGATTAAAGCGTATCTGATTCCACAATTCGTTTTCTAATGTGACTTTGGGCAGTGTGAAGGTTTTATCTGCACGGTTTTCAAAATAGGAGTGTACTTGCACTTCGTAAGAGTTTCTATTGTTGAGTTGCATACTGGTAATGCCGCACCATTCTTGCATACTCTGGGCAATTTTTATGGCGTGGTCATCATATTTTACTGGAGAAAAGGTACTCGTCATTATTGAATAGGGATAGATGCCCGTCACAAAATTTTTAGTGGCGTTGAGCTTTAGCACAGGGATATTTTTATCATTCTGCCTGTCTGCCTTTACTTGTTTTTCTGGTAAAAAATCTTCAGTCACGTAAATAAGCACCGCATTTCCTTCTCTTATCTCGCCGTACCTCGCTTGTTGAAGTGAGAAGCTGGTAATTTCTGCTTCTCCAGAATACCAATAGTCTTTCCACTGCTGGGATAAATTACGGATGTTACCAGTAGGGTTTATAGGTTTTGAGTCCGCTTTCGCGAAAGCGGTTTCCTTGTCCTTGTCAGAAGCGTACGTAGTGGTATTTTCAGTATTTTCATCACAGCCAAAGAGCAAAGCCAGCATTGCTACGGCGACCATAATTATAAAAATAGTTCTATCGAACCGAAAGATTTTTCTAGGTAATGACATACTACACATTTTAAGACAAATTACGTAATTGCTAGGAAGTACCCATTTCCATTAACGTTTCATAAACTTTATGAACGGGAAGACCCATCACGTTAAAATAGGAGCCCTCCAGTCGTGTTACGGCTATATAGCCAAACCATTCCTGCACTCCATAGCCTCCAGCTTTATCATAAGGTTGAAAGTGATCTATATAATAATCTATCTCCTCCTTAGCTAACTTTTTAAATGTGACACGCGTCACATCATTAATAGTGATCTGATTTTTTGTGGTAGTAAAACAAACACTGGTAATGACCTCGTGAGTATTTCCAGAAAGGCTGGAGATCATTTCAAAGGCTTCATCTTTATCTTCTGGCTTATTGAGCGCTTTGTCTTTAAACCAAACGATGGTATCACTGGTGACCAGGATATCATTCTCTTTTAGGTCTGTAAATACACTCGCCTTCAGCTGAGCCAAATAGTCCGTAATTTCTGCACCTTTTAACGTGTCTGGAAACACCTCGTCTACAGATTTGATAGTGATGGTAAAGTCTACGTCAAGCTCTTTAAAGAATTGTTGTCTTCTTGGTGAGCCGGAAGCTAATATGAGGTGGTGATTTTTGAGTGTTTGCCTAAGCATAGAAAAGGTTGTAAATGATGATAGGTATCAGCGCAATACCAGAAAGCATTATGAATTTGAGGAATAGTGAAATCTTGCTAAATTCCTTTTTTTGTTTTGCCTCCCAAAGCAAGAAGCAAACATATACCAACGGCAGTATCACTCCAAAGAAAATCCCTAGGAGCGGTATGATCTCATACCGGAAATAAGTAAAAGCAAACCAAGACATTGAAGTAACGACCACGAGTGTCACTACGACTGAAAAAAGTGCAGAGCGATGAATTCCTAAAACTATCGGGAGGGTTTTAAAACCTGCACTATGATCTCCTTTAATATCTTCAATATCTTTTACAATTTCTCTAATGAAATTTATTAGAAAAGAAAAGAATGCAAGTAAACACATAGTCAACAGTACATCAAGAGAGTCATAGAGAGCCATCCCATCACTATGGGTAGCCCAAAGGGCAAACAAGGTTGTGAGCACTATAGATAAAGCAACTAAAAAACTAACAACAGCATTGCCTATAAGCGCAAATTTTCTAAAAAATACAGCATAGCAGTAGAGTAGAACTACACTTAGTAGAAAGTATAAAATGGCAAATGGCTTATGTGCTAAAATACACAAAATGGAGGCAGATAGAAGCCCCAACACTGTAACTATACTATAAAATAAAAATGCTTTTCTTTCAGATAGTGATATCCCTACGATACATTTTGAAGGTTTGTTTATGCGATCAGTTTCTATATCTTTTATATCATTTATGATATATCCGCCAGCGGCGATGAGAACGATTGCGACCACAAGCAATAAGAAATTGGGAGTTTCTAGTGAGGTTTGGTTTTCAATAGAAACTAACCATAAGCTGTAGCGAACCATTACCACCGTAAGTGCCAGCATCAAAAGATTTTTGTAACGAATGAGTTTAAGATACTTCACTTTAGATGTTGCTTTCTGATGATCGTTAATTATTGTCAGTCAAGATATTTTTTTTAACTACATATCAAAAATTAATCACCGCCCGTTTTAAAATCCTGCATCCATTTGCCCTGAACTTTCATCACCTGCTCAATCACATCGCGTACGCAACCTTTACCACCTCCTTTGTGTGAGATGTATTTAGAAATTTCCTTGATTTCTTTTACAGCATCTTGCGGGCAACAGGGGAGACCTATCATTTTCATCACAGGGTGGTCTGGGATATCATCTCCCATATACAGTATATTTTCGGCGTTAATTTTCATCTTATTGAGGTACGATTGTAATTGGTCTACCTTTTCGTGAGCGCCCAAAAATACATCTGCAATACCTAGCGCCTGTAATCGAGACCTCACACCTTCATCTGTGCCGCCACTTATAATAGAAAGGTTATAGCCAGCATCTAAAGCGGCTTTCATTGCGTACCCGTCTTTTACGTTCATAGTACGATGCATTTGACCGCTTGTGGTTATATGTAATTTTCCATCAGTAAGAACACCATCTACATCAAATATAAATGTGGTTATCTGGTGTAGGTATTCTTTATAACTCTTTTCCATAAGTTTCTGTAATCGCTTTTGTGAGTTGGGTGTAAATGTCTCTATGACTTTGATTTGTTAGAGCGTTTATTTGGCTCTCTATCACTTTTGTATCATTGCGTTTTGCGGGACCGGTCTGACTTTTATAAGGACCATTTTCTATTGCCTTTTCTGCTGTTTTCAGAATGAGCGGTTTGAGCGTATTAAAAGGCACCTGGTTTTCTTGACAAATTTCTTGCGCTATCGTGTAGCAATAATTGGTGAAGTTATTTGCAAAAACGGCGGCCATATGCAGTTGCTTTCTTTGAGCACTCGTCACCACAGAAACATCTGAGCTTATCGTACTCGCGAGTGATCGCAATGTTTTCTCATCTTTTTCATCGTGAGCTTCTACGAGGATAGGTATATGTTCAAAGGATATCGAGGTGTCCTCTTTTGAAAAAGTCTGCAAAGGATAAAACACCCCTACCCGAGGTCTTTGATAACCCTTTTGAACAGAATTCAAATAGGTTTCAGACTCTTGAGAGGTATCTTTTGGAGTGTCTTTAGAAAGTGCATCCATTGATGTAAATCCAGAGGTGTGCACCACTAAGCCTATGTTGTCAGGAAGTTGATTATATACCTCGTTAATTTTATCGTCACTCACGGCGATAATGGTCACTTCAGAGGGAGCGAGGTCTTTAATTACTACAGTTTTTTGCGCAAAATCTGTGAAGTCTTTTAAACTGTTCAGATCTCTCGCTGCACATTGCATTACGATTGCATTATTTTTACTTGCAAATGCACGGGCAAGATGCCAGGCGACATTGCCGGCGCCTATGATGTTTACTTCTATCATACCAACAAAAATACAGCTTTTTAAAAGCGCTCAGCTTTCATTTTTTCTGAATGCTCAAACTAAGGTTTTTAGACCTCTGTGAGCTATCTTTGCAGTCGATTAAACGAGACCTTAATTATGCAGAAAAAAATAGCCAGTATTTTATTTTCTACCCGCCTTATGGGCATACTGTTTATCACTTATTTTGTTGCAATGGGTGTGGGTACTTTTTTAGATGTGGGCCAAGAAACTTCGCCTACACCGTACTCCCGTTATTGGATTTATGACGCTTGGTGGTTTACACTTATTCACATTCTGTTTGTAATAAATTTTATAGGTAATATTTTTAGATATAAGCTTTTAAGAAAGGAAAAAATAACAACACTTATCTTCCACCTGAGTTTTGTGCTTATTTTGATAGGCGCAGGAATAACGAGATACATAAGTTTTGAAGGAGTAATGCCCATCACAGAAGGTACTTCTGAAAGTTCATTTTTAAGTGAAAAGACATATCTAGAAGTACTTATTGATGGAGAGCAAAACGGCCAGTCTATGCGCCGAAAAATACAAAAGAAGTTATCGCTGTCCCCAAGACTCAATAACGATTTTACGTGGACAGAAGATTTTGTGACAGATACTCAATCTGGGGAGCGAACAGATTTTACTTTTACGTTCAATAAATTTATTGACGGAGCTGAAGACGGTTTTATAGAAGACGAGAACGGGGTGTGGCATCTCAAAATAGTAGAGACTGGAGATGATAACCAGCGCCACGAGCATTTTTTAGTAGAAGGTGAACTCGTAAAGATTCACAACATCCTGTATGCATTTAATAAACCTACAGAAGGAGCTATAAACATTGGGTACGACGGTGAGGAGTATACATTTACTTCACCTTTTGAGGGAGACGTGACGGTGATGGCTACCCAGAATAAAACGGAAGTTATCAAAGATTCTCTACAGCCCTTAAAGCTAAGAGCTCTGTATAATCTAAGTGGCAAGCTTCTAGTGATACCAGATGAAGCCGTACGTGGCAAAACGGGTATCGTCGCTAAGGAGGTTGAAGAAAAAAATCAAGAAGATGCCCTTTTTGTAGACATCACTGCAAATGGTGAGACTAAAACCATAGGTCTTTTAGGGGGCCGAGGCTACAGCAATGACAAAAAAGAAATAGAAGTAGGAGGATACAAGTTGTACCTGTCTTATGGAAGTGAGTCTATAGATTTACCGTTTGCAATAAAGCTCAATGACTTTAAAGCAGAACGATATCCGGGTACAGAAAACAGTTACTCATCTTTTGAAAGTAAAATCACGGTGGAAGATGAAGAGCCATTTGATTATGATATTTATATGAATCACGTTTTAGATCACAAAGGGTATCGCTTTTTTCAGGCTAGCTTCTTCCCAGATGAGTCTGGTACCATATTATCGGTGAGCCACGACTTTTGGGGAACTTGGATCACCTATATAGGCTACTTTTTACTGTATATTGGGATGATGCTTATTTTAGTTGATAGTGGATCACGTTTTGGGGATCTCAAGCGCAGGCTTGACAAAATAAAAATTAAAAAGTCGAGGCTAGCGGTTCTTTTTTTGATATTCGCTTTCGCGAAAGCGGAAACCTTCTATGCACAAGAAATTAACACCTCTGCTGTTCAAGTACAGGATACCATCGCAATAAATGAAGAAGTTGCCGACGACGTAATAGGCGTCGCTACCGAGGAGTCGCATATGCAAATGCCCACTCAGGCAGAAATAGACTCACTCATAATAAACAACGCGGTATCTAAGGAGCACGCAGAAAAATTTGGCAAACTTGTCATACAGGAGGACGGTGGGCGTATGATGCCTATAAACACTTTTTCCAGTATGCTATTGCGCAAGCTTAGTAGAAAAGATAATTACAAGGGACTCACTTCAGATCAGGTAATGATCTCGATGATAGAGAATCCCCAGATTTGGAATTTTGTTGATCTCATATACCTCAAGAGAGGGAATGATAGCATCAGAAATATTATAGGGGTCCCTACAGACAGGACGTATGTAAAACTATTAGACTTTTTTACTCCAGATGTACGCTATAAGTTAGAACCCTTTATGGCAGAAGCTAGTATGGCGGCTGTTCCTACAGTTTTTGACAAGGATTTTAGAGATGTGAGTGGTCGTATTTCATTACTCAACAGTACACTTGGTGGGCGTATTTTACGCATTTTTCCAAAGCCCAATGATGAGAATAATACTTGGATTTCGTATCCTCAGCTCAATGAGTCAGGGTATAAGGGTATGGATAGTTTATATACTAAACAGATCATACCCTTATATCTTTCTGCACTGCAAGAGGCAAAAACTACTGGGGATTATAGCAGGGCAGAAACGTTTCTAGAAAGCATTTCCAGTTTTCAAAGACAGTCCAGTAATGATATAATGCCTTCTAAAGAAAAGGTGGAGGCTGAGGTTTTTTATAATAAGTACGATGTCTTTAAAAAGCTTTATTGGCTCTATATGCTAGCAGCATTTTTTATGATGGTTTTCGTAATCACTAAAATCTTTAACGAGAATAAGTTCGTTCTTAGGATGTCGCAGCTAGGTGCTGCCTTTGTCATTGTGCTTTTTATCGTCCATACAGCAGGACTTATATGGAGATGGTATATATCAGGACACGCACCTTGGAGTAATGCCTATGAGTCTGTACTCTTCGTAGGGTGGGCTACGGTATTTTTTGGTTTGGCTTTTGGAAGAAAGAGTTTGCTCACAGTCGCAAGCACAGCTTTTGTTGCTGGTTTTATCCTTTGGGCAGCGAGTATGAACTGGATGAACCCGGAAATTGAAAATCTACAGGCAGTTCTTAACAGTTACTGGCTTATGATACACACGGCGGTTATTGTCGCGAGTTACGGTCCTTTTGCTTTGGGAGCTATACTAGGTCTTGTGGCATTATTCCTTATGATATTTACAAATAAGAAGAATAAGGAAAAGATGGATCTCAATATTAGAGAAATTACGGTAATTAATGAGATGGCGCTTACAGTGGGTATGGTATTACTGACGATAGGAACCTTTTTAGGGGGACAATGGGCAAACGAAAGTTGGGGGCGCTATTGGGGTTGGGATCCAAAAGAAACCTGGGCGCTTATCTCGCTTATAGTTTATGCTTTTGTAATACATATGAGGTTGATACCAGGACTGAGAGGACGATGGATTTTTAATCTTCTGTCTATAGTGGCACTAGGGAGTATTCTCTTTACCTATTTTGGAGTAAATTACTATTTGTCAGGGCTTCACGCATATCAGAGTGGAGGAGATCTAGGACTTGACAAAATCTTTACTACCCTTGCAGTACTCACTATAATAGGTTTTTTCTCCTATAGAAAGTATAAGGTACATTATAAAAAAGGTTAAGCTAATTTTAGTGTAAGGTCATCCTGATCGTTAAGGCCGAGTTTACTATAGAGGCTATTTGTAATCGTCTCTAGCTTTTCATCGCTGATGTCATACTTGACGGTTATAAAATCATTGGGGTGACCTTTTGCAATACTCTCAAGTATTTTTACTTCTAAATTTCCAAGTCCGTAGGAGTATATGAGGGATTCCATATAATCATCATCTGCATCCTGTACATTTTTATAGGCATCAAGCTCTCTAATGCGCTCTACGTAGAGCTTGATCTTATGGCTCATTACGATTCCCTTAGTTTGCATTTTTTTAAATGTCAGTAATAGTAAGAAAGCTATTAGTGTAAAATTCATCCCAGCCAAAAGTGCAATACCAGTGTTACCGTAGTTTATAAAGTTTAGGTTGAAGATTTTTAGAATAAATATGTTTGTTAGGGAAACTATATTTATACTATATACGACAAACAGGATGACACGCCTACTGCCTTTAGCTATTTTAAGGATCAGCAACCAGAGGAGGGTACTACTTAATATCGAAAATATGTCTACCGCCACGTAGGCCCATAGATTACCAAACGCTATATATACTATTAGTGCCACAAAAGATATAGCACTAGATGAGATCATCCCGTATTTAATCCAACGTTGGTGTTTTTTTATTCTCAAATAGAACATCATAAAACCTGTAGCCGCTAGCCCGACCATAAAATGGCCTATGATCTCTAATATTGAGATCGTAAATGGTGAATAGTTAAATAGATACAATAGATTATCCTTTGCCAGCACACTCAGTATTACGGCAAAAATGAGTATGGCAAAAAAAAGAAACTGAGTGTTTTTAACAATAATAAAGAAGATGAGAGTAGCTAGTATGAGGGCTATTGCTGTACCATAAAAGAAACCGATAGTGATAAGGCTTTGCTTTTCATTCTTGGCATAAGTAGCTTCGCTAGATATATGTATGGGGAAATAAGCTTCTAATGGAAAATGTGCTTTAAGATACAAAGGATACTCAATACTTCTGTTTATTAAAAAAAATGATGGGTAACGAGTATCACTCATCTGGACTATTTCCTTTGCATTACTATCATACATCACAACATCAGCTGTATGAGAGTTGCGCAACTCTAAAATGGACCGAGGTAGTTCTTGTTCTTCGATGAGAAACCAATAGGTACCATTATCGATACCTTTATTAATATCAGAGGTAGATTCAAAATTAAGTGTCTTTATATCAACTACTTCTAGAGAACCTGTGGTATCTTGATAATACTGCAAGGTCGAAACCGGTGTGCTATGCGTAAGCCCTACAAGGCTCAATAGCGTCAGGATTATGTACATTCAATATGATTTGGGATGACAATGGTACAAAAAAATATCGATTAAATACACTTTAACGATAATAAAGTGTATTTAATCGATATTTAAAAAATTTCCTGTAATCTTTAAATCATATCTTCAGGACGTACCCATTCGTCAAACTCTTTCTCAGTCACGTATCCTAAATTGACAGCTTCTGTCTTTAAGGTAGTTCCATTTTTATGCGCTGTGTTTGCAATTTCGGCAGCTTTGTAGTATCCTATTTTAGTATTGAGAGCAGTAACGAGCATTAGGGAATTATCTACTAATTCTTTGATGCGTGCTTCATTTGCCTCAATCCCTTCTGCACAATGCTCTGAAAAGGAAACACAAGCGTCCCCTATGAGCTGAGCAGACTGTAATAGATTTGCACCCATTACTGGTTTGAATACATTGAGCTCGTAGTGACCTTGCATACCGCCTACAGTTATTGCCACATCGTTACCCATCACTTGTGCGCATACCATAGTTAATGCTTCACATTGTGTAGGGTTTACTTTTCCTGGCATTATAGAAGAGCCTGGTTCGTTTGCAGGAATGGTAATTTCGCCTATTCCGCTTCTGGGTCCAGAAGCCATTAATCTGATATCGTTTGCAATTTTATTAAGTGATACTGCAATCTGCTTGAGCGCACCGTGGCTTTCTACTATTGCATCGTGGGCGGCGAGCGCTTCAAATTTATTTTTTGCAGTAACAAAAGGATGTCCAGAAAATTCTGCCATATATTCTGCTACTCTTTTAGAATATCCCTCAGGTGTGTTAAGACCCGTACCTACTGCAGTACCCCCTAGAGCAAGCTGAGCAAGATGGTCTAATGTGTTTTCTAATGCCTTGATGCCGTGATCTAACTGTGATACATAACCAGAAAACTCCTGACCTAATGTAAGCGGTGTTGCATCCATAAGGTGTGTACGTCCTATTTTTACAACATCCTTAAATGCATCACTTTTAGTCTTAAGTGCATCTCTCAATCTCTGTACTCCAGGAAGAGTTACTTCTACTATTTTTTTGTATCCCGCGATGTGCATTCCCGTAGGAAATGTATCATTAGAGGACTGTGATTTATTTACATCATCATTAGGTTGGAGTGTTTTTTCTCCCTCACCTATTTTATGGCCAGCAATTTGGTGTGCGCGGTTTGCGATCACCTCGTTTACATTCATATTACTTTGGGTTCCAGAACCCGTTTGCCAAATAACTAAAGGGAATTGATCATCGTGCTTTCCTTCTAATATCTCATCACATACTTGGGCAATGAGATTGCGCTTATCTGCAGAGAGCGCCCCTAGCTCACAATTAGTATAAGCCGCAGCTTTTTTAAGAATAGCAAATCCGTATATGATTTCTATGGGCATAGATGCCGCAGCGCCTATTTTAAAATTATTTCTCGAGCGTTCTGTCTGTGCTCCCCACAATTTATCTGCGGGCACTTTTACTTCGCCCATCGTATCTTTCTCTATTCTATACTCCATTTTATGATGTTTATAATGATGAATCAAATTTACAAAATAGCCATCATTTGACCCGTTGATAAGGTGTCAATAAATGTGAATTTTCTCTTGTAAATTATATATCAGATAAAGTATCTTTGCTTCAGATAATAAAACAGTACATAATGTTCGATTTTGATCAATACTTAGGCTTTCTTGCGTTTTTAACCATCCTTACTATAGGGTTTTGGTTAATGATATTCCTTCTCACATTTGTAATCCCTTATTGGGTAGGAGGTTCGTTCATCGAGTTTATGAAGGAAAAAAGAGAAGAACGCAGACTCAAAAGAGAAGCAGCAAATAGATAATATATAGTTCGCTTTCGCGAAAATTTTAAAACTCCAAGTGATATCACTTGGAGTTTTTTTTGCTTCATTGTGTTATAAACTATCCTCGCAGATATTTACGTTCTCATTTTTTTAAATTGGAATGATTTAATAGTATCCCGTATCTAAAGGGTAGTCAGGTTATTTTGAGGTTCTATTTAAATAGCTTCTGGTCATCCACTAAAATTTTCGCGAAAGCGTACAACAGCATCCAATAAAAAGAGCCCGATTTCTCGAGCTCTTTTCTTTTTAGAAAGATTGTAAGTTACTGTTTTACATTTTTCATATCTACTTCCTTGCCATCTCTATCTAGCATCTTTACTTCGTCAAAGCCCATATTTTTAAATTGAGCAAACTGAGTAGCAGCATCACCTACCACTAGATAGACCATCTTGTTTTCATCAAGATACTTATTTGCAAGTGCTTTGTGTTGATCAAGTGTCATCTCACGTACGATACGTTCTTCTCCTTCAATATAGTTTGAAGGAAGATCATAGGCACTGCGTTCTTGTAGCATTCCTAAAAGTGCTCCTTGGGTTTCAAAACGACGTGCATTCGATTTGATGAGGGCATTCTTAGTAAAATCCAGATCCTCTTGGGTAATTCCATCTTTGTACTTTTTGATTTCATCCCTAAAGATTTCTACGGATTCTCCAGTAGTATTTGTGCGCACAGAAGAAGAAGCCGTAAATGTCCCGGGAATCTTGGAACCACTAAATCCAGTGCGTGCTCCATATGTATATCCCTTTTCCTCTCTAAGAACCATATTTACCGCTCCAGAGAAAGATCCTCCCAGTTTATAATTCATCACCTCTGCTGGATAGAAATCCTCACTTGTACGTGGCATCCCTATATAACCTATGTTGATCACAGATTGTTTAGCCTCAGGAATATCTACAAAAAGGAGGGAAGACTTTTCACGATTATTTGCTACTGGGTATTCTGGAATAGTCACTTCTTTTGCAGCCCATTTTTCTTCAAGATCTTTTAAAGTTGCTAAGGTGCTAGATTTATCTATTTTCCCTACAATATGGAAGCGGCTCACAGTTGGTGAGATGTTTTTATTATAAAAATCCTTTAGGTCCTGCATTGTGATAGACGCTACAGACTCTTCTGTACCGCTGGTAGGGTAGCTAAAGATGTGGTCATCTCCATAAAGAACTTTGTTGTAAACGTTATTTGCAACAAAATTTGGGTTTGCAGCTGAGCGCTGTATACCGTTTATGGTCGCTGTTTTGATGCGCCCTAGCTCTTCTTCATCCCATCGTGGTTGTAAAAGTATTTCCTCAACAAGGTCCATTGTTTTGTCAAAGTTGCGGGTAAGTGAGTTTCCTTGAATCACAATAGACTCACGGCCTGTGTACATATTGATACTGGCACCCAGAAGTTCTATAGCTTCTTCCAATTCTTCTGGAGTCTTAGTTGCAGTACCTTCCATCATAATGTCTGTAAGAAGATTTGCAACGCCATTTTTCTGCATATTATCTAACAAATGTCCCCCTTCAATTACAATATTGAAGTTTACGGTAGGTATTTCATTTTGCTCTATCCCGTAAACCTCCAGAGCGTTGCTGAGCGATGCTTCCCAAGAAGATGGCACATTCAATGCAGGGGCATCTCCAGTGGTAGGTGCCGTAGAACGATCAAAATTTGAAGGAGTTTTTACAATTTCTGTAGTTGTATCTGTAACTTCTTTGGCTACATTTTCTTTAATTTCTTCTTCTACCACTGGCGCTTTTGTAGAATTTTCTACAATGAGATCCATCTGTCCTTTAGGAACAAAGCTAGTCTGCACAAAAGGCTTTCCTTTAACATACTTGTCAAAGACACGCATAACGTCTTCTTTTGTTACTGCTTTTATATTCTCTATATCTTTTTCGATAAAGTCTGGCTCGCCAGCAAACACGTTATAACTCGCTAGTTGAAAAGCTTTACCGTTCACACTACTGATACCGTTATAAAACTGAGTTTCAAGACCAGCCTTAATACGCTCTACATCTTTTTCTGACACTCCTTCCTTTTCAAAAAGTGCGATTCCTTCTTCTATTCCTTTTTCTACTTCATCAAGGTCTACACCGCTATTTGCAGTAATGATAATGTGAAATTCTCCTGCAAGCTCCTGCGAATTATTATAGGCAGTAGTTCTAGAAGTAAGATCTTTTTCTTTAACGAGTATTTTATAAAGAGGGGCTTTTTTTCCGCTAGACATAATCTCAGCTAAAAAGTCAAGTGCATAAGCGTCATCTGTATATTGCTCCACTGTTGGATATACGCGATGTAATTGTGGTGCTTGTGCAAAGTTATCTTCGTGATACAGTTTTTTAGTTTCCGCGATCGTGACAGGCTGTGGCTCTAGTTTTGGTACCTCCTGACGTTTCTTGATCTCTCCAAAATATTTTTCTACCAGTTGTTTTGCTTCTGCGGTATCAAAATCACCTGCTAATACAAGGGTTGCATTATTTGGCCCATAATAAGCATCATAAAACTCCTTCACGTCATCGATGGTTGCATTCTGAAGGTCTTGTAATTCTCCGATAACTTGCCAATTATAAGGGTGTCCTTCTGGATAGATGTTTTTATCTAACACCCAACTTGTATGACCGTATGGGTTATTATCCACACGCTGTCTCTTTTCATTCTGTACTACTTCCTGCTGATTGTAAAATGCAGATTCTGTTACGGTATTGATCAAGAAGCCCATTCTATCACTTTCTAACCAGAGTACGGTCTCAAGTGCATTGTTAGGAACAGTCTCGTAATAAATAGTGCCATCTTTCCAGGTTCCTCCGTTTAGAGTTCCTCCAGCGTCCTGCACTAATTTAAAGAACTGATCCTGTGGTACATTTTCAGATTCTTGAAATAGCATATGCTCAAAGAGGTGTGCAAAACCCGTACGTCCAGTTTTCTCTCTATTAGAGCCTACACCATATTGAATGGCGAGTGATACGATGGGATCACTGCTATCTTTATGAAGGATTACGTCCAGTCCGTTTTCTAATTCATATTTCTCGTAGTCGAGGGATAGACTGGCTTCACCTGCCTGTGCAGTGTCGCTCGTACCATCTCCGCAGGAAGCAAGTATAAAAGTACAAGCCATAAGAGCTAGAGAAATGCTTTTAAGTTTATTCATAATGTATTATTTAATGATTGAAAATTTGAGGGAAGATAATCTGCCTAGCGTTGTCTATTCTTAAAAATATGTTAATGCCATATAGTTATATTGTTAATTTCGCTTTCGCGAAAGCAAAAAAAAAGAGACCGCCATAAGACGATCTCTTTTAAAAAAACTTTATATCCGATTATTCAGTAGCGACTTTAGTACTAGAAGCTATGGTAGCTAGATTATAAACTACGAGTCCAAAACCGATTTTGTTTATGGCATCCCCTAAATTGTAAACTACATCGAGAGATAAGCCGCCAAAAATTCCTTCGTACCATCCCGGTGTTCCCGCCATATAGCCTATAGGGTATATTGCCCAGCCTACTAAAACAAACCAACATAAGGTTTTGTGAGCACTTAAGACTGCTCCACCCGCTTTTACAGCCAGTTTCTTTGCACTTCCAAGCCAGATGTCATATACGATCACAAAGTATGCAGCTCCAGACACGAGACCCCATAACCAGGCATTATCTCTATCTACCGCCTCTCCTATGTATCCAGTGACGAGCATTACCACAGATAAAAAGATCAATCTCCACATCAAAGATTTTTTTGCCCCTGCCACTTTGAGAATGAGAAAGAATTCTACACACATCAGTGGTACGGTAAGTACCCAATCTACATATCTAAAAAATGTAGGCGACTCAGTGTTTGCTTGCCAATAATCCCGCATATACCAATAGTGTACTGCTGCGATAAAGGTAATGAGCCCCGATACTAGAATAGAGGTTCTCCATTTTTATCAAAACTATTCATCGATAAAAAGAAAAAGGCCGAAGCCGCCATCATAGCCATTGCACCCACAAAAAATGTAAAGGCGACATAATCGTCTGATGCGATTTTGTCTAAATTTGAAAAAAATAATAGTACTTTCATAATTCAGTGTTATTTTTGTTTAAATAAATGTAGACATTGTTAAACATAAGAACCTAGGAGAATTATCAAATATTTAACTTTGACCCTTGAAAAATATCAAAATCGTAATCACTTTCTTCTTTTTGTGGTTGAGTATTCAATTTAATAACGAAGCAGAAAGTGTGGTGGCATACCTTTCTATATTTACATTAGGCCTTCTTCATGGTGCAAATGATATTCAATTATTAGAGAAGAAACTATCTCTTAACACAAAGAGCATCTATAAAGTATTGGGAGGTTACGTAACTTTTGTCTTACTTATTGGACTCCTATTTTATGTAATTCCCTCTTTTACTCTTGTGTTTTTTATACTAATAAGCGGTTTTCACTTTGGGGAAGAACATTGGGAAGATAAACTCACCATAGGAAGACGGCGTAAATTTTTGTTTTATACAAGTTACGGTTTGCTCATATTATTTATGATTTTCTATTTTAATATAGAAGAAACATCTGAGATTATTTATGCCCTTACTGGTCGCGAACTTTCTGAAACCCTTTGTATTTACGGCATAATTACGATGATTGTTATTCTTCTTGTGACATCATGGAGAAGCGGTTTTAATTTAAGTGGTACTACTACCGTAATAGAAGAAATAATATATTTATTGGTGCTAGGGGCAGTATTTAAGTTATCTAATCTTCTGTTTTCGTTTGCGATATACTTTGTCGTTTGGCACGCTATACCGTCCTTACATAGCCAGATTAAATATCTTTATGGAGTAGCAAACAGGCATACTGTATTACAATATATAAAGTCTTCTTTTCTCTATTGGTTTGTATCTATTATAGGGATTTCAGTTTTTTATTACTTTCTTGGAGATCGACCTTACCTCTTCAACGCAATCTTTTTTGCTTTCCTCGCGGCAATCACATTTCCGCACGTATGGGTAATATATTCTTTGCGCAAAGATTAAATTTGTGAGAATCCAATGTTAACAATAGGGATCCTACGGCCTAAAAATTATATATCTTAGTTGTTATGGAAGGATGGGTCTATATACTGGTTGTAGTGATAGGAATATACGTGGTTATAAGTATTCTTTTGTATTACCTTCAGGATTTCTTCTTTTTCAAAGCTGAAAAGCTATCAGCAGACTTCAAATTTTATTATGAAAATCAAGAAATTCAAGAATATAACATCACAACTAGAGATGGCGGTATTCTTAACGGACTTCACTTTAAAATAGCAAAACCTAAGGGAGTTGTACTTTACTTAAAGGGAAATTCCAAAAGCATTAAGGGATGGGGCAAGTTTGCGGTAGATTTTACGCGTAATGGTTACGAAGTTGTAATGATGGACTATCGTGGTTTTGGAAAAAGTAAAGGTCGTCGCAACCAGAAAGCTTTAAAACGAGATGCTCAACTCGTGTATGATACTTTGAAGCAACACGTTGCCGAGAAGCACATCATTGTATACGGTAGAAGTCTAGGTTCTGGACTTGCTACAAAGCTCGCATCGATCAATAGTCCACGTATGCTCGTACTGGACGCACCCTATTATAGTCTAACAAAGGTCGCAGGGAGATTTATGCCGTTTATGCCATTGAGTTGGCTTATTAAATATCCTTTGCCCACCTATAAGTGGTTGAAATATGTACAGTGTCCTATCCATATCATTCACGGTACAGACGATCAACTAATCCCCTATAAAACCAGTGTAAAACTTTCCAAGATTAAACCAGAAATCACAAAGCTGCACACAGTGATAGGAGGTGGGCATAAAAATTTAAACAACTTCAAAAGTTATCACGAGATGTTAGAAGGGATATTAAACAGTGCTCCTTCTAAAGTGACAATAGAAGGAAGTAGCTACAAAGTAAAACACTCTTATAAAAAAAATGATGCCCAAGCTTAAGAAGCCACTTATAATACTTTTTATTATCGCAAATATTTACGCAATACTTTCTGGAGGGCTCTATTTTTTTCAGGAGAACCTCATTTTCCACCCACAACAGCTATCTCAAGATTATGATTTTGAGTTTAGAGTTCCTTTTGATGAAGTTTACTTAGATACAGAGGATGGTGCTATCCTGCACGGAATTCACTTTAAACCAGAAGTTTCTAAGGGAACCCTACTATATTATCACGGGAATGCCGGTAGTCTTCTAAGGTGGGGAGAAATTGTGCACTATTTTGTAGAAAAAGGATATGATGTTATTGTAATGGATTATAGACAGTTTGGTAAAAGTACAGGAGCTCTGTCCGAGAGTGCCTTGTATGAAGATAGCCTGCTATGGTATACCTACGCAGAACGCGTTGCTAAAAAGAAAAAATCATCGTTTATCGTCTATGGCAGAAGTCTTGGGACCACATTTGCCACTTATGTATCCAGCAAAAAAACGGTAGACCATCTCATTCTGGAAACACCCTTCTGGAGTATACAAGATGAGGCAAAAAGTAGATTTTCCTTTTTACCCATTCAGAAATTATTAAAATATAAATTCCCTACCTATTCATTTATAAATGACGTAAAAGCTCCAATTACCATTTTTCACGGTACAGAGGATAATGTGGTCGCTTATGAGCACGGGGAAAAGTTATTTAAAAGTATCAAAACAGAAGAAAAAGAACTTATCACGGTTCCTGCAGGTGGACATAATAACCTGATCGAATTTGCAGCATACAGAGGTAAGATTGACCAACTTTTAGAATAAAAGGAATCATTCAGGGCTTGGCATCAATCCCTTCAATTAGGTGATGCCTCTAAAATTTTCGCGTAAGCGTTATCAAGTCATTCTAAAAAAGCAGAAAAAAGAAACCCAGCACTAACGTACTGGGAATCTTACCAACCAAAGTTGTTGTTTTCTTTATCCTGGTGGACTTTCTTACATAATTTTATAAACTACGGTAGTTATGGTATCATCCTCGCTATTGTACTTTTCAGACACCATATTTCCATCTTCATCAAAATAGCCCACGGAGATTCCGTCGTCTGTTTTCATCATATATACATCTCCTCTTGATAGCTTACGCATAGAGCCATAAGATTCATTTGTGTCCTCTTGTAAACGTATAATATTATATCCCATAGGCGTCTCTTCCAGTGAGAAGGCAGAGTCATCATACATATAGGTGGTAGTTGTACGTACTAAAGTCTGTCCCGGCACTCTTATTTGGTTAAGGTCACCTTCAGATCCTTTTTTAAATTCAGAAGGTGTGATGGCCGTTGTGGTTTCTTTTTTAGTAACCGTTTCATTACCTAACGATGATTTTACGGTCGTTCTGGTGGTCTTTGTTTTTTCTACTACGCTTGTTCCTTCTTGTCCTTGTACGGCACCTACTGTTAAAAGTGCAAGTGCTGCTGTATAAAATATAGTTTTCATAAGTTTAATTTTAAATTCGATGTAAAAATAGCGCTATGGACTGTTAATAACAGTAAAGTAGATGGTAAGCATTTGCTAATTTTTGGAGTGATCGTATTTGATTAACTTAAATTAACACAAGAGGGAGACCTTGTGCTATCTGTATAATTAGAATTATCTTTGCGCCTTAAAAATGAGGAGTGTTTTATCATACGCTTTCGCGAAAATGTAATTCATTCCCAGAATTCAGTTTGTTTAAAATAATCGTTCTTTATAGGTAAGCGCTCTTAAGAAAAGACGCTCACTAAGAGAATAATATCACAATGTATGAAAGCAGGAATCGTAGGATTACCAAATGTAGGGAAGTCAACTCTCTTTAACTGTCTGTCTAACGCAAAGGCTCAGAGTGCAAACTATCCGTTTTGTACCATAGAACCTAACATAGGAGTAGTAAATGTACCTGACCCAAGACTGGCAAAGCTGGAAGAGCTCGTTAAGCCTGAGCGTGTTGTACCGGCTACCGTAGAGATAGTGGATATTGCAGGTCTTGTTAAGGGGGCGAGTAAGGGTGAAGGATTGGGAAATCAATTTTTAGGAAATATACGTGAGACAGATGCTATTCTGCACGTTCTTAGATGTTTTGATAACGATAATATTGTACACGTAGATGGAAGTGTAGATCCTATAAGAGATAAGGAGACTATAGATATCGAGCTGCAACTCAAAGACCTTGAGACCACTGATAAAAAACTAGAAAAAGTAAAACGTGCCGCTCGCACAGGCAATAAAGAAGCCCAGGCAGAAGAGGCCGTATTGCTCAAGATCAAAAAAGGATTAGAAGCAGGAATATCTGTACGCGCATTAGAGATCGATAAAGATACGCGTGAAGAGTTTGTGGCACCGTTACAGTTTATTACAGATAAGCCAGTTATGTATGTATGTAATGTAGATGAGGGGGGAGCTGTAAATGGGAATGCTTATGTAGAAAAGGTGCGTGAGAATGTAAAAGATGAAAATGCAGAGGTATTGGTATTAGCTGTAGGAACGGAAGCAGATATTACAGAACTAGATGATTACGAAGAACGGCAGATGTTCCTTGCAGATATTGGTCTGGATGAGCCTGGTAGTGCAAAGCTCATACGAAGTGCCTATAAACTACTCAACCAGCAGACCTATTTTACCGCTGGAGTTAAGGAAGTAAGAGCGTGGACCGTAAATATAGGAGCGACCGCGCCGCAGGCTGCAGGAGTGATTCATACAGATTTTGAAAAAGGATTTATTAGAGCAGAGGTGATAAAGTATAAGGACTTTGAAGCGCTAGGAAGCGAGGCAAAAGTAAAAGAAGCAGGAAAACTAGGAGTTGAGGGTAAGACCTACGTGGTAGAAGATGGAGACGTGATGCACTTCTTATTTAATGTTTAAGAAAATTTAATTTATAAAAAGAGCCTTTCACTATTCATTTGAAGGGCTCTTTTTGTTTTAAGAAGCTCTAACTGTTAGTCTAAGATCACAAATGATTTTAGCATTCTACTTATTTTATCTGTAGTAGTAGATTTTGCCGAATTAGCATTTAAATATGCTTTTATTTCGTTTAATTGTTTCCTACTATCTACAGAATGGAATCGCGAACTATACCCAGCAAAAACAGCTCCGTTTGATTTTTTGTGTATTACCTCAAAAATGCTGTGATGTCTAGCGTCTTTTTTGATGTTATGTTCATAAAGATCCGTCAGGTATTTTTCATCCCCTTCTAGCACTTGGAAAAAATTCCCAAAGGAGTGGAGTAGGATACCACCGACGCCTTTTGCGTTATTGGTAGTATCAGTAAAGTCGAGGATATCTTTTATATCGCTATCGGTAAGTGATGGGTCAGATTTGCTAAAGTAGCAGATGGTGTAAGGTTTTGACATAATGAGTGTTGTATTGCAATTTTAAAAAAAATCTAGGAAATAGCCAATCGCTATTGCTTTTCACATTAACGTTATTGATAATTAAGATTTTAGAAAAGGTTTGGGTGCGGTACTTTGCCTTATGTTTTGAGGAGTAACGTGCTTTAAGATTTAAATTAAAAAAAGTCCAAAAAACATTTTACTAATTAAAAAAGCAATGTATATTTGCACCCGCATTCAGGGAATACCTGATGAGGCACTCAAGGAGAAATGGCAGAGTGGTCGAATGCGGCAGTCTTGAAAACTGTTGAGGGTCACACCTCCGGGGGTTCGAATCCCTCTTTCTCCGCTTAGAGCAAAGCTCGATTTCTGTAAGAAATCGGGCTTTTTCTTTTTCCGTGAGTGTCAAAAGTTTCGCTTTTTTATAAGTGAGGGGTAAAAGAAAAAGCCCAGAGATAGCGTAGCGATATCGAGCTTTATTGTCACCAGCGTGTGGACAAGGGATCAACGCAGTTAATCCCATCTCATTGACCCAACTCGTGTAAGTGAGGGGTAAAAGAAAAAGCCCAGAGATCGCGTGGCGATATTGAGCTACTTCTGCTACGCTCAATACAGGTTTATTGTCATTAGGGCTATTATAGGGATTGTATAGGATTAACTCTGCCCATTATAATTTATTTTTTTGCAACTGGGTTCAAGATGATGCAGTGCACCTAAAAAGTGAAATAGGCTGGTGGAAGTTTTACGACCGGCAAGGGACTGTGGTGAGCAAGCGCTTCTTTACGAAATAATATGAGTACAATTAATTGCGGGCTAAATCTTTTATGATTTTTTTGACGCTCCCTAACAATCTGTTAGCCTTTTAGATCATTGAAAGAACCTAATTTTAATAAAAAAAAATTATGGCAGATTATAATCAAGAAGAAGTATGGAAGGAATTTCAGGAAAAGCAAAATATGACGAGTAGCGAACTCGAATCCTGGCTAGATACTGAAGAAAGTAAAAATGCTGGGAAAGAAATGGATAATGGGGAGACGGTGGGTCATAGTGCTGGCCGCTCTATTTTGAATATAAGAGAAAAGAGTAAATCAGAATTGACCGAAGCCAACTGGGATCGTATAAACGAAACAGTGGGTATTTACCATCAGAAACTGCATCCAAGCCAAAAACCATCTTCTAATGTAGAAGATAGCAACTGGCATCGAGCGCTCAAAAACTGGGTTCACGACGCTTTAAAAGGCTCATAGATAAAAAGAACAGGTCTATTTCATTTTTTTAGCAGCATATATAATTTGAGGCGTCT
Source organism: uncultured Flavobacteriaceae bacterium (assembly GCA_963832255.1). Lineage (GTDB taxonomy): Bacteria > Bacteroidota > Bacteroidia > Flavobacteriales > Flavobacteriaceae > Dokdonia. Next base: position 440,717 of record CAWHTM010000013.1, read on the forward strand.
TCTACTTCGCAATAAGTAAACGGTACTTCTGATAGGCTTCTAGTGATTTTCAAAAACCAGAAATGTCTAGAACTCATAAAATTCAAAACCCTCTAAACGTAATGTTTAAAGGGTTTTTGTAGATATCGTTAGATATCTGATAATAGCATTTTATTAAACTAAGCAATATAATTTTCTATGCTATTCGAGAAAATTAAGTCGTTGTATAATTTCTAAGATCTATCATTTAATACCAAAATCTGATCTAGTTTTTGACGACCATAAACTTTTTAGTCACGAGCATATCTTTCGCTTTAAGCTGAAGGAAATAAACGCCATCTTGTAAATCATCAATAGCAAGTTCTTCATTGATCAATCCTTTATCCGCATAATTCTTAGAAATTGATTGCATTACCCGTCCTTGCATATCGTAAATAACTAAATCCACATTGCCATTATCATCGAGGTCGAAATTTACATTGATCCTGTTTGAGGCTGGATTGGGACGGAGTACTAATGTGCTAGAACGTGTAGGGATCGTGGTTTCTTCAATCAGAGTTGGGGTCTCAGTTTCCGCAGCTACATTAGAACGAGAAGATCTATAGACTCTCATTTCGGCAATATTTCCATAACTATTGTTAGGGGATAGATATCTTACGTATCTAGCAGTAATCCCGTTAGTGCTGCCTCTCGTTATAAAATAATTACTAAAGCCCAAATTTGCGTTAGAAGGAATGGTATAGATGGTTTGGGCATTCGTAAAGTTTGCATTATCACTCACTTGAAATCTACCACCGCGCATTCTGTTCCCAAAATTTCTACGGGGCCTGTAACGTATACAAGTGATGTTCTGAGGACTTCCTAGATCCATTCCAACCCATTGATTATTTCCAGTAGGGGCATCAAAGTAAGTGTTGTTATTGCTGTCAAAGGCTTTATCTCTGGTAGATGTCCCGTCCCAAGAACCTGATGATCCTATAACTCTCCCGTAAACAGCATTTACTGCTACCGTGCAGGAACCCGCACTGTAAAAATTTTGTGTTGGGAAATCATAGTTGTTATTTACCGTAAAAAAAGAGGTGCCAAACCTATCTGCAGCTAGGCCATAGAGCATAGAAGAATAGTCTATCCCCTGTATCTGGTCTGAGTCCCAGCCAGGCTGATCTAGACTGTACCTCCATAAAAGTTGGTTCCCATTACTTAGGGTATATTTTCCTTTTGAACCTGCAAGCATTTGCTGTAAATCGCTTTTAGCACTCTGTCTTACAGGAATGTAGCCTGCGACAATATGAGGCGAGACTATACGGGCCGGATGGTTATTTATATGGTCTGCATTGTACCCGTAAGGAGTATAATATACTCCGTTGTAGGTAGCGGGAGAATTACCGGCTCCAAGTCCCCACTCATACCCATTAAGATTAGGATAATCACCAGCTATTTTCTCATAATATAACTTATCTGCCGCAGCCATATTTTGCATATAGCTCCTGTAAAGCGTGCTATTATGAGCCCAAGGAGTTAGATAGTATGGAAACTGAACGGTAAAATCAGATTGAAAAGCATTAACGTCGTCAAAATCAGATAAAAGCTGATACCCCCAATAATTAGCGTTTGCAAAATTATTCAATTGTCGCCAGACGTTCCAAGCACTGGTTCCAGGACCACCAGAATTACCTTCTGCTTCCATCGCTAGGTAAGCCACGATCATATATTCATTAAAGGGTAGGGCAGAAGTGCCTTGACCATTCCCGTTCCCATCAAGCTCTCTCCATATAGCACCAGTAGAAGGATTATTGATAGCCGCAGCCCAATCAATAGATAGAAATAGCTCATCTGCATAAGAAGAGATCTCAGGGTCGTTAAAGTATTTTTTGGCAAACAGCGCTCCTGTTGCGAGTAGCGCAGTATCTATAGTACTGTACTCAGAATTCCACGCATTGTTACCAGTATCAATATCTATAAAATGTCTATAAAAGCCTTTGCTGTTTCTATCTGGATTAAAGCCTGCCTCATAGCCTAACATCGTTCGTAACGTCTGTCTCGCAAGATCCCGCGCATAGGTAATGTATCCAGCTCTATCTGCAACGCATAAGGAAATTAGACCTACGCCCGTATTGGCCACAGAGCTCGGATGATAGTCTGCACCATTGATAATTTTAGAATCACGATACACCCCATTGTACTGCCTCTGAGAATCATAAAGATTATAGGTGTTCAGTAAGAGCTGATCTGTAGAGACCTGTGCAGTTGCTTCTGTAAAAATACCCTGAAAGAGTACTATTACAATCAAATTAAAAAGAAGTGATTTTTTCATAATGGTTTGTGTTTAGTTCATAGATGGTTTTAAGTCATTATTTTAACCGATTTTGGATTCTATAATTTTGGTAATGAACGTATTAACGGGCATTTACAATGGTTTCAATTCCATAAAATTGGGACGTAATTTGTAGGCTAGGCAGTACGTCATCATACTGCTTAGTAGGTTTTATGAAATTGTAGGTACGCTTTCGCGAAAGCGCCTACGGCATAAAAAACGTATGTAATCTACTGAGGTTCAAACCTGAGATCATCTATATAATAAATGTCTTGAGCTGTCCCATCTACTTCACCCGCATTGAAAAATAGTACAAGTTCTGTGTTCTCGTTGCCTGCAGCGCCACTAAAGTCAAAAGTGTATTCGACCCATTCATTTACAACAGTAATGTCTGAATAAATTTCTACTGGAGTTCCTCCTTGTAGTTTTGCTAGAATGGGACCAGCCTCAGGGGCTAATACCTTTATTTTAAATTGATTATTCACCGAAAGGTCTATTTCTCCACCAAAATTTACGAGTGTATTATCAAATGGGTCCGTTCCATTATCTGTATACTGCCCTACATTTGAGCTTCTGTTTTCACAGCTCACATTCGGGTTTTGCACTGTTGGAATATCGTTAGGATTTGCAAAAGGAAAATTTTGCTGGCAGTCAAAGTCATTTATAATGGAAAGATCTGCTTCGACACCATCACAATTTTCTACTATTTCAGAACAGCCCGCATCCAAGAAGCGAAGGTCGTCTATAAAATAGATATCTTCTGGGGTACCATTCATTAGACCCACATTAAAGATTAATACAAGCGTTGTATTGTTATCTCCTATAGCCCCCGAAAAGTCAAAAGTATAATTGCTCCACTGATCAATAACATTTATAGTAGTGTTAATTTCTGTAGCAGCGGCCGTGCCACCCTCTAGTTTGGCTAAAAGAGGAGCTTGCATAGTAGATAATACCTTAATATTTAATTGAGCATTCTGAGATAGATCAAAATCCTGTCCTAAATCTATAATAAGGCTGTCAAAAGGGTCTGTACCATTATCTACATATCTACCTACTGTACTGCTCATATTAACAGCATTCATAGAAGGGTTGTCAACTGCGAGAACTGCATCGCCTATGGGATAATTCTGTTGACATTCGAAATCACTTATGATTGATAGATCTGGCGTGACACCCTCACATTCTTCTACAAAAGGGACAAACTTTAAATCATCTATAAAATAGTTATCTGTTTCCGTTCCATTAGTCGCACCAGCATTAAAAAATAATATGAGTCTCGTATTTCCTGCATCTTGTGCTGCCGTAAAGTCAAAGGTAAGTTCTGTCCACTGGTTGGTTTGCTGGATCGTCGCTGTTCTTTCTACAGCTACAGCACCACCTTCCAGCTTTGCAATGACCTGACCCGCTAATCCAGAGCGCACTTTTATATTAAATTGAGCATTTTCAGATAAGTCTATAACTTCACCAAAGTCAATTAATAAATTATCAAAAGGTTCTGTACCGTTGTCTACATAGAGCCCAACAGAGGCGCTTGTATTTATCCCACTTGGGCTTGGATTAGGGACTACGGCTACTGCGGTATCACCATCTTCTGGGTTTCCTAAAAAGTAATTTTGCTGGCATTCAAAATCACTGATAATGCTTGGGTCTGGTGCTACACCCTCACAAGGGTCAATAGCCTCTTCAAAGAGAATGTCATCTATGTAATAAATATCATTTCCATCTGTTTCTACTCCAGCGTTAAATATGATCTCAATTTGAGAATAACTAGCATCTTCAAAATCGCTAAAGTCCAGTTCTTGCTGAGTCCACGCATCACCGCCAAAAATAGTACTCGTTATTTCAGCTGGTTCTGAATTTCCACCTTGTAAACGTACCACTAAAGAACCTGTGATATCTGAATTTACCTTGAACTTAAAAAGCGCAAATTCTGATAGGTCTAACGCTCCATGATTTATGATAAGCCCATCTGTCCCGCTAGGTCCATCAGTGTATTCTCCTACAAATAAGGAGGTATTTATACCTGTTTCTGTTGGGTTTCTTACAGTTGTTACATTTTCTATTTCCACATTTGCCTGACACTCGAAGTCTGAAATTATTTGTGGGTTTTCTATAACGTCAGTTTGGTCACAAGGAACCGCTGTTAAAAGTTCAAACTCTTGTAACTCCTCCTCACAGGATATGCTTAAAATAAGCATACACATTAGAAAGGGTAGTTTGTAAATTCTAGATAATTTCATTGCTTATTTTTTTAATTAATTACTTCTTGAGGATTTTTATAGTTTGTGTAACTGAAGAAGATTTCAAGGTTAGAAAGTACATCCCTGGTGATAATGTTGAGATGTCTATGCTTGAAACGTCAGAGCTAGCACTGTCATTTTGCAACACAAGTTTTCCTGTTAGGTCAACTATCTTAAAATCGTTTACAGGCACATTTGATCGTATAGAAATAACATCATTTGATGGATTTGGGTAAATACTAAAGACATCAGCTTGCGCTATGCTATGAATACTTAAAGATTCTGATTCCCATCTTAGATCATCTATATAGAATATTTCAGGTTCTGGCTGCTCGTTGCCAGCATTAAAGAACAAGGTAATGCTCTCGTGATTTTCACCTGCTTGATCACTAAAGTCAAACTCATATTCTTTCCAAGAATTAATGACGTCTATGTTGTCACCAGCATCTCCTACGCTGCCTAGTTCCACAGCTGGAGAAGTACCTCCCTCAAGTTTTACAAGCAGGTTAGATGTCTGAGTGGTATATATCTTAATTCGAAACTTATTATTAGTAGAGAGGTCTATTGGCATTCCATAAGCAACTGAGAGGTTATCAAAATTTTGAGTGCCGCTATCAGTATACTGACCCACATTTGCGCTTGTGTTTTCTCCCTCGACAAATGGATTCAGTATAGTGGTTAGATCACCTGTAATGGGATGTGATGGAAGATCACATTCAAAATCAGTTATTACGGGATCTTCACACATAGTTTCCTCAACCTCTGCAGGACCGAAGAATAGGTCATCTATATAGTAGATATCAGTTTCTGTACCGTCGGTCTCATTGAAATTAAAGAATACGACGAGGGTTGTATTGCCAGCATCAGCCACAGATGAAAAATCAAAGGTAAACGCTGTCCATTCATTGGAGGTTTCAATATTGGTCATAATTTCGAGTGGAGTAGTACCACCCTCTACTTTAGCGACCAATGGGATGGGTGAGGTAAGCTCGGTATAAACTTTAATATGAAAAATTGGGTTAGTTGTAAGGTCAATAGCTGCCATATAGTCAACGATTAGGGCATCAAAGCCTTCTGTTCCGTTATCTACGGCCTGCCCTACATTTGCACTTGTATTAATGCCGCCCGTAACAGGGTTCGTAATATTGGTAACAACGACACCTCCAGAAAGTGGGTGAGAGGGCAGGTCACACTCAAAATCTGTGAGTATTGGATCTTCACACATAGTTTGCTCAACTTCTATAGGACCGAAGAATAGGTCATCTATATAGTAAGTATCTGTTACTGTGCCGTCGGTCTGATTGAAATTAAAGAACACGACTAGGGTCGTATTGCCAGCATCAGCCACCGATGAAAAGTCAAAAGTAAACTCTGTCCACTCATTAGAGGTTTCAATAGTGGTCATAATTTCTAATGGAGTAGTACCACCTTCTACCTTTGCCACAAAAGGGATAGGAGAAGTGAGTTCTGTGTAGACTTTAATATGAAATATTGGATTGGTAGCTAGATCAATGGGTGCACCATAGTTTACAATCAGGGCATCAAAGCCTTCTGTTCCATTATCTACTGCCTGACCTACATTTGCACTTGTATTTATACCACCCATAAAAGGGTTCGCAATATTGGTGACAACGACACCTCCAGAAAGTGGGTGAGAGGGAAGGTCGCATTCAAAGTCTGTGAGTATTGGATCCTCACACATAGTGCCTTCCATATCTGATGGTCCAAAGAACAAATCATCTATATAGTAAGTGTCTGTCGCCGTACCATCAGTTCCATTTAAATTAAAAAATAGTACCAAGGTTGTATTTCCGCTATCTGCAACAGATGAGAAATCAAATGTAAATTCAGTCCATTCGTTTGCATTATCAATAGTCGTAGAAATCTCGAGGGGAGTGGTGCCGCCTTCCACCTTTACGGCAAATGGAATCGGAGTTGCAAGCTCTGTATAGACTTTGATATGAAAGATAGGATTGGTTGTGAGGTCAATAGGCGCTCCATAATCTACAACTAAGGGGTCAAAAGGCTCCGTTCCATTATCTATTGCTTCACCTACGTTTGCACTCATATTAATGCCTGTAATAAATGGGTTTGGCACATTGTTTACGACTACTGCACCAGAAAATGGATGAGAAGGCATATCACATTCAAAATCAGTTAATAGAGGATCTACACATTGAGAGAAACTGATGTAGGTAGTGAGTACTATGGATATGAGTAGTATTTTTTTCATTGTGTAGAATTGTTTTGGATATTGTCTATTTTTCTTTTTAAGAGTTCTCTTCTAAAATATTTTTAAGATTTATGCTTATTTAACTTTTTAAAACCTATATACGATCCAAAAGCGATGGCTAGTCCGATAAACTGCCCAATAGGCGCGGTTGGGGCATCTATAACCTCTCCGTCATCAGGAAGGGTGATCTGAGCAAAAATGTCACCTCCAATAAAGGGTACCGTCAAAAAAATAACAAGGATGAGAATGTTTAGAGTGTTTTTCTTGTCTAACATATTATTGGATTATTAGAAGTTGGGTTGTAACTTTTTGGTTTGTTTCAAGTCCTACAATATAAACTCCACTGCTAAGGCTCGTGACATCTATCTGTTGGTGTTGCACTTCGTCCACTAGACTTTTTGCTAAGACTTTTTGGCCTAATAACGTTGATACGGTTATCGTTGCGTCTGTTGATTCTGAATTTTTGAGACGTATAAATAGTATGCCGTCCTTTACAGGATTTGGAAAGAGAGCAAAACTAGATTCTTCGGGATCATCTGTTCCGAGAACATTTTCTCGAAAGATGATTGAAAAACGATCTGAAGCTAACGTAGATTCTTGCGTTTGATCAATTGAAAATTGAATAATAGTCTCAGAATTACTTTCTATTAGGGTCTCCGTTTCTAGATGATTATCAATGAAGAATGCACTCACATTTTCAAATTCGCTTGCTGATGCTTTGAAAGTGTAATTGGTATTTCTGAACGTATTAATTGAGAGATCGATAGTTTCATCCATTACAGGTAAAGACCTGCTTTGAATACTGAACGTTTGTCCATCGATGATGCTCGCAAAATTTTCATCTAGATTAGTTGCTTTGAATGCATCTGTAGTTTCTATAGAATTAGAGAACTGTTCACTAAATCTTACCGTAAGTCCGTCTTGCGGAGTCCCATTACTAGTAAAGGATTCTTCAGTATACAAAAGAATATTGATGCTCTTATTTTCTGGCTCAGCAGAGGTAGGGGTTCTAAACGGTCCAGAACTTACAAAATCTAGTGCCTTGTCAACTTCATTAAAAGTAATGCTAGGGGAAGCACTTCCATCTGTACCAGGGTCAATTGTATTTACAAAAACGGCACTTCCAGGTTGCATAAAACGTGTAGCTGTTGTAGGTGAGGCATCGTTGCCAGCATTGGTTCCATAGGTGAAATTTGTAATATCTCCGCTACCATCATTTTGAGTCCCGAATCCTACGCTTACAAATGCACCACGCTCGCCAAGAGAAGGATCGTAGACGTGAATGAACTCCTGATTTATTTCTACAGAAGAATTGAGCACTTGTTCCATATTTACGGGGGCTTGATAAGGATTTGCAACTAGTGATGAGCCATTTCCGCCAGCGCTAAAATCACCTCGATTGAGCTCATTTGGACCCAGGGAATAAAATCCTTGATACAACGCTCCTGAAGATCGTAGCGTTGTTGCTGTAGGTGTGGCATTATTGTCTGTTAAATCGATCGTTCTGTCACCTCTTATAAAAACGAGATAACCCGTACCGTGTTCGAGCATTGTTCCCGTAGTTGAACTTATGGCTTCATAGTTTGCAGGAAGACTTTGCTCATTTATGTAAAACATTGATGAGGCATTTGTTCCGGTTTGATCAAAACCATTGACACTTCCTCCTGATCCAGTAATATGCGTATTGTTTTGCCAATTGCTACTTATGGAACCTGCGTTTTGAACAGCGGTTGAAAGTAATCTAAACGCTCTATTTGAAGCGGGTATATATCTTTCTACCGTAATGTTATCGTTAAAAGTAGCCATAGATGCATCTGCAACTAATGCTGTTCCCAACTCATCACTTTTGAGCGATAGTATCCCACTTGCACTTATTTGAGCTGCATTAGGCGTAAGAACTCCAAAAATATTAGTCGTTCCAGCACTGGATAATCCTGAAAATACGCTAACACCTTGCGTATTAAGTACCGCTCCTTCGTCAATGATTAGGTTTTTAGCGAGTAAGTCACTAGCAAGGTTTGCGATACCACCACGGATAAAAACATTGTCATTTTCAGTCGATGGGTTGTTTACATCTGTAGGATCATTAGGAGCCCATCCATTAGCATCATCTATGTAGGTAAACTCATTTACCAGTGCAGTACCAAAGAACATATCATCTATGTAATAAATATCATTTGCAGTTCCATCGGATTGATTGAAATTGAAGAATATAACTAATCGTGTATTTCCACTATTAGCAACAGAAGAGAAATCAAATGTATGTTCGGTCCATTGATTGGAAGTATTAATTGTAGTAGAAATCTCTAGTGGAGTGGTTCCACCTTCGACTTTAGCAACAAATGGAATAGGTGTTGTCAACTCAGTATATACTTTGATATTAAATATTGGATTTGTCGCTAGATCAATGGCACTTCCATATTCTACGATTATCGCATCAAACGGTTGAGTCCCGTCATCTATAGCTTGACCAACATTTGCGCTTGTGTTAAGACCAGTACTAGATGGATTTGGAACATTCGTAACCGTTACTCCACCAGTAAATGGATGGGAGGGAAGATCACATTCAAAATTAGTTAATAAGGGGTCTTCACATTGTGTAGGTGCTGGCCCAAAAAAGAGGTCGTCTATAAAGTAGATATCTGCTGTAGTTCCATTGGTTTGATTGAAATTAAAGAAAAGCGATAATTGCATATTGCCAGTACCAGCCACGGAGCTAAAATCAAACGTATATTCTTTCCACTCATTAGAAATATCAATCATAGAAGTTACTTCTAAGGGTGTACCGCCATTTTCTACTTTGGCAGTGAGAGGTACTGAAGTGTTTGTGTCAAGTTCTGTATACACCTTTACGTGAAATATAGGATTGGTAGTGAGATCTATAGTCATACCATAATTAGATGTCAAGGCATCAAATGGTTCTGTGCCATTATCAGTATATCTTCCCACAGTATCGCTTGTATTAATTCCCGTCACAAAAGGATTTGCAATATTCTCTATGGCACCTACAAGTGGATGAGCCGGGATATCACATTCAAAATCAGTCAAAAGAGGATCTTCACATTGTGTCGGTGGAGGTCCGAAGTACAAATCATCTATGTAATATTTGTCCATAGTGGTACCATCCGTATTGGTAATATTAAAAAATACCACTAAGCGCGTATTCCCAGTACCTGCAACAGAGCTAAAATCAAAGGTGTATTCTGCCCAAGTGTTTGAAACATCTATTGTCGTAGAGATTTCTAAGGGTGTACCGCCATTTTCTACCTTTACAGCGAGAGGTATAGGGGTGCTTGTATCAAGTTCTGTATACACCTTTATGTGAAAAATAGGATTGGTCACCAAGTCTATGGGCATACCATAGTCTGAAGTTAAGGCATCAAAAGGAGCGGTACCATCGTCTGTATATTCCCCTATAGTAGCACTTGTATTGATCCCTCCAGGAAATGGGTTTGCTATTGTTTGTAACGCACCATTAATAGGGTGAGATGGTGTTCCACATTCAAAATCTGTAAGTATAGGATCTAGACATTGAGAAAATCCTATATAGGTTGATAGTGAAAGAAGTATGAGTAGTATTTTTTTCATAACTGTTTTATAATATGGGGATTATATAGAATTAGATTTGAAAATGAACGAATTGGTAAATTCGTGATCCGAACTTCCAGCGATGAACATTTTGTATTCACCTTCTTCATTTATATAGCCAGATTTGTCCTTATAAAATTTTAAGTCTTCTGCAGATATTTTAAACGTAAGTGTCTTTTTTTCTCCTTTTTTCAAGAACACTTTTTGGAATCCCTTTAACTCTTTTGTAGGTCTAGTAATACTGCCCACTACATCCTTTATATATAATTGAACAATCTCTTCACCATCATACTGTCCAGTGTTAGTGATATCAATAGAAGCGATGATGCTTTCCTCTTCAGAGATAGAATTGGTGTCCAGTTTAACGGTTCCATAGTCAAAGGTTGTATAGCTTAAGCCATAGCCAAAGGGATACATAGGCTTATTAGGCGCATCAATATATTTTGATGAGTATCTATCATTTGCTCCTTCTATATCAGCTGGGCGACCCGTATTTTTCATATTATAGAAAATTGGAATCTGCCCAATATTCATAGGAAACGAAACTGTTAATTTTCCCGATGGATTGTAATCCCCGTAGAGCACATCAGCTATTGCGTGCCCCCCACTAGTTCCTGGGAACCAAGCCTCTACAATGGCATCTGCTTGTTTGGCTTCTAGCGATAGGTCTAGAGGTCGTCCATTCATTAAAACAAGAACTATGGGTTTTCCTGTTTTTTTAATTTCCTTGATTAATTCTTGTTGTATGCCTGGTAATTTTATGCTCGTTCTGCTTGCTGCCTCTCCACTCATTCGCTCACTTTCCCCCATCACCATTACAACGACGTCCGCCGCTTTTGCTACTTTTATCGCTTTCGCGAAATTTGAGTCTGACTCATCACTAATTTCACAACCCTTAGAGAATTTAAAGTTGCTATTGCGTGCTTCGAAAGCTTCTTTGACGCTTACTGCGGTCCCGTCTTTATCTCCTTTAGCTGTCCAGTTTCCAATAATGTGAAATTCGTCATCTGCTAGAGGGCCTATGAGAGCTATATTGCTATTTTCTTTAAGGGGTAAAATTTCTTTGTTGTTTTGTAACAGCACTATTGATTTTTGTGCTACTTCCCTGGCCACTTGAAGATGTTCATCACTAAGAATCACTTCTTTTTCCTTTTCTTCTTGACAATATCTGTAGGGGTCTTCAAAGAGTCCTAATTTGAATTTTAACTTGAGAATAGACTTTACCGATTCATCAAGTTTATTCTCAGAAATTTTACCCTCTTTGATGGAATTTCCCATCTCATTGAGATAAACACCTCCCTGCATATCCATATCTACACCCGCATTAAAGGCTAGCTCGCCTGCGTGCTTTAAATCTTCGGCATAGCCGTGGTTTACCATTTCGTTTATAGAAGTATAATCGGTAACCACAAAGCCGTCAAAATTCCATTCGTCTCTAAGAATATCTTGTAATAAGTATTTATTACCCGTAGCTGGGACACCATTGAGTTCATTAAACGAGGTCATAAAAGTTGCTACACCTTGTTTTGCTAATGCTTCGAAGGGTGGCAAATACACATTTCTTAAGGTGTTTTCTGAAATATCAACGGTGTGGTAGTCACGTCCGGCTTGTGCAGCTCCGTACGCAGCATAATGTTTCGCGCAAGCTAAAATTGTATTTTTTTCACTCAGATCGTTGCCTTGAAATCCTCGCACGCGTGCCTCTGAGATTTTAGTACATAAAAAGGTGTCTTCACCAGCTCCTTCAGCTATGCGTCCCCAGCGAGGGTCCCTAGCAACATCTACCATAGGAGCAAATGTCCAGTGTAGACCTTCTACCGAGGCTTCAATCGCGGATATGCGTGCACTTTTTTCAACCAACTCCAAATCCCAACTTGAGGCTTCCCCCATCGGAATTGGAAAAATGGTTTTGTAACCGTGTATGACATCGTAGCCAAATAATAGGGGAATGCCTAATCGAGTTTCTTCAACAGCGATTTTCTGAACTTTTCTCGTAAAGGCAGATCCTGTTGCATTAAACATTGCACCCATACGGCCCTCACGTAAGTACTTGAGATAATTTTTATCTACTACTGGTCCCGTAATATCATTTTCTGTAGTGTACAGGACTGTTTGTCCAATTTTCTCTTCTAACGTCATCAATGACAGAAGCGAATCTACTTTGCGGTTTAATTCGTCGTCACTATTTAATGATATAGGAGACTGTTTAGAATTAAACTGACTATAAGAATAGCCTGAAACGATTAGTAAAACCGCTATAAGCGTTAGATATGTGATTTTCTTAGACATCATAAATCTTACTAGTAGTTAAATTCAAGAAGGTCAAGACCGCTTTGAACGTCTGTATCCTGCATAAATAGATTCCACAGAAGCTGACTTCTATAGTTTTCGATCATTGCTACAATAGGTCCTTGGTCGATCGCTAAATACCCATCTGCAACCCAGTTAAACTCCTCTGAAAAAGCATCATAAAAGCCATAAGGACCCCATAAATCTTCATTCTTATCATAATAAAAGTGCTCCAAGGCTCTCGTAGATTCTGTGGGCGTGTACGGGAATGAAGAGAGGGCTGCTGTCGGGGTAATGACCCCTAGGTCATTCGTAGGACTATGAGCAGAATAACCTTGATAATTATCACTTGCAGTAAGGCCCCAAGATTCATCACTATAACCTCTAAATTCGTTGGGATTATTTTTACAGTATTCGAAGTTAATTAAGGAATGAGCGCGGTTTTGCTCATAATAGTTTGCATATTGATCGCTCAAATTTGTTGGGTTCAAACCAATAAATGAGTAATGGGAGAAAAACAATGGTCCTCCAAAAGGCTCTCCTAAAGGAAGCTCAGTTCCAACGTAAGTGGTGCCATTTATCATTTCACCATTGCCGGCCCAGCCATTATCGTAGGTTATTTTTTCAATAGGATACGTAGGTGATGCCGCTGCAAGGACATACACTATGAGTCCTTCATTCCATCCTTGAATTTTTAAGTCTATGGCAAATTCATTTTCGGGAGACCAGTGCCAAGTAAGTACGTTTTGTCCACGTTCGTGAAAATTCCACTGAACGGCCTCCCATAAAGCGGTGATTCTATTTCTTATAGTAGTTTCAGCGTCATTATCTTCAGAAAAGTACTGTCGATTGATTAGGAGGCCTTGAATTAATAATGCAGTTTCGACCAAGTCTCCACCGTTATCAAGTTCGCTAAAAGGTCTCGTAATTCCTGAATCGCCAAAATACCAATGTGAAAACACTCCGTTATAAGTTTCTGCGTTTTCTAGAAATGTAAGTATTCTGTCCATTCGGGTAATCGCTTCATCTCTCGTGATCCACGAACGCTCTACTGCTGCTGGAAAACAAGCAATTCCAAATCCTGATCCTCCTGTTGTTACTATATTTCTTGCCTCACCACCAAGGGCATTTTCCTGCGATCTTTCTCTAGCTAACCCACTATTTGGCTCAGCAAAATCCCAGAAATAATTAAACGTACGCTCTTGGACTAAATCAAGGAGTTCTTCGAAGGGGATTGTTTCCACCGTAGATTCTTCTACAAATCCAACATCAGGGGGAGGTGGAGCAATGTCATCCTTATTACAACTGCTGAATAGTACAATAGTCATCAAAATTGTTGTACAAAATGTGTTCATATTTCTATTTAAATTAAGTAGTAGCATAATCTATATATGTCTTTTAAAATTTTAGTACCCAGGATTTTGTGTTAACACACCACCACTTAGATCTATTTGTTCTTGTGGTATAGGGAATAGCTCGTGTTTACCTGATTGAAATGGAATGCCTTTTGAATTTAAAACTTCGTTAGCTCTTCCTTGACGTACCAAATCAAAATACCTGTCGTGCTCAAAGGCCATCTCAAAACGTCTTTCTTCCCAAACTGCCAGTTGACTTGTATTTGATGTAGGTGCTAGACCAGCACGCTCTCTTACTTGATTGAGAGGAGTCAGAACGTCGCCTCCTATCACAGCAGCAGCCTCAGCATTCATTAGTAAAACTTCTGCATACCGAAAGAGTCTCACATTTTTACCCGTGACTTCAGCTTCGGTCAAAGCGCTGGAGTAGGCTTTTTGGTTATAGCGGGGATTTGGAACGTTTATACTAATGACTCTACCATCAAATAAAGTCTCTCCAGCAAATATGATAGTACCCTGACGTCTTAAATCTCCATCTTCGTAAGCATCATCTAAATCTTGAGAAGGAGAATTGAAACCCCAGCCCCAGCCACCTTCGCCGCGAGCTCCTTGTATTGTACTATATTTATCAACCCCAGCAGCAGGGTCTTGACCTCTTGCCTGTATTTCAAATATGGATTCTATGTTATTTTCATTGCTTTCTTTCCATATATCCTCATAGTCCGGAGTTAGGCCATATTGACCAGATGCAATAATCTCATTAGTGAGAATTTGAACCTGATCCCATTTTTCTTGATACATACTTACTTTTGCGAGAAGCGCTTTTGCGGCTCCTTTTGTAGCTCTACCTAATTCCGATGCGGGGTATTGACTTTTTTCAGGTAACGCATCAATTGCCTCTAATAAATCCTGTTCTATAAAAGCATACGTTTCTTCCTTTGTAGCTCTTGTAAGAAGATCTTCTGTTATATCATCCAAGCTATTTATAGTGGTAATAACCGGAACACCTCCATAAGTTTGAACCAACCTGAAATAAAAGAGCGCTCGTAAAAACCTTGCTTCCCCTAGAAGCCGACTTTGTAACTCAGGATCCATATCATCAAATTGCTCAATCCTATTCAGTGCTTGATTAGCTCTCTGGATTCCGTCAAAATGACCGCGCCAAACATCTGCTACAGAAAGCAGGGTAGGTGATATCTCTAAAGCATCTAAAAGGTGCTTATCTACCCCCGTATCGCTTGGAATAC
Source organism: uncultured Flavobacteriaceae bacterium (assembly GCA_963832255.1). Lineage (GTDB taxonomy): Bacteria > Bacteroidota > Bacteroidia > Flavobacteriales > Flavobacteriaceae > Dokdonia. The sequence continues at coordinate 455,962 of CAWHTM010000013.1, forward strand.
TTCCCTTATCTGCATCATCAGAAGCAATGCTGGTAAGACCTGTCCAAGCAAATGAAGAAACCTCCCAAACCAATAGACTATTGTAAATTGCATTTACAAGCTCTGGGGCCCTCTCTGACGTCAAAGCAGACTCGGTTTCTTGATTAGATACGACATCTATAAAATCTTCACTACAAGCTTGTAAGAAGCTAAGGGAAAGTGCTCCGAAGAACAAAATCCACACCGATTTAAAGTTTAAGTTTTTCATAGTTTATTTTTTAAAATGAGGTGTTTAATCCAACATAAAAGGATCTTAAGGTAGGGTATGCATCCAGTTCTATTCCAGCACCCCCTAATGGATCTCCAGGTAATTCTGGAGTGAATCCAGAAAATCGTTTCCAAATTACAGGGTTTCTGGCAGAGACATAAATACGTGTTTTAGTAAAATATTTTAATGTTTCTTCTGGTATTGTGTATCCTAAGGTGACATTATTTACTCTAATAAAATCCCCCGATTCTAGGTAGTAGTTAGAGGATATAGGAACAATATTAAAAGCTCTAGGAGTAGTGTTGCTAGGTCTTCCTGAAGTATATCGATTATTAAATGTGCTTAATTCGATGTTTTCATTGCCAAAACGCTGCGCTTTTTTACCGTTATAGATACTGTTTCCAAAATTTCCAAATAGGTCAGTACTAAAATCAAAATTCTTATAGTTCAGACTTAGGTTAAGACTGGCATAATATTTTGGAAGATACGAGTCGAAAAATTTGCGATCCCCTTCGTCAATTATTCCATTATTGTTATTATCACGGTACACTAAATCTCCAGATTCATCAATTCCTTCTACTTCATAAAGGAAAAAACTTCCTAAGGGTTGTCCGACAGCAATTTTCTTTGTGTATTCTCCATTATTTATAAAACCACCTATTTGTTCATTAAAAAATGGATTTGTCACTTTACTGATTTCATTTTCGTTAAAAGAGAAATTCCCTCCAACAGAATATGAAAAGTCTTCGCCAATTTTGTCTGACCAGTTTATGGAAAACTCAATACCCTTATTTTCAACTTCTCCAACAGCAGAATTGAATGGATCAAAACCTATTACGTCTGGTAGTTCGATTTGTAGAATTGCATTTGTATTTACTCGTTTATAGGCATCAATTTCTCCAGACAGACGATAATCTAGTAGCGTATATTCCAAACCAATATTTGTTTCCTCCGTTACTTCCCACGATAAATTTTCTTGAACGGTGCCCGTAATAGTGATTCCCTGCTGGAGATCCTGATTAGGTCCAAATGCATAAAAGCCTCCGCTTCCTGTGGTAGCAGTTACTATATTAAATGGAACATTCTGGTTTCCTAGTTGTCCAAAACTACCTCTTAGCTTTAAAATATCGAAAGCGTTATCATCAAAAAAGCTTTCCTTAGTAATGACCCATCCTGCGCTTACAGCATAGAAGTTCCCAAATCTACTTCCCTCCTGAAATCTACTGGAGCCATCTCTACGAAAAGAACCTCCTACAAGATATTTTCCTTTATAATCGTAATTAATCCTAGCTAAATAGGAGTATAAACGATCTGTCACGCTTATAGCACCAGAGTTTGACTGCGTATCATCTTGGTCACCATTAATCAGATTGAAGTTTAAATTATTTGCAAGTGGTACATTGTTTCGAGTAGCAGAAAGAAATTCGCTTTGATTTTCTTCTGCTGTAATCCCTGCCGTTACGTTAACAGTGTGATCTTCAAAAAAAGTTTTGTTATACGTAAAATAGTTATCGATAAACCAGCGGTAGGTGTTGGTATGGGTGACGGTTAAACGAGTTTTTGAAGGATTATCAATTCCCCCTTCAAAACTATTTTCTGTGTTTGAGGGATTGTCAGCAAGGAAACGCCCAAGACGGTTTTGAAAATTGTAAAAACGTCCGTATTCCGTTTCAATTGAAAAACGTGAAGTGAATGTCAGATCCTCGTAAATTTCATAATCTGCTTTAAAAGCTCCTTGGATTTTGAAAAATTTATTTTTTTCACGTTTAAACGCATTAGAAGCATCAATTAAAGGATTTGCAACATTGTTAATAGCTATGGATGAACCAAAAACCCCGTCACTGGTTCTAGCAGGTATTATCGGAGCTTGTTTGTAAGCCGATGTAAATAAGCCGAAACTTTGTGGAGTGCCAGTAGCTAGTTGAATACCAACATTATGTGAGAAATTTAGCTTGTCACTGATCTTATAATCTACATTACTTCTTACAGTCAATCTGTTGAACTCGTTGTTGAGTAAAATACCCTCTTCCTCATTAAAACCAACACTAAAGAAAGCATTAATATTTTCAGATCCTCCCGAGGCAGAGAGGTAGTAATCTTGTATTAAACCTACACGTGTAATTTCATCTAACCAATTGGTATCAAATTGCTGATTGGTTGGCAAGAAATTACTAAAATCAGTATCGTTGGATGGATCATTGTCGGTTTGTAAATCTCTCAAGGCTGCTTCATTACTATAAATAACAAACTGTTCTGAATTTGCCATTTCTACGTTACTTAGAACATCCCTAAAGCCACTGTAATTAGTAAAGTTTATTTTAATTTTTCCTGTTTTCCCTTTCTTTGTGGTAACTATTACAACACCGTTAGCACCTCTATTTCCATAAATAGCCAGAGAGGCGGCATCCTTCAATATATTAATTGACTCAATGTCAGAAGTATTGATATTATTAATGTTATCTGTTAGTACTCCATCAACTACATATAGAGGATCCCTACCTCCTTGAACCGTACCTAAACCTCTTATAATAACTCTAGAGGCCTGGCCAGGAGCATCTGAAGCAATAACTTGAACACCTGCAGCTTTACCTTGTAAAGCTTGCGTAGCATTTAAAACTGGTTCTTTTGCCAGTTCTTCACCTTTGACTTGAGCTACAGAGCTAGTTAACACCTCTTTCTTTTGGGTTCCGTATCCTACGACAACGACTTCATTTAATTGATTGATGTCTTCTTTTAGTACAATGTCATAAATCCCTTGTTCTGCGACTACGGTGATTTTTTCTTCTGTAAATCCTAAGTACCTTACTATCAAAACGTCATTTGTGGAGGCTTCTATGGTAAACTCTCCATCGAAATCGGTTTGAACACCTATGTTGGTATTTTGAATTACTATACTAGCTCCAGGAATAGGAAGACCGTCTTCTGATGTTACAGTTCCAGTTACGACCTTTTGAGAGAAAAGATATGGGCTGGAGAAGAAGACTAATAATAAGAATGTAATTTTTAAGTTCATTGAGATTTCGCTTAAGATTCGTTCAGCTTTAGAGCATTACAGTTATTTATACCGTAAACTTAATACTTGAATCTAACGAAAACGTTATCGAGATAGTGATGAAATGAAGTTAAAAAATTAATTAACTCATTTTCAGATAGTTAATTTATAAAAAGATAGTGAATTTTAACAGTTTGATGTAGTCGTGATGAGTTTTATTTGATGTTATATTCCAAATTTTACCACTAATATTTTGCCTTATTCTTAAAATGACTGCAAATAATTTAGGAAGTTATCATTACTCTCCATTTTTAATTTTTTCCTTAAACGGTAACGATGAAGTTCAACGCCCCTCTTAGAAATATTCATTAAGGGAGCAATTTCCTTAGAAGTTAATCCCGTTTTAATGTAAGCACAGAGCTTTAAATCTCGTGTGGTCAGTTTTGGAAACTGCTTGACGAGATTATCAAAAAAGTCAGTATTAAACTCCTTAAAGTTCTCTTCAAATTGTTTCCAGTCGTTCTTATTATTGATATACTTTTCTGAGGACGCGATAATTTTTTTTGTACGGTAGCTGTTAGGAGAAACATCCTTTAATCGGGTGAGCTCATTTCTTAAAAGTATAATGGCTTCGTTCTTTTTTATGATTGAGGCGGTTGAATTGGTCAATTCCCTTTTTTTGTCCTTAATCTGCTTTTCTAGGTTCGCTTTTTCAAGTTCGTATATACGCTCTTGTGTTTCTTTCGTGTATTGCCGCTTTAATAATAGTTGTTCTTTACGGATCTTAAATTGATTGCGACGGTATATGAGATATATTAACCCAATAAAGAGCAAAAAGTAGAATATGAAAGATAGTTTTGAAAAATACCAAGGAGGTAATACTGTGAAACTTATCATCTGAGAAAAGTCATTGTCTATATCTCCGCTGGAATCCTTAGAATAATTATTAAAAATTTTTACTGTATAGTTTCCATAGGCTAAATTTTGTAACGTAAATTTTCCATTCTTAATGATTTGACTTTGGTCGGTCTCTCCAGATAAAACGTACCTCATTTCATTTTGAAATAAGTTTGGGGTATAGGTTTCGAATACAAGATTACGCGCATCTCTGTAGGGGATTTTGAGAGTAGAGGAGCTATCTATTTTAAAAATTTTATCTGAAGTATAGAGCTTATCAGCTATGGGTTTGAGCAAATTTTCTTCAACAATGGTATGTACATTAAAAGTCGCAAAACCATCGTTTAAATTAAGCATTCTTATGGAGTCGTTTTTGACTACTACCTTTCCATAGTTGGCTACAAGGTGTTTGAATAGCTCAAAATCTGTTAAGCGAAATTGCTCCGTAAAAGAGTTATCAAAGAAAATAAGTGACCTAGCCACTTTCCCATCTAAGAACCAAGATCCAGCTTCCTCTACACCTGCAGCTTTCAAACCTTCAAGTTTTTCTATTTCTTCAAAGGCTACCTCTTTACCTTTGCCAGAATTTTTATACCATTTATCAGAATTATAAAAATAGGTGCTGTCGCCTATTTTAATTATTTCAGTTTTATATTGCTTTAAATTAACTGCGTCATAAAATCTCTCCTCGTGTATGATCTCTGAGTAAGTATCGTTCAATGTGAATTTGAATATTCCTTTATATGGATGCGTTGCCCATATGTCTTTGTCAGTAATGAAGGTAATAGCGTTTATAGGGGTATCTATTCCTTCAACCTTTGAAACCATAGGCGTATCTCCGTCGAATTTTAAATGGCTAATTCCAGAATATGTGGATTGTAAATAAGAATGCTGTGTATTAGGAATTTTGGTATAACCATATACACCTCCGTATGTGAGATCAAGAGCTTCAACTTTATTATCGATAATTCTGTAGGTGCCATTGTTATGTCCACATAATAGCTGATTGTTAATAATTGTAAGATTCCAAACGTGGCCTTCAGATTCTTGGATAAGAGAAAGCTTGTTGTCCTGAAATGTGTAGATACCAGTATTGCTAGCTAAGTAATAACTGTCATTATAATAAGCCACATCGTAAACGGTGCCTAGATCTCCACTTAGATCGAAGTAATATCGATAGGAGCTTTTTAGGTTGATTTTACTTGTTCCGTTATCTAACGACACCCATAAATTTCCGTTGTGAAAATCCAAGCCAAGAACTGTGTTATTGTTAAGGCCTAATTCTTTATTGATGAGTGTTAGTTCATTCGATTTAAAATTATAAAGTAGTACCCCGTTCTTGATTGTACCAATAGCTAAGGTTTCACTATCAATAAATAGTGCTTTGTTAAGGATATTTGTTCTTAGCAGTTCATTCAGTGATTTTGGTACTTCAGTAAACCCAGTTCCATCAAAGAGCAAACCTCCATGTTCCTCATCATAAATAAATAATTTCTTATCTATTGAGGTTAAGCTTTTAATTTTATTTAATGAGAGCGCTCTTAAGTTGTCGAGAGATTCGAGTTTACCACGTATCAACTGCTGAAGTCCTCCATCTGAGGTCGCAACCAATAATTTATTGTCGTAATTAGCCATTGAAAATACGCCTTGGCTATTAGCTACTTTAACTATTGATAAACCATTATAGATATACAATCCTCCGAAAGACCTAAAAAGAATGTCATTTTCAAATTTTAGAATTTGCCAAAACTCTTCACTCCCTATGGCATTTTGATCTTCAAATAATGATGTTAAGGAGGTATATTCGTAAATGCCTTTAGGATTTCTAACCCAATAACCAAATTCTTCATAAGAGCCTGTATAAATCCTATCTCCATCAATAAAAACAGATCTTATAATTGTTTTTTTAGGTAACTCCTTTAGCAACCACTGTTGTCCGGTGTACCTCACTAAACCTCTATTATTTGCAATAAAGATCAATCCATTCTCGCTAACGTCTATACCCCAATTTTGATTATCACCATACGTATAATTATCAATCTGAGGACTGAACATTTGCCCAAAAGAGCTAGCGGTAAGTAAAGTAAAAAGATAGAAAGCAAACGTTTTCATCACTTGTAATTGTGTTAATCGGGCTAAAAAAAAGGGGTAATCTTAGGAATTAAAATTATTGATTGATAAATATAGCATCGACAAGATATAATTTTTCATTAAGTCAAAAGAACTAAGAGGACTCTATAAACCGCTGCACTATAATATAGTAGCTTTGATATACTTATAAGTTAGCATTTTGTTCATTGTAATTAAGCTACAGACGGTATATGCAAACCATAGGTGCGTTGAGTAAGAGAATCAAGCATATTATTTATCAAGAAGGATCAATTAATAGTACCCGTAAAAACTCCACCCTTATTCTCTAGCTTTACATTAGTCTGTGCGGTGTTAGATGTACCAAATGCCCAACTAATAAATTCTGGGAATATTTTCCCCCAAGTAGGGAGGTCGTGTTTCCCACCAGGAACCTCTACATAAACGATATCCCGAGGGTACATATATCGCTTTTTGCGTAGTTCTTTTATAAGGTCTTGAGTGTCGTCTATAGCGTCTATGATGCCGTTATTATTACGGTCTGCTTTTTCGTCTAACGTCCCACATTGTAACCAGAATTTTAAGTGGGCAGGGGCACTACTATTCTTAACAAGATCAAGTACCATACGGCTGCGGTCTTCCTGATCGTTTTTTACATAGGCTTTGTTGCGCCACCAGAAGCTTCCGCTAAAGACTCCTACTTTTCCAAAATAATGTGCATTGTTATAGACGATATCAAAAGCAGATAAACCACCTAGTGACATCCCGCAATACACATAGTCAGTATGCTTTCGCGAAAGCGGAAAACTCTTCTTTATGAAAGGTAAAAATTCCTTAAGAATAAAGTTTGTATAGTCTTTGGCCCTTGATCCTCTCCCTTTAAAGTCTGCAGAATGAGCGAGACCGTACTCTTGCATCCTGTTTTCATTAGTTTCTATCCCGATGTAGATAAAAGGTGCAGTTTGTTCTGAAGTAAAGGATTTTTCTAGGGTTTCCTTGAGTTTCATCTTTTGAAAATCCTGACCGTCATTCATTAATAGAACAGGATATGCGATATCAGAAGTTTTATAATCTACTGGAGCGGCCCACCTATACGTCACGTCACGATTGAGATGTGTAGAAAATAGCTTCTCTTTTTTTGTGATCATTTTTTCAAAATTCATAGCAGTGCAAGGTAGCAAATCACGTGAGAAATAGAAATCAGTTTCATCAATTATTAAATCATTCTTAAACCCACAGATAGAACTGTTAATATGCTGTATATTTAAGGCTTATGGCAGAAACAACTCATTTTGAATACTATTCAAACCATTTAAATAAAAATATTAAGGTAGAGGTCACAGGTAGCTGGGGGTATCCTATACTTATGTTTCCATCCTCTGGAGGCGAATACACTCAGAATAGAGATTTTCTACTCAATGATTCCATAATGCAGTCGGTTAACGCTGGAAAAGTAAAACTCTACAATGTCGAGACCATTGATATGCTAAGTTTTTATGATGATAATCTCCCCGCAGCTGTAAAAATTCACAATTATGAGCTGTATATGAAATTTATTCAAAGTGAGTTTATTCCCTTTATTCAAAAGGAATGTAACAGTCATAGAATTGCAGTTGCTGGTGTAAGTTTTGGTGGTTACCACGCGGCAAATGTAGCATTTCGATTTCCAGACCTGGTCTCACATCTCTTTGCAATGAGCGCAACGTTCAATGTGCGTACAATGACACAAGGATCTGATGATATGAGCATTTACTTCAACTGTCCTAATGAGTTTATGCCAGGAGAAGAAGCTTGGAAATATAAGCATATGCATATCGTACTGAGTACATCAGACTGGGATATATGTTTAGAACGCAATAAGGAAATGTCTGCCATTCTCAATGCTAAAGGTATTGATCACTGGTACGATGAGAAACAATGGATATCGCACGACTGGCCACTGTGGAGAATGGTTTTCCCAGAGTACGTAGGCACATATTTTAACTAATTAAAACAAAAAATCAATAGTATTATGATAAAGAAAGTAGGAATATTATTTGGGATGGAAGATACCTTCCCGTGGGCATTTATAGATAAGGTAAACGAGCTAGGCGGTGGTAAAATTATCGCAGAGGCTGTAAAAATAGATAAACTTCAGCAGGGTATAGATTATGGGTACAGCGTGCTTTTTGACAGGATATCACAAGAAGTACCTTTCTACAGAGCCTATCTTAAAAATGCTGCCTTACAAGGTACAGCGGTGGTAAACAACCCATTTTGGTGGAGTGCAGATGAGAAATTTTTTAATAATGCACTGGCTTTAAAACTAGGAGTACCTGTGCCAAAAACCGTATTACTTCCTTCAAAAGAACGTCCAGATAATACCAGTGAGACTTCTTTTAGAAACTTAGAAGCACCTCTTGATTGGGATTATATATTTGAGCATATTGGTTTCCCTGCATTTATGAAACCTCACGATGGTGGCGGTTGGAAAAACGTTTATAAGGTAAAAAGCCCAGATGACCTTTGGGATAAATTTGCCGAAACAGAGCAATTGGTAATGATGCTTCAAGAAGAAATCATTTTTGAAGATTATTACCGTGTATATTCAATCGGTCAAAAGTATGTGCATATAATGCCGTATGCACCAGATAATGAGCCGCACCTACGTTATGAAACACAGCCTAAAACTACTGGAACGGCGCATACGAAATTGATGAAGACGATAAAGGATTATACGTTAAGGCTCAACAAAGCCCTTGGCTACGATTTTAACACGGTTGAGTTTGCAATACGTGATGGCGTGCCATATGCTATAGATTTTTGTAACCCAGCACCAGACGCAGATATAAAATCTGTGGGTCAAGAAAATTTTGACTGGGTGGTTGAACATACGGCTAAGTTTGCTATAGAAAAGGCCAAAGCTCACAAAGCTGGGGAAAACAATACCTCTTGGGGCACGTACGTAAAAGAGTGTATTGCTCCTTTACCTGCGGCAAAAAATAAAACAACCTTAAAAACGGCAGCAGAGGCAAAAAAGACGGTAAAAAAGGAATTAATAAATAAAAAGAAAGCTCCAGCAAAATCGAAGCCAGCGGCCATAAAGGTGAATACGGTGAAGCCAAAAACTGCTGCAATAAAGGCGACCGCAAAAAAACCAACAGGGGGTAAGACTGCCCCTAAAAAATAAAGGTAGTTTTCGTTCGGCTGGAAAGGGGGTGTATCATATGTCTAGTTCTGAAGTTGAGATATAATAAAGAAAGAGTCAAGGATATTTAAGCACTTTTTTTTGGGAATAACATTTTCGCTTTAAGCGAAAATGTGATAGGGATTACACATAATTAGAAAATAATAAGAGCAGGTTTATGCACAACTTTACACTGGGAATTGAAGAGGAATTTCAGATTCTCGATAGCAATACGTTGCAACTAAGGTCGCAGATGTCTAAAATCATCGAAGGCGGAAGGGTGCATTTACAGGAGCGTATTAAAGAGGAGATGCACCAGTCCATAGTAGAAATGGGTACTAATGTGTGTGAGAATATTAATCAAGCGCGAGACGAAGTCTCTTATTTGAGACAACAAGTAATTGAACTCGCTGCAAATGAAGGTCTGAAAGTTGCCGCTTCTGGAACACATCCCTTCTCACAATGGCACGAGCAACTTATTACTGAAGCACCTCGATATGACCAGATCGTTAGCGAGATGGGTGATGTGGCACGTGGCAACTTAATCTTTGGTATGCACGTGCACGTGGCAATTCCTAATAGAGAGGAAGGGCTGGATATTTTAAATGTAGCGCGTTACTTTTTACCTCATTTATATGCTTTGTCAACGAACTCCCCTTTTTGGGAAGGGCGTGATACTGGATTTAAATCGTATCGATCTAAGGTTTTTGATAAATTTCCACGTACTGGTATTCCCCCATTCTTTAATAGTATACAGGAGTATGATAAGTTTGTAGACATTTTGGTGCGCACTAATTGTCTCGATAATACTAAGAAAATCTGGTGGGACATCCGTCTACATCCATTTTTCCCAACAGTAGAATTCCGTATCTGTGATGTAGTGATGACGGTAGATGAGGTGACTTGTATTGCGGCATTGATGCAATGTATCGTGGCAAAAATTTACAAACTCCATCAGAAAAATCAAACGTTTAAGTCCTACCGTCGTTTATTGCTCAATGAAAATAAATGGCGTGCCGCACGATGGGGAATAGAAGCAAAGCTGATAGATTTTGGAAAAGAGGAAGAAGTTCCTTTTCACCAATTAATGAATGAGCTCTTGGAATTTATAGATGATGTGGTAGACAGTTTAGGCTGCCGTAAGGAAGTAAATTATGTCTACCAAATGATAGAGCAGGGAGCAGGAGCAGATAGGCAATTGCAAGTGTATAAGGAAACGGGAGACTTAAGAAAAGTTGCTGAATATGTTGTACAACAAACGGCTAAAGGGCTTTAAATAGTGTAGTTTTGCAGGCTACAAATTTTAGAATAAATAGCATAAAGAAATGCAGATGGAAAGGAGCTATAACATAGCAATATTAGATATGAATGCGGGCGAGCCCAATGAGGGAATGCGCTGTTTAAAAATGCTTGCGGGTAATTTTCTTGCTCAGGAAGGCATTAAAGGAAATTATGACGTTTTTGAAGTTCGTATAGAAGGACAAATACCAGAGATAGAAGATTATGATATGTTCCTATCTTCGGGCGGTCCTGGGTCACCACTGGCCTCTGGCGAGGCTTGGGAAAGCCACTTTTTTCATTTTCTAGATACATTCTTGGATTATAATATGAGAAATCATTGCAAGAAGCATTTGTTTCTGATTTGTCACTCGTTTCAACTCGCTTGTAGACATTGGGATCTTGCTAAGGTTACTAAGAGAAGGACCACTTCTTTTGGTATTTTGCCTATACATAAAACCCTGAGCGGCACGCGAGAAGTTTTACTTGAAGGATTGGAAGATCCATTTTATGCGGTAGATTCTAGGGATTACCAAGTAATAGGCCCTCAAGAATGGAAGCTAGAATCCTTAGACGGTAAAGTACTCTGTAGGGAGAAGATACGCCCAGATGTATCACTAGAAAGGGCTGTTATGGCGATACGTTTTAGTCACGAGATCTTTGGGACGCAATTTCACCCAGAAGCAGATGCAGACGGAATGTTGCGATATTTCTCCCGAGAAGATAAAAAAGCGATTGTCATTAAAAAGCACGGTAAGAAGAAGTATCAGGATATGATTGATCACCTCTATGACGATGATAAGATTATGAAAACAAATCAAACGATTATCCCCCGTTTTTTACAACTAGCCGCAGATGCAAAAGATAAAACTCAACTTGTAATAAAATGATACCACACCTCCGAAAAGCCTTTAATGACAGTTTTAAAGAAGAATTTTATGAAGGTATCAAAAAGGATGCGATAGAGGATTTTGGAGAAACTAGTGCCTTTAGAATATCTGAAACGCCTGTGTTCATTCCTAAGGCCCTAAAGAAAACACTTTTTGATGCTTGCGATTCTATCATCGATCAATTGTGGACGTTAGATTTTGATGAGATACGTGAGCGCTTTATCCCTGAAGATTTGAGATGCCCTGTAAAAATGGATAAGCCAGAATTTCTGGCAATAGATTTTGGGCTCTGTGATGATGGTAATGGCGGTGTTTCTCCACAGCTAATAGAATTACAGGCTTTTCCAACCTTATTTTTTTACCAACCGTGGTTAGGTAAGGCATTTAGAAGAAATTATCCTACCATTCCAAAAAAAGGTTTTGATTATTACTTTTCTGGACTTAACGATGATACCTATTTCCAAGAATTAAAAGATGTTATCCTAGGCGATGAAGATGCAGAAAATGTGATTCTTTTAGAGCTATTTCCAGAAAAACAGAAAACACGTATTGATTTCTGGGCAACCAGAAAGGCATTAGGAATTGAGGTTGTTTGTATGACAAAAGTCCTTAAGGAGGGCAGGAAGTTGTACTACGAGAAAGACGGTAAAAAAATTCAAATCAATAGGATTTATAATCGGGTGATTTTGGACGAGTTAAAAGGCATTGAAAACCTCAATGCGACTTTTAGTCTAAGCGATGATCTTGATGTAAAGTATGTAAGTCATCCTGATTGGTTTTTTATGATTTCCAAGTGCATCGTCCCGATGTTAGAGCATAAAAATATTCCAGCGTCATTTTATCTCAATGATTTCCCTTCAGATATCAATCTTAATGAGTTTGTACTAAAACCACTATTTTCTTTTGCAGGAAAAGGAGTAAACCTTTACCCTGACCAGGAAACGATTGATGCGATTGAGGATAAGCATAATTACATTCTACAGAAGAAAGTGAATTATGCCTCTATCATAGAAACCAATACTCCCAAAAACTCAAAAGTTGAGATCCGGATGCTCTTTATTTGGAATAAGGAAGAAGAACGTTTTAAACCTGTGATAAACCTTACCCGAATGAGTAAAGGCGAGCTTATAAACGTGTCCTACCTCACAGAAGATAGCTGGATTGGATCTTCCATCAGTTTTTTTGAGGAGTAGCTTAGAAGGGATTATTTTCATCAAACTATGTTTAGTCTAAGATTTCACATTTTCGCGTAAGCGAAATATCTGTGTAGTTAGAGACTTAAGATAAATCTTCTCTGAGTCATCACTTATGAACTTGATTATAAAAGTGTAAACAGCACTTTTAATTTACAATCCCGTTTAAATTAAATTTTATGCATCCGTATCTTTAGGGCAAAATAAATAACAATATGGCTTCAGGTTTTTTTGCAATTTTAGATGATATAGCGGCACTGTTAGACGACGTTGCTGCAATGAGTAAAATCGCAACAAAAAAAACAGCGGGAATTTTAGGTGATGATCTCGCTGTTAACGCAGAAAAGGCATCTGGTTTTGTTTCAAGTAGGGAGCTGCCGGTGCTATGGGCAATAACTAAGGGCTCATTGCTCAATAAACTTATTATCCTTCCCGTCGCGTTTCTACTAAGTGCCTTCTTACCAGTGGCCGTAACTATTATTTTAATTTTAGGTGGATTGTATCTGGCTTATGAAGGCGCTGAAAAAATCTACGAGTTTTTTGTACCACATAATACCGCTCATATTCCAGAAAACTTAGAAGCACCTACCAAAGAAGAAATATTGAAATTAGAGAAAGAGAAAATAAAATCTGCCATTGTTACCGATTTTATTTTGTCTGTTGAGATCGTTATAATTGCTTTAGGTACCGTACTTACAGCAAGTTTAACGGAGCAGATTGCCGTAGTTTCTTTTGTAGCGCTCTTAGCGACCGTGGGCGTTTATGGTATAGTGGCGCTCATCATAAGGATGGATGAATTTGGAACTCATTTGATCAATATGAATGAGAAGGATAATAGTATATCTGATAAAATAGGGAGGTTTTTTGTGAATGCACTCCCTATGGTAATCAAAGCATTATCCATCATAGGAACCATTGCATTACTACTCGTAGCAGGTGGAATTTTTACTCACAACATCTCTTTCCTTCATCACCTATTCCCCAAAGTCCCAAGTATCATCACTGAGTTTTTAGTGGGTCTCGTTTTTGGCTTTTTAGCGCTGTTGGTTTTTAAGGGTATTAAAAAAATCTTTAGAAAAAAGAGATAGTAAGTAGTTATTTTATCGTTACTAAAAATGGAGATTTTACAGGACAGTAATCATTAAATTGTTGCTATTAGATTTTAGAAATGACCCTACTGTTTTATTGAAAAATTGTATTTTTCTGAAATGAAGCATTTTAAGATATGTCTTTCTGTCTCGGCTTTGTTTTTTTTTCAGGTCTTTGTGTATTCTCAGAATACAGCCAATCCAGATTTTGAATACATAGAAGTAAAAACGGAGCGTAATAATGGCTCCAACGCGGTTAAAAACTTATTGTGTCCTAGTGCTGATGACTTTTTGTGGTACTCTACCTTTCAAGCAATAGCAAAACTTTACGGTAACAGTACGGTGATCAACACCATCGAAAGTCCAACCAATGAAGGGTTGAGCAATTATAATGATCTTTTTGAAGATAGGGAAGGAAATGTGTGGGTCGCTACTAATGAAGGTCTATATCGTTTTGAACCTACTACAAAAAAAGGATTTTGGCTTAGATGGCAAAATCCGAAAAATCGTAACTATGCAACTATCATTGACGTCAACCAGACTTCGGAGGGAAAAATCATAGCCACTACTGGTGACCAGTATGTGCTAGAATATGTACCGCAAGAAAATAGACTACTTTCTTATAGAATTCCATCAGAATATTATGAAATTTCCAGAGAGGGACAAATCAGTCAGGATTTTGAATTACGCATTGACGAAGTTTTAGACGACGGCGGCCTAATTATCTCTCAATTCAATGTTTTTTACTTATTCAAAGATGCAAGAATTAGTCTTCTTGCAGATTATAAATCGCTGCGGCTTAAAGGGACAAAACAGTACACATTTGACGTTTTAGATAATGGTGCTTTTTTTAAAGCAAATAGTTCAGGGACCTACGTTTATGATGGAGTAGAATTTAAGTATGATTATATAGCCAGTGTGAATAAACAGTTTATACAGCTACCTTCCCAAGGTTTCAAAGTTTTACCAAAGTCCGATAAAAGAAATTCATCACTTGAGCTTTCAAAGGTTAATGATGCTAATAGTAAACAAATGCAGTTTTACAAGTTAGATGATAAAAGAAAAGAACTCTTGCTGGAAGAAAGGGCTATAACTTTTGACCAAGTTATTACCGATATAGCATTTGTCACTTCAGAAAAATTTTATGTATCTACCGCTAAGAATATTTATGCCGTACGATCCCGCGCGACGCCCTTCCAATCTTTTCTAACAGACTATCAGTTTAATAATAATTCTCAAAGGGTGAGCACGCGTGGCTTTGCAGAAGATGCTCTTGGCAATATTTACGTAGGCTCGTATTCAGGAATATATAAGCTTGATACGAATCGAGAAAACATTTCAAAATACACCTTAGAGTTTATTGAAAATAATGGAATAGCCCCAGTTTTTTATAGACAAATGTATTTTGATACTCCAGAAGATTTATGGATAGGAGGTGAGACCTATGTAATAGTAAACGCAAACGTAAAAAACAACACTTTTAAACAGTATAGTATTCTTGACGTAAGAAACGACAGAAGGTTGCAGATAACCTGTATGAAGCCTTGGGGAGAACACAAGTTTCTTGTGGGTACCACAAGAGGGTTATTTACATTTGACAAGCGTTCTAGGCAATTTACAGATGAGAGTAGGCTCAATGAAAAGAACAACTTGCATACCCAACCTATCAATAATTTTTATATCGAAAGTGATCGTAAAATTTGGGTTCTAACAGATAATGCTGGCGTTTTTATTAAAGACTTTGTGTCTGATGAAGTAGATCAAATAACTTTTGAAAATACTCAGGGTGGTCTTGGCTCAAATTCTGTTTATGATATGCACAAAAGGGCAAATGGAGATATTTTCTTTGGCACTTTTAAAGGACTTTCTGTACTATATGCTTCTACCGGAAACATAGAGAACTATACCCGACTTAAAGATGGTATATCTAATGATGTGGTCATTGCTTTTTCTGAAGATGAGGAGGGTTTGTGGTTCAGTACGTATAATGGTCTTACTTATTTTCATTATGAGGATGACTGGTTTTATAATTATTATGCTAAAGATGGTTTGCCGGATGATGAGTTTAATAAACACTCTGTCTTTAGAGACAAACAAGGAAACCATTTTTTTGGTGGATTGAATGGTTTTGTCACATTTGATCCTAAGGAAATCAAAAGGGTCAAGCCTAGTTCTAAAATCGATATAGTATCTGCAGAGTTTTTTGATAAGAATGAAAATACTATTGTAGACACAAGGGTGCGTCCTGATATAGATCTTTCAGAGGTAATCTTACCTTTTGAAAAGAATTTTTTTAATATAAATTATGCAATATCAGATCCTTTTAATAATCTCAAATCCAGTTACGAATTCAAACTGGATGGAAGAGATAGCGAGTGGATAGATTTAGGGCCTAACACAAATCTACGCCTCAATGTCATAGCCCCAGGGAAATATACACTGAAGATAAGAGGGACAGACGGATCAGGAAATCCTACGATTAATCAATTATCCATACCCATAGAGGTGTCTCAGATATTTTATAAAACGTGGTGGTTTAGTGGGATTTTACTTTTGTTATTAGTCCTGGGAGTAAGTGGTTACGTTCAGTTTCGTAGATATAGATGGCAAGAAAAATATGACAACCAGCGCAAGGTAGACCAGTTGGAAGCAAAGTCATTGCGGGCGCAAATGAATCCGCATTTTATGTTTAATGCCCTTAATGGTCTCCAAAGCGTGATGATCTTGAAAGGAGAGCGAGAGGCCAATAAATATCTAGGTTCCTTCTCAAAGTTGCTGCGTTCATCCATTGATATGAGCCACTCTGAAAACATTACATTAAAAGAAGAGCTTTCATACCTCACATCTTACCTTAATCTTGAGCAACTACGGCAAGCGAGAGTGTTCAAATTCTCTATAGAAACTCAAGAAAACATAGATAAAAACGGCATTTTACTACCCTGTATGCTGTTCCAGCCCATCTGTGAAAACGCACTTATACACGGGCTTTCGCCAAAACGTGATGGGGTACCCACTATGTTAGTTTCCTTTAAAATAGAGAACGATCAACTTGTAGGGACTGTCACAGACAACGGAATAGGGCGGGCACGAGCGGCAGAAATAAAAGCACAAAATAGGATAAATCATAAATCTTGGGCTACAAGGATTATGAAAGAACGAATAGAAATCATTAATAAATATACCGACCAAAATGTAGATTTTATTATAGAAGATTTATATGAGGATGAGCAAGCTATAGGTACAAGGGTAACCCTCAAGCTACCTTTGCTCTATAGTAAGTAATCTAATTATAAATTGCTCTTTACTAATTAAATAGCTATATTCCTCAATCCATTATGAATAGTATGTCAAAGTTTACTGCGGTTCTCGTAGATGACGAACCTAACAATATCGAGTTGCTCACGCACTTTCTTAAAAAGTACTGTCCTAGAGTAGATGTTATAGGACAAGCAGATACTAAGGAAGATGCTATTGCCATTATACCACAGTTACAACCACAGTTATTATTTTTAGATATAGTTTTAGATGAAGGAACAGGTTTTGATGTTTTGGAAGCGATTAATGCAGAAAATATACAGGTTATCTTCGTAACTGCGTTTGACGAGTTTGCGATCAAAGCGTTTAAATATAATGCTGTAGACTTTGTTCTCAAACCTATAGAAATAGAAGACCTGATAGTAGCTGTGAGTAGTGCTTCAGAACGACTTGAAAAAAGTCAATTTATAGACCAGAAGAGGCTCTCGTCACTCGTAGAAGCTATTTCTTCAGAGAAGTTGCATCAAGATTTTATAGCCATTCCCACCATAGAGAAAATCGAGTTTATAAAAACCAATACCATTGTGTACTGTAAGTCTGATGGTAAATACACTGAGTTTAACCTCACAAACGGTAAAATGATTGTAAGTAGTAAAAATTTAGGGGAGTATGAACAGCTACTTGATGATAACGTGTTTTTTAGAATTCATAATTCTTATATCGTAAATCTCAATTTTGTTCAAAATATTAATAAAGCAGCTGGTAACTATGTAGAATTGGGAAATAATGTTTCTCTTCCTATTGCAAAAAGAAGACAAGAAAGTCTCCATAGGTTCCTTAACTTAAAATAAAATATAGGAATAATCTAAAAGAAGACACCCCGCACAGTTGTGCGGGGTGTTTTTATAGGAGAGATATTATTAGAAAATATTACTAATGTTGCCTAAGCGGGGTGAAAGGACGTATAGTAGTTTCTGATAGGATATTGGTTTTTCTTTTGATATATCTCATAACTCGTTCAAATATAACTTACTGGGTGTCGAGCATAAATTGCGAAGTAATAAATGGGAGTTGTAAGGCTTAAACGTTTGATCTATGCCGTAATAGAGAATCACGGAAACAGTTTTGATAGGACCTCAAACACACTGCGGAGTTCTTATAAGCATTCTTTGACTTTTAATACTAAAGAAAAATGCTCGGTAACCACCCCGAGCATTTTAACCATCAATATTAAAAACCAATCTATATGAAATCATCTAAAGAAACTGGACGCTATTACAAGAAATAATAGAATGTCCATCTTGTTTCTTATTTACTATGCAAATATGCGATGAAGTATCATTTATCTAAAGTGTCAAGTAATAAGTGATATATATAGGGTATAAGTGGCAATTTATAGAGCGACACTTTAAAAAGCAAAATGCCCAATACAAGATTGGGCATTACAAACTAATCAAACCAAATGTTGCTCATAAGAAAAATAGGCTCCTAATTATTCATCATTAGGTGGGGGAAAACCTTATTCTCTTTTGATACCTCAAAGATGGTTAATTGACTATAGTTGTTAAAACGTTAAGTAATAAACGAGCTTATATAAGAATAAGCGTTGGTTTTTATGGTTGAAAAAGTAATTTAACCAATAACGCAAACATTTGTAAATAAAGGACATACGATGGTATAGTAGTTGTCATTTGTCAGCTAGTATTAACCCATTTTAAAAAAGGAGGTCTACGTTATTTATAATTCCAATGAATGCAGTGGGAGACACTGTAAGATTTGATTATTTTTTAATAATTGAATTAGCCAAAAAGAAGCGCCACATCAAGTGTGGCGCTTTTTTACTATAGTCCTATAGTATGAATGATAATTTATATTGGATTGAACATTTTCGCGAAAGCAAAAAAACCTTAATCCTTAAATTCACTTACATAATGCATTTTTACTGACGGATATTTCTGTTGAGTCATTTGAAGGGTAAAAGGAGAATCTGCTAAGAATACGAGTTGTCCTCTTTTATCCTTTGCCATAAAACGCTGTTTAACACGTAAAAATTCTTTAAACTCCTCACTTTTGGGGTCTTCAGGATCTACCCAACAAGCTTTAGCTACGTTTAGGGGTTCATAGGTACATTTTGCTCCGTACTCGTGCTCAAGTCTATATTGTATTACCTCATATTGAAGTGCACCTACGGTTCCTATTACCTTGCGCCCGTTGAGTTCTAGTGTAAATAATTGGGCCACACCTTCATCCATTAACTGGTCTATTCCTTTTGCAAGTTGTTTAGACTTCATAGGGTCAGCATTATTAATATACCTAAAGTGTTCAGGAGAAAAAGCGGGAATACCTTTATAATGTAACGATTCACCAGAGGTAAGGGTGTCGCCTATTTTAAAGTTACCTGTATCGTGCAAACCCACAATATCACCGGGATAAGAAATATCTACAATCTCCTTGCGCTCTGCAAAGAAAGCATTAGGACTGCTAAACTTGAGATTTTTGCCGTGACGAACGTGCAGATAAGGTGTGTTACGTTTAAAGACACCTGAAACAATCTTGACAAAGGCAAGCCTATCTCTGTGATTAGGGTCCATATTTGCGTGTATTTTAAAGACAAATCCAGAGAAATCTTTTTCGTCTGGTTTTACTAATCGCTCTTCACTTTTTTTAGGACGAGGGGGTGGAGCAATTTTTATAAAGCAATCCAGCAGTTCCCTGACACCAAAATTATTAAGTGCCGACCCAAAAAATACAGGCTGCTGTTTACCATCTAGATACTTTTGCCTATCAAAATCTGGATAAACTCCCTGTACTAGCTCGATCTCTTCCCTGAGTTCTGTGGCCGCCTTGCTACCTATAAGAGTATCAAGCACTTCATCCTTTAAGTCAGATATTTCTATCGTTTCTTCGATGTTCTTTCTACTATCTCCACTAAAGAGATTTACATTTTTCTCCCAGAGATTGTAAATACCCTTAAAATCATATCCCATTCCGATGGGAAAACTGAGTGGTGTGACACTGAGGTGTAATTTTTCTTCTATTTCATCTAGAAGTTCAAAAGCATCTTTTCCCTCTCTATCTAATTTGTTTATAAAAACAATCATAGGGATATTGCGCATTCTGCACACTTCTACCAGTTTTTCAGTTTGTGGCTCGACCCCTTTTGCTACATCAACTACCACAATGACACTGTCCACAGCCGTGAGTGTTCTAAAAGTATCTTCTGCAAAATCCTTGTGGCCAGGGGTATCCAGAATATTTATTTTAATTCCTTCATACTCAAACGCGAGAACGGAGGTGGCCACAGAGATCCCACGCTGGCGTTCAATCTCCATAAAGTCACTAGTGGCGCCTTTTTTAATCTTGTTTGATTTTACAGCACCAGCTTCTTGTATAGCACCCCCAAAGAGAAGTAACTTTTCAGTAAGAGTTGTTTTACCCGCATCAGGATGCGATACAATTCCAAAAGTTCTACGTCTTGCTATTTCTTTAATAAAATTCATATAATCCTTGAGCTATTTTGGAGTGCAAATATAAGGGAAAGACTTGGGTAAATGCGAAGGTGATTCATATGCCTGCTTCTCCATTTATTTTTTTTCAAAATATACGCTTTCGCGAAAATTTAAAGGACTTCAATCAATCCTGTTGAACAGAAAAGGACATTTTTACACCTCTCGTGAGGTACTGTGTTCAGTATGATTTAGCTATAATGATGTACTTGAACGACAAAACCTTACAACATAACTAAAAATTGAAATTTCTTATGTATGCATAAAATCATTGCGATATATTTGATAAGTATTAAATAAGAAAGTGAACGCTATTTCTTTAGAATTCATTCGTTTAGTAAAGCATATTATGGGGGTAATATCAATACTAAAATCACAACATCCTATTCTGGATAGTGTGTTTTCCCTGTAATTTATAGAAAGTGAAATTTGTAAAAGTTCCCCAACTTCTTTTATAAATTTTAAAAGAATTTAACCATTGAAAGAGACTAGTCATTTCTTTCTGAAACATATGTTATGTCATATCTATCTAAATTTGCGCTCTGCGTAGTTTTATTTATGGGCGTGTCCCTGAATTCCCAAACACAGTCCCAGTCCATCAATCAGAATGTTACCTTCCAGTGGTCTGACACTCAAAACGGAAATAATAATAACCCTGCGACGATACGATCAATTACGGTATCGGGAACACAATACAATACTTTTGTCGTTCCATCGAGCTACGAGCTTAGTAGATTGGGACCAGATGGGAACAACCCAAACGGTATTATCCTTAATAGTAACGAAGTAGTCGGGTCAAGTGCATCTTCTAATGGAGGGCCTAATAGTCCTTGGAATTCTGCAGCACTCGCAGCTTTTCAAAGTAAAAACCTAAATTATTACTTCACCGCAAATCCCAATGGAAGGAACATCTGTAAAAACTTTCCAGCCACACAGAATACGGATGCTCAAAAGCAAACTCTTTTCTATAGTCCAGCTATCCCATCGAATGCAGATGGAATACTAGCTGTTACAGAACGTGGAGGTAATAATTGTTTTTATATTGAGATGTGGGGGACACCTCCAGGAGGAGGTCCGACTCAAAAGTTGGGAGAAACCTTTGTGAGAACCAATGGTGATCTTCGTGGAGGAGGATTTTCTTCACCAGACTTGGGAACTCCTAGTGACCCTACTGATGATTCTGATTATTGGGGCTCTGGTAGAGAGCAGGATAATGGTCAAACTATAGCAATTGCTCTTTTCGAACTTAAAAGTATTGCGCCATTAGGATCTAAAATAAGTCGTATTGAGTTTGTAGCAGCTTCAAGGGATCACGGGGATGGTAAATTATTTATACTACAAAGTTATGCAGTTGATCAAACGGAAACCGGATGTTTAGATACTCCATTTTCTGAAGATCTTGATGAATTAAATAACGTGCCAGAAGGCTCGACCTATGCTCTCAATGGAGGCTTGAATCCATCTAATGCAGGAACGGTAACATTAAGTTCGGACGGTATCTATAACTTTACACCGGCAGCAGGATTCTTAGGTGAGGTAACATTTGAGTATGATGTTACACTACCAGCTCCTAACACATCCGTAAGTGATACTGGAATGGTTACGCTAACCTATGTAGCACCACCAGATGCACCACAAGTTTCTTTAAGTTGTAATGATGATGGTACGACTAATATAACTGTTATTTCTCCTATAGGTGATGAGTTCGAATACTCTCTAGATGATATAAACTTTACTGACTCTCCCGTATTTGGGAATTTAGACGAAGGCGTTTACACGGTTTATGTTAGAAATATTTTCAGTAGATGTGAGATTAGTAGTGAGTTTGATATTTTAATTGAAAATATTAATATCGTAACTCCCGTAGATATTACACCAGTCGACTGTTTTGGAGACAATTCTGGTTCTATCGATATTACAGTAATGGGCGGCACCGCACCCTATACTTTTGAGTGGAGTGATACTTCTGGTATTATTGCGACTACTGAAGATCTCAGTAATGTAGGAGCAGGCACCTATTTTGTAACTATTACTGATGCTAATGGATGTACCTTCACTAATTCTTTTGAAATTACTGAACCTGAGAATCCACTTGAGAGTTCAAACAATACTACCCAAATAAATGTTCTTTGTTTTGGAGAAGATAACGGCTCAATAAACCTTGATGTGACTGGTGGAACACCACCTTATAGTTACAGTTGGAATACGGGGGCAACTACTCAAGATATTAATAATCTCACTGCTGGACTTTATACGGTGACTGTAACTGGAGCAAATGGATGCGAACTTATTGAAGAAATTGAAATTACTGAACCAGAACCGCTTGAAGTTGATATTGATGGTGAAGATATCTTATGTAATGGTGTAGATACTGGATCTATAACTTCTATAGTGAGCGGAGGAACTCCACCTTATACCTATAGTTGGAGTAATGGAGCAACGAGTCAGAATTTAGAAAATCTCTCAGCAGGAACCTATAATGTCACTGTTACTGACGCAAATGGTTGTACTGTTGCAGACTCAGCTACTATTTCAGAACCTAGTGAAGCTCTTGGTGTAAATATTAGTAAAATGAATGCTACTACATCACAGGGTTGCTCTGATGGTAGCGCGACAGCTACACCTACAGGTGGAACCCCACCTTATACTTACCAATGGAGTGCAAGTGCTGATAATCAAACTACTCAAACAGCTACGGGTCTAGACGATCAGTCACATACGGTTACTGTTACAGATGCCAATGATTGTATTATTTCTCAAAGTGTAGTAATAGATTGTATAAATACTTGTGACGCAGTTATAGCTATAGCAAATGTCAAAGATGTATTATGTGCAGGAGAAAATACCGGAATTGCTACAGTTACTGCTAATTCGGCAGCAAATCCTGATGCATTATTTACCTTTACGTGGAATTCAGGGCAGGTAGATACTGGAGTAACTTCAAGTACACTAGCAAATTTATCTTCAGGAGTATATACCGTAAGTGTCACAATAGACAATACGGTTTGTCTCGCTGTTGAACAGAGCGTTACTATCACAGAGCCGTCCAGCCCTGTTGGAGTAACAATATCTTCAACAGACGAAACGGGTCCAGGATTGTCAAATGGTACTGCTACTGCAAATCCTAGTGGGGGTGTTGCGCCATATACCTACTTTTGGAGTAACGGTGAAACTACGCAATCAATAAGTGGACTAAGCCCTGGTAATTATGATGTAACTATTACAGATTCTAATGGATGTACGGCAACAGGTACGACAACTGTAAATGAGGGAAGTTGTGAAAATTTATCTATCTCAACGTCATCATCTTCGGTTAGTTGCAACGGATTTTCAGATGGAGCTGCTACTTCAGTGACAACTGGAGGTACAGGACCTTTCACTTATAGTTGGAGTAATGGTGCAACTTCTCAAAATATTAGTGGAGTTGAAGCCGGGTCTTATATTGTTACGGTAACAGATACATTTACAGCGTGTACCGCGCAATCTACAATCACTGTTAATGAACCAAGTGTCCTTAGTAGTGGGATTGCAGTGAACAATGTTTTATGCTTTGGAGAAAGCACAGGTTCTCTTAATCTAACCGTTAGTGGGGGAACGTTCCCTTATACTTTTGCTTGGAGTAATGGACAGACCACTGAAGATCTCACAGGAATTCCTGCTGGAGATTATGACGTCATTATAACAGATGCAAATGGTTGTACAATAACCGATAGCGCAACGATATTACAACCAGCAGCTGCATTAACAGCCTCTGTTGCGACTACAGGTGAAAATGGAACGACTTCAAATGATGGTACAGCAACCGTAACTCCATCTGGGGGAACAGCGCCTTACAGTATACTTTGGAGTAATGGAGAGACAACTGACACGATAACGGGTCTCGATAGTGGAGATTATACCGTAACAGTAACAGACGCTAATGGATGTCAATTTATTGAGAATTTTACAATAAATACAATTAATCAAATCCCTGATGCAGTAGATGATAATACCACCACTCCAGAAGATACTGCAATAAATATTACAGTTCTCCAAAATGACACTTTTGGAACAGACGGACCTTCAAATTCAGCTATTATCATTATTTCGGGTCCATCTAATGGTACGGCTACCGTCAATGATAATAACACACCAAACGACCCAACTGATGATACTATTGACTATGTTCCTGCGCCTGACTTTAATGGCACTGACTCATTTGTATATCAAATAGCAGATAGTAATGGTGATGTTGATAATGCCACGGTATTTATAACGGTAACACCAGAAACTGACGTAAACCCAGATGGCAATCCTGACACAGCCGCGACCCCAGAGGATACCGCTGTAACAATTGATGTACTTGATAACGATACCTATGCGGGGGATTACGGTACTGACTTTGTGATCAGTTCGTTGACGGAACCTACCAATGGTACAGTAACGATCGAGGATGACGGTACGGTAACCTATACACCGAACGACAACTTCAACGGTACGGACACCTTTGATTATGTGGTGACGGTGACCAACCCTGATGGTACCACTAGTACAGAGACAGGTAGTGTTATTGTGACCATTGACCCTGTAGTAGACGTGGTCGATGATTTTGAGACCACTAATGAGGACACTCCTGTGACCCTGAACGTGCTCGACAACGATCTTTTTGCAGGAGACAACTTTGAGCTCACGGGCACAACGGATCCTGCCAACGGTACGGTGACTTTCCTACCAGATGGTACGGTGACCTACACTCCTGGTCCCAATTTCAACGGTGAGGACCAGTTTGATTATACGATTACGGTGACCAATGCCGATGGCACAACAGAAGAGGAGACCGCCACGGTGTTTATTACTGTTGGCCCTATAACGGATGGTAATCCTGACACAGCCTCGACCCCAGAGGATACCGCTGTAACAATTGATGTACTTGATAACGATACCTATGCGGGGAATTACGGTACTGACTTTGTGATCAGTTCGTTGACGGACCCTACCAATGGTACGGTAACGATCGAGGATGACGGTACGGTAACCTATACACCAAACGACAACTTTAACGGTACGGATACCTTTGATTATGTGGTGACGGTGACCAACCCTGATGGAACGACTTCTGAAGAGGTTTCTACAGTGGTAGTGACCATTGACCCTGTAGTGGACGTGGTCGATGATTTTGAGACTACTAATGAGGACACTCCTGTGACCCTGAACGTGCTCGACAACGATCTTTTTGCAGGAGACAACTTTGAGCTCACGGGCACAACGGATCCTGCCAACGGTACGGTGACTTTCTTACCGGATGGTACGGTGACCTACACTCCTGGTCCCAATTTCAACGGTGAGGACCAGTTTGATTATACGATTACGGTGACCAATGCCGATGGCACAACAGAAGAGGAGACCGCCACGGTGTTTATTACTGTTTTAGGCGATAATCCTGAAATACAATTGGAAAAGGATGGTGTCTATGAAGATACGAATGGTGATGGTTTAGTTAATATTGGAGATAGTATCATTTATTCTTTTATTGTTACCAATATAGGGGACGTTATAATTAGTGATATTATTATTACGGATCCACTAGTATCTGTTACTGGTGGCCCTATTGACTTAGCTCCAGGCGAAAGTGATGCTCTCAGTTTTAGTGCCATTTATGCACTTACACAGGAGGACCTCGATGCTGGTGCAGTTTATAACTTAGCAACTGCTAGGGGAGAAGAACCTGGAAATGATCCTAATGATCCTTCAGATGACATTACGGATGAATCTGAGGACCCGACCCCTGTCGACCCGACGGATACGCCCATTGATCCCGACTGTCCCGATTGTACGGTAACGCCACTGGATGCAGATCCCGAGCTTACCCTATTGAAGGATGGGATGTATGAGGACACCAACGGGGACGGTCTTGTGAACGTGGGTGACAGTATCCTGTACACCTTCACGGTGAGCAATACCGGCAACCAGACGGTGACTGGTATCGTGATCACGGATCCATTGGTGACAGTGACCGGCGGTCCCATCGATCTTGCCCCTGGCGAGAGCGACGGCACGACCTTTACGGCTATCTATGCGATCACCCAGGCCGATCTCGATTCGGGAGCGGTATACAACCTAGCGACCGCCACTGGCCAGGACCCTGACGGGGAGGATGTGACGGATGAATCTGAGGACCCGACCCCTGTCGACCCATCGGATACGCCCATCGATCCCGACTGTCCCGAGTGTACGGTAACGCCACTGGATGCAGATCCCGAGCTTACCCTATTGAAGGATGGGATGTATGAGGACACCAACGGGGACGGGCTTGTGAACGTGGGTGACAGTATCCTGTACACCTTCACGGTGAGCAATACCGGCAACCAGACGGTGACTGGTATCGTGATCACGGATCCACTGGTGACGGTTACCGGCGGTCCCATCGATCTTGCCCCTGGCGAGAGCGACGGCACGACCTTTACGGCTATCTATTCGATCACCCAGGCCGATCTCGATTCGGGAGCGGTATACAACCTAGCGACCGCCACCGGCCATGACCCTGACGGGGAGGATGTGACGGATGAATCTGAGGACCCGACCCCTGTCGACCCGACGGATACGCCCATCGATCCCGACTGTCCCGATTGTACGGTAACGCCACTGGATGCAGATCCCGAGCTTACCCTATTGAAGGATGGGATGTATGAGGACACCAACGGTGACGGTCTTGTGAACGTGGGTGACAGTATCCTGTACACCTTCACGGTGAGCAATACCGGCAACCAGACGGTGACTGGTATCGTGATCACGGATCCATTGGTGACGGTGACCGGCGGTCCCATCGATCTTGCCCCTGGCGAGAGCGACGGCACGACCTTTACGGCTATCTATGCGATCACCCAGGCCGATCTCGATTCGGGAGCGGTATATAACCTAGCGACCGCCACTGGGCAGGACCCTGACGGGGAGGATGTGACGGATGAATCTGAGGACCCGACCCCTGTTGACCCGACGGATACGCCCATCGATCCCGACTGTCCCGATTGTACGGTAACGCCACTGGATGCAGATCCGGAGCTTACCCTATTGAAGGATGGGATGTATGAGGACACCAACGGTGACGGGCTTGTGAACGTGGGTGACAGTATCCTGTACACCTTCACGGTGAGCAATACCGGCAACCAGACGGTTACGGGTATCGTGATCACGGATCCACTGGTGACGGTGACCGGCGGTCCCATCGATCTTGCCCCTGGCGAGAGCGACGGCACGACCTTTACGGCTATCTATTCGATCACCCAGGCCGATCTCGATTCGGGAGCGGTATACAACCTAGCGACCGCTACTGGCCAGGACCCTGACGGGGAGGATGTGACGGATGAATCTGAGGACCCGACCCCTGTCGACCCATCGGATACGCCCATCGATCCCGACTGTCCCGATTGTACGGTAACGCCACTGGATGCAGATCCGGAGCTTACCCTATTGAAGGATGGGATGTATGAGGACACCAACGGGGACGGGCTTGTGAACGTGGGTGACAGTATCCTGTACACCTTCACGGTGAGCAATACCGGCAACCAGACGGTTACGGGTATCGTGATCACGGATCCACTGGTGACGGTGACCGGCGGTCCCATCGATCTTGCCCCTGGCGAGAGCGACGGCACGACCTTTACGGCTATCTATGCGATCACCCAGGCCGATCTCGATTCGGGAGCGGTATACAACCTAGCGACCGCTACTGGGCAGGACCCTGACGGGGAGGATGTGACGGATGAATCTGAGGACCCGACCCCTGTCGACCCATCGGATACGCCCATCGATCCCGACTGTCCCGATTGTACGGTAACGCCACTGGATGCAGATCCCGAGCTTACCCTATTGAAGGATGGGATGTATGAGGACACCAACGGTGACGGTCTTGTGAACGTGGGTGACAGTATCCTTTACACCTTCACGGTGAGCAATACCGGCAACCAGACGGTTACGGGTATCGTGATCACGGATCCACTGGTGACGGTGACCGGCGGTCCCATCGATCTTGCCCCTGGCGAGAGCGACGGCACGACCTTTACGGCTATCTATGCGATCACCCAGGCCGATCTCGATTCGGGAGCGGTATACAACCTAGCGACCGCCACTGGGCAGGACCCTGACGGGGAGGATGTGACGGATGAATCTGAGGACCCGACCCCTGTTGACCCGACGGATACGCCCATCGATCCCGACTGTCCCGAGTGTACGGTAACGCCACTGGATGCAGATCCGGAGCTTACCCTATTGAAGGATGGGATGTATGAGGACACCAACGGTGACGGGCTTGTGAACGTGGGTGACAGTATCCTGTACACCTTCACGGTGAGCAATACCGGCAACCAGACGGTGACTGGTATCGTGATCACGGATCCACTGGTGACGGTGACCGGCGGTCCCATCGATCTTGCCCCTGGCGAGAGCGACGGCACGACCTTTACGGCTATCTATGCGATCACCCAGGCCGATCTCGATTCGGGAGCGGTATACAACCTAGCGACCGCCACTGGCCAGGACCCTGACGGGGAGGATGTGACGGATGAATCTGAGGACCCGACCCCTGTCGACCCATCGGATACGCCCATCGATCCCGACTGTCCCGATTGTACGGTAACGCCACTGGATGCAGATCCCGAGCTTACCCTATTGAAGGATGGGATGTATGAGGACACCAACGGTGACGGGCTTGTGAACGTGGGTGACAGTATCCTGTACACCTTCACGGTGAGCAATACCGGCAACCAGACGGTTACGGGTATCGTGATCACGGATCCACTGGTGACGGTGACCGGCGGTCCCATCGATCTTGCCCCTGGCGAGAGCGACGGCACGACCTTTACGGCTATCTATGCGATCACCCAGGCCGATCTCGATTCGGGAGCGGTATACAACCTAGCGACCGCCACTGGCCAGGACCCTGACGGGGAGGATGTGACGGATGAATCTGAGGACCCGACCCCTGTCGACCCATCGGATACGCCCATCGATCCCGACTGTCCCGATTGTACGGTAACGCCACTGGATGCAGATCCGGAGCTTACCCTATTGAAGGATGGGATGTATGAGGACACCAACGGTGACGGGCTTGTGAACGTGGGTGACAGTATCCTGTACACCTTCACGGTGAGCAATACCGGCAACCAGACGGTGACTGGTATCGTGATCACGGATCCATTGGTGACGGTGACCGGCGGTCCCATCGATCTTGCCCCTGGCGAGAGCGACGGCACGACCTTTACGGCTATCTATGCGATCACCCAGGCCGATCTCGATTCGGGAGCGGTATACAACCTAGCGACCGCCACTGGGCAGGACCCTGACGGGGAGGATGTGACGGATGAATCTGAGGACCCGACCCCTGTTGACCCGACGGATACGCCCATCGATCCCGACTGTCCCGATTGTACGGTAACGCCACTGGATAATATGCCATCTATTGCTCTTATTAAAACAGGAGTATTTACTGATGAAAATGGAGATGGTTTTGCACAAGCAGGAGAAACTATTGTTTATTCATTTGAAGTTAGTAATACAGGTAATGTGACTATTACAAATATTATCATTACGGATCCACTGGTGACAGTTACCGGCGGTCCTATCGATCTTGCTCCTGGCGAGAGTGATGACACAACCTTTACTGCGGTTTATGTAATTACGGAAGAAGACGTTTTAAATGGTCAAGTAGAAAATCAGGCTCTTGCCATAGGTCAAGACCCAGATGGAAGTGACGTGACTGATGAATCTGATGATAACAGTCCTCTTGAAGATGATATAACAATTATTGTTTTTGATCAAATGGGATCAATAGCTCTTGAGAAAACTGGAGAGGCTCTCGATTTAGATTTAGATGGATTTATAGAAGCAGGAGAAATCATTCAGTATTCATTTACTGTTACAAATACTGGACCTGTTACTCTTACAGATATTACAATAGAGGATCCTCTTGTTTTTGTAGAAGGAGGACCCATAACATTGGAGCCTGGAGCGTCTGATTCAGAAACGTTCACTGCTACTTATATTGTTACCGCAGCCGATATTGAAGCTTTAGTGGTTATCAATCAAGCTACAGTTACAGGTTTTGATCCAATAGATCGACCAGTTACAGACCTATCTGATGATCCTAACGATCTAACTGATGTAGATCCAAATGGTGATGGGAATCCTGATGATCCTACGGTTATCATCATTCCAGGTGTTGAAAATATTCAGGACTTGATAATCTTTAACGGAATTTCTCCTGATGAGGATGGAGTTAATGATTGGTTTGTAATTGAAGGTATTGAGAATTTCCCAGAGAATACGGTACAAATTTTTAACAGATGGGGGATTTTATTATGGAGCACAGAAGGATATGACAACGAAATTCCAGAAAAGAGATGGAATGCAATTTCTGATGCTCGCGCAACAGTTAATCAATCCAATGGAGTTCCAGATGGGACCTACTACTATATTGTACAATACCAAACTCCAGACGGACTGAGAAGAAAGGCAGGGTACTTATATGTAAATAGGTAGATAGACAAATAAAATTTTCGCGAAAGCGTAAAAATAGAAACGTTTGTTTGCTCGATTCACAAATAAACAGTGTAAAAGAAGTTTAAAATAGATTAGTTAATTTGAGTATTTTTTGTGCTACAAGTATCCTTTTAATTACTAGTGCTGGCAAAAAATACTTTAATAAAGGGGAATAATGAAGTATTTATTATTAGGATTTATCGTGTTGAGTACACTTGGTGCTACGACCGCATTTGCGCAGCAAGATCCACAGTATA
This sequence comes from uncultured Flavobacteriaceae bacterium, assembly GCA_963832255.1. Taxonomy (GTDB): domain Bacteria; phylum Bacteroidota; class Bacteroidia; order Flavobacteriales; family Flavobacteriaceae; genus Dokdonia. The sequence continues at coordinate 487,331 of CAWHTM010000013.1, forward strand.
CCCAGTATATGTATAATACTGTAGCAATTAATCCAGCTTATGCTGGAAACAGAGGAGTTACAAGTATTGTGGGCCTACACAGAAGCCAGTGGGTGGGCCTTGAAGGAGCACCCAGAACCCAGAGTCTTAGCATCCACTCTCCAGTGGGCGAAGGTAATGTAGGGCTTGGGTTATCAATAGTAAACGATGCTTTAGGCCCCGCTGAGGAGACTTATGTAGGAGTAGATTTTAGTTATACTGTCAATACATCTGATACAGGGAAATTGAGTTTTGGGCTAAAAGGCGGCGGTCACATTCTGGATGTTGATTTTACTAAATTGAATCTTTTTGACCCGACAGATCCACGATTTTCTGAGAATATTGATAATAAGATTTCTCCGGTTATAGGTGCTGGACTTTATTACCATACCAATAAGTTTTACGTAGGTTTAAGCGCACCTAATTTAATAGAGACAGAACATTTTGGCGAAAGCAATAATGATAATGCTGCAAGTTTTGTTGCTGAGGAGCGTATACACTATTACGGTATAATGGGATATACTTTTGATATATCAGACCAACTAAAATTTAAACCAAGCACCTTAGTCAAGGTAGTTTCTGGAGCTCCTTTACAAGTGGATCTAACGGCCAATTTTTTAGTTATGGAAAAACTTCACTTAGGAGCAGCTTACAGATGGAGTGCAGCATTGAGTGGATTGGTTGGATTTCAAGTATCTGATAGTATGCTCATAGGCTTAGCTTATGACAGAGAGAGTACAGACTTAGGAGATCAATTATACAACGATGGAAGTTTTGAAGTCTTCTTGAGATTTGAGCTTTTTAACGAATATGACAGAATGTTAACCCCTCGCTTTTTCTAAATAAAGTATTATGAAAAAAATTACTTTTTTACTACTCTTCATCTTTTCATATATAGGTCAAGCACAAGAACGAAAAATTGAAAAGGCAGACAAAAATTATAATCAATATGATTTTGTAGATGCTCAGGTCATTTACCAGAAGGTAGCTGATAAGGGATATGAGTCTGCAGACCTTTTCAAACGTTTAGCAAATTCCTATTACCTTAATGCAAAATATGAGCAAGCCAAAACGTATTACGGAAGATTGGTAGCGGAGTATCCAGAGGAGGTAGAGGCAGAATCCTATTTTCGATATGCGTTATCGCTTAGATCTACTAAGGAGTATGCCTTATCTGATAGTATGATGGCTCGCTTCTTTGATTTAAAAGCAGATGATAAAAGGGCCGTTCTATTTAAAACAACACCCAATTATTTACGTGAGATAGATTACCAAAACGGGTCCTACGATGTTACGGTAACTACGATAAACTCGGGTTATTCAGATTTTGGACCAATGTTGTACAAGGATAAATTAATCTTTGCCTCTAACAGGGATACTGGAATGTTTACAAAGAGACTACATAAGTGGAACGGCCAGCCTTTTTTAAATCTTTACCAAATAGACTTAGGGAAGGTAGATGTAAATGAGGGTTTTAAATATGCTGAGAAGTTTAGTTCTCAAATAAATACCAAATTTCACGAAAGTACACCTACCTTTTCAAATGATGGAAAGACAATGTACTTCACCCGGAACAATTACAATAACGGTAATTACAACGAAGATAACAGCGGAACAAATAAACTGAAAATTTATAAATCTACTCAACTAGGAGATAAGTGGTCAGATCCTGTAGAAGTCTCTTTCAATAGCGATAGCTACACCACAGCACATCCAGCGTTGTCCCCTGATAATAAGCGATTGTACTTCTCATCAGATATGCCGGGAAGTTTTGGGGCATCAGATCTATGGTATGTTACCATTAACGATGATGATACCTTTGGACCACCTGTAAATCTTGGAAGTAGCGTGAATACTGAGGGAAGAGAGTCCTTTCCATTTATAAGTTCTGAAAATGATCTCTATTTTGCTTCTAATGGACATCCTGGTTTAGGAGGACTCGACGTGTTTGTAACAGCGCTGGGAAGAAATGGGGAAATTGCTGAAATTTTAAATCTTGGCGAGCCAGCAAACACTTCTAAGGACGATTTTGCCTTTGTCATAAATACCGAGGCTAATGTTGGATTCCTATCGTCCAATAGAAACAATGCAGGAATAGATGATGATATTTATATGCTGAAGCAGCTTAAAAAACCATCTCCACCTTGTGATATATTGTTATCGGGTTTAGTAACTGATAAAACGACCGGGGAGACTATCAGTGGGGCAACTATAAGTTTATACGACACAAATAATAACCTTATAAAAACCCTTGTAACGGGACCTTCGGCATCTTTTGCTTTTACACCAGAATGCGATAAGATTTTTTTAATAAGAGCAGAAAAAGAAGAATACAATACGGTTGAGAAAATGGTAACCACTCCAGATGTTTCTTCAGAAATAGAAGAAATGTTACTATTAGAAAAAACATTAAAACCGATTGAAGTTGGCACAGATATCGCCAAAATCTTAGACCTCAATCCAATTTATTTCAATTTTGACAAATATAACATACGTCCAGATGCAGAAATTGAGCTCGCTAAAATACTTGTGTATATGGAAGAATATCCTTCGATACGACTAGATGTGAGATCACATACTGATTCTCGCGGGAAGGATTCTTACAACCAGACGCTTTCACAGAATAGAAATTTATCCACCCGGGAATGGCTTATAGAAAAAGGGATAAGTCCAACTAGGCTCACTGGTAGAGGTTACGGTGAGAGCAAGCTCATAAACAACTGTTCTAATGGCAGTAGATGTAGTGAGGCTGAGCACCAGTTGAACCGAAGAAGTGAATTTATTGTTATGGGTGAGGATACCAACTAATCCTTTAAGACTTTTTTAGGAAAAGCGTCTCTGTTTGGGACGCTTTTTTTATGAGCGCATTTCGTATTTTTACACAGCGTATGAAAGAAGAATTAGTCATCTTAGTTGATGAAAATGACAACCAGATTGGGTTAATGCCCAAAATGGAGGCACACGAGAAGGCAATGTTACATAGGGCGTTCTCTGTATTTATTTTTAATAAAAATGGAGAGCTTATGCTTCAGCAGCGAGCTATCCATAAATATCACAGTCCTGGACTTTGGACGAATACCTGTTGTAGTCATCAAAGAGCTGGAGAACATAACTTAGATGCAGGAAGTAGAAGGTTACAGGAAGAGATGGGATTTGTAACTGATCTCAAGGAAACCACTTCGTTTATTTATAAAGCTCCTTTTGACAATGGTCTCACGGAACACGAGCTAGATCATATTTTGGTAGGTACGTATGAAGATGAGCCATCAATAAACCCTGATGAAGTGCAGAGCTGGAAATGGATGCACCTTGAAACGGTAAAAGAAGACATAGCTCAACATCCTCAATTATATACCGAGTGGTTTAAAATCATATTTGATAAATTTTATAATTTTCTTAAGGTATGAGGATAACGGCAAATAGACGGGCACATTTTAATGCAGCTCATAGATTACATAGAGCAGACTGGTCTGAGGAAAAAAACCAAGAGATTTTTGGGAAATGCAATAATCCCCATTACCACGGTCACAACTATGAGCTCATTGTGGGTGTGATAGGAGAGATTGACCCAGAAACTGGATACCTCATAGATCTTAAGGTTTTAAAAGATATAATAAAGGAGGAAGTAGAAGATGCTTTAGACCATAAGAACCTCAATATAGAAGTTCCAGAATTCAAAAATCTCAACCCTACGGTAGAAAATATAGCCGTTGTAATTTACAATAAAATCAAGAAAGTGTTGGATCCAAAATTTGATCTTTCCATTACCCTTTATGAAACACCACGTAATTTTGTAATATACACAGGAGAATAAGTATGGCTGTAAACGTAGGAGATAAGGCACCGAGTTTTTCATTAAGAAACCAAAAAGGGGAGGATGTTGATTTCTCTGCTATAATAGGAGAGAAACCTTTAGTCATTTATTTTTATCCAAAGAATTTTACTCCCGCTTGCACGGCACAAGCTTGTAGTTTTAGAGATCAATATCAAGATTTTAAGGATACAGGAGCTTCGGTTTATGGTATAAGTACAGACAGCGTAAAAAGTCACCAAAGATTTGCTAAAAAGCACCATCTACCTTTTGATACTCTTGCAGACGTAAAAGGTAAAATTAGAAAGTTATACGGTGTAAAAGCAGATTTATTAGGTTTAGTTCCAGGCAGGGAAACCTTTGTAATTGACAGTTCGGGAATAGTTCAAATGCGTTTTCACAGTATGCAGGCTAGTAAGCATATCCCGAAAGCCCTAAAATTTTTAAAGGCCTTATAGATGAACACAAAAGAGTTGTATCCTTTTAAGTTCAATCCCATTTATAAAGAACGTATTTGGGGCGGAAGAAAATTACAACACTTTTTAGATAAAAATTTACCAGAAGCGGGTCTTTATGGGGAAAGTTGGGAGATTGCAGATCTACCTTCTGATCAAAGTATAATTTCCAATGGTGAGTATAAGGGAGAAGAATTAGGTGGTGTTATTTCTGCTTTCGCGAAAGCGATCTTAGGAGCATCGGTACTATCCCAATTTGGATCACAATTTCCTCTTCTCATTAAGTATATAGATGCTGCCAAAGATTTATCAGTCCAATTACATCCAAATGATGAGATAGCAGAAAAAGAGCACTCTTCAAAAGGTAAAACAGAGATGTGGTATATCATCTCTGCTGATGAAGGAGCTACGATTACAGCTGGGTTTAATCAAGATGTGGATGCAGCTAATTTTTCAAAAAGTATTGAAGAAGGGACCGTTGAGAACCTTCTACAATTAATACCTGTCAAGGCAGGAGATGCTTTTTATATCAAGGCTGGACTTATACACGCGATCGGAGATGGAATCGTGCTCGCAGAAATTCAACAAGCCTCTGATATTACGTATAGAGTTTATGATTATAAGCGTAAAGAGCAAGATGGGTCTTACAGGGATTTACATATAGAACCGGCCAAAAAGGCTATCGTTTATAAGAATCCTGACGACATAATTCTTCATCACAACAAGAGCAAATTAGGAAGTCAAATCCTTAAGCATTCTGAATACTTTAAAACTGATATTGTAAGGCTTCAAAATACAGCGCATTTCATAGAGAGAAAAGATACGTTTACAGTTATAATGGTGGTGGATGGAGAACTCACGCTCGCTTATGATAAGGGCGAAGAAAAATTAAAGATTGGAGAGACTGCTCTTATACCTGCAAGTTGCCCATCAGTAAGAATACTTTCTTCTGATGTCAAATTTCTTGAAGTTTACCTATAACCATTTATAATTAACTTATTTTTGCGGTTCAAAATAAATTGAAATGGCAAATATTAGAGATTTAAAAAAAGACATCAACTTTGTATTAGGTGATATCATAGATGCAGTATACGTTTGGGAAGCAATTAATCCTAAAACTGATTCAAAAAAAGGCGAAGCGATCATAGATGACGCTATTGCGACTTTTGATAAACTCGTTTCTAAGGTAAATGACCGTAAAGTTGAGAATCGTAGTAAGCATTTAAGTGCTGTACGCACTGAGCTTGAGCAAGATGCAACTGCACTTGTAGAGCGTGTAAATAAATTGTAATTATTTTACAATGTGTGTTGCATATATGATATAAACGCTATTATATTTGCGACCGCAATGCCGATGTAGCTCAGCTGGCTAGAGCAGCTGATTTGTAATCAGCAGGTCGTGGGTTCGAGTCCCTCCATCGGCTCAAAAAGTCTTTCTCATACGAGGAAGACTTTTTTGTTTTCACTACAATCTGCTGCGTTGTATTAAAGATTTCGAGCCCATATGAGATACAAAAAATGCGCTCTGAAAAGAGCGCATTTTATAATATTAAGAGGAAGTGATGGATTATTGATTTTCCTCTATTCTTCTAGTTTCGACAAGGTCCTTAAGTTGCTTTCCGTATTTAGATTTTTTAATTTTCCTTGGAAATCTTTTGTATAACGTATCGAGGTATGTAATGTTTGCGTCAGGTATTTGTGTGAGAACTAGATATGGAGCAATTTCTAATGCTGCATTGGTAGCCACAAAATTACCGGTATATCTATATTTTCTTTGTAAAAGAGCTTGTAGAGAGTCGTCATAGGCCAGTATTTCTTCTTCAATACCCTCACGTCTTACTTCAAAAGAGGCTTTTAGCAAGTCCAAATTTTTGTCATTGAACCTTTTGTTCATTTCTTTGAACTCCTTCCATTTCATTTGATTTTCTGAACCTATAATAGCGGCAAAACTCTCAAAGTTTTTAAGGGAAGTGGTAATGATCATCTCGCCCTCCTCAGCAAAGAAGGGTATACGATCATCATAGCCAGATTCATCTTTTTTATCTAAATAAAGATATAATACTTCTGGTTCTTTAAGTTCCGTAACAAATTCAAAATTTGCGTCTCCGTCTACCACTAATGAGTCTATATTGATGAGCATCGTATCTTGTACTCTTTGTAAATAGAGAGTGCCTTTTTTAAGACCATTAACGTTACCAGTAACCGTAAAGTTTCCCGATTTTGAGCAGGATAGGATAAGGGATGCAATCAGAAAAAGTTGTAAAAATCTCTTCATTATATAGTATTCATTTTGGGGAGCAAAGATGTAATATTTTTTGTTTGTAAACTAGCTTGTAGAAGCCATTTCCATCAAAAATGTACACAATAAGGCCCCGTAGGTTCCTACAACATAACCAAAAACAGCGAGCAATACACCTACGCTGGCAAGCGATGGGTGAAACTCTGCAGCAACAACGGGAGCAGAAGCTGCACCACCCACATTTGCCTGACTTCCCACAGCAAGAAAAAAGAAGGGAGCCTTAATGAGTTTTGCAATACCTACGAGGAGTATCGCGTGTATGGACATCCAGACCACACCTATCATAATGAGTCCTGGATTTTCAAAAATCGAACCAAGATCCATCTTCATACCTATGGATGCTACTAGTATGTAAATAAAAATACTCCCGATTTTACTCGCTCCCGCTCCTTCATAATTTTTTGCCTTAGTAAAAGATAGAACAACACCTATGATCGTCGCGATGGTTACCATCCAGAAAAATGTGGAAGAAAAAGAGGCAAGGGCACTATCCTGTGGAATAGTATCGAATAAACCAGCCATACCATTTGCGCCCCAGTGAGCGATACCCACACCACCAAAGGCTAGCCCGAGCATCACCATATAATCAGTTAGGGAAGGAGTACGTTTTACGCTCTCTGCAAAGTGACTGACTTTTGCTTTAAGTTCTTCTATAGCGCTATTATCTGCTCCCAGCCATTTATCTATCCTTTCCGATTTTCCTATTCCGAACAATAATACAGCCATCCATACATTTGCCACAACAATATCTATAAGGACCATTTGCCCATATTTTTCCGGATTGTACTCAAAGATCTCAAGCATTGCTGCTTGATTTGCACCACCACCTATCCAGCTTCCAGCTAAGGTAGAAAGTCCACGCCAGACAGCATCTGGTCCCATTCCACCTACGGTCTCCGGACTAAAGGTAGAAATGAGTAAAATAGCGAGAGGCCCACCAATAATAATACCTATGGTACCTGTAAAAAACATAATAAGTGCTTTGGGACCTAAGTTTACAATGGCTTTTATATTGATGCTAAGGGTCATAAGAATAAGCGAGGCTGGGAGTAAGTATCTACTAGCCACGTAGTAAAGTTGACTTGTTGTATCGCTTATAAGACCCAGAGAATTAAATATTGCGGGTATTAAGTAGCAAAGGAGTAGGGCAGGAACAATTCCATAAAATTTACTCCAGAAACCAGTCTTTTGGCTAGAGGTATAAAATATGGCCGCTAAGGCAAGTGCTATCAGTCCAAAAACAATAGCATCATTTGTAAAAAATGGGGTTTCTTCCATATAATGATCTAGATAATTTTATGCTTTAAGGCCTTGAATTCTAGTAGTGAGTGCGCTTTCGCGAAAGCGTGACCCCTAAACTGTTAAGAATTGCAAAGAGTTTTCAAAATACCAAAATTTGCTACAAATACAACCAGTATGTGACTTTTAAATTTAATGATCTCACCCGTGGAGCAAATACGGTATCTGTAAAGTAATTATCATTATAAACGAGGAACACGTCTGACAGTGGTGCAAACCTCCATTGAACTCTAGAGTTGAGGCTAAAATTATCTTGCTGTGAGCTATATTGCAAAATAGTACTCCAGAATAAGGATTTATTAAAGGTAACATCTGCTCTAGGTCCCACAAGCCAAAGGTTTTCTGTATTGTAGGGGTCTGGTAATTCTATGCGGTCGAAGCGTGCATCAAGGCGTAAATTAAAATAAGGTTGCAGTCTCAAGTTTATGTTACCACGCATTCCTAAGAGTGTACCATTAAAAAATTGACCATAGCTAGGCTGAACTTGGTATGAGATCATCTTTCGCTGATCTGATCTGTATTGTACCTCAAAATTAGTGTACTTATAATCCGTATTTGCAGGTAGTGGAACACCTTCAGATCTGGTAGGATCAAATACGTCAAAAAGAAATAAGTATCTATTAAAGAGGGTAACTTCAAAGCTCGAAGTATTTTTAAATTCTGCATTCCAGGAAGTTGCAATAACGTAGTCTGCTAGTTTAAGATCTAAATTTGGTCGCCAATTTACAGTGGGCGTTATGCCAATGGTATGTCTATTGACCAACCCTTTTTTTGGAAAAATTAACCGTTGTATAGTAGGATCTATTTTTAGAACATCCTTCCTAAGAATAAAGCCAAGATCACTATTAAATTCTTCTCCCACATAAAGACCGCTACCTCTAAGTCTCCAGCTATTACTATTGTATTGAAGGGATGCACCGGCCGAGTAATCATCTTCTTCTATGTCCGGAGTAAAAGATTTATGAGTATACACTTTGCCTACCCAGGTATTATCTGCACTCGCTAGATTGTAGTCCAGTCCTACAACGCGGTTGAATTTATCTTCACGTGTGAGATAATCCTCATTTCCAGTATTCTGCCTATTTACAAATACAAAACTAAGATTAGACCTGCTGAAGAGCTTTTGCTGTAGTGCGAGCACGGTGTTATTATTTGCTCCTATCTCATTTCTCGCGTCTTTAGTAGTCTGAACCGATAATAGTCCGATCCTCAGATCCTTCGTTAATTTACCGCTTAGCCTTGCTCCAGCGATTATATCATTGGGTATGGCAGTTTCGCTTGTATCTCTGGCAATACCTATACGTCTAGAAAAAAAAGGATTCGCATCTCCAGAACTCCCAAAATCCCCAAAAAGGTCATTATTTTCTATAAAAAACTGCCTTCGTTCTGGCAAGTTGATTTCAAATCTCGTGAGATTGGTTTGAAGCTGATCGACTTCTACATTTGAGAAGTCTGGATTTATAGTAAGGTCAAGATTGAGGCTGTTACCTATTGCAAGCTTTGCATCACCACCTACTTTTACGTCAAAAATATCTTCATCATTTTCAAAGTCCTGAATGACTATGGCATTAACATAAGGTACGAGAGAAATTGGAGTTTTTACTCTTTTGAGCGGTCTTTCAAACACCATATCTCCCATATAGGCAAGATTAAAGATAAATTGGTTTTGTGGAATATTGATCCAGGTGTTGCGCTCGTTTGCCTGTGTGTCAAATTGATAACTATTAAATCTCCATCTGGTCTCCCCTTCACGAAATTTAAAAGCACTTAAAGGTATTGCCCACTCACAAACAAAATAGCCATCATACTTTTTTGTCACTCCAGTCCACTTCGTATCCCAGCTAGTTGTAAACCCTCTCAACTCCTGACCACCACCAGAAACCAGGGCCTCACGACGCACACCTTCTGGGTTTGAGCCAAAGAGGAATGCATTATTTCCATCATTAAAAGTATCAAAAAGTAAGGTAACATTATCGCTTCCTCCAGCTCTAAAATCACGTTCTAAAGATGGTATAATGAAGTCATCCTTAGGAGCATAAATTTTTATACCTACAAACAGCGTTTTATCAGAATACAGAAACTTGATTTCTGTCTGATTAGTAGCTTGGAGGGTATCTGTAGGGAAGTATTGCCAGAAGTTTGTCGCGGGTAGGGAGCTAAGCCAAGAAGATTCTTCTAGGCTGCCGTCAATTAGTATTTCCTCATTTGTGAAGTTAACGTTTACTTCCTTCTTTTGAGAAAAAAGTGTACTACTTGTTGATATTACAAGTAGTATAACTATTTTTTTGAGCATCTACTGTTGGTTAGTATCGTCAATGTATAAAAAAAATCAAGATCTGAGATAATTTAGGAACCTTTTAACCAGCTACGACGGGTTTCTAGTTCCTTACTATCTGTAAAATACTGAAGTTCAATAATACTCGCTTTTTTGATTTGTGGTTGTACTATTTTCCCAGCAAGAGTTAATGGTATCCCATCTCTCAAAACGACAAATTCTATCGCATCGCCTACTCTCCAATTGTTTGATTCTTCAATAAGACTATAAGCATTTGTGAGGTTATATTCTTTGCGATTTACAGACTTTATAACGTCTCCACCCTCAATCCCCAGATTTCTGAAAAAACTGTGCATCTCACCTGGTAATATATAAATGGTGCTGTCATTAGGATTACCATTTATATAAGGAAACTGACCATCTAAAAAATAGCCTGTATTTACAAGTTGTGTACTATATTCTAACCCGACTAAATCAAAAAATGCACTATAATTTATAGGAATAGTACCTATCACGTGATCTTTAAAAAAAGTACCTACTTCTGGATACGTAAGGTCCTCGATCTCGCGTATGAGATTAGTATCCTCAAACGGTCTGTTTGGTCCATACTGCTCCGTAAGTTTCTTCATAAGATTGAGAAGCCCTTTCTCACCGTTGCTTTTTGATCTTATGAGAATATCAAGGCACATTCCTATTAAAGCACCTTTTTCATAAACATTGCCATAATTAGAAGCATACGGTTCTTCTAAGATATTTTCACTCATTTTTGTAAAAGACATAGAGTCCTCATATGTTTTTGCATTACTTATCTTAGAAACGATAGCTGCGTAAAACTCAGCTGGACTTATAAGACCCTGTTGTACCTGAAAATGTTGCGCAAAATATTCTGTAACTCCTTCATACATCCACAAATGCTTACTCATCTCAGGATTATTATATTTGAATTTATGAATTTGTGTAGAATGGAGGTTGAGCGGAGTCACGATATGAAAAAACTCGTGCGCCACAACATCTATTATTGCCTTATCCATTGCCTCTTGTGGCATACCTTCTGGTAAGACCACCACAGTAGAATTGTGATGTTCTAAAGCACCGTACCCTTGCGCATCGTTTTCTTCACTCGTAGTCAGGTAAAGGAGAATGCTGTATCTGTCGGTTGCATTAAAATCTCCTAGATATTTCTTCTGGGCAGCCATCATTCTCTCCACATTAGACCTTAACTCTGATGCTTTTACTAATCCCGTAGGACTGTAAACGCTCAACTCGATGGTGATTCCCTCTATATCAAAAATCTCTTTGTTGGGATTATTATACATAATGGGATTATCTATAATATTAAAATATCTATCCCCTTTGTATGTATCAATAACGCCACTCCCACTAAAATCCTGACTCACAAATAGCGGGTCATCGTACCTAGGTAAGCTTGTTGTAGCTTCTAGAGTTTCTGGTCTATTAATATCGAGATAAAAAGGATACTCTTCTTGGCCTTCAAAATAGCCGAGAACAGCGTGTAGGTTGAGCATAAATTGCTCTCCGTCAAGAATATTAGTTCCAGCAGGAGAAAATACCTTATGAGTGCTCTCAATATCATAAGTGTCATTAACGTAATAGTTTATATACTCAAGGTTTTTAGCATTTTCTATTTGCCAAGAATTGTCTGTAAGCCTTTTTACTTTGAGTTCTGATCTCGAAGCCGTGTAGGCTCTTAAACTATCTATAAATATTCCATAATCATCATCTGAGTAGGTGCCGGGAACTGTTTCTGGAATATAAAAAATGGCCTCATTACTATTGATTGGAGCCGGGGTAATCTGGACCTTAATCTTATCATCTACCACTGCAACCAAATCTATAGCACCCTTTACAAAATTGCCCTTTCTTAAGACGGGAGGTTTGGTAACTGCCTCTTTTAAGATATCACAACTGCATACACTTAAAATTATAATAAGGAGATAAAGGATTTTTTTCATTGTATGGTTTATAGATTTTCACAAGTAGTATAGGTATCGTCAGAGCTCTATTGTTTATTAATAAAGCCACTGATAACTTCTATGAGCTCAGAAGAAATTGGTAAAGATGTTTGATTGTAGGTTTTAGTATTTTCAAGATCATCCCCTTCTACCAAGACAAATATATGGTTCATATCCTCTATTAATGTAAATGCTGCAGTTGGCGCAGCATTTCTAAGCCGCTCTGCTTCTTCAGTGGAAACCTGAATATCTTTCGTTCCATTGAGAATTAAAATTGGCTCCCTTACATTAGCTATTTCTATGGTAGGGTCATATTTCATCCAGCTCGCCATAAAGGGTTGTACACTTGGCCTTAAGATAGAGGTGAGAGCCGGACTAAAATCTTTCACCTTTCCTTCTTTACGTAACGTGGCAAATGCTTCTTGTGCCTGGGGCTTTAATTTTGGCATTTGGATACCTATTTGATCGCTTATGGTAGCATCTATGGTCTGACCAGAGCCTGCGAGCGATATATATCCTTCTACTGGAGATTGTTGTACTGCGAGCATACCCACAAGAGAACCCTGACTGTGACCTATCACATAAATCTCTGTAAATCTATCTCCTTGCTTAAAAAAGTTTATAGCAGAAACAGCGTCATCTACAAAATCATCAAAACGCAACTTTTCTTCTTGGAGCGCATTTTTCTTAAGGAGCGTAAGAATTCTTTTATCGTACCTAAAAGTTGCTATTCCATTACTGGCTAGACTTTCGGCTAATTTCTTTAGCGAGTTATTCCTGGCCATTTGCTGGTTTCCATTACGATCTGTGGGACCGGAACCTGCAATGATAATCGCCAGTTTTTTTGTGGGTATTTCTGGAGTCAGAAGGGAACCGTACACGTAGTCGTTTACCTTAATATCTGAGCTTGCCATCTGCTGCTGGGCTCTCGATACTTGGACTACGAGAACTAGCAAGGCCGCGAGAATTATATAGTTGTTGGAGTATACTTTATCAGTAAATTTCATAGTTGTAAATTATATGGGAAGATAACTAAATAGGTTTTATTACGCTTTCGCGAAAATTTAAAAATTTATAGAATTTAGTTGGATGAACGCTAGATTCTCTCATTCCTGGGTTTCGTATTTATCAATGCGCTTCAAATTTTAAGGAAAATAATCTTAGACCATTCGCTTAGCACACATAAAAGTGAAAATCCCGTAATGAACCGATAGATCAAAGGAGATCCTGTCCTCATTTTACTTAGGGAAGTCATAGTGAGTGGCGAGAAACTACTATTTGTAAATGGTAAACCTCTTTGCTCCAAAATTGTCATTTCAAAAACAGATGTGTAAAATTTTAATACTGACATAACATCAATAGCGAATTACAGATTGTACTTTTGGCTAAAATTACATTTATGAGATTATTTCTTTTCATTATTGGTTTAGCAATCTCTATACCACAAGCACGTGCATATGATTGGGGTCAGACTGGTCACAGGGTTACCGGCGAAGTGGCAGAGCAATATCTTTCTAAAAAAGCCCGTAAAGCTATTGCTGAGTTACTGGATGGTGAGTCTCTTGAGGTTACCTCCACTTATGCAGATGAGATAAAGAGTGATAATAACTATAGATCATATGGCGCATGGCATTATGTGAATATTCCTTTTGATAAGACGTATGATACGCATCCTGTCAGTGATCGTGGTGACTTAGTTACTGGAATAGAGAAGTGTGTGGAAGTTTTAAAATCTGAATTTTCGAGTAAGGAAGATAAAGCATTTCATTTAAGGTTACTAGTACATTTTATAGGGGACCTTCACCAGCCTATGCATACTGGGCTGAGTGAGGATAAAGGTGGGAATGATTTTCAGGTTCAGTGGTTTGGGAGTGGTACAAATTTACATTCTGTTTGGGATACAAAAATGATAGAGAGTTACGGGATGTCCTATACTGAGCTAGCGGCGACTATGCCAGACTTGAGTAAGAGACAGGTAAAATCCTTGCAAGAAGGCTCAATTTTGGACTGGGTAGAAGATAGCAGAACGCTAGTGAAAAAAGTGTATGCAACTACAAAAAGCGGAGATACCCTGGGATATAGATATATGTATGATTACTTCGAAACGGTACGGGATCAACTACAGAAAGGTGGGATACGTTTGGCGGGACTGCTTAATGAAATTTTAGGATAACCTTTCACTTATATATACGCTTTTTAAGTAAAAAGGCAGATTCATGTAAAATTACATAGCAATTATATTTTCTAAGTTTCACGCTATTCTAGGGCACTAACTTTATATCTTTTTGGCGTTATTCTATTGTATTTTTTGAATATACGTGTGAGGTGACTCTCATCTGTAAAGCCTAATTGGTAGGCAATCTCAGAAACGGTAAAATCAGTGTTTTTCAGTCTATATTTTACAAGGTGTATTTTATAGAGTAAGATGTAATGATGCAGGGAGTCTCCAGTCTGCTTTTTAAAGTAGGCACTTAGGGCGGCGGGTGTCATATGGAACCTCTCTGCAAGAGCATTAACTTTTACGAGTTCTTTTTCGTAGACATTTTGCCTTATATAGGAGAGGATTTGATCAATGGTAGTATGGGTATCCTTAATTTTTTTTGTTGTACTTGTCGTAAAGTCCCGGGTTATATTTCTGGCAATAATGCTGAGAATAGTACTTACCATATTTGAGATGTTGTGTCTAAAATGTTCCTTCATCATCTCATACTCTTTTATAATCACATTGTGAATATGCCAGATAAGGTCCTTGTCATATTGCTCTGTAATAATATCTCCAGGAAGTAAGTTAGGGTGGTGTATAATGCGCTGTATTCGGTGAAGCCAGTAGGACCTATCCGGAAGATTCATTTTACTTGAGAAAAGTGACTCCGTAAATTGAAAATAAGAAAACTGGGTGGATTCTTTTATCTCAAAATAATGATCATCTCCCGGAGCAACTAAAAACACATCGCCTTGCGTAAAACTTACGATAAACTCATTTATAAAATGTTTTCCTTCTCCCTTTTCTATAAATATAATTTCAAAATAGTTACGGTTTTCACGATCGCGGTGCTCAACGGTCTTTTCAAACTGTTTGATGTTAAAAGTATCTTGTAAACTAAAGCGTTGCACTTATTAAATAATCGTTATAAAATTGATTTAAATATCACTATAATGTTTTGGTAGTACTTGTAATCAGAAAGTTACAAATTTTATACAATTTAATCTGAAATTTATACAAGTTTAAAACTACTGTGTACCTATACTTTTGTATCCGTAAAATAAAGAAGAAACTAATAAAAGAGAGGCGTTGTTTAATTTAGTTCTAAGGGTAGTTGTTAGTTCCCTTATTTTTGTTCACGCTTTTTACACTAATTATGTTTTTTAACTATGTGGTATCAGGGTATTATGAGCGAGCAGTTATTGCAATTGTAAGCTTAAGTATTATAATGTACTTAGATGTGCAAAATAATACTTTTAATAGCTTGGAATAATAGTAATAGATACATCTAGGTATTTGGTTCTCTAGATTGTATGGAAGTTTTATGTGGATAGGTCCCTCAAATTATCCATAACCTTCAGAATCCCTATCATCACGGCTTTCACCCCCAATTGAATGCCCAATAAATTCAGGCATTCTTATTTAATCCCTATAAGGACACTTCAATAGGTGTCCTTTTTGTGTCAATAGATTTTTCTAAAAGTGAGATTAATTCTTGGTCCCACTTTCTTTGCTGTTTTGGCAATTTGGTGTTGCCAGGTATGTTGAGTGCTCCCCTTCATAAGCAACAGGCTACCACTCTCTAGATTGATCTTATGGTTTAGCGTGTGATCGTCTTTATACCTAAGTTTAAAAAATCTACTTGCGCCTAAACTTACGGAGGCAATAACTGGATTAGTCCCTAGTTCTTTCTCATCATCTGAGTGCCACCCATTACTATCCTGGCCATCACGATAGAGATTGAGGAGGCAAGAGGTAAACGAGACATCGGCAATTTTTTCAACTCTTTTTTTAATTTCGCTTAAAGCGAAAGTAAATTTGTGAGGTTGCATTGTGATATTCGAGTAGGTATAAGGCTTTTCATTATTTCCATATAATGCCGTTAATCGTGGTTGCGCGTACACCTTACCAAATACCTTTATATCATCTTGTTGCCAGGGAGTGTTTGTATATAAATCTTCAAAGTATGCAGAAGCCTCATCAGTTTCTATAAAAGATGGATAGTATGAGACATCAGCCTCTTTGAGATTTAGATTGTATGATTCCTTTCTGAATAATGACATTTTAGAGATACCAATATGCCCAAAATATCAAACCAAACTGCAAAGGAATGCGGAGAATGATAATCCACATAGGGATTGTCTTTTTTATTCGCTCATTTGTAAACATATCGATGTGTACAGTAAAAAAGATGATTAGCATTGCTATGATACCCCAGAGGGCTATGTCACGTGTTTGTTCAAAAAATAGGAGAATTCCTAACGTTATTTCTGCAACACCACTAAGTGATACCATTGTTTTGTGGGCAGGTATATAGGATGGCATTATGGGTAGATAGACTTTTGGTTTTACAAAGTGCATAACACCTGCGATTATATACATTCCCGCCATTAGATAAAGATGCCAAGGGGCCATATTTTTTATTTTGCTATAAAGATAAGGTTTGACTTCCTTTTCGTTTCAACAATCACAACGCTTTTTTACTGCCATCTACTACCGCTTCATTTGTAATGCTAAGATGCTTGGGAAGTTTATTATCTCTTGGTAACACTGCTAGATAACGATCATAATTACTCGTATAGACATTTTTAAAAATTGGTGTTCTATTGAGATCCAGCATTGAAACAAGATCATTTATAAACTCTTTGTGATGTATAAGATCTGTACTTCCTAGATGAAATATACCGTGCAACTTTCTATTGATTATGTAATGTAATTGCTGGCTCAGCTTAGCATCTGTAGTAGTATTAATTATCAGGTGAGGGAATACCTCAATAGCATCTCCGAGTAAAATTTGATTATTGAGCTCCTTAATGCGTGGAGATCCATTTCCAAAAACCATAGGCAATCTCACTATTACATATTGCTCTTCGGGAAGAGTACGCATAAGCATAGTCTCACATCTTATCTTGAGCTTTCCATAAATGCTTTCAGAAAGAGTCTTATCAAGTTCATAGCTAGGGTAGTGGGAGAAGGCATCAAAAACATTTGCACTTGACATAAAAACTAACTTACATCCGCTCACCGCTGCATACTCTACCATTAATGAATGGGCTTCTAGTTGGTCTGAAAATGGACCTCTTAACGCAGATATGACTATAGAAGGTTTTATTTGCTGTAATAATTCATAAACATCATCGCGTTCTAAATTGAAGTTGAAATAATGTTTATTATCATCATAGATTCTCCCTGTGTTGTAGGTTCCATAGGTATCATAATACCTATATAATTCTTTATATAAAGCACTTCCTAGAAAGCCACTAGCTCCAAGAATAAGAATCTTATCTTTTGATTTTTTAAATGCGATAGTAGTAGGACTTCATTACAAATCCCAACTGCCAGGGCCAAACCTCTGGTAGTTGGGATTTGATCAATTAAACTATTTTACGTTACTTCTTATAGAAAGGAGTCTTTACAACGATTGCGGGTATTATTTTCTTACGTATCTGTATGTTAATTGTTGTTCCTTCTTTCGCGAAAGCGGGAGTAACATACCCCATACCTATACCTTTATCGACAGAGGGGCCCATAGTACCCGAAGTAACACCACCTATTCTTTTACCTTCATCATTCAGGATATCATATCCCTGTCGGGGGATACCGCGTTCTGTCATTTCAAATCCCACTAGTTTTCTGAGGGGGCCAGATTCTTTCTGATCCTTTAAAACATCTGAGTTTACAAATTCTTTAGTAAACTTGGTAACCCAGCCTAGCCCTGCTTCAAGAGGCGAGGTAGTGTCATCTATATCATTTCCGTAAAGGCAATAGCCCATTTCTAATCTTAAAGTGTCCCTTGCTGCAAGGCCTATAGGTTTTATACCATAATCTGCTCCAGCTTCTAATACGTTGTTCCAGAGTGTCTCAGCTTCTTCATTTTTACAGTAAATTTCAAAACCTCCACTACCCGTGTAACCCGTTGCACTAATGATTACGTAATCCAGTCCTGCAAAAGGAGCTACTTCAAAGGAGTAAAACTTAATCCCCGATAGGTCAACTTTTGTAAGCGATTGCATTGCCTCAATAGCTTTAGGGCCTTGGATCGCAAGAAGGGAGTGTCCCTCAGAAATATTACGGAGTTCGGCATTAAAACTTCTAAGCAAATTTTGCTCAGAAATCCAGGCCCAGTCTTTATCTATATTGCTCGCATTTACCACAAGCATATATTGATCTTCTTTCATACGGTAGACTATAAGATCATCTACGATACCTCCAGTTGCATTTGGGAAGCAGTTGTATTGAGCCCCACCTACCTGAATCTTAGAAATATCATTGGAGCAAACCCATTGTAATAGGTCTATAGCAGTAGGCCCAGAGACTAAAAACTCACCCATATGTGACACGTCAAAAACTCCTACGCCGTTGCGCACTGTCTCGTGTTCTGCATTTACGCCTTCGTAAGACACTGGCATATTATACCCAGCAAAGGGGACCATTTTTGCTCCCAGAGACTCGTGTATGTGAGTAAGTGCTGTATTTTTCATTCTATGTATTTGTTGATTTTCTCAGTCAAAAATACATAATGTAAAAGGACATATTTTAGAAGTAGTCTTTAATATTATCTTATTTTTTAAGCTTTGTTAAAAGAATGTTCTCCATAACTTCATAACCTTCTTTTGTACAATGTACTCCATCGTAGGTCAAGGTCGCTAGCATACCGTCCAGAGAGTTTTTCATTTCTTTATGGTAATCTAGGTATGTATGTCCATTTGTAGCCGCATACTCTTTTAGTTTCTTGTTGAGCTCAATAATTTTTTCGGCAGGTTTCAGACCTGGTTTCCAGGGATAATCGTACACTGGAAGGATGGATGCGATCACTACTTTTATATTTCGGGCTTTAGCAAGCTCAGCCATTGTAAAAATGTTTGCAGCAACAGTATCTATAGAGGTTTCTCCAGTATTACCAGCAATATCATTGGTTCCGGCTAAGAGGACCACGGTGGTAGGATTGAGATTCAATACATCTTGTCTGTATCGCACGAGCATTTGGGGAGTGGTTTGACCTCCCACGCCGCGGTTTATATATTCTGGATGGTTATTCCAAAAGTCTGGACTCGCTTCTAGCCAACCTTCCGTAATGGAATCGCCCATAAAAACGATGCGTTTATTTCCTTTCTTTAAGGCGGGTAAATTTTCATTTGCTGCTCTATACTTTCCAAGTAGGGTTGCTTCCGTAAATTTGAGCCATTCTGGAGTACAATCTTCAGCAGCTGTTTGTTCTTTTTTAGTTTTAGCATATATCCAAGAAAATAAATCTGGCTCTGCAAAGGCATTTGTCCAGCTATCGTGATTTACGCCATTATATAACGTAATTCTTGGTTCAGCTCCATTTTTTAGTAGTGATTCTATGATAAGCTGGCTATAAAAAACTGGAACTACTGCATCTTCTTTTCCGTGAAATATCCAAGCGTCTGTTTGCGTAGCCCACTTGCTTACATTGCTAGGATACCCAGCGCCACAAATAGGCGTAGCAGCCGCAAATGTATCTGGTTTGTAATTGAGAAGTTCAAAAGTTCCCATTCCGCCCATAGACAGCCCACCTAGATATATTCGGTTTTTATCAATGTAGGATTGCTCTACCATTTGGTCAAATAATGTAATTACTGCGCGCATTGCCCACGTAGGAGAGGGTGTTTCCGGGAAAGTGAACACATTTTTGTCAATATCTCTAGAAACACTTACATCTGCCCAATAATCACCTGCTGGGCACTGAGGGAAGATAACGATCGCGGGATAGTTGTCGTTCTCTTTTACGAAAAGATCACTACCGTGTACTAACTGGGCAAGATTATCACTCCCTCTTTCCCCTGCGCCGTGTAGAAATAAATGCAATGGATATTTTTTAGAAGCATCAAAATCCTTTGGCAACATAATTCTATAGGGTAGTTCTTTGCCTTCGTGCATCAGCGTTTTTGCCTCAAAGCGATCTGTTATTTCCTTGGATATTGTTTGGGCTATTACCATTTTCGCGAATGCTAAAAAGAGAATTAAAAGGATTATTTTTTTCATAAGAATGCGTTTTTATACTTCAACGGCTAGATAAAGGTCCCATCTCTTTATCTGTTTAAATAAACAGTATAGGAAATCTGGTTTGAAAATTTAAAGTTAAGCGACGATATCCAACATTCAAAGAATTTATCTAGGCTTTCGCCAACATTTTATATCCTCATCAAATAATCCTTTAAATCAGAATAGTTACTCGCTGGAATCGATTCTTTGTTACGCTCCATAAGAAGGGCTATCTGTTCTGGAAGTTCTTCTATTTTACCCACAACCGGTTCTACCGCAGGCAAAAACTTAACGGGATGCGCGGTTTCTAAAAATACCCCATATGCCTGAGGATGATCTTTAAGAAATGCTTTGAGTCCTAAATATCCCACAGCTCCGTGAGGATCTGCTATATAATCTAAGCGCTCAAAAATATCTCTCATAGAGGCGCGTGTCTGTCTATCGCAATACGAATAGGAAGAAAATTTTTGAGACAGTAAGCCTCTATCATTCTCAAATAATTGTAGTACCCTTATAAAATTGCTTGGGTCACTTACGTCCATTGCATTACTGATGGTGGCTACGGTATCTAGTGGCTTATATGCTCCAGATTCCATAAACCTAGGGATGGTCGTATTACTGTTTACCGATGCAATAAAATGTTTTACAGGCATTCCCATAAGATGGGCAACCATACCCGCACAGATATTACCAAAGTTACCACTAGGTACAGAAAAAACAAGGTTCTTTGCTTTGCCTTGTTTCTTTAGCTCGGCATAGGCGAATAGATAATAGAGAGATTGTGGTAGCCAGCGGGCAACATTAATACTATTTGCCGATGTGAGCTGTCTTTTTGAAGTAATTTCTTCATCTAGAAAGGCTTTTTTTACCATTGCCTGACAATCATCAAAGTTGCCGTCTACCTCCAGTGCCGTGATGTTATGTCCTAATGTTGTTAATTGCTTTTCCTGCACCTCGCTCACTTTACCTTTAGGATAGAGTATTACTACTTGGATGCCAGGTACTTTATAGAAACCTCTTGCTACCGCACCGCCAGTGTCACCACTGGTTGCGACTAGAACGGTTACTTCCTCTTGTTGCTCACGTTTTTTGAGAAAATGACCAAGACATCTCGCCATAAATCGCGCGCCCACATCCTTAAAAGCCATCGTGGGACCGTGGAAGAGCTCTAGGGTGGCTACGTTTTTTTCTAGCTCCACCACTGGAAAATCAAAAGAAAGGACATCCTTTACGATTTCCTTTAAAGTAGCATCGTCTATGGTATCGCCCACAAATGGTTTCATTGCGGTGAATGCGATATCTTCTTTTGATAACGTTTCAATAGTATCCCAAAACGATTGAGGGAGCGTTGGTATCAATTCAGGGAAGTAAAGTCCCTTATCTGGGGCGATGCCCTTAATGACGGCCTCATCAAATGGTACTGAAGGGGCTTTTTTATTAAGACTGTAATACTTCATTTTTTATATTCTTGAATAACGGGAGATTCCCCGTATTGACATTTAAAATATTGATCAACAATTAATCTATAACGGTACATCCCACTGCGCTGATCCTGCTGGAATATGCATCTACATTTAAACGTTGGCTCTTATAAAGTGTTACGCATTCCTTAAGATAATCGTCAATTGCTATTTTTGAAAATGCGAGGCAGAACATACTGGGGCCGCTACCAGAAATACCGTGAGCGATACACTGATGCTTTTCAGATATAGATTTCACCTCCTCAAAATGTGGGATGAGTTGTTTTCTATGGGGTGTGACCAGAACATCTTTTAGGCTTTCTTTAAAGAGTTCCTTATCCCACTCATAAAGTGAGGCAACAAAGGCCGCAAGGGATTGCGACTGCGTGATAGCATCCTTGAGAGGAACGTTTTTAGGTAAAATCTCACGAGCTTCTTTAGTTTTTATCTCTATATGAGGATGTAAGATTCCTACATAAACCGTATCCATAGGCGGTAAAGCAATCACTTTAAAAGGGCTATATCCAGTAACTAAAGTGGTCCCGCCATATATGCACGGCGCTACATTATCTGCGTGCTCATTGCCGCTAGCGAGCGCTTCCCCTTTCATAGCAAACCGCGTGAGCTCTAAACGAGAGAGCGGCGTTTCTAAAAATTGATTGATTCCATAAACGGCACCCGCAGCGCTAGCGCTGCTGCTTCCTATTCCACTTCCTGACCGTATTTTTTTATGAATCTCTATTTCTACCCCGAAGTCTGCTTTTATAGCTGTAAGCATGGCATTTCCAGCAACACCAGCAACATTTTTTTGAGCTTCCATAGGTAAGCGTTCCCCAGTGATTTTTGTAATGGTCACGCCTGGAGTGTTTACTTTTGTAAATATCATCTCATCACCTATACCTTCTAGAGCAAAGCCTAGCGCATCAAAGCCACAGTTTACGTTTGCCACAGTAGCTGGGCAGAAAACTTTGACTTTTTTGCCGTATGAAAATTTATCTTCTTTTAATTGTGCCATTGACGCATATTAAGATAGCATATCTTTTGCTTATAAAGACATCCTTCTAATTTTTACTCTGCTCTAAGTCGTATGATATCACTAAATAATCCACTGGCAGTAACATCTCCACCCGCACCGGCACCTTTTACAATAAGCGGCTGCTGTGGATATCTTTCTGTGTAGAAAAGTACAATATTATCTGAGCCTTCTAGATTGTAAAACGGACTGTCTGGCCCTACAGCTTGAAGACCTACACTGGCTTTGCCATTATTGAGTTGAGCAACATATTTTAATCTTTTACCTTGAGCAGAGGCATCTGCTACTAATTTTTCAAAGTGAGGGGCATCTTCTTTAAGTGTTTCAAAAAAGTGGGGAACATCCTTACTTTCAAGATTATTCTTGGTGAGAAAAGGAGTGTTTTCTATTTCGTCAAGTTCGATTTCAAGTCCGCTTTCTCTGGCTAAAATTAGAATTTTACGAGCCACATCTACACCGCTCAAGTCAATGCGGGGATCAGGTTCTGTATACCCTTCTTCTTTCGCTCTCTGAACGACATCATAAAAGCTATCTCCACTCTTAAAATTATTGAACACAAAGTTGAGGCTTCCAGAAAGTACTGCTTGAACTTTGAGAATGCGATCTCCGGAGGCTATGAGATTCTGTAAGGTATCAATGATAGGTAAACCAGCTCCTACGTTAGTCTCAAACATAAACGGAGCATTGTATTTTCGACTTAGCGCTTTAAGGTTTGCATAATAGTCATAACTACCTGCGGCGGCAATTTTATTACAAGCCACAACAGAAATACTGTTACGCAAATATTCTTCATAGGCCATAGCAACCGGCTCATTTGCTGTGATATCTACAAAAACCGAGTTACGCTGATTAAGATTTATTACGCTTTCGCGGAAGCCTAAAATATCTGCCTTCTCGCCACTAGCGAGTTGTGATTCCCAGTTGTCAAGATCAATGGGCTCTTTTGAGATAACCATCGTTCTACTGTTAGATAATCCCATCACCCTCAAATTCAGGTTTAGGTTTTCTTTCAAGAACCTGCGCTGTTGTTTTATCTGCGCGAGCAGGCGCCCCCCCACGTTTCCTACACCCATTATAAAAAGGTTAATCTGCTTGCGGTTTCCTTCAAAGAAGACTTCGTGCAGACTATTGAGAGCTTTCTTTACATCCTTATCTGCAATTACCGCAGAAATATTTTTCTCACTGGCACCTTGAGCAATGGCCCTTATATTGACATTGTTTTTACCCAAGGTGCTAAACATTTTACCAGAAATACCCTGATGACTTTTCATACGCTCCCCCACGAGGGCGATGATTGCCAAATCAATTTCTACAACCAGAGGATCTATTTTGTGGAGTGATATTTCATAAGCAAACTCCATTTCAATAGCAGTTTTCGCCCTAAAAGCATCGCCTTCCATAACACCTATACAGATACTGTGCTCGCTAGAAGCCTGAGTTATTAAAATAACGTTGATCTGCTGGATCGAGAGTATTTCAAACAGTCTTTTAGAAATACCAGAAATTCCCACCATTCCTGCACCCTCAAGTGTAAGAAGGGCAATATCACTTATATGTGATATTCCTTTTATAGGAGAATCATTATTTTCTTCTGGTTGCGAGATACGCGTTCCTGGCTCTTCAGGGGCTAGTGTATTTTTTATATAAATAGGTATATTCTTGCTCAGTGCGGGTACAATGGTAGGAGGGTAGAGTACTTTTGCGCCAAAATGTGATAATTCCATCGCCTCGTGATAAGAGATGTTTTTGATGGGGCGTGCCTGTCTTACGAGTTTAGGATTTGCAGAAAACATACCGCTCACATCTGTCCATATCTCCAGCTGATCTACATCCAGAGCAGCAGCTAGTATGGCAGCCGTAAAATCAGAACCGCCCCTTCCTAGGGTGCTGGTTTCGTTTTCTACTGTGCTGGCGATAAAGCCACCTAAAATGGTGATATCCTGTGAAGCCTCTTTGAAGTAATCTTTGATATTTTGATTAGTAATATCATAGTTTACGCCCGCTTTTGTATGGTTAGTATCTGTTTTTATAAGTTGCCTACTATCCTTAAGAGTCGCTGCAATACCATTATTATTAAATGCTGCAGTTATAATTCTACTTGAAGTGAGTTCCCCGTAGGAAGCGAGTTTATCCAGTGTTTTAGGCGACAGTTCATTTATGAGAAAGATTCCCTTAAGGAGGTCATCTAAGTGACCCATTAGTGATTGGATATCCTTAAGAACTAAGGGGTCTGAATCAGTTAACGTTTTCGCGAAAGCGGTATGCTTTTGGTGTATTTCCTGAAAAATATCTCTATAGGTCTCATCTTTCATCGCGGCAAGCTTCCCTGCTTTGAGAAGAAGATCAGTCACACCACCTACTGCGGAGACTACGATGGCGACCTTATGCTGCGCTGCCTGCTGAGCTACTATAGTGATTACTTTCTGTATGTTTTCTACACTCCCCACGGAGGTTCCGCCAAATTTTAGTACTCGCATAAATGCATGTTTTTTAATAGTCCCGGTACATCGGAAATGTCATAGAATTAATTTTTTGCTTGAGAAATTGCCCGTGTAACGGGTTTAGGATGGATGCTATATAACACGTAAAACCCCTATGGGGTAATGATATTTGTGAAGATAATGGTTATGTTATGTATTGCTATCATCTTGTCATTGATAGGTTAAATGTAGTATTTTTAGGCAACGGGACAAGGTGCAATGATCACTTTTGAGGATATCATAATTATGTGCTCGATGTGACCTTAAGAATGTGAATGTGATAACAGGGGTTGCGCTTTCGCGAAAATTTCATTATTTCATTCCCATATTTAAAGGCATGTACCCTTTACGAATAAGAACCTCTGACTATTGGAGCCATAGCAAAAAACAATTATGAAAATATACAGTGCAAAGCAAATACACGAAGCAGATAAGGCAACAGTTGAAAAGGAGAATATTCCTTTTTATAATTTAATGGAGCGAGCAGGTGGCTATGTCTATGAGTGGATTCACCAGCGATTACAGGGACAGCCAGTGCCTATTAAAGTGTTTTGTGGGATAGGAAATAATGGTGGTGATGGACTTGTAATTGCCAGACTTTTAGAAAAAAATGGATACAATGTCCAGACCTATATCGTAAACTGTAGCGATAAAAGATCTGAAGGCTTTCTAAAAGCCTATGAAGAACTTAAAAATGCATCAAAAAAGTGGCCTGAGGTTTTAAAAGAAGAATCAGACCTTCCAGAAATTAATCCACAGGATCTTGTGGTAGATGCCATTTTTGGGATAGGACTCAATCGCTGTCCTGATGACTGGGTAAAGAAGTTATTCAGTACCATAAATAATTCTAAAGCATATATCCTTGCGATAGATATTCCTTCTGGGATGTATATGGATAAGGGATTAGAAGAGGATGATATTGTTATTCAGTCCACCTTTGTTCTGAGTTTTATGTCTCCGAAATTACCGTTCTTCCTTCCTGAAACGGGCAATTACATTAATATGTGGGATGTGATTGATATAGGTGTAGACCCAGAATATCTTGCTAACACGGACACAGATGTAGAACTTATAAGCAAGCAAGAAATCCAGCGTATGTTTAAAGGACGTACAAAGTTTTCACATAAGGGTATGTATGGTCATAGTCTCATAATAGGAGGGAGTTTTGGGAAGATGGGTGCCGTTACACTCGCAACTAGGGCTGCTTTAAGGGCTGGAAGTGGTCTTGTAACTGCTTATGTACCACAAATAGGTGTTCCTATTTTACAAAGTTCTGTACCAGAAGCAATGGTGGAGACTGATAATTTTAACGGAAGCGTTTTTGAAGAAATAGATTTTCAAACAGAGGCAACTGCCATAGCAATTGGTCCTGGTATGGGTACAGATGAAAAGACGGTAACCGCAATGGCATCTTTTCTCAAAACTCAAAAGACACCTTTAGTAATCGACGCAGATGCTCTCAATATAATTGCTAAAAGACCTCAACTAATGGAACAGGTGCCTGACCTTTCTATCCTTACTCCGCATCCAGGAGAACTCGAGCGTTTAATAGGTAAGTGGAAGGACGATTTTGACAAGTTAGAAAAGACGGCCAAATTTGCAAAAAACCATAATGTGGTCATCGTTATAAAAGGAGCTCATACAATCACCGTTTATGATTATAAACTATTTATCAATACCACGGGTAATCCAGGGCTCTCCACGGGAGGATCAGGAGATGTACTCACGGGAGTCATAACAGGCTTGCTAGCCCAGCAATATCATCCTGTTGAGAGTGCGATAGTAGGTACCTATTTTCACGGGATGGCAGCAGATATTGCCATAAATCAATATGGGATTGAAGGTCTCTTAGCAGGTGATGTAGTAGAATTTTTAGGAAGAGCTTATATGTCACTATTTGAAAAACCTGAGGAAGAGCAGGGTCAGCAGCAACGGGCTTAATTCAGCATATTAGAAAGGGAGCGCTTATCTATGGTTATAATATGCTATTGCCTGAAGATAGTTTATAGCTCCTTGCATAGACATATCATAGATGAATCCATTTAGTTCGGGGTGATTTGTAGCCGTCCAACTAACGAGGGAGTCCCGATTTTTTTGCCAGGCATCCCAATCTGCATTCTCACAATCTAGTTCTTGAATTTTAGATATTTTATGATCGATGAAGAATATTCTATAACCGCAAGTCATAGAGTTATTACCGAGAAATCTATTTCTTATGGAGCTCAATGTTACGTTTGCAATTATTTGGTCATTCTGTTCTGCTACATTGACTACGTTATAATCGGTCTGAAAAATAGAATCCCACTTAAAATGTTTATTGTAAAAAGTACTTTTATCATAAGGCATACTGTAATCTCCTGAGATAACGGTAATACTGTCATTCATAAGTGACTTGATTTCATTGAAATCCCCAGCGTCAAAAGCCTTATAATATTGAGTGACTACCTCCTTAAGTGATGGCTCTTTTTTAGCGCAGCTCACCAGCACTGAAATGAATATTAGTAACACTATATAATTCTTCATTTTGGTTGTATTGAGCGGCTCGACATTTAGGATATACTTCCAGATGCCCTGGGCAGTTTTGAGTAAATATAGGTGATTTAGACGAGTTGTTTTGAGCATTTGTCCTCAGCTCAACTACCTAATAGGACACAATAAGCTACTATTCTTTTTTGAGGGGAGTGTTTTTCTACCATATATCCATAGGTGAATTTACTGCAGGCGAAATGGTTTGAAGGGCTTAAAATTTTCGCGATAAGCAAAAAAAAAGAGACACGTAATGTATCTCTCAAATCTATGATGCTCTTATCTCAGAACGGGATATCTCTTAGGATCTACCTCGTGCATCATTGCATAAATCTTCTCAAAGATATCTTCTTGAGAAGGTTTAGAGAAATAATCTCCATCTGTCCCATAAGCGGGACGGTGAGGGTTTGCCGCTAGGGTCTCCGGTTTACTGTCCAGATAGTGATAGGCTCCCTGCTTATTAAGGACGTTATCAAGCAGATAAGCACTCGCACCACCAGGCATATCTTCATCTATGACAATGAATCTATTAGTTCTCTGAATACTTTTAACCACGTCGTGATTTATATCAAAAGGAAGTAGGGATTGGGCGTCAATTACCTCAACATCTATTCCAACAGTCATAAGATCCTGTGCCGCATCCATCACAATGCGCAAGGTACTTCCGTATGATAGAATGGTTATATCAGATCCCTCTTTGAGAGTTTCTACGACTCCAATTTGAGTTTTATACGCTCCAGGGTTGCTGGGCAACTTTTCCTTAAGTCTATATCCGTTTAGGCATTCTACCACTAGTGCAGGTTCATCACTTTCTAAAAGCGTGTTATAGAATCCTGCTGCTTTGGTCATATTACGAGGCGTAAGTATATACATACCTCTTAATAAATGAACGAGGGCGCCCATTTGAGACCCACTGTGCCAGATCCCTTCAAGTCTGTGACCGCGGGTACGAACTATAAGAGGTGCCTTTTGCTTTCCGTGTGATCTGTATCTTAAGGTAGCTAGATCGTCACTTAAGATTTGCACGGCATATAAAATATAGTCGAGGTATTGTATCTCTGCAATAGGTCGTAACCCTCTCATTGCCATTCCGATACCCTGACCTATGATAGTCGCCTCGCGTATACCTGTATCAGCTACACGTAAAGCACCATATTTTTCTTGCATTCCTTCGAGCCCTTGGTTTACATCACCTATCGCTCCGGCATCTTCACCAAAAACTAGGGTATTAGGATATTTAGAAAAAATGGCGTCAAAGTTTTCCCTAAGAACCACACGGCCATCTACCATCTCCTCTCCGTTATAAGAGGGTGCGAGCGCTGAAACATTTGTGGCATTCGTATCATTCTCATTATATAAATGAGCACTGTACTGTGGTTGAATTTTGGCTATGTAGGAAGTGATCCATTGTGCGAGCTCGTTTTTAGCTGCACTATTTTCTCCTATAGTATATCTAAGGGACTTTCTAGCAACACTGGCGAGGTCACTTTTTAAAGCATCTTTATTCTCTTCTAGTTTGTTTTTGAGAGGAGCTATAAAACTGCCATTATCAGACTGTTTTATTACTTTATTTAATATGGCAAGAAGTTCCTCTTTATCTTTTTTTATTGGTCTTAAAAACGCTTCCCAAGCTGCTTTTTTACCATCGCGCACTTTTTTCTTTAGTTCTTTTTCTATAGTACTTAATTCATCTTCTGTACTGAGGCCCTGAGAGATAATCCACTCTCTAAACTTTACATTACAATCCTGCTCCTTCTCCCAATCCAGTCGTTCTTGTGATTTATAACGCTCGTGCGAGCCAGAGGTAGAGTGTCCTTGAGGTTGCGTAAGCTCCAAAACGTGGACTAGTACAGGAACGTGCTCTTCACGGGCAATTGTTCCAGCTTTCTCATATGCGGCAACTAAGGCTGGATAGTCCCAACCATTTACTCTAATGATTTCGTATCCCTTATCCTCCTCATCACGTTGAAAGCCTGCTAGAATTTTTGAGATACTCTCTTTTGTGGTCTGATGTTTTGCGTGTACAGAAATTCCGTACTCATCATCCCATACATTGATGACCATTGGTACCTGCAGTACTCCAGCAGCATTAATCGTTTCAAAAAAGAGACCTTCGCTGGTGCTGGCATTTCCAATAGTTCCCCAGGCAACTTCATTCCCATTTTCAGAAAAATTAGTTGCGTCTGCGGTTTTTACGTTTCTATATATTTTTGAAGCTTGTGCTAGGCCTAGGAGTCTCGGCATTTGACCTGCCGTAGGTGATATATCTGCACTTGAATTTTTTTGTGAAAGTAAATTTTTCCAGTTTCCTTCTGGATCTAGACTATGGGTTGCAAAGTGGCCGCCCATCTGTTTTCCTGCAGACATTGGATCGAATGCAATATCTGTATGTGCATAAAGTCCTGCAAAAAACTCTTCAATGGATAGATGATCTATCGCCATCATAAACGTCTGATCTCTGTAATATCCAGATCTAAAATCTCCGTTCTTGAATGCTCTGGCCCAAGCTAATTGCGGTAGCTCCTTGCCATCACCAAAAATCCCGAATTTTGCTTTACCGGTAAGAACCTCCCTGCGTCCTAAAAGGCTACATTCTCTACTCGTTACCGCTATGCGATAATCTTCTAATACAGATTGTTTAAAATCCTGAAAGGATAGCTCGGCTTTTGCTTTAGGTGATGTAGACATATATATAAAAGATCAGTTCGTAAAAATAACTAAAAGATGTGTGAAGGACAATCTTGCAGATAGTTAAAAAGTTACAAAAATTTTATCATTAGTTGCTATTACCCACAGATTATTCAAAAAAAACCAATTTAAAACAGTGTTACTGAGAAATATGTAATTGAAGGGAAGGCTTCATCACTCACATCAAGCTTTTACTATCTAGCTTTAGTGATACATCTTATTCATTAGAATAATTTGTAACCGTATGGACGTTACACGTTAACCCCTGTAAATTTCCTTTAATCGTTTTGATGATGCAAGCGACAAAACTTATACTATTGCTTAAAACAACAAACGTTATCTTAAAAGAAGTAATCCTACTTATGAACCTTAAAACTAATAAACAGCATAACCTAGTACCATTTCCTAGAAAATAAACCTATTACTGTATCTACTGATAAAATGATATCAAATCTAATTTTCTGGTCATAATTGGGTTGGGCGATTTCCCAGCCATTATTTGAATATATAGGGAAGTAGAGTTCAAAATAATCATCCAGTAAACTTACTTGTATTCCAGTATCATAAACTGCTTTTCCATTAAAGCCTTTATTTTTAACAATCCCTAAGTCCCCATAGGCATAAAAGTACTTCCATATAGTTGTACTTGCTCCAGTAGTTATAATCCACTCATTAGCAAAAGCGGTGTCCAATTGAGATTTAAATCCTCCTTCTGCTATAATAATTTGCTGCGAGAATACACCACTATCTTCAGACCTACCGTAGTAATTATAGTCAAAGAGATAATCTGTAGGTCTATCAAGGGCAAAACTAAAAAAGTCTCCATCATCTTGCGTATTATTAAAAAAGAACCCCCCACCAAATAACCTCAAGTTAAGTTGTCTATTATTAAGGTAAAGGTGTCTATAAAATCCAGTAAATGACATTTTACTAAAATTCTTAGCCAGCTGAAAGTCCCCTGTGAGATTAAATGTATTTATGATACCAGGATTAGATCTGGTGTATCTCATATTGAAAACATCGTAATTAGGAGTTTCTAATGGAACCAGAGGATCTTCATCTCTTTGAACGCTCACGTATCTGGCAGAAAGTCCTTGTCGTTTATCTGACCTTAAATCCTTACTTCTAAATGTGATATTTACGAAGGGTGTAATTCTATTAAATAGAAGGTCAGGTGCATAAGAAAAGGAACTTCCCGACACGCCATATCTCAATGTAGAAAGATTTTGATCTTGAAAGTCGTGGCGGTACGAAATGCTAGCGCTGCCTATGAGTTTGTCAGATTTGAGACCTATTTGTGGTTCTAATTTATAATTTAACCCCTTACGAAGTAAGGTTTTATTATAAGCTTTAATCCCGGGAGCAAAACCATCATAAATATTAAACTCAAAAACAGGCATAAAGAAAATTTGATTTTTTGCTGGGTTCTCCAGATCCTGAAAAAGTTTAAATTGAAAAGGTTTGTCAATTCCAAGAAAAGCTCCTGGCTTTTCATAATTATTGCGAAGATTATTTTCTGGAACTACATTATCATAGTTAAGCACAAATCTATCTACGCTATCTTTTGGATATGATAGCGTTTTTACATCGGTCACATTTTCTACCCATCTTTCTGATACTAAGCTATCATTTTTAAAAGCAGCTACAGCAATAGGAAGGACTCTTTTTTTTCTATTCTTGACGTCTACGTAAATAGAATCTCCTTTGATTTTTGAATTTTGAAGGGCATAATCTATACGTTTATTACTAGAGACATAATCCTCAAAAAACCAGTCTAAATTTTTATCAGTTTTGGACTTGAGTAGTTTTTCAAAATCTTCACTACTTGTAGGTTTAGACCTGTAGGCGTCATAAAAATCTCTTATGGTCTCATTTATAAGATTATTCCCTAGATATTCATTGAGATAATTAAGACCTATTCCGCTTTTATAGGATGCCCCTATTTCCTTATTATATTTAATTAAGTTATCATAAGGGGTGTCAAGGGATTGATCTAGGTTTAATCTAGAGATATGAGAATAGAGTAAGTTAAACTGATCGTTAAATTCTATCTCAGAAATATAGAATTGTCTGGCAAGCCAGTACTTTTCAAGACTGCCTATAGCTTTTATATTGGGGTAAAATGTATCAAAATATTCTTTGAGTAGATATACTTTTAAACCGGCTATAAGCCATCTGTCATTACGAGGATTGACTAAAATTGTGTTATCAACATAATTGTTTATGGTTGTTTTTGCCATCTTGATTTCATATTGAAATCCATCTGGGAAGGGTCTAAGGAAGTCTGGAAGTTCATTAAGTCCATAAACAGGTTCTGCAGCGTAGTCCAGTTCGGTAACGAGCAGTTTAGGGTGTGGGTAAAGACCTAATTTTTTTGAAAGAAAATCTCCTATTCTATCAGAAACCAGCGCTCTCAAAGGCGCAGGGATATTTTCATCGTGCAGGTTTGAGACGATGGTTACATAATCTGTTTCTACACTCTCGTAATTTGCTTTCTTTTTGAGAAGAACTTTAGCATCAGTGATTTTTTTTCCTTGAAGAGAAGTGATTTTTTCTCCTTGAGAATACGAGTTTCCATACTCTTTCTTTATGAGATCTGTAACAAGGGTATACCCGTCGGGTATAGAAAAATTAAGCACAATATCCGTCTGAGGAAAATACCGGTCATTTAGATTTTTGTTACTATAGTATTGCCATCCATCATTATAAACAGCAGGAGTAATAAACCAGTATCTCAGATTGTAATCTCCATCACGAGTCTTCCCGTAATCTGTAAACTTTGCGTCGGGAAGTACTACGGCATAATCTATTTTTAGTGAAATAGTTTCTCCAGGTAGAAGTGGTTTCTTTAAAATGACCTTCACGATATCCGGATGTCCTTCTGGTCTAGTATATTGTAAAATGTCGTTTTGTGTAGCTATAGATTTTATGGAGGTGTATCCTCTGTCTTCATCTTTAGCGAGGTGAAATTGCTTTACGTAATATTCAGAGAAGCGTATTGCTAGGGGAGTGGTCTTGCTTGAAAAACTGTTTGCCCAGTCTGTAAGATATACTTCGTCCCAGGTATCCTGAGAGTCATTGTTTAGGTACAATTGCTGCGTGATCTTTACGGACTTATTTTCTACATTGAGTTGAGCATTAATGGTCGTGCTGTTTTGTGAGCAAATCTTTAATGAAACTACGAGTAAGAATACAGTCGCGATAAAACGCATATAAAATGAAATCAAGATGTTTTAATAAATTTTAGTATGGGTAAATTACTTGAATCTGATTTTATAAAGTAAATTCCATTTGCTAGGAAATCTACGAGAATTTCGGCACTTTCGGTTCTTGACGGAGAGATTCTCCTTACAACTCTTCCCGTTTGATCTATAATCGTGATGGTAGTAGGAAATGAGGATGATCCCGCTTTCGCGAAAGCGATATGAACCCTATCTACAACCAAAGAATATTCTAACGCCCAACTAGCTAAATTAGTATCAAAAGAGTCTGTTGATAGAAAAGTGGCATCTAGACTCAGGTCTAAAACGACAGGAAGGTGGTCGCTCATCTGGTACAAAAGACTTCTGGTATCACTTCCAAAAATACCTCCACATTCATTACTATCTATTCTCCCATTAAAGCAGTTTCCGTTATTACCGTAAGCCGCATAGGAGTCAGGTACGTAGGAAATTATATTTTCTTCTCCCACAAGGTTTTTAGAGAGCATTATGAAGTCAAAGCGACTATCTACTCCACCTCCGGCACCAAAATTTTCAAACTCATTGTTACTTATTCTTGTGCTCTGTGTATGTACCTCTGCAAAACTTGCGTTATTATTCCAATCTCCAGGAGTTTCAATGGGATCTTGCAAAATTATATTATTTGTAGGGTCCAGTAATTCCTGATATGCAAGTTCCTCACTGGTGTAGAGGTTAAGGTCACCGGCAAATACTACGCTGGTATTTGGATCTATGGTTTCGAGATAGTCTGTAAAAGCAATAACCATTTCCTCCCTCAGCAACTCGTTAGCCGCTCCTTGGCTAGACTTTAAATGAGTGACAAATACTTCTAAAAAAATATCTTCCTCAGTCTGGAGCTTAAGAGTGTATCGATTGATATCCCGCACAGTGGTCTGAATAATACCCGTATCAACCAACTCAAATTTCTGATTGTTATAATAGATCAATTGCTGTAAATCTGCACCACTGGAAGTATTATTTACGTAGGGTGCAGCTTCAAAATTAGCGTTGAATGTACGTAAACTATTGTTCAAGATATCAGTTCCACCATTCTGCGATTCAAGTTCGCATATCATCAGTAGGTCTGGCTGCATCTCAGACAGAATTCCACTTAAAATCTGCAATCTATTAGAGGGTGGTGCAGAAGGATAATTTAAAACATTATAAAACGCAAGTTTCAAATTTTCTTGCGCTATTAATGAGGTAGTACAAATTAGAAATACTAGGAGAAATATTCTTTTTTGCATAAAACTTAAAAGTTAGGGCTCAATTCAAACTCTTCGTAAAATTTGTTTAGAACGTCTATGACTTCATCTGGAGTATCTACAAGTTGTACAAGATCCATATCCCCAGCGCTTATATTCCCAAAGCTATCAAGAAGGGTAGTTTTTACCCATTCCATCAAGCCACTCCAAAATTCTGTCCCCACCAGAATTATAGGGAATTTCTGAATTTTATGGGTTTGGATCAAAGTAATGGCTTCAAAAAGCTCGTCAAGGGTCCCAAAACCTCCTGGCATTACCACAAAACCTTGAGAGTACTTTACAAACATCACTTTTCTTACAAAGAAGTAATCGAAATCCAAACTTTTATCACTGTCTATGTAAGGGTTGTCGTGTTGCTCAAAAGGTAAATCTATGTTTAGACCTACGGAGGTCCCTCCAGATAAGTGAGCCCCTCTGTTACCGGCTTCCATAATTCCTGGTCCACCACCAGTGATAACTCCATAGCCATTGTCGGCTATTTTTTCTGCAATATCTACCGTGAGTTGGTAATACTTATGGTCTGGTTTTGTGCGCGCACTCCCAAAAATAGAAACGCACGGTCCTATGCGGCTCATACGCTCAAAGCCACTAACCAACTCACCCATAATTTTGAAGATCGCCCAAGAATCGTTGGTTTTAATCTCGTTCCAACCTTTTGGTCTGTTTTCGTTTCTCATAATTTTATTTTTTGAACTTTTAAAGGGTTATTTGATTTCATTTCTTTTTTGAGAAATTGAGCGGTATAGCTCTTGTTATCTTTAATTATTTGCTCAGGAGTTCCCTTAGCAACCACTTCACCACCACCTTTTCCTCCTTCATATCCAATATCTATAATATAATCAGACATTTTTACCACATCGAGATTATGTTCAATGATAAGAATGGTATTTCCTTTGTTTACAAGCTTGTTAAGCACATCCATAAGTACTCTTATGTCTTCAAAATGTAACCCTGTTGTGGGCTCATCGAGTATGTAGAATGTATTTCCTGTATCCCTTTTGCTCAATTCAGTAGCCAGTTTTATGCGCTGTGCCTCACCCCCAGAAAGAGTGGTAGATTGTTGGCCTAGAGTTATATAGCCCAGACCAACATCTTTTATGGTTTTGAGCTTTCTGTAAATCTTAGGAATGGGTTCAAAAAACTCTGCTGCATCTGCAATGGTCATCTCCAGCACGTCTGCAATAGACTTTCCCTTATAGCGTATTTCTAAAGTTTCGCGGTTAAAACGCTTCCCTTGGCAGGTTTCGCACTCTACATAAACATCGGGCAGAAAATTCATTTCTATCACACGTAGACCTCCTCCTTTACAGGTCTCACACCTTCCGCCGCTCACATTAAAACTAAAGCGACCCGGTTTGTACCCTCTTATGAGCGCTTCAGGAGTTTTTGCAAAAAGACTTCTAATCTCGCCAAAGGCTCCAGTATACGTTGCTGGATTGGATCTAGGGGTACGACCTATCGGTGATTGATTAATGTCTATGACTTTATCACAATGGTCTAGTCCTTTTATACTTTTATAAGGCATTGGCACTTTTACACCATTAAAGTAATGGGCGTTCATGATGGGATATAAGGTCTCGTTTATGAGTGTTGATTTCCCACTACCGGAAACGCCTGTGACAGCGATCATTTTACCTAAGGGTATTTTAATAGAAACATTTTTTAAGTTGTTTCCCGTAGCACCTTTTAGTTCAATAAATTTTCCATTTCCATCCCTTCTAGATTTGGGCACCTCAATTTCCTTTTCCCCATTGAGATATTGAGCGGTAAGGGTATGGTGCCTGAGTAATTCTTCAGGAGTTCCCTCGCTTATGATCTCTCCACCATACTTACCCGCTTTAGGTCCTATGTCTATAACGTGATCTGCACGCTCTATCATATCCTTGTCGTGCTCAACTACAATTACAGAATTACCGATGTCCCTCAATGCAATAAGAGAATTGATGAGTTTTTCATTATCCCTCTGGTGCAGCCCTATACTGGGCTCATCCAGTATATAAAGAACCCCTACTAGTTGAGAACCTATCTGTGTTGCTAGGCGTATACGTTGAGCCTCTCCTCCAGAAAGCGATTTCGAACTTCTATTTAAATTGAGATAAGTGAGACCTACATCTACAAGAAATTGTAATCTTGTTTTTATTTCCTTGATAACTTCCGAAGCAATTTTTATCTGTTTCTTAGACACTCTTTTTTCTAGGTCCACAAACCATTTCTGAAGTTCAAGAATATCCATATTAGCTAGATCTGCAATGCTGCTATCATCTACTTTAAAATAGAGTGATTCCTTGCGCAGTCTCGATCCCTCACAAACGCTACACGGTACTTTATCCATATAGCCCTTTGCCCATCTCTGCAGAGAGGTAGAATCACTATTATTAAATGTATTTTCAATAAAGTGGGCTACCCCTTCAAAATCTATTTTATAGTCTCTGGTAACACCTAACGTTTTAGACGCTACAGAAAACTTTTCATTTCCCCCGTAAAGTATAAACTGTAAGGCATCTTTTGGGATGCTCTCTATCGGATCTGTAAGTTTAAACCCGTATCTGTCTGCAATAAGCTTCAGCTGTTTAAAAATCCAATTATTCTTATGAGCTCCGTGGGGCTCAATACCACCAGATTTTATAGACTTTTTAGGATCTGGTATTAATTTTTTTTCATTTACCTCATAGAGTTCGCCTATTCCGTTGCAATTAGGGCAAGCACCTTTTGGGGAATTAAACGAAAAGTTATTTGGTTCTGGATTGGGATAGGAGATACCCGTAGAAGGGCACATTAAATTCCTGCTAAAATATCGGGTAGCCTCTGTCTCGTGATCTAATACCATCAAGACGTCATCTCCGTGGTACATTGCCGTGTGTATAGTGTCCCGCAATCGCTTATCATCATCTACCTGTTGCACTTGCATTCTGTCTATGACAATCTCAATGTCGTGGGTCTTGTAACGGTCCACTTTCATTCCTTTAACGAGGTCCAGTACTTTTCCGTCTACACGTACTTTTACAAAACCTTGCTTAGCAATCTGCTCAAAGAGCTCACGGTAATGTCCCTTTCTGGATCTCACCACGGGTGCGAGAACTAATATCCGTTTCCCTTGGTAGGTCTCTGTGATGAGTTCTTGTATCTGCTCATCATTATAACTTACCATTTTCTCGCCGGTATTGTAACTATATGCATCACTTGCTCTCGCATACAAAAGGCGTAAAAAGTCGTAAATTTCTGTAATGGTACCCACGGTAGAACGCGGACTCTTACTCGTAGTTTTCTGTTCTATAGCGATAACAGGAGAAAGGCCTAAAATCCTATCAACATCTGGACGCTCAAGACCACCTAAGAACTGACGGGCGTAGGCAGAAAATGTTTCGATATAACGTCGCTGTCCCTCTGCATAAATAGTATCAAAAGCCAGAGAACTTTTGCCGCTGCCTGAAAGACCAGTGATAACCACTAGTTTCTCTCGAGGAATCATAACGTCTATATCTTTGAGATTATGGGCTCTAGCACCATAAACTTCTATCATTTCTTCTGTCTCTGCCATTAAATTTTCAAAACAGCAAATTTACCATTTTGAGACTAGATTAGAAAGCCAGAGCGCGATGTAAAACTGTTAAGAATAGATTAAGATTATGGGTGCTTTTTGAGCTTTCGCGAAAATGATAAAGACGTACTAAATACTCATTTTAAGGTCATTAGATGATATAGCGCTATAAGGGGGATGCCGCACATTTTTTAGGAGAATAGAGCGAAAAAAAATTTAAAGAAATCACAAAATATCCTGCTAGTCCCGATTGTAATGTAAACCCCACAGTGCAGCGGCAGCGGAACGAGGAGTTGCAATGAAAAGCGGGAACAAACCCTTGCTGATCTACTGAAACCTACTGCTCAAAAAGATTAAAAATGTGATAACGTCTAACTTATTTATTTATTTGCTTTGATACAAAAGGGTAAATGGACAGCATCATAAATAAAAGCATCCCTAGTACTGTGGCAATGGAGATAAAATTGAAAATAACTGGTAACCCAAAAAGAATGGTCACGATAGGTTGAAAAACGCCAAAAACAACTAAGGCCACGAGCATCAAGAAGGCAAAAATTACTATACTAGGTACCTTCCGGTGTGATTGCACGGTCAGTTCTAATAAACGTGGCAATAGCTCCTCGCTTAAATGGGCCCCTAGTTTTGAGAGTAAATCTTCACTAAAGCCAAAATCCTGATAGCGCACTGTATCAATCTGTACTGCATAACTCACAATCTTTTCCTGATGTCTCTCAAATACACGCTGCACGTCCAGCTCTTCTTTGAGGTTATTATATTTATACCCAAAAAAATGATTTAAACCAGAGCCCACGGAGTGCTCTACCCATTTTTCGAGAATCGCTTGGTCATAGGTCTTAGGGTTCATATAATGTTCTGTCTTACTCTGTTTAGGATTATTAAGGAGGATGGCCTTGGTCTCAAGATATAGACTTTCTGTATCACCATATCTGTCTTTTTCTTCCATATATTCTACAGCGAGCTTAGAGCGGCCTTTGTAAAACTCCTTAACATTAAAGTAATTGAGCCCCGCAAATTCATCATCTATATATTCTTTGAGTCCCGGAGCCCAGACTTTTGACCTAACGAGCAAATCTGCAATATCCCTGAAGTAATGCAACTTCTGTGTGAGGCTAGAGATTTCCTTATTGAGATGATCCCCACGGTATCGCAATTGATTAGTTTGATTGAGAATGAAAAAAAGAATAATTACAACTAAGAGAGCACTTAAAATACAGACTAAATAGGTGATATTTTCAAGCTGACTTATTCGGTCTTCTGGGAAGTATGTAATAAGCCCCATCACTATTAACAGCATCCCCAGAACGCTCGCGAGCGCGGGAATATAGGGTGCCACCAACTTGATAAAATTACTTAATTTCATCTAACTAATTAGTTATTAATAAGTTGGGTGCACTATTGTCCTAAAAAAAGACGGCGAGCAAATAAACAACTTCTAGTATGAAAACCAAAAGAAAAATTACAAGTATTTTAAGGAGAATTCTTTTTGAGTAGGGGATACCCCATTATTTTTGATTGACGAGGGCTACTGTATGGCACGCTACGATTCCCGCGGTCTCTGTACGTAACCTGCTGTCTCCTAGGGATATGGGAAGTAGTTTGTTCTCAAGTGCCGTTCTAATTTCTTTGTTTGAAAAATCTCCTTCAGGCCCTATAAGAATGGTTATTTTTTTTCCAGCTACTATACGTTTTTGAAAGAGTTCTTTCCTACCGTCCTCACAATGTGCGATAAAGAGATCATTTTTACCAGAGTTCTCATTTAAAAATTCTGAGAAAGTCGTGAGTTTGTTGAGTTTCGGTAGGTGATAATGTAATGATTGCTTCATTGCGCTTTGAATTATTTTCTCAAATCGCTCCGTTTTAATGCTCTTGCGCTCGCTGTGATCACAAAGTAGTGGTGTAAATTCTGTTACTCCTATTTCTGTAGCTTTTTCAAGAAACCATTCAAATCTATCATTTAATTTAGTGGGTGCAATAGCAATATGTAATTCGTAACCTCTTGGTTCTTGATACGTTGCACTTAGTATTGATAGTTTACATTTATTAGGATTACTATCTTCTATCTCAGAAGTATAGAGATAGCCTTTTCCATCAGTAAGATTTATTATATCACCTATCCTTTTTCTTAGCACTCGTATAACGTGCTTACTCTCGTCGCGAGGCAGCGTATATGTGTTTGATTCTGGAGTAATAGTGCTGCTATAAAATAATTGCATATTTAGATTTTGAGTCTTGATTGTGCCATAAGCGCATTCCCATTATAAGATGATTTATTTTCGAGTTCAAGATATTTCAGATATCCTACAATACCAATCATCGCAGCATTATCAGTGGTATATTCAAATTTAGGTAAGTAGGTAGTCCAGCCGTATTTTTCTTCTCCATCTTTGAGAGCTTTCCTGATGCCACTGTTAGCCGAAACGCCACCTCCTATTGCAATATGATTTATTCCGGTGAGCGTTGCAGCTTTCTTAAGTTTGTGAATTAATATATTTATGATAGTATGTTGTATGGATGCACAGATATCATCTCTGTGATTATCTATAAAATTCGGGTCTGCCTGAGTTTGTTTTTGCACAAAATACATTATCTGCGTTTTGAGACCGCTAAAGCTAAAGTTGAGTTCACCCACATTAGGTCTGGTAAAGGTGAACGCCTCAGGGTTCCCAAGCTTAGCATACTTATCTATAAGTGGTCCTCCAGGATAAGGAAGTCCTAAAAGTTTGGCACTTTTATCAAAGGCTTCCCCTACGGCATCGTCTATAGTCTCACCTATTACTTCCATCTCAAAATAATTATCTACTCTTACTATTTGAGTATGACCTCCAGATATGGTCATTCCTAAGAATGGAAAAGGAGGCTTTTTATAACCTTCCTCATCTATGAAATGTGCCAGTAGATGAGCCTGCATATGATTTACATCTATAAGCGGGATATCTAATCCTAGCGATAAGGACTTTGCAAAAGAAGTCCCTACTAAAAGTGATCCCATAAGTCCAGGCCCGCTCGTAAATGCAACGGCATTAAGTAACTTTTTATCGATATTTGCTTTTTTTAAAGCAGCCGTTACTACGGGTACTATATTTTGCTGGTGAGCACGTGAGGCAAGTTCAGGGACAACTCCTCCAAATTCCTGATGAATTGCTTGGTTTGCAACAACATTAGAAAGTACCTTGTCGTTGTGTAAAATAGCAGCCGCAGTATCATCACAAGACGATTCTATTGCGAGTATGTAACAATTATTAATAGCAGTATTCATTAGGCACGTAAGTTGCAGTATGCCTACAAAGTTAAAACATTAAGCACTATCAGGAAATTTAAAAAAATAGCACTCCGCAGTCTTCTGATATTGCTGTTGCTTTTTGGGCTCTTACTTATCATTTTTTCTATTCCCGCGGTACAAACCAATGTTGCAAAAAAAGTTACTGACCGTCTCAACAAACAGTATGGAACCGAGATTTACCTAGATAAAGTAGGTCTCAAGTGGAACGGTGATGTTCTTGTAAAAGGAACTTTAATCAAGGATCATAAGCAGGACACTATGATATATGCTCGAACACTTGCAACTAGCGTGTTCAGCGTTCAGAATATTATAAATGGCACTATGGAGCTGGGAGATATAAGCTTAGAAGGTGTCGAGTTCTATCTCACCAAATATAAAGGTGATACTTCAGATAACCTTTCCATATTTTCCCGAAAATTTTCTACACCAAATAGTCAGAGAACAAGGGATTTTATCTTGTCTTCTGATGAGATTGATATTTCAGAAAGCAGGTTTACCTATACAAATGAACAGCTCGATAATCCTATTGTCCTTGATTATAGAAATGTCGCTACGATATGGGAAAATTTTTATCTTAAAAATGAGTCTGTAGATTCCCGTATTGAAGAACTAAGTTTTGATGCGGTGCGGGGCTACCAGATAACATCTCTTGTAGGTGACTTTCATTACGACCCAGATCTAATTTCGGTGAAAGGTTTGCGTTTAACTACAGAAGATTCTGAGATCGAGGGCGACATTACTATGGATACTTCAGATGGGGCCTTAGATGATTTTAATACGCTGGTTGAGGTTGAGGCCGCTTTCGCGAAAGCAGAAATATCTACAAACGATATTATCCCATTTTATGATGGTCTTGCTCCAGATATTAAGATTTCTCTCAAAGGGAATCTATCAGGGCATCTCAATGATTTTAGAGTTCCAAACCTAGAGCTACGCGGAATGGACAGTTCTGTTATCGTAGGGGATGTTTATTTTGATAATGCTTTCAATGATAAAGAGTTTGAAATGCGTGGAAAATATACCTCATTTCAAAGTAGTTATTTTGATCTTAAGAGACTTCTTCCTGAAGTTTTATCCTCACTTCCAACTCAAATAGCAAGGCTTGGAGCCTTGAGCTTTACAGGGGAAAATACAATTTCTAAAAATCGAGTCGTAGTCGATGGAAGCGTGAATACTGTCTTAGGTGGAGCATATCTAGATATTATCTTAAAAGGACTTCAGAACTCTGAAAACGCAGCTTATGAAGGCAATCTTAAGTTCAGGGACTTCAATCTTGGTAGATTTATAGGTAATGAACGTTTAGGAAAAGTCACACTGGATGTAGACGTAGATGGGAAAGGTTTTATACAAGAAAATCTAAATACCAAAGTATCTGGAACGATTTCGAGCATTGTTTTTAATGACTATCAGTACAGCGATATTACGGTATTTGGTAATTTAACAAGTCCAGTTTTTGATGGGGAGATCCTTTTAAATGATCCTAATGCAACAGGTAAGATTAACGGTATCATCGATATTTCTAAAGAGTTTGATAGCTATGATTTAGAGGCGCAGATAGACTATGCAGATCTGAGCAAACTTAATTTTTCAAAAGATAGCATTGCCATTCTTAGGGGCAATGTCGTAGTCGTCCTTAAAGGAAATGGAATTGAGGATGCATCCGGCAGAATAGCCTTTGAGGATGCTAGCTTTGAGAACAGAAATAAGACCTATACATTTAAGGATTTTGATATTACTTCTGTCTTTAACGAAAATGATGTCAGAACGATCGCTATAAATTCCTCAGACATTATAAGTGGATCTGTAAGTGGTAAGTTCAAATTTTCTGAAGTAGTGCCTTTATTTAAAAATGCCATAGGAAGTCTTTATACTAATTATCAGCCTGAAGTGCTCACTCAGGGACAGTTTATGGATTTTGAATTTACTATAAATAATAAAATAGTAGAGGTCTTTGTTCCAGAGATCGAGTTCGAACCTGAGACTATTATCAGGGGAAGCGTGGTAGCAGACGAATCCGAATTCAAACTTGTTTTTAAATCTCCTCAGATAGATGCCTTCGGGTATATGGCACAGAAGATAGAAGTTAGGGTTGATAATAAGAATCCACTTTTTAATACGTACATAGCAGCAGATAGTGTGAACTCAGGGTTTTATGCAGTATCTGGTTTTAGTCTAATTA
Organism: uncultured Flavobacteriaceae bacterium; assembly: GCA_963832255.1. Taxonomy (GTDB): domain Bacteria; phylum Bacteroidota; class Bacteroidia; order Flavobacteriales; family Flavobacteriaceae; genus Dokdonia. The sequence goes on from CAWHTM010000013.1 coordinate 531,361, forward strand.
ATGTGACATTGCAGGACACGCTTTTTATGAGGTCTGAGTTCACGGGAGGAAAGCGCAATGATGATGTCTTTGATCTATCGCTCTATCATACCATCAATAAAGACGGAAATTCTGTTTTAGGATTTAAAAAATCTAAAATTATTTTTAAAGAGAGTCCGTGGTTTATCAATGAAGAGAATAACAATAGGAACAGCTTGGTTTTTGATAATAATTTCAAAGATGTAGATATTCAGACCATAGCGCTCACTCATAAGGATGAACGTATTGACTTAAGGGGCGTTTTGCGTGATAGCACTTACAAGGATATCAAGGCAAACTTCAAAAATGTAGATCTCGCTAAAGTTACTCCAGACCTCGACAGTATAAAATTAGGCGGTCGTATAAATGGTAATCTAGACCTACTTCAAAAGGATGGAGCCTATTTTCCAAATTCAACGCTTTCTATAAAACAACTTGAGATTAATGATTCCTATTTTGGAGAATTAGATCTGGATGTACGAGGCAATGCTTCTTTATCTAACTATGAGATAGATGCAAAACTTGTACGGGAGGGCATAAAGTCCCTTACGGCTAAAGGAAACATAGATGCCTCTGGCTCACCTACAATAGATCTTCGAGTAAACCTTGAAGATGTAGACTTAAGTCCTTTTAACCCGATGGGTAAGGGCGTCGTAGATAATATACGTGGTCTGGTGAGCGGGAGAGCTTCCGTCACTGGTAATTATAAAAATCCAGATATCAATGGGAATCTTCGGTTAGAGGATGCAGGAATGAGTATACCGTATCTTAATGTGAATTATGATTTTAAAGGGATCAGTGATGTAAGACTTGATAAACAATCATTCATATTTGAGGCTATACAACTAGAGGATGTAAAATATAAGACCTTAGGCGCACTCAATGGTACTATAAGTCACAAGTCCTTTAGTGACTGGAATCTCGATCTGGGTATAGATGCAACACGGTTACTTATTCTGGATACCAAGGAAGAAATAGAATCCCTTTACTACGGTACAGCATATATGGAAGGAGAAGCTTTCATTAAGGGACCTACAGATAATCTCGTCATAGATGTTTTTGCCGAAACAGCCAGAGGTACGGTATTTAATATACCTATAGACGACTCAGAGGCACTTGGCGATAGCTCGTATATTACCTTTTTGAGCCCAGAAGAAAAACTTGCAAAAATTAAAGGCGAACGTTTTATTCAAGAAACACCCAAAGGGCTTTCAGTAAATTTTGACCTCGATATTGATACGGATGCAGAGATTCTTGTGGTCGTTGATAAAACCACAGGAAGTACCTTAAAAGGTAGAGGGGTAGGAACCCTGTTTATTGAACTAGATACTAATGGGAAGTTCCAAATGAATGGGGATTTTATTGCCCTGAGCGGACTTTTCAATTTTAAATATGGAGGCTTTGTAAATAAAGAGTTTATCCTTCAGCAGGATGCAAACATACGCTGGAACGGTGACCCTACGAAGGCATTGCTCGATGTAAGTGCAATTTATAGAACGCAGGCAAATCCAAGTATATTATTAGAGACTACCGCAATTAATAGAAAAATACCCGTAGATGTAGTGATCAATCTTAATGGTGAACTTTTAAAGCCAGATATTACGTTCGACATAGAATTTCCTGGGGCGGCGAGTACTTTTACTAGCGAACTTGATTATAGACTAAGCGACAGAAATGCAAAAGAAATTAATGCTATTTCTCTCGTATCGCAAGGGACGTTTCTCAGTAACAGTACTATTATTACAGCGAGTGCTGCCGTTAATAATTTATTGGAAACTACATCATCTGTATTATCAGGAATCTTGTTTAATGATGATAGTAGTATTTTTGACGTAGGCCTCGATCTTCAACAAGCTGAGCGTGACCCTAGTCAGGATTTTCAATCTGCGGGAAGGGTAGGAATTACCTTATCTACTCAAATCTCAAATAGAATTTTGATCAATGGAAAAGTAGGTGTGCCTACAGGTGGAGTCAGTGAGAGCGTGATTGTAGGAGATGTAGAAATTGATTTTTTACTGAATGAAGATGGTACCCTAAGGGCTAAAGTTTTTAATAGACAGACGGACATCCAGTTCATAGGGGAAACAGAAGGGTACACACAAGGTGTAGGTCTCTCTTATGCGGTAGATTTTGATTCCTTTAGAGAGCTTATAAATAAGATCTTTCAAGGAAAGACTAAAGAAGTCTTGGAGGAGCTAAAAGGGGAAAAGGACGTACCTAGAAGAATTTCTCCAGACGGAGTTCAATTTAATTAATTTTTAGCCAGGATTCTCAAGTAGTACTTTTTTTTTGAAGTACCAGCGTCTAATATAGAGTCATTTTGTGCACAATTGTATTAAATGCAAAATCCATTTTTTTCTAGCCCCGATTGCAATGAAAATCCCGCAATGAAGCGATAGCGGAATGAGGAATTGTAATGAAAAGCGGGAAACAACCGCTGTTAATATGCCCAACTCAAGTGCTCCAAAACCTGTCGAGGATGTAGCAAAGTGAGTAGCAAACCAAGTTATTCAGATTATTTAAAATTCTCTTAAACTTCGCTATCCATCAAATCGGAAACAACGTGATAACGTGGGTCGTCTATTGCACTTTCTATAACTGTGTCAAATTCTGGATTTGCCTTTAATAGTAACGACTTACATTCTGGACTGAGGTGTTTGAGTTTTATCTCCTTTCCTGCATCTAGATATTTATTTGCGATACCTCTAAGGGCTTCTATTCCAGAATGGTCATTTACCCGCGACTCTATAAAATCTATTTCAACGTTATCTGGATCTGTGCGCACGTCAAATTTTGAATTAAAGTTTTGAATAGACCCAAAGAATAGTGGCCCCCAGATCTCATATACTTTAGTCCCATCTTCTTTAATACTCTTACGGGCGCGTATCATTGTTGCATTTTTCCAGGCAAAGACGAGTGCACTCATTATAACACCTGCTATTACTGCAATTGCTAGATCTTGCCAAACGGTGATCGCAGAAACAGCGATAAGTACAAAAGCATCTGCAAGCGGAATTTTATTTAAAATTCTGAAACTTGACCAGGCAAATGTACCAATCACTACCATAAACATTACACCCACCAGTGCTGCGATAGGAATTTGCTCAATTAATGGAGCACCAAAAAGAACAAAACAAAGTAGTGCAATCGCTGCTACAGCACCGGAAAGACGACCGCGTCCTCCAGACTCTACGTTTATGATAGACTGACCTATCATTGCACAACCACCCATACCGCCAAAGAGACCGTTAAGAATATTCGCCCCTCCCTGAGCTACACATTCTCTGTTACCAGACCCTCGAGTTTCTGTGATATCATCTACTAGATTAAGAGTCATTAATGACTCTATCAATCCCACGGCTGCGAGTAAGAATGCAGTGGCAAATATGGTTCCTTGGTTATCTATAATAGTATTAATGACAACACTGTCAAAAATCTGAATTTGAAATTGGGGTAGTCCTCCTTGAAGTCCTGTGCCTCCTCCATCTCTTATAAATGACCCTACCGTTCCCATATCGAGACCTCCTAAAATTACTATTGCGGCTACCACCACGATCGCAACAAGTGCGGCAGGTACTTTAGTTGTAATTTTTGGTAACCCCCACATAATGAGCATCGTGATTCCTACAAATAAAAGCATAAGCCACAGAGCACCACTACTTAAGATAGCAGAGAACCATTCACTTGTATTACCAAAAAAGCTTACTCCATCTGGAACTGCCTGAGGAAAAAGGCCCAATTGGGAAATAAAAATGACTATGGCCAGACCATTTACAAATCCCATCATTACTGGGTGTGGAATAAGGCGCACAAACTTCCCTAGTTTAAAGATTCCCGCGGTTATCTGTATGGCGCCCACAAAGAGCAACGTAATAAAAAGCCATTGTAACCCAAGGTTTTCGATAGGTGTAGCGAGAGCATCACCCACTTCATTTCCTTTTTGAATCATATGTACCATAACAACAGCCATTGCTCCCGTAGCACCAGATATCATACCTGGACGCCCTCCAAAAAGTGCTGTAACAATACCCATCATAAAGGCACCATAAAGTCCCACGAGAGGCGGGATGCCTGCCACGAATGCAAAAGCGACCGCTTCTGGAACCAGCGCTAAGGCAACAGTGAGTCCCGAGAGGATATCATTCTTTGGATTTTCAGTAAAGTTGTTGAATATGCGTTTCATTGGTCTATTTTAAAGGGCGCAAAGATAGTTTATTCTGAGCGCTTGCCCTTAGATGTATTTTGCTTATTAAGACATCGTTTTCGTAGTACGTATAATTAATCTTGCAGCGAGTAGGGGCAGATATTGAGTTTTCTAGATTACAGTTGAGGTCAATAATCTGACAGTTGGGACTATTCTGCTTTCGCGAAAATACACGAAGCATCACCTTTGTACTATCAAAAAGCGTTGCACTATGACACTCGATCAATTTTTTACCATTTTTATAGCGATACACGCCATTATGGGTATTATTTCCCTAGCAGCAGGTACCATTTCTGTAATAGCGTCAAAAGGTGGGCGATGGCATACAAAATCTGGCAAGATTTTTTACTACGCAATGATGATTGCAGGGATTTCTGGCATTGTTGCGTCCCTAATACCAGGACATATCAAGCCATTTTTGTTTGTGGTAGGCATATTCAGTATTTATTTAGTTTTATCTGGATATAGAGCTCTTGCCTTTGTAGGGGTTAAAGAGCAGTCACAGCTTATATGGGATAAAATTATTGCTTTTACGATGGGCATTGTTGCATTGGGAATGATAGCTTTTGGTGGTGTTATTGTTTTTAATAAAAATGGTATGGGCTGGGTTTTGATCATCTTTGGTGTGGTTGGTCTCATCAATGGATATCTTGACCTAAAAAACTTTAAAGACTTGACAACCCTACGTAAGAAGGGTTTACAGATGCATATAGGTAAGATTACTGGAGGTTACATAGCAGCATTCACAGCGTTTCTTGTTACCAATCAAATGTTACCGCCGTTCATAAGTTGGCTGCTACCTACCATTTTTGGAAGTACGTTTATCGCCTATTGGCTTATTAAAACCAAAAAGAGGAGTAAGGGTATTGAGCTCAAGTGATTCAATCGCCAAATAGCTAAAACTATTCCGTATTTTTAGAAAAAAAATGACCTATCAAAATAGGATGAAATGAAAAGGTTTTTAATACATATTCTCAAAGGATTTCTGCTCGGCATAGGTATTTTTGTCATCTATGGGGTCATTCTATATTTGAATGGAGACGCGTGGTACGGAAATAATGCCTGGGATTTTTTTGTAGATAATCAGATTTTTTCTGTTTCCTTATATATGGCTAATACCTATGTGATAGAATATTATCTCACTAAGTATAAAGGGCAATTCTGGAAAAAAGAAAAATTTATAAAGGGAGTAATATCAGCCATAGGGGTGACTATACTTACGGTATTCCTCATACGGTTGATTTTAAGGGTTTTTGTACACGGGATGACCTTTGATGTATTTTTTACTAATGAAAAAATAGAATTCTATTACTCCCCACTTATTATTTCTGCAATAGCTACCTCAATTTTTTATGGAGTCTATTATTGGAAGAGTAAGCAGGATAATAAGGTAAAGCAATCCAAAATAATTGCAGGAGCTGCCTCCGCACAATTTGACGCCTTAAAAAATCAGCTTGATCCTCACTTTTTATTCAATAGCCTTAACGTCCTGGCGAGTTTAATAGAAGAGAACCCAAAACAAGCACAAAAGTTTACCACCTCTTTATCTAAGGTGTATCGGTATGTCCTTGAGCAAAAGAGCAAAGAGCTCGTTCCTCTTGACGAGGAGCTCGCTTTTGCAAAAACGTATATGAACCTTCTCAAAATGCGTTTTGAAGAGAGCATTCTGATAGATATCCCCGAAAATGCCTCCAATGCAGATTACAAAGTTGTACCCTTATCCCTGCAGCTATTGTTAGAGAATGCGGTAAAGCATAATAAGGTGACACCCCTTAAAAAACTTAGTATAAGAATTTACGAGGAGGGAAATAAACTTGTTATTGAAAATAATATACAGACCAAGCAAGTAGTAAAGAAGAGTAGTGGTGTGGGTCTTCTAAATATAAGAAGACGCTATAATTTATTATCTAATAGCACGATGGACGTTCTGGATGATGGTGAAGTATTCAAGGTCAGGATCCCATTACTTACTCAGGTAGAGCAGGTCTCTTTTAAACCAAAACAGACGGAATTACTGGAAGACAAGCGCTATCAAAGGGCAAAGCAAAAAGTAGAGAAACTTAAGGGCTTCTATATACACGCCTCTATATATCTAATAATGGTGCCGGTTTTTATTTATCTAAATATAAAGTCCACTAGCTTTCCCTGGGCATTATTTCCTATTTTAGGATGGGGCTGGGGCGTTGCAGGCCACGCAGCAGATGCTTTTAATTGGAATCCATTCTTTGGGGATAAGTGGGAATCAAAGAAGATAGATGACCTTATGAACAACGATAGATTTTAATCCCTTTTATAAACTTATCTTTGCGCAAGCAGGTCGCCTTATCGCTGTTGCGTTTTACGCAATGGAGGAAAGTCCGGACACCACAGAGTAGCATAGCGGCTAACGGCCGTCACCCATCTTAGGATGCGGTAGGACAAGTGCAACAGAAAGAATGTACAGGTAATGCTGTAGCGAACCCAGGTAAACTCTATGCGGTGCAATGCCAAGTATACCCACAGTTAAGTGCGACTCGTGCGTTGTGGGAGGGTAGGCAGATAGAATGTTGTAGTAATACAACATCCAGATAAATGATAAGGATCTTGATGTATATCAGGATACAGAATCCGGCTTATAGACCTGCTTTTTTTTTGCTTTCGCAAAAATGTAATTGCTTTAAAACATGCTAGTTATAAGATGAGACGTTCGTCTATAAGTAGCTAGTTCTTGGAGATAAAGATCCTCTAAATCAGCCCCTTATTCTTCTTCGTCACTCTCAGGAAGCATAAAAAAGCTGAATGCATTCCCACCATAATGGCGTGTGTCGTCGTAGTTTATAAATGAGTCAAGCTTAGTATACTTACCGTGCTCGACGATCAGAAGTCCGTCCTGAGCGAGAAGATGAGCCTCAAATACCATTGTTATTATGTTCTCAAACTCCTTGATATCGATGTCGTAGGGAGGATCTGCAAAAATGATATCATACCTTCCAGAAGCGCGTTCCAGATATTTAAAGACGTCACTCTTAATCGTTTGAATTGTAAATTCAAATTCTTCTGAAGTCTTATTAATAAATTGGATACACCCATAATTTCCGTCAACAGCGGTGATATGGCTGGTGCCTCTAGAAGCAAATTCATAACTTATATTACCGGTACCTGCAAAAAGGTCTAAAACCCTAAGATCCCTAAAGTGAAACTTATTTTTCAAAATATTGAATAAAGCTTCCTTTGCCATATCTGTGGTAGGGCGTACGGGTAGTTTTTTAGGAGCCGCTATACGACGTCCTTTGTATTTTCCAGAAATAATACGTGTCATATAAGTGTGGCTAGGATAAAGTCGTTTTTAGGGATACTAGTTGATGGACTTTCTAACATGTGGATGTCCCTTATGTAATTGTAAGCGATACTGTAGTTTTCATCATCTCTTTCTACCTTTCCAGAAAGATAGAGAGCCACTTTATCAGGATCTAGTCCCAGCTGCTCGTAGGTAAAGAGAATATAATAGATAAAGTCTTCTTTAGTCTTGATCTCAAAACGATTTGCTAGTAAAAGCTCTTGCTTTTTATGTATAACAATATCAAAATGATTTTTACTTACAATAGCGACCACCTTAGTTTCAGCAATATCACTTCCTAATGGCAAGAGATATTCAATTAGGAGCGTGCTACTATGAAAGTAGTCAAATGCACCATACGTATCAAAAAAGAAATTATTGGTATTTGTATATGGAATGTAAATAGTAGTCAGATCATATCTTTCTAAGGTGTCGTGAGCAATAAAATCAGTTACTAAAATCTTAGTGTTGAACTGTAAATATTGCGAGGCTTTTTCTTCTGCAAAGAGAGGAGTAGGGACTACCGTAAATAAATCATTATCGTATACTACGTTTACTTTATTATACGTATCAGAAAGTTCCGGATAAGTGTCATAGCATCCCTCGAGCGCTTCTACCAGATTTTGAACGTGTACCGTCTTTTGAAACGGGATATGCTTATAAGATTCACATTTTCGCGAAAGCGTATTTTGAATAAAAAAAGAAAGTCCATCTAAGCGTACTTGGATGGACAGACTATTTATTGATGTTGTTTTCTGATTATTGGTCATCATCATCTACACCGTAACTTTGAGGAAAGTTACTGTTCGTATTGATAGTTTCCATAGAACCTATGGTCAAAGCTTCACCTCTTACCCCGTCTACAGAGGCCACTTGGTTTTCTTTCACTATATAATCTTTAGGCTGATCGTAAAGCAGGGTTGCTTTATCCACTCTTATTTCAAAAACTGGATATCTAGTCCCACTCTTTTCTATAAAACCTGCGTCCATCTGGAATTTCTTATCAATTCCTTCAATAGGGATATTAATCATTGTCTTGTAACGATCAGAACTTCCGAATAAACGATCCTTTACAGGCTCAGTTCCAAGAGTATCAATAACTACGATCTCCTTATAGGTATCTACACGGAAAATTTTAGTTTGCTCTTCATCAAGAACGGTAGTATCTCTACGTTGTGTTAATGTAAAGTCTGCAGTGTCGATAAATGATACTAGTTTATCAAAATCTTTTTGATATACACCTGTAACTGTTTTGTGAGCAAGCTGAGATTTACGGAGGTCGCGCATATTACTAATTGCGGCCTTGTAGCGCTTCTCTTTGATCTCGTTAAATTTTACTTCGCCATATATAGCGTTAAAAAGAAGGTAGGAAAGAACTCCTATAATTACCCAAAGAACAATTTGTAATACAAGTTTCATCTAAAAATGTTTAGTATAGGTTACGTTATCGAACAAATCTACAATTTTTTTTTAGCCACAAAAAATAAATTCTGCAATTTTCCTTTATGTATTTTAGCGGTCATAAATTACTTCTATGATCAAGGACCCTAGGTCATTTTACCAGCAATTAATCAAGGATTTTGCCCATACACCTACTATAAAGCAGGATAGGCTTTTAGAGCAATTATCGCAATTTATTTTTGATAAAAATAAAGATAAGGTGTTCTTACTTAAAGGATTTGCTGGAACAGGAAAAACTACCGTTATTGGCACGGTAGTCAAAAACTTATGGCAAGCAAATAGAACCTTTGTTTTAATGGCACCTACAGGCAGGGCCGCCAAGGTGATAAGTAACTATAGCAAGAAGCAAGCGTTTACCATACATAGAAAAATTTATTTTCCTAAAAAAGAAAAAGGAGGAGGTGTCTCTTTTTCGTTACAGCCCAACAAACACCGCAATTGTATTTTTATAGTAGATGAAGCCTCAATGATTTCTGATAGAGCAACAGACTCTAAGATTTTTGATAATGGATCCCTACTGGACGATATGATGCAGTTTATATATAGTGGTCACAACTGCAAATTGGTCCTAGTAGGGGACGACGCTCAATTGCCTCCCGTAAAATTGGATATATCACCCGCACTTGACCCTCAGGTTCTATCATTACAATACAATAAAAATGTAGATACCATACAACTAGATGAAGTGATGCGCCAGGCAGAGGATAGCGGTATCCTAATGAACGCGACAGAACTTCGTGAGCAAATGTCTGAAGGGTTTTATGAAGACTATAAATTTGATCTTAAAAATTATCCAGACATCATACGCTTAGTAGATGGTCACGAGATTATGGACGCAATAAACGATTCTTATGCTCAAGTGGGAACTGAGGAAACGGCAATTATCGTACGATCAAATAAACGGGCAAATCTCTACAATCAGCAGATACGAACGCGAATTCTTTTTCAAGAAGAAGAAATCTCATCTGGTGATCATCTTATGGTGGTTAAGAATAATTACTACTGGGTAGATGCAAAGAGCGATGCCGGTTTTATTGCAAATGGAGACATTATAAAAGTGTTAGAAATATTAGGTATTAAGGAGCTTTATGGTTTTCGCTTTGCGGAGGTAAAAGTACAAATGGTAGACTACCCACAGATGTCACCTTTTGAAACGGTGATTATGCTCGATGTATTAACAATGGAAACACCCTCGCTTCCCTACGAATCCGGAGACACCCTGTATAAGGAAGTGCAAAAGGATTATGCAGATGAAAAATCTAATTACAAGCGATTTATGAAAATAAAGAGTAATAAATATTTCAACGCGCTACAGGTTAAATTTTCGTATGCCATTACGTGTCATAAATCTCAAGGGGGCCAGTGGTCTACTATTTTTATTGAGCAACCTTATCTTCCAGAAGGTATGAATAAAGATTATCAGCGCTGGTTATATACGGCAATGACAAGAGCAAAAGATAAATTATATCTTATAGGCTTTAAAGATGATATGTTTATCCAAAACAACGAGTAATGAGTTTTGAATTAATTATTAGCATACTATTAGGTTTTTCACTAGCTGCCTCTGCGGGATTTAGGGTATTTGTACCTCTTTTAGTATTAAGTCTCGCAGCCCACTTTGGCTGGTTTCCTGTAAATGGATCTTGGGAATGGGTAGGCGGATATCCAGCATTGATTTTACTGAGTGTTGCTACAGTTTTTGAGGTGGGAGCTTATTTTATCCCTTGGGTAGATAACGCATTAGATACGATTTCAGTTCCGCTTGCCGCGGTCGCTGGAACCTTACTTATGGTTGCCACTATGGGAGATATGAATCCCACGTTTACCTGGGCGCTTGCTATTATTGCGGGAGGAGGAGCTGCAGCAGCTGTTTCTGGAACCACAAGTGCCACACGATTAACGTCTACCGCAACTACTGGAGGTATTGCAAATCCTTTGGTTGCGGGAGCAGAGACGGTTGCTGCGACTACAGTTTCTGTAGCGAGTATCTTTTCCCCAGTATTGGCTGTAATTTTATTATTACTTGTTTTTGGACTTGTTTGGCGATTCGTAAGGAAGTTGCGAAAAAAGTAAATGTTTATTTTTGTAGGATAATTTTTAATTGGCCGCTTTCGCGAAAGCGTAAAAACCACCAGACCACTTATGAGTCAAAAATTGCGCATTATTGCGATGATACCTGCTCGTTATGCCGCAACCCGTTTTCCTGCCAAAATGATGCAGGATCTCTGTGGCAAACCAGTAATTGTGCGCACTTATGAGAGCGCTGTTGCTACGGGACTTTTTGATGAAGTGTATGTAGTTACCGACAGCGATATTATTTATGATGCCGTCACCTCAGAAGGGGGCAAGGTGATTAAAAGTATTGCAGCGCACGAGTGTGGTAGTGATCGTATTGCAGAAGCTGTCGCGGGCCTAAATATTGACATTGTAGTGAATGTGCAAGGTGATGAGCCTTTTACAACCCGAGAAGATCTCGCTCCGGTGCTTGACGTATTCTACGGGGATGATGCTGGCGATATCGACTTGGCTAGTGTTATGATGCCTTTGCAAAAGGAGGAAGATATTCTCAATCCAAATAATGTGAAGGTCATTACAGACGCAAATAATTTTGCGCTCTATTTTTCCAGATCGCCCTTGCCATTTATTAGAGATAAAGAGGTCAATGTAACAACCTATAAACATAAGGGTATATATGCATTCAGGAAACAAGCAATTCTAGATTTCGCTAGATTACCGATGCGACCGCTAGAAGCTGCAGAAAAAATAGAATGTATCAGATTTTTAGAATATGGTAAGAAAATAAAAATGGTGTATTCAGACAATTTGGCTATAGGTATAGATACGCCAGAAGACTTAGAAAACGCAAGAAGAATTTTTGAAAAGAATAAATAATGGGTTTAGCAAAATTTATATATAAGGATATTTTAGGTTGGAAAACAGAAGGAAATTTTTCTGAAGATACGGTAAAGAAAGCCGTTGTGATTGCAGTACCGCATACAAGTTGGCACGATTTCTATATGGGGATTTTGCTTCGAACATACCTTGGTGTCAAAATAAACTTTATCGGAAAGAAAGAACTATTTAAAGGACCGATGGGTCCCATTTTTAAAGCAATGGGTGGCGCGCCCATAGACAGGACGCCAGGACAAGACAAAGTACAAGCGATCGCTCAAGTTTTTGAAGACAAAGAAGAATTTAGACTCACCATCGCCCCAGAAGGTACTAGGAAAAAAGTAGATACATTAAAAACTGGCTTTTATTATATAGCGCTTGCTGCAAACGTACCTATTATCATGGTTGCTTTTGATTTTGGGAGTAAACTCCACAGAATTTCCGAACCCTTATATCCTTCTGGAAATATAGATGAGGATATGGCGCTTATACACAAATTTTTTAAAGGTGCAGTGGGTAAAATACCTGAATACAGCTTTACACCAAATGATGAATAAGAACCTTAACTAAGGTGAGAAATTATTAATTGCTGTTACGTCTAATTATCATTAAAAAAAGTCCCGCATCGCGGGACTTTTACTTTTTAAGCCTTTTTATAGGTAGATGAAGTGTTTTTTCTCCACGCATCCAGCATCCAACTTGTTTTTTCTAATTCTCTGATGTAGGCACCTACTAAATCTATAGTTCCTTCATCTCCACCTTTATCTGCTTGGTCTACCACCTCTCTTAATTGAGTCAGCAATGTCCCGTGATCATCTAAAATAGCGTCTACCATTTCTCTATCAGATAGGTCTGAAGGAGATTCCTTAATATCTGATGCTTTGAGGTAATCAGAAAAGTTACTTACAGGTTGGAATCTCAACGTTAAGATGCGCTCTGCAATTTCATCTATTTTCAATTTTGCTTCATCATATAGTTCTTCAAACTTTACGTGAAGGTCAAAAAAGTTTTCGCCAGAAACATTCCAGTGAAAATTACGTAGTTTTTGATAATATACGTGATATTCGGCAAGAAGCTTGTTCAGTGCCTCAACGGTATTTTGCGTTTTCTTTTTATCTAGATTTAAATAATTCATTGGTATTTTTTTTTATTTCTTTAAAGGTAATGAGATAGAATGCAGATCAATAGAGAAGAAGTGGGTTTATAACAAGTTTAACGAGTTCTGTGAATGTTTTGTAAAATGCAAACATGATGACACATTTTTAGAAGACGTATATTTGCCGAAAATTTTATAAAATGCTTGACAACTTATTAGGGCAATTATCAAAAAAGAAAATAGTAGTAACCGGCGGCGCTGGATTTATAGGATCAAATATTTGCGAGGTCCTCGTAGAAAATGGGGCGGTAGTAACCTGCTTAGATAATCTTGCGACGGGACATAAATACAATCTTAACGCAATTATTGATAAAGATAATTTCACCTTTTTGAAAGGCGATATAAGAAACATCGATGACTGCAGAAAAGCAGTAGAAAATGCCGATTATGTATTGCATCAAGCGGCGCTGGGTTCCGTACCTAGATCGATAAATGATCCTATCACCTCAAATGATGTAAACGTTGGCGGCTTTTTGAATATGCTCGTGGCATCAAAGGATAAAGGTATTAAACGTTTTGTTTACGCCGCAAGTTCTTCTACATATGGAGACTCAAAAGGTTTACCGAAGGTAGAAGATATAATAGGAAAGCCGTTATCTCCTTATGCAATTACAAAATATGTAAATGAGTTGTATGCAGATGTTTTTAGCAAGACCTATGGAATAGAATGTATAGGGTTAAGATATTTTAATGTTTTTGGACGGAAGCAAGACCCAAATGGAGCCTATGCAGCCGTCATTCCCAAGTTTACAAAACTCCTAATGAATCATACTTCGCCTGTTATGAATGGTGATGGAACCTTTTCTAGGGATTTCACCTATATTGATAATGTTATAGAAATGAATCTTAGATCAATGCTTACAGAAAATGAGTCGGCTATAAATACTGTTTATAATGTAGCATATGGAGATCGCACAGACTTGAATGAACTGGTTGCTATTTTAAAAGAAGAATTGAGTCAGTTTGATTCAAAGATTGCAGATGTGGAGGTCTCTTATGGTCCTGAACGTGCAGGAGATGTACCTCACAGTTTAGCAAGTATCAATAAGGCAAGAGAAAACGTGGGGTATGACCCTCAATTTAGCATAAGAGACGGCCTCAAGGAGGCGATGGCTTGGTACTGGAATAATCTAAAATAAAAGTATAATTTTTCCGCTCTCGCGAAAATGTAACATATATAAAAATGTCCAAAGTAAAAATAGGAATTATAGGTCTGGGTTACGTGGGTCTTCCACTTGCAAGACTTTTTGCAACCAAATATGACGTTGTTGGTTTTGATATCAATTCTAAAAGAATTAAAGAACTTAGAGGGGGAACTGATACAACACTAGAAGTTTCTGATGAAGTTCTGCAAGCGGTGCTTAAGGAAAACAGTAGTTCAGAGAATGGATTGTTCTGTTCTGATGATTTAAAAGATATCGCAGATTGTACTTATTATATAGTCACCGTTCCAACGCCGGTAGATAAAAATAATCGTCCTGTACTTACGCCATTATATAAAAGTAGTGAGACCGTTGGGAAAGTTCTTCAGAAAGGTGATATCGTTATCTATGAGAGCACAGTATATCCTGGTGTTACGGAAGATGAGTGTGTACCTGTTTTAGAAAAAGTAAGCGGACTCAAATTTAACCAAGAATTCTTTGTGGGGTACTCTCCAGAACGAATTAATCCAGGAGATAAGGAGCACACCGTTGAAAAAATATTAAAAGTTACCGCGGGGAGTACTCCAGAAATAGGTAAAAAGGTAGATGCATTATATGCGTCTGTAATCACAGCTGGAACACATCTTGCACCTACAATAAAAGTTGCTGAGGCAGCAAAGGTTATAGAAAATTCACAGCGCGATATTAATATTGCCTTTGTAAATGAACTCGCCAAAATCTTTAATCTTATGGGGATTAACACCCACGATGTTTTAGAAGCAGCAGGTACAAAATGGAATTTTCTCCCATTTAAACCAGGATTAGTAGGCGGGCATTGTATAGGCGTAGACCCTTATTATCTCGCTCAAAAGGCTCAAGAATTAGGTTATCACCCAGAAATAATACTCGCAGGGAGGAGACTCAATGACAGTATGGGATCTTATGTAGCGGCGGAAGTTGTAAAGCTTATGTTACAAAATGACATTAGAGTAAAAGGTGCTGAGATTTTAATGTTGGGTATCACCTTTAAAGAAAACTGCCCAGATGTTAGAAACACTAAAGTTGTGGATGTCATTCATAGCTTAAAAGAGTACGGTATAAAGATCACCATTTTTGATCCTTGGGTAAATACTGAAGAAGTAAAACACGAGTATGGTTTAAAGGCAGTGACAGAGGCTCCAGATATGAAGTTTGACGCTATTGTGCACGCAGTATCTCATAAAGAGTTTAGTGCGATGGATTTAGATAAATTCAAGAATGAAAATTCTGTCATTTATGACGTAAAAGGTGTTTTGAGCCAAAACGTAGACGGTAGATTATAATGAAAGTATTGATCACAGGTGGCGCTGGTTTTATAGGATCGCACGTGGTGCGACTATTTGTCGAGCAGTATCCTGAGTATCATATTTTTAATTTAGACAACCTGAGTTATGCAGGAAATCTAGAGAATATTGGAGATATTGAGAACGCTTCTAATTATTCTTTTTTAAGAGCGGACATCAATGATGCTGAGGAAATAAAGAGTCTTTTTAAGAAATACGAGTTTGACCGAGTCATCCACCTTGCTGCGGAGTCCCACGTAGATAGAAGCATTAAGGATCCTTTGGCGTTTGTAAAAACAAATGTTATAGGTACTATGAATCTTCTCAATGCTTGTGTCTCAAATTGGGCAAATAATGATAAGGACTATTTATTTTATCATATAAGCACCGATGAAGTTTACGGCACTCTGGGTGAAAAAGGATTATTTACAGAAACTACGTCATACGATCCTAATTCACCGTACGCAGCTTCTAAAGCAAGCTCTGATCATTTTGTAAGAGCTTACGGAGAAACGTATGGTCTCCCTTACGTTATTAGTAATTGTTCCAATAATTATGGACCTAATCAGTTTCCCGAAAAACTAATTCCATTATTCATAAATAATATTTTAGAAGAAAAAGCACTTCCCGTATATGGAGACGGTAATTATACCCGTGACTGGTTGTTTGTAAGAGACCACGCTGCTGCCATTGATTTGATTTTTCATAAGGGAAAAATCAAAGAAACCTATAATATCGGAGGTCACAATGAGTGGAAAAATATAGATCTCGTGCATTTGCTCTGTAGTATTGTAGACGAGCGGATAGCGTCTGGAGATTTAAAATTTTCGCGAAAGCGTTCCACAAAAAATGCCATCGAGCTTATCACCTTTATTAAAGATAGACCTGGGCACGATAAGAGATATGCCATTGATGCTACTAAGATAGGTGAGGAACTAGGGTGGAAGCCTTCAGTATCTTTTGAAGAAGGATTGCGCTTGACGGTAGATTGGTATTTTGAGAATGACCAGTGGTTGCAAAATGTCACTAGTGGAGATTATCAGAATTATTATCATAAAATGTATACTCAATGAAAGGCATCGTACTAGCAGGAGGATCTGGAACTCGATTATACCCACTCACGATAGCGGTAAGTAAACAACTATTACCTGTGTATGATAAACCAATGATATATTATCCTATTTCGGTGCTTATGCTTGCAGGTATCAAGGATATACTCATCATAACGACTCCAGAAGATCAATCGCTTTTTAGAAAATTACTAGGTGATGGTTCAAATTTGGGTTGTAATTTTCAATATGAAATTCAAGATGCGCCTAACGGCCTTGCAGAAGCATTTATAATTGGGGAGAATTTTATTGGAGAGGATAAAGTAGCGCTCATTTTAGGGGATAATATCTTTTACGGAAATGGGCTCAGTAAACTACTACAGAGCAAGACGGATGTAGAGGGTGCTTCCATATTTGCATATCCTGTAAGAGATCCAGAACGTTTTGGAGTTGTGACCTTTGACGAAGACTTGAAGGTGACCAGTATCGAAGAAAAGCCTTCTACTCCTAAGTCCAACTATGCAGTTCCAGGGCTTTATTTTTATGATAATGAGGTGGTTACTATAGCCAAAAGTATTGAGCCATCTCTGAGGGGCGAGTTAGAGATTACTGCTATAAATCAAGAGTATCTTGAGCGTCAAAAACTAGAAGTAGGGGTGATGAGCCGGGGTATGTCCTGGTTTGATACAGGAACTGTAGATGCGCTAGATGATGCCACGGAGTTTATACGAGTACTACAGCGTAACCAGAGCACGATGATAAGCTGCCTTGAGGAAATTGCCTATAAGATGGGCTGGATTTCTTATAAAGATTTGAAAGATAGTACGAAACGATATGGTAAAGGAGCCTATGCAGCTTACATAAAAAGTATTTAACTAATCTAGAATATACATTGAGAAGTTGGTTGTTATGAGTTGAAAATCCAGACTTTAAAATTAGGTTTGATATGATGTTTTGAGAATAGTAATTTATCATTATGTAATTATACTTATCGGTTTAGATTTTATTATTTAAAGACCAAAGACCAAAGACCAAAGACCAAAGACCAAAGACCAAAGACCAAAGACCAAAGACCAAAGACCAAAGACCAAAGACCAAAGACCAAAGACCAAAGATCAAAGACCAAAGACCAAAGACCAAAGACCAAAGACCAAAAATTAAACTAATGAAGTTCCAAAAAACCGATTTTAAAAATTTGATAATTTGTAATCCTACGGTCTTAGGGGATGAGCGGGGTTATTTTTTTGAAGCTTTTCAGGTACAGAAATTCAAAGAAGCTTTGGGGTTTGTACCAGAGTTTGTTCAAGATAATCAATCGAGATCTTTAAGAGGTGTTCTAAGGGGACTCCATTTTCAAACGGGAAATCACGCACAAGCAAAATTAGTGAGAGTCCTCGAGGGAGAAGTACTGGATGTAGTAGTTGATCTCCGTAGGGAAGAACGAACCTACGGAAAAACGTTTAGTATAAGACTATCGGCAGAAAATAAGACACAACTTTACATCCCTCGCGGTATGGCTCACGGATTTTTGACGTTGAGTGATCACGCTACGTTTTTTTACAAGTGTGATAATTATTACAACGCTCAAAGCGAGATGGGGATACATTATAATGATCCAGCGCTCAGTATAGATTGGTTGGGTAATGGCTCTGACGTTATGGTGTCCGAAAAGGACAAGAATAATCCTCTACTTTCAGAAATAGAAAATCAATTTACGTTTTAATGAGTAGGGTAGCGTCCAATATAAGAATTTTAGTGACCGGCTCATCAGGACAGTTAGGAAGCGCGTTAATCCAAGAGTCTCAGAGATTTAAAGAACTAGATTTTATATTTCTAGATAGAAATGCTTTAGACATCACTTCATCAGTTTCCATTTCGGAAGTTATGGATGTTTATTCCCCAGATTTTATAATAAATACAGCCGCATACACGGCTGTAGATGCTGCTGAATCAAATCAAGATCAAGCAGCAGCTATAAATCAGATAGCCGTAGGTCATCTTGCTGTAGCTTGTAAGAATAGAGGAATAGGTCTTATCCATATTTCTACGGATTATATCTTTGATGGCAAAAATAAGGAGGCTTATCAGGAAGATGATATGCCACACCCGAAAACGGTTTATGGGAGGTCTAAATTAGCAGGGGAAAAAGCAATACTAAACGCAAAACTAGAGGCTTTTGCAATCGTAAGAACATCCTGGGTGTACAGTGTTTACGGTACTAATTTTGTAAAAACAATGTTGCGATTAGGCAGGAAAAAAGATTCATTATCTGTAGTAGATGACCAGATAGGCAGCCCTACCTATGCAAATGACCTTGCAATAGCACTTATTGAAATTTCAAAAAAGCTTACTTCAGAAAACAGCGGAGTTTATCATTATTGCAATAGTGGTATTACCAGTTGGTATGCTTTCGCGAAAGCGGTCTTCACCTACTCAAATATCGCGATAGAACTCAAGCCAATTTCTACAGAGAACTATCCTACAGCGGCTGTAAGACCTTTAAACAGCGTTTTAAATTGTGATAAAATTAAAGGAGCCTTTAACCTAGAAATCCCACAATGGGAAGATTCACTCAAACGAATGATTTCATCTTATGATGTTAAGTGATGATGATAAATGGAGAGCCATAAACGCAGCGGTGCGTGGAGGTGAGGCAATAATGAGTGTTTACAATACTAATTTTAAAGTTTATACAAAGGAAGATAAATCTCCCTTAACGCAAGCAGATCTAGCTTCTAACGAGCTTATTAACTCCTCTCTTGAGTCCACAGGATACCCCATATTAAGTGAAGAAAATAAACTCGATGATTATTCAGTGAGAAAAAAGTGGCAATGCCTTTGGGTAGTAGATCCCCTTGACGGAACTAAGGAATTCATAGCCCGCAATGGAGAATTTACCGTAAATATTGCTTTTGTGGTTGATGAAGTTCCAATCTTTGGTGTGATCTATGTACCAGAGACCCAAAAAATTTTTGTAGGTGATGCCAGCCTTAGAAAGAGTTTTAAGTTGAGTTTTCTACCTACATCCTATGATGAAGTAAGAGAAAAGGCAACTGTATTGGATTTTCATTCAAAGAATTTAAGCAGCAACATACTGAGAGTCTTTGCGAGTCGTTCGCATAGCAATACATTAACTTTAGACTATATCAATGGTCTAAAAGCTTCAGGAACCGCAATCCAACTTTTACAGATGGGTAGTGCTCTCAAATTCTGTAGATTAGCAGAGGGCAGGGCAGATGTTTATCCCAGGTTCTCTCCTTGTATGGAATGGGATGTTGCGGCAGGGCAAGTAATCTGTGAGAATGCCGGACTAAAAATAATTGATTCTCAAACGGAGGCTCCTCCCAGTTACAATAAACAGGATTTATATAGTTGTAACT
Source organism: uncultured Flavobacteriaceae bacterium (assembly GCA_963832255.1). Taxonomy (GTDB): domain Bacteria; phylum Bacteroidota; class Bacteroidia; order Flavobacteriales; family Flavobacteriaceae; genus Dokdonia. Next base: position 551,301 of record CAWHTM010000013.1, read on the forward strand.
TTGTGGTTTCAAATTCAAATATAAAAGTTAACTAATGAGAATTTTAGTCACAGGAGCTGCGGGTTTTATAGGGTTTCACTTATGTAAAAGATTACTCCAGTTAGATTACGATGTCGTGGGGCTTGATACCATTAACGACTATTATGATATTGGCTTAAAGTACGGAAGACTTAAAGAATTAGGTATTAATAAAGATGATGCCGAAATTTTTGGCAAGGAAATTTCTTCGGCAGCCTTTACATTTATCAGAATAAATCTTCAAGATCGCGAGCAATTACCTGCACTTTTTAAAAGACATAAATTTACTACCGTTTGTAACCTCGCCGCTCAAGCTGGAGTTCGCTATTCTTTAGATAATCCTCATTCGTACATAGACTCAAATATTTCAGGATTTATGAATCTCTTGGAGTGCTGTCGCGAGCATAATATAAAGCGACTCATTTATGCAAGTAGTAGTAGTGTTTATGGTAATAACAATGAGGTTCCTTTTAAGGAGGATTCAATGGTAGATAAGCCAATAAGTATTTATGCGGCCACCAAAAAGGCTAATGAGCTTATGGCGCATAGCTACAGTCATCTTTTTGGATTGGAAACTGTTGGACTGAGATTTTTTACAGTATATGGACCTTGGGGAAGGCCCGATATGGCTATGTTTCTCTTTACGAAGGCAATTCTTGAAAAGCAACCTATCCAGATATTTAATAACGGAGATCTTTCTCGCGACTTTACATATATATCAGACGTTATCGATGGAGTGGTAAGTGTGATTGAGAAGGAAAAATTAGAATTGGAATATCAAGTTTTTAATATAGGCAACAATAAGCCCGTAAAGCTCTTAGATTTTGTAGAAGCTTTAGAAAATGAATTAGGAATTAAAGCGCTCAAGAACATGTTGCCCATGCAAGACGGGGACGTAAATCGAACGTGGGCAGATGTAACTTCTTTACAAAATCAAGTTAACTATCATCCTAAAGTCTCTGTTGAGGAGGGTATAAGATACTTTGTAAATTGGTATAGTCACTACTATAAATAAATTATACCCTAGATTTCTTTTGGATCGCTTTCGCGAAAATGTAAGTAATACACCGGCCTTTCAAGTGAAAATGCTACCTTTGCACTCCTTTTTACACTAGAATTGGATTTATGGAGGTAAAAAACATTTGTTGTATTGGCGCGGGCTACGTAGGTGGACCTACAATGTCTGTGATTGCACAGAAATGCCCTCACATAAATGTAACCGTAGTAGATCTCAACGAATCTAGAATTGCCGCTTGGAATGACGAGAATCTAGAAAATCTCCCCATTTATGAGCCTGGTCTCGATAAAGTAGTTGGCGAAGCAAGAGGGAGAAATCTTTTTTTCTCGACAGAGGTAGATAATGCAATTGATAAAGCAGATATGATCTTTATCTCTGTCAATACACCGACCAAAACCTACGGCGTAGGAAAAGGAATGGCGGCAGATCTTAAGTATATCGAGCTTTGCGCACGACAGATCGCAAGAGTAGCGACCACTAATAAAATCGTAGTTGAAAAATCTACCTTACCCGTTCGTACGGCAGAGGCGCTAAAGAGAATTTTAGAGAATACTGGTAATGGTGTTCAGTTTGATATTCTCTCTAATCCAGAATTTTTAGCCGAAGGAACGGCCATTAATGATCTTCAAAATGCAGATAGAGTTTTAGTAGGGAGGAGAAGACACGGATAGAGGGAGAGAGGCTGCTCAAGCGCTGGTCGATATTTACTCAAACTGGTTGCCTAAGGAGCGCATCTTGACTACAAATGTTTGGTCTTCAGAACTCTCAAAATTAACCGCAAATGCTTTCTAGCACAACGGGTTTCTTCCATAAACGCAATGTCTGAACTTTGTGAAGTAACAGAAGCAGATGTTCAAGAAGTGGCAAGAGCTATTGGTTCCGACTCAAGAATTGGCTCAAAGTTTTTAAAAGCATCTGTAGGCTTCGGAGGTTCTTGTTTTCAAAAAGATATTTTGAACCTTGTTTATATTGCAAAAAGCTACGGGCTCAATGAGGTCGCAGATTATTGGGAGCAGGTAATCATAATGAATGACCATCAAAAAAGACGATTTGCAAAAAAGATAGTAGAAACCCTATTCAATACTGTTTCTGGTAAGAAGATTGTCTTGCTAGGCTGGGCCTTTAAAAAGGATACAAACGATACCAGAGAATCTCCAGCAATTTACGTAGCAGATTATTTGTTGAGCGAGCAGGCAGAAATAGTGGTATACGATCCAAAGGTTTCCTGCAGAAAAAATGTATGCAGATTTAGATTATTTGAATACACGTTCAGAAGAAGAAAATAAAAAATTTGTTACTGTAGTTTCAGATCCAACGATGGCTTTTGGTGATGCGCACGCTGTTGCCATCTGTACGGAGTGGGATGAGTTTAAAACCTATAATTGGGAAAAAATATATAATATGATGTTGAAGCCTGCCTTTATTTTTGATGGAAGGGCTTTATTTTCCTCCTCAAAATTGAAAGAAATAGGATTTGAGGTATATAAAATAGGTAAGGGTACATAAAAAATAGTTTGCTAGAACTTTTTATAGTCTAGTTTCCAAAAGATAATTTCACACTTTCATAAATTAATTATTCTAAATTTTAGATTTTGATAGAAAAAAACAATAATAAAAATGAAGAGTTTTTTTCTAATGCGATTGTTTATGTTTTAGGAACTTTTGGTTCTAAATTATTGTCTTTCTTATTAATTCCTTTTTTTTCATTTTATCTTACTAAAGAAGAATTAGGGACTTATGACCTAATAATTACAACATTGTTTTTATTGGTTCCTTTTGCATCTATGAAAATAATGGATGCTTCTTATCGCTGGTTAATGGATGAAAAAAAAAGACTAGATCTAGTAATAATGTTATTGAGAATTCATTCACAATTATATTTACTGCCACATCGCTACTTATAGCAATATTATATGTAGTTAACTCATTTCTCGTATTACCATATATAAATTATATTTCGATAATGCTCTATTTATCGACTATGTTGCCATTTTTACAAGAATCCTGTCGTGGTTTAGGAATGAAGAAATTATATGCCGTATCAGGAGTATTGCTAAGTTTATTTATGGTTTTTTTTAGCATACTCGGAGTATTCTTATTTGAAAATAAAGTTGCTGCAATCTTACTATCCTATATTATTTCCTACGCTTTAGTAATTATAATTTTACTCGTAAAAGGAAGGTTTGCTACAAGGATAAAATTTAATTTTCAAGATAGAAAGGGTAAATTTGAAATGCTAGCTTATTCTATACCATTACTTTTTAATGCTGTGAGCTGGTGGGTTATAAATGCGTCAGACCGCTATATTATTTTATATTTTTTAGAGGTTGACCAAAATGGAATATATGCTATTTCATCGCGTTTTCCAGCAATAATAGTTATTGTAAATAGTGTAATTATGCTCGCCTGGCAAGATATGGTAATTGATTCTGGAGATAATAATGGAAATTACTTTTCAAATGTATTTGATAAGTTTTTGACTTTTGAACTTACGTTTGCCGCAATATGTGCCGCAATATCGCAAGTACTAGTTACTAATTTTGTGGGGAATGATTTTTATGATGCTTGGTTATATATGCCATTATTATTTGTAGGTGTAAGCTTTTCTGCACTATCTGGCTTTTTGGGAGCAGGATATTTAAAATTTAAGAAAACTCGCGGTATTTTCTATACAAGTTTAATCGCTGCTTTAATAAATTTATCTATTACTATTATTGGTATGCCTTTTATAGGATTGTATGCCGCTGCTTTGGGAACATTAATTGGTTTTCTCGCAATGTTTATTATAAGATATGTTCAAATAAAAAAAGTACTGAATCTTAAAATAGATTTAGTAAAGATTATTTTTCTTATACTTTACTCTTTGATAATAATTTCCTGTCTTATATATGTTCCACAATTTGAATATCTTATTTTAACTGTTACTTTGTTAATATTCTTTTGGCAGAACAGATCACTTTTTGCATTTTTTTACAAATTAGGAATTAAAAAACTCTCTAAAAATTAATGGTTTATGAAAATTGTCTATAATGGTCATTATGGAGCTATGAATACTGGCGATGATGCTTTTGTTGAAGTCGCTTCTTGGGGGACCCAGAAGTTTTGGGGTGCTAATGATCACTGTTTTCTTGCTAGTAAAATTCCTATTGTGCAAAACAAAAAGGCTCAATATTATTTTCCTTACCAGAATAAGTTTTCTTTCGTAAAAGCTATAAGCAAGGTTACAAAAGCAGATGTTTTTTTATCTGCTGGGGGCTCTACCCTCTATAAAAATATAGGCTTAAAAGACTTGCGATATTATGCAGGTTTAAAAAAATCTTTAAACTCGGATTCTCAGATTGGAGCAATTGGTGTCTCTATAGGACCTTTTAAATCTCTACAGGACGAAAAAAGCGTTGTGTCTTATTTAAAAAAACTCGATTTTCTTTCTCTAAGAGATCAAAGGTCGTTTGATGTAGCCCAATCTTTTGATTTAAATTGTAAGCCAATTAATGCTTTTGATTTGGCTGCTTTGCTTCCAGATATCTATAAATTAGATATAAGAAAATCTGTTTCTTCTAAAAAGAAAGTAATTGGAATCAGCGTTTGTAACTACGAATCTTACATTCAGGGTGATTTAGATAATGAGAAAAGAAGAAACAAATTTATTATAGCTGTTCTAGCTAGCTTAAGTGATTTGGATAGGGAATTAGAATTAAAGTTCCTAAAGTTTAATGGGGATCCAAAAATTGGAGATGGTTTGTTAACGGATTATTTTGTCAATGAGCTAAAGAAGTATACAAATCTGACTCTAACAGTTGTGGACTATTTTAAGGAAACAAGGGAGATGTATGAGGTCATTCATAATTGTGATTTAATAATATCTACAAGAATGCACGCAAGTATTTTTGCTTGTTTTGCTAACACCCCATTTTTACTTGTCGAATATCATAAGAAGTGTACGGATTTTTTAGAGAGTGTTGGACAAGATAGCACCTATAGATTACACGACGGAGAAGTAGAAGTTACACAAGTTACGGGAGTGATTTCAGAAATATTAAATGGGAATTATACCCAACCATCAAAACGGGCTCAAGCCAAATCTAAGTCATTATTGAATTTTACAGAAACGCTTCTATGATTTCAGTAGTCATACCTTTGTATAATAAAGAAGCAAATATTAGACACACCATAAATTCTGTTCTAAATCAGGCATTCACTGATTTTGAATTGGTCGTTGTGAATGATGGATCGACAGATAATAGTGCAGGTATTGTAGAATCTTTGACTGACGAGAGAATAAAACTCATATACAAAAAAAATGGTGGGGTATCTAGTGCTAGAAATATTGGATTTCAAGCTGCAAAGTATAATTACGTGTCTTTTCTAGATGGGGATGATTTATGGACCACAGATCACCTAGAAGAGGTCGTACGTATGGTAGATAAATACGGAGGTGATTCTGACGTTGTCGCTTTTGCTTCTAAATACAAAAAATTTAGGGGACCAATTAGCGAAATATCCTTAAATAAAACGTACGATAAACGAATAAACAAAATCGAAGATTATTATAAGGTTGCATACACAAAGTCATTGATTTACCCCTCTAGTTGCACTATAGTAAAGAATAGATTTAATATGTCTACTCTATTTAGAGAAGATTTAAAAATAGGTGAAGACACTGAATTGTGGACAAGACTATTTGAAACAGATAAATTAGTTTATTCTGAGAAGACTACAGTTATCTATTATGTTGAGGGTGATAATAGAGCGATGAATAGTATCACTCCACTTGAAAAAAGATATCATAATTTCAACTTTCAAACTAAAAATTTAAGCAAATTAAAGTATTTAAATAAGCTAGCGGCTGTGGTCATCTTAGATTATTTTATGTACGGGGATTATAAGGCAGTAGTGTTCTTAATAAAAAAATATAGAAGATCTTTAAAAGGAATTCTTTCATATTTTTCTTACAAACTTAAAATAAAATATTTGTAGCAAAATATAAATTTTATAGTAGTTCAAAATAAGTAAGAAGCTTTTTATTATTTAATTTGTATTTCTACTCTGAATTTGGCTATTTTCAAATAATTTTTTTTCAGTTTTGGCGTATACCCAAACAAATTTTTAGTATTAGTAATTTACTATAGTTCAAGAAAATCATTAATATTTTATGAAAATATAATCAATGGACTCAATTATTATTAAAAGAGCAGGGGTTATCCTATTAATATTCTTATATATATTTGATATATCATTTATTTTTTTACCAGAAATTTTGAGGAATAGAGTATGGTTTCTGGGCTATAGGTTTTACACAATTAGTATTGATATTATTGTATTTGGAACGTATTTCAAAAAAAATGTCCAATAAGTAAGAAAGTGTCTGAGAAATTTAAAACGCATCAATAAAAAAGATTTAGATAACCTGGGTGTGGCATTCTACAAATCCATTATTTATCGATATAGTTCCACTTTAATTAAAGGTAATTTCAGAACAAATTTGCTTTTAATAGAAGATTTTAAGAATAAGTGAAAATACTGAATTGTGGACACGAATTTTTGAGAATAATGATTTAGTACATTCAGAAAAAATGACTTTTATCTTTTATATAATAGTGAAAATAGAGCTATGAATAGCATCACACCACTTGAAAAAGTATCGTAATTTAAACTTTAAAACAAAGAATTTGAGTAGATTAAGATGCCTAAAAAAGCTGGCGGCTAAGTTTCCTTTAGATTATTTTATGACTAAATATTATAAGGCAGTATTTATTTTAGTAAAAATTATAAACTAAAATATATCTATCATCTTTTACTGGTTATTCATAAAGAATAAATAATTGGTGGTGTAATTCAATACTATAATAGGGTATTTTGATAATATTAACTAGACTTTTTGTAAATGATAAAACCCAGAAATAATTTATTTTTAAATACAATCGGAAGCCTTTTTGTAAGTCTTATGTATTTGTTTTCATTAAATAAGTTTTTAATAATTTCAACGACATTATTTTTTTTCTTAATAATAGTTTCCAATAATATAAAGGAAGAAAAAAATTTCATTATTCTTCAACTTTTACTTTTCTGCTTACCATTTAGTTATATTGCTATTATTGGTGATAGTTTTTTCAGTTTGTTTATAATATTTCAAACTTTTTTTGTTTTAATTAATTTGTTTCAATCGAATAATTCATCGAAAATCAAAGTGAAATCACTGATTGTTTTAATATTTATAATGATAAATATTATTTATTTTATTGGATTATCTTTAAGTTCAGAAATTTTATATGAAACAATAATTAAAACTAATTTATTTGTTTTAACAGCCCTTACCGCACTTGATAAAATAAATTTCTCAGAAGGTCAAAACTTATATCTAAAAAAATTATACTTAATAAGTACAATGGTAGCTTCGATAACCGTTTTTGTACAATATTTTTTTTATCATTATCTAGGCATTATAGATTTAGGTACTCAAAGTTTATTTGGAGAATATAGAATTGGTTTTTCTGGTCTTTTTTTTGACTACAGTATAGTTTCTATATACATATCATCAGGAGCTTTATTTTTAGTTTGCGATTATTTGGACTCTACTAAAAGAATCTTCGATAATTCAATAATTTATTTTCTACTCTCAACATTTTTATTAACTGCTTCAGTACTTACTTCTGCAAGATCAGGTATAGCGGCATTCTTAATAACGTTAGGTCTTTATTTAATTTACAAGAGAAAAATGAAATTAATTTTTTTAGGTATACTCTTAGGTGGTCCTATTATTTATTTTTTGTTAAACTTATTAACTATTAATAGAGCCAATGGATTAGTAGACGATAGCGGTAGATTTACAAATTTTCAAAATGCTATAAATTTTATTGTTGAAAATCCTTTATTAGGATCTTCTAATTTAGGCTATGAGGTACTTACAAATAATTTATTGCCTCATAATTTTATACTAGACATATTAGTAAATAATGGATTATTTATCGGATTTCTTTTCATTATTTTATTATTTGTGATTCTAAAGAAAGGATATAGGAAAAAGAGAGATTGGGTATTTCTTTACATTGTCTTTCTATCTGGTGCATTATTTCACGCATCGTTTTTCAACACCCATTACTTAATAATCCCATTGATAGTTATACTGGGAAAAAAAGAAAATAATATTCAGATTGATTCGAAGGTTGTTTAATTTAAAATTAATTATATGAAAGTACTCCATATTATTAATTCTCTACTATTTGGTGGTGCAGAAAAAATGTTAATTGATTCTATTAAACACTATGAATACCTTGGTGTTGATGTCAATGTACTCTGTTTGAAAAAATCTAATAGTGAATTAGAAATCAACGCATTAAAATGTTTTCCTAATAAGTTCAAAATTTTAAATGTAGATTCCCTTTATGATTTATCCATAGCTAATAAATTAAGAAAAGAAATAATCGATTTTGATATAGTTCACGCTCATTTATTTCCAACATTATATTGGGTATCATTGTTAAATGTGTTCAAACGAAAGGGTAGTTTCTTTTTCTTTACAGAACATAGCACTGAAAATAGAAGAAGGAATAAATTTATTCTAAGATTTATTGATAGAAAGATCTATAGTTCATATGATAAAATTATTTGTATTTCTAGAGAAACTAAAGATAACCTTAGTTTACACTTAAATAATAATTCAGTAAAGAAATTAATTACCATTAATAATGGAGCAGACATTACTTCTTTTGTTAATGCAGTAGGTCACGAAAGAGCCAAATTCAATTTTGATAAGAAAGATAAAATACTGATACAAGTTGCAAGTTTTAGAGCAGCTAAAGATCAAATGACAGTTATTAAAAGCTTGTCGCAATTGCCTAATAGATTTAAATTGATTTTTGTTGGTGATGGTCCTTTGTTAGAGAGTTGCAAAAAGCTAGCACATACTTTAAAATTAGAAGATCGAATTCAATTTTTAGGTATTAGATCAGATGTAGCAAGTTTATTTAAAATGTCTGATATTGCCATTTCTTCATCCAACTATGAAGGATTTGGCCTTGCTGCGGTAGAAGCAATGGCTACCGGCAAACCAATAATAGCTACAAATGTGCCTGGCCTGAAATCTGTTGTTGAAGGTTCTGGTTTATTATTTGAAGTGGGTGATGTTAAAGGTTTAATTGACAATATTCTAAATATAGAATCAAATCCTCAGTTTTATCGAGAATTAGTTAAAAGTTCCTTGTTAAGGTCTAAGAAATTTGAAATTAGTCTAATGGTAAATAGATACTTTCAGGAGTATAAAAATATGTTAAATGACTAAGCGGGTATTTATAAGTATAATTTTCATAAAAACGTTTTTTTTGAAAATTAATCCATTTCAAGGGTCAAATCCCGTACTTGAAAAACAAGAACTTTCAAAATGCGGATCGTTACCCATCTCAAATGAAAATCTCAGAACAATAACAAATGCAATAGACCTTTTTCCAGAAAAATACATTATCAATGGAACTGTTGATTATACTCATATTTTACAAAAAATAATTGACGATAATGATGTTGTTTTACTGCCTAATTTCCCTATGCTAATAGCTGATTCTGGATTAAGATTAAAAAGCAATTCAGAAATAATATTTCAAAAACACACACAATTAATATTATCTGCAACGGCTAAACAGGGATATGCTATTTTTGGGATAGCAAATCAGAATGATATTAAAATTTGCAATCCGAAGTCAGATCGGTGATCGCACAAACCATATAGGGGAAAATGGTGAATGGGGTATGGGTATAAGTATAAAGTCAATCGAAAAATATTTTAAAAATTAACCCTCATATCACTAATTGTTGAGGGGACGGTATCTATATGGCACTTCAGTTAATATAGAATCCAGAATATCGAAATTGGCGGATTGCTTGATAATAATAGAAGAAATGGTATTTCTGTAATTTCTGTAGATGGTTTAAGATTAGAGAATTTGAGGAAATCCAATACAAACGGAACATTGCCAGAGTGTGGTATTGATAATAAGCCAAACAGTAAATTGAATATTTTAAAGAATACAAAAATTGAAATTCTAAATACAGAAAATAATAAAAATGCTGGGATAGGATTCTGGCTAAATAGAATGATATCTGAAATCAAAATACGGTGGATATTTAGGTTAATAATTTCAAAGATAGGGAGGGAAATATGGATTAATCTTGAATGGTTATAATTTTAAACCAATAATTACACACCTTAACAGGATTGTTTCTTTTACAAATGTAAACCTCGAAAGACAACGTTGAAACTATTGCTCTTAGAAATTATTATGAATATATTCCAATTTATAGCCTAAAGAACTTAAAAGTATATAAAAACGGTTTGTTAGATACAATTAAAACAGTAACAACAATTCAAAAATTAACTTCGAATAGAATGTATCATTAATATAAGTAAGTATTGAAGAAGTCTAAACTTATAAGAATCACAACAGTACCCATTTCATTAGAAAAGCTTCTGGAAGGTCAGCTATCCTTTATGAAGGATCATTATGATGTTATTGCAATTTCTTCTAAAAGAAAAGAATTAGAAAAAATAGGAAAAAAAGAAGGGATAAAAACTCACTTTCTACCCTTAACTCGTAAAATAACTTTAGGCTCTGATTTAAAGGCATTAGTGTTGCTTATCAAGTTTCTTGTTAAGGAAAAACCACAGATTATACATACACATACCCCAAAGGCAGGCATCGTGGGAATGCTTGCCGCCTATATTGTAAGAGTTCCAAATAGATTGCATACAGTTGCGGGATTACCACTAATGGAAGCTACGGGTTTTAAAAGAACTATTCTTAATGCGGTAGAAAGATTGACGTATCGATGCGCGACTAAAGTATACCCTAATTCAAGTGGGTTAAAAGATTTTATATTACATGAGAAACTATGTAAGAATAGAAAATTAAAAATTTTAGGTAATGGTAGTTCCAATGGTATAGATACTACCTATTTTGATCCCGCCCTTTACACTGCATTAGATAATGAATTACTTAAAGAGTCTCTTAATATACCAGATAAGGATTTCATTTTTGTTTTTGTAGGCAGGCTAGTAGGTGATAAGGGAATAAATGAGACAATAAGTGCTTTTTCATCATTTCAAAAATTTTATACTCATTCTACTTTAGTACTTGTGGGGCCTTTAGAGACAGCGTTAGATCCTTTACAGGAGGTAACACTTGAGGAAATGAAAATTAATTCAAAAATTATAAGTGTTGGGTTTCAAAATGACGTAAGGCCTTTTTTAGCTTTCGCGAAAGCACTAGTATTCCCATCCTATAGAGAGGGGTTTCCTAATGCTGTTTTACAAGCAGCTGCAATGGGATTGCCGTGTATAGTTTCTGATATAAATGGGTGTAATGAAATTATTACAGATGGTAAGAATGGGATCATCATACCACCCAAGAAAATACAACCGCTAGAAAAAGCCTTTATAAAATTATATGAAGATGAAATCCTCTACTTTAAAATGGCGTCTGTTGCTCGCTCTATAATTATAAAAAAATATGAGCGTAAAGAAATTTGGAATGCCATTTTAAGAGAATATCAAGGTTTATAATTTTAGATTTGAAAATGTTAGTACCTTTGCTAGCCCAATGATATATATAAATTACTTGAAACCACTATTGGACAGTATAACTGCTTTAATTGCTATTATATTATTAAGTCCAGTATTTATCGTCGTATCCATACTATTGTTTTGTTCAAATGGGTATAATGTTTTTTTTATCCAAAGAAGACCAGGTAAAAACGGAAAAATTTTTAAGATTTTAAAATTTAAGACTATGAGCGATCGCAAAGATGCGTCAGGTGCTCTTTTATCTGATAGCGATCGTCTTACAAAAATAGGTAGTGTCATACGTAAATTATCTCTTGATGAACTCCCACAACTTTTTAATGTACTTAAGGGAGATATGAGCATTGTGGGTCCAAGACCACTATTACCACATATTTACCTCTTTATACTAATCTGAACAAGCTCGTCGCCACGATGTTAAACCTGGTATTACTGGATGGGCTCAGGTAAATGGTCGCAATGCAATAAGTTGGACAAAAAAATTATCACAGACACTTGACTATGTAGACAATCAATCCTTTTTATTGGATATTAAGATACTTTTATTGACTATTGAAAAGGTCCTTAGAAAGAGAAGGATATAAATACAGATGGGCAAGCTACTGACTGAACCATTGACGGGAACTAATTGATAAATTATGGAAGTTGTAATTGTAGGTGCGGTGGGCTAGGAAGAGAAGTTAAGAGTCTAATAGATGATATTAACTCAAATGATCATCTACTACAATTGCTTACTCGGTTATTACGATGATGCCTTTGAAATAGGTGATGAAGTAATAGAAGGGGTGAAATGCTTGGGAAATATATCAGGATTAAAAGAACGCAAGAATAAATAGGTATCGTGTTTTGGCATTAGGAGATCCTATTATTAAAAATAGAATTGTAAAAGAATACAGGGGAATTCAGTGTTAATTTTCCCAATATTATAGATCCAAATGCAAAAATACGCTAGGGATACTGTTAAATAGGAGAAGGTAATTTAATATTACGGATGCTTTATGTCGTGTAATGTTAAAATAGGGAGTTTGCAACTAAATTTATGGTACGTTGGACACGATGCAATTATTGAAGATTATGCCTATTTATGCCAAGAGTTCAAATTTCTGGAGATGTATTGATAGAAAAGTTCAGTTTATGTAGGTTACAGGTGCAAAAAGCATAAATTAGATAACCTAAATGATAAAAATATTTTTAAAGCTGGAGATATGGTTGGCAAAAGTATTACAGCTTCAGACTTGTGAGCAGCTGATAGGTTTACCAGCAAAACCAATAAATTCAATGTGTAAAGTAATTTTTGACAAATTAATTCACTGATTATTTTAGTGGGAACATTCCCATTTTTAATTATAGCATTATTGCCTTTCTGCCTACAGTACTAAATCAACCGAATTATTTTTCCAAAAGCGCATTGGTCAGTATGGTGAACCCTTTATGATTTATAAATTAGAACGATGCACAACGGTTCAGTAACAAAAATTGGTCAAAGTATTTGAGGAAGCCTGAAATTAGATGAGTTACCTCAATTAATGAATATTTTCAAAGATGATATGTCCTTAGTGGGGCCGCGTCCAGATGTAGCTGGTTATTACGATGAACTAGCTGGAGACCAATAGAAGAGTCTCGAACTCAAACCTGGGATTAACGAGTCTAGCGGCTATTAAATATAGAAATGAAGGCCGATACTCAATTCTAGTAGTAGATCCTAAAAAGCTAAATGATGAAATATATATTTCCTGACAAGGTAAAAATGAACTTAGAGTATATGGAGAAGCAGAAGCTTCAGGACAAGATTTAAAAATTATCTTTTAACAATCAGATCTTTTTAACTAAGTCTATCTTTGCACCATAAATTTAGAATTTAAAATGTCTCAACTAAAATATGGCTTTCCTCCCCTCATATGGGAGGTAATGAGCGTAACTATGTAACCGAAGCTTTTGATACTAACTGGGTTGCACCCTTGGGTCCTAATGTGAATGGTTTTGAAAATGATTTATCTAAATATCAAGGAGAAAATACTTATGTGGCTGCTTTGAGTTCAGGAACTGCGGCAATACATCTGGCTCTTATCCTTTGCGGAGTTAAAGCGGGAGATGAAGTGATCTGTCAATCCTTTACCTTTTGCGGCAGTATAAATCCAATTATGTATCAAGGTGCCACACCTATATTAGTAGATAGTGAGTTGGACACTTGGAATTTATGCCCTATATACTTAGAGGAGGCCATAAAAGATAGAATATCAAAAGGTAAAAAACCTAAAGCTATTGTTGCGGTCCACCTCTATGGAATGCCTTACAAGGTTGAAGCTATCCATAAGATAGCAGAGAAATATGGAATTGACGTGGTTGAGGATAGTGCAGAAGCACTTGGCTCATCTTTTAAAGGACGGAAATGCGGAACGTTTGGAACGTTTGGAATTTTATCATTTAATGGTAATAAAATCATCACAACAAGTGGTGGCGGTGCTATAGTCTGTAATTCAGAAGAAGATAAAGGTAAGGCTGTTTTTCTTGCAACACAAGCTCGAGATGACGCTCCACATTATGAACATACCACTGTAGGATATAACTATAGGTTAAGCAATATTTCTGCAGGAATAGGTCGAGGACAAATGGAAGTTTTGGACAAGCACATTTTGTTAAGAAGAAAAATGCACGAGTTTTATGTTGAGCAATTTTCAGCAATAGAAGGAGTTTCTGTTTTTTCAGAACCCTCAGAAGATTTTTTCAGTAACCACTGGCTGTCTGCAATTATAGTGGACCCTACAAAAACTAATGGTATCACTCGTGAAGATTTACGTCACGCTTTCGCGAAAGTAGAAATAGAATCGAGACCCCTCTGGAAACCAATGCACTTGCAACCTATTTTTAAAGGAACACCTTATTATGGAGAAAAAGTTTCTGAAAGACTATTTGAATTGGGTCTTTGCTTGCCCTCTGGATCCAATCTAACCGACGAAGATAGAAGTAGAATAAAAAGCGTTATCTTTAATTTGTTCAAGTAAGAATTTTTAATGCTCCAAAAACTACTTAGTGCCATAAACAGATTGTTCTCAGAAGAGAATAAGCTGGATATAAGAAACTTGCGGTATTTGCCAAGATGGTCCGTATTGTTTATTGATACCGTGCTTGTTTTTATTGCATTAATAATAACTTATTATCTTCTTATTGGTATTAGAATCAAACCAATAATTATACTATCTCTAGGACAACAAATCGGTCTTATAGTAGGAGTTAATTTTATATATCTATTAGTCTTTAAAACATATGCAGGGTTAATACGACATTCATCGTTTATGGATGCTTTAAAACTTCTATTTGCAACCTCAGCTACTTTTCTTACGCTTTTATTTCTAAATCTTGTAGCGATACAGTTTATAGAAACGAAAATTTTTTTAACTACCGGAATCTTTCTTTTTGCTTTATTGTCTTTTAGTGCTCAATTTATATTTAGGCTTGTAATTAAACAGCTCTATGAATCTTTTAAGATGGTTCAAAAAGATGAAGAATTAATAAAAGCCGTAATAGTTGGTATAGACGATGGTGCTATTTCTATCGCAGCCGCATTAGATATTGAGCATCCACAGCGGTTTGTGGTGCAAGGATTCGTTTCAGAACGGCAGAATAAAAGTTTACGTATTTTAGATAAGCCTGTACTTGAATTACAAAACAATATAAGCCAACTCGTAAATAAGCTAGATGCGTCATCAATTATTTTTGCAGGTAATACGTTAAATGCAGAGCAACGATTTTCACTAGTAAAAGACTGTTTGGAAAATGACATCAAAGTTTTTAATTCACCGTTAGTAATTAATTGGAGCGAAAAGACAACAGTTACTGACCAACTGCGCTCTTTGCAAATTGAAGATCTTTTAAATAGGGATCCTATAAAACTAAACGATAAAATTAAATCAAAAAAAATTCAACACAAAACGGTATTAGTTACAGGTGGCGCTGGATCCATAGGGAGTGAGATAGTAAGACAGGTCGCTGCTTATACTCCTGCGAAGCTTATTGTTTTAGACCAAGCAGAATCACCATTGCACAACCTAAGCTTAGAACTATTAGCTAGTTTTCCAGAATTAGATATTGAGTTTATGATTTGTGATGTCGCAAATCGTAACAGATTAAGGATATTATTTGAAACGTTTAAAATAGATGTAATCTATCACGCCGCTGCCTATAAACACGTTCCTTTGATGGAGAATAATCCCTCTGAAGCTATTTTAACCAATATTTACGGAACGAAAAACCTGGCGGATATTGCTTCAAAGTACAAGGTCGGTCATTTTGTGATGGTGAGTACCGACAAGGCTGTTAATCCCACAAATGTGATGGGTGCAACAAAGCGAGCCGCAGAGATGTACGTTCAGTCTAAGTATTTTGATTCTCTGACAAAGGGGAAAAAGAAAACCACTCGATTCATCACCACACGTTTTGGTAATGTATTAGGTTCTAATGGATCTGTGGTCCCGCTCTTTAAAAAACAAATTGAAAACGGTGGTCCTGTAACAATAACCCATCCTGATATTATTCGTTACTTTATGACGATCCCTGAGGCTTGTCAGCTCGTCCTTGAAGCTGGAGCTATGGGTAAAGGAGGAGAGATTTTTATTTTTGATATGGGCGAACCCGTCAGAATAATGGATCTGGCTGAAAAAATGATCAAACTGGCAGGATATACTGCGAATAAGGAGATAGAAATAAAAATCACTGGTTTACGTCCTGGAGAAAAGCTTTATGAAGAGTTATTGGGTGATGAAAGTAAAACCTTGCCAACTCATCACGAGAAAATAATGATAAGCGAAGATCTATGTGCAGATTATGATACGGTCAATGATTACATAAGTAAAATTGTAAAAGCAGCTATAAAGAATGATAATACGATCAGTGTAGCGAAACTCAAATCACTCGTTCCAGAATTTAAAAGTAACAATTCAGAATATGAGATACTGGATGTTCAAGTTGAAGCTGAACCTGCGCAGGGTGATACTCTTAAAAAGATTGCTCAATAGAATTGAGAATGGTATTTTTGCACACCAATTTTTTTTTTATGTTTTTAAAATATTTTAGAAGATCATATTTCATTGTAATAGGTCTTTCAGTCTGTAGTTCCTCTTGCATATCAAAAAAAGAAGTGCTCTATTTTCAGGATATAGAAACACTTTCAGAAAATTATGAAAGCAGTAATTATAATACGATTATCCGCCCTAATGACCTTTTATCAATAACAGTATCTTCTCAAGACCCAGAATCGGTCGCTATTTTTAATCCAGTGGCTGGTGCAAGCGGAGCATTAAGAACAACAAATGATAGATTGGGAACTTATTTAGTTGATGCAGACGGTAATATTGAGTTTCCTTATTTGGGAACTATTAAGATTGCAAATAAGACACGTATTGAAGCTGTTGAACAACTTAGAGAAGGTATTAGTGTTTTCGCTAAAGAAGCAGTCATAAATTTGAGGATTTTAAATTTTACAGTATCTGTCTTAGGAGAGGTTCAAAGGCCTGGAACATTTACAGTTCCTGATGAAAGAATAACCGTCCTCGAGGCACTTGGATTGGCAGGAGATATGACCATCTTTGGCCAACGCAAGACGGTAAAGGTAATTCGTGAAGAAAAGGGATTAAAAATATATGGTGAATTAGATTTTACCAGCATTGATGTAGTAAATTCTCCCTTCTACTATTTGCAGCAGAATGACGTTGTTGTCGTATCGCCCAATAGTGCCCAGATTCAAAGTGGTGCCTTTAATAGAAATTCGACAATATTTATTTCTATTGCAGGTATTATTATCTCCGTTCTTACAATTCTTACACGTTAAGCATACATAATGACAGAAAACAAAGCAAGTCTTGAAAGTGACGATTTTAATCTAAAGGATACTTTACTTCAATATATAAGGTATTGGCCCTGGTTTGTATTTACAATTATCGTTACAATTTTCTTATCATTTCTTTACTTGAGATATAGTACTTATGTTTACCAAAGCCAGGCGACAATACTTATTAAGGATGAAAATAATAGTGCTCTTTCAGAGTTGGCCGCATTTGACGATCTTGGACTAGGAGGTGCAGGACTAAGCAAATCAGACTTTGAGAATGAGATTGAAATTATCAAATCTAAAAGACTCATTTCACAAGTCGTTGAAGATTTAGATTTAAATGTAAGCTACTACCGAGAGGGAAATATTAAATCTTCAGAAATTTATGGCTCAAAGCCATTTCAATTGAATATTTTAAGTTTAGAGGATTCCTTAAAAAAGTCATTACATCTCCTTTACATAAGGCCTATATCACGATCTTCCTATGGCTTAAAAAGCAGTGAAGAAGGTAGTGAAGAAGTTTATAACTATGGTCAGGCTTATGTACTTGACTTTGGAGAAATTATAGTCACTCCAAATGACTTAAACGAAAACAGCGTTATTTCTGATGATAAAACTACGCTGGTATCTATAACCGATATTTTTACAGCTGTTAATAATTTGAGGCAAAATATTAGTGTTCAGCCAGTAAATAAAAACAGTAGTGTTATTCAGTTGTCGTATACATCCTCCGCACCAGATAAGTCTGAAGATGTATTAAATGGACTAGTAGATGCCTATAATAATGATGCCATTGCAGATCGGAATCTTGTATCTGCAAATACTGCAATATTCATTGATAGAAGATTGGATATTATTACGAGTGAGCTTGATTCTGTAGAGAATAAAAATGTTGATTTTAGAGAGGATAGAAGAGTTACAGATATAGTTGCTGAAGGTCAAATAGCCTTAGAAAGCGCTTCGGTACTTCAAAGTCAGCAGCTCGAACTATCTACTAAGATTGGTCTTGTTGAGTCTATGAAGGATTATCTCAATGAAGGAGATACAAATCAATTACTTCCTGCGAACCTAGGTCTATCTGATGGAGGTATTTCAGGATCTATCGAGAATTACAATTCATTAATTTTAGAAAAAGAACGTCTCCTTAAGAGTTCAACCGAAGCCAACCCAGTTGTTATAACCATCACTGATCAAATTAATAAATTACGTGACAATATAAGAGCAAGTTTAAATACGATATCAACTTCTTTAGAAATAGAAGATCGAGATCTGAGACGTCAAAGTAACAGAATAGGAGGTAAGATAGCGACGATACCAAGCACCTCCAAAGCGGCTAGGGATATCTTAAGACAGCAAGAAATTAAAGAGGCACTTTATTTATACCTTTTACAAAAACGGGAAGAGACGGCTATTTCCTTAGCCGTCACAACTCCAAAAGCAAAGATTGTAGATCGAGCTTATACGTTAAGAACACCTATATCCCCTAAACCTAAGATTGTCTATCTCGCGGCTTTGGTCCTAGGTATTTTGATCCCTTTTGGAATCATCTATTTAAGAATTCTTTTGGATACAAAAATTCACAATCGCCTTGATGTTGAAAAAGAGATTCCTGGATTGCCTATTTTAGGAGAAGTGCCTATAGTGGATAGCAAAGAAAGTGAGACTATCACAAGTAACGATAGATCTGTATTAGCAGAAGCTTTTAGAATATTAAGAACAAATCTTGGTTACTTTCTTAAATCTACTAATGGTGGGTTAGGAAATACCATTTATGTTACTTCTACCATTAAAGGAGAGGGTAAGACTTTTGTTGCGTATAATCTTGCGTTATCGCTTACAAGTACAGGAAAAAAAGTGTTACTGATAGGGGCAGATATTCGAAATCCTCAATTGCACAGATATATAGATAAGAATGAGTGGACCATTGGCCTTTCAGAATATTTATTCGATCCAGAAGTAGAGATTACTACGATTACTAATGAAGTATATAATGACAAGGAACATTTTGATTTGATCCTTTCAGGGCGCATACCACCAAACCCAGCGGAGCTTTTAATGAATGGTCGTTTTGATATACTAATAGATAGTGTTAAGGATAAATATGATTATGTGATCGTTGATACCGCACCAACATTATTAGTTACAGATACGCTACTTATAAGCCAGAAGGCAGATATGACCGTTTATGTATCCCGCGCAGAATATACGGATAAGAAGCTCTTGCAATATCCTAAAGAATTATATCAAGATGGCAAATTAAAGAATATTGCGTTTGCTATTAATGGTATAAAAATAACCAACTTTGGTTATGGTAGTAAATATGGTTATGGCTATGGTTATGGACAAGACAAGCCATCTTTAGTTAAAAGAATCAAAGGTAAATTAGGACTGAGCTAGTGCTAGGTCTGATAAAATAAAATAGGGCTATGTTTTTTATAACTGAGCCCTTTTAATTATACACTACGCTTAGGAAAACGTACGACTCGTTTTTTGGCAAACCTGAGTGAGGTGTCGCATATACTTGGATGAAATCTTCATACGCTCTACTTTTTCAAGATGATTAATCCTGTGGGCATCCGTTCCTATAAAGTCGTAGGAATCATTTTTCAGTAGATCAAAAGCTATTTTTTGTACAGATTCTCCGTAATGACTAGATAGCGAAAGTGCGTTTAACTGAAGAAGACATCCCTTTTTCTTCAACTCAGTATACATTTCAGGTTTCTTATGATAGTAAGCATATCTTTCGGGATGTGCTAATACTGGAATGTAACCCTGAGATCCAATTTTAAAAATTTGCTCAAAAAGATTTTCAGGAGGTTGAAAAAATGACATCTCGATTAATACATATTCTTCTTTAAGAGGTATTAATTCTTTTTTCTCTAGATACTTATTAAATAAATCGTCGAGCATATACTCAGAAGAATATTCTAATGCTATTCCCTCGGATATAGTTACACTATCATACGCATCAGAAATAGTCTCAGGCGTATTGTCATAAATACCTCCCATAGTATGGGGTGTAGCAATTACTTTTGGACAACCTAAAGATTTGTATTTTTCCAAAAGTATATTACTTTCGGCTACACTTTTTGCTCCATCATCTATTCCTGGGAGAACGTGGCAATGCATTTCTGGAGTACCAGACCAAATTTCTAAAAACGATATCTTCTTATTAAACAGTCCAAACATATTTCAAAAATACTTCAAATCTTCAAGAAACTTGTATCTTCATTATATGAATAAATGGCTTTTTAATTTTATCATAATTTGCATATCTGCGAGTACGATTATAAACGCTCAAGATAGTTTAGATATTTCTGGACACTTTACCTCCAAGGGATTGATAAAAAAAAATAGACAAACTTTTTGGACCTACACAAATAGTGAAGGATTTTTAAGTGAAGAGAGTGATTATGGCATTTCCGCTTTCGCGAAAGCAAACTATAACATAACATCACAACATACTTTAGAATTTGGAGTAGGAGGATACTTATCCAATGGCTTTCAAAACGAATTGAGAAGGAGTCAGTTGTATCTGGAATATAGAAATAATTGGTTTAAAGTAAACCTCGGAGCCAAAAGTGATGTAAGTTCGAATATAAATTTATCTACTATAAACCAGAACATACTAGTTACTGGAAACGCACGTCCTCTGCCAGGAATCCTTTTGTCTACCAGCAATCCGATACATATTTTTGAACAAATATCTATAGAAGGAGAGATAGGCCACTATGAATTTAACGATAATCGCAGGACTAAAAATGTATTGCTACATTATAAAATGTTGAAGATCAATTGGAATATTAATGAGTTGAACTCTATTTCAGCAACTTTAAGGCACTATGTCCAGTGGGGAGGTACTTTAGAAGATGGTACTGAATTACCCAGTGATTTTAATGCGTATTTAAGGATTTTTGCAGGAGCAAATGGTGGAGATATAAATAATCCCAATGAGGCGATAAATGCACTCGGGAACCATTTAGGTAGTTATCAAATTAATTACGAAAAAAAATTAAACAATGGGATGCTATCCTTCTATCACCAATCATTATTTGAAGACAGATCGGGTCGAGAGCTTGCTAATTTTCCCGATGGAGTTTGGGGTATAAATTATTTAAAAAAGAACAGGGGCGTACTGACGCAAATTCTCTATGAATACATTCAAACAGTTTCCCAGAGCGGAAGACCTACCGCTACCGAAGGTCTCAACCAACAGAGTGGAGGAGATAATTATTTTAGAAATAGTATTTATCCTTCAGGATGGACCTATAATGGACTTATAGTAGGACTTCCATTTATTAATCCTCTTGGCAACACAACAACACCAGCAAATAATAGAATGATAGGCCATCATCTTGGGATTGCTGGTACCATAAAATCTCTGGACTATAAATTGAAAATGACCTATATTGAGAATTTAGGAACCTATGGCGCGCCCATCACCCCTAGGCAACGAGCATTTTACAACTATGGAGAGCTATCGTATGCTGCCAAGAGAGTAGGAATATTTTCCGTCTTTGCTGGTGTAGATTTCATAAACGACTTTTCAGATGCAGCCACCATAGGAATAGGGTATCGTTATGATTTACAGTAAATAGGATTCACAAGAGTTTAACTAAGGTTATACATACCTTAAGTATTTCCATAAGCCTTTTATCCTATTTTTAGAAAAAAATTAAATTATGGAAAAGAATAAGAAATACCCAAAAGACTACGATAAGGAAATTGACGGCGTTAAAAAACCTGAAAAAGTGGATGGAGCAGAAAAACCCTCTGTAGAGGAACTTAGAGAAAGCGAATCTGGTTATCCCACGGCAACTGGACCCAGTAAAAGATAATATTCAAAAACTACCCTCGGGTAGTTTTTTATTTACCGATACAGAACTGAGAAAAGATATTCCCCAACAGTTCATCGTTAGTAACTTGACCCGTTATTTCTCCAAAGTGGTACAGTGCCTCTCGTATATCTATGGCCATTAGATCTCCTGAGAGACCCGTCTCAAGACCATATTGAACCTTCTCTATTTCTTCTAAAGCTTTCAGTAGTGCGTCATAGTGCCTAGAATTAGTAACGATGGTTTCATCATTGCGCAAAGCTCCTGTATTTACAAAATCCAAAAGCTTCGTCTTTAACTCCTCAACTCCAGTATTTTCTTTTGCAGATAATGCGTGCAAGTTCACGGCACTACCTAATGTAATTTTTTTCTCAAGATCTGACCATTGAGATTCGTTAAGCCTATCTACCTTATTCGCAATAATAAGTAAAGGTTTTAAAGGGAATTGATTTTTTATTTTTTCAATTTCAAAGATGCAGTTTTGGATCTTTGATTCGGAACTCTCAATTTGGGAGGCATCAAATAGGTAAACAATAACTCGAGCCTGGGTTATTTTTTCAAATGTTTTCTTTATCCCTAACTCTTCAATAACATCTACAGTTTCCCGTATTCCAGCAGTATCTATAAATCTAAATCCTATACCCCCTATGGATAATTCATCTTCGATAGTATCTCTGGTAGTTCCTGCAATATCTGAAACTATAGCTCTTTCCTCATTGAGTAATGCATTGAGTAATGTAGATTTTCCCACGTTAGGTTCCCCTACAATAGCAACTGGAATTCCATTCTTTATCACATTTCCGGTGGCAAAAGAGTCAATAAGTCGCTTTAAGACTTTAGTGATTCGCGCTACAAGTTCTTTAAAGCGTGTTCTATCTGCAAATTCCACATCTTCTTCTGCAAAGTCCAGTTCTAATTCTATGAGAGAGGCAAAGTCTAATAATTCTTTGCGCAACGCCATAATCTCGTTAGAAAAACCTCCTCGCATTTGTTGCATAGCAATCTGATGAGACGCCTGATTATCACTCGCGATAAGATCTGCCACAGCTTCTGCTTGACTGAGATCCATCTTTCCATTTATAAATGAGCGTAGCGTAAATTCTCCCGGTTGAGCAGCTCTACACCCTGACCTAAGTAAGAGTTGGATGATTTCTTGTTGGATATAACTGGAACCGTGACAAGAAATTTCTACCGTTGGTTCTCCTGTGTAAGAATTTGTTCCTTTAAATAAAGAGACTAAAACTTGATCAATAACTCGCTCTCCATCTATGATATGACCTAGATGTATGGTGTGTGTTTTCTGTTTTAATAGATTTTTATCGTGTATAGATTTAAAAATGGGTGCACAAATGGCAATAGCATCCATTCCTGAAACTCGTATAACCGCAATAGCTCCAGCACCGGCTGGACTCGCAAGGGCAACAATAGTGTCGTGTATATTCATTACTACAAAATTACGTAAACGTGTAACATTTTCGCTTTAAGCGCTACCAATAAGTATCAATCAAAAAATCAAGCTATGGAAATTATTCACAATCCCACGTATTTAAAAGAAGATAGAAATCTTCTGGTGATTACTCATCTTACTCAACTGCTGACGTACATCACTGGATTTGGAGGCTTTGTCGTACCGCTGATCTTATGGTTGACTAACAAAGAGCGAGTGAACGATATGGATGAGCACGGTAAAGAAATCACAAATTTTCAGATAAGCCTTTTTATATACTGTATCGTAAGTATTCCAGCGATTTTAATTTTCGGTTTAGGAATTTTGACGCTTATCGTCTTAGGTATTTTAGGTTTTATTCTCCCCATTATCAATGCAATCAAGGCAAGTAATGGAGAAAAGCCTAACTACTATATTAGCATCTCTTTTATTAAGTAGACGCTAGATACCTACGGTCCATCCAGAAGGTTCCGAATGGAATAATAGAACACAGCAATACAATGCCAAGGGTTTTAGTATTCCATTTTAAAATTTGCTTCATAAGTATCGCCATCACAATGTACGCTAGGAAAAGAAAGCCGTGTGCCATTCCTATGACTTTATTAGGGGCACCATTGTCATAAATATATTTTAGCGGCATGGTGACAAATAAGATGAGGAGGTATGATACACCTTCAAGAAAGCTTAAAATTCTGAATGTTTTGAGCATTTGTTTTTCTACAAAAATAGCGTATGGGGTTAAATTTAGTTCCCTTTACATTTTAATTAATAGAAAAAAGGATTAACTGTGTGATCTGAGCACCAAAGGCATTAAAATTATTATCTGAAACTACTATAAGCGACCGCTTACCGTTATTGAGAAGTGGACCAAAGGTTATTCCCTCAATATTATCTATAGTTTTACTGGGAAGTTTCTCTCTTATGGAGTTAAAGTCCAGTAAGAGTGTTTTCTTGACAGGGATAAACTCTTTTTCAATGAGACTTGACTCTTCTTGCACCTGAGTAGCAGCAGTAAGGTCTATCTTATATAATTTAATATCATTGCCACCATCATCATAGCCAGAGGCGTAAGACCGCTCCAGAGACCAATAAGGATGTGGTGTCATAGGCTAAAATTTCAGTCACACCATTCACTTCCAGATCCCCTTTTCTAGCTACTTTGCCCAACTCATAGACAAACTCCTTTTCAAATAATCTAGTATCCTTGTTTATATAAGCAAGTCTCAAAGGGGACGTTGCACCGCTGCTAGTGGGCGTAGTTCCATCTTCTTTAAGAGGTAATTCTGTAAGGGTCCAGTACCCATCTAGATTATTTGAAACCGAAAGCGATTCAAAAACGCCGTTATTACGAGGTCCTAGGTCGCTTGAAGGTTGATTGAGATACCTTTTTGATAGGATGACCTTCTCTTCATACATCCCATCAAGGGAAGCGATTCGTATAAACGGATCTATTTTCTTGGCTATATCACCTTCACTGCTCCATATAATTTTATTATTTGGAGTGATTCTAATGGACTCAGGATCTGCTTGACCATTTGAAAATAGTACCCCCGTTGTATCTTTGAGATAAACCACCTCCCTAATTGCAAAATTCTTGAAGCTTAGTGAGCTAATATCCAAAATAGCTTTATAAAAGCGAGGTTGGGCCCTATCGTCACTTAGTAAATACCATATACCCTCTTTATAATCTATCCCGGAAATACCACCTACTTGCAAATTGTCAAAGGCGGTATCATTAGGAATGATAAGCTCATCTAGATACGTTAGCGTGTTTATAGCAGCTGCATTGCTAGAAAACTCCTTGGTAGATTGCGCACTCCCGCAAGAAAGAACAATCAGGTAAATGGATAACAGGACCGAATACATTTTAAAAACTCTCATATAACAAAGTTGGAATATTTCTAACGAACTGAAAATTAGAAATCATTTTATTTCGATTGCTTAGGTCTTTTTATATCACTAGAAAACGGAGATTTAGCAATAGTTTACGATTTTCTTTTTTACGCTTTCGCGAAAGCGTACTTATCTTTATATAAAAATCAACTAAAATGGAATCATTAAAAGATAAAGTTGCCCTCATTACTGGGGGAACAAAAGGAATAGGAAGAGGAATAGCCGAAGCAATGCTACGTCAAGGTATGAAAGTAGCCATCACGGGTAGAGACTTAAAATCTGCTCAAGAAGCTGCCAAAGGTATCTCAGAAAATGAACATACTATCTTAGCACTCGAGGCAGATGTGCGTGATCTCAAAAGTCAGGAAAGTGCAGTTGCTCAAGTGATCAAGCATTTTGGAAAGCTTGATGTTCTAATTGCAAATGCAGGACTTGGTCATTTTGAAAAGATAGAAGATATGACTCCAAAACAGTGGAATGATACCATTGACACAAATCTCACTGGCGTATTTTATTCTGTAAAAGCGGCAGTAAAGTCTATAAAAGAGAGTAAGGGATATATTATTACAATTTCCAGTCTGGCGGGAGTTAACTTTTTTGAAAAGGGAACAGCCTACAACGCAAGTAAATTTGGACTTACGGGCTTTACACAGGCCTTGATGCTTGATCTTCGTCAGGATGATGTGAAGGTCACGACCATAATGCCGGGTTCTGTAAATACCTACTTTGGGGATAAGACTCCAGATGATTCTAAGTCTTGGCAAATTCAGCCAGAAGATTTAGGACAGATCACTATAGACCTTCTTAAAATGCATCCACGTGCTTTACCTAGCAAGGTAGAGGTGAGACCTACAAAACCACCCAAAAAATAAAGGCCCAAAAAAAATCGCCTAGAGTGAGATCTCTAGGCGATTTTTTTTGTGTTACTGATTTCGTTAATATTCTTTCAATCCCTTTACATAATCACGCATTTCTTCTTCGTTTACTTTTTTATCTATATCTCTCAAAAGACAGAAGAAATAATGTAAACTAGCTTCAGGAGTACTTTCTACAGCATCTACATCCTCTATGATGTTTCCTTCCTCATCTTCTATAGGCTCATCAGATGGCATAGGAATATCAAAAGTCTCGTTCTCCTCAATATGCTCTGCCGCAAGGCGAGTTGCCTTAGCGAGTAATGGCAATTCTTCCTGTATGGTATAAGGTCTTAAAGCTTTTAAGTCTGCTACTACAGTATTTGTAATGATACCGTTGTGCTGTACATCATCTATAAGTTTATTTACGAGCTTCAGAGCTTTTGGAGATTGCAATGCGTTCATTGTGGGTAAGAAGTTTTGAGTTGTTGTTAGATTGCAAAAATAGGTTTTTGATACTCTTTTTACATATATTTTTGCGCTAAATTCGTAATAAATTAAAATGTCCCTATGAGTAAGCGAGCTCTTAAAAAGTATATATCTGATCTTGACAAAGCTGCCCTTGAAGAACAAATCATAGATTTATACGATAGAATACCTGAAGTAAAGACGTTTTATGACTTCGTATTTAACCCTAAGGAAGATAAGCTTATAGATGATGCAAAAGTTAAGGTAAGCAACGAATACTTTCCCACAAGACGTAAACGACCCCGTAAAAGGCGTTCCATCGCTCAGAAATATATAAAGCACTTTAAAACCCTAGGAATGAACCCTGTGTTATTAGGAGATTTAATGCTCTTTAATATGGAGATCGCTCAAACCTATTCTGATACTGCACCTTCACAACCAGATGCTTTTTACAAAAGTATGCTCAATTCTTTTAAAGAGGTTCTTCAATATGCCGTCTACCACCAGCTCACTGAAAACTTTAGTGGTAGGCTAGAGGAGGTGATTAGACAGGCAGAAACTCAAAAATGGCCCAATGCATATCTCTTTGAAGAAGCTGCTGAGGATACTGTTCATTAAAATATTCGATATGGGTAAAGTTTATAGGGTTCCGCTTTCGCGAAAGCAAAAAAATCCCTTAGTTTTGCAAAATTGACGTTTAACCTAGACAAAAACATACTTTTGAGCTACCCCATTTCTGACCAAGATACTCCCGATAAAGAATTATACGATTACCAGCTTAAAGATCTAGAAGCCGTTTTTACGGTGATGGACCGTGCTCCGGAAGATTACAACCTACTCTACCAACTTCCTACTGGAGGAGGGAAGACGGTGATATTTTCTGAAATAGTACGTAAGTATATACAGCGCACAAACAAAAAAGTTGTAATCCTCACACACCGTATCGAACTTTCTACCCAGACCTCACGTATGCTTACAGAGTTTCTCGTGCCTAATATGGTTATAAGCAGCGATGTAAAAAACTTAGAAGGGGCAGAAGACTATATGTGTTACGTGGCAATGGTAGAGACGCTTACAAACAGACTTCAGGAAGAGCAAATTGTAATGGATGATGTAGGTCTCGTTATCATAGATGAGGCGCATTATAATAGCTTTAGAAAACTTTTTAGCTATTTCACAAAGTCTTTTATATTGGGAGTAACGGCAACACCGCTCAGTTCGAATATAAAGCTTCCTATGAAGGATAATTATGACGAACTACATATAGGAGAGAGTATTCCAGCACTGATAGAAAAAGGCTTTCTTTCCAAAGCAGAGACAATAAGTTATAATGTAGGTTTATCATCGTTAAAACTCGGAATTAACGGTGATTATACGGTGAAGTCCTCAGATATCCTATATACAGATCACGCGATGCAGGAAAAACTGCTCGCTGCTTATGAAGATCAGTCCAAAGGAAAGAAGACACTAATATTTAATAACGGTATCAATACATCTCGTTATGTCTATGAGACTTTCAAACAAGCGGGTTATGATATTAGACATCTTGACAACACTAATAGTGCTAAGGAAAGAGCAGAGATATTAGAATGGTTTAAAGAAACACCAGACGCAATCCTTACTTCTGTAAGTATATTAACAACAGGGTTTGATGAGCCTTCAGTAGAAACTATAATCTTAAATAGAGCCACAAAGTCGCTCACGCTTTATTTTCAGATGATAGGCCGTGGTTCACGTATTACGGGAACTAAGCGCAACTTTAAAGTTTTGGATTTAGGTAATAATGCAGCACGTTTTGGACTTTGGGAAGCCCCCATAGACTGGAAAGAGATATTTGCTTATCCAGATTTTTATCTTGAGAATCTCATTGCTGATGAAGAAATAGAGCGCAACTTTTCCTACATAATGCCGCCAGATCTTAGGAAAGAATTTTCTAATACAGATAAGGTATATTTTGATATTAAAAAGGAATATAAAAAGGTTATTAGAGAGGGGAAAAAAGCAAAGGCTGCCTTAGATAATGCTATCGAGCAACACGCAGAGATGGTAGTAGACAATAGTGAGGATGTTTTTGATGCAAGAATACTCGCTCGCAAGCTTAAGGATGATATTGCTTATAGAGTCCGCCAGTACTCGTATAGCATTATGAATAATACTCAGAACTATCGTGACTGGCTGCAGGAAGATTATGAGCGTAAGCTCCGCTTACGTATCAATCAGATCTGTACGGAAAGAGATATGTAATTTTAATTTTAGAAGTTTTATAAAAAGGGAATCTCAGCTTGAGATTCCCTTTTTGATTTTCTAAAGGTGAAAATTAACTTTTGTTTCTGTTAATTTTTTAATCAAAATTGAGGTTTTTAAAATTTATCTAATAAAGAATTAACAATTGCTAGTTAATATCTCTTAACAAGAATCTTTTTAGCGTAATCTGCATATACATTTGATTCAAACAATTACTAACCAATTAAAATTATAAACTATGTTACGTTGGACAATCATTTTTATCATTATCGCGATTATTGCAGCAATTTTTGGTTTTGGAGGAATAGCTTCAGGAGCTGAAAGTATTGCAAGAATACTCTTCTTTATTTTTATTATCCTGTTTGTTCTATCACTAGTAAGCAGACTATTCAGAAAATAGAAAGTGTATAATAATAGAAAACAGCCACTCACTATGTTGAGTGGTTGCTTTATTTAAATTTAAATCAAACTATGAAAATAATTAAGCAAATCGTACTTGTAATGGTCCTAGCGACATTTGCAAGTTGTGGACCTACAAAGGTCGTAAAGCAGTCTAAAAAGACGTTAAAAGGATACTGGTCACTTGACAATGTAAGTTATGACCGTACCGGTATTTTTGACGTTGTGCTTTTTGAAGATGTAAAATCAGAATGTCTTGTAGGAAGTACTTGGAGGTTTATTCCGAACAATAACTTCGGAAATTACGAGATAACAGTGCCAGGTTGTGAGGCAGGGAAGAGATATTTTGTTTGGGGAATTCCTAATAATGATGGAACTGATACCAACTATGATATTCTTCTGAAGCCAACAGACGAAAAGATGAATTCTACGATGAATAATCAAGGTTTCAGAGTAAATCTAGCGTATTTATCTGATGAGCAATTGACAATGACGCAGACACTCAATTTTGAAGGAAAACCCTTTAAAATAATTATGAATTTTTCTAGAACAGCAGAATAATAAAAACACGAAAGATATTATGACAAATATAAAAAGAACAATGGCAGTAGTTGCACTAAGTGCGACAATGCTTACAGGATTTACAAGTTGTGAAGCGACTAAAAATGCAAATAACAAGCAGAAAGGTGCGGTTATAGGAGCAACAGGTGGTGCTATACTCGGAGCTATTATTGGAAACAATGTTGGTAAAGGTGGTAATGGAGAACTAGGAGCTGTGATAGGAGGAGTTGTAGGCGGTGGCGCTGGAGTTCTTATTGGTAACAAAATGGATAAACAAGCTCAACAGATAGAGCAAG
The DNA here is from genome assembly GCA_963832255.1 of uncultured Flavobacteriaceae bacterium. GTDB lineage: Bacteria > Bacteroidota > Bacteroidia > Flavobacteriales > Flavobacteriaceae > Dokdonia. The sequence goes on from CAWHTM010000013.1 coordinate 581,725, forward strand.
AAATCCCAGGAGCAACAGTAGAGCGTGTGGATGATGGAATAATCGTAACCTTTGACGAGAATTCAGGAGTATATTTCGATACTGCACAGTATGCCGTTAATGGAGATTCACAAGTATTACTTAACAAGCTTTCTAACGTTATGAAAGAATATAGCCAGACTAATGTTATTGTAGCAGGACATACGGACAGTGTAGGTCCTGATGCCAGTAATATGACACTTTCTAAAAATCGTGCAAATGCAGTAACGAATTATATGATTGGTACTGGTCTTGGAGCAGATAGATTTACAACTGTTTGGTATGGAGAATCTCAGCCAGCGGCATCTAACGATACTGCAGAAGGAAGAAAGCAAAACAGAAGAGTTCAACTTGCTATTGTTCCTAACGAGCAAATGAAAGAAGAAGCGATCAAAGAAGCTGGAATGAAAGGATAATAATCATCCAAAAATTATAAGATAACGCTCAAAGTTTTACACGTTGAGCGTTTTTTTATGCTCATTAGTCTGTAATTTCACCTAGTGGATGATCATTATCAAATAGGTATCATAGGTGGTGGACTCGCCGGTCTTACGGCTGCAATTCATCTGGCTCAAGCCGGTATTGCGGTGTTGCTTATAGAGAAAAACACCTATCCTAAGCATAAAGTTTGTGGTGAGTATATAAGTAAAGAAATTCTTCCTTACCTAGAATCTTTGGATATCCATCCATATCAGGAAGGTGCTAAGGAGATTACTGATTTTCAGTTTACAAGCCTAGCAGGCAAAGGACTCAGTATAAAATTACCATTGGGTGGTTTTGGAATAAGTCGCTACGCCATTGATAAATGTATGTTTGATAGGGCAATAGAGCTTGGGGTCACCTTTGTAAATGATACGGTGACAAACGTAACTTTTGGAAGGGACCAGTTTGAACTTGTAATGAAAAATCAAACATATAGAGTAAGCTACGTTATAGGAGCTTATGGGAAAAGAAGTGGTCTTGATGTTACGCTTTCGCGAAAATTTATAAAATCCAAATCACCTTGGCTTGGTGTTAAAGCGCATTATGCTTCAGATTTTCCAGATGATCTTGTGGCCTTGCACAACTTTTCGGGGGGGTATTGCGGTCTATCTAAAGTAGAGACAGATGCTGTAAACGTTTGCTACCTCGCAGATTTTAAATCGTTTAAAAAATATAAAGACCTCGATACCTACCGAAAGGAGGTTCTTGAGAAAAATCCCGAGCTCAAGAAATTTTTCGCGAAAGCGGAACCATTATTCGAAAAACCACTTACCATAAGTCAAATATCCTTTAGAAACAAAACAGCTGTAGAAAATCATATCTTGATGGTAGGGGATAGTGCAGGACTCATACATCCTCTCTGTGGCAATGGTATGGCAATGGCTATACATAGCGCAAAAATAGCCTGTGACTGCTTACAAGAACACCTTGAGAACGGTGCTGGGCGTGAAGGTCTAGAAGTGGAGTATACAAAAAGATGGAAGAACGAGTTTACCACAAGAATGAGAAATGGTGCCCTTATACAGCGAGGTTTACAGAATAAAATCTTGACAAAGGTAGGGGTTGGAATACTTGCTAAATCGCCCATATTACTAAAAAAAATTATCACATCAACTCACGGAAACCCCTTAATTTAATGGATTTTACTAAAAGAAGCGATACACCAGAGCTTATGGATGATCTTTCATTATCAGACGCAGAGCTCGCGGTGGCCCTAAATGATATTGCTACGGTCAATAAATTTTTAGGTGGTAATAAAATAACCGTTTCCGGTCTTAAAACGCTCATAGCGCAGCACCCTGAAAAAGAAACTTGGACCGTTGTAGATGTAGGTTGTGGTGATGGAGAAGTGTTGCGCTATGTGGCGAGTAAGTTTAAAGATTTTGATAAAAAAATCCATTTTATTGGAATGGATATCAATGAGAAAAGCATCAAAAGAGCGAGAGCAAAATCTAAAGATTGTGACAATCTAGAATTCAGGCCTAAAAACATCTTAACGATAAACGAAGGAGACATAGCGTGCGATGTTATTCTATGTACCCTTACGTTGCATCATTTTAGTGATGAACAGATCGCCATATTCCTTAAAAAGTTTGAGAATCTAGCGGGAGTAGGCATTGTTATAAATGATTTACAACGAAGTAAGCTTGCTTATCAGTTATTTAAACTTTTTAGTAGTATTTTTATGAAGAGTGACATCGCGAGGCACGATGGAAAAGTAAGTATTGCCAGATCATTTAAAAAAGTTGAATTAGAAGCAATTTCGCAAAGGCTGGGTTTTGCAAAAGACAGCATCCAGTGGAAGTGGGCGTTCCGCTACCTGTGGATTATTAATACCTTATGAGTGTAAAAATTACTACGGTAGCTAAGCAGTTACCAACATATTCCCGAAGTACAGATGAGATCATACCATTTTTAGATGTCTGGCTGGACGGTCAGGAAGATCGTTTTAAGCGTAAGGTCAAAAAGATATTTGGCAATGCTGCTGTAGATAAGCGCTACAGTATTATGGCTCCAGAAGAGGTATTTACCGCGACTTCTTTTCAGGACAAAAATGATATTTATACACGAGAGGTCGTAAAACTGGGTGAGCAAGTTTTAGATAAGGCACTTAAAAAGGCTCACTGGGCAGGCACTTCTCTTGATTTTATTATAACGGTAAGCTGCACGGGAATTATGATTCCTTCTCTAGATGCCTATCTTATTAATAAATTACAACTACGCCAGGATATCGTGCGCTTACCAGTTACAGAAATGGGGTGTGCTGCTGGGGTGTCTGGAGTAGTCTATGCAAATGAATTTCTTAAGGCAAATCCAGGTAAGCGAGCGGCAGTTATTGCAATTGAGAGTCCCACGGCAACATTTCAGCACGATGATTACTCGATGGTTAATGTGGTGAGCGCAGCAATCTTTGGGGACGGAGCGGCTTGTGTTCTACTATCCTCCCGAGATGAAGACAGTGGACCCAGAATAATCGATACGGAGATGTATCATTTTTATGATGCACAGCATATGATGGGTTTTAAGCTCGTCAATACCGGACTTCAGATGATTTTAGATCAGGAAGTTCCTCAGCAAATAGCAGATAAGTTCCCAGATATCATACATCCATTTTTAGAGAAAAATGGATTTACCATAGAAGACGTAAATCATCTAATTTTTCACCCAGGAGGAAGAAAAATTGTAGAAACAGTAGAAGAGCTCTTTGGGAAATTAGGTAAGAATATAGATGATACAAAAGAAGTACTGAGATTATACGGTAATATGAGCAGTGCAACAGTACTCTACGTCTTAGAGCGCTTTTTAGACAAAGAGTGTCCAACTGGAGATTTGGGAATTATGTTGAGTTTTGGACCAGGTTTTTCGGCGCAGCGTGTATTGCTAGAATGGTAGAAATTCAAATGTTGTAGAACGTATATTAAAGAATCGAGCGAATGCAATCTTATAAAAATAAATACGCCGTCATTCTTGGAGGGAGTTCTGGGCTAGGACTCGCTACCGCTCAAAAGCTTGCTAGGGAAGGGGTACATATTATTATTATACACAGATCCCGTAGGAGTGTTCTAGGAAATTTTGAGGAGGCTGTAGCTCAAATGCAGGTGGCTGGAGCCACCGTAATTTCATATAATACAGATGCACTCAATGAGGAAAAGAGACAGGTTGTACTAGATGATCTCTTAGAAAAAATAGGGAAAGCACAAGTTAAAGTCCTCGTTCATAGCATCGCACGAGGCAACCTAAAACCGATGCATTCAGACACAGAAAAAGTATTGAGCAATGAAGATTTTAAGCTCACCATTGATGCAATGGCTGTCAGTTATTACGATTGGGTTTCCGCTTTCGCGAAAGCGGGATTCTTCTCAACATCAGCAAGAGCCATAGCTTTTACAAGTGAGGGCAGCTCTCGAGCGTGGCCTCAATATGGAGCAGTAGCTGCTGCCAAAGCTTCATTAGAAAGCATTTCCAGAGGTGTAGCCCTCGAGTTTGCTCCTTTAGGAATTACCTCTAATTGTATTCAAGCCGGAGTTACAGACACAGAGAGTTTGAGGCTTATCCCAGGGAGCGAGACGATGAAAGAACAATCTATAGTAAGGAATCCGTATAAGAGACTTACCAATCCAGAGGATGTGGCAAATGTGGTCTATCTTCTTATCAGGGATGAAGCAGCCTGGATTAATGGAGCCGTAATCCCTGTAGACGGCGGAGAGCACATACGATGAGTCCAGAACAAATCATAGGGCTTCTTCCGTACACAAAGCCGTTTCTCTTTGTAGATGCTATAAGTAGTGTGTCTGATGAAGAAATAGAAGGATCGTATACGTTTCCAGCAGATTCCTTTTTCTATGAAGGTCATTTTAAAGGGAATCCTATTACCCCAGGTGTGATTCTTACAGAATGTATGGCACAAATAGGACTCGTTTCATTGGGGATCTATAAATTAAAAGAACACAGTAATCTGAGCAATCTACAAGTCGCCTTTACGAGTGCAGACGTTCAGTTTCTAAAACCCGTTCTGCCTGATGATAAGGTCATTGTAAAAGCTTCTGTTGATTATTTCAGGTTTAATAAGCTTAAATGTAAAGTCAAGTTATATTGTAATGAGATCTTGGCTTGTGAGGGAGCACTCTCAGGTGTGTTCAAAGTAGAAGGGAGTAAAAAGACGCTATAATATTAACCGTGCTATCAAGATCAAAAAGTATGAAAAAGCGTGTCGTCATAACAGGAATGGGAGTTTGTGCTCCTAATGGTATTGGACTTGAAGAGTTTTCTGATGCACTGTTTAAAGGTAAAAGCGGGATCAAGTTTTACACGCAGCTGAAAGAATTGAATTTTGGCTGCCAGATTGCAGGAAAACCAGAAATTCCTGAAGGTATGCTAGAAGATTATTTTACTCCGCTTCAATTGCGAGATTTGCAGAGTTCAGGAATTGAGTATGGTATGATCGCAGGTATAGACGCCTGGCGGGATGCAGGTCTACAACCCACAGATAAGGATGACGTAGACTATGATAGTGGGATTGTTTTTGGAGTTTCACTGCTAGGTGCAGATAAGTTTAGGTCTTCTATTTATCTAACGGATGAGGGCAAAGTAAAACGTCTCGGGAGCACATCTGTAGTCCAAACAATGGCTAGTGGGATAAGTGCACATCTGGGAGGTTACCTAGGCTGTGGAAATCAAGTCACGACAAATTCTAGCGCTTGTACGACCGGACTCGAAAGCATCCTTATGGGGTATGATAGGATTGTAAGCGGGCAGGCAGAGCGTATGCTTGTGGGAAGCTGTAATGATAGTGGTCCGTATATATGGGGAGGTTTTGATGCGATGCGCGTACTCACAAAAAAATATAATGATCATCCAGAGGAAGGAAGCAGACCTATGCAGGATGATGCAAATGGTTTTGTCCCCGGAAGTGGCGCCGGAGCACTAGTTTTAGAAACCTTAGAAAGTGCTCAAAGAAGAGGCGCGAAAGATTTATGCTGAGGTTCTAGGTGGCTCTGTTAATAGCGGAGGACAGCGTAACGGCGGCACAATGACAGCACCTAATAGTGAGGCCGTGCAACAGTGCATTAAAAACGCGGTAAAAAACAGCAATATTTCCCCGCTAGAAATTGACACTATCAATGGTCACTTAACCTCCACAGGAATGTGCCCCACAGAAGTCCAAAATTGGAGTATTGCCCTTGGACTTTCAAAAGCTAACTTTCCATATATAAATTCCCTTAAAAGTATGACGGGGCACTGCCTTGCTGCCGCTGGTAGTATTGAGACGGTGGCTACCATACTCGAATTAGAAACAGGACAGATTTTTGGAAATATTAATAATACTAATATTCATAGTGATATTCTAGAAATAGTAGACGCATCAAGAATACCCTCAAAAACCGTTAAAAAAGAAATAAATATCGCAGCAAAGGCTAGTTTTGGATTTGGTGACGTAAATTGCTGTATGTTATTTAAAAAATTTCAACAACACATTCTTGAAATATAAAGCACCCTATGGGAATCTCTATTTGATTTAAAAATATGAATACAAAACATTACGAAGAACTTAAGGCTATAATAAAAATTTACCTTCCAGAAGATGTATCTGTAGACGATATTAAGCCCACTAGCCATCTTACTCAGGAGCTTAATATAAATTCTGCAAATCTGGTAGATATCGTGTTAGACGTAGAAGATCACTTTGATATTACTATAGAAGATGACGAGATCGAGAAGATGGAAACGGTAGCTTCGGCCATTGAGATTATAGAATCCAAGATGCAGTAATCAGTTATTTTATTTCAAAATTAGAATATAAATACTCTGCTCGTAGATATTCTTTAGATTTTAGAGAATCTGTACGGTAACTTTTTCGCTTTCGCGGAAATGTCATTCCCTTTACATCCATCATTTCATTATTAATAACTACGCTGTAGTGATCAGATGTTTTGACCCAATAGCCTAGCCAAGTTAGATTTTCAGGGCTATAATAAAGTTTCCAAATGTCATCGCTATCAGCAAATCGTACTTCAAGTTCGTGTGCTTCCTGACTTTCGAAGGAAGTAATTCCTTTGTAAACCTTAGTTGACGAATCGGTGTCGAGTGTAAACGGAAGTCCTAGTACAAAAGTGGCAGCGTCTAGGTTGCTCTGAAGGCTTTCTCTTGTTATGGTTGTGTCTAGAACGCTGTTTTTTGTTCGAAAGAGTGCCGTATCCTTTTCTATTAAATTAAAAACTTCGCCATCTTCCTTCCACTGTATGATTCTATTAGTATCTCGTGTATAATCGTAGGAGTGTAGTTCTGATCTATCTAACTCAATTGCTCCGTCCTCACCGTAAAGTTTGACGTTTTTTTTAAAAGTAATTCTCTCTATATTTTTATAGTTTTCTTTGCCGCCACTAGCGGTCATAACTTGTGCTAGAAATTCTGGGCCCACATAATCCTCATTTGGCGTTACCTCAAAGCCTTTAAAAATAAAATAGATAGCGACTATTCCACCTATGGAAGCTATGAGTAATAATCTTGTTTTTAATCCTCTGAGAACTGCCATTTTTGTCATTGATTGGGAATTAAAGATACAAAAAGGGACATTTTATAAACTTAAATAACCAAATCGTTCTAAAATTTTCGCGATAAGCAAACTGAAATTCCTGTATAATGACTAATTAAAAACAATCAACAATAAGGGATTATAAATTGTTAATTACTTATCTTTTTTAGGATGGCATTAGCCATTGCATAGCCTTATATTAGCGACTCTACGGTAATTTATGACTCAAGAAACACAGTATAACGAAGATAATATACGGTCGCTAGACTGGAAAGAACATATCCGCATGCGTCCAGGGATGTATATCGGGAAACTGGGTGATGGCTCCAGTGCAGATGACGGTATCTATATTCTTGTAAAAGAGGTGCTTGATAACTGTATAGATGAATTTGTAATGGGCGCTGGAAAGACCATTGAGCTTTCCATACAGGGCGAGAAAGTGATAGTACGTGACTACGGGCGTGGTATTCCACTAGGCAAAGTAGTAGATGTGGTTTCTAAAATGAATACCGGTGGAAAGTACGATTCGCGAGCTTTTAAAAAGTCTGTGGGTCTTAACGGAGTTGGTACCAAAGCCGTAAACGCGCTTTCAAGTTATTTTAAAGTAGAATCTACACGTGACAGTAAGTCTGCAAGTGCTGAGTTTGAAAGAGGGGAGCTCAAGGATCAGGATTTACTGGATGAGACTTCTAGAAGACGTGGTACTAAAGTGTCATTTGTGCCCGATGAGAGCATTTTTAAGAATTTCAAGTTTCGCTCAGAATACGTAGAACGCCTGATTAAGAATTATGTGTATCTCAATCCTGGATTGACCATTGTTTTCAATGGAGAAAAGTTTTTTTCTGAAAACGGTCTTAAGGATTTACTTTCTGAGAGTATAGCAGAAGGGGATCGTCTCTATGATATCATTCATCTCAAAGGAGAGGATATTGAAGTAGCGATTACACATAGTAAATCACAGTACTCTGAGGAATATCACTCTTTTGTAAACGGACAAAACACTACACAGGGTGGAACACATCAGGCGGCTTTTCGCGAAAGCATTGTAAAAACCATAAGAGAATTTTATAATAAGAATTACGAAGCTTCAGATGTGCGTAAGTCCATCGTTTCGGCAATTAGTATAAAGGTTATGGAACCCGTTTTTGAGTCTCAAACCAAGACTAAACTGGGTTCTACAGATATGGGAGGAGATCTCCCAACGGTGCGTACTTACATAAATGATTTCCTTAAAACTGCATTAGATAATTATCTGCACAAAAACCCAACTACAGCAGATGCGCTGCAGCGTAAAATTCTTCAAGCAGAACGGGAGCGTAAAGATCTTTCTGGAATACGCAAACTGGCACGTGATCGTGCAAAAAAGGCAAGCTTACATAATAAAAAGCTTAGAGATTGCCGCATACACCTTACAGATAGTAAAAAAGAACGAAACCTTGAGTCTACCCTATTTATCACAGAGGGTGACTCCGCAAGTGGATCTATTACAAAAAGTCGTGATGTAAATACACAAGCGGTTTTTAGTCTCAAAGGAAAACCACTCAATAGCTACGGTCTCTCAAAAAAGATTGTATACGAAAATGAAGAGTTTAACCTCCTCCAAGCAGCACTTAACATTGAAGAATCCATAGAAGATTTAAGGTATAATAACATTGTGATTGCTACAGATGCAGATGTGGACGGGATGCACATACGCTTACTACTTATTACGTTTTTTCTTCAGTTTTTTCCAGAATTGATTAAGGAAGGACATCTGTACATTTTAGAGACTCCTCTTTTTAGAGTTCGTAATAAAAAGGAAACTATTTATTGCTATAGCGATCAGGAGAAAGCAGATGCGATGGCAAAGTTGGGAGCAAAGCCAGAAATTACTAGGTTTAAGGGACTCGGTGAGATCTCACCAGATGAGTTTCAATTTTTTATAGGAGAAGATATTCGTCTGGCCCCAGTAATGCTGGATAAGGCATTGATGATAGAAGATTTATTATCATTTTATATGGGAAAGAACACCCCAGACAGGCAGAAATTTATCATTAATAATCTTAAAGTTGAATTAGATAGGGTAGAGGATTGATTTTAGTGCGCTTTCGCGAAAATTTTACTCCCTTAGGCAACTTTCGCATATATTGTAACGTCTTACTTATATAACCTTTAAAACAGTTAAGATGATTAAGAAAATTACAATTTTGTGTATTTTATGCCTCACATTGGTAAGTTGTGGATCGATGGCAAAAATTGCGCTAGGTACAGCAAAAGTTAGATCAACAGCTAAGAATATTTTAAATGAAGAGCTGAGTGAATTGGACGTTGAGGAACTGAATATTTCTGATGAATTAAATACGTATTTCAAATCAAATGAAGGATCTAAATATCTAGCACAAATAGAAAAAAATCTCGGACAATTAGAAAAGATTAAAATTGCCGCATTAGTAGGCTCTACATCTGAGATAATGAACTATAGGTTTAAAGCAACTTTTAATAAGGCAGCAGAAACTCAGGAAGTAAGAGTTCAAAAATTTGAAAACAAAGAAATAGTCGGTTTCTACGTAATCCCTTGGGAAGATGAAATGAAACCTGTAAAGTAGAAGAAGATACAACGCAAAAATTTGAATGAGCGAAGAAATAGATGATCATAACGAAGAAGAGTTAACCCCTTACTTAGAACCGGACAAAATAGATGAGGGCACTGCAGAAACAATCACCAGGGTTTCTGGAATGTTTGAAGATTGGTTTTTAGATTATGCTTCTTATGTAATACTTGAGCGAGCTGTTCCTGCCATAGAGGACGGCTTTAAACCTGTGCAAAGACGTATTATGCACGCGCTTAAAGAGCTTGATGACGGTCGCTATAATAAAGTGGCAAATGTAGTAGGACACACTATGCAGTACCATCCGCATGGTGATGCGAGTATAGGCGATGCAATGGTACAGATAGGCCAGAAAGATCTTCTTATAGATACTCAGGGTAACTGGGGGAATATTTTAACGGGTGATCGTGCTGCAGCCTCAAGATATATAGAAGCACGACTTTCAAAATTCGCTTTAGATGTAGTGTACAACCCAAAGATCACTGGCTGGCAATCTTCTTATGACGGTAGAAAAAGGGAACCCATAAATTTACCTGTAATGTTCCCGTTGCTTCTTGCTCAAGGTGCAGAGGGAATTGCTGTAGGACTCAGTACAAAAGTTCTTCCTCATAATTTTATAGAGCTGATAGATGCATCTATTAAACACCTAAAAGACAAGAAATTTTCCATATATCCAGATTTCCCAACGGCGGGAATTGCAGATTTTTCTGATTATAAGGATGGACTCCGTGGGGGTAAAGTGCGCGTTAGAGCACGTATAAATCAGCTGGATAAGAATACACTTATCATTACAGAATTACCCTTTGGTCAGACTACCAGTTCCCTTATAGACTCAATTTTAAAAGCAAATGATAAGGGGAAGATTAAAATAAAGAAAATTGAAGATAACACCTCTGCAGACGTGGAGATTTTAGTGCATCTTCCATCTGGAATATCTCCTGATAAAACTATAGATGCACTGTATGCATTTACGTACTGCGAGAGTTCTATCTCACCCCTTGCTTGTGTGATTGAAGATAACAAGCCACTTTTTGTAGGAGTTACAGAAATGCTTAGAAGATCTACAGATCGTACCAAGGAGCTTTTAAGACAAGAACTTGAGATTCAACTCAATGAATTTGAAAACCAATGGCACTATGCTTCTTTAGAACGCATTTTTATTGAGAATAGGATTTATCGTGATATTGAAGAAGAAGAAACTTGGGATGGTGTAATTCAGGCAATTGATAATGGACTTAAACCACACATAGGTCACCTCAAAAGACCCGTAACCGTTGATGATATTACACGGCTTACTGAAATACGAATTAAACGTATATCAAAGTTTGACATAGATAAAGCACAGCAAAAAATTGATGCCCTTGAGGCACAGATTGCAGAGGTGAAACACCATCTTGATAACCTTACTCAATACGCAGTAGATTATTTTACGAGACTCAAAAAAGAGTATGGTGCAGGTCGTGAGCGTAAGACGGAAATTAAAATCTTTGATGATATACAAGCGTCAAAGGTAGTGCTGCGCAATACAAAATTATATGTAAACAGGGAAGAGGGCTTTGTAGGAACATCCCTTAAGAAAGATGAATATGTCACAGATTGCAGCGATATAGATGATATCATTGTGTTTACCAAGGCAGGCACTATGATGGTTACCAAGGTAGATGCAAAGACATTTGTGGGAAAAGATATTCTTCACGTTGCTGTATTTAAAAAGAAAGATAGTCGTACCATTTATAACGTGATTTACAGGGCAGGTACCGGATTACCAACTTATGTAAAAAGATTCAACGTTACTTCGATTACAAGAGATAAGGAGTACCCTATAGCGGGAACAGGAAAGGGTGCCTCCATGCTTTATTTTAGTGCAAATCCTAATGGAGAGGCAGAGATCGTTACCGTTTATTTGAGAGCCGTTGCTTCTATTAAAAAACTTCGATTAGAAATAGATTTTGCAGACATTCTAATTAAGGGTAGAGGGAGTAAGGGAAATATAGTCACCAAAAATGCGGTTAAATCTGTTGAGTTAAAAGAAAAAGGATTATCAACATTAAAACCACGTAAAATCTGGTTTGATGATACAGTTCAGAGACTCAATGTAGATGGCAGAGGCGAACTTTTAGGGGAGTTTAAATCAGAAGATAGACTTCTTATCATAAATCAACACGGGAATGCCCGTACCATTATACCTGAAGTGACACACCGCTTTGACGAAGATATGATCGTCTTAGAAAAATGGAATCCATCGAAACCTATCACAGCCATATACTGGGACGGTGAGAAGGAACGTTATTATGGAAAGCGTTTTGAGATTGAAAATCCAGATAAAGATGAAGTCTTCATTTCAGAACACGAAAAAAGTCAGTTAGAGCTGGTATCTACTGACTGGAGACCCGTGGCAGAAATGATTTTTTACAAGGAACGTGGTAAAGATCAGAAAGAAAATGAAACGGTGAGTATGGAGGATTTTATAGCGGTAAAAGGTATAAAAGCACTTGGAAATCAATTTTATTCTGAAAAGTTAAAGGGTCTCAATTGGTTAGATCCTCTTCCATATGAGGAGCCAAAACCCATTGAGAAAGAAGATCTGGAAGTTATAGATGAAGAAACAGTTTCAGGAACAGAAAGTGCCATTTCAAATCCTGTGGAAAAGAAACAAAAAGGAGACTCTTCAGATGATCCAGAGAATCAAAAAACGCTTTTTGACTAGCATTTTTTTATCGGGGGGTTTTAGTAAGATCTTATTAAAGTGCATAGTTAGCAATACTAGCTAAGCTTCGTTATATTTGATATGCTTTGATAAAAATTAAGAACATACCGATTTTTATTGCGACTCTTTTACTATGGAGTTCCTCTATTTTCGCGAAAGCGGCACCTTTTCAAAGTGATCCTTGTGGAGTTTTAATCACGCCAGTAGATGGGGAGACCGGTGTAGAGGTTTCAGTGACTATAAATTTTACACCCGTTCCTGGTGCCGTAAACCATTTTGCAGATCTAGGTTTGACCCCAGGAGGGACGGAAATCCTAAACAACTACAATGCTGGGGCTACTGGAGAATTCACTCCACCTCAGGGACTACCTGAAAATACGCTTATCTATATAACTACACGGGGTTTTTTTCCAAGTGGTAGTCAATCGTGCGATGTACAATCTTTTACTACAATGGATGTAACTACTCCACCAGGTTGCACCCAGCTCACTACCCCAGAAGATGGTGCCGTAAATGTTGCTGTGGGAACTAATCTTAATTGGGAGTATGCACCCCGCGCAACAGGATATTTTATTAGTATGGGTACAACGCCAGGTGGAACGGATGTATTAAATAACGTTGACGCCGGTAATTTCTTGTTTTATAACATTCCCGATGACCTAGAATCGCTTACAACCTACTACGTAACCATAGTACCATACAATGAAAATGGTACCACTAGTGGTTGTACAGAAACCAGTTTTACTACTGTTGAACTTGCGACAGAATTGCCCTCCTGTACACAACTTATTACTCCAGAAGATGGGGAAATTGAAGTAGCGCTTACCCCTTTGCTAGAATGGTTTGCTGTAGATAATGCAGAAGGTTATATCATAACTGTAGGATCTTCATCTGGCGGGACAGATGTTTTGGATAACGTAAATATTGGTCTAGCAACCTCCACATTGGTCTTAGACTTTATAGAAGGGACGCTCTATTATGTCACTATCTCACCGTATAATTCTTTTGGGGTTGCAACGGGTTGCACGCAAACATCATTTATGACCACTTTTGGCTGTGGGCCTTATACAGATGTTCTAACGGGTGAATTTGTAGATCTTAATCCGGTGATTAACTTAGAGGATGTCTATACGAGGTGCAGAAATGATAGTCCTCTTGAACTGGCTTATACAGATCCTTTTTCAGAGATCATTTGGAGTGAACTAACAGGAAATGGTGCAGTAGAAATATCGCGAGAATCGGCAATATCTTTAGAAGAGTCTGGCACCTATATGTTATCAGTCAGTATTGAGGCCCAAGTAGAAGCCGGATTTATAATATGTACAACAGAGCATATCTTTGAGGTTATCACTTCAGAATCTCCAGAGATTACTTCCCTTGAACTCATAACACAAGGACAAACTGTTTCAGTAATAGTAAACACTAATAACGATGGATTTTATGAGTTTAGTTCGGTATCAGAAAATGGACCTTTTCAGAACAGCAATATTCTCACTGGACTTGATATCACAAACATAAATATTTACGTAAGGGATCCTAATGGGTGTGGAATAGTAGCAAAAAACGTAAGTGCAGACCCTGGATTTCCAAAATACTTTACACCTAACGACGACGGTATTAATGACACTTGGCAGGTGAGGGGAGTAGTAGTAGAAGGTGAGACCTTAACATCTATAGAAATTTATGACCGCTATGGGAAACGTATAATTACCATAAGTCCGTACAGTAACGGTTGGGATGGAACATACCGGGGTAGACGTATGTTGGACCAAGGTTTTTGGTATAAGGCCAATACCACCAGCAATAAAATCTTTACGGGTTATTTTGCGTTGAGATTGTAGTTTTAATTCGCTTTCGCGAAAATGTAAGACTCAATAAGCAAAGCTTTTCCTAACTTAAATTAGTTATACATACGGTTTATCCTATCCAGATAGTTACGTTCATTTTGCTAGCTATTTTTCCAATACCTCTACCGGAATAATTTCAAAAAAAAGAATATTTCGAAACAAAAATTCCCCATCAAAAATGACGAGGAATTCTGTGAGCCCTGAAGGATTCGAACCTTCGACCGCCTCCTTAGAAGGGAGGTGCTCTATCCAGCTGAGCTAAGAGCCCGTAGTTTTTATATAGTTCTACGTAACTATGTCTATTACAACCAATCAGCTTATGCTAAAGGTTTTTGTCGGGGTAGCAAGATTCGAACTTGCGACCTCCTCGTCCCAAACGAGGCGCGATAACCGGGCTACGCTATACCCCGAATTCACAGCAGATGTTTCCTACTGATAAAACAGTAGACCCATTTCCTTCTGCTAATCCTAGTAATGCACTAAACATTAAATAAAAAATAATCTTCTTACGTATTTCAGAAGATTACTTTTAATCGCGGAGAGACAGGGATTCGAACCCTGGGTAAGTGTTTCCACCTACGACGATTTAGCAAACCGCTCCTTTCGGCCACTCAGGCACCTCTCCAATTTTCAATAAACGTAAGAACTAATCTTTCTAAGCGGATGCAAATGTACGTTTAACTATATAACAAAACAAAAAATATTTCTAAATAAATTGTAAAAATCGTGCATTAATTTTGTTTTGTCTGTAGGATAAGCGCTTACGTATTTTTTAGTATATCATAAATTTGTAATAAATAATTGTGCGGTTTTTTTAAAGTATGATTGTTATATAAATGTGGCTTCAAGACAATATTATAAGGTAAGCTATAAGATTAATATTAAATTAGCCGTTTAACAATTGTTATAGAATATAATTTTTATGAAAATAGCATTACTCTTTACTACATTTTTTGTTTTATTATCAGCTCCTATATACTCACAAGCAATGACAGTTGACAATTCTTTTGTCACCACAGCAGACGTTCAGAGCATCGTTGAGAATGTTTTAATAGGAGGGGCTAACAATTGTGCAAATATTGAAAATCTTTCAAAATTTACAGGAGTAGACTCTGTTGAAAATGGCACCAATGGAATCGGAACATTCAACGCTACTGGCACAAACTTCCCGTTTCAAGAGGGAATTGTTCTTATGTCAGGAGATATCACGACAATACCAGGACCCAATTTTCCCAACTCGCCTACTGGAGGTGGGTGGACAGACAGCGATGCTGATTTAGAAGCTAATACTAATGCTATTAATACAGAGGCAGCAAGTTGGATTCAGTTCGATTTCACTCCTTTTGTTGATGAATTGAATTTCAATTTTATAATGGCTTCTGAAGAGTACGACCGTAATTTTGAGTGTACTTTTAGTGATGCCTTTGCTTTTCTTTTAACGGATCTTACAACTGGGACGGTTACGAATTTGGCCGTACTACCTGGGACTACAATTCCTATCGAAGTAACCAATATTCACCCAGAAGTTCCTGGTTTTTGTGCAGCTCAAAATGAGCAATTTTTTGGGGGTTATAATTTTATTGATTTTGCACCAGGTGATCCTGTAGCTGCTAATTCTGCAACTAATTTTAATGGACAAACAGTCTCTTTAACAGCCACTTCTCCGGTAATTATTGGTAATACCTACAGGATAAAGCTGGTAGTTGCAGACTCTGGTGGTGATAGTATTAATGATGTAGGGGTCTTTCTAGAGGCCGGTAGCTTTAATTTAGGTGTTAATTTAGGAATGGATATGTCCATTGCAGGTAATAATGCAGCTTGTGACGGTGAAACCATTATTTTAGACGCCACGGGTAATGCTACTGCAACCACAACATACGAGTGGCAATTCTTTAATACTTCATCAGGTGTATTTGAGCCATTTGTCCCAGCAGAAACTAGTGGTACGTTGGATGTTATAGTAGGAGGAGAATATAAGGTTTTAGTTGATAACGGTACTGGATGTATTGGGGAGGACTCAATTCTGGTAGAGTTTGTAAATCCAGTAGCTAATGATGTTCCTGATTTATTCGAGTGTGACGATCCTTCTAATGATGGTTTTGAAGTGTTTGATCTTGACGCCCAAATTTCAGATATCATAGGAACACAGGACGCAACAGATCTTACGGTTACATTCCATACCTCTCAATCTAATGCTGATATGGCTATGTTTCCACTCAGCGGTACAGATGCTTACACAAATAGTATTATTAATAGTGAAGAAATTTTTGTAAGAGTTTCTAGTATCTCCGGACCTACGTGTTTTGATACTACGATGTTCAGTATAAACGTAGTTTCTAGACCTACTGCTCAAATCCCCGCAAATCCATATGAAGTATGTGATGATTTCACTGGCGGAAGTGATACGGATGGTATTGCAACTTTTGATCTTAGTACACAGAATGCAGAGATCCTTAATGGTCAGGATCCAGTACAATTTGTTGTAAGTTATTTTGCTTCTCAAGCAGATGCAGTTGCTGGATCACCCTCTTTACCATTTGCATTTACTAATACTACGGCTGGAGGGCAAACCATTGTTGCTCGTGTAGAAAATACTGCTTTTGCAGATTGTTTTTCAACAACTGATGTAGTATTGGTAGTCAATGAATTACCGGTTTTACTTAATACAGTCGTCACCCTAGAACAATGCGACACAGACACAGACGGTATCGTGGTCTATAACCTTACCCAGGCCCAGCCCGAGCTATCTGCAGATTCGGTGAACGAGACCTTCACCTATTTTGATGCTGGCGGCAACGCCATTGCAGACCCTACCAACTTTACCAACGCTGTCCCTGACGAGAACATTTCGGTGATCGTGACCACCGCAAACGGTTGTAGCCGTAACGCAGACCTCATTCTCGATACCACTGCTTCCCAGATCCCTGCGGGTACCTTTGAAGATTTTTCCCAGTGCGACACTGATGGCGACGGTATAGCCGTTTTCGATTTTTCTGGTGCTACGGCAAACTTCCTGGCCCTTTTCCCTCCCACCCCGCCTCTCACGGTGAGCTATTATGAGACCGAGCAGGAAGCCCAGACCGAGGTCAACCCGATCACCAACACCAGTGCCTATGCCAATGACCTTGCCTATACAGATGCCTCTGGAGTCCAGGGGATCTGGGTACGTATCGACAGTGATGACGACAATGACTGTGTGGGGCTGGGCCTTCACGTGAGGCTCACGGTAGACCCCAACCCCATTATCACCCCTGGCGTCCCTGACCTGGAGGAGTGCAGCCCTATCGCAAACAGTGCCAGCTTTGACCTTACCCAGAACGATGCTGCGGCCACTGGGGGCAACCCCGACTATGCGGTGACCTACTACAGCGGCATTGCCAACTATACGGCGGCCCCACCGGTGGCCATAGCGACCCCCACTGCCTTTACCAATGCGGTGAACCCGCAGACCATCTACTATAGCCTTGAGGACACCTCGGGCTCTGGCTGTACGACCTTTGACACGGCCATGAACTTCCAGGTGATCGTTAACCAGGACCCTGTCCTTGTGGCCCCTTCCGACCTGGAGGCCTGTGATACGGACGGCACGGACGACGGTTCTACCCTTGTGGACCTGAGCAGTAAGGACACGGAGATCACGGGCGGTTTTGATGCGAACCTCACGGTGAGCTACCACCTGGACCAGAACGGTGCCGATACGGCCGATGGCAGCATCCCCGACAAGACAATGTTCACCAATACGGTCAACCCACAGGTGGTGTACGCCCGTGTCGGGAACAATACGACGGGCTGTTCCTCTACCGTGCCGCTGCGCATCGAGATCTTTGCGGTGCCCACCCCGGTGGCGCCCACCCCTTTTGAGCAGTGCGACCCGGATAACGACGGGATCTTTGACGCCTTCGTGCTCTCGGACAAGGATGCAGAGATCACCGGGGGCGATCCCGGGCTCACCGTCACCTATTACCTCACGATGTCCGATGCCCAGAACGCCCCTGCGGGACTGGAGCTGGATGCGATGATGTACATCAACAACGATCCTTTCAACCAGACCATCTTTGCGAGGGTCTCCAGTGCCCAGGGCTGCTTTGGCGTGGTCCCCCTAGAGCTGGTGGTGCTGGACACGCCCATGCCCAACGAGATGCCTGCGCCCTACGCGCTCTGTGATGACGATACGGATGGGTTACAGACCTTTGACCTGACCAGCCAGGAGGTGCAGATCCTGGGCGGTCTGGACCCAGCGGTCTACCAGGTGGTATGGTACCAGGACCAGGCGAGCGCCGATGCGGGCACGCCCGTGATCCCTGACCCCACGGCCTATGTGAGCGCCTCTACCAACGACCCTTCGGACACGATAGAGGCCGTGGTGGCGGTAGTGACCGATATCGCCCAGAGCCCCACGACCTCCTGTAGCGAGGACGTGAGCCTCGACCTGATCGTAAACCCACTCCCTGTCCCTGTACAGCCTGCCGAATATGAGCTGTGCGATGACCTCGCCAGTGGCAGTGATACCGATGAGTTCTCGGTCTTTGACCTGCGCAGCCGTGACGATGAGATCACCGGTGGCAACAACGACCTCACGGTGAGCTACCACGCCACCCAGGCAGAGGCCATCGCGGGCACGCCCGAGCTGGTCGATATGTACCAGAACACGGTAATGGCCAGTGAGACCATCTGGGCACGGGTGGAGAATATGGTGACGGGCTGTCCCGCGACCATCACCCTGACCCTTGTGGTCAACCCGTTGCCATCGCCCACCACCATCCCTGCGGTAGAGGCCTGTGACGATGACGGTGACGGTGATGCGGTCTTTGACCTCACGGGCCAGGTGACCACCGATATCATCAACGGGGAGGCCTTTGTGTCCCTTACCTTCCACCAGACCCTTGCGGCGGCGGAGATCGGCACGCCACAGATCGCAGACCCTGCAAATTATGAGACGGTATCCAGGACCATCTGGGTACGTGCCACCGACAGTGACCCCGCCACGGCGACCGCCTGTTACCGGATCGTGGAGCTGGAGCTCACCGTGAACCCTGCCCCGGTGCTCCCCACGGATATCCCGGACCTCACCGGGTGTGACAGCGATGGCAACGGCCAGGAGCTCTTTGACCTTACCCAGAACGATGCGGTCATCTATGGCGCACAGCCCACCACAGACTATACCCTTACCTACCACGAGACCCTTGCCAGCGCCGGAGCGGAGACGGGCACTGCGATGGATATGCCCGTGGGCGACCCGGTGAACTACCTTGCGGTGGCACCCACCACGACCCTCTGGGTGCGCCTGGAGGACAATACGACGGGCTGCCGTTCCATCGGCAGTTTTGACCTCAATGTAACGCCCATCCCTATGATCACACCCCCGGGGGTGCTGGAGGCCTGTGACAGCGCCGGCGCCGGCGTGGGTACGGATGATGACGGGGTGACCACCTTTGACCTGACCGGCCTTGACGCCGGGATCACCGGTGGCGATACGACCTTGAGTGTGACCTATTACGAGAGCCAGGCAGACCTGGACGCTGGGACGGCAAACGCCATTGCGGCCCCGGGTGCCTACATCAATGACGGGACGGACCCGCAGACCCTTTTTATACTGGTGACCAGCAGCGGGGCCGGGATGTGCGCGGCACAGACCACGGTGGACCTGCAGGTGAACCCGTTGCCACAGCTGGCAGCGCCGCTGGCAGATGCGGTGGCCTGTGATGAGGACAATGACGGTTTTGGCGGGTTCGACCTCCAGGGGTATGCGGCCACACTGGGCGCTGGCCTTATGGACGTGGAGCTGCTCTTTTATGAGACCCTGGACAATGCCACGGCGGGCACCGCCACGGGCCAGATCGATATCACCGTGCCCTACAACAACATCACGGGGATGACCTCCCTGTTCGTGCTGGCACGCGATACGGACCCTGCCACGGCGACCGCTTGCGCGAAAATATACGAGTTTGCACTAGTGGTCTTCCCCATACCCGTACTCCCTGCATCACTGGATACCCTGACCGAGTGCGATGATGACGGTGATGGCGATGAGCTCTTTGACCTTACCCAGAACGAGGCTGCCATCTATGGGGCGCAGGACCCTGCCCAGTTTACCATCACCTACCACAACAGTGGGGCAGATGCAGGGGCGGGCAGCGCGCCGATACTCAACGCGGCCAGTTATACAGGTACCACCGCCACTTCCCCGGAGACCATCTGGGTGCGCCTCACCACCAGTGACGGCAGTGGCAATACCTGCTACGCGGTAGGTTCCTTTGATATCGTGGTAGAAGATCCACCGGTGGCCAACCCCACGGGAGCGGCCCTTGACATCGCCATCTGTGATGATGATGCGGCGGCGCCCCCACAGACGGTCTTTGACCTTACGGTGAACAATGACACTATCACGGGGATGGACCCACTGCTCACGGTGACCTATTATGCGGGCCTTGCAGACCTGGCCAGCGGCACCCCCATTGCAGATCCTACGGCCTATGGGAATACGGGCAACCCACAGACCATACAGGCAGTGGTGAGCTCTGTGGCGGGATGTACCGATGTGACGAGCTTTGACATACGCGTGCTGCCGTTACCGACCCCTAATACAGACCCTGCCCCTCCGGAGGAATGCGATGATGATACCGATGGGGATGCTACCAACGGCCTTACGGACTTTGACCTCGAGGCGGTAGCCCTGGAGATCGCGGGCGGTGAGATGGTGACGGTCACTATCTTTGACGATGCCATTTTCGCGGAAGCGGACCCCATAGACCCTATGACCATCGTGGCCAGTGCGGCGACGGGCTGGGATTTTACCAATACCGTGGCGGGCAACCAGACGCTCTACGCCCGCGTGGACAGTGACCTGCCGGGCAACCCCTGTTTTGTGGTGGTGCCCTTTGAGGTGATCGTGAGCCCGCTGCCCATCGTGAGCAGCACCTTTGACAATACCTACACCTTCTGTGAGGAGTTTGACGGGGACGATACGATGGGATCGCTGGAGCTGACCACCCTTGCCGATATGATGGGGCTGCTGGCAGCGCCACAGGCAACGGCAGATTTTGACATTACCTACCACCAGCAGGCGGTGCAGGCACAGAACAACGCGGCGGCCCTTACCAGTCCCTATACGGTGGCAGATGGGGAGGAGCTCTTTATCCGCATTGAAAATATTGCGACGGGCTGCGTGAGCTTCTCCAGCGTGGTGGTCACGGTGGAGACCAGGCCCGGGGTGTTCCCGGCAGATGCTATCGTACAGTGTGCGGACGACCTCGGTGTGAACCAGGTACCGGACCAGGATGTGGCGACCTTTGACCTGACCCAGCAGAACGCGGTGATCACCGGTGGCAACACGGGTACCTCTGTGGTCTACTACACCAGCCTTGCGGATGCACAGGCGATGGAGAACGCCATAGGTGCGCCCACGGCCTTTGTGAATATGGGCAACCCACAGACCATCTACGCGAGGGCGGTCAACACGGCCAGCGGGTGTGAGAGCACCCAGGTGGTGGAGTTCGACCTGATCGTACGGCCGCTCCCTTATACCGACCTGGGTGATCAGGGCGGGGATATCTGTGTGGACCAGGATACGGGCGTGGCCCTGGACCCGTTCATACTGGACGGTACGGTGGAAACGCCACAACCGGGGGCGACCTACAGCTATGCGTGGACCCTGGACGGGGCACTGATCTCCCTCGACCCACAGGTGACGGTAAGCGGTGCGGGTACCTACCAGGTGACCGTGACGGCCACCTATCCCGATGGCACGCAGTGCGACTACGTGGCGGAGGCGGTGTACGTGGCACAGAGCGCCCCGGTCTTTGAGGCCGTGGTGGTGGAGGGCTCCTTTAACAGCAGTGGGCTCTACACGGTGGCGGTGATCAATGTGACAGGTTTTGGTGACGGGCCCTATGAGTTTGCGCTGGATGACGGACCGTTCTTGGCCTTTGAGCAAGGGTTCACCTTTACCAGTGTGGCCCCGGGGACCCACACCATATTCGGAAGGCTCGCCAGTGGGGAGTGTTCTGTCTCTGAGGTGGAGATAGGGATCATAGACTACCCGAGGTTCTTTACCCCGAACAGTGACGGTTTCCACGATACGTGGAACATCATAGGGCTGGGGACGGCGCCCAACCTGAACGCGAAGATCTTTATCTTTGACAGGTACGGAAAGCTGCTCAAGCAGATAAGCCCTACCAGTGCGGGATGGGACGGTACCTTTAACGGACAGCCTATGCCATCGAGCGACTACTGGTTCCGTGTGGAGTTTACCGAGAACGACGAGACCGGGACACAGCGCACCGTCAACGGGCACTTTACCCTGAAAAGATGATAGGGTGTGGGTTTTAGAGTATAGAGGCTTGAGGCTACAAGCTAGAATATAGACTATAGACTTTTCGATCTTTAGAGAGTATATAGAAAGGCCTTCCTTGGTGAACCAGGGGAGGTCTTTTTTTGGTTTGGGGATTTGGGGATGAGAGGGTTTGTGGATTTGATGATGGGAGGATTCAGGATTCAGGATTCAAAAAATAAAACTGTGGTGGGAATGGCTCCTCTGGTTTGGGAAGAGGTTTATTTTGTAGGGATCGGTTGTTTGGGGTATTGTGATTAGGGAGCTTTATTTAGTGTATTTCCCTGATTAGTGTTGACCGTTTTTAGGTTAATACTTCATTGTTAAAAATAGTAATCGTTTTTCTTTGTTGACTGTTTTCCATAGAACATTTTCTTTCAAAGGCTATTGGTGTCATTTTACCAATGTGATTGTGTGTTCGTACATTATTGTAATTATAAACCGCTTTCTTCATCTTTAGTTTGAGACTTTTAAACGTCTTAGGTTTCCACAGTTCTATGTAATCATTTTTAATGGTTCTATTAATCCTTTCTGCATAGGCATTGTCTTGTCCAGAGAGCGCCATGCTAACTTCAGTTCCTTGCTGTTTTAAGATATCTACATATCCCTTGTATGTGTATTGACTACCTCTGTCCGAGTGATGGATCCTTGGAGCCTTATGATTTGCTAATGCCATTTTTAAAGCTCTTACGTTTGCACTTGCACGCATATGATCACTTACACTATAACCTACTATCATTTTAGTGTATACATCGATTATAAAAACTGCATAATAATGTTTTCCATCTATGGGTATGTAGGTAATGTCCGATTGCCATATCACATTTGGACTATTGACCTCCATACCTTTTATCAGATTGGGATAGTAGAGCTTGGATGCTATGGTTGTCTTCTTATAGTTTTTCTTGATCTTCAATCGATACCCTAATGACATCATCGTTTCTACAAACCGATCTCTTCCTATAAAGTCGGGCTGTAGTATATCATACATTTTCTCCACCCCACAACCGGGGAATCCCTCTCTAAGATCGTCTGCCTCTAAAACAAGTTGTTCAATCTTATGATCAAATATTGCTTGCCTCTTAGCGTACTGATGCACTGCTTGCTTGGTTACACCAACGACACTATAGAGTAGGTTCAGGGAAAAACTCATTTGTTTTCGTTTTTTCCTGATTCTTTCGATAGTGGGGTGGAGAAGTTTTTTTTGATATCAATATCAAGTTCATCTTTTGCCACATCCATCATTGTCTCTAGATAGTCTATCATTATTTGCTTACGGCCTACAGTGGCCTCTAGCTCCTTGACTTTCTTTTCTAGTTCTTTTACTTTTTGGGAACTGCTCTGATTCATCTCTACAACTCTAAATCCTTTCTTGTTAAAGGTAGAGAATTTGTAGATCCATTTATAAATACTGACATTTGAAATCCCGTGAAGTTTTTCAAGTTGAGGAACACTGAATTTCCCAGATTCAAATTCAGCGACTATCTGACGCTTGAATCCCTCTGAATAAACTCGTTGTTTTCGGATACTCCGTAAATTTGCTTTCATAGTTTTCCACTTTAAAGTGGTCAACCTATATCAGGGACGTACATAGTATTAGCTTCTAGCTTCTAGCTTCTCACATCTAATTCTGCGTGAGGGATAGGAGTGGGTACCCTGCAGGAGTGGAGGTGGTGGAGCGGCCCGATCTAGGGAGGGATGGCGATGCCACCGCAACGACGAAGCGTATGAACGGATAGCCCGACCTGAACGACTGATCGAGGCACGAAAGAAGGAGGAAGGGGACGCCCTGGGGGTTAAATTTTGGTGGAGTCTATTACGATAAGGTTATTATCTAAATCTGTGGTAAAAAATAGATAGGTATCGCCTCCATCTTTAATTTTATGACGCTCTCTAATCTGAGCAACCGACAGAGGGAAGTTTCTAGTGGTAACATTTGCCTTTGTGCTCTTGAAAATTGATTTGAGCTTTTTGCTGTAAGGGAAAACCTGATTGATTTTAAACGTACGACCCGGAAAATCAGACATCATTTGGGACGTATATAGATGGGAATGCTCGTGGATTTTATCTAATTCAAAATACGCGCTTACCCATTTAAATGCACCGCTTTTCATTATCGCGGCATTAGGCTCGTACAGAAATACCTTTGGTTTTGAAAATGTAGGACTCGCGTTTTCTAATTCGCTAATTGTAAATGAAGTTTCTTCGCTTCTGACGGGATTTATATTGGTTGTTTTGATTTTCAATTCGCCGTTACTTTCAATAGAAGTTAGGTGCCATAGAAGTTCTTTTACTTCGTTTTTAAGTGCGACTATGTGGATTTCCTTCACGTTTTTTAATTCTCTGAGTCCTGCGGTAATATCTAGTAGTGGAGCAGTTTTAATCCATATATCGTTACATCTGGACAAGAGCAA
This sequence comes from uncultured Flavobacteriaceae bacterium, assembly GCA_963832255.1. Classification (GTDB taxonomy): domain Bacteria; phylum Bacteroidota; class Bacteroidia; order Flavobacteriales; family Flavobacteriaceae; genus Dokdonia. Next base: position 606,643 of record CAWHTM010000013.1, read on the forward strand.
ATCAAGATTTGCAGGAACGTTTGGTAAGCAATCTTCGAGCATAAAAACCTTTCCTTTTGAACTTGATCTACGGGCAGGATCCAAATAAATAACGTCAAACTCAAGGTTGTTGTGTTTGAGATACTCTATGACGTCTGTATTAACACATTTTATCGTTTTCCCAAGTTGCTTGAAGTTATGCTCAGCAATGATACTTAGTTCTGCATTCATCTCGACGTGCGTAACATCCTTAGTGGTCTTTGAAAAAAAGTATGAATCTATACCGAAACCGCCAGTTCCATCTAGAAGTGTATCTCCAGATATAAGGCTCGCTTTATACCTAGCGGTTTCTTCCGAAGATGTTTGCTCAAGGTTAAGTTTTGGAGGGTACATAATGTTTTTTGAAGAGTACCACGTAGGAAGTTTAGATACCGCCTTACGACGACCCTCAAGCTGCTGTGCTAGTTCTTGAATTGAAATTTCTAGAAACGGACTTCCAGAAAGTACAAAATTGTGAATGGGAGTGTTTTTATTTTTATCTAGATATTCCTGAACTTCATTTGACACTAAAGCGAGGTTCATTACAATCCTTTGGTAAGTTTTTGAACAATTTTATATTCGCTCAAGAATTCGTTAGAAATAACTTTAATAGCTGTATAAACAGGTATGGCCAGTACCATACCAAAAACTCCAAATAATAATCCAGCAATAATAATAGCTAGAAAAATCTCTAGAGGATGAGATTTAACACTGTTACCGAAAACATAGGGTTGTACTATGAAATTATCAATAAGCTGTGTAATCGAATAACCTATCAAAATCCACGTGAGCTTAGGTAAAATCACCGTCTGAAAATCTGCTCCTAGATTACTTGAAGTCGCTAATAATAACATTATGGCTCCTCCCACCAGCGGTCCTAAATACGGGACAAGATTGAGAACAGCGCAAAACAAAGCTATCGCAAATGCATTCTCTATGCGTAAAATATTGAGTACAATGGCATAGAGTACAAAAATTATGAGAACTTGTAGAATTAGACCAGTAAAGTATCGAGACAGCAAGTATTTAATTTTTTCAAGAGCACGAAGAAACTTTCCTTCCTCACCACGTTTAGCAAATACAAGGATACTGTGTACAAGAAGTCTACTATCTCTTAGGAAGAAAAAGGCTATAAAAATTACCGCAAAAATTCCAACAACAGCGGCTCCTAAGTTACCAATCATACTATTCAAGAATGATGGAATCACACCGTAATCAAAGTTTTTTACAAATTCCATATTACGCACTCCATCAATAAGCGTCATTTTATTGATCCCAAAATAATCTGCTATTTGTGAGTACAACTCGTTTACGCTCACTTGTACTTTATCAAAATCAATGTTTGCAACTTTCTGACTTTGAGTGATAATTATAGGAATAAAGAGCGCTAAAATTCCGAAGATAAAAAGGAATATGATCAAAATGGTTATGATGGCTGCTAAGGTCTTTCCCATTTTAAACTTGCGCCTAAGAAAGACAACTATGGGACGTCCTATGAGGGAAATTACAGATGCAATTGCTAAATAAACAATAACACTCTGAATTTCATATAGGAACCAAATTAAAACAGAAATACCAACAAGAACGCCTATCGCGCGCAAAATACCATAAGAAATCTGTTTTGGTTTCATAGATCAAATATACAAGGAAATACTATGCGGTTAATGCAAAAAGTGCGATCCCAGTAGCTTGTGAAACATTCATACTACTGTTTACACCCAGCATTGGAATATGCAGTGTTTGGTGAGCTATATCTAGTAACTCTTGAGATACGCCGTGAGCTTCTGCGCCGATGATTAGGGCAATTGCGTTATTATTTTTAGGAAACTTTGTGATGGGAATACTATCTGAAGTAATTTCTAAGGCTATTGGTGTAAAACCATCACTCATAAGATCTTGAATCGCTAAAATAAGATTTTGGCTTTCGCGAAAACGAACGATCTTTTCAGTATTTCTAGCTGTTTTTTTAAGTCGGCTACTGGAGGTATCTGGTGCTTTACCTCCAAAGATTATTTCGTGTACTCCAAAAGCGTCTGCTAGCCGAAAAATAGATCCTACATTAGCTGGACCTTGAACGTTATCACAAAGGAGAACTATTTTTTTTGTAGGAGCTTGAGCTTTATGGCTAGAATGGGTACGTTGCATTTATAAGCGTTTACTATGTATTTTTTTAGTGATATTACAAATCTAAGTTGCGATTAGCTGCCTCTTAGGACTACCCTTTATAGTGTGCAAAAGCCAATACACGTTAGTTCCTTAATTTTCGAACGCATACTTTACGATGTTAGCTCCCATCTGGAGTGCTTTCTGTCTTATGCTTTCTGGGTCCCCGTGCACCTCCGGGTCTTCCCAACCATCTCCTAAGTCTGACTCCGTAGTAAAGAGAACAACAAGTCTATCTTGGAAAAACAAGCCCAATGCTTGTGGGCGTTTACCATCGTGCTCGTGTATTTTTGGAAGTCCTTGTGGGAATCTATATGCACTGGAAAAAATGGGATGACTTGCTGGTAACTCTGTGAGCTCTTGTTCTGGGAAGATTTTCTTAAGCTCTTTAGGTAAATATTCACTCATCCCATAATTATCATCTATATGAAGAAATCCACCACTAGAAAGATAATTCCTTAAGTTCTCAACATCGTCGTCCGTAAATAGAACATTCCCGTGACCTGTCATATGCAATAATGGGTATTGGAAAATATCTATGCTATTAGCATCTACAGATTCTGGTTTTGTATTCATTTCTGTATTAATATTTCTATTACAGAAATTTATAAGATTTGGAAGTGCCGTGGGATTACTATACCAATCTCCTCCTCCTTTATATTTGAGAACAGCAAGATCTTGCGAGTACATTTTCGCGAAAGCGGAAAAAACAATAATCGTCGCAATAATTAACATCCTTTTCATACTATAAAAATACACTTTACCTGTGACTATGAACACGTAATTTGTAAAATGAGTTATTACATTTCTATGTAAAAACGACATAAGATGTATAAAATTATGAATGTGGCATTTATGGTCTTATTAAATTCAGATTTTCTTAAAAGAGCTGATGAAATACAGTATTTACAGGGTATTTGATTACATTTAATAAAAACAGAAATTAATGTCAAGAGAGCCACAAGAAGTACGATTTGTAAAAAATGTAAAGTCTAAATATGATGTTTACAATGGCATTTTTATGACTTTACCTTTTGACAAAGTACTAAAGACAGGGGTTTTGCTACCACTTTTTCACAGTATCTGTAAAGATGGTTATGAAGAAAATAAAAATCCTACAGAAATCATCACCTATTTTTTTGAGAGATATATGCGGGATGCCAGTGAAGCTGAGAGGCATCAACTGCTGTTTAGATTTATACAATATATAGAACGGCAGGTTGTTCTTTTTGACGCAATAGAAGATGCCAGCTACCGTATTGTAAACAATATGGATGGTCGAGGCACCCTGCGCAATATAAAGGAAGAAGCACAAGCCCTTGGGAAGACAGAAGAACTTATAGAATACCTTAAGACATTTAAAGTTAGGCCTGTCCTAACAGCACACCCTACACAATTTTATCCTGGGGTGGTTTTGGGAATTATAAATGATCTAAGTGACGCGATACGTGATAATAGGTTAGAGGATATAAAATCTTTACTTGCTCAGTTAGGTAAAACTCCTTTCTTTAAAAAAGAAAAGCCGACCCCATATGATGAAGCGGTAAGCCTGATCTGGTACTTAGAGAATGTATTTTATCATAGTGCTGGATACATCTATGATTATTTACATCAACACTTAATAAAAGATGAAAGCTTTGATAATACACTTATCGACCTAGGTTTTTGGCCAGGAGGTGATAGAGATGGTAATCCTTTTGTAACTACTGAAATTACGCTAAAAGTAGCCAGACGTCTGAGAAGTTCTGTAATGCGCAATTATTACAAAGAGCTGAGACAGGTAAGAAGGAGAATCACTTTTGAAGGGACAACAGAACCCCTAGCAAACCTTGAAAAAGAGCTTTACGACAGTATCTATAATGATGGAAAATTAGCTGTCACACGGGAATCAATATTAAAGACTCTTAAAGATATAAGAACCTTTGTGAGAGAAAACCACCAGAGTCTATATATAGATAAACTCGACAGTTTAATTCATAAAGTAGAATTATTTGGGTTACACTTTGCAACATTAGATATAAGGCAGGATAGTAGTATTCATAAGCACGTTTTTGAGACTATTGTAAAAGATGGGGAATATAATGGGCAAAAGATTTTTAAAAATGGTTATTTAGAGCAGTCTGAAGATGATCAAATTGCTTTTTTAAATACCATAGATGCGATATTACATCCTGACGATTTTCAAGATGAAGTAGTACGTAAAACCCTCGGGTCCATTTATGCGATGCAAACCATCCAATCCGAAAATGGAGAGAAAGGATCAAATAGATACATCATAAGTAATTCTCAAAGTGCTTTGCACGTAATGCAGGCATTTACTTTTTTACGTCTGTGCGATTGGAAAAAACCAACAGCAGACGTCGTGCCACTATTTGAGACGGTACCAGACCTTATAGAAGCTCCTAAGGTTATGGAGAAGCTCTATAATAATCCTGCGTATAGCAGTCATTTAAAGAGTAGAGGGATGCGCCAGACTATAATGTTGGGATTCTCAGATGGAACTAAGGATGGCGGCTACCTGATGGCTAATTGGAGTATATTTAAAGCAAAAGAAGCCCTTACAGCGATATCGAGGCAATACGGTGTAACGGTTCTCTTTTTTGATGGTAGGGGCGGACCACCCGCTAGAGGAGGAGGGAAAACACATCAATTTTATGCTTCACTAGGACCTAAAATTGAAGCGCAAGAGATACAGATTACCGTACAAGGGCAAACTATAAGTTCCAATTTTGGTACTCTAGACAGTTCTCAATACAATCTAGAACAATTACTGAGTAGTGGTGTCGCAAACGAGGTTTTTGCTTCCGCGAAAAGTGATATTTCTTATGGAGATAGAATGACATTAGAAGAGCTAGCAGATGCTAGTTATGTAGCCTATACAGATTTCAAAAAACATCCAAAATTCTTACCCTATCTTGAGAGAATGAGTACGCTCAAGTATTATGCTAAAACAAATATAGGAAGTCGCCCTTCTAAGCGATCAAAGCAGGCTGAACTGGTATTTTCTGATCTCCGGGCCATTCCTTTTGTAGGTAGCTGGAGTCAATTGAAACAGAACGTACCTGGATTTTATGGAGTAGGTACGGCTCTAGAAAAATTTGACAAAGCTGGACGACTGGATGAAGTAAAATCCCTCTATAGAAACAGTCCATTTTTTAAGACATTGCTCGAGAACAGTATGATGAGCTTAACCAAGTCATTTTTTGGTTTGACGGCTTATATGGAAAATGATGAGGAGTTTGGTGAATTCTGGACCCTTATACACGAAGAGTTCAAACGCAGTAAAAGACTTATGCTTCAAGTAGCAGGGTTAAGCGAACTAATGGAAAATGAAAAAGCAGGAAAAGCCTCTATTCAAGAGCGGGAGCGCATAGTCTTACCACTGCTTACCATACAGCAATATGCACTTAGAGAAATTCAAAAACTTCAAAAAACACGTGATACTCCAGAATTACTGGACGTTTATGAAAAAATGGTGACGAGATCGTTATTCGGAAATATTAATGCGAGTCGAAATTCGGCCTAAGAAAGAGTATTGGATAGGAGTTTATTGAAACTTAGAATTTAAGAAGCTTTCAAGAAGTTTCTGTCCTATTTTTTCATCTAAGTATGTGATGTTTACTGTAAATTCTTTGTCGTCAAAAAGTCTGCTGAATCCTATAGTTTTCAAAGTAAGTTTTTCAGATAGCACTATATTAAGATCGAATCTTTGGAAGTCTAGACCGCTCACATTTTGTACAGAACTGGTGGAATCCAATTTTACAGTAGCGGGTAATTGAGTTTTAAAAGTCTTGTATAATATCTCATTAACTTTCTTTACTGATTCAAGATAGTCTCCATCTATTTTTGAGTCAAATGATTGCCAGTTTGCCTCATACGTATTGCCCTGACCACTTTGATAAACAAAAATAGTAATAGCCTGATTTTCTAAATCTTCGTCGAAGGTATTTTCTATTGTAGCTTGTCCCTTGGATTTGAGCTCATTCCAAGACTCAACATTCATAGGAAGTAATCCCTCTGGAATGGTAACCGTCCATTTGAAATCAGAAAACGTTTTAACAACCTGACCTTTTATGGATTCAACAAATAACGTGCTGATAACTAAAAGGGAAAAAATAACCTTCTTAAAAATCATAGCTTCCTAGTTGCTCTCAAGCCACTTTTTAAACTCATAAAAATTAGTAGGGTGAACACCGTGACCTACTGGGAACTCGCTTAAGGTAGCTGATATGCCCAGCTTTTTTAGAAAGGGAGGTGTTTTTCTGGCAGCATCTATAGGTATAACCTGATCTACAGAGCCGTGTGAATTGTAGATGTTGAGATGTGCGTATGCGGCATTACTCTTTAGGTCAATTATTTCATCATTTATGTAGCCACTCAGTCCTATTACATTTTTCACCTTTTCTGGATAGCTCAACGCTACGGCATAACTCAGTATTGTACCCTGACTAAAGCCTAGGAGTGTTACATTATATGGATCTAAATCATATGCTTTAATGCACTCATCTATAAAAGCAGCTATCATATCTCTAGATTTCTTAGCCCCTTCATTATCAGAAGATTTTACCCCCTCGTGATCTATGTGAATATGGTACCAAGCATTCCCATAGGGTTGCATTGCAATGGGAGCCCTAGCGGAAATAATAAAATAGTTATCAGGCAATTCTTCGGCGAAGCTAAAGAGGTCTTCTTCATTGCTTCCATAGCCGTGGAGTAGGAATATTACAGGAGGTTTGTTTCCTGCACTATCTGTTGGTTTTCTAATGATGTGTTCAAGAGATAAATTCTTAACTGACATATCGTTTTTAAAATATTTTTTGATAAACATCTCCTACGAGCGGTACGGGTTTATAGGTACCCTGAAAGGCAGAAATAATCCCAAAAAGCCATAACACAAAAAAGAGAATTAAAAATCCTAGTGACGCAAATGGAATATCCAGCATACTGAGCGGTATCATAATTAGAACGTAGCTCAAGGTCAGTCCCAAAGACTGTTTTAAATGAAATGAAGCAAAAGGGTTCTTTGCCTCACTATTCATAAAATAACCTATAATAAGACCTACGAAAGTGATATAGCCTACTACAGCCGCAGTCTTTCCTTGAAAGATGGTATGTTCATCCATTAATTAAGCACTAGAGAATTATTTGCAATGACGCCATAAACTTTACCTTTAAGTTTTGCATCGATAAAGCAGCAGTTTTTTGATTTTGATAAAATGTCTTTTTTGGTAAATGTTGATGTGCCTTTCGGCGAAAATAGCGTGAGGTTTGCCGTTGTGTTCGGTTCTATAGAAATGGTAGTATCTGTAAAGCGTTTTCTTCCTGCTGTCAAAAGCTTTACTGCCTTTTTCTCGCTTACTAGCGTCATAAGAGCACCGAAGGTAGCCTCTTGTGATATGGTTCCAAACATAGCGTGGTCAAACTCAACGTTCTTATGTTCTATGTCTAGGGGATTATGATCACTGGTCACCATATCTATGGTCCCATCTTTAATTCCCTCAATAAGGGCTCGTACATCCTCACTATTGCGCAGTGGCGGGAGGACTTTAAAATTTGTCTCAAAATTTTTTATCTCGGCATCCGTAAAAAAGAGATTCTGGATGGCTACACTGCAGGATACATCTAAGCCTCTTTCCTTTGCAGTAGCGATAAGCTCTACACTTCTTGCCGTACTTATTGTGGGTATATGTAGCTTACCACCTGTATATTCTAAGATATGTAGATCCCTTGCAATCCTTAAACTTTCGGCGATTGAAGGAATTCCCTTTAATCCTACTTCCGTGCTGGAAATACCTTCATTTACAATACCACTTCCGGCAATTTTATTTTCTTGTGGAAACGAAAGTACAAGTCCTTCAAAACCTTGTGCATATTGAAGGGCTATCTTTAGTAAATTAGGATTTTCAATAGACTTTTGATAATCTCCAAAGGCAGTTGCGCCAGCCTGAAGCATATCGTATAATTCTGCTAGGTCTTCGCCCTCACATTTTCGCGTAAGCGCACCTATAGGAAAAAGGGATGTGGTAGTACCTTCTGCCATTTTCTTTACAAAAATGATGTCTGAGCTTGTATCAAGTACTGGGTTTGTATTGGGATTGAGAGCGACTCCCGTAAAACCAGAATGAGCAGCGACTAGTAAGCCGTTATCTATCGTCTCACGCTCTTCGTAACCAGGTTGTCCCATACTGACGCTCGTGTCAAACCAACCTTGTGAGATGTGAAGATCTTCCCGCTCCACAAGCGTCTCATTTTTATCCTTTTCAAGATCTTCTCCTAGTTCCGTAATCACACCATTTCGTATACGTATATCGAGAGTTTTGCCGTGATAGGAGCTTGAACTATCTATGATGGTTGCGTTTTTAAGTAATGCTTTCATCTGTATAATTTAAGGATTAGGATTTCTAGGAGTAAGAAAAACAGTGCAAAAATAACAAACCATTTCCAAAGCGATTGCACACTATCAGCGCTTTTAAGATTATCAAACAGGTTAGTCACAGATGTTTGATAATTGAGATTTTCTGCGGTGGAAAAATCTTGATATTGCATTATGCTTTCTTCCCTATTATAATTATAACTAACATCTTGAATAATGCTATCTGCAAGCCTTACATTATAAATACCAGCAGATGAAGGTTCTTGAGACGTAGTGATACTCACTTTATTTCCTCGGGATTGCTGTAATGGGATGATATTAATAAGATTATCTAGCGTGGCTTGTAATTGTATTACGTCATCTTCGGGAAGCGCTATGGGAATATCATAGTTATTAGTTGTACCAATGGTAACGTATAAACTGGGTAGTGACAGACTCTGCCTTGCCATATTATAGAATGTGGGCACAATAAGCGGTGAGTTTTTTAAATTTGAATTTGCTGTGTCAATGGCACCAGATATAATAAAGATGCCGTTGCGCTCTGTTAGAAATGCCTTACCATCATCAAATTTTAATAAAACATCCCCTCCCAGTATTTCATATGCACTGCTCACAGTAGGATACTGAAAATTCTTAGTGCGATTATCAAAAACATCTCTGTAAATAGGGTGGTCGTAGTTTATGGTAGTGACTAGTTTTTCTGAAGATGATAAGGCGCCCACTTGAAATGAACCAAGTGTTTGCAAGGCTTGTGAGTAGGAACTTAAATCTCCTTTAGATGAGAGGATGATGGTTGTGACTCCTCCCGCTTTCGCGAAAGCGGACAAGGCACTACTCAACGCGCTACTTATATTCTGTACTTCATTGAGCACTATATAATTATAGTCAGGGATTGCGCTAAAATCTAAATTCTTTAGATCTGTAGCAGTATACGTAAATTCTGGTTGCGTAAATATTCGTTCCAGGTAGTTAGAAGAACTTCCGTTAATCGCCAATACTTTTACTGGCCTGGCCTTGTTAATAGAAAAGTAAAGTACATTATCGTAAGGCAGTAAAGGGTCTTCAATACTAATTTTTCCTTGAAGCTTGTTTATATTCTCCACGTCAAACTTTACAAGTGCTTCCTTAGTTTCTGCGAAAGAAGCCGCTCCTTTTGCTAACAAAAGCTCCCCATTATACAAAGATACGGAGGTGTTTCCCTCCTTAAGTTCTTGAGAAGATAATTTTACAGTGAGTTCTAGACTATTGGTTTTAATCTGAGAAATATATACAGAATCAATACTCACATTATTTCTAATAACGGGTAGAAGTTGTACATAAAATTTTTCTAACCCTTCCTGTGATGGCTCTGGCTCTATAGATTGATTTTGAAAATCTGATATTAAAATAAGACGCTTGTCTGTAGAGGGATCATTAGAAAATTCCTTTTGTGCCTTAAGTGTAATGGCACTTTCTTTAAGCTGAAGAGAAGAGTAGGGTATCTGTAATAATTCTGACCTAAAATTCTTAACAGAGGTGTTTCTAAATGTTTCATCATTAGTTAAGATAGTCAGCTCTTCATCTTCTGGTGCTTGGGTAATTAAGTCTTGAACTGCCTGTTTTAAGAGCGCTCCACTAGAACCCTTTGCTTGCATACTAAAGGAGTTATCTAGATACACTATAGTTTCCTTAGGCCTTGTGGCACTTTCTGATTTTGTAACATACGGCTGCGCAAAGGCTAGGATTATACAAGCCAAAGCGAGCATACGTGTAAGAAGAACAAGCCATTTTTTTATGGTGTTACTCTTACGGGTTTGGATATTGATTTTTTTGAGAAAAGCAACGTTTGTAAAAGCCTCTTTTTTAAATCTTCGTAATTGAAAGAGATGAACGAGAATAGGAATAATGAGTAAAAATAGCGCGTAAAGAAGTTCCGGATTTTTAAACTGCATTCTCTTGTATTGATTTGCTCAAAAATAAGCAAATAGGCTCATTATTTTTTAATTGAAAAGGTAAATGTACTTCCCTCATTTAATCGCGATACAACAGATATAGTACCACCCATTTGGTTCACTAATTCTTTTACAGTTGCAAGTCCGATACCGGAGCCTTGATTTCCAGATTTATCTTTAACTCCGGCGGTTTTAAAAATTTCAAAAATGCGCTCTTGTGCATCTCCGGGAATTCCCATCCCGTTATCTTGAACATCAAAAATATAATGAGTCGCTGTCTCGTGAACTCTTAAGTCTATTCTGGGCTCAGGCTTATCATTGTATTTACGTGCGTTCGTAATTAGATTTACTAGAATTTGCTCTAAGGCGGGAACATTTACATTATTTAACACAATACCCGAAGTGCTCACCAATTCTTTATCGTTTATGATCAAAAATGATTTTATGTCGTCTATGAGAATTTCAAGTTTAACGTTTGATTTCTCCCTGTTTATAAGCTCTTTAGACCTGTAATGATTGTGTAAACCATCTACGTAGGCACTTAGTGAGTAAGAAGACTTTTTAATCATCTCGAGATATTCCTTAAGATCCTCCGTCATAGATTCTTCAAAATCTTCAAAAATGAGATTTGTAAGACTTATAATACTATTTACAGGAGATTTTAGATCGTGGGCAATTAGATTGGAAAAGGCCTGTAATTTGTTATTTCTTTCTTGAAGTTCTGAAGTAGCGTTTTCTAACTCAAAATTGCGTTTGCGAGCTTCAAAAAGTTGCATTGTTTGATGTGCGAGATTCTGTAGACTAGTCATTTGTGTCTCTGTAAGAACTCTTGGTTTAGTGTCATATATACAAACTGTTCCGAGCGCAAGCCCCTCTTTAGTACGCAATGGTACTCCTGCATAAAAAATAGCATTATGCTCAGCAACTAAAGGATTATCAGCAAAACGGGGATCCAGCCTGGCATCTTCTACAATAAAAATAGGTTCTGGGCTCGTAATTGCGTGACCACAAAATGATATATCCCTAGGAGACTCGTTAAAAGGTACGCCTAAGTGAGATTTTAGAAAATTACGATCTGCATCTAGCAGGGTAACAAGAGATATAGGCGTATCACATAGCGCTGATGCAAGAGAGGTAATCGCGTCATAGGACTTCTCAGGAAGTGTATCTAACAGTTTATAAGAATGTACTGCCTCTAGGCGTTTACTCTCGTTTTCAGGAATAGGTGCGTTTATCATTTCGGGTTTTAAAAGGGCGGAAGATAGAGAATGCCTATATCAAAGAGTGTGAAGTATTTATTAAATTATTGAGAGTATTTAAAACTTTTCAAAAGCGCCCAAACCAAAAAGGGCAAAGTCATATTTTACAGGATCTGCCGGGTCCATTTTACGTAATGCAGTGTCTAATTGCAGAAGTGATTTTCCATCGTTTTGCTTTCGCGAAAGCAATTTTAGTTTCCTTGCAACATTTCCCGTGTGTACATCAAGAGGGCAGGAGAGCAGGGAAGGAGATATACTTTTCCAGATGCCAAAATCTACTCCTGCATTATTATCACGCACCATCCATCTCAAAAACATATTGATACGCTTTGCTGCAGAATTTTTAAGTGGATCACTCACGTGTTTTTGACTTCGCGGTAAATGATCTATCGCAAAAAAGAGTTTTTTAAAATTAGAAATACCTTTCTGTAAATCATCGTTAATTATCGATTTAGAAAAAGCACTTTCCAAACCTCCTTCATTGCTATATATATGATGAAGAGAGCGCATAAAGGTCTCGAGGTCTATTGCGTTAAATGTGCGGTGAACAAATCCGTCAAAAGTCCTTTCAACATCCTGATCGTAATTGAGTATAAAGTCGTGAGGAGCGTTACCCATTATCTCCATCATTTTAGTCGCATTGGTAATGATACTTTTCCGATTTCCCCAAGCGATGGTCGCTGTGAGAAAAGCTGCAATCTCTATATCTTCTTTTTTTGAAAATCTATGAGGGATTTGTATAGGATCGTGGGGTATAAAGTCTGGTTTCTCATACTGGACGGCCTTTTCATCTAAAAATTCTTTGAGCTCTTTCTTATTCATTCAAAATTTGTTTAGCGTAAAAGCCATCATCAAGCGTAGCTCCTCTCATTTGTGGGATGATATGAAAATAGATTTCAAAATAGTCAAGCTGCGCCTTATTTACACAAGGAACCTCACAATCGCCAGAGGCCCAAAAAAACGCTGAGTCTATAGGACTTTGATACTCTAAATTCCCTAAGGTCTTTTTATTAAAGTTAAGATCACTATATCGAGTGACAGGGTGGGGTACAAATAGTTGATCTGTCGTTAAAGGGGTTAGACTGCTGAGAAAAGGAGTATGCGATAAAGATCCGAGATTTACGGGGAAGATTATGGGGATCATTGTAATTGCTAATGATAGTATTACCATAGATTTGATAAGAATCCTATTTCTCAAAAATAGTGAGCCACTCACAGTGATCAAGATGGTAAAAAATAGAAAGAAAAACCTAAACTGAGGCGCATTGAACCATAGGAGGATAAAATGAAGAACTGTAATGAAGTAGAAGATAATCAAGGTTTTATTCCACTTTTTTAACCAAATCACTAGAGGGAAAAGTAGTAAGGTTAAACTGATCAATTTATTAACTATACCATCAATTCCATCTAGGAACAGCCAACGTTGAAACCTGTAAAAAAAATTCCTTTTGAAGAATGCCAAATCTTGAGTTTGAAAGGCGTCCAATACTGTGAAGTTTCTGTACCATAAAATTATGGACTGAGGAACTGCCCAGTCAGGATTACCTACTGATATAGATAAAGGAAATAGGGCGTAGCCAGAAATAATATAATTTTTGACTACAAACAATATGAAAGTAAGTAGCGCAAAAAGACTCACAGGAATTAGCTTTTTAGAAACGAGTGAATGCAAAGAGCGCACTCTCTTATGTACATACACTACTAAAGTAAAGAGAATAAGCAAAACCGCTGTGAGCTTAATAAAGGTCGCAAATACGGCCAAAAGGAATGCAATGTGAATCGTATCATCCTTAATACTTTCTGAGTGACTCCATTTATAGCTGAGCGTAAAAACTACTAAAGCTAAAACGTAAACAGGTACGTCTGGGGAAGGAGCAGAAATAAACTGCACTAAAAATAACGAGAATAATAGGAATAACCCAGTGTACAATAAATAGGGTCTTTTACATTTGAAATAATGATCTAAGCTTATGGTTGCGTATATCAATCCCAGCAAAAGAATATAGCCACTGAGATCATTTATCTGAAGATGTGTATAATCAAAATTAGTAGCAGCCTGTAATATATGCCAGCCAGAAAATTGCATCAGGAAAGGGTGTATATTTGCAACTCCTTTTACAAAACCATAAGAGTCCAGCCACTCAATAGTTTGGAGATAATAACTTTCATTATCAATGATATAAGGGACACCCGCAGATTTAGCAACCGTTATAAAAATTACTAAGAGTATAATGAACTTAGAATAGGAGGATAGCGCTACTATTTTCGCTTTAAGCGAAAACGTAATTTTTCTAATATCAGATGTAAGCAAAAATAACCCTGCGATTGTGATTGTCCCCAGGAGCGATTCAAATATAAACCCGAGACTACCAAAGCAAGCCCAAATAGTAGCAAGAATAGTAACTAAGAAACTGCCTAGAAGAAGCGTTATAAACGGACTTTTGTTTTCAAATCGAAAAATTTTTGAAAAGAGTACACCAAAAACTAAAAATACAAAGGTTAGATAAATCCAGTAGATGAGTACAGTAAGCATATTATGATGTTACAAAAAGGCCATCCTTCATTGTAAGTTTTCTGTCTGCCATATCTGCTAGTTCCTCATTATGTGTGACTATTATAAGGGTCTGATTGAACTCATCACGTAGTTTGAAAAATAGATTGTGGAGATTATTAGCACTTTCTGTGTCGAGATTCCCAGAGGGCTCGTCGGCTAGGATTAAGCTAGGTTTATTAATAAGGGCTCTTGCCACCGCAACGCGTTGTTGCTCTCCTCCAGATAGGGAGTTGGGTTTGTGATGATACCTATGTGATAAGCCCAGGAAATCTAGTAATTCCTTTGCGCGAGCTTCTGTTTCTTGTTTTGACTTTTTAGCAATGTAGGCAGGAATGCATACATTTTCTAGCGCAGTAAACTCGGGCAATAATTGGTGAAATTGAAAAATGAAACCTATGTGTTCATTGCGGAAGGCGCTGAGAGCCTTTGGCTTCATCCCTGTGAGATCTTGACCGTTTATCACTAAGCTGGTTGCGCTATTAGTATCTGGGTTGTCTAAGGTGCCCACAATTTGTAAGAGCGTTGTTTTACCTGCACCACTCTGTCCTACTATCGAAACTACCTCCCCTTTCTTTACCTCAAGATTTACATCTTTGAGGACTTGCAATTCGCCAAAGGTTTTAGAAATGTGCTGGGCGCTTACCATAGTTAGATTTAGAGAAGTGAAAATACTACAATCTTATAAACTTGTGAAAGGCTTAGGAGTTCTTTTTAAAAACGTCCTTAATGTTATTATAATCAATAAAATAGGTAACCCGTAATGACACTGTGTGCTGTATGGGCTGTTCAAAGAGGGATTCTAAGCTTTGACTATAGTTAAGTGTCGCCAGTTCATCATTATTAAAAATCTGATTTCTATACAGTAGGGACGCCTCGCTTCCTGGTGCAAACCTCCACCTAAAACTTAAATCTAGATTCCATATATTAAAGTTTCTATTTGGGTTTTCCTGTGATTCCAAATCGTAATCTGTAATACTTCTTGTTCCATCTTCATTGAGAAGGTAAAAAATATTACCACTATAGTCTGCACTACTCCAAAAATTTCTAAAGCGTAGATTTATAGCCTTGAAAGGGTCAAAATTATAAGTCAGATTCGCCGAATTTTCAAAAGAAGTAATATTTCTTAGGCCTAAAAATACATCGCGACCGTTTGTGTCTACAAAACCAAAATTGTTATTTCTTTTTCTGTAAGATGTAGCTAGTATGAGTAACATTTTATCAGAAAATCGATAACGAGGTGATACGCTTATTGAAAAATCATTTTGATCCTCATCATCTTCCAGAAACGTACGAGCAGAGGCTCTTAGGTCGTAAGCAAACTTTTTTCTATAATCTGAAGATACAAAGGCATTACCACCAGCACTTGCGTTAAAGATCACAAACCTACCGTCAACTCTAGGCTCAAAATAATCAAACACTTTCCCACCATAATCAAGACCAGCACCAAAAGCAAATCTTGAAGGAAGAACAAAAAAGGAATCAAAATCTACCCCTGTTCCAGTTTCTACATCAGGTTGGTACAGCCGTCTATGTCTTGCCGAAAGTCTGAACCTATATTTATTAAAAGTCTCTGTAGGTTCAAAGATCTCATAAGAACCTCTCACAAAAATATTATTAAAGTTGTTTCTAAAATTGAGCCCAAGATCATTAATATCCAAGGTAGTATTAGCAAAGTCGTGTCCCACCCTGTATCTAAAATTTCCTTTTGTTCTTTCAAAATCAAATTCTGTACGGAGGCCCGTTGTATAGCCATTTCCCACAGATACGTTACTCACAACCGCTCTTCCAGAAGCTCGATAACTATTAGCGTCATTTGCAATATCAAAAACTAAAGCCGATACGTTTGCGTCCCTAAACGTACTCCCACTCCGTACCACATTGGTGTTGGTTATAGAGATAGAAGAGCTTTGATTGAACTGTTGGTCTAGAACAAATACATTATAATTAGAAAGCGGTTCAACTAGAATTTCTCGATTTGTCTTTCCGATCGTATCCTGTACTCCTACATAGGTTGGCTCTGTTATAGAGTTTAAAAACCCTATACCGAGATTGTCTTTGGTTCGTCCAGAAATCTTTATCGAATTTAGCAGGTTTACCTTGCTAGGGAAGGAATTTACTATTTCGTTTTCTGCCAATTCCCCTACGTTGCCTGTAGGACCACTTCCTATTCTACGCGTAAAGAAAATTTCACCTTTTCTAAAAAGATCAATTCCCTCGGTAAAAAAGGATCTATTCTCTCCAAAGGTTTGTTCAAAGGGACCTAAGTTGAGACGCACGTTATCAAAAGCTACTTGACCAAAATCTGGTATGAGTTGAGCGTCCAGAGTAAAACTATCACTTAAGCCGTATTTGAGATCTAATCCTCCAGAAAATTCTGTAGCGCTTTCACCATCAAACGAAGAATATGAGGCCTGCGCAAAAGGAAAAAATGTAAGTCTAACCGGCGGATCTATATCTTTTACTCCTATCACCTTTGCGTTATATTGCGTCTGTCGCCCTATGGATTTATTAATTCTATTGAATGTATGGTTTTCATTCTGACGTATAAGTCTTCTATAAAAATTTACACTCCAGTCTTGCACGTCTACCTCTGGAAAACGTAGGGCATTATAAGGAATTCTAAACTCCGCATACCACCCTCGCTCATCTTTAGAAACGCGAACTTCAAAAACAACGTCAAAGGCAAAATCTTCATTATTTGCAGACACTTGGGAATCGCCAAAGGCACCAGCACTTGTAGCAAAGAATCTCGTTTCATTGATTCCGTCATTATAGGTGTTTAGTCCCATAGCAATAAAATCTGCTTGGACATCTATTTCATCTCTTTGTCCAAACTGGCTTGGTATGAGATCTGGACGGTCATCATACATATAAGCAGCCACATAGACCGCTTTATCATCGTATGCTAACTTGACTTCTGTCTGCGTTTTTTCTGGAGCAAGCCCTTCGTTACTGGGCTCAAGCATATAAAAATTATTAGAAGCTGGTATATTATTCCAGACTTCATCCTCAAGGATACCATCAATTTTGGGAGGTTGTGATATGCGTTTTGCCTGTATTTTCTTCTGTTCTTGAGATAGAAGAGATGGGGATATTACAAGAAGAAGGGAAAATACTAGTAAAAGTTTGTACATAAATAAGATATCGATTCACAAAACTATAGGCAGTTTCCTATTTAAAGTCTTAAGATGAAGTTAAAAGGATTTATAATATTGTTTAATAAGATGTACCTTTGGTTAAACAAAAAATAAAAAAATGGCATATCGCGCTTTCGAAGAATATAATATTGAAGTAACTGAAGACATAAAAGGCAATTTTTCATCTATAATTTCTAGTTTAGGGGAGGATACAGAAAGAGAAGGCATTGTAAAAACCCCGGAGCGCGCTGCAAAGGCAATGCAGTTCCTTACTTCTGGATACGAAATGGATGCTGCGGCTATACTCAAAGGAGCTATGTTTAAAGAAGACTATGATGATATGGTCATAGTAAAAAACATTGAGCTTTATTCTCTCTGTGAGCATCATATGTTACCATTTTTTGGAAAAGCACATATTGCATATATACCTAATGGCCACATTGTAGGACTCAGCAAACTTCCTAGAATAGTTGACGTTTTTGCAAGAAGGCTTCAGGTACAAGAGAGACTTACACACGATATACTAGAATGTATCAACTCAACATTAAAACCAAAGGGTGTTGCTGTGGTCATAGAGGCATCCCATATGTGTATGATGATGCGCGGTGTACAGAAGCAAAATTCTACGACGACAACCTCTGGTTTTAGAGGGCAATTTGAAAAGCAAGAAACGCGCAATGAGTTCCTTAAACTCATTAGCTCACAGTTAGATTAATAGGTTCATTATTTTGGACTTATAATTGATCCATAATCATTATATTTAATAATAATTATGGATCAAAATTCAAATAAGTATAAGCTTCTTATAGTAGGTCTCCTTATAGACGTTCTGGGAATTGTCAGTTCTAGCTGGGTAATCCTCGGGGCGGGCGATTTTATAGATGTAGCCTTTGCTCCACTTTCTGCATACCTAATGACTCGTATGTACAGAGGAACTGCTGGTAAAGTGGCTGGTGTTGTAACCTTTATAGAAGAGATCTTACCTTTTACAGATATCATTCCATCCTTCACGTTTATGTGGCTATATACGTTTGTATTCAAAGCTTCAGAAGCGGGGAAGGTGATAGACAATGACATAGAGTAATTATTATATCGCTTTCGCGAAAATAGAAAGCACTCTAAATACCCATAGAAAATAAATTCCCAACAAATTTCTAAATATTCTTTTGGCAACATCAATTTTGATATATCAAGAGGTGCATTACTTACTAATGACTACTAAATCTGACACTATTTAGTTTACTTCGATCAGTCTATTTCTGAAGCTATCTTCACACGTGTATTGCAACCCTAAATGATTGAATTGCTTAGGGAACCTTATCTGGAAAGCCAATTTGTGGCTTTCTAAATTCTTTTACTTCAAATAATTGCGCGCCATCTCAACAGAAATTTTCGCTAGAAGCTATTAAGAAATTCAAAGATTTATATCAATACTGGATTTTTTAGATACACTATTTTTTGAGATATTCTCAGTATTTTTTATTAATCATTTATGAGTAATTTGACTTGTATTTTTTGTAATTAGCTAATATTCAATACTCTAATAATTTTATTTCTTCAGGATTAGCGCATATATATTTTATGTCAGTTTAGTTCAAATGATTAGAAAAAAAATATTCTCATATAATTAGAATAATAATAAATATATTGCAATAAAATAGTAAGTATTCTGCTAATCCCTAAAATATCACGCTCCTGACACTATGGAAAACATTCACTACATAAGTAGCGAAATTCTAAATTTGCCTACAATATCATCTATTTTACGGGAAAATAAATCCTTAGCACTTAGTGAAGAAAGCGTTCATAACATAAATGCTGCGAGAGCATATCTTGATAAAAAAACGTACAATAACACTACTCCTATATATGGAGTCAATACAGGTTTTGGGAGTTTATGTAATGTTGCAATAAATGAAAATAATCTAACTCATTTACAAGAGAACTTGGTAAGGTCCCACGCTTGTGGCACCGGAGATTATGTACCTAAAGAGATTGTAAAACTAATGATCTTGCTCAAGATACAATCGTTGAGCTATGGTCATAGTGGAGTCGATCTGGCAACTGTAGAACGATTGGTTGCTTTTTTTAATCTTAATATAATTCCCGTGATTTATGAACAAGGGTCCTTAGGAGCAAGTGGTGACTTAGCACCCTTAGCGCATCTTGCACTACCTCTTATAGGAGAGGGATATGTTTGGGATGGAGACTCTATAGCACTTGCTAAAGATTATTTGACAACACATAATTTACCACCACTTAAATTAAAATCTAAGGAGGGTCTTGCATTACTTAATGGGACTCAGTTTATGGCAGCATACGGCGTTTATTGCTTGTTAAAGTGTCACAAATTATCCTATTTGGCAGATTTGATAGGCGCTATCTCTATTGATGCTTTTAATTGTAATCTATCACCATTTGATCCCTTAGTTCATTTTGTAAGACCTCATCGTGGTCAAATAAAAACTGCAGAGCGAATTTTAAATTTTCTAGAAGATAGTGAGATTGCCGCAACAGAGAAAGTAAATGTGCAAGACCCTTATTCTTTTAGATGCATCCCACAAGTACACGGCGCGTCTAAAGATGCAATTGTCTATGCGAGTAGGACCTTTAAAACAGAAATTAACAGTGTCACTGATAATCCGAACATTTTTATAGAGGACGACAAAATTATAAGCGGGGGGAACTTTCACGGGCAACCACTAGCACTTGCCTTAGACTTTCTTTGTATAGCAATGGCCGAGTTGGGAAGCATAAGTGAGAGAAGAGTATATCAGCTCATCAGTGGTCTTAGAGAATTACCTCCATTTTTAGTCGATAGCCCAGGACTTCACTCAGGGTTAATGATCCCACAATATACAGCTGCTGGGATCGTAAGCCAAAATAAACAGTATGCAACACCTTGCAGCGTTGACAGTATCGTATCTTCAAACGGTCAAGAAGATCACGTGAGTATGGGGGCTAATGCGGCAACCAAGCTACTCAAGGTAGTAACTAATATTGAAACCCTCTTATCTATAGAAATGCTTACTGCCACCCAAGCATTGCATTACAGGACGCCAAAAAAAACCTCTCCTTTTTTAAGCGCTGTAATATCAAGTTACAGATCTCAGATTCCATTGATTAAATCAGATAGAATTTTTTCAGATGATATAGCCTTAGGAATAGATTTTTTTAAAAACCTTTACATTGAAAACGACGAACTTTTTTAAGTGGGAAGAATAGATTCTATCCATTTTTTGTCATCTTCCAATGAATTAAAAACTTCGAAAGGCTGGCTGAAAAATCTTTTCTCAATTTCTATATTATTTTTTGTAATATCTTTGTCAGAGACCACTGCAATTGCCTTTAAAGCAGGTTCCCTTGAGGCTTGAACAGAAGCCAAAGGATCAATTGCATAAGAATTTTTTCAATAGGAAACATAACCATAACATTTATCTTTAAACGACTCCTTACAGAATTCTAAGAGTAAAGTGTTAGTCTCTACGTTGATAGTAGTTCCCTCATTCATTATTCCAATAGCCATTTTTTTTTCTATTAGAATCTGTCCAAAATGGAACACTTTAATGTTTTTTTTCAATAGTATTACTTTTAGGATGAAGTAATTATAAATAAGTTAATTGGGATCAAAGATATTCAATTGTAAAGTAAGTTATCTTTCCAAATAATAGCGTCTTTTAGAGTTTTAACAACAGCAAATGGCTTATCAAAAAAGAGCTTTTCTACTTGATGATTTTGTGCAGTAGTCTCTTTCTTATCCACAACTATGAAACCTTTTAAATTAACTATTTTTGAAGTTTCGAGATAGATTGTAGGATCTACGGAATAAGAGTTTTTCCTGTTACTTAAATAGACAAAATTCTTTTTGAGATAATACTCTTTAGTGATGTCTACAAGGATATCATTATAGGCGGGGATAACTGTAACACCTTCATTCATTGTAACGCAAATATAATCCTCATAAATTTTTACATTACAGAAGTCTAAGTGTTTTTCTACAAATGTAATTTCTTTCATCGATGAACTTTTCTAAGAGTCTATTAAGATACCAATTTCTGTCCATTGAAAATATCAAGAATATTGTAAGAAATAATAAAGCCTCAAGAAATATTCTTGAGGCTTTATTGCAAGTAAGTTGTTTATTTTAAGACTCTGTGGTCTCTTTTTTATCAATTTTAATAATCAACTCATTACCTTCTTCATTAAGATCCATAAAAATAGCGTCACCCTCAGATAGTTTTGAGGTGATGATTTCTTCAGCAAGAGCATCTTCAATATATTTTTGAATAGCTCTCTTTAGGGGTCTTGCACCATATTCTTTATCAAACCCTTTTTCGCTTATATAATCTTTAGCCTTATCGCTCAATCTCAAGTCATATCCCAAATCTTTGATACGCCCATAAAGTTTAGCTAGTTCGATATCAATGATTTTATGAATATCTTCTCTCTCTAAAGCGTTAAAGACTACTACGTCATCTACGCGGTTAAGAAACTCAGGTGCAAATGCTTTTTTGAGAGCATTTTGAATAACGCTTTTAGCGTTATCATCTGCTTGTGTTTTTCTAGTAGAAGTACCGAAACCAACACCTTGACCGAAGTCCTTGAGTTTTCTTGCACCAATGTTAGAAGTCATAATGATGATCGTATTTCTAAAATCAATCTTTCGTCCTAAAGAATCTGTAAGAAAACCATCATCGAGTACTTGCAAAAGCATATTAAAAACATCTGGGTGTGCTTTCTCAATCTCATCTAACAGAACAACAGAGTAAGGTTTACGTCGTACTTTTTCGGTAAGTTGACCGCCTTCCTCATACCCTACGTAACCTGGAGGTGCACCTACTAAACGAGATATAGCAAACTTCTCCATATATTCACTCATATCGACGCGTATCAAGGCATCTTGATTATCAAATAGTTCCTTGGCGAGAATTTTAGCTAGTTGTGTCTTACCAACACCAGTTTGTCCTAAGAAAATAAAGGAACCGATGGGCTTATTTGGATCTTTTAATCCTGCTCGGTTACGTTGAATTGCTTTTGCAACTTTAGCAACCGCTTCGTCTTGACCTATCACATTATTTTTAATGATTTGAGGTAATTCTGCTAGCTTATTACTTTCAGTTTGAGCAATTCTATTAACAG
This sequence comes from uncultured Flavobacteriaceae bacterium, assembly GCA_963832255.1. Classification (GTDB taxonomy): domain Bacteria; phylum Bacteroidota; class Bacteroidia; order Flavobacteriales; family Flavobacteriaceae; genus Dokdonia. The sequence continues at coordinate 629,217 of CAWHTM010000013.1, forward strand.
GGATACCCGTCATCATACTCACTACATCTGCCACATTATCTTCAGAAACTTCTTCTTTGTGAAGCTTAGAATCTTCTTCCCACTTTTCTTGTGCGATAGCAAGTTCCTTTTCTATAGATTTCTCGTCATCTCTTAGTTTTGCAGCTTCTTCATATTTCTGCTTTTTAACAACAGAGGTTTTCAACTCCCTTACCTCTTCTAACTGACGCTCGAGATCAAGAATTTTCTTGGGAACATCTATATTGGTGATATGTACTCTCGACCCAGCTTCATCTAAAGCGTCGATTGCTTTATCTGGTAAGAATCTATCGGTCATATATCTATTTGTGAGCTTTACACAGGCTTCTATAGCTTCGTCTGTATAGGTCACATTATGATGATCTTCATACTTGCTCTTAATGTTGTTAAGGATCTCAACAGTTTCTTCTACACTCGTAGGCTCAACAATGACTTTTTGAAACCTTCTTTCTAAGGCACCATCCTTCTCAATATATTGTCTGTATTCATCAAGGGTTGTCGCACCTATACATTGTATTTCTCCTCTTGCGAGGGCAGGTTTAAACATGTTAGAAGCATCTAAGGATCCTGTTGCTCCTCCAGCACCTACAATGGTGTGGATCTCATCTATAAAAAGGATGATATCTGTATTCTTCTCGAGCTCATTCATCACGGCCTTCATACGTTCTTCGAACTGACCACGATACTTCGTACCAGCGACGAGACTCGCAAGATCTAAGGTAACAACTCTCTTGTCAAAAAGAATTCTAGAAACTTTACGTTGTACAATTCTTAAGGCAAGTCCCTCGGCAATAGCAGATTTACCCACTCCAGGTTCTCCTATTAAAAGCGGGTTGTTTTTTTTGCGTCTACTCAAAATTTGAGAAACCCGTTCAATTTCTGCATTTCTACCTACTACAGGATCTAGTTTATCCTCTTCCGCCATCGCAGTAAGGTCTCTTCCAAAATTATCTAAAACCGGTGTCTTACTCTTTTTGTTAGATTTATTACCTGGAGGTGCGTTAAACGGATTTTCTTTTGAGGTATTATCATCTGAGTCCTGATCATCACTAAACGACTCAGCTTTGATAGGCTCAATATAATCATCATTTTCGTTTGCTATCATAAGTTTAAATTGGTCTTTTACGCTATCATAATCCACCTTAAGTCTATTTAAAAGTTTGGTTGTGGGATCATTTTCATTGCGTAATACACATAGAAGGAGGTGAGCAGTGTTAATAGAACTACTTTGAAAAAGCTTTGCTTCTAGAAAAGTAGTTTTCAGAGCACGCTCAGCTTGTCTCGTTAAATGCAAGTTTTTCTTATCATTACTCTGTAAAGTAAGATTAGGATTTGCTGGACTCAGAATCTCTACTTTTCTACGTAAGTGATCTAAGTCAATATCTAAAGCTCCTAGTATATTTATTGCTTTGCCACTACCATCGCGCAGTAAGCCTAGCAATAGGTGTTCTGTTCCTATAAAATCGTGACCTAGCCGCAAAGCCTCTTCTTTGCTATATGCAATTACGTCTTTTACTCTTGGTGAAAAATTATCGTCCATATCAATCTTCGTTCTATGTAAATTTAAGCAATCTGTTTCAAAAATCATTCCGAGACAGGTCCTTAGTCAATATTACCAAAAATACCTGACAGTTTGCCTTTACAATACGTTACTACTTATCAAAAGAAACGTTAAAATCTTGTTGATAAATAGTACGCTTTCGCGAAAGCATAAACCCATAAAAAACCTTCAAATTGACTACATTGCTAGCTAGTAGAATTTGACATAAAATCTAATCAATTTATATATGGCTGACGGAGAAAAGCTGATCTCGATTAATATTGAAGATGAAATGAAATCTGCCTACATCGATTACTCGATGTCGGTTATTGTATCAAGGGCATTACCAGATGTACGCGATGGTTTAAAACCTGTGCATAGACGCGTGCTTTATGGAATGCACGAGTTAGGAATACGTTCTAATAGTGCTCACAAAAAATCTGCTAGAATAGTAGGAGAGGTGCTAGGAAAGTATCACCCGCACGGAGATACCTCTGTTTACGATGCGATGGTGCGTATGGCTCAAGAGTGGAGTTTACGTTATATGCTCGTTGATGGACAGGGTAACTTTGGTTCTGTAGACGGAGATAGTCCTGCGGCAATGCGATATACAGAAGCACGTATGCGTAAGATCGCAGATGATATGCTCTCTGATATTGATAAAGATACTGTAGACCACCAACTCAATTTTGACGATACCTTAAAAGAGCCTACGGTTCTTCCTACGAGAGTACCAGGCTTACTTATCAATGGTGCATCTGGTATAGCAGTGGGTATGGCGACTAATATGCCTCCACACAACCTCTCTGAGGTGGTAGATGGAATACACGCTTATATAGATAATAATGATATTACTGTAGATGAGTTAATGGAGCACGTGAAGGCTCCTGATTTTCCAACGGGTGGAACCATTTATGGCTATGAGGGAGTACGTGAAGCTTTTAAAACAGGTCGAGGTAGAGTGGTGCTTAGAGCTCGTTCTAGAATTGAAGAAGTAAAGGGAAGAGAGTGTATTATAGTAGATGAGATTCCATATCAGGTCAATAAGGCAGATATGATCAAGAAGACTGCAGATATGATCAACGATAAGAAGATCGAGGGTATTTCTGCAATACGTGATGAATCAGACCGTAACGGTATGCGTATTGTCTACGTTCTTAAGCGTGATGGTATACCTAACATCGTTCTCAATACCTTATATAAGTATACTGCTTTACAATCATCATTTAGTGTAAACAATATAGCACTAGTAAAAGGTCGTCCTGAGATGCTCAATCTCAAGGATATGATTTTACATTTTGTAGATCACCGTCACGAAGTAGTGGTGCGACGCACGAAGTACTTACTTAACAAGGCAGAAGAGCGTGCACATATTTTAGAGGGACTTATTATAGCTTCAGATAATATAGATGAAGTTATTGCTATCATAAGAGCCAGTTCTAATGCAGACGATGCGAGGGCAAATTTAATAGAGCGTTTTAAACTTTCAGAAATACAGGCGAAGGCGATTGTAGAAATGCGTTTAAGACAATTAACAGGTCTTGAGCAAGATAAGTTACGCGCCGAGTATGATGATATAATGAAGACTATAGAAGATCTTAAAGATATCCTTTCCAGTAAGGAACGTCGTATGACTATCATCAAGGAAGAGCTTCAGGAAATAAAGGACAAATATGGTGATGAGCGTAGATCTGTTATCGAGTACGCAGGTGGAGATGTAAGTATTACAGATCTTATTCCAGATGAAAAGGTTGTTATTACAATATCTAATGCTGGATACATTAAAAGAACCTCACTAACGGAGTATAAGACTCAAAATAGAGGTGGAGTAGGGACGAAAGCTTCAACCACTAGAAATGAAGATTTCTTAGAGCATTTATTTGTGGGGACTAACCACCAATATATGTTATTCTTTACACAAAAAGGGAAATGCTTCTGGATGAGAGTTTTTGAAATACCAGAAGGAAGTAAAACATCTAAAGGTAGAGCCATTCAGAACCTTATTAATATAGAGCAAGATGACGAAGTGAAAGCTTTTGTTTGTACTAACGATCTCAAGGATGAGGATTATATTAATAGTCATTACATCATTATGGCTACTAAAAAAGGTCAAGTTAAAAAGACCTCTTTAGAACAATATTCCCGACCACGTACTAATGGAATAAATGCCATAACTATTAAGGAGGATGACGAATTACTGTCTGCTAAGCTTACAACTGGAGAGAGTCAAGTAATGCTTGCTCTTAAGTCAGGTAAGGCGATACGCTTCGAAGAAGCAAAAACTAGACCGATGGGTAGAGGTGCTTCTGGTGTTCGTGGCATAACTCTTGCAAATGATAAAGATGAAGTTATAGGAATGGTTTCCGTAAACGATCCAGAAAGTAATATTCTGGTTGTTTCTGAAAAAGGGTATGGTAAAAGAAGTAGTCTTGAAGATTACAGAATTACTAACCGTGGAGGAAAGGGAGTAAAGACTATTTCTGTAACAGAAAAGACTGGCCAGCTTGTTGCTATCAAAAATGTAGACGATAATGATGACCTTATGATTATCAATAAATCGGGGATAGCAATTAGAATGGAAGTGTCTTCTCTAAGGGTAATGGGACGTGCAACGCAAGGTGTACGACTTATAAATCTCAAAGGGAATGATTCTATAGCGGCTGTGGCTAAGGTAAAGCACGATGAGGATGAGCTTGATGATGATGAGGATATTGATACAATAGCTGAAGCTGGAACCGATAGCGAAAAACCAATTCAAAATAATAATTCTTTAGACGAAGAAGAATAATGATTAATGTGGGTTGGAATAAATTGAGTAATTTTGAATAACCCGTATATATAATTTAAAACAACAATGAAAACTAAATTTTTATTTGCAATAGCAATAGCCATCTCAACAATGACTTTTGCACAGAAACGAGAAGTAAAGGCAGTGGAAAAAGCTATCAAATCTGGTAGTTACAATGAGGCTAAATCCTTATTGGCGGAAGCAGAAGCGCTTATGTCAGAAATGGATGAAAAAACCAAAGAAAAGTATATGCTTTTAAAAGCACAAGCTTACCTTGGTGTTAACAACAGCAATACTGAAGACCTTGAGAAAGCAGCAGAAGCTTTTAAAGCCTTAGAAGGAACGAAATACGAAGACGATGGAGTTGCAGGTTTACAAAACATCGTTTTATCCTATGTAAATAATGCTGTAGAAGATCAAAATACTCAAAATTATACCGGCGCTGCTAACAAACTTGCTGAGGCTTATAGTATGAGTAAAAAAGATACTATATATCTTTATTATGCAGCTTCAAATGCTATAAACGCTAAGGATTATGATTCTGCTCTTAACTACTATACAGAACTTAAGGATCTCAATTTTCAAGGAAGAGAAGAGATTCTTACTGCAGTTAATGCTGAAACTGGTGAGGTAGAAGATTTCGCTAATGACGGTGAAAGAAAAGTTGCTATCCTTTCAAAAACACACATCAATCCGAGCGTAAGATACACGGATGCAAAAAGTGCAGAAATTGCAAAGAATATTGCGCTTATTTATATGTCTCAAAACGATAATGAGAAAGCATTAGAGGCAATGGCAGATGCACGTGCTGAGAACCCAGATGATATCCTATTACTACGTTCTGAAGCAGATATTTATCTCAAAATGAAACGTATGGATAAGTATCAGGAAGTTATAACAGAGGTACTTAAAAGAGAACCAGATAATGCTGAGTTATACTATAACTTAGGAGTTAGTGCTGACCAGCAGGGTAAAAAAGATGAGGCCGTTGAGTTTTATAAGAAAGCAATAGAGCTCAAGAGTGACTATGCTTCTGCATATAATAATATCGCTGTATTGACTCTTTCAGTAGAAAAAGGTATCGTAGATGAAATGAATAGTCTTGGAACTTCTAAGGCAGACTTTGAAAAATATGATAAACTTAAAGAAAAGCGTCAGGAGGTTTATAGAAACGCAGCTCCTTATTTAGAAAAAGCGTTAGAGGCTAGACCTGATTATCTTGAGGTAGCACGTTCTTTATATGCTATTTATGAGCAACTAGGACAAACGTCTAAGGCAGATGCTTTGAAGGCCAAGATTGAAGTAATGGAGCAAGAAGAGTAATTCTCTATTATTTTTATTGAGATATATCTCAAAACTTTTAAAAAGGCTGATCATCATAAATTGATCAGCCTTTTTTATTGACTAAAACTCTGCCAATGTACTACGTTATATACGAGTAAGTTTAAGGTCTATAACATACTGCTCAACAAAAAACAGAAGTACACTGGCAATATCCTTGCCGCCCTATTTCAAATGAAAATTATCATAGATCGAAAAGGAGCTAAGCCTTTGAAGTGAACGTCGGGCTATAGCTCTTAACGTTGCTATTCATTACAAGCTCGTGAGGAATGGAAGAGATGTAAGGATTATTAAAATTCAATTCTCTAGTTCATAAACCATAGCTTGCCAAGGTCTCAATGTAAATTCTTTAAATGTCTTATCATCTAAGATCTTATCGTTAGAAATTACTTTTTTCTTTCTATTATAAGAAACGTGCAAAGGGATGGTAAAACGTTCGGTTTCTTCAGAAAAGTTGAGAAGAATTAAAAAACGTGAAGCCTCTAAGGTTCTAGTATAGGCATAGATTTTTTGGTGATCAGGTTGTAAGCATTCATATGCTCCATACACAAGAGCAGGGAACTTCTTGCGTATGGATGTCATTTCCTTAAAATAACTCAGAACAGATTTTTTGTTTTTCTCTTGTGCTTCTACGCTTACACCTTCCTTATGATCTGGATTTATCTTAATCCAGGGTTCACCATTGGTAAACCCGGCATTATTTTTTGAAGACCATTGCATCGGTGTGCGCGCATTTTCTCTTGCTGCGTGCTGCTCATTTTCCATAAATGCCTCTAAATCCCCGTTATTTAGTTTTACATTTTTATATCTATTGATCGTATTGATATCTCGATAATCTTCTATATCTGTAAAGCGCACGTTGGTCATTCCTATCTCATCGCCTTGATAGAAGTAGGGGGTTCCTCGCATAGTGAGTAGGAATGTGTGGAGTAGCGTAGCACTGTTGTGCCAATGCTCAGGACTATCATTTCCCCATCTGCTCACAGATCGCGGAAAATCGTGATTAGCTAAAAATAGGGAACCCCATCCGTTTTGGGCAAAAGCAGTATCCCAATCAGAGAATATTCTTTTAAATTCAGAGAGCTTATAGCCACCTTCTCTCATTTTGAAAACTTCGCCAGGCGCACGGTCTAAGCTCATAAGATCAAAATGGAAAAACATATCCATCTCTTTTCTATCTTCGTGCACAAAATCCAGCGCCTGCTCAATGGCAATCCCAGGTCCTTCTCCCACAGTAAAAGCATCATAATGTGATATAACTTTGGTATTGAGCTCGTTGAGGTAATCGTGCACTTTCGGACCATTTGAATAATAGGCAATATACTCGTGCGGTTCAGTAGCGGCTATTTTTGGAAATGAAATATCCTTACTTATAAAAGGAATAACATCCATTCTAAACCCATCCACACCTTTTCTAAACCAAAAGTGCATCATCTCATAAATCTCCTCGCGCACTTTGGGATTTTCCCATTTAAGGTCTGGCTGTTTTACGGCAAAATAATGTAGATAATAAGCATCGGTCTGCTCATCATATTCCCAAGCATTTTCTTCTACGTCAAAATAGCTCCATCTTTTAGGAGGAGTGCCGCGCTCTGCTGGCCACCAGTGAAAGTAATCCCTGTAAGGGTTATCGCGGGATTTTCTAGATTCTTGGAACCAGCGGTGCTCATCACTACAGTGATTTACGACAAGATCCATAACGAGACGTAAACCCCGATCTTTCATACCCTTTAGTAAGGTTTCAAAATCTTCCATTGTCCCAAACTCGGCCATTATTTTTTGATAATCACGTATGTCATATCCGTTATCATCATTAGGAGAATCATATATGGGATTTAACCATATAATATCAACTCCAAGACTTGCTATATAATCAAGTTTTTCAATAATGCCCTGAAGATCACCTATGCCATTACCGGTTGTATCTTTATATGATCGTGGGTAAATCTGATAAACAATGCCTTCTTTCCACCAAGTTTCTTTAAAATCCATTCTTGTAGCTTTTTAGATTTAAAAGTACCGATAAGTACGCTTTCGCGAAAATTTTAGTACTATCTAATAACACAGTCATACATAAAGTAGTCCATATGGAGCTTTGTGATGGTTATGTTGAATTTGTCTACGTTGGTTTTTGTATTCCTTTTTGAACTCTTACTTTTTGAATAATAAATAGTTATCAATGACAGTCACATTTTCGCGAAAGCGCCATACCGCATATTATTAAAATATATAAAACGTACGTACAGTCACTACTTTTTAAGCAAGTAATAGTCTTTTTCTAGCGATTGCCGTAAATTGCAATAAATTATTTTTATGCCACTTACCAATAATGATGTTTTTAAAAAGCTTCGTGTCGCTCTAAAACTCAGAGATGACGATATTATACAGATTTGTGAACTTGTAGATTTTCAAGTTTCTAAAAGCGAACTAGGAGCAATATTTAGAAGTCCAGACCATCCTAAGTTTATGGAATGCGGCGACCAGTTTTTACGTAATTTTTTAAATGGTCTCGTTATCCATATGCGCGGTCCTATGCCGGCTAAAGCACCAAAAAAGAAAGAATAAAAGATTTTTTGACTACACCTATAAAACTTAAGCAATCCTTATCCTCACTTTTGTTTTTTTGAGTCTCGAGTCGTCTAAGGTATTTACAAGGTTTTCGGCCTGAGATTTATGAACGGCCACAAATGCCTGATCATTTTTAATCTCTATAGTGCCGAGGTGATTTTTTTCTACCTTGCCTTGTTTAAAGAAAAGGCCTGCAATGTCTCCTTTAGAAATTTTATCCTTACGACCTCCCGAGATCGAGAGTGTGGTCCATTGTGATCCTTCTGGGGTTTCTCTATCTAAGAGATACTCTTCCTCCATCGGTTTCATAAATTCTGGGAGTCGTTCATTATGCCAGTGAAGTACAAAGGCGGTCCCCTCATTTTGCATACGCGCGGTACGACCGTTACGGTGTGTAAATTCTTCTTTATGGATAGGAAGGTGATAGTGTAGGATAAATTTAATCTCTGGCACATCTATACCACGAGCGGCGAGATCTGTAGCAAGTAAGAGTTGGTGGGTTCCATTTCTAAATTTGAGTAGCGATAACTCGCGCTCTCGTTGCTCCATACCTCCGTAAAATGTACCGTGGGCAATACCGTGCTCTGTAAGGTACTCGCTTATTCTGGCAATCGTATCCTTGAAATTACAGAATATGATACCTGGTTGATTGCCTAGATGGCACAAAGCCTTTACTAACGTGTCCAGCTTATCTTTTTCAGGAGATATAATAGCCTTGATTTGAAGTTTTGCAATTCCCTCGTGGAGATAATCTACTTCTACAGGACTCTTAAGTGTTACAAAAGACGGGATTTCTACTCCTTGCGTGGCGGAGGTTAGTACTTTTTTAGTAAGATTCGGTAAAAAGCTCATAATCTCAGTCATCTCACCCTCAAACCCAACTTCTAATGATTTATCAAATTCATCTAAAACAAGTGTTTTGATATTTTCTGTAGAAAAAGTATCCCTTCTTAAATGATCTGCCAGTCTTCCGGGTGTGCCTATGAGTATTGCGGGTCTATGCTTGAGAGCTTGCCTATCTGTATTAAATGACTGCCCTCCATAAGCGGCGTGTATTTTATAACCGGTTCCCATCTCTCTTGCAACTTGTTCTATCTGTATTGCGAGCTCACGACTGGGAACAATGATAAGTAATTGTACTTCCTCTATGGAACGGTCTAATTCTTCAATTACAGGAAGCAGGAAAGCAAGCGTTTTTCCTGTTCCTGTAGGGGAGAGGAGAACGATCTCTGAGGAGGATTGTATCGCTAGTTGTGCTGCCTCTTGCATCTCATTGAGCTTTACAATTCCTAATTTATCTAGTATTTGCTTTTGATTTTTCTGATTGCTTATCATAGCCGCAAAGATATTATAAGTCTGGGGTCTTTAAGGAAATCTCAATGTCTAGAATTTTATATTCTCACAATTATAATAATAGTGTAGCATCAATGCAGTTCCGTAAGATTGGTTTAATTCCTATCTTTGCAGACCAAACCAGTGTATCACTTTTTTATGAGCCAAAAAGTATTACTTAATGCTACGGAAATCGATATAATCCTGAATCGATTGGCTTGTCAACTTATTGAGAATCACACAGATTTTTCCAATACAGTCCTAATAGGTCTTCAACCTCGCGGTATTTATCTAGCGGAGCGCATTAAATCCCTCCTAGAAGATAATTATGATGTCGAGGGCTGCAAGCTGGGCTATCTGGACATTACGTTCTACAGAGATGACTTTAGAAGGACAGAAAAAACACTGGAAGCAAATAAAACCAACATTGATTTTATAGTAGAAGGTAAAAAAGTAGTTCTCATTGATGATGTACTTTATACAGGGAGAAGTATCAATGCTGCACTTACTGCGCTTCAAAGTTTTGGTAGACCCACTGAAGTAGAACTTTTATGTCTTATAGACAGAAGATTCTCTAGACATTTACCCATACAACCAGATTATAGAGGCGTGCAGGTAGATGCCATAAACGAAGAGAAAGTAAAAGTAAGTTGGAAAGATCAGGAAGGTGAGGATGTAGTATATGTTATTAAAAACTAAAAGGTTATGAGCGAATTAAGTGTCAATCATTTGCTGGGTATAAAATATATTACTGAGGCAGATATTGAACTTATTTTTAAGACGGCAGATCACTTTAAGGAAGTGATCAATCGACCTATAAAAAAGGTGCCTTCATTACGAGATATCACTATTGCTAATCTTTTTTTTGAAAACAGTACACGCACAAAACTATCTTTCGAACTTGCAGAAAAGAGGCTGAGTGCAGATGTGATCAATTTTAGTGCCGCTGCTTCTTCAGTTAAAAAAGGAGAGACTCTTATTGATACCGTAAATAATATCCTGTCTATGAAAGTAGATATGGTAGTAATGCGCCATCCTAATCCCGGAGCAGGAGTATTTTTATCTAAACACATTAAGGCGAGCATTGTGAACGCTGGAGATGGTGCACACGAACATCCTACTCAGGCATTACTTGATAGCTATTCTATAAGAGAAAGATTAGGAGAAGTCGCTGGTAAGAACATAGTTATCGTGGGCGATATTTTACATAGTCGCGTTGCACTTTCTAACATCTATGCACTAAAACTTCAAGGAGCAAATGTGAAAGTCTGTGGGCCTAAAACACTAATCCCAAAATACATCGAGAGTCTTGGAGTAACGGTTGAGCTTGATCTTCGTAAAGCGTTGGAATGGTGTGATGTAGCAAATATGTTGCGGGTGCAGAATGAGCGAATGGATATTACCTATTTTCCATCGACCCGGGAATATACACAGCAATATGGAGTAGATAAAAAACTCTTAGAATCTCTCAATAAAGAAATTGTTATTATGCACCCGGGACCTATTAATCGAGGTGTAGAGATTACGAGTGATGTTGCAGACTCAGATAATGCAATCATATTAGACCAAGTACAAAATGGAGTGGCCGTGAGAATGGCAGTGATTTATCTTCTTGCTTCAAAAATTAAACAATAATGCAGATTACAAAAAAAGATAATTATACGATCCTCGCAGATGACAAAGGCGGTGCTGTAGATTTTGCAAGACACCTTGAGTATATAGTTCCAAAACATTATGATCAAGAAAACCTCGTAATAAACCTTTTAAAATACGAGGACCTCACATTAGAGCAATTAGTAGAATTTATTAAGCTTTCAAATTATCAAAGAGCAGATAAAAAATCATTTGTTTTTGTCAATAAGGGAATAAATTATGATCTACTACCTGATGAAATGATTGTTGTCCCAACATTGCAGGAAGCAGCAGATATTATTTCGATGGAAGAGATTGAGCGTGATTTAGGTTTTTAGACGTTTGGCAAGTAATCTACAACTTACTATACTAGGCTGCTATGCGGCAGCTCCAGGGACTTTTAAGAATCCCACGTCTCAAGTACTTGAGATCCGAAATCACATTATGCTCATAGATTGTGGGGAAGGTACTCAAGTAGCGTTAAGGCGTAATAAAATTAAATTTTCCAGAATAAAGCACATTTTTATATCCCATTTACACGGTGATCATTTTTTCGGACTTATGGGGGTGATTACTACCTTTAGCCTACTTAAGAGAACGGCACCACTTACTATTTTTGGACCTAAGGGGATTAGGGAAATCGTATTGCTCCAGCTCAAACTATCACAAGGATTTACCAGCTACCCGCTACAGTTTAGGGAACTAGAGAGCAAGGGTGCTGAACTTATTTTTGAGGATGAGAAGGTCAGGGTCACCACGATCCCTCTCAAACATAGAATTTATACCAACGGATTTTACTTTCAAGAAAAAGAGGGGGAACGAAAGTTAGACATCGATGCCTGTCTCAATCTGGACATTGATAAAGTATACTTTTCAAAAATCAAGCAAGGAGGTGACATTACTTTAGATAATGGTGAGATTATCAAAAATGAAAACCTCACCTTTGACCCTCCAGCTCCTAAAAGTTATGCATACTGTAGTGATACTAAATACAGCGAAGATGTCGCTGCTCAGATCAAAGGTGTGACTGCCCTGTATCACGAGGCCACCTTTCTGGAAAGTCACGTACATTTATGTAAGCTAACAGGGCACAGTACAGCAGCACACGCAGCACAAATTGCAAAAATTGCAAAAGCTGGACAGCTCATTTTAGGACATTATTCAACGAGATACGGTGATTTAGATTTATTTTTAGAGGAGGCTAGGCCGCACTTTGAAAATGTCCATCTAGGTGATGATGGAAAGGTATTTACATTTTAAATAAACAGAATGACAGAAGAAAAGAAAATTGCAAAACCAATACTAGCGCAACTTCAAGTACATTTTGATGGCTTGATACCCCGTAATCTTTTTCTAGTGAAGTTGGACACAAAGCTTGATAAAGTGTATACGACCTATGGATCTACGGCGGTAAAGGATAATATAAAAATCAAGTTTATCATTAAGAATAACGAAGGCTTCGTTTGCGATTATTTTCTAGACGCAGATGGTTATACAGAGCACAGGCGCTATTTTTTTGAGACAGACCAGGTAGAGATGCTGGAGAACTTTGAGGGTCAGTTTGGGTCCTCAGAGTTTGAAGATGAAGATATTGATTATGAGGAGCACCGCCGTATTGTTAAGCATAATACAGAGGTGCGTAAGATTCTTATTAAGAAACGTTTTCTAAAAAAGTAGTGTTTCGCTTTCGCGAAAATGATATTCTATAACGCCGAAAAACTTCGAAATACCTGAGATTTTCGCGAAAGCGTAGTCAATATCCAATCCTAATACTATTTTATAAATTTTAATTTACCTCTCAATTCTCTCTTTATAAATTCTTAAGCGATTTGTACCTTAGCTACAATGAACAAGGAACTACACGAGTATAGGAAATCTTACGAAAAAGGAAAGTTACTAGAAGATAAGGTCACCAGCGATCCCATCTCGCAATTTAAAATTTGGTTTAAAGAGGTCGAAGATGCAGGAGGAGTCGCTGAGCCTAATGCGATGACCGTGACCACTTTAGGGGAAGATGGTTTTCCTAAAGGCCGTATCGTACTTTTAAAGGAATACGACGAAGAAGGTTTTGTATTCTACTCAAATTATACAAGTGAGAAAGCAAAAGGAATAGAGAACCACTCAAAGGTAGGAATATCCTTCTTCTGGCCTAACCTCGAGCGACAGGTGATTATAAAAGGAGTCGTAGAGAAAGCACCTAAAGAGCAATCTGAAAGGTACTTTAAGTCCCGCCCAAAAAGTAGCCAGATCGGAGCTATTGTTTCTAATCAAAGTGCTATTATAAAAGATCGTTCCGTTCTTGAAGATAGAATGAAGATGTTAGAAGAAAAATATAAAAATCAGGAAGTGCCATTACCAGATTTCTGGGGCGGATACATCGTAAAACCTCATTCAATGGAATTCTGGCAAGGACGGCCCAGCAGGTTGCACGATAGATTGCTTTACACAAAAGAAGGTCCAAAATGGACTATTGATAGACTAGCACCATAATATGAAAACATTATACTTAGTACGCCACGCAAAGTCCAGCTGGGAATTTGATGTCATAGACCACGAGCGGCCTCTTAATGAAAGGGGACTTAATGATGCACCTCTTGTTGCAAAAAAGGTTGCAGACGTGATGGAAAAGCCAGATCTGATGATGAGTAGTGATGCTTTGAGAGCAAAAACTACTGCTCTATTTTTTGCGGCGGCTTTCAATATTTCAGAAAAGGATATTCAATTAGAACACGAACTTTACGACTTTGCTGGAATGCAGCTAGTAGCAGTGATACGTGATTGTCCAAATGATATTGATTGCTTTATGGTTTTTGGTCATAACAATGCAATGACAAATTTTGTAAACACCTATGGTGATAGGGATATTGATAATGTGGCTACATCTCAGTTTACAGCCATAGAATTTGACATTGACAACTGGCGAGATTTAAAACAAGGAAAGACTATTTTTACGTGCACTCCAAAAGAATTAAAATAATGACATTTAGCGCAGAAGATAAATATATAAATAGGGAATTAAGCTGGTTACAATTTAATGCACGGGTATTGCAAGAAGCTGCAGATGTAACAGTGCCCCTCATAGAAAGGTTTCGATTTTTAGGAATCTTTTCTAACAATCTGGACGAGTTTTTCAGAGTGCGTTATGCTACGGTACGACGTATCGTAGAAGCTGGAAAAACAGGAAGAAAAGCACTGGGGGTATATTCAGCAGAGGAGTTGCTTGATAAAATCACAGAGATCGTTATAGATCAACAGACTGAAAGTCTTGAGATACTCTCTGATATTTATAAGGAACTTGAAAACGAGAATATCTATGTCATAAAAGAAAATGAGATAGAACACGAGGAGCACCATACCTTCATTAAGACGTTTTTTCAAGAACAGGTCGCCCTCGCTCTAGAAACTATAATTTTAAGGGAAGATGTAGAATTACCACGTATCCAAGATCTCGATGCGTATCTAATGGTGAAAATGATCTTGACAGAATCTAATAAGCCACTTTATGCACTTCTTGAGATCCCTAGCACACTAGATAGATTTATAGTTTTACCAAAAATAGGAGATAAGGATTATATAATTGTGTTAGATGATTTGATACGCTATAATCTAGATACGATCTTTAACATATTTGATTATAAGAGTATCACAGCTCATATGATAAAAATAACGAGAGATGCAGAGCTTGATATGGAATCAGATCTCGGTAAGAGTTTCCTCGAGAAATTGACTCGAAGTGTAAAGGGTAGGGAAGAAGGAGATCCTGTACGTTTTGTATTTGATAAGAAAATTGAAAAGACCAC
Organism: uncultured Flavobacteriaceae bacterium; assembly: GCA_963832255.1. Classification (GTDB taxonomy): domain Bacteria; phylum Bacteroidota; class Bacteroidia; order Flavobacteriales; family Flavobacteriaceae; genus Dokdonia. Next base: position 644,236 of record CAWHTM010000013.1, read on the forward strand.
CCTCAAGTTTTTATTAAAGAAGTTGGGAATAGAGGGGACAGACAGTATCATACCAGGAGGCCGTTACCACAATCGCAAAGATTATATGAGCTTTCCTACACTAGGCAGGAAAAACCTGTACTATGAAAGTTTTAAACCGTTAGAGATACCAGGAATTTCTCTTAAAGAGCCCATTCTCCCTAAAGTTGCTGAAAAAGATTTCTTGCAATACACCCCATACCAAACCTTCTCTTACACCATTAAATTTTTAAGAGAGGCTGCATTAGATCCAGCGGTGACTTCTATTAAAATCACTATCTACAGACTTGCAAAAATATCAAGTATTGCCAGTGCCCTAATCAACGCGGCTCAGAATGGCAAAGATGTGACTGTACAGATTGAGCTTAGAGCCCGTTTTGACGAGGCTGCAAATATGATGTACGCAAAAAAAATGCAGAGTCAAGGAGTAAAGCTCATTTTTGGAGTCCCTGGGCTTAAAGTTCACAGTAAAGTATGCGTTATCGAGCGTATGGAAGATGAAAAAATCAAGCGCTATGGGTTCATAAGTACGGGTAATTTTAATCACGCAACCGCAAGAATTTACACAGATTACACTCTTTTTACTGCAGATCAGGCTATTCTAAAAGATCTCAATAAGCTTTTTAACTTTTTTGATACCAACTATATAGTAAATAAATATAAGCACCTTATAGTTTCCCCACATTATAGTCGCAATACGATGTACGGTCTTATAAACGCAGAGATCAATAAAGCCAGAGATGGAAAGAAAGGACTAATCAGACTTAAATTAAATAGCATCTCTAATTATGAGATAATAGATAAGCTCTACGAAGCTAGTCAAGCAGGAGTAAAAATAGAGATGATAGTTAGGGGTGTGTGCTGCATAATTCCCGGTATTCCAGGGCTGAGTGATAATATCGAAATTATAAGTATTATCGATAAATTCTTAGAGCATCCTAGAGTTTATATTTTTGGAGAGGAAGGTTCTGAGAAGGTATATATATCCTCATCAGACTGGATGAGTCGTAATCTAGACAATAGGGTTGAAGTTACCTGTCCTATTTATGATGAAGACATAAAGCGTGAGATCATTGAAACCCACGAGATAAGTTGGAGGGATAATGTGAAAGCTCGTATTCTTAATAAGGCTCAAAATAATGCTTATAAAAAAGATAAGAATCCTTTAGTAAGATCTCAGTTTGCAACCTACGATTACTATTTAGAAAAATTGAAGAAATAGAATGCTGCATATTAAGAAATATGCAGCGATTGATATAGGTTCTAACGCCGTGCGACTTCTTATTGCAAATGTGATTAGTCAAGAAAATAAACCTACCCTTTTTAGAAAAAATGCTTTAGTACGGGTACCTATACGGTTAGGAGAGGATGTTTTTCTAAATAAGAAAGTATCTGAGAGGAATTTAGAAAGGATGACTAAGGCAATGAAGTCCTTTAAATTGCTAATGGATATTCACGATGTATCTGCCTATAGAGCTTGTGCTACTAGCGCAATGCGGGATGCAGAGAATGTATCTTCATTTACTGAGAAAATAAAGAATAGTCTAGGGATTGATATAGAGATTATAAACGGAGAAGAAGAAGCGGCTATTATCGCGCAAACGGATCTTGGCACTTATATATTAGATCATAAGGATTATCTCTATGTTGATGTGGGTGGGGGAAGTACTGAGCTTACGGTATACCAAAAAGGTAATATCACTGCCTCAAAGTCCTTTAAAATCGGGACGGTGCGATTACTTAATAATTTAGTTAATGAGTCGCACTGGATTGAAATGACAGATTGGATAAAAAGGAACACTAAAGATTTATATGATGTTCAGGTAATAGGTTCTGGAGGTAATATCAATAAGGTTTTTAAACTTAGTGGTGCTAAACAAGGAAAGCCATTGTCCTATTTATTTATTTCCAAGCTTTACAATCAACTTAATAAGTTAAGCTACGAAGAGAGAATTATAGAGTATGCTCTTAACCCTGATCGGGCTGATGTTATTATACCAGCAATACGTATATATCTTACGACTATGAAATCCTCTAGTTCAAAAAGTATCATTGTACCTAAAATAGGTCTCGTAGATGGTATCATTAAAGACCTATATAAGAAAGTCAGATAATTTCTGAGGTTGCGCCCCGACCCATAAAGATTATCGGAAGTTTTCAAATACCTGTGACTTTAAATGATGGATGTTCATTTGAGATAGCTTTATGATGTACCGTCTGCATTGAAGAGACTTTAGCTGAAGTGAAGATGTGTACATTCTGGAAGAGAATACCTTTTCGCCCATTAGATGTAGAAGATATTGCTAGTCAAATAGATTTTAGATATTACTTATCGATCTACAAACTTTTTAAAAGACCATTTGGTCGATATAAATATGCAGTTGGTATGAAATTATACCAGTTTCATAACATTTCTAACTAGCAAGCAAAATAATCGTTATATATTTATCTTCTATTTAACGAACAGTTCGTTCAAATTCTATGGACTAAAGCCTGCAATATGAAAAAAACTATATTCTCTTTTTTAATCTTAATAGTAATAGGAAGCACTCAGATGTTCAGCCAGGGTACGCGGTTTGGATTTAAAATGGGTCTTAATCGCAGTGAGATTTCGGATTATCAATTTACTGTTGTTAATGTGGATGGTGAGACACCTATCGAACCATTTTCTACTGTAGAAGAGGGCAGAATAGCTTTTACAGCTTCGTTTTTTGCAGAAATACCTCTTACTAATTCCTTGAGTCTTCAGCCAGAGTTTGGTTTTTCTGGACTTGGAAATAAGTTTGATGGTGTGAGATACGATCATTTACAATTACCTGTTGCGTTAAGAGCAAATTTCAATAAATTATTTGTCTTATTAGGGCCACAGGCCAGTATCAAGATATCGGCATTTAGACAGTCTGAAGATTTTAAATCACTTGATTTTGCTGCTTTCGGAGGAGTCGGATATCATTTTAATGATAATTTCTTTTTTGAAGCAAGATATACCAAAGGTTTTGCAGAGATTTTTGAAGATGATTCTATGATTAGACTTCCAATAGCCAGCAATGATCCAGATGATGGTATTACTCCTAACGGCAGTAATTTTCTAGCTGGTAATAGCGGAACTAACGCTTATTTTACATTTACTATAGGGTATAAATTATAGCGTATTAAGCAGATCACATTTCAAAACTTTTTTATAAACGCCTATCTTATTTTGGATAGGCGTTTATATTTTATCATTCCCTATGACGACATTCCATTCGTTTATTTCCCAATTGGTCACCACTCCATTTTTTACATAAGGATCACTTTCTATAAATTTCTTTATATGCTCATCAGTTTCTCCTTTAAATAGGAGAAGAGCTTTGTTTGCAGGCCCTTCTAATGCACCTCCTAAAATCAATTTTCCTTCATTATAATAGACTTTTGCAAGGTTGATATGCTCTTCCCGGTATGGAGTTCTTCTTTCTAAATAATCTTTTACAGTAGTATAGGTGAGTACGTAATAATTCATTTATGCATTTTCTATAAAGATAACGTATTCGCCAAAGCCAGTTTCATACATTCCTTAATCGCACTGTGCAAAGAATGGTAGGCTTATGGTGTTGAAACTGTAATGTTTGGAGCGATAGCATTTTAGCGAAAGCAATCTAAAACAATTCAGATAGGTTTTTTGACGATTGGGTAACTGTTTATAGTTTTTCCTTAGTAAGCGGTGCACATTTGTTTCATCAATCAATCAAAAAACAACACTGATGAAACATATCTATTTAATTATCCTTCTGCTAGTATCCAGTTATCAAGTAGCGCTATCACAAGAATATACCATAAAAGGCACGGTCACCCAAAAAAATGGAATTCCTATTTCTGGGGCAAATATTTATCTAGATGGAACTTATGACGGAGCTACCAGTCAAGATAATGGAACTTTTACATTTACTACTTCTGAGACTGGTTTACAAACTTTAGTTGTTTCCTACATAGGTTTTGAAACCTACACCTTCACCTCAGAAATTAGTCAAATGGGATCTCTACAAATTAAGATGAGTGACGATCTTAATACACTAGATACCGTAGTGTTATCTGCAGGAACTTTTAAAGCAGGTGGAGAAAGTACGGTTTCAGTATTAAAACCACTTGATGTTGTAACTACCGCTAGTGCGCTGGGAGATTTTGTAGGTGCACTGCAAACGCTTCCGGGAACCACTACCGTTGCAGAAGATGGAAGACTCTTTGTAAGAGGTGGTGACGCCAGTGAAACGCAGATATTTATAGATGGAATCCGGGTTTTTACACCTTATACGCCTACAACTAATAATGCTCCTACCAGAGGACGATATAGCCCATTTCTTTTTGATGGGATTACCTTTTCTACGGGAGGTTATTCTGCAGAATATGGGGAGGCGCTTTCTTCAGTATTACTCTTGGACACTCAAGATGAGCCGGATCAGGAAAAAACAGATATAAGTATAATGAGCGTGGGGCTGGGCCTAGGTAATACTCAAAAGTGGAACAAAAGTTCATTGAGTTTTAATACCTCTTATATAAATCTAACACCCTACCTCGAGGTTTTTGATACCCGTAATGACTGGCAAAAGCCATTTCAATCATTTTCTGGGGAGAGTGTGTATAGGTACAAATTCAACAAAGGATTATTTAAATTCTACACCGCTTATGATGCTACAGATTTTCAAGTAACACAGGAAGATATTAATTTACCAGAGGGTGTAAATCTTGATCTCAATAACAACAACCTCTATAGTAATGCCAGTTATACAGGCGATCTTAGTGATAGCTGGAAATTAAAGACCGGTGGTAGCTTTACGCTTTCGCGAAATAAAATTAGCATTCTTGGTAACACTATTGATAATAATGAGAAGTCAGTGCACCTCAAGGCAAAACTCCGGAAGAGGTTTAGCAATAAGTTTAAACTCAACGTTGGGGTGGAGCAATTTTTTACAACATTTTCTGAAGACTTTAGCGATGATACAGTAGATATCTCTTATGGATATAACAATCATCTTTTTTCTGTATTTACCGAGGCAGATATTCTGTTTTCTAAAAAACTAGCGGCACAGGTAGGACTTAGAGGGACTTACAGTTACCTTTTTAATGCTACCAATGTAGCTCCGCGAGCTTCCGTTGCTTATAAAGTTGGTAAGAAGAGCCAGCTCAGTATAGCTTATGGAGATTTTTTCCAGCAGCCGGTGCAAGATATCCTCAAGTTCGGGGCAGATGTTAATGCACAGGAAGCGCAACATTATATTTTTAATTATCAGTATGTCGCAAACGATAGAATTTTTAGAGCAGAAGTATACCGTAAAGAGTATGACAACCTCATTACTTATGATACAGAAATGCCATTGTTCAATAGCAATTTTGAAAACAATGGAAATGGATATGCTCAAGGATTAGATGTGTTTTTTAGAGATAATAAAAGTGTGAAAAATCTTGACTATTGGTTGAGCTACTCATACTTAGATTCTGAGAGAATATATAATAACTATCCAAAACGAGCGACTGCACCCTTTGCAAACACGCATAATTTTTCTGCGGTAGGTAAATATTTTATAGATGATCTAAGAAGTCAGGTAGGCCTCAGTTATCAATACGCTAGTGGAAGGAGCTATACAGATAGAAACACTGAGGGTTTTTTACAAGCCAAAACTAAAAGCTTTAATAGCTTGAGCGTTAACTGGGCCTGGCTACTCTCTGATCAAAAAATCCTATACTTTTCTGTAAACAATGTTCTAGGTCTCAAAAATGTAAATGGATATCAATATGCTGCTACACCAGATGTAAATGGGATGTTTAATAGACGTGCGCTACGTCCAGCGCAGGATCAATTTTTCTTTATTGGTTTCTTTTGGACCATTAGTGAAGACGGTAAGGACAATCAACTAAATAATTTATAACAAATCTTAAAAAAGTCGCTTTTAATGAGCGCACAAAACAATGAAAAATGTAGTATTAATTTTTATGGTCTTAAGCTCATTGGGAATACTGGCACAAACCAATTTTGAAAAAGGAATGGAGAAAGGTCTCGATCTCTGGAAGGCCGGCAACAATGCAGAAGCAATAAACCTTTTTGAACGTATTGCTGCTGCAGAAAAAGAGAATTGGCTCCCATCCTATTATGCCGCTAAGATTAGGGTGATAAATAGTTTTAAAATTAAAGACATAACAGAACTTAAAAGCACACTGGATAAGGCTCAGGATTACATTAATCAATCTAAGGCAAACAGCCCAGAAAATGCAGAGATAATGGCTCTGGAGGCTCTATATTATACTTCTTGGGTAGTTTACGACGGCGCCAAATATGGAATGATGTACGCCGCAAAAATAGGGGAGATTTATAATGAGGCTCATTTACTAGATCCGAAAAACCCTCGCGTATTGCTTTCTAAAACAGAGTGGGATATGGGAAGTGCCAGATATTTCGGAAAATCTGTTGCACCCTACTGTAAAGACTTAGATAGGGCGATTGAACTTTTTAAAAGTGAAAATATCACTGAGCCATTTGTACCTAAAGGGGGTTTAGACAACGCCTTGAGAGCAAAGGAAGAGAATTGCAATAGCTGAGTATAATGTAGAAAGGGGAGCACCTAGGTAACCGCTTTTTACTAGAAGCCTTTTCCCGCTATCCGTTTCAGAGCTTCGCTGCGCTATCGCTCCTCTGCAGGTGTTACACCTCTATCGGGATTATGGACTTGAGCTTGGAGATGCTCACCTAAAATTAAACGTATAGTTAAAATAAAAGGCATAAACATATGAAAATCAATCAATAAAACATTAATAAAAAGGGAGGATTTCTTTGATAGAAATCCTCCTTTTAGTATTTATTTATTTGAGAAGTTTATTTTGTTTTAGGTTCAAAAACGGGAAGTAATTTAGTGGATACTTCACCAAAACCTATGCGTACAGCATCTTTTTTAGAACAGTAACCTCTTATGATAACCGTGTCATTATCTTCTATAAATTTTCTGTCTCCGCCTTCTTTAAGCTTTACAGGTTTCTCACCTCTCCAAGACAGTTCTAACATAGATCCATAAGATTCTGGAGTAGGGCCAGAGAGTGTCCCACTTCCCATCATATCTCCAGCATTGACTGGACATCCAGTTACCGTATGGTGAGCCAGTTGCTGGCTCATATTCCAGTACATATACTTAAAGTTTGATTTTGAAACCACAGTTTCTTGCATATTTTCTGGTTGCAAGGCAACTTCCAGGTTGATATCAAAACTCTTTTTACCTTCAAATTTCAGATATGGTAATAATTTCTTTTTGGGCTTAGGACTTTCAACTCTAAAAGGTTCTAGGGCATCTAGTGTCACGATCCAAGGAGAAATAGACGAGGCAAAGTTTTTTGCTAAGAAAGGCCCTAAAGGCACATATTCCCATTTTTGAATATCGCGCGCACTCCAATCATTAAATAAAACAAGTCCAAATATATTTTCTTCGGCGTCTGCGGTAGAAATAGACTCACCTAGACCGTTTGCCGCGGTAGTAATAAAAGCCATTTCTAACTCAAAATCAACTAATCTTGACGGGCCAAAAATAGGTTCTGTCGCTCCGTTAGGTAATTTTTGTCCTTTTGGTCTATGTACTGGTATCCCAGACGGGATCACAGAAGAGCTTCTCCCGTGGTAGGCAACGGGTAGGTGCAACCAGTTAGGCATCAACGCATTTTCTTCTCCCCGAAACATCGTCCCCACGTTAGTCGCGTGTTCTATACTTGAGTAAAAGTCAGTATAATCGCCTATTTGGACAGGTAGCTGCATTTCTACCTCTTCCATTTTGAAGATTACGGTCTCACGATCTTTAGCATTTTCGCGTAAAGCGGTATTAGAATCCTCAAAGAGTTCTGCAATCCTATTCCGTACTAAGCGCCACGTCTTACGACCATCTGCAATAAAGTCATTTAACGTGTCTTGAAGAAAAATATCATCAGTAAGTGGGATTCCTTTAAAGTAGCCCAGCTGATGTAAAGCACCTAAATCTATAGCATAGTCTCCTATGCGAGTTCCAATAGTGATGACGTCATCCCTGGTCAAGAACACTCCAAAAGGGATGTTCTGTATAGGGAAATCCGTATTCTTTGGCGTGTCGAGCCAAGTTTTTCTAGAAGGGTCGTTTGCAGATAGTGGCATAATATACTTAATAAGTTGTTTGTAAAATTATTCTCAAATATAGGATTTATAGCACACCTAAAAGGCTATTGCTTTATTTTTGCATCACTTTAACAAACCTTTTATTATGCAACGAGATACCGCAATTTTTGATCTGATTAAAGAAGAAAAGGAACGCCAGCTCAATGGCCTTGAACTTATAGCTTCAGAAAACTTTACAAGTGACCAAGTAATGGAGGCTGCAGGATCTGTTCTGACAAATAAATATGCAGAAGGATATCCTGGGAAGCGCTATTACGGTGGCTGCGAGGTGGTAGATGTGGTAGAAAACCTAGCAATAGAGAGAGCAAAAGAACTTTTTGGGGCAGCGTATGCTAATGTACAACCACACTCTGGATCCCAAGCAAACACGGCAGTATTTCACGCCTGCTTACAGCCTGGCGATACATTTTTAGGATTTGATTTAGCGCACGGTGGTCACCTTACACACGGATCTCCCGTAAATTTTTCTGGAAGATTATATAATCCAGTTTTTTATGGAGTAGAGAGAGAAACAGGACTTCTGAACTATGATAAAATTCAAGAAATAGCAACTAAAGAGCAGCCTAAAATGATAATTGCGGGTGCAAGTGCATATTCACGAGAGATAGATTATAAGCGTTTTAGAGAGATTGCAGATTCTGTAGGAGCTATTTTACTTGCAGATATTGCACATCCTGCTGGAATGATTGCTAAGGGAATTATCTCAGACCCAATTCCTCATTGTCACGTGGTAACTACAACTACCCATAAAACGCTGAGAGGACCTCGCGGTGGTATGATCCTAATGGGTAAAGATTTTGAAAATCCATTTGGTATAAAATTAAAAAATGGAAATTTACGTATGATGTCTTCTTTACTGGACAGTGGTATTTTTCCAGGAAATCAGGGCGGACCACTAATGCACATTATAGGCGCAAAGGCTATAGCTTTTGGAGAAGCACTTACAGATGAATTTTTGCATTATATGGTACAGGTTAAGAAAAATGCAACGACACTGGCAGATGCTTTGATACTTAAAGGATATGATATAATTTCTGGAGGTACAGACAATCATATGATGCTTATAGATTTACGTAATAAAAATGTCACTGGGAAAGCCGCAGAGGAGGCGCTAGGTGTGGCAGACATTACAGTAAATAAGAATATGGTTCCCTTTGATGACAAATCTCCTTTTGTAACTTCAGGAATACGCATAGGTACCGCTGCAGTAACTACTCGAGGATTGGTAGAAGGAGATATGCATACTATTGCAAACTTGATAGATAAGGCAATCACGCATCACGATAATACTGATGTGCTAGAAAATGTAGCAGCGAGTGTTAATGAGATGATGGGAGGAAGGCCCCTTTTCAAAGCTTAATAGAATTACTAAGAACAAAAAAGCTCTTGCATTGCAAGAGCTTTTTTGTTCTTAGGATGTTGTGATAGTAGGCTTGTTTACATATCGAAAAGCAAAATTGGTGAGTTGGCCACTGCCTGAAATCTTAAGTTTTTTAATGATATTCTTGCGGTGTGTACTCACGGTTTCAGAGCTGATGTCTAGTTTTTTTGCGATATCTTTTGTCTTATACCCCAATCCTACTAAATGGAGAACCTGTTCTTGTCGTAAAGAGAGTTTGATGTTTGTTCCCTGCTCAGGATTGCATTTTTCAAGAACAGCAAGCAGAAGCTCTATAACTGATGGTTTTTCAGATATAGGTTTTAGGGTTCTGACGATTAGCTTGGTATCTGCTATAGTTATTTTAGATCCATTTTCTAAAGATGTATCGAGTATATGTTTAATAGTATTTATCACTTCCATAGTATCAAACCTATGGATAGAAACGATCCGAAAAAATACCCATAAGCGGGTATTTTTCTAAAATTTATATTTGCGTTCTATGGCATATTTCAGGAGTTCGCCTTTACCTGAGAGGTCTAGCTTACGCATCATATTCTTTCGGTGTTTTTCTACAGTAGAAACTGCGGTAAATCTTAATTCGGCTATTTCTGAACTGGTTTTGTTTTGAGCGATGAGTTTTAGGATCTCACGTTCACTTTTAGAAAGAATGGGTTTTGTGGATTGTTGCGCTTTCGCGAAAGCGGAATTATACAAACGTTCATCTATGCCAGCATCATAATATTCATTTCCATCATTTACCGCGATGATGGCGTTACGTATTTCATCAAGTGGGCTATTTTTAAGAACATAGCCAGTAGCTCCCGCTTTTCTCATCTGCAAAAAGGCCTCGTCTTGGTCAAACATTGAAAAAGCGATTACTTTTATATGTGGGTATTTGACCTTTATTAATTTGGTGACCTCAATACCATCTAGCCTGGGCATCCTTATGTCAGTAACGACGACGTCTGGAAGGAGCCTATTTGTTATTGTTAAAAGGTCTATGCCGTCTTTGGCAGTGCCCAAAACATCAATCTCAGTATCATACTTGAGGAGCAACTCAATACCGTCTGTGACCGCTTGATGATCTTCACCTATAGTTATTTTAATCATATATCTTGGTTTGCGTGAGTGGAAGGTCTATGATGATGTTTGTACCGATAGTTAAAGTGCTATCAACAGCCATAGTTCCTTCTAAATGCTCAATCCTACGTTCTATGCTTCCTAGGCCCATTCCGTCCTTTTCTTGTAATTTTCCTGCTATAAAACCTTTCCCATTATCCTCGACCATAATATTGAGCTCCTTCTGGTGCTGAGTTAAGCTTATCACACATTCGGTTGCGCCTGAGTGCTTAATAACGTTTGTAACAAGCTCCTGTATGATTCTAAATATAGTTATCTCCAGATGGTTGCTCAGTCTATTATCCATTCCAAAGGCTTCTACATCTATTTGAATTCCAGCCGAAGATGATACCTTTAACGCTAGATTTTCTAGAGCTGGCAGAAGTCCTTCCTTTGCCATTACACCACTATTGCGCTCGTGTGCGATACCCCTTACGCTAGCGTATGCGTCAGAAATGAGAACATTCATCTTATCTAGTAACTCCTCTGGATGGTGACTTGAGGTAAGGTTATTCTGAAGGTTTCCAACGTGCATTTTTATGGCCGCTAGCGTTCCGCCTAAATTATCGTGTAAATCCCTCGCGAGGCGCAATCTTTCTTTTTCTTGACCTTCTACCATCGCATTAATAGCATTTATTTCTTGCTCTTTTAGAAGGGTTGCTGTTTTTTGCGCTTGAAGTTCTTTTTCCTGCTGGGCGATGCGCTGTTTTCGTTTAAAATTGAGGGTCGCCAGTACGGCAACTAAAATCCCAACTAGGAGAATCCCAGTTAAGCCCAAAGCAATGTAAAAATTTCTCTTTTTTTCTGACTCAAGAATGAGATTGTTGCGTTCTGTTTCTGCAGTATTAAGCTCTACGTTGAGTTCTGATATTTTGAGACTATTTGTTCTATAGCTCATCTCATTGAGAAGATTAACAGATTCATTTAAGTATGTATAAGCGCTGTCGTATTCCTTTAAAGGACGGTGTATGTAATAAGACTTAAATTTTAGAAGTGTGCTGCGCTGCTTCTTTTGAAGTGATGGATTTATATAGTTTTCCGCAAGTGCTATATATTTATTTACAGAGACTGTATTTTTCTCGCCTAGGGCAAGCGTAGCAAGGTTAAGATAGGCGTTAAACTTGTGTGTGTTGTAATATGGTTTGTCGTCGAGTTTAGTGATTAAAAAGGCAAATTGTTGCGATTTATCTGCTTTACGTTGAACTCTGTAATAATCACTGAGATTTTCGTGAAGAGAAGCCTTTACAGGCTCACTAAGCTCCCTTGCTACCGTATTTAAAAGTTCTTTATTTTGCAAGCAGAGTAATGAATACTCTTTTTCTGTAGCATAGACAGATCTCCCAGTATATAATGTCTCGTAGGAGATTTTTAGAGCTTTGTGATTTGCCGTTTCTGCGAGAAGACTGTATTCCTTGAGATATTTATTGAATGACGTGCTGTTTAAATTACTATCTCTACTATACAATTCAAGAAAGAGTAGAAGCGATAATCTTTTAAAACCATCATTGTCTGATTTACTTAACACATAGGTGTCATATATATATTTATAAGTGTCACTATCATTACGGCTATAAAAAAGTTTAAAGTAGGATACGTTAAGTCGATCAACTATTGAATAACTAGTGATGTCAAGATTCTCTAGGTATTTAAGAGTAAGTTCGTCTTTAATTATATCATTCCCTTGATTGCGAATTATTGAAGAAAGTGCCTGGAGATCAGTTGACAAAGCATAATTTTCTTGGGATTCTATTCTTTCATAATCTTTTTCATTTAGATAGAATATGATATCCTGCATAGTATCTGTTTGTGAATAGACAGGAATTTGCAGGATAAACAGGAATAGGTAATATGCAAGTTTTAGGAATTTCACATAATATGCATTACAGAAATTCTTTGCTTACAACTTGGAGAACCGTCTTTTTCTAGGTCCCCTCCGGCAGGAAGTCTATTATCGTTCATACTAATTTTATCAATCAGTTTGCCATTTCTATAATAAAACTCCTCATCAAAAACGCCGTTACTTATAGGATCAAGAGGCAAATCTGATTGGTTTGAGCCGTTCATAACCCTAGCGTCTACTTCTTCTTGAGAATCGCCATTAAGAGCTTTCAAGGATTTGTTTATAATAAAATAGTCTACGGCAATTAAGTCCAGTGCATTGAGATCTTCTTGAGAAATAGACAGTTCTTCCTTTCCAGAAGTACGTAGTGACCCTTTTAAAGAAACGGAGAGTTCTATGATATTATCCTCTGCAGCATTCTCATACTGAATCAACGAGTAATCTACAAACTCTAGATTAATCAGTCCCTTATAGTTAATAATTTGAAGGGTGAGTTCTTGAATCTTTTTTGAGGTTTTGTTGAATTTAAATTTCCCAAAGACGCCAAAAAATGTCCCGTAATTTTGAGAGGCATAAATATTTTGGAAGGTGTCGTTCAATGTTTCTGTAAGTACAATGTTACCAGCGTGTTCTAAAGCCATATTATAGTTGATTAGTTGTTAGTTCATTCAAAAGTGAGAAAAATCCACAAGCCAAAACATACCCATTAGTGGGTATATCTATAGTAGTGCTCAGAAATATACAAGTAATATTAGTAAATTAAGGAATCTAACCCGTAGAGGTTTGTGATTGATGGCCGGATTATGGCTTTAAAGTGTACTTGATAATAAAAAGAAGCGCTATAAATCCTATAAATCCAAAAAGTACCCATTTACTACCCTTGTATTGCTTTTTGTGAAGAGCAGTATCTTTTCGGTAACTCCAGATTATGAGTGTGATAAAAGCAATCACAAAAAAAGCGACAAATATAATCTGACCAGTGCTAAACATTTATAGTATTTTAGGAGTTGTAAAAATAGGTATGAGTACGCTTTCGCGAAAGCGTAAAAACAAATTTAATTATGAAAAACAAAATTGCCGCGGTAACCCTCTTTCACGACACCTACGGACTAGACAGGGAAGATAAACCTACCGCATTATTGTCTCCCTCAAAAATTATGCTCCGCTATAATCTTATGAAAGAAGAAAATGAGGAGTACCTTGAGGCTGCAAATAATGGGGACCTTGTAGAAGTGGCAGATGCTCTGGGGGATATGCTTTACATTTTATGCGGTACTATCATAGAGCACGGGATGCAGGATAAAATTGAGGACGTTTTTAACGAGATCCAACGCAGTAATATGAGTAAACTCGATGAAAATGGAAAACCTATTTATCGCGAGGACGGTAAGGTTTTAAAAGGGCCCAACTATTTTAAGCCTGATATAGCATCTATTCTAAAAAAGTAATAAATAAAAATGCCGCTTGAGAGCGGCATTTTTATTTAAATGTAAAGAGGCTTATTCTCCTTCCTTAAGGGTAATCCCCATTTTCTTGATTACTGCAAGAGTAATATCATAGGTAGGATCTGCATAGGCTAGGTTATTATTATTTCCAATAGTAAGAACTTGAGTGTACCCCTGCTCTTTAGCAACTTGAGCTACCACTTCTCCTATCTTCTTATAAAGAGGTTGTGTTACTTCGTTTTGCTTAAGCTGTAATAACTGAGCTCCATTCTGGCGAAATTTAGAAATATCATTTTCGGCAGTAAGGATTTCTTCTTGGCGCAGCTTTGCCTCTTCCTCAGTAAAGGTTTTAACACCTTCTTTATAAGCCTTTATTTTTGTGTCATAATCTGCAAGTTTAGCCTTAAGTTGTCCCTCAAGATCGAGATTATAAGCCTTTACTGCCTCATTTGCTCCAGTGAGTTCTGGCATTTTTGAGATTACAAAATCTACATCTACAGTTCCCACCTTACCTTGAGCAAAGCTAGTAGCTGTCATAAGAAGCACAATCGCTCCGAGCATCAATTTTTTCATTCTATCTATTTATTAGGTTATCAATTTGCGCGTGCAAATATATAATTTTGATTTTCAATATCCGTGCCACATCAATTTCTCTGGGTATAGAGTGTTCCCCTGTGCGGTCTAAGATCATCTCTCACGGGTTTCATCTCCTCACGATTTACTATCAAAAATGCGCTATAATGCATTTCGGAAAGCTCTTCTGTACCAGTTATGGGCTGTGTGATGGCCTTGTTTGCTATATATTCTTTTAAATGAATTTCGTGGTGCTCTGCAATCTTTTGAGCATCGGGACCCCTAAAGTCCCATATTAATTTTAACCTTTCCAAAATATGTTGTTCTTAATACAGTTTATATCACAAAAGTAGTCAAAACAAATTGCGATAAAACCCGTTTGTGATAGCTCTTACAAACTTTTGACAGTGCCTCAGATTTTGCTATTTTTGCAACCGATTTTATATTCAACTATGCGCCCAATTATCATTTTTCTTTTGAGTTTTTTTTGTGCCGTATCTGCTGCCCAGTCGGACACCGCTGTTTTAGTGACTATAAATGGTGAAGATATTACCGTCTCAGAGTTTACAAGTGTTTATTTAAAAAATCGGGATCTGGTGCAGGAAGAGGATAAAAGCAGCCCTTCTGAGTATTTAGATCTTTTTATCGATTATAAATTAAAAGTACAAGAGGCCTACCGTTTAGGACTGGATAAAAAAAGTACGTACCAAAAAGAATTATCTTCTTACAGAACCACTCTGGCAAAAAATTACCTCACAGATGTAAAAGTGACGGAGAGCCTTGTAAGAGAAGCTTATGAGAGACTCGTAAATGAGCGTAAGGCGCGACACATTCTAGTAAGGGTCAGTCCAGACGCAAAACCTGAGGACACTCTTATCGCTTTCGCGAAAATTTTAGAAGCAAGAACTAAAGTGGTTAATGGCGAAGATTTTCTTGCAGTTGCGCGTACCTATAGTGAGGATCCTAGCGCAAAAAAGAATGGAGGTGACCTAGGGTTTTTTAAGGCATTCAAAATGGTATATCCCTTTGAGAACGCTGCTTATACTACAGAGATCAATGAGGTTTCAGAACCTTTCCGGACTCGTTTTGGCTATCATATAGTCCAACCTACCGCAACCCGAATTGGAAAGGGTTCAATAGAGGCAGCACATATAATGATAACTACCAATCAAAAGGATGATACTTCTAATCCCGAAGAGAAAATCAATGAGATTTATAAGCAGCTTAACGATGGTGCAGATTTTACAGTACTGGCCCGTACGTATAGTGATGATAAAAAATCTTCTGCCAAGGGAGGAAGCTTATCACCCTTTGAAGAAGGGCAGCTTAGCAGCCCAGAATTTGAGAATAAAGTTTTTGCGCTCAATGAAGCTGGACAAATTACAGAACCCTTTAAAACAGCCTTCGGCTGGCACATAGCAAAGCTCATTAAGAAAAATCCAGTAGGTACTTATAAAGAATTAAAAAAAGAGCTTGAAACAAAAATTTTAAGAGATAGTCGTGCGCAGGTATTATCAGAAGATCTCAATGAGAGACTCAGAAAGCGTTATAATAGTTATAATGACAATGAGATTATTTCTTTCTTTAGAAAAGAACTGCCAAAAGAAAATTTTAAAACAGATTGGAAGTATAATGCAGATAAGCCAGTATTTAAAGAAGTTGCGTTTACCGTAGGAGATACCACCTTTACCTATAAGAATATTGCAGACTATTTATTTGTGAGACGTAACAATTCAAATGCTATATCTTCTGGGCCTTTTATAGAAAACAATGTAAAAGCCTTCATCGATGGAGAGATAAAAAAGTATCACACAGCAAATCTTGAAAAAGAGGACAAAAAATTTGCAGCAATACTTAGGGAGTATGAGGAAGGTCTCTTGCTATTTGATCTGCTCGAGACACAGGTTTGGAATGTAGCTAAAAATGATAGTACCGGGCTTAAAGAATTTTTTGCAGAAAATGTGGATAACTACAGGACTAAAGCAGCTCTAAAGGCTACTTCATACACGCTCTCAAATGAGAAAGCAGCTAGAGCATTAAGAAAATCTTTAGAAAAGGGTAAATCTCTTGAGGTATCACTTAATAGGATCGAAAAATTTAATATTCAAAAACCTATTATTGTAACTAAAGAATACTATATCGATGACCTTCCTAAAAAATTAATCGTTAAAGAAGGGATTACCGACGTATTTAGAGTAAAGTCTTCTTATATATTTTATAACATATCAGAAGTATCTCCCGCAAAACTAAAATCCTTGGAAGATTCTCGAGGTCTAGTGATGAGTGATTTTCAAAAATATATTGATGATAATTTTGTTCAGGGATTGAGAGATCGCGCGATAATTACAATTGATAAGAACGTAGTATCTAAACTCAACACTTCTTTAAGTGAGTAAGTATACACCACATATTATAGGAATATTTCTCTTATGGAGTCTGTCGAGTTGTGATTTTTTTAAAAAACAGCAGGCAGAGGAGATCGTCGCTCGTGTAAACGATCATAACCTTACCAATGCTGAACTAAAAAGAGCTTTTAAAAGAGCCAAACCACAAGATAGCGCCCTATTTGCACAGACTTTTATTAATGAGTGGGCGACTGCTAAACTTTTAATGGATGGAGCAATGCGGAATCTCGAGGTATCTAAAAGAGATGATTTTGAAGAGCTGGTGGATAAATATAGAAGTGATCTTTATACCAAATATTATAAGGATGCCCTTGTTCAAAAACGTTTAAATACAACAGTTTCAACTCAAGAAGCAGCAGAGTTCTACGCTACGAATAGGCAAAACTTCCGTCTCAATGAGGAGCTGTTACAGTTTAGATTTATACAGGTAAGTGAGGATTATAAAAACCTAAATGAACTCAAGAAAATATTTACCCGCTTTAATGATCGGGATAGATATGCGCTGGATTCTTTACAATTTCAATTTAAAGGGCAATTTCTTAATGATTCCACTTGGGTAAAGCGCAGCCTCGTGCAACAACAAATAAACCCGATTAATCCAGAGAATGCTGATAAGCTGTTAAAAAAAACCAATTTTTTACAACTGCGAGATTCATTAGGTTTATATTTGATCGCAATAAAAAACACACTAGAGCGTAATGACACTGCGCCTTTAGAATATGTGCGGCCTACCATCAACCAAATCATAGAGAATAGAAGGAAATTAGAGCTTGTAAAGCAGTTAGAAAAGGAGATTAAAGATGATGCCATTAAAAACAAACAATTTGAGATTTACAATTAAAACAATCATTGCATTACTTGCAGTGCAAATCACATCAGCCCAAACGGTTGATGAAGTAACTCCCGCAGGAGTAGACACAACCGCCGTAATGATTACAGAGGTTGTGAATGATGTCAAGGCTAAGGACACAATTAAAAAAATTGAAAAATTTAAGGTAGACGGAGTTGCTGGAGTCGTGGGGGATTATCTCATTTTAGAAAGCGATATAGATCAGTTCTTGTTTGATATAAAGTCCCAAGGTCAGTCTGCGGCTAACATAACCCCTTGTCAGGTATTGGGCAATTTGTTAGAAAGCAAATTACTCGCACACCAAGCTATTCAGGATAGTATAGTCATAAGTGATAGCCGCTTAAATTCTGAGGTAGATCAGATCATTGCACGCTTTTCACAGCAACTTGGCTCAGAGCAAAAGGTAGTAGAATACTACAAAAAGGACAATATGTCTGAACTTCGTGATGAGCTATATAGGATCCAAAAGGATTTTGTCCTTTCAGAGCGTATGAACTCACAGATCATAGAATCTGTAGATGTAACTCCAGACGAGGTAAAATCATTCTTTAATAGAGTCAAGGCAGATGATGAGCTACCTACTATAGGTGTCGAGCTTGAAATCAGCCAGATTGTTATTGAACCAAAAGCAACAGAAGAAGCAAAACAAGAAGTTATAGAACGTCTTAAAGGGTTCCGTCGTGACGTCCTTGAGAATGGAAGTAGCTTTGCCACGAAGGCAGTTCTTTATACAGAAGATGGAGCGAGTAGGGCAGATGGAGGTCTTATGGTTATTGATAGAAGAACGCCGTTAGTACCAGAATTTAGAGATGTAGCATTTAATCTTCAGCCAGGGGAGGTTAGTGAGCCTTTTGCAACAGATTATGGATACCATATTGTAACATTAGATAAGATCAGAGGCGATAAATTAGAAATTCGCCATATACTTCTTATTCCAGAAATAGGGAGATCAGAAGAGGAAGAAGCAAACGACCTCATAAAGAAAATTAGAGAAAGAATTGTCTCTGGCGAACTTACTTTTGACGCAGCGGCAAGAGAGTTTTCTGATGAGAAAGAAACGAAGTTCGAGGGAGGACAGCTCGTAAATCCTAATACATTGGATAAGCGTTTTGAACTTAATAAATTAGACCCAACCTTATACACTAAAGTTAGTGATCTAGAAAACGGAGAGATTTCGCTAGTGTTCAATGATCCAGGTCGTATAGGAAATACCCGTTATAAAATCCTTACTGTTAGAAATAAGCAAGAAGAGCACGAAGCAGATTTTGTGAAAGATTATATCAAAATTAAAGAGCTTGCTTTGCGAGAAAAACAAATCGAAGCTATCGAAAAGTGGCAAACAGAAAAAATTAAAGAAACGTATATTAAGATTAATGGAGCAAATCGCGATTGTGAGTTTGTGAGTAATTGGCTTAAAAAGTAAACCGAATATGTCAGACGTTGCGGCAATAAAGAGTTTTGTAGATAAGCATAGTGCACTCAAGAACGAAATTGCAAAAGTTATAGTAGGCCAGGAGAAGGTTATAGACGAGATTCTTATATCCATTTTTTCTGGAGGTCACGCTCTTTTAATAGGCGTTCCAGGTCTTGCTAAAACGCTTATGGTAAACACTATTGCCACGGCTCTTGGTCTTGACTTTAAACGTATTCAATTTACTCCAGACTTGATGCCTAGTGACATTCTTGGTTCAGAAATTCTGGATGAATCACGTAATTTTAAATTTATTAAGGGACCTGTTTTTTCTAATATTATTTTAGCAGATGAGATTAATAGGACACCTCCTAAAACGCAGGCCGCCCTTTTAGAAGCAATGCAGGAAAGAGTGGTAACCGTAGCTGGGCAGAGGTACCCTTTATCGTTACCATATTTTGTGCTTGCAACTCAAAACCCAATAGAGCAGGAGGGAACCTATCCGTTACCAGAAGCTCAGCTAGATAGGTTTATGTTTGCTATAAATTTAGACTACCCATCATTTCAAGAAGAGGTGGATGTTGTTAAGGCAACCACATCAGATGCTAAGCCTGTAGTGAATCCTTTATTTACAGCACAGGAGATCGTAGATCTTCAGCAGCTTATCAGACGTATTCCAGTGGCAGATAATGTTATCGAATACGCGGTGAGACTTGTGAGTAAAACAAGACCAAAAACAGACAGTTCAGCCCAGATTGTAGATGACTTTGTAGATTGGGGCGCAGGACCGCGTGCATCACAAAATCTTATACTTGCAGCAAAAACACACGCAGCGACTCACGGTAAGTTTTCACCAGATATCGAAGATGTACAAGCGGTAGCAACGGGCATCCTAAGACACAGAATGATCAAGAATTATAAGGCTGAAGCAGAAGGCCTAAATATAGAACAGATCATTAAAGAACTTTTTTAAAGAATTTGACATATTAAGTCAAAATTACAATCATTCTGTGTATTTCATCGATTATTTAAGTTTTTTATCGATTAAATAGAATAGTATAATTACTTTTACTCCATAAGAACCCCAAATCTTATGGTTATGAAAAGTCAATTACAATTATTAGTAGTGATTACTTCTTTTTTCTTCTTGTCGTGTTCTGTAGAGAACACCGCTCCTAATAATGATTTAGGAAATTCAAATGGTTTTCAGTTTGATAATATTGCTTATGTAACAGACTCTGTTTACATAACTCCTGAAAATGAAATTATTCTGAGCAGTAAAGAGATTTCTAACGGTATGACTACAAATAATATAGACTTTGCCCATTTTATAACTACCAGTAGCAATCTATCAGAAAAGTCCTATTATACAGGTGACGGTCTTGCGAGCTGTACTGCTCTTACAGAAGGAGACTGGACCGGAGGCACTGTGGAGAATGGAGAAATAATCCTTTCAGATACACTAGTAGATAATGGTTTTATAAGAGTGGTATATTTAAATAGAACTAAGAAAGAAGTGCACCTTATTTTTGAATTTGAGCGTGCAGATGGTGAACTTGTTGCCGGTTCTTTTGAAGGGAATTATACCACAGTAACGTTTTAGAAGTCAAATTTTCACGCATTCGCGAAAATATTCATTTGCTTTTCGCGTAAGCTAACTTCACAATATCCTACTTTTTGGAGCCTCAAATTATCATTATGATAATTTGAGGCTTTATTAATTTTGAGATTCTTATTATTTGACTCCTCTCGTTGATACCT
The DNA here is from genome assembly GCA_963832255.1 of uncultured Flavobacteriaceae bacterium. Taxonomy (GTDB): domain Bacteria; phylum Bacteroidota; class Bacteroidia; order Flavobacteriales; family Flavobacteriaceae; genus Dokdonia. The sequence continues at coordinate 665,194 of CAWHTM010000013.1, forward strand.
ACAATTTTTTAGAGGTACCCTTCTAGCTGTTGACCGAGCTATTGTTATTGTTAAGGGTATTTTGTATTTTCGTGAGGCTGTAAACAGCACATAATTTTAATCAACTAAAACACAATATATGGCATTTGACATTGATATGATCAAGAAGGTTTATGCTAGTATGGGGGAGCGAGTAGATGCTGCTCGTAAACTTACAGGTAAACCATTAACGCTTTCTGAAAAAATTCTTTATTCTCATTTATGGGAAGGTACACCTACTAAAGCTTTCGGAAGAGGTAAGGATTACGTTGATTTTGCTCCAGATCGTATCGCTTGTCAAGATGCAACTGCACAGATGGCACTATTGCAATTTATGCAGGCTGGGAAAGATAAAGTAGCCGTACCTACCACCGTGCATTGTGATCACTTGATTCAGGCTAAGGATGGTGCTACAGCAGATCTTAAAAATGCAAATAATGTTTCTAGCGAAGTATTTAGTTTTTTGGAATCTGTTTCTAATAAGTATGGCATAGGATTCTGGAAACCAGGAGCAGGTATTATACACCAAGTTGTCCTTGAAAATTATGCATTCCCAGGTGGGATGATGATCGGTACAGATTCTCATACGGTAAATGCTGGTGGTCTTGGGATGGTAGCAATAGGAGTAGGTGGAGCAGATGCTGTAGACGTTATGGCAGGTATGGCTTGGGAGCTTAAATTCCCGAAGCTAATTGGGGTAAGACTTACCGGTAAATTATCGGGATGGACAGCACCTAAAGATGTAATCTTAAAAGTTGCTGAAATCCTTACTGCAAAAGGAGGTACTGGAGCAATCGTTGAATATTTTGGACCTGGTGCAAGAGCAATGTCTTGTACGGGTAAAGGAACTATCTGTAATATGGGAGCAGAAATAGGAGCAACCACTTCTACTTTTGGGTATGACGAGTCTATGGAGCGTTATTTACGTGCCACAGATAGGGCAGATGTTGCAGATGCAGCAAACAAAGTTAAAGAGTACTTAACGGCAGATAAAGAAGTGTACGCAAATCCTGAGCAATATTTTGATCAGGTAATAGATATAAACCTTTCTGAGTTAGGACCCTTACTCAATGGACCTTTTACTCCAGATCTTTCTACTCAAGTAGGAGAGTCTATGACAGAAAAGGCAACAAAAAATGACTGGCCTTTACAAGTAGAGTGGGGACTTATAGGTTCTTGTACAAACTCTTCTTATGAAGATTTGTCCAGGGCATCTTCTATAGCTCAACAAGCACTCGATAAGGGTCTAAAAATGAAATCAGAATTGGGAATCAACCCTGGATCTGAACTTGTACGTTACACTACAGAGCGCGATGGCATTCTCGGAATCTTTGAAAAGCTAGACGCTAAGATCTTTACAAATGCCTGTGGACCTTGTATTGGACAGTGGGCGCGTTATAGTGATCCTAAAAATGCTCCTAAAAACAGTATTGTACACTCATTTAACAGAAACTTTGCAAAGCGTGCAGATGGAAATCCAAATACACACGCCTTTGTAGCATCCCCAGAAATTACGGCAGCAATAGCAATCTCTGGACGTCTAGATTTCAATCCAATGACAGATACCTTGATAAATGAGGAGGGTCAAGAAGTAAGATTTGATGAGCCTACAGGATGGGAATTACCTCCTAAAGGTTTTGAAGTAAAAGATAACGGATACTTAGCGCCAGTAGAAGACGGAAGTGGCGTACAGGTAAAAGTTGCCGAAGATTCTGAAAGGCTTGAGCTTTTAACTCCATTTGAACCTATTAAGGACAGTGAGATGCAAGGGATGAAGCTCCTTATTAAAGCTTTTGGAAAATGTACTACAGATCATATCTCAATGGCGGGACCTTGGTTGCGCTATAGAGGGCATTTAGATAATATTTCTAATAACTGTCTCATAGGTGCTGTGAATGCTTTTGGTAAGAAAACCAACTTTGTTAAAAACCAACTAACAGGCGAGTTCGGAGGAGTACCTGATACCCAAAGAGCCTATAAGAAGGCAGGAATTTATACCGTAGTAGTAGGAGATCACAACTACGGAGAAGGTTCTTCACGTGAGCACGCTGCTATGGAACCACGACACCTAGGTGTTGCGGCGGTTATCGTAAAATCTTTTGCACGTATACACGAGACGAATCTTAAAAAGCAAGGAATGCTCGGTCTTACATTTGTAAACGAAGCAGACTATGATCTAATTCAAGAAGATGACACGTTTAACTTTGTTGATATTGCAGAATTTGCACCAGACAAGCCTTTGACGGTAGAAGTAGTACACGCAGATGGTACTAAAGATACCATTAAAGTAAATCACACCTATAACGATGCTCAAATCAAGTGGTATCGTGAGGGTAGTGCACTTAATTTAATTAAGAAAGAGAATGCTGCATAAGGCATCACTATCGAAATTTTAATACTAAACTCCGCTTTTACGAGCGGAGTTTTCTTTTTTACGGATTTCAAGATTCTGACTTCCTAGTATTTAGAATTATATTTTCGCGAAAGCATAAAATCAAGGTCTACAGAAAATAGCGTAAGGAACGTTGCCGGTTACCGACCTATGTGACAACCGTTTAACTCCTCCTCTTATGTCAAAAATATGGTTTTTTGAAGACGTAAATCTTTTTGGGATGCTCTGTCCCCATAAATTTGAGCGGTATAAAAGTGACCACCGTTTTTGTCACTACGCAAAGGACGACTTTATCTATTTTGAAGACGATGCCGCAACTAAAATCTACCTCATAGAAAAAGGAAAAATTAAGCTGGGTTATATCACAGAGGACGGTAACGAGGTAATAAGAGCGATACTCACTAAAGGAGAATTGTTTGGCGAAAAAGCAATTTTGGGAGAAGCTATCAGGAACGAGTTTGCCCAGTCCTTGGATAAAGAAACCGTGGTGTGTCCAGTAGCGGTATCTACCATGCAGGATCTTATGAGAGATAATCAACCTTTTAGTCTCAAGTTTTATAAATTCTTAGGGCTACGATTTAAAAAGTTAGAGCGTCGCCTGGACCTTTTACTTTTTAAAGATACTTCTACAAGGCTCAAGGAATTTATTAAGGAAATGTCAGATGAGTATGGCTACTGCTGTCCTAGCACGGGTGAGACGATTATAAAACATCCCTATACTCAAAAGGATATAGCTAGTTTGCTAGGTACGTCAAGACCTACACTTAACACCCTTCTTAACGATCTTAAGGCTTCAAATTTTTTAGATTATACTAGAAATGTAATACGCCTTAAGGAAGGCTAGAAACGAATTAAATTACCAGCGTTCATCACTTAAGAAGATCATCATACCTTTCCGCAAAATCCTTTTTTTAAAATAACTTTCAAGTGTAAGCTAGCTGACATTTCTTCTTCAGTAAATAAAATAATTTTGAGTAAAATCAAAACTAATTTAAGATGAAAAGAAATTTAAAATTGTTAGTAATGGCTGCAGCGCTCCTTGTTGCTTTCTTCAGTTGTGAGTCCGATGATGATACTGCTCCGGTGTTAAGCATAGATGCAGGAACCCTCACGGGTGGACCTTTTACATTTTTTGTAGATGGTGCAGCAGATAATGTGAGCGGTATAATGGTAACGGGTGACGTGGTAGGGCAGAATACTAATTTTGTGGTTACAGATGCCTCCAGAACTATTTTAGGTATACCACCCACCATTGCAGCGCTCCAGGGAGTAAACTTTGATGACGCTGGAGTAGGTGCCTGTTATATTTATCATATTGCATATAATGGCGACTTAGTAGGTCTTGAAGCTGGAAATAATCTCGATAATGTAACTGGAGACTTAGATGAATCTAATTTTATCGTAGTCAATAGAAACGCTGGTCCACAGGCCTCAGAAATAGTGGGAGGACCTTTTACATTCTGTGTGGATGGTATACCGTCTATGGTAAATGGCCTTTCACTCGAAGGGAATTCTGTAGGAACAGAAAAAACGTGGATAATCACGACAGCTACGGGTGAGATTTTAGGGTTACCTCCTACGCTTGAAGCGGTAGAAAATGTTAATTTTGATGATGCGGGAGCTGGTGTATGTCTTATTTGGTATTTACGTTATGAGTCAGGACTTGAAGGTCTTGCTCTCGGAGAAAATGCAACTAATCTTAGCGGAATTTTTGATCTTTCTGAACCAGTGACTGTTACCCGGAATGAGCCTCAAGCTGCCGAAATTTTAGGAGGGCCATTTATATTTACGGTGGACGGGACTCCAGATATGGTTTCAGGAATAGGTCTTGAAGGTCAGAGTAGTGGCAACTTAAATACTTGGGTTGTAACTTCAGATACCGGAGAAATATTAGGGTTACCCCCAACTATTACTGCATTAGAAGGAGTGAATTTTGATGATGCAGGAACAGGTGTCTGCTTGATCTGGTATTTACGCTATGAAGAAGGACTTAGCGGCCTAATGGTAGGGCAAAATGCAAATGATCTAATGGGTTGCTTTGATCTCTCAGAACCTGTTACAGTTACTAGAAATTAAATATGCTATTCTAATGCGTGTATACTTACAACGTGTACACGCATTTTTATGGAGCGAAAAGTTTTGGTGTCCCAAGAGGAGCCGTTTCCCGCTATCCATTACAATTCCTCATTTCGCTCTCGCTTCATTGCGGGATTTTCATTTCTATCGGGGCTATTTGATATTGGTTGTGATTTTTTGCGACGTAATGTTGACACAGAGTTCAGTGTTTTATACATTAAATCCCATGTTAAGGCGCTATTTAGATTAATTTTGGGGAATGAATAAAAAAGTCAATTGGAAGAACTTGGTATTTATAGGAGTGATCCTTTTACTTCTAATTCCTCAAACTAGGCAGCCTATTCAGGTTACCCTTCAAAAAGGATTAATGCTTTTTGCCTCCCCTTCAGTAGAACCTAAGGTTGAGATGGACAAGCTAGAACCATTTGTGTATAAACTTGAATCACTCGATGGAATTTCTAGTCATCAACCCATAGGTAACGGAAAGGTCACCTTTGTAAGCTATTGGGCAACGTGGTGTCCTCCCTGTATTGCAGAGATGCCTTCTATAGATAACCTATATAAAGATTATAGGGGAAATATAAACTTCCTTCTTATCACAAATGAAGAACCAGGGACTGTAAAAAGGTTTATGGATAAAAAAGCATATGAAGTACCCGTTTATATATCAAAAATGGCTCCGCCAGAAAAATTGGCATCACGATCGATACCCGCAAGCTATATAATAGACCAATCAGGAAACATAGTAGTTAGAGAAAAAGGCGCCCTAGATTGGAACAGCCCGAAGGTCCGTAAAATCTTAGATGCTCTTTTGGTAAATTAGTTTTCGGCCACTCTCCAGAAGATAAACGGAATCTCCAGTTCATCACCAGATATCGTTGCTGTGATGACATCATCAAAGTAAGAATATCTTATTTCCTTAGGAAAATCATTCTCTGGATTTTCTACTGTAAAAGAAAACTGGGTACTTTCCTTTTCTCTAAAAGAGATCGTATCGTTAGTATCTCCTACAATATGGAGAGACCATAAACCCTTGTTATTTTTAAAAATCATTTGTTCTTGCCAAATGACCTTATCATTCTCTTTTGTGTAGCTATATCCTTTTAATGAAGATTTATCTATTCGGGTCCACTCTTCGATGGTTTGTTTTCCGTCAACCTCATTTGTACGCTCCCATCTTCCTTCCAGCCAGGAGTAGGGAAGTGAATCGTCCTTTGAAGTACTGGTAAACTCCTTACAAGATATGATTAGAAGGAGGGTACAGATAAGAGTGAGATACTTCATTTGTTTAGAGATGAGATTTTTAAAATTTAACCGTGTATTGTTTCACTTTTACTCAATCCGGCCATTACTTCTTTTTCAAAATCGAGTAGCTCTTGCCATTTGGCATCAACGTTCTTACGATTTCCATATTGGCGAGCAAAGTTTAAGAACATCGTATAATGTCCAGCCTCGCTTATCATAAGTTTTCTATAGAACTTTGCTAATTTCTTATCTTCTAGTTGCTCAGATAATAGCCTAAAACGCTCGCAACTGCGGCCTTCTATAAGCGCCGCTACAAGCAACCTATTTACGAGGCTTTCTACTCTTGATCCACCTTTAGGGAAATAAAAACGAAGTTTGTGTACATATTCATCTTTGCGCTCTCTTCCTAAGTGAAGACCTCGTTCTACCATAAGGTCGTGCACCATTTTAAAGTGGCTCATTTCTTCTATGGCAAGATCACTCATTGCTGCGACGAGCTCAGAGTATTCTGGAAAACCTATAATAAAAGAAATCGCACTAGAAGCTGCTTTTTGCTCACAGTATGCGTGATCTGTAAGAATTTCTTCTATATTTTTCTCAACGATATTTACCCACCTTGGATCTGTAGGTAGCTTAAGGTGTAACATCTGTATAGCTTCTTTATTCTCCATTATCTGCATTTCTTTTCATAAGATTGCAAATTTAAGGAAATAAGAATGGCTATGATGCTAGATAGACCCGTATAGTTGCAAATGCAGCGTCTAGTAGTAAAATACCCACAGCAACTATCTGTGCGCCACGCCACCATTTTATTTTACGAAGTCTTCTGTAGTACGAGGATACAATAATTAGAAAAACTAGAAAAGGAGTAAGAAGTCCAAGGGTATAGATCACAAGTAACCAAATATGATTTACCATTCCATCTGCCATAGACTCGATTAGAAGGGGTCCTACGGTTTCACCAGCTCCAGAAAGAACTCTTCTGGTTACTATAAATGCGAGGGCGAGTATTCCTAGGTATCTAAAAGCAGTAAAGCCTTTGATAGAAAGAACCCGCTTTCTGATCTTTATCAAAATCAGAATACTCCATAAATAAAAAAGAAGTTCAAAAATTACATACTTCTCATAAACTTGAAAGGCATAGGAGGTGCTCAAATTTTCTGTTAGGGTAGCAAAAACAACAAGAATAAACGAAAGAACTAAAAAAGAGAACAGGAGCAAGTTGAACATAAAATTGGAGAGAGATCTCCCAAATCGTTCAAACAGCAACGGACAAATAACAAAAATAGGAAATACCTTATAGGTAAAAGCAGAAGCCATCCCGCTCAGGAAGTAGATGATCACATCTTCCATTATAAGTCTAGATCAAACGTTTTACGTAAAATATCGAGCGCAGGATTTTGCTCTAGTAATTTATCATATTTCTCTTGAGGGGTATACGCATATTTGCGCTGTACTTCTTCATTGACAGCAATCTCTAAAGTAATCTCATAATTACTAAGCTTTCTTTTGAGAAATTCCAACAGTGAACCTTGAGCTCTTTCTACTTCCACTTTCATAGTCTCATTAGGAAAGGTAAGATGTATTACAGTTCCATTAAGTTTGGGCTCATCTGCTTCAAGGTTAGAAGCCATAATTTTCTCTCCTTTATTGATAAGCCTTGCTACATAATCTTGCCAGGCAGCCTGCATTGCAATTTCTGTAAATGGTTGAGAGGGGAGGTTAGTGGTGTTTAATTTTTCGCCAGCTTTTTTCTCCTCAAGTTCTTTTTTGTGACGAAGACCTTTGAGGGAAAACCCTGAAATTCCTTCTTTCCCTTTACCTATATTAACTCTTGGGGATGTTATTGTTTCTTGATTCGTTGTTGATTCTTCTGTACTTTTATCCTGCTGCGTGTTCTCAATGGTATTAGTTACCGGTTGCTGCGGCTCAGTAGTGTTACTACCCTGCTTTGAAGGATTCTCAGTATTACCCTCTTGTATTCCTGCTTCATTTTCATCAGAAGGAGTAGATGGAGCGGTGCTACCTGAATTTTGAGATGTTAATGAAACGGTATTATGTTGCGGAGGTGAAATTTTCGCGAAAGCGGTATTAGGTCCACTATTTTGAGCAGATTTATTTTTATCTATTTTATAATACGTAGGCGGAATTAAGAATGGGGTATCATTTTTTTTTTCTCCATCAAAAGTGACAGAGGCAAGTTGCATAAGGCATAATTCTACGAGTAATCGCTGGTTACGGCTCGTTCTATATTTTAAGTCACAATTGTTTGCAATTTCAATAGACTCCAGTAAAAAACCCATCTCGGTTTTTTGAGATTGGTCATAATACTTTCTCTTAGTACTATCACCTACCTCAAGTAAATGTATGGTAGGCGGATTTTTACAGACCATTAAATCTCTAAAGTGCGATGCAAGACCTGCTATAAAGTGATGACCGTCAAAACCTCTGGCGAGGATATCATTGTATTGCACCAATAATTGCGGTATATCATTATCTAAAATGAGATCTGTACTCCTAAAATAGGTGTCATAATCAAGAACGTTCAGGTTTTCTGTTACTGCCTGTCTCGATAAATTCTTTCCACTAAAGCTTACTACACGATCAAAAATGGAAAGTGCGTCACGCATCGCTCCATCTGCTTTTTGAGCAATGATATGCAATGCTTCTTCATCTGCCTCTATTCCCTCCTCTTGAGCAATCTGTACTAGATGCTTGCGAGCATCAGTTACCGTAATGCGTTTAAAGTCAAAAATCTGACACCTTGATAAGATCGTGGGGATGATCTTATGTTTCTCAGTGGTTGCAAGTATAAAGATGGCGTGTCGAGGAGGTTCTTCTAATGTTTTGAGGAAGGCATTAAATGCTGCCGAAGAGAGCATATGCACTTCATCTATAATATAGACTTTGTATGTACCTACCTGAGGCGGGATACGCACTTGATCAATAAGACTTCTTATGTCATCTACAGAATTATTAGAAGCGGCATCAAGTTCAAAAACATTGAATGCAAAATCTTCATCTGGAGACGTATGTTCATCGGTATTTATCTGCTTTGCGAGAATACGGGCACAACTTGTTTTGCCAACACCTCTAGGGCCACAAAAGAGTAATGCTTGAGCAAGATGATTATTTGCTATCGCATTTTCTAAAGTATTGGTAATAGCCTGCTGTCCTACAACATCCTTAAAGGTGGTAGGGCGGTATTTTCGAGCAGATACTATAAACGGTTCCATAGCTACAAATATAGCGTGATGGTATTATATAGTATAATTAAGGCGTTTAGAATCTTACTTATTTATTAACAGTGAGCGATGTGATTTTTCGGTCAATAACTTCTGCTTTTATCAAATAAGCGCGACATTCTTCTGCATTGGTCTTACTGAGTTTTTGAGCGCTCAGAAGTGCCTGTTTTCTGTATTGTTTAAGCTGGGCTATTCTAGGTACGTACGTAAATAGGGATAACATATATTCAAGTTGGTTGGTTACTAAATCATTTCTTGATGGCGGCAATCTTTTTTTCTAAGATATCTGCTTTTGCATACATCGCATCACTTGCCTTACGGTCTGTTTTAGCGAGTTTAAAAGCTTGTTCTAGGGTTTTTTTATGTTCTTCTTGTAATTTCTCCTTTTCTGACTTCTTACTAAATAATCCAAACATTTTTTTTTTACTAAATATAGGAGTTCAAGAACGCTTACACAAGGATTAAATTAACATTTTTTTAAGTAGTTACAATTCGGTAGTAGAAAACGACAGTTCAGTGAGCTTACTTTTAAAATTCTTAGTAATCGCTTGATATTTACAGGGTAATTAAAAATCAACAACTATGGACACTCAAAAAGATAGTACCAAGTACGCAAAAGCAAAAGCTCACGTAGAAGAAATTAAAGAATTTTATTCCCATCTAGGGATTTACACAACTTTTGTCTTTGTATTTTTAGGTCTCAATTATTTTACATCTGGCTACTTCTGGGCTATTTTTCCTATAGCAGGATGGGGAATTGGGGTACTGAGCCACGCTTCTAATACCTTTGGGTGGAATCCTTTTTTCTCAAAGGACTGGGAGCAGAGAAAAATTGAGGAAATCATTAGAAATAATGAACAATAAAAAATTATAAAGATGGAATCAAAAGAAGAAAAATATATACGCGCTGCAGAGCGAGTGAGAACCATCCGTAAATATTATGGTAAACTCGTAAGCTATGCCATTGCCTTTATACTCTTTTTAAGTCTCAATTATTACATAGACCAACTCAATAATCCTTGGTTTCTCTGGATTGTGGGATTTTGGGGATTAGGACTTTTAATAGAGGGCTTTAAAATTTTTGGAACTAATATGCTTTTTGGTAAGGGCTGGGAGGAGCGCAAGATTAAAGAGCAAATGGAAAAAGAAGAATCAGAATCAGAAAATACTAACTGGACATTACGCAAGTAGAATGGAGGAAGCTAGAGAACTAAAACTGCGCAAAGCCAGAAAGCAAGTAGCAGAGCAAAAAGGATGGTATTCTCACCTTGTGATCTATTTAGTAGTAAATAGTATCATTCAGCTCGGCTATGCCGGCGTCTTTGATGGAGGGTCTGTCTCAGGGCATATTCCGTATTTTGTGAGATTTACTACGCCAGGGTTTTGGGGGCTCTCCCTATTTATTCATTGGCTATGGGTCTTTAAGGGCAACATATTTAAAAATAACTTTTTCACTAGATGGGAGGAGAAGAAAATTCAGCAGTTTATGAAAGAGGAGGAGGAAGAAGTATCTACGAGGATACGAAAGATGGATTAACTGATTTTCTCACCTTCAAACACCTTCTTGGAACCTATTATTTTTGGAGCCGAAGTTTCGGGTATACTTTCTAAAGCAGTTTCCCGCTATTCATTACAACTTCTCATTGCGCTACCGCTTCATTGCGAGGTTTTCATTTCTATCGGGACTAGCAGGACGGCTATGTCTACCCGTTTGGCTTTCCGTAAATTACTAACTCATCAAATCAAAACGTAACCTATGAAATCACTACTTTTTATATGGGTTTTCTTTCAAGGCTTGAGCTGCCTTTGTCAGGAGTCATTTGTAATACAAAACGTCACGCTCTTTAATGGTACAGAAATAGTGCAAAACCAATCTGTCCTCGTTTCTGAGGGAGAAATTAAGGATGTAGCACAAACCATCAATGGTTCTCACACCATTATTGATGGATCTGGTAAATTCCTGATGCCTGCACTTACCAATGCACACGTACATACGTGGTTCCCTTCTCAGCTTAAAGAAGCTGCAGATGCTGGTGTCCTTAACCTTCTTGATATGCACGGTATGGAGCCTATGCAAAAATCTATGATAGACTTGCGGAATGATAGTATTTCAGCAAGACTATACAGAGCAGGATATGCAGCTACAGCCCCTGGAGGTCACGGTACTCAATATGGATTTCCCATACCCACGTTAGATAAACCAGAAGATGCAGAGCAATGGGTAACAGATAGGGTAGCAGCCGGAGTGGATTATATAAAGATCATCGTCGAACCTTGGAAAACGACATTATCTTATGAAACTGCAAAAGCAATCATAAGTGAAGCTCATAAAAATAATAAAATAGCTGTCGTACACGTGTCTAATGAGGAGGATGCCTTTCAGGTTTTGAGAAGTGGTGCAGATGGCCTAGTTCATATCTATAGTGATAAGCCATTTTCTGATGAGAGGTTAAAGGAGTTAACCAGCACTAAAGACTTTTTTGTAATACCCACCATTCTTACAAATGTCCTTATCCAAACAGCGTATTTTGGAAAGACAGAAGAAGAAGCTGCTATTATAGGAGATAAACTTCTTAGAGAAGTTAAAAGATTGTATGACGCTGGCGTTCCTATACTAGCTGGAACGGATCCTCCTAATGCTAATATTAATATAGGTTCAGATATTTATAAAGAACTCGCTTATTTTTCTAAGGCCGGTTTACCCATAGAGGCCGTCCTCAAAAGCGCTACATCTCTTCCAGCAGATGAGTTTAACCTTGGAAATATCGGATACATAAAGCCGGGCTATAAAGCAGATTTACTACTGTTACAAAAAAGTCCGCAAGAGGCAATAGAAAATATCTCGAGTATTGAGAGTATTTGGAAAGCAGGAATACAGATTAAATAATTATTCAGCTAGTTTACGTAAAGCGTATTCAATGAGACGTCTCGTTATTGCCTCTGGATCTTTACTAAACGTTCCATTAGCTCTATTGGCCAAAATTGCGTTAAGAGAAACGGCTCTATGTCCCAATAGTTTAGAGAGGCCATAAATACCAGAGGTTTCCATTTCTAGATTGGTAATACGCAAATCGTTTCTTTTGGTGCTCTCAGGATCAGAATATCTAAAAGAAGCCAGTTGAGCATTCATTTCTGCATCGCTGGTTTTAAGTCTTAAAACTCTGCCTTGAGGTGCGTAAAAACCAATATTAGTTGCGGTAAATCCTCTTATTATTTCTGAAGAATCAAATTTTCGCGAAAGCGTTTCATCACATTTTACCACATAGGGCATACTCTTTTCTTTTGCCCAATTCATATGCTTTAGAAATGCATTCTCTATCTGCTTATTTTGGACGTGGTCGCTGTCGTAAAAGTGGAGAAGGGCATCCAGCCCTATAGCTTGCTCACTAAGCAAGAATGAATTTACAGGAATGTCTTTTTGAATAGAACCGCTGGTTCCTATACGTATAATGTCGAGACAGGTCAAGGTCTTTTTTACCTCACGTGTTACTAAATCAATATTGACCAGAGCGTCTAGCTCATTTAGGACGATATCAATATTGTCTGTCCCTATACCTGTAGATATAACAGTAAACTCCTTACCTCCATAAGTACCCGTAGCCGTTTTAAACTCCCGCTTCTGGGTCGTAAAACGGATGCTATCAAAAAAGCTGGTAACCGTATCTACTCTGTCAGGATCTCCTACGGTGATAATGGTCTGAGCAATATCCTCAGGTTTTAGATGCAAGTGATAAACACTACCATCTGGGTTAAGAATGAGTTCCGAAACAGGTATAGGCATTTACTAATGTTTTGTGATCTGATGGGTTAGAGCATTATAATCATAGTTATATTTATCAACACCTCCAAGCACACATTTATATTTTATTTTTGAGCGCACATTTTTGCCTTCATCAAGAATCGCGTTTGAAGTCGAAGTAAGTACTATATACTCCCCATCTTTTGTAAAAAAAGGTCTCATTCTTTCAATCATCTTGAAGAATTGAATGTCACCATAGCCATAGTATCCTTGATAATTGAGTAGGTATCCACAGAGTTGATGCTCCGTTTTGATCTTATACTTTCTTATTAGTTTTAATAGATTTGTTTCAAGGGTGTTCAGTCCTGTTACCTTTTCTGGAAAACGCTCCTTATGAGCACTTATACAGTTGGAGAGGTATTTAAACCCAGAATCTAATGCAAGTTTAGGCTGGAGTTTAGTGTGATCGTCCCCACAGTAATGTTTCCAAATGGTATGAGCTAAGAAAACGTCATTATTGCTCAGTGTTATTTTACCTGCATAATGTGCTAGAAGTTGCTGATCTGTGAGTTGAGCTAGACTTTTTAACTCTGTTTCATTTTCTATCCAACCACTACAGACCAAATGAATGGTGCCGTTATAAACTATAGAATTGAGGTAACTTAAACAGGCAATCATGTTTATATGACAGAAGAGATCATACTCAAACCACAGTACCACTTCATCATACTTATGAGCATCGGATATGATAGCTAGTTGGCTCCCAAAACTATGTCGATAGCTCTCTTCTGTTATCTTGTAATCCTCAGCAAAAAATTTAAGTCTGGATTTGATAATCTCATCACTAGCGATATCAGTAACAGTTTTACCTTCACAAAGCATCTCCCGCCAGACGGCAAAATCACCTTTTATCTGTAAATTAAGCAGTCTATCATTTAAAATATCACCGTTTGTAATGTGTAAAATGTTTGCCATTATCCGCCTACCCGTTTGGTTTTAAAGCCTTTTTCCCTGAGAAAATCCATAATGCGATCGCGATAGTCACCTTGTATGATAATGCGCTCGTTTTTAAAACTTCCTCCTACACCTAATAAGACTTTAATTTCTTTGGCGAGTATTTTAAAATCACTTTGTTCTCCTGTATAACCTTCTATAATAGTGATAGGTTTTCCCTTTCGTTTCTCATATTTACAGAGAAGGGGATCATCTTGAATCCACAGTGTGTCTTCTATAGGAAGCGCCTTATCTTCTGTGGTATCATCTGGAGTATGCTCTGGGAAAAGATTTTTTAGTTGGTCTTTTAAATCCATTTTAATTGATTCTAAATTCTGAATTAAGAATTCAGAATATTACAAACTATTCTTTGATCAATCCTATTTCCACCAGTCGCTGATGCAAAAATTGACCTGCCGTGATATCCTCATAAGCTTTAGGATGCTCCTCATCTATACATTCTTCAAGACAATTAAGTTTCATATCACTACGAGGATGCATAAAGAAGGGGATAGAATATCTCGCTGTTCCCCATTGCTCTTTTGGTGGATTGATAACACGGTGTATGGTAGATCGCAATTTGTTATTGGTGTGACGCTCCAGCATATCTCCCACATTGATCACAAGTTCATCTTCATTAGGAATAGCATCTATCCACTCTCCATCTTTACGCAGTACTTGTAACCCTCCCGCAGATGCTCCCATAAGAAGGGTAATGAGGTTTATATCACCGTGGGCACCTGCCCTTACGGCACCTTTTGGTTCTTCTGTGATAGGTGGGTAATGTATAGGACGCAGGATACTATTTCCGTTGCGCGCCCAATGGTCAAAATAAAACTCATCAAGACCTATGTATAGTGCAAGCGCCCTTAGGACATAAATTCCAGTTTTTTCCAACATTTTATAAGCCTCCATTCCTTTTTTATTAAAATCGGGAACCTCGCTCACCTGTATATTTTCTGGATATTTTTCAGAAAGGTTTGCATCTGCATCGGGCTCTTGCCCAAAATGCCAAAACTCCTTCAGATCTCCTTCTTTTTTGCCTTTTGCGTGCTCTTTGCCAAAAGAAATATATCCTCTCTGGCCACCACCACCCTCTATTTCATACTTGGCTTTTTCTTCTTCAGGAAGTGCAAAAAAGGATTTTACATTTTTATACAAATCCTCAGAAAGTGTATCGTCCAGAAAATGATTTTTTAAGGAAACAAAACCTATGTCTTCATAAGCAGATCCTATTTCATCTACAAATTTTTGCTTTCTGGAAGGATCGTCACTCAGGAAATCTGCCAGATCCACACTAGGTATATTATTCATAGCGGTTATATTGTGTTTACCTAACAAAGATAATAAATAGTAATCCTATATGAAGATAATCTCATCATTGGGATAAGGACGCTTTCGCGAAAATTTCAATCAAGTGAAGTGACCTAAACAGATCGATTTATATAGAATAGACCGTTATTTAACCTCTGTCCTGCAGCGCAAAAACCTTCTTCAATAAATCTGTAGTACGGCTGGCCACGCTCGTACGGATCTGTTGTTCTTCTACAGCGATCATTTTATACACACCATCAAGTGCTTGTTTAGTCACGTAGTCTGTAAGGTCTGGATTTACATCTGTAGTAAGTGGGAGTTCATTGTATCTCGTTATAAGATTAGCCCAGATTTGATCTGCGCCTACTTTCCCAAATGAATTTTGAATTACCGGATTAAACTTGTCATAAAGAGCTGTTTGCGTTTTTCCCTCTAAATAGGTCGTTGCTGCATTATTTGGCCCTAAAAGTATATTGCGCACGTCGGTAAAGGAAATCTCTCTTACTGCAGTTACAAAAATAGGAGTTGCCTCACTTACAGCATCCTCAGCTGCTCGGTTTAAAGCTTTGATTCCTTCGTCTGCAAGTGAACCGAGCCCTATTGCTCTCAACGTTTTATCTACCTTTTGAAGCTCCGCAGGAAGCACAATTTTAACAAGCGGATTCTTGTAAAAACCATCTGTCGCCGTCAGCTTCGTTACCTGTTTGTCAATCCCAAAGTCTAACGCTTGACGTAGGCCATTACCTATGGTTGCATTGTCTAATCCACCATCTGTAGGAAGTGTGTTGATTACGTTCTGTAATTCTGCACAAGAGAAAAAGGTGCATATAACGGCTAAAAATATAGCTTTCTTCATTTCTATCTTATTTTAAATATTTCCTAAAGATAGGTATTATCCAAAAGTGCGCAAGGTCTAATTAAAACGGAATTATGAGGTGGTATAAAATGTTCGCGAAAGCGTCAAAATTCCCTAGGTAAATATTACTGTCTTATTAGTGTAGACCACGCATTTATGCAGTGCGTGCAGCTTTAGGGCTCTTGAGAGAACTATTTTTTCTAGATCCCGGCCTTTGGCGATGAGATCGGCGATGGTATGACTATGGGTGACACGTATGGTGTCCTGCTCGATGATAGGACCTGCATCGAGCTCCTCGGTCACATAATGACTTGTAGTGCCTATTATTTTCACACCACGGGCAAAGGCAGCGTGATAGGGCTTTGCACCGACAAAGGCGGGAAGGAACGAGTGATGTATGTTTATGATTTTGTGAGTGTATTCCTTAATAACGGTAGCCGTGACTATTTGCATATAGCGCGCTAGTACGATAAAATCTACGTTGTATTCTTTAAGAAGTTCTAATTGTCTGGCCTCTGCGTCTGCTTTTGAGGCTTTAGTAACTGGAATATGATAAAACGGAATATGAAAGTTTTTTGCTATGTGCGCGAGATCTGTGTGATTACTGATGATAAATGGGATGTGTACATTGAGCTCCCCCGTATGATAGCGCCCCAGAATATCATAGAGACAGTGGTCGTATTTTGAAACAAAAATGGCCATCACACTTTTCCTGTCACTAGCGTGTAGCTGCCATTGCATCTCAAATGGGGTAGCGATCTTTTTATTAAAATCTTTTTTAAATTCTTCAAAGTTGAATGAATCCTGCGCAAACTCACACTCTAAGCGCATAAAAAAAATATGTTCTTGCACGTCTACGTGTTGATCTACATAGGTCGTGTTTCCAGATTCCTTTAGTATAAAATTAGTCACGGAGGCGATGATGCCTTTTTGATCTTTACAGTGTATAATGAGTATGATACGGCTCATAAAATTGCATTTATCCCTCTAAATTGCATTTTATTTTATGAAGTATGTAAAAATCACCAGACTTTTATGTTATTACGATTAAAAATGCTTTTCAACTGATTATTACGTAAATTTACGTCTCAAATTTGATTATTCTTTATCGATGGAACAAGCAACACCATATACACCTAAACACAAAGTAAGAATTGTAACAGCGGCATCGCTTTTTGATGGGCACGACGCTGCCATTAATATTATGCGCCGTATCATCCAATCTACGGGTGTGGAAGTCATACATCTAGGGCACGACCGCTCTGTAGAAGAAGTGGTGAATACCGCCATACAGGAGGACGCAAATGCAATTGCAATGACATCGTATCAAGGAGGGCACAACGAGTATTTTAAGTATATGTATGATCTCCTGCAAGAGAAGGGAGCGGGGCATATTAAGATATTTGGAGGAGGAGGTGGTGTGATTTTACCGGAGGAAATTGAAGAATTGATGGACTACGGGATCACGCGCATTTATTCTCCAGATGATGGTCGTGCAATGGGATTGCAAGGAATGATTAATGATTTAGTCAAGCAATCTGACTATGCCATAGGGGAATCACTTAATGGAGAGGTATCCCGCTTGCGCGAAAAAGAGCCTACAGCAATCGCTAGAGTGATCTCTGCTGCCGAAAACTTCCCGGAGATCGCAAAAGACGCCCTCGACGAAATTCACAAACGCAACGAGAACTCGCTCACACCCGTTCTTGGGATCACTGGAACTGGAGGTTCAGGTAAATCTTCCTTAGTAGATGAACTTGTACGTAGGTTTCTTGATAGATTTTCCTGAGAAAACCATAGGACTAATTTCTGTTGATCCGTCTAAGCGTAAGACAGGAGGAGCATTACTAGGCGACCGTATACGTATGAATGCAATTAACTCGCCTCGAGTATATATGCGCTCGCTGGCCACAAGACAGAGCAATCTTGCCCTTTCAAAATACGTGGGTGAAGCGATAGAAGTTCTTAAAGCTGCAGAGTACGACCTGATCGTTCTAGAAACATCGGGTATAGGCCAGTCTGATACCGAGATTTTAGAGCATAGTGATGTATCGTTATATGTAATGACCCCAGAGTTTGGTGCAGCGACACAGCTAGAGAAAATCGATATGCTGGATTTTGCAGATTTGGTTGCCATCAATAAGTTTGACAAGCGCGGATCGCTCGATGCATTGCGCGATGTGAAGAAACAGTATATGCGCAACAATAACCTGTGGGACACTCCGCAAGATGAATTACCAGTTTTTGGTACGATTGCAAGTCAGTTTAATGATCCTGGTATGAATACGCTCTACAAGCGTATTATGGAAAAAGTCAATACTGTAAATGAGGCTAATCTAGAAAGCACCTTTGAGATCAGTCAGGAGATGAGTGAGAAGATTTTTGTAATCCCACCAGCCCGCACGAGATACCTAAGTGAGATTGCAGAGAGCAATAGGGCATATGATGCTTTCGCGAAAGCGCAACAAGAAACAGCACAACGCCTCTACGGAATTTATAAAACGATAGAAACAATTGCTGATTTTAAATGCATCTTTCCAGAGCTAGAATAAATGAGTCTTATATCCGCTCAAGCCTGATTGAGTAACTCTAAGAAGATAAAGACATAATCAAGATTACTCTTAGCCCAATTCGACCGTGTAAAAATGGATCTCGATCCCTACAATTGGGAGGTTATCACAGGTTGGGAAGAAAAGGTAAATCGATACAAGGCGCCCGTCTATACCTTTAAAGTAAGGGATAAGGAAATTAAAATTCCAACGCATAGCGAGTCGCTAAGTCATACTCAGATCCCTAAGGTTTCATTACCTAAATATCAGGCCTGGGGAGATATCCTCATCTGGTGTTTACAGGAAAATGTACCTGGAGAATTTCCGTATACCGCAGGATTATACCCCTTCAAACGCACAGGGGAAGATCCAACAAGAATGTTTGCGGGAGAAGGTGGGCCAGAACGCACCAACAAACGTTTTCATTATGTGAGTCTAGGGTTACCTGCAAAAAGATTGAGCACAGCCTTTGACAGTGTCACCTTATACGGAAATGACCCAGGAATGCGACCAGATATTTACGGTAAAATAGGAAATGCGGGCGTAAGCATATGTTGCCTGGATGATGCTAAAAAACTTTACTCCGGGTTTGATTTAAGCCACGCTATGACTTCGGTCAGTATGACCATAAATGGCCCAGCCCCGATGCTGTTAGGCTTCTTTATGAATGCCGCTATTGATCAAAATTGCGAGAAATATATACGTGAAAATGAACTCGAACACGACATAGAATCGCAAATTGCTGAGATTTATAAAGGAAAAACACGTCCTGCATATCAAGGCGATTTGCCAGAGGGGAATGACGGTTTGGGCCTTATGCTTTTAGGTGTAACAGGTGACCAAGTGTTGCCTGCAGATGTTTATAATCGCATTAAAGTAGAAACGCTCACGCAAGTACGTGGTACCGTACAGGCAGATATTTTAAAGGAAGATCAAGCACAGAATACATGTATCTTTTCTACGGAGTTTGCGCTCCGATTAATGGGAGATGTCCAAGAATATTTTATTAAGGAAAAAGTTCGCAATTTCTACTCGGTTTCAATTTCTGGATATCATATAGCCGAAGCTGGAGCAAATCCTATTACCCAACTGGCACTCACCCTTTCTAACGGGTTCACCTATGTAGAGTATTATTTGAGCAGAGGGATGGATATAAATAAGTTTGGTCCTAACCTGTCCTTCTTTTTCTCAAATGGTATAGACCCAGAATATGCCGTAATAGGCCGTGTGGCTCGTAAGATTTGGGCCAAGGCTATGAAGGATAAGTATAAGGCAAACGCGCGAGCACAGATGCTCAAATATCATATTCAGACATCTGGACGTAGTCTTCACGCACAGGAGATAGACTTTAACGATATAAGAACTACCCTACAGGCTCTTTATGCGATTTATGATAACTGTAACTCACTTCATACAAACGCTTATGATGAAGCCATCACCACGCCTACAGAAGATAGTGTGCGTAGGGCGATGGCCATACAGCTTATTATCAACAAAGAGCTCGGTCTTACTAAAAACGAGAATCCTATCCAGGGGTCCTTTATAATTGAAGAACTCACAGACCTGGTTGAGGAAGCTGTGTTACTGGAGTTTGATCGAATCACAGAGCGTGGTGGCGTTTTAGGCGCAATGGAAACTATGTATCAGCGCAGCAAGATTCAAGAAGAAAGCCTTTACTACGAGACGTTAAAACATAATGGAGAGTTCCCCATTATAGGTGTCAATACGTTTTTGAGTTCAAAAGGAAGCCCTACGGTGCGACCAGCAGAGGTCATACGAGCCACCGAAGAAGAGAAGAAATATCAGATAGAGATGCTCAATAATCTGCACGATGCAAAAGCAGATAAAATAGAAGCGGCTATAGATGATATCCAGCATGCCGCCATAAACAATGAGAATATTTTTGAAAAGCTTATGGAAGCAACAAAATTCTGTTCACTGGGTCAAATCACAAATGCGCTCTTTGAAGTAGGAGGGCAGTATCGTAGGAATATGTAAATACCTGCTTGAAAGCTATTGCGCTTTCGCGAAAATTTTCAACTCCACGAACCCTAATTAGTAGATTATAATTAAGCCTGTATCTCTCTTGATACAGGCTTTTATTATCCGTATTTTTGCCACCCGAAAAAACAGTTATGAAATATACACGCCTTACAAAAGAGCAACTGGAAGAATTACATCCAGAATTTATAAACTTTCTCGCTACACAATCTATTACCGGGGAAGAGTGGGAGAGCATCAAGAAAAATCAGCCTATGGTTGCTGAAGAGGAGATCGACGTTTTTTCTGATCTTGTCTGGGAAGGAGTATTAGGAAAAGCCGAATATTTAGAGCATATTTCTCCTAATCAAATGCATTTATTTTTGCTCAAGGAGAGTGGGATGTCCCTTATCGCTGTAAAAATCAATCAGGAAGGAATTGATATAACTACGAGAGAAGGGTACCATTGGCTACAGGAAAACTTAGGTGATGAAAGCGTGGTATTTATGAGCGCTTCTAAGGAGTATGGTGAAGATCCTAACTTAGATAAATTTAAATTAATACAACAAGGCGCATCTATGACTAAGGGCGATCTTTATAAGTGGTTTGAGCGTTTTGTCGATGTGAAGTAATTTAATGTAACTAATTATTTATTAATCATTTAGACTGGTTTACTTAAAATATTAATTATAATTTATACGCTATTTTATATAGTGCTATTTCAGTTCATTGTCACTCCTAATTGGTGCAATTTACTTTCATACAAGTTTATCATTGTGAACAAATGGTTTTTGTCCGTTCGAGCGCAGTCGAGAACTAACTATTAACGAATTCAACTTTCAAATACGCTCAACCGGACATTTTACAAAAAACGTTTTTAAATTTCTATAGTCCTCGTATTCTACAAAACTGAAAACAATAAATTCTACTCGTATCTAAGCGATTCTATTGGGTCTAGCTTTGCTGCTTTAATAGCAGGGAAAAGCCCAGAGAGTATGGCTATAAAGAAAGTGATAAGAGTTGCCGCTATGATGGCATTCCAAGGTGTAGTAAAGTTAAAGTCGGCTACTTTTGCGATGATAGCACCTATGCTTATACCGAGAAGTATGCCTAGTAAACCACCAAGTTGTCCCACAATAATCGCTTCGTATAAAAACTGAAAAGCTATGGTTGATTTTTTAGCGCCCAGCGCTTTCCTAACACCTATCTCACGGGTGCGCTCAGTGACAGAAACGAGCATAATATTCATAAGCGCGATACAGGATCCAAAGATCGTAATGATACTGATGATCCACGCGGCAAGTCCCAAAACTCCCGTAATCTCGCTTATTTGATTTATAAGGTCGTCGCTCCTTCCGATCCCAAAATTATTTTCTTCTACGGGTGAGAGCCCTCTTATATTTCTAAACGTTAGGATGGCTTCTTCTTCTGCACTGTCTATAAACTCTGCATTATCCACCATAATACTTACGCTATAATTGATATTGGGCTGCGTAAACATCGTGCGGGCTACCTGTATAGGAACGAGCACTCTTAAATCCTGATTATTACCAAAGGTTGCTCCTTTTTCTTCTAAGATCCCAATGACATTAAACTTAGTGCCTCTAATACTTATGGTTTTGTTTATAGGATTATCATCCGTAAAAAGGTTTTTGTAAAAATCGCTCCCCAACACACAGACCCGTGTATTATTATTGATATCAAAAGAGGTGAAATTCCTTCCCTTATCAAGTTTCAGCCCAGAATTTTGTAAAAAATGCTCGTTAACCCCAAGGACAGTTACTTCGGGATCCGTTTTATCATTCTCATACTTTACCTCTGCGCTGCGAGTTCCTGTAAATGAGATCGCAGTACGGGCCGTAGGATAGGAGTACGTATCCGTAAACTCCTTAACCTGACGATAACCTATTACTGGATTTACCTTTTGTTTCTCTCCAGAGCGGCGCGTTGTAAACTCGTATTGCTGTATGTTAAACGTGTTACTCCCCATACTCGCAAAATCACTGCTTATAGTATTCTCCAGAGCTTTCACTAAGCTAAGGATACCTACGAGAGCGGTGATACCAATGGCAATTATAAATACAGTAAGAATCGTACGAAGCGATTGACTTTTGATACTGTCAAAGGCAATTCTAAGATTCTCGCGGAAGAGTGAAAACATTCTATGGGCGTTAAGTTTGTTAATAAGACTACTAAGTTCGCAAAAAGTTACGTAACCCTTTAAAAATTATATTGTGCCCTCATTTTTTTGGATATTTGCCTTGTGCTTAGGCGAGCCATTTATGGTTTTATGAATTATGTGTGAAATGGCTGTTTTAGGCTTTCGCGAAAGCAAAAGAAATTTTAAAATAATACGTCCGTTCTCTACAGAGTGCAAACGGGAATTGAACAACGATTAGTGCCTATTTTATGAGCAATAAACCATCTATACCAAAAGGAACGAGGGATTTTTCACCAACAGAAGTAGCGAAGCGTTCTTATATAATGAATAGTATCAAGAGGCAGTTCCAGCTGTTTGGGTTTCAGCCTATAGAGACGCCCAGTTTTGAGAACAGCAGTACGCTTTTAGGGAAATATGGAGAGGAAGGCGATAGGCTTATTTTCAAGATCTTAAATAGCGGCGACTATCTTAGCAAAGTGAAGAATGACGCTTTCGCGAAAACGGACTCAAATTTACTTACTCCGCAAATCTCAGAAAAGGCTTTGCGATATGATCTCACTGTTCCTTTTGCGAGATATGTAGTCCAGCACCAGAACGATATAGATTTTCCATTTAAGCGATTTCAGATCCAACCTGTATGGCGAGCAGACAGACCTCAAAAGGGGCGTTTTAGAGAGTTTTATCAATGTGACGCAGATGTGGTGGGAAGTCACTCCTTACTTCAAGAGGTGGAGTTTGTGCAGCTTTATGACGCCGTTTTTACAACACTAAAACTATCCGGAGTTACCATAAAAATGAATAACAGGAAGGTGCTTTCTGGAATTGCAGAGGTCATAGGAGCCAGTGATAAACTTATAGATTTTACAGTAGCACTGGATAAGCTGGATAAGATAGGGGAGGACGGAGTCGTAAAAGAAATGCTCTCTAAAGGAATCTCACAGCACGCCATTGATAAGGTATCTCCACTTTTTTCGTTAAATGGATCCTTTGGAAATCAGTTATCTACCCTTCAAACATTGCTTAAAGATTCTAAGATAGGGATGGAAGGAATAGATGAACTTACGTTTATCAATAATTCCATAGAAGATTTGAAATTGCAAACTGCTGTTCTGCAACTCGATGTAACCCTAGCTCGCGGCCTTGAGTATTACACTGGGGCAATATTTGAAGTGTCTGCTCCAGAAGGTGTGGCTATGGGAAGTATAGGTGGCGGTGGTCGATATGCAGATCTAACGGGTATCTTTGGCCTAAAGGATATGCCAGGAGTTGGGATTTCTTTTGGACTCGATAGAATTTATTTGGTCCTTGATGAATTAAATCTATTTCCTGAAGACGCCATAGAAAGCACTCAGGTGCTTTTCATAAATTTTGGAGAAAAGGAAGCGGCTTATGCTATGAGAGCAATTAGTAAGCTCAGGGCATCAGGTATCGCAGCAGAACTTTATCCCGATGAGATGACTTCTGGTAAGCAAATGAAAAAACAGATGACCTATGCACATAGAAGAAACATCCCTTTTGTTGTCTTAGCAGGAACTCAGGAAATGACTGCTCAGAAGTACCAGTTAAAAAATATGAAAGAGGGTAGTCAAGAAGATGTGGACCTGAACGCACTTATTGAAAAAATAAGGTAGTATACCATGTTGAAGTGTGATGTTTTTTTAAAACTGCGCTTTCTATTTTACGTCTTAAGCGGATCGCCAAAACAGAATGCATTCAACAATTTAAAGGTTGTATTCTTTTCTGAATTTCTTAGGTGCACTCAAACACAAGGGTAGTTGCGCTATTAAAAATAGTACAACTTCATAAAAATCATATAGAACCTCTGAAATCAACAGAAACGATGTCAACACTTGTTCAAATAAACGTACTACCACATCAGGCAGAAGATGAGAGTTTTGTAGCAGAAACGGCTTTTAAAAAGGCAAGGCTAAGAGGTGGGGATGTCGAGGAGTGGCGCATAAGGAAACGCTCTATAGACGCGCGCAAGGATCCGGTTAAGATATCGTTACAGGTGGAGTTTTGGCTTAAAGGCGAGAAGCGCATTGATATCCCGCCATTTACACCTCAAGATGTCTCAAATGCTGAAGAAATTGCCATAATAGGAGCGGGACCCGCGGGTTTATATGCCGCATTAAGAGCCATTGAGGGCGGACTTAAACCTATTATATTTGAAAGAGGAAAGGACGTTAGGGCACGAAGAAGAGATCTTGCTGCAATCAATAAAGAGCACATAGTAAACGAAGATTCTAACTATTGTTTTGGAGAAGGAGGAGCTGGAACCTATTCTGACGGTAAACTCTACACCCGCTCAAAAAAGCGGGGCAATGTGTTGAAGGCTATGGAGTGGTTAGTCCATTTTGGGGCTGTAGAAGACATTCTCGTGGATGCACATCCACACATAGGAACTAACAAACTGCCAAAAATTATAACTACGATGCGTGAGGCTATCATTGAGGCTGGGGGTGAAGTGCGATTTGAAAGTAAGCTTACGGACATCAAAATTAGTAAGAACGCT
Source organism: uncultured Flavobacteriaceae bacterium (assembly GCA_963832255.1). GTDB lineage: Bacteria > Bacteroidota > Bacteroidia > Flavobacteriales > Flavobacteriaceae > Dokdonia. The sequence goes on from CAWHTM010000013.1 coordinate 690,277, forward strand.
ATTAACGCAATAGAGATTAATGGACACCAATGGCACGACTATAAAAATGTAGTTCTGGCAACGGGTCATAGTGCTAGGGATATCTTTTATCTCTTGCATAAACGAGGCGTAAAAATAGAGGCCAAACCCTTTGCCATAGGGGTTCGCATAGAACACCAGCAAGAGTTGATAGATGATATACAGTACCACGGTGATAGTGAGAATCCATATCTCCCGCCAGCATCCTACAGTTTAGTGCAACAGGTGGATGGAATGGGAGTCTATTCCTTCTGTATGTGTCCCGGAGGTATTATTGCCCCTTGTGCTACTGCGCAAGAGGAGGTAGTTACGAATGGATGGAGCCCTAGTAAGAGAGATAACCCTTATGCAAACTCTGGGATCGTTGTAAGCGTAGAACCGGAAGATTTACCAAATTATAAGGAAAACGATCCCTTTGTCTGTCTAGATTTTCAGAAGAGTGTAGAGAGGGCTTGCTGGGAAGCAGCAGGAAAAACCCAAGCAGTACCCGCCCAAAGGATGAGAGACTTTGTAGATGGAAGAGTATCTAAGAATTTTCCCAAAACGTCCTATCAGCCCGGTATCGTGAGCGTAGATTTGAACAAAGTGCTGCCTAAGATGCTTTCTAAGAGATTAAGGAAAGCCTTTATTGCCTTCGGACGTAAGATGAAGGGGTATCTAACTAACGATGCCGTGCTGCACGCTCCAGAGAGCAGAACATCTTCACCTGTTTTGATACCTAGAGACCCAATAACGCTAGAACATATAGAGATTTCTGGCCTCTATCCTTGTGCCGAAGGTGCAGGATATGCAGGGGGTATAATGAGTGCTGCTGTAGATGGGATGAATTGCGTAGATAGGATTCTAGATAAGAAAGGTATTTTGAACTAAATCATCGAACCGATTTAACTTATGGTATTACGCTAAAAACGTATATTTAAAAAGCCTATCTACAAAAATAAAAAAACCACCTTGATAGGTGGTTTTCTTGTGGTTGATAATTTTTCTATTGCTAAATATCGTCAAAGCTAATATCCGTAAACTTCTTTGCTGGCGCATCTGAAGAAACGGCTCCGTTATCTACAGGATTCATTTCTGATTCACCTTCTGGCTTGGTATAATCGTTCTGGTGGCGATCGCTTATAACTTCTTCCCCTTTTTCATCTAAGATGTAACCAGTCATCTCATTGAGGATGTCTGTAAAACCTGTAAAATCTTCTTTGTATAAGTAGATCTTGTGCTTTTTAAAATGAAATGAACCATCATCATTTGTAAATTTTTTGCTCTCCGTAATCGTAAGGTAATAATCTCCAGCCTTCGTAGATCTTACATCAAAAAAATACGTGCGTCTTCCAGCTCTTAATACTTTAGAAAAAATCTCTTCATTATCACGCGAATCGTAATCTCCCATAATCTTTAACCTTGTTAGTGTTTGTTTGTTTTCTCAAAAATGATAAAAAAATAGCCGTTGCCCAATTATTTTTCAATTTTCTTTCTCTTCTAGCTGTTCTAGATATAGATTTTTATAATACCCATTTTCTGCTATTAATTGATTGTGAGTACCTTGCTGTGATATTTCACCATCTTCTAGGATAATTATTTTATTTGCATTTTTTGCTGATGAGATCCTATGACTCACAATAATTGTGGTTGTATCCCGAGTGAGATCATATAAGTTATTTAATATGGTCTCTTCGGTCTCTGTATCTACGGCGCTTAAACAGTCATCAAGAAGTAAAATCTTAGGCTCTCCTATAAGGGCACGGGCGATTGATACCCGTTGTTTCTGACCACCAGAGAGTGTGATGCCTCGCTCTCCCAAAACGGTATCATAACCGTTTTTGAAATCTGTGATATTATGATGTACAGCGGCTGCTTTTGCATAGGTCTCAACCTGTTCATCTGTTGCATCCGTATGACCAAATCTTATATTTTCTCCTATTGTATCAGAAAATAAAAAGGCATCCTGAGGTACGTAGCCTATCTCAGAACGTAAATTGTCTAGGTTCACCTGTTCTAACTTCCTTCCATCAATTTCTATAGAGCCATTTGTCACATCATAAAGTCGTCCTATTAACTCTAGTATCGTTGACTTTCCGGACCCTGTAGGACCTATGATTGCTAGTGTCTCCCCAGGTTTTACGGTAAGACTCACATTTTTGAGAGCAGTGATATTTGTATCACCGTAGGTAAAAGTGACATTGTTGAAAGTAACTTCTCCTTTTATAGGAGTGCTGGTGGCTGTAGTGTTCTGAATTTCTGGTTCTTCATTTAGAAACTCATTAATTCTTATTTGTGAAGCTTCAGCTGCTTTTATTATGGAGGTTACCCACCCCACGGTCGCAACCGGCCACGTAAGCATATTTACATACATTATAAATTGAACAAGAGTGCCTAAATCTGCTATCTCGCCGCTTATGTACTGTTTACCACCTACGTAGATGACAATGAGGTTACTTGCGCCTATGAGGCCTATCATTAAAGGAAAAAAGAAAGCCTGTACTTTGACAAGATCAAGGTTTTTAACTTTACTCTCTTCGCTTAGCTCTTCAAAACCATTATAGGTTTTTGTTTCAAGTGTATAGGCCTTAATTACAGAAATCCCGCTAAAGGATTCTTGAGTGTACGTTGTGAGTTTTGACAGGTATTCCTGCACAATTGTGCTACGCACGTGGATTGCCCTACTGAGTTTATAGATGGCGATTGATAAAATAGGCAAGGGGATGAGCGTATATGCTGCTAGCGATGGGGCAAGATTCACCATAATGGGAATAACGACAGCAAAAAGCACTAGCGCTTGAAGTAAATACATAATGGCTGGACCTACATACATACGCACTTTACCCACATCCTCACTAATGCGATTCATTAAATCTCCTGTTCTGTTGCGCTTGTAAAACCCTAGGGACAATCGCTGGTAATGCTCATAAACATCATCCTTGAGATCTGCTTCTATAAATCTAGACACGACTATAATCATCTGTCTCATTAAAAATGTAAAGAAGCCAGAGAGAAGTGTTGCTCCTAAAAGAAGGCCTAAATTTAATAAGAGCGACGATTGTAGCTGAGCGATATCTGAAACTCCAGATTTTATATAATCATCGACAACGTTAACGATACGCCCTACAAAACTTACGTTCAGTACGGCAAAGACCCTTGCTGCGATTACGATAAAGAAGCCTATGAGAAGACGCCATTTATAGCGTAAAAAATATTTATTTAAAGTATTAAGTGCACCCATACATCTTTCATCACATAGAAAAGGCTAAGTTCGGACATTTTTAAGACCTGTGCGAGCGGGATTGCATTATAAATTGGGGGTGATCGACCAGAATTTTTAAAGTAAATAACTATTAGACATCTCTTAGTGTTACGTTTCTAAAAAACCTTATTTTTGCACCGATTTAAAAAAAGGGAATCCGCTCTTTTTCAACTTTAAAAGTTCTTTGATCTATGTTAAATAGACGCCACATCCGTGTCAAAGTAATGCAAGCTATCTATGCTATAGGTAGCAAGAAACAGTTTAACCTTCAGTCTGAGGCAAAGTTTATCACAGAGAGCTCTGAGCAGATGTATAATCTCTATCTGTTGATGCTCGACTTGATGGTGGAGGTACACGCTTTCGCGAAAGCGCAACAAGAAAAAGAATCAAAAAAGATCTTAGCTACCGAAGATGAGTTAAATCCCAATACCAGATTTATCGCAAATGAGGTTCTCATAAAATTATCTGATAATAAAAGTTTACAGGAAGCTTTATCCAAACGAAAGTTAAAAAACTGGCGTATGGATGATGAGTATGTAAAAGTCATCTATAACGAACTTATGGCAAGCGAGCTCTATAAGGAATATATGGCTGCTGAGGAAAATGACTTTAAAACAGACAGAAAATTTCTAGTAAAAGCATACACTAAAATTATAGCGCCTAACGACAAGCTTTACGATTATATAGAAGACACGCGTCTTACGTGGATAGATGATTTGCCTATGGTAAATATGGCTGTACTTAAAAGATTAGAAAAAGTAAAGCCCGGATCTACGGAGAGCCTTTTTTTACCTCCTTTGTATAAAAATGAAGAAGATAAAATGTTTGGGATCAATCTTTTAGAACAGACAATGGCAAATGACGAATTTCTCACAAAAGAAATATCCGATAATACTCCTAATTGGGATCAGGAGCGCATTGCAGATGTAGATATGGTTCTCATAAAAATGGCATTATGTGAATTCTTAAAGTTTCACACCATACCCGTAAAAGTTTCTATAAACGAATACTTAGAAATAGCCAAGGAATATTCTACACCTAAGAGTAGCATCTTTGTAAATGGGATTCTTGACAAGCTTGTAAAGAGCTATGAAAAGGATAATAAGTTAAAGAAAGAGGGTAGGGGTTTACAATAATTATAATTTTATTACTTTTACAAATCATTAAAACTTTAAAAAAACAACAATGAAAAAAGGTTTATTAGTATTAGGAGTACTAACTGCTATGGTCTTTACCTCTTGTAAGGAAGATGCAGCTAGCAAAGTAAATGAAGAGAATGTAGAGGTAGCAGCAGCTCGTGATGCACAAGCAGCTGTGTATCCGGTGATTTCTTTTGATGAGACTGAGTTTGACTTTGGAGAAATAGATAAAGGTACCACTGTAGAGCATAAATTTACCTTTACTAATACAGGAAAGGCTCCATTAGTAATTGTAGACGCAAAATCATCTTGTGGATGTACAGTTCCAGAATACTCAAAAAATCCAGTAGCTCCAGGAGAAAAAGGGGAGTTACTTGTAAAGTACAACGGAAGTGGTGCAAATCAAGTTACTAAAACAGTAACCATAAAGGCAAATACGGAGAGAGGTACAGAAACTGTACGTATCAAAGCATTTGTAAACGCTCCAGCAGCAACTAAGTAATTTTATGGAAGGAATGCAAGGGATTTTAGGTCCATTATTACTCTTTACGGTATTTATAGTATTTTTTATTGTATTACCGCAGCGTAAGAAATTAAAACAAGAGAAGAACTTTGATAAAGAACTTTCTAAAGGAGATCGTGTGATTACAAAAAGTGGTTTGCACGGTAAGATTTTAGAACTTGGCACTGACGGTACGTGTGTACTGGAAACAATGGCGGGAAAGATGAAATTTGAACGTAGCGCTCTTTCCATAGAGATGACAACAAGTTTAAAGAAAGCATCCTCTACAGCAGTTACTAAAAAGTAATCTCCATTAACAGAACTAGAAAAGCCCTTACAATTGTAAGGCCTTTTTTATTAATTATTAATATGGATTTTAAAATATTGAATAACCTATTATGATCGCAGTGGTGTTATACCCAGAATTCCACGAACGGTAGTCTCCTAGGATGTCTCTATCTAATTGATAACGTATTTCAACACTATATCTATTATTATATACATATCCTAAACCTATAGCGAGATTTCCCGTAGCATCTGCTACAGGAATTGACTCTAAAAATGATCCATCAGATCTAGTATATATAATAGATGATTCTGAAGAAATGTCAAGAATCAAAGATCCGTTTAAGAAAAACTTAGAGTTATCATTAAGAAATAAATAGTGTCTTATCCCAACGGGTATTTCTAAAGATGAATAATCTACGGTAGCCGTAATTGTACCGCCATTAATAATATCAGCAGACTTCGTCACTGAATTCTTGTACCTTTGATACGTCGGCTCCAAAATCAATGACCATTTATTTTTATTAAAAGGCAAAACTAATTCCGCTTCAAGACCAATTCCAAAACTTAATTTACGGTCAAACATGGTATTTCTTGATGGTAATACTGAATTGGAAACTGTCAATGAAGAACTTCTTAATCTTGGTCTCACGTTAAGATTAAAAAAATCATAGGAATCTTTATTTGTATAATTAGTATTTTCTGAATTACTGCAAATATTATATGTAGTAAATAACCTTACCAAATCGCTTCTGTTATAGTTAAGGTTCTCAATTTTACCTAAGTTTATATCTTGACATTTTAAATCAGTCAATAACTGTTGCTTGTACCTTTCATTACTACCTATTTTATTAGTAGAAGCTTTATACTTTTTATATATAAGTTGTTTTATGTCTTCATTATTGATTTTATAAAAGAAGCGCTGCAAGCTACCGTCATTATATGAATAGAGGCTAGCTTTACCCTCTATAATCACTTTTAGAAATAATTTTTCTTTATAGAGAATGGCGTTTTTCAATGACGTAAGTTTTCTTATATTCTCACTCGATCTATCAATTTCTACATAGTCCCTAACATATTTCGATTTACCTAATACTCCAAACTCTTTTACAGAAGCAATGTTGTTTTTCAATACTTGTGAGGAACTGTTTAATCTATATTCAAAATTTGTAGGGTTGTTTTTCCAATCTTCGTTTTTGATTAGACATTCTACTTTTTCATTATTTTCCTTTATGAAATATCCTCGTTCAAAGTTTATTTGTGCAGTTAATGTTATTGATAATAAAAGGGTAGTGGTAATGCAAAGTACTAGTTTTCTCATATGATTATAATTCAAAATAAATTTCCATCTTGGATTTCTCCAAGATGGAAATTTTATAATTAAATGTTTTAAATCTTATTTAATGATACCGCCGCAACTTACTCTTGCACCAGCATCACCGCTAGGTTGAGATGTAAAATCATCCGTACCTTGGTGTACGATAATAGATTTTCCTAAAATGTCCTTATTTGCATCTCCACAACCTATGCACCACTCGTCTGTAGTAACTGTTATGGTACCATTACCGTTTTCATCTACCTGAAAATTACCTATATCACCTTTGTGATAGCCCGCTGGATCTCCCCATTTCCCGTGAGGTTGTGCCGTTGGGTTCCAGTGACCTCCTGCAGATGTTCCATCTGCACTTGAACAATCTGCATTTTCGTGTATGTGTATGGCGTGCGTACCTTCATTGAGACCGCTTATCACGGCTGTAAATTTTACTTGTCCATCTTCTTCCTTAAAAACAACACTTCCTGTTGCCTTGCTATCACTTTTTGGCTCAAGCTTAAAGGCTACTTTTACGGGCTCCACTTCTGTAACTTCAATAGTTTCAACTTCTGTTTCCTTTTCTACTTCTTTTTTGTCGCCTTTACAACTTGCCATTGTAGCAAGTGCAACTATTGCGACTGCGATATACTTAGTTCTCATCATTTAATTTTTAGGTTAGTAAATTTATTGAACCCCTAATATACAAGACCTACCGCACATTTACTATGGCTTTATGAAAGCTTTTATATAGTTATGCTACTTAATTCGGTCGTATTAGTAATATCTGCTTGATTTAGAGAATATTGGTATACGCCTCCATCACCTATAGCAATTAACAGATCGCCCTGTACAATTACATCAAAAGCAAGCCTATCTATACTGTGAACTAACACCGATTCTGCTGGATCTGAGATGTCAAAAATTTTAATTTCATCGTCACAGATAATAAGGTAATCCCCATAAAGGCCGAGTCCTTTGGGAAAAGTAAGATTTCTTGTACTTACTAAGACTGGATTGAGTACATCAGAAACGTCATAAATTTCTAGTTGGTTTATAAAATTGCCACAGCCTGTATCACTCCAAAGTGTTACAAAAGCATACTGATCATTTGCTACTACAGGATCACAAGCGGTAAAATGTTCTACTGAAGAAAGGTATTCTGGAAATTCTGGATTATTCACATTATAGATGAACATCCCATTTCGAGAGCCTATATATAAATAATTACGATAGCTAAATATCGTTTCAATCCCAAACCCGACGTCTACGGTGTTTACCTGCACAGGGTTGGTGCCGTCTGCTATATTAAAAACCTTGAGAGTGGTAATGTCAACGGAGTAAAGGTAATCTCCCTTTATGGCAAATGTAGCTAGAGATCCACCTTGTCCTATGCTTTCCCCGCTTGCACTGTCTGTCGCACTATCCGTTGAGCATCCTGTAAGAAATAATCCAACAAAAAGTATATATATTATTTTTTTCATCATTCTTAGTTTACATTGTAATCAACTACCACAGATCCTTCTTGAACGTTAGGGTAGTAGCCATCTGGTGAAATTTTAACCGGAAAAATATCTCGTATTCTTTTTGTTACCACCAGATTTGCCGAAACCTTGTCATAGGTCACAGCAATAAGATCTACCGCCTGATTGATATAGTAGACATTATTTTTGATGGCCACATCTGTTGCTCCAGGGGCTTTTATGAAACTTAGCGGTATAGGGGAGGTAGGATCTGCATTGTCAAACACGTGAAAACCTTCATTTACTTCATTTACAAAAAGAAGTTCTCCTAAAACATAAATTTTTCCAGATTGTGCTATGGCTCGGGAATCTTGGAGTTCTACACTAGTCTCAAAGGTAGGTCGATCAAGTATCACTGGAGTATATTCAGAAAATACAGCTATGGGGTCTACCCCTTCATCATTACAGTCCCCACTGTAACAGCAGGATTGAAGTAATAGACATCCCAAAATCATCGTATCAAATAATTTCATATTCTTTGTGTTTAATAGTAGATGCAAGATGTGCCTTTACGTTGCGTCCCTATGTCAAAATTCACATCAATTCTTTATTAGAAACAAAAATCTACTTTAAACGCTTTCGCGAAAATTTTAAAAATAAATGACAACTAAGCCTTTATAAGCTCTCGTTGATCGCGAATACCTCTTTTGAGATTATCAAAAATAAGGAGTGTTTTGTCAACTTGAGTTTGCTCAGATTTATAACGTTTGATATGGTAAATAAGACTGCGCTTTTTTCCATCTGTAAGTGATTCAAAAATAAAAGCCCCTTCTGGGTCGCTTTCTAGAACGGCTTTAAAAGCATCTGGAATAACAACACCGTACTTAGTAGTGTTCTCAATAAATTGTATTTCAAAAAAATCTGAAGGGAATATACCCAGTTCCTTTTGAAACTGTTTTCCAAAGTAAACCACGTACTGATTATTTAATTTTCTCAGTGCTACGTGAGTCTCAACGGTCTTGTTTTTGAAAAAAGCCTTTAGTAAAACTCTTTTATGACCGGCATTTAAAAATGTTAGGACTTCTTCATCCGGTACCACTAGACCTCTATCGCCTAAATGAACCGTTATTTTGGAAGAAATAAGTAAAGACATCCTTGTCTAAGCCAATTTAGTAATTATTTGAGTCGTACTAAGTAAGGTTTTGTGCACAGGACATTTATCTGCTATTTCAAGCACTCGCTTTAGTTGCTTTTCGTCAAGTTCAGAAACAATTTTAATCTCTCTATGGAAAGTATCTATTTTTGCTGCTTCTTCACTCTCACAACGATCACAATCTTCTGCATACGTTCTTGAATAGCTCGTATGTACTTCTACATTTTCTATCTCCCATTTTTTACGCCTAGCGTACATTTGAATGGTCATTGCCGTACACGCAGAAAGACTTCCAGCTAAAAGTTCGTAAGGAGTAGGGCCATAGTCGTTACCACCCACACGAACTGGTTCATCTGCCTTGAGGTAGTGATTACCTAATTTTAACTGCGTTGAAAATCCGTCTTCATTATCTAAGCTAGCTACTACTTGATGAGTAGAGTTGATAGTTTCAATTTCTGGAATAGGTATATATCGTGCCGCCCATCCAGCTACTATCTTACCTACATAGGATGCATTCTCCTTATCAATGAGTAAATGTTCTGAGCCATCCAAGGTGACAAAACTTTTTGGGTGATGTGCCGCCTGGTAAATTTCCTCTGCATTTTTTATAGATACCGTATCATCTTGTGGTGAGTGAAGAATAAGAAGTGCCTTATGTAGCGTTTTAGCCGCATCCACACAAGAACTGCTTTCAAGATCTTCTATAAATTGCTTTTTAAACGTAAATGGCCTTCCAGCAAGTGTTACCTCTGCTTCACCTTCAGATTTTATGATATCTAATTTAGCACCCAATTGTTTCTGAACGTGCACAGGATTACTTGGTGCCCCTATGGTTGCTATTGCCTGTACGGTTTCTATCTCACCTCCTGCAAAAATAACCGCCGCTCCTCCTAAAGAATGGCCTACAAGTAGGGAAGGAGCTTTATACTCCTTTTTTAAAAATTGAGCCGCACTTACTAAATCCTGCACATTACTAGAAAAGTTAGTGTCTGCAAATTTTCCTTCGCTATCTCCTAAACCCGTGAAATCAAATCTCAAAACACCAAAACCCTGCGAGGCAAGTGCTCTACTAACATTACGTACAGCACTAAAATCCTTTGTACACGTAAAGCAATGAGCAAAAATTGCAAAATTATGCGGATCTTGATTTGCAGGAAGATCTAATCTTCCTGATAATAACTCCCCGTGAGCGTTGGAAAAATTTATTTTACTTGAGCGCATATTGTTAATTTTCGATGATACTAAGGAATAGGATAGTTCCTAAGCCGTGTAAAAAATTGGGAGTACGTAGGTAGCCTGAAATTAAATAAATTTTACGCAGCTTCACCACCTCTCTAATTATTAATTTTTACGCTTCCTGAGATCTGTTTTTATAAAAAGCGCTAGCTGAAAGCGGTCAAAAGTATCAACAGAAAAGTCATTTTTAAGATATCCTATCTGCAGATTAACATCTTTATTAAAATTATAACCTACCGCTCCATAAAGTCTGTTCTGTCCAAAGAAATCATTTTGAAGGTTGATAAAAATTTCGTCATAGGCAGTTAAAAACCAAGAATTACTTAGGGGATACGTGACCCTTAGAAAATAACGTGCTCTATGCTCAGTCGTATTATCTCCTCCAGATCTATTAATAAAACGCTGTTCCAACCTATACCTATGACTAAACTTTAAGTTACCGATAGCATTACGTAACACAAACTGCTCGTAAAGTCGGTTTTCCCTCACATTTTTCTCATCTATAATCTCTTCAAAGCTCGTATCTGTTGTGATATATCCATAGCCCACTGAGAGCATAGCGTTATCTGACACCTCATAATTTAAAGCAGTACGCAAAAGTAGCTGATTAAAATTAGTACCAAATTCATAGGTCCTATATTGAGCTTCTGCGTGTATACTATATTTTTCTGAAATTCTATTGTTTGTAAAAAGCATTGCCCAAGAACCTAGCTTGTCTTCTCCAGGATTTTGGGCGTTAGCTACGGTGGTGCCCAGTATCACTAATAAAGTAATTAATAAAAAATGCTTCATTAGTCGATTTTAAACGTTTGAACTTCCTTAAACATATCCAGATTCATTTCTTGTAATTGGTTTTGGAACGGTTTCCACTCCGTAGTATAAAACTCATTTGTAGCGTTAAGTGCTTTTTCGAGCTCAACCCTGGCATTATTTATTAGCATAGTTTCGGTGCTTGTCAATCCGTTAGGTCTGCTCTGAGCATACCCACTTGCCTGATAGATACGGTTCATTACCGTGACTTCTGGATTACGTGTGATCCCTTGGCGCTTATCTACTTTTCCTATAAACATCGCCATTACAGAATCAATTCTCTTCACCATGGCATCTATCTCTTTTACATCATCCTTAAATTTTTTATCATCATCAAGTTTTTTGATCATACCCTTATAATCTTTGGCTAGTGACTTACTTTCCACAAGTTGACTTACCGCATCTGCAGCGGTCTGTGTGTACGTCTGTAATAGTTTCCCAGCGTTATAAGAGTCTTCTATTGCCTTTTGCGAAATATCCAAGCGGGGATCACTTTCTACAGTAATAGTAGACTCGCTCATTTGATCTCCATAACTCATTACTAGTTTATAGGTGCCCGGTTTTACAGATACACCTCCTGGCTCATTCTTGCGTTCTCTAGTGGAACGACTAGGTCTATCGCCTCCAGCTTCTCTTAAGTACCACCTTGCAGTATAAAGTCCAGTACTGTCTGGGGTTTTCCATTTTAAATGGCGTATTTCTCTCGCTCCATCATAAATTTTAAGGTGAAGAGAATCCCATTTTACTGCATTTTCATCTTCTTCTGATTTGTCGGGCTCACTTTCATCTTCCTCATTGTCTACCTCTTTCTTTTTTTCTTCTTCCACTTTCGTGAAAAAGTAAGATATCGGAGCACCACTCTTTCTGTTTTCACCTCCGTATTCAGCATCACCTGGAAATCTACTTCCCGTAGGTTGCTGATAAGAAGCTTGATATGCTGTGGGTGGTGTAAAGAGTTGTAATTTTCGCGAAAGCGTACTTTTATCCCTAGCAATAGCACGTAAAGGTCTTATGTCATCTAATACCCAAGCCGCACGGCCAAAGGTCCCTATCACGAGATCCTGCTCCCGAGGATGAATTACTAAATCTTTTACCGAAGTGGTAGGAAAACCCTTTGTCCATTTTTGCCAGTCATTTCCTGCATTTATAGAAACATATAGCCCATCATCAGTTCCTAAGAACATAAGATTTGGTTCTTCAGGATCTTCTATTATCGAGAGCGCATAGCTCTGTGCGTCATTTTCATCGACTATTCTCGTCCAGGTCTTACCATAATTTGTGGTTCTGTACGCGTAGGGGGTGTAATTAAATCTCCTGTAATCATTTGCTACGAGAAGCGCTTCACCTTTGTTTTTCTGACTCGCCTTGATTTGCACAATCCAGCTACCTTCTGGAAGGCCATTAAGATTTTTTGAAACTTCTGTATAGGACTCCCCTCCGTTTTGAGTATAATGCACGCGCCCGTCGTCTGTACCTACCCAGAACATATCGCGCTCTGCAGGTGAAGGTTCTATGACTAAAATGGTCGTAAAGTTTTCTGCGCCCGTGGCATCCATAGAAAGACCGCCAGACTCGCTTTGTTTTTGTTTTTCTGGATCGTTAGTAGTGAGGTCTGGAGATATAACCTCCCACGTGAGCCCTTTATCTGTAGACTTGTGTACAAACTGACTTCCAAAATAAATGGTACTATTATCAAAAGGATCTATGTTAATTGCGCTATTCCAGTTAAAGCGTAACATCATATCAGGATCTGGATGGGTAGGCTTTACTCCATAATTATTTCCTGTTTTCCAATCATAACGACTTACGGAACCTTGCTGGCTCATACTCCAGCCATACTGACTATCATCACGGTCTGGCACAACATCAAACCCGTCCCCAAAAGAGATTTCCTGCCAGTAGCTATTACGTATAGCCTGATCTCTCCATACATACGCCGGACCTCTCCAAGATCCATTATCCTGCATACCGCCATACACATTATAAGGAAATTCATTATCTACATTAATATGGTAAAACTGTGCTACGGGGAGATTACCTATAAATCTCCAGGTTTTTCCCCCGTCTTTTGTAATATTAAGACCTCCATCATTACCATCCATCATAAATTTACCATTGTTAGGATGGATCCACCAGGCGTGGTGATCTGGGTGTACCCCGTTATCTACCCCGTAAGCGCCCATAAGTTGGTCAAAATTTTTCCCTCCATCCTCAGAAACATTTACGTAGGTGAATACAGAAAAAACTCTGTTCTCATTTTCTGGGTCTACGTGTATATCTGAGTAATAGAATGGTCTATTCCCTATATCGCTTTTGTCATTTACTTTTTTCCAATTAAAGCCGCCATCATCAGATCTGTATAAGGCATTTTTTTTAGATTCAATAAGTGCATAAACGACGTTTGGACTTCCAGGAGCTATTGATAAACCTATACGGCCCAATTCTCCTTTAGGCAATCCATCCTTATCCGTAAGTTTTTTCCAAGTCTGACCACCATCGTGCGTCATTTGAAGGCTACTACCTTCTCCACCAGATTTAAAAAACCAAGGGTCGCGCTTGTGTTCCCACATCGCTACTAGAAGTTTATTAGGATTGGTAGGGTCCATAACCATATCTGCTACACCGGTCTTATTATTTGCAAAAAGTATTTTATTCCAGGATTTACCTCCATCTGTAGTTTTAAAAACTCCACGCTCAGGATGCTCCCCCCAAGGAGAACCTATAGCACCTACATAAACCACATCTGGGTTCGTAGGGTCAATAAGGACTCTATGGATATGTCTTGTGTTCTCAAGCCCCATAGATATCCAAGATTTACCACCGTCTAGGGACTTATAAATCCCGTAACCACCGTTAAGCGAATTCCTAGGGTTTCCTTCTCCAGTACCTACCCAGATTACAGAAGGGTTAGATTGTTGTATGGCCACAGCCCCGATGGATGCAGTAAGCTCATTGTCAAAAATAGGATCCCATTTTATACCTCCTGAAGTACTCTTCCACAGGCCACCAGAGGCTGTACCTACATACATTATGTCTGGGTTGTCTGTCACTACATCAATAGCAGTAACACGACCAGACATCCCGCCAGGTCCTATATTACGTGGTTCCATATCTTTAAATAAAGACATATCAAGTTTTTGAGCAGATACTACTGTGCAAGCACACAGTACTAGGAGTAAGAAGCGTTTTTTCATTCGGTTGATTTATTACAGTTATGGTAAGGGAATAAAGTTAAAGAAAACCTAATTTGAATTTCTTAAAAGGATGTTAATGGAGCCCTTTAATTAAGCGTTCGCGAAAGCAAAAAAAAATCCCTCTCAGTCAAGAAAGGGATAATTAGTAGGGTATATGTTTTTGAAAATAGATCTATTCTGTCTGGAACTTCTGATCGTGAGCATCTAAAATTGCGATAATTTTTGCTCTAATCATAGCACGATCTTCATCATTCTCTACCTCATTAAGGGCATTCTGAAAGTGTTCTAAAGCATCCTCCATATCATCAACCGCTTCCTCAATGTCATCAGATGCGTCTTCTAAATCGTCAGACCTGTCTTCTAGATCATCAGATTTATTTTCAAGTCTATCCTCGAGCTTTTCACCTTTACTTTCTTTGCAGGCGGTCATACTCACAAAAAGGCTCATAAGTAGTACTATTGATATTCGTCTCATATATAAAATGTTTGGTTAGTTATCAAATGTAAGATTATTTTATTAAATGTTGAGATTGCTTTCATACATTGGAAATGATCCAAAATTGACTATGGTTCGTATTTAGTTAAGAATAGCAAAGCGCAATTCATTTTTACTGTTAGAAGAAATCAAATTTTAGCAAAAGCCTATTGGATAATTTTTAATCCTTTAACTAGATATTAGTATAAATTTGGCAAATTGTTTAAGTTTTTGAATTTATCTTTGAACAAAATATAAACCAATTAATAGATTATTATGAAAAAGACATTTTTAGCACTCGCAGGATCCGTATTACTTTTTGCATCTTGTGCAGAGAATACAAAGAAAACAGCAGAAACTGAAAACGAAGTTATTGCAGAGGCGCAAGTAGAAGTTGAAGAACCAGCAACACAAGCACCAGGAACAATTGTAGAAGTAGCAGTAGGGAATGAAAATTTCTCAACACTAGTAACTGCAGTAAAAGCAGCTGGATTAGTAGATACTTTAAATAGTACAGGGCCATTTACAGTATTTGCACCTACTAATGCCGCTTTTGATAAATTACCAGAAGGAACCGTAGGAACTTTAGTAAAGCCAGAAAATAAGGCAATGCTTACTGATATTTTAACGTACCACGTAGTTTCTGGAAAGTATATGGCAGGAGATGTTGTAGAAGCAATAAAAGCTAACAACGGAAAATTCACAACGAATACTGTAATGGGAGAATCAATCACTCTTATGATGGATGGAGCAAACGTTGTAATTAAAGATGCCAAAGGAGGAACATCAGTAATCATTATGACAGACGTGCCAGCTTCAAACGGAGTAATACACGCAATTGATACTGTAATTATGCCAAAAGGATAATTTTTAGCAATTCTTAAGAAAACAGAAAATCACCTTCGGGTGATTTTTTTTGTTCTATTTTTTCTTTTGGATTTGGTTAATAGCTTTTAAAATATGTCTGCATCTAGCCTTGTAAGCTGCACTTTGGTTAGGATAATCATTTTCCATAATCTTTTCCATTTCAGGATGTATCCATTGGACTTCTGTACCTAATAAAAAGAGCGTAGTGAGCGTATATGCCTTGACAGCCACTTTTTGATCTGTTATAAGCCAGTCAAACCCCACCTCTATCATTGTTGATTTATGCTTTTGAGTAATAGCGTCTTTTACTTTTTCATTCTCTTCTCTATAATATGCTAGCGCAATCATTTCACAGATTTTAGCAACAGGCCTGAGAACAGCGTCTTTATAGACGGTATGTAGATTCTCAAAAAAATTATCTAAGTAGGGTAGAAGAACACCTATATCATTTCTACTTACAAATTCTAACAACCACCCAGCTTTTTTGGACAATGGGTCATCTATTAAAAACAGGATCTCTATAAGATCGGGAATAAGCTCAGGATTATCTACGATCATCTGAGCATAATAAACTCTTTGCTCCCTACTGTGATTTAAAAAGTGGAGTTCCCTATATAATTCTCCTTGAGTCACTTTAGTCTGCTAATAGATGTGAGACCACTTTTTGTACCCCTGTAGTTGCCTTCTCTGTATAAATTTTGAGATTTTTCCGTTCTCTTAGTGACGGTTTAGGATCTATAAAATAGATTTGCGTATCACTTTTTGCATAATCTATAAGTCCAGCAGCTGGATAGACTTGCATAGAGGTGCCTATAATTAGGATATGATCAGCCTCGCTCACAATTTCAGCCGCTTTATCCAGAAGAGGCACCTCTTCTCCAAACCAGACAATATGTGGTCTTAACTGGCTATTCAGTTTACAATAATCGCCTTTTTTTAGGTCTCCTTTCCAATCTATAATGACGCTTTCGTCCTTCGTACTTCTCGCTTTGCGCAGCTCTCCGTGTAGATGGATCACGTTTGTGCTTCCCGCCCGCTCGTGTAAATCGTCTACATTTTGGGTTATGATATGTACATCATAAGCGTCTTCCAATGCTACGAGCAAATGGTGAGCAGTGTTTGGCTCGACCTCATGTAATTGACGCCTTCTGTCATTATAAAAGTTAAGCACAAGTTCTTGGTTTGCTAGCCAGCCCTGAGGGGTCGCTACTTCCATCACGTCGTGCCCTTCCCAGAGACCATCTGCATCCCTAAACGTATGTATACCGCTCTCTGCACTTATCCCAGCACCTGTGAGTACTGCTATTTTCTGCTTCATTTTCCTGCTTTTGTTCATTTAAAAGTACAGTATCTTTGAGGTACAAACAAACCCGATGGATCATAAACTCTTAGAATATTTGCAAACTTTTCTTACGGAAAGACGTATAGAATTATTTGATAAAGTCCTCAGACAGCGCACCCGTCACTTTACGGTGGTGGTGGAGGATGTATATCAACTACACAACACAAGTGCTGTGATACGTAGTTGTGAGTCTTTTGGGGTGCAGGGATTATACGTAATCGAAGAAGTAAACACAAAACAGATAGATAAAGAGATTGCGATGGGCGCTCAGAAATGGGTGGATGTTTACAAGGAGAGCAGCGCCGCAGATTGCATTCAAAAGTTAAAAAAGCAAGGATATAGGATAGTAGCTACGTCACCTCATAAAAACGCGCATAGACTTGAAGATTTTGATATTAGTGAAAAAGCAGCAATATTCTTTGGTAGGGAGACCGAGGGCTTGAGCGACATCGTAATGGAAGAGGCAGATGATTTTATCTATATCCCGATGGCGGGTTTTACGGAGAGTCTCAATATTTCCGTTTCTGCGGCTATCACGCTACAACATATTATGACTAAGTTAAAATCTTCTAACATCCCGTGGCAGCTGTCTCAGGAAGAATTATTTCACAAGAAACTAGAGTGGACCCGTAAAATGATTAAAGATATAGAAGGTATAGAGAAGCGATATAATGAGAATCAAACTTGAATTGTAAGTTACGCTGTCGCGAAAATGCGCTAACTCATTTTAATCTACATAAAAGTAGATGGCCATAAAGTGACAAAAGCTTCCTAACAGTACAAAAACGTGAAAGATCGCGTGATTGAGCGGAATTCTAGAAATGCTATAAAGAACTGCCCCGATCGTATAGGATATTCCTCCTGCAAACAACCATTGTATTCCTAAGGGGTCAAGATTTTCCATAAGTGGTTTGTAGGCGAAGACTATGAGCCACCCCATGGCTACGTAAAGTACCGTAGAAAGGATATCAAATTTTCCCGTAAAAAATAGCTTGAGAACAATCCCAAGTAGCGCAATAATCCACGTGGCGGCAAATAAAATCCATCCTGTTTGACCTTCAAGTGTTACTAAAGTAAAAGGTGCATAAGTACCTGCAATTAAAACATATATCGCTGAGTGATCAAATACTTTAAGTCTAGCTCTAAGAAGAGGCTTTGTCGCATTGTGATAGGCCGTCGAGGCAAAGTAGAGAATACACAAGCTCAGCCCAAATACGATAAAACTGAATTTTGTGAGCGCTGTAACATTTTCGCGAAAGCTTAAGAATATCAAAGCTACAACACTTGCAATAAACCCAAGACCGTGGGTATATACATTGAGTTTTTCTTCCAATAAACTATAATCTTCTGAAGCTTGCATTGCTTTTGGTTTAGGATAAGCTATAACGGTTGTAACTATAATAAAGCAAAGTTAGTGCATCTATAAGTTAGCAATCGTATGAAGAGAATGATAAAATATAAACCCCAAAGGAGCGGACTATCAATCCGCTCCTTTTCTGTTTCATCAAAATTAATTATTCTTCTTCTCCAGCGCTAGCTTCTTTATTTCTAAACACTAGCGAGTCATTAAAAGCATCCACAAGAATGATACTATTTGTAGCTACTTTTCCGCTAAGAATTTCTTTCGATAATTCGTTTAGAACCTCGCGCTGCATCGCTCTCTTCACAGGTCTAGCACCGTATTCTGGCTGGAAACCTTTCTCAGCGATATAATCTATGGCCTCTTTAGTAGCGTCAATGGTGATATTCTGTTGCGCAAGCATTTTTTGAACTCCTTTAAACTGGAGCTTTACAATGTTACTTATGTCCTTTCGCGTAAGCGGACTAAACATTACGATATCATCTATTCTGTTTAAAAATTCAGGACGAACAGTTTGTTTTAGTAACGCAAGAACGTCTTCTTTTGCACTTTCAGTAGCCTCCTTCATATTAGAAATAGACTTGAAGCGGTCTTCTATAATGTGACTACCCATATTAGAGGTCATAATTATAATGGTATTTCTAAAATCTGCTGTACGGCCCTTATTATCCGTTAGCCTTCCTTCATCAAGCACCTGTAATAATATATTAAACGTGTCTGGGTGTGCTTTTTCAATCTCGTCTAATAGAACAACAGAGTAGGGGCGTCTTCTCACGGCTTCCGTAAGTTGTCCTCCTTCATCATAGCCTACATACCCCGGAGGTGCACCTACTAAGCGGCTTACAGAATGACGTTCCTGATATTCGGACATATCAATTCTCGTCATCGCATTTTCATCATCAAAGAGATATTCGGCTAGAGCCTTTGCTAGTTCTGTTTTACCTACTCCCGTAGTACCTAGGAATAGGAAGGAGCCTATCGGTTTCTTCTGATCCTGAAGACCTGCACGACTGCGGCGCACAGCATCACTTACCGCAATAATCGCTTCTTGCTGTCCGACAACACGCTTATGCAATTCTTCTTCCAGTTTAAGAAGCTTCTCGCGCTCACCTTGTAGCATTTTCTGTACAGGAATTCCGGTCCACTTAGCTACTACTTCTGCAATGTCCTCACTCGTTACTTCCTCTTTAATTAGTGAGGTTTCCGCTTGGTCTGCAAGATCTTTTTGAAGATCTTCAAGGTGTTCTTGGGCTTCTTTAATTTTTCCATATCGCAGCTCTGCAACGAGACCATAATTCCCTTCCCGCTCTGCTTTCTCTGCTTCTAGTTTAAAGTTCTCAATATCTTGTTTTGCAGATTGTACATTTTCTACTATTTCTTTTTCAGACTGCCACTGGGCGCTCAAGTCATTGCGTTCTTCCTTAAGGTTTGCGAGATCTGATCTCAAGATTTTTAATTTCTCTTCATCCTTCTCACGCTTAATAGCTTCGATCTCAATCTCCAGTTGCATTACTTTTCTATCGAGTACGTCAAGCTCTTCCGGTTTGGAATTGATCTCCATACGCATTTTGGCCGCTGCTTCATCCATAAGGTCAATAGCCTTATCTGGAAGGAAACGGCTCGTGATATATCTCTGGGATAGTTTTACTGCGGCAATAATCGCATCATCCTTGATACGTACTTTATGGTGTGTTTCGTACTTATCCTTAATACCACGAAGTATGGAGATAGCACTTTCTGTATCTGGCTCGTCTACAATTACTTTCTGAAAACGTCTCTCTAGCGCTTTGTCTGCCTCAAAATACTTTTGATATTCATCTAGGGTAGTGGCACCTATAGCTCTCAATTCGCCTCTGGCCAGTGCTGGCTTTAAGATATTTGCGGCATCCATAGCTCCCTGACCGCCACCGGCACCCACGAGCGTGTGTATCTCATCTATAAAGAGAACGATGTCACCGGCACTCTCAGTCACCTCTTTGATTACGGCCTTGAGGCGTTCTTCAAATTCTCCTTTGTATTTTGCTCCTGCTATGAGCGCTCCCATATCCAGCGCAAAAATCTGCTTGTTCTGTAAATTTTCAGGGATATCTCCATCTACGATCCGGTGTGCAAGTCCTTCTGCAATAGCCGTTTTTCCGGTTCCTGGTTCTCCTACTAAGATGGGGTTATTCTTCGTACGACGGGTTAAGATTTGAAGGATACGGCGTATCTCTTCATCACGACCTATTACTGGATCTAACTTACCATCTCTAGCTAGCTGATTAAGATTTTTTGCGTATTTATTGAGCGAGTTATAAGTTTCCTCTGCATTTTGTGAAGTAACCCTATTGCCTTTTCGGAGCTCCTCAATGGCTGTTTTAAGATCTTTTTCGGTAACACCCTGATCTTTTAAAATCTGCGCAATCTTACTCTTGGTACTAAAAATGGCGAGAAGTAAGTGCTCGATAGAGACGTACTCATCTTTCATTTTTTTAGCAACAATGCTCGCTTCAGTCACAGCCTTGTTTGCTTCTCTGCCTAACATAATATCTCCGCCAGACACCTTAGGGAAATTTTCTAGTGTGCTGTTGAGTATCTGTTGCAAGAGGGGCACGTTTACATCTAATTTCTGAAGTAAGAATGGAGTCACGTGCTCATCGATCTCAAAGATAGCTTTAAAAATGTGCTCATTTTCTATCTGCTGATGGCCCATTTCCTGCGCAATCTGTTGTGCGCGCTGGATAGCCTCTTGTGATTTTATGGTAAAATTATTAAAGTTCATTTTATATTTTTTCTATATCCTTTTAAAAGGATGTTATGATTTTATAAATTAATAGTTCCTTCCAGAATTGACTAACTAGCGACTTATCAAAAAGGAAATTCATGTCATAAGAAACGCAGGAACAACTCTTATGAACTTACGTTTCTACCGTCCAAATGTCAATTTTTATTCCATAGATGCGCAAGGACAAAATGTCCTATAACCCAGCAATATAGCTGACCTTTTGACATTTTTTATATCAATTTTATCCTTTCACAAACGCTTAAAAGCAATCTTTCGACTACTTTTGACAGAAAAATAATAGAATGGGAATATTTGATAACATGTTTGGGGGAGGCTCTTCGTCAAAAAATAGTGAGGAAAAAGCTGCTTTGCCTTGGCAGGAATTAAAATCGGTAGACCAGATAGATAGCATCGTAGAAGATAGCAAATCAAAACCTGTCGCAATTTTTAAGCACTCGACCACTTGCGGTATAAGCCGAATGGCATTGAGACAGTTTGAGTCCCAATATGATATAGATGCATCACAGATGGATCTGTATTATCTGGACCTCAAAGCATACAGAGACGTTTCGAATGAGGTAGGGTATCGCTTTCAAGTCATTCACCAGAGCCCACAATTAATTCTTGTAAAAAATGGAACAGCGGTATATAATGAATCACACGGAAGCATCAGTGCCAGTGCTCTAGAGAATAAATTATAAAATCTTAATTCAAAAAAATAGCCTCCAGTCTCATTTGAAACTGGAGGCTTTTTTTTTTGGATAGAACACCTTTATTTGTCATCCTTCTCGTCTAGTGCTTTCATTGTGACCCAGGCACGATAGCCTATTAAAGCAAGTTGCCACTTTTTAGCAGACGCCAGATCAAAATCCTTTTTTGAATATGAAGGTAAAACCTTTTTATTGAGTTTTGCCAGCGATGTAAAAATGTTCATAGACGTCTCTTTAGAATATAAATCTAGCAAATATAGTAGATTTTAAAGCTATCGTTATGGATGGAGACAACTCGAGGAGTAAAATTTATCCAAATATTAGTTCTAAAAATGAAATGATAAGTCGTGTCATTGTGATTGGTTTTTTGATTGATTAACGTTTTTTGATTGATGAATGTCTCACTTTCGTGAAAATTTGAGCAGACTCACATTATCTAGTTACCCATCGTGAGCCAAACTGTTAATGTGTAGCTCATAATTAAACTGAACATAAATACAGAGTAAACTAAAAGCGTCTTGTTAGTTCTAGGTTGCGGATTGTTGTTTTCTTGAGTTCTCATAATACTATAATTTAAAGATGAATAGATGTGTTGTTTTTTATTGATGAAACAAAGAAGTGGCCTTTAGATCTAAATGCAAAACAAAAGTTAAACTTTTAATGAAATTAAGTATACATTTATAATTATTATGACGTGCTTACTTTCGATGTGTAATTTAGTTTCCTTATATAATGTGATATATTGTTATCATATTTTTTGAAATACTATATATCTATAAGATTTGAAGGGCGTTTTATTCTACATTCCTGTATTGCTAGGCAATTTTCATCCTAAAAAGCCTTAAAAATTGCGAACTCATCTTTTTTACACGTTCTCAAGAAGTACTATTGTCAATGTATTCCCAATAAAAGATCCGCTATTCAGGACAGAATAGCGGATCTTTCGAAAAGAGAATTTTGTATGCCTATTTAATTATTCATTAGAATAGGCAACCGTAATATCTGAAATAGGGGTTTCTCCATTACCAAATTTTGCAGAAGATGCATTTCCCTCACGCTGTAAGGATACTTCAATCCTAACAATCTCCTTGTTTTCATTGCGCTTTACTTGATAATATTTATAATCAATATTATTGGCGTCAAATAATCTCTTGTAGCTTTTAAGTTCTTCATCGGTAGAATTCTTAGTGATGGTAATTTTTGTATAACTGTCATCCCCTAAAATTAAGGTACCTGGGTTTGAAGTAACTACAAGTTGTTGACCCCTCGATTTCTTAGGTTTTTTTGTCTCTATTAAAACCACACCATTCTTCCCATCATCGCCATATAAATCTATCGCCGCAGCTCCTTTAAGGACAGATATATTATCTATATCATTTGGGTTGACCAATTGGACTTCTAGCGTAGTGACCTTTTTTCCGTCTATATAATAGGTAGCTTTCTCAGCTGGATAACTTTGATCTGATGTATCGTTGAGAATCCTATCTGGTACGTCCTTTTCAGCTTTACCATTTAACTTCTGCATCTTTTCATTGCGGTTAAGCATTTCTTCTTTCATTTCTTCCCGGCGCTCTTCCATTTCTGATTTCATTGCTTCTCTTCTTACATCCACGGCTACACGCATACTATCTCTTTGTTGCATCATAGCTTTGCGCTGGGCTTTCATTTGCTTACGCATCACAGTAAGTTCCTGTTCAATCTCCATAGCACTATTAGAAATAGCATTTCCCATTCCAGAACGTCCATTGGCATCACGATAAATATAGATATCTGCAATAGGGGATTGGCCCTGTACACTATAATTTTTACTGTTACCGCTAGCATCAACAAAGTCCAAACGAATACTAATAATTTCATCAGTATCATTGTACACCACATCATTTACATTCAGGGTAGCGCCGTGATTCTCCTGAAGCTTCTTAGCGAGAAGGTCTATAGCTCCTCGCGTAAAATCTTTTGTGATAATAAAGCTGTACGTGTTCTGAGTGTTTATAATCGCCTTTTGCGAAGCAAGTATTGAAGGAGTGGAGCTTTTATATACAGAATCTTGAAGTGTCATAGGTGGGTTATAAGTTGCCCTCTTATAGGTTCCTTTTTTAGTCTCATCATATGTCTCGTTTGCAGGTACTAGAGCCCTATCAAAAACAATCCCAGTTCCGTCTATAAAGACAATCTTGTCTACGTCCATTTTGAAGGAAACCCCATTTTCTCCCTGTTCTTCAACAATGATTTCTTGTTGATCGGTTATTTTTATGACATACCCCTGCCAATCTTCACTAACGTCCTTCGCTCTATCAAAGCGCGTATTGAATTTGGTATCCCCTTCAAATTTAGTTTGAAATGAAAATCTTTTGACAATCCCTTTTTTGGCGATACGACGGTTAGAAAATTTGACTAGAGACTGAGGATAGAGGGAAGCTATGGTACTTTCTATTTGGTCTAAATCCTCGACGGTACTTTGTGCAGTAACGATAAAAAGATTTGGTTCCTCAGCGATTAGGGATGTGGTTGACATTTTCGCGAAAGCGGGATTATCTTCTTCCACATATTCTGTAACCTCCTTTACATTAAAAGAATACATAAATAGAGCGAGCGCCGGAAGGATGAGGCCGAGTTTTAAAAGATGGTGTCTGTGCGACGGTTGTTTGTTGAGCATAACGATTCGTTTTTTGATGAATGATTGATAAAAATTTGTAGTGAGCGCAGGTTTCAAGGATGATGAAGCCCTAACCAGAGCGCGCTGGTATTTTTTACTATTAGTTACTTCCTGTATAGCCGCGTTATCTGCTATAAACTCTAAATTTTCTTCTACCGAGTTTTTATATAACCAAGCTACTGGGTTGAACCATTGTATAATAAGTACTAAGTGTACTAGAATTACATCAAGAGAATGCCACTGTCTGGAATGGACGCTCTCGTGAGCTAAAATCATTGTAAGCTCTTCAAAAGAGTGGAGGGTGGGATTATATACGATGTACTTAAAAAATGAAAATGGAGTGATATGTACACTAGATTCGATATAGATGTGTTCTTCTTTAGATTTTACGTGCCCTGCATTTACAAGTTTTTTGAGGGAAGCTAGCTGCAAAAAGAATCTAATCGTCATTAGTAACACTCCTGTGATATAAATGACGAGTAGCACTTGGAGCCAGTGTATTTGAAATGTCGAGGCCGTTACAAGGGTCTCGTGAGGTACAAAATCTACATACAAAGACGAGTCAAAGTTAAATGTTTGTGCCTCTGTAATAATTGGAACGATTTCATAGGTAATTTGTTCAAATGTCAAAAAGGGCAGGAGAAAAGCACTCACAATACCACTCACTAAAAATATACGCTTTGGAATAAAGAACGTATCCTTGGTGAGAAGGAGTTTGTAGATAATATAATACAGAGAAAGTATCGCTGCGCTTTTTATAAGGTGGGTGAGCAGTTCCATAAGTTACTTATTTTCTATAATGGCCAGAATCTCTCTAAGCTCCTCGGCAGAAATCTTCTCCTCTTTGGCAAAAAAGGAAACCATATTCTTATAGGAGTTGTTAAAATACTTCTGACTTGTATTTTCCATAAACTCCTTACGATAGGATTGTAAGGAAATGGCAGGAAAGTACTGGTGCGTTTTGCCGAATGCCTGATGCGCAACGTACCCTTTATCCTCAAGGTTACGCACTATGGTAGAAACGGTATTGTAGTGGTTATCGTCGGGTAGGGTAGCGACAAGCTCTTTTACAAATGCCTTTTTTAGCGCCCACAAGGCGTGCATTACTTCTTCCTCTTTATTCGTAAGTTTTTCCATATCTATCGGTATTTCTTCTTACGCTTTCGCGAAAATGTTAACTACTGAATGTCAAACATACAACGAAAAATATAGTTAAACAACTATTTTTGTAGTTATTCAACGAAAAAAGTAGTTTTCATCATAAGATAGTCTGCACATTGTCCTAACTACTTATAACATATTCGTGTCTAAGGTTATCGCTTTTTATGAATGCCTGTAGGGGTTATTGCCCCAGATAATCTTGTGTAAGTTGTACAAAGGTTTTTACTCCTAGTAACATCCCATCTTCGTCAATAAAGAAATCTGGAGTATGGTGAGGATAGGCCTCTGTTGTTCCTGGAGTTTTACCACCAAGGAAAAAATAGAGCCCTGGGACTTCTTTTGCAAAAAAGGAAAAATCCTCGGCTCCTGTAATTGCTTTGATAAGGTGAACATTTTCTTTACCTGCCGCTTTCTCTAGTGATGGGAGCATTTGTGCGGTAAGGGTAGGGTCGTTGTAGGTGATAGGATACCCAGCTTCAATGTCTATCGTCGCTTTTGCACGATACGCCCCTGCAATCGCAGGCACCATTTCTTTCATTCGTGCATTGATCATTTTTTGCATTTCTGGGTCGAGGGTGCGCAGCGTGCCAATTACTTGAGCACTTTCCGGAATGATATTGCTTCTCACTCCGCCAGATATCTTTCCTATTGACAGTACAGCGGCTTCTTGTGTAAGTGGTGCCTCACGTGATATGATGGTCTGCAATCCATCAATAATTTTTACTGCGGCCATTATTGGATCTATACTCGTCCAAGGAGTGGAGCCATGACTTTGTTTACCTACGACATTGATTTCAAAACTTTGTGAGGCTGCCATTATTCCAGCTGGTTTGTAAGCGATGGTATTAATATTTTGGCCAGAGCCAATATGAAGCCCAAAAATGGCGTCTACATCAGGATTTTTAAGAACGTTTTCCCGCACCATTAACTCGGCTCCACCTTCTTCTCCGGGAGGGGCTCCTTCCTCGGCAGGTTGGAAGATAAACTTTACGGTTCCAGCAAAGTCATTGTTTTTTGTAAGTATCTCTGCAACTCCCATAAGAATAGCGATGTGCGTATCGTGACCACAGGCGTGCATTACGGGTACTTCTTCGCCACGATATTCTCCTATGGCCTCCGATTTAAATGGCAAATCTGCTCGTTCCTTTACAGGTAACGCATCTATATCTGCCCTTAATGCCAGTACCTTTCCTTTACGTTTTCCTTTTAAGATGCCTACTACGCCAGTTTTTGCAATTCCTGTTTCTACTTCAAGTCCTAAAGCGTTGAGATGTGCAGCAATTTTTGCTGCAGTTTTAAATTCGCGATTTCCCAATTCTGGATTTTGGTGAAAGTCACGGCGCCACTCAATCACTTTTGATTCTATAGCATTGATTTCCTTTTCTAGGTGTTGTTGCGCTTTCGCGAAAGCGGAAAATAAAAGAATAGGAACCAAAACACAGGTGGAAAAATTTTTCATTGTAGCCATCTTTTAATTAAAAAGTTGCAGCAGCCTTCACTGCAGCTGCGCCACCTACAATAGGGAGCGTTACCTGAGTTTTGTTCAAATCTACGGTGAGAACAGTACCCGCTTCTGGTAAGATTGTGAACTCATTATCGCTAGAAAAAATCATTAAACCTATTTGCTGTCCTGCAGGAATGATCTGATCATCGGGCATAAGGTCGAACGTAACATCGTAAAAGGTACCTTTTTCTAGTGGCTCACTTTCTGTAATAGATTTATAATTTTGAGGATCTGCCCAACCTCTCGTGATAAGATTGTCGGTAATCTTCACGTCTTTTCCTTCTTGATACGGAAGGGAGACCAAATAGACACTTAAATTGGCGGCAGGTTTACTACTTGAAAGACTGATCGTTACTTGAGGTGTTCCAGAAATATGAAGGGCTTCCTTAAGAATGGGAGTTGTATATAATAATCGTTGCGCAGCTGCGGGAAGTGTCATCATATCTTTAGCACTAACCGATGCATCATCTACTAGCGACTCTTTTGTTTTCGCTTTATTGAAGCTTAACGTTCCTTTTCCTTCTTTACTTTTTCCAGGGTATAGTATTACTTCCGTCGCATCAGGATTAGGGTAATCTGCATATGGAGTAGGGGATGTGCGTGGGTCATTTTCTCTTACAATCTGTGCTTTTGGGTCATTTTCTACACCGTTGTCAATACCGTGTAAGTATCTCGTAAACCATCTGTTCATCATCGTCATAGGTGGGGGACCGCCGTGTCCATTCTGATGATAAAAAATCTGACTAGGAATTCCCATTGCCCTTGCTCTCTCATAAATACGATAGCTATGTTCTGGCATTACATTCCAATCATTAAAACCGTGGGACATTAGAAGGGCCGCTTTCATAGGTCCCATATCGTTTAGGTAATCCCGTCCTGCCCAGAAGTCATTGTAATCTCCGGTCGCCCTATCCATACCCAATTTATACTCCGTATCTCGCACAATACTATCAGAATAGGCTCTTTTGGATTCGTCTCCACTGTGTATAAAATTGTAAAGTACATCTATATCCTCTCCCAAATAGCCTCCAGGAGAACGTACCAGTCCGTTGGACCTGTAATAATGATAATATGAGGTATTAGGAGCAATAGGTATGATAGCCTCAAGACCATCTACCCCAGTGGTCGCCGCAGCGAGGGGTAAAGTGCCGTTATAAGAAGTACCAGTCATTCCCACTTTACCAGTAGACCAATATGCTTTTACTTCTTCATCACCTTCTCGAGAAGTGAAACCCTGAGCTCTGCCGTTGAGCCAATCTATAACAGCTTTGGGTGCTAGTGATTCATTATCTCCTCCCACGGTAGGTGAACCGTCTGAGAGTCCCGTTCCGGGAGAAGAAGAGTGCACGACAATATATCCTCGGGGAACCCAGGTTCTTATTTGTGAGTTTGAAATTATTGGTCTCTTACCAGTTCTGACCACTACACCATTTGCTATCTGCTTTTCGGGAGCACCTATCTCGTGTTTTACATCGTAAAACAAGTTAGGATCATTGCTAGCAACGCCAGCGTAATATGGACTGGTTTCATATACCACCGGGAGTTTGAGGCCTTCGGTGTCCGTCTGGATGGGCCTGGTTACATCCACGTGCATCCTATCTAGATTGCCGTCACCGTCCGTATCAAATGCTGTCTCAACCCACAGATCTTCTCGTATCCAAGTATCTGGTGTGTCAAATGCCTCTACTATTTGTGCTTCACCATCTTTAAAGATGGGTGTTGCTTTTTCTTGAGCAACCATGCTTGAGGTAAAAAGCACCAATACTGAGGAAAGGATGCTTAAAAAATTAATGTTCTTCATTTACGTTATTATTTCTGGGATGTAATCTCTTGCAATTGATACGTAGTTCTCGACTGTGCTCGAGCGGACAATATTTTTTTATTGAGCATTTAAGTAGTCTACCGACATCTGACTTAAAGCTTTGACACCTAATTGGAATCCGCTTTCATCGATAAAGAAATCTGGGGTGTGGTGTGGGAATACTTCTTTATTTCCAGGTGTCATACCTCCTAAAAAGAAATAGAAACCAGGAACTTTTTCTTGAAAATAAGAAAAGTCTTCGCCGCCGGTTACCGCTTTTTGTAAACTGATGTTTTCTGCTCCTGCAACATGTTGCAATGTAGGAAGCATTTGAGCAGTAAGTGCTGGATCATTATAGGTAACAAGTGTCATCTCTTGCCAATCGATCGTTGCTTCTCCACCGTAAGCCTTAGCTATGTCTCTGGCCATTTCTGTCATACGGCGTATGATTTTTTCACGCATATCAGGATCCAGCGTCCGTACCGTACCTATCATTTCTGCGCTTTCTGGAATAATATTAAAACGCAATCCTGAGGTGATTTTACCTACCGTGATAACGGCAGCCTCGTCAGTAAGATTACTTTCCCGCGAGATGATACTTTGAAACCCATCAATAATTTTTGCTGAAATAAGGATAGGATCTACCCCTGACCACGGCTGGCTTCCGTGTGTTTGTTTCCCTTTTACATTAACTACAAAACGCTCCACAGCGGCCATCGTTCCTCCTCCTTTATAACGAATCGTATTTACGGGAGTCGCACTGTTAATGTGTAATCCAAAAATTGCATCTACATCAGGATTTTTTAAGACGCCTTCTTTAACCATCAGTTTTGCTCCTCCTTCTTCACCTGGAGGCGGTCCCTCTTCTGCAGGCTGGAAGATAAATTTTACTGTGCCGTTTATTTTCTCCTTGTTTTTAGAAAGAACTTCAGCAACCCCCATAAGTATAGCGGTGTGCGTATCGTGACCACAGGCGTGCATAACCCCGGTTTCGGCGCCCAAAAAAGTCGTCGTCACTTCAGATTTAAACGGTAGATCATTACGCTCTGTAACGGGAAGCGCATCAATATCTGCGCGAAGCGCGACTACTTTCCCAGGCTTATTTCCTTTGAGAATACCCACGACTCCCGTTTTTGCCACACCCGTTTGGACTTCAATTCCTAGTGATGTTAAGTGTGCGGCTATTTTTTCTGCAGTGTTGAATTCGCGGTTTCCTAATTCTGGATTTTGGTGAAAATCACGTCGCCATTCGATGACCTTGTTTTCTATTGATGAGATATCCTTATCAAAGGAGGTTTGCGCTTTCGCGAAAGCGGTGATCCCTATTAAAAATCCTATTGTCAGTATTCTTTTCATATTTATTTTATTCGGACTATGCAATTGTTATTACTTTTTCGGTAGTTTCGATACTATTTCAAATCTGACGCTGCGCTCAGCATTTGAAATCACTCAACCACCTTATATTGTTCTTGTTCTGTACTACCTAATGATCCTCCCTGGAAAGGTTACAGGGCTTTCGTAGCCGTTTGCTCCTACAGCGGCAACTCCGAAGAAAAAATTATCAATTACTATTCCCTCTAATGTTGCAGAAGTAGCTCCTTTTATGAGCCTAGCATTATCCCAAGTAGGGGAAGTCGTATCTCTCCAATATACTTTATAAGCCACGGCACCATCCACCGCATCCCATTCTAATTTTGCGCTTGGCTCTACGATACCGCCTATTCCTACATTATCTGGTGCGGGAGGTGCCCAGGCCAGGCTAGCTAGGTTGATGGCATTTACTGCTGTAAGTTTTGCAGCATATGGGAAGTTTACGTGCTCAAAAGTATCCCCATAGTTAATACCATTTTCCGTGCGGATGTCTTGATGTTGTTGTGTATAGTTTTCGTGCGCTTCCATAATTCGAACTCCCGCAAAACCCGCATCATTAAAGGGTCTGTGGTGACCACCACGGCCAAAACGATCTAAACGATACACCATCATAGGGTTCATTTCTGGCATATATGTTTTTACAGTGTTATGAATGTAACGTGCGAGTTGGCGCGAAATACCATCTACTTCACCGCCATAAAAACGGCGTGCTCGACGTTCTTGCTCTGTCTCAGTAGGCGGTACAGGTTCTGAGAAAATTCTGAATGTGCGATTATCTATCACTCCGTCTACCCCTGTAATATTCCCAATCATATCATTATTGAGAATCCCAATGATGTCCCATCCTTTTTCTTGTGCATACTTGGCAAGTCCAGTGCCACCAAAAAGTCCTTGCTCTTCTCCAGAAAGACCAACGTAAATGATGCTATTTTCAAACGTATATTTTGAGAGCACCCTAGAGGCTTCTATGGTTCCTGCAAGTCCGCTAGCGTTGTCATTTGCTCCTGGGCTGTCTGAGGTATAGTCTGCAGGGTCAGAAACACGGCTGTCTATGTCTCCAGACATAATAATATAGCGGTTAGGGTACTTCGTACCTCGCTGTATTGCCACTACATTTACCACTTCGACATCGTTGACAATACGGGGATTGGTCCCTTTTTTTACCAGATCACTTTGATACATTACTTCAAGACATCCGTTACAGTCTGACGATATGTTATCAAACTCTCCTTTCATCCATCGTCTTGCGGCACCTATGCCTCGGGTCTTAGAAACGGTATCGCTTAGCGTGTGGCGCGTTCCAAATGCTACGAGGGTCTTTACATCTGCTTTGATTCTCTCTGCAGACACGGCGTCTATAATATCATATATACGGGTGTCTGTCTGTGCCGAAGCTTGAAAGCTTATTAATAAAATAAAAAGGAAGTAGGGTAGTGTGTTTTTCATAGTTTTTAAATTTTCGAAATAATGCGTTATTTCTTTATTTGCCATTGTTAGTCGTGTCACGGAGGTTTCGCCCAAAAGTTATTTGTACCACTCATATTTTCACGAAAGTGGAAAAAACCAAATCTCTAAAGTACCGCCTAGTAGTAATGTTTTGGGGATTGATAACAAAATTTTAAGATTATTCAACCAATTCTATGGTGCCAAAAATTCCAGCATCTATCCATCCGCGATTTTTATCTTCTCCAGCTACGGCCACAGATCCTATAAAATTCTCACGCTCCGCACTGCTGTCATTGTCACAGTAAGCGAGGGCAAATCCCAGTTTTTGTGAGGCCTTAAGCGTGATTGCTTCATTGACTTTGCCATCTCTATAGGCATCGCTATAGACGGTGATTTTACATTCCCAAAGGCTTGTGTTATCACTTATTTTAGAAATCTTAGACTCCACGTGTTCGTTGTATAGCGTGGGAACCTGTCCTGGAGCCACGTCTACCACATTACCATCTAAGGCTACGTGATAAGCAAAGGCATTATGGGTAAACTGATGGCCGCCACCAGAATTATCTGCATCTATAAAAATTTCAAGGCAGTCATCATCCCACCAAAGTTTGAGCGGATCTGATTCTTTATCGTAAATTTTATCATCCGTGATTTCTGCTAGGATATAGAGTGCATCTGGCGTCCAAGCCATTTTATATTTTCCTGTAAAATCCTCTGGAGTGTACTCTTCTCCTAGCCACCTTTGATCCAATGGCAGCCAACTCACCACATCCCAAATGGGATCACTTGCCATACCATCTATCTCAGGACCAATCGTTGCTTTTTTAACTTTTCTCAGTTGATGGTCTATTTTATTGTTAGGGATTTCTGTTGTGTCTTCTACAAAACCGTCCGGTTCAAGCGTGGTTTTAGTGTTATTTTTACAATTAAGAGTTACGAGTGTGACTACGAGCAACGTATAAAGGTGTTTCATAAATGAAGGATGACTATTGTTTACTAATTTTTTTTGTAATCGTACCTTGTTCTGTCTCAACAGTGGCAAAATAAACTCCAGACGGAAGCGAGGAAATATCAAAATTACGATGGGTCGTTTTAAAAACCGCTCTGCCTACGATATCTACAATAGTGATGTTTATTAGTTGAA
This sequence comes from uncultured Flavobacteriaceae bacterium, assembly GCA_963832255.1. Lineage (GTDB taxonomy): Bacteria > Bacteroidota > Bacteroidia > Flavobacteriales > Flavobacteriaceae > Dokdonia. The sequence goes on from CAWHTM010000013.1 coordinate 723,228, forward strand.
CGCTTTCGCGAAAATGTACTTCCATCTCCCCACGTGTAGGATTAGGGTATAGGGTTACATTGCTTACGTTGAATTCTTCTGTCGCCGCTGGAACACTGATCTCCAAATTGAGCGTCACGGTAGATTCCTGACCTGTTTGATTGAGCCAAAGGGTATAAACTCCTTGATCCAGCGGTGGTGTAAATCCTTGTGCGTTCCCGAGCATACCCATTTCAGGAAGAATGTCTGTATTGAGATTCTGGCTGCCGTAAGTAAGACCTCCGTATAAATCACTAGCCATAGTATCTGCAGGTCCTTGAGTAAAGGGTGATCCCTGCTGGATTCCTATAAAAGCTTGATTATTGGTGCCTGTAGCAGTATAACCATCTACGGTGATACTCAATAACGCTGCCCCATCTACCACCTCAAAAGAAAAATAATCTGCATTATCCCCATTTCCTCCTTGTGTGGCTGTGATTATAAAGTTGTCACTTTCTAAACCTCCAAACTGGGTAGGGTTATTAAAATCACTAGAAAGGTCTCCGTCTTCAGCTTCATTGTGAAGAACAGTTTGTGCAAACGAACTCAGGGAAAGTCCTGCTATACATATCGAAATAAATAGTGTTTTCATTGTTCTATAATTTTTGGATTAGTGCTAAATTGATATTTTAAAAAAATGTAGTCCTTGTAATTCTTCCATCGTTTACCTCATTGATAGCAATACCATAATAAATCTCGCCATCTTTGTTAAGCTCTTCTAAGTCAATAACTACATTACCGATGGTAATTCTATCTTTTATAGAGGCTATAGTACGTGGCTTCATAGCAAACCAGTTTTCATAACCAGTTTTTATAGCGTCTCTAGAATCAAAACGCTTAGTGTTCGGGAAAGAATAAATGGCAATATCATCTGAGTACAACTTCATATACCCCTTAATATCTCCGTTGTTATAGGTTTTGAGTTGGCTATTTACCACGTTTATTGCATCATCTGGTGCTCCGTTAGATTTAATAAACGTCATAGAAGCTATTTTTCCATTTTTGACTTTATAGATGGTTGCCTGTCTATAAGATCCATTGATATCATAAACTTCCTCTTCATCTATCACCGTATCCTCAAAAACGATCCTTTTGAGTACGCTTACATTGATAGAATCATTCTTGCTAAACCATTTGGAATAGCTCTCTTTAAGTTCATTCGTATTGTTTATATCGGGCTCACTAAAAAAATTACTCACTACCACATCCTCTGTAAATGCAGCAGCAAAAGCATCGATGTCCCGGTCTAAATAGGGTTGTATGTGGTGATCCACTGCCACTGCTGGTGACAAGGAAGAAACTACTGCTAGTTGGTCGCCTTCTGGACTAACCGCTATACGAGAGAGATCTTGGAGATTTTCATCTGCAAATGTTTTAAATCTAGACCATTGCTTAGTTGTTAGGTCATATTTATAAATGGATGCGCCCCTAGCCAGAAGAATAGTGTTCTTATCAAGCCAAGAGATATCCTCACCACCGCCATCAAGAGGTGCTATGGGCTTTATTTCTTTTGTTATAGGGTTAATGGATGTTATCATCCATAACTTTTCGGATTTGTCAATAAAACTTATAAGATCAGAATTTGGAATTCTATGAAAAGACCTTCCTACGGTTAGTTGTAAGTCTTCACTTTTGCCAGTAGCCGTATTATGTATAGAGAGATGTAATTCTTCTCCTACAATATCTGCAGAAACAATGATATCCTTAGTAGCCCACGTATAATAAGCAACCTTAGCATCCTCTACCAGCACTGTTGATGTGGCATCGCGTGGTGTATATCTATATAAGCGTTGTAAACCGTCTGTGTCTAGGCGTACGGCAGATACTGCTCTGTCTTCAGGAATAGGTTGAGGGGAATATTCTCCGCCGGAAGTCGTATTATTAAATACCTTTTGTTTCCCACGGATGTACTGGATAATTTCTGTCTGGCCGTTTCGGGATCCAGCAAAGAGTAAAGCATCCTTAGCTAAAAAATAAGGCTGGGAGTCGTATCCATCATTGTTGCTGATATTTTTCTGATTTTTTAAGAAATCGTTAGTAGCAACTACCTCAAGGTCAAAAAGATAGATCTCCGTTTCGTTTTGGGAGGATCCGCTAAAATTTATAATTAGTAAAAATAGAAGGAGCGTGGCTTTTTTCATTGCTGGTTGTTATGCTCTAAAGTTAGGGTTTGTTCTGCTTTCGCGAAAGCGTATACATCACAATTCTCGAGGTTTCAAAGAATCATAATCTTCATCAAGCGTATCTCTCGTTTTTCTTTCAGGATTGGATTTTTCTTGTAGCGTACTGTCGTATGACCCTTGAGCTTGTTTTAATCTACTCTTAGGAGAATAAACGCTTCCATCTACTATATTCCAAATGGGAACCTTAAGCAGCTCTGCTATGAGCTGAGCGTCGCTGGTTATAGAGGAGAGATGGGCGTGATCTACCACATTATATCTAGAGCCGTCTTCAAATACCAAATTTATCTTATAACTCGTATAGCTGCTATCGTCTGAACGTACACTTTCCTTTAATACTTGGATAGCTCTTACCGTATCTAAGGAAACCCAATTTTGAGAAGGGTTAGAACGTCGCGTAGTTACTGGTTTTTTATAACTCTTATAGAGATAACCAAGCTCAGTATCAATCACTAGCGGTCTGGACCCAACATAAAGGATCAGGATGCCAGCAGTCGGAAAAATGGTGAGTATGATAAAGGGGATAACACCTGATCCAGAAGCATTATCGCCGTTAAATTGGAAATAGAAAATCAGTATGGGGAAGATTATAAACAGGGCTCCAAAAATCTTACTACCCAAAGAACCTTGATAGATCAAGCGCGTAGGAGTGTCTTCTACTAGGGTTCTCGTTTTGAAATTTGCTCCTCCATTATTTTTAGGCTCCCAGCTTATTTGGCTAGCAAACGGATCATCAAACACGGAAGTATCTACCGGCTTTGACTTAAAACGATCTTTAATCCTCTGTATAAGAGTATTCAATCCCATTGCGGAAAGTTATGAGATTTTGAAGTAATAAACTACTGGTCCGTCTTGCTTCTCCTATTCATCCTTGTTGTTAATTAAATGCAATTTGGCAATTCCTTAATACCCTTATCTATTCATAGTCAATAATTTAAATAAAAATAAATAATAGCATTATGAAAAATAAGACGGTAATTGTAACGGGTGCTAGCTCTGGCATAGGGAAAGCCATTGCTATGCGTTTTGCTAAAGAAGGAGCAAACGTAGTCGTCTCAGATATAGATGTAGCAGGCGGCAAGGCTGTTGCACAAGAAATTAACGATGGGATCAGTCAAGCTATTTTTATAAAGGCAGACACAGCAAATGATAAAGAATGTGAAGATCTGGTAAAGAAAACGATGGCTCATTTTAATGGGTTGCACTACGCTATTAATAATGCGGGTATTGGCGGGGAAATGGCAAAAAGTGCAGAATATCCTTTAGAGAATTGGCGTGATGTAATAGACATTAATCTCAACGGTGTTTTTTATGGTAATCATTTTCAAATTCCTGCAATTATAAAGAGTGGAGGAGGGGCCATCGTAAATATGGCGTCCATACTAGGTAGCGTAGGAACTCAAAATTCGGCAGCTTATGTTGCTGCTAAGCACGGGGTAGTGGGCCTTACCAAGGCAGCTGCGCTAGAGTATGCAAAAGATGGGGTGCGTATAAATTCCGTAGGCCCTGGATATATTCAAACGCCCTTATTGGATCAGGTGGATGATGAAATTAAGGATCAGCTTGTACAATTACATCCTATAGGAAGACTGGGTACATCAGAAGAGGTGGCAAATCTTGTGTATTGGCTTTGTTCTGATGAAGCTAGTTTTGTGACTGGATCCTATTATACAATAGATGGCGGTTACACTGCTCAATAGATTTTTTTCGCTTTCGCAAACATTTTAAAATTCCATGTACTATCGTTGTTACATACGTATTACGTGGAATTTTTTGTGTCCAATTAAAATCTACAACTTTTCTGCTAAATAGGTACCAGTAAAGGATTTCTTGTTTTTAGCAACTTCTTCTGGAGTTCCTTGGGCAACAATATGGCCGCCATTTTTTCCACCTTCAGGGCCCATATCGATTACATAGTCTGCACACTTTACCAGATCCATATTGTGCTCGACTACCACAATGGAATGACCCTTTGCAATCAGCGCTTCAAAAGACGCGAGCAATTTCTTTATGTCGTGAAAGTGCAGTCCGGTAGTAGGCTCGTCAAAAATAAAGAGCGCCTTGTCCTTAGTCGCACCTTTTACAAGGAAGCTGGCCAGTTTTATACGCTGTGCTTCTCCTCCAGATAATGTAGAAGAACTTTGACCCAGTGTCACATAGCCCAAGCCAACATCTTGCAAGGGTTTTAGCTTTTTAGTGATTCTTGCCTCACCAGTACTCTCAAAAAACGCCACAGCATCATCTATGGTCATATTGAGAATGTCATCTATATTCTTATCATTGAAGGTTACCTCAAGAACTTCTTTTTTAAATCTTTTGCCCTTACAGGTCTCACACTCCAGATGAACATCTGCCATAAATTGCATCTCGATAGTTACCTCACCTTCCCCTTTGCAAGTCTCACAGCGACCCCCATCTACGTTAAAGGAAAAGTGCTTAGTCTTGTAGTTTCTTATTTTGCTAAGCTTCTGATTTTCATATAGTTTGCGTATATCATCGTAAGCTTTAATATAAGTTACAGGGTTAGATCTTGAAGAACGTCCTATGGGATTCTGGTCTACAAATTCTATACTTTTGGTATTACTATAGTTTCCTTTAATTTCGGTAAACTGGCCAGCCTTTTCACCATAACCCCCTACCGCTTTGAGAAGGGCTGGATATAATATTTTTTTAACCAGCGTACTCTTACCGCTACCCGAAACTCCGGTTACTGCCGTAAATACTCCTAACGGAAATTGAGCTGTTACATTTTTGAGATTGTTCTCCCGCGCTCCCACAATTTCAACATAATAGTTAGATTTTCTCCGTTTTTTTGGAACCTCAATTTTTAAGGTTCCATTGAGATATCCAGCGGTGAGTGAGTCGCTTTTAAGAATCTCGTTATAATCACCCACGGCAACTACATCACCTCCAAATGTTCCAGCTTCGGGCCCAATATCCATTATAAAATCTGCGGCTTTCATAATATCCTCGTCGTGCTCCACAACGATGACGGTGTTTCCTAAATCCCTAAGTGACTTCAAGACTTCTATGAGGCGCTCTGTATCTTTAGGGTGGAGTCCTATACTGGGCTCATCTAGAATATACATAGACCCTACAAGGCTACTACCGAGAGATGTCGCAAGATTGATCCGTTGGGACTCTCCACCAGATAAGGTATTTGATTTCCTGTTGAGCGTTAAATAGCTCAACCCAACTTTATCTAAAAAGTCTAATCTACTGGTTATTTCCACCAAGAGTCTTTTGGCAATGGTCGTGTCAAATTCATTCAATTCAAGTTTAGAAAAGAAGGCAGCTACTTCATCTAGTGGTAGTGCTACTAAATCTACTATACTTTTACCTCCTACCTTTACGTAAGTTGCTTCGGGGCGCAGTCTTTTTCCCTTACACGTATTGCACTTCGTCTTACCTCTATAACGAGATAACATTACTCTATTCTGGATTTTATAGGCTTTAGATTCTAAGTAGCTAAAAAACTTATGAAGTCCATCAAACTCTTTATTTCCTTCCCAAACGAGTTGTTGCTGTTCATCAGTAAGCTCAAACCAAGGTTTATGGATAGGAAAATCAAATTTATAGGCTCTATTGACCAACTGATCGCGGTAGTGAGACATACTCTCACCACGCCAAGGGAAAATAGCATTCTCATAGACAGATAACCCAGTATTAGGTATGACCAGATCTTCGTCTATTCCGATAACATCACCGTATCCTTCACAAGTAGGGCAGGCTCCATAAGGGTTATTAAAAGAAAATAAATGCACATTAGGCTCAAGAAAGCTTATGCCATCCAGCTCGAATTTATTAGAAAAATGCCTGCGACTGCTATCTGCCATTTTTTCTATAAATAGTTCTCCTTTTCCTTCAAAAAAAGCGGTTTGCACTGCATCTGCTAGTCTATTGCTAAAATCTTCATCCTCTGGGTTTGTTACTATTCTATCTACCACCAAGAAGGTATCTTTTGCCTTTACGTTTCTAGCATCTGTTCCCAGTTCGTCAAGACGTTTTATGTCTCCTTTACTTAAAATCCTAGCATACCCCTGTTGCAATAGGGCGCCAAGTTTATTTTCTATGGTTCTCCCTTTCTCTAAATGAATAGGAGCTAGGAGGAGGAGTTTTTCGCCTTTCGCGAAAGCGGAAATAAAACCCACTACATCTGTTACGGTATCTTTTTTTACTTCATTGCCAGATGCTGGAGATATCGTTTTGCCTATGCGTGCATACAGTAGCTTGAGATAATCATAGATCTCAGTGGTGGTTCCTACAGTGGAGCGAGGGTTGGTACTGTTTACCTTTTGCTCTATGGCGATAGCGGGTGCAATGCCTTTTATATAATCTACTTTAGGTTTGTCAAGTCGGCCTAAAAACTGTCTCGCATAAGAAGATAAACTCTCTACATACCGCCTTTGACCTTCGGCATAGAGCGTGTCGAAGGCTAGGCTAGACTTACCGGAACCCGATAAACCGGTAATGACTACAAGCTTGTTACGGGGGATTACAGCATTTATATTTTTAAGATTGTGCAGTTTGGCACCCTTAATGATAATATTCTTCTTAGGATTTACGTCCTTAACGTCTATAAGCATTGCAATAGTTTAAGATAGTATACAAAGATACCATTTATGATAGCCTTGCGAGACGTTGGAAAACTAATAGATTGGCACCTTTCTTAAATTTATTGTGCAATTTTCATTTTTTTTTACAAATGTTAACATATTAGTATTATATTTGGCACTTATTAACAAAACACAGAACCGCTTATAGCATACCATTACTTTTTAAATTATCGATTAAGGTCTAACGCCCTTGCAGATTATTAACCTACAAAAAGTAACGTATGAAAAGTGTTTTGATAGAAGACGCCCAGCTCGTCAGCAACTACATTAAAGGAGACGAAAATTCACTAGCAATGCTTATCACTAGGCATAAGCAACGTATTTATAGTTTTATTTATTCAAAGGTGTACGATCGTGATGTGTCCGAAGATATTTTTCAAGATACTTTTATAAAAGTGATTAAAACACTCAAGAAAGGAAAGTATAATGAGGAAGGTAAGTTTTTACCTTGGGTGATGCGTATCGCTCACAATCTTGTGATAGACCATTTCCGTCGTAATAACCGTATGCCAAAATTTAGCAATACAGGCGAGTTCAGCATCTTTAGTGTTTTGTGCGACAGTAGCCTTAATGCTGAAAAGCAAATGGTAAAAGATCAAATAAATAATGACGTAAGACGCATTATTGAGGAGCTTCCAGAGGATCAGAAAGAGGTGCTCAAAATGCGTGTTTATCAAGAAATGTCTTTTAAGGAAATATCGGAAAGAACAGGTGTGAGCATAAATACTGCTCTTGGACGTATGCGTTATGCACTTATCAACCTCAGAAAGGTGATAGAACAAAATAACATTGTTTTGACAAATTGATATAATATTGCCCTAAAAATTGCGTTAATCATAAAAACCAAACGCAATCAAATGGCAACAATCTACTCTAAACCCTCGCCAGGTAACGATAAGGCGAATAGCAGGACCCCTAAGCAAGAAACAATAGATTTTCTATTGAATTTCAGTAAGGCTTTTAAGTGTTATAATTATAAAGCGATGGAGTGTGAAATACTCCTCAACTAAACTTTGAAAACCCCGATCAGTCAGTCGGGGTTTTCCTTTTTTTAAGCTTTTTGATGTAGCCGGTGTGGGTTTTTGCTTTCGCGAAACAATCCATTTCCCCACTAGGTATCAAAATGGCAATGTCGGAAAAACAGTTTCATTTTTTCTTCTTTTTCCTTTTCTCCATCATTTTATGATAATCTGCGATAACTGTTTTTCTCCCTATCGTTTTAGTGATGATATCCTTCTCTAGATCCCAGCCCCTTGCTGGAGAATAGTCCCTGCCGTACCAAATAATCTGAAGGTGTAGGTCATTCCACAAATGTTCAGGGAACAGTCGCTTTGCATCGCGTTCTGTTTGTACTACATTTTTACCATTGGTAAATCCCCAGCGATACATCAATCTGTGAATATGAGTATCTACGGGAAAAGCAGGAATGCCAAATGCCTGAGATACCACTACACTTGCGGTTTTATGGCCTACAGCAGGCAGCTCCGTTAATTGCTCAATGCTCTCGGGAACTTTGCCGTTATAGGTATCGATGAGTATATGCGATAGACCGTGTATTCCTTTTGCCTTCATAGGGGAGAGGCCTACTGGTTTGATAATCTCCCGGATCTCCTCTACAGAAAGCTTGATCATATCATAAGGGTTATCTGCTATCTCAAATAGGAGAGGAGTTATTAGATTTACCCTTACATCTGTACTTTGTGCGCTCATAAGGACTGCAATGAGTAAGGTATATGGATCTTTATGATCTAGCGGAATAGGTATCTGAGGATATAATTCTTGTAATGTATCAATGACAAAATCTACTTTTTCTTGTTTGTTCATAAATGGAGGTGCTTCAGGTGGTTTCAAAATTATCAAAGTAAGATTACATATAAACGTATCTAGAGAAATAATGATGATTTTTTCTGAAGAGGCAACCGGGAGGTACTACCAATACTAAATCCATCTTTAGTTGCATATTATCTCTTTTGCTTTGTAATTTAGTAGTATAAGAAAAAATATAAATCCAACGCAGGTCATTAGTGCCTGAAATTTTTGATACACTATGAAAACACTTAAAGAAGGAGACAAAGTACCCGCATTTAAAACCACAGATCAAGACGGCAATACCGTACAGCTATCAGATTACAATGGGAAGAAGCTCATTGTATTTTTTTATCCTAAGGCAAGCACGCCAGGCTGCACAGCTGAAGCTTGCAACCTAAGGGACCATTACAAAGAACTCCAAGATCAAGGATACCATCTGCTAGGAGTGAGCGCAGATTCAGAAAAGCGCCAGAAAAACTTTGCTGAAAAATACGACTTCCCATTTCCACTACTAGCAGATGAGGATCATACTGTGATCAATGCTTTTGGTGTCTGGGGACCTAAGAAATTTATGGGGAAGGAATATGACGGCATACACCGTATGACTTTTAAGGTAGATGGTAATGGTGTTGTAACAGAGGTTATCGATAAAGTAAAGACCAAAACCCACGCAGCACAATTACTTGACTGATATAAAAGTTAGAAAAGTGCAGCAACAGATAAGCCAGAATTGATGACTCAATTCTGGCTTATCTGTTAGTTTTGATAAAATCTATTTAGTCAGTTCGTAGGTCATCATAGGGCCGTCACACATTGCCCATGTATTTCTAATCCTGTCATCATTTAGGATTCTTAAAACCTCCTTTCCGTTTGCCGTACAAGAACCAATAATTTCGTTTTCAGGATTATTATATACAAGTGTATAATAATCTCCGTCTTGAAGGGTAGTAGTCTCGTAGGAACCGGACTCTTGTGATGGCTGCTGGTCTGGACGCTTTCGCATTTTCACGAATGTGCCATCCCCCATAAAAGTATAAGACTCATCCCACTGCAACTCTTGGTTTGAATCTGGGGATCTAATCATACCGGATGTCATCTCAACCAGTTCAAATGTTCTATTGCCATTATCTTGTCCCTCCTCATCAGCATTGTTCTTACAAGTGGTAAAAACAAGAGATAGGATGATTAACAAACTGATATAAATCTTTTCCATAGTTATTTATTATTTTCTTCAAGAAGCACGGTCGGTTGATACCCAAAAAGATTACGTGATTTAATAAGTTCTGCGGTACCTTCTGGAAGCATTTCTTCCCAGCCAGACTCACCATCTGTAATCATTCTTAGAACTTCTCTTGAGTAAATGTCTGTAATAGACGGATCGTAATCTTCAATATCAATTACTTTTCCGTTAAATTTAAAGAACTTGTACAGCTCCTTCATACGAGGGTGTACTTTTAGATTATCACTAGTGGTATATTCTCCCGTAGAAGAATCTTTCATAGGATAAAGGAATACTTTTAGATCCTTAAAGAATAACTTTCCAAAAGCCTCTAAGATACCGCCGCTTAGGTGGCGATAATAAGTGGTGTCAAAAATATCTATTAGATTATTTACGCCCATCACTAGCCCCATACGTTCTTTTGTATAGTTTGAGAAGTACTCTACTAACTTATAGTATTCCTTAAAGTTAGATATCATAACCGTCTGTCCAAGAGAGCCTAAAAGCCTAGCTCTTGCCATAAAATCTTCTTCATCTATATCTCCTTCCGCACGTAGATTTGACAGGGTGATTTCAAATATGGTTTCTGTCTTTTTCTCATTTACACGGTTTGCATCCAAAAAGATCGCTAGTGCTTTTTGATACATATCCATGTTAACTTTAGTTACAGGACGGAAACTTCCTCTCAAGGCGAGAACGTTCTTTTTGTACAGCAGTGCAGCGGGAAGTATATTATTTCCTTTACTATCAAACATCACCGCTTCAGTCATTCCGTTCTTAACGAGTTGTAAACTCATAAGGCGGTTGTCTACTCCTTCAAACTGAGGTCCTGAGAAGTTAATCGTGTCGATTTCTATTTGATCTTGATCTATATGATCATATAAATATCTAAGTAAGTTTTTAGGGTTATCGTGCTTATAAAATGCACCATAAATAAGATTTACCCCTAACGTACCTAAGGTAAGTTGTTGTAACCTAGCATCGTTTTCGTGAAAACGTACGTGCAGGATAATCTCGTTAAATTCGCCTTCAGGTGTTATTTGAAACTTTATTCCTACCCAACCGTGGCCTTTGTATTTTTTAGCAAAATCAATAGTCGCTACCGTATTTGCGTATGTAAAGAAAATCTTATCTGGCTGTTTATAGCGTGAGATACGATCCTCTATAAGTTTCATCTCGTGAGTGAGCATTTTTTTAAGCCGCTTTTCTGTTACGTAGCGGCCATCATCCTCAATACCGTAAATGGCATCTGAAAAGTCTTTATCATAAGCACTCATTGCCTTTGCAATCGTACCACTAGCCCCACCAGCTCTAAAAAAATGTCTTACCGTTTCCTGTCCAGCGCCGATCTCTGCAAAAGTCCCGTAGATATTGGAGTTGAGATTTACTCTTAATACTTTATTCTTCAGCGGAGGTACTTTCTCAAAATCCTTATCTCCTAAAATTGAAATTGCCATAGCGTTTCTTTATCCATTTTTACGGTCTCTCAAAGATACAAAACCACTAACGCAGCCAAAAAAATAACTGTATTTTTGTTTAATATTTAACTAGACCACCAACCTTATAGTATTGTGCAAATAACCTTTTTAGGCACTGGAACATCACAAGGAATTCCCATCATCGGGAGCACGCACCCAGTGTGTTTGAGTGAAGATCCACGAGATAAGAGATTAAGGGTGTCCGTACTGATAGAATGGGATGACTACAACTATGTTATAGACTGTGGCCCTGACTTTAGGCAGCAAATGTTGAATACGCTTTCGCGAAAGCGCACTGCAGCAGGAGACCCTGCCCCTTTACACGGTATTTTATTTACCCACGAGCACGCAGATCACGTTGCGGGTCTTGATGATATAAGACCTTATGTTTTTCTTCAAGGAGATATGCCTATCTATGCCCATAAGAGAGTCTTAAAAACTCTGAACAAACGCTTTGAATATATCTTCACTCAGGAAAATCGGTACCCTGGAGCACCGAGCGTTGAGAGTAGGGAAGTGGTAAATGATCAACATATTCGATTGGGGAATATAGAGGTAATACCGATAAATGCCCACCACGGAGACCTGCAGGTATTTGGTTATAGATTTAATAGCATTGCTTATCTAACAGATGTTAAAACCATTGAAGATAAGGAGATTGAAAAATTAAAAGATCTCGATATTTTAGTGCTCAACTGCTTGAGAGAAAATGAACATTATACGCATCTCAATGTAGAAGAGGCCCTTGCACTCATACATAAAATTAAGCCCAAGCGCACCTATCTCACTCATATCAGTCATCAATTAGGTTTTCACGCAGAAGCACAAGAAAAATTACCAGAAAACGTTTATCTGGCCTACGACGGTTTAACGCTAACATCAGAATAATGAAAAGAAATATTTTCCTTTACCTCTTCCTATTTACAGCCCTTTGGGTAATCTTTCAATATATCAATAATGTAAAGGTGTATGAGAATCAAGAAAAACGTATTGCAAAGCTTGAGGCCCAGGTGCAGGATGCAGATACCTTAAAAGTGAAGATGGAGGATAGGCTTTTTAATGCAGAATACTTTACACTTAATGGAAATGATAACGCCAGGGATTATTTTGATAATGACAATCTAGATGTTACAAGGCAGGCGCCTATTATCTCAGATGGTGTCTATGCAAAGAATACCGCGTCTGGTAATGAGTTGATACCATTTGCTGGTGGAGAAAGGCCTTTTCAGATAAATAGGGTACAGATTTTAAATCATCGCTGGCTCATCGCAGATTTCTCTGATGGGAGGAACTGGGGTGAGATTATCGTGGAGTATTTTATAAATGAAGATGGATCGGTAGATTATGAGACTGTTAAAAGTTTAGTATATCCTACCAGATAACCCTATTCTCTGTTAAATTACTGCAAAATAGCCTTTCACATAATTTCTAGCGCTCATTTATAAATACATTTATAGAAGAACTTAAAACTAGCATTATGAAAGATAAGAAAGAAAACAAGGAGCACGCAGATTTTCAAGATCAGTACAGACGTTCATCTAACTTTAAAAATGTAATCCCTAAGGATGAATTTGAATTAGATGAAGATGGGGACTTGCATATCAATAAAGATTCGTAAAAAATGGCACTGTCTAAGCGAAGAAGATGGTGGCTTAACGGATTTTTTGGTGCGCTTCTCTTTGGCGGAGGGCTCACCTTTGCTATTGAATCCAGCCATTTAAAACACTCAGGAGAAGATTGGATCTTATGGGCATCTACAGGAACAGCGGGTTTGAGTCTTGCTCTTGTGGGTGTTTTTCTGTTGATACGGGCGGGTGTTCTCAAAGGTGAGATCGATAGGAATTCGTAATGCCATCAACTTAAAGACTCATCAACTATTTGGATGTTCTCAAATTTTCACATTTTCGCAAAAGCATCTTCAACATTTTCATTAATTCCTGTCCAATCTACCCCTGTATCGTTAATTCTCTATTAATACTTTCCTTAAAATGTATTAAAGCAACTTACTCTTCTACTATCTGTTTCTACTTTTAAGTGAATTTAAAAAAAATTGACATATGGATAGAGAGATACAAGGTGGATTTATGACAGTAAATCCGTTTACGGAAGAAAAAATTACTTCATATTCTTATATGAATGAGGAGGAAGTAGAACATGCAATCAATAGTTGTCACGAGGCTTTTGAAAAATGGAAAAATGTATCCATAGAAACACGATCTGCTATTGTTAAGAAAATAGGTGACCAACTCAAAAAACAAAAAAAGGAGCTCGTTCAATTAATGAGCGACGAAATGGGTAAAACGAGCGCTCAGGGTGAGAGTGAAATAGACCTCTGCATCGCCATTGCAAATTTTACAGCAAAGCAAGGACCTAAAGAGCTAGAACCAGAGCACCTTAAATTACAAAATGGAGGTAAAGGAATCGTAACTTATGCACCACAAGGTGTCATTTATAGTATACAACCGTGGAATTTCCCTGCTTATCAACCGTTAAGAGTGGCTATCGCAAATATTTTAGCGGGTAACGGCATCCTCTTAAAACACGCAGAAAATGTCACAGGATCTGCTTTAAAAGTAAAAGAAGTACTTAAAAACGCAGGCGTTCCTGATGATTTATTTCAGGTCTTAATTATCAATCACGATCAATCTGATAAGGTGATAGCTCATTCAAAAGTACGGGGCGTAACGTTTACAGGAAGTTCTGCTGGAGGAAGAAAAGTGGCAGAAGTGGCTGGTAAGAATCTTAAAAAAACAGTGTTAGAATTAGGAAGCAATGATGCATATCTCGTGCTCGATGATGCTGATATAGAGGTGGCCGTTGAGGCTTGTGTACAGGGTAGAATTGTTAATAATGGAGAGACTTGTATTGCTGCAAAACGTTTTATAGTCGTAGATAAGGTTTATGATGCCTTTAAAAAGGGCTTTGTCAAAGGAATGTCACAAATACAGACAGGGAATCCCTATGAATCTACTACAGACTTGGGTCCTATTGCAAGGGAAGATCTCAGAACGAAACTACACGAGCAAGTTGAGGAGAGTATTAACAAAGGTGCCGTCTTGGAAGTAGGAGGTAAAATTTCTAAGGAGAAGGGGTATTTTTATCCATCAACCGTACTGAGTAATGTACAACCTGGACAACCGGCATATGACGAAGAACTCTTTGGCCCCGTAGCCTCGCTTATCAAAGCCAAAGATAATGAAGATGCAATGCGCATCGCAAACGATAGCAGATTCGGATTAGGAGGAGGTATATTTTCCAAGGACGAAAAAGCAGCCATTGAACTTGCAAAAAATCATTTCGATACGGGAATGGTCTTTATAAATTCATATGGACTTGCACAACCTAATATGCCTTTTGGTGGTGTTAAGGATTCTGGATACGGGCGTGAGCACGGTGGTTTTGGCCTCAAAGAATTTGTAAATGCAAAATCAGTACTGATCGTAGAAGATTAATCTGATGGGTTACCAACAAAAATATATGCAGCAAGCTATAGATCTTGCATATAAGGGAAAAGAAAATGAAATAGGCGGCGCTTTTGGCGCCGTCATTGTTCGTTCTGGTGAAGTAATTGCGAGTTGTCATAATTTTGTCGTAGGCGATCAGGATCTTACCCAACACGCAGAGCTCAGGTGCATCCAGATGGCCTGTAAAGCACTTGCTACAAAGGATCTCGCTGACTGCACGCTCTACACCAGTTGTGTGCCCTGTATGATGTGTCTGGGAGCCATTAAATGGGCAAAATTTGAGCATGTTTATTATGGCGCTTCCGCGAAAATGGCCAAAGATGCAGGATTTATTTACAGCGATATGTACTATTCCAGAGATCCATCGCTCAGGGATTCAGAGTTTAGAATGGAACAGAAAATGGCAGAAGAGGCAGCAGCCGTTTGGGATTAAGAAAATACGATATGTATGTTGACCCTGGTTTTTGAAGGCAAAGTCTTAGGATAATTTTACCGTCGTTTTCTTTACCCAAACTAGGATACCCAGCGATATCGCAGAGCAAATGGAAAATCCTATAAAGAGGGGCAGGGTAGTGGTGGCTACAAACCTTCCTATAAAAGCACTTATGGGCACGGCCATTAACGTAGAGATAAATCCAGTGATAGCAGCCCCGATACCTGCAATATGACCTACAGGTTGCATCGCCAAAGCTCTTAGATTCCCAAAGAGGAACCCAATACAGAAAAATTGCATTGCAAAAAAGCCTATCAACACTTCTACCGATGGGTGGTCAACTCCATAGTACATGAGAATATGCATAACAGACACTCCAAAGAAGCCTGATAGTGCATAAGTAACCAGCTTTTCCATCCCAAAACGCGTGACAAAGGTTCCGTTCAAGAATACTGCAGCTCCTATAGAAATAGCAAGACCTGCAAATATGAATGGAAACTCAGTGACCAGCCCATATTGATTTTGGAAAATTTGCTGTGACGCACTGATGTACACTAAAAAGGAACCAACAATAAACCCTTGAATAATTGTAAATCCCATGGTTCGCCTAAAGCGAATGGTTTCTAAAAATCCTTTTTTAATTCTTGTCATGGAGAATGGGATTACATTTTGTGGTTTTAGTGTCTCCCGCTGCCTTCGCCAAAACCAAGTCATAACCAATAAACTTATAAATACTTGAACGATAAAAATTGCCTCCCAATTGTAAGTATCGAGCACAACTTGGCCCATAGCAGGTGCAATTACGGGGATCAATAAAAAGACTACCGTCACAAAAGACATGATACGTGCCATATAATCCCCTTCAAAAAGATCCCGTATGATGGCAATACAAATAGTACGTGGGGCAGACAAGCCTACACCCTGTAGAATACGACCTATGATCATTACCTCTAGGCTTTTTGCATAAATACAGATAAAGCTTGCTCCTATAAACAGTAAAAACCCCAGATATACCGTCGGTTTCCTACCTTTTGCGTCTGCTAGGGGGCCAAAAAAGAGAGGACCTATTCCCAAACCTAGAAATATCATTGTGACCAGCAACTGATTATCTGCTGGAGTTTCTGTGCCTATGGCTATACCGATAATATCGAGTGCAGGTAACAACGCATCTATAGCGAGCGCGGTAACAGACATAAGAGCCGCCATCAGTGCTATAAATTCTACTTGCGACTTTCTAGTGTTATTCATCCGGCAAAAGTAAGGTAATGTGATGTGAGCCCTGTGATAGTGTTTGACATTTGGCATAAACATAACATAGCTTTTAAAAATTATGTGCTAATTTTAAAGAAGACACTTTCTACTTATGAAAACAAATGCCTTTTTAATCCTTATACTAGCGCTAGTAACCGTAAGCTGCAACTCTTCCAAACCTTATGTAGAGGGTCTTGACAACAATAACTTCTCTAAGGAACAGAAAATCCTTATAGCGAACCTCAATGAGGAAGGGATCACCATAGTTTCTGACTGGGCGATGCCTTTGTTAGACAACACCCTCAATGACCTCTCAAACAGTGGCCTTCTAGGAATAGGAAATAATGCCAGCAGAATCAATCTCATAGGAAATCAGAATTATCTAACAATCAAAAACGATTCTATAATCGCCGACTTACCTTACTATGGGGTGCGCACGAGTGGGGGAGGTTATAACACAGATACGGGCATAGAAATAAATCAGCCATTAGAAAATTATCAGATAAAAAGCGGAAAGAAGAATACTATCGTCATCACTCTCGATGCTTCCAGCGGGACAGAATCTTACGACATTACGTTGCGATTAAACGCTAAGACCGGTTATTCCTCCATATTTATTTCCAGTACCCAGCGCAGGAGTATTTCTTATACAGGAAGTATCACGGATGAGTAGTTCCTTTTGAGCGCTATATGCTTAAAGTTCTATTAATATATTTTTTAGTGGGGATTTGTTTGTTAACTTTAATTTTATTCAAATAAAACCAACCACAATTATGGATATATTAATTATCATTTTAAAAATCATCGTTTCTGTAAGCCTTCTAAACGTATGGCTCGTTCAATACAACAAACCAACACCTTGGCGCGGTGGAAATGCGACTACCATTAAAGAAGAATTTCAGGTATATGGACTTCCAGAATTTATGGTGTATGTCACAGGGTTTCTCAAAGTAACCTTAGCACTATTATTACTTGCTTCTATATGGTTTCCTGTGTTAGAAATGCCGGCCGCTTTAGGACTCGCTGTACTTCTCTTAGGATCTGTGATCATGCATATTAAAATAGGGGATCCTATCAAAAAGAGTTTCCCAGCAGGTCTTTTTTTATCAATGTGTTTAGTAATCTACTTTTTGTAGACTACCAGTAACCAAGCAATAGCCCAAAACAGTAGACAAAATAACCATTGATACACAGCAGTATAAAGGAGGGTGCTGATTCTATAAAAGTATCCTTGATTTTTAGTCGCACAGCAAAACCTAACAGCATCAGGAGTGCTAGACCAATGCTCGCTGCAAATCCTAAGGGGTAATAGAATAAACCTCCTATAAGACCGAGTGCACCCACTAATTGGGCAACACCCGTTATTTTTCTTTTAGTATCGTCTAAGCCAAACCGGTTGAACTCCTTAACAAGTTTTGTTGAAAAGAGACAATTATAACCGTAAAATAAAAAGGATAGGGCGATCAGGGAGATAAAAATGGTAAGTGCTATGCTCATTCCATAAAGATACTTCATTCTGGAAAAGGTGTTTTAGGTTTTATGATTTTTAAAAGAAATTATAGGGATCACTGCCATTTCCCATTAAAATGAAAATGCTTTATTACAATGAGTCTAACATTTTCGCGAAAGCGACAATATGAAGATTAACAAAAATATGGGTGCTGTTTAACGGCGCCTTAACCCATAGAATCTCCATCGAGTTCTATCTTTAACATAAAAAAATATGAGTACAGAAAAAAACATTTTTGAACCTTATCATTTAGGTAATATCAAATTAACAAACCGAGTAGTAATGTCTCCTCTTACGAGATCCCGTGCTACGGCAGACCATATCCCTACGCCCATAATGGCGGCGTATTATGGGGAACGCGCAAGTGCAGGACTCATTATCACAGAGGGCACATCTCCTTCACCTAATGGAGTGGGATACCCAAGAATTCCAGGGCTATATAATAAAGAGCAAGTCACTGCTTGGAAAGTGGCAACGGATGCCGTACACGCAAATGGCGGTAAAATTTTTATCCAACTAATGCATACAGGAAGAGTATCCCATCCCGGTAATATGGCTGATGATGCTACCATTTTTGCACCAAGTGCGATCGCACCCGCAAGCACAAAAATGTACGTAGATGGAGAAGGAGATCTAGAAATCCCGACACCTACCGAAATGTCTGTAGAAGATATTAAGGAGGCAATCACAGAATATAGAAACGCGGCCTTAATGGCGATGGATGCAGGATTTGATGGGGTAGAGGTACACGGTGCTAATGGGTACCTGCTCGACCAGTTTATCAATCCTACTTCTAATAAGCGTAAGGATGATTATGGAGGGTCAGACATCAATA
Source organism: uncultured Flavobacteriaceae bacterium (assembly GCA_963832255.1). GTDB lineage: Bacteria > Bacteroidota > Bacteroidia > Flavobacteriales > Flavobacteriaceae > Dokdonia. The sequence goes on from CAWHTM010000013.1 coordinate 742,041, forward strand.
GATGCCGTCTCGTCTTAGAAGTGGTCGATGCTACTATAAATGCCATAGGAAAAGAAAAGGTAGGGATACGCCTTTCACCTAACGGGGCGATGAATGATGTGGGACCTTTTGACCAGCAAGAATCGACGTTTACGCACCTTACCGAAGCACTCGCTAAAAGAGGAATTGCGTATATGCACCTAGTAAATCACGAGTCTATGGGAGCACCGGCTTTACCTGACGACATTAGAAAAATGGTACGTAAAACCTTCCCAAACACGTTAATCTTAAGCGGAGGCTACGATAAAGAGTCTGCCAATAAGGATATTCAAGATGATAAGGGAGATATCGTGGCTTTTGGAAGACCATTTATTGCAAATCCAGATTTGGTTTACAGAATGAAGAATGACGAGGAACTGAACGAGCCTAATGCAGATCTATTCTATACTCCAGGCAAAGAAGGGTATCTCGATTACCCAAGGTTAGAGCCGATCCAACAATAATATCTGGGTATTCAAAACCATCTAAAAAGCCTATTAAGCATCTGTTTAATAGGCTTTTTTTTAATGGAAATGGTTTTCAAAATTTTTCCTTTTACGCTTTCGCGAAAATGTGATGGCTATCAAAAATCTCTAGACGTAAGAATTCTTCTTTTAAGGAGTCTGCAAATCTGAAGATTTATGAGAACCAATGGTATAAAAAAAGGCTGCACCCGCAACTAGCGAATGCAACCATTTTAAGATTTAAATTGAAACTTAGTAGTTCCTTTTTGGCGCCTTATTTCTGCACGACGAGTTTACCACTGATGGTTTCATTCCCTATAGCGATGTTATAAAAATACATTCCGCGCTTTTGTAAGGTAATGCTATTCGAAACTCTTGTACCAGAAGATAATTTTCTGTTGATGACGAGAGAACCGTACACATCATAAACAGTAAGCTGGGCATCTTCTCCATTTTTAGAATCGAATATAAACTCAAATTTCCCGTTGGATGGGTTCGGAAATACTTGAACAGATACTTCACCTACTTGCTGTGATCTAGTTGTCCCACAGTCAAATGGGCAGGAGTCATTCCAGTTTCCATTGCGTGTAGCACCACCACTTGTAAAGGAGAACCAACCCTCCCGGTTGCGCTGTAAATCTATGGACTGACTTCCTTGATTATTGTTATTCCAAACAATACCGATATCACTAGGCGACACCCCTGCAGGTGGATCGATATCATAGTAAAACCAATTATTTGTGCCCGTAAGTTTCGTGAGAGCGTTCCCTGGCCAGCCTGCTTCACCGCTTATAGCCGAATTCTGTGAGGCGTTAAAAACATATCCACGGATACTTTGCCAGTCCTGTGGTTTGTTTACATACACACGGTAAGAAGTGCTCTGGCTTGGACAATCAGAAGGGCATACGTCAGACCAGTTTCCGTTACGTATAGCACCCCCCGATGTAAAAGTGAACCAGCCATCGCGGTCGCGCACTAAGTCGACGGTTTGGCTATTTTGACCATTATTGTAAACAATACCTATATCGCTTGCGTTTACGCCAGCAGGGACATTTACAGTATATTCAAACCATACAGTACTTGAGGCAACCGCTACCATCGCATTTCCAGGCCAAGATTGTGCACCAGAAAGTGTGCTATTAGTCGCTGTATTATAGACATACGCATTCACCGTATTCCAGTCTGCTGGTTTTTTGGCACGTATGGTAAATGTTGAGGGCTCCACGGGTACCACTGCCGCCGCTGGTGTTCCTATAAGTAAGAGGCCAAAGGGCGAGTTAAAATCTGCGCTATTGTTTTGCACCGTAGCCGTGTTTCCAGAAAAATAATCCTTAAGAACCGTACCATCGGGCCAGAGATTATAGGTAGTTACAGCATTCTGGAAATTACCGTCGTTGCCCGTATAAACCAATGTATTATCGACGAGGCCATTCTTGTTATATTCCCTTTTAAAAGCATAGGGACTTTGGCTTACGAGAGAATGTATTCCAGCACCTACGGAAACGTGTTCTCGTCTAAAACGACCTAATTTTTGATGATGCACCAGTGTTAAGGATGCTAGACTGTTTGCATTATTGAGATCTGAAAAATTCATAAAGGATCGTAAGGTAGCATCTCCTTCGGCACCACCACCAGGGGTAAGGGTACGTGCTGTTTCATCACCATAGTAGAGTTGGGCAGCGGCAGGAGAGAGGAGGAGCTTCGTCCCGGCTTCAAAAGTGCGCTGGCGCTCACGATCAAAAACTTCTGCGGTATCGTGATTTGCGAGGAAGTTCATCACTCCTTTTCCTCCAAGATCAAAGCGTAGAAGGTTACTGTAGGCAGAGAAGATGCTCTCTAGACCTTCTTCTGCTTTAAAGCGAAAATCGAAGTTGATCAAGTTTTCAAAACCGTTATTATAATAGTCTACATTGAAACCGTCACCAGTATACCTGCGTTTCATAGAAAGCGCATTGTAGTTGAACACTTCACCAGTCATCCAGAAAGGAAGGTCATCCAGTTTCTTAGAAGGATTTGCGTTCTTCCAGTCTTGGAGAGCAATGACTCCTTGATCATTGAGTTCGCTCCAGACATATTCCTCCACGTGTTTTACGGTATCCACCCTAAAACCGTCAATACCGTAGTCGCGCACATAGTCTGTGAGCCATTTTATGATATAGTGACGAGGAGATCTAGGATAGCCCGTCCGATTAAAAAAGGCATCGAGTTCTGCATTCTCTTGAGCAGCGCGACCTTCAGACTGCCATTTTTGTTGCAGCCATCCCGGTATCGCAACGGCATCATTACGATCAGTTCTGATATCTGGAAGGTTATTTACAAGTTCGCAAGGGATCGTTCCCTGAGGACCGTTAAAATTACAGTCAGGATCGCGGCGAACCCATTCGTTTGGCCAACTTTGATCTTGTGGGGTGTCTGGACCCACGTGGTTAAGGACTACATCCATAAGAACCCGAATTCCGCGTTCGTGAGCGGTGTCAACAAAATTCTGGAATGTGGCCTCAGAGCCTAGATTATCATCGATGGTGGTCCAGTCTTTGGCCCAATACCCGTGAAAAGCATAGTTTTTACCAGCCCCTTCACCGATAAAGCTGTGAATATTCTCGTAGGGAGGGGTGATCCAGATAGCACTGACTCCCAGGTCAGTAAAGTACCCTTCGTTCAGTTTATTGATAAGACCTTGAAGGTCTCCACCTAAGTAACTTCGCAGCGGTGCTGCATCTGGAATTCTCCCGTAGGAGTTGTCATTGGAGGGATCGCCGTTTTCAAAACGGTCTGTCATTACAAAATAAATAGTGGAAGCATCCCAGTCAAAGGGAAGGTTTTTGTCCTGAGCATAGACATTAAGCGCCAAAAGCGCCATTAAAAAATATAGAATCTGTTTCATACTAATGGTTTGTGTTAGATAATTCCGCGCTAGAATTATTTGGAGTTACGTCATTTTAAAATCAAAATAACTCTTAAAAGTAGCGTATAAACTAAAGGAATCACATTTTTAGCTCAACAAAATGAAGATTTGATAAAAAACAAATCTTTAGAAGACAGGCTGTTGCGGATAATTCATAATAAGGAGTTTTATTAGAAATTAATGTGATAGAATCGCTGAGAAAGGTGATAATCGTTTAAAGGGAGGTGATGTTCGTGTTTATTCTATTTGACATAATGTAAATTATAGAACAATTAGGAATAGTGAATAGAATGGCGAATAGCCCTTTTTCAGGGCTATGTAACAGCCGTTTTGTGCTAGTTTTAAATGCTCTTGTATTCTGGATACTTGTGCTCTCAACGTTTTTTAAGAGAATTATGGCTAGGCATTCTAGAAATATCATTCTCAACGAAAATTCTGCCGTCTGGTCTTGATAATGTTTCTGCTGGAATTATATAGAAAGCTCTTGGTTCATTATCAATAACTAAAACCAACCCTAGAAAACGATTTGAAATAATCTCTCCAAAATCTTGTTTTAGAATCTTGAGACTTCGTTGTGAATCTAAATTAATATAACTCAGACATAACTCATTGATTTTACCCTTGGCGCAGTACTCTACTCTATTTTTGTCTACAGTAATTGTAAACTTGGCTTTTTCAAGTTCCTTTGTAATAAAGTCTAATATTTGATTTTCTGGCTGTTACATTTAATATTGTAAAGATAATTCTTTCAGAATCCATAATACTGTAATTATAATTTGGTAAATTTTATATATCACAAAGGGTAAATTATTTGCTAAGTATTTCTAGTCATAATACTCTATCTCCCTTTCCATTATGTATATATAATTGGGATCGTTCTTTTTCTTAAAAACCCGTTTGATCCAATTGTTTCTTTCATCGTATAAATAAGAGTATTGATTATATTGAATCTCTCTATTGCAAAGATCCATTTTTCTGTAAATAATTTTATCTCCAGATTCGTTGTAATTAATAAATATTTTATTATCAGGAGAGTAATCTCTTTTATCAATTAATATCCCAGAATGACTGTAGGCTTTTGATGTTAAGTTTAGAATACTTCCATTCTCATCAAGTCTTTCGTAACAAATAACTTCTTTATTAGCATTATAAATAAAATGCAGATAAGAAGTTTTATCACTTGAAATTCCATCATCTCTTTGAATAGCTCCTACAGAATTTTTTCCGTAATTTATTAATCTGAATTCAGTCAGTATTATTAAATCTTCATTATTGTAAATATGCTTTTTTATTGATTTCTGAGACGGTTCGCCACTACTATTGACAGAATAACTGACCTCTTCAATGGTTCTATTTTTTGAGTCGAATTTGAAGTTATTCCTATGCAAACCTTTATTCTTAATGTTTTCCTTTAACATTTCTATTAAATTTCCAGACAGATCATATTCAAAATTAATTTTTTGATGTTGAGTTACTCTTTCAGTGATACTTCCTTCAATATCATATTTACATCTTTCAATTATTTCAACTTCTTTTTTTGATATCTTGCTAACGTGTTGTTTTAAATATCGACCGTTATAGTAGCTAAATTTTTCTTCTTTGACTAGAACGTTTTTACTATCACGATAACTTTTGGTCGTAATATTATTATTTTCATCATAACTAAAATAAATTGTTTCCAATAATTTCTTATTCTTATAAGATTGTTCCTCTAGCAACAAATCACGATTATATTTTCGCTTTTTAATTTCTACAAGTTCGGATCTGTCGTTAAAGAAATGAGCCTCAATGATATTATTGTCGATATCAAAAAAGAAAAAATAGTCTTGATTTTGCACGATATTAAAATGAGGTGATATTATATGTCTATCTTCAGAATTGTCTAATACATCTATTTTTCTTTTAGTCTTTGTCTTTTTCTGCGCTATTTTACATAGTTCCAGATATGACTCCTTTAGGATCATATTGTCAGGAGTTTTAGCATAACTTTCTAGTAGTAAAGAAACTTATAAAGTAGTTCACATTTTCACGAAAGTGAAACCCTAAAACACTAAAGACTTCCTAAGAAATCATTCTTCCTTGGTCTTTTTGGCTTTTTCCATCGAGATCTCATAATCATCGATGTTTCCGTATAGTTTTAAATTGAGGTAGCGTACCTTTTTGGTGGTATCTACTTCTATGATTTCCTCTTCTTGCAAATTTGTCCCCGCATTTTTCTTACTGCTAAATAATTTATACCGAGCGGCTTTCTTGACAGTTTTCCAAGGAATTTTCAGGTAGTATTCGATATTATAATCGCTGTCTTGCGTTCCCGATACTTCCATGTGCCCTAAGGTAGACTCGATGGTCATATTGGGGATGGTGATACGTCCTTTGCTGATATCGAGATGATTCTTAATGGTGTCAAATTTGATGCTTTTAAGGTTTTTATCACCCATATAATCTGATAACAGCGACATGGGTTCATAATTTAAGAGCTTTCCATCCAGTACCTCTACGTCCATGTGTATTTCAGACTGGTCCAGATCGGGAACTAAATCGGGATATACCCGAATGTTTCCTGTGATATGTGAAGAAATTCGTCCTTTTAAATTATCTGATACCAAATGATCCTGTCCAAAGTTTTCAAACTTAAAGAGTAGTTTATCAAGATCTACATTAGTCGCCACCAAGTCTGGTTTCATGTAAATGTGCTGTGGGTCACTCCCATTAAAATAACCCGACATCTTAAAATTGCCTCCTGCCGCGTCCATCGTAAGGGTATCTACATAGACATAATGATCTTTTGTCGTACGTAGCTTTGCATTAATGTGTTGTAAATCAATACGGTTCTTTATAAAATGGTCTATAGCTACCTCAAAGGTCATATCTGTAAAGGGTAGCTCGTAGATATTAAAGGCCTCCACATGTTCTTTTACATCAGCTTCGGTATTTGATACTGTTTGCGATGAGTCTTCTGTGGGCGATGTAGTAAATGAAAAGAGCTGATCAAAATCAATATAATTGGCTTTCAGCCCAAGATAATTAGCTCGCTTTTTGATGGTTTCATTATCACCCAGATAATAATTCATGTCTACATCAAAACTCGTTCGCCCTATAGTACCTTGAAAATCTTGTACTGTAAGATGGTCATCCTCAAAATGAAAACGTCCCTCAAAATTTTCAAATTTTAACGGATGTACCTTCATCTTCGTAGTCAGTTTATCAAGGGTAAGATCGATCGCTTGCCATCCAGAATCTTTGTAATGCATGCTAGAGGTGAGATGTAAGGCTAGATTGCTAAACGCTTCATGGCGGTACTCTTCTGGAACATAATTCTCACCCTGATAAGAAAAAATATCTTCCAGTCTTAACTTATCTGAGTATACCGAAATATCCAGTATTACATCACCATTAAGTTCCTTTTGCATCCAGAAGGGATACTCTTGAACCTTCCCATTTATATGAAAATCCGAATCATCGATGTAGCCTGTAAAATCTACGATGTCGAGATCTTTATCGTCTATCAAAAAATCCACATGAAAATCATGCAATCTATGTGGATAATGCTTGAGCTGGGCGTTGAGACTGTCTATAAAAAATTCGCCTTTTGGTAAATAGGTTGCGTCTTTAAAGGCACTCGCCAAGGCTTTGAATGAGAATCCAGCACTTAGATCCTTAATCTGCTCATCAACACCTGTAGTGTCGACTTTAGAGTAGCCTGTAATTTCGGCAATATCCAGCAATTTTGATTGAATGTCTAGATGTACTTCGACGGGAGTATCGGTGTGATGTATGATGGCAGGAAGATCTGATATAAATCCTGTGATAGCCACATCAGAGGCGCCCAGTACCATATCAAATTGATCTAAGGTTGCCTCTTTCCCATTCATAATGAGATGTGCATTGACTTGCTGTAAAGGAGCGGGTAGCGTTTCTGAAGAAAAGCTAAGATTCTCAATGATGAGTTCGCTAAAATAGGCTTGATTAAGCGTATTTAGAGCCAACTCTGGTTGATCTACATCTATAATATCATGAAAATTCATTTCTAGGGATACCCTCCCCGTCGTATTTTCTACCTCATTTATATTTAGAAAGCTCGTCATAAACTCCAGATCGAAGTCTACGTTTACTTTCATTTCTATTTCTGGCGTTTCAAAATTGCTCACAACGATCTCGCCCAATAGCTTTCCGGTCTCCAGTTGGGCAGTCATGTCCTTAAGTGAGAAGGAAGTGGTTTTTAGGTTTCGCTCTTCTCCGTTGGTAAAATGTCCGCTAAAGCCCATATCATTGATACGCTTTCCTCTATTTGTATTTTCCAGAAACGCCTCACTTGCTCCAAAGGTAACATCAAAGAAAGGCGATTGCTGGTTGAGCGTGGGACCTTTTACCACTGCATTAAAATAGATGTTACCAGCATTTTTATACCGTTCTAAGACGGGTATAAATTCCTCTGGAGCAAATGCGATAAACATATCAAAATTGGGTTTTGTCCCATTTATGGCAAGATCGACGTTCATGTCATGTTTAGTATCTACAGACCCTACGATATTAAAGTCTCCATGCTCCATCGTAAGACCAGAGGGCTCGATAGACAGCAGTCCTGTCTCTTTTTGAAACAATAGGTCTGTATGCAACTCAAAATGCTTGTGACGGATATAGGTGGTGTCTCCATGATCGATCAGATTCATTTCAAAATCAGTATCAATATGAGCCGAAATTAGATCAGGATTGATCTCGAAGCCGCCTTTGCCTTCATACATAAAAATCTCTAAATCTGTATGTTCCGTCTCATCCTTTTTATGAATATCCAGGTCATATAAAGTGATGTTTTTAAGCTGAATAGTTGCAAATTCGTCTGGATTACTTTCAGATGCACTAAGCGGTTGTAGTGCATTTTGAAGATTGATCGTTCCATCTGTATGGAACACAATATCAAAAAATCCTTCTTCTACGATGAGCGATCGTATTTGATACGTACCGTCTAAGATATCCCATATATTAAAACCGATATAAATATCTGCTACGTCCAGAATGGCCCTTTGTGTAATCTCTTTGGTTTCGTAAATTTTGACATCATCTACTTTGAACGAAAGATCAGGGAAATTGCTAAAAAGAGATAAATGGGTATCCCCTATCGTGATAAGTCCTTTATGCTGTGTATTTAAAATCGAAATTTCATGCTGGATAATGTCATCTTGTTCTGAGTAGATGTAGAGTACTAAAACTCCGAACAAGAGAATAGGTAGGAGTATCACGAGTGCCATGCATCTCCACCAGAATTTTCGCTTTTTTAAACATTGAAAAGGCATACTATAGTTTGGGGTTCTTGCAAATAACGTGAATATTTTTATTCTATGAGCTTTTATTAAAATTCCGCTTTCGCGAAAGCGGAAGCCTTACAATGGCACTCTTCTTAAGTTTTATTTACTAACAACAAAGTAGACAATTTGGTCTCACAGAAAATATCATTCGGTCAATTTTATACTGCTGGTTTTGACGGTAATAGTACAATTAATAAAATTTATATATAAGCCACCACACACTTTCCCTCCACCCTACTCCAGCCAACGCTGTATAGAGTATTCAATTACATTTAAAAATAAACTTTTGTAAGAAAAGCTTTTGAGGAAAACCGTTAGGGATAATTGCTTCGTCTCAAAACAAAGTAACCCCGATGGAAAAATCGGGACAGGGTATTATGCAAAAAATTGCAGTAAAAAAGATTATAATTGAATGTCCGGTGAACTTTTACAACTACGATTATTAATTAACCCCTATAGCCTCCATCAATAATTCAAAAGTCTCTTCTTTTTTATTGCCTATTAATAGTTGCATCTCGAGTACAGGCTCCCCTTTATACGTCGGTACGTCCACGGTTTCTCCGCGGTAGGTTGCTTCCATCTTATTAAATGGGATTGCTATGGTCTCCCAATTGCCATCGCCTTTGGTGGGAAAGGTAAAAGCGTACGAGTGACGTCCATTGGGCGTTTTCACCCGGAAGTTATAATCCTTACCATCCCCGTTGAGACGCACTAAAAAAGCCGTTGATGTTTCAGAAATCTTATACGGTTGCTTTTCTGTGGTTTGATGTATGGAGCAAAAACCGCCGTTATTTTCTAACGAAACACGTCCAGAGAACTGTGCATACATTTCGGGCGTCATCTGGAGTTGGCTATCAGACCTCCCTCCCATCACCACATCATCCTGAACGCGCCAGTTGCCTTTTCCGCTTTCGCGAAAGCTATAAAGCACTTCTCGCATTGTTGGAGATTTCGACTGATTATCGGCAGGCGTATTCTGATCGGTATTTTTATCTGAATGAGACATACAAGAAGTGATTAGGAGTATAAAAATAAATAGGATTCGCATCAAATGAATTGTTCGTTCGCTTTATTTCGTTGAGTACTTAAAGATACTTGTTTAATCCCAACGTCGCTTCTTCTCTGTATGAAATTGCTTGACTGTCCTATAGGTAATAGTACTCTAGATAGTGACCGTTACAGCGCTAACTTCACTAAAAATGGATACTACAAATCAAGAATAGCATTAGGATGCTCTCTGAAGTTCCACTATGTCTCATCCAAAATGATATCCTAATAATCCCTGGAACCATTAAAAGATAATTTAATTACCTTAGAAAACTAAAAACAAACGAACCAAACCAATGAGCACAACCCCAAACGACTTCGAACACATAAAATCGCTCGAAGAAGAACAACTTCCCGTAGCTAAGCATAAACTGCACGATTGGACTCATTTTGCCGGACTCTACGCGGCCGAGCACGTTGCCGCAACAGAGTTTGTTATCGGGGCGACCTTTGTCGCATTGGGCGCCAAGACTTCAGATATTATTCTAGGTCTGTTAATTGGTAATATCCTGGCCGTATTGAGCTGGAGATTCATCACCTCCCCTATTGCGGTCGAAACTCGTTTGAGCCTCTATACCTATCTCAATAAAATAGCGGGAGACTCGATGACCAAATTATATAATTGGGCCAATGTGATCATCTTTTCCGTTATTTCGGCGGCGATGATTACGGTTTCGTCTACAGCGGTCCGTTTTGCCTTTGATATACCAGCGCAGCTGAATTGGTATCCTACCAATGCTTGGTTTATATTAATTGTGTTAGCCGTCGGCATTGTGGTGGTTTCTATCGCATTGTATGGTTTCAACGCCGTTTCTGAATTTTCGGGTCTCTGTGCGCCGTGGTTGTTTGTGATGTTTACGGGCGGGGCGATGGTGCTTCTCCCCGCTTTATCCTTAGATGTTTTAGATAAAACCATCCCCTCAAATTGGGCTGATTTTATGACACTGGGCGACCAGTCTATCTGGACAGGTTTTAATAGCGATGGAGCACCTGGTATTGGATTAGTAGAAGTCATCGGTTTTGGATGGGCAGCAAATACCATCACCCATTTCGGATTGGTGGATATGGCCCTCTTGCGTTTTGCCAAAAAGAAAAACTACGCCTATGCGTCTAGCACAGGAATGATGTTTGGTCATTACGTAGCGTGGATTGCTGCTGGAATAATGGGAGCTGGTGCCGCTGTAATTTTAGGTAAATCTATCGTAGAACTTGATCCTGGCGATGTGGCGTATTACGCGTTAGGGTGGTCTGGTTTTGTGATCGTCATTGTGGCGGGCTGGACTACGGCCATCACCAACTTGTATAGAGCAGGCCTCGCTGCGCAGGCTATTTTCTTTAATCATTCTAGAAAAAAGACGACTATTATCGTGGGCTTAGTGACTGTGGCCATTGCATGTTTCCCTTTTGTGTTCTCACAAATTCTACCACTCCTCACCTATGCAGGATTACTTGTAGTACCCGTAGGTGCGATAGTGTTTGCAGAACATCAGATTTTTCCTAGAATAGGCTTTACTAGATATTGGTCCTCTTATCGCAAACTCACCTTTAGTATGCCTGCAGTCGCCTCTTGGGGACTAGGATTGGTGTTTGGTTTTGGACTGCAAGCGCTGGATGTAATTTCCTTCTATTACCTATTTATTCCTACTTGGTTCTTTACCATTGCGATATATACGTTTCTAGCGTCCAGATATGGTGCAAAAGAGACCTATGCAGAAGAAGCGAAAGAAGAAGAGATCAGAAATGAAACTATTAACCGTTTTCAAGAGCAGCAAGCACAAGAAGAACCTGAGTACATAAAAGATACTTCTGCGTTTTCTAAGGTATTAAAATTTCTTGCGATTTCGTCGCTGGTTGCTACGCTAGCTCTAGCTTGTAACGTGATGTTTGGAAGTGCCTCAGAAGCCGATTATATGGACAACAGACAACTATTTTATACCTATGCCTTTATCTGTACGATCACTTATTTTGTACTTGCGTACTGGGCGTTACGAAGAGGGAAATCAAAAACCGCTATTGCCTAATGGAAAAATTAACGCCACTTAAAAAAGAGAATTTAGCAGAAATAGGCAAACTGATACCCGTGCCTACTTATGGTCGCTCTGCAGATAGAGCAGGAATCGTGCACATAGGCGTAGGTGGTTTTCATCGCGCACATCAGGCATATTACCTACACAAGCTCAGACAGCTGGGTGAAGCATCAGAATGGGAAATTTGCGGTATCGGCTTACGCCAAAATGACCAAAAACTGCACGATATTTTCAAAAAACAAGATCACCTCTACACCTTGATGGTCAAGCATCCCAACGGGAAAATAGAACCTGAAGTGATCGGCTCCATCGTAGATTTTAAGATGGGTACGGATCACCCGGAGCAGGTCATTACCCGTATGGCAGCGCCCGAAACTAAGATCGTCTCCTTGACCATCACCGAAGGAGGCTATAATTTCAATCCTAATACCGGAGCCTTTAATTTTGATAATCCCGAGATTCAACACGAGCTTGCGCATCCGAGCGACCCTAAGACCGTGTATGGCTTTTTAACAGCAGCCTTAAAGAGACGACGTGATGGAGGGCTACCCGCCTTTACCGTGCTGTCTTGTGATAATATTGAGCATAACGGCAATATGATACAGAAGATGTTGCTCGCTTTCGCGAAAGCGCAAGACCAAGAATTAGCGCAGTGGATAGCAAAAGAGGTGCGTTTTCCAAACAGTATGGTAGACCGTATCACGCCAGTCACTACCGAAGAAGATATCAAATCATTAGCAGAAACCTATGGCGTGGAAGATGCCTGGCCAGTCACCTGCGAACCATTTATACAATGGGTCGTAGAAGATAATTTTTCTAACGGAAGACCCGCTTTTGAAAAAGTGGGCGTCCAGTTTGTACCCGATGTGGTCCCTTATGAGAAAATGAAATTACGTTTACTCAATGCTGGTCATTCTGTTTTGGGTCTTTTAGGAGTGCTACACGGCCATCCTACCATTGATACGTGTGTAAATGATAAATTGTTTGCCTCCTATCTACGTGCCTTTTTTGATGAAGAAGCGACACCTGTTTTAGGAAACATTGAAGGCATTGATCTTTCAGAGTATAAAGATAGCTTACTAGAACGCTTTGGAAATCCTAATATAAAAGATGGAGTAGACCGTATCTGTTCTGAGAGTTCGGCTAAATTACCTAAGTTTTTGATTGCGACCATTCAAGAGAATTTAGCCGCTGGCGGGAGCATAAAATACGCCACGCTTGTTCTGGTTGCTTGGTGTTATTACAGTGATAAGCAAGTCAACCAAAACGGACAACCACTAGACATTCAAGATGCAATGAAAGCCGAGTTACATCAAGCGGCAAAACAAACGTCTAGTGATCCACTAGCCTTTATAAGGCAAGAATCTATTTTTGGAAATCTTATTGACAATGAACGGTTTACCACTGTATATAAGGAGCTGGTTCAACGTTTTTATACCGATGTTGATATTAAACAGTTTATGCAGGAGTTGCTCTAAACAAGCGATACTCATCATTATGAAACTTCATTTTAGTCATTCTAAGTGATGAAACACAACGCTAAAATTGATATGATAGATTACGCCTTCGAACAAAACTCTTTTGCTCTACCCTACATATTTTGAGAGATAACACCATTTAAATTAATATAGAAACATAAATTTTGTGTATTTCACCGATTATATATGCAATGTGTCCTTAAAACGAAGTACATTAGTCTCCAAAACAAAATCTAATAAAATGAAATCAATTAAATTAGTATGCCTATTCTTAATCATCGGAGCTATGGCTAGTTGCTCCTCTGACGATGACAACAGCGGTCCCGGTGATGCAGCCAGTGGTGAGCTAGTTGCAACGGTAGATGGTGCCGGTTTTAGTGCAAATGCGGCCTCTACAGCGGCTAATGTGCAGAGCAATGTGTTGACCATTACTGCCGAAAATGCAGATGGTGACAACATAGCGATCACCCTTACTCCTTTTAATGGCGAGGCGGAATATGACCTCTCAGGATTTACCAGCGAAGCAACGGCTATTTACCTGCCTAATGGTGATAACCAGTTCTATAACTCTGGAAACGAAGGAGGATCGGGTACCATTACCATACTTACAGTAGATACCGCAGCAGGGACCATCTCAGGGAATTTTAATTTTACGGCCGTAAGAACCAATTCAAATGGCCCAAATGAAACCGTCGAGGTATCAAATGGCACGTTTATAAACGTAACTACTACTGGACTCTAATTGAGGATATCCTTAACCACCTAAAAATCCCGATATCGTGTACATCCCTATCGGGATTTTTACTGTAGTGTCCTAGCCCCATTGAGTATGCATCTTTTGGAGAGACAACCATTTGGTACATCATAAAACCTTACTTAATAATACAGTCTAAAATCAAGTATTTTACAGATATTATAGTGTTTTTTGTGTAACTCTTCCACGACATCCAGCATATGATCATCTTCTTTAAATAAATTAAAGAATGCTTTATCGAGATTGGAGCTGGTCAATCCATCATATTCATTTCCGTATCCAGAGACACCTCTTGCGCCCGTGACATCTAAGAAGTACTGTGCTTCTTCTTCGTCCAAATCAAGCACCTTGGCATTTGAGAAATGTAAAATCTTTCCTGATAACCTTCCCTCAAATAGTTCTGCTATTTCTTGTAGACTATAGTAGTAGCCATTCAAGCAGATACTATTTGCCTCCCCTTCCATTACTAAATAAATGATTTCATAGTCCTTAAAATTATGATCGTCTAAGACTAATGCATTTAAACTATCTTCAAACCCTTCAATACTGTCGCAGGTTTTATGAATGCTGGCAACTCCGTATTGCATAGCCAGTAGCTTTAGACTTTTCTCTACATCAGTATCAACATCCGTTTCTATATCATCAACCCCTTCTAAACAATAGATAAAGTAATCCGTATCGGTATGTTGTTCTTTGGGTATAAGCTGTCTCCTCTCTGGCATATGTCTGAATGATGCGGTGTTTCTCTAAACACAAAATTAAAAGAACTCACTTACATTTGAGCGTTTTCATAATTTTTGAACGATAATTATGGGAATAAGGAGTATCCGTTCAATAGAGAAATCACATCTGGTTGTGGAATGTTTCAATCCTGAAGAAACTGAATAGTATAGAGCCCAAAGTATCTGAAGGTGTATCTAAGTATACTAAGCGCTTCTGTCTTTTGATTTCTATGATTTTAAAATGTGACTACAAGAAATCGCAGTGTTACTCCACCTTATCAGATGGATGAATCATAACTTCCTGTACCGTAGGTGGTAGTCCAAAGTTTAGTTCTTTTAGCAGGTTTTTTACATCGCGCATAATTTGAGTTTTTAGCTCAAGCGATGACACTTTATAATCAAACGTCTTTACCCAGAAAAGAACTTTTAAATTCACCGTGCTAGATCCGAAATCATTGATGAGTACTTGCGTTTTCTCGTCTTTTAAAACGTCCTCTTTGCTATTTACAAGTTCAATAATCTTCTGCCTTGCCGTCTCAATATCATCGTCATAATCGATTCCAATAATAAATTCTAAACGCAATAAGCCATCTCTCGTAAGATTAAAAAGGTCATTGGTGATCACTGACGAATTAGGAATGTATACATCCTTCCCATCAAACGTTTTTAAGTGGGTGGTGCGAAAATAAAGGTTGACTACTTTTCCCAAATTACCGTTGATCTCAATGGTATCACCAATTCGAAACGGACTATCAAATACCAATAGAAAACCTGCCAAAAAGTTTTCCCCTATTTCTTTAAAGGCAAAACCAATAATTACGGTCCCTACGCCTGCCCCAGCTAAGATCCCTCCAGAAAGACCTGTAAACCCAAGGGTATGTAAGTGCCAAGACAAGAACCCCATAATTATTAGGATCACTTTTACCAGCCGGACGATAAACTCTAATGCCAGTTGATTTTTAGCTCTCTTATTTAATTTTTTTCTTAGACAAATTACCTATAAAAATGGCCATTAAAACAAAAATGCACAACACAATAAGAGCAATAGTAATTTTTGGGATAGACGCTATGAGCGTTTTCCAATATGCTTCTAATCGTTCGTTTAAAAGGGATGTATATTGTTCCATTAATCTATGAGTCTATCTACCTTGGATATTATTTTGCTAAATTTTTCAGCGTACTTTTCAAAGATACCTTTTAGAGAAACGAAATACCACTTAAAATATATGCAACAACTATTTTCGCGGAAGCGAGAATTAAGAGATTATTTATTAAAATTACCTGCGACGCGGGCCCTCTTAATTAGGATCTGACACTTAAAAATAGCGTAATTTATTTTGAAAGTGATCCTACTTTGAGCTTTAACGTATATCGTAAAGCTCATTTATTTTACGCCTTGGAGGTATCTTTAAAACCCGTTTTCACGAAAATCTTAGTACTCCTATTCATCCTGCTGTATACCAATTTTCAGAGTTCCATCTGACGGGTTCTGATCGGGATGTTACATTAAAATTTTTCCTTACGCTCTTATTCACAAGACAGTAGAACTCTTGTAAACGTATTGTGAATATTTATATGGATATTTTACATTTTCGCCTTGAGCGAACCCTTATTTTTGGCATCCTTAAAAACATTTATTATGAGCGCAACTTGGTACGAGTGTAAAGTAAAATATAGAAAATTTGACGAAAATTCTGGCAAACATACGAATAAGACAGAGCCTTATTTAGTAGACGCCATCTCCTATACAGAAGCAGAAAAACGTATTACAGAAGAGATGCAAGCCTATCTTTCCGATAGTGAAGAAATTAAAATCACTAACATTAAGGTAGCAAATTATGCGGAGATCCATCCCTTTGAAAACTCAGATCGCTGGTTTAAATCTAGGGTTTCCCTTATAGCCTTTGATGAAGAAAGTGGGAAAGAACGGAAATCTAATATGTACCTACTCATACAAGCAAATGACGTAAAAGAAGCTTACGAGAATACGGTTTCTACA
Organism: uncultured Flavobacteriaceae bacterium; assembly: GCA_963832255.1. Lineage (GTDB taxonomy): Bacteria > Bacteroidota > Bacteroidia > Flavobacteriales > Flavobacteriaceae > Dokdonia. The sequence continues at coordinate 758,758 of CAWHTM010000013.1, forward strand.
ATGCAGGATACCATGGGAGAATACTCAATCCCAGCCATTGCAGAGTCTCCTATTATGGATGTATTTCCTTACTTTTCTGGAGAAGAAGATGAGGTAGAACGTATTGAAGAATTTACAAGACGTAAGGATTCTGTTCCTCAGACTACCCTTGAAGATGAAAAACTCCTGATGGAAGATTCGCTAGTAATGGAAGAAGAATAGTTCAATACATTGAATTTTTAAAAGTCTGCTACCTCCGTAGCAGACTTTTTTTATGCTATAGCTTTTAAGATTTTTGTCTCCGCGCTACTCCACTTGCTATACACTGCAATAGGGGCTGGATACTCTTGTGGTGGATGTTCCATCTTCCAAGGAATGTAAATAATCTCGTTATCAATATGCGCCAGTTCTGGTACCCACTTCCTAATGTAGTCTTGAAGCTTGTATTTTATAGATTGATTGATCGGGTTTGTATACCAAATTTCATAAGCCTGCATATGCCAGTTCATCCAGTTTGCAGACACATCATAGTCTATGAGTTTACTCTCAAAATAAGCGGCACCCCAGGTCCAATCTATCTTGAGGTCGTGCACAAAATAGCTCGCACAATTTACCCTACCCCTATTACTCATATATCCTGTCGCATTGAGTTGTCTCATATGCGCATCTATAAAGGGAATCCCGGTGGTACCGGTACACCAGCGTTTGTAATCAGCTAAGTTATTTTCAAATTTTGGATCCTTATTTTTATAGCCTTCTGTTTTAAATATGGCAGACCCCATACGCATACCTTTAAACGTAAAAAAGTCACGCCATACTATCTCAAATACGAGCCACCAGGTGCTTATATTCTTTTTAATAGTCGTTTCATATTCTTTTACTTTAAAATATATGGTGCGCGGCGAGATCGCTCCTACAGCCAGATATGGTGATAGTTTACTGCTATAATCCATCCCTAAAGATCGATTTCGGGTCCATTTATAGGATGTGAGCAGTTCGCTTTCTGTGGTGTAATAGTCTAATCTTTTTAGGGCATTTGTTTCTCCACCCGCTACATAAGGGCTTAATTTTTTGTCTTCATCTATAGGTAACTCCCTAGCCTGTGGTAATTCACCCCAGTCTTTTAGGTTGACTACCGGAATCACTTCGGGTACTTTAAAAAGTGCCCTTACGCTCGCTGCTTTAGAAGAATGTACTCTAAACGCCTTGCTGGTCATAGGAATCTTATCAATGGTATATGGAATGTCTTCCTTGTGATAGAGTGTTTTTCCCCACGTCAAGTGTAGTTTTACTTCCTTAGGGATAGCGTTTCTTACGTTGTCAATGAGGTGAAGTTCTTCTGGGGCATATTCTTCTTCTGCATAAACACGATCAATCTTATACTCCCTGATAAGTGCAGGGATTACTTCCTCTGGTTTCCCGGTTTTGATGAGCAAGTCTGCACCTTTATCCTGTAAGTTAGATTTTAGATCCATTACACTCTGGCACAAGAACTGAAATCGGTTGAAACCCGCTTTCGCGAAAATCACAGGATCATCGCTTCCTGATGGATAAGAAATTTTCTCAAAGTGTCGAGGGTCAACAATGTAGATGGGTAAAATCTCCTCATTACCACTAATCGCTTTGGTCAACGACTCATTATCTAATAATCTTAAGTCGTTCTTAAACCACAGTATTGCTCTCGTGTTACTCATTTCCGTCATTTCTTTTCTTAAAATATGCAATGACTGAAGGGCTCGTAAAACCGTGTATGAGTATGCTAAAGAGCAGCACATAGGAAACGATACCCACTACCTGTTCATTAAAGTCAAAACTCCCATTGAGATAGGCGTAACTCAAATAAAACAAGGTTCCGATCCCTTTAATCCCAAAAAAACCAATGGCCATACGTTTCTGTTTGCTCAAATTTGTACCTATCAATGCGATATAGCCCAGCAGCGGTCTTAGTATCAACACGATACCAAGTGCTATCGCAGCCTCATTCCACCCCACCAGGCCTAAAAGCCCAGACATAATAGCTCCACCAAAAAGAATAGTCCATAAAACGATAAGAAGCTTTTCAGATTCACTCACGAAGAGCAGCATTTTGTTAGCATCTGGATGCGGATCTTTTTCTTGATTTGTTCTGTAATATTGAATAAAGATTCCCGTAAAGAATACGCTCATAAAGCCGTAGGTAAGAGCAATCTCTGCAATTCCATAAGAAAAGAGCGTAAGTGCAACAGCTACAAAACCGTTCAATATTTCGTTCTGTCTTTCCTTTTTAAGTTTTTTGAGGGCAGTACTAAATAACCAGCCTATGAAAATCCCTATTAAAATACCGCCCGCAAGTTTGTAAAAAACGTAAAACCAGCTCCACTCCCACCAGTCAAAGTGCTCCCCTGAGTCTAATTGAGAAAGTAGGATGGCTAGATACACAAAGGGGAAAGCGAGCCCATCATTAATACCGGCCTCTCCTGTGAGTGTAAATCGTAAACCCGTATTTTTCTCGTGCATATCCTGATGCTTTTCCAATTGTAGCTCTGAGGCCAGCACTGGATCTGTAGGCGCAAGGACGGCAGCCAGTAGAACAGATAATGCGATATTAAGTTGTAAAATATAATGGGCAATTATAAAAATCAATATCATAAATAGCGGCATTGTAATAAGCACAAGCCGCAACGGTTTTTTCCAATCCTTAAAAGAATATCTGTGCCCTATTTTAAGTCCCGCGCCCATAAGACTAATAACCACCACAAGTTCAGTGAGAATCTTGGTCCACTCCCAAGGCCATAAAGGATCCGGCCAGGTGATGGGAATACCTACGGCATATAAAATCATCCCAAACCCCAGCAGAGGTATCGTGTAACTTATTCGTAGCTTTTCTCCTATAATGGGAAGAAAAGCCATTAACACTACAGATAAGCCTACCACTGTCAGAATTATAAAGTATGGTTCTACGTTCATTTTTAAGGAGGGCTAAAGTGGCTATAAAACGAGAAATCGATTTGGTGAGTTATAAAAATACGAAGTGCTATTCTTTTAATCATCGCTTTAAGATATAGTTATGCTATGTTTGCCTTTTACATTTATACACGCTATATGCTATGATTGCAAAATTGCATTACATTTCTAAAGGAAATTCCATCAGGCAACAGCTGGAGGACCTACAAAACGCCTGCTCCTCTGGAATAGAATTAGTACAATTGGATTTTTCTAAGATAAAAAAGAAAGAACTATCAAAACTTGCCTCGGAAGCTAGGGAGATTACCGCACATTTCCAAACCAGATTAATGCTTACAGATCATTATAAGCTAGCGAGAGAGATCAAAGCAGATGGGGTTTTTGCGACATCAAGCGGCCCTTGCCCTATGGAAATACGGAAACACTGCTACACCTGGCAAATTATTGGTGGAGCGGCACATACCCTTCAAGATGGTGAGACCTTACTGGAAAAACAGGTTGACTATATCACATTAGGTCCTTTTAGAAATGAAATGATGCCTGATGCTGCATTGGGTATCAACGGACTTATGCTCCTTACTGAAGCGCTCGATACCCAAACCCCTATGCTAGCCACTGGGGGTATTACTACAGAAGATGTAACCGCTATTTTAGGTACGGGCATTTCTGGAATTGCCGTTTCCAAAGCGATTGCTGATGATTTTAATTCGATCAAAACCTTCCATGAGTTACTGGGTGCATCTTCTACAGAGGAGCAAAAGCATTCATTTAAGTAGGGTTCGAAATTTCCCGCTTCCCAAAGTACGTTTGGGACAGGTTACGCGAAAATTCGAACTGTTTTAAATAGTTCAACCTACAACAATAGAAGCACTCACGGGTCCTTCCTTTGCAGTGGCACTTGATCTTATATCTAAATGGTACGGAGTTAAAACATTTTCGCGATACGCTAAAGACGTATTTTTAAAAAGCGGAACCCTATAAAAACAAAAAGCCCATCTAAAATAGATGGGCTTTTCTTTAACTTAAAGTATATGTTAGATAACTCTTACGTTTACTGCATTAAGTCCTTTGTTTCCTTCTTTCAATTCGAATTCAACTTTGTCGCCTTCGCGTACTTCGTCGATTAATCCTGAAATGTGTACAAAGTGGTCTTTTTCAACACCTTCTTCTGTAATAAATCCAAATCCTTTGGTCTCGTTGAAAAATTTTACTGTTCCGTTACTCATAATATTTATTTAATTTTAATAATTAGTAATTGTTATTCAATTACGGTGCCAAAGGTACACTATAGTATTACCAATCTATCGGAAAATAGTCTTTTAAAAATTTTCCAGACCAATGTTTTCCTGTATTAATCCCGTCAATAAGCGGATCCATTACCCTCGCCGCGCCATCTACAATATCCAGAGGCGGCTGAAAATCGTGAATTTCTACCTTCTTTTTGGACAATTCTGCTGGATCTTCGTCAGTTACCCACCCTGTATCGACTGCATTCATATAGATTCCAGACTTTGCTAACGTGGCAGAGGAGGTATGTGTGAGCATATTTAATGCTGCTTTTGCCATATTGGTGTGCGGATGCCTATCCTCTTTTTTAAACCTGTGAAACTTTCCTTCCATCGCAGATACATTGATGATATGTTTTTTACCCGTATTTTCTTTCATCATTAGATTAGAAAGTCTATTGCAGAGTACAAAAGGAGCCACAGCATTTACGAGCTGTACTTCCACCATTTCGGTAGTTTCAATTTCCCCTAACGTTAAACGCCAACTATTGGTCTTTCTTAAGTCCACTTGTTGGAGGTCGGCATCTAATTTGCCTTCGGGGAAAACCTCAGAAGTTTGCAAAGAGTTATCAAAGCTATAGGGGATCTGAGAAAGCGCTGCAGAGTTTCTTAACCCTATACCCGGTTCAGGACCGTGCCAGGTAACAGGGAGTACGTTATTTTTACTTGTTTTGGCGGTTGGCACACTCAGATCAGATAGTTCTTGTAGACAGAGGGAGTGCTCCTTTAAAAGCGGCTGAGCACGTTTAGGTAATTTAGCTATCGCGAGTTTTTCGTTCTCCATAAGGTGCGCATAAAAACCAGCCGGTCTTCGTACCGTTTGAGCTGCGTTGTTTATGAGAATGTCAAGGCGATTATACTTCTGCTCTATATAATTACAAAAGATCTCCACACTAGGAATATGACGTAAATCGAGACCGTGTATATGTAAGCGATCACTCCACTCATCATAATCTTCTTCTTTGGAGTACCTAATGGCAGAGTCTGCTGGAAAGCGGGTGGTAGCAATTACAGTCGCACCAGAACGCAAAGCCATAAGCGTGATGTGATATCCTATCTTTAAACGGGAACCCGTGATTACGGCTACTTGCCCGCTTAAGTCTGTAGTTTGAAAACGTTTTGCATAATTGAGATCCCCACAGTCAGTACACATGGTATCATAAAAGTGATGCAATTTTGTATACACCGTTTTACAGACATAACAATTTCTAGGGGACTCTAACTCAGGAGTATCTTCAGGTAACGCCGCCGCAGCGAGTAATTTCGGGGCAACAAATAATGCCGCTTCCCGAGCAGATCGAATGCCAGTCGTTTTACGAGCGTGCTTATCACTTTCTATACGTTTACGCTTTGCAGCCTTCTTAGCATCCTTCCTTCTCCGTTGGAACTCGTGTCTGTCTGGTCTGGATAGCATTCCTGCAGCTTTTAAGAGCTCGGTACGCTTCTCTTCAGACAACTCAAAAAGCTGATTAGTATCTGCAATGAGACCTTCTAAAACAGTAATACACTGATCAATTTCGGCAGGTGACAGCTGTTTCTTTGTCTCTGATGGCTCTTTATTTTTGGGCATTTCTCACTAAAAGATTTGAGGGGTGAAGTAATGAGCCCCTTTTGTGAAAATCGTTATCTCGTATACGTATTTGAATTTACACGCTCTCGATACGCAAAGGGCGTATTTATAAAAAGTATACAAAAAATCAGCCGTCTCTAAGGACTACTTTATTTTACGAACCTTGACAGCGCTTGGGCCCTTCTCGTTTTCTTCTATTAAAAAAGAGACCCTATTGCCCTCCTTAATTCTGCCAATAATGTTTGTGGTATGAGCAAAAATTTCTTCTTCCGTACCATCTACGATTACAAAACCGAATCCTTTTCTTGTATTAAAAAATTTTACGGTTCCTTGTTTTCTGTCTCCTGTTTCTTCTGTTTGACCTCCGCCAAATAGTTTTTGTATAAATGCTTTTATCATTTCTTTACTTTAGTTCTTAAATAGGTCTTGATAGTAACGTCTTGACCTAATATAGTCGTTGTCAAAAATACACATCTTACTAGTTGCTCTAAAATAATTGACTTTATTATTTTACCTAGCGTTTGTGTTCACGCTCTTCATCGAATCCATTATCTTTTTTTTAATAGAAGTTTATGGATAAATTGTAATTTAAATATTGCCTTTTCTGTAATCACAAACGGATATACGTCCGGCACTCCCATCGCGCGATTAATACTGTTAACGGCAAAGGATAACGGAACACAGGTTTTGATTATAGCGTCAAAGTCATCCACGGTGTAGGGGTCAAAGGAAGCCTTTGTTTTATGCTCTTTATAGGTTCCCTTTGGCTTTACGTTTAATCCAAAGAAATAGGCGGTTTCTACCATATCCATAATATGTAAATAATGTGCCCAGGTTTCTGCCCAATCTTCCCAAGGATGTGAAGTTGCATATTTACTGATATATGATTTTTGCCAATCTGGAGGAGCACCTGTTTTATAATATTCCTGTAGTGCCTGCCCATAATCAAGACGCTCATCTCCAAATATCTCACGAAACTCATTGAGAACAAGCTGATCTGTAAATATCAAACGATCCCAAAAATAATGTCCGACCTCGTGTCTTAAGTGACCTATCAATGTACGGTAGGGTTCTAGAAAATGCTTACGCATCTGCTCGCGCACGACAGAGTCTGCTTCCTGCAAAAGAATTGTGATCACCCCATTAGCGTGACCCGTCATTAAATTTTCTCCATCTTGCCGCGCTACAAAGTCAAAACATAAGCCATCAGCATCTCTCATTTTTGATGGCAATGCAAGTCCTATTTTTTGTAATTGATATATTAATCTGTGTTTTGCCACCTCGAGATTTCTCCATCTGTAAAAATTTTCTTCATCTTCTAGATTAGGAATGGTGCGGTTGAGCTGGCAAGCGTGGCAGTACTCTTCTTCACTGTTCTGGGGAATTACCCAGTTGCAGACATTATGTTGCTTGTTTTTGCAAAATTTATAGGCTACCTCTTCCCTATCCGAAATAAGGGTATCGCTAGCTGGTTCAAAGGTGAGCATCATACGGTCGCTATCCCTGTATCCAGAAAGATGGCCACAGTTGTCACAAACACGATTTTCAAAATAAAGCGGATTTTTACAATTTCCGCATTGAAATATTTTCATAATAGGGGTAGCTTCTAGTTGAGAATCTGGGCGCAAAAGTAACATTAAAAACGGTCAATCTGTAAGCTAGTTTTTAATTGTGAAGTCGCACTACCCCGCAGTCCTCCGGAAACGGGCATTGTCTGTTCATAGTGAGCACTCATTGCTATAGGAAAATGTGTATTGCCCGTGAGAATACCGTGGCTTGGGTCTAAGCCCAGCCAACCTATTCCCGGAATAAAAGCTGCTACCCAAGCGTGTAATTCATACGAGGGTTCCTCCATTTCAAAGTAATAGTAACCACTTACAAAACGAGCTGCAATCCCTAGACTACGAAGTAAGTGTATGAGCATCCAAGACAAATCACGACAAGAGCCACTTTTTTGATTAAAGGTTTCCTTAGGGGTGAATGGTGCCCCTTCTTCCCGGTACACTACGCTAAAGTCCTTATGAATCTGGTTTGTAAGTTGCGTAAGAAAAGGGATTGTTTGCTGTTCTGAGGTTTTTTCAACCACCGCCGAGTATGTTTTCAATTCTTGGGAAATAGGAGAAGTTGCTAGAGATGCAGAAAGTAATGGACGCTGCAGATCCTCGTATATAAATGGAAACGTATTAAATTCCTGGGGGTGAATTAAAAATTCAAAGGGATTAAAATCTGAAGTTTCTAGTGTGGACGTCGCCGTAATTGTGAGCTTCTCTGTCATTCCATTAAACCAAAAGAAATCTACCGTGTTATTTTCTTCGTCTCGCATCACTTTGTGCCCAGCAACAGGTTCGTCAATGAGCAGTTCAAAATGTTCCAGCCTCATAAAGGCGGTCTGGCTGGGTCTGAATCTAAGGTAATGTGGTTCTAAGAAAACGGGTGCAGCAAAATTATATTCGGTACTATGCGTGATTTTAAACTTCATTGATGGAGCTAATTCTTATTCATTTGTAAGTGCGCTTATTATAAGTGGCATTCAATGTACCGTACAATGTGGTTATAACATTTTCGCGAAAGCGTAAAAATTCTCCCATCGATAGTAAAGATCCTACTGACTCTGCTGCTGTTGCATTTCCATCACAAAGAAGGAATCATAAATAGCTGAAGAAATACTGTTGAGTTTTTCTTGAATCTCGTTTATAAACTCGTGCATTCCCTGCGCTATGATCTCTTCTATACTAATGTACTCAAGCTGAGATTTTAAAGCACCTAGCTCTTTTTGAGCGGTGTTGCTAAATCCTACAGAACTTCCCGAAAGTTTGACGAGCGAGCGTTCTGCTCTGATCAAACACGCCAAAATAGACCTAGGAAATTCGGTATCGAGAATCAAAAATTCAGAAATGCTGGCGGGTTTCAGTTTCCCGTATTTTTTACGATACATATCATAAGCGCTCACAGATTTTAAGAGTGCTGCCCATTGCACTAGGTCAAGGGCAGAACCTACTTCTTCTGGAGAATCCAATAGTAGATGATATTTTGCGTCTAGTACTCTTGACGTCTTGTCCGCACGCTCTATCGCCTGCCCCAGTTTGCCAAAATGCCACCCTTCTGCCCTAGAAATGGTTGCATCATACATCCCATAAACGAGTTGGCAGCCATTCTTGATTTCCGTATAAAACCCTCGTAAATCATTGGTAGATAAACGTTCCTTATCTTCTCCGTTTTTTACTAAATAGTAGAGCGCATTTACTTGCTCCCATACTTCCTTTGTGATCTCCGCCCTGACAGAACGTGCGTTTTCCCGCGCATTTAGAATGCTGTTGTAAATAGAATTTGGATTATTCTTGTCAAAGGTCATAAAATGAATGACCTTCTTTTTTTCTACTTTAGAATAGGTGTTATTGTATACATCCCAATCGCCAGTAATGATTACCAGTGGTTCCCACTGCTCCCCTTCATTAGGGGGTAAATCTAGTGCAAGGTTAAAATTTACATCTATAAAACGCGCGTAATTCTCTGCACGTTCGAGATAACGATTCATCCAATATATTGTATTTGCTACTCTTCCAAGCATAATTTCTTTTTTAACTGTTTAAAACCCACGTATCTTTACTACCTCCACCCTGTGAGGAATTCACTACGATAGAACCTTTTTTTAGCGCTACCCGAGTGAGCGCTCCAGGAATGATTTTAATCTCATCGCCATATAACGCATAGGGTCGTAAATCTACGTGACGGCCCTCTATCGTATTATCAGTAATCGTAGGTACCCGCGAGAGATTGATCATAGGCTGAGCAATGTAATTTCTAGGTTTATTTTTGATTTTGGTTATAAATTCCTGCTGCTCGGCCTTCGTCGATTTAGGGCCTATGAGCATCCCGTAACCACCAGAGGCATCGGTTTGCTTTACAACGAGATTGTGTATGTTTTCAATTACATAGTTGCAATCATCTTCCTCATCACAGATATAGGTTTTTACATTTGGTAACAGCATATCCTCTCCTAGATAATATTTTATAATGCGAGGGATATAGGCATACACCGCTTTGTCATCTACCACACCCGTTCCTGGAGCATTAACCAATGTTACATTCCCTTTTAAGTATGCACCAAATAGCCCTGGCGTTCCTAGCATTGAGTCTTTATTAAAAGCTAGCGGATCTATAAAGTCATCATCTACACGACGGTAAATCACATCTACACGTTTAAGACCGTGGGTGGTGATCATATAGACAATGTCATCCTGAACGATGAGATCCCGACCTTCTACGAGTTCTGCTCCCATTTGCTGTGCGAGATAGGAATGTTCAAAATAGGCAGAATTAAAGCTACCGGGCGTGAGTACTACCACCGTTGGTTTTTCTGCCTCACATAGGGATTCTAACGTATCGCGTAAAATATGAGTGTAGTTATTTACAGGTCGCACACCGAGCGTTTCAAATACCTCTGGAAATGTACGCTTTAAGATTTCTCTATTTTCCAGCATATAGGATACACCAGACGGACATCGTAAGTTGTCCTCCAAGACATAATACTTTCCGTCGCCACCCTTAATTAAATCAGAACCTGTAATGTGGCACCAAATATTTTTAGGAGGTGTAAACCCCTCTAGTTGCTTCAAATAGGAAACGCTGGAAAGAATTAACTCCTTAGGAATAATCTTATCCTTAAAAACCTTCTGACCGTTATATATGTCCTGTATAAAGAGGTTGAGTGCCTTAATACGCTGTTGTAAGCCTTTTTCCAGATGTGTCCACTCTGCATTATTAATGATGCGTGGGATAATATCCAGCGGTAAGATACGCTCTGTGCCTTGGTTGTCACTATATACATTAAACGTCATCCCCAGGGAAAGTTGCGCCCTGTCTGTCGCGTGTTGTAGTGTTTTGAGCTTTTTATGACTTACCTTTTGCAATCTGTCTAAAAACAATTTATAATTGGCTCTTACTACATTGTTTTCATCAAACATCTCGTCATAAAAGCCCTTCGAATCGTACTCTTTAAAATCTATTTTTGGCATACATTAATATTGTGGTTAGTCATGGTTTCATCGGATTTGAATGAGACATCATTGAAGTAACATCTCAAATTAAGCACACTAGTGAGCCTATTTTCAGTAGGTTGTTGAAACTACAAAAAATAAAACGGTTCTGCTATGAGAATACTTTAATTATGTGCGTATGCTATTGAGAATTTAGTATTAGTACGCTTTCGCGAAAATGCTAACATCAAAGTGTACCAAAGCATTATTTATAGTTAGTCCCCTTCTGGGCTCTCGCCCAATGAATGATGCAAAGCCAAATTCTTGGTTTCAATAATCAACTTACAATCAAAAAAAATCTTCCATCATAACGCCTTATATTCTTAAGGTTCGCCACTATTGAGAATGGAGACATTTAAAAATTTCAGTCCAAATAAAGTGAAGCATCCTAGTAATTCCGAATCGTCTGTGCCGAATGAGTTAATAAGTGGATGAATACCGTTAATAATGTTGAGAGTTTAACAAGCTGTTATAGAGATATTAACAAGAGCTAAACGCTAAAGACTTCTATGTCCTTCTATCTTGTAATCATTGAATACAAGCAAATTCAATTATTAATAACTAACAACAAAACCTTTATTATGGCAGAAATCAAAATTGAAAAGAAAAAAACGATATGGCCCTGGATTCTTTTGGCTTTATTATTACTAGCAGGAGTCCTTTACTTCGTATTCGCAGATTCTGATGTAGAAGAATATGAAGAAGATACAATAACTATTGAAGAAGTGGGCGATGTAGACGCGATCGCAGTGGTTCCCGCAAATAGTGAAGCTATTGCAGCGTATGACGAGACTTTAACCGCATATACCCAGTATATTGGAAATACTGAGAAGATGGGCATCGATCACGTATATAGCAATAATGCTCTAGAATACTTAATTGAAGCCGTAGAGGCAAAAGCAGCAGTATTGAATATTGACATTGAGGCAGATCTAGAAAAAGCTAGAAAAAATGCAAATGCAATAACGAATGACCCGTATGATGTAAATCACGCAGATCTTATCAAGAACACAGGAATGATTCTAGTCAGCGCTTTAAAAACAATACAGATGAAGAGTTTCCCAAGTCTCGATGATGAGCTTGCGGCGGTCAATGACGCTGTAATGGCGATCAATAAAGAAACACATACCCTTGATCAAAAGGATGATGTGAATACGTTTTACAAAGCTGCGGAGTCATTATTAATTAAAATGCAATAAAAAAAATATTATGAGTACAGATAAAAAAGAGAAGAATTTATATTATTTAGAAGAGCTCAGTGACTACAAAGTCGCCGACAGTGATAAGGATGTACGCGGTTGGAAAGTGCAGGATAACAACGGAAAGGTAGTAGGCACAGTTGATAATTTACTTGTCAATAAAAACACCGAGCGTGTTGTTTATTTGGATGTAGAAGTTGATAGCTCTATTATCGATGCAAATTATAAACCTTACAGCCATAAAGCTAGCGATGGTGTTCACGATTTTGTGAATGAAGACGGTGAAAATCACCTTATCATCCCCATTGGAATGGCAAAACTTCATCTAGATAAGGAAGTGGTCTCAACAACCCAGATAGATCACGATACATTTGCAAAGACAAAGAGAGTTAAAAAAGGAATGCCTATTTACAGAGAGTATGAGGTGGTCGTTGTAGACACGTATACGAAACCTGAAAAGACATCAACCTATCCAGAAGATGATTCCTTTTACGACCGTAACGAGTTTAACGTCTAAAAAGAATCTTGTAGAGATTAAAAAACCTGAAAAATACTTTTCAGGTTTTTTTATGCGCATAGGTTTTGGGTAGGTGGTTGTTTATGCTTTCGCGAAAGCATAATTGACAAAATATCAACATTGCTATCAACTTTATTTCAAAGTTATAGCATTCTTTATAAAAGATTCACCACTAGGCAGCTTTGTCAAATTCTAAAGTACGAGCTAACTTCCGTTCTTCACCTATGAATCTTTTTGAAATTTCTGGAGTAGTATGCATTCTGAAAAGTACAATGTACAAAAGCTGGATTGGCCCAGTGTTAATGTAGTTACGCTTATTCGTAACCTTTTTAAATAGGATACCACTGTACTAACAAATGCTTATAAAATACCATCTATATTATGATTTCTTTGCCTAAAATGCTCCATACTATCACGATAAATAAATAACTATTTAAATATAGGGTATAATAACCAATAGATCAGTCTTTTAACTATATATAATGGAAACAACTTACTATACTTTAAGTGCTACTAACTAAAGAGTCTTTAAAATTATACTATGCCAGCTAAAGGAAATCAACTTACAACCGTAATACTTTTTAACTGCTATTGGAAAAAGTAGGTGGTCTTTAAAATTATAACTCTATTTAAATATAGGGTATAATAACCAATAGATCAGTCTTTTAACTATATATAATGGGGCAACTTAACAACTATACTATACTTTTAAGTGCTGCTAAGCTAAAGTTAGAATCGTATTTTAACATTGGAAAATTATACATAGAGTGGACTATGCCAGCTAAAGAAATTACAACCGATTTTTAACATTTGGAAACATAGGTGGTAAAATTATAACTATGCCAGCTAAAGAAATTACAACCGTATTTTTACCATTTGGAAACATAGGTGGATATCTCAAAGATCCCAAATCGATAAATTCAGACTTTCCGAATAATCCACAAGAGAGATTTTACCTGCCATAGATGCTCTATTTTTAGATAATCTCATTCTTGAATCCCAAGCAATTAGTGAGATTAAGACCTTCGATCTTATGTAGCTCTTGAAAAAATTGATGCTTAGAAATCTCATTCTTTTCCTATCAAGCGAGCTTGGTTTCGATCTTAATGTAGCTCTTGAAAAAATTGATGGTTGCTTCCAAGTATTAACGCGAGCTTGGTAGAAGTCCGAGAAGTTAGAAAGGAAGCTACACAAGCTGCTGAGGATATAGCTCAAGCTGCCGCAATTGCAGCAGATGTAGCCCTCATTGTAACATCTTGGACAGTTTTTGGTACCATAGGTCTAGGAATAGCTGCAGTGGCCGAATCCCAAGCAATTAGTGTATTAATACCTTCGATCTTAATGTAGCTCTTGAAAAAATTGATGCTTCCTATCAAGCGAGCTTAGTAGAAGTCGCAGAAGCCGATTGCTATGGGTACACAAGCTTGGCAGAGTATTTACCTCTCAGCTAATTGCTGCAATCGTTTTAATGCTCGTAATCGCATCACCCTTACTCGCGAGAGTTGGATTTCAAGGAGACATATTGCAGATGCTTGCTATTATCTTAGGTGGTATTCTTGTAGTAGCTATCGCCGCGATGTTAGGAATGATTTCAAAAGGGAAAAAGTTTTTTGAAGTTACATTTTTTATGGTCACTTATGCAAACCTCAATAGTATTCCGTTTTTGGATTACTTTGGCGCGCTAGAACACGACTATGAGTATGTGCTACAGCTCGTACTTCTTACCATGTTAGCAATGCTTTCTGTACTAATCACCCGAAGATATAAGCTCATAAATTATTGAACATAAGAAACAATAGACCTTGTAGATAGTTGGAAGTGCATGATTACGCTCTCGCGAAAATGCACGATTACCAAACGGTACCACCATATCTTCTATGGGGGACTATCTTCTATGCATATAAGACGCTCCTTAAAATATGACGCGCTAACCAGGAAATCGCTAGCCACAAAGTATAGCCCCGATTGTATTGAAAATCCCGCAATGTAGCGTAGCGAAATGAGGAATTGTAATGTAAAGCGGGAACTAGAGATGGATGAAATACACTAAATTTGCGCTCCTTAAAAAAATTATACAGCTTTGCGCAGCCCTTCCAACGGCGAACTATTCAATACAGATCTATTATAACTCAACGCGATCACCAGCGCCAACACCGAAGGTCTTGGCAAAAGGCGCTAGAAATGGAATTGCTGATGGAATACAACCACTTTGCTGAATAAAGGATTGATATGAGAATATTTTTAAAATAAATATTTCCCAAAACTTATTTCATTTTCAGTATCCTTCATAAGAATTTATCTTCGTCACTAAGTCGATATATTATGAATAAAAACGTGAACCAGTCATTTTTACAAAATCTTTGGGACCGGAAAGTACCTCAATATTTAGGCACCTACTTTGCTGTAGGATTTGGTCTCTTACAATTTGTAGAGTTTCAAACTAGACGTTATGATTTAAGCGCTGTTTTAGTTGACAAATATTTACTTGTTTGGTTCGCACTCATTCCTGCCGCCATGCTTATTCATTTTAATGAGGAATTTACCTTATTGCAAAAGTCCTAATGCCAATATTTAGTATTGGTAAGTAATAATTGCAATGCTTAGGCGGCCTGAGTTAAATGATAAGCGGACAACCTCCCGTGCATTTAGAATGAAGAGGGTGGAACGATAAAGGCTGCCGTTCCTGTTTTAAAAAAAATAAAAAAAATTGCAGTCTCTCAATTGAAAAGATTTAAAAACCATAAATGGTGTTGGTTCTAACATTTTAAGAACGGTCGTAATGTCAGCTTACTGCAACTGGTCGAATATTCGCCACTGGATTTCTAGCATTAAAACGTTGTTAGCACCAATCAGAGTGCTAGTGCTTTTGGGAATGACGGCCATTATGAGTATCGAGGAATGATTATTTTACGAATATATCGTAATATCATTGAAAAAGATCAGTTTGTTTTTAAAGGTGGACTTTATAGCGCTCAGGACGGAAAACAGCTAATCGACTTGTATGCAAAAGATTCTGATCCTTATAATTCCTAGATGAGATTAAGAATCAAATTTTTAAAACTATTCCAAGGCTTTAGACACTCCAGATAATCAAACGGACCTGCCTATTTCAGCGCTCTTGAAACAACTACTATAGATGCTTGAAAATACCACACGCAATCGAGAATTACTTTGTACAATGATCCTACAGCTCTTAATGACTGCATTGATCTGCAAAAAAAAGCGATTGTCTTGGATCCTTCTTGTGCAGACTTCCATTATTACATAGGTGATGCGATGTTTGGATTAGGTAAGAAAGATGAAGCTATAAAGTATTTAAAACAATCGATAAAATACGGTAATGCCTTGCCAGAACGATTTCAATTTACTCCTAAAGAAGTTTATTATAGATTAACAAATAACATCGAAGCCTATTTCAAGTTACAGGAAATACGACGTAAAATGTTTCCTTAGAATCTCAGTCCTACAGATTTGGTAGAGAAAACCGTTCAGATTCTGGAATTGAGAGTGCTAAAGCTTTACCAGGAAAACATGATAAGGAAATTTAAAAGGACTTCTTACCTAATGGTGAGTTACAGTTGGGTACGAAAATATATAGCGGCCTTGAACTTTAAAGCGATAATCGGCGGAATTACTGAAGGGATAAGACCCATCACGATTTGCGAGTATTTATGTACAACAGGGGAATGTTGGTGGAGGGTCGAGCGCTGATATAGAAGAAGAAACTTTATTACCTGTTAACAGAGATATTCAACTCAGGAAGCGCGGTTTCGATTATCAAACAGAAGATACACGGCGGCTAATAAGCGTATTTATACTGGGTTATCCCAGTCACCACGTTAATTGAAACTTTGTCTTATCTCTGGAAGACTTTATTTCAGGAAAACTCAGGTCAAGTGGATGCTGCATTAAAACCAATTGCAGCTTATGAGAAGTATGCCGTTAAAAGAACACCCTTAAACAAAGTAATTCAGTCCACATTTTCAAGAAAAGCAAATCTTCAACAGGATACTGGGAATACTGAAAATATTGAACAGTTAATTTCTGAGTTAGGAAAATATTATAGTGACGATCTCCAAAAATACAGATGTAACCTTGCTATCAGGGAAATACAGGAAGGCTACGCTAGTGCTGTGGATATCGACCAAATCATCATCCCCTGTAAGAACACATTTGAAAACATCACTGAGGGCTATGGAACATATATTGATATTATATTAGCTTTTAAAAACAACGACTATCAAAACTGTATTAAATTACTATCAGATGATGATAGCAAGGTTGAGAAACTATTTGATAATAAAGTATTCTTATCAAAAATTTATGCTGAAGCTGGAGAATTTAAAAAAGCGAAAGATTTAGTGTCTGGGTAAACATCAACCAAAATACCTTTCAACCTAAATACTACTACCAAATGGCAGTATTGCTAGAAAATGAACAACCTAAAGAGGCAAGAACCTATTTGGATATTGCCTTAACGTATTGGGCTGATGCAGATAAGGACTATATTCCTTTCGAAAGAGCTACTGCCTTGTCGGAAAGATCAAAAAGTGTTGAAGGAAAATTTACAAGCGAATTATTTTATTTAAGCCGCCTTCCTCAACACCTCTAACGGCGAACTATTCAGTACAGATCTAATATTACTCAACCCAATCACCAGCACCAACACCGAAAGTCCTGGTAAAAACACCAAAAACGGAATTGCTGACGGCACAAACGGTTCTTTAAAGACAAATACAGCAAGCAGCAAACTACTCACTAACGCCAGTAAAATCCCGACGAGACTTCCTAAAATTCCTAAGAACAGGTATTCTAATGCAGAGATGTTGAGGATCTGTTTGTTTTTCGCGCCAAGCGTTCGTAACAACACACTCTCTTTAATCCGTTGGTATTTACTCGTACGCACGGAGCCGATCAACACGATAATCCCCGTAAGGATACTGAAGAAGGCCATAAAGTTGATAATCCACGAGACTTTATCTAAAATGTCTTCGACTACGGTGTACACTTGGCGTAGGTCTATAATAGAGACATTGGGATAGGTTGCTACTAACTCCTGTTGCAGTGCCGCCGACTTTTGATCGGTGCCTGCGTAGGTAGTAAGGACGTTAAATTGTGGGGCGCTCTCCAATACTCCCGCTGGAAATACAATGGAAAAGTTAAGCTGTAATCTCGCCCAATCCACTTGGCGGATGCTTCCCACCACCGTTTCCATCAATACGCCTTGCACGTTAAAGGTAATCGGATCGCCCACGCTTACGTTTGCATCTTCGGCGAGGTTGTCTGAGATGGAGATTTTTATAGGTTCGCCGTCTTCTTGAGAAGCTACCCACTCCCCTTCTAACAAGGTTTCAGAATCAATAAGGGCATCCCGGTAGGTAGTTCTGAATTCGTGGTTTAAAATCCATCCTCTTATTTGTGCGGTGGTATCTGCCTTGAGGGTATTTACCAATATGCCGTTGATACTATGCATCCGCATTGTGACCAGCGGGATGTTATCTATCACGGGGACATCATTGTTTTTTAATGAGGTGACAAGGTTATCCACTTGTTCTGGCTGTACATCCAGCATAATTAAATTTGCGCTGTCTGAGGTATCTGCCACCTCCGTTTTAGCAAGTAAAATGTCTTTGGTAAAATATAAGGTGCTAATCAAGAAGGTTCCCAAGCCTATAGCCACCAGTAAAACGACCGTTTGATTATTAGGTCGGAAGAGGTTTAATAAACTTTGTCTTGTGGTAAATCCTGCCCCTTTCGGGAAATAGGCCTTAACCAAACGCATTGTGAGAATGGCTATTCCTGCGAGTATGGCAAAGGTGACCGCTACTCCACCTACAAACGCAAGTGCCCATAACCACTTTTTAAGCAACCAAAATGAGAATGCAAACAAGAATAATACAATCACCGCTATGACGATATAACGAGCTTTCTTAGACGCTGCGGTAGAAGTCGCACCTACGCGCAACACTTCCAATGGCGATACATACCACGTACGCAACAAGGGCAACAAGGCAAATAGTACCGACATACATACTCCCAATAAAATGCCCATAAGAATAGGCTGCGCATTAATGCGAACCGTCACGTCAAACGGTAAAAACTCCTGTAAGATATAGGGAAATAGTTCTTGTAAGCCTACGCCAATCAACGTACCAATCAAGCCGCCTACAAGTCCTATGCCTGCAATCTGAATCAAGAAAATTAAAAAACTCTGTTTTCTTGAAGCCCCCATACATTTTAATACGGCAATGGCAGGTAATTTTTCTTTTATATAAATATTGACGGAGCTGGCAATCCCCACACAACCGAGTAACAAGGCAATAAAAGCGGCCAGATTTAAAAACGACCCTACATTCTCATAACGTCTCCCTAATCTCCGGCTGGTGCTGGTGTGGGTGTCTAGGTCTGCGTTTTCGGCATCTAGTTGTGGTTCTATGGTATTCTCTAATGCGTCTAAGTCAACAGTGGGATTGTTAAAGAAATATTGGTATTCTTTTCTGCTCCCAAACTGCAACAATTCCGTCGCCTCGAGAAACCGATTCGGGATAATCACCGTAGGCGCTACCGAACTTGATATTGCGCTACTCCCGGGAATGGATGTTAACGCTCCCGCGATGGGTAACGTAAGCTCCCCCACTTTAATAGAATCCCCTGGGTTGATATTGTATTGCAGCATCAGTGTTGCATCCACTAAAGCTTCTCCCGCAATTTGATAGTTGCTTGCGGCAGTTTGTGGTTGCGTTTCAATCGTACCGTAAAAAGGGAAATCCCCCTCGAGACCACGAACGCGCACGAGTTTGGTGCCTCCATTTTTAGGAAAGGCAATCATTGAGACAAAGTTGACTTCAGAAGCGTCTGGTTGAAGCGAATCAATAATCGCCTGTGCTCTTTCGTTCGGCGCTTGGTCGCTGTCTATGATAAAATCGGCGCCCATCAGGGATTTGGACTGGCGCTGTATATTTTCGGTCAAATTTTCGCTGAAAAGCTGAATAGAAACCACCGCAGCAATCCCAAGAATGATGGATGCCATAAAGAGCAATAAGCGTACACGACTAGCTTTGGCATCGCGCCACGCCATTTTAAAAAGCCAGGCCGTGTGGGTTTTTGGATGTGCGGATGTGCGGATGTCTGAGGAATTACTCAACATGTACGGTAGGTTCGTTGGTTAAAATTTGCCCTCCTTTCAAACGGAGGATTTGCTGGGTTCTAGCGGCAAGGTCGAGGTCGTGGGAGATAATCACTAAAGTCGTTCCCGCATCCTTGTTTAAATCAAACAATAATTGGATGACCTTCTCCCCTGTTTCTTCATCCAGATTCCCCGTAGGCTCATCTGCAAATAAGATGGATGGCCGATTAGAAAACGCTCTTGCCAATGCCACACGCTGCTGCTCCCCACCCGATAATTGGGACGGATAGTGATCTGTACGATCGCCTAAACCCACTTTCTCTAGGAGTTCTTTGGCTCTTGAGGTCGCATCTTTGGCGCCTTGCAATTCTAAGGGAACACTCACATTTTCAAGGGCGGTAAGCGTTGGGAGTAATTGGAAATTTTGGAAGATAAAACCTACTTCTTGGTTGCGCAGTTGGGCGCGTTCATCTTCAGATAAGGTATTGAGATCGTGACCGCATAATTCGACGGTGCCCGCATTGGGTTGGTCGAGACCTGCACATAAACCTAGCAGGGTGGTTTTCCCACTTCCCGAAGGACCTACAATGGAAAATGTCTGCCCTTTTTCTACGTCAAAAGTGATGTTTTGTAATACGGTGAGCGTTCGGGAACCGCTGGTGTAGGTCTTTTCTAGCCCGGTAATCTTTAATATTTTTGACATTAAATTTCTTTTTCAATGAATGTATATATGCGTGTTCAGGTTAATTGAGAAATGTTTCTAATTAAGCTATTTCATTCAATCTTTTACTTTTTGTCATATACATTCCTCTCGATCGTACCTCTCTCGTCGGATGTAAGTAAAAGTATGCATTCCTCTCATTCGTACCTCATTCGTCGGATGCACTAAAAGTCTAGGCTGAGGATAACATTGCTAAAAATTTCCCTCCCTGCGGCGCAGAATAAAGGAGTAATCGTCTAAAAACTTCTTTATCTACTGGCCGTTCACTCGTAATTGTAAACTAAAATTGTTCCAACTCTATTTTGCTTAACCCTTCGTTTCGCATCATTTTTTACGAAATGTTTTCTTAGGCCATTTTAAACTCATCGATATGTCTTAGTTATCTTTGATTAAGAAATAGCTATATTCTCGTAAAAAGAATAAAATAGACGTACCACCTCTAATTTTTAAGCTATCAGAACACAATTTTAAAACTATGGAAACCCTTTTAAACGCCCTATCTTCAAAGCCGCTTAACTTCATAAAGTTTTGTTATATTCTGTTGGCTTGTACGCTCGTTTCTTGTGGAAACGAGACCAAAACAAGTAACCCATCCAGCACAGAAACGCCAACAGAAACTACCAAAGCTGAGGCTATCGATTCCAAGACTAAAACGATACTGTTTTTTGGCGATAGTATCACGGCGGGTTATGGGCTAGACGATATAAATGATGCCTACCCAGCGCTCATTCAGCAGAAGATAGATTCGCTTGATCTCAAGTACGAAGTCGTAAACTCTGGCGTAAGCGGCGAGACGACTGCAGGTGGTCGTAGTCGGATCGATTGGATTCTGAATCAGGATATTGATGTGTTTGTACTCGAACTTGGGGCAAACGATGGCTTACGCGGAGTCCCGCTCTCAGAAACGCGCGCCAACTTACAAGCCATCATAGACGCGGTGCGCGCCAAAAGCCCCGATACAAAAATCATACTCGCAGGAATGCAGTTGCCGCCTAATTTTGGCAAAGACTATGCTACCGAATTTAAAAATATGTTCCCAGAACTTGCAAACAAAAACAACACCGAGCTCATTCCCTTTATTTTAGAAGACGTAGGTGGTATTCCAGAGCTTAATCAGGCAGATGGAATTCATCCTACGGAAAAAGGGCATCAGCTGGTAATGGAGACGGTGTGGGAGGTTTTGAAACCAACCATCAATAATCAAAGCTAAGTTATGATAGCATATTTAGACGCTTTCGCGAAAGCGTATTCTTAAAGATTAAATTAATCGCTTAGTTCATTAAATTTCTTTTGAATTCGTTTCATTGAGTTTGTAAGTACTCCACAATCTTTTGCAATAGTTGACCATTGAGATATGGCTTCTTGTACTTCGGCAATAACCTCATTAGGTCTGGCAATGCTGAACGTTTCGGCGAGATTGATGAGTTGCTGCCTACCTGGGTTTGCTCCTTCCCCATCTACTCGGGTACTATGCTCCCCTATGGGTGTCGATGAATAGGTCAAATCATAAGCAGGAGCCAAATTCCATTTACCAGCGGCGTCCATTAACCACGAAAAATTTTTTGAATGATCATCACGGTTATGACTATACACGTTAAATGCTGCCCGACGTAAGACAGCTTTTCGCGCTGAGGCTGATTTTTCAAGGATGTATGCAGTGTCTATGATGTGACCGTAATCTATAGCACTTCTCCTAAAATTATCGTGTACAAGACCCGCCATTGAGTGCATATGAATTTTATTGTTACCTATTCTATCAAAACGTTTAGTGGCAAAAACTTGCTGTCTGCTTTCACTTGAAAGCAATATACAATCGCTCATTTCTATGTTTGCCGCAAGTGCCATCTTGTAATAGGCATACTCAATATTTGCAATGTCTTGTGGATCTTCTGAATTTGAGAACTTGATAATCCAATGTTCAAAACCTTCTGGAAGTGTATTGTAGCCGTGGATGAGTGTATCTGTTTGCCGATTATACCCTACGTTTGCTTTGGGTCTGGCTCCACCCGAAGAACCTCCAAGCTGCATTAATTCTTCTATAACTTCTGTACTTGCGCCGTTATACACCTCATTTACGGAGTTCTTCAACTGATCGAGGTTTATTGGGTCATTAAACGTAACCTGATTATCAATCGCTGGACGATAGACCAAAGCTCCTTTTCCCGTATCGCCGATATAAGCAAGTCGATCTAAAATATTTATATCATTTTGGCTTAGCCCTTTTTTTTCTAAGGATCGATTTAAAAGTAACATTCCCCAGCCATCAGGAAGCGAATCGTCAAAAACACCGAATATCCCATCAAAAGGCGCTGGATCTGCCAGCTGGATGCTGTTATCAAACTTTAATTTGATGGGTGAAAGATTTAAACCGCGTTCTAAAAAGGATTCTTCATACTTGAAATAGATACGTCTACTATCAAGAATGAGTTGACCGACCTGTATTTCGTCTTCTGTACATTGAATCGAAATATTCAATCGTTTCCTTTTATTGCTATTTGAAAAAGCAGCTAGACTTTTTGCCATTAGTCGGTATCCTTAAATAGTTCTTGAAGCCGCTTGCTGTTTGCCGTAGGTAACAATACATTTTCGAAATCTGAAAGCCTTTCTAATGCTTCGGCGATTTTTAGAAGTGACTCGAATGAAATTTGACCAGTGGTTTCAAAACGTTTGATACTCCCATAAGAAACATCAGACTTTATGGCGAGTTCTTGCTGGGTAAATCCCTGCTCTTTTCGCAGTACCGCAACTTTCTCAGCAGTTTCCGTTAGAATGTCATACGGTATTTTATGGATACTATATTTGGGCATAATAGATAATATATTATCTAAATATACAAAATTATACGCTTATAGATACTATATTATCTATTTTTTTAAACGTAGACGCCAAAAGTCTTGATACAAAAATCATCCTCGCAGGAATGCAGTTGCCGCCTAATTTTGGTAAAGACTATGCTACCGAGTTTAAAAACATGTTCCCAGAGCTCGCTGCCAAAAACAACACCGCACTCATTCCCTTTATTTTAGAAGACGTAGGGGGTATTCCAGCACTCAATCAAGCAGATGGGATTCATCCTACGGTAGAAGGGCATCAGCTGGTGATGGAGACGGTTTGGGAGGTGTTGAAACCAACCATCAATAATCAAAGCTAAGTTATGATAGAAAATTTAAACGCTTTCGCGAAAGCATAAAAACCCTACACCAACCTAATTGCTACCCAACCCAATGCCATTTTCGCGATAAGCAAAAACGTCTTTATAAAAAACGTACCCTAACCCAACATCCCCCACTCCGTTAAAACACTCTTACCACCTTCTTAAAATAGCATTAACGGCTGTGGTCTAGACCGCTACATCTCTTAGTTTTATAAAAAACAAATTATGGAACTCAAGAACAAAACAATTATTATTACAGGAGCCTCCAGCGGTATAGGCGAAGCAACGGCACATAAACTGGCCAATCACGGAGCCAATGTGGTACTGATGGCGAGAAGTGAAGACAAACTTAAAAAACTAGAAAAAGCCATCACAGACAATGGCGGGAAGGCCCTTGTAGCGAGCGGAGACGTGACGAGCAAAGATGATTTTGACAAAGGGGTGGCGGCTGCCATTGCGAAATTTGGCAAAGTAGACGCCCTCATCAATAACGCCGGACTGATGCCACTTTCCTTTGTAGAAAAACTCAAAACAGACGAGTGGATGCAGATGGTCGATGTAAACATCAAAGGCGTATTAAACGGGGTGGCCGCGGTACTTCCAGAGCTTAAAAAGAACAAGGGCGGCCATATCATTAACATTTCCTCGATGGCGGCACATCGTTATTTTCCCGGTGGAGCGGTGTATTGCGCGACCAAAAGTGCGGTCAAAATGTTTTCTGAAGGCCTCCGTCAAGAACTCGCTCCCGAGTATGGCATCAACGTTACTTCCATCGAGCCAGGCGCGGTAGCCACCAGCCTTACCGAAACCATCACCGATGAGGATATCAAAGATATGATGCAGGATATGCTAGAGATGACTACCCTCGAGTCTGAGGATATTGCTAATGCCATCTACTATTCCCTCACCCAGCCTGCACGTGTAAACATCAATGATGTGTACATCGTACCGAGTGAGCAGAAATAAACAAGTATCTAATTTTTGATGAGGAATATGGGGTATGCTTTCGCGAAAGTATACCCCATACTTTTTACCAAATCTTAATCCGCTCCTCCTCTGTTTTAAAATTTTCCTGCCCTTCCTTCACCTCAAAAGCTTCGTAAAAAGGGGTAAAGTTCATTAACGGTCCATTGACACGCCACATAGGCGGCGAGTGTGGATCTGTAGCGACGTAATTGCGTAAGTACGCATCGCGGGTTTTTACACGCCAAATACGAGCGATGGACATAAAGAACCGTTGATCTGGTGTAAATCCGCCAATGGTCGTGGTGTCCTTACCCTGCTCCGTCATTTTAAACGCATCGTAAGCGATGGCAATCCCACCATTATCGGCTGTGTTTTCGCCCACGGTGAGTGCTCCTTTAAGATGTACACTATCTAATACGGTAAAGCTGTCGTACTGGTCGATAATCTGCTGCGTTTTGGCTTTAAATTTGGTGTAATCCTCTTCCGTCCACCAGTCTTTTACATTTCCATCTTTATCATACTGCGCCCCCTGATCATCAAAGGCGTGCGTAAACTCGTGACCGATCACCATCCCGATCCCTCCATAGTTCACCGCATCATCTGCATACAGGTCAAAATAAGGCGACTGTAAGATCCCCGCAGGGAAGACAATCTCGTTAAGCGACGGGTTATAATAAGCGGTTACTGTAGAGGGGGTCGTGCCCCATTCATCACGATTAGGAGGTTGATTTAACTGTTTAAGATTATACTCATAACTATCTTTATGTAAAGTAACTACGTTTTCAAAAAATTGATTTCTATCAATAGATACGTCATAGGTTCTCCAGACATCTGGATAGCCTATTTTCTTGTTGATAGCGTATAGCTTTTCTACCGCTTTTACTTTGGTGCTATCACTCATCCAGTCCAGATTATTGATACGTACCTCCAATGCTTTCTGAAAATTATTGACAAGATCGAGCGCTCGTTTTTTGGCCTCTTCATCAAAATAGCGCTTTACATATAACTGTCCCAGCGCAAACCCAAGCATCTGATCTACATTGCGTACCATACGTTTGGTGCGGGACTGTTGCTCCGATTGCCCAGAGATCACCTTACTGTACGCAAAAGATGCCTCCTGAAAAGGCGTACTCAGCAAATTATCGTAGGAGCTAATGGTATGTGCCTTTACATAGGTTTTCCAGTCTTCCAATGGCACACTCTTGAGCATTGTATTGAGCTTGTCATAATAGGCCGTTTGTCGCACATCTACAGAATCGACATCTGCTCCTAATGTTTGTAGCATCGCTGGCCAATCCATGTTTGCGTGGCGCTTATCGAGGTCTGACACCGCTAATTTATTGTAGTTCTCTTGGATCACCCTGCGCTCGATACGCGTTTTATGAGCTTCGGCGAGTTGTTTTTCTATGTTGTATACGGTTTCCGCTTTCGCGAAAGCTTCCTTCTCCCCTGTCAGCTCAAACAAGGTTGAAAGATAGGTTTTGTAGGCTTCCTGTATGGCCTTGGAAGAGGCGTCTTCATTAAAATAATAATCCCGATCTGGAAGCCCCAGGCCTGTTTGCGAAAAGTGCAAAATATTGAGCTTGCTGTTTTTTTGATCTGGTGAGATATACGGACTCACGATGGAATAGTCGCCAGATTTGATTTGGTTTGCTACAAAAGTGAGTAGTTCTGAACTATTTTTTATAGCCTCTACCTCGTTGAGAATCGGCTTTATCGGTTCGATACCGCGTTTATCAATGCTGATCGTATCCATCCCCGACGCATAGAAATCGCCTACTTTCTGCTCTACACTTCCCGCTGGGTGCTCCTCTGCCGAAACTTCTTCTAGAATATTCTTAAGCAACTCCTGCTGTGGGATGTTGAGAAATCGGTAAGCGCCTACGCCCACTTGGTCATCTGCAATGACTGCATTGTCGTACCAGGTTTTATTTACGTGGTTGTAAAAATTATCTCCAGGCGCGATGCTGTTGTCTATTCCGTCAAAGACGACTTCTCTGTTTTGGGCTGTGGCTTCTTGTGGGGTGGATTTGTCGCAGGAGGTGATTAGGACGAGCAGGGATGCTGCTGCTAGGAATAGAGGTGCTTTCATTTTTGATTGGTGTTGGTGTGTGATTTAAAGGTAGGGATTTTTGGGAGGTTTCTGTTTGTTCTATTTATAAACGGTTGTTTCGATACAATTTTAATTTTCGCTTACGGCGAAAATTAAAATCACTCAACCACCTTAGATTGTTCTGATTGCAATCGATTGTTAGCATACAATTTTAATTTTGGCTGCGCCAAATAGTAGAATCACTCAACCACCTTAGATTGTTCTGTTACAATCGGTTGTTTCGATACAATTTTAATATTGGCTGCGCCGAATAGTAGAATCACTCAACCACCTTGGATTGTTCTGATTAAAATCAATTGTTAGCATACAATTTTAATTTCGGCTATGCCGAATAGTAGAATCACTCAACCACCTTGATTTCTATTACTTCTCTCTACTCTATACTCTCTACTCTATATTCCATAATCTATATCTTATTCTATACTCTATACTCTCTTGTCTCTACTCTATGTCTCTTCTCTCTTCTCTAGTCCCTTCTCCAGCTTCTATCTTCGCTACTACTGTCCGTTCGAGCGCAGTCGAGAACTTTATGTGCCTGACGAATCATTGGCATTGGCTTCAATAATTCTTTTATGAAAAATTTTTGAGAATTTGTCATCTCTGATTAACATTTCTTCATTTTTTTCATCGCTAAAAAAACGAAGCAAAAAAAGCTAGGCTTAACCAAGCTTCGCTAAAAATTTCCCTCGCTGCGGCGCAAATTAAAGGTGTTGGAAGGATTTATTCAGATGCTTTTAGACTTCAATACTTAGCTAACCATTAAATAAGGAACTAAGGCTGGCGCTAATTTGCTTCACCCTTCGCTCACATCATTTTCTTACGCTCAACTTGCTTAGGCCGATTTTAAGATAATTATTGGTTTGAAAACTATTCTTCTATTGTAAAGAATAAAAAATATCTTTTTGAATGCAGTCGAAAACTCAATGTTAAGGGTATGTGTCCCTTCTCTCTCTCGTCCCTTATCCAGCCTCCAGCTTCTAACTTCTAGCCTCTAGCTCCAGCTTCTACCTTCGCTACTACTGTCCGTTCGAGCGCAGTCGAGAACTTGATGTGCCTGACGAATCATTGGCATTGGCTTCAATAATTCTTTTAGAAAAATAGTTGAGAATTGTCATCTCTATTAACATTTCTTCATTTTTTTCATCGCTAAAAAAACGAAGCAAAAAAAGCTAGGCTTAACCAAGCTTCGCTAAAAATTTCCCTCGCTGCGGCGCAAATTAAAGGTGTTGGAAGATTTATTCAGATCTTTTAGACTTCAATACTTAGCTACCATTAAATAAGGAACTAAAGCTGGCGCTAATTTGCTTCACCCTTCGCTCACATCATTTTCTTACGCTCAACTTGCTTAGGCCGATTTTAAGATAATTATTGGTTTGAAAACTATTCTTCTATTGTAAAGAATAAAAAACATCTGTTTGAATGCAGTCGAAAACTCAATATTCAGGGTATGTGTCCCTTCTCCCTTCTCTCTCTCGTCCCTTCTCCACTATATCCAGCCTCCAGCTTCTAACATCCAGCTTCTACCTTCGCTACTACTGTCCGTTCGAGCGCAGTCGAGAACTTGATGTGCCTGACGAATCATTGGCAGTGGCTTCAATAATTCTTTTTAAAAAATAGTTGAGAATTGTCATCTCTATTAACATTTCTTCATTTTTTTCATCGCTAAAAAAACGAAGCAAAAAAAGCTAGGCTTAACCGACTTTTACTAAAAATTTCCCTCGTTTCGGCGTAAACTAAAAGTGTTGGAAAATCTAGTCGTTTATTCAATTCCTAATAATCGCTAGTACTAAGTCAGTAACCGCGGCTAACGCTAGTTTACTTAACCCTCCACTCACATCATTTTTTACGTAAAATTCGCTTAGGCCAGTTTGAAACTATTATATCTTTAAAATTGATCTCTTGATTAAATAGAAGTTGTCCGTTCGAGCGCAGTCGAGAACTTTATGGAATTAACTTAATTAACAAAAAATGAAGTAAAAAAAATTCTCTACCGTATGTTTACCGTAGAGAATTTGTAGTTCGAGATTTACCTTTAGCTATTAGGGCACCACCAACTCACCGGTCTCAATTGCCTTTTCATAATGTGCAGTGATGAACGCGTGGCTTCCAAAAAAGCGACCGTTATCTGTACGCTTAATGGTTATGAGATGGGTACCATCACTCTGAGGCGTTATAGAGGTGACTTCTACCATAGTCCCAGGTATCGATTTGTAACTAGCAATCCCACCACGTTTAATGATAAAATTGTCCTTCGGGAACTTGATATTCTTATAAGAATGGGCTTCCGTGTTTCCTATTTCTAAAACACTACCAATTTCCACCTTTGCCGCCGATTGAACTTGTGCGTGTAAACCTATTGATATTAAGGCAACTACAAAAAAGAGCATCTGTTTTTTCATAACTGATAATTTTAGAGCTATAAAATTAGTAATTCTTTAAAATAAATGCAACTCTTTTAGTCTTCCCAGCCCCAAGGAGCCTCAGGTGCAGCGATAGCTTTGGTAAGGTCCATCGAAACCTTAAAGACACGATCTGTACCTAGCCTACGTAGGTTGTAGGTAAACGTGGTGTCGTCTAGGGTAATCCACCAGACATTGGTGGCGGCTGCGGGAATTAATTGTTGGGTGTGAGGGTCTGCAGGGAAAAATTGGATGTCGGCTTTGCCCATGTTTGTAGCGGTGCCTCCATAAAAATTTACATCATCTTCTGTTCCATCTTCGTGGCGATGATCGTGCTTAAGTGAAATAATACCCTCATCCATTGTAAGTATCCAAGTGCGCGACTTATCATCTCCTACATAAAAAGGGATTTTGATTTCGGTATCACTACACGCTCGTACCTGCATCCTTAATTGTTTTCCGCCAAAGGCTTCATCTTCTTCTGGGAGTTCGAGTACCCCACCGTAGGCTTTTCCGCAATGGGATTGCAAGGTGTTCCAAAAGGTTTGGGATGGGGTGGTTTCCTGAGCCATTGTGGACAGGTAAAAAATTAAGGCAAAGAAAAATGTGACTGACTTACTATTCATCGTTCGTATTGTTAATGTCTTTCAAATGTATGGATTCTATACGCATCATTTTAGGCAATGGCTACCCGTCATTACCACGACATTTATTAATTAGGAGTTATTTCTTCATCTGTAATACATAGGTTTGTCATCTTAGAACGTATAACCTATGATAACTCAAAGACGGTATGACTTAGACTGGTGGCGTGTAATCTCCATATTATTGGTCTACGTACATCACATTTGCATGCCCTTTAATGGAGATGATTATCACATTATGAACAACACATCCAGTACAATGTTAGATGATGTAATGGTCTTCTTTGAGCAGTTTAGACTGCCCTTGCTCTT
Organism: uncultured Flavobacteriaceae bacterium; assembly: GCA_963832255.1. GTDB lineage: Bacteria > Bacteroidota > Bacteroidia > Flavobacteriales > Flavobacteriaceae > Dokdonia. The sequence continues at coordinate 788,723 of CAWHTM010000013.1, forward strand.
CCTTATTTCTGGCACAGGAACCCTTTTTGCTTTTAGAAAACGATCGTGGTGGCAATTTATAAAAGAGCGTACAAGACGGCTCCTGCTACCGCTCATCTTTGGGATTCTAGTAATCGTCCCACCACAGACGTATTTTGAATTTATAAACGATTACGATTCCTATTGGGATGTTTATCAACATTTTACTTGGCAGGCAAATCATCTTTGGTTTATTGAGAACCTCTTTATCATGTCGTTAGTGCTCATTCCTCTCATACGCTATTTAAAATCTCCTAGATCAAATAGGCTTATTAAATTTTTGGAATCAATAACCTCAAAAAAGGCTGGGATCTTTCTTTGGGTTGTACCATTACTAGTACTCTACATTATTCTTAAGCACCTAAATGCAAGTGACGCTAAGGATATTATGAATCCGTCGGTTACTTTTTATTACGGTTTTTTCTTTGTGGCTGGAATGCTTTTCACAAGTTCTAAACATATCTGGCATCATCTCAACGTGCACCGCACGTTTAATGCTCTTGCATTCTTGGGAAGTACCTTGTTATTTTATGGGTATTACTTAATGCCAGATGCTATTATAGAAGGGCTAGGACTCTCCATAGCTACTCGATGGAATATCTGGTATGTCGTATGCTGTCTTGTAGGATGGTCTCTGGTAACGACCTTATTAGGATACGGGCAATGTTGGTTTGCAAAAGGTTCTAAACTATTGTATGTGTGCAATGAAGCTATTTATCCATTTTATATATTACATCAAACGGTGATCATTATAGTGGGATATTACATTATAAAACTGGATCTACACCTAGGATATAAGGTGGCCTTACTCCTTATGATTACATTTCCAGTAATTGTACTGCTGTATGCACTTGTCGTGTACCCCTTTGCAATTACCAGAATCTTTTTTGGAATGAAGCCCAAACAGAAATAACCTTACGCCTATTTTTTAGGGGGTAGTCAACCTGATACCTCCAAAATGAACCAATAAAAAACGCTAGTATAATGAGTTCACAACTCACTACACTAGCGTTATATCTATAAGAAAATAAAGACTTATTCTTGTAATTTTACTTTTACGGCGTTCATTCCCCGTTGTCCTTTCTCAAGTTCAAAGGTAACTTTATCATTTTCCTTTATCTGGTCGATGATACCACTTACGTGGGTAAAGTATTTTTCCTGACTTCCGTTATCTAGTATAAAACCAAAACCTTTTGAAGTATCAAAAAAGCTCACCGTACCTTTATGTACTGGATCAAATTTATCTTCATCAGAATCTTCTTTCTTAGGGATTCCTAATACGATGTCTTCTACATCTATTTCTACCTTATCTGCTGGATCTGGTGGAGTATCTACTATCTGACCCAAATGGTTTACATAAGCCATTGGGATTCCGTCTGTACCGTTCTCGTCCTTATCAGCCTTTCGGGCCTCCATCTTCTTTCTCTTGTCCTCACGCTTCTTTAAGCGCTTTTTTTCTTTTTCACTTTTACTGAATGTCTGTTGCGATCTTGCCATTAATTATTTTTAGTTTCTACATTAATATATAAATATTATTCAATAAATACTACTAACTGAAGAAAATTTATTCTTAAGGCAACTAGATTTTTATAAACGTGCAAGAATGCCCTTTTAAGGCCGCACGGAGAACAATAAATTATTACTGCAAAAGTACTATTTCTTTTTTTTCTTTGCCAGCTCCTTTTTAGGAATCGCAGGAGGTGCGATTTGCTGCATATGATCTGCAAGAATTTTGTCGATAAGTTCCTCTTTCGTAAGATGGTGAAAAATGGTTTTTATCCGTTCTTTCAACGCATCAGAAATTTCTCTGTTAGGTTTGGTTTTAAAAATCTTTCGCGCCCATAGCACTGCGTTATTTTCATCTAATTGCTGCTGGGAAGCTTTCGCGAAAGCGGAAAAAGTAATTCCCAATTCTGCCTCAAACTCAGGTATCTCCTGCTCCTCTTCTTTCTGTAAGATAGTAAGTGCATATCCCGAGGCTCCTGCCCTGGCCGTACGACCACTCCTGTGTACGTACATATCATAAAATTCTGGAAGGTGATAGTTAACCACATAGGCTACCTCTTTTACATCTATACCACGAGCGGCAAGATCGGTAGCTACTAAAATGTCTATATGACCTTCCCTAAACTGCCCCATCATACGGTCCCGTATAGGTTGGGAAAGACTTCCGTGTATCGCTCCAGAAGAAAATTTATTGATGGCAAGGTTTTTAGCAAGCTTGTTTACCGCCGCCTTGGTTTTACAAAATATAATACCGCGCTCCCCTGCCCTACTATTTAAAAAATGCATCAATACGTCCAGCTTCTCTATGGGCGCTACCACTACATACTCGTGGGTGATGTGCTGATGACCCACAGTGTCCATCTCAGAATCTATGTGGATAGGATTTTTACCTAAATAATTCTGCACCAATTGCTTTATAGCCCCAGGCATCGTTGCCGAAAACAAGATTGTCCTACGGTTATTAGGCATTGTGGACACGATCTTGTCGAGACTCTCTGTGAGCGAACTCACCATCTCGTCTGCCTCATCCAGTACTAGATAATTAGCCTGTGAGATATTGATAGCCTCACGTTCCATCAGGTCAATAAGTCGCCCAGGGGTTGCCACGACAATTTGTGTGGGTTGTTTGAGCGCTTCGATTTGATTTTTGATAGGAACACCTCCGTAAACTACTGCTACATTTACCTTGGGCAAAGCCGTTGCAAATGAGCTTATGGATGCCTGTACCTGCTGTCCCAGTTCTCGCGTAGGAACAAGAATAACGGCCTGCACCGTAGGATTAGTGTGGTCTATAAGCTGTAGTAATGGCACCCCAAAGGCAAGTGTCTTACCAGATCCCGTTTTTGCGAGGGTTACCACATCTTTTTTTGAAGTAAGCAAGGTCGGTATTGCCTGTTGCTGCACATCTGTAGGTGCTGTGATATCCAGACCCTGTAAGGTATCCTGAATGGTTTCTGTAACGCCTAATCCTATAAAGGTGATTGCCATAAACTTAAGTGATAATATTTATTTCGCTTTATAATACGTTTTTAGCGTATCGCGAAAATTTTAAAGTCATAAAAAAATGCCGAGACTTTAATAGGTACTTCTAAGCCTCTTGTAGGTGGCGTTTAGATTTTCTGTAATTATGCTTTGGGTAAATGTTACGTTTTGCAAAACGGTTGAGATTCCCAGCGTTGTTCATTTTTATATACATCTGCTTAGTCACTCCAAAATACTCGTAGGTTGTACCATCTGTAAAGGTAATTTCTAATAAAAGACCTTTGTGTTGATAGTCTGCTATTGCAGCGTTGGTAATAGTCTCTGTGTAAGCTTCTAAGTTTGCAGCCTTCGTTTCTGGAGCCATACTCACTAGAAAGTGATATCCATCAATAATACGACGGCTCTGGATCTCTGCTTCTTCTTGTTTTTCATCTCCATCTTGAAATTTATCTGGATGCCATTCCTTTACAAGATTTCTATAACTCTTCTTAAGTTCCTTAAGGTCAATCTCCTTCTCAACTCCAAAAAGTTTTTTATACTCATTTATGCGCTTCATAATCAGGGCTTTTAATTTTGCGCGAAACTACTCATTTTTAATGGATTTACAGATATCAATCCAGAGGAGGTTTTAAAATATATTGAATAGCTATCTTTAAACCTCAAAAGATAGCACAGACCCACTTGGACCAAATAAAAGCATACCTAGATGAAATGGCCACGATCTCAAATAAGGATTGGGATTATTTTATTTCAAAATTACAGAGGCGCATTATCGCTAAAAAGGATATTTTTCTCAAAGTTGGACAGATCGAGAATTCCATATCGTTTATAGAGTCTGGCGTTGTACGTCTCTTTATACCTAAAGAGGAACAGGATAAGGAAATTACCTTTGGCTTTAGTTTTAAAGATCAATTTGTAAGTGCTTATGACTCTTTCCTCACCCAACTGCCCTCGGCTTATCAATTACAGGCCCTTACAGAAACTCATTTATTGAGTATAAGTTATAAAGACCTGCAGGAAGTGTATCAGAACACGCAAATAGGAAATCTCATAGGCAGACTCACGGCAGAGCGCCTTTTTCTCTCAAAATCCAAAAGGGAGCAAGACCTGCTCAACCTCACCGCTGAAGAGCGCTATATAAAAGTATTTAAAGAAAGGCCTGAACTCTTAAAGGTCATCCCACTCAAATACATAAGCTCTTATATTGGAGTGACTCCACAGGCCTTAAGTAGGATTAGAAAGCGATTATAAAGTATTGAAAGAGGTTCATTAATTGATTTAGGTTCATTGTTTTGCGGCTGACTAAAAAATACCTTTGCAAAAAAAGTTATGGCTGTAATACTCTTTGTTTTAGTTCTCTGGTATGGAGGGCTATTCTTTCAATCCTTCTTTTTACATAGATATGCTGCCCACCAAGTCTTTACGATGTCTAAGACTATGGAGCGCATCACTTTTGTACTCACGTGGATTTTTCAAGGTTCCAGTTATCTAAGTGCGTATGGCTACGGTATAATGCACCGTATGCACCATGCCTACACAGATACAGAAAACGACCCCCACTCCCCGTCACACGATCCTAACCTTTTTGCTATGATGTGGAAAACTAAAAATATCTATCAGGACATCAATAATAATAGGATAGAAATTGATTCCCGTTTTACTAAAAACGTTCCGCAGTGGAAAAGCTTTGATGCATTTGCAAGTTCAAGGATCTCTAGAGTACTGTGGATAACGCTATACGTACTGTTCTTCGTTTATTTTGCTACTGCCTGGTGGCACTGGTTACTGCTTCCTATTACCTTTCTTATGGCTCCTATACACGGAGTCATCATTAACTGGTTTGGACACATTTATGGATACGTTAATTTTAAAGTGAAGGATACGAGCAAGAACCTCTTCCGCTTTGATTTTTTAATGATGGGTGAAGGATACCATAATAACCACCACAAGCACGCAAGTAGAGCAAACTTTGGTGTAAAATGGTATGAGATCGATATGACCTATATGATCATAAGAGTCCTGAATGCATTAAAAATTATAAAACTCAAACCAGTATTGGTAAAGTAAAAGGATGTCTTTCCCCCTAAAGGTGTATTGTACGTTACATACTCTTAAAATTTTACCCTTATTTGCTAATTCGTGCTTAAAAAAAAGCTAAAGCCTACTTCACCATCTGTATACTGTTTACTTCTTTAGTACTTTAGAGGTATAACAATTTAAAACAGATATACAATGAGCAATTTAAGTAAGACAGTGGTAAATACAGTAAAAGATAATCAAGGAAAGTTACTTGTATCTTTAGCGGGTATCGGTGTTGGAGTTTTAACTTATTTTGGCTACAAAAGTTTACCTCAGAGTAAAAAAGATAAAATTTCCTCCTCATTAAAGAATGCGCAGGAAAAATTAAAAAATAATTACAAAGAGTTAGAAGCTAGCATCGCCAAAAAACGTTCAGAGCTTGCCGAATTAGAAAATGATAATAAGATCAACCCAGCGGTATAATAACAGAGGGATACAAAACTAAAGGTGCCCTGCTCATTGCAGGGCATTTTTTTTGACTCCTTTCAGAAAGCTCTATGACTATCATACGCTTAACATTTTCGCGAAAGCGTGAGAGCCCTAATCGTTAAATAATTTATTTTCAAACAATAACGTAACATTGTGATTGTTACGTGTTATTAAAATGTATCTTTGCGACTTAACAAATTAAATTATAGTAATGCATAAAGGAACAGTAAAATTCTTTAACGATACCAAAGGTTTTGGTTTTATCAATGAAGAAGAAGCAAATCAAGAACATTTCGTACACGTTACAGGTCTTATAGACGAAATACGTGAAGGTGATGCTGTTGAGTTTGAACTCAAAGAAGGAAAAAAAGGATTAAACGCGGTTAACGTAAAAGTTATAGATTAACGCGATATATTTTTTTAACCGATAAAGTGTCGGTAGTAAATGCCCATCGTATGATGGGCATTTTTTGTTTATAGATATACTCTACACTTTTTAATTCTGGGCATTATGACATCAAAAAGAAAATAGGCAGTATTTTTGTAGCGCTATGGAAGAACATAAACGTACTAGAATAAATAAATATCTGAGTGAGATGGGCTATTGCTCACGTCGTGCAGCAGATAAGCTTATAGATCAAGGTCGTGTCACTATAAATGGTAAAGTTCCTGAAATGGGTACCAAGGTGGCAGATGGAGACGAAGTGCGTGTAAACGGGGCACTTATCTCTGAACCTACAGATACGCCTGTTTATATTGCTTTTAATAAACCTGTGGGCATTGTATGCACCACAGATACGAGAGTCGAAAAAGACAATATCATAGACTACATAAATTATCCCACCCGAATTTTCCCTATCGGTAGGTTGGACAAGCCTTCAGAAGGGCTTATTTTCCTTACAAATGATGGAGATATTGTCAATAAAATCCTTAGGGCACGTAATAACCACGAGAAAGAATATGAAGTGTGGGTCGACCAGCCCATCACCCCATCCTTTATACAGCAGATGTCTAACGGGATACCCATTTTAGATACCGTAACAAAAAAATGTACTGTCGAGAAGCTGAGTAGATTTAGCTTTAAGATCATCCTCACACAAGGTTTGAATAGGCAGATCCGGAGAATGTGCGAGGCACTTGATTATGAAGTAACCCGTTTACGTCGTAATCGTATTATGAATGTTTCTTTAGATGTAGAGGAAGGCAAATGGCGCTATCTCACTGAAGAAGAAATGAAGGAAATACACCAGCTGGTAGCAGATTCTGCTAAAACAAATGCTGAAAAAGCAGCTGAACCAAAATTTAAAAATCTTAGAAGCACTAGAAATCGCTAGAAAACTACTATGGGAAAACGAATTATAGGTTTTGTGTTTTTAGTATTGGGCGTTTTCTTTGCCTTGGCCTGCTTTACTCAATTAACTCCGCTTTTTAGTACGATAGTCGCCATCTTTTCTGAAGATGCTCTATCCTATTCCATAGGGTACGCCACTGGGCAGGTTTTTGCAATGGGCATAATGATTTTTGGTACCTACCTGCTTTTAAAATACGGAGTGAAATTAATTAAAAAGCCTCGTAAAGAATCAAAGAGTTAGTTTTTCGCTTAAAGCGAAAATGTTAATAGTAGCACTAAAGAGCGCAAAAATAAGAATGCTACTGGTCACTATAATACTTACTTTCCTGACTTAATGCTAGGATCTGTAACGGTACCTTCACCTTCTTTTTTATTCTCCAGTTCGGTTTTTTTTCGCTTCAGCTTGTTTTCTTTTTCCTTCTCCTTAGCTAATTTGCTCTCCTCTCTATGAACCCCATTCCCTATAGATATAGGCTGCGGATCATCACGTAGGATGCGTGCTTCTTTTTCTTTTTTTCTTTCTTTATCTGTCATACTCTAAAGATACAATGATGAATAAATCAATAAAGTTAAGGCGTCGTTAAACTTGACATATCTATAAAAGTCAGTAGGCATACTTATTGAAGCTACTAAAATCATCTAAACAATGCGGGACGAATACTGATCAAAAATTATCCGTATCTATTGTAAACTGCACATCTTACCGCTCGTAGGTTAGAAAGCCCCTACTCCTACTTCTCTTCATCCTAAAAATCCGGTCACAAACCTTCGTATATCTAACAGCCCTTATCTGGATATTTACCTGATTTTTCCCAGCTTAAATAGTATAAAAAATGCGATGATAGGCAACGCGAGTGCTACGACTACGAGAAGATTAAACTCTAGTAATACGGGCGCAGAGATCAAGGTGATCACATAGCCCGCTATTGCTCCCCCAAAGTGAGCATCGTGACCTATATTATCATTACGCTTTATCATCCCATAGATAGAATAGACCATATACCCCACTCCAAAAACCCATCCAGGTAAAAAGTAAATTTCCATACTGGGATTGAGGAGAATACCCGCATAAACAACACCCATCACCGCACCGCTGGCGCCTACAGCGCTGTAGTGATATTCCTCTTTGTGCAATAAGTAAGAAAGTAAATTTCCCAACCCTAAGCTTGCAATATAAACCAGTATAAAGCTGGTGACTCCAAGCGTATATATGACTGCATTTGCAAAGAAATACAGCGTAAGCATATTAAATAATAGATGCTGAGTATTTGCGTGAAGAAAGGCAGAGCTCACCATTCTCACCTGTTCGCCACGACGAATGGCACCTATATTAAATTTGTATTTTTCAAAGAAAGTGTAATCGTTAAATCCCTTCATAGAGAAGAGTGCATTTGCGGCAATAATAGCAATAGTAACAGGATGTAAATCCGTCATAATATCTAAGTTTTACTTGTAAAGATAGCTATATTTGCGGTATTCACTTTGCAATCTCAACTCAATGAAAGCAGTAATTTTTTGGATTTTCTACCCATTTCTTTGGCTTCTTTCCATACTTCCGTTCAAGGTACTCTATGGTATATCTGACTGCTGTTATTTCCTTATTTATAAAATTATAGGGTACCGCACCAAAACGGTGCGTTACAACCTCCGTACAACCTTTCCTGATAAGTCAGAAAAGGAACTCAAGAATATAGAAAAGAAGTTTTATAGCCACCTGTGCGATATGTTTTTAGAAATGATCAAATCTATGAGCATTAAAAAAGAAGATCTTCTCGAGCGATACCAGTTTGCCAATAAAGAGGCTATTACGAGTTTTGATCAAAAAGGTCAGAGCACCGCACTTATGATGGGGCATTATGCCAGCTATGAGTGGATTTTTGCCCTACAGCTTTCTATGATACATCCTGGATATGCTATCTATAAAAAAATAAAACACCCTCAATTTGATAACCTTATCCGTGATATCAGAGGTCGGTGGAATACGTATATGATTGATTCTAAAGATGCAATGCGCACCATCCAGAAACTAGAAAAAGAACATAAAACGGGCTGTTACGGTTTTGTAGCAGACCAGTCCCCTAGATTTCATAGAGCAAAATATTGGACCCAATTCTTAGGGAAAGAGTTACCGTTCTTTACTGGGGTTGAGCGTATAGCGAGAGAATTTGATCTTCCTGTCATCTATTATGGCGTAGATAAGGTAAAAAGGGGGCACTATAAAGGGACGTTCCAGATACTTACATTAAATGGAGCTCAGACAGAAGAAGGTGAGATCACTACGGCGTTTGCAAAAGCTTTAGAAAAGCAAATTTATGAACGACCGGAATTATATCTGTGGACACACAAGCGTTTTAAACTCTTAGGGAAAAAAGAAGAAGTTCTAGCAGAGATTAATAGAGGGGCCTAAACCCTTTCAAAATTCAAACCAAGTATCTATAGCTTTGCTCCTTCTGCTTGAAGTCGTTACCTCGTCCTTATGCATATACTCATTGCTTTGCGGGATATAGGTGTAGTCACTAGACCATTCAATGTGGTTTTGAGCTAACTCTTTGATACTCTCACACACTAAATGGATCTCGCTATTTGTAAGCGTAGGATGTAATGACATTCTGACCCAACCTGGTTTACGTCTCAAATCTCCAGAACTGATCTCACAGGTTACCGTATGAGATAATTCTTGGTCAACGTTGAGCAGATAGTGACCATACGTTCCTGCACAGCTGCAACCACTTCTGGTCTGAATGCCAAAACGATCGTTTAAGAGCTTTACTGCCAGATTAAAATGAAGGTCTTTTATGTAAAAAGAAATCACTCCTAGACGCTCTTTATGTTCTGAAGCCAGTATGGAGACATTTTCTAGAGAATCAAGCTTATTCCAGACAATAGTTATAAGTTCGTGCTCCCGTTGTAAGATATTCTCAACCCCCATCTTCTCCTTTAATTTAATGGAAAGTGCCGTTCGTATAGTCTGCAGGAACCCTGGAGTACCTCCATCTTCACGCTCTTCTATATCATCTATGTACTTATGCTCTCCCCAAGGGTTGGTCCACGATACGGTACCTCCACCTGGGTTATCTGGAACGACATTTTTATACAAGTCTTTGCTAAAAATTAACACACCAGAGGAACCTGGTCCTCCTAGAAATTTATGAGGAGAAAAGAAAATTGCATCTAACCTTTCTTCTGGATTTTTTGGGTGCATATCGATATGTACATAGGGGGCGCTACAAGCAAAATCCACAAAACAGAGACCTCCGTGAGCGTGCATCAGTCTTGCTACCTCGTGATAAGGAGTCTCAATACCTGTCACATTACTACAGGCAGTGATCGAAGCTATTTTAAAGGGATGGTCTTGATACTTAAGAAGTTCTTTTTCAAAAGCATCCACACAAAAGCGGCCGTCTCCTTTTGCAGGGACTACAATAACGGTCGCTGTTGTCTCGAGCCAGGTAGTCTGGTTGCTATGGTGCTCCATATGGGAGACAAAAACTATAGGCTTGATCTCTTGAGGAAGTTCTGTAAACTTTTTTATATTTTCTGGTACTTTAAGCCCAAGAATACGCTGGAACTTATTGATCATTCCTGTCATCCCGTTTCCACCTACAATCAATACATCATTTTCATCTGCGTTTACGTGTTGCTTGATGATCTGCTTTGCTTTATGATACGACATTGTCATCGCCGTACCAGATACTGTAGTTTCGGTATGGGTATTTGCTACATAGGGTCCAAAATCCTTTAAAAGTTTTTCCTCGATAGGTGCATATAACCTACCTGAGGCTGTCCAATCTGTGTATATGAGTGGTTGCGAACCGTAAGGTGAAATAAAATGTTGGTTTATACCAATAATATTTTCGCGAAAGCGTAAAAAATATTTCTCTAGATGGTCACTAGACGTCACTGATTTTAAGGTTTTCATATTCAATATATTAGCCTTCCAAATATAACAGAATTTATCAACTAAAAAAGAGGGCATTCACCCTCTTTGTACTTTTAAAACCGAAAAGGTTAACCAATATATTTAAGGAATTAAATCCCTGCAACCTCCTTAATCACCGCTATCATATCGTTAGCAACGGTATCTGCCTCTTCTTGTGTAGAGGCCTCTGTATAAATCCGGATGATGGGCTCCGTGTTCGATTTACGTAGGTGCACCCAGTGATTTTCAAAATCTACTTTTACCCCATCAATGGTTGTTACGTCTTCATTGCTGTAGGTAGCAGCCATTTTTTCTAAAAGGGCATCTACGTCCAGATCTGGTGTGAGTTGTATTTTTTGCTTGCTCATAAAATACTGGGGATAGCTAGCTTTGAGCGCACTCACCGAGATTTTACTTTTTGCTAGGTGCGTTAGAAACAAGGCCGTTCCCACAAGGCTATCGCGGCCATAATGACTATCGGGATAGATAATTCCTCCATTACCTTCACCGCCTATCACTGCATTTTTCTCCTTCATTTTTACGACCACATTTACCTCGCCCACAGCGCTAGCAAAGTACTCGCCGCCGTGTTTCCTTGTAATATCACGTAGGGCTCTGGACGATGAGAGGTTAGAAACCGTATTACCTTTGGTCTCGCTCAGCACATAGTCTGCACAGGCGACTAAGGTATATTCTTCACCAAACATCTCCCCTTTCTCATCTATAAATGCCAGTCTATCCACATCTGGATCTACCACAAGGCCAAAATCTGCGCGCTCGTCTACCACCATCTTACAGATGTCCCCTAGGTGTTCTTTTAAAGGCTCTGGATTATGAGGGAACTCCCCGTTAGGTTCACAATAAAGTTTTATGGCCTCTACACCCATTTCTTCTAGAAGTCTAGGCATTGCAATACCTCCCGTAGAATTTACGCCGTCTACAACTACCTTAAATTTAGCCGCCTTTACCGCCGCTACATCTACTAGCTCTAGGGCGAGCACTTCTTCTATATGAAGATCTATATAAGCATCATTTCTTGTTACCTTGCCTAAATCATCTACTTCTGCAAAGACAAAAGACTCATCTTCTGCATATTTTAATATTTTTTCACCTTCAGCGCCGTTTAAGAATTCGCCTTTACTGTTCAATAGCTTAAGTGCATTCCACTGTTTTGGGTTATGCGATGCGGTAAGGATAATACCTCCATCTGCCTGTTCCATAGGCACAGCGACCTCCACAGTAGGCGTCGTGGAGAGCCCTAGGTCTACAACATTAATACCCATTCCCACGAGCGTATTCATCACAAGTTCTTGGATCATAGCTCCAGAAATGCGCGCATCCCTGCCCACTACTACCCTATAAACATCCTTATTACGATCGTTTTTAAGCCAAGTCCCGTAAGCGGCTGCAAATTTTACAGCGTCTAACGGAGTGAGGTTATCTCCCGTCTTACCCCCTATAGTACCCCGTATTCCTGATATTGATTTTATTAAAGTCATATGATTTATGGTTACGCTTTCGCGAAAATGTTAGTAGCTTTTAGAATACAAAAGTAAAGATTTGTGATCTTTAAAAAAGTTGATCATATCCTTATCTCCGAAAGTTGAACTGCCGACTCAAAAAAACGGATGGATTCGCTTAACTTCACAGGATGAATTTTCTAGCACATATCTACCTTACTGATGGTCTCCCAATGGAGACTATAGGAAATTTTATGGCAGACGGGATTAAGGGGAAAAAATATCTCAAATACTCAGAAGAAATCCAGAAAGGAATATTAATACACAGATGGATTGATAGTTATACAGATAGTCACCCCATTGTCAAACAGAGTACGAAGAGGCTGCACGCAAAATATGGCCATTATTCTGGTGTTATTGTAGATATCCTCTACGATCACTTTCTTGCTAAAAACTGGAAAAATTATCACGACACACCACTTGATACCTACGTTTCCGAATTTTACGAACTCCTTCAGGACAATCACCATCTCCTTACTGGAAGAATACAAAAAATGATGATTCCTATGATGGAGCAGAACTGGCTACTCAGCTACGCCACCCTTGATGGAATAGGAACTGTACTCTACAATATGAATATCCGTACTAAGCGAAGGGTAGCTATGGATAAGGCGATTGAAGACCTTCAAGAACATTATGAGGCATTTGAAGATGAATTTACTAGATTTTTTGAAGCGTTGAGAGCGTTTGTTGCCGTAAAATTAAAAGAACTGTAGGTTTAATATCTTAGCGGTACCATAAGTCCAGCTATAACTAATATCAAGAGTTTATTAGTAAACGCAATATTTAAGAAAAAATCGAAATTTATATTTATGAAAAAACTAATGTATCTCCTACTTCCATTCTTTTTTATAACCTGTAAAACAGAATCACCAAAACCAGAACGTATCACAGGACTCATTGCACAAAAGGCAATGGTAGTGTCTGCTCGTGAGGAGGCTTCAAAAATTGGATCTGAGATAATGAAACAAGGTGGCAATGCCTTTGATGCGATGGTAGCGACAGAAATGGCGCTAGCTGTCACCTATCCGTTTGCTGGTAATTTAGGGGGTGGTGGTTTTATGGTATATCGCTTAGCAGACGGAGAAGTGGGTGCGTTGGATTATCGTGAGAAAGCTCCAGGAGCCGCGTCAAAAAATATGTATCTGGACAGTCTAGGTAATGTGATACCTGACCTGAGTACAGAGGGCGCAATGGCTGTAGGCGTACCGGGAACTATTTCTGGGATTTTTGCTGCACATAAAAAGTTTGGTTCAATGCCTATGGAAAAACTATTACAGCCCGTGGTAAATCTCGCCCGAAATGGGTATGTGGTCACTGAAAACCAAGCTGCCCGTTTTGAAAGATTGAGCGATGTTTTTACGAGGGTTAATCAAGATAGTACGCTTTTGTATAGTACCGCTTTCGCCAAAGGGGAAACAGTAAGAAACCTCCCGCTAGCCGAAACATTAGAGCGCATCATTGCAAATGGAGCATCAGAGTTCTACGGTGGGGAAACTGGTCAAAAAATGGTCGATTATCTACAAGCCAAAGGAGGTATAATGACGGTAGAAGACCTCAAGGCTTATGAAGCTCAATGGAGAGAACCCGTGATTTTTAATTATGACGATCTTCGCATTATCTCAATGTCGCCGCCCTCATCTGGTGGTGTGTGTATGGCACAGATTTTTGAATCTATCGAGCCTTATGATGTTTCGCAATACGGTCACAATAGCGAAAAAACCATCCAGCTCATCACAGAGGCAGAGCGCCGTGCTTATGCAGATCGTAGTTTTTACTTAGGAGATCCAGACTTTGTAGATATACCGGTACAAGAGCTCATCTCCGAAAAATATAATGAAAATAGGATGGATAGTTTTTCTTGGGATAAGGCCACCCCATCAAGCGAGGTCGAGCACGGTAAGCTTCCTGGCTACGAGAGTATGGAAACTACACACTACTCCATCGTAGATCCATACGGGAATGCCATAGCAGTTACCACAACGCTCAATGGCGCTTACGGATCAAAGCTCTATATCAATGAATTAGGATTCTTCTTAAATAATGAAATGGACGATTTTTCTTCAAAACCTGGCGTTCCGAATATGTTTGGGTTAATAGGTGCTGAAGCTAATGAGATTGTCCCTGGTAAACGTATGCTTTCGAGTATGACTCCTACCTTAGTTGAAAAAGACGGTAAGTTTTGGATGACCGTGGGTACTCCTGGAGGTTCCACGATTATTACCTCAGTGATGCAAACCATTTTAAATGTACACGAGTTTGAAATGAGTATGCAGGAAGCGGTCAATGCCCCACGTTTTCATCATCAATGGTTACCAGACGTGGTAATGTTTGAACCTAATAGTTTTGATCAAGAGGTACTCTCTAATCTCGCAAAAAAAGGATACAAAATCAATCAAAAAGATTCGCCTATTATCGGGAAGGTAGATGGAATTCTCGTGCGTCCTGATGGAACCTTGGAGGGTGGGGCAGATAAGCGTGGAGATGATATGGCTGTTGGTTTTTAAAATGAAAAATTTTGATTTTGCTCTTTTTCATTACTAGTTATTGATTTAGATCACTTTAGCCTTTTTTAAAATATTGAGAGCGCTGTGAATTAATATATAATGTTGATTATCAATTCATTATTCAAATCGTTAATATTTTCGCGAAAGCATACTAAAAAAGATAGATTTTCGTTTAACGCTTAAATTAACATAAGGGCTAGCTATCTTTGGCAGCCTTTTTGTATACTTAGGCTTTATAAAAAAGAAATTGAAAATTATGAGATATATCACGCTCCTAGTGTGCTTCTTTATTTTTGGGTTTGCAAATGCTCAAAACCTTCCGCTTCAAGTCGATACTGTAGAGCCTTTAGAGGTTCATACAAGTCCTATTCTTCAAGAATTATTACATCAGGAAATCAACAAAAATCCGCTATGGAAGAGACTTGTAAAGGCTAATAAAATGGCTGTAGGGATTGTGGATATGAGCAATGTAGCAAATATCGAATATGCAGGCATCAACGATGAGTTTATGATGTATGCAGCGAGTCTACCTAAAATCGCAATTCTTCTCGCCGCAATGGATGCCATTGAAAATGGAGAGTTAAGAGATACTAAAGAAGTACGCAAGGATATGCATCTTATGATAAGCAAGTCTAACAATGCTGCCTCTACAAGAATGATTGACAGAGTAGGCTACGATAAAATAGAACGTGTCCTCAGAAGCGATCAGCACAAGTTATATGACGAAGAAGTGGGCGGTGGACTTTGGGTAGGAAAGCGTTATGCCGCTGGCGGAAAACGTCATCCAGAGCCTATGAAGGGTTTGAGCCACGCAGCTACTGCCAGACAGGTGTGTAGTTTTTATTACCAGCTGGCTATGGGTAATCTAGTAAGTTCAGAACGCTCTGAAGAAATGCTTGAGATTATGAAAGACCCAGCTTTACACCATAAATTTGTCAATACGTTAGATAGGATCGCTCCAAAAGCAGACGTTTACAGAAAGTCTGGATCTTGGAAGAACTGGCACTCAGACTCAGTACTTGTATGGGGTCCTGAGCGTAGATATATTTTAGTAGCTTTGATAGACGATTCTCACGGTGAACAAATCGTAAGAGATTTAGTAATTCCAGTTGAAAAAGCTATGAAAAAATCCCGTTCTTTGGCTTCAAACTAGAACCTAACAAGAAGCGCTTTTAATGCTTAAAACTTTATATAAAAAAGCATTTGATATAAGAGATGGAGAAATCACCATCTCTTTTTTTATGCAACTGTACATCTTCCTAGTGATTACAGTGCTGCTTATTGTAAAACCTACTGTAAATGCGTTGTTTCTATCTGCACTAGGTGCTGAGAGTCTACCATATGCGTACCTTCTTGTGGCAGCCGTGGCCATTTCAAGTTCTTATTACTACAACAAAGCGCTCAAAAAATACTCTTTTAAAAGGGTCACGATTATTACTCTTGTTTCCTTTAGTTTACTGTTTATCTTGCTCAGTGTTGCGCTGTACTTTAGATTTTTAGCTATTTGGGTACTCTATTTTTACTATGTCCTTATATCTCTTTTTGCAGTTATAGTTACCTCACAATTTTGGATTCTGGCCAATATGGTGTACAATGCGAGGGAAGCAAAAAGGTTGTTTGGGTTTATAGGTGCTGGGGCAATAGCTGGGGGCATTTTTGGAGGGTATCTCACTACCTTGGTATCGGCAAATTTTGGTAATAAAACGTCTATATTTATTGCTGCTGTTTTAATTGTTCTCTGTGTTCCCATACTGCAACGTATTTGGAAGCTCAGGCTCAATACACTTTCTGTGTATGCAAGAAAGAAAAAGCTCCACGAAGAAAGCACTCCTGATAAGCACGCTTTCCAACTGATTCTAAAATCAAAACACTTACTTTATATAGCCTCAATTATTGGGGTTGGAGTACTCGTTGCTAAGCTGGTTGACTTTCAATTCAGTGACTTTGCTCACAGAGCTATACCAGACTCAGATGAGCTTGCATCTTTTTTGGGTTTTTGGTTTTCGTCCTTTAATGTGGTTGCCTTATTGATCCAGTTATTTCTTACTAATAGGGTTTTGAGTTATCTAGGAGTTACTTCTACAATGCTCATTCTCCCTTTGGGGATCGCTATAGGCTGCTTACTTTTTCTTACAGTTCCAGAACTTTGGGTACTTATCATAATCAAAGGTCTAGATGGGAGCTTTAAACAGAGTATAAACAAAGCTGCTGCAGAACTTTCAATATTGCCTATCCCCTATGCCATAAAGAATCAGGCGAAGTCATTTATTGATATAGTCGTTGATAGTGTTGCTACGGGATTAGCAGGATGTTTGCTCATTTTTGTAATAAAAGGAATGCAACTCAAGACGATCTATGTTACAGTGCTCATTCTATTCTTTCTCTTTGTCTGGATTATATTGATTCATAATCTTAAAGGCGCCTACTTTAATTCCTTCCGGAAAAATCTCATTAATCTCCTAGAAACCGATACAAAAAATAAAAAAGGTGTTAAAAGAGAGACAACCATCACGACGGCTCGACGAATTTTAGAAAAAGGAGATGAATCAGAGATTCTCACAATTTTAGAGAGACTAGCCAGTACTAAACTCGTTCCTTTAAAAACTCAAATAATTAAATTACTTGATTATCCTTCTAATAAAGTTAAGAAAGCAGCTTTAAGTCAACTTTATTACTATAGAGAAGGGACAGCGATTAACAAAGTGAAGTCATTGATAGAAAACGATGACGATGAAATTACCGTTGCTGCTCTTCAGTATTTATTGCATCACACCAAGATAGATGATAGTAATATTTTTAGACAATACCTCGACCACGAGAACGAACATATCGCTGGTGCAGCATTATTGTGTCTCGCTGAAGACGCACGCAATAACAAGAGCCTTATAAAAGAATTTCAGTTGAAATCACGCATACAGGATAGAATAACTAAGCTCACGTCTCCAGAAGGGCTCCAATCTGTAAATGAAACGGCAGAACTGCTGATGACCGTGGCAAACTCTAGAATGGATAACTTTTATTATTACATATCCATTCATTTTAGCAATACTAATGATTTTGTAGTAGGAAAGGCCATAAAGGCGGCTGGACTCACATCTGACGCCAATTTTATTGGAAAAATTTTACCATTCTTAGAGATTAAAAAATTCAGAAAAAGAGCTGTGAATAGTCTGACCCAATACGGTCCTGAAATTACCAATACAATTCTGACATTAGAAAATGATGAAGTTTTTAATGAAAATATACGTAGGTATCTACCTAGGGTTGTGGCATCCTTCAATACTCAGGCCGCCATCAATATTTTGTATAAATTATTATTGAGTAAAGATGTTGCGACAAGAAGGCACGCTTCAAAATCACTTCAAAAGTTACGTAGTAGAAACCCTAATCTAACCGTCGATAATAGGAGAATCACAAAATTGATCCTACGTGAAAGTGCCTTCTATAAGCAGACCATTAATGCACTGGCCACCTTCACCCAGCTTGTAAATGATACAGATATTTTACAAAAGATTGAAGAAAAAGAAACAGACATTCTTATTGCCCGTGAGAGTGTGATAGAAGTTTTAAGGAATAGTCTGGAGCAAAGTCTTACCAGTATTTTTACGCTCCTTAGCCTACGCTACAATCAAGATGATATTAAGTCTGCATATTTCGGTCTCAAGAGTAAGGATAAGGAAGCTAAGATAAATGCCATCGAATTTCTTGATAATCTCCTTCATTTAAAATTGAAGAGTAAGATTCTACCGCTCCTAGAATATAATGTCATTGAAAATGATGAAACAGATATAGGCTCTTATGAAATTGCAGTGAGAGACGAGTATGATGTTATAAATACGCTCATTCGCAATAGAGGTAAGAAAATGAAAACCGCTATTCTTTATTTAATTAAAGAACTTAATGACAAGCGCTACAAAAAAACGATTACAAAAAATATCCTTAACCATAAGGATAAGGATATTCAGATACTTGCTAAAGAAGTCCTAGCTAAGCTTACATCTTAATTGGTAGCGTCTGGATTGACAACTTTGTCTATACTGCTAGCGAGATACATATGAGCCCCTGCAGAGTTTACATTAAGAACATTGGTCATTAAACATACTATGTATTTTTTGCCGTTAGGTTGTTCAACTATAATGACAGAGTTCATATAATTGAATACGTTACCGGCATAGTCTTTACAATTTGGGTTTTTCTGACGATCACATTTATAAAAGGAACCAGACTTAAAATATACAGCCGCTTCATCGAGTCTATTAGACTGTGCATAACGTATACGACGATCTGTCATATATAGCAGGCGTTTCATCTCTAAAGAGCTTTTCTCATCTATCGCATTCCCTTGTTCTAGAGCGACTAGAAATTTCATAAGTCCTTTAGGTGTTCCTATACTCCCACCCTCACGGCCTACATACTTCCCAGCTGGACGTGTAAACATCCCTCCTAGTCTCCAGTCATCTTCAGTTATTCCAAGTTCTCTCAGGGGCTGATTTACAACTCGATTCGCTTGACTTGTAAGTGAATCACGATCTGTTTCTTCAAAATATCTTTCAGACTCTTCCTCTGTAAGATCTGCGTAATTTCTTCCGAAGGCATCGAGCAGCATCGTTTCTCTATAGAGCACACTCGCCGCACCATTGTTACTCACCGAAACCATATGATCTGCCCACTCATATAATGAGAATTCATCACTTGCGACTACTTGTCTTTTAGTAAGCTTATCTTTTTCTATATCATAGATAGGAATGGTGTGGTGATCCCCTGTTCCCCAGTATCTTGCCTTTACACGTTTATTACACATTAAGCCGGTACGTAACTCAAAATTATCTGGATACACCTCTGCAAGCTCATTAAAGAATCCATTAAGCACGGCAATTTTTCCTACGCTTCCAGGCTGATATCCCACATTCTCTCTGTGAGCAGCATATCTTAAACTATCAGGATCAGAAATGTCTAATACCGCTAGAGAATAATTTCCGCCAGGAGTTATTCTTGCGATTTCACGAGCAAACGCTGGATCTTCCTGTAAAATAGCTCCGAGAGAATCTTGCTTTCGCGAAAGCAGGTTTAATTTAATATCGTCTAATTTTAAATAAGCTCCTGCCTTGATTCTAGTATTTGTGATACTGTCCTTTTCCATCTTTTGCAGACGGTAGAGCCTTTTTATTCCCGTAGTATCATATCCATCAATAGGATATAATAAAGCGGTACATATGGTAGAAAAAGCGATTAAACTTATTATTGAAAGTGTCTTCATTACTTTATGGGTGCATCTAATGTTATTAAAAAGGTATTGTCAATTTTTGGAGAGATAGACTCGAGATACTCTGAAGTTTTTGCCGTCTTATTCTCTACAAATGGGCGTATTTGAAACAGCCAAAGTTTATCATTATCAAAACCTAGCTCCACATCATAAGCACCATCATAATCCGAACCTGTCATTTCTGGTAGGCGTTTTCTTATTTGATCTGCAATAGCTCTTATGTCATTTATATTTTTCTCATTGAGAATTTCTTCGTCAAAGGTGGCAATATTCTTCTCGACTCCTCCAGTGGTAGGAAGTCTAATGTAGTCTGCCTGTCTTGACGGAGAAAGCATACGCTGTCCTTGTGGTGTTACAAGTCTAGTTTCTGCAGCCTGTCCATCTACGGCCCCGCCTGCGCCTCTACTGAACGCAATAGTAAGATCTTCATCGGTTCCCATATTAATTCCTTTTGTAATCATCACACCGCTATACTCAACATCTACGGATGGAATTATGAGAATTGATGGAAATACGTTCTCTGGATTGCTTAAATACTGCTGGCGCCATTTAAAACTGCGCTCTGTATATGGTGAAGCCCAAACGTCCTTGATTCCCTTGAAAATTTTGGCCTCTTCAAGAATATTAAAAAGAGTCAGATTAAGTCCAGCTCCCGTAAATTCTTCCAGATCCTCCATATTGGTATCGCTACGCAGAAATACTGGGGTTTTGCCCATAGGGGATTTAAAGACGGTGTTGAAATCACTTTTCAGTTTAGCTACAAAGGACGGTTTCAAGGTCATCTGTTTTATAGCCTCTCTTAGCCTTTCTAATTCTTTTAACTGGAAATATTCTACTTCTCTTGATGATGCCCCAGATGCTTTCATCTCTTTTGCTTTCGCGAAAGCGCTATTTAAAAACTCCCAATAAGACCCTTCGTAATTAGGCATTTTTTGATTCATATGATCTTTAAAAATACCAAACGGAATAACAAGACCCTCTACTACCTGATCTGGAAACATTTTCTTGAGTTGTCCAAGATTTGCTGCCTTAGGACCCACGAGTTTTCCAGAAGCACTAGCATCCAGATCCCTCATATTAATAATGTCCTTCTTATCGAGTTGTATTTTTTCTATGGGAACCGTAACCTGGCTCACAGAGCGTTGCTTTTTAGTAAAAAGTTCGCGCTCCTCTTTGGTGATTTCTTTTTCGCCTTTTATAATAACGTTACCCTTGTTAGATACCGCGTAAAACACATGTTGACCACTATATTTGAGAAGGTCTTGAAGATTTTCCTGAGATAGCGCTGCGTTAGGAATACCTAAGTTTCTCGCAAGTAGTTGTACGTGTGAAACGAGATTACCTTCAGAAACGGTCATAATACCCGCTACGGGTTTTAAGTCTGATGGCGGCTTCTCAAAGACATAGATTTTTTGAGTATCTACCTCTACACCTTCAGGAGATCCCTCTATTACCACTAATTCTCCATAAGCATATCCAGGATTAAGACCTCTCACCGAAGATTGACCATCTATATCCATTACTTTATTCTCCAGTCCAGAGTTTCTGGCGATAAAGGCCCCTAAAACACTCACGCTCTCACCTAAGTCTAAAGCCACAGAAGACCTCACTCGGTCATCTATGAATCCGTATGCCTTGGGCTCAAATTGAGTGTAAGTGTCAACAATATCTTGATAATTAGCTTTTACCTGAGAAGCACTCCACTCTACTAGACCCCTTGCTGTTGCTAGAAAATCATTGAGTTGCTCAACGCTTTTATCATTATGGTAGCTATCTGCTAGCAAATAGGGCTCTACTGCCGCCCACTCGTTTTGCTCGATGAGTCCTGTTCCAGTGGCAGCATATCCTAGTGTTTTAATCTTAAACAATAGATCTTTTAACGTTTCTGGTTCCCATTCTTGAGTTTTGATAAGTAATACATCTTCTAACTCATTAGACAGATCCAGCATCGTAAGTCTATCGCTTCCTCTTTTTAAGCTTGTAATTTCTTGGCGTATCAAACAGAGAATGTCAGCAATTTCAGGAACTAACTTTTCTGGACTTGCATCCTTCTCGCTATTTTTTAGGAAAGAAGTTATACGTTCGGTAAGTTCATTTTTCACCGAAATATTATTTACCTGACCTTGTAATTCTTTAAAATTAATAGGCGAGTAAAACTCGGCCATTGTTTTTTCAAGAGCATCAAACTGGCGTTTGAGATCTTCAGTTAAATCATCTTTATGATTAGCTCGAAAATTCTGCACCATCTGGATGTCAGACACGCTGGGCTTTCCGTGAATTTTTATACGAGCATCCATAAACTTTGGATAATCTTCTGCAAGTATTTTGGACTCACTGCGCATTCTCTGGGCAATATTGCTATCTCCGTCGTGAGGAATATCTCTTAAAGTCTGCCTGAGTAAGTAGTAATTTTGACGTAAACGGACATCGCTACGTAAAAGCCACTCAAAAAAATCGACTCCCCACGCTTCCTCATCTTCAGATTGAACCGCACCTCTGTAAAACTGCGATTTGCGTTGAACCCATCCATTGTCTACGCTTGAAAGATAGCGGGCAAGTTGGTATTGCTTAATACGGCTATGGTCATTTTTATAATCCCAAAAATCCTCCTTATCACTGTTGGCAAGAATATCAGCAAAGTACAGATGATGTTCCTTTCCTAGATCCTTGAGATCATCGCGATAACTCGCGTGCTGCACACCGCCTCCTATACTATCTGGACAGGGATCTTTTGCCTCCCTACGGGTACCGTTCTCACAAAACCATTCTATTTGCTTGTATGGGCCGCGGTAGTTATCCTTATAGAACTCGATTTTTTTCTTAATAGACGCAACAGGTAGCTCCTGCGCATAAAGTGAAGTGGCAACTAAAGCACCAATAAGAGCAAGTTGCACTTGTAAAACTTTGAACATTGAAATTTGTGTTGTTAATTGGGACGAATGTAAGATTCTCGGCAATAATTATACCGGTGATTAACTAATTCATAACATAATGAATGAAACACCTCCCTCGTTTATAAACAGCACTAAGCCATAAATTCACTGGTCTATACTGTAAGTTATTTAGCTAACGAAAATATGAATTCGGTATAAACGCCAAGTTTAGAAGAAACCTTTATCGTTCCGCCTAGGTTATTGACCAGTTTTTGTACTGTAGATAATCCTATCCCGTGACCTTTTTCTCCATTTTTATCAAGATGACCCAATGTACTGAACAGGGTAAAAATTCCATCCACTTTGTCTTCTTCGATCCCTCTACCATTATCACGGATAGAAAATTCAAATGAAGAATGCTTTTCAATAGCAGAAATATCTATGATCGTATGCTTTTTGTCATTGTACTTGATACTATTACCAATTAGATTGAGAAAAATCTGTTCTAGAGCAGAGCGGTTGCAATAAAGCTCCAAGTTGTTTTCAGGAAAATTGACCTCACATTCAAAATTGATATTAAGAAGATCTACAAGATCTTCGAGCACATCATTCAGCATAAATTCTTGAGAATCCTCTTTTTGATACGATATACTCTCATAATGAGCTAGGATATTAGTGATATACATACTCATCGAGAGCGATGACTTCTTAAGATACCCCAGATAATCCTTACCTACGTCATCTAATTCATTATCATATTTCTTTTTAAGAAGGTCTGACGTTAGGATCAGATTGGCCAAAGGCATTTTCAAATCGTGAGAAACAGTACCGGCAAAATCTTGAAGAAGGAGATTATGCTTTGTCAAATTAGCTTTTGCTTGCTCTAGTTTAGCGTTTAGTAAACGTACTTCAAAAAGACGTTCTACTTGTTTCCCTAGGGTTGCCAGAGCTTCTCTCTGCTCCTCATTGAGCTTACTCGGCTTATGATCAATAACGCATAAAGAACCCATCGCAAGTCCGTCCTTACTTTTTAAAGGGATGCCGGCATAGAATACAACTGGTTGACCGCCCTTAGTAAGTGGATTGTCTATAAATCTAAGATCTTTTGTAGCATCTGGGATTTCTAAAATTTCATCTGGAGCTAGTATGGTGTGGGCGCAAAAGGAACTATCCCGAGAAGTCTCACAAGCTGAAATGCCGATTTTTGATTTAAACCATTGACGATCTTTATCAATCAGGGTGATGAGAGCAACCGGAGTTTGGCATATATGAGCCGCTAGTTGCGTGATATAATCAAAATCTGCTTCTTGAGCAGAATCCATTATTTGGAGATTAGAAAGTGTCTCTAACCTTGATTTTTCATTAGATGGTATGTGTGGAGCTATCATTAAGGCGAAAATTAGTATACAACCCAATAAACGTGTTGAACAATTTGGAAAAGTATGTGCAAATATAGGATTGAAAGTTATATAAAACTGAATCTAATAAAAATTATGTTAACTGTATCAGTCAATTAATGCATCAAGAAATCTTTTTACTTTATTATTTAAGTATCTAAAAATCAAGATATAGGATTAAGTGACAAGCGTGTAAACTGGCACACTCCCTACTGCGCTTTTACGATGTAATGCACTCATATAAAAGTTGTCATTATTGTGTTACACATCGCTATTTAGTGTTTGAGGACATCTATACTTCATTAGGTAGGATCAAATCTCTGGTTATTAAAAATTTAATTGCTCATTTACTATGTCCAGCACTCATTAACGTTGCTCTTTATATTAATAATTCACATCATAGAGCCATGTTTTTTGATAGTCTTACATTTTCGCGTAAGCATAACCTATTTATTCTCAGTTTTTTATAAAAATATTCCCTTAAGTACTATGCGCGCATAATAAAAATCCTTATATTTACAACGTTTTCGAGATATACTATATGAAGGATAAAACGATCGATTATTGTTTACGTGCGACCTGGCAAGCTGTTATGAAAATGTACAATGAGCAGGCAGCAGAATTTGGGGTATCAATGTCTGTAGGATTTGCGCTACTGAGCATAGATCCAGAAGATGGCACTCCGTCTACTGCACTAGGACCAAAAATGGGAATGGAAGCTACTTCCCTATCCCGTACGCTTAAAACAATGGAAGAAAAAGGCCTTATAGTAAGAAAACCAAATCCAGCAGATGGTAGGGGCGTATTAATACACCTCACAGATTTCGGAAAAGAAAACAGGGAATACTCAAAAACGCGTGTCGTAACCTTTAATGAAACTGTACGTAACGAGATAGCTCCAGAAAAAATAAAACATTTTTACGAAGTAATAGACGTGATCAATGATCTCGTCCAGAATAAAAAAATATATAATCAAGAAGAAACAATTCTAAAATAATGGCAAAACGTAGAATTAAAAAAGTCGCCGTCATCGGTAGTGGAATTATGGGAAGCGGTATCGCTTGTCATTTTGCAAATATTGGTGTAGATGTCTTATTACTAGATATCGTACCTCGCGAACTTAACGCTAAAGAAGAAGCAAAAGGACTTACCCTAAAGGATGATGTAGTGCGCAACCGTATGGTAAATGATGCACTTGCAACTGCCCTTAAAAGCAAGCCCTCTCCAATTTATAGTCAGGATTTTGCAAACCGTATCACTACTGGAAATCTAGAAGATGATATTGCAAAAGTGAAAGATGTAGATTGGATTATTGAGGTGGTGGTAGAGCGCTTAGACATCAAAAAACAAGTTTTTGAAAATCTAGAAAAGCATAGAACACCAGGAACCCTTATCACATCAAATACTTCTGGAATCCCAATTCACTTTATGTCAGAAGGACGCAGTGAAGATTTCCAAAAGCATTTCTGTGGGACGCACTTCTTTAATCCTGCACGCTATTTAAAATTATTTGAAATCATTCCAGGACCAAAAACAGAGGATGCTGTTCTTGAGTTTCTAAATGAATATGGAGAGAAATTCTTAGGAAAAACATCTGTTGTTGCTAAGGATACTCCAGCCTTTATAGGGAACCGTATTGGGATCTTCTCTATTATGTCACTTTTCCATACCGTAAAGGATATGGGAATGACTATTGAGGAAGTAGATAAGCTTACGGGACCCGTTATAGGACGTCCTAAGTCGGCTACTTTCAGAACTGTAGATGTTGTAGGACTCGACACGCTCGTACACGTTGCAAACGGTATTGCAGAAAACTGTCCAGATGATGAGCGCAAGGAGCTTTTTGCCCTTCCAGATTTCATCAATACAATGATGGAAAATAAATGGCTAGGTTCTAAAACCGGTCAGGGATTTTATAAGAAAACAAAAGACGACAAGGGAAATACTGAAATCCTTTCCCTAGATCTTGATACACTAGAATACCGTGAGAACAAGCGTGCAAAGTTTAGTTCGCTAGAAGCCACAAAATCTGTAGATAATGTTGCAGATCGCTTCCCTATCCTTATTAAAGGGAAAGATAAAGCTGGCGAATTTTACCGCAAGTCCTTTGCGCACCTCTTTGCCTACGTTCAGAACCGTATTCCTGAGATCACAGATGAGCTCTACAAAATCGATGATGCAATGAAAGCTGGTTTTGGCTGGCAGCACGGCCCTTTTGAAATTTGGGATGCTATAGGTGTAGAAAAAGGAATTGAACTTATGAAGGCAGAAGGTCTTGACGTTGCTCCTTGGGTAACGACAATGCTAGATAGTGATCAGAAGTCATTTTATGAGGTTAAGGATGGAGCTACTTTTTATTACGCTTTCGCGAAAGCGGACACAGATACACCGCAACTCAAGAAAATACCGGGACAGGATGCATTTATCATTTTAGATAATATCAGGAAACAAACTGAGGTATTTTCAAATTCAGGCGTTTCTGTACAAGATCTGGGCGACGGAATACTAAATGTGGAATTCCGCTCTAAAATGAATTCTATAGGAGGTGATGTCCTTGCCGGAGTTAATAAGGCCATCGATATGGCCGAAGCTAATTACGACGGACTTGTCATTGGCAACCAAGGGACTAACTTCTCTGTAGGCGCAAATATTGGGATGATTTTTATGTTTGCTGTAGAGCAAGAATATGATGAGCTCAACGCCGCTGTAAAATATTTTCAAGATACATGTATGCGTTTACGCTACTCGTCTATCCCAACTGTGGTCGCTCCTCACGGTATGACCTTAGGTGGTGGTTGCGAGATGACCCTCCACGCAGATCGAGTAGTCGCCGCAGCAGAATCGTATATCGGACTTGTAGAGTTTGGTGTAGGTGTGATTCCTGGTGGTGGTGGTTCTAAGGAAATGGCCTTAAGAGCTTCAGATAAGTTTGACAAAGGAGATGTACAATTAAATGTTCTTCAGGAACATTTCTTAACGATAGGAATGGCAAAAGTATCTACCTCGGCCTACGAAGCCTATGATACTAACATTCTGAAGCACGGAAAGGATATCGTTGTGGTAAATCGTGATCGTCAGATTGCCACCGCAAAAGCTGTGGCAAGACAAATGGCAGATATAGGATACACGCAACCTGTAAAGCGTAGTGATGTATTGGTATTAGGAAAGCAAGCTCTAGGGATGTTTTTAGTAGGAACAGATTCGATGGAGGATTCTAATTATATATCTGCACACGATAAGAAGATAGCAAACAAACTTGCTTATGTAATGGCGGGTGGAGATTTATCGGAACCAACCAAAGTGAGCGAGCAATACCTTCTCGATTTAGAGAGAGAAGCATTTTTATCGCTGGCTACCGAACGTAAAACACTGGAGAGGATTCAGCATATGTTGCAGAAAGGGAAACCGTTGAGAAACTAATTGAGGATTTCAATTTCGCGAAAAAGGACTCAGGACTAAAGGGAATCAGGAACCAAGACTAATGAGAAGACATAATTTTAAGAAATTACAAATTTGGTCTGAAGCTATGAGTCTTATAGACGAAACGTATGAGTTGACCAAAAAACTTCCAGATTATGAAAAATTTGGTTTGGTCAGTCAGATGAATAGATGTTCCGTTTCCATTGCGAGTAATATTGCTGAGGGAACAAGTAAACGAACTGACAAGCATTTTCTAAGTTATTTGGAGTCTAGTTTAGGCTCCGCTTTTGAGTGGGAAACACAATTAATAGTCTGTAAAAGACAAAATTATATTAAAGAAGAAGTCTTTATAGAATTGGACAAACAAGTAACTATGTTACAAAGCAAGATATCCAATTTTATGGACAGATTTGAATCATAAAGCGTCTTGATTCTTGAGTCCTTGATTCCTGAGTCTTTTGAACGCAGTTCAAAACATAAAAGATATGAAAACAGCATACATAGTAAAAGCCTACCGTACCGCAGTGGGTAAAGCTCCAAAAGGAGTATTCAGATTTAAGAGAGCAGATGAGCTCGCAGCAGAAACGATTCAGTATATGATGAAGGAGCTGCCAGATTTTGATAAAAAACGTATAGACGATGTCATCGTTGGTAACGCAATGCCCGAAGGTTCGCAGGGGTTAAATATGGCACGCCTTATCTCACTTATGGGATTAGACATCATTGACGTTCCTGGCGTAACGGTGAACCGTTTTTGCTCTTCCGGAATAGAGACTATTGGGATGGCAGTAGCTAAGATTCAAGCTGGAATGGGTGATTGTATTATCGCTGGTGGAGCAGAGTCAATGAGTTCTGTACCCATGACAGGATATAAGCCAGAATTGAACTACGATACCATTGTAAAGACGGGTCACGAAGATTATTACTGGGGGATGGGAAATACGGCTGAGGCAGTCGCAAAGGAGTTCAACGTTTCTAGGGAGGATCAAGATGAGTTTGCCTATAATTCTCATATGAAAGCCTTACGAGCTCTTGCGGAAGATCGTTTTCAGGATCAGATTGTACCCATAGATGTTGAAGAAACGTTCCTAAATGACGCTGGTAAAAAAGACACACGTACATACACGGTTACAAAAGATGAAGGACCACGTGCAGGAACTAACAAAGAAGCGCTCGCAAAGCTTCGCGCTGTTTTTGCTCAAGGAGGAAGTGTTACCGCGGGTAACTCTTCACAGATGAGCGACGGTGCAGCCTTTGTAATGGTAATGAGTGAGGAGATGGTCAAGGAACTTAACATTGAGCCTATAGCGCGTATGGTAAACTATGCTGCGGCTGGTGTACCTCCACGTATTATGGGAATAGGTCCTGTGGCTGCTGTGCCAAAAGCATTAAAGCAAGCAGGTCTTAAGCAAAGTGATATTGAGCTTATTGAATTGAACGAAGCTTTTGCTTCACAATCATTAGCTGTTATCCGTGAGCTTGATTTGAATCCGGATATTATAAACGTAAACGGAGGAGCGATTGCTCTAGGTCACCCACTAGGCTGTACGGGAGCAAAACTTTCGGTACAATTATTTGATGAGATGCGTAAGCGTGATATGTCAGGTAAATACGGGATGGTCACTATGTGTGTAGGAACTGGACAGGGAGCCGCGGGGATTTATGAGTTTTTAAGGTAGGGGGATGATTTCGCTTTCGCGGAATTAAATCAGGACTTAAGAGAATCAAGAACCAGGATAGAATGAATTGGATTTCGCTTTGGCGAAATTGAATCAGGACTAAGAGAATCAAAAACCAGGATAGAATGAATTGGATTTCGCTTTGGCGAATTTGATGTGAGACTAGAGGGTCTCGCCATCAAGAAAAAAGCTGTCACATTTTGCTGAGCAAGATTTTAGTTTTAATAATAAAAAGTGATTTAAAGTCTTGAATCGTAACTCCCTTAAGTCCTGATTCGCGCCTTTTGGCTCTGGCAAAAGAGCCAGTACGAAGCATATTATAAAAGACTAAACCCAACGGAATAACATTTTCGCGAAAGCGTACTAATTAAATATTTACCATAACATCAGAGCACAGTGAGAGTCTATACTCTATGATCTATGCTCTATATTTTTAAAAGAAAAAAATGAGCACAGAAACAACACAAAAAGACATCTTAAGAGGTGGGCAGTTTATCGTAAAGGAAACGGCTTGTGAAGATGTATTTACAATGGAAGACCTCAATGAGGAGCAGCGTATGATGCGTGACAGTACAAAGGAATTTGTAGATCGTGATCTATGGGCACACTGGGAGCGTTTTGAGAAAAAGGATTATGCCTACACAGAAGAAACAATGCGTACAGCTGGTGAGCTTGGGTTACTAGGTGTTGCTGTTCCTGAAGAATATGGCGGACTAGGAATGGGCTTTGTCTCTACAATGCTCGTTTGTGATTACATTTCTGGGGCTACGGGATCGTTTAGTACGGCTTTTGGCGCGCATACGGGAATTGGTACTATGCCTATTACGTTGTACGGAAATGAAGAACAAAAGCAAAAATATGTTCCTAAACTCGCTTCTGGTGAGTGGTTTGGTGCTTACTGTCTTACAGAGCCAGGTGCTGGATCTGACGCCAATTCTGGAAAAACAAAAGCAGTACTTTCTGAAGATGGAAAATCTTATAAGATTTCTGGTCAGAAAATGTGGATCTCAAATGCAGGTTTCTGTAATGTGTTTATTGTCTTTACGCGAATTGAGGATGATAAAAACATCACAGGTTTCATCGTAGAAAATGATCCTTCTAACGGAATCACAATGGGTGACGAAGAGAAGAAGTTAGGTATACACTCCTCTTCTACCCGTCAGGTATTTTTTAACGACACCGTAGTGCCAGTTGAAAATATGCTTTCTGAACGTGGTAACGGTTTTAAAATCGCAATGAATGCGTTGAACGTAGGTCGTATCAAACTTGCTGCGGCTTGTCTTGATGCACAACGTCGTGTGATTAATGAGGCTGTAAAATATGCAAAGGAGCGTGTCCAGTTTAAAACCCCTATTGTAAACTTTGGCGCTATAAAGCAGAAGTTGGCGATTATGGCAACGAACGTATATGTAGATGAATCTGCTTCCTACAGAGCGGCTAAAAATATTGAGGATCGTATCGAAATGCGTCACGCAGAAGGAAATTCCCACCAGGAAGCAGAGCTTAAAGGTGTTGAAGAATATGCGATTGAGTGTTCTATCCTCAAGGTAGCGGTTTCTGAAGATGTACAGAATACCACAGATGAGGGAATCCAGATTTTTGGTGGAATGGGCTTTAGTGCTGATGCACCTATGGAATCTGCTTGGAGAGATGCCCGTATCGCGCGTATTTATGAAGGTACCAACGAGATTAACCGTATGCTCGCGGTAGGAATGATGGTTAAAAAAGCGATGAAAGGCCACGTAGATTTTATGGGACCAGCAAGTGCTGTAGGTGAAGAACTAATGGGAATCCCATCTTTTGACACACCAGATTTCTCTGAAACGCTAGCCGAGGAAAAGGATCTTTTAAAGCGTCTTAAGAAAGTCTTCTTAATGGTAGCAGGTGCTGCGGCTCAGAAATATGGAACCGAGTTAGAATCTCACCAGCAGTTATTAATGGCGGCTGCAGACATCTTAATCGAGATTTATATGTCTGAAAGTGCCATCCTACGTACGGAGAAAAACGCTAAGCGTAACGGATTAGAAAGCCAAGCTACGCAAATCGCAATGACACAACTCTATTTGTTTAACGCTGTAGATATAATCCAAACCAAAGCTAAGGAAGCTATCGTATCCTTTGCCGAAGGTGATGAGCAACGTATGATGCTTATGGGCCTTAAACGTTTTACAAAATATACGAACCAGCCAAATGTAATCGCGCTACGCAACCAGATTGCTGCCGATATCGAGGAGAACGGGAAGTATCGTTTTGATGGGTAAGCTTGTTCCCACGTAGGTGGGAATCTATTTGTCACTTCCGCAAAGGCGGATGTCTCAAATGCGTTTTCTATAGCGTTCTTAAAGATCTCTGTAGAATTGTATATATTTATTTCGCTTCCGCGAAAACTTGAAACCACCTGAGAGATTAGGTGGTTTTTTTGTGGGGTATACTTTGGCGAAAGTTTGAAAAGTCATTTTTACGGAATTCCACAAATTTTTGAATCACATTTTAAGTAATTTATACTCCTGAATTGATTAAGGTCTTAAAAAATTATGCAAGAAGGAATTTACGAACAACTCATTACAAGATTAGTTAGGTCAAACATTAACAGCTTGGACCAAGAACATTTCTACTTAAATGAAGCTAATATTGATAAAGAAGAAGCTTCCCTGATTTTATCAAAGCATCTCTCTTACTCTATAAAGCGGGCTCTCGAACTTATCAAAGGGGATACCAAACTTAAGACTCAAATTAAAATAGCTAACACAATTATTAAAATATTACGTGACGAATTAGAGGATGTTGATTTTAATAATGACTTAATTGAAACTGAAGGAAATATACTCAAAGCTGTATTTTCCAAAATAGATAATCACTATGCTGACCTGGATTTAAAACTAGTTGAAATTACTCCTTATACGAGACTGACACATAGCGAGCTATTTACTGGCTCTAATAAAGGTCTTTCCCTCGAAAGCGAATTACGTAAAGAAATCCTATCGTCAAATCAAGTAGACCTAATTGTATCTTTTATAAAGTTTTCAGGAATACGTATTCTAGAACCGGCACTTAGAAAGTTTACTAATTCTGGTGGACAACTGAGAATCATCACCACTACTTATATGGGTGCTTCTGATTATAAAGCAATTAAGCTTTTATCGGAATTGAAAAACACTACTGTAAAAGTTTCTTATAATACTGGAAATGAACGCTTACACGCGAAGGCATATTTATTCAAAAGAAATACTGGCTTTCATACGGGTTACATCGGTTCTTCAAATTTTTCTCGCTCTGCACTCACAAATGGTTTGGAATGGAATCTAAAGATTACAACCAAAGAAGTTCCACACATCATTCAAAAATTTGAAAAAGTATTCGATAGCTATTGGAAGAATAGAGATTTTGAAATTTATGATAATGACCAGCATCAGGCAAAATTAATTGGAGCACTTAAAGAAGGGAATTCTGGTGCATCATCTAATAGTCTAATGACTTACTTTGACCTCAAACCTTATCCGTTTCAAAAAGAGATATTAGAAAAACTAGAGGTAGAGAGGAGCGTTAAAAATAATTACAAAAATCTAGTTGTAGCGGCTACAGGAACTGGAAAAACAATGATTTCAGCTTTTGACTATAAGAGATTCAAAAAAGAAAACCCAACTGGAAGGCTATTATTTATAGCACATAGAAAAGAAATACTGCATAAATCCCTACAAACATTTCAAGCAGTTTTAAAGGACCAAAATTTTGGTGAATTATGGGGTGATGGAAAGATACCTTCCTCATACGAGCACGTATTCGCCTCGATTCAAACAGTAAATAATCAACTAGAATCACTTAGTCTAACATCGGACTATTACAATTATATTGTTATAGACGAGTGTCATCACGCTGCGGCAAGTAGCTATAGAGGTATTCTAAATTATTTCAAGCCTCAAATTCTTTTAGGCTTAACAGCTACACCCGAGCGAATGAGCGGCGAAGACATAAAGGAAGACTTTGATAATAGAATAGCTGCTGAAATAAGACTTCCAGAAGCTTTAGATAAAAGACTGCTCTGTCCTTTTCAATATTTCGGTATTTCAGATAGTATAGACCTTACAAATGTATCTTGGGAGCGAGGAAAATATAATACCTCTGAACTTACGAAAGTATACACAAAAAATGATGTTCGTGTAAGTGAGATTCTCTATGCTTTGGAAAGGTATACTAACGACATTGAAAATGTTCGTGCTCTGTGTTTCTGCGTCGGGATTGACCACGCAAAATATATGTCAGAAAAATTTACTCTTGCTGGACTCGAAGCCAATTACCTTACTGGTGAGACGCCATCAATTGAACGAGATAGAATAAAACAAGACTTTGAAAACAAGAGAATTAACTACCTATTTGTTATAGATATTTTCAACGAAGGTGTTGATATTCCTGAGATTGACACCGTTCTGTTTTTAAGACCTACAGAAAGTCTAACAGTCTTCTTACAACAATTGGGGAGAGGTTTAAGACTATTTGAAGGTAAAGATTGCTTGACTGTTTTAGATTTTGTGGGTAACGCAAGGCCAGAATATAATTTTGAAAGTAAGTTTCGAGCCCTCATTGGAAAAACCAAGAGTTCTGTACTCAAAGAAATCGAAAATGAATTCCCTCACCTTCCCTTAGGCTGCTCAATTGTTTTAGAAAAGAAAGCTAAAAATTCAATTCTTGAAAATATTCGAAAAGCAACAAGTATAAACAGGAATCAATTGATTAATAAGATTAAAACATTTCATAATCAAACAGATACTAAACTCACGCTAAAGAATTTTCTAGATTTCACAAATATTCCCATACAGATAGTTTATAAGAAAGATAGTTGGATGCGACTAAGTCAATTAGCAGGAAAAATAGATGATTTCTCTAACACCAATGAGAAAGAAACTACTTCTACTATCGCAAAGAAATGGCTATCGTGTAAATCTCATAGCTATTTCAAATTCGTCTTAGATCTGGCTGAAAAAGACTTTCAAATATTCATTAATGATTATGGAGAAAGTGAACGAAAAATGCTACTAATGCTCCACTATGACTTTTGGCAAAATGCGGGTGGATACACAAATTTACAAGAGAGTATTAGAGCAATAGGTGAAAATCAAATACTTGTAAATGAGATATATGAAGTATTAGAAATTTTAATTGAAAACATAGACTTCAAGGAATATGATATTGAGCTTCCTTATGAGCAACCCTTAAAAGTACACGGAAGATATACACGTGACCAGATTCTTGCGGCTTTTGGTAAGAGTACTTTTGAAAAAAAGTCATCAAATCGAGAGGGCTCTGCTGAAAATAAAGACCTGAATACTGAGCTTCTATTTATTAATCTTACCAAATCTGAAGAGAACTTTTCTCCTACTACAATGTATGATGATTATGCAATCACTGAAGATTTATTCCATTGGCAAACACAAAACTCTGCTCGACCAGACACTGGTAAAGGATTATCATATATTCAACACGAATCTAACAATAAAATTATTTTACTCTTTGTTAGAGAACAAGCTAAGGATGAATATAAAAACACAATAGGTTACGTTTTTATCGGTCGTGGCAAACTAGAGGATTACTCTGGGGCCAAACCTATGAATATCAATTGGAGACTTGAAGAGCCACTACCGCCATACTTATGGAAGGATAGCGCTAAACTGGCAATATAATATTAAACAAATGAATACTATAGAATTATTAAATACGGAATACATAAGGTCAAATAGAACTATTGAAACCATTCATATAAAGGAAACAGAAAACACTGTTTACGTTTATAATTACGAAGGAATTCATTTCAGACTATTTAACGATTTAGTTAGATTGATTCATTTTTTTTCAATTTGGTACTGAACCCAAATATTCTTTTTCTGATGAAGATAGTTTAGATGATTTCCTCTTAGCCACCTCTCTCAAAGGTTTTTAGTAAATTCAAAATAATACACTTAAAAAAATGCACCTCCCACTCCACCAAATAAACGCCTTCACCACAGAAACCTTCGGAGGAAACCCTGCGTGTGTGGTTCCCTTAGACAATTGGTTGTCTGACGAGCTCTTATTAAAAATCGCCAAAGAAAATGCGGTGGCAGAGACTGCCTTTTTTATAGATAATGGAGAGAAGATACACCTGCGTTGGTTTACGCCAGAGATTGAGATGGATTTATGCGGGCACGCGACGCTGGCGACGGCGCATTGTTTGAAGACCATTTTAAATTATCCTCAAGAAGAGATAGTGTTTGAGACTGCGAGTGGAGAGTTGACAGTTGGGGTGGTGGGTGATGTATATCATTTAGACTTTCCAGCACGTATGCCCATCGCTGAAAACTTGCCAGAGATCATTAGCAAGTCATTAAACATACAGCCAACGGAAGTCTACAAAGCACGAGATTATATGCTAGTGTATGAAAGTGAACAGGACGTTGCTAGTATTTTAATTAATCGTCAGTTCTTTGACCAAATCAACCTAGATCCTGGTGGCGTGATTGTTACTGCAAAAGGAGACAACCGTGATTTTGTATCGCGCTTTTTTACACCACAGGCTTCTATACTTGAAGATCCAGTAACGGGTTCTGCACATTGTACATTGATTCCCTTTTGGGCAGAGCGCCTAGGGAAGAATGAACTCTCGGCAATTCAGATTTCTGAGCGGGTTGGGCATTTGCAATGTGAGAACAAGGGAGATCGGGTGATTATAAGTGGAAGGGCTAAGACCTATTCCATAGGATCTATTTGGATAGATTAGGTGAACACAGAATGTCAGATAAATAAACTATAACATCATTCTATTAATTAATCAATCTATTAGTATTCCTATCTCTATCACCACCTTAAAAAACAACATTCAAGTCATCTTCTACACTACTTACGGTTTATATTGATTTGTTTATAAAATAGGTTCAAAGTAATTTTCGCGAAAGCTTATCTACGACTATTTGTAACTCATAACAAAAAAGTATGCACTCCAAACTTTTATAAAACTATAATTTCTTCTTCACATAAAGGAAATCCTCAGTCTAAACTCACTTTACTGACGTATATTTAAAGAACAAACCATTTAAATATCAATTATGAAGGATTTTACTAAAATCATTGAATTAAAAAAGTCGCTAAAAGTCTTAGCATTATGGCTTTTTACAGCATCTTTTAGTCTAAACGCGCAAACCCCTGTTGAGAGACACGGGAGACTACAGGTGCAAGGAAACAGAATTGTAGATCAAACAAACACAGTAACTAGTCTAGCAGGAAATAGCCTGTTTTGGAGTAATGCTGGAGATACTGCAGATTTCTACAACGCCCAAACCGTAAACTTTCTGGCAGATAACTGGAACAGTTCTGTGATAAGGGTCGCTATGGGAGTTAAGGAAACTTGGGATAATGGCAATGGCTATATTGATAGTCCGCAGGCACAAGAAACCAAAATTAGAAAGGTAATAGACGCCGCCATCGCAAATGGTATTTATGTGATTATCGATTGGCACACGCACGAAGCTGAACAGTATACTGCAGAGGCCGTGGACTTTTTTACAAGGATGGCTAGTCTATATGGCAACACCCCTAACGTAATGTATGAGGTGTATAATGAGCCCATAAATCAAAGTTGGCCAACCATTAAAAACTACGCCGAGCAAGTTATTGCAGGGATTCGTTCTCAGGATCCTGATAATTTAATTATAGTGGGTACGAGTAATTATTCTCAAGAAGTAGATGTGGCTTCTCAAAATCCTATTAATGATACTAACGTAGCGTACACACTTCACTTTTATGCAGCATTTGCTCCCCACAATAATTTAAGGGCTAAAATTGATACTGCCCTTGCTAATAATGTAGCGATCTTTGTTACAGAATGGGGAACTATTCTCAATACAGGCGAAGGAGCACCAGACGCAGCAAATACGCAAGTGTGGATGGATTTCCTTAAAGAGCGAGGGATAAGCCACGCAAATTGGTCTGTAAGCGACAAAGCGTTTCCAGAAACGGGTTCTATAGTCCAAGGGGGCCAAGGCATCTCTGGACTCCTTAACAACCAACTAACGACATCTGGTCAGATCGTTAAGGATATTATTCAGAATTGGGATACGGGTTCTGGAACTGGTGGAGAAAATCAAGCTCCAAATGTAAGTTTTGCATCTCCTACAGGAAATCTTACGGTAACAGAAGGTTATGACATCCAAGTGGATGTTCTGGCTTCAGATCCAGACGGTTCTATAAGTAATGTAAAACTCTTTATTAATAACAATTTGGTAAGACAGGAAAACTTCAGTCCTTACAACTGGGGGCATACTAACTCACCTAATCCTAATGAGGTCAACGGACTGACTGCTGGGAGTTATACGTTTAGAACGGTTGCTACAGATAATGAAGGCGCAACAAGCGAGAAAACATTTGTGCTTACCGTAAACAGTAGCAACACTGGCGGCGGCGGATCGTCGAACGGATGTGAGTTCAATACTCCATCTTCTTCACCCCTGCAAGCATTCAACTCAGAAAGATTTCCTTACATACACGTTTTAGGAACAGGAGGTCCTAACTTTAATAATGTGACAAGATTTACCATTCAATGGAACCCGCAATATAATGGCCTCTATCAATTTGCATTTAATACCAACAATGGGGTTCCAAACTGTTATGTAGATCTTCTTCCTAGAATCAATTTTCAATTTCAAAATGCGCAACCAGAGGTAAGCGTGACCAATAGTGGTTTTCCTCGATTTGACGGAAATTATTGGGTAACGTCAGATGCAAATAATTTTGTGATGGTTTCTAAAAATCGTGACTTTACTATCTACTTTAGTAAAAGCGCTACACCCCCTAGTTGTAGTCGTGCTGCCACAGTAGAAACTTCAGAAATGGCTAGCGTAAATGAAGCAAAGGAATTTACGATATTCCCTAATCCCTCAGTAGAAGGAAAGTTAACTATTGCTAGCAAAGGAGAGACTATAAACTCTGTAGCCATTTATAATCTACAAGGAACACTTCTTATGGAACAAGACATAAAGACAACCTCTGCCGTTCTTAATGTTGCTAAGCTTAGAGCGGGAATGTACTTAGTTAAGATAAGCGGAGATACCAAGACTACCTCGACGACATTTTTAAAGAAATAAATTTTCAATAGATTAATAAAAGCCTCCTTATCAAGGGGGCTTTTTTATGCGTTTTAAAATCAAAGCGCTACCTTTAACATAACTATTTAAGTATGCACATAACTCTACTGCGTTGCGAAGCTCAAAGACCCGATAAAAGGGCTATTATACAATCTCTCACAGAAATTTCTAAGAATGGGAATATTTCCCTCTCTACAGAACTCACAGAGATATTATTAGACGGAGACGCGGTTGACATTGAGGTGGAAGATAAAAATTCAGGCTCAGCATTGCGATCGCTACGTAAACTAGATATAGATTACGAAATTTTGGAATAGCCAAACGTATGTGGTGCAATACCCGAATCCCACTTTCTAAGAAGTTTATTTAAGCTTAAACAATGTAGTTCTTATAGTGCCAAGTGAACCTCCTAGGTCTACTGAACATAGTTCCCGTTTATGAATTACGTCAAAATTAAACGGAGATGCTTCAACATCTACCCCACTCCCCTTCTTGATTCGTGTTCCTTGTCCTGAAATTATATCAACATTAGGTAGGAAAACTCCGTTGGGAATGTGTTCTGTAATAATTACGAACGTATACTGATACAATGTATCGAGCGTATTCTGTATTTCTTTGTTTGAAAGATGTTGTAATACCTGGCGCACAAGCGCACAGTCTGCCTGTGGGAGTTTATCCTGAGCGATATCTAGCGATTGAAAGGATAATCCTTCACTTTTATAGATCTCCCGATTAAAAACGATCAATTCTGGTACAATATCAACAGCAATATAGTGTTTTGAAAATCCGACAATTTCTTTTCCCACATTGAAATCACCACAGCCCAAATCACAGACCACTAGTGGATTTTCAAAAGATAATAAGAAGGAGCTAACCGCCTCAATGTAGGGCTTTGTAATTACGGATAAATGCGATCCTTCCCCTGAATAGAAAGGGCTGTCCCCAGTTCCCCAGAGCTCCTTTGCATACACCTGTTGCATAGCGTCTTTTGTAGGCCAGGGTTTTTTGGGTTTTTTCTGTGTCATCATAGTAATTTCTAATTTTTCTGCAAAGGAACAGAAATGTATATTGAGAAATATACGCTTTCGCGAAAGCAACACACCTAAAATTCACAACTCATTATTTTACAGTATCTTACTGGTACAATCTGTCAAGTTTGATCGTATGCACAAAATCGTTTATTATGTAGCCACATCTATAGATGGGTATATTGCAGGACCAGAAGACGATGTAAGTAAATTTTTTGAAACAGGGAAGGGCGTCGACCATTATCTGGAAGACTTAAAAGCTTTTAGAACTGTGATTATGGGAAGAAGAACCTATGAATTTGGCTATCAATTTGGACTTATTCCAGGACAACCGGCATATCCAGATATGCAACATTATATATTTTCTGAAACACTGGTTATAGAAAAATGTGCGCCAAATGTTCATATCGAAAAACCTTCCTTAAAACGCCTTGAGGATATTTTAAAAGCATCTAATACAGATGTTTATCTGTGCGGTGGTGGTCATTTTGCAGGATGGCTTCTTGATCACGAAATGATTGATGTTTTAAAAATTAAATTGAATCCGATAATCCTAGGTAGCGGAATCCCACTTTTTGGAAACTCTGTAAAGGCTTTGACGGGCAAACTGCTAGAAAAAATATCTTTTGAGGAAGGACTTGAAATTCTTACCTACGACTTGAAGTAAAGTTTAAGATATAGAGCAGCTGTTCGATGCGTGCTCTCGAAAATTTTAAACGTAGTTACGTACTTGATAAACTACATTAAAATCCCCTTTGAGATTTGCGAACTCGAAAATTTTAAACGTAGTTACGTACTTGATAAACTACATTAAAATCCCCTTTGAGATTTGCGAACGCATAAAAGAGCGTTTTGTATCAAAAAATTAGTTAAGGCATTGTTTTTGATGATTTTAACGAACTAGTTATCTCATCTCTAAGATTTTATTAACCATAAATCAATTGTTATGAAAAAAATTACTCTTCTTCTGCCTTTCCTGGTTTTTTTTGGGAATATTCTTAATGCTCAACAATTACCAACAGATTATTTAGAAACTGTTCAGCTCGAACTTCCTGTTACTTCTATTACGGGTGATTATATTTTCTTTAAGGGGTATGTTTCATCCAATAGTAACATAAAAGGACAAGTAGCTAGTGGTGTGCTATATGTAGATCTAGTGGACGAGACCAATAAATCGGTAAAAAAACAATACCACGCAATCGTAAACGGAATTGTAAATGGTAGTATTCGTTTAGATAAGAAAACGGTATCTGGTTTATATAAGATAAAGGCATATACCCAATGGATGCTCAATTTTGACCATATTGAAAAAGGGATGGCTGAAGTATGCATAAAATGTGACGATAAAAATAATGTCGTGGAAGAGCAGCCCATAATAACAGTGGAAGGTGGTGCTATCATAAATGAAATACCGAGCAGAATTGTAATAAAACATCCTACGTTGGATAAAGGTACCATCGTAGATGAGAGTGGCACCTATGTGACTGCCGTTTCTAACCTTAAGAGTGGATATGGTGCTGCTCTTTTTACTCCGAAGTATAGTAAAAGCTATTTCTTTAAAGCAGTGTCTGGAATACAATATGAGCTTCCACAAGTGGCAAAGGATGGATATTTAATTACATTAAATAATTTGGACTCAGAAGCGCTCTTACTAAGAATAACAACTTCTCAAGCCGCACTATCTAATGACATCCGTCTTATCGCTTATGCTAAGAACTTACCTTTTTTAGAAAAGAAAATCAATTTTGACTCAAAGAATATTCTTACCATAGAAATTCCAAAAGACGAATTACCAAAAGGTCTTATTGAATTTTACTTAGTAGATCA
The DNA here is from genome assembly GCA_963832255.1 of uncultured Flavobacteriaceae bacterium. GTDB lineage: Bacteria > Bacteroidota > Bacteroidia > Flavobacteriales > Flavobacteriaceae > Dokdonia. The sequence continues at coordinate 830,128 of CAWHTM010000013.1, forward strand.
CGATGGTAAGATACAAAGCTATCGCCCGGTCGCAATCAGAGAGGGTTCTCTCAATATGAGTACAGAAATAGTGGCTATTACTGATAGTAATACGAAATTGAAAATAAAGGTTATAGGTAACGAGGGGGCAATGGCCGGATTACCAGTTTCTCTAGCTGGATTGAAAGAGCCAATAAATGACTACGAAGTACCATCAGCTCAATTAGATAGAAGAAAAGCTCTTTTTATAAATGATCTGAATGATCTTACCCTGAATGATCAAAAACCAACATCCTCACTCAGAAATCCGCTTAGAAATAGTAATAATTTTCCAGTTCAACAAGGTCTCAGCTTAGCAGGAACTGCTTACGACTTGAATAACAAAATTTTAAGAGAAGAGAAGATAGAAGTACTAGCGAGTTCTGAGGATGGAATTCTCATAGAGGAAGTACAGACTAATGATCAAGGTATTATAACAATGGACGGAATGAAATTACTAGGGAGTAATGAAATTGTCTTTAGAAAAGAAGGAGATGACGTGGCGACCAGACTTGTTAAAGTTATACCTCTAGGCGTTGAGGAAATAAAAAGGAAAGAAGTGATCGCTTCAACCCCTATAGAATTAATTAAAAAACAGGAAAAGCTATCCCAAGAAGCCAGTCCGTTTAAATTTGATGAGGGTGTTGAGCTTAAGGAAGTAAATGTAAGCGATAAACGAAAATTACCAAAAAAAATAAAACCATCAACGTACGGTGTTGAAGCTGCTGGTTCCAGAACTTCTTATCAAGATCCAGAAAGACTTAAGACCATCCCACAGCTTTTTCAAAATATTCCTGGCGTTATTGTTACAAATGCGAGTGATATTAATCCCACGATACGGATACCTAGTGCAAGAGGGGGCGTTTTATTTGTTATTGATGGGTTACCTGTATTTCAAGGCAGTCCAATATTTAGTCCACAAGAGGGAGCAATAGGCTTAGTAGCTTCGTCAGAGTCTTCACTCAGGAATATAATGGATTTAGTCAATGCATCAGACGTCGAGCGCATTGAAGTCCTATTAGGTGTAGATGCTGCCATTTACGGCTCAAGAGGTGCGGGAGGTGTGATCCAAGTATACACTAGAAACGGCTCTGCTAATACTAATTACGTTGCGCGCAAAGAAGCTTCACTTAACTTTCAAGGTTATGAACCAGAAGTTACATTTGACCAGTACTGGAGTGATCTATCGCGTAGTGAGAGAAAAAACACAAACTTGCTTTATTGGAATTCTAATGTAATTTTAGATGAAAATGGTGAAGCTATAGTGGATATTCCCCATTATAATAATCAAGGACCTAAGTGTATAAAACTTACAACTATTAGTAAAGACGGTGTTCAACAAATACAACAGAAGAATATTATAGAGTAGTCATTTTCGTTATTAGTTTATTTAGCAGTCCAGACAAGATTGTATTAGCTTTGCCCATTAATACTTCTGTCTTAAAATGTCCTACACCCTACTCTCTTCTCCTTTACAAGGTTTTACTGACTTCCGCTTTAGGAATGCCCAGCAAAAATTCTTTGGAGGGATTGATACCTATTATGCGCCTTACATACGCCTTAATAATAAATTGGTAATCAAGGGTTCCTATCAGCGCGATTTAAATCCGGATGTGAATACAACACTAGATGTTATCCCTCAGGTAATGACGGCCGATGCTGATGAGTTTCTGTTTGTAATAAAATATATCCAATCGCTGGGCTACAAAGAACTTAACTGGAATTTAGGTTGCCCGTACCCTATGGTGACTAAGAGCGGAATGGGTTCTGGTCTCATTTGTAATACAGAAAAAATTGATCATATCCTTGACCGCGCTCATAGCGAGACAGATTGTATGATATCTATGAAAATGCGATTGGGATACGAGCGTCCTCAGGAGATTTTAGAATCATTCGCGATTCTAGATAAATACCCGCTCAATAATATAGCTATACACGCACGCCTTGGAAAACAATTGTATAAAGGAGGAACAGACTTGGAGGCTTTTCAAAAGTGTATTGATATTGCAAAACATACGCTATACTATAACGGAGATATCACCACAGTAGCTAGTTTTAGAAAGCTACGCGAGCGCTTCCCTTCCATAGCGCATTTTATGATAGGTCGCGGTCTTATAGCAGACCCTTTCTTACCTAGTATGATTAAAGCAGACACAACTATATATCCTGAAAATCGCTGGGATATTTTCCGCCAGTTTCACGATACGGTCTATGAGCAGTATGATGCTTCCTTATCAGGACCAACCCCCATCAAGATGAAGATGCTGGGCTTTTGGGAGTTTTTTTCTCAATCTACGCACAATCCTCAAAAGGTGTATAAGGCCATAAAGAAAGCGGGAAGTCCACATAATTATAAAAAGGCAGTAGATGAGATTCTCTCCTTTCAAAACAAAAATCAAAAGAATTAATTCTATCTTAAAAAATCAATAAATATTAGTTAACACACATTTGTTTGAGATTCCTTGAGAATACTTTAGCTAAATGAAAAAAATAGTATTTATACTCCTTGCAATGGGGATTACTTACAATCTCAGTGCGCAAAGTACATCACCATATCAATGGGATTGGAAAATAGATGGTCCTATTTTGGGTGCGTCTTTAGGGGGAGCAGCCAGTGGTTTTCTTATCATTCAAAACAAAGAGAGCTTTACAGAAGAAGATGTGCTTATGTTTCAATCTAAAATAGAGGATATTAACTTTATAGATAGATGGGCAGCTGGGAACAGCAATGAGTCGGCTAGTAAACTTAGTGACATTCCGTTTTATGCCTCCTTTCTCGCACCAGCCGTTCTATTTTTTGATGATGAAACTAACGATCATACAGGCCAAGTTTTAGGAATGTATGTTGAGAGTATGGCTACGACCGCAGCAATGTTTACCATAGCGGCAGGAATCACAAATAGAGCTAGACCCTATGTATACGATTCTGACTATGATCGTGGTGAACAACTAGAAACAAGTGCTACTCGCTCTTTCTTTTCAGGTCACGTAGCTTCTACTGCTACAGCGACATTTTTTACTGCAAAGGTATATAGCGATCTTAATCCCGATTCACCTGCGATTCCTTACCTATGGACTGGAGCTGCAATAATACCCGCAGCAGTCGGCTATTTGCGCATTGAAGCCGGACAGCATTTCCTAACAGATGTTGTATTGGGTTATACTCTCGGTGCCTTAGTAGGTTATTTTGTTCCAGAACTCCATAAAAGCAACACTCAAGATTTTAATATTGGTGCTATTAACGGAATAGATTTTACAGGTAACTCTTATAATGGCGTTGCATTACAATTGCAATTTTAAATATAGTAAGCTTACGAGAATCTTAATCGCCTTCTAGAAATGTTGTAAATTCATTATTCGCTTGAGAAGCAATTGAGCATCCAATATTTCAAAATTAGTAACTCAAAACGTCGAACTATATCTTACTCATCATATCTACTTTTGCTCAACTCAATACGTCCTAACCGGCTACCGCCAACAATTTACCCTGATAATACAATTTACATTATCACTCACTATGCGCTGTATGCGCAAGCCTTAGGTCATGTAATTAGTTACCTGAAGAGCAAAAATCTACCGTCAGCTAAGAGTCCGTATAAAATGTTCTTATACCTCCCGCTTCCAGAGTTTATGATAGATAATCCCATTAAAGTAGAGGCATTTCTAGAGAAAACTCTAGGTATGCCTTATTTTTATAAATCATAAATAGTTCCTCATCTATTATACTTTCTCTTGTCAAAACAAATTACAACGATTACACTTTTTAAATATAAAGGTCTCAAGAACAAGCTTTGGGCATTTATGATGATGCAAAAGGCACATTCTAAGCTTAAGAATGTAAATGGTCAACAGTTTTATAAATTGATGGGAAGTGGGAAAGGAATGGGCTTTAGTCCTTTGCCTGATTGGTCAATATATGCTCTTTTACAAATATGGGATACAGAAGCAGATGCGCTGTCGTTTTTTAAAAAAGCTCCCATAATTGTTTCTTATAAAAAGCACACCGTAGAACAATGGACGCTTTATATGCGCAATATCAAAGCCCACGGCGAATGGGCCGGATCAAATCCTTTTGAAAAAAATGATACTATAGATCCAAAGAACCCCTACTTAGCAATTATTACGAGAGCCACTATAAAATTGAGTAAACTTAAGACATTCTGGAACTATGTGCCTACGTCAGAAAAACCTCTAAAGAAGAGTAAGGGACTTGTTTATTCTAAAGGAATAGGAGAAGTACCATTGACGCAGATGGCAACCTTCAGCCTTTGGGAATCTATGGAAGATGCTAAGGCTTTTGCATACGGAAGTAAAGAGCATCAAGTAGCTATACAGAAAACCCGAACGTTAGATTGGTATAAAGAAGAACTATTTTCAAGATTTCAACCGTACAAATCATCTGGGACTTGGCAAGGAAAGGAGATGCTGACCTTTAAAAAATAACTACTTAAAGAGAACATTCTAATTTTACAAAAAGCTTTTGCGATCAATTGTCACTGATAGCAGAAACATAGAGCCCGTCATAATTTTTGAGGATATTGATCTTTTTTTCCACTTCAAAAGAGGAGATGGAATCATCATATATACGGAAGTAACCAACTCTTCTTTCATATTCTTACCTAATCAATCCCTTGTGTTTTCTCTCACTCGTCCAATGATAATGAGATTGTTTAAAATCTTACTCTATGTGCTTTCGCGAAAATTTTATAGTGAACATTAAGAAAATCCTACCAAGAATAGTATGCTGCGAAATAGGCAAAAAACACAAATTGGCAAGCATATAAATGCCCAGAAAATATAGCATCGCCTACCACCTTTGTTTTTTGAAATATAAAATGAAGCAACAGAGCAACGCCAAACCAAGTAATAAAATTTTGTACAGGGGCATAACCACCTTCAAACGTCCAAAAATCAAATTTTGGAGCAGAGACCTCCATCATAAAGTCCAATACCACCATTAGAAAAGCTCCAAAAATTATTTTGAGCCACCTCTTTATGGCAAACCTATTTGCAATTGCGCCCGTTATAAAGACAAGTATGGCCCAGTTTACACCTATAAGCAATGGAACATTATCTACTTTCCATCCTAAATTGGCTCCATAGGAATAGGCGCCAAAAAGAATATCATTATGAACCCCAACCCATTCTACCAGCATTCCCGAACAAAAAAATAAGATGAGTAATACAACGGTCTTAGTAGTATTTATTTTAAAATTTAATAGAAGGAGTATAAGGGCAATTAAGAGATTGAGTGGTGTTTTAGGTATGAAAAAATCAAAAAACCCTACCGTGATTCCAATAATAGCAGTGATATGAAATACCCATAATATCAGTATAGAAAGACGCTTTACATCTATTCTCCCTATAATACTCGCAACGTCTATAATTGCCCTCATACTTTTGGGATTATATCACTAACGATCTTTGCAGATAATAGACATAGAGGAATCCCACCTCCAGGATGAACAGAGCCTCCACAGAAATATAAATTTTTAATCTCAGATGAAAAATTTGGGTGTCTTAAGAATGCAGAAAATTTAGAGTTACTCGCTGCTCCGTATAATGACCCTCGATGCGAACTCGTTTTAGATTCTATGCCGATTGGGTCTAGCACTTCTTCCACAGTAATTAAAGATTCCATATCGACTTTAAGAATTCTATTCAACTTACTAATGATAACCGCTCTGGCTTGTTCTTTTAAAGCGTCCCAGTCCTGCCCGAAGTTTCCTGGTGTATTAATCATTACAAACCAATTTTCGCAATCTGTAGGAGCGTCTTCTTTTTGTTCTTTGCTTGTTATATTGATATACACTGTAGGATCATCTGAGAGTTTCTTTTTATCAAAAATCTGCTTAAACTCTTCTTTATAATCATCACTGAATACTATATTATGAAGATCTAACTCTGGGAAATTTTTAGATATTCCCCAGTAAAATATTAAAGCAGAGCTTGAACGTTCCTGTTTAAGTATCCGTAGGGGCTTTTTCCTATCCTTAAGTAATTTTTGATAGGTTGAAAATATATCCATATTTGACACTATAATATCCCCTTCGTAAGAGCCGTTAGCTGTGATCACTTGTGTTGCCTGATGGCCTTCGGTTTTAATCTCTTTAACGGCTTCTTGCAACTTAAAATGAATACCTTGATCCTTTGCCAAGTCATATAAACTCTCGATAATAGCGTGCATTCCTCCTTTTGGAAAGAACGTTCCGTAATAGGTCTCTAAATGTGGGATCATAGACATTATTCCTGGAGTCTTGTAAGGAGAAGATCCATTATACGTAGCATATCGATTAAATAATTGGACTAAATGCGGATTTTTAAAGTATTGCTCATTTGTACTATGTAATGTTTTATTAGTGTCCAGCTTATAGCTTTGCAGGAGCGACTTAAGCACATCCAGAGATACATAGGTCTTCCACTTATGAAGTGACTTTTCAAGAAATATGGAAGCTGTGAGATCATATTTTTGCTTTGAAGATTCTAAATACTTTTGTATTGAAGCAACGGGAGTTCCAAATTTTATAGATACGTCCCTTACAAATGTTTCGCGATCTGCCACTGCGCTGAAGGCGGTGCCATCTTCCCAAAAATAATTACACAATGTTTCTTTTCTGTAATACTCAAAATAATCACGAGCCCGTAACCCGTATAATTCAAAAAGCTCGTCTACCAGATGCGGCATCGTAAACAGTGAAGGACCTGCATCCCAACGATACCCATCTTTAGTAAATGCTGTGAGTTTTCCTCCTACATATTCATTTGCTTCAAAGACAGTAACATCATATCCTTTATGGCGCAATCTCAGTGCAGATGCTATTCCAGCGATTCCTGAACCTACGATTAATGCTTTTTTCACTAGAGTGGGATTTGATACGAGAAGTACCTTATGTTACTCCGCAAAGATACGTACAAAACGTTTATTTTTTAAGAATAAACGTTAAACAAATATTGCTGGTCATATTGTATAATCACCCTAAAAGAGAACTATTATCTAAGGAACGATTAAAGTATCTTTGTAACTCACGAAAGAGATTATTAATTTTTGGAAGATATTTTACTCATAACACCTCCATTTACCCAACTCAATACGCCATATCCTGCGACCGCCTACATTAAGGGTTTCTTAAATACGAAGGGTATTGACAGTTTTCAGATGGATCTAGGGATTGAAGTGATTTTACAGCTATTTACGAGTGCTTCTTTTCAGGAAATTTTCTCTTCCGTCAGAGAGGTAAAAAATCCGCTTTCTGATAATGCGACACGTATTCTCGCACTTAGCGAGCAGTACTGCCAGCCACTTGATAGCGTTATTGCCTTTTTACAAGGCAAGAATCAAACGCTAGCACGACAAATTTGTACCGATAATTTTTTACCGCGAGCCTCACGTTTTGATCAGCTGGATGATATGAGCTGGGCGTTTGGAGAAATGGGAATGCAGAATAAGGCCAAACATCTCTCAACACTCTATCTAGAAGATTTATCAGATTTTATTGTCGAATGTGTAGATCCACATTTTGGATTTAGTCGCTATGCAGAGAAGCTGGGACAAAGTGCAAATAATTTTGATGAACTTTACGCTAGGCTCAATGGTGATCTTACCTACATTGATGAGATGACGACAAAATTGTTAGGAATGCGCTTTCGCGAAAGCGTACCTAAACTAGTCCTACTTTCTGTCCCATTTCCTGGAAACTTATATAGCGCCTTTAGATGTGGCCAATATATAAAGTCCCATTTCCCAGAAGTGAAAATTGCCATGGGTGGCGGTTTTCCAAATACAGAACTACGATCCATAACAGATCCTCGTGTGTTTGACTTTGTAGATTACATCACCCTAGATGATGGCGAGCTACCTGTAGAATTACTTATCGATGCCGTCATACATCAAGTAGCTCAACCCACGTATAAGCGCACGTTTCTTTTAGAAAATGGCACAGTCATTTATAAAAATGATACGCTCAGACAAGAATATAAGCAAGTAAATGTGGGTACTCCAGATTACGCTAACCTGCTCTTGGAAGATTATATTTCTGTAATAGAAATTGCAAATCCTATGCACAGTCTCTGGAGCGACGGGCGGTGGAACAAGCTCACAATGGCACACGGCTGCTATTGGGGTAAATGTACTTTTTGTGATATCTCATTAGATTACATAAAAATTTATGAACCTGTTGCTGCCCGTACCCTTGTAGACCGTATGGAACAACTTGTGGCGCAAACGGGAGAAAGTGGTTTTCACTTTGTAGATGAAGCTGCTCCACCATCATTAATGAAAGCTGTTGCCCTGGAAATATTGCGTCGTGGTCTGGTGGTGACTTGGTGGACAAACATCAGATTTGAAAAGAATTTTACAGCAGATCTTTGTTTGCTCCTCAAAGCATCCGGTTGCATCGCAGTCTCTGGTGGTCTTGAGGTAGCATCAGACCGCCTTTTAAAACTGATAGATAAAGGTGTTACCGTAGCTCAAGTTGCTCAAGTCACCCGAAACTTTACGGCAGCTAGTATTATGGTGCACTCCTATTTAATGTACGGTTACCCTACCCAGACTGTACAAGAAACGATTGATAGTCTGGAAATGGTTAGACAGTTATTTGAACTTGGAATTATACAATCTGGTTTCTGGCATCAGTTTGCGCTTACGGCACATAGTCCCGTGGGGCTTGATCCAGAAGCCTACGGCATCACGCCACATTACAATGAAATTTCCTTTGCAAATAACGACGTTGATTTTACGGATAGTACGGGGATAGATCATAGTGCGTATAGCTACGGTCTTAAAAAATCCCTTTATAACTATATGCACGGGATTGGGTTTGAAATGTCCTTACAAGAGTGGTTTGATGTTAAGGTGCCAGATTCTACAATTCATCCTTATTATATTGAGGATTGTCTAAATGAAGAGGCGTCTATGAGCGTAAAACCCACAGCAAAAATTGTTTGGCTGGGCACTACACCAATTCCAACAAATTTTAAGAAGAAAAAACGCGAGCTTACCTCGCTCCTATTTCACGATAACGATGATCAGTATGAGGTCGTTTTAGATAGAAATGAAGCAGACTGGCTCCTTACTATGCTTCCACAGTTAAGTCCTAAAAATGATACAATCTTAACATTTAATCAGCTTAAGTCAAGTTTTGAAGAGGATTTTGAGCATTTTGAACTGTTTTGGTTTTCTAAGGAGATGGCAATTTTAAGAGAGGGAAGCTTATTGGCATTGTAGTGTGTATCTTATAGGTAATATAACATTTTCGCGAAAGCTTAGAACTTTATATAATTGATCATACAAGCGTTCTATTATAAAAAAAATATTAAAATGATTTCTGATGACTCCTACTACCATTAAAATTGATATAGTTTCTGATGTTGCTTGCCCTTGGTGTTACGTTGGTAAGCGCAGACTTGAAGAAGCGCTGCTACTATGGAAAGAAACTCCAGTAGTGGTAGAATGGCAACCGTTCCAACTTGACCCCTCTATGCCTCGTGAGGGGAAATTTAGGGATGATTATTTAGTTTCAAAATTTGGAGATCTTGAACGTACCAAACAAATGACGCAAACTCTCGAAGAAGTAGGAAAAGAGGTAGGAATCAAATTTAATTTTGGCGAGCGATGGTTAGCTGTAAATACATTACCACTACATCAATTATTAGAAGTTGCTGGTGCAGAGGGTTTTAAAAACGAGCTTAAGGAGCGTTTCTTTAAGGCTTATTTTGAAGATCAAGTCCCTCTAAATGATCTAAGTGAATTGACTGATATCGTTAATGACTTTGGATGGACTCAAGAAAAAGTGAGTGAGATTTTAAACGATGCTGAAGTTATCGAAACCGTTAAAAGCAAAATGACGCATTTTCAAAATTTAGGAGTAACTGGTGTTCCATTCTTTATTATCAATAATAAGTATGCAATATCTGGTGCACAACCTGCCCAAGCCATCGTTAATGCTTTACGTCAAGTTTCTCAAGAACAAAATCCCGCCCCAATAGGTAATGAAAATCACTGTGATGTAACCGGAGAGGATTGTTGATGGAGCTAGACAACGTTCCACCCCTACTTCCTAAAAAAATAAGTGACACATTTTTAGTACTTTACCACCGTACGTCCTGTGTATTTGTAACGATTAATCGGTATCTAACATTTAGGGTAGTATCGTACTCCTGTTCAGTATTCATTGTTTTCAGGATTATTTAAACACCGGCATCTTAACCTTAGACATTATGGAACACAAGTCACTTATACAAACCTTTTACAATGCCTTCATAGCGGGTGATGCACGTGGGATGACCGCTTGCTATCACGATGATATCACCTTCACAGATCCTGCTTTTGGAACCTTAAAAGGAGCTAGGGCAAAAGCGATGTGGCATATGCTCATAGATAGAGCTAATGGTCAAAATAAGGTAACCTACAGCGGTATCACTATAACGCAAGAAGTAGGATTTGCTGAGTGGACAGCAGCTTACAAGTATGGTGTAAAGAAACGACCCGTAGTAAATCACGTAAAAGCCACATTCACATTTAAAGATGGGAAGATCTATACGCATCGTGATGATTTCAATATGTACCAGTGGTCAAAACAAGCGCTGGGTCTTCCAGGATATCTTTTAGGATGGACACCCTTTATGCGAGCTAAAATACAAGAAAAGACCAATACCTTACTAAACTCGTATATGAGTAACAATGATTTGGATGAGATCACTTAACTTCTTCTGATAACAATATGGTTCGCTTCCGCGAAAATTTTAATCACTTTTATCACGATCCAAAGTAAAACCTTTAGCAAAAGCTTAAAACTTTCACAGCGCTATGCTTGTTATCTTTACATAAAAAGCGATGAAAGAACATAAAAATGTTTTCGGCGATGTATTAATTGGCTGCTGCACAGACCCGATGACGGGGTATTTTAGAGATGGCTATTGTAAAACCATAGATCACGATCGTGGTACGCACGTAGTCTGTGCGATAATGACCGAAGAATTTCTCACCTACACAAAGTCAAATGGGAATGACCTCTCCACCCCTATTCCACAATGGGATTTTCCTGGACTTAATCCTGGAGACGGCTGGTGTCTATGTATCTCTAGATGGCTAGAAGCTGAAAAAGCGGGCGTTGCGCCTAAAATTAAGTTAGAAGCAACCGCCCAAGAGGCGCTCCAGTATACCACATTAGAGATGCTTAAAACGTACGCCCTATGAAAAAGACATTCATACATCTAGCACTGACCTTTCTTTTATGCAGTACCTATTCCTGCAAAGGTCAAAACAAGAACACCGAAATACCGCAAGAAACAACTACTGAAACATACACTTATAAGAGTGGTGATCCTAACGGTATCGGTAAATGGTATATGGGTAGGCAGATTGCACATGTGATGGGATTTCAAGGGATTAACTGGCTCGAGCGGTCAGAGCGTGAAGAAGAAGAAAATACAGAACGCTTAATAAACAATATGAACATTCAGTCCACAGATCATATTGCAGATATTGGTGCGGGTTCTGGATACCACGTATTTAAAATGGCTCCACTTGCAGACCAAGGAAAAATCTACGCGGTAGACATTCAAGATGAAATGCTCGCTGCTATAAAGGAACGGAAAGAACAAGAAGAAATAACCCATATTGAACTTGTCAAAGGTTCAGAAAAGACCGTGAATCTTCCAGAAAATGCAATTGACAAGGTATTAATGGTCGATGTCTATCACGAGTTTAACTTCCCGGTAGCGATGATTGCTTCTATAAAAAAAGCGCTCAAAGCCGACGGTAAGGTTCTATCTTATTGAATATCGAGGTGAAGATCAATCGGTACCTATTAAGGAAGTTCACAAAATGACGGAAGCCCAAGCCGTAAAGGAAATGAACGCTGCCGGCTTTAAACTAGAAGAAAACATCTCGAACCTGCCTTGGCAACATTGTATGGTCTTTATCAAAAAATAAATTACTTTTAAATCAAAATCATCCTAATGAAACCTTACAACTTCTTTTTCACAATTGTTTTCCTAATTACGCAAAGCCTTTTTGCCCAAAATCTTATCATCAGTGAGGTAAACATAATTGATGTGACTACGGGAAAAGTGATTCCGGGACAGAACGTACTTATTAAAAATGGAGTGATTTCAAAAATAAGCAAGAAAGCAATTAAGAATAACAATGGATATACCGTATTAGATGCTACCGGAAAGTATCTAATGCCCGGAATGATAGATACACACATCCATTTTTTCCAAACTGGAAGTATGTATACCCGTCCAGATGCGCTTGATATGACTGAGGTAGTTTCTTACGAAGATGAACTTAAATTTGCCGAAAATATGGTAGAGGACAGTTTTAATCGCTATTTGAGACTTGGCGTGACCACGGTAATCGATGTAGGCGGACCCTTTTCAAACTTTAAAGTACGAGACAGTGTAGCCCCACAATTTACGTCACCTAATGTTCTAGTTACGGGCCCACTTTTCTCTCCGTACCAACCCGAGGCACTTGCCAAGACAGATGATGTACCCATTGAGAAAATTACAACGATAGAGGAAGCAACAACACTATTTAATAAGATGCTCCCTTATAAACCAGATTTTATAAAAATTTGGTACATAGCAGGGCCCACAATGCCAGCAAATCAAAACTTTCCAATAGTTAAACATATTGCAAAACTTGCGCACGACAACAACCTCAAGCTTGCAGTACACGCTACCCAATTAGAAACGGCAACGCTTGCTGTAAAAGCGGGAGCAGATATTTTAGTTCATAGTGTAGATGACGCCCTTGTTACAGAAGACTTTGCAGACTTACTGATCGAAAATAATGTCACGTATATCCCAACGCTCATAGTCGGCAAAAACTATATGACTTCATTTTTAGGAACGCCAAGCAATCATCCTCAGGACTTAACGTTTGCAAATCCTACTACATACCGCTCCCTAACAGATGTACAAAAAATGAGCGAAGACCAGCTGAGCCCTACTTTAAAAATGATCAAGGCAAACAGTAATGCGATTCTTAACCAGAACGACAATCAAATTACCTTAATGGGTAAAAACCTTGCCTTTCTACAGGAACGTGGAGTAAGGATTGCAACAGGAACAGACGCAGGGAATATAGGAACTCAGCACGCTTCGTCCTATCTACAAGAACAAGAAGCAATGCTCAAGAGCGGATTGACAAACGCTCAAATAGTAAAGGCTTCCACAATAAATGCAGCAAGAGGTTTTGGTTTAGAAAAAACTCTGGGAACTATTGAAGAAGGTAAACGGGCAGACCTCCTACTACTTTCTGAAAATCCTTTGCAAGAGTTACAAAATTTAAACACTATTGAGAAGGTTATTAAAGATGGCAACACTTTACAAGCTTCAGCTATTATCAAGGAGTCCCCAGAGCAAATCGTACAACGCCAAGTAAATGCCTACAATGCAAGGAACATCGATGTCTTTGTAGACACGTACGCAGACGATATAGAGGTTTTTAATTTTCCCAATGAGACGAGTATGAAGGGTAAAGAAGTCCTGCGTTCTCAATTTACTAAAATGTTTGAGCAAGTCCCTAATCTGTATTGTGAGATTAAGAATCGTATTGTTTTAGGGAATAAAGTGGTAGATAGAGAACACGTTCGTTTTGGTGAAAATTATTCAGACGTGATTGCCATTTATGAGGTTACTCAAGGTAAGATCTCTAAAGTTACATTTTTGAGATAACGACAGTTGAATTACAATAACAAAATCTAAAAGAGATTGAACATATGAGTCACACTGAAAATACAATTCCTAACGGCGTCATGCTCAATGCCTATCCAGACAGTATAGGCAGTAATCTGAGTGATACTGTAAGGTTATTACAAAAGCCAGAACTCAAAGATGTGTTTTCACTATTCTATGTGCTTCCCACGTTTTTCAACAGTGATTTAGATCGTGGATTTTCAATAATAGACTATGACCTAAATAAAGATTTGGTCTCTCCTGAAGATTTAAAGGCTTTAGATACGCTAGATGTGATGCTCAAATTTGACATTGTCCTGAACCATCTTTCTGTGGGTTCGCCACAGTTTCAGGATATGCTCAAAAACGGTGACGATTCAAAATACAAGGATTTCTTTATCAATTGGAATCATTTTTGGGAAGGAAATGGCACTAAAAATGACAATGGAATTATCATTCCAAAGAAAGAGTATCTTGATAAACTCTTTATGCGTAAGCCAGGATTACCCGTTCTTAACGTACTTTTTCCAGATGGTACGGAGCGCCCCTATTGGAATACATTTTACCAGCAGGTCACCTTCCACCCTATTAAGATAGAAGATTTGGAGTCTATCGATATTACAAAAGAAGAAAAAGAACAGGTTGTTGCCACAGTACATGAAACCATTGCAGCTGGAGATGGATTAGCAGCTATACGCTTTCGCGAAAGCGTACAACCCCACAAAAAAGATATCCTTTCTATTGTAAACCAAAAACGCTCTTACCTAGGTCAAATGGACGTTAACGCCAAGTCTGACTTAGTTTGGGAATTTTATGATGAGACATTGAAAAAGGTGAGTGATTTTGGCTGTAAAATCTTACGTCTGGATGCATTTGCTTATTTGCACAAAGAGGTAGGTAACACTAACTTTTTTAATAAGCCAGGCACTTGGGATCATTTAGAGCGCATACGCCAGATTGCCGAAAGCTATGAATTGGTGTTGCTACCAGAAATTCACTCTGAATATGGTCTAGGGTTGCACGATGAAGTGGCAAGCAAAGGATATCAAATATATGATTTCTTCTTTCCGGGACTCGTTATTCATACCCTTGAAACCGCAGATGCAACGGCACTTGTAAAATGGGCAAACGAAGTAGTTACAAAAGGCTACAACACGGTAAATATGCTAGGTTGCCACGACGGGATTCCCGTTCTCGATCTAAAGGGAGCTGAAAAAGATGGTAACTATCACAAAGGACTGCTTACCGATGCTCAGATAGAAAATATAATTGACAAGATTTTAAACCGTGGCGGTAGAGTGAAGAATATTTACGATCCAGAGGGAAATAAAATCTCCTATTATCAAGTAAATGCGACTTTTTATAGCGCCCTAGGAGAAGATGACGATAAGTTATTAATGGCGCGTGCATTACAACTATTTATGCCAGGAATACCTCAAATATGGTATCTTGATTTATTTGCTGGCAAAAACGATTATACCGCTGCAGATGCAGCAGGCGCAGGTGGTCACAAAGAAATAAATAGAACTACCTTGTCTCAAAAGGATATAGAAGAAGGATTACAGAAAGATGTGGTGTTAAGACAGCTAGAAATGTTGCGCTTACGAAATACCCACCCTGCGTTTCAAGGAAAGCTTTCTGTGACCAATATCAATAAGGACTATCTAGAGATCTCTTGGAAGCATCATAAGGATATGGCCGTTCTTAAAGCAGATCTCGACAGTATGACATTTGAAATAACCGCCTCATAGAAAAAGGGGCGTATGAAACGTAGTTGAGGATGTATGGACCACCCAGTGTTCTGACTATTTAGACTTTACGTGCCCGTTTAGCAATCATAACTATTTGTCCCATATGATTTGCCTGATGCTCCATTACGTGAAACCAGGCCCAGTGGTTATTCATAGATCCAATCTTTTTCTGAAACCACTTGTCATCCTTGGATTTTAAAAGTCTCTTGGTTTCTGCCCTTACATCGCTCCATAGCTCTAAGTAATATGAGATCGGTTTATTTATGAGTATGCTTCGTCCTTCATCCCCTAAATTAATCGCAGTATTCCATTTTAAAGACTCTTCGTCGTTCATCTGCCTACCTTCAAAGGTATACAGTTGATAATATACTTCTGTCGCTGCAAGATGCATAATCATAGCTCCTATTCTATTAGAATCTTCATCAACTAAATAATCTGTTTGCTCTTGAGTCAGATCACGTACGTTTCTCGTTACACGAGTTTTTAAGTCGTCCAGCATTGCAACCATATTCCCTATATCATTTGTATATCCCTGAGGCGGCTCAATGATATTTTGAGCGGAGGTTTGGAAGGCTACCAGGCAAATAACCAGCATTGAAAAAATTTTATACATATTGAAAATTTGAATTAATAAAATTACAATAATAAACTAAAGGTTGAGGTAGTCAACATAACCGCCAATTTATCAATACACTATCTCAGAACGTACGTCTATATTTTTTAGCTTATCGCGACCTTTTAGGAATGAAAGTTCTAACAGGAAATTACATTGGACCACCTTTCCCCCACACTTTTCTATGAGTTTGACAACCGCTTGAGCAGTGCCGCCAGTTGCTAATACATCATCGTGCAACAAGACTCTATCGCCTGGTTTAATGGCATCTTTGTGAATTTCTAAAATATCGGTTCCATATTCTAAGTCGTATTGCTGTGAATATACTTCTGAGGGTAGTTTCTTTGGCTTTCTCACAGGTACGAATCCCGCTTCTAGCCTTTTGGCCAATAGTGGACCAAAAAAGAAGCCTCTCGACTCTATACCTACAACAATATCTATTTTTTGACCGTTTATAAGATTAAAAAGATGTTCTTCAGCTTTCGCGAAAGCGTACTTATCGGCAAGTAATGGCGTGATATCCTTAAATACGATTCCTGCCTTTGGAAAGTCTTGCACATCCCTTATGTAATCCTGTATGTTCATATTATAAATCTAGATAATTATATATAAAAAAAGCCATTAGAACCTATCTAATGGCCTTATGCTTGGTTTATACTTCTATTTTAAAAAGTCTACTAACATTTTATTTACTTCATCTGTATGGGTAAAAACGCATCCGTGGGGTGCTCCCGCTATGATTTCGAGTGTACTGTCTTTTACAATGTTGTGTCCTTGCTCTGCCGTGGGTTCTTTAGGCACCGTTGCGTCTGCATCGCCGTGTATAAATAACGTCGGTATATCTATTTTTTTTAAATCATCCCGTAGATCGGTCTTTCCAAATGCATCTATACAGTCTATTGTGGCCTTTGGTAAAGCTTCTGCCGCAACTGTCCAATTATAATGGATCTGGCTTTTACTTACACGCTCCTTATTCTCTTCATAATTGACAAAACCGTTCCCGAATGTATCTAAAAAACCAAGCCTATCTTCTCTTACTGATTTTTTAAAACCTTCAAACGCATCTTCTGGAACTCCATCTGGATTATCATCGGTCTTCATCATAAATGGCGCTATAGATGATAAAAATACGAGTTTAGACAACTTACTAGTGCCATAGTTTCCCACGTATCTTCCTAGTTCTCCCCCACCCATAGAAAAACCTACGAGTGACACGTCTTCTAAATTTAAATGATCTATCAGATTTTTAAGATCAAGTGCCATCGTATCATAATCATACCCTCCATAAGGTCTGGAACTGGATCCGAAGCCTCTCCTATCATAAGAGATCACTCTGAAACCTGCTTCAATTAATGCAGGGACTTGATATTCCCACATGGTATGGCTCAGTGGCCAACCGTGGACAAGGATTACTGGTTTTCCCTCTCCGAAATCTTCATAGTAAATAGCTACGCTTTGAGATTTTTGTGTAACTGTGCTTGTAAAAAATGGCATCTGTATCTTTTTTTAAGTTTCTACCCTAATTTACGAATGAATAGGAACACTATCTCCTAACTCGTACTTGTTTAATATAGGTTTAACGGATTATGTTAATACACCTTAAGTGAACCATCTACAGAATCACTCACATTGATTTAGATAATTATCTCCAAAATTTATAAAAATATTTTTTCTCAATGATAAATAGTTCTATATTTGCACCCCGAAACAAACAGTTAATTATTGTTTCGATTAGGCCTCGTGGCGCAACTGAATAGCGCACTTGATTACGGCTCAAGAGGTTACTGGTTTGAATCCAGTCGAGGTCACTAAAAGCTTTATCAAAAAGCACCAAAACCGCGCAAATCCTAGGATTTACGCGGTTTTCTTTTTTCAATGTACTCATTTGTATTCATATGAATGCAGGCTTAATGGTAGCAAATCGGTAAGCAGATTTATTTTCGTGGTAGTTGCTGCCATTTTAATATATCTCATCACACGTATTTCTTTATACTCTGATATACAGTCTTCTAGATATTTATTTATAACTTAAAGACGAAATTATGCGTACTTCAAAAACATTTTCTATTCAATTTTGGGCAGACCTTAAAAGAGAATCAAAAGGGCTGGCGCCTCTTTATGCGAGAATTAATGTAGATCAAAAAAGACTTAGTATAAGTCTCAAGAGAAAAATTCCCGCAAACAGCTGGAATATTACTACTAAAAAATTTGCAGGAAGCTCAGCGAAGGCAAAAGAATTTAATCGCTATCTCGATTTATCCAAATCGCGTATTTACGAATGCTATCAAGAACTACGTGACGAAGGCAAGGTGATCACTAGCAAAGCAATAAAAGAACGTTTTTTAAAAGATGATCAACAATCTCATTCTTTACAAGAGCTTATAGCCTATCATACTAAAAAGATAGAACGAATACTTACTCCAGGTACTATTCGGAATTTTGGCGTCACTGAGAACTATATCAATCGGTATCTAAAAAAGAAAAAGCAAAAGGATATTTTTTTAAGTCAACTCAATTATCAATTCCTTTCAGATTTTGCTACTTTTCTAGCTGGATATTACCCTGAAGGACATCCTAAGGCAATGAGCCATAATACAGTAATGAAACACATCCAGCGCTTACGTAAGATGGTTACGCTTGCCTATAATCTAGAATGGATAGATAACGATCCTTTTAGACGATGGAAAATGTCATTTGAAAAAGTGGATAGAGAATTCTTGTCTGACAATGAATTATTAAACCTTGCTAATTATAACTTTACTTTAGGACGTCTAGACCGAGTGCGAGATCTATTTATCTTTAGTTGTTACACAGGGCTTTCTTTTGTTGATATTAAAAACCTGACTAAAACTAATATCTGGATAGGTGATACTGATGGCAACAAATGGATAAGCACCTTTCGTCAAAAAACAAACACTAAAGTTAAAATTCCACTGCTTTTAAGAGCTGAGCGTATATTAGATAAGTATAATGGACATCCCGTAACAGAAGTGTCTGAAAACCTCCTCCCTACCCTTACGAATGAGAAAGCAAACTTATATTTAAAGGAGATTGCAAGCAAAACGGGAATTGAGAAGAATCTTACATTTCATATGGCCAGACACACCTTTGCTACAACAGTTGCTCTTAGTAACGGTATGCCCATTGAAACCGTTTCTAAAATACTAGGTCACTCAAAGATTACAACTACTCAAATCTATGCTCGGGTGATGGATCATAAGATTAAAGCAGATATGGATGCCGTACAAAAACGATTGAATGAGAAAGCCGAGAAAATTGCTCAAGAGCAAAAATTGAGCGAGGTTACTTCTGAGTTGGATTTTTCTACCCTTACGAAGGAGCAGCTTATAAATAAGTTAAAACAGATGCTCAATAAATAATTTATAATCTTTCTTCACACATCGTTAATAAAAATTTTATTGCCGTAAATATTTATAGAATTTTCCATTTGAATTGCTTTCAGGCAATTATCTTTATAGATGATTCACAATCTTAATTATTTCATCACGTTGGTCTCTCCCGATTGATTAAAGGTGACCGGTTCGAATCCGGTATTCTCCACCAGTACACAAAGGGCTTCAAAGGTTTTTGACTTTTGAAGCTTTTTTCATTTGCACGCAATTTGCACGCAAAATGGGCATTTAAGAAAATTAATTAATATTTGATCCATTGTGGTGTAAAACAAGATCTTCACTGCTTTTTATATCTTTTTTAGATTATTTCAAAGAATATAAGCAATGTTTAGATCCCTATAATCTCTATTGTAAAACATAACCTTCCGTTAAACAATTGAAATAATTAAAAATTATACCTAGCTTTACATTCAAATGAAACAATTTATCCACAAATCAATGGCAGTTTTTATGGCAGCCGTAGTTCTTATGACTACGATGTCGTTTACTGTGGATATGCATTATTGTGGAGATACGCTTGTTGACTTTTCTTTTGTTCAACAAGTAGAAACTTGCGGAATGGAAAAAGAGCAAGTAACTACTTCTTGCGAAAAACCGATGGTATCGCAAAAATCTTGCTGTTCTGATGAACAAATGGTTAAGCAAGGTCAAGATGATTTAAAGACTTCATTTGATAAACTCAGTTTCGAGAAGCAAACGTTCATAGCTGCCTTTACTTATTCTTACATTAAACTTTTTGAAGGAACAGCATCTACAGATGTTTCTTATAAAGATTATCCACCGCCCTTTGTCAAACGGGACGTGCAAGTATTGCACCAGACCTTTTTAATTTGATTTATTAGATTTTGAAAAATAGCCCAACAGTTATTCTGCAGTGGGCTAAATCTCGTGTACAGTATTTTCTACTTGACACATTTTCAACTATCTAATAATCAAATCGTATGCTTAATAAGGCAATAAAATTTCTTATTGAAAACAAACTTGTATCTGTACTTCTTCTAACCCTTTTTGTAGGTTGGGGAGTTATAAACGCACCATTTAGTTGGGACACTGGTTTTCTTCCTACTAACCCAGTAGCAGTAGATGCTATTCCTGACATTGGTGAGAACCAACAAATTGTTTTTACCAAGTGGCAAGGACGCTCACCACAGGATATCGAAGACCAAATTACATATCCACTTACCACTTCCCTTCTGGGTATTCCTGGGGTTAAAACTATCCGTAGTTCTTCTATGTTTGGGTTTTCCAGCATCTATATCATTTTTGAAGAAGACATTGAGTTCTACTGGTCACGCAGTCGCATACTGGAAAAACTCAATTCACTTCCAGCAAATTTATTGCCTGATGGTGTCAACCCATCTTTGGGACCAGATGCTACTGGGTTAGGACAGATTTTTTGGTACACACTCGAAGGTCGTGACCAAGACGGAAATGTTACTGGTGGTTGGGATTTACAAGAGCTACGCAGCATACAAGACTACTATGTGAAGTATGGACTATCATCTGCAAGTGGTGTTTCTGAAGTGGCATCTATTGGTGGTTACGTTCAGGAATATCAAGTAGATATTGACCCAGAAAAAATGCGTCAGTACAACATAAGTCTCTCCCAGATAGCAAAAGCTGTCAAGGAAAGTAACCAAGACATCGGCGCTCAAACTTTAGAAATTAATCAAGCCGAATATCTCGTGCGTGGTTTAGGTTATGTGAAATCGATAGCAGATATAGAAAATGCAGTCGTAGATTCAGAAAACTTTACTTCGATTCGTATTAAGGACGTTGCAAATGTTCATTTAGGTCCAGCAACAAGGCGTGGTATTCTTGATAAAGAAGGAGCCGAAGTTGTAGGTGGTGTTGTCGTAGCACGATACGGAGCAAACCCAATGGAAGTTATTAATAATGTAAAGGAGCAAATTGCAGAACTAAGTTCTGGTTTACCAACAAAAACACTTTCAGACGGTAGAATCTCTCAAGTTACCATTGTTCCATTTTACGACCGTACAGAACTTATTCAAGAGACTTTACACACCTTGAATGAGGCGCTAACCTTAGAAATTCTAATCACCATTTTGGTAATTATTATTATGGTTTTCAATTTAAGAGCATCCATTCTTATTTCAGGATTACTACCTGTTGCAGTTTTGATGGTATTTGTTACTATGAAACTGTTTAATGTAGACGCAAATATTGTAGCATTATCAGGTATTGCAATCGCAATTGGAACAATGGTAGATGTAGGCGTCATACTCGCCGAAAATATGATACGGCATCTGGAAGATGAGAAATTGCGACTGCAAGAAGATGGCACTCCATTTACAATGAATGAGGTTATTTATAATGCTACTGCAGAAGTTTCAGGTGCGATTTTAACAGCTGTACTTACTACGATTATCAGTTTTGTTCCTGTATTTACAATGATAGGTGCAGAAGGTAAATTATTTCGCCCGCTAGCCTTTACCAAAACGATGGCGCTTTCAGCATCGCTGGTTATTGCACTCTTTTTAATTCCGCCATTTGCAGCGTTCTTATTTAAGAAGTCGAGCATCCGAGAGCGTTCAAAATATGCTCTTAATGGCATACTAACCCTATTGGGAATCACAGCGATTGTCTATGGATATTGGCTAGGTCTTGTTCTTATTGGTTTTGCCATTACTGCTTTGTTGACTATGCGAGGTACGCTTTCGCGAAAGCGTGCAAACCTTATTAATATCATTATATCGGCAACAGCTATAGTCATACTTCTTGCTGAATACTGGCGACCTTTAGGCTTTGATCGTAGTATCATACTCAACTTGATATTTGTATCTATTATCTGTTTTGGAATACTTGGTGTTTTCTCTGTTTTTAGAATGTATTATGATAGAATCCTACGCTGGGCGTTAGCAAACAAACTATTGTTTTTAATTATTCCAGCTACAGTATTGACATTTGGATTCTTGATTATGCGCAACACTGGTAAAGAATTTATGCCAGCACTTAATGAAGGTTCATTTTTATTGATGCCTACTTCTTTGCCACACGCAGGAGTTGAAGAAAATAAGCGTGTCTTGCAACAACTGGATATGGCTGTGGCAAGTATTCCAGAGATTGAAACCGTAGTAGGTAAATCTGGAAGAACAGAATCCGCACTCGACCCTGCACCGCTCTCGATGTATGAGAATGTAATCCAATACAAATCAGAATTTATGCGTAACGCCCAAGGCGAACGCCAGCGCTATCAAATAAACGATGACGGACTTTTTGTACTTAAAAATAATAAGTTCATCATAAACCCCAATAATGAAGTTGAGAATGATGCAGATTATGATAAAGCAAGTCTACAGACTTCTGCGCAGCGGGATGATTTAATTGAAGACGATGATGGCGAGTATTACCGAAACTGGCGACCAGCCATAAATAATCCAGATGATATCTGGAATGAAATAGTTAAGGTCACTAAGTTTCCAGGAGTTACCTCTGCGCCTAAATTACAGCCTATTGAGACAAGACTCGTAATGCTACAAACAGGAATGCGAGCACCAATGGGAATTAAAGTAAAAGGGCCTGATTTGAAAACCATTGAAAATTTCGGGCTACAATTGGAGGGCATTTTAAAACAAGCCGAAGGTGTTAAAGAGCAAGCTGTATTTGCAGACCGTATCGTTGGGAAGCCCTATTTACTTATTGATATAAAGCGAGAACAACTCGCCAGATATGGCATTTCTGTAATGGATGTGCAGGAAGTTCTTAAAGTAGCTGTTGGCGGGATGCCTCTTACACAAACAGTAGAAGGTCGAGAGCGGTATGAGGTAAGAGTACGGTACCCAAGAGAGCTGCGTGCCAATCCTGATGATCTCAAAAAGATTTACGTACCAGTTGAAAAAGGTAGTCCAGTTCCATTAGGAGAGTTGGTTGAGATACGTTATGAGCAAGGACCGCAAGTCATAAAAAGTGAAGACACGTTCTTAATCGGTTATGTACTTTTTGATAAGCTGGACGGCTTTGCCGAAGTTGATGTCGTAGAAAATGCACAAGCATTAATTCAAGAAAACATCGATAGTGGAAAATTAATTGTTCCTGCAGGCATCAGCTATCGCTTTACGGGAACCTATGAAAATCAACTGCGAGCAGAAAAAACGCTTTCAGTAGTAGTGCCGCTTGCACTGGTCATCATCTTTTTAATTCTGTATTTCCAGTTTAAATCGGTTTCTACATCGCTTATGGTTTTTACAGGAATCACAGTGGCATTCGCAGGTGGTTTTATAATGATCTGGTTATATGGGCAAGATTGGTTTTTCAATTTTAATCTCTTTGGCGAGAATATGCGAGATCTCTTTAATATGAAAACCATCAATTTAAGTGTAGCCGTTTGGGTAGGTTTTATAGCCCTTTTTGGCATCGCAACAGATGATGGAGTGGTAATGGCTACTTATCTCACGCAAACTTTTGATCGAGAGAACCCTACAGACGTTAAGGGAATAAGACTTTCGGCTCTTGAGGCTGCTGGTAAACGTATTCGTCCTTGTTTAATGACAACGGTAACGACCATACTGGCATTACTTCCAGTACTTACTTCTACAGGAAAAGGAAGTGATATAATGATACCTATGGCCATCCCAATTTTTGGCGGAATGGTTATCGACATCACGTCCTATTTTATTGTTCCTGTACTATATAGCTGGAAAAAAGAATACCAACTTAAAAGAGCAAACAAATGAAAAATACACTAATAATTCTTTGTCTTTTGTTTGTTTCCGCTTTCGCGAAAGCGCAACAATTACAATCTTATATAGACGAGGCACAATCTAATAATCCAGAAATTCAAGCTTTTGAACTGCGCTATAATAGAGCCGAAGAAAAAGTAAATGAGGCAGACTGGATTCCTAATACAGAAATAAGTGCAGGCTATTTTGTGAGCACACCAGAAACCAGAACAGGAGCGCAGCGAGCTCGCATCGGTGTAAAACAAATGTTACCTTGGTTTGGAACCATTACAGCTCGTGAAAATTATGCCTCCTCAATGGCAGATGCCGAGTATGTGGAAATCACCATAGCAAAAAGAAAGTTAGCCTTATCAGTTTCTCAATCGTATTACAGGCTGTATGCCATTCGAGCAAAACAAGAAGTACTTGAAGAGAATATCCAACTTTTAAAAACCTACGAGCAATTAGCCTTAACATCTGTTGAAGTGGGAAAAGCCAGTGCAGTTGACGTATTGCGTTTACAGATTCGTCAGAATGAAATGCAACAGAAAAAAGAAGTACTTGAAGAAGAGTTCAATGCAGAACGAGCCGTATTTAATAATTTATTGAATAAGGATAAAAATGCACTAGTTACTATCTCTACAGAGATGAATATTCCAGAGATAGATCCTATAAACACTTTAGATGATTTAGCATTAAACCCTGAATTACTCAAGTACGATAAACTTTACGAATCTGTAGCACAATCAGAATTACTCAATCAACGTGAGGCTTTACCTATGATAGGTTTTGGTGTGGATTATTTACCTGTAAGTGAGCGTACAGATGTATTTCCTTCCGATAATGGGGAAGATATTTTAATGCCGATGGTTTCGGTTTCTATTCCCATTTTTAATCATCGTTACAAATCTATTTCTAAACAAAATGAACTAAGACAGCAAGAAATCAACTTGCAAAAGGATGAGCGATTAAATGTGCTGGAGTCCGCTTTCGCGAAAGCGCAATCGCAACGTAATCAATCCAGAATAGCATACAATACACAAGCTAAAAATTTAAAGCAAGCTAAAGATGCCGAACAAATACTAATCAAGAATTATGAAACAGGCACTATCGATTTTAACGATGTACTGGATATACAGGAGCTTCAACTCAAATTTGAGTTGAATCAGGTGGAATCCATACAAATGTATTACATACAATCTGCACTGATTAATTACCTAATTAACTAACCGATGGAAAAGAAATTATTCATAAAAAATATGGTGTGTAATCGCTGTATAAAAGCAATTCAGAGGGATGTTGAAATATTAGGTATTCAATTAAAGCATATTCAATTAGGCTCTATAATCTATGAAGAGAGATCTAAAGATGATTTGAATAATATAAAAACGATTTTAGAAAATAATGGTTTTGAAATTCTACTTGCTCAAGACCAGCAACTAGTAGAACAAATTAAAATTGAACTCATCAAGTTACTGCAAAAACTGCCTTTGCAATTGGAAAAAACTCTCTCTAAATATTTAGAAAGCACGATGAGTATCGAGTATTCAAAAATCAGTAAGATTTTTTCATTTAATGAAAGTATAACTATAGAAAAATACTTTATCAAGTTAAAAATAGAAAAAGTAAAAGAGTTGATACAATTACAAGAAAACAACTTTACAGAAATTTCACAACTACTTGATTATAGCAATGTCAATCATTTAAGTAGGCTATTTAAGAATGAAACTGGTATGAGTTTAACGGAATATAAGAATAGTCAAAAAAACATAAGAAACGCATTAGACCAAATAAGGTAGATAAGAACCATAATTGTGATACAATAAGCTCTAAGCCAAGAGTAATTTTGTATTAATAAAATGAAAACTAAAATGAAAACTAAAATGAAGAATAAAATAATGATGTTTCTAATTGCCTTAACTACAGGGGTTTTTGCACAAGAGAAACAAGGTAATGTAAATAATCTTCCTGTAAGAGAACATACCATAACCTTACGTGAGACTACCGTAAATAAAGCAGGAAAAGACGTTATGGGAATGACCGTTAACGGGACAATTCCTGGACCGACATTAGAATTCACTGAAGGAGAATATGCTATTATTTATGTAAAAAATGAAATGAGTGTAGAAACCTCTGTGCATTGGCACGGTCTTTTACTTCCAAAT
Source organism: uncultured Flavobacteriaceae bacterium (assembly GCA_963832255.1). Lineage (GTDB taxonomy): Bacteria > Bacteroidota > Bacteroidia > Flavobacteriales > Flavobacteriaceae > Dokdonia. The sequence goes on from CAWHTM010000013.1 coordinate 856,450, forward strand.
TTTTACGATGGTGTACCGTACTTAAATACACCACCTATAGAACCAGGACATACACAGAAATACGAATTTCCTATCAAACAATCTGGAACCTATTGGTATCACTCGCATACAATGTTACAAGAACAAAGTGGTGTGTTTGGTTCCATAGTGATTCAACCTAAAGAGAAAGTGTTGGACTATGACAAGGAATTGGTATTGATGTTATCAGATTGGACGAATGAAAAACCAATGAACGTATTACGAAATTTAAAACGTGGTAACGAATGGTATGGTATTAAAAAAGGTACAGCTACACCACTTAACCAAGTAATTGCACGTGGTGCTTTTGGAGCACAACTCAATTTTTGGAGACAGCGAATGACAGGCGCAGATATAGCAGATGTATACTATCCGGCATTTTTAATTAATGGAGAAGAAACCATTGAGTACCCAGAATTTAAACCTGGCGAAAAAATTCGATTGAGAATGATTAATGGAGGAGCTTCTACCTCTTTTTGGATGACTTTTGGTGGGGAAACGCCTGTACTGGTTTCTTCAGATGGATTAGATGTGGTTCCTGTCGAAAGAAATAAAACATTTATAGGAGTAGCAGAAACGTATGATTTTATTGTCACAGTTCCACAAGAGGGTAAGATGGAATTTAGAATTACTGCACAAGATGGTTCTGGTACAGCCTCTGCATTTATAGGTAATGGTACAAGCTTACCTGCAATGGATGTTGCGCGACCAGATAAAATAGCGATGATGCAGAAAATGGCTAAAATGGATATGAAAATGGGTGCACACGCCTTAAAGTTTCAGCCAGGTAAGGATGAGCGTTTTGAGATGAAAGAGGAATACGGGATGCAGATGGGTAAAATGGAAGGAATGAAAATGGATCATTCTAAAATGACGGGAATGGATATGAATAAGCCAAAAGATACTACAGCAATGGGCAAGATGGATCATTCTAAAATGGCAGGAATGGATATGAAGAAAGACAAAACAATGTCTGGAATGAATATGAAGAAAGAGGATTCTATGCCAGGAATGAAGATGGAGGGAATGGATATGTTTTCCGAATACAATTACGATTATTTAAAGTCGCCAGAGAAAACAACCTACGACAAGAATGTTCCCATTAAGGAAATATTACTAAATCTTACTGGTAATATGAATCGTTACATCTGGAGTATGAATGGTGTACCATTATCTGAGGCGGATAATATTAAAATAAATAATAAGGAAGTAACGCGCATTACATTCAATAACTTGACGATGATGCACCACCCAATGCACTTGCACGGTCACTTTTTTAGAGTAATTAATGAAAATGGAGAATACTCGCCATTAAAGCACACGGTAAATGTGCCACCAATGCAAAAAATGACCATAGAATTTTATGGAAATAATGGCGATGAGGCTGGAGACTGGTTTTTCCATTGCCACATTTTATATCATATGATGGGTGGTATGGCAAGAGTAGTGTCTTATGATACGCCACGAGACTCAAGAATGGATGAATTTCCAGCTTCTAAAATTATTGAAGAAACAGATAAATGGTATTCTTGGGGATTGGTAGATGTGGCGTCGCATACTACAGGTTTTAATTTGATGACCTCTAATATTAGAAATCAATTTAATGCCTCTTTTGAATATGGATGGAATGAAAATCTGGAAGGAGAATTTACGTATGAACGGTATCTACACGATTATTTAAGAGTTTTTGGTGGTGTTAATATTGAGAATTCAACACGTGATAGCTTAGATAAATTTAGTACCACAGCAGTTGTTGGAGTTAGATATTTAACACCTTATTTATTCAATTTAGATGTGCGCGTTGATAATAAATTAAGACCAAGAATTGGTGTAGGTCGCAGTATAATGATTTTCCCTAAGCTGTCTGTATTCGGCTACTATGAATACCAAATAGATTTAGGTTTCGTAGATGATTTACCAATGAACCAAGATTATCTGTCCGAAACAGTCTGGAGCGCAGGAGCTGAATATATGCTATCAAGAAATTTTTCTCTTATGGCGAGTTACGATAACCGTTTTGGAGCTGGCGGAGGATTATCAGTAAGATTTTAAATAATTTAATAACCTAAAATAAATAAAAATGAAAACAATTAAAAGAAGTATTGGAACAGTAGCCTTAGTCGCTACAATGATTTTAACCGTGTCTTGTAAAGATGCTAATAAGAATGAAGCACCTTCGTCTGCTAGCAATGAAGTAATCCAAGAAAATATGGATAGCTCAAAAAATATGGCAATGAATAATTCTCAAAACGCAATGGCAGAAGCTATTTTAAAAGATTATTTCAATCTTAAAGATGCGCTAGTAGGAGATGATAATGACAAGGCTAAGATGCTTGGGGGAACACTTGCTAAATCACTTGGCAATCTTGACAAGTCAACATATTCTGATAGTCAACAAAAGGAATTAACAGACATCATTGAAGATGCAACAGAACACGCAGAGCATATTTCTGAGAGCGATATCAAACATCAACGTGAACATTTTAAAATTTTGAGCAAGGACATTACAGATATGGTTGCCATAACAGGAACAGCGACAAAGTTATACGAGCAATTTTGCCCAATGTATGATGGCGGTACAGCTTGGTTAAGCACAAAAGAAGAAGTGAGAAACCCATATTACGGAAGCTCAATGTTGAAGTGTGGTAAAGTACAGCGAGAAATCAACTAAATGAAGGTTTTTAAGGCAATAGCTTGGATAGCGTTAATCTCATTCGTAGTGATACAATTCTTTCCAACGGATAGGAATGAAAGCTATACCACACCTACAACTGATTTTATGTTGGTAAACAAAGTACCGACTGAAATTGAGAACCAGCTCAAGGTGTCTTGCTATGATTGCCACAGTAATAATACTGTATATCCTTGGTATAGCAAAATTCAGCCAGCAGCTTGGTTTTTAAAAGACCATATTAAAGAAGGAAAAGCAGAATTGAATTTTAATGAGTGGAGCAATTATTCTGATAGAAGAAAGAAAAGTAAGTTACGGTCTATCATTAAACAGATAGAAAGTGGCGAGATGCCTATGGATAGTTACACGCTTATTCACAAGGATGCTATACTATCAGAAAACGATAAAAAGGTCGTCATAGATTTCAGCACAAAATTGAAGGATAGTATAAAATAAAGCCCTGACTAGGAAAGGATGTTTTTTTAACATTGATTATGGAACTTTTCCTTTTCAGGCACAAATTAAAGTCCTATTAAGAGAAAGGAATATTTTTATTGGTTGGTTAGTAAACCCTTTCTCTTTTTTAGGCAAAAGAAATATTATGAAACAATGCTGTAAAACAGGAAATAATAATTCATCAAACGCACTTAGCAGACTGTTGAACTACATTCTATATGGAGTACTTCTCATCATCTTATCGGGTGCGCTTTTCTTGCAATTAAAATAATATACTATACTATGAAACACACCTATCATATTCAAGGAATGACCTGTAACGGTTGTCGAAATCACGTAGAGCAGACACTTTCTAAAGTGGAAGGTGTGTCTAATGCTTCGGTAAATTTAGAAAAAGCAGAAGCGACGATTGAAATGGAATCACATATCCCTATTATAACGTTTCAAAAAGCGATGCAAGATGATGGTGGCTCTTACAGTATTCACAAGCTTGGAGAGCATCATAAAATGGAAGAAACCAAAAAGGAAAAACCTAAACGCAAAGGAACTGGCACTTTCTACTGCCCGATGCATTGCGAGGGCGACAAAACATACGACCAGCCTGGCGATTGCCCAGTCTGCGGTATGGATTTGGTGGAAGAAGTCAATCTTTCCGCAACCACTACAGAACAATGGACGTGCCCTATGCACCCAGAAATCGTAAAAGATGAAGCTGGAGCTTGCCCTATTTGCGGAATGGATTTAGTACCGATGGAAGCAGATAGTTCAGCAGAAGAAAAGACCTATAAAAAGCTATTGAAAAAATTCTGGATAGCTGTTGGGTTCACGTTGCCCATTTTTATAATCGCAATGAGCGAGATGATTCCCAGCAATCCATTGTACGATGTAATGGAGCAAAAATGGTGGAACTGGATTCAGTTTGGGCTGTCAATTCCTGTAGTGTTTTATGCCACGTGGATGTTCTTTGAGCGTGCCTACCGAAGCATCAAAACTTGGAATCTCAATATGTTTACGTTAATAGGAATAGGTGCTGGTGTGGCGTGGCTATTTAGTGTGTTCGGAATGTTGTTTCCAGACTTTTTCCCTGAACAGTTTAAAACCGAATCAGGAGCTGTTCACGTTTATTTTGAGGCAGCAACGGTGATACTTACGTTAGTATTAATGGGTCAAGTTTTAGAAGCGCGAGCACATAGCAAAACAAACTCCGCAGTAAAGGAATTATTAAAGTTAGCTCCGAATAAAGCGGTGCGCGTAGTTGATGGTGATGAGGAAGAAGTTTCCATAAACCAAATTGAAAAAGGCGACATACTACGAGTTAAGCCAGGAGATAAAATACCAGTAGATGGTAAGATTACTGAAGGCGAAACCACAGTAGATGAATCGATGATTTCGGGAGAACCTATTCCAGTTAATAAAACTACAGATGATAAAGTAAGTAGTGGTACAATTAACGGTAACCAGTCTTTCTTAATGGAAGCCGAAAAAGTCGGTAGTGAGACCTTGCTTTCTCAGATTATTCATATGGTAAACGATGCCAGTCGCAGTCGTGCACCTATTCAGAAGTTGGCAGATACCGTTTCAGGATATTTTGTGCCTGTAGTGGTCATAATTTCACTCATAACATTTGCAGTTTGGGCAATTTGGGGACCAGAACCAGCCTATGTGTTTGCTCTTGTAAATGCTATTGCGGTATTGATAATCGCTTGTCCTTGTGCATTGGGATTGGCTACACCTATGTCTGTAATGGTAGGTGTTGGTAAAGGAGCGCAAAACGGTGTGCTGATTAAGAACGCTGAAGCACTCGAAAAAATGGATAAGGTAGATACTTTAATCGTAGATAAGACAGGTACGATTACCGAAGGAAAACCTACGGTAGAGAAAATGGGCTCGTTTGTAGACCGCTTTCGCGAAAGCGATATCACTCAACTTATAGCTTCATTAAATAGTTCCAGCGAACATCCTCTTGCAGAGGCTACCGTAAAATATGGTAAAGAACAGAAAACGGAAATCTATAAAGTGCAAGGTTTCAGTGCAGTTACAGGAAAAGGAGTTGAAGGAACTGTGAATGGTAAAAAGCTTGATTTAGGTAATGATAAGATGATGGAATATGCAAAGGCAACTATTTCCACTGTTATGAGAGATAAAGCACAATCTTTTCAAAAACAAGGAAAGACAGTTTCTTATCTATCGGTGGATGGCGAGGTAGCTGGTTATGTGGTTATAGGCGATAAAATCAAAGAGACTAGTGCAAAAGCCATCAAGGAACTTCAAGACAAAGGTATTGATGTGATTATGCTTACAGGCGATAATCACGACACGGCGCAAGCCGTTGCAAGTGAATTAAATCTTGCCAACTTTAAAGCAGGAATGTTACCAGAAAACAAACTTGATGAAGTTAAAAAACTTCAAGAAAATGGACACGTAGTTGCGATGGCAGGCGATGGCATAAATGATGCGCCAGCACTTGCCAAAAGTGATGTAGGTATCGCAATGGGTACTGGTACTGATGTGGCTATCGAAAGCGCAATGATAACGCTAGTAAAAGGCGATTTACACGGTATTGTAAAAGCAAGAAACTTAAGTCATAAAGTAATGAGAAACATCAAGCAAAATTTATTTTTTGCATTGATATATAATACACTAGGTGTTCCTGTAGCCGCAGGAGTATTGTTTCCGGTTTTCGGAATATTATTATCGCCTATGATTGCTGCATTAGCAATGAGTTTTAGCTCGGTTTCGGTAATTGCAAATGCTTTGAGATTAAAAACAAAATCAATTGATTAATTATAACTAAAAATTATGAATTCAAACGAACACAAAAACAACAAAGAAGGAATGAGCCAATACACAAAGTTTTTCTTGATGCTAGGATCATCATTTATAGCAATGTACATTACAATGTATCTTAATACCTACGAGTTTGACCACGTGTGGTTCAGTCTTACACGATTTTATATGGTTTGTTTAGGAATAGCGACGATGGCTGTAATAATGCTACTTTTTATGCTCAGTATGTACAAAAACAAGAAAAAAAATATTGCCATATTAATAGGAAGCGCAGTATTATTTCTCGGTGCATTGGGATTAGTACGTGACCAGAAATCTACTGTGGGCGACGTGCTATGGATGAAGGGTATGATACCGCATCACTCTATCGCTATTTTGACAAGTGAGCGTGCAGACATCAAAGACCCAGAGGTTAAAAAGCTGGCTGATGATATTATCAAAGCTCAAAAGAAAGAGATTGAAGAAATGAAAAGAATGATTAATCGTTTACAAAACGAAAATTAAAACATATGAAAAAGAATATTCTATACATAGGGATTGCTTTAACCGTTGGTTTACTTGCAGGCTGGTTACTTTTTGGTGATTCTCAACCGTCAGCTACAAGTGTAACTGCCGAAGCTCACAACCATTCAGAAGAGACTACAAACCAAATGTGGACGTGCTCGATGCATCCACAAATTATGCAACCAGAACCAGGCGATTGCCCTATATGTGGGATGGATTTAATCCCAGCAGAATCTAGTGCAGAAGGTCTAGCTGCAAACGAGATTAAAATGACAGAAAATGCAATGGCGTTAGCTAATATTCAAACAACAATTGTAGGTAATGGCGCAACTTCTGAAGATGATGGTATTATTTCACTTTCAGGAAAAATTGCAACAAATGAAGAGAACAATGCTGTACAGGCTAGTTATTTTGATGGAAGAATTGAAAAGCTAAATGTAAGTTACGAAGGGCAAACTGTAAATCGTGGTCAATTACTGGCCACTATTTATGCACCTAACCTAGTAGCTGCTCAACAAGAACTTTTAACTACGGCTGCTTTAAAAGAATCGCAACCTGCATTGTATAAAGCAGTGCGAAACAAGTTGAAACTCTGGAAGCTTTCAGATAAACAAATCGAAGCAATCGAAACCTCTGGAAAAGTTCGTGAGAATTTCCCAATATACGCCACGGTTTCTGGAACCGTTGCTATGGTTATGGCTGCAGAAGGCGACTATGTCAAACAAGGGCAACCTATTTTAAGAGTAAGTAATCTTAACTCGGTATGGGCAGAGTTTGATGCTTATGAAAATCAAATCTCACAGTTTAAAAAAGGTCAGAAAATTAAAGTATCTACAAATGCGTATGCTAATAAAGAGTTTGATGCGACCATTTCATTTATAGATCCCGTTTTAAATAATGCAACGAGAACGGTAACCGTAAGAGCAACATTGAATAACAAGGAGGATTTATTTAAACCAGGTATGTTTGTCACTGGAAAAATCGAAGGAACTACTCAGACAACATCTTCTGAAACCGTAACTATTCCTGCGAGTGCTGTTCTATGGACAGGAGAACGCTCATTAGTTTATATCAAGACTAATCCTAATGAACCGGTATTTGAAATGCGAGAAGTAACGCTTGGTAATAGATCTGGAGAGAATTATCAAGTTTCTTCTGGTTTAAAAGATAGCGATGAAATTGTAACCAACGGGACGTTTACGGTAGATGCTGCTGCACAATTGCAGGGTAAAAAATCAATGATGAATCAAGGAAAAGTTGTTGAAGAGCTGGCAGAAATGACCGATATGAAGATAGAGCTATCGGCAACGTTTCAGAAAGAACTACTCCAAGCTATTCCTACTTATTTAGAGATGAAGGACGCTTTTGTAGCAAGTGATGCTGGTCAGGTTTCCGCTTTCGCGAAAGCGGCATTAAAAAAGTTTAAAGCGATTAAAACAGATGATTTAGGTAAAATGGAAAAATCACATTTTGAGCAGTCCCTCAAAATGCTAGATGCTATTTCAAGTAATGAAAATATAGAAAATCAAAGAGAACACTTTGTTAATTTAAATGAAAACCTAATTGCACTGGCTATGAATGCAGAGCAAGGTTCCAATACTCTGTACGTACAGAAATGTCCTATGGCAAATAATAATAAAGGAGCCATCTGGATGAGTTTAGAAAAAGATATACGTAATCCGTACTATGGAGATGCTATGCTTACTTGCGGAAGCGTGATTGAGGAAATCAAATAAAACCCTTTGCAATCCAATTGCATTATAATTCTGTTATCTTTGTATTTCAAATGAAAATAGTTACTTCCATATCAATGGCTTTTTTATTCCTTCTCCAAGGAATGTCGCCTAATATGGAATTGTGTGAGCAACTTGAAAAGGCTTCTAATTTTATTTCCCATTATCAAATTCACAAAGAATACGGTGGGGACTCTTTTTATGAGTACGTAGTAGAAGAGCTCTTTAGTGATGATGGAGATAATAAAGCACATCACGATGGTTCGCACGAAGATAAAGCTCCAGTACACTCACACCAGCAGTGCTGTCACCCTTCGGTTTTTATTCCTACCTCAAATAATATAGCCTTAAAGACATTTGATCTTAAGGTAAAAAAGAAATATTCTTTTTATTCTTTTCAATTTAATTCCAGATATCTGGAATCTCTCTTTCAGCCTCCACGGGCTTAATTCAGTTTAATTAGGGATTGCTATTCCCTATTACGTTGTGAGTTCAAAATACTTGCAATTTTTGCGCTTTCGCGAAAGCGTAAAACATTTTGTTTAACTGAATTATTTTCAATCTTATGCTTAATAAAATTATTAAGTACTCCATAACCCATAAGTTGGTTATTGGATTACTCACCTTTGCCTTGATTATTTTAGGGATCTATTCTCTAAGGCAATTGCCTGTTGATGCGGTGCCTGACATTACCAACAATCAGGTACAGGTCATAACTAACTCGCCCACACTTGCGGCTCAAGAAGTAGAACGCCTTATCACGTTTCCCATCGAAATAACGATGGCGACTATTCCACAAATTGAAGAAATACGTTCTTTTTCAAGGTTTGGGCTTTCGGTCGTAACCATTGTTTTTGAAGAAGATGTAGATGTGTATTGGGCACGACAGCAGGTTAATGAACGCCTTGCTGAAGCTCAATCTGAAATTCCAAAAGGAATAGGGAAGCCGGGAATAGCACCTTTGACCACAGGTCTGGGAGAAATCTATCAATATGTAATCACAACAGAACCAGGTTACGAAGACCAGTATAATGCAACCGAATTAAGAACAATCCAAGACTGGATCATCAGGCGCCAATTATTAGGCACGCCTGGCGTGGCTGACGTTAGTAGTTTTGGCGGTTATCTTAAACAATATGAGATTGCCATCAGACCTGAGCGTCTTAACACTATGAATATCTCAATTACAGAGATTTTTGATGCGCTCCAGACCAATAACCAAAACACAGGTGGTGCCTATATTGAAAAGAACGATAAAGCTCTTTTTATACGTAGTGAAGGTTTGGTAGGCTCACTGGAGGATATTGAAAATATTCTAGTCAAACAAACGGAATCTGGTAATCCCATATTGATACGCGATGTGGCTAAAGTTCAAATAGGAAAAGCCATACGTTACGGTGCGACTACCCGTAACGGAGAAGGTGAAGTGGTAAGTGCTATCGTGATGATGCTCAAAGGTGCAAATTCTGCCAAAGTAATAGAAGATGTAAAGGAGCAGATAGCAACCATTAGCAAAACGCTACCCGAAGGTGTGGTCATTGAGCCATTTCTGGATCGAACGAAACTAGTGGATAATGCGATTGGCACCGTGACCACAAATCTAATCGAGGGCGCTCTTATCGTTATATTTATCTTGCTGTTATTATTAGGAAACTGGCGGGCAGGTCTTATAACGGCATCTGTAATTCCATTAGCACTTCTTTTTGCATTCAGTATGATGCATATTTTTGGTGTTTCGGCTAATTTAATGAGTCTTGGTGCTATTGATTTTGGTCTAATTGTAGATGGAGCGGTCATCATTGTTGAAGCCACGCTGTTTCATTTGGGCGCTTTAACGCTTTCGCGAAAGCTGACTCAACAAGAAATGGATGAGGAAGTATTCAAATCTGCAAGTAAGATCAGGAATTCTGCTGCTTTTGGAGAGATCATTATTCTTATAGTTTATCTCCCTATTCTTGCTTTAGTAGGTACGGAGGGTAAAATGTTCGGCCCTATGGCACAAACGGTAAGTTTTGCCATCCTTGGAGCTTTCTTGCTTTCATTGACGTATGTGCCGATGATGTCTGCGCTTGTTTTAAGTAAAAAAGGGGGTCATAAAAAGAATATTTCTGATCACATTATGAATTTTTTCTATCGCCTTTATGAGCCAGTAATAAAATGGGCGATGCATACAAGGATTATATTAGTTGGAGCAACCTTAGTCTTATTTGCAGTTGCGTTTTTCATATTCAGTACCTTGGGTGGCGAATTTATACCAACACTAGAAGAAGGAGATTTTGCGGTGGAGACCAGAGTGATTACGGGCAGTTCTCTATCCAACACAATTAAGGCGACCACCAAAGCCGAAAAAATCCTACTCGATAACTTTCCCGAGGTAGAACAGGTCGTATCTAAAATAGGTTCTGGGGAAATACCAACAGACCCTATGCCTGTAGAAGCTGCGGACCTTATGATCATTCTAAAAGATAAATCAGAATGGACAACGGCATCAAACAGGGAAGATCTGGCTAACAAAATGGCGGAAGCCTTGGAAGTTATTCCAGGGGTAACCTTTGGTTTTCAGCAGCCCATACAAATGCGTTTTAACGAACTGATGACAGGCGTGCGCCAAGATGTTGCGATTAAAATCTACGGAGAAGATCTGGAGCAACTATCTACGTATGCTAACCAGATAGGACGTATCGCAGGATCGGTCGAGGGTGCAGTTGATATGTATGTGGAAGAAGTTACTGGTATCCCACAAATAGTTGTGGATTATAAGCGCAATCAGCTAGCAAAATACGGACTGTCCATTGATGATGTGAATATGGCTATTCAATCTGCCTTTGCTGGCGCTGCCACTGGAACAGTATATGAAGGAGAAAAAAGGTTTGAAATGGTCGTCCGGTTAAGCGACACCAATCGTTCCACAATTTCTGACGTTCAAAATTTATATATTAACGGCAGTAACGGCGAGCAAATCCCTTTAAAACAACTGGCAACAGTTTCAATTATTGATGGTCCGTATCAAATACAACGAGACGATACACAGCGTCGCATCATTGTAGCTTTTAATGTGCGTAACCGCGACGTGGAGAGCGTGGTCAATGAAGTTAGCAAGCTTATCGATACCCAAGTAGATCTAAAGCCGGGCTATACCGTAAATTATGGTGGGCAATTTGAGAACTTAGTCGAAGCTAGAGAAAGACTTGCAGTAGCTGTCCCACTTGCTCTGCTACTCATTTTCATATTACTCTACTTCACATTCGGCTCGCTTAAACAGGGAATATTAATCTTTACTGCGATTCCGCTTTCTGCTATAGGTGGCGTGTTTGCGCTCTGGCTACGGGATATGCCTTTCAGTATATCTGCAGGAGTAGGTTTTATTGCGCTCTTTGGAGTCGCAGTATTAAATGGGATTGTCCTAATTGCAGAATTCAATAGTCTTAAAAAAGAAGGCGTGGAAGATATATTTCAACGCATTTATATGGGAACTAAATCACGTTTGCGACCTGTTATCCTTACTGCATCGGTGGCGTCCTTAGGTTTCTTGCCTATGGCTATTTCACAAACATCAGGAGCAGAAGTGCAGCGACCATTAGCAACCGTTGTAATTGGCGGACTGATTACAGCAACGTTTTTAACGCTGGTAGTTTTACCCATTCTCTACTATTACTCAGAAAAGAAATTCAAGATGAAAAAGAATAAAAATACAAGCGTTTTGCTATTTCTGATGATGGGAACGGCGTACCAAGCAAATGCTCAAACAGAACAAAAAGTATATCAATCCCTAGATCAAGTTTTAGAAGTAGCACTTGAGAACAATCCCAATCTCAAGGTAGCACAGTTTCAAACAGCACGAGAGCAAGCACTTAAAGGGACAAGCTTCAACTTACCTAAAGCAGATCTGGGCGTTGAATACGGTCAGACCAATAGTATTGCAGACAATGATACGCGTTTCAGCATCAGTCAGACCTTTGAGTTTCCCACCGTTTATTCGCGTCAAAGCAAACTCAATAGTTCTAAAGTAGCCGCTTCAAAATTGAGGCAGGAAGTCGTTCAAAATGATCTGGTAGCCCAGGTATCTTCGACCTATTACCGCCTTTGGTTTTTGAAGAGCAAGGGAAATGTATTGCAACGTCAGGATAGTATTTATTCCCGTTTTTCTTACGCCGCGCAATTGCGTTATGATAACGGAGAAAGCAACGCACTGGAACTTGCCACAGCAAATGCAGAACTCGCTGATATCAATATTATGGTTCAACAAAATGAAGCCGCAATCGCTGAAGGTCAATTTACTCTACAGAATTTGATGAATGTGGATGACGCTGTTGAAATCGAAACTCCAAAATTGGAGATGAAATCTGCAATGGAAGTTAGCAATACTACAGATATGAACGTTTCAAAAAACCCTCTGGTGTCCTATTACAAGCAACAGATTGATGTGGCAGAAAATGAACGTAAGGTAGCATCAGCAAAACGGTTACCTGATATTACATTGGGTTATTTCAACCAATCATTTATAGGTACGGGAGATGCAGGCACCATTTACGATGCTGGAGATAGGTTTACTGGTGTGCAGCTGGGATTGAGCATTCCGCTATGGGCAAAACCACATACCGCTAAAATTACGGCTGCTAAAATTTATAAACAGGAAACTGAGGCTCAACTAGAGGTCGCTGAAAATCAAACCAAATCTAAACTTCAATCGCTGTTTACCGAACTTCAAAAGATTTTAAAAAATATTGAATACTATCGCAAGAGTGGCCTGCCACAATCAGATGTGCTGTTTAAAACCGCGCAACGTGGGTTTGAAGAAGGCGAGATCGGGTACATTGAATATGTACAAGGTCTCAACCGTGCGTTGACTATTCAGGTAACCTATTTGGATTTTTTAAACCAATACAATCAAACACTCATCAACATTGAGCAACTTATAAAAGATATTTAAATGAAGAATATATATAACATCACAATCGCATCCCTTCTATTGCTTGCAACAAGTTGCAAAACAGAATCGGAGCCCGCAATGGAAGAACATTCTGCAACAAACGAGAATGTTGTAGAGCTTACCCAAGCACAGCTGAAACAGACTTCTATTGAAGTGGGAAAGGCGGTGAAAAGAAATATTGGTAATGAAATAACTGTCAACGGTATGATAGACGTGCCACCACAAGGCAATATATCGGTAACCATTCCTTACGGTGGATTCCTGAAATACACGGAGATGCTTCCTGGAACCAAAATACGTAAAGGACAAATAGTTGCCAAAGTTGAGAATCCAGAATTTATTGAATTTCAAAGAGCCTATTTAGAAGCTATTGCAGATAATGATTATTTGAAATCTGATTACGACCGTCAGAAAGTACTGAACGATGAAAGAGTATCATCCACCAAGGTTTATGAGAAGGCAAAAAGCATATATCTCAACAATCAGGCGACGATGAAGGCTTTAGAAAGCAAACTGCGATTGATAGGCATCAATCCCAACAGCGTTAGAAATGGAACCATTTCATCCACTGTAAATGTGTATTCACCTATCAATGGTGTTGTTAGGGATGTGTATGTCAATACGGGAAAATATTTTGGAACACAGGATGTTTTGATGGACATAACGGACGCGTCAGACCTTCACGTAGAACTCAATGTTTATGAGGATGATATCCCACTAATCCGTATAGGACAACGCATACGTTTCCGTCTGGCAAATGCTCCCGAGGAATGGATGAAAGCAGAAATTTTCCTTATAGGGAACAACGTTCGGGACGATAGGTCAGTGACCATACACGGGCACCTAAAGGAATCTGAAACTTATGAGGAGCTGCTGCCTGGAATGTTTGTCAATGCCAAAATTGAGGTAGGATCAATAGAAATGTACGCCGTACCAGAAGAAGCCATCGTAAGATATCAAGGCAACCAATATATTTTTGAAGCATTGGGCAACCGCACTGAAGGTACCGCAACAATGATGGATTATGAAATGCTCGAAGTTGAAAAGGGCAATGCAGAGGATGGTTTTGTAGCAATTGAATTAAAAGATAAATCGAGATCTATTGAATCTATAGATCTGGTATTAAAAGATGCATTTACACTTCTGGCCAAAGCAAAAAATAGTGAAGAAGAAGGTGGCGGACACGGACATTAATCAAATTAAAATGACAGAAATAGAAAAAACATTAGAAAATCATCAAGTACGTCCTACGGCGATGCGTATTTTGATTTATAAATACTTGGCTGAAAAGAAGATTGCGGTGGCGTTAACTGATATTGAGTCCGCTTTCGCGAAAGCGGAACGTACCACATTATATCGTACACTCAAAACCTTTGAAGAAAAGAAGATCGTTCACCAAATAGATGACGGTACGGGAATTTCAAAATATGCTTTGTGCGAAAGTGGTTGCAACTGTGAGATTGAACAAGATTTACACTTGCATTTCCATTGTAACAATTGCAACGAAACTGTGTGTCTTACGGAACATAAAATTCCTCAAATAAAAGTACCTGATGGGTTTGTTTCAGAAAATGTAAACCTAGTCGTAAAAGGAATATGCGATAAATGCAGTGGTCAATAAATGCACTTCTGTTGCACTATTAATTGAACTACTTTTAATGAAATTTAAAGGATATGAGGTTTAATATTAAAATACCAAAACATCTAAAACAGGCATATAGTAAAGAGTTAGAGTTGTACCGCAATAATTTAGAAATGGAAGAATTTGCTATTGCTTGGTATCACTTAGAAAGAAGTCACATTATAGGTCAATCGTATCCAATGGAGCATACCTATTCACATTGGTTAATGTTGAAGTTTGGGTTGATGCAAAAGAATACTAAAGAAGTATTTGGTCAAATAATTAGATTAATCGTTGGTGGTTGGAAGTCGTTTATTAATCAAGTGCCACTAGGTAATACAGGAGGTTCAAATGTGCCACCATTAAAACGTAAGCCTATACCAAATGACATAATTAACTTATTCAATATCAAATGAAAAAGAAAAAAGTGAACTTAAGAGACATAGACGCGCAGAAACATTCTAGTGAGCACAGTCACGATGATGGACACAATCACAGCAGTCCAGAAAGTGTTTCAAAATTCAAGACGTATGTACCTGCTATTTTCAGCTTTGTAATGCTTATGATAGGTATTGCAGTTGATTATTTTGACGCCTTACCATTTTTCAAAGGATGGGTGAGAATTGTATGGTATACAGTGGCGTATATTCCTGTTGGCTCTCCAGTAATTAAAGAAGGCTGGAACAGTATTAAGAATGGAGATTTCTTTACGGAATTCTTCTTAATGTCCATTGCGACTTTGGGTGCATTTGCGATAGGCGAATATCCAGAAGGTGTGGCTGTGATGTTATTCTATGCAGTGGGAGAATTGTTTCAACAAGCAGCGGTTAACCGAGCAAAAGGAAATATCAAAGCACTATTAGATGTAAGGCCTAATGAGGCGCTAGTGTATCGCAATGGCGATTTCATTTCGGTAAATCCCGAAACTGTAGAAATAGGCGAAAAAATTCAAGTACGCGTAGGAGAAAAAGTGCCTCTTGATGGAATATTGCTTTCAGATAAAGGTTCTTTCAATACCGCTGCACTTACAGGAGAAAGCAAACCAGATACGGTTCAGAAAGGAGCATCTGTATTTGCAGGAAGTATCAATCTTGATGGAGTTATTGAGGTAGAAACTACTAAGGAGTTTAAGGACAGTTCTATTGCACGTATCCTAGATATGGTACAGAATGCCACAGCTCGTAAATCTAAAACTGAATTATTCATTAGAAAATTTGCTCGTGTTTATACGCCTATTGTAGTTTTCTTAGCGATAGGTCTCACATTACTTCCTTACTTTTTTGTAGATGATTACGTTTTTAGAGATTGGTTATATCGAGCTTTAATCTTTCTTGTAATCTCTTGTCCTTGTGCATTGGTAATCTCTATTCCGCTGGGATATTTTGGTGGATTGGGAGCAGCATCTCGTAATGGAATTTTATTCAAGGGAGCTTCTTTTCTTGACGCAATGACCCAAGTTAATACCGTTGTGATGGATAAAACTGGAACGGTAACAAAAGGTGTGTTCAAAATAAAGGAAGTTATAAGTGATTCCGCTTTCGCGAAAGCGGACTTTATGAAATACTTAATGGCAATGGAAGAGAAATCCACTCATCCCATTGCTAAAGCCATAATGGAATACAAAGCCGAAGGTGCCGACTATGATGCAACAGAAGTATCTGAAATCGCAGGAAAAGGATTGAAAGGAACCGTAAACGGGAAAACCGTGCTGGTAGGAAACAAAGCTTTAATGACTTCAAACACTATTGACGTTCCATCAGAAACTGATAGTATTGTTGAATCCATAGTGATGGTCGGAATTGACGGTAAATTTGCTGGTTATGTAACCATTGCAGATGAGTTGAAAGAGGATGCTCATCAAGCCATTAAAGAAATACGTGCGTCAGGTATTACTAAAATTATTATGCTATCGGGCGATAAAGATTCCATTACTCAGCAAGTAGCCAAAGAATTAGGCATTGACTGGGCAAAAGGAGGATTACTCCCAGAAGACAAACTCAACGAAGTAGAAAAACTTAAAGCACAACCAGGCACTAAGGTTGCTTTTATAGGAGATGGAATTAACGATGCACCTGTACTTGCTGCCAGTGATGTAGGGATTGCGATGGGTGGTCTTGGAAGTGATGTTGCTATTGAAACCGCAGATGTCATCATTCAAAATGACCAACCCTCGAAGATTGCACGTGCTATAAAAATAGGACGTTCCACAAGAAGTATTGTTTGGCAGAATATTGTTCTAGCCTTTGGAGTCAAAATTATAGTTCTAATTTTGGGAGCAGGTGGTCTAGCCACAATGTGGGAAGCTGTATTTGCCGATGTGGGTGTAGCATTGCTCGCTATTTTAAATGCCGTTAGGTTGCAAAAGATGAAGTGGGATTAGATAAATTTTATAGATAAAAACAAAGAGCCTCTTTATTTAGAGGCTTTTTTGGTCCGTAAATCCCGCTCCAGCCCTTCCCCTTCCATTCCGAGGTAAAGCTCCATTACAAGAAAAGCGCTTCACTCACAAAATCTTGAACACAATCTCAAAGTTCAAAGGCTGATGAAAATAGAAATGGCAGACTAAAAACCATCGCATATTTAACCTAGAAGGAACTTTGAGATAGCGTTCGCTTAAAAGAATCGATCTATAGTCTGCGCTTATTTCTCATAATTATTCTTCTTATAAACGTTTTGAAGTGTTGATAACCCAATTTACTACGGTTAACAAAATTTTCATCATATCCTCACATTCTATCAAATCATCCCAAATAAAATTAATTAAAATTTTCACTCATTAATTTTAAATGATTTTATGACCTTTTGATACAACTACCTGAATCAAAGTTATCTGTGAATAACTATCATCTGTTTTTACTACTCCACTAGCTCCTTCTTTTACCTTTACTGCACACTTCCCACTAAGGGAAAGACAAAAGCGCTTTTGTCCATTTTGTAATCTAAAAAACAAATCAAATGGACAATTTTTTAATACTCGAACGACTTGATCGTTTAGAAAAACTACTCATAGGAAGTAAAGAAGTACTTACCCTTGAGGAAACCTGCGACTACACAGGAATATCCAGAAGCTATCTCTACAAACTCACAGCTTCGGGGAAGATTCCACATTCCAAACCCAATGGGAAAATGATATACTTCGAACGAAGAAAAATAGATCGATGGTTACTGCGTAATGAGCAGAATGTTTTGCAATAAGACAAATACGATTAGACTATTATCAGTACTACTGACATAGTAATCCTATTCAAATCTTAAGAATCCATATCTCCGATTCTTAAATAACATCGACATTATGAAAACAATTCCCTATTTAAGGGTAGGAACCTCGTACTATAAATTAGTACAAGCACCGACTATTGCCGGGCATTTCAATGAGATTCTAGTCCATTGGAATATCGAGACCATCCGCCAGGATTTCGGTAAAGATTATTTGAGCAAAGTGCCCAAATATGATGGGTTTACCTGCATCCCGAGCCATATTGACTTTAAGCAAGAGTACAAAGGATTTTACAACACCTACTCTCCCCTACCCGCAGTCCCAAAGGATGGAACTACTGAAACTACATTAGCGTTTATGAAACACATTTTTGGAAGTCATCTAGAACTGGGATTGGACTATCTGCAACTGCTCTACACAAAACCAGTACAAGTATTACCTATTCTCTGTCTTGTTTCCAAAGAGCGCTCCACTGGGAAAAGTACTTTCCTGAAATGGCTTAAGGCGGTCTTTGACAATAATATGACCTATCTGACCAATGATAGCTTCAGTAGCCAGTTCAATGCAGATTGGGCAAATAAGCTCCTTATCTGTATTGACGAGGTGCTGTTCAACAAGGAAGAACTCACAGAACGTATAAAATACCTGAGTACTACCAACATCAACAAATTGGAGTCCAAGGGTAAGGACAAACGAGAGGTAGAATTCTTTGGAAAGTTTGTGCTGTGCAGTAATAATGAAGATAACTTCATCAAGATTGATGGGAATGAAACTCGCTTTTGGGTGCGTAAAATCCCTGTACTCCAGAAAGAGGAGACTGATTTTCTGTATCAATTAATTTCTGAAATTCCCGCTTTTCTATTCTTTCTACAACATAGAAAAATCTCCACAGCGCACGCGACAAGAATGTGGTTTACCCCAAAACAGATTAAAACAAAAGCCCTTATAAACCTTGTAAAGAATAACAGAAACCGTGTAGAAAAAGAGCTCGCCACTATTCTATTAGGCGCTATGGAACAATTCGAGATGGAGGAGATACATATATGTCCATTAGATGCATTACAACTCCTGAACAGAACCCGAATTAAAACAGACTTGACCCAACTGAGGAGACTACTAAAAAGAGATTGGAAACTAGAGAACAAGGACAACTCCTTAAGCTATCAAAAATTGGTCATCTGGCAGGATGCTTCGATGCAGTTTTTGGAGGCTAAGGGACGATACTTTACGGTGACGAAGAACTTTTTACACCAAAATTTTGATGAAACGATGACAGATTGAGATAATTCCTTTCTCAGTCGATGCTAGGGCTGTCATCACTATATCATCATTTAGTCATCAAAAAATAAAAAGATGACAGATTAAGGTTAGAAAAATATAAGAACGATGAATTGATGACAAAAACGATGCGATGTAAACCCTGTTATTTATTGACCTAAGGAGCAATGTTCATCAAATCATCAAAAATTTACTGAAATCTATTTGGCTTATGAAAAAAGAAAGAACATATCAATTATCCTGCGATAGCGCCCGCAATATCTCTATCGTCAAAACACTTGCGGCTATGGACTACTTCCCCACTCGCCAAACAGAAAAAGAAGCTTGGTACCTGAGTCCGTTTCGGTCAGAAACTAAAGCCTCATTTAAGGTGTCTATTTCACACAACAAATGGTACGATCACGGAGAAGGCATTGGTGGTAATTGTATAGATCTGGTTTGCAAAATAAAAAATTGTTCGGTAGTTACTGCACTTCAATTTTTAGAAGCTACTATTCAACAAATTCCGGAACCTATTCTAAAGTTGACTAGTACGCTTTCGCGAAAGCTTAAAATTAGTGAAGTAAAAATCCTGAGTCATCCGCTATTATTAAAATATCTAGCCAAGCGGAAAATCCCTCTAAAAATAGCCCAAAAGTATTGCGGAGAAGTTCATTATCTCTGGTCAGGTAGATCTTATTTTTCCATTGGGTTGAAGAATAATTCTGGTGGATGGGAGCTTAGAAATAGCCTGTACAAAAACGGAACATCTCCAAAAGACATTTCATTAATTTCAAATGGACACCTCAAAAAGTTAGCCATTGTTGAAGGGATGTTTGATTTGCTTTCATTGGAAGTATGGCTCAAAGGTGAGATAAATGAGTACTCCATTTTGGTGTTGAATTCGATAGCATTTGTACAAAGGGCTGATTCGATAATCCAGAAATATGATGGATTTCATCTATTCCTAGATAACGATGACGCGGGCAAAAGGGCTACAGAAAATATAATAATTAACTATCCAAAGGCAATAGACAGGTCTCAATTATATACTGGTTTTCAAGACCTGAATGACTGGATCGTGAACAGGGTAAAATGACAAAGAGCGAAGCAAAGCAAGATGTGTGCCTGTGGCCACAAATCTTGCTTTGCTCCCGAAGGTCGCAAAGAATTTAAAACAATGAAAAGAGCAATCATAAAATTTAGATGTACCGTCTACGAGAAGCGATTGCTTGCAATAAAAGCGAAGCAGGCGGGAACCACATTGAGCGCTTTTTGTCGAGATGCCCTAATGGAAAAGCAACTTACAGAGCGTATGAGTGAAGAACACGTAAACATCTATAAAATGATGGTGCAATACCATAACAATTTTAAGCGAATTGGGAATATGTACAAAAAGAATAATCCAAAGCTCTCTGGCGAAGTAGTAAACCTAGCCAATGAAATTAGACTTCACCTCAAGAATATCACAGGATGATCGCAAAGGCTACTTCCATATCGAGCACAAAAGCTGCAATTGCGTACGGAAAGGATAAAGAAAAAGGTGCGGAGACGATATACTCCCATCTGCTCACTTCAGAAGACCCTACAGAAGTCACTGCGGAGTTCAAAAATGTTCAAGCCCTCAATTGCAATTGTAAGCGCAACACGCTGAGCTTTATCATCAGTCCCACAATAGAGGATGGCCAAAAATTGGACAGGCATTCTCTCAAGGAAATCACAGCTAATTTTATGAAGCAAATGAAACTTGGAGATCGGCAGGCCATAGCATTTGTTCATCTGGACAAGGCACACAAACATATCCATCTTTATGTGAATAGAATTGACCTCAATGGAAAGGCGTACAACGACAGTTTCGTAGGAAAAAGAAGCCAGCTCGCCTCAGAACGAACTGCAAAAGAATTCGGACTGACCACAGTAAAAGAAGTGCAAATGACAAAAGCTTTGGAATCAAAAAAGATTCGACAGCAAATTCGAAATATTCATATTGATACCTTGGAAAAAGTAAAGCCTAAAAACTTGGATCAGTATATCAAAGCTATGAGCACCCAAGAGATTAAAGTGATTCCCAGTATCAACAAAGCAAAACAATTACAGGGGTTCCGGTTTGAATATAAAGGTCAAAGCTTTAAAGCGAGTGAAGTACATCGTTCGATGTCTGGAGGTAAATTACTTTCGGCAATTGACAACCATACTTATAAGAGTGTTATTAATAAAGGCACTCAAAGTGTTCTTTTAAAAGGAGCCACACTCCCACTTTCAACAAACGTAATAACTGTAATAGGGAAGAAATTAATTACAAAAGCAATCAAAAAATCAATTCAAATAGGAATGGGAATATGACACGACTGGAAACTATATCACAATTGTTAGTAGAAGAATTACAGACTTTCAAAGAACAGATTGACAGGCTTGAGAAAGTTTCTGAAAACCTGAAAGATGTCCGCATCAAGGCAGATAGTTCTATTATCGAGAGGTTGGTGAAAGATCATCTGGAAAAAATTGAGGTGGAATCAAAAGCACAACTCACTCAATTAGAGGACTTGCATAAAAAATTGAATTCGGCAAAACTATACCCTAACTGGTTGATTGTTTTGACACTGCTTCTTTTTCTTTCAATGGCGTTATTAATTGGGTACCTAATTCTGTTTTAATAAACACCTATAAGTGCGCCCTATGCTGTTTTTACTTCACGCTTATCCACCCGAACACTATAAAAACAGCACAGGAACCACGCGCAGGTAAGTTTTGGTAGATTTGGGGGGATTCAGTTTATAGCATTACAATTCTACACACGAATGGGGTTACTTTAGGTTCTGGTAGTTCTCTAAAATCTTAGCAAGATATTTCTCCTTCATATTATTAGAAAAAAAAGAATTTTCAATCCCTTCGAGAGCGTTCTTTTTATTGGATATCATTCTATCAAATACACCACTAATCTGTTTATTCGTTAAACCCATATTTTTCCCAAGAGCCTCAAAATCTGCTTTAGCTAATTTATTTTTCTTGCCATTTACAGTAAGAGCCATTTCTTCAGTATCGGCTGGATTCACAATTGCGACATTTAGCAAATCGTAAGCGGGTGCCAATAACCAATTATTGTCTCTAAGAATCATTGAGAAATTTTTGAGATGCATATCATTATTTCCAACTATAAAACTGAACACAGTCAACTCAAAAAAGAAAATTTTATCTAATCCTTTATTTTGAGAATAAGCATCAAGTGCCTTCCCGATTTTCTCCATCGAGCTTTTATATTTATCGAAAGCCTCAGTAATCTGAAACATATCGAGCATATGAATTTTACCTCCTTCTAAAGTTCTATCGATTCTTTTAGTAATGTAGGAGAGTTCGCCAGAGGTCAATCGTATTAAACTTGATTGAACGACAGATATACCGAATGCTTCCGCTATCCTCATTGTTAGATGTTCATTCTGTGGCATTTCTGGATAATCGTTGGACGGTGGCTTGAAAATATAATTACCTCCCAAAGCACCAACTACCGTGAGTCTCGATGATTCTGTACTATTTACATCATCTAAAATCGAGAGTGATAATTTAGGTTGTACGCCTGGAACAGCAACACTACGTTCAATAACTTCTTTGGCTAAATCATTCATCTGATCTAATGAGTATCCTAGAACGGGTGGCTGCTCAGTTCCAAAGAATTCTAGACTACATTTTGCGTGAAAATCTCCTTCATTATCTAAGAATCCATAACAATACAAGCATCTACTTTTCATCGCTAAAATCTAAAGGTTGAACACTCACGGCACCAATACAATTTTGACAACAGGCTAATAACAGACCCATTCTATCATTTGGATTTAATTTCCAATTTTTAGTTGCAATGGTTAATAACCAACCTTCGGGTATTAAGCCTTCAAAAAATGGAAACAATCGATTAGCTACAAACTCCTCTTCTTGAACAGGCATTGTAAACGTTACAAATCGATCTTTAAAATTTGAGACATAGTCATTAGTATACTTAAAAATATAATCTCCATCATCTTCTTCTGTAAGATGTCCGGCTAAAATGTTACCATAAAATATTTGGGCTTGTCTCATTAGCTCTTTTCTTTTTTCAACTCATTAGAACTAACAACAGCCAGTTCGTGACCGAACATACTGAGTACAAGATTTACCTTGTCTAAATTCAGATTGGTCTTTCCTTGTTCTATCTTACGTACCACTGTAAGCGCAACTCCTACCCTATCTGCAAACTCCTGCTGGGTAAGCTTGACTTCTTTTCTTCTCGTTTTCACGAAAGTGGATAACTCCTTCATTATATGTTTTTAGATATAAAACTGTGTAAATATACACTATTATATGTAATTACGTATAATAATATATATTTTAATACTATCGTTGTTAATGCATATAATTTTAGTGAGACTGAAAAGTATTACTTTGAATAGGCTAATGGTTTCCTTTAGTTTCTTTTAATTAAATTTGATATAGGTTGTATATCTGATGTATGAAAATGCATAGCTATGGTAGCTAATCGGGTAGTTGAAATTATAAAAATACTAAAACCTTAATGTTTACTGGGGTTTGCGCGATAGGGTTTGAATCCAGTCGAGGTCACGAATAAATAGAAAAGGAGAAAAATAATTTGAGCTTGCTCAGAAATTATTTTTCTCCTTTTCTATTTTCAAAGCGGAGCTTCGTGGGATCACCGAAGCGCAGCGGAGGTAATCCAGTCGTGAAAGTTTCAATTACAGATATATCTTCCTTTAAAAAGTTTGAACTCTGTCCCTTCGAGGTCACGAATGAATCACAAAAAAGTGAATTACAAGCGAATTTCAAAAATGAAGCTCGCTTCTTTTTTTAAAAATTGCGAAGTGATTCTTTTTGTGATTCTCAAAGCGAAGCTTTGATTGATCAGTTTTTTACTAATCCAATCAAGGTCACGACACTCAAAAAACCACGCTATTCAAAGAGTGTGGTTTTGTGTTTTCTGATAGTACTAAATGCCCAAGAGTTTCATCACCGAGAAAGAAACAAAAATCTGTACTGCTATTGCTGCGCTGCTTAGCTTTTTATTTTTGAATTTAGCGCACAGGAAATATGCATTACCGCTGGGATTGCTCTATTGTATTCATCCTTACAAAGTAAATACAAGCTAATTCAATTAAAATACAGTCTCTACGAAACGAATAAGAATATAAGTTTCTCCTACGTTTTTAATTAAATAATAGTATTTTAATAAAATAATCCAGTACATACTTTACAATACTCAACTATAAAATAAGATGATAATGAATAAATTTATTAAATGGGCTTTATACATTGTAGGTCTTTTCTTCTTTACGTGCGGAGTTTATTATGGCAAGGTATTTTTAGCTCCTTTAGCACTCGCAGGTATCATCGCGATTTTGATTTTTCCACTAAGTGCGTGGTTTGAATCAAAAGGTATGGGAAGATCCTTAGCGTCTTTGACCATTACTTTTATAAGTTTCCTCGTTTCACTAGGTTTTGGTCTGATAATAGGAATCCAAATAAATAATATCGTTGATAAATGGTCTTCCATTGAGAAAAATATGGGACCAAAAATTGAACAACTTTCCACCTACATTGTAACCCACAGCCCTATAAAGAAGGCACAAATAGATTCCTATATCGAAAAAAACCCGATGTCTTCGCTATTTAGTAAAAACGAAGAATCATCAGGGTTGTCGTATGTTTCTGATGCGATAAGTTTTGTTGGAGAGTATATTCTAACATTTATATATATATTTTTCTTTATACGATTCAGAAAGAAATTTGTAGGAGTTTTTAAAGAATATATAAATCCTGATAACAAAAACAATTTAGAAAACGTGATAGCTAACGTTGTAAAAGCTGTTCAGGGCTATCTCGTGGGAAAATTGAAGTTAATTGGTCTTCTGATAATTTTTTACGGTATAGGTTTAGGAGTTTCTGGTGTAAATAATTTTATTATGGTGAGTATTATAGCTGCAGTTCTCACCATCATACCCTATATAGGTAATATGATTGGAATGGGTCTTGCTCTTGTTTTTGGCTATTTAACGCAAGGCGATACCTCCGTGTTAGTTGGCATACTGATAACTTTTACCATTGTACAATTTGCCGAAAGCTACATTTTACAGCCTTACGTAATAGGGAGCGAAGTAAATCTCAATCCTTTCTTTATCATCCTATCTGTAATACTAGGCAATATTCTCTGGGGTATTACTGGAATGGTTATCGCCATACCGGTTCTTGCAATAATTAAAATTTTATTCAAAACAATACCTACTCTCCACCCAATAGCTCACCTTATTGAAAAAAAGGAATAAATAGGAGCACAGCAACTCTAAAAAAGTTACTGTTATATCAAATTATTAAAAGGTTCTTCCTTCATAAAATAGCTAAAAACTTAGTTGGATATAATCAGTATCCTCATACTGTCCAGAAAAGGTATAGTGTATTATATAGTATAATTTATCATTCTTAATATCAAAAGGTTGGGTTCTCAATTATTTCGAAACGAAGAGATATCTTCTAATCAAGCGCAGGAATATAGCTCGTCTTCACCTGCAAGTCTTTGTAGAGTATTTACCAATACAATAGTACATTAAACTCATATTCCTCAGGCCATCACTCCACCGCGATCGCGATTTGCCAGTATCCATTTTCTAATAAACCAGCCTAGCAGAATACCAAAAATAACAGACCCAAAAATTATGATATCTGTCTTTGAGGTACCATCGCTATTGGTTCCCACAAGAGGGTTCCAAGGCGCAATCCAGACACCCCCTACAAATAATGGAAGTCCTATGATGAATAGGATTATTTGAGCAATCCTTAAGAATATTCTTGTTTTTTGGCCTTTTAAGAATCTGTCGAGATGGTAGACAACGCCTTCTAATAAGATAATTAGAAGTGTACAGAGTCCAGCCAGAAATAAAAATATCTTTGAGTATAACTGCCACCTGCTCAACAAGCATCTGCACTGTTCAACGTTTTGAAGGATGAGCGGCCTTTTGGCATTTATTGTTTTAAGGCTATCTCTATTGTTGTATTTGATATAGGGTTGTGTTGCTCGGTAACGATTCTCCATGCTCATCGCTGTCGCGGATGGAAGTTTATTTGCTTTCGCAATCGCGGTTATATGATCATTTGTACAGCTCACAAGAGAATCTCTTTGCTCGGTGTAGTAATATTTCAGATTTGCCTCATCAGACCAGCCCCAATCGCTTTTAAAAATTTCCCACTTTGATTTTGTGAGCTTTTTAGTGTTGTAAACTGTGTCTATAATCGTGGTATCTACTTTTACAAGTCCTGCTTCCATCGCATTCCATAAAACTATACTTTCCTCATCGCCATAGCTAAGTCCACGTATGGAAACACCGGCTAACTCGTTATCTCGTAGCCACTGATATTTTTCATACAGACTGCGATAGCTTTCAAACCACAATTGCTTGAAGGTCTCTTTTTGGCTCTCATTAGCCGTCTCTACGATGTCATAAAAGGACGTAGCTTGATCCTTATCATAACCTTGTGTAAATTTATAACTGTACTCTTTATCATTTTTATAAAGTTCTTTAATAAATCCAAGTTCTACATTAATAGCATTTGTTTTCTCCTTTCCACTCCCCACAAAATCATTTACCTCCCACTCTAGTGCAAGATAGGATACAGAAATAAGAAGCTTTCCCGCCTCTATTTTTCCATTTGTATAATAATCTACCGTAGCTTGTATACTGCCCTCCGTATTTCCCGAATCATACAATGGACTCGGTCCTTGAGGGTTAGGACTGATCATTCCGGTCATTCTATCTGTCGCTATGATATAATAATCTACCAAAGTATTGAGACGCTCAAAGTCGTAAGCACTTATATATTCTATACTTTGATCGTTATAAATAGAAGGTAAGGTTACATAGAGAGCAATAGAACTTTTTAGGAATCTCAGTTCTTTTGAAAGTTTTTTTATAAATGCTACAAAACGCAAATTATCACGGTTTGAAACATCTTCAAAATAAATGTTTATTCCATCTAATCCCTTTTTTTTTATAAGCGTTACCAGTTCATTGATGAGGATATTCTGTCTTTCTTCACTGCGCAAGAATGCTCGGATATCTGTGGGTTTCTTGCTGTATACCGTCAGAAACACATCTGTCCCTCTGGCTTGAGCAAATTCAATCACTCCGTTATCTCTTGTAAGCCTGCGTATCTGCTCCACATTTTCGTCCATTTTATTATTGTCATCTGGAGAGATGTCATACCCATAAAGGTTAACTGCCGTTAGACTGTTGTAATCATAATTTCTGTACTCAAAGGTATCCCAATGGTTATACCACCCTATTACCTGAACAGCTGGTGCAGCGGTTCTCTTAAACCGAAGCAATCCATCTCCTATTTCTGTAATGATGGGTATTTGCTCTACATAATCAGGGTCTTCCTTGTACGGTACGCTTATATCTCTTAATTCTTTTATACGCGCTCTGATTATTTGGAGTACTTCCCTATCCTCTTCATTAAGGTCTATACTAGAATCCAGCATCAAGGATGTTAATTTATCCTTGATATCTTTTATTTTCTGTTGGGAGGTTCTTGTGCGTATGTTATCAGCTCGCTCTTTTGCTTCCTTTTCTGCCTGTCTAATTGCGGTTTCTATCTGTGCATCTATCGTATCTAGTGCCTTTCTATCTTTTTCTAATTGAATCTTAAAGCTTGTGAGTATGGTATCTAAAGCGGTACCGTCTATTTTAAGTTCTTCATCGTTTATGAGTTTCTCTATTAGTTTTTCTACACGTTCTTGTTCTGCATTGTTACGATTTTCCTTGAATTTTAAAAGCTGTAGTACTTGTTCAAAAAATTTCTTCTTCGTTTCTTCTTCCTCCTTGATTTCCGCTTGTAATTCCAAGTCACTGTAAATAGAATCCTTTTTTTGAGCCTTTACCATTGTTGTAAAACACAAAAAAAACAACATACACAATAAGAGCCTACTCAGACTCCAATTAGAATGTGCTATATGGTTTTTATTTCTCACGATGCTTTTTAAATAGTGTGATGATTACCAGATGATATGTAGTGGTCTATCCATCCACGGGAGGTTGAGTATGGATATATTCCAATTAATACGCTCCATTAAGATATCTACTCCACGTCTTTCTACGGTTAATTCGATATGCTCGTCCTTAAACTGGAGAAGTCCGTCACGTTGAAAAAAAGTCTCTTGTATCGCTAAGGGAGTAGAATTATCCATACGTTCCCAGTTATTTATAATACCCTGCAGCAAACTTCTAGAAAGGTCTGTTTCATCTGGTCTAAGCAATTCTATGGGCGTAACCAATGTTTCTAATTCCATACCCACGAGTATTTTATTGAGCACTAAGTCGTGCTCCGGAACCTCTATCGTATTCCAGACTAAATGTTGGAGCAGGTACACCGCGCGATTTTGAGCAATTCGGTCTATAAAAGAACCATTTGCTGTCAATCCCAAGCGTTCAAAATACGGGGTTAAGTATGCTCCTAAAATGATGAGCCCAGCATTACGTATTGCTATTTGCATATCATTTTCCATAAAATCATCGGTTTTATTGTTATTGATTTCTTGTGCGTTTTTTGCTACCAGTGGCTCAAGTCCTTCAGGTAGTTTACATATTTCATTGTATGGCTCTTGTCTGCATCGTAGGTAGATATCATTAAAAATTTGATACCAAGATATCTTGCTGTATCTCGTCGTTAGATAATACAGAAATTTGGTATGGAAATATTTGTTGAGCTTCCTACGGTCTGCCCTAGGGCGCTGGAGCAAGAAAGTAAAATAAGCAGTGCGCCACGTACTGTATGGTATACCATAATGACTCAGTATTTTAGCAAGCCCAAGATAATGATGGCTTGTTTCCAGGCCACCTTTTTCTGTTCCCCAATAGGCTTTTTGTAATTGTGCATCGCTATACCGATAGAGCAACTCATATAGGGCTTTCTCATCCCAAACCTCCCGTTTAGATACGTTAGAAAGGTAAATAGCTTTGTCACCTAGCGATTGCGCTAACTTGCCAGGCGTATCTGTGGAACCAAATACGACGGCGTTTTGAGTATTCAAAAAGTTCAGTAATTCGACTATGTATGTATTCCGCTTTCGCGAAAATTTTAATTCCTTCCCTTCTCCTTGTTTCTTTCGAAGCAAATTAATATTAAGAAAATCATTCAATTTCTCTTTAAAGTATTCCATCTCCCGATTGCCGAAGGATTTCACTTTTTTCGTAATATCTTCTAAAGCCAAAACCTCAGACCACCAAGGCAGAAATCCTCGCTGTATATAAAATGTAATTACCGAAAGTAATTGCTGAACGCTCGCTGAAGATCCGTCCGCTGTTTCTCCTTTTGTAGCTTCTTGAGCGCTTTTTTCAATTTTGTTTTTTTCCTTTGACCGTGTTGATTTTTGTCCTTCTTCCTGATCATTTTTCACCTCGCGAGGCTTCAACTTATTCTCAAGAAACTCGTAAACCACCACTTCAAATCTAGTTAGTGACTGCCCAGAAGGCGTATGGAGCAATCCAAAAATTAAAGCTTCACAAACTGTATTCCGTTGCGTAGCACCAGAAATCGGACTGCTTATTTTTTGGATAGGTACAGCTGTTTTTTTAGTAGGAGTTTTATTTATTCTGCTTTCGCGAAAGCCGGAAAAAGATCCCGAAATACTCCTTACTGCTTGCATTTCTTTAGGAAAATAATACTTCAAATAAGATAGCACTTCTTTTACTGAACCTGAAGCGATGAGCCTAAGTAGCCTTTCAAATACCTCCTGATGAAAGGTGTATTTAGTAAGAATATCCGCTAGAAATTTATCCTTATCCGCTATTAGAGTGCTAAAGGCTTGTAACAAATCTGATTTAGCATTATCAGTATCTCCAGCTGTTTTTCGTCCTTCCAACAAATACATCGCAACCACCTCGCCCTGAAAATTTTCCTTTTTCAGAAGTTGATGAATCTCCCGCTGTTCAGATTCAGTGATTTTGAGATATGCTAGTATCTTTTCCTTACCAATGGAAACCAGCATTGATTGACGCATTGCGAACTCGAGTGTTTTTGGGTACCGCGCTCCCCTAGTCTCAAACAGGACTTTTAACAGAGTAATCGTAAAAAATTTAGGCGCTTTGAAAAGACGTAATGCGTCACTTTCTTGATTGATCTGCGTTTCTAGTAATTCCGTCAACTTTTTAAATACCGCTGTCTCCTCAGGAAATTTATGGATTAAATAAATTTGGAGCGTTTTTATGCAATGTGAATTGTATAATTTCTCAATGCGCTTCTGGATATTTCCAGATGGATCACCTTCAACAATTAAATGAACGAGAAAGTCATCCCGCATTTCCATCAAAAATGTAAATTGGACTTGTACGTCTTCCTTAAAGGGAGCCGCTTCCTCCTCTACTACACCTGTTGTAAGATAATCGAGTAGTTGCTTACGATATATTTGTATAAGCTCCTGATTTGTTTTACGAGTAACTGGAGTGTGAATTTTTTTGACGTCGCTTTTTTTAAACTTATAAAAATCATCCTTTGCTCTCAGCCCAACAAATCCCTTTCCTCGAGCGTATAGGGTGTTTTTTGGGGTAATCGTATACTCCAGACCATCTATTTTCAATAAAGTTTGGAATTTTTTATCCTCAAAAGCAGCAGCTGATAGCTGTAATTCGTTAATTATGATAGCAAGAAATATAGAAGTACTAATTTGATCATTGGATCTGTGACTAAGATGGTTTAGAGTCCTTAAAATAAGAGAACCCTCGGTGGCTCTAGCAACCTTATTAGTGCTAGAATTGGAAAGCTTGACGAGCCTAATCACTAACTCTCGTATCATTGCGATATCACCTTTATAGAATTGTGCAATGAGCTCACTTAGTCCTTGATCAGATAGCTGGATAACAAATTTCTCTCTTTCTTGCTCATCTCTTAAAAGGAGTGTAATTTCCTTCAGCAATTGTGTCTTAAAGTCTATAGATATGTCTGAAAGGCCTATATTTAAAAGGTTCTTTATACGATCTGTTGTGAAGTAGCTTTGTGAGGAATTTTCTTCTTGCCCCACTTTAGTATTTTCTGAATACTCTTTGAGAAGCTTGTAAAATGGAGCTGCACTGACCCCTATCGTCTCTGTATTTGGAAGTAGGTTTGTAATTGACTCCTTTGTAAGATAAAACGTACTACTGATACCATTTAACACATACTCAGAAAAAGAACGTCTATCAAAAATCAAACTGTTTCTTCCCAAAACAAATTGGAGCATAAGCAAGTCCAATGTCATCGCAAGACGCTTTTCTGGGATTTTAAAAAAGGTTTGAGATTTAAAAAGATCAACCAACCACTTGCTATATTTCTTTATCCAATCGCATTGTGTGGGTTCTAACTTCTGGATGACATCTTGAGATAGGCCTAGGCTACTATTGATAATCAGTCTTTTTAATGCTATCTCATTAGTAGCAAAACCTCGCAACATTGAAAGAAAACGCTCAGGATGTTGCTCTATGGATTTTTGTACAAGTTGGTCAACTGAAATCTCTGAAGAAATCCAATGTGGAAAATAACCCTTACTTAAAAATAGTAAGATCGCATCATTTGTAAATGTGATAAATTGTTCTTCCTTTATAGTAGAAAAGCGACCTGTATTATTTCTTATATTAAGTATTCTAAAAAGCTCCATTTTGAGCTTTCCTTTTATTTTATTCAGAAGCATCGAGGTAAACTCTTTTTCCCTGATATACCCTATATCTATCTCAAGTTTTTCGACGGTAAATGAGGCTTCTTGCGGGATACTCTGTACCACTACTTCTTGCAGAACAGGAAAAATATGCGATTGAAATATGGTTTCAATATGATCATTACACCGTGTAGCGACTTTTCTCCCTTCGTAATTAAACTGGAACGTTGCATTTTCGATGATATGACTACTGTTCTGTCTCATTCTGTAATCACTGTTTTAAGTCTTTGTACAGTGCGATATAGTTTATGAGCCTCCGCTATTTGCTCATCAATATTTCCATAACTACGTGAGTAGCGCCAATTAAAATAATCCTCTTCAAAATCGTGCATATCATCTACCCCCAAACTAACAATATCACATTGTATATGGGCAGGTGTGCGCTCTTTAATGACATCCTTGAGATACGATAGAAATCTGCTCTCCTGAAAACGAGCTGACCAATCAGGTAAAAAAACCGTAATCCGTAAATTGAAAAAATCTTCATTTATAATCTCATTGGTATCCTTAAGTTTTCTCTGAAAAACCAATCTGCGCTGTCCTTTAACGCCTTTCTTCTTAGCATTATCTCCTCGCAGTCTAATACCTTCAACTTCCTTAAGGCGGAGCCTTCCAAAGTCATTATTCTGGTCGTAAAACAGCTGAGCAAAATTTCTACCTATCTTGGCAATCTCTTCTTTCTTAATCGGTTTTGAATAACCACTATCATTGCTCTGATGGGTTAATAGTGTCTTACCTTCAAAATCCCCATTACATCCTTTAAGCACCAAATGTCCAATATCAAAAAAATAATTTCCCTCCTCGCCCATTACTTTACAAACTTCTTCTAACCGAGCATCTCTTTCTTGAATAGTATGGCACCAAGTATCTTCTGGAAACTCAAAAACAGGTGTGTCATCTTTGTCAAAAAAACTAAATCCATAGGTAGTAGTTTCTACATTTTCATCCCCTTCTTTTTTTGCTTCAAGAAAATCCCTTAATAAAATATGGTCAACCACATAAAGCCCTTCAGAAAGGAAGCTTTCTTTCCTTAAAAAGTCCATAATCGCCACAACTTGTTGTTGTGCTTCCTGTAAGGTTGAGCAGGTCAGTAACTGTATCCAGTGCTCCTTATTCGTATTATTATCATCTATGTTACTAGCATCAAAAATGACCTCAACTCCGTTAATAGAATCTCTTTCAATATTTGAAACTCGGTAATTATCGATGCAAATACCACGCTTGAGTACTGTTTTATGAGTTATTCCTGCAAAGAGTTCAACACAAGCTTCAGTAGTTAATTTTTTGACCCCGACTATTTCAATTGGTAGTTCCAGCGATCTAAAGTGTGCTATATCAGTAGCAATTTCCTTGGGTATTTCCAGCTCTTTTAATCGCATTCTAAGTGTGAAGTCCTCTGATACCAGTCTATTGCTCTGTGATTCCTCATCTTTATCATTTTCAATAAATCGGTTACCATCCTCTGTAAATCCCATTTTTGCAGACACTATGGATGCCAGTCCAGAACGACCTGCTAAGGGTCGCTTGTCTAAGCTCAAATCGTAAGTGTCATTAGAAGCAGTTTCATTTTGATTATTTGTTTTATCGCTTTCGCGAAAGCGTTCTCCCAAAACACGATAATAACTTAATGATTCTAATGTTTTAAGCAATGCTGCCTTGGCTTGCAAGAGTGCATCCTCATAGTCATCTTCGGTGGAAAATAGCTGTAGATGGTACCCAATTTTCCAAGGCAGTGGATTCAAATCTTCTCCAAATCGCGCCAAGAGATGATCGTACATCCTATTCTTCCTATGGTAGAAGGTGGCATTATCCTCCATTTTCTGTATACTTTCAAGAGCCTCATAGTCATCACGATACATCAGAGATACATCAGGCACAGATTGCAACTGTTGGTGGAAATAACTGTGCTTATTATCTGGATTGTAATCAATGCTGAAAAGGGAATTGAGATTTTCTATCTGCGCGAGATAGTTTGCCAGCTGTTGTTCGAAAAGCATTAAATATCCTTTGAGCTGTTTGGCCTTTCCCTGTCGATCAAGAGGCTCGTGACTGGAAACCCCATCTCGCCCTACCCCATAAATCAAAGGAAATTGATGCTGGATAGAGTGGTACTTTCCTGAATTGCGATAGGTGCCTTTAAGTTTTTCTTCTGCGTTATCAGAATGAGTCAATGCCTGAGGATATTGGCGGTATTTTTTAGACCATAACTCTTGTGCCAAGTGTACAATCTTATTCTTGTTATATGTTTTTATTTCCTTATTCCGACTATATATGGTCAGGTTTTCAAAAAGCCGAAAGAATCGTGCTTGCGAGTTTAAGCCTAAAATGTTATCCTCTACAGGATCTTCGAGAAGATGGAAAAATTTTCCTTCTGGAATAGTGATTTCTTGCTTTGACTCTAATCCGCAAGCACTTTTGATGTAAGGAATTTTACAGTTACTTACTCCTTCTACACGAGAGAGCAACTTTTCTAAACCATTTACATTGAGCTTGGTAACTCGTTCTTTAAGAGTTTCATCTTTTACAATCCCTTTAGATAGTCTAGGTCCAGAAAATAACTGCGCCGAATCGTAGCCTTGCTTCACAAGTTGGGCAACGCTATGATAATGAATAGGACGATATATGAGCTCGAATAAAGCAATAAATATCTCTGTAATCGCTGGTTCGACATCGATATCATCCTCTAAGGATAATTCTATATGAATATCAAGGTTTTCACTTTCTAGAAGACAGATTTCTACAACATCCTCTGCAAGATTTCGATTTTCCTCCAAAAATGTTCTTACCCTTTTGAGAAATGCTTGCTTAGATTCCTCATCTGTCTTAAATGCGCTGTTAAAAAGTAGGTTAGGAAGGATGTCTATGCGCTTTGTGAGTATCATCTTTTCCTCATTTGCTTTACACTCTTCCATTTCGATCCATACATTTTGAATCTCTTCAAAAGCGTCTATGAGCATTTTTCTTTGATCCAAAATGGTCACGGCGTGCGAACTTAACATCCTGCTCGCCTCAAAAAACGAATCGGTCTGCCTCAGGTTCTCAAGATTTCTTTGTATTGGGGAAGGTGCCAGCAAATCGGCTATGGGATATTCTAACCTGTAAGCAACATCTGTAAGGGCAAAGCACAATTGCTCTAAAATCGTGACACCAGGGTCGTGGGAGTTGTAATCTGTCCAATGATCTTTAGACAGTTTCTGGAGATAGGCAAGACCTTCCTCTCTGAGTAGATGGAAATTTAAGCTAGGCTTTTCGACAACGTCTGGAGAAAAGGTGGTTGTTTTCATTTGCTGTTCGTTTTTTGCTCAGGTAATTTTTGGGTAAGATCCTTATCTTCATCCCATAATTGCGAGATGTTATATCGTATTATGGCACCATCTCCATAATTGCTATTTGTCCTAATCTGTAAATTATATCTGTCTGGATTCTTTGGTTCGAATAGCATCCATAATCGGTCAAACCAGTTTTTTGCTTTCTCTTCGTCCAATCTTCTATTTCTACGTTCCCAGCGTAACTCTATCCTATTCCACCGTCTCCCCTGATAGGCGTTGGGTAGTGGTGATTTTTGAGGTAGCACTGCCGCGTACTCCTATAGCTGTGGCGTGTGTAAGTGCATATTTTACTTCTTTCTTGGTGGTACCGCGAGCACCTGCCATTATCTCAAAAGCACTAAAATCAGGTAGCGAATTTTTCTCGAAAATGTTATGCCATTCTCCATCTGCACGTATGATACCAGTGTATTTCCCAATTCTACCCTTAGAAGCTATAAACCCTTCTACATCCAGCTTTTGTAGGGGAGCATCAGTGCCTATACCGACATCTCCCTCATTTGATATATAGAAAATAGCAGGTTTCCTAAATCCGTCTCTTTTTTTAGAATTATTCGTTTCCTCTCCTATTTGGGATCTATCGGTTAAACTTCTTTCTAGAAAATTATCGTTGGCCGTTTGCGCGTTACGTTTATCTTGTTTCTCAAAAATAATCCCATCAAAATTTTCTTTAAACTTGAATTGCCAAGCAGGAGGTTCATCCGATTTATCAAAAAAACTAATAAGTTGACCCTTATTCTTAGCGTGGAGCTGTAAACCGTTTTCTTCATTTATGTCCAGCTCATCATCGTTCTTGTTAAAAGTCGACTCAATTAAACTCTCAAAATCTTCTTCGCTAGGAAGCTTACCTCTCTTAAAGAAGGTCTTAAGTATTTCCCTACCGTAAATTATTTTTTTATTCTGACTCATTGGTCTATATACTTTCCATCTTTATCTGTCATTATAAAATCTGTACCTATCGCAATATCTCCTATTCCAGTTATTTTGTATTTGTCTCCCACAGGCTCTTCACCCATGATTTCAATGTGGTGTTGTGCAACCGAAGACAAAATAACGTAAGGCGTTATGGGGAATAATATATTTGGAAGCTCTTCCCCATAAATTTCGGCTGTATCTATGATTCTATGCGTCCCATCCACCTCCACAAGTTGCAATACTGAGAAGTGTGTCACTTCATCTACATATCTTCTACCCTCAATAAAATTTAAAATTTCCATCTTAGAAAATTGCTCGTCAAACCCTTTATCTACATAATCACTATCCAGATAAGGCGAGATAAAATTGATAAGGTCATTATTGAGCACATCCCTTAAGTAACCACTGTTTTCTGGACGCATGAATTTCACACGACAGCGCACTTTCAAACGTTCATAAAGCGCATTAGAAACCGAAATTTTGAGATGTGGGGAGACAAAACCCTTTAGGTATTGTTTTATTTTTTCAAGGATGGCAAGCGAGATTTTTACAGAGACACTCGTATTCTGCACGCCAGAATCCACCTTAGGAATCACGACAACTTGCAAATGGTTTCCTATCACAAGCTCGTAGGGCGAGTTACAACGACCAAAAACCCGAAGTTTATCTACTTCTTTAAATTTATCCAGTACGAGCCGTTCTATGTCCCAATTAGTAACCGCCCTATTTTTGTGGCGTAACCGCTCGCTTATACCGTTGTAAAATGACCTAATGGTCATTTTTGAATCCTCAATGTTAAACGCATAAGGTTCGGAAATTCTGGCCACCTGCTTCTGTAATACCGTATTTATCAAGGACACTTTTACGTTACCATCGTAACTTTTATCAGATTCATACTCTTTTATAACTCCTGAAATAGATACAGCTTGCGCGAAAATTTTCTTAATCCGAGAGTTTACAGTTTCATCACTATCAAAGCTGGCCCGTATCCAGAACTGTCCTTGTGGCATACGAGTATTATCATACTGCACAACCTCTGGCAAGCGTAACTTTACCACTCCTGAAGCAGAAAGTCCACCAGTGCTATCCACCAAAAGAAATTCGCCGAAAGGCACCCACTCATTGTAGCGTAAATATTCCCAAATAATGGTTGGCTTTCTTATATCAGTATGAATCCAAGTGGCCGGCACTAGGTCAAAACCCATATTGAGCCGCGCGCTCGCAGTCACGTTTTCAACTCCAATAAATACATTACCCCGACGCTCTATCTGAGGAAATAGATAAGAAACCATCTGTAATGAGCCCGGAAACGTTGTGATATGACCAAATGGATAAATGTGAAAGAATTCTATATCCGTATTTGAGATATCCTGTTTCCGTTTTAGATTTTCCTTAACTACATTTTTGTAATCTAAAGTTAGTTTTTCTAATACGGGTGTGTACGGAGTTTTGGGTAATGCAATCTCACGTTTTCTAAATCTACTTGCCTTTAGTACCCGTTCTGCATAAATCTCTGGAAAGAGCTGATGCCCAAAACCCATTGATGGGTTACTGAGTACCATATACAAAGGCTTGCTGTCCGCATTGGAAGCTTTCTCTCCTGCGTGCATTCGGTTGCTCAAGGGAAACTCATTGAGTGCTACATCTATCTTACATTCACTCAATAGATAACCATCCTTGTCCCTAAATAGTTGTATTTCTTGTTTTCCAGTATGTCCTGAACTATAGACATTTGTGCGGTTTTGTGTAAGAATGGCTCTAAAACTCTTATTTACTACGTTGTCAGGGTAGGCTTCATAATAAGTTGCAAACCCGCGATGCACCGTTTGCGGTAGCCCACTCCAATGAAGACGTAGACAAAGCTCTTTAAGAGTACTCTGAAAAACACGTGGATTGTTTATTTCCAGATAACTACCCAGAGCAGGCAACGGTCCAAAAGGCATAAAGGGTATCGAGTTATCTAAATTACCAGATGGATTAGATAGTAAACTAGAGGTTACTCCAGTAACAAAAGCTTCTATCGTGATATCCTTTATAGACATTAATTTACACGCAAGATAAGGATGCAACTGACCAAAGTTACTAAGTAGAATTTTGATACAAGGCCACTGTGAAACAAACGTTGCTTCGTGTATCTGCTTATCAAAAGAAATAAATTTATGGAATTCCTTTTCCAACGGTATCGTAAATTTTAAAATTCCTTTTTCATATCTCGTAACGGATAAGAATACCTTTTTCCATCCTCTCTCATCCGTGATATAGACGTCAAAAGACTTTTTAAAATATTCTTTAAAAAGTTCTTCAAACCTACCATTACAATGTTCTGGGGAGTTGATCGCAAAGGATACTACAATCTCCTGATTTCCTTCTTCGAGCACTAACGCTGGTGAACTCACGACAAAACCTATATCACTTGGTGTATCCTCAGAACTCCCATAAGTATAAGGGAACTTCGTAGCTTCTTTTATTTTATTTGATGCATTTGCATTTTGAAGCCCCTCTGCCTGACACAATAAGTGAGCTATTTTTTCGTCTTTTAAAAGTTCAGGTATCAAAGCAATGTCTTGGCTTTTAAAAAGGCTTTTTACTTCGGTCACCCTCGCAGTATGTATCTCGTTATACCCTTCTATATTAAAGGTATGCTCTTGCCCATTACCCCAAGATAATTGTACAGGCTCCCCTTCGTCTATGCGTAGGTTTTCCAATCCATCTTTTAATATAATCTCTAGCAATCCACTTCCTTGAGTAACGCCCTGATTTTTAAAATTGAGATGGGATGTGTAGTAATGGTGAAGGTGTTTTTGCGTAAGTGTATTTATATCTTTTTCAAGATGCTCACTAAGTTTAAAGAACGTGAGAAGCATTGCGATATGTGGTAGATGGTCTGACCGCTCTTCCAGTTCATTATGTAAACTCTCTTTAGCACGATCCTGCAAAAAAATCATCTTACCATAAATATGGTCAAAGGCATTAATCAAATCCTGCTTGCTAGTGACAGGAGCATCTTTCCCTACACTCTTAGTTGCTAGCATTTCATTAGACTGGAGAATCCCAAAGTATT
This sequence comes from uncultured Flavobacteriaceae bacterium, assembly GCA_963832255.1. GTDB lineage: Bacteria > Bacteroidota > Bacteroidia > Flavobacteriales > Flavobacteriaceae > Dokdonia. The sequence goes on from CAWHTM010000013.1 coordinate 895,661, forward strand.
TATTAAGTTTTGAATGTTCACCTGAACTCCTAATATAAGACAACGATAAGCCCTCTATTTTTTTTAAATTGGGTATAATATCACTTTTTAAAGCCTCTAATTCGCCCAAGAGAATACCCTTGTAATTTGTTGCTTTCAGTGAGTTGTACCAGTTTACAACCTCAGTAGTCATCGCTAAAGCATTAGCGAGTAACTCAGGAATTTTTTGTTCACCTGGATCTTCATCCGCTAGAAGATTATCGCTTTCAGTTTTAAATTGGGTAATTGGTGTGCTTATGATTTTGACAATGGCAAAGGCGGCATCTTTGTTAAAAAAGTCTAACCAATCTCCATCCTTGGTGTTTGTAGTATTATAGAAGTTTATGTCTTTGGCGAAAGCCAATGAAAAAAGCATTTTATCCCGCAATGTACGCTCATATACAGCGATGTATTCTGGGCGCAGAGCCTTATTCTCACGTGATTTTCTACTTACACCTTTGTTCATTTTCTGGCAACCTTAAAGATTTGTACCCTCGTTCAAATAATATGGGTACACCATATTGTTCCTCGTATTTGTGATGATGACGGTATATGATATATGGAGGTAAATCTTCCCGTTTAACCTTCCGATATCCTCGCTATTGCTTGCATTTATAGTCTCGTGCACCTCTATATCCTCCACCTTAATTCTGGGCTCGTTGTAGAGCAGTGCGAGATATACCGTATCCTTGAGCATCGTCATCTGGGTGGGATCGTTAGACTCAAATATAAACTTGCGTATCCCGCACCCAAACTGCGGGAACATTAACCGCTCCCCTGGGATCGTACCTAAGATAATATGGATGCTCTCCTTTATATCTTCTTCATTTGCCACCATATGAACAGTCTGGCTATACTTATCAAAAACTGGAGGGAACGCCCACCCTTTTCCTAAAAATAAATCTGTGTTGTCTTTCATAATCATCCCCCTATCATTACAGTGGGACAGCCCAAAACGATGGTTCCGCCGTGCGCTGTGCTGTCTCCCATACGAACTGCTGGTTTCCCGCCTATCATCACCGTTGCCGACCCCTTCATAATACTATCTGGCGGACCTACGCACACACAAGTATCGCCCATTACCGCTGCGGGCATTTTTCCAATCATCACGGTGGGCATTCCAGGTCCCACTATAGGACCCCCCACGTGGGGAATGGGTGGTAAACCCGGTGTGACCATAGGACACACGTGCATATCTGTTATTCTTGCTGCTGGTGGCATATTACCGTATTTAATTAATCATTACCATTGCTCCCTTTACTGTAGTTTGTCCAGAGGCTGAAATTTCGGCGGTGGCATTTCCTTTTCCTGTAAACCCCGTTTGAGCACTCAATGTGACATTCATACCATCACCAGTAAGGTCTCCCGTTGCCTTGAGATCTATATTTCCAGTGGCTTGCATACTGATATTACCATCTGCTTTTAAGTGGATATCTTTAGGACTTTTCATTTCAATACCACTATCGTTCATTGTGAATTGATTTTCGTTTACATCTACAATGGTCACTGCCTTTTCCTTATTATCTAGTGTGATGCTATGACCTTCTGGAGTGGCGATATGTAAGATTTTATCTTCATCATCAAAACGAATCTCAATACCGGATTTTGAAAAAATAGATTTGAACTGATTCTTCTCATCTGCTTCTTCCTTTGGTATATTTTTCTTACTGTAAAGGGCTCCTGTGATCACAGGAAATCTTGGGTCATTGTTGAGAAAATTTACCAGCACCTCGTCACCCACTTCTGGATAAAAGAAAAAACCTGCCTCCTTACTTGCGTATGGAAAAGCTAAACGTGCCCATAATCCCTCATTCTGCCCTTCCCCTTTAAATGAGGGAAGCGTGACGAGGACGCGATGTTCTGCAGCAGGGTCTTCGTGTATTTTCTGGACTGTACCTATCTGGATACCATTACTAGCGGGTATTAAACCAGAACCACCTGCCTGAACAGTATCGGATACACTTTCGTGAAATTTTTTACTCGCTCCTACAAACAGCGTCGTAATCCAATCCCCGTCTTCCAAGAGATGTTGTACTCTGGAAATAAATGCATTCCCATTAAACCGCGCGCTGAAACCAGATAACGCAATGATATCACCAGCCAAAATCTCGGTGGTTCCAGGAATCGATATCTTTCCTTGTATCTTGCTCAATACGCTTTTGGTTGCAATACTCTCCCCAAAAATTTTGAGTTCTGCATCAGACAATGGCGAAGAGGAGTAGATAGACGACAGTTGACTTTTAACACTACCTGAAATCTTATCTGCTGTGAGGTTTCCTTGCTTGAGTGTATCTTTAGCGTTCATTGAAACTAACGTTTCTTCTTGATCTGATGGATTCCAAGCCGAAAGTTCAATACCCGAAGTTAAATACTCACTATTGAGATTAAGATCTATGTCAATAACGTATTGTGTGGTATTGATTTCAAATTTTGGCACTTCAGTTAAGTCAATCTTTTTTATAATAACCGTATTCTTATCGGTGATTACCATCATATTATTTGCCTCAGCGCGCATTACAATGTACTCCCAATCTGAACTGTTAAACTGGACCGTTGAAGGCATCTCAACAGTAGACGCATCTACTTTTGTCGAAACTCCATACCTCCCGATGATACTTTTTAAAGCATCTGAGTCTGTTCTATCTTGGTAAAAACTGTTGAATCTTCCTTGCTTCATCTGGAAGGCTTCATCTTTGCAAGTAATAATAACCTGAGAGCTACCTTGTTTTACACGTAAACGTTGAGCGATAATTATTCCTTTGAAAGCAGTGGTGCGCTTACCACCATACCCTATTTTTATTTCGATAGCTACCCCAGGAATGAACCATTTGTTCTCACTATTTATATATGTTTCGTTTGGCGCACCTATAGCCCCGCCGTCCTGTATGGTCACTATTGCTGTGGTAATCATATTGATTTCCATATCAACAGCAATTTCTAATACCTCAACAGTATCCTTAATTTTAGAACCATTCAGCATAATATCAAAATCCAAAAGCTCATCAGAAACTTGTAATGTTTGTGCCATATCTTCTAAATTACTGCTGGAAACGCAATCTTGTCCCCAGGCTTAATTGAGCTCACAGTACTCAACCCGTTAAAAGAAGCCACTTTGACATAAAAACTGCTATTCCCATAAATTCTATGGCACATTAAGGGCAGGCTTTCCCCATCTCTTACCGTGCGTATATGTGTGAGGTCAGATGAGTTGCGCCGTTCTTCTAGAGCTTTCTTTTTTGCACTTTCTGATGCGACTAGCGTAAGGGACAGTTCAGAACGTTTGGGCGTTCCATCCATAGCTATCATTGTATGCTGGATATCCCATCGTTTCAGTCTACCTTGAAAAAGAGATTGGGTACCCCAATACACTTTAAGATAATTGGGTTCGTGTATGCTTCCATTATAAGCGTACGCCAATTCACGGAGCTTTTTGAGTTGCTTATCTACAGGCTCTTTTGAGATAATCCCTGTACCATCAAAAAACAACTTTACCACAAAATCAGAAGGACCCGCACCTTTGTACTTTATCGTCTGTGAACTTGAACCATTAACATCACTGTTAGAAGAATACTCCTGTACCCTCTTATCTAGGATATTTTCAGGATTTATGAGCACATCATAGCTTCCCACCTGATCAAAAAAATCAGGATCTTTAAAAGCAACGATTTTCATTTTAGTCAGTTTCCCGCTCATTCTTTTTTATCTTTTGAGTTCTCGCTCTAACTTATAAAGCACTTGATCCACACAATCTTTCTCTATCTGTTTTTGCATCTCGCTTATGTATCTTTGTAAGCGTTGTTCATCTAGGTCAGAAGTTCTTTCAAGATCATTGTCTCTTATAACATTGCCACGTATAATAAGTTCTTTTATAATCAGTGTCATAGGCTCATCATTATTCTTTTAAAGCTGCGGTATTTAAGTTCCAGCGATTCTATAGCGAGTTCGTTAGCGGTACTGTTCAAGGCTGCCAGCTCCCAAGAAATTGGGTATGCTCCCTGAACGCTCCAGGCGGCAAGGGCAACCCCGTACTCTCCAAGTAGTGAGATTTTTAAGTCCTTTGGCTCAAAATTAAAATTTTCAAAGGCTTCCTTACACCATTTATCTAGGCTCGAATTTAACATTAGGCACCGTTTCAAAACAAGGTTAGAATAGGTAGGTTGTGTGGGTAGTTCGTGTATAAAGCTATTATCCCCACCTTCTCGCACCTGCTCAATGCCAAATGACAATTTAAGTCCCGAGACTTCTTTAAAAAGGCTGTCCATATCCCGCCTTCCATTAAATCTTACGTCAAAATAAAACGATGTAGGCGGGGTATATCCAGGAACGTAAAATCCAGATTGCTTTAAAGCCATTATGCATTAGCTATTGTTAATCCTTCATGCGCGATTTCTATACTTTCTATGGCTACCTCGCTCCCGTCAGACTTAAGGTCTGTAGAACTTATTTTTGTAGGCCAGGCATTATTGAGCGTCCACGTCATTGTGGGATTACCGCCTTCATCGAGTAGTTTGATTACCACGTTCTGACGTTCTATAGTATTCATTTTTATTTTGACATACCAGTCCCAGAAACTATTATCCTTTGCAAAAACAGCCTTTTTCATCGTGACATTACTGTTTTTTATAAGACCAGGCATTGAAATTTCTGAAAAAACGGGACTATTCCCGTGTCTATAGGTGATGGGTTGGGCTTCTATGTCCAGACCACTTACCTCTTGAAAAGGAATATTGGTCGCACTACCCCAGTCCACCATAAAGTAAAACTTGGGTAATGGCCAGTTCTTGTCTTGTGCTTCTCCTGCCATAATATTGATTTTTTAAGTTGTGTTATTAGTTGTTATGATTTTTGCATTTGCTGTTGGAAAGTAACCACAATAAATTCTGCTGGTCTTACGATAGCGAGTTTAATGGTCACGAGCATTTTTCCTTCTAAAATGTCCAAGCTGGTCATTGTAGATCCCAGTCCTATATCTACGCTAAAAGCATCTTCTGGAGAGGATCCCGCGAGCGCACCTTGCTTCCACTTTTCGGTCAAAAAGTTTGTAATCATACTTCTTACTGTGACCCAAGTATTAGCATCATTTGGTTCGAATACATAGGAACGCAACGCTAACTTTATAGATTGCTCTAGCATAATCATCGTACGTCTCACATTAATGTAGCGCCAATCTAGGCTATTGCCATCCAAGGTTCTACCACCCCATACCATTGTTCCGATACCTGGAAAAGTTCTGATGGCATTTATAGATTTGCCGGACATCGCATCTACGTTAAGATTTTCTTGGTCGTCGTGTGTGATTTTACTTGAAGGTTTTATGACACTGTTTACGCTCACATTTGCTGGCGATTTCCATACACCACGGGTATTATCTACCATTGTGTACAATCCAGCCATTGCTGCCGATGGTGGTAAGAGATTTTCTACAGCCGTTAGTTCGGAGAGTATATTTACATATGTTGGACTAGTGGCTACTAAGCCTTGGTGATGATTCCGCTCCTTATTGGCTATATATCCTCTCAAAACGTCAGATAAATTAGATAACTGCAAGGTGGTAGGATCCGTCTCGGGAGCTTCTGCCGGAATTTCTATCTGTAAATCATTCGAAAGATTCTTTCTGGCTAGGGCATCTTTCGCGAAAGCGGCATCCAATAACGCTTTAATTGGCGTATACTTCGCTTTAGCTGCATCAAAGTCTTCTTGTATTTTAGTGTTTTTTGCCTCAATTTCTTCTATTTCCTTATCGCGCACTGCTACTTGATCTGGAGTGACAGCGTCGTCCCCTCCTTCTGTAAGTGCTTCTGGTACTGTTATTTTCTTAAGAATTGGCTCCTCGATGCCATCCTTAGCAAGAGCATTTTTGTAAGATGCTTCCTTATCTTTTTTGAATTCTTCAAGATTTTCAAACAAGCCATTTTTTGCCTCAAAACTGTCTATCATCGTTCTTGCTGCAGCTTCTTGTGTGGGTAACAGTGTTTTTAAATTAACGGCAATATTTTTAAAAGTAATTTCTCCAGAAGGAACGATACTCGTATGTAACCAGGGGTAGTAAGCCGCTCCATAATTAAGAAATTCAGACCCGATACTCTCTCTGAAGATAGCAATGACGTCTCCATCTTCTGCTTTGCCTACGATACGTTTTCCTGCACCATTGTGCACATCTACGATGGCTACCCTACTTTGCATTTTTGCACAGTGCGCAAGTACCTTGCCGTACAATGCATAACACTCATTCTTATCAAGATTTACAGCATCAGGAACAACAATCATTGTAGGCTCCTGTTCTTTGAGCAATACATCAAGACCTCCTTCTACGGGTTTATCATCTTTTTCACTTTCCCCTAAGAGCTGATCCATTTTAATACCATTTTGAACCGCCTCATCGTAGGTACCGACTGATACGATATAACAGGTACCGCCACCATTTGCAAAGAATAGCCTAATGCTACGATACATCAGTAGTTCATTATTATCTTGATACGTGATTTTTTGTTCCTTACCATCAATAGTCATCTTGTGATCTACTGGGGCGTTCTTATCTTTGATAGGCGTTATTGTAAATTTCGGTTCAAAAGCACCCCCGAAGAGGACGAGGTAATCTGCAAATGAGGTAATTCTCGTGGGATTATTTTCGAGAGACTGACCGTTACGTGAGGCTTTTTCTGTGTAGCCTATAAATGCGGGTATCGCAGTTGCTACTTCTACAACGGAGCCGGGAAAAGCATTCTTCTCCTCGATGTAAACCCCTGGTGTCATTAATCTTGTTGCCATAGTGTTTTGTGTTGGTTATTCATTCTATTAAATATGTACGTAAATGTGTGAAAACAAGGGGACGGTGGGGTCTGAGGGATGGTCGCTATTTGGGTATAGCTGATGAGGGGAAGGGATGGGTAACTGATTGATAATGGTAGCATAAGTACGATCTGAAGCCGTTTCTGGGGTAAAATTGTGAACGAACTGGAAGTTTTCGTATCCAGATTGTGAGAGGTGTCGAGGAGAGACAGAGCGATAGACCATACTGCTCTCGTTAGTACCTATATACTTGAAATCCTGATCTTCATGCGATTTTATGATCGCAAGATGCTCAAATGAAGAAATTCTGTCTTTAGAAAAATAATATTCCCAGTACGTCTGTCTCGCTTCAAATTGGATAGCATATTGAACTGTGCTGCTTCTCGTTGTAAATTGACTGTAGAGATGATTTGTAGAAAGCTTTATGATCCCTACTGGCTTTCGCCAAAGAGCGCTGGTATTGTGATAAAATCTTTCAGAAATTTTTTCATCTACTTTCACTTCTATAATACCATCTGGCACATTGCCTAAAATAAATCTATTTACCGAAGGATCAGGCTGCTGTACAAGGTGAGAGAGATCCTCTCCAGTGGAAGACAAATAAAAATGATACTCTTGGAACTCATCAAAGGAATTAAGAGTTGCCTCATTACCTACAACACGGAGTATAACTTTATCTTTCACAAAACCGTTATGCAAGATTATCTTCTTATTTTCCTCTATATAATCTGCTTCTCTATTAGCAAAATAGAACAACTCACTTGATGGATTAAAAGATGGGAGCTCCGAGTAATTAATATAATAAGAATCAGTACATCGCATTTCAAATTCTAACGGGATGTCCTTTTGCATTGTTTTTAAACGCTCTATATCTGCCGTGAGAATGTGACATCCTCCAGCAAAAGGTTTTACGACTATTTCTAAATTATGGAGTGTTCTAAGCGTTTCTGGTCGTACTATCACCTCCATAGGTGTAAAAACTCCATCAGAAAAATAGGTATGCTCAAAAAGTATAGTGGCGATATGCGTAAACTGTATATTCATATCAAGCAATACTATTTTTAGAAGGTTGAACAATAGATGGGACTGCCTGGCCCTGGGCATCATCTTTAAAGGCCAGTAACCTCATCTTATATAAAACAGCTGGCATTAATTTAGTCCCGATAGCAGACCATAAATGGGATAGTTCGCTCTGATCTAGCTTGACCATTTCAAAATGTAATTTGCTATCTCCTAACGGATGTCCTTTAATGGCCGAAGTTACCACAGGATTGTACTGGAAAAACCGGATCACGGCAGAGAGATATCTCAGACCGTCTGTATAAGCCTCTTCTGTAAAATTTGCGCAAAAAAGTAAACTGAGATTTAAGTGTATTGTAGGACCAGCACTGGAGAATTTGCCATTCTTATCTGCGGTACGATTAAAATTATTTTTCAGAGAAGATTCTTGCTCAATATTTGTGAGAAAAAAAACAATTTTGTCTTCAATATTTTTAGGAAGGCTGCCGTCAGGATTTATGGGGTTAGAAAGTCTAATAATGTTTTTGGCATTTTCAAACTGATTTGAAAAACTCTCGGACAGGGCATCCTTGATATATGTCATTGCGGTATCAATCATAAATATACTTCCTAAACTTTAAATTGACATAACTAAAAAAATTAGGGGAGCAGAACTATTCAGATCAATATTTGAACAAATCGTTTAGAAATGTATGACTAAATTTTTAAATTATTAACATAACATTTTGATTTTAAGATATTTATAGAATTTTCTTACAGTCTTTGTAAACTATATCTTACAAAATTCACTTAAGAAAAGAAAATTCTCTCAAAAAGCTTTCTTTTTTATACAAGTTATTAATTGTCAATACATTAAAAATTTGATTACAAATGACATCGTCCATACTAGGAACGGTCAAAATTGCCTGAGTGTAGCTAGAAATTTTAAAACGATTTTTAGTTATATTAACTCCTCAAAACTCAAAAAACACTTCTTCCTTCTTTCAATTTTTCGTTTTTGATGCCTGTGAGGATATCTTTTTTAAGAAGTGTATGCTGGTTTTTTGTTTTGCTTAATGCAATTAATATGGCATAGTGTAAAACGTTTATGATCGTTGCGGCGCTGAGTTCGTGATCATTTGCAAGCTGGTCTAAGTCAATCGTTTGTTCGTACTGAAATTCGTCTGTGATTCCATTTTTCCAGAGGAGATATCGCTGTTGTGCAGTAGGCAACTTAAAATCTATTACGGCCTGAAACCTTCTATAAAACGCATCATCAATATTCTTCTTAAAATTAGAACAAAGAATCACGAGTCCGTCAAAATCTTCTACACGTTGCAATAGGAAGGAAACCCCTTGATTTGCATACCGATCGTGGGCATCTGAGGTATTACCTCGTTTTCCAAACAGTGCATCTGCCTCATCAAAGAACAAAATCCACCCCTTAGACTCTGCAAGGTCAAACACCCGAGCTAGATTCTTTTCGGTCTCTCCTATATATTTAGAAACAACCGTAGAGAGATCTATGCGATAGACTTCACGCTGGCACTCCTTTCCTAGTAATGTAGTTGTAAGGGTTTTCCCTGTACCCGAAGGGCCTGTAAAAAGTACTCGGTATCCGTTTTTTATTTTCTTACCAAATTCATAATCTTCCTTAAGAACCTTTCCATTATTGAGATAATTCTTGATGTCTTCTATGCCCTCTACTACTGCTGGATCTACTACCAGATCTGTCATCTCCTGCGAAGTGCTAATGAGTTGCGCTGGAAAATCTGCACTAAAATCTGGCTTAAATACTTCTCCAGTTAATATCTCAGGGATAAATTCCTTTCCAATAGAAAGAATACCCGCCAACTTTGGAAGATGACTTACCGTTTCCTCAAGTCGCAAAACACCTTGAGAAAACAACCGATGTTTTCCATCAATCAGAGGCATATACAATAATCGTTTTTCCAAATCATCTCCTGCAAGAAGAAACAGCGCTGTTTCTCCTGTGGGAAGAAATCCTTTTTGCCCTTCAATTCTTACGCCACCAAATTCTGTAAACGGCACATCGTACAAAGTGTTCTTGAGATTAAGAATATCCAGCAACGATGGTTTTATATGCGGGATAAGTGCGATAATGAGCAAGAAGCGCTCCTCAATATTTAATTTGTATTTCTCTGCAAATTTTCCATAAGCACACTCTTTATCTTTAAGAACAGGTGGTTTCAAACTTTCGAATGCAGTTTCTTTCTCATTCAGCTCAAAGGTGATTTTTGTACGCAGTGTCAGTCGCTGGTAAAACCAGTCTAGCTCTTGTTTTAGGGCTTGTGCGTTTACTTTAATTGTGTTAGACATTATTTACTTTAAAATGATTTTAGTTGGGAGTACGCTTTCGCGAAAGCGTATATTAAGCAATCTCTATAAACGATAGGTATAACATAAATGTTGACCATTTTATCGCGGAAATGGTTTAAGATTTCAACCGTAATCTGCATTGAATCATTTGAGACCAGAAAAATTATAAACTCTTCTTTATATATACCTGGACTCTCAAATTTTGTCATTTATTCTGTGGTAAAGAAAATTTCTGCTACAGGTAGTATTTGAGTTGGGTTTCTTACTAAAAATTCTTGACTATCCAGACTATTTCTATGCCATATAGCCATTAAAGCACTCGCTCCCGGTTTATGATTAGGATCTGGCTGGCTCACCTTAGAATGAAATCCGGATTGTTGCGCTCTGGGCATTGGACTCTGCTCGTAATACATCTCTTGTCGTTTTTCATCTGGCCAAAAATGTGGATCTACCAGATCATCATTTGTATCGTGCCTGAGTGATTTGTCAGGAACATACTGGATGTTGCCCAGAAGTACTTTATATTTTAAAACAGAGTCGTACTCCGTGTCACTATTCTTGTTTCCAGTGGCATAGGCAATGGCCTTGTCTATGGTCTCTGTAAGGTAGGTGCCAGCACCTAAAGCCCCAAAGCCTTTGCTTGGGTTATAAGGTGTTTTACCAGGGTGATGTCCTGATTTTTTTATTAAATTCATTACAAATCTTGAATGGCCGCTGTAAAGTTCCTTCTCATTAGGGCTGATCCCTTTTTGTGTCATTGCGGCTTTTGTTTGTTCATAATGGGCTGTCAATTCAGGATTATCGAGAGCGACCGCTTTTACAATTCTAACCTCTTTGTGTGCTCCATCTGCGGCACTCATCCAAGTCTTTTTTGATACTAAACCTTTTGCCACATCTAATCCTCCTGAAAGCATTCCCTTAACTCCTGAGGCTACACCCCAGAGATTCAAGCCAGAGGCTGCGTAGTATGCGTCACTACCAGATTTACTTACAGTGGATATACCATTCATTAAACTATCGCCCTCAAAAAAGGCATCTGTTTCATAAGGTTTGTTTTCGTGATTATCCATCGCCTGCTGTCTTGACAACGCATCTTCTGGAATAGCAGCATTCATAGCTGCTCTAAAAACATCTGTGAGATATGGAAATTGATTTTCACCAAATAACAGCCAAGACTGCATTTTTAATCTTATTTGGGGAAATGAGTCTATCATCATTATTTGTTCTGGTGATAAATGAGATTCAATTTCTGAGTAAGACTCAAACGTTTTCTCAGGAGTTCCTGCAATTATTTTTCTTTGTAATGATCTACTATTACTAGGTATTACAGTGATTGTATTGAGATCAATAGCTTGGTTTTGGTTTAATAAAGCCTTCGCCCCCATCACATCTGCCTCTCGCTCCAATCCTACATCATCGTTAATATTGAGCTTACCTTTCATCTGCATCGTGGGTTTCACACGACCTTGCTTTTGCTGTACTACGTGCCAGGCTTCGTGTGGTAAGTGCTTTTCTTGTCCAGAAGCGAGGTGAATATCCGTACCTTGAGCATAGGCATGGGCATTGAGTTGTGCGGGCTTGCTAGAGTTATAATGCACTCTTACGTCATCCATTGCATAGCCAGATAAGTTCTCAATACCACTTTTCAAGACGTCTGGAAGTCCTGTATTATTGGGAGCACCTGTGGTTCCTAACTTCTCTATAGGTTGCCTTACAACTAATTTCCCTTGATTCACTTCTCCCTCAAGAGCTACCTGTCTCTGAATTAGATTAATAAATTCCGCTATTTCAGCGCTTACCAGTCTATTGTCCTTAAACTGATGCATTTGTTCAGCGTTTGTGGTAGTATTTACAACAGTGGGTGAGACTAATGATGCTTTGTTTTTTTTTGATTTATGTGAAAGCATAGTGATTTTCTTTTTGAATTTTCTCTAAGTTATTGATGGTTAACTGTCTTTCTCGTCGATACGTTTAAAGCGCCGTATGCTTTTTGATTTTTGACGTAATAGCCATACTAACGCCTCCTTAAGCTTATCTACAGTTTTCGGACTGATCAAGGCCGGGCCTATGGGCACGCCTGCATTCTGGAACTGTCCTTCAATACTTTCCAAATCGGGATCCACTACCGCAGTATCTTCAAACTCTTGATCTCTATCACTGCCAGCAGAAAGGACCGTAGATGATTCCTGAAAGGCTGTCGAAATATCCATGTCAGGAGAGGCTTGATAGGCTTCACGTAATATTGTTGTGCATTCTTCAAGCCGTCGATGGAGAATTCTTAAAATAGCCCGCTCCCCTTTACGCTCAGGAGCAATGGCATCTAGATCTGTAGTTTCTAATAGCTCCTTTGCCCCAGCTAAAATCCCAAAGGTAGATCCCGCTACGGGAATAAGACCTTGGGCAAATTCGCTTGTTGCAACACTGGCCGCTTTTGAAGCTGCGCGCCCTATGTGCTCTCTACGTATCCACGATTTTAATCCAGAAAATCCAGTTTTATAGCCTGCACCTATCCCTGCAGTACCAGTTCCCGCTGCGCCCAGCGTCATCGCTTCTGCTCCCAAAGCTGCTCCATTAAATGCTATATCAGTAGTTCCCTCTATCGCATTTACTGCTCGCATCCAGTTCTTACGCTTATGGGACCAAGGTACCAAAGCCTTAATGTGCTGTGGCATTTTTGATGTGGCCACCTCTGCTGCGTGTGCTGCTGCGTTTGTAATAGGACCTGTAAACAATGCAATGACAGGATTGTCAATCTCTGGATCTGCCCATTTCAATGAAGATGGACTCACCGTCTTATAGCCTGTCAAAAATGCCCTTGCTCTTGTTTCTAGATCACTTTCACCCTCTACTCGTTGTATGACCTGTGAATTTGAGAATTTACCCTGAATGATTTCTTTATCATTTCTAGGAATCTTATGTAATCTATGACTACCATCCACAGTGCCCTGCAAACCCTTGATCAATTTCCTTTGCATTATCGTCTCGCCCCGATTATCTCGTATAGGAAATGTTGTGGTGGAAGAAGCTAGTAGAGGTTGCGACGTTGGTTTAAAATTTTTAGCTAGTACTTGATGCATTTTTGGAAAAATAGCGGTTATCTACTTCGTGGGGAGGGATTTAAATGTAGTTAAAAATTTCACTTATTTTTTATAAATTACTCATTATGAGACTAAAAGGGTAATTTTCTTACAAATCTTGGAATGGTGTGCGCTTTCGCGAAAGCGTTATTCCTACAATCTGACGTTATATTGCTTTGAAACGGTATAGCTTCTAATAATATGTTGACTTTGAGTGTTTTAAATTAAATTACATACTTTCGTTCTGTTGTAAAATTCTTTTTAATATCCCCCGCCATTTAATCAAATGACTATGAGCGACAAAATTGCCTGGCGGATTTCCACATTAATTTCTGTACTTTTTGTACTTCTTCTCGCTGTGCTGTGGTGGCAACTCACTATTTATGACAACAGTGCGTCCCTATCTGATACAGATTGCCACGAGTATTGTAAGGGCTATGATTTATACGAATGTGACTGTATCGAACAAAGTGCCCAGCTAAAAGATGATGCAACCGTTGCGGCATATTTAAAAAAAGTTTCTAAGGAAGACTCCATCGCACCATTAATTGAAATACCTACCGGTCTTTTTATCCAATCGCTTAAGTTTTATAATTCGAGTGAAGTGAGTCTTACAGGATATATCTGGCAAAAATATGATTATAGTAATCCAAAGATAGATACGTTGGGGGCAGATGAAGTTGGGTTTATTTTTCCGGAACAAGTAAATTCTGGCAATGATGTTTCACCCATTAGGACCTATCAAGAAGCTACTAAAAATGGCGAGCTCGTGGGATGGTATTTTGAAGTGACCTTGCGCCAACCGTTTGATTATTCTAAATATCCCTTTGACCATAAAACAGTATGGCTACGTATGTGGCCTAAAAATTTTACAGAAAATATTGTACTCACTCCTGATCTTGATGCTTATAAGCGCTCAGAAATAGAAGATCGCTTTGCAGAGGAAAAGTCAATAGTTCTCGGATCTTGGGAACACAAAGACACCTATTTTAACTATAAAATGGCCACCTATGATACTAATTTTGGTTATTCGGAAATAACCAACAATGTACGCAGGGACATTACTGGATGGAATATGCAGTTTCCAGAATTACATATGAATTTTGTAGTCAAGAGAAAGTTTGAAAATGCCTTTATAATTTATTTATTACCGATCTTTCTAATTGCCGCCCTCCTTTTTGGTGCAATGCTCACCATAAGCAATAATCATAAAAAGAAAGAAGCATTGGGCTTTAATGCGTTTGGGTTTATAGGAGCCAGCTCGGGACTATTTTTTGTCTTAATGCTCGCCCATATCCAACTACGTGAAGAATTTTCTGGGACAGATATCGTATATCTTGAGTATTTTTATATTCTGATGTATGTGTTATTAGTGCTTGCCACCGCAAATGCATATTTATTTTCTATCAATTATGGTGGGGGAAAAAGCTTTATAATGACTCAAAACAACCTTATACCAAAAGTCCTTTATTGGCCACTATTTATAGGTGCACTCGTGGTCACTACAGTATTCTTTATTTAAAAAGAATACAATGTGAGTAAGTTTTAACCAAAAACTTATGATTATACTCGCTTGATCAAATCTCATTGCTCTTACTGTACTGTTTTTAAGGTATCTCTGTGCGCTCTTATAGATGTCAAAAAATAATTAATTAAAAAACGCTCAGCCCACGTTAGCATTCTTATTGCGCCCACGTATAACTACAATAACCAATTGGTCGCATCCTCTTATTCAAAGAGTGTTGAAGTTTCTATTCAAATAGAAAAGCCAGTCATTTTTAGATGACTGGCCTTTTTAAACATCAAATAAGGGGGAATTTAATTGCTACTTGACATTCTTATTGAAATTAGTTCTTCTCAAAAGTTAATCTGTCTGTAGTTCCATCACCGCCACTTATATCGATAAGCTCAATTCTCGTGGAAGTACTAGAAACGATGTCCCAATCGTCATTGAGGTCCTCAAAGTCACTAGCATCTGAAACAGGGAAGAAAATGTTAAAATCTATATCATCATCTTGACTGTCATCATCACTACTACTGTTACTATCATCGGCTATAGACCAAGTTCCAATTATGGTAACTGTTCCATTTGTAGCCTCAAGAGTTCCGTCAGAGACAAACGTGAAGTTATAACCTGAATAATCTGAAGTTTCATTTTGCCCAGAATC
Organism: uncultured Flavobacteriaceae bacterium; assembly: GCA_963832255.1. Classification (GTDB taxonomy): domain Bacteria; phylum Bacteroidota; class Bacteroidia; order Flavobacteriales; family Flavobacteriaceae; genus Dokdonia. Next base: position 911,052 of record CAWHTM010000013.1, read on the forward strand.
ATTATAATTAGTTATTCTCCAAGTGCCTGCTTCTACAGTACTCTCAAGCTGGGCGATGTTTTGACTGTTAGCTACCACGTTTACATTGTCATCTGTAGAGCAAGAAGCCGCTACTAGACATAAACTTACTATCGCTATAAGATTGAAATACATTCTATTTTTCATAATTTTTAGATTTATCTGTTTATTATTGATTAACAATCGCTTCTGAACCTAAGCTCATCATCATCTCCTCGTTCAAAATCAACTTTTACCTCGCCTGATTCCTGCTCAATCTCGTGAAGATTCCAAGAACCATTAAAATCTGGTAATGATGGTATATCTATCACAAAGTTTATGTTATTTCCAGATCCAGAAGCAGACCACGTACCTGTAAACGTTGTGTCACTTTCTGTTACTGTTATACTTCCGTCAGTTTGAAACGTAAATACGTAACCTTCATAGTTTTCATCTAGATCCTCATCGTTGATCTCAAAATCATCTACGATCCATTCAGTACAATTTACAAGAACAGACTCAAGGTCGCTAGTAGTACAATTATCACAATCATCATCATTGTAATCATTATCATCATCTTCATCACAGCTATCTTCTGCTTCTTCGATAACGTCTTCAAGTTGGTCAATGCTATTAATTGAAATGGTAGTACCATCGGCTAGTGTTACCATAATAGGGAAATTGATAGTTACGGCTTCATAGTCCTCTAAATCATCTACAAAATGATACAAATCATTATCATTTGAGATCGTGATCGTATCCACTAATTCATTGTTCTCGTCAAAAACTGATGCTGTTATTGGATATAGAATATCAATACACTCTATGTCTTCATCTTCTACGTTTTCATCAGGACATTGTGCTACTAAAGCTAGTAGTTCTGGATAAGAAGTAACTTGTGCAGTTGTATAATTTGCAAAAACTACGGTAATAGGAAATACGATGTCAAGAGTATCCGTATCTTCTGTGTCTGCATCAAAAATATCTTCGATAGTTTGATAATCGCTACTAGAATCAACAACGATCTCTGTTCCGTTTGCAATAACCGTTACAGGCAGTTCAATACTAAAACAACTTGCGTTGTCAATAATATTGTCAAAAGATCCGTCATTTTGAGCCGTTCTGCTTAACAAATTAGCGACCGTAGAATTTGCGACAATCGTTTCCTCTGCTGGAGGGTCTATAGCCAGATCATCTTCTGTACGACAGGAATTTAAAATTAAAAAGGTGCAAAAAAATATTGCTAAAATTGATTTTGAAGTTTTCATAATTTATTTTGTTTAGTTTATAATAATAATCTCAGAGCGGTATGTAGGATTTATTAAGTTCTAAAGACCCGCTCTATATCTAAAACAACTCATATCTCAATAGTCCCATAAAAATTTATTTTAATTTTTATCTAACTTTGAACTTCACTAAAAATAACCAGTTGACAAAAGGCATCTATACTAACATCTGCGATAAAGCTCGATTCTCAGGTCTTTATGAAAAATATGCACAAGGACTAAGTGACCTACTCTATTATAAATATGGATCACGATTGAATCCGTCTGATAAAGTGCAGGATGCTTTTATCAAGATGTGGGAAAACTGTGAAAAAGTGCTTCCAGAAACGGCAAAATCTTATTTATATACAGTAGCAAATAATATGATGCTTAATGAAGTGAAGCACCAAAAAGTAGTGCTTAATTATACGAAAGTTAAACCCAAAGATTATACAAATGAAACTCCTGAGTTTCTAATGCGCAAAGAGCAATTTCTTGCAAACTATGAGAATGTTCTGTCTAACTTAAAACCAGAGCAACGTGAAGCATTCATTTTGAGCAAAATTGAAGGTAAAACACACAGGGAAATTGCAGAAATGATTGGAGTTACTAAAAAAGTAATAGAACATCGTATCTACGCGGCTTTTGCAATGCTATCTGAAAAATTAGAAGACTTCAAATTAAAATAATTTTTATGGGACATTCAATCATTAGGTTGTTTTAATAGTATAAAGCAGATAGATGGATAAAAACTACCTCATACAAAAGTGGCTTACTAATGATTTAACAACTCAGGAGCAAATAGCCTTTGAACAATTAGAAGATAGTTCCTTTTTAAAGGAGATTATAGAAGAAGGTCAACGCTTTAAAAGTCAAAACCCAACAAAAGTTGTCGATTTTCAAACTCTTGAGCGCAAACTTCATAAAAAGTCAGAACCAGGTAACACTTGGGTCAAAGCTCTAGTAGGCATTGCAGCGATGCTTGTTGTGGCTATGAGCCTTTATCATATTGTAACGTCATCAGGTGCAACAACATTTGAAACACAAATAGCCCAAAAAGAAAAAATCACACTTCCAGACACTTCTGTAATAACCCTTAATGAATTGTCAACCGTAGCCTTTAATGAAAATAAATGGGAGCAAGAACGGGAGATTAAACTCGAAGGGGAAGCATTCTTTAAGGTCGCAAAAGGAAAGCGTTTTGATGTCAGAACGGGCCTTGGTACTGTTACTGTTCTCGGTACGCAATTTAATGTAAAATCACGTGACAGCGTTTTTAGCGTTATTTGTTATGAAGGCTTAGTGCAAGTGTCTTTTAACGGCGCTAGCTATAAATTACCCGCAGGAAAAGCATTAACTTCCAAGAATAATCGTCTAACTCAATATGATGTTTCAATCATACAGCCAGAGTGGTTACAGAATATGAAAGTCTTTGAAAAAACAACCATTACCAACGTTTTCAAATCTCTGGAAAGTCATTACAATATCGAGATTATTGCTCCCGATATTGATAAATCTATTGAATTTACAGGCGCCTATGAACTGGATAACTTAGAAAATGCTCTTAAGGAAGTCACGAGAACACTTAAGCTATCCTATACACTAAAAAATGCTGAGGTGGTGATAACAAAAGATGCAGAAGAGTAATTTCTATCATATTATCTTACTTTGTCTCTGTGTTTTTATCACATCTACTACCCGCGGTCAGTCCTCTCAAGAGAAAATACCCATCAAACAGGTCATAGACGACCTTTCAGACACTCATCAAGTACAGTTTAATTACAAAAGTGACCTACTCGAGGGAATCATTGTTTTTCCGCTTTCGCGAAAGCGTACTCTTGCCCAAAATTTACAATATCTTGAATCCGAGACTTCGTTACGATTTACCAAAGTAGGTAGCTCCATATTTACAATTACAAAAACCTATACTATCTGTGGCTATTTAAAAGATGTTGCTCTTCAAGAACCCCTTCCAGGAGCGACTATTATTGGAGGATCAAAGAATGTCGTAACTGATTCTGAAGGATATTTTGAATTTGAAATTACTTCCCTAGAAAAAAAAATAGAAATACGTTTTTTGGGATTAAAAACGATTCAAGAGAAAGCAACATTTTTCTATTCAGAAAATTGTCGCGATTACTTGATGCTCCCTGAGTCTGAAGTAATGGAAGCTATCGTACTGCAGGGGTATCTTGTGAGGGGAATTGACAAAAAAAGTGACGGATCTACAGTGATTAATTACGCTGAGTTTACCACACTTCCAGGCTTAATTGAAACAGATGTGCTTCAGACCGTACAAGCATTACCTGGTGTATTGAGCATAGATGAAACCGTGTCTAATATAAATATCCGGGGGGGCTCGCACGATCAAAATTTAATTTTATGGGATGATATAAAGATGTATCAATCTGGTCATTTCTTTGGTCTTATTTCCAGTTTTAATCCTCAAACAACACATAGTGCAACCATCATTACCAATGGAACAGATGCCTCTTACGGGGATGGAGTCTCTGGAAGCATTTTAATGAATACAGACACTGAGGTGCAAAAAGAGTTTGAAGGAAGTGCAGGGGTTAATTTTATAAGTGCAGATGTATATCTAGACCTCCCGGTGGGAAAAAACTCTTCCGTTCAAATCGCAGGAAGAAGATCAATAGATGATATATATAGAACCCCTACCTACGAAACTTATTTTGGTAGAGTCACGCAAGAAACTGAAGTTGAAAATAATGTACAGAGTGTACGGAATTCTAATCAGAATTTTAGTTTTTATGACACATCGATACGATGGCTCTTTAATCCTTCGGAAAAAGATAGAATTAAGTTGAATTTTATTTTGTTCAACAATGATCTGACATTTGATGAAACCTCCTCAACAGATGTAAACTTAGAGTCAAGAGAAAGTACCCTACGTCAAAATACTATTGCTGCAGGAATTAATTATGAGCGTGACTGGACAGCCCAGTTTACTACAAATCTGCATATTTATAATACAGATTATACATTGCGCGCACTCAATTCTAATATAATACTTAATCAAAGCTTTTTACAGGAGAATAGTGTTTCTGAGACCGGAGTAAAAGCAGAGGGCATTTATAAATGGAACGCTACAACGCTAGAATCAGGATATCAATTTACAGAGACAGAAATCGTTAATGTAAATGATATTGACGTACCCCGATTTCTAAGGCGGGATTCAGAGGTACTCAAAGAGCATTCTGTTTTTGTTCAAGGAATTTTTAATACTGTGGTCAGAGATCTTTCTTTAATAGCGGGAGTTAGAGGTAACTACATTCAAGAATTCAATGAGTTTTTAATAGAACCTAGGGTAAGTGCGAGAAAGAAAATTGGCAATCATTTTCAAATTGAGGCATTGGGAGAGCTCAAGCATCAAAACACCTCTCAGATAGTAAATTTTCAGAATGACTTTTTAGGTATAGAAAAACGCAGATGGCAGCTAGCAGATGCTGATAGTATCCCAATTTTAAAAAGTAAACAGGCCTCTTTGGGATTAGAGTATTCACAAAATGGATGGCTTATAGACGGGACTGGTTACTATAAGGAGGTAGACGGAATAACAACGCAGAGTCAAAGTTTTACTACCAAATATGAGTTCGAAAAGACCAGTGGTGAATATGCCATTTTCGGTATGGATTTCTTACTTCGTAAACAGCTAAAAAACCTGAGTAGCTGGTTAAGCTATTCGTATATGGATAATATTTATAATTTTAGGAGTCTCGAAGAAGGGGAATTCGCTAGCAATTTTGAAACAACGCATTCATTCACACTCGGAGCTACCTATATATATGAAAATTTTACTATTTCAACGGGATTAAATTATAGAACAGGTAAACCCACTTCCACCCCTCTCTTGGGAAATGAAATCATTGATGAAGAAATAAATTTTGGAGTAGCAAATAGCTCAAGATTAGCAGATTATTATCGGCTGGATGCCTCTGCTCTTTATAATGTAAATCTCTCTGAAAAATGTACTGTAGAATTAGGCGCGTCTATATGGAATGCCTTGAATAGAGACAATACGATTAACAATTATTATAGAATTACTACGGATGGTACTCCAAGGAAATTTTCAAGAGAATCGCTGGGGCTCACAACAAATTTTATGATGAGAGTAAAATTTTAACCGTGACGTTCATAAATTATTCGGATCTCAAACTATATTAAATTGCTTGGCAACGCCTTCCTTCAACTTATGGAAACCGTTATTTTATATCATCTGCCTTCCCTGTATCGGATCAAAATCTCCTTTAAAATATAGAAAAGACCCTTTTTCAGCATCATCATTGTAGATCACAATTTCATTCACCGCATCTTCTTTCTCTCTGAGAGGGACTACATTGCGTTTACGTTTGGCATTGTTACGATAGGCTTCCATAAATGTTTCTTCTGTCATTGCTGTCATCTCGTTCTTGGGATATATTGTAAGCTCTTCTGTAGCACTAGGCAACTGTATATACCTTAAATATTTTGTATTCCCTATAAGAGCTTCTATTTCTGGTGAAATGCATACTAATAAAGTTAACATAAACCTCGCCACTCGTACCGCCTGTATCTGGTCATCATCCTTATGGGCTTCATAAAAAGAATCAATAGCATTCGAACTTCCACAAGAAGTAATTATAATTAAGCACAAAAGAAACAACGCTGTTCTGATCACTTACCTATGATTAAGAACTAAATATAATCAACTAGGTGAGTAGATTAGGAAATTGTTTTCAATCATATAATCTGCGATTACATACATAATAGCACAACGCACTAACCTAAGGAATCGTTAAACAGAATCAAAAGTTAAAATAATAATTTACCTTTGTAGCACAAATGAAACAACTCATTCACAAATCAATAGCTATCTCTATGGCTTTTGTAGTACTTTTTACTACAATGTCATTTACCGTTGATATGCATTATTGTGGTGAATCTATGGTAGATTTTGCAATTTTTCAAAGTCCTAAGACGTGTGGGATGGAGAAAATGTCACAGACGGCCGTTCAGCCAACTTGTAAAAATCCTGTATTTTCTCAAAAGTCGTGTTGTTCAGACAAGCAGATCATTGTTCAAGGACAAGACGACCTCAAAAATTCCTTTGAGTCATTTTCTCTTGAGCAGCAGACCTTCATTGCGTCATTCACATATTCTTACCTTTCTTTATTCAACACTTCAGAAAAGAAAGAAATTCCTTTTGTAGTGTATTCACCTCCCTTTCTCAGGCAGGATATACAGGTGCTCCACCAGATATTTTTAATCTGATATTTATATAGTAACGTCCATCATATGATGGGTAAGTACGCTTTCGCGAAAGCGTAACTTTTATTATTCCACACGTTACGGAATAGACTCTACTATTTAAATATCAAAACATATGCTTAATAAAGCGATCAAATTTCTTATCGAGAATAAGCTAGTTGCAGTGCTGTTTCTCGCATTATTTGTGGGTTGGGGAGTTGTAAATGCACCCTTCAATTGGGATACTGGTTTTTTACCTACAAATCCCGTTGCGGTGGATGCAATACCTGATATAGGTGAAAATCAGCAAATAGTTTTTACCAAATGGGAAGGCCGATCTCCACAGGATATTGAAGACCAGATTACCTACCCGCTTACCACTTCCCTACTCGGAATCCCTGGTGTAAAAACCATTCGGAGTTCTTCGATGTTTGGCTTTTCAAGCATCTACATTATTTTTGAAGAAGATATAGAGTTTTATTGGTCACGCAGTCGCATTCTGGAAAAGCTAAATTCACTTGCCAGCAAACCTCCTGCCAGACGGCACCAATCCATCGTTAGGACCAGATGCTACTGGACTTGGCCAAATATTTTGGTATACCCTAGAAGGACGTGACAAAGAAGGTAACGTGACTGGCGGGTGGGATTTACAAGAACTACGCAGCATACAGGATTACTATGTGAAATATGGACTTTCTTCTGCGCCCGGCGTTTCTGAAGTGGCTTCTATAGGCGGATATGTACAAGAATACCAAGTAGACATTGACCCAGAAAAAATGCGTCAGTACAACATAAGTTTAAGCCAAATTGCGAAAGCTGTCAAAGAAAGCAATCAAGATATAGGCGCACAAACCCTAGAAATCAATCAAGCAGAATATCTCGTGCGTGGATTGGGGTATGTAAAGTCTATTGAAGATTTAGAAAATGCAGTAGTTGATTCAGAAAACTTCACGTCCATACGTATCAAAGACGTGGCAAATGTGCATTTAGGCCCCGCTACCAGACGAGGCATCTTGGACAAAGAAGGCGCCGAAGTCGTAGGTGGCGTGGTAGTAGCTCGCTACGGTGCAAATCCGCTAGAAGTGATTACTAATGTAAAAGAACAGATAGCCGAACTCAGTTCTGGCTTACCCACAAAAACCTTAACCGATGGAACAATTTCCCAACTAACGATTGTTCCTTTCTATGATCGAACGCAGCTTATTCAAGAAACACTTCATACCTTAAATGAAGCCCTCACGCTAGAAATTCTCATCACCATTTTAGTCATCATCTTAATGGTGTTCAATCTGCGAGCATCCATCCTCATTTCGGGATTATTACCCGTCGCAGTGTTGATGGTCTTTATCACAATGAAGCTCTTTAACGTAGATGCAAATATTGTTGCGCTATCAGGAATCGCAATAGCCATCGGCACAATGGTCGATGTAGGTGTTATTCTCGCCGAAAATATGATACGTCATCTCGATGATGAGGAAGAGAGATTAGAAAGTGCAAGACAGACGCTGGAAGCTGGAAGTTCGGTGCTAGGACAAAATAATTTGCAAGAATCAAGGATCCAACCTCCAACTTCGGGCCTCGAACCTCTATCAATCAACCAAGTAATCTACAACGCAACTGCCGAAGTTTCTGGAGCCATCCTCACGGCCGTTCTGACAACCATTATTAGTTTTATTCCTGTTTTTACGATGATCGGTGCAGAAGGTAAATTATTTCGCCCCTTAGCGTTTACCAAAACGATGGCGCTTAGCGCATCACTTGTGATCGCGCTCTTTTTAATTCCGCCATTTGCTGCTTCTTTATTCAAAAAAACCAGTATTCGTGAGCGGTCAAAATATATTCTTAACGGCCTTTTAATCCTATTAGGAGTCTTCGCAATCGTATATGGGTACTGGCTGGGTCTTATCCTGATTGCCTTTGCAATTACGGCACTGTTGACTATAAAAAGTATGCTTTCGCGAAAGCGTAAAAACCTCATAGACATCATTATCTCGGCCACCGCAATCATCTTCTTACTCGCCGAATACTGGCGCCCGCTTGGGTTTGATAGAAGCATTGTGATGAATTTAATTTTTGTTTCTGTAATCTGTTTTGGCGTATTAGGAATTTTCTCTCTGCTCAGAATCTACTATGATCGTATTTTAGGCTGGGCTCTGGCAAACAAAATACTATTCCTGGTAATTCCTGTAACGGTATTGACTTTAGGAATTATTATAGCACGCAACACAGGTAAGGAATTTATGCCTGCACTTAACGAAGGGTCCTTCTTATTGATGCCCACATCCCTTCCCCACGCTGGCGTAGAAGAAAATAAACGCGTTTTGCAACAGCTGGATATGGCGGTGGCGAGCATCCCAGAGATCGAAACCGTAGTAGGAAAAGCCGGCCGAACAGAATCTGCGTTAGACCCAGCGCCGCTATCAATGTACGAGAATGTAATACAGTACAAATCTGAGTATATGCGCAACGCGCAAGGGGAACGACAACGCTACAAAATAAATGACGATGGCCTTTTTGTACTTAAAAGTAATCAGTTGGTCTTTAATGAGAATATCGATGTCAGTTCAAGCGATATCGAGAACGCGCGTGCTGCGAGAAAAATTTCTTCTACCTTCAATGTGACAAACACAGATCTAATTGAAGATAAAAACGGGGAATACTTTAGGAACTGGCGGCCAGCTATTACAAGTCCTGATGATATTTGGAATGAAATTGTCAAGGTTACCAAACTACCCGGCGTTACTTCTGCGCCCAAATTACAACCCATCGAGACCCGTCTCGTAATGCTGCAAACAGGAATGCGTGCGCCTATGGGCATTAAAGTAAAAGGTCCAGATTTAAAAACCATCGAAAACTTTGGGGTACAACTAGAGGAAATCCTCAAACAGTCTGAGGGCGTAAAAGAACAAGCCGTTTTTGCCGACCGTATCGTTGGGAAGCCTTACTTATTGATAGACATAAAACGCGACCAACTAGCTCGGTACGGTGTATCTGTGATGGATGTACAAGAAGTCTTAAAAGTTGCCGTGGGCGGTATGCCACTTACCCAAACCGTAGAAGGTCGTGAGCGCTATGCAGTGCGTGTGCGCTACCCTCGCGAACTAAGAGCCAACCCCGAAGACCTTAGAAATATTTATGTTCCTGTCGCAAATGGAAGTCCCGTGCCTCTCAGTGAGTTGGTAGAGATAAAATATGAGCAAGGACCACAGGTTATTAAGAGTGAAGACACGTTTTTAGTTGGTTATGTACTTTTTGATAAACTTGATGGCTTTGCAGAGGTTGAAGTGGTTGAGAATGCACAGGCACTAATTCAAGAACGCATTGATAACGGAAGCCTGATGGTCCCTCAAGGAATCAGCTATCGATTTACAGGAACCTATGAAAATCAGTTGCGGGCAGAGAAAACGCTTTCTGTGATTGTACCATTAGCACTAGCAGTTATCTTTTTGATTTTGTACTTCCAGTTCCGCTCGGTATCCACCTCACTTATGGTATTTACGGGAATTACGGTGGCGTTTGCAGGTGGTTTTATAATGATTTGGCTATATGGTCAGGATTGGTTTTTCAATTTTAGCCTTTTTGGAGAGAATATGCGCGAACTCTTTAATATGAAGACGGTCAACTTAAGTGTGGCTGTTTGGGTAGGATTTATTGCCCTTTTTGGTATCGCAACAGATGATGGTGTGGTGATGGCCACCTATCTAAAGCAAACCTTTGACCGTGAAAATCCCATTGATAAAAAGAGCGTGAGACTAGCTGCACTGAAGGCTGCTGGCAAACGTATACGTCCGTGTTTGATGACGACGGTTACCACCGTTCTAGCATTACTGCCTATTCTCACATCAACAGGAAAAGGAAGTGATATTATGATGCCTATGGCCATCCCCATATTTGGCGGAATGATTATCGATATCACGTCGTATTTCTTGGTACCCGTGCTGTATAGTTGGAGGGAGGAGTATCAACTTAGAGTGAAAAGTGAAAAACTAAAAGTGGAAAGTGAAAAGTGGAAAGTGGAAAGTGGAAAACTAAAAGTGAAAAGTAAAAAGTGGAAAGTGAAAAACTAAAAGTGGAAAGTGAAAAGTAAAAAGTGGAAAGTGAAAAACTAAAAGTGGAAAGTGGAAAGTGGAAAGTGGAAAGTGGAAAGTGGAAAACTTTAAGTGAAAAACTAAAAGTGAAAGTGAAAAACTTGAAGGGATAAACTGAAAATTTGTTTATTAAAAGTAGTGATTATGGCTGAGAGTATTTTGAGGAGTAAGAGTTATAAGTTTTCGATTTTAATTGTGAAACTTTCACAAATGTTGGTGTCTGAAAAGAAAGAATATGTGTTAAGTAAACAACTATTGAGAAGTGGTACTGCTATAGGCGCATTTATACGTGAAGCTGAATTTGCTCGAAGCAAGAAAGACTTTGTCAACAAGATGAGTATTTCATTGAAAGAGGCAAATGAGTCTGTTTACTGGATTGATTTACTTAAGGACACAAATTATATTGATAAAAGTAGGCACAAGTTATTAGTGTCAGATTGTAAAGAGTTAGTAGCGATGCTTGTGAGTTCTATTAAAACGACTAAATCCAGAATGTAATATGGAAACGATAAAAGCTAATAAGGAACAGATGAAAGTGAAAAGTGAATTATTCATTTTATTGAAAAAGCAAAGTGCTATGTCCATATTTCAAGAGATGAAGAATTATATGTATTCCCGTTTTAATTTTCTTATAAAAACGTTACAAAGGTTAGATTTCACACTTTTTACTTTTCACTTCAGACAAGTGATGATTTTTAGTTTTTCACTTTTCACTTTTCACTTTGCTGGTGCACAAGAATTACAATCCTACATCACCACCGCCCAGCAAAACAATCCAGACATTCAGGCTTTTGAACTGCGCTATAACATTGCCGAAGAAAAGGTAAATGAAGCAGACTGGATTCCGAATACCGAAATAAGCGCTGGCTATTTTGTAAGTACACCAGAAACACGTACGGGCGCACAACGTGCTAGAATTGGCGTGAAGCAGATGTTACCTTGGTTTGGTACGATTACCGCTCGTGAAAATTATGCAAGTTCAATGGCAGATGCAACCTACGTTGACATCACGATTGCAAAACGTAAGCTCGCGCTTTCTGTGTCGCAATCATATTACAATTTGTATTCCATTCGTGCTAAACAGCAAGTGCTCGAGGAGAATATTAAACTATTAGATACTTATGAACGACTGGCATTAACTTCGGTGGAAGTTGGAAAAGCGAGTGCAGTAGATGTGCTCAAATTACAGATCAGACAGAATGAATTGCAACAGCAAAAAGAAGTATTAGAAGAAGCCTACAAAGCAGAACAGATCGCTTTCAACAATCTTTTGAATACGGAACCAAATTCACAAATCGAAATTCCCGGAGTAATGGTTTTACCAGAAATAGATGTAATTGCCGCGATAGATGCCTTACAACTCAATCCAGAATTACTCAAATATGATAAACTCTATGAATCTGTAGCACAGTCTGAATTGCTCAACCAGCGGGAAGGGTTGCCTATGATCGGTTTTGGTGTGGATTATTTGCCCGTGAGCGAGCGCACCGATATGAATCCTATCGATAATGGGAAAGATATTTTGATGCCTATGGTTTCGGTGTACCATCCCAATATTCAATAATCGGTATTCCTCTATTTCAAGGCAAAATAAACTGCAACAACAAGAAATCGAGCTGCAAAAGAATGAGCGATTGCTAATGCTGGAGTCCGCTTTCGCGAAAGCAGTATCACAGCGCAATCAAGCCCGTATTGCTTATAATACCCAAGAAAAAAACCTAAAACAAGCGAGAAACGCCGAAGAAATTTTAATTAAAAACTACGAGACCGGCACTATTGATTTTAACGATGTGCTGGACATTCAAGAGTTGCAATTGAAGTTTCAAATGAATCAAGTATATGCTACACAGGAGTACTATACCCAATCGGCAATTATAAATTATTTGATTAATTAAGGCGTGGAGAAGAAACTTTTTATTAAAAATATGGTTTGCGATCGCTGTATCAAAGTGATCCAGATGGACTTGGAATTAATAGATATAGATTTAAGGCATATTGAGCTTGGAATGCTGACCTACGTTCAACAATCAAAGAGTGATTTTGAAAAGATAGAGAAGGTTCTTGAAGAAAATGGTTTTACCATTTTATTAGGCCAAGATCAGCAATTGGTAGAACAAGTAAAAAATAAGCTTATAAAACTATTACAGCAATTACCCTTAGTGTTAAATGAGACACTTTCAAAATACCTAGAGTACCAGCTTCATACAGAATATTCTAAGATAAGTAAAATGTTTTCTGGCACAGAACACATCACTATAGAGAAATATTTTATAAAGCTAAAAATGGAAAAGGTGAAAGAACTCATCCAGCTGGAGGAGCATAATTTTACCGAAATAAGCCAATTACTCGATTACAATAGTGTCAATCATCTAAGTGGACAGTTTAAGCGCGAAACTAAAATGAGTTTAACAGAATATAAGAATCAACGACAAAATTTTAGAAATTCTTTAGACCAAATTCTATAAATATGAACCAGAATTATAACAGAAATTACTAGCTAACCTTAGTACTTTTATTTGAACTATTTATAACCCTTAAAACCTTTATTATGAAAAATTATTTACAAAAAACATCGATATTTCTAATAGTTTTTTGCTTTGTCCTTTTGAGCAGTTGTAGAGAAACAGTTAAAGAAGAAGCACATACTGACGATCATATGGAGACAAATGACCATATGGAAATGGATCACGGCGACGAGCATATGAGTGATGATGCTGAGCATATGGATAATGATACAGATCATATGGACGACGATACTAAACATATAGATGAAGACCATATGGACGGAGTGCAGCACGATTAATAATATAGTACACTATTAAATACATACCACAATGATGAAAACAATTAAAAAAATCGCATTTCTATCAATTATAGGTTTACTAGCGAGCTGTAAATCAAATTATACCGCTACAGATATCTTAAAAAGCGAAGACAATAAGAAGGCTATTTACAAGGAGATTATCTCAAACCCCAATGAATTGTCAAATTTTATAGCCTTAGCCCGAGAAGACGAGGAAGCAAAAAAAGTGTTGATGAAGGCGCATATGCAACAAATGGAATCTGGAGGAATGAAAATGATGATGGAGAAGAATCCTGAAATGAAAGAAAAAATGCAGTCTCATATGCAAAAGATGATGGACGAGAACCCTGAAATGATGAAAAAGATGCAAACCAAAATACTTGATAAAATGATGTCAAGTGAAAAGGGTCGGGAGGTGTTATTGGAGAAAATTCACAATAACGAACTGATGAAAAAAGAGATGAAGAAAAAAATGAATAAATAATCATTCTATCTAGAAATTATGAAAATAATACGCACTACTATGTTAGCCTCTATACTTCTAACAATTATAATAGGCTGTAAAGAAAACACCCAAGACGCAAAGATCACAGGAACTGAAGAAAAGGAAATAAGTGCAGACGCCACTGTTCAGACCTTTGAAAACGAAATGACCGGCAAGGTTTGGGATACTTATTTGGAGCTGAAGACTGCTTTTGTAAAGTCTGACCTCACGGCTGTACAAAGTGCTGCAAGTAACATAGCATCAATCCTAACCGAAGACACCGCTGACTTGAAAAACTTAGCCCAGCAAATGGCAGATAGTGATGACTTAGAAAAGCAACGCGAGCTATTTTCTGAATTTACTGATAAAGCAGGGACAATGTTTAAAGAGGCACTTGCAAGCGGGACAATGTACAAGCAGTTTTGCCCAATGGCATTTAATAATACAGGTGCTTTCTGGTATAGCGATACGGCAGAGATACGCAACCCATACTTTGGAGATCGTATGCTCAAATGTGGCGCTGTAAAGGAGACAATTAAAAAGTAATTTTTGCCTTTTATCCCTAAAAGGCATACGGGAAAAGCACACTAGGTGTTCCCTAGACATCAAGTGTCGCTTATCCTTGATAAAAATGTAGCGTGTGATGAATAATTTTATAAAACAATGGGGCGAGGCCGCATATACCACTACGGGATTTTTCTGGATGGCGCTATGGGCGTTTATTTTGGGATATATTATTAGTAGTATGATTCAAATTTTTGTCACTCAAGACAAAATGCAGAAGGCTATGGGCGAGAACGAAGGCAAGAGTATGCTTTTGGGAACCTTTTTTGGTTTTATAAGCAGTTCTTGTAGTTTTTCGGCATTGGCTGGTACTAAATCTATTTTTAAGAAGGGAGCAAGTTTTGTGTCTTCGATGGCTTTTTTATTGGCTTCTACTAACCTCGTTATTGAATTGGGTATCATTATTTCCATTTTTCTAGGATGGCAATTTGTGGTAGGTGAATACGTAGGAGGCATTTTACTCATTCTCATTTGCTGGGCACTCATACGCCTTATCAATCCCAAAAAGCTTATCAAAAATGCACGAAAAAAGCTAGAAGACGAAGGCGATGATGCGATGGATGACGGCAAAGACTGGAAGAAGCAAATCCAGAAAGAAAATAACTGGGCGCGTGTTGCCAAAAAGTACAAAATGGAATGGCAAATGGTCTGGAAAGACGTGACCGTAGGATTTACCATTGCAGGTATCGTCGCTGCCTTTATTCCAGATTCATTTTTTGAAACCTTATTCATCAATAGTGGACAAGGAAATACAGCATTCACATTTTGGGAAATTATGGAACATATTGTGGTAGGACCTATAGCAGCCTTTTTAACCTTTATTGGTTCGATGGGTAATATTCCTTTAGCGGCGTTGCTCTTTGGAAAAGGAGTTAGTTTTGCTGGGGTGATGGCGTTTATTTTTAGTGACTTAGTGGTGTTCCCTGTATTGCGGATCAATGCCAAATATTACGGCTGGAAGATGTCGCTTTTTATATTGTTCTTGCTTTTTACTGCACTCATTGGTACAGCACTACATCCTCCATTATAGTTTTGACCTATTGCATATTTTACCAGATCCTTCACAGGTAAAAATTCAAGATAGTGAGTTTTTTAAACTGGATTATACATTCTTTTTGAATATTGCCTTTCTATTAATTTCTGGGTATTTGGTTTATTTAGGTTTCTTTAAAAAGAAGGATGTAGATCATCAGATGAGTGAAATGGCGCCAAAGAGTCCGCTACTGGAAAAGGTTTTAAAATATCTTGCCTTTGCGTGTTATTTATGGCTTGCGGGAGGACTTATTGTAAAATTTATATTCTAAAACAGAAGAACAATGACACATACTTATATAGTATCAGGAATGACCTGTAACGGGTGCCGCAGGGGTGTTGAGAACAAACTCAATGCAGTCGCTGGTGTAAGCAGTGCAATAGTAGATTTAGAAAAAGAGGAAGCAGTAGTTACTATGGATTCTCATATTTCGACGACTACCCTACAAGAAGCGCTTCCAGAAAAATACACGATTACAGAAAAGAAAAAAGAGAATAATGTATTTGCTTCTAGCGCTGTTCAAAGTGATGACATTTTCGCAAAGGCAGAAGAAAAATCAAAACTACAGCAATTAAAACCGCTTCTCATTATCTTAGTATATATTACGGGAGCAACAGTTTTACTCAACTACAACAGACCGTCTTGGAATGAAGCGATGCTCGATTTTATGGGATTGTTTTTTATTGTTTTTAGTTTCTTTAAGATTTTAGATTTAAAAGGATTTTCCGAAAGTTTTAGCATGTACGATCCCTTGGCTAAGGTATTCCCTTTATACGGCTGGATATATCCATTTATAGAAACTGCACTCGGGATACTTTTTTTAATGCGATTGGACATCCCTATCGCCCTTGTGCTAACGCTAGTTATTTTAGGGATCACCACCATAGGCGTAACCAGAACATTGCTCAACAAAAAGTCTATCCAATGCGCCTGTCTGGGAACCGCACTTAAATTACCAATGACCGAAGCCACCTTTATAGAAAATGCTATTATGATAGTGATGGCAGTGCTTATGTTAATTAATTACATATAATTTAAAACCATTATTATGAATTCAGAACCATCGAACAACGACTCAATGAATAAAGGAAATTACACAAAATTTGTTGCAATGCTCGCCGCATCATTTATAGCAATGTACATCACGATGTATTTAAACACCTATGAAATTGACCACGTCTATTTTAGTCTTACACGATTTTATATGGTCTGCTTAGGGATTGCGACAATGGCTATTATCATGTTTGTAGCAATGCGCAATATGTACAAGAATAAAAACAAAAATATCGCTATCGTTTTAGGGAGCATCGTGCTCTTTGTGGGCGCCCTTACACTCGTGCGTGAGCAAAAATCAACGGTAGGTGATGTACTTTGGATGAGAGCAATGATCCCGCACCACTCGATTGCTATTTTGACTAGTGAACGCGCAGATATACAAGATCCTGAAGTTAAAGAACTAGCAGAAGCTATTATCGAAGCTCAAAAGAAAGAAATTGAGGAGATGAAAGCGATGATTAATAGATTAGAGAACAGTAAGTAGTTGTATTTGGGCGCTCGAGCGGGCTATCCATTGCAATCTTTTTTACTGAAAAAGTAAAAAAGGATTTCCACTGCTATCCCTAGCGCGATGTAGTGACACCTTAAAATTACAGTAGTTATGAATAAAAATATTTTATATATCGGTATTGCATTAGTCATTGGACTTTTAGGGGGATGGCTATTATTTGGTAGTGCATCGCAAGAGGGAATGGCAATTGAAGAACCATCTGCACATTCACACATCAAAGAATCAAATAATCAACCTCTGTGGACCTGCTCGATGCACCCACAGATAATGCAATCAGAACCTGGTGATTGCCCTATTTGTGGAATGGACCTAATCCCCGCCGAAACGAGTGCTGATGGTCTAGCTCCCAATGAAATCCAAATGACGGAAAATGCAATGGCACTGGCAAATATCCAGACTACTACTGTAGGTAGCAAAATGCCTGCAGGACAATGAAGATGGAATGATTTCCCTTTCTGGTAAGATTGCTACAAATGAAGAAAATAACGCCATCCAAGCGAGCTATTTTGATGGACGCATCGAACGTTTGAACGTAAACTATGAAGGACAAAACATCAGTCGTGGGCAGTTACTTGCAACTATGTACGCACCCACTTTAGTGGCGGCTCAGCAAGAGTTAATAACGGCGGCTTCTTTAAAAGAATCGCAACCAGCCTTATATAATGCAGTGCGCAATAAATTAAAGAACTGGAAACTCTCCGAGAGCCAAATCAGCAAGATTGAGTCTACCGGAAAAGTGGTCGAAAATTTTCCTATTTATGCCACTGTTTCTGGCACCGTTATCGAAGTGATGGCACGCGAGGGTGACTATGTAAAGCAAGGACAGCCTATTTTAAAAGTAAGTAATCTCAATACGGTCTGGGCCGAATTTGATGGGTATGAGAACCAGATATCGCAGTTTAAAAAAGGGCAGAAAATTAAGGTGACCACTAATGCCTATCCTAATAGAGAATTTGATGCTACCATTTCCTTCATTGACCCCATTCTAAACACGGCAACCCGTACGGTTTCTATCAGAGCAACTCTAAATAACAAAGAAGATCTATTCAAACCAGGAATGTTTGTAACTGGAAAAGTAGCAAGCTCGGCAACTGTAGAGTCTACAGAGATGCTATCTATCCCTGCTACGGCTGTTTTGTGGACAGGAGAGCGTTCTCTGGTTTATATTAAAACAAATCCTAACGAGCCTGTTTTTGAAATGCGTGAAGTGACGATAGGCAGCAGAGCTGGAGATATATATCAAATTACTTCTGGGCTTCAGAACGGTGACGAAATCGTGACTAACGGAACTTTTACTGTAGATGCCGCTGCCCAGTTACAAGGTAAAAAGTCTATGATGAATCAAGGGAAAGTAGCCACTACGATGACAGCTATGTCTTCAATGAAAGAGATGAAGATAGTGTTACCAGTTGCATTTCAGAAAGATTTTATGGATGCGCTACCAGCTTATCTAAAACTCAAGGATGCTTTTGTGGCAGTGACAGTAGGAAAGTTACTGCATCCGCGAAAGCGTTGTCCGATAAATTGAGAACTATAAATACGAGTCGTTTGGAAAAAATGGAAACTTCCCACTTTAGCCAAAGCATTAAAATGCTAAAAACCATTACAGAGAACGATATTCTCGAAAATCAGCGAGATCATTTTGTGATTCTCAATGAACATATGGTAGCCCTCGCGATGAATATAGAAGATCCCTCAAACACTATTTACGTGCAAAAATGTCCTATGGCAAATAATAATAAGGGTGCACTGTGGTTGAGTTCAACTGAAGATGTTCGTAATCCCTATTATGGCGATGCGATGCTCACCTGCGGTAGTGTGATTGAGGAGATTAGATAAGAAATAGCATTGCGACGTAATGGATGAGAATCAAGATCACATTTTCGCGAAAGCAGAAATACGATTCTTAGGGGTTATTTTGAGGGCTCCGCTTCAAAATCTTTAACTATTTTTATGCGATGTTTAAATCTCTAGTCGCCGCCAGTTTTATGTTCTCCTATGCTTTATGTAGTGCTCAAGAAGTAAAGCCTTATTCTCTAGAGGCTACTTATTTTTACGGGAGTATTTTAAAACATAGTAAAGACATCGCATCCCTTATTACAGGGCATCCCGAAGGGATCATTCTTAGTTATAATCGTAAAACCTATGGCATTAATGAGTGGGAACGTCGATACAATTATCCGGATTGGGGTTTGACCTTTGCTTTTCAGGATCTTAAGAGTGAAGATCTAGGTGATACCTATAACCTACTCGCCCACTACAACTTTTACTTTTTTAATAGAAAGCTAAAAACACGGGTTGCGCAAGGGATAGGTTACTCCACAAATCCTTTTGACATAACTACTAATGTAGCAAATAATGCCTATGGCTCTACATTATTTAGTGCAACGATGTTTATGCTCAACTATGAGCAGAAGATTACTCCAACAATAAATGTACAAGCAGGATTTACATTTTTACACGGTTCTAATGGAAGTATAAGGTCTCCTAATACAAGTACAAATACGCTAGCCCTCCATCTCGGGCTCCTCTATCAAGAAACCGCTACACCAGAGTATATACCTAGAGGCCCAAGAGAAAAATATAGCGAGCCTATTACCTTTAATGCCCAACTAAGTACGGGGCTCAATGAAAGTGACTATATAAATTTAGGACAAGAACCCTTTCTGGTTTTGAGCGTTTTTGGGGATAAAGTTTTGAGCAAAAAAAGTAAGATACTCATAGGTGCTGAGGTTTTCTTTTCGCCTTTTTTGAAAAATGAAATTGAGTTTCTCTCCGTTGCTTTTCCACAATTTGGGGTTACAAAAGATCAGGATTGGAAACGCGTAGGTGTTTTTATAGGCCACGAATTACGATTTAATACTATGGCATTTCTCGCGCACGTTGGGTACTATGCCTATTATCCCTACGATTTTGAGGGAAGGTTTTATGAGCGCATAGGGCTCAGGAACTACTTTGGTGACCACATAAGTGCTTCCGTGGCAGTAAAAGTACACGGTGCAAAAGCAGAGGCGATAGAATTTGGAATAGGCTACAGGTTATGAATCACGTATACCATATGTTTACTTTTGTGCTTTCGCGAAAATTTTTGTGCATTTACAGTATTTTACTGATGGCAATGACCTCTTGCGACTCTGAGAACGCAAATGACTGCTTTCAAGTGGATGGTGCCCTTATCACGAAAGAAATTTCTGTTGCTTTTTTTACTAAAATCCAAATGGAGGACGATATCCGCGTCATTCTCAAAGAAGGTCCCATACAATCGGTACTTATAGAAACTGGAGAGAACCTCGTTCCAGATCTAAATGTGGAGGTTCTAGAGGAAACACTGATCCTTCAAAATAATAATGGCTGCAACTTTTTAAGGGAATACGGAAGAACCTTAGTAACCGTAACCTCACCTAATATTACATTTATAAGACAAGCCTCAGCTTTTGAGCTAAGGAGCGAGGGTGTACTTACTTATCCAGAGCTATTGATATGGAGCAACACAAATCCTAATAGTCTCAATATTGAAGATGCCAATAAAAGTGGCTCCGTTATCTTAAATCTTAATTGCCAAACGTTGAGAATAGCTGCAAATGGAAGTAGCAACTTTATCATCTCCGGACAAGCAGAAACTGCCTCTATAAATTTTTCTGATGAGTTTCCTCAGTTGGATGCGCGTGATTTCTTAGTCAATGATTTAACTATTGCACATACAGGAGCTGCAGATATGATCGTACATCCTATCGACAGAATAGGTGGTATCATAAAAGCAACTGGCGATGTCATTTCTGTAAATGAACCTCCTATAGTTGAAGTGGAAGAACTCTTTACAGGACGTCTTATATTTCAGTGAAATATAAAAATAGCATCCTCTTAATTTTAGTAAATAGAAAAAGTTAGAAAAGGAAAAGAGCCATACATTTACGGCTCTTTTCCTTTTTAGTTTAGTCTAAAAAATGTAAATATATAATTAATTATCAGTTTGTTATATAAATTATATAAAGCTATTGATTAAATACAAAAATTAACTCAATCCAGAGATGTAAGATCCATAGAGGTCATTAAATCTCATTCCCGTTGTAAGCTTATACTTGCTTAACTTCTTATATTCCACGAGACCCCAAAGGACAAATTCCTTTAGAAAATACGTATCCTTCTCCGCTACATCTGGTTGGTATTTTTTTATTAATTCATCTAACGGAACGATGCTATCTAGCATCAATTTATACTCCTTGTCTGTAAGATTATCTTCTAGCTCAAAACCGCTCTGCTCAAAAAACCAAGCCAACACATTTTCGTAAGGATCTTCATCCTCTTCTTTTTTAAGCTTTTCGATTTTAGGGAAATAATCATCAAAAAGTGATTTGGTTGCGTCGCCTATTAAAATCTTTGCTACTTCTCCGGCCCCTTCTTGTTCTCCTTCGTAAACGAGCTCTACCTTTCCTGTAATCGCAGGAATTATACCCATAAGGTCTGAAAAGCGTATAGCGGTAGTTTCCTCTCCACTTATGAGCATACGACGTTCGGCTGTGCTCATAAGGTTTTCAAAAGCTGTAATACTCATACGGGCACTTATACCACTCTTTTCATCAATAAATTCGCTCTCCCTGGCAACAAAGCTTATTTCTTCCAAAAGATCTTTAACAATATCAGGAACGTGTACTTTTGTTTTTTGGCGCTCGTCCAGCTTAGCTTCCTGCTCCGTTATTTTTCTCGCTATTTCTACAGTCTCCGGATAGTGTGTAAGGATCTGCGAACCAATCCTGTCTTTAAGTGGAGTCACTATAGAACCTCTATTAGTATAGTCTTCTGGGTTTGCTGTAAATACAAATTGCATATCTAATGGCAATCTCAACTTAAAACCTCTTATTTGCACATCTCCTTCTTGTAAAATATTAAATAGCGCCACTTGAATACGTGCTTGTAGGTCAGGAAGCTCATTAATAACAAAGATGCTCCTATTTGCTCTAGGTATCATCCCGTAGTGAATCACGCGGTCATCTGCATAACTCAACTTTAAATTTGATGCTTTAATGGGATCTACATCCCCTACAATATCTGCTACAGTCACGTCTGGCGTAGCAAGCTTCTCTGCAAACCTCTCGTCTCTATGCACCCATTCAATAGGCGTATCATCACCTTTTTCTTCTATAAGTTCTGTTGCAAATCTTGAAATAGGTTTAAGTGGATCATCATTAATTTCTGATCCAGCAACTATGGGCATCCACTCATCCAGTAAATTGACCATCTGGCGGGCGAGTCTTGTTTTTGCCTGGCCTCTTAATCCCAATAAATTGATGTTATGCTTAGAAAGTATCGCTCTTTCCAATTCTGGAATCACGGTGTGTTCATAGCCGTGAATTCCCTCAAAGGTGGGTTTTCCTGATTTTAATTTTTCTATAAGATGTTCTCGAAGCTCATCTTTAATACTTCGTGACGTCCATCCTTTTTCTTTTAATTGTCCTAGTGTTTTTATCTCTTTCATAGTCTTGTATAATCTCCGGAAGAAACCGAAGTGTTTTTTTTACTTAAATTTTCGAGTCATTAAATGACCTGCATCTATTGCAAATCTCTTTTATAACGCTGCTGATTTTTTATCTTATTCTCTTTTTCCTATTAGCCTCATAATCTTGAAAAATCATTCCGCCCAAGCCCTGAAGACCTGTGTAGAAAGCCTTACCTTGATTTGCTTCTGTAAAATTGTCTACAAACTGCTGTAGGTAAGAATCATTTGCAATCATAAAGGTGGTAATAGGTATTTTGAGTTTTCTGGCTTGTCGTGCTTTATCATAGCACTTACCTACAATATGTTGATCTAGACCATTTGGATTTTTGTAGTACCTGCCATCTTTGAGCTTGAGGCAGCTAGGCTTACCATCTGTAATCATAAAAATCTGCTTGTTGGTATTTCGCTGTCTCCTCAAAATATCTAATGCGAGATCGAGTCCCGCAACCGTATTGGTATGATAAGGCCCCACTTGCAAATACGGAAGGTCTTTTATTTTTATAGGCCAAGCGTCATTACCAAAAACTATGATATCTAGTGTGTCCTTGGGATAGCGCGTGGTGATTAACTGAGCAAGTGCCATAGCTACCTTTTTGGCTGGAGTAATCCGATCCTCGCCGTATAAGATCATAGAGTGAGAAATATCAATCATTAACACCGTGCTCATCTGGGCTTTAAAATGTGTCTCTTCTACGACTAGGTCATTTTCGCGAAGGCTAAAATCACCAGCACCATTGTTGATCTGGGCGTTGCGCAAACTCTCCGTGATAGAAATTCTTTCTAATGGATCCCCAAATCTATATTCCCGATAATCTCCCGTATGCTCGTCTCCTCTACCATTAACTTTCGACCTATGGTTACCTTCTGAACTTTTCTTGAGCTTACCAAAGATTTGATCTAAAGCACGCTTACGGATAGCTCGTTCGGTTTTTTCTGTAATGGCTGTTCCGTTCTTGCCATCTGGCTTGATTTCCTCGCGTATATAGCCTTTATCCTTAAGCTCTTGGACAAAATCATCGAGTGTGTATTCTTCTGTGGTGAGCTTGTACTCCTTGTCTAGCTCTGCGAGCCAGTCCATAGCTTCATCAAAGTCACCAGAGGTGTGTGTAATAAGTTCTTGAAATATATCCAGCAGCTGGTCAAATAATGACTGCTCCGGAGAATCATAGGTTTTAAAGATAAAACCACTTCGTGTTTGTTCTCTTCTCATAGCCCTATAAAAATACAATGTAGGATTAATAAAAACGCGGCTTTAGGCCGCTTTAAGTAATATTTATGAGTGGTGGCAAATTCTCTTAAACCAGGTTACGCATTTAAAGTATTACTTGTGAAAAATATATATTATAGACTTAAAGTCAGCTGTGTACCCTAATTATAGGTATGCCTTTATAATTTGAAATTTTCGTGAAAGCATACAAAGCCCCCTACCTACCCAATAGATAATTTCCTATCCCGCACTGGAGGCACTTATTAGGGCTGCAGTAAAAATTCTTAAGTTCTAATAACGCCTGAGTTTCTTGAGCATTTGTTGCTTGTCGATTGCGTATCGAATTGTATGTTGATATGATGGTATTTCTTTCAGGTTTAATGGACTGAATCATCTCTAAGATCAAATCATTTTCATCTTTCCCTTGATGTTGGGCATAATAAAATTTAAGTGGGATCACCGTGTTTATGAGAAGAAGATCTATAAAGGGTTTTGTGAGCTTTTTTACTCTCTTTTTTTGACTCGCACCAAAGGAATAGTGTGTATCCCAATACGGCGACGCCTTAACATCAAATACATTATAGAGCTCCTCAACGTTCTGGGCGCTCACCACCTTTTGAAAAAGCTGCTGATGTGCATTATAAAGCTGAGCAAGCTGGGACAAACGGATGGTTGGAAAATTATCTGGACGGAGCTTAAAAAATTGGACTGGCAAAATACCCGTCGTACTCAGTCCAAATTTGCTTTCGAGAAAATCAAATTCTCCCTGCAATTGCATAGGATAACTATCTGTAGTGTCATCTGGTAATAAATTACCCATTCCGAATAGCAATGCTTCAAATTGAAACGGCTCTTGGGCGCATTTTCTGATAACCTTAAAGGGAATACTTTGCGCAAGGGATTGAAAGGATGCTCCGTTCACCTTGGTGCCAAAACTTCTAGCCAAGAGTACGAAGAGCAATGCTTCCCAATCATTCTGCAAACGTTCCAGTAGCAATTGTATTGATGCTGTCTTGCGGCTCAAACGTTCGAAATACAGTCGCTCTAACCAATGATCCTGGACCATCGCTGGTACGTTCTTGATATCATTCTCACAATTGATCCATTTTACAGACTGTTGAGCAAAGAGATTTCTATAATTGGCTAGCGCTTCTTGAGAGACGTATTTTTTTAACTCTAGGGTAGGTATTTCAGAATTGTCTTCTCTATAAATGGCTATGTCGTGTTCCCAGACCACGTGCAATATGACATTGTCGTAAGCCCTATCTTTCTCGTGCCCGTGTGCATACCAATCTGAAGATTTGAGGTGTATTTCTACATTACCCGCCCACTGCTGACCTGCAATAACCAATGTTGCATTAAAGAAATCTGGACCCGCAAGATGGTTGTGAGACCCGATTTGACTAATGATAATATCACCGCCATCCGTTGATTTTATTTGGGTAAAATCAAACTTTTTATGTTTCCATAGATAGTGTAAAAAATCCTCTTTCACTCAGACTCCATTTTAAAGGAGATCAAAGTACGATTTTTCTTTTTTAGAAAATAACGGAAGTTTATATGGCAGAAATTATATCGTGCTTCGTAATGATGTGGTATTTATCGTCTCCGAGATCTACTAAAACCGCATTGTTTTCCCTAGAGATAAGTTTTGAAACTTCTGAGATAGGTGTAGTGCGCTTCACTATTGGGTAGGCATCTCCCATTACTTCTTTAATAGGGGTGTCTGCTACATCGTTGTCCTGCATATAAGCCCTAAAAAGGGCTGCTTCATCTACCGCTCCCACAAAACCCGTAATGTCTTCTACAGGGATTTGAGAAATTTTATAATCTCTCATACGCTCAATTGCGTGAGAAACAAGCTCTTCAGTTTTTACAGTAATAAGTGGCTTGTCTATATGATTTCTGATCAGATCTTCTGCCACGGTCATTTTTTCATCTAGAAAACCGCGCTCACGCATCCAGTCATCATTAAACATTTTACCAACATAACGACTTCCGTGATCGTGGTACAAAACAACAACAACATCATCTGGCCCAAATTTTCCTTCCTCATTAAGTTGCAAAAGACCTTTTACGGCAGCACCAGCGGAGTTCCCTAAGAACATTCCTTCCTCTTTTGCGAGGCGTCTTGTATATACTGCTGCATCTTTATCTGTCACTTTTGTAAAACCATCTATGATGCTAAAGTTTACATTGAGAGGTAAGATATCTTCTCCTATCCCTTCGGTGATATATGGATAAATCTCATTTTCATCAAAGATGCCAGTTTCCTTATATTTTTTAAAAACAGAACCATAGGTATCGATTCCCCAAACTTTTACATTAGGGTTTTTCATTTTTAAGTAGCTTCCTACTCCACTTATAGTTCCACCGGTTCCCACACCTACTACAAAATGAGTGACTTTACCATCGGTCTGATCCCATATTTCTGGACCTGTACTATTAAAATGCGCTTTACAGTTAGAAGGATTATCATACTGATTTACGTACCAGCTATTAGGGGTTTCTTCTGCAAGCCTTTTTGAAGTACTGTAATAAGATCTAGGATCATCTGGTTCTACATTAGTAGGACAGACCACCACCTCGCTTCCTACAGCGCGGAGAATGTCCATTTTCTCCTTAGACTGTTTATCAGAGATCACGCAGACCATTTTATATCCTTTGATGATAGCAGCAAGCGCAAGCCCCATACCTGTATTTCCAGAAGTTCCTTCTATAATCGTGCTACCTGGCTTTAGAATTCCCGCTGCCTCTGCATCTTCTATCATCTGTAGCGCCATACGGTCTTTTACAGAATTACCGGGGTTAAAAGTCTCATATTTTGCAAGTACTAGGCACGGTAAGTCCTTAGTAAGGACATTCATTTTTACCATAGGCGTATTCCCTATTGTGCCAAGTATATTTTCTGCGTAATCCATAGTCATTTTTTGAGTTGAACAAAGATAGGATTATGGGTTGAAACAGAGAAGGATTGTGACGTTTTCGCTTTCGCGAAAATGGTATTAAAAATTAAAAAGTGCCTCGCCAAGCAGCGATTAAACCTTCATATTGGATATTCAATTTGATTAAGT
The DNA here is from genome assembly GCA_963832255.1 of uncultured Flavobacteriaceae bacterium. Lineage (GTDB taxonomy): Bacteria > Bacteroidota > Bacteroidia > Flavobacteriales > Flavobacteriaceae > Dokdonia. The sequence continues at coordinate 937,875 of CAWHTM010000013.1, forward strand.
TACTAAATGAAGAATGACATTTTCGCGAAAGCGGGAAAATTACGTAAAATAAGGACGCTTGCACGTTACTCAGGATACTCAATCCGCAAGTGGTAAATATTATTGAGCTTCTTTTTTAATACTTTCTTGATTTGTTGTATTTCCTTAAATGTAATGTTTGCATTAAGAAACTGACCTTCTTCCATCTGCTTCTTAATGATCTTTTCTACAAAGGCGTCTATGAGGGTAGATGTAGGATTTTTAAGGCTTTTACTTGCAGCCTCAACGCTATCTGACATCATAAGTATAGCGGTTTCTTTACTAAAAGGTAATGGCCCAGGATACTGGAAATTTTTAATATCTACATCCTGATCAATATCCTTCTCCTTCATATAAAAATACTGAACAGTGCTGGTCCCGTGATGGGTTCTGATAAAATCAATAACTCTATCTGGAAGGTTATATTTACGGGCAATCTCGATACCGTTAATCACGTGATCAATAATTATTCGAGCGCTTTCTTTAGGGGATAGGTCATCATGACTGTTAATTCCGGTAGCTTGATTCTCTGTAAAATCTGTAGGATTTACCATTTTACCTATATCGTGATAGAGGGCGCCTACCCGTACGAGCATAGAATTTGCTCCTATTTCATTGGCCGCTGCTTCACTAAGGTTAGCCACGTTGAGACTATGGTGAAAGGTACCAGGTGCCTCGTCTGCAAGACGTTTGAGAAGTTTAGAATTAGTATCAGAAAGCTCTAGGAGAGAGACATCACTCACAAGTCCAAAAATCTTTTCATAGACATAAATAAGCGGCTGAACAAACAGCGTTGCAAGACCCGCGAGCGCAAACTTTCCGAAATCTGCAATATCCAATCCAGTAATTCCACCTTCCCTTATAATCTTAAAGGCAAAATAGGAAATGATATAAACAAGGGTGATCTGCCCTACTGAAATAAATAAGTTTGCTCTTTTATATAATTCTGGAACCGTGAGGATCGTCACAATTCCAGCGATCACTTGTAAGAAAAAATATTCAAAACTATCGGGTACGATAAACCCTAGGATAAGAACTGTGATGACGTGTGTAAATAATCCCAGACGCGCATCAAAAAAAGCCTTTGTTATAAGCGGTAGGATACACAATGGTACGGCATATACGTACATAGGGCTCCACTTAACCACAAACGTGGTAAGCATAACCATTAACAGGACGTTAAAAAATATAAACGTAACCTTCGTATTATTCTGATACACATCTGGTCGATATGTTTTCATAAATAATTGAAGCATAATAAGGGCTAGAACAACTAGGAGTATGTATCCAAATAATACCCAGTGATATCTAGAATCTGTCAGGTTTTCAGATTCATATTGTGCTTTGAGGGAAAGAACACGTTGCAAGGTTTCTCCTTCTAAAATCTCCCCCTTTGCAACGATCCTACTACCCTTAGAAACGAGGCCTCTAGATTTTGAGATCTGCGCAAGATCTTCGTTTAACACTTGTTCCGTAAGCTCCTTATTGAAGGTAACATTAGCTTCCAGCTCATCAAAATAGAGCTGCAAAAATTTGTTGGTGTACTCTGCGTAAGGACTATTCGTGAGCTTTTTCTCTAAAAGGGTAGGGAGGTTACCTAAAATGTAGATTTCATTAATTGCGAGCTCAGAAACTTCATTTCCCCTTTTTAAGAAAATAAGTCTGTCAGAGCTATAATTTGTGCTGCTCTTAGTTACCCCATTTTTGTAAATATCGCTCAGCAGCTCATACCCGTATTTCTTTAGCCTTGCTTTTGATACGTTGGTTTTGAGGGTATCTGGAAAAACATTTCTAAAGTTAGACTCGTAGGTGTCAAGAATGTTTTCTGCTTTCTCCGTGTTGTAATCAAAGTAAATAGCAGATTGCTCCTTTACAGTGTTGATATCTTGAGCAATTTCTTCTTCACTTTTTAAAATAGCAAAATCTTCATCTGCATAGAGGTTTTCGTATTGCCAAGGAAAACCCTGTTGAAACTCATATCTAAACTTGCCACTTTTAGGGAAAGAATACACTATTAATCCCGCGCATATTACGATTAATAGAAATTTATATATAAAATCCTGATGCTTGTAAAAAGATTCTTTTAGTGTAGTCATTTAAGCCTTTCGTGTCCAGCTAAAGTACTAAATAATATTCCAACCCTAAACCTCCAAGTGAGCTATTACCATCCTAAAAATCTTTGGAAAATGTTTACCTTCGCATAACAATTTCAAACACAGAAATCCAACGTAAAATGAGTAAAAAAGTTGTTATCGTTTCTGCAGCACGTACGCCAATAGGAAGTTTTATGGGCAAATTATCAAGCGTTACTGCGAGTACACTAGGAAGCATTGCCATTAAGGGCGCATTAGATAAAATCAACCTTGATCCATCACTTGTAAGTGAGGTTTTTATGGGCAACGTGGTTCAAGCTGGAGTGGGTCAAGCACCAGCTAGACAAGCCGCTTTAGGAGCCGGTATCCCTGATACAGTGCCTTGTACAACCGTTAATAAAGTATGTGCTTCTGGAATGAAATCTGTGATGATGGCAGCTCAAGCTATAGCTTTAGGGGACGCAGATATAGTGGTTGCTGGAGGAATGGAGAATATGAGCCTTATTCCTCATTACGTGCACCTACGTAATGGACAAAAATTTGGCCCTACGACAATGATCGATGGGATGCAAAAGGATGGCCTTGTAGATGCCTATGACGGGAATGCAATGGGAGTCTGTGCAGATGCCTGCGCGTCTAAATATGAGTTCTCTAGGGAAGATCAGGATGCCTATGCAGTGCAATCTTATGAGCGTAGTGCTGCCGCTTGGGATGCAGGAAAGTTTGACAATGAAGTGGTTCCTGTCCCTGTCCCACAACGAAGAGGAGATGCTATCATTGTAGATAAAGATGAAGAATTTACAAATGTAAGAATGGAGAAAATCCCAAGTCTTCGTCCAGCATTTACAAAAGATGGTACCGTAACTGCAGCAAATGCATCAACTATAAATGATGGTGCTGGAGCCGTGATCGTAATGAGTGAAGAGAAAGCAAAAGAGCTCAACATAACGCCACTATGTACCATAACGGGATATGCAGATGCCGCACACGAGCCAGAATGGTTTACAACTGCCCCTTCTAAAGCATTACCTAAAGCACTGGCCAAGGCAGGTGTAAGTCAAGATGAAATAGATTTCTTCGAATTTAATGAGGCGTTTGCCGTAGTAGGACTGGCAAATATGAAGCTCCTTGGACTGAGCGATTCCAATGTAAACGTAAATGGTGGAGCAGTATCCCTAGGTCACCCATTAGGATGCAGTGGCGTGCGTATTCTTATTACCCTTATCAATGTTTTAAAGCAGCATAATGCTAAGCTAGGTGCCGCTGCAATATGCAATGGTGGTGGCGGTGCATCTGCAATGGTAATAGAAAACAATAGCTAATACCATAAAAGAGTCTTCCTTATGCAATATGGTATTTGCCATTTGAGTATTGTCCCTATGCGGGCTGAGCCTTCTGACAAAAGCGAACTTGTAAACCAAGTACTTTTTGGGGAGTATTTTAAAGCCGTGGAGGTTCGTAAAAACTGGACTCGCGTAAAATTAGCGCACGATAACTATGAGGGCTGGATAGATAACAAGCAATATGTAGCGATACCTGAGGATGACTATGCTTTCGCGAAAGCGCAACCCCTAAAACTCACTTCAGACCCCGTACAATTTGTCACCACCGAACACAATGAACTCCTTACAGTAATTTTAGGGTCAAGTTTGAATACGCTCCGTGTACTCAAAGCAAACTACGAAGGGAACTATAGATCTGGGAAGCAAGCTAAAGAAAAGCTTGTGAACACAGCTATGCTCTATCTAAAATCACCATATTTATGGGGAGGAAGAACAAGTTTTGGGATAGATTGTAGTGGGTTTACACAGATGGTCTATAGGCTCAATGGCCATATGCTCAAAAGAGACGCCTCACAACAGGCTACCCAAGGTGAGGCCTTAAGTTTTATAGAAGAAAGTGAACCTGGAGATTTAGCCTTTTTTGATAATGCCGAAGGAGCTATTACGCACGTAGGGATTATAATGGAAGATAATTATATTATACACGCCCACGGAGAGGTGCGTATAGACAGGCTGGACCACTCGGGCATATATAATGTGCATAGAAGAGTGCATACTCACAAGCTTAGGGTGATAAAGAAAGTTATCTAATAAATCGGTATCGGCGGTTGAAGCAATCATTTTTCATTATTGAACATAAAAAAAGGTCTATTGAATTATCAATAGACCTTTAAAATTTATAGATGTTTTAATCTAGTTAGCTTCAGCCACTACATCAAAAGGAAGCGTTACGACCACGTCTCTGTGGAAACGTATAGTTGCTTCATAGTTACCTAAACGTTTTACGGTATTTCCTGCGATAGAGATATATTTCTTCTCTATGGAAACACCTTCTTTCTCTAGGTGCTCTGCTAAGTCTGCATTTGTAACAGATCCGAAGAGTTTATCACCATCACCAGTTTTGGCAGTAATTTTTACTTCGAGACCATTAAGTTTATCAGCTTGTTTCTGAGCTTCATCTTTCACTTTTTGCTCTTTGTGAGCACGTTGTTTAAGATTTTCTGCTAGTACTTTCTTTGCGCTAGGCGTAGCTAGTATAGCATCTCCTTGAGGAATTAAATAGTTTCTGCCGTAACCGTTTTTTACAGTTACTACGTCGTCTGCAAATCCTAGATTCTCAACGTCCTTCTTTAAAATAAGTTCCATATCGTTATCTAGTTTTTATTTGTATAAATCAGTAACGTAAGGCATCAGAGCAAGGTGACGGGCACGCTTTACTGCTACACTTACTTTACGTTGATACTTTAATGAGGTTCCTGTAAGACGTCTTGGTAATAACTTACCTTGCTCGTTTACAAAGCTAGCTAGCCAGTCTGCATCTTTATAGTCTACGTACTTAATACCAGATTTCTTAAAACGACAGTACTTCTTAGCCTTGTTAGTTTCAATATTTAAAGGAGTAAGATATCTTATATCTCCATCCTTCTTACCTTTTGCTTGTTGCTGTAGAGTTGCCATAGTTACGCTTTTGCTTTTGCTTTTTGGTTTCTAGTTTTTCTCTTCTCTGCCCAAGCAATTGCGTGCTTGTCAAGGCTTACCGTTAGATAACGCATTACGCGCTCATCACGACGGAAGGTAAGTTCAAAATCGTTGATAGCTTCTCCATCAACCGTGAATTCTAAAAGGTGATAAAAACCACTTTTCTTGTTCTGGATAGGATATGCAAGCTTCTTAAGCCCCCAATCCTCTTTGTTGATCATCTTAGCACCCTTGTCTTTAAGAAAGTCTTCGTACTTCTTAACTGTTTCCTTTATCTGCTCATCAGATAAAACGGGATTCAAGATGAAAACAGTTTCATAATGATTCATAAAAATATGAGTTTAATTAAAAATGTGTGCAAAAGTAAACATTTTCTTGTAAAAACCAACATCCTATCTCCTATAAATACAGATAATTTATCATAATGGAAACTTCTTCGTTTTTGGTGCGCTTTCGCGAAAATTTTAGACGCAATCCATTCTGATATAATCATCCAAACGCCGATGAGTAACACAAATAATTCGATGAAATCCACATTATAATTGTTTTAGAGCAATAAATTACTTAATATTGACCCACTTAATCTAACAAATACCCAAATACTGTGGAAGGAGTACTTTTAGACTGCGCCGTGGTGGATGATTCTAGTTTACAACGCCTTGCGATTGTAAAAATGATAAATGATCACCCCAACTTGAAACTCGTAGCAGAGTATAACAATGCTATCGAGACTAAAAATGGATTACTAGAGACTAAAGTAGACCTTATATTCTTGGATATAGAGATGCCTATTCTTTCTGGTTTTGATCTTTTGGATGACCTAATCCATAAACCACAAATAATATTTGTTACTGGTAAAACCAAGTACGCCTATAAAGCATTTAATTATAATGCGATAGACTACTTGAGAAAGCCACTCACTAAAGATCGTTTTACAAACGCGGTTTACAAAGCTTTAAGTCTTCATAAACTTAAAACCGAGGGTGCCGTAGAGGATGATGATTATATCTTTGTAAAGAGTAATCTTAAGAAAAAGAAGGTAATGTTGAGTGAGCTCAAATATATTACTGCCTTAGGTGATTATGTAAAACTTGTTACTGTACACGATCCTATAGTAGTGCTCGCCACAATGAAATCTTTTGTGGCACAGTTGCCTCCAGAGCGATTTATGCGTATCCACAAATCATATATCATTAATATTGATAAGGTAGATAAATACAACAGTAGAAATATAGAGATAGAAGGAGAAAAAATCCCACTATCACGACATAAAAAGACAGAACTTATAGAAGCGTTGTCTGCCTAAAAAGCAAACTGATGATATCTAACGTTTATAAATCCGCCTCTGAGCGGATTTTTTATTGTCTATTGTTAAACCGTAGTGTCATTTGCTTTGAGCGACTATCTAAAATATATCTGGGCAACTTCCGGTATTGCCCACGTAACATTCCAACAGTCTGAAATTGAATTTAATAATGAATCAGAAACAATAGAAATTGTAGAGCGTAATTCTAAAAGTTATGGACTATCGGAAGGATTTGTTTACTTCGGAGGTGCATACGATTTTTATAATAGTGGCAAATTTACGCTCGGTGTGAAAGTACTGCATACGTTGTTGTAACCGCTGGTGTAGCACTTAAAACACTTTCTATTGCTCCAGTATTAAGATTTAATTTTAAAAGTATGAATTGGAAAACTTGTCGTAGATAAGTATGCCTGAGGGTTTCAAAAATGACGAATGATAGTTCAATATATCCTATAAGGGATATTTAAAAAGGAAAGTACAGTAGGTCTGCTACAATAATTATTGTCCAATCTTAAGCTGACAACCTTCTAATAACAATCTACATCTATAATGAGCCTGACGCTTCTATACTGAGATACGGCGGCAAAACTTGTTGTAACCCGTTTAATTCTCCGTTTAACCTCCAGGAGATTATCCCGCCTGCTTATTTTAATGAGAATATTTCTCCTGTACTGATTCCGTATACGTGCTATAGATGGCGTTTCGGGACCTAAAACGGAGTCTGATCCTAAGGTTTGCCTTAACGCTCTAGAAAGCCAAATACTACTTTCCTCTATTTTTTGAAAATCCCTGTGTTTTAAGGTAATGCGAATGAGTCTATAAAAAGGTGGGTACTTGAAGTTACGTCTGTCCTCCAGTTGCTCCTCAAACATTTCATTAAATTTATTTGCACTTACCTGCTGCAGAATCTGATGGTACGGATTATAAGTCTGCACTAAAACCTTTCCTTGCTTTTCTGTACGCCCTGCCCTACCTGAAACTTGGGCTATAAGCTGGAAACTGCGCTCGTGCGCTCTAAAATCTGGAAAGTTGAGCATACTGTCTGCATTCATAATCCCTACCAGACTCACGTTTCTAAAGTCCAAACCTTTAGTAAGCATCTGTGTCCCTACCAAGATATCTATCTGCTCCTGCTCAAATGCGGTGATGAGTTTTTCAAAACCATATTTTCCCCGTGTAGTATCTGAGTCCATTCTTGCAATGCTATGTTCTGGATACAGTTCCTTGAGCTCTGCCTCTATTTGTTCTGTTCCAAAACCTTTGGTGGTCAAGTCTGGACTTCCACAGGCCATACATTTTTGTTGCATCGCAATATTATGGCTACAATAATGACATCGCAGTTGATTTCGGTATTTATGATAGGTAAGACTCACGTCACAATTAGGACATTGTGGGGCGTGACCGCAAGTCTTGCATTCTAGTATGGGTGAAAATCCTCGCCTATTTTGAAAAAGTATCACTTGCTCTCCCAAAGCCAGAACATCCGTTATCGCACGTAGAAGGGTGTCAGAAAAATGACCCGTTATCTCCCGTTTTCTACCTTTCTCTTTAATATCCACCAGATTAATTTCAGGCATCAAAATATCACCGTGACGCTGCTTTAATGAGATATATCCATATTTACCAGACCGAGCATTAAAGACACTCTCTATAGATGGCGTAGCTGATCCCAAAAGGACTTTACATTTGAAAATAGCTGCTAGAACAATGGCTGTATCGCGTGCGTGATACCTTGGCGCAGGATCGTATTGTTTAAAACTACTTTCGTGCTCCTCATCTACAATTATGAATCCAAGATCCCTGAAGGGTAAAAGCACAGCGCTACGGGCACCAATGACTATTTGAGCTTTGTCTAGTTTGTGTAATACATTATTCCATACTTCCACTCTTTCATTTACAGAGTATTTAGAATGAAACACTGCTACTTTTTCTCCAAAATAATTTTGGAGCCTAGAAATAAGCTGCGTAGTAAGAGCAATCTCCGGAAGAAGATAAAGGATCTGTTTTCCAGATGACATCATCTCTTCTATAAGCTGTACATATATTTCCGTCTTACCTGAGGCAGTCACTCCGTGCAACATTGCTACTTCCTTTTCTTTAAAGCTTTCCTTAATCTCGTCTAGTGCCTTTGATTGATAGGGGTTGAGTGTTTTTATATCTGATATTTCTCCCTCAAAAGTTATTCTATCCCGCTGTTTCTCATAAACTTCTACTATTCCTTTATCAACAAGAGCATTTAATTGTGTAGCTGTTGCTCCCGCTGCTTTCTGAAGGTCTGTAGTTGAGATTGGCTTTTTAGTTGTTGCCTTAAGCGTAAAAAACTTTAATATAATTTCGCGCTGTTTTGTAGCCCTTGAAAGGTCTTCTAAAATGCCGTTCAGCGCATCTTCACTATTGTACTGATCAGAGAGTTTTACAAATTTTACAAGCTTAGGAGTATACGTTTCATATATCTCTTCTTGCATTTCGATTGCTCCACTATCTAGCAATCGCTGTATAGATGGAAGGACTTTGCGCTTGTCAAGAATATCCATCACTTCCTGAATTTTTAATTCTGAGCGATGTTGCAGTGCCTCAAAAATGAGAAATTCTTCATCTGCGAGGTCTTCTTCTTTTATTTGAATCCCCAAATTTAACTTGATGACCGTCTCGCTCTCCAGCATAAATGCCTTAGGTAGCGATGCTCGCATTACCTCGCCTTCTGTGCACATATAATACTCAGCAATCCAGGACCAGAGCTTGAGTTGTTCTTTTGTGACTATAGGCTCTTCATCTAGAATTTGCTCTATTTCCTTAGCTTCATAAATAGTAGGTGCTACAGTATGCTTATTCTTAACAATGGCTGCATAAACTTTAGATTTCCCAAAGGGCACAGCCACCCGCATTCCAGATTGCAAGAACGCTGATTCGGCTTGGGAAACACGATAGGTAAAGGTGTTCTCAACGGGAATGGGCAGTATGACGTCTATGAAATAATTCACAGCGCTAAAATACGAAGATGCTCTTTTACGCTTTCGCGAAAGCGTAAAAACTATAAATTCTTTTTATCAAAATTATAGAGGATTGATTTAGCTTCGATAGGGCCAAAGACCTTCAATAGCTATGCAAGGCGTTTGCAAAACACTGTTTTCATCTCTCAAGTCGGGAAGAGCAAAAGTACTTCTGCTGTCTCCACCATATATAGTACCGAGAAGGGCAAAGAGAGATTGATTTTGACTAATCGATAACAATTGACCTTCACATTTTGCCCACCCCTTGGGTGCGTAATTAAATCCAAACGTCTGTATTTGTCCAAGTACAGGATCCATAATTTGAGTTTTTTGCGATGAGCATTGTAAGACCCACCACATCTAAGTTTCGAGACCACAAATAAACACAAAATATTGAATTACAACTACTTATGTATGTAATATTAGTATTACAAGTCAGTTTTATAATTGCCGTTTGTCTCAACTACTTAACCCTCACCCACTGCTGGGTCCTAAAGAGAAAAGCTACATAACCTCTTACATTGAGTACATCGGGATTATCTTCGTCTAACCAAAGTTTAGCTTTATACTCCTTTCCTTTCTCTGGATCAAAAATGGTCCCATCTTCATACTCCTCATCATCTTTCTCAAGATCTTTGATAATATCGAGACCTATAAGAGGCTTGTTATAATCATCACCTTTGCAATTGATACAGGTTTTATCGCGATCTGCAGGATTTATGATTTCAGCTATTTTACCATAAACCTTACCATTTTTCTTATAAATTTCTACGACCGATTTTGCCTCACCAGACTCATCGTCAATAGTTCGCCATTTACCAAAAACGCTGCGCTGCTGAGAATGGGCAGCGATCGCAAAAAATGCTACAAAAAGAATTGTTATATATTTTTTCATAAAACCAATGTATAAATTAATAAAACATAAAATGAACGCTGTTCACGTAAATCTTAGCCCATTTACAAAAAAAGGCGAGCAGTTAGTGCTCGCCTTTTTCATAAAATAGATGTAATTAGCTATTTCCTAACATTCCTTTTTTAAGCTTTTTATCTGCTGGACTGTTCCCTAACCAAATTGCAAATAATGCTTTTTTGAATTCTAATCCATCAATAGAGCCAACCTTGGAACCGTTTTTATATACTGTAGTTCCTTTACCTTTTGCATATGAGATATCAAATACGTCTCCTTTATTAATTTCTTCACTAAAGAACCCTTTGAATTTGTTGATTTTACTCTGCATTGCGCTAGTGTTCCCATTAAGTACCTCGTCAAAACCATCATCTACAGCGCTTGTCATTTTATCGCTTGAAATAAGCCCAGAAACAATTGTTAGTTTCAATGCCATCGCTTCATCTGCATTAGCCGTCTTTGTTCCATCGTTTGTTTTGGAAGTTACATACAGTCCGCCTACATACATATCCATAAAATACTTCACCCTTGTTCCTGCACCGTTTAGTACTAAGCTGTTGCCATCAATTGTGATAGCGTTGTCTAATGTTACTCCATCTACTTCTGTCTGTGCATTTGCAAATGAAATGCTTAAAACAGTAATAAAAGCTACTAATAAATTTTTCATAATGTGTGTTTGTGTTTAATATAAAGTTAGTTAATCTCAGTGTCTCGCTGCGCTACGCGCAGTTTTTGTAAAACAGCGTTTAATTCAAACCCTAGCAATATAAGGTTTGCATTGATAAGAATATAGAGCATCATTATCAAAAGTGCCCCTATAGACCCATATAATTCGTTGTAATTTGAGAAATTATCTATATAAACTCCAAATAAATATGTAGTTATCATAAATAATATTGTTGTCATAAGTGCTCCAGGCGAAAAAAAACGGCTTTGACGGCCTTCCTTTGTCCCAAAATAGTACAATGTTGCTACAAAAGTGTAGATCATAATTATCAAGAAAAGATTCTTACCTATCCGTAATAATATAATATCTGTACCATCGCTCATAAAGTCCCTATCTCTTAAAGAGATAAGTAAATACTCAAAATATACAAGAACTGATATCGTAGTAACCAACAACAATGCCAGAATAATGGATACCCCAAGCGCAATAAAGTACTGCCTAAAAAAATTTCTATTGATCTCTACATTATGAGACCCTTCAAAACCAACAAAAATGGCACTTACTCCATTTGCAGTAAGAAATACAGCAAGTATCCCTACAAAGGATAAGAGCCCAGCTCTCTCGGTCTGAGAAATATCAGAAATAATAGGTTGAAAAAACGATAGCGATTGTGAGGGTATCAATTCATAGATAAAAGCCATAAACCTAATATCAAAACCTTCTATGGGCACATAGGGTATGAGATTAAGCATAAACAACAACGCTGGGAAGATTGCCATAAAAAAGCTATAAGCAATAGAACTCGCTCTTGACGTGAGTGCTCCTTCGATGATTCCATTAAAATACGTACGCAATAAATCATAAAGAGTCATTCCTTGAAAGCCAGGAATGATTATTTTATGCAATACCACTACGAGGTAGCGATAAGGCTTAAACTTCAATAATATTTCTTCTAAGGTTTGCTTAGCCATTATACGGCTTTAAGACTTAGGTCAAGATTATACACGGAGTGCGTAAGAGCTCCGCTAGAAATATAGTCTACTCCACAAAGTGCATATGCTCTAATGGTCTCTTCATTTATCCCTCCAGAAGATTCGGTAAGACACTTACTACCGATCATTGCTACTGCTTTACGGGTATCTTCATAATTGAAATTATCGATTAATATTCTGTAGACGTGCTTGTGACTCTTTAATATTTCTTCTATTTCCTCTAGGTTTCTCGCCTCAACGATGATTTTTAAATCCCTATTCTCTTTTTTGAGATACGCTACCGTTTTATGTATCGCGTTTGTGATTCCACCTGCAAAATCAATGTGATTATCCTTGAGCATAATCATATCATATAGCGCAAATCTATGATTTTCCCCTCCTCCTATTTTTACCGCCCATTTTTCTAACGCCCGTATGCCAGGAGTTGTTTTTCTTGTATCAAGTATTTTAGTTCCAGTTCCTTCTAAAAGTTTTACAAAGAAATTTGTTTTGGTTGCAATCGCACTCATTCGCTGCATAGCGTTGAGTACTAACCTTTCGGCTTTCAGGATCGATCGTGATGGTCCAGAAACATAAAATGCTATATCTCCAAATTTTACGGCGTCTCCATCTGTTAGTACATCTTCTACCTCTAGTAATGGGTCAACATGGGAGAAGACCGCTTTCGCGAAAGCGCAACCCGCAAGAACTCCCTCATCTTTCACAAGAAGCTTTGCTCTACCAGTAGCCGTCGATGGGATACACGCAAGACTACTATGATCACCATCACCCACATCTTCCCGTATGGCATTGCTGATGATGAGTGCTACCTCCTTGTCAAACTGTTCTTGAGAAATCATACATATAAGGTTTCTGTAAAAATAGTAAAACCACGCACACTCCAATAATTTGTATGGAGTATTTGTATTTTTACGCAATGAACATTAAACTCCTCTGCATAGGTAAAACAGATGATAAAAATTTACAGGAACTGATAGCTGTTTACACAAAAAGATTAAACTTTTATGTCAAATTCTCCATAGAGGTGATTCCTGATATAAAGAATGTAAAAAACTTAAGTGAAGAAGAGCAAAAAGTGAAAGAAGGACAGGCGATTCTCTCGAAGTTGAGTTCTTATGACCACTTGGTTCTTCTTGACGAAAGAGGCAAAACCTTTAGTAGTGTGGGATTTTCTAAATTTTTACAAAAGAAGATGAATAGCGGCATAAAAACGCTTGTGCTCGTCATAGGAGGACCCTATGGATTTTCTGAAGAGGTGTATGCAAGAGCTCAAGGTAACATCTCATTATCCCTTATGACTTTTAGTCATCAAATGATACGCCTTTTTATAACCGAGCAATTATACCGAGGGTACACCATACTTAAGGGAGAACCTTATCACCACCAGTAGCTCCAGTATACTTTTAAATTTTTATGCAATAGTTTAACCTATTTTTATGAACCCTGTTGCAAGATAAAGTGCGCGTTGCCATTATTTTTGTCAATTAAGATTTTCAATATAAATGAGTAACCAGACGTCCACGAGAAAGAAGAACAGATTACAACTTTTACACCAGTACTATGTCTATACTGGTTTTTATTCTTTTCTTAAAGATGCTTTAAAGAAAGCGCTGCCTCCTATTTTACTCGTGGTAGGTGTTTTGGCCCTAGTTCATTTTTTTATCATTGATATTAATGTTGCTCTGGAATATGTTATTGAAAATTATTCTAGCTTTTTAATTCTCACCGTTTTCTTTATTTCCGAATCGGTATTAGGAATAATTCCGCCAGAGCTATTTATTGCCTGGAGCGGGAAAACTGATAGTCCCCTGCTTTTCTTATCTATTATTGCGTGTCTGTCTTATTTAGGGGGGATCATATCTTATTTTACAGGAAGAGCTTCCCTCAAGATTACCTCTATACATAACTATCTTGAGGTGAAAATGGTGAAGCATCTCAAGAACGCTCGTAAATGGGGTGGGATTTTAATATTAGTAGGTGCCCTATTACCTTTACCATTTGCGGTGGCGAGCCTCGCCGCAGGTATGATTAGATTTAGTTTTAGATCATATCTCCTTTTTGGACTCGCACGTTTCGTGAGATATGCCATTTATGGTTGGGCCATTTTCAAAGTAGTTAGTTAGAAAACTTAGTGATATCCAATATAGTTCCTTTAGTTCTAGGAAGAATTTGATTTTTAATAAGTTCTGCATAGTTCTCATCACTATCATTTCCTCCATATAAGTGTTAGAAAGTCCATATTCTGGAATGAAGGAACACGTATATGCTACTTTTGATGAATGGTTCCCATATTCTTTGCCGTACTTGCTGGTCTTCTTTTTATAAAAGAGTAAGACATTAGTTTTCTTACTCATAATCCCCAGTTTTTTGGCTTCTACGTACTTTATAGTAGCTGTTATCACGGCTTTATTCCCAAACACTGCTTTAGTTCGTGATGTCCTTTCTTCTAATGGACTCACTTTTTCAAAAGGAAAAGAAATTACTTTAGAAACGGTCACACGTATTTCCCTCAGCAAATCAACAGCAATATCTTCATATACAGCACCTCCAATCACAACCATACCGGTATCAGTAATTTTCTCCCTTACCAATGTTCTCAAAACACCCTCACGGTCGTACATTTTAGTTACGAGCTGTTTTCTTATCTCTATCTTCATAGTAGGTTTCATAAACATTGATAAATAGAGCATCTCCCTTTACAGTGCGCATTGTCTGAAACAGACCCTTATCTATATTTTCTATCAGTGGAGGGTAATATTCTTTTATGTACCACTCCTTTTTCTGCGCATATAGGACTTATGAAATAAAAAAGAAAAGGAAGCATAACTTATTCATTGAATGCTATTTTTGAAATTCTAAATTATAATTTATTTAATCGCTATGCCTCAAGTACTCGTTTTTGCTACCCATAATCAACATAAACTAAAAGAAGTACAGGCGCTGGTGCCCTCGCACATCACGCTCAAGAGCCTAACCGATATAGGTTGTACAGAAGATATTATAGAAGACGCCCCTACTATAGAAGGTAATGCTATTATAAAAGCGCGCTACGTAAAGGAAAATTACGGTTATGATTGTTTTGCCGATGATACGGGATTGATGGTAGATGCCTTGGATGGTGCTCCAGGCGTATACTCTGCGAGGTATGCGGGTGATCATAAGAATTCTGAAGATAATATGAACAAGTTATTGATCAATCTAGCAGTTAAATCGGATAGAACAGCGCGGTTTAAAACGGTTATCGCTTTTACCCAAAATGACGCTATCCTGACTTTTGATGGAATATGTGAAGGGGAAATTACTAAAGAAAAATGCGGTGATGGAGGTTTTGGTTACGACCCTATCTTCAAACCTTTAGGGTTTGATAGCACCTTTGCTGAGATGGCGCCACCACTCAAAAACAAGATCGGCCATAGAGGTAAAGCTGTCCAGAAATTTTTAAACTATTTACAGGAATAGGAGGCTGTTTTAAAATTTTCGCAAAAGC
The DNA here is from genome assembly GCA_963832255.1 of uncultured Flavobacteriaceae bacterium. GTDB lineage: Bacteria > Bacteroidota > Bacteroidia > Flavobacteriales > Flavobacteriaceae > Dokdonia. The sequence continues at coordinate 953,316 of CAWHTM010000013.1, forward strand.
GCGTTATTTATCCATTAATTCTGTCTACTTTTGCACCTTGAAAATCCTCAGGGTGAGGTACGGTCACAAATAGTGGCACGTGTTGATCGAAGCAATTGGTTTATATGTCGTTGCGCTTCTTACAACACGCAATTATATATAAAAATTACCCGAATGACATTTGATCAACTAGGCCTAAGTGCGCCTTTATTACAAGCTATTACTGATATGGGGTTTGAGACTCCATCAAAAATTCAAGAAGAAGCAATCCCACAACTCCTAGCAGATAACCGTGATATGGTTGCTCTCGCGCAAACAGGAACGGGAAAAACGGCCGCTTTTGGATTCCCACTTTTACAAAATATAGATCCAGATAGCAGGACCACTCAAGGTCTTATTATCGCTCCTACACGTGAACTGTGTCTGCAGATCACTAATGAGATGAAGCTCTACTCAAAGCACTTAAAAGGTGTTAATGTAGTAGCCGTATATGGAGGAGCAAACATACAGGAACAAGCACGCGATATAAGTCGCGGTGCCCAAATTGTTGTCGCTACACCAGGACGTATGCAGGATATGATGCGCCGTCGTATGGTAGACATTACTAAATTAAGTTACTGTGTTCTTGATGAAGCAGATGAGATGCTTAATATGGGATTCTATGAAGATATTACTAATATTCTCGCAGATACTCCTAAAGATAAGCTTACTTGGCTCTTTAGTGCTACAATGCCTAAAGAAGTATCTCGCATCGCGAGCGAGTTTATGCACAACCCGTTAGAAATAACGGTAGGTCATAAAAACGAAGGTGCAAAAAATGTATCCCACGAGTATTTTGTGGTACACACAAGGGATCGCTACCAAGCGCTTAAACGTCTTTCGGATGCAAATCCAGATATCTTTTCTGTTATATTCTGTCGTACCAAGCGTGACACTCAGAAGGTTGCAGAACAATTAATAGAAGACGGATATAATGCCGGAGCATTGCACGGCGATCTAAGCCAGAACCAACGCGATCTGGTCATGAAAAGTTTTAGAAACCGACAGATACAGATGCTCGTAGCGACAGATGTTGCAGCCCGTGGTATTGATGTAGATGATATAACACACGTAGTAAACTACCAACTTCCGGATGAGATAGAAACATATACCCACCGTTCTGGACGTACTGGACGTGCTGGTAAAACAGGTGTCTCTTTAGTAATTATTACTAAAAGTGAGATGCGTAAAATCAAGCAGCTAGAAAAAATACTAGGTAAAAAATTTGAGCAGAAGTCTATTCCTGATGGAAAAGAGATCACCCAAGTTCAGTTATTTCACCTAGCAAATAGCATAAATAATACAGAGATCAATCACGATATTGATAGTTATTTACCTGAGATAGAAGCAGTACTAGAAGGAAACACTAAAGAAGAATTAATAAAGAAAGTGTTTTCTGTAGAATTCACGCGTTTCTTTAATTACTACCAGAAGGCAAAAGATCTCAATCAAAATGCCGTAGGCGCAGCAAAAGAAGAGTCTGGGGATTCTACACGCTTTTTTATAAACATAGGTCGCAAGGATGATTATGACTGGATGAAGCTTAAGGATTTTCTTAAGGAAGAAACAGGATTAGGTCAAGATGGTATCTACAGAGTAGATTGTAAAGATGCGTTTTCTTTTTTCAATACAGATACGGAGCATAAGGCTAAAGTTCTAGCTCATTTTGAAGGTTTTCAACTTGACGGACGCCGCGTGAGTGTAGAAGAAACCCAAGGTGGTGGCGGTAGCGACAGAGGTCGTGGCGGTCGTGACCGAGGGGAGAGACGTGGTGGCTCAGGTCGTCGCGATGGTGGAAAAAGACGTAACAGTGGTGATAGCGGTGGTTTCCGTGGGAAACGAAGTGACAGTCGCAATAATGATGATCGTCGAAGTGGCAGACCAGAAAGAAGAAGTGATGATCGCGATAGAAAACCAGCTAGAGCAGAACGCAGTGAGTCTACTACTAGTAGTAGATCTTCAGACAGAAAGCCTGTAAGAGCAGAACGTCGAGGAAGAACACCAGATAATTCGTCTGAAGGAAATAAGAGCCCGTTTTCTGGAAAAAGAAGACGTAGCAGGAACTAGAATTCTTAACGAACGAACTGTTAGAATTTTTGTAAATATTTAGATTTGGTATGGTTTTCTCTAGGGAATCCATAAATTGTCCCCAACTATGAAGAGAATCATACCAATCCTACTACTTATACTCTGCGCAAGCACCACGTTTGCACAGCAAAAGCCTTCTGTAAAAGACACTACAAAAACGTTAGATCCTGGATATATAGACGGGACCGTGTTAAGCTCATCTACAGATTTCCCTCTCGAGAATGTAAATATTCTTAATCTCTCCAACTTTAAAGGGGCAACCACAGACCGCAAAGGAAACTTTGAGATAAAGGCTGTGGAAAATGATACTTTATATTTCTCTTATTTGGGTTATAAGTCTCTCAAGGTAAGAGTCAGTAGTGATTGGCTCAAATTTGGCGATGTTAAGATTAAAATGACCGAAATAGGCATCGCTCTGGATGAGGTGGTAGTAAAAGACATAGAACTCACGGGATACCTTGAGATTGATGCAAAGCGTGTACCTATTTATAGCAATCAGCGATATAGTATTTCTGGACTTAATACAGGTTATGAGGTCGGACCAAGCTCCCCAGGGGCTGTATCCAAAGTGTTGAGCGCTATTTTTAATCCCGCAGATTTTCTCTACAATATTTTCAGCCGTAAGAAAGGACAGCTCCGCAAATTACGCCAAATGAAAGAAGATGATCAAGTGCGTAATTTATTAGAACGTAAGTTTGATCGTGAGACGCTTACAGCGCTGCTCCAGATAGACCGCATTGATATAGACGCCATATTGCGCAATTGTAGCTACTCAGATAATTTTATAATGACTGCAAACGACCTTCAGATTCTGGATGCGATAAGCGAGTGTTATGAAGAGTATAGGGTTCTTAAAAAGGATTAGAACACCATATCATAATGAAAATGACCGCCAGCTGGCGGTCATTTTTGTGTTAAAGCAGTTTTAATACCATTAATGACGCTTTTTGAAAATACACCATGAGCGTAGCGCGAAAATTTTAAAACTCTCCGTAAATTATGTCCATTAAACGAAACCAATCACTATGAATCTAAAATACACCACACTCCTACTCTGCTTGAGTATCATTGCCTCAGTAGTTGCACAGCAAGATAATCCCGTCATCCAGGGGTTAATAGATGAGGCAACTAACAATTCAAAATTAGAGATACTTGCCCACGAGATAACAGACGTCGTCGGGCCAAGACTTGTCGGTACCCCTCAAATGCAGGCGGCAAATGATTGGGCGGTCGCTCAATATAAAGAATGGGGCATCGATGCCCGCAACGAGAAATGGGGCGAATGGCGTGGCTGGGAACGAGGTATTTCCCATATTGATATGCTCGAGCCAAGAGTACAGAGCCTACGCGGAACGCAATTAGCGTGGAATCCCAGCACCTCAGAGCAAGGTGTAACGGCCCAAGTCATTACACTTCCCACAGTAAAAAATGCAGAGGAATTTACAAAGTGGTTACCTTCTGCCAAAGGAAAAATAGTACTGATCTCAGAACCACAAATAACAGGAAGACCGGATTACAACTGGGAAGAATTTGCGACCGAAAAGTCTTTTGAAAAAATGAAAAGACAACGCGATTCTTTAGGTAAGATATGGGATGAAAACATGGAGCATACTGGATTTACAAGCCGTGGCTTACCAGAAGCACTGGAAAATGCCGGGGCCGTAGGAATCGTAACCTCTAACTGGTCCAAAGGTTTTGGAGTAAATAAAATCTTTAGTGCCCGTACTAGCAAAATACCCACCGTAGATTTAGAACTAGAGGATTACGGAATGCTCTACAGACTTACAGAATCCGGACATACTCCTCAAATTAATATCACAGCCCTCTCCAAAGAACTCGGCACCGTCCCTACATTCAATACCATTGCTGAAATTAAAGGAACAGAAAAACCAGATGAGTATATTATACTTTCGGCGCATTTTGACTCCTGGGATGGAGGCACTGGCGCTACAGATAATGGTACAGGTACACTGGTGATGATGGAAGCAATGCGCATTCTTAAAAAGATATATCCTAACCCAAAACGTACCATTCTAGTGGGGCATTGGGGTAGTGAAGAGCAAGGGCTCAATGGGTCCAGAGCCTTTGTAGAAGACCATCCAGAGATCGTTGCGGGAGTACAAGCCTCTTTTAACCAGGACAACGGTACTGGTCGTGTGGTACGGATCAATGGTGGTGGCTTTTTAAGAAGTTATGACTATCTATCGAGATGGCTCAACGCAGTTCCTAGTGAGATTACAGATGAGATAGAAACTACATTTCCGGGAGCACCTGCACGTGGAGGCTCTGACTATGCATCCTTTCAGGCCGCTGGAGCACCAGGGTTTAGTTTGAGTTCGCTCAACTGGTCCTACTGGAATTATACCTGGCATACGAACAGGGATACCTATGATAAAATCATTTTTGATGATGTGCGCAATAACGTAATCCTAACGGCGATACTTACCTATATGGCCAGCGAAGATCCAGAATTTACATCGCGCGAGAAAGCCGTTTTACCTATGGATAGGAGAAGCGGAGCACCAAGAGAATGGCCTACCCCAAGATCACCGACCCGAAAAGGTGGGATGGATTAAAAAGTAGTGTTACGCTTTCGCGAAAATAGTATTCTCTTTAAAATTTTCGCGAAAGCATAAACATTTCAAAAGAATCCTGCTATTACAATAGGCGTGTAACTGAATGAGATTGTACAATTAAATGACAAAACAAGAACTCCAAGATGAGCGCATTGCTAAAATGATTTTTGGCTCCGTATATCCTCATTATGTTACAAAAGTAGAGAGGAAAGACAGGACCTTAAATGAGCTCAACAAAGTAATTACCTGGCTTACCGGATACGATGAGTTACAGATTGAAAACGCGATAAAGGAAAAGCTCACCTTCCAAGCAGTTTTTTGACGGTGCAACCCTAAATCCAAAAGCTTCACTCATAAAAGGGGTTATCTGCGGGTACCGTGTAGAAGATTTAGAAAACCCTCTTACCCAACAAGTACGTTACTTAGATAAACTTGTAGACGAACTGGCAAAGGGAAGAAAAATGGATAAGATCCTACGTACTTCATAAACAAAAACAATGTTTCGTCAGCTTTCAGATGAAAAGTAGATGAACTCTATATTTTAGCTTGATAGGTATAGAGATCATAATATCTGCCCTCGGTGGCAATTAATTGATCGTGAGTGCCCTGCTCTGCGATACGGCCGTTTTCAATGACAAGAATTTGGTCTGCTCTCTTGATGGTGCTCAGCCTGTGAGCGATGACTATGGTTGTACGATTCTTAACGAGTTCTGCCAGCGATTTCTGAATGAGCCCTTCACTCTCCGTATCAAGATTAGATGTAGCCTCATCCAGTATTATTACTTTAGGATCTGCTAGTATGGCTCTTGCAATGGCGATACGCTGCCGTTGTCCTCCAGATAGTTTAACTCCCCGTTCCCCTATGAGGGTGTCCAATCCGTTTTCAAATCTGTCTGTAAACTCATTTACATATCCAGCGTTTACGGCTTCGAGCAATCTATCTTCACTTGCATCCGGGCGTGGGAAAAGAATGTTTTCGCGTATGCTTCCTTCAAAGAGAAATTCATCTTGAAGTACAACCCCTAAGTGCTGCCTATAACTACTAAGTTTTACTTTTGAAAGATCCTGACCGTCTATAGAAACAGTGCCTGATTTAGGTGTTAAAAATGTTGCACTCAACCCAGCGATAGTGGATTTACCAGAACCCGAACTGCCCACTAATGCAACCACACTTCCTGCGGGAACTTTAAAATTTATGTTGTGTAAAACTTCTTTACCTTCTTCATATTCAAAGGAAACATCATCAAAAACGAGATCCCCTTTTATTTTATCCAACACCACATTCCTACTCGCCTCATCTTCTTCTGGGGTCATATTCATCAGCTCTTCCGTACGGTCCAAACCTGCAAGAGCTTCTGTGAGTTGGCTGCCAATATTACTCATTTGAACTATGGGTGCGATCATAAAACCGAGTAGGAGTGTAAAGGATAAAAAATCACCTGTGGTCATCTCCCCTTTGATCATAAAATATCCGCCTATTCCCATTATACCTAAGGAAGCAAGTCCTAGTAAGAAAGTAGAGGAGCTAGTCATTATTGCAGTTGCCGTAAGACTCTTTTTGACATTTTGAAAAAGTCGATCTACTCCTTTTTCAAAGGATGCATTTTCCTGCTCTTCTGCATTAAATCCTTTTATAACACGTACCCCCGCCAGCGTTTCTGTTAATCTTCCAGTAACCTCTGCATTTATCTTTCCTCGGTTTCTAAAAATAGGTCTGATATACTTAAACGCTTTTAAAGCTACAAAACCAAATATACCTACCGGCAGGAACACAAATAGCGTCATCCACGCATTGATGCGTATTAATAGAACGAGGGATATTACCGCAGTTATAGTTCCACCCACTAGTTGGACGAGACCAGTACCTATTAGATTACGTACTCCTTCTACATCACTCATAATTCTAGAAACCAAAGATCCAGACTTATTATTATCAAAAAAACTAATGGGCAATGAGAGTACCTTTTTCTGTACCTGTGCCCGTAACTCGCTTATGAGAAACTGAGCTTGGACACTTAAAATTCTCGTTAGGAGAAATCCAGTAATAGCTTGTATAAGGAGCGCCACGCCCACAATAATAAGCAGTTCTTTGAGCTGTTCGAAATCCTTATTTGGGATGACATCATCTAAAAGTGCTTTAGATTTCCAAGGGAGTACTAAACTTGCTAGCCTACTCAGGACGATTAATATCAGTCCTACGAAAACTAAATTTCTACGTGGCCAGATGATCGATTTAAATGCAGATCCTATGGTAACTTTTGAGTGCTTTTTATCTTTGGTGTTTATTTTCTTCAACGGGTATTTTTTACTTTAAAGGTACGTCAAACTTATGGTTGAAAATAAAGACAGTCTATATGACATTCTAATTAGCGTAAGTCCTTCAATAGTTGTGATATACCATTTTCCGCTTTACGCGAAAATGGTATATACCCTAAAAAATCAACTATATTATAAATCCCTCTTCTTGAGGAGTGCATAACTACCCCAAATAAAGATGAAGATCCAAACAGAAACTATGAGTACCTCGTGAATGTAAATGGTATAGTCAGAAAGGACATCTGCCTGCAGCTGATTTGCTGCAGATTTTACAAAATTTAGTCGGGTAACAGGTTCTTCTATGAGGTTACTCATAGATTCTAGGGGTAAGAATTGGATAACTCCCTTACGCAATCCTGTGACGTCATATTTTTCTTGTATAATAAATGTGACTAATTGAATAATTCCTTCTACAGCATACCATAACAGGAGAAAGCCCAAAGCAAAAGCAGATCTTTTAATCAAGATGCCAAGAAAAAGACAAAAAGAGAAGAAAGCGACAAGCTTTAAAAAAAATGCAAATAAAAACTCTGTCCCTTGGATAATCACAGAAAACTCATTGAAATCAGAAAATGAAAGTCCAAGAATAAGGCTAAGCAAGCCCACAAATAGGGTTGATATGGCAGAAAACACCACTACTGTATAAAACTTAGAAGCTATAAACTCCCTCTTGCTCAGACCATCTATCAAGTTTTGTTTAAGGGTTCGGTTACTGTATTCGTTTGCCGTCATAGAAACGATCACAACGGCTAGGAAGAATTTTAAGGTCGCAGCAACATAGGTATTAAAATGCCAGATATAAGGAAAATTAAAAATACCCTGATCGGCAAGCCTAAACTCACTCCCCATAATATCGAATTTTATGGACGCAAGTAGCGCGATAGCAGAAAGCAGTACGAAGTAGCCTATGATAAGCACCCGCGAGGTTTTACTATGTTTGAGTTTGTGATATTCTATGGTAAGTAGTCGTAACATTGGTAGGTTTAATTTTTGGTTAGTTCTAAGAATTGTTCTTCTAAGCTTTCTTTACGCTTTACTAAGTGGGTAAGTGAAATTCCTGATGTATGGAGTTGAGAATTTAAAATTTTCGCTTCAAGCGCACTTGTCAAGTAGGCAGTGATAAGGTCTCCGGCTACTTTTACCTCACCTATTGCGTCGTGTTTAGAAAGAAAATCCCTGAGTGGTTCCATCTCATCAGATTTAAGCTCAAAGAAGCCATAACTCACGTTCATTTCATCTACTCTTCCAGAATAGAGTTTTACCCCTTTACGAAGGATGACAACGTGGGTGCAGACTTTTTCTACTTCATCCAATAAGTGAGATGCAAGAAGGATCGTTGTCCCATCCTGAGCTATTTTTTTTATGATTTCCCTAATCTGATGGATACCCTGAGGATCAAGACCGTTTGTAGGTTCATCCAATATTAAAATTTCTGGATCATTGAGTAAGGCAGATCCTATGGCAAGGCGCTGTTTCATACCAAGGGAAAAGGTAGAAAATTTACTATCAATTCTATCTAGTAAGCCCACTATCTCTAGCTTTTCTTCTATCTTTTCCTGGGCAACACCTTTAATTTTACAGACGAGTGCAAGATTTTGACGAGCGGTCATATATGGATAAAAATTAGGACGCTCAATGATGGCGCCTACCTTCTTTAAAGCATTATGGGTGGTGTCACTCCCATCAAACCAATGAAAGTTACCTGATGTGGGATTTACAACATTGAGCACCATCCCAAGGGTGGTAGATTTACCACTACCATTAGGCCCTAAAATGCCATATACATTTCCCTTTTCAATAGTAAATGATAAGTCGTTTACGGCGCGCACGGCACCAAAGTGTTTGGTAAGGTTTTTAATCGTAAGAATAGTTTCCAAAGCGGAGATTGTTTTTGATTGCTAGTTATTACTAGACGTATGACCAAGCTATTTGTTACAAGCTCTCTATATTTGTGTAAAATTAGAGCGATAGATGGAAGAGAAGTTAATGTCACGTAAGAAGCCTACCTACCCCGTAAATGAGAAACTATCTTCTTATCTGGATACTTATGGGAGAAATACTACTATAAGTGTGGCCTACGATGACCTGCTCAGATTTACGGGCGGGATTTCTGTTTACGACAAAGATGATGAGGACACGCTGTGGATGAGAGTGTACTATTCTGAATTTGAACAGGATGAGATCGATTATAACTTAAAAAGAATCTACACCAAGTTGCACTCAGATGGTAATGAAAACATCTTTGACTTCCTCAAAATTGCGGCGATAGACTATTGCACCTTTGGGAACTCTAAACCTTTTAGGATTCAGGTTCAAAATATCTATAACAATAACTATGTCTATTTCTACATCAAAAAAGCAGATGCCAGTCGTATTTATGGTTTAGAGCTGGAACATATTTTATCTCCTAATAGAATCAATTTTTTAGTGTACGGCAACACACTCATAGAAGAGCATATTTCTGGAATACCAGGAGATGAATTTATAAAATCCCACCTTTCAGAATGTGACGCCCTTGGTAAGGCACAGATTGCAAAGGAGTTTGTAAAATTTAACGAACGCTGTACTATTACGCTTCTAGGAGATATGCGATCTTATAACTTTGTGATAATCCCTACGCACGATTTTGATCACGTACGTTACAAAATGAGAGCGATAGACTTTGATCAGCAAAATTATGAGGGGAATTTTAAAGTGTACCAACCTTACATTTTTAAAGAAAACTTCAAGCTCGTTGAGATGGTTACTAAGATTTTAGGGAACAGGTCCATAGAACAATATCGCAATGAGGAGCGAGCTTTACTTGCAAAGCGAATTATAAATGGTAAAAAACGTCTCACAAGGCTTTTGCGAATTATGTCTACAGACCACATTTCTGAAAGGGATCACGTGGTACAATTACGCAGGGATATTTTTGAATTTACCGGGGATGTGTCATTTAAAAGAGCTCGTAATATGGGTCAGATATTGCGAGCTGCTCTAGAATTTGTGAAGCGTAATTATGAAAACGTAAATGTTAAGAGGTTACTTAATGATTCTACCTCGTGACTTACGCTACTTTTCTTCCTTGTTAAAATAAACTAAGTAGTAGTACATCTGCTTTTCTTCATCCCACCCTTTTTCTACATACTTTTTTGCACTCTCAGGATTGATAAAGTCCATTTTGATCTGAATATTGGTATCAAGATTTATTACATTCTTAATCTTTCGACGGGCATCAGAAACCGCTGTGTTTGCAATATTAAACGAGGTGAGATCTTCTATTTTATATTTTGGGGCCTGTTCCGTTTTATAATTTCTGAATTCTGGTATTAATGCAGGATTCTCAATCACCTCATTCATAAATGCTGTTTCTTCAAAGGCATCATTCTTTGCAAAATGATTTACAGCACGGTTCATAAAGAGCACTTCTTCCTTTTTATCTTCAGCTGGGAGCACAACATCCTTGGCAAAATCCTGACAGAATTTTAAATACTTCTTAGTAAAAAATGCCTCATCTTCAAACATCTCTACGGCTAGGAAATTCTCCAGCCAGTACTTAGTGTCATATCTATTTGAATCTACAGAAAGGACCTTATAGCCATATTCTTCCTTATGATTAAATATAAGACAACCTTTATCTAACTTATTGAGGTTAATCCCTTGCTCGAGTATCATCTCGAGGTTCGTACCACGTTCCTTAAACTTTAAAAAGTCTTGTTTGAGCTCACTTTTGAATATTCCTATAGCGTCTACTTTGTTATTATCAATAAGCACGTTCTCTAAGTGCACTATATACACTTCCCCAGCCTTTATATGTGGATGCTCGCTCTGGTCATAAAGGTGCTTTGCTATTTCTTCTGAGAGTAAATGGGTGGCGCTCGGATTTTCAAAAATCTTTTTAGCAATTCCATACATTGTATGAAATTCCAAGTCCTGCTCGTGAGTGAATTTATAGTAGTTTTCTTCCTTTTCCCTAAATGACTTAAAGAAAAACTCTTTGACAAGTGGAGTTAGTTCATCGTTAAGAGGGTAAGGATCTTGTGATACAAATAGCCCTTCTGCTTTACTTTTATTGCCCACCCTGTGGATGGAAAGAGACTCTATTTGTGCACTATATAGATTGATCATTTAGGATGTTTTAAAAGCTTACTAGGTTTTACTAATTCTTTGAAATTTAAATTAATTCCAGTTTTCGTCAAAGTTGAGATCTTCAAAATCATCTACATCGTAGTCGTCATCAAAGTCATCATCCTCTTCCTCTTGAGGTTCCATCAAAAATTCTGGGGCGGTTTCTGGTATTTGACCGTGCACGTATAACAGGTTTGGATATGTTTTGCCATCCTCAGGTTCTGCAATCTCTGCAAGTTCGACTAAAAATCGCCACATATTGATAAAATCGTATACGTAGATCAAACGCGTTTGATTTGCATCTAAAATTCCATCTAGTGACGTCTCATTCATAATCCGCAAGGGAGCTTCACCCTCGCCCATATCAAATTGAGCAAACTCCTCTCCTTGATTCCAAGTATCATCACTTAGATAAAAAGAAGCTACTTCTGCCCCGTCAAAACCAAAAGATTGATTGATAGCATTATTAAGGTCTTCAAGTGTGTCTGTAGCGTTTATCTCGATATCTCTAAAGACATCTTCTTCCGTATCCAGTATAACTCTAAAACGATATATCATCAGGTATTTTTTTAGGTGGGTAAATATACTGCCGCCTGGCAGCTTAAAAAGAATAAATTTTTATAAGTTATAAACGAGCTTCCACTTTGGAATCTTTTAGCTCTAGGCTCTGAAGAAGCGCATAAAACTGAGCGCCAAAGAGCAATGAGGCAACTACTAAATGTAACGGTTGCGTACCAAAAGGAAAATCAACATAATACATCAGAATTCCTGTAAGTACCTCTAGAGCAATCAAAATTAGCACCCAGGTAAGCAATCTGTCGTGCCCTAAATCGAGCTTTCTATTGCGCCAGAATATATACATATTGAGTAGTGTTACCACGATTGAAAAGGACCTGTGCACATAGAATAATACCGTAGGGGGATCCAGCCATAGACCTTTTGCATCATACCCTACATCCTTTATCCTCTCGTCTATATATTGCCGTACCTGTGTACCAAAGGCAACTTGTACAAGAGTAAGAAGAACAGCTATTAGGAGCAGCTTTTTGAGTAAAGGGTCATAGGTGCGCTTTCGCGAAAATTTTAATGGCTTCACCTCATTTACCACATTGTGCTCCTTTAGTTCAGATTTGTACCACAGCCAGAGCAAAAGAGCCAATATTACCAAGGCAGCTATCATATGAATCGTAATCTTTATAGGTAATAGGTTAGAATCTACTACCTGCTTTCCTAACCAAGCTTGGAAGAGCATAAGCGGTAGCACCATAAAGGTCATAAAGATCAAAAAGCCTCTTCCTTTCCAATACCAGAATGCAAGAATCACCATGAGAAGCATAGGCAGTCCTGCAAGAGCGGTGACTAGCCTATTGATGTATTCTATCCAAGTATGCCAGACATTGAATGTTGCATAATCGTGTTTGTCATATGGAGTCCAGTTATCTTCAGAATAAACGGTTGACGTTTTAAAGTCACCTTTTGCTACGCGCAGGGATTCTCCTACGATAATGACCTGTCCTCCCTCATAAGCGTGTTCTGCTTTCCAGAGTAATTCCTTTTCTTCTGTAGGAGGTACTAGATAGCCAAAACACTGAGGCCAGTCAGGACACCCCATACCGCTACCAGTCATACGCACTACTGCACCTGCGACAATAATCAAGTAGATAAAAATAATAGAAATTTTAAGGGACTTCCTATACCACATAGTCTGTTTTTTTAAAGCCCTAAAAGGGATTGCAAAAATACAATACAGCAGGGTTTTTTTACAGTAAAATTAACTACGAAAAGCGACGGTCAACACTCAAGGTAACAAGTATAAAATCTTAGTACGTACCTACTGGTGCAATACCCTTAATCTGTAGAACAAGAACACTATACAACAAATCTCAATGAGAAAACCATACAAATAAAAAAAGCTGAACAATAACGTCATTGTTCAGCTTTCATAGTGATTATATTTCTTTTATAATCTGTACCGATTATTTAATACTAGAAACATCTTGTATTAGAAACATCTTGTATTACATATGCAACGCACGATCTTCAGTTGCTGCCAATGCTGCTTCTTTTACTGCTTCTGCATACGTAGGGTGAGCGTGACTCATACGTGCTATATCTTCTGCACTCGCCCTAAACTCCATAGCAGTTACTCCTTCAGCAATAAGGTCTGCAACGCGAGCACCTACCATATGTACTCCTAATACTTCATCTGTTTTTTTATCTGCAAGGATCTTCACAAAACCGTCAGTGTCTCCACTCGCACGACTACGTCCCAAGGCGCGCATAGGAAAACTTCCTGACTTGTACGCTACTCCAGCCTCCTTAAGTTGCTCTTCCGTTTTTCCTACAGAAGCTGCTTCTGGCCACGTGTAAACTACACCTGGGATTAAATTATAATCTATATGAGGTTTTTGACCCGCCATAGTCTCTGCTACAAAAACACCTTCTTCTTCTGCCTTGTGAGCTAGCATGGCCCCTTTAATGACATCACCGATAGCGTAGATATTTTTTACATTGGTTTGTAAGTGTTCATTCACTTCTACCCTTCCTCTAGTATCTGTTGGTATTCCTACCGCTTCAAGGTTGAGGCCGTCCGTATAAGCGCGACGTCCTACTGCTACGAGGACATAATCACCTTTAAAGGCTACTTCAGCTCCTTTCTTATCTGTGGCTTTTACAGTAACTTCATCTCCATTACGTTCTACGGCTGTCACTCCGTGAGAAAGCGCAAATTTTATCTTTTGCTTTTTAAATACTTTAAGCATTTCTTTACTCTGGGCGCCATCCATTGTTGGGATGATGCGATCCATGTACTCTACAACCGTTACCTCTGCTCCTAATCTGCTGTATACCTGTCCTAACTCCAAACCTATAACTCCTCCCCCTATCACAATCATATGCTTAGGAACTTCCGGAAGCTTTAAAGCTTCCGTAGAAGTAATTATACGTTCTTTGTCAAGGGTGATAAATGGTAATGTAGAAGGTTTAGAGCCTGTAGCTATGATCGTCTTATCTGCCTCGATAGTTTTCGTTTCTGACGCTCCTTTTATTTCAATATGGGTAGCATCCTTAAAAGAACCAATACCTTGAAAAACATCTATGTTGTTTTTGTCCATCAAAAACTCGATGCCCTTTGTTGTCATATCTACAACACCTTGCTTACGAGAAATCATTTTTTCTAAAGAGAATTTTACTTCTCCTAACTCAATACCGTGCTCCTCAAAATGCTTTGTAGCATCCTCATAATGATGCGAGGAGTCTAACAAAGCCTTAGATGGAATACAACCTACATTAAGGCAGGTTCCTCCTAGGGTAGCATATTTTTCTATAATTGCAGTTTTCATACCTAGTTGAGCGCAACGTATTGCTGCAACATATCCACCAGGTCCAGAGCCTATAACGGCCACATCGTACTTACTCATATTGTCATTTTAAAAGTGATGCAAAGGTACGAATGTGTACTGTAGTTTAAAAGGTTTAGTGAATCGGTTTTTTAATATAACCGTATTCAATAATTTAGTAAAATTGAGCTGTACGGGATCATAGATGACTGAAAAGTAAAAATCCCTTTTCCAGAATTGAAAAGGGATTTTAAAGAATATTTTCGCGAAAGCGGAAACCTAAAGCACTCCGTACTTCTTGCTATACTCAAGCATTTGTGACTCAAAATTTTCTGGCTGCTCAATGCTAAAACCGGTAATCTCATCACCTTCCATAATTGGTACGATTTCTGGATTTACAAATCCGCTATAGGCCGCGCTCTTGAACTGGCTATTGCGGTCAAGCACTTCTTTATGAATAGCTTGATCTACTTTTACCCCATAATCTTCTACGAGTGCCTTTGCAGCCTCATAGTCTCCCTTGGACGTGATGCGCTGGGTCTCTCTCAACAGTTCGCCAAAAATGGTGCGCAGTTTATCATAATCTGTAATATTAAAATACGTCTTCCCATCTCTGGTAATTTTTTCTATCACATTATCTTGCTGGCCTCTCTCATAAGCCCAGGCACTCACCCACTGGCGGTTGCGCATATGTGCCTCTTCTACATCATCACCTAGATCAAGACGCACAAGCTGTGTGAGCAGACCGTTGCGTATGTAGCCATCATAAGCCGCTTTTCCCGTTTTCTCCCAATCTTCTACCAAGCCTAATTCTTGAAGTTTTGGATCCATCAAATAGTATAAACCAAAGAGATCTGCCCTTCCTTCTTCTATCGTAGATTTATAACTTTTAAGAGTCTCCTTAGGAGTTCCTACGCCAGGTTCTATTTGCCCAGAAGCGTGACCTACCACCTCGTGTAGGGCTGTATGAAGTTTATCTGCTAGAGTACCGTACTTCTCTTCTAGCGCGATCTCCTCCTCATCATTTGCAAACTCCTTTAATCTTCCAGATCCTCCTGCGCTGTTATATGCGTTAATAATGTTACCGAGTGATACTGATTTACTCCCGTGCTCCTGACGGATCCAGTTATTGTTGGGTAAGTTAACACCTATAGGTGTGCTAGGTGAAGCATCTCCTGCTTCTCCTGCAACGATTACCGTTTTGTAAGAAACACCCTTTACTTCCTTCTTTTTGTGTTCTGGGAGCAATGGAGAGTTATCTTCAAACCATTGCACGTCTTCTGACAGTACTGCCATTTTTTTAGACATATCAAAATCCTTTATCTGCACAATAGTCTCGTAAGACCCCTTGTAACCCTTAGGGTCGTTATATACTTCTATAAAACCGTTGATCCAGTCTATATTTCCTTCTGTAGAAGTTGCCCACGCGATACTGTAAGCATCCCAGGTTTCCAGACTTCCAGTTTTATAATAGTCTATGAGCAGTGATAACACCTCTGCCTGCTTCTCATTTTCTGCGACTGTTTTTGCTTTTTCTAGCCAAAAGATAATCTTATCTATAGCTTCTCCGTAGAGGCCTCCGCTTTTGTAAACTTGCTCTACAAGGTTACCGTTTTCTTTAATCAGACGCGTATTTAATCCTTTTTCTATAGGCTTCTTATCATCTACTTTAATAGCGTTATAAAACTCCTCAACCTCTGCAGTGGTAACGTCTGGCCCATAAAAATTTATGGCGCTTTCTAAGACAATATCTGCATCTTTAGAAAGATTCACCTTCTTACTATCCTCATCATTAAAGATCACTTCAAATGCTTCTCCCTCTAATGTAGTTCCGGTTTCTGCAAGTAGTGATCTTAGATATTCTTTAGAAAACTCAGGCTTGAGCTTTGCATTGCTGTAGTGATGGTGAATTCCGTTTGAGAACCAAACCCTTTTAAGGTACGTCTCAAAAGATTCCCAATCTGTAGTATTTTTATCTCCGCTATACGATGCATACACGTTCTCCAGTGCCTTTCTGATTTCTAGGTTATGACGATAGTTCTGACTCCACATTATATCACGACCGGCAAGACCAGCCTGTGTCATATAATAAACCAGCTTTTGCTCCTTTAACGTTAGGTTTTCAAATCCTGGAATTTCGTATCTCAAGATTTTGATATCTGCAAATTGGTCTACTGTTGTATCGAGTGCTGTTTCTTTTTCTGCTTTCGCGAAAGCGCTATCACTTTTCTTTTCTTCTCCACAGCTTATGCTTAGTACTGCGATAAACAAAAGGATGTACAAATTTGTTATTTTCATCAACTATTTTTTAAATGATTTTGCGCTAATATAGCAAAATTACCCACGTCTAAATTTGCTATCTTTACACGGTTACTGAACTAAATCATTTACAATGAAATTTTTAAAATTCTTATTATTTCTTTTACTCATCATAGTTATAGGAGGTGCACTTTATTTTGCAACACAGGATGGAAGCTATACAATAGAATCTTCTACGGAGATCAATGCTCCTAAAGAAGTTATTTTTGACATTGTAAATGACCTAAAAACTTGGGAGAACTGGGGTCCTTGGAAACAAGAAGACCCTACAATGGTCCTAAACTATGCAGAAAATACCGTAGGTGAAGGGGCGAGCTACTCTTGGCAAGGAGATATGGATGGAAGTATGGAAACTATAAAAGTGATACCTCCTACAAACATAAGGCAGAAAATGACCCTGCAAACCCCAGCAGGAGAAAGAACTCCAGAAGTTTACTGGGCTTTTGAAAGTCTAGAAAACTTGTCTACTAAAGTCACTTGGGGAATAGAAGGAGAACATACATTATTAGATAAAGTTTACAAAGCCATTAGTTCAAATGACTTTGAAGTGGAGATGAAAGAAATGCAAGAGAAAGGTCTTGAGAATCTTAAAGCTGCTGCCCGCAAGGCGATTACAGAATATTCTATAACTATAGATGGATTAACGCAGTATAGTGGTGGCTTTTACTTATATCGCACTACCTCTGCAAAAGCAAACCAGATGGCTCAAATTATGGGGCAAAATTACCAAGGTATTGAAGCCTTTATGAAAAAAGAAAATATTCTTAAATCTGGAATGCCATTCACCATTTACAATGAAACAATGGATAATGGGGATGTTATAATGACTAATGCCCTCCCCGTAAGAGAAAAGATTGTAGTTCCTGGCGAAACTAATATTTTAGGTGGCTATATGCCCACAGTAACCGCAGTAAAAGTAACTGCAAAAGGTAACTATACGAATCTAGGTGAAGCTTGGGCAACCGCAATGAATTATGTGCAAGAAAAGGGCTATGAACTCGCAAGTGAAAAACCGTTTGAGGTTTACGTAACAGATCCTTCACAATATCCTAATCCTGCAGACTGGATTACTGAAGTCTATGTTCCTGTTAAGGATATAGAGTAAAGATATAATTACTTGAAGCAAGTACTTATCATATTTATAGGAGGAGGCGCTGGAAGCGTTCTGAGATATCTAATCTCAAAAGCTACCAACTATCCAGATGCACTTATACCTTATGGCACCTTCTTCGTAAATATTATAGGGAGCCTATTAATAGGGTTAATCTTAGGGTATACTATAAAGCATAATACTCCAGGGAATATCACCCTTCTTCTAGCTACTGGGTTTTGTGGAGGTTTTACCACCTTCTCAACCTTTGCCTACGAGAATTTTAATTATCTCAAATCGGGAGATTATATGAGCTTCGGTATCTATTCAATGCTCAGCTTATCACTAGGGATCATTGCTGTGCTAGTAGGACTTTCACTATCCAAAGTATTTTAATAGTTTTTCTCGTAATCTTTTACTCCAGCCGCTACCCTCACTTTTAAATCATTATCCTCTGGAGGGATTGCACAAGAATAACCTTCTGTATAAGCGCAGTACGGATTATACGCTTTATTGAAATCAATATCCACCCTATTGTTCTTTATCTGTGAAATCAGGACATCTACATAACGCCCGCCTCCATAAGAACCGTCGCCGCTAGTATAATCTGTAAACCCTAACATTAAGTGGTCTTTATAGGGATGGTTTGCTACCTCTGTAAAAGCGGGGTTTTGATAAATAGTGAGCTGATATGTTTTATCAAACAGCTCAAAAGAAATTTCTCCATAAGTAATATACATCCGTGGAATACCTGTGGATGTTGCCATAGGAAATGGCTTTTCATTTTCTGATTTTGTAAAGGTTGCGCTTACGCGAAAATTTGAATCTATCTCATAAAATGCTAGCCCTTTAAACGTTCTCAGGGCCTTGCCTTTTAATATGGATGTTTGGGGATTGGTATAGACCTCTTCAAGGGAGTCTTGATGTCTCTGCACAGCCTCTTGCCAATCATCATCACTCTGACTTATTGAATGGGAGCTAGCAAAAAGAGAAAGGATGACTACTAGAATTAGAGGAATATTTTTCATTTTAATGAGAATAAAAGATTTACCAAGGTTATAAATATGCATCAAAAAGCCCTTTATGAAATAACATAAAGGGCTTGGAAAATTTTTAAAGAATTACTTACTGCTTTATAAAGCGAGTTGACGTAGTTCCTTGAGCAGTCTGTACTTGTGCGATATATGTTCCAGCAGGAAGTGCTTGAACATCTACACTTGTAGATAAACCTTCAGCAGCTTGTACTGAAACTGTTTGACCTAAAAGGTTATAAACTGTTACTTGTTGTAAAGCAGATTTTGCTGAAATATTTAATTCACTAGACACTGGATTTGGGTAAGCAGATAAACCGATTAGGTTCTCTTCTACACCAGCAGTAGTATCTAGGATAAGATTGTCGAAATAGTAAGTTGCACCATCTCCAGCATCGTTAAGATTTGGAAAAATTGCAACATTTACATAATCTGTAGCGGCATTGTAAAGGGTCGAAAAATCATAAGCCAGCACTTCCCATTGTTGAGCACCTGCAGTAAAAGCGTCTAATTGAATGAAAGGTCCATCGTTACCAGCTGCATCCTCTACTTTTACAGTAAACTTAGTATTTGCTTCTGGAGCCCATACAGTAAGGTTTATAATCTGTGTTTGAGAGAAGTCTACAGGAGTAGATTGTCCGAAAGAAACACCTGCAAAAACTTCTGAGCCTACCGGCTTAACAGCTTGAAAAACTCTAGCTGAAGTATTGGCTCCATCTACATCTGGATTGTCAATTACCATTCCTTCAAGACCTCCAAAAACACCTGCTGCATAAGCATCTGATGTTGCCTCAAAATCAAGAGGGATATCAGTTGCTTGTCCAAAAGTGATACCCGTTAATGCAAGGGCTGCAATAAATAAAGTAGTTTTTTTCATAATTGTAAAATTTAATAAATATAGTTAATAATTAATTTAATTCAAAAGATGTTGATAGTGAAGCGTTTGAACTGCCACCTACAAATATATTATATTGTCCCGACTCTACCAGCCACTTTCCGCTATTGTCATAAAAACCTAACTCAGTGTTGTCTAGGGAAAACGTAATAATTTCAGAGGCTCCCGCATCGAGCTCAACCATCTTGTAACCCTTAAGCTCTCTAACGGGGCGGGTTACAGAAGCATAAGGATCCTGAAGATAAAGTTGTAGCACCTCTTTTCCCCTAAATTTTCCTGTGTTTTTTAATAAAACTTTAACCTCAACACGATCAGCAGTTTGAGAAACTGAGAGATCAGAATAAGCAAAAGTGCTATAACTGAGTCCGTGACCAAAGGCGTACAATGGAGTTTTTTCTTCATCGCTATAATGAGACCAAAATACAAGATTATCCCCCACGTCCTTACCTCTTCCAGTGCTCTTCATATTATAGTACATAGGAACTTGACCTACACTCCTTGGGAAACTCATAGGTAATTTTCCTGAAGGATTATAATCTCCGTAGAGTACTTGTGCTATTGCATTACCCGCCTGCGATCCTAAGTGCCATCCCTCAACGATGGTAGGGATATTGTCTGCTGCCCAGTCAATCGCTAGAGGGCGCCCATTATTAAGAACCAAGACGATGTTTTTATTTACCTTATAAACTTCTTCCAATAACTGCTGCTGGACACCAGGCAAATCCAGTTTAGTCCTACTTCTACCTTCTCCAGTTTGAAAACCGTGCTCCCCCAAAACCATAACCACCACATCGGCAGCTCTAGCAGTATCAATCGCTTCTGCAAATCCTGATGTATCGGTTTCGTTTATGGTAAGTTCTCTTATGAAAGTAGCTTCTCCCAAAACAACATCTGCCCCTTTGGAATACGCTATATTAGCATCATACTTTTTCATACCCTCTACAACGGAAACAGCTGTACCATCATCTGATGCGATTCTCCAGCTTCCTAACGGGCTACTTTTATCTGCCGCGAGCGCACCTATCAATGCAACTTTTTGACCTTCTTTCTTAAGAGGTAAAAGATTATTTTCGTTTTTGAGAAGAACGATGGATTTTAAAGCCATATCCAGAACCGCTGCTTGGTGGTCGTCACTGTAAATTACCTCTTTCTCACGCTTTTCATCACAATACCTGTAAGGGTCATCGAAGAGTCCAAGTTCATATTTTACCGTTAATATTCTTCTAGCGGCGTCATTAATCAGTGCTTCATCCACCTTGCCTGAGGTAACAAGACCAGCAAGTTCTGTCACATACAGGTCCGACTCCATATCCATATCAGATCCAGCGACCACCGCTCTATAAGCTGCCTCCTTACCGTTTTCTGCATAACCGTGATTTACCATTTCTAAAATGGAACCCCAATCTGATACTACAAACCCTTCAAAACCCCATTCTCCCTTGAGAATATCTCTTTGCAAAAATTGGTCTCCGGTTGCAGGAATACCATTAAGGGTATTAAAAGAATTCATAAATGTTTTCACTCCAGCTTCTTTAGCAGCTTTAAACGGTGGGAAAACAACATTATATAAAGTGCTTGTCCCTACATCTGAGGTATTGTAATCTCTTCCCCCTTCTGCAAAACCATAGGCCGCCCAGTGTTTTGCACAGGCTGCAATGGTAAGAGGATCAGAAAGATCATCTCCTTGAAAACCGTGTACGCGTGCAGCTGCAATTAAAGATCCTAAATAAGGATCTTCTCCAGCTCCTTCCATCACCCTACCCCATCTGGCATCTCTTGATATATCTACCATAGGAGCAAATGTCCAGTTTATTCCCGAAGCTGCTGCTTCGGCCGCTGCTACTTGGGCACTTTTCTTTATCGCTTCCATATCCCAACTCGCCGCTTCTGCTAGGGGTATGGGTGCCATCGTTTTATAACCGTGTATCACATCAAATCCTATAATGAGAGGAATTCCCAACCTACTTTCTTCTACGGCGATTTTTTGGACCGCTCTCACCTCTTTAACTCCCCGTGTGTTGAGCATAGATCCCACATAGCCTTTGCGTAAATACTCATATTTACGTTCGGCATCTCCTCCCTTCGGAGCCGGGCCGGTAGCGTCAAAAAAACCATTGTACTGGTTCATCTGGCCTATTTTTTCTTCTAAAGTCATTAGAGCAAGAAGACTATCCACCTTTTTTGCAATAGCTTCTTTCTCTGTTATAGGATCTGGAGTTTGAGGGGCATTCTTCTCTTTGTGAGGAAGAAAAGAAATGATAGATCCCGCAATTAACAGGGCCGAACATGTGAAAATGAGTTTTTGGAGTCTTGAACGAACCATAAAATTATAGTTAAAAAAGTATAAATGAATACTGCAAAGTACCTTAAAAATACGAATTAATTATTCCAGACCAAGTCATACTTGCTATAACGTTTGCAATCTCTAACGTAGGTATGGACTAAATACCTAACTACAAAGAACGTTTTAAAATTTTCGCGAAAGCGAACTGCTACTTTAAAAATATGGTTACCTTTATTCTAGAAAATAAACAAATGAAAAAAGTCTGCACATTTCAAATCCCATCAACCCCTACCAAGGAGGTTAGAAGATTTTATGCGTTATGACTATCAAAATATGTTAAGAATTTTAAAAGTCCGACGCCAGCGCCGGACTTTTTATTTTATAAAGGCGTAGGCTCGCAACCAACCGATTATGAAAAAATTACTACGCAATTATCTTAAGGCATTTGAGGGGCTCTCACGCGAAATCTGGTGGTTGTCTTTTATTACTTTTATCAATCGTGCTGGAGCGATGGTCATCCCTTTTCTATCTATTTACTTAAACAAGAACCTTCAATTTTCACTAAGTGATGTGGGCTGGGTAATGACCAGTTATGGCCTGGGGTCATTTTTTGGAGCTTGGGCAGGAGGTAAACTTTCTGACCTGATAGGTTATTACAAAGTCATTTTACTGAGCCTTCTAGTCACTGGCATAAATTTTTTATGGGTGATGCACGTAAGTAATTTCTGGGCTATGTGCGGTGCATTTTTTATTCTCGTAGCGGTTGCAGATATGGGACGGCCTGCATTTTTTGTAGCCCTAAGTGCTTATAGCAAACCAGAAAACAAGACTAGATCCCTCACGTTGCTTAGACTTGCCATAAACTTAGGATTTTCTGCTGGTCCTGCAATGGGTGGCATTCTTATAGCCTCTGTGGGCTATAACGCGCTTTTTTATGTAGATGGTCTTACGTGTATTGCCGCAGGTCTCATTATGACTCAAGTCCTTAATCCTAAAAAGGTAAAGGAACAGGACAAAGAATTAAAGGTAAAAAATCCACTCCCACCGAGTAAGGATTTTCCCTATGTCCTCTTTCTTATTGCACTGGCCTTATTTGGCATTGTCTTTATTCAATATTTTTCTACCGTCCCGCTATTTTATAAAAATGTGTATAAATTGAGCGAAGATGCTATAGGACTTATCCTGGCTCTTAACGGTGCTTTGATCGTGGTATTTGAAATGCCGCTTATTGCCTGGATGGACCAAAAGAAATTTTCAAATATTACCAATACCATCATAGGTCTCGTACTCACAGGGATAAGTTTTATACTCTTATTGTGGGAATCTTGGGTAGGTCTAGTCGTGATCGGGATGGTGATTGCTACTTTTGGAGAGATGATTTCTTTCCCTTTTTCAAACAAATTTGCGTTGGATAGAAGTAAGGTAGGAAGGCAAGGTGCCTATATGGGACTCTATAGTATGTCATTTTCTGTAGCGCATATTTTTGGTCACAATAGTGGGATGCAGATTACAGAACGGTTTGGCTTTCACACCACTTGGTATTTCTTGATGCTTCTTACTGCGATAGCGTGGGTGCTACTCTACTTTGTAAAGCGTGCTCTCCTTAAGGAGACTTCGGTAGATGCAGTATCTTTACATTAAATATTTTAGAACAATGCTTAGAATTTTATGCTACATTTTACTTCTTTTGTCTGTTTTAAGCTCTTGTAATCAGGGTGTGGAGAAGAAAGCTTCTACTAACATAGAACCCACTTTTGTAAAAGCCAAGCCCCAATTAGATACTACAAGATATAACGTGGCCTTTCTTATTATGGATGGCACTTATAATACAGAACTTACGGCGCCTTACGATATTTTCCAACATACCATCTATAGAGAGCATATTAAGGCAATGAATGTATTTACAGTAGCAAATACACTGGATCCCATCAGGACTTTTGAGGGTATATACCTACTCCCTGATTTTGATTATACGCAAGAAGAATTCCCCAAAATTGATATTCTTGTAGTCCCGAGTGCTGAGCACCATTTAGACACAGATCTTGAGGATGAAGCGATGATTTCTTTTGTCAAAAAAGTAGATGAAGCAGCGTTATTTATTACCTCTCACTGCGATGGCGCTTTTGTTCTTGCAAAGGCTGGTCTTTTAGAAAATGTGGTTTCCACCACGTTTCCTAGTGATATAGAAACGATGAGAAAAACCTTTCCTGAACTGGATATACGTAAAGAAGTACTTTTTGTACACGATGGTAAATACATTACATCTGCCGGTGGAGCCAAAAGTTTTGAGGCTGCTTTATACCTTGCCGAATATCTCTATGGAGCAGAAATTGCACGGTCACTGGCTGGCGGTCTGGTAATAGATTGGGATTTATCACAAGTACCTCACCTCGTTTTAGAAAAATAGCTATAATTCAAAGACATTTATAATGAAAAAAATCACCACCATAATTTTCGACTTAGGCGGCGTTCTCATAGACTGGAGCCCAGAGTATGTTTATCTCAAAGAATTTAGAGGTGATCGGGAGAAAATGGATTGGTTTCTCAACCACGTGTGCGCTTGGGATTGGAATGTAAATCAAGATGCCGGGTACTCTCTTAAAAAAGCAACTGAGGAGCGTATCGCCCTTTTTCCTGAGTATGAAGAACATATAAAAATGTATTACGGCCGCTGGGAAGAAATGCTTGGCTTTGCCCACGAAGGAACCCTCAACATACTTAAGCAACTCGTAGATAATCCAAATTACAGAGTACTTGCACTGACAAATTGGAGTGGCGAGACTTGGCCTAAAGCAATCGCAAAGTTCCCTTGGTTACAATGGTTTGAAGGAATTCTTGTTTCTGGTGATGAAGGTATGCGCAAGCCTTTTACCGAGATTTATAAACGTATGCTATCTAGATATGACATAAACGCGTCTCAAGCGGTCTTTATAGATGATAGCCTAAAAAACGTTATCGGCTGTGAGAAGGTAGGAATTAATGGTATCCACTATAAAGACTCAAAAACGCTGGTGACCCAGCTCAGAAATCTGGGGGTAAAAGTAGATTTTAGTTAGACCGCTTTCGCGAAAATTTTAGAAATCTCAAACACTTTACAATGATTAAAATTTATCACAATCCTAGATGTAGCAAGAGCAGACAGGGAGTTGAACTTCTTGAAAAATCTGGGAAAGAATTTGAAATAATCAAATATTTGGAGACTCCTCTGCGTGTTCCTGAGCTTACAGAGCTCATTGAAAAGCTAGGTATTGAGCCTATCGGTTTAGTGAGGAAGAACGAAACTATATGGAAAGAAAACTTTAAAAACAAAGAACTCTCTAGGTCCGAAATAATAAAGGCGATGGTAGAAAATCCAAAATTAATAGAGCGACCGATTGTGGTTTTTAAAAAAAATGCCGTTATTGGGAGACCTAAAGAAAACATCATAGAGCTTTTAGAAAAATAATAAATCCTATCACCTACTTAAAATTATCATTATGAAAAACATTGCAATGCTTATTCTACTAGCCTTTTTTGGACTTGGAACAGCACAGGCGCAAACTATAGAGCAGCCTAAAGACGAAAAATTACAGAAAATAGAGACGAAGTCATATGTACAAGATCAGCTTGGTATAAGTGATGCAGATATGGCTACCGTAGAAAAAATAGAAAATGTATTTGAACCTACATTTACGCGTCTTAAAGCTTCTGGAATGAATAGTACTGAAATGAAAACTAAAGTAGACGAGGTACACGCTAGAATGATCGATAAGCTTTCTTATGTACTCAATGAAGAACAACTTAAGAAGTATCAAGAGCTTAAACCTAAGGCAGATCCTACACAGTCTAAAATCTAGGTTTTTCCTTATATATCATAAACGCCAGTCTAATGACTGGCGTTTTTTTTTCGATAATCCCTGATCATTATTTCTAAGACTGTATCTTTATCTAAGACTTAATAATACTTTATATGCGTAGGCTCTTACGGAGTAACACCGTTCTGATCATATCTATAGGCATACTCTTAATCTTTTCTCTCTTTGCATTTATTGAGACCACCCTTTTTTATGAGGTTATAGAACAAGTTTCATTTTGGGTGAGGGATATTTTTGGCACCTTCTACTTATGGTTAGGTTTGGGATGTGTTTTATTTCTCATCATTTTATCACTATCACCTCTAGGGAAAATACGTTTGGGATCGCAGGATGACTCACCAGAATTCTCACGTTGGGCCTGGATCGCTATGCTCTACAGCGCCGGAATGGGTGCGGGAATTTTACTTAGAGCCGTACAGGAACCTATCTATATGTATGTTCATACGCCCATAGCTACCTCAAGCAATAAAAGTACGATCGCTCTTGAATATACCTTCTACCAATGGGGATTTACTGCCTGGGCATTTTATGGACTCTTTGCACTCATCTTTGGATACTATGTGTTTACTAAAAAAAGACCTCTCTTAGTAAGCACAGCAGTTGTAAATAATGTCAATTCAAGAAAAGGGATTGGAATTGATATACTAGCAGTAATAACCACAGTTTTCGGGCTTATGGGCGCTATCGCCCTAGGAACTGTTCAAATAAGCGGGGGGTTAACACATGTCTTCACTATTGATTCCAGCATACTCACGCTCCTCTTTTTAATCATACTCATAGCGCTCTTAAGCTTTGTCTCTGTGTGGAGTGGGATGCAAAAAGGAATTAAGATAATTTCTACGGCAAATATTTTAGTTACACTCATTATCTTTTCATTTGTAATTTTACAGAGCGATATTCTTGTCATAGCACAGCGGTTTGTTGAGAGTCTCTACAGGTATATTATAGATTTTATACCTCTGAGTCTGGCCATTGGAAATTATGATCCTGGAAAAGAATTTCTTACCGACTGGACCTATTATTATTGGGCATTCTGGCTAGCCTGGGCTCCATTTACTGGTGTATTTATAGCTCGAATATCTAAGGGTAGAACCATTAGGGAAATGCTTTTAGGCGTTTTGATAATACCATCATTAGGTACTTTCTTATGGTTTACGGTGTTCGGATCTAGTGCATTTGATATGATTGATGCGGCTACACGTTATGATGGGCGCTTTGATAATGTATTTACTTCTATTTTTGTTTTTTTTGAAAATTATCCCTTCGCTAGTATTTTAAATGTAATTACAATACTCTTGCTGATAAGCTTTTTAGTGACTTCTGTAGATAGCGCCGTGTTTGTTTTGAGCATATTTTCTGACAAAGGCAATCCAGACCCTAAGAAATCCCATAGACTTATCTGGTCTATATGTATTGCTGTGTTTACCATTGCCTTAGTGATTTTAAGTACCGTGAGAGACGATGTAGATGTTTTGGTAGCCTTGCAAAAACTTCTGATTATCACATCCCTACCCTTTGCAATACTGAGCGTACTTATTGCTGCTAGATTTGTATTATCCTTAACAAAAGGAGTTAAACAATCATAAGGTTACTTTACCAGCGTCTTTTCTTTTCTATATTTAAGTCAACTTAAAAATAACAGATATGGACACTAAAGATAATTTACACTCAGAAAAAACAAGTAAAAGAGAAAACGCCATAAATATAGGCGAGACTCAAGGGAAAGAGATTAACCACCAGGTGAAGGAAAAGAAAGAGATTCACCAACCCCGTGATAACGCATAACTTACAAAACACCTTCGGGTGTTTTTTTTATTTACATTTTCGCGAAAGCATACATATCCTTTTTAAAATCTTATATTGCCCAGCTTATAACCATTAACAACATATTTGTGGGCTTCCACCCTTTTAAAGTTATAGGCATAGGCGCCACATTTTCTCCCAATCTCCAAGCAAATCTTTACGAAGCTGCTCGATTGTCCCTATTTTTTGAGGCAAAACTGGTCATCATACACGTAGGACAGGAAACTTCTGAAAAACAACGTGAGTTTGTATCAATACTAGAAAATTTTATCAATGATGGGCTTTGTTACGAAGTCTTGTTCTCTCCCGGAGACCCCGTAGAAGCTATTTTGTCTGCATCAAAAGCGCTCCATATTGATCTTCTAATCATAGGTGCTCTACAAAGGGAGAATTTTGTAAACTACTATATGGGTTCTATAGCCCGTAAAATTACTCGCAAATCTTCCTGTTCTGTACTATTGCTCATAAAACCGTCTATAAAACGAGTCCAATGTAAACATATAGTGGTAAATGGACTTCAGGATCCACGGACTCAGCGTACGTTGAAAACAGCATTTTATGTAGGGCATCAACTTAAGGTTCCTATACTTACCATCGTGGAAGAAATCCTAGATGAAGAACTTCATATGACTGTGGACGATGATCTATCATTACGTAAAGTAACTATTGAAAAAGAAAGGCTGCGCCGAAGAGAAGATAGACGGGTACAAGAACTTCTTAATGACATCCCAGAAGAAATTAAGGGAAAAATAATAGTTAAAACAAGGCCTATTTTTGGCAAACGCGGCTATTCTATAGGTCATTATGCAGAGCTGGTGCGTGCAGATTTATTAATTATGAACGCCCCCCCAAGATTGCGTTTTTGGGATCGGCTTTTTCCACACGACATTGAGCATATCCTCACAGAACTCCCTACTGATGTTTTAGTTGTACGATGAGCATTAAAGAAAGTAACACATCAAATTTTATAAAAGCACTCCCCAAAAATATATTTTCTGGGTTTGTGGTGAGTTTAATCGCCTTACCCTTAGGTCTTGGTCTTGCAATGGCAAGCGAAGCACCACCTATAGCGGGGATCATAACTGCCGTTGTAGGTGGTATTCTTGTTTCTATACTAGGAGGAAGTAACGTAACGATTACAGGTCCCGGGAATGGTCTAGTAGGAGTATTACTTCTTGCCATAACATTGTTAGGACTGGAAGGTGCGTATGCGGCCATCATCTGTTCTGGGGTGCTCCTTATGATTTTAGGGTTTCTGAGAATGGGAAAGCTGGCAGATTTCTTTCCATCTGCTGCCATACAAGGAATGCTGGCAGCCATCGGTCTTATCATTTTAGGAAAACAATTCCATATAATGTTAGGGAATAAAATTACGAGGGAAGGCAGTATAGAGTATCTACTCGAAATTCCTTCTACATTGATTGGCATATTTTCTTATAAGGATACAGGTCTCATTTATGCAGCGGCTTTTGGCATCCTAAGCTTAGTCTTAATGGCAACCTATAGTACGATTAGAAATAGATACCTCCAGCTAGTTCCGGCCCCTATGTGGATAGTCCTTATAGCCATAGGCTTTAGCTACTATTTTGAATTGGTTCTAAAGCAACCTAATCCCATACATACGGATTATATGATTTCTGGAATCCCAGATTTGCAATCCATTATCTCAGACATCCGTAAACCAGACTTTGGAAAGGTAGGAAGTCTAGCGTTCCTAACTACCGTCCTTTCTTTAACACTTATATCAAGTATAGAATCACTTTTGAGTATTAAGGCCGTAGATAAACTGGATCCGGAAAAAAGAAGGTCTAATATTAACAGGGATATTAAAGCGCTAGGTCTGGCAACCATAGGTAGTGGCTTTGTTGGAGGCCTTAATGTGGTTACGGTTATTGCCAGAAGTTCTGTAAATGTAAATAATGGAGGGAGTAATAGGAGTTCGAATTTTGCTCACGCTACATTTTTAATCATTTTTATAGCCTTATTCAGCACTCAGCTGGCAAGAATACCGCTACCCGCCCTAATGGCTATTCTGGTGTATACCGGCTATAAACTCGCTTCTCCTAAAGTTGTGAGAAGTATGTTTACTATAGGAAACGAGCAGGTACTTATATTTTTTGCAACATTACTCACTACTCTTTTCATAGATCTGATTACAGGAATTTTGGTGGGTGTGATCGCGACTTTTAGTATTCACAGTATCTTAAATAAAAGTTCCAGCCTATTTTTAAGAAATATTTTTAAGCCTAATGTTCTGATGTTTAAGGAACGTAATCCAGAGTCTGATGGAAGTTATTATGTGAGTGTTAAACACTTTTGTACGTTTCTCAATTATTTTAAATTAAAGGAAAAGCTCGATGCCATCCCAGAGAATGAGAACGTGATAGTAGATTTATCAAAGTGTGAGTTTGTAGATCATACCGTTATGGAGAATCTCGCAAACTATCAAGAGCTCTTTACTAAAAAAGGAGGACACCTCGAGGTAATAGGTTTAGATACGCACGGTACGAAATCAAAACATCCTTTTGCACTTAGAAAAGTAAACCCAATTACCAAAGCCATATCTAAAGGCCTTACCAGAAGACAAAAATCTTTAGAAGATCTTGCACTCGATTATGAACTAGAATATCATCCAGAAAAAAATAATGAAGTAGAAGACCTAGGTCATTATCTTTATTTCCAAACAAAGAAAATCAAACATACCTTTAATGAGTTTAGAGATGAAGATGATGTGCTGCATCTCTTTGATGTGACGTACTCTGAGGGGGAGTTTATTGCAAAAAAGAATATAAGATGCACAATGGTCACTTTTGACATTCCTATTTCAATACCCTCGTTTACGATAGATAAAGAAGGTTTTTTACAAAAATTTATGGCCATCACGGGAGGATCAGATATTAATATAAAGAATCATCCCGATTTTTCTAAGCGATTTTATTTATTAGGAGAAAATCGTGAAGCCATTAAAAATTTCTTTAATACGGATATCATTCATTTTCTAGAAAGTAATCCTTATTATCATATTGAGTCCAAGGGTAATCAAATAATGATATTTAATAGAGAGCGACTTGCTACTACTAAGGAAATCAAAGCGTTACTAGATTACGCAAAAAGACTTCAAAATATCACTTTAAAAAGAGCTTCTTAGCTAGAAATCAGTACACTAACTGTCCGAATTTTCTTTAAATAATTTATTTTTTACGCTTTCGCGAAAGCAACACTCCCATTTTAGAGAAAAAATTTATCAGAAATTTTAGTGTACGCACATAGCTCTTAAAATGTTGTTTTCTAGAGTTTTACGTTGTATCATCGTTTTTACCTTTCTCAGAGATTTATCAAGACATCGATGAAATACACAACGATACCGATTAATTACCTAATTTTTTGGTATTCACTAGGTATTACGCTATCTTTGTCGCAAGATTATACCCGAATCGTAACAGAGGACCTTAAAAAGTTCTTTACAACTTTAGACCTAAATGAAACAAACTACTCTTATCTGGAAACAGATATTTGTTGCCGTATTTTTTATAATTCTTACCTCAAGTACTGCTCTATCGCAAATTGTTCTTTTTAATGCAGATTTTCAAACTACCACAGGTGACAATGCCTGGATTAATGAAACTACCAATACTAGAGGTGATTGGGTTCGCCAAGTAGGTGGGAACACCTATGTGCGTCCTAATAGATGGTTTAACTATAGATCTGGGGTCCTTATGGGTCTCGTAAGTCCTGCTGTAGATCTCTCGAGTTATGAAAATCTTACCTTAGACTTAACACACTTCTATAATACAGAAGGAGGTCGGGATGGAATGAATGTCCAGTATTCAATTAATAATGGGCCTTGGCTCGTATTAGGTGATGTCGCTAGTGGCTATTATAACGATACTGATGTAGATGGTATACTAGATAATACAGACGGTTGGTCTGGGAATAATACGGGTGGGAATGCATTTACAAATGCGCCTACGCTAGATATGAGTGCTTTTGACCCCAATCTAAACGGAGCGGCAAACGTTCGCTTTAAGGTGGTTTTTGGGACGGATAATGGTACTCAAGATGCAGGAGTTGCCTTTGATAATTTTGTTATTACGGGGTACGTTACAGGCGGGTGTTGAGATGGATGTCTTGGGTTCTGGTCAATCTATATTAGATAACGATGCTACGCCAAGTCCTATAGATGGAACTGATTTTGGCACCGCAGAATCTAATGTGCAGACCGTTGCGCACACCTTTACTATAAGAAATACAGGAACCGCAGATTTAATGTTAACTGGGGTTCCGTTTGTAGCCATTACCGGTCCAGATGCTGGACAATTCAGTATCTCCACATCACCCACCCCGATTATTGGCGCAAATAGCACTACCACCTTTACAGTGACCTATACCCCGACCACTGTAGGCGTGCATAATGCGATATTAAGTATTGCCAATAATGATTCGAACGAAAACCCTTATAATTTTTCTATTACAGGACAAGGGACTGGACCGGCACCAGAGATTGATGTGGTTTCCAATGGTAATTCTATTGTAGATGGTGATACTACCCCCACCTCTATAGATGGAACTTTTTATGGAGTCATTACTCAAGGGATCACATCTACTAAAACCTATTTTATATTTAATCAAGGAAATCAAAACCTATTACTATCAGGCGCAGATCCTTATGTAACGATTACTGGACCTGATGCAGCATTATTTGAAGTCGTTGGTGACAGTCCTGACAATACAATTACTCCGGGGGGCAGCACCATATTTAGTGTCAAATACACTCCTCTGGCCGCTGGTGTTCACAATGCTGTCATCACTATAGAAAATAATGATAGTAACGAAGGAACCTATAATTTTAATATTTCTGGAGAGAGTCTAGGACAACGACCTGAGATTGAGGTAGATGGTTCCAATATTCCTATCTATACAAACGACACCACACCTAACTCCTTTGACGGTACAGATTTTGGTGGTGCGGTAATCAATACCACAGAGACCCGTGATTTTAGAATAAGCAATACGGGACTGGCAACCTTGACCTTAATAGGTACTGCTCCAAATTTTATTGAGATTTCTGGACCTGATGCAGCTCAATTTACAGTCACTACACAACCCGCCGAAAATATTGCCTCTAGTGGTGGATCTTCTATCTTTCAAATTTCCTATGTTCCTACGGTGGTAGGTATACACGAAGCCTCTGTATCTTGGGAGAGTAATGATGATGACGAAGGATTTTTTGTCTTTGCAATCACAGGAAATGCCGTAGCTTCACCAGAACCTGAGATTGAGGTTTCTGGAGCCATTGGGGTGCCTTTGTTTACTGGGGACACTACTCCAGCAGTGTTTGATAATACAGATTATGGTGTGGTTTTTATAGGAGATACCAAAGTATTTACTCACGGAATCCGTAATTTAGGAACGGACAACTTAACCATAGGATCTTTTCCTTATATAAGTATTACGGGTGCAGATATATCTCAGTTTCAGCTGGTAACAGTGCCATCGACAGGAGTCATCCCTCCCTCAGATATTTACGTGCCTTATGAGATAAGATACCAACCTACGACAACAGGTGTTCACACAGTAACTGTTTCTATACAAAACAACGATACGGATGAAGGTCCAACGTTTACCTATACCCTACGCGGTGAAAGTAAACCCAACCCAGATGCTATTTATACTATTTATTACGAAGATTTTAACGAAGATAACGGTGGATGGACTTCATCTGGAGTTCCAACAGGATCCGTATGGAGCTATGGAGAAAATCCTGATGAGGATGGTGCTGATGGTGCCCATTGGTATGTAACACCTTACAACGATTATAGAAACAATTCAAACACCTTCGCTACGAGTCCACGACTAGATCTAACTGGATTTAATACGCTTGAGTTATGGATGGACGTTAGGTTTGATACCGACGCAGATTTAAATGATGGAATGAAAGTTCAATACAGTACGGATAATGGTACTAATTGGACCAATCTAGGAGCGTATGCTGCAGACCCTATTGGTAATTGGTATAACGTGGAAACTATTTCTTCATTAGGTGGAGCTGGTTGGTCTGGACGCACTATTGGATCTCAAGACGATTTAGATAAATCACAATTCATTGAAGTCAATATTAAACTCCCTGCTTCACTTAATAACAATCCTAATGTACGACTGAGAGTTCAGTTTGCTTCCAATGGTTCTACTAGAGATAACGGGGTCAATTTTGACAATGTATTTGTAAAAGGTACACCGATAACCTCATTTGCTCCTGCACCCCTTGCGCCAGGTGATGTGGCAACTAATCTTACGTTATGGCTCAAATCAGATTCAAATACCTCACTATCTGATGGAGACCCAATTTCTGTTTGGGAAGATTTAGGACAAGACAATGATGCCGTTGGTGTAGGAGCCAGAAGACCATTATTTCTAGATAATGCAACCGAAAATATAAACCACAACCCAGTAATTGATTTCTCTAGTTCTAATGCCTCTAGATTAAGTGGGAAAGGTGGTTATAATACGAAGGACTACTGGGTGGTTGTAAAAACAGACTCCCCAATTAACGCGACAGATGATCCTGACGCTATTATATCAGGAAGGATCAGTGACTCTAGATTCTCAGAAGATGGAACGGGTTTATACGTTCGACCCTTCTCTATACGTTTTAATGGAGTAGATAATATTGTAAGTCATTTAGTAGGCGCCACTCCAGATGTTTTAGCAAATTCTGACGGAGATACCTACGGACGTGCAATTACGAGTCCTTCTATCACTTTTGAAGATGAGGTCATCATTTTTAATGTAAAAACCAATGAAGCTACCCTTGAAACAGAGATCTATAAGAATGGTAGAAGAATGGACAACTATACAGGTCTTACCTCTTCATCAAATGAAGTGTTGCCTCTGGCAGATGTTTCAAATTCGCAGTATAACTTAGGCATAGGAACGTTCTCACTCAACGGTAACCCATTTCAAACCTACTTAGACGGTAAGATTTCTGAGGTTGCTAGTTATTCTAGTCCCAACTCACTTGTTGGATTCTTAAAAATCCAATCATACTTAGCTCTCAAATATGGTGTATCGCTTATGTCACGGTCAAGCCCAACCTATGATATTACATTAGCAGATCAATTTTATATTGATACTAACACAAGAATACTATGGAATCCTATTCAAAATGCTGGATTCTCCTATGATGTTGCGGCAATAGGTAGAGACGATGGATCTGGATTAAATCAAAAACAATCTACAAGTTCAAACAATGGAAGCTTATTGACCATAGGACTTACAGATGTGTATGCTACTAATAATGAGAATATCGCTTCTAATCCCAATCAGCACGATAATCTTGACTTCTTAATCTGGGGGAATGACCGTGCGCCACTAGCAGCAGATACTCCTATATTTGTTGATCTTAGTAATGGTATTTCAGGAGTAAGCACCTTAGTAAACTTTACTTCTATAGAAAGAACTTGGAAAGTAATTGAGCACGGTTCGGTAGGAGATGTAAAAGTAAAACTACCAGAGATTGCACTTTCTGCAACTTTGACTCCTCCAGGTGATTACTTAATGTTTGTTTCTGATACGCCTTCATTTAGTCCTACGTCTGAGTATAGAGTGATGAGACCTAATGGATCTGATCTAGAAACTGTATATGATTTTGATGGTACAAAATACATCACCTTTGGTTTTGCACCAGACTATATCTACGAGAGATCTATTGATTTTGATGGTGTTCAAGATTTTATGGATGCAGATGATAATATTGATCTAGCTAATAATTTTACTGCATCGGCTTGGATAAAAAGAGGAGCAAATTCTGATGATACGGATATTATATCAAAAAGGGATTTTGCACCCTATACGCAAGGATATGCCTTAAGAATAAACGCTGCTGGCCAAGCAGAAATGGTTTGGAAAGATTCCAGTGGAACCACCCAAACCATTAATTCTAGCGCAGTAGTACCTCAAGATGAGTGGCATCAGATTGCAGCAATCTTTGATGGAGGACTGGCAACGTTATATATAGACGGCGTTGAAGCTGCATCACAATCTCTTAATGCTCCGGCGGCTAGTGATTCTCACTTCTTGATCGCTGCTTCTCATTCAAGCACTCCAGCTAACCTTTTTGATGGAACCATTGATGAAGTTCGCGTGTGGAATACGGCACTCACCGTCGATCAATTGCACTATGTAATGAATCAGGAGATGCTCCAATTTACAGACAATACTGTAAATGGTAGGTCTGTACCAAGAACAATCTCTAAGAATGAGATCGAAGTATTACCTTGGGCAAGCTTAGAAGCTTATTTCCAAATGAATAAGTATACTTTTACAAATGTAAAAGATGATTCCAATAATGGTCATATTGCCGCTATCAAAAACTTAGATACGGTAGACGAGCAAACCGCTCCCCTACCTTATATAAGTGTAACAGACGGGAATTGGGACGATCAAAGCACTTGGGATAACGGTACTCTTTTTGACACCCCTAATGCCCCTTCTGTAGTAAATCCTTCAGTAACTGTAGATTGGAATATCGTCCGAACTAATCACAATATTACAACGGCAGCAAATACAACCGTTCTTGCACTATCCGTAAACAGTAATGAGTTTACGGTAACTGGTGATAAAAAATTAGAAGTAAGCCATTACTTAAGACTGGATGGAAGGATAGATCTTGAAGGAGAGTCACAATTGATTCAGACAGAAAACAGCGATCTTGATGTCATAAGTGTTGGTCGTCTAGAAAGGGATCAACAAGGGACAGAGGATATTTATTCCTATAACTTTTGGGCTTCACCCGTGAGTGGTATAAATCCTTCTTCTATAAATAATCCTTACAGTATGCAGTCTGTGATGCGTGATGGAAGTGACCCCAACAACCCTCAGTCGTTTGTATTTTCAGGTGGATATGATGGCGCACCTACAAGTCCACTTACCATCAGTGCGTATTGGCTCTATAAGTTTGCTAATATGGCAGGTAATGGCGCTGGATGGCAATACATAGGTACTGCTGGAACTATTGATGTAGGTTTAGGATATACAATGAAAGGAGCTGGAGCGAGTAATCCTTTTGGTGAACAGAATTATGTTTTTATAGGGAAACCAAATAACGGAACGGATGCTCAAACCATTGCATTACCTATTACCGCTGGAAATCTTTCCCTCTTAGGAAATCCTTTTGCCTCCTCACTTGATGCTCACGCATTTATAAATGATAATCCCCATCTTGATGGTACCCTTTATTTTTGGGAACATTGGGGAGGTGGAACTCACATACAAGCTGGATATCAAGGTGGGTATGCTATGCGTAATTTGACCACTGGGGTACCAGCGGCAAGCCACCCGGATGTGTCACAAGTAGGAGTAGGAACTAAAACACCTACCCGTTATGTTGCAGTAGGACAAGGGTTCTTTGTAGTGGCATCGTCAGGAGGTAATACAACCTTTACGAACGCACAACGAGTTTTCCAATTAGAAACTGATGGATCTTCTGTACATTTCTTTAATGTACCACAGGGAGATGACACCGCTGCAAGTGCTCAAGCAGATACTAGCGAAACAAACTATGCTCAGGACTCATATAGCCAAGAAGAAGATTTA
The DNA here is from genome assembly GCA_963832255.1 of uncultured Flavobacteriaceae bacterium. Lineage (GTDB taxonomy): Bacteria > Bacteroidota > Bacteroidia > Flavobacteriales > Flavobacteriaceae > Dokdonia. The sequence continues at coordinate 990,629 of CAWHTM010000013.1, forward strand.
CGTGAGATCTATAAAATAGGATTTGAATCTCCTCAGCAGTATCACAGACAGATCGCAATAGGAGTTGATGAAAATGCTACTTTTGAAATAGATAGAGGTTATGATGCAATTTTAGTAGACCCGAATCCAGAAGATATGACTTGGTATCAACAAGAAAAAAGTCTGGCCATCTTGGGTGTGCCTAATTTAGTTGAGCAAGATATCTATCCACTAAGAGTTATAACAGCAACTCCAGGTGAAATAAGAATAGGTATTGACCAGCTGGAAAATGTAGATACTGAAGTTGTTAGAATTTATTTACACGACACGTCTGATGACTCTTATACTAATTTACTAGAGGAAAGCTTCACTATACAATTAGAACCAAGTGATTATGTAGGTCGTTTTGAGATTGTCTTTAAAAGAGATACTCAGACTGAAGAAGAAGAAGAAGAAGAGGAAACTCAGGATAATCAGGATGATGAAACCCAAACTGTAGAGGTATCGGAAGTAGCTTTAGAGGAAACACAGTTGCAAGATGAGATGGCCCTCGATGAAATGACCGCTACTTTCAATACGAATGAGCAGACTATCGTTCTTTTCAAAAATATAGATAACAATGTAGAGTCAATCTCATTGTACTCTATACTAGGACAGAAAGTGGCAGCGTGGACCCCACAAAACCAAGGAACGAGCATCGTACTTCCAGTATCAGGAATCGCAACAGGTCCATATGTTCTTAGAGCACAGACGGATCAAGGACTACTTACCAAAAAGTTAATTATTCACTAGCAACCCCAAATTGCAATTGATTGATCAAGCCTCCCTAACGGGGGGCTTTTTCTTTTTGTATGTTATACCTCCTTTAAGCGGTAGGAAAAGATATACTCCCCTTACTATTTGATAGTCCTGTGCCTAAAGATAAAAGAAGATGCTGCTACCGCTATTTTTGAGAATTAAAGAATCATCTTTTGGTACCTATAAGGCGTTACTCCTAATCGCTGCTAGCTATAATGTATGAGTATAAATTGTAAATATCTCAATGTACGCCACAAAAAAAAGCCACCCTACTGGATGACTTTTTTAAAATTGACAAATATTATTATTCAATAATTTGCAAGTTTCCTCTGTACGTTGCTGTGATGGTTGTACTGTTAGGTCCAGTTGAAGAAACTGTAATTTTCCTATCATTACCTGTTCCTTCTACAACTACACTACCATTAGTACCAAAAGAGACGTCAGACTCAATGGCATCACCAATATCTGCATTTAATATTGCATCAATGGTATTTATAGAGAATGCCCCTTGATTACTAAAATTATACGTCCCTTCTGGAATTCCAGTCATACTATCTGTAAGGAGGTCGATATAAATAAGTGACCCAATTCCCTCAAACTCTCCATCTACTATAGTTATCCCTTCTGACACAAGAACGATATCCCAATCATAGATTCCCTCAGAATCTTCTCCGAAACTAATAACATAACCGTTCTCTAAATCATCAGATTCAGCGTTTATGGTTATACTGTTCGTTTCTTGGTCGCCATCGTCATCATTTTTACAAGAAAATGTTACTACGCTCAAAGCAATCATAGCAAGGATACTACTTTTAAATAATTTCATAATTTTTGTTTTAAATTTAAGAGGGCAAAAGTATCCCATAACCATAAAAAAACCATCCTAGCGGATGGTTTTTTTAATTTATTTGGATTCTTTAAGAATCCTTATGCATAAACGCCTGTTTTGCAAGTAACACTTCTTCTGTCTCTACGTGATCATCATCAGGCACACAGCAATCTACGGGACAAACGGCAGCACATTGTGGTTCCTCGTGAAAACCCTTACACTCTGTACATTTATCGGGTATGATGTAGTAGATCTCATCACTTACCGGTTCCTGCGCTTCATTTGCGTCTATCGCCTTTCCGTTAGGCAAGACCACATTTCCTTCTAGATCTGTTCCGTCTGCATAACGCCAGTCATCTGCACCTTCATATATTGCCGTATTAGGACATTCTGGCTCGCACGCGCCGCAGTTTATACATTCGTCTGTTATGATAATTGCCATAGCTTTCTTTTTGGGTAACTTTGCACAAAAATAACGCCTCTAGGGCGATCTGCCAAAATCCTATGACGCTTCAACAAAGAATTAACGCATTTGCACACTTAGGCCACTTTTTGAGCCAATTTAAACGCGACGCCATCACTAAAGATGATACCGTACTGAACAATGACTTGTTTTTTGACGGGATGCAACACCAGATCAAACTTGCGGGAGAACACAATGGCTGGTTTACTCGTGAGAATATACTTTTTGCATTAGAGGGATGGGCTTCTCTTTTAACCCAAAAAAAACTTACGGACTGGCTTGATAAGTACGCTTTCGCGAAAATTTCCGAAAATCAAAATCATACAGATCAAGAAAAAAAATCACTCCTAGAGGAAACGGTTGCCGTGATAATGGCGGGAAATATCCCTTTAGTAGGATTTCACGATTTTCTCTGTGTTCTTATAACAGGACATAAATTTATTGGGAAGCAATCCTCAAACGATAAGCATCTCCTACCCTTTCTTGCCAAATATTTGGAATATGCAGAACCTTCATTTAAAGGACGCATACGATTTACAGAAGAAAAGCTTGAGGAGTATGACGCAGTCATTGCCACAGGAAGTGATAACACCGCAAGATACTTTGAGTATTACTTCGGTTCAAAACCTCATATCATACGCAAGAACCGTAACTCCGTTGCCGTCTTAACGGGTGATGAAACTCTAGAACAATTAGAAAATCTCTCTGAAGACATATTCAGATATTATGGGTTGGGCTGTCGCAATGTTTCAAAATTGTTTGTCCCTAAGAATTATAATTTTGACAATTTCTTTACATCCATTTACGGATGGAGCGATATTATCAATCAAAGTAAGTATGCTAATAATTACGACTACAATAAAGCAGTCTATCTTATGAGCCTCTTTGATATGTTAGAGAACGGATTTCTTATGATTAAAGAAGATGAAAGCTACGGCTCGCCCATAGCAACCCTTTTCTATGAAACGTATGATTCTCTAGAAAGCTTAACCAAAAAACTAGAGCAAGATGCCGATAAAATCCAGTGTGTGGTGGCCTCAAATTTTCGCGAAAGCGAAATAAAATTTGGAAATACTCAAAAACCAGAACTAGACGATTATGCAGACGATGTGGACACTATTGCGTTTTTGTTAAATAAAAAGTGAATAAATTATTGATTATTTAATACAATTCTCTTACCCCTTTCGCATCTTTGTAACGCACAAAATAGCACAAAATGAAGAAGCACAATTTTAGCGCAGGACCTTGTATTTTACCACAAGAGGTATTTACAGAGGCGTCACAGGCAATTTTAGATTTTAATGATTCTGGACTATCTATCCTTGAAATTTCTCATAGAAGTAAGGATTTTGTAGACGTGATGGATGAGGCGAGAAACCTTGCTCTTGAGCTTCTAGGCTTAGAAGGAAAAGGTTACAAAGCCCTCTTTTTACAGGGTGGAGCAAGCTTACAATTTGTGATGGTCGCCAATAATATATTACAATCTAAAGCCGGCTATCTCAATACAGGTACGTGGAGCGATAAGGCTATTAAAGAGGCAAAGCTATTTGGTGAAGTGGTAGAACTCGCTTCTAGTAAGGAAGCAAATTTTAATTACATTCCTAAGGGTTACAACATTCCCGATGGTCTGGATTATGTGCACATTACTACAAATAACACAATTTTTGGTACTCAGATAAAAGAAATTCCTTCGGTAGATTGCCCGCTTATCTGTGATATGAGTAGCGATATATTCTCACGTGAGATAGATTTTACAAAATTTGACCTTATCTATGCTGGGGCTCAAAAAAATATGGGTCCAGCAGGAACAACGCTAGTCGTTGTACGTGAAGACATCTTGGGGAAAGTTACTCGCCAAATACCTTCAATGCTTGATTATCAAACGCATATAAGCAAAGGGAGTATGTATAACACTCCAGCAGTGTATGCAGTTTATGTTTCTATGCTTACGATGAGGTGGTTAAAGGAACAAGGAGGGATAAAGGCAATAGAAAAGATAAATGACAAAAAAGCTACCTTAATTTATAGCGAGATAGATCTCAACCCTCTTTTCAAAGGTTTTGCTGCTAAGGAAGATAGATCTACTATGAATGCTACCTTCTCGCTTACAGATGGCGACCTCAAAGAGACCTTTGACACCATGTGGAAAGAAGCTGGTGTAAATGGCCTTAATGGTCATAGAAGTGTGGGTGGTTACAGAGCCTCTATGTACAACGCGTTATCGATGGATAGTGTAGGTGTGCTGGTAGATGTTATGAGCGAACTGGAAAGAAAGGCGTAGGTCTGCATTGTAGATCACAGGAACGCAGAAGTTGTGTCCAACCAACCATCATCAAAAATAAAGTAGATATACAATTAGATACCCCGCTATATGGGTATGACAAAAATCAACCGCTGGGCGGTAATCATATATGAAAGTACTAGCAAACGACGGAATATCACAAACAGGAGTAGACGCACTTAAAAATGCGGGTTTTGAAGTTATAACTACTAATGTTGCTCAAGATCAATTGATCAATTATATAAATGAGAATGCTATAGACGTTGTTCTCGTAAGAAGTGCGACTACAGTGCGCAAAGAAGTAGTAGACTCCTGCCCTAGCCTTAAGATCATAGGCCGCGGGGGTGTGGGGATGGACAATATTGACGTGGCGTACGCTCGTGAGAAAGGACTGCACGTTATAAACACGCCAGCTGCCTCTAGTGCCTCTGTAGCAGAACTTGTTTTTGCACATTTATTTAATGGAGTTAGATTTTTATATGATTCTAACCGTAATATGCCTTTAGAAGGAGAATCTAAATTTAATAACTTAAAGAAGGCGTACGCAAAGGGAACAGAATTGCGTGGTAGTACTCTTGGGGTCATCGGCTTTGGTCGTATAGGTCAAGAAACGGCAAAAATCGCGTTAGGGTGTGGAATGAAAGTCATATATAGTGACCCATTTATGGAGAAAGCCACCGTCTCCGTGCCATTTTATGATGGTCAATCTGTAACATTTAATCTTACATCTGTTTCAAAAGAAGAACTTCTTAAAGAGTCCGATTTCATTACGCTACACGTTCCTGCTCAAAAGGAATATGTGATAGGCAAATCAGAGATCGCTATGATGAAGGACGGTGCAGCCATCGTTAATGCAGCAAGAGGTGGAGTAATAGATGAGGTGGCTCTAGTAGCTGCGTTAGATTCAAATAAACTATCATTTGCAGGGTTAGACGTTTTTGAAAACGAACCTACTCCAGCGGTACAAGTTTTAATGAACCCAAAAATCAGTCTCACCCCACATATAGGTGCAGCCACAAGCGGTGCACAGGACAGGATAGGAACAGAACTTGCTGCTCAGATCATTGAGATTCTTAAATAAGTATAACATACTTTATATTAATGAACCGCCCTACCAGGGGCGGTTTTTAGTTTGATGACATTACATTGCATTAATTTGTACCTTTTACCTCTAAATAATCAAAAACCAAAACAATGTCAGGATTAGTAGACTTATTAAACAGCCCTATTGGAAAATCGCTCATAAGCGGTGCTAGTGCAAAAGCTGGAGAATCAGAAAGTAAAACAGCAGATGTTCTAAGTATGGCACTACCTATACTTATGGGCGCTATGAAAAAGAATGTACAGACACCAGAAGGAGCAAGTGGATTGATGGGTGCTTTATCAGGAAAACATAATGGTAGTATCTTAGATAGTTTAGGTGATTTAATGGGCAATGGAGGTCCTGATGACAATGTACTGCAAGATGGTGCAGGGATCTTAGGCCACCTTCTAGGAGGGAAACAGCCAGCTGTAGAAAATGCAATAAGCAGTAAATCTGGGGTAGATGCGGGATCTGTAGCTCAAATACTCAAAGTTGCTGCTCCTATACTTATGGGAGTTTTAGGAAAACAAACCCGCGAAAATAATGTAAATGATGGTAATGGCATGAATGCCTTATTAGGCAGTATGCTCGGAGGACAACCTAAAGAAAACCAAAGCTTAATCACCACACTCCTTGATGCAGATGGTGATGGGAGCATCTTAGATGATGTCGCAGGGATGGTCTTAGGTGCAAATAAAAGAAAAGGAGGCCTAGGTGGTCTTTTAGGAGGACTGTTTGGTAAGTAAAATAGAAATCTGTGAATTAAAGAGGCTGTCTAAAAAGGCGGCCTCTTTTTTTTGATTAGTTTTTGGTATTTCGTATCTTAATGTTATGAAAGCTAGCCCTGTATGGAAGACCAACAATCAGTCTCAGTTAAGTCTCCTTCCACCAAGTTATGATGATTTCGTTCCGGATAATCATCCCGTCCGCACTGTAAATACGATCATTGACCAGATAGATATAAGTGCTATCGAGCGCACCTATAAGGGAGGCGGCACCTCGAGTTATCACCCGCGGGATCTGATCAAGATATTGATCTATGCCTACCTGCGCAACCTTTACTCTTCCCGTAAGATCGAACAAGCTCTCGGTGAGAATGTTCATTTCATGTGGCTCAGTGGATGTATCCAACCAGATCACAACACGATAAGCAACTTCCGCTCTGGTAAGCTCAAAGGAAATTTCAAGAAGATATTCAATCAAGTCGTACTGCTTCTTGCCAGTGAGGGATACCTCAATATAAAAGACATTTATGTAGATGGCACTAAGATCGAGGCCAATGCAAACCGCTACACCTTTGTGTGGGGCAAGAGCATAAACAACTCACGCGGGCGTATCGAGAAACAGCTCAAAGAACTCTGGCGCTATGTAGAGACTGTTTATGCAGATGAAGCACAGCAGCCCAATGGGCCAGATAATTTTGATGCCGTAGACCCTGAAGAAGTATCTAAGACCATAGACAAGATCAACCAAGCATTAGAAGGTAGGACCATAGACAAGAAGGTGAAGCAAAAGCTCAACTATGCCAAGAACAACTGGCCAAAGAACGTTGCGAGATATAATAGGCAACAAGGGGAAATGGGCCATCGCAACTCAATGAGCAGGACCGATCCCGATGCCACCTTTATGCGTATGAAAGATGACCATATGCAGAACGGACAGCTCAAGCCCGGATATAACCTACAGGCATCCTCGAACAATCAGTTCATCGTCAATTATACCCTGGCACAAACTACTGCAGATACCACAACACTGATCGATCATCTAGAAGAACACCAAGAAAGCTTCGGGCAGCATCCGGAAATCGTTACGGCAGATGCAGGCTACGGTAGTGAGCAGAACTACGCGTATTTAGAGGATCAGGATATAGAAGCCTTTGTAAAGTATAATTACTTCCACAAAGAACAAAAGCAACACAAAAAACAACCCGATCCTTTTCATCCGGACGAGCTCCACTACAACATAGGACAGGACTGCTATTACTGTCCTATGGGACAGCAGATGCAAAACATAGGGGTCTTTGGACGGACTACCAAAAATGGACACCTACAGACCTATACCCGTTATCAAGCTAGTAACTGCGGGGGATGCCCGTTACGGGGATCCTGTTTTAAAGCAAAAGGGAACCGAATCATAGAACGCAACTACGATCTTATAAGGCTAAGGGCCAAAGCAAAAGAAAAGCTACTGAGCAAACGCGGGATTGCACATCGAAAGCAAAGATGCTGGGACGTAGAAGCAATCTTTGGAAACATTAAACACAATATGGGCTTTAAGCGATTCATGTTGAGAGGAATTGATAAAGTCAATACTGAAATAGGGCTTATAGCAATGGCTCATAACCTCAAAAAGGTCACATTAGCTACCTAAAAGCGGACCGCAAACTGTTAGCTGATGACTATTTACTCAATTACTCAATCTCTGAAATGAAAATCACAAATAAGCGTAAATAAAAAGGACTGCCTATATTGTTTATAGACAGCCTCTTTTTTTTGGAGCGTTTACTAAGTGATAAAGAGCGTTTACTCAATTGAGCTTTTAATGGAGTGCTGTGAACTATACTTTTAAGTTAATAAATCATAATAATGGCTTAAGACATTATCATAGACGTATTATTTTATTTAAAAAACCATAACTTTAAGATTATGAAAAAGATTCTTTACACCTTGCTCCTCGCTCTCCTTATCATAGGGTGTGCGTCGGGGACGAAAAAAATGAACACTACCAACAACAAACCCATTGAAACCGCTGAGGGAGATACCATACGTATTGCAAACGACAGCTTGGAATATGAGATCATTATAATTGAACCAGGCTTTAACAATTGGCTAGCGACACAACCGCCTCGAGGCTATCTCGAGCAGTTTACTCTTGAAAACAGAAATAGATTTTATGTAGTTACTTATAACAATCGAGTAATGGAGCCTTCAAGGTACGACCCGCTTATTTACCAACAACAGATAGATTACAATCGAAATACTGATTATGGGTATGAAGTAAATTACCTTCTTTATAATTGGTTTGAATATTTCCAAAAAAGGTATAATCAAAAACTCTGATAATTGTATTTTTGCCGCGCTATGGAAAACTTAAAAAAGCGCTGGGAGATAAAAGAAAATTGGCAATTGATCCACGTAGTTCTGGGATTGATTGCCACTTTTTTTTGCGGCTACTTAATTGCAAAAGCAGTTCTCAAAAATTCATTGATAGCAGATACACCGGGCTTCTTCGCCGCTATGATTTTTGGAACTCTACTTATATCGTTTATAATTTATAAACTCACCATATGGCTATTTTCTAAGCTTTATGACCGCTGGGGAGTTACCTATAGGTGGGAGCTTATCGCCATTTTCTTAGTATTTGCTATTACTGGGTCCAGCGCTGGAAGACTATCAAACCCACTTATGGAACTTTTAGGATTAGATAGAGCGCTTATTTCTGGATGGATTTACTGGCCTGTTAGAATTCTGTTAATCTTTCCTATTTATCAAGTACTTTTAGTCATATTTGGGTGGATCTTTGGTCAATTTACATTTTTCAGGGCATTTGCTATAAAAATGGTATCCCGTATGGGGTTTGGCTTTCTGTTTAAAACTACTGAGTGATAAATAACCATTGTAATACGACACAGAAACTGCTTACGCTTCTCACAGTGTTTGTCTTTTTGTTGCCGATTATTGTCAACTTTGCTCACAGCTTAGAAGGTCATCAACATTATGATACCTGTAATTTTGGATCAAAAACGCACGTACACGAGAAGAAATTAGATTGTGGTCTAGGAGATTTACATTTTAATAAAGTAGTAAACGTTGCTTTCGCGAAAGCGGAAATAATATCCATTCCCACATTTCCGAAGGTCATTTTCTTTTATCAGGAGTCTAGCTACTTCCCTATTCTCCTACACACTACTTCCAGAGGTCCTCCCGTAGGTTAAGAATGTCATAGTTATTCTTAATCAAATTCAAACCGATGAAAATTACATTTTTACTGGGTTTTATCTTATTGACGGCAATAGGATATTCTCAGAACTGTACAAATACCTTAAGTGGTTACGTCATAGACTTACACGATAATTCTGTATTGAGTAATGCCACCGTTATTGTGGCAGGATCAGAAGACCTTTTTACGACAGATGAAGATGGTAAGTATATCATCCCAAACCTCTGTGATGCCACCTATAACTTACAAGTATCGCATCCCTTTTGTGAGACCCAAGCCATTAAAGTCACCGTAAATGGAAATACGACGCGTAACATTAATATGGAGCATCATTTAGAATCTCTAGGTGATGTTGAACTTATAGCACACGCACACAAGGCTAAGTCAAAAACAGGAACCGAAACTGTGGTTGCGCACGATATATTAGAATCTAACAGCGCTGGCTCTCTAGGTGATGCGCTCAATCAACTGAGTGGAGTGACTTCTCTAAATACTGGAAACACGGTAGTTAAACCTGTGATACAGGGACTTCACAGTAGTAGAGTGGTTCTCATAACTGAAGGAACTCGCTTGCAAGATCAAGAATGGGGTGTTGAACACGCTCCTAATATAGACGTTAATAGTGCTGGAGAGGTAACGGTAATTAAAGGAGCCTCAGGCCTACAATACGGTGGTGATGCAGTAGGCGGTACCATTGTAATTGAAGCAGAAAATATCCCTGTCAAAGATACCCTCTATGGACGTACTTTAATAACGGGAGCTACTAATGGTTGCGGTGGTAGTATAACATCATCACTCACTAGAAGCTTTAATTCTGGCTGGTATGTGGCCGCCCAAGGAACCTTAAAACGTTTTGGTGATTTTGAAGCACCAGACTATATTCTGAGTAATACTGCAGTTTTTGAAAAGGATGTAAATATCCGCCTAGGAATTAATAAATATCGTTATGGCTTAGAAGGTTCATATTCTCTTGTAGACAAAGAATCGGGCATTTTGAGATCGTCGCACCTCGGAGGTGCAGAGGATCTTGTGATTGCAATCAATAGTGATAGACCTTTTATAGTAGAGCCATTTACTTATGAAATTAATCCGCCCAGGCAGGAAGTTATGCATCAGATTGCAAAGGTCAAAGCTTTTTATAGATTTGAAAACTTCGGAAAAATTACCGGGCAATACAATTACCAGCGTAATAACAGACTAGAATTTGATATACGACGGGATAGTGAGGACCCTAGACCTTCAATAGATCTCCAGCTCGAGTCTGTAAGCGGTAACTTAGATTTTGATTACACGGCAGATAATACAGTTACCGCAAAAGTGGGTGTTTTAGGAAGATACCAAAAGCATTTTCCTAATCCTGCTACGGGTGTGCGAAGATTAATCCCTGATTATCAAGCACAGGATTTTGGTGTTTACGTTTTAGGTTCAAAACAATTTGATGCAATAACAATAGAAGGAGGAGTGAGATATGACTACAATCGTATCGTTGCCGAAAAGTTTTACCTCACTAGCTTCTGGGAGTTCCGCGGTTATGATGAGCAATTTGCAGATTTAGTAATAGGTGACTTTGATAACCAGCTGCTCGTGAAGCCAGATTTAGAATATAGTAATTTTACTACTACTCTAGGCGCAGCATATACTCTTAGTGATACACAATCACTATCTATAAATTATGCTTTAGCATCTCGTGCTCCTAATGTATCAGAACTTTTTAGTGATGGTCTTCATCAGAGTGCAGCTCGTATAGAACTAGGTGATCTAAGTTTTGAGCAAGAAAGAGCGAGTAAAATATCGCTCAATGTTACTCAGGATACAGAAAAGTGGAGTTTTACACTCTCGCCCTTTGTAAACTATATCAACAACTTTATAATTATTGAGCCTACTGGGGTCCAGCAGACCATACGTGGTAATTTTCAAGTATGGGAATATAGACAGACAGAGGCAAGATTACTAGGTTTTGATATTGATAATAGGATTAAGCTATCTGATAAGTTTGAGCTTAAAAATCAATTATCTTTAGTAAAAGGCCTGGACAGATCCTTTGATAAACCTCTTATCAACATACCGCCAGTGAGTACTAGAAATAGTTTGCACTACGCGCTGCCTCAAGCAAATAATCTCAAGTTGGCACTGGAAAGTAATTATGTCTTTAGACAAAATGAATTTCCAGATACTAATTTTGAGGTGTTCTTACCGCAAACTGAGACTACAGAATTGGTAGATGTGAGCACTCCACCTGATGCTTATCACCTGCTCAATTTTAGAGGTAATATTGATATCGCTTTGAGCGAAAAAAATATCTTCAATATCGGTCTCACAGTAAATAACATTTTTAATACTTCTTACAGAAATTACCTGAATCGCCAGCGCTACTATGCTGACGACTTGGGAAGAAATATTTTATTACAACTTAAATTTAATTATTAACCATTTCTGGTAGGACAAATACTCCTACCTACTTAAATTCAACTAATTATGAAAAATATAGCAAAACTTTTAATCCTTAGTGTTCTTTTTACATCTTGTATAAGCGATGATGATAGCACCCCTGTACTTGTAAATCAAGAAGAAGTAATTACAACTGTAATTGTATCCTTGACCCCTGCAGCAGATGGTACTATGATTACCTTACGATCTGTAGATACAGATGGTGATGGACCTAACAGTCCAGTCGTAACAGTTTCAGGAAGTCTGGAATCAAATACGGTTTATGAAGGAGCCATTCAATTTCTCAATGAGACGGAAAGCCCTGCAGAGAATATTACTGAAGAGGTTGAAGAAGAAGCAGACGAACACCAAGTATTTTTTACAGTGGGTAGCGGTCTTAATGTGACAACTTCTTACGGGAACTTTGATAGTAACAATAATCCATTAGGAACTAGTTTTCTACTAGAAACATCAGATGCTGGTACAGGAAATCTAACGGTAACACTTCGTCACGAACCTACGAAGCCAAATGATGGTACACTAAACGATGCTGGTGGAGAAACAGATGTACAAGTAACTTTTCCTGTTACTGTAGAATAAATTTAAATAAAAACAAGTACCGCAGCAATGGTAAAACCTATAGCTGCAAAAACTAATGCTTTTTTAAAAATTGATGTCTGGGGCATAAACATCCAGAAGGCAGAGATTACAAAAAAAAGCAGGCTTACGCCAAAAAATATATTGAGGAAAAACAAAGGATCGCCAGATTTTGCTTTATGAAAATTACTCATTTTCTTAAGTACGACTGGCAATTCTTTTTTCTTGTATACCGCCTCTCCAGTGGCAATGGTGTAGTTTCCTCCTTTAAAAATATATACTCCGTTCTCTTCTTTATCTACCGTGAGACGTTTCATTTTTAAAGCACCACCTAACTCCTCTTTAGTAAGATTAGGAGCTAGGGCCTTTGTAATAGTTGTAGTTCTTTTAAACGTATCAGAATCTCTAAAGATGAGGGTTATCCCGCTTATAGCATAGACTGCCATTATCCCAGAGAGGAAAAACCCCAAATATCTATGAAAGATTCTCATTTTTTGATGCACTACCCTACTCGCCATTCTCGATTATATTTTAGGTAAAGATACTAAGCACAAATTTTGTTTTTAGTGCGCTTTCGCGAAAATTTTATGGCCCTTAATCCATTTGCTCTATATAGACTTTACCACTATCGATACGTTTAACCCATAAGCAACATAAATTCACAAATAGTTCGTATAATTTTTTTTACTGACTGCTATAGAAGCAATTAAAGTCTACCTTTAAAGGAACTTATAAAATAAATCAATTATGAAAAATACGGGGAAAATATTTGCGCTTTTAGGAGTAGTAGCTGGAGCTCTAGGGATATACAAATACAACAAAATGACTCCAGAGGAAAAGGACGCACTTAAGGACAAAGCAAAAAAAGCTGGAGATAAAATCAAGGAAGTGTATGAAGATGTAGAAGGGACTGTAGTAGAAAAAATAGATGAGCTAAAGGGCTCCGTAAAGAAAGAAGTAGACGAGATTAAAAACTAGATGACGTAATCTGTTTATAATTGCTAGAAAATTGAGTTCGTAATAGCTCAAGTTTTGGCGATATATAGCGCTCACAGAACGGTCTATTGGGATCTGTTTTGTAATAATCCCGTATTTCTATGCGGGATTTTTTAAATTTTTTAAAGTAGCATACTTTTGTTATAATCGTGTCCTTAAATGCTCGTTGTAGCGTTTTGAGTTGCGCTTTAGCAAAAATGAAATCTATAGCATCATATACATAAATTGCAGATCTATATACATCTCTAAAGCTATGGTCTGAAGTACTATGATGTGTAAGAAGATGAATCTCTATAAGCGTTTTTAAAGGAATAATTTCGGAATCATAATGAACTACTACGGCTTCAGAAAAACTTGAGTTCTCATTTTGAGATGCGATATAACCTTGATCAACTTCAATGACCCCGCGCAATGATTGAAATACTGCCTCAGTACACCAGTGGCAACCTCCTCCCAAACCCACTTTTTTAATTTTAGAAAGACTGTTCAAATTATTTAGGTTTTGTAATAGCTTCCTGCGGATCTCTTTTTCTACTATTTATAAAGTAAACGCCCGTAAGTAATACTGCCGCTGCGATGATAGATTGTGAACTTATCTTTTCATTTAAAAAATACCATCCTAAAAACATAGCAATGACAGGATTTACGTAGGCAGATGTGGCCACTTTTTCTGTAGAGACATTTTTGAGCAGATAATTGAAGCTCGTAAATGCGGCAATACTGCCGAAAACTATAAGACATACCATTGATATCTGGGCTCTAAAGCTCCAAGCACTCGGAAGTATCCATCTCTCCCCAAAGGACAGACTTGCGAGGCCTAATAAAATTCCCGCACTGAGCATTTGATATCCTGTGGTGATAAAAAAGTTCTTTGGCAGATCTGCCTGAGCGACAAAGAGACTTCCTATACTCCAACTTATAATACAGGTACCTATCATTCCTATCCCTAATACGGCGCCATCTTGTAGCGCAATATCTTTCTGGCTTACTAAAAGATACATCCCAAAAAGTCCTAGTAATACGCCTATAAAAGATTTTAATTTAAGTGACTTGCGTTGTGCCAGGCGCATCATTAAAAGTATAGAGAGCGGCTGTAATGCGGCAAGCAAAGCGGCAAAGCCACTATCTACATAGTTAAGTGCCCACACAAAAACTCCGTTCCCGTAAGCGAGGAATAAAACGCCAGCAAATACGGAATTAATAAGTTGCTTTTTAGTAATCCTAAGGCTTCTACCTCGCAGTGTTGCAATGAGGAAAATAATAACTCCCGCCGAAGAAAATCGGATGGATGCGAGCATAAATGCTGGCGCTTCTGTAACTACAATCTTATTCCAAAGATACGTGGAGCCCCAGAAAACATAGATCGAAAAAAAGGCAATAAAAATGAGGGTGTTTTTCTTTTGCATATATCGAAGGTAAGGGAATTGCAAAGTTCTTTACTATTTTTTTAACCCAAACCTTGCACTATTTCGTAAACCCTTAACAGCTGTAAGGTTTAGATAAATGTATCTTTAGAATACTTAAAAAAAGTACTATGAAAACAAACGTTATAAAACTTAAAAATAGACCAGAGGCAAAACCTACTAATGATGATTTTGAATTTGCAGAGGAGCAGGTCGCAGATCTTAAAGAGGGGGAGATTCTTTTGAAATCTGTCTATGTTTCTGTAGATCCTTATTTACGTGGAAGAATGAGGGATCAAAAATCGTATGTAGAACCTTTTAAACTAGATGAACCCATATCATCAAGTATAGTCGCCGAGGTAATAGAGAGCAAGAATGACTCCTTTAAAAAGGGATCTCACGTACACGGGATGCTCGCCTGGAAGCAATATCAAGTTTCTACAGGAAAGGATTTACAGACCGTAGATGGAGCGAAAGCTCCTCTCTCTGCATATCTTGGGGTGCTTGGGCTCACGGGACTTACCGCATATTTTGGACTTGAAGAGATAGGTAAACTTAAAGAGGGTGAAACTGTGGTTGTATCTGGAGCTGCGGGTGCAGTAGGATCTACCGTAGGACAAATTGCCAAACTAAAAGGTTGCAATGTGGTAGGTATCGCTGGTACTGATGAAAAAATCGATATGATTAAAAGTGACTTTGGCTTTGACGCCGGAATAAACTATGAAACTACAGATAATATTAAAAAAGCTCTTGCTGATGCCTGCCCAAACGGTATAGATGTCTATTGGGACAATGTAGGCGGAGAGATTTCTGACGCCGTATTCTTTTTGATCAATCAAAAAGCGCGTATTGTAAATTGTGGTGCGATTGCCGTCTATAACGACACTGAAATTCCAAAGGGTGTAAGCCCACAACCGTTTTTAATTAAAAACAGTGCCTTGATGCAGGGCTTTATTGTAAGCAACTATCAAGACAGATTTCAAGAAGGAATAAGCCAGCTTGCTCAATGGTTTGGTAAGGGAAAACTTAAGCACGAGGAAACGATCGTAGAAGGCTTTGACAATATACCACAAGCCTTTATTGATCTTTTTGATGGTAAGAATAAAGGAAAAATGGTCGTAAAAGTAGATTAAATTATAGGAGTATTTGTAAACTAACCTTATGCCGGTATCTATGCATTAAATGTTATGATTGAGGATACAAGTATCGGAAAATTTAATTCTCGTGGCTTTCACCCCGAGATTGTAAATCCCAAAATAATTCTAAGTAATTGTTTTGGGATTTCGCATTTTCGCGAAAGCGTAAAAAAAAATCTGGTTAAAACTAGCGCTTACGTACAAATGGAGCAAACCAGTCCCAAGTGAGTCCAATGGATAGTCTAGGGAAACTATCTACAAAGCGATAATTATAATCATCAAATCCAAAGGAGAATGCTGCAAAAAGGCCTAAATCATTGTTCCAAGGATATAAGATTCCTTGAGTTACGGATCTTATGGGCTCGGTAGATGGATGCATATCTGGTCTTATAATAAGCTCTTGTGAAATCGTGTATCGGGATTTTTTAACGTAGGAAGTATATTCATACCCCAACTCTATCTGATGACGCCCGTAAAGTGAAATATCATTTGGATTATACCCTCCAAAATCAAATAAACCTAAAAACTTATTGTGATACAATTGATAACCTAATGTAAATGAGTGTATCTGTTCTGGGAGATTATCATCTGTAAAATAGTTTATTCTATAATTGGCAAGAACCCTTGTAAGGTTAGTAGAAAAATTACCGTTGCGTCTATTTAAAATGGAAGAAAGATCGGTCTCATCAGTGATTGCATCATAAATGGCATTTCCTTCTTCTGTGCCTTCCTCGAATTGGGTGGAGAATGCAGCGCCAGATTGTCCATTACTATAATGCCCTGTCTCGATCCCTAAGGTGATAAAATTATTTGCAGAGGTTCTAAAAATGGGCTGCCAACCTATAAGAGCTTTGTAAGATGGGGTCTTGACCGGTTTAGAGTTTTCATTGTATAATCTTAATTGCGGTTGCAAACTTATATAGATCGCATCTCCCCTTACAATACTATCTGCTGTAAGAGATTCTCTTATGTCGTTATGAAGTCCATAATAAACCGTTGGGCTAGCTTCAATTAGAATTTGCTCAAACTCGTTATTACCAATACCTCCTGAGACGGTTGGTCTTTTAGATATAGGATAATAATCCTTAAATCCTGGGTCAATTTCTCTCTCTTGACCATAAGCAGCCATCACAAAGAATAGTAGTAAACCCAGTAGAAGTGTTTTCATTATAATTTTACTTTTTCAACTTTAGCAAATTTTGAGAATTTCATTTTTTAGAAGGGATACCCTATTGCAAAATTTAATAAAGGTTCGTCATATCTAAAATCCCAACGCTCACCCATTGGTAAGGATGGGTCGTGCAATGGTGCTGCGAGATCAAAGCGTATTACAAACCCCTGAACATCTATTCTCAAACCAAACCCTGCCCCTATACCGAGTTGATTGAGAAAATCTGACGTAAACTCATCTCCTTCAAGTTGCAAGTTATCCTTAGAATTCCAGATATTTCCCGCATCTATAAAAAATGCACCCTTTAAATAACTAAATATTGGGAAGCGATACTCTGCATTTGCCTCCAGTCTTATATTTCCTATTTGGTCAAAAAAGTTTCCTTGATCATCGGTATTACCTCCGGATGTACCAGGACCTAAGGACCGTATTCTAAAAGCGCGCACACTATATGGACCTCCGGAATAATATTGCTTAACAAAGGGAAGTACCTCTGAGTTGCCGTAGGCATACCCATAACCTCCAAAGAGCCGCATTGCAATCTTCTGTTCTTTACCAAAATTAAAGTGGTACCTAAAATCTGCATCTAACTTTGCGTACTGAGCATATTCAAGACCCAAAAATGTTTCCCCAGTCGTACCTGCGCTTTCCTGAGAAAATAAACTTACCGTATTTCCCGCAATATCAAAAGTACTATTTAGGAATACCTGATGATTTCGTGTAGTACTTACCATACCGTTATATGTAAAACTATACGTAAGTCCCGCAATAAACTGCTGATCAAAACTACGCTGCAAAAACGCATTTTGATCTAGGATATCTTCAAAAGCCTCCGTGGTATTGGACAGATTCGTATAGCTTACAGAAATAGGATTGATGGTATGCGTAACATATTTATTTGCATCCCACACATACCCAAATTTTGCACTTCCAGAAAGTAAGGTGTACAGCTGCGTTCTATTGAGATAATTTGCGCTTACTCCTGTTACGGTTTTCGGAATATTGTATTTAAAGAAATCGGTATTAATAGCTACGGGAAACAAAACCCTTGGGAAAATCAAATCGGAACTTATACCAAGATCAAGACTACTCAAGTTTCTCCCACCACCTAGTTGAACCTCATATCCCACAGTACCAGAAATATTGAGTGTCTCTCCTCCTCTAAACAGATTACGGTTACTATACGTAAGCGCAAGACCTGGACCCGCAAAATTATTTGACTTTGTCACGGCCTGTATTTCTGCACGAATGGCTCTTCTATTAAGTGGTGATAGGTAAATATTTGCCTCTAAAAGCCCCACGCTGTCATTGACGAGCGTATCGCGCTCCTTGTACTGGATGTTTACAAACTTGTATGCTCCTATAGTAGAAAGCCGCCTAGCCGTGTTGCGTGACGTATCTGGATCATAATAATCTCCCTCATCAAGTGTAATAAAGGGGTCCAAGAATTTTTTTTTGAAAAACTCCTCTTCTTGATAGTAACTTTTCTCATTGTAGCGCTCCTCATTCCCACTTGTAGAATCTACATCGACATCATAATCTGGATACACATTTATTTTTGATATCCTATAAGGCACTATCGCTTTTTTAGGTACGTCCTTTTTTAATCTAAGGAAAAGGTCAAAACGTTTATTCTTATATTGATTAGTATCTGCTTCAAATATTATGAATGCTGGGTTGAAATTGTAATACCCTTTTCTTTTAAGTTCAGAATCAATTCGCTCCCGCTCAAGTTTGAGGGCAGAAAGATCAAAGCGCTGGCCTTCTGCGATTTTTGAAGAACGTACACTGCTTACCATTTCCTTGTAAATAGGAGGAGATAAGGTGTCTAGCTTATACTTATTGAGTCTATAGGGCTGCGGTACATCCACTGTATAGGTAATGGATGCTGTTTTGTTTTTTTCGCTTTCGCGAAAGCGGGAACTCGCAACGCTATAGAAAAACCCTCTATTTTCTAATCTATTGCGCAAAAGATCCTCTATTTCAAACTCCTTTACATCAGATTGATACACCGGCTCCTCACCTATTTTTTTATTCAAAAACCGAACGATAAATCCAGGCTTCTCTTTTTGTGACTTGTAGTGATAGTAGAGTCCAGGATACATCCCGAGAAACTTAGCATTGGGGTCTGGCCTCAACACGGATTCCAGCTCCGTTTTAAGTCCGCTTTCATTTTTGATAACACTATCAGATTCAATCTCAATAGTAGCTCCCGTGTATAAGCGTTCATTCTCAGGTATGTATTTTTCAACACTACAACTGCTCATTACCAGTATGGCAAGAGCAAGAAGTATAAATATGTATTTAAGACTTTTCAAGGTTATTATTTGTTATCATCATCTTCATCCTCATCTTTAGAAGATTCTGCATTTGGTTTACTTTGTTCCTTTTCTTTTTCCTTTTTCTCTTCCTCCTGTTTTTTTCGTGCTTCTTCTTCTCTCAACTGCTTCGTTTTAGAACGCAATATCGCATCCCATAGTTCACTAAATTGATTAAACTCCTGAGTAAAAATGAGAGAAATACCACTCACTAGCGTCTGACCATCTATAACATTTTCAAACTCATTTCTACGGAAACCCTTAAGCCTGTAGCGTCCGTCTTCTGTCAAAAGATATTCTAGACTAACGTTACCTATAAGAGGCGTGTTTTCATCTGTAGTGCTTTCTCCCTGTATATCTACAGAGCTACCCACCCTCACAATAAGCCTATCATCAAAAAGCTTTTTCTGAGCGGCTATGTCCAGCTGGGTTCTTTCTTGGGGTGTGGATCCTTGATAGTCTGTAAAGCTATCTAATCCAAAATCCAGTTCTACACCAGAGTCACCTAACAACTTATCAGAAAAGACATTAAGTTGATCAGAGAGTGCATCGTTCAGGTTATCCCTAGCGATTGATGCAAATCCTCCACCACTACCGTCACTACCAGAATCTGGATAGAATCTATTGAGTACCAACAGTGAGAATACCTGTCTATTAAGCTCTCCTTCCTGCTGATTGATCTGCTGTACACGCCCGTAAATCTCACCTCCTACAGAACCTTGCTCATCTTCTGGCATATCTAAAGCAAAACTAATTTTTGGAGAAAGAAGATCCCCATCTACATTTAAATACACGAGAAATGGTAATTGTTGTCTATATCTATCTCTTGCCGAAGGTGCTAGGTTAGACGAAGCCGCAGCCATTAATCCAGAAGCTGAAGTTTCTACTTTATAAATAGCTCTTACATCAAGTTTTGCATCAAAAGGATCTCCAGACCAAGAGACGCGGCTACTTGGAGCAAGTTCAAACCTCCTATTTACAAGATTGTATAAATTCATCTCGTAAGCACCTCCAGCGATATCATAGACACCCGTAAGATTCATACGGCCATTTGGAGTCATTGTATAATTAAAGTCACCGTCCCCATACACTTGAAAGTTGTCACCAGTTTCTTTGTCAATAATGATCTTCACTTTTGCCTCTTTGGTAACCTTGAGCAGTGCCTTTACGTCAAAACCAGTAATTGTTCCTGTCTCCTCTTCTGTTTGTGTAAGAATTGCATCTGGATTCTCTCTGTTTACAAAAATGACAATCCCTTCTCTAGATTCTATATTTGCTGTGGCCGTGGGCATCACATATGTGACATCTGTTTCTGAGTTAACGGTGGCTCTAAGATCTATAACGGGTATATCTAAATCCCCAGTAAGTTTTACATCTGCATCAAATACAGCTTTTCCATATATGAAATCATTGTCCTCTTCAGTAGCATTGAGGGCTTGAAAGTCATTTGCGGTCACCTGCACATCAAAGGTGGGATTAATAAAGCTCTCAGTTCCTATTTCACCATTGGCAATGAGACTATTACCATTTTCATCTAGAATTGTAAAGGCAGACATTGAGATACCCTCATTATCAATTGATAAACGTTCATTTTTAAGTGTAAATGGAGCATTGAGTTTTGCTATAGTAAAAGTAGCATTCTTAAAACGCAATTCTCCCTCATAGTCTAAGGCGGTGAGCTTTCCATTTAATGAGAAGTCGCCAGACATACTTCCAGTACCATTTATTATTTCTCCTCTAGAAAATCCCTCTAGAGCTTTCATTTTTAATTCCTTGAGATCAAGTTCCATATTTAAATCCGCACCATCTTCGCTTGCTATATAATCACCTATAAGATCAAGAACTACACTACCTCCAGAAATTCCTAAGTCAAAATCATATTTGTCTCCAGATAGAGAACGGGCATCCATCTCTAATCTCCCCATATCTACATTCATCACAGAGAAGTTTTCTACAAAAAGATCTGCTAATAGCCCTAAGTCTCCAAAAGGCTCTTCTATAACAAGGTCCCCATTAAGTCTACCGGTCGCTAACTTCTCATCTGGATTGAGATACGATAAGAACTCACTTAGCTTAAAATTCTGAAAATCTATAGCAATATGGTCCTTCTCAATATTTGGCAACTTATCTGTAATTTCTGTTGATTGCCCATTACGAAAGAAGCGGAAATCATTAAAGGCTAATTTCTGATCTGTAATGATCATCTCATTATCTGAGGGTGTTTCCCACTTATTTCTATTAAAAATTAAATCTTCTGGCAACACGTGATATCTCAATCTTTCTCTAGAGCCTGTAATTTGAGAAGCCACGTGAATTAGTTTTTCCTCATCATCATAGGAAGTAAATTCTAGAGCTAGCTCGTTATTTACTTGACTCCCTTTTAATTCTGTTTTCTTGATGGCAATTGGCCCAGCATTAATCTCGTTGAAGCCTAGATTAAAATTAAAGTCTTGCTTATCTGTTTCCATTCTAAAAGAAAGGCTGTCTATCTCGTTACCACTATAATTTATATGAGGTGCCTCTATGAATGCAGACATTTTACGCGCTGCTTGTTTGAAATCTAGATTCAGCGTTATCGTATCAAGATCTTTTACGTTAACCAGAAAAACCTCATTAAGTATTGGGGCCTGTCTTATTTTCCCCCTTATACTGATGTTTACAGGGTTTGCAATTGTATCTGGAAGTATAGCGTCCCTGTAAAAATAACTTTGGATGTGTTCCTGCACCGCAGTTACAAATCTCGCAGGATCAGCATTAGATTGTAAGGTAAGGTCAATAAGTTTGTTTTGAATTTTTACCGAGGTGGTATCTGGTCTAACGCGGGCTCGAGCGGTAAGATCCCCCAAGAGATACGTATGATTATCATAAACGATAACCCCATCATTTATAGTACCAGAAACATTATAACTCGTAGCATTACCATTAAAATCTGCCTTGAGTTTAAGACCGGTACGCACATCTCTCCTCATAAGTCCCAAGGCTTGGAGATTTGCCCCTATTACATTTAAGTTAATGCTCGCCTTAGGAGCGACGCTATCTAAAACGACAGTGCCATCTAATGTTGCATTTAGGTTTTCATCTTTATAAGCAGAAGCAATGGTACCAGACCCATTTATAATATCTGCTTTGATATTTAAATCTTCTATCGCATAATCTTTAAAGCCAAATTCAGTAATCGTAGCATCAAGTTTTGCGTCCAACGTATTTATAGAAGTTCCTTGACCAGTAGCGTTTATGTCGACACTTAGTGCTCCTATCTGATCATTTTGAAGTAGTTCACTAAGTTTATATTCCTTTATTTGCGCAGTTGCATCAAAGGAAATTGTTTCTTCATTTTTAAACCTACCATCTATGGTAGCTATACCTTGTGATGTTTTTAATTCCGCTTTCGCGAAAATGTCAGTTAAAGAACCCCTCACCGTTGCATCTAAATCTATATTCTCTGGAAGTTTTATCCCCAGTGAGTCCTCGCTGACGAAACGAAGCACATCTTTACGCACAGTACTGGCGTTTACATTAGGAAGGTTAACATATAGATTATCGACATCAGTAATGTTTTTGAGACTTCCATTGGCATTGATGCTCGTAGAAGCGCCCCAATCTATTTTGAGATTTGGAATAGAGATATCCGCGAGCGTTCCTGATGCGTTTACTGATCCAGAAATATATCTCTTGGAAAGCTCCTGTACATAACTATTACTTCTCAGGTCTGGTTGGAATTTAAAAACTTCTTTTAAGTCTATTTGAATTTTTGGAAGGTTCAGGTCAATTTTAGCTGTTTCAGGCTTAGCCGTAAGAGCGTCAAACGAAGGAAAGTTCATATCTAATCTCCCACCTAAAATATTATTATTGAGAGCGGCATAAAAATTTTGTGCCTCAATAGTGGTATTTGTAATTTTAAAATTTCCATTGAGCGCTTTCAACTTCAATCCAGATCCTTCAGTTCCGTTTAAATGAGTTACTAATGCCCCGGCACCCGTATTATCGATAAAAATCTCTTTCGCATCGAGATTAATACGATCGATAGTTAAATTATTCGGGTTAAAAACCCCTTCGGCGTCCAGAGCACCATCAACACGATACGTAATATCCGTATCCACTATTGTAGCATTATCAATAATTACATTTACGTCAGGAAAGATTGAAGTAGACTTTCTTACCTCTTCTGCAGCTTGTTCATTTTTTGGCGTAGTTGAAAACACATCAACAACCGAATTTTTCAAAATTAACTCAGTAATTTCTACATCTGTAGACTTTAAATCGGCTTTAGGTACCTCAGCATATAGCTCTTTAATGTCGTAATTAACGATGATCCCAAACGCTACACCTTCATAGGTTCCATCGAGATTTTCTATCTCCAATTCTTCAATTGCGAGGAAGGGTAGTGGAGTTTCTTCTGCATTGGGGTTGAACGGTATCGGACTTTGCTTGATAGTTACGGTACTATTTTTTATAGTACCCGAGGTAGCTGTAAAAATCATTGCTTGAAGATCTGTCTGATCCATTGACAAGCTTAGGTCCCCTATGATAAACTCACTATCTATTCCTGTAACCTTATCATTATAAACCACATGAGCATCTGTGATATTGATGTCGCCTATGATAATATTCAGGAGGTGCGCTAGCGGTTGAATCTACTTGAGTAGGATCTGGAGATTCTGATGCGAACGCATCTGCCAGAAACTGAAAGTTAAAGCCAGAGATAGTATCATTTCTAATGATATTGGCACGTAAGCCATCTGAGTCGAGAGCCTCAACGCCTATACCATTACCTTGAATAATACTCCAAAGAGGTATATCTCCTTCTAAGGATCGGGAATAAATAAGTGTATCACCTTTTTTATCTTCTAGATAAAGTCCTTCCAGCAAAAGATCACCATCAAAGGTGATAAAGAATTTATCAATCTCAACCTTAGTGTTCGTTTTATCAGAAATATAATTTACAGCTCTAGTCACTATGATATTCTGACCCCACGGACTTCTGATAAATAAGAGTACTAGGATTATAAACAATAAAAGACCTAGAAAAAACCAGCCTATCCTGCGCAACCACAAGTATTTTTTTGGCTTTTTTGTAGTTGGTTTTTTTTCTTCGGTCAAAATTTATTTTTAAGTTTTATTGATTCACAAAGTAACGGATGTGCTTGTTAATTTTAATTAAAGTACAGGGTAAACTTGTGTTAAAAGTTTGAAACCCTAGATAGTTTTCTAGCCTATCTACTTAAAAGTAAGCACAAAAAAAAGCTCAAAAATTAATTTGAGCTTTTTAGAATTCTATGGGAATCTTATTTCTTTTGCATCAACACATTGTTTACAATATGTACACGTCCATTAGAAGCTGGAATGTTACCTTCGATTACTTGAGAAGATTTTCCTCTCGAGTCCATAATAACGATTTGTTCTCCATCCATTTTTGCAGACAAAGTACCGCCGTTAACAGTTTTAAACTCGTACGTTCCATTTGCGTTTTTGATAGCATCTGCAAGTTTTTCTGCTGAGATATCACCTGATACTACATGGTATTGTAATAAACTGGTTAAAGCCTCTTTATTTTCTGGCTTTAAAAGATTTTCTACAGTTCCCGCAGGTAGCTTTGAGAATGCATTATTAGATGGTGCAAATACTGTATAGCTTCCTTCGTCCATCATCATTTGTGCTAGTCCTGCAGATTTTAGTGCAGTCACCAAGGTAGAAAGATCTTCAGTATTCATTGCTTTTGCAGCGATACTAGTTTCCATTCTCTCTTTCTCCATTTTTTCTTCCTCCATTTTCATTTCGGCTTCTTTCTGCATTTGCTCAGCTTCCATCTTTTCTGCTTCGATTTGTGCTTCTGCTTCCTTCTTCTTTGTATCGTCACAAGATGTAAAGGCTATCATACCTACTAATCCTAAAACGGCTAAATATTTTTTACTAATGTTCATTTCTAATTTGTTTTTTTGGTTCGCTGTAAAGATACTACGATATTCAATCTGCATACAATTTCCTGTTGTAATCTTGTGTTAATAATTTGCTACTAATGGTATAGAATTAACAAAAAAGGACTCCGAAGAGTCCTTAGATGAAATGTATTGTTAAATTAAGTATATTAATTTCTCAATGAATCTATGTCAATTACAAATCTGTACTTCACATCACTGTCCTGCACTCTTTCATAAGCCTCATTGATCTTTTCCATATCAATCATCTCTATATCACTCACAATGTTGTGCTCTCCACAGAAGTCTAACATTTCCTGAGTTTCTTTGATTCCTCCTATCAAAGAACCTGCTACTGTTTTACGTCCCATAATAAGATTACCACCGTTCATAGGTTCTAATGGTTCAATAGCTCCCACCATACACATCGTTCCGTCTATTTTGAGTAATTGCAAATAAGGGTTAATATCGTGCCCTACTGGTACCGTGTTGAGTAGAAAATCAAAACTTCCACGATGCTTTTTCATTTCATCATCATTATTAGATATCAACACAGAATCTGCTCCGAGTCGTTTTGCATCGTCTGCTTTTGATGGAGAGGTGGTTATCATTACAGTTTCAGCTCCCATCGCGTGAGCAAATTTAATTCCCATATGCCCTAGCCCACCAAGACCTACGATGCCTACTTTATCACCTTTCTTTATTCCCCAGTGATTTAACGGTGAGAAGGTTGTGATCCCAGCACATAGCAATGGTGCTACCGCTTTAATGTCCAGATTCTTTGGAATTGACAGTACATAATAAGAATCTACTATGATTTCCTCACTGTAACCCCCAAAGGTGTGCCCGCCTAGATGTTTATCCTTTCCATTATAAGTTCCAACCATTCCTTCTTCACAAAACTGTTCTAAGTCCCTATTGCAAGGATCACAATCCCTACAGGAATCTACCATACACCCAACGCCTACAATATCTCCTTTTTTGAAATTTGATACCTTACTCCCAACTTCCATTACCTCTCCTACAATCTCGTGGCCGGGAACTACTGGATATTTTGAGTTTCCCCAATCATTTTTAACGGTATGGATATCACTATGACAAACGCCGCAGTAAGTGATTTTGATTTTTACATCCCTATCTTTTACCTCACGACGTTCTATGGTCATTTCTTTTAGATCTGCATCTTTATTTTGTGCTCCGTATGCCTTTACATTACTCATAGTCTTATTTTTTGTTAATGGTTAAAATTTTGGCGAAAGCCTTTAAATGATAAGCCTTCTGTTATTTATTCTTATTCTTAAATCCTCCTTCGTTTACAAACCCAATATTGCTAAAGCCCTCGTGGGGGTCATCTAAGTAAGCATCTGCATACACCTTTGTAAAATTTGCTCCAAAAAATAGAATCAAACTACTATACGAAACCCATAACATTACAAGAATTATAGATCCTGCGGCGCCATATGTTGATCCTGGTTCCATCGTACTAAAGTAAAATGCCAGAAGATATTTACCGCCTACAAAAAGTAGTGCTGTGAGTGCTGCTCCTACACGTACCGCTTTCCATCTTATGGCCACACTCGGTAAATATTTAAATAGCGCCGCAAAAAGCACATAGATAAATAGTATGGATATAGAAAAATCAATTATAAAAAGTGCATCTATAAGCGCAGTGGGTAAAAATACTTCAAGCCTATTTGAAAATGTGCTTAATAAGGATGTGGTGATAAAACTGATAAGTAGTAAAAAACCAATAATCAATATAAAGCCAAAACTCTTTGCTCTACTTTTTAATATTCCTACAATACCTTCAGCTCCAGCATTGGGGAATCCCCAGATTTTGTCAAGCGCCGTTTGTAATTGGTAAAAAACTCCCGTAGCACCATATAAAAGTGTAATGATACCTATAGTAGATGTGAAGATCGATGTCTTATCATCCCCCCTGTCTAACATCATTAACCGTATGGACTCTGCTGTTTCTTGACCTAATGCTTTTGTAATCTCATCGAGTAATTCACCCCTTACAATATCCCTCCCCCAAATTGCTCCTACTAAATTCAGAATAATAACAATAAGCGCCGGAAGTGACAGTATTGCATAATACGCAACAATTGCACTTAGCTGAAAGGGTTCTGAAGCCATCCATTTTTTATAGGTATTAATGAATAAGCGCGGTATATCCCTTAATGAAGGCTTACGGGGTAATGCTGGTGTTACGTAATCAGAATTTTCATTCATATGACCATCGAGGATTTCCAGTAAAGTTAGTGAAGCAAGGTCTTTACTAGGGTTAAGGTGTTGTTAAACCTAGTTTTAAGTTATTTCTTCCTTTTTCTTTTTTGTGTTGGTATCGTATCGCTTATCGCGAAAATTTTAATTCAGTTTCATAAAGCTGTTTAAATCCAACGTTTGCTTAAAAATTACATTCCTATATTTTGGAATATTTCCTAATAGTTGTATTTTTGGAAGCATCAGTAATTTATAATGAAGGAAGACGTAATAAAAGATAGGTATTGCATCGTTGACGTTGAAACCACAGGAAAAGGTATTAACGGAAATAGGATTACAGAAATCTGTGCTGTCCTACTACAGGATGGTGTTGTAATAGACAAGTTTACATCGCTAGTAAACCCAGAGCAGTATATTCCTGAGTTTATTACATCGCTTACTGGCATAGATGATACGATGGTAGAGGATGCTCCACGCTTCAAAGAGGTTGTAGATCGAGTAGAAGAAATTTCTTCTGGAGCCATCTTTGTAGCCCATAATGTTAATTTTGATTTTAATGTAATACGGGGTGAGTATAGAAGACTAGGACGATCTTTCAATAGAAAAAAACTCTGCACTGTGCGACTCTCCAGAAAGCTCATTTCCGGACTTTTTTCTTATTCATTGGGAAACCTATGTGCATCTTTAAATATTCCACTTAACAATAGACACAGAGCAGAAGGCGATACCGATGCTACCGTTATTCTGTTTAAAAAAATTCTAGAACTAGATCCAGATCGTAAGGCCATACAAACGTTTCTGAACGCCCGCAGTAAAGAAGCAACACTGCCACCTCATTTACCTTCCAGATGTATAGACGAACTTCCAGAAAATCCTGGGATTTATTTGTTTAAGGACAAAAAAGGAACTGTGATCTATGTAGGAAAGGCAATAAATATTAAAAAAAGGGTGCTCTCTCATTTTTATGACAAAAAGAATAAAGAATATGTATTGGGGCAGGAAACTCATCAAATAGACTATGAGGTTACCGGTAATGAACTTTGTGCCTTACTACTAGAGTCTGAGTATATCCAAAAATACTTCCCTAAGTTTAACAGAGCTCAAAAAATGCCAGTCTCAACCTATTCCATTATATCGTATGAGAATAGAAAGGGTATTATGCAACTCGCTGTTTTTAAAACTAAATACAGACAGACTGCAACTCAAATAACATATACAAAAACACAGGCTTTAGAAAAGCTTACAGCTCTTTGTGCAGCTTATAACCTATGCCCTAAGTATTGTGGGTTACAGAGTACAACAAATCGCTGCTCTCATTATAGCATAACAGATTGTAAAGGTGTTTGCTATGATAAGGAAAAACCTAAATCCTATAATAAAAGAGTGGTAAAAGCTCTTTGTTCTATTCAAGAAGAAACAGGTACTTATGCCATAAAGGAAAAAGGCCGCAAAGATGATGAACAAGCCTTTATCCTTGTAGAGGAAGGTGTCTATAAAGGATATGGTTTTATTGATCTGGATAATCAAATCAATCATTCATCAGATTTTGAGACGTTCTTAAGACCATTAAAAAGCACCTATCACTCTCAAGCGATCTTAAGGAGCTATTTAAAGAAAAAAGAATATCCTACCATCATTCACTTTAAAGAAACTGCTTGATATGGAAGAAATTCATAATTATAGAGAATACTATAGGCAACTTCCAGAAATCCTAGTGCTCAAGTATCCTGAACTCAATTTTCAAAATCATTGTTATTTACGTATCGCTCTAGATAATGTTATAGGTACCAAGTGGGACACGCGCATACCGAGGCCTGCTTATAAAAATCTTACAGCCGCCCAGAGAGGGCAAGTGATAGATAATCTTTCGCACTATCTTAACGATAGGAATATGCTAGAATCACACCATCTTATCTCACTTGCCTATAGAGGGAAACTTATATGAGACACAGCATATGAAAAGAGCTAATATCATTAATAGAAAGACGCTACAATGCTGCTAGAATAACTATCTTTAAGTACTAAAATTATGTATAGTGGCTACAAAAGATATGATCCTCGCTAAATTGCAAATCCTTATCACTCAAAATTTTAAAGATCCAAAATCTGCTTTTAACTTTTTTGATGCAGACGGCAACGGGCGTTTAGACAATGATGAAATTACAAAACTGCTCAAAGAGGCAGAAATATCTGGTTTTATACGAGGTATCGTTGCGTCAAAATTAATTGAGGGATACAGCAAAGATGGCGATGAGACTGTGAGCTGGCCAGAATTCCAAGCAGCACTTGCTGAAATTCAAACTAAACATTAATATACCTAAAACCCTTATAGGTTTATAGCCTGCAAGATCACACAAAACATTCTCCACGCTAATGCATATAAAATAAGGACTATTGCATAAAAACAATCCACACACCGCCGATTATGATTTTGATAAACTTGTAGATTCAAATCCTGTTCTTCAAGATTATATAGAAATCTCACCAGCACGAAAAGAAACTATAGACTTTTCTGATTCTAAAGCCGTCTTTGAACTCAACAAGGCATTACTCATCTCCCAATACAATCTACGGGATTGGCATCTACCTGAAACAAATCTCTGCCCTCCCATTCCATCAAGGATCGATTATTTGCTCTATTTAAACGATTTACTAGAAAACAAGAAATCAATTAGAGGTCTCGACATAGGTGTTGGCGCCAGCTGTATATATCCATTATTAGGAGCAGCTCATTTAGGGTGGGAACTAACAGGGGTAGACAGAAATGAAGCCTCTGTAAATAGCGCAAAAGAAAATGTAAATCTCAATATACACCTAGCCGATAAAATATCCATTTTACTTCAAAAGGATCCCAGCCGGATTTTTGAAGGTATCATTTTTCCGTCTGATAGCTACGACTTTACAATGTGTAATCCCCCTTTCTTTAGTTCAGAGAAAGAAGCGCTTGCCGCAAACAAATCTAAAAACAAAAATCTAAATCTCAAGGGTGGTAGAAACTTTAGCGGAGAAGCTCAAGAACTGTGGTGCAATGGAGGTGAGGCCCTATTTATAAAGAGAATGATAAAACAGAGCATTCTTTTCAAAACTCAAGTCAAATGGTTTACAACTCTTGTTTCTAAAAAAGAAAATCTGATCAAATTCGAAAAGCAGCTCAAGAAATTAAAAGCCGAAATAAAAATTTTGGATATGTCACAGGGTAACAAGAGAAGTAGAATACTCGCCTGGAGGTTTCCTTCCTAAAAATGAAAATCCCTATCTGTCACGTCAATATCTTCTTGAACTAAATAATCTGAGATTCTTCTTCTCTCTCCAAATTGGGTATGCTCAAACGATATATGAAGCGAGTCTTTGCTCAAATAAAATATTCTAAAATTTTTAAAACCTTCCTCAATACCCATAAGTTCTGGAATTTGAGGCGAACTAACCTGTATGTAAGAGTACCCTAAGCTGTCCTTAATAAGTTGCCATTGGCCAACCAATGATTCTCCGCAATTAGAACCTTTCCCGTTATTGTCTGAAACCGCACCTGTCACACTATAGGTTTGTCTATAGGATAAAAAACAATTTTCCATATTCATCCTGGTACGACCATTATAGCGTCTAGCCAGTTTCCAAGTTTTAGAACGATCACCAGCAATAAGGCTTGCACTATTGCTCGGAAGCTCAAAAGGCTTAATATTTTTAACTTCCGAGCAATTGATACATAGCATTAATAATGATATTGCCATAAATTTTCTCATAAGGTCAATATAGTGTTTCTCACGATTGTTACATTTACCTTTATAACAAATCCTATATGCCGCAGCATACACATTACAAAATTTATAAGCCCTACGGATGTATAAGTCAGATGCTTAGTAATGATGAAAGACAGTCCCGCAAGAAATCATTTTTAAGTAGTTTATACGATTTTCCAGAAGGGACAATGGCCGTAGGAAGGCTTGATGAAAAGTCAGAAGGGCTTCTCCTTCTCACTACAGATGGTAAGCTGAGCGATACTATTAATAGATCGGGTATTGAAAAGGAATACTACGCACAGGTTGACGGCCCGATTACAGAAGCGGCCATCAATGTAATGAGTCAGGGTGTCGAAATTGGCTTCAGCGGAAAGAAATATGTAACCAAGCCGTGTAACGTCGAACGAATTTTAGTTGAGCCACATTTTCCCGAAAGGGGAAAAAAAATACGCGATGCACGTCACGGTCCCACTCCGTGGATTAAAGTGATCATTACGGAAGGTAAATTTAGACAGGTGCGTAAGATGACGTCTGCGGTAGGGTTTCCCACACTTAGACTTGTACGTACCCGCGTGGGCTCTATACATCTAGATGATATGAAGCCTGGGGACGTACAGCCCCTAAATAAACTTATATAAGATCACTTTCGTGAAAATTTGAGGAGTTTCAAACAATCCTTCTCTATAAAAGATTTTAACATTTTTGTTATAATAGTCTTTAATCAAGGTTAAAGAATTCTTTTAAGGTTGGTTCCTGTCGTAATTTGAAGAAAAAATATAAGGACTATGGACACAAACGAAAACGCAAAAAACCAAAAAGAAAAAGCAACTTACAATTCTGATATTACTAAAGAAGACTTGAAAGTTATAGGAAAGGATATTGAAAACAACATTCGCAAAGATGGTGGTGATGATGTACAGCTTACAAACCGCACAAATGACGTAGACTTTGCAGGAGCCGATCTAGACGTTCCGGGCAGAAATGCCGCAAGCAAGAAAACGACCAATAGAATAAATGATGAAGAAAATAAACTACACAGTCAAGGGAGCGCATCAAATGAAAATTTAGAAGAACAAAGTTCTCAGTATACAAAGTAATGTAATCTCTTCACCGAGTACACTGCCCTGCTGTCTTAACAGTAGGGTTTTTTATTGTAAAATACCTCCAGATATTTGTTTTATTACGGCTTGTGCAGCTCTTTCTCCGCTTGTCATTGCCGCGTTAAGTGATCCATTGAGTAAGTGATCTCCAGCTAAATAAATACCGTCTTTTAGCTTTGTAGCTTCGGCTGGGATATCATATTTGAGGTTTTCAAGTTTAGGAAGTCCTTTTGGAATGTGGTAATGTTTTAAAAATTTAGCCTCCTTAATGTCACAGTAATTTAAAAGGTCAGCTTTTACTTTAGTCACTAATTCATCCGTAGTTAACCGGTGTTGCTTAATCACCGTTGCAGAGAGTAGACTATTTGGACCTTTATGCTCCATAGCCAAGGTATCGTGCAAAAAGAACGTACTGACCAGCGCTTTCCGTTGGGCAATGAGATTTATTATTGGTTTTTTGATAGGAGCGTCTTTTACTTCAAAATATAAAGTATCACAGCCACTCCACTTCACCTCTTGACCTCTCAGATTAGGAACCATAGTACTGGCATCTGTCGCTATAATCGTATAGTCCGTTTCCATCTCAGTGCCGTCTTGAGTAAGAATCTTATTATTTTGAACGTGAGTAACTTTTGTATCAAATAAAAACTCAGTTTTGTGCAACTGAGATTTTAGTTGGTGAGCTATTGCTCCTATTCCTGCCTTAGGTAAAGTGGCATAGCCCGTTCCGAACATTTTGTAAACAAATTCAAACATTCTACTTGAAGTGGAGAGATCCATTTCTAAATAGATACTTCCAAAAAATGGCTGAAAAAATCTCCCGATCATTTTATGGCTAAAGCCAAAATCTTCAAGATACTCCATCGTAGTCGTTTCTTTTTCTTCAAAGATTTTATCCAATGACTTCTTTTTGAGATTCCTATTGAGTTTAAGGACTAATAACTTGTCTTTAAAAGAACCTACGTTTGCAAAAATAGTGGGTATTAGAAAGGAGAGGTCACGTAAAGGGTCTCCTATACTCATCTTTTTACGTCCAGCATAAATAATTGATCCCGATTTAAACCTTTGCAACTTAAGACCTTTGTAATCTAAGTATTTCTTTGCCTTTGGATACGCATCCAGAAGCACTTGAAAACCGTGGTCTAGCTGATAGCCTTCTACGACATCTGTTTTTACTCTACCTCCTACAGAGGAGGTGCTTTCTATTACTACTGGACTAAATCCATCATTTTCTAATACCTGTGCAGCAATAAGGCCGCTTATTCCTGCGCCGATGATATGGATTTTCTGAGCTTTATTTTCTGTCATAACGCTAACAAAAATAAGATGTTTATTTCAATAAGCATTGTCTCTACCAGATAATAAAGAGGCTATTGTCTCACTATGAAAGTATTAAACAGAAGAGGTCTCCATTACAACTACTGATTACAGTTTCTAAATACATTCATATTAAAGAATACTTATGATAATGATGAAGTCGCTGTACTAAAATGCTGTCTATAGACGTTCTTATTTAGATAGAAAGTATTTCTAAACAAGAGCACATTCCTATAAAAATCAGCAATGAAAATTCTCTTAAAGGTATGTTAACGCTTTCTTAAGGAGAAAACCTGTTTAATAGGGCTAAGCGCTGCTAAATTAACATTATTAGTTAAAGATTTGCTTTTACAGATAAATAAAGTTATACTAGGGTATAATACTCACATAATACTACAACAATAAATGAGACAACTCAAAATTACCAAGCAGGTTACTAACCGTGAAACGAAATCCTTGAATAATTACCTTCAGGATGTAAGCAAGATTGATTTAATAACCGCAGAAGAGGAAGTTGAGTTAGCACAGCGCATACAAAAAGGAGATGATAGAGCACTTAATGAACTTACACGTGCTAATCTTCGTTTTGTAATTTCTGTAGCAAAGCAATATCAAAATCAAGGTTTATCACTTTCTGATTTAATTAATGAGGGAAATGTGGGTCTTGTAAAGGCCGCTAGACGTTTTGACGAAACTAGAGGTTTCAAATTTATATCATATGCCGTTTGGTGGATAAGACAATCTATTCTTCAAGCAATTGCAGAACACGCTAGAACTGTGCGTTTACCATTAAATAAAATTGGTGAAATCAGTAAAATCAATAAGGCAATAGTTTATTTGCAACAAGTACACGAGCGTAAGCCTACCCCATCTGAGATTGCAAAGCATCTTGATATTAGTATTGAGAAAGTTAAAATCTCCCTTATGAATGTAAATAGAAGTCTCAGTATGGACGCTCCATTTGCAGAAGGTGAGAACGATAACAATCTTTATGATGTCCTGAGTTCAAGTGAGTCTCCTAAGCCAGATAGAGAATTGATGCAAGAGTCTCTTAGTATTGAGATCAATAGAGCATTAGATACACTTACAGAGAAAGAAGCTGAGGTTGTAAGACTTAATTATGGTCTTGGAAACGAACCTGCTATGACGCTACAAGAAATAGGTGATATATTTGACCTTAGTCGTGAGAGAGTGAGACAAATACGTGAGAAAGCAATTAAAAGATTAAGACATACTTCTAAGAGTAAAATCCTAATGAAATATTTAGGATAAGAAACATTGAAGTTTAAAATAGAAAAAGCCCGTTTTTTAAAAAAACGGGCTTTTTTTTAGTTAGTAGGTTGTTAATGCCACATTTGGGGCTCGTGACACTAACGCATATCTAAATTATCAACTTATGAATTAGGGATTTCTCAGTCGACCATCTTTCAATGATGATCCAAATATAAAGCAGCTTTTTTAAATAACCTAGTAATTTTTGCATTTAAACGACAATTTTATGTTTTTCATCGATATTTATAGAAGTGTTACTAATGTAGTAATCTATAATTCAGATTGTTAGAAATCATTTAAATTAAATTAAACTTTGATAATTTTTTGAAGTCTAAAAACGATAAACCTTATTACCATAGAAGAAAAACAACTGATACAACTTTTAAAAAGCGATAGCAGCGAAACCGCTTTTTCACATCTTGTACAGTTGTACCAAGAGAGACTTTATTGGCACATACGTAGCATTGTAAAAAATCACGAAGATGCAGATGACGTACTTCAAAACGTATTTATAAAAGTTTACAGGTTTATAAATAACTTTGATGAAGAAAGTTTGCTATACACTTGGATGTACCGTATTGCTACCAATGAATCTCTGAGCTTTTTAAAAAAGCGTGCCCGTCATTATCAGATATCAAGTGAAGAATTACAAGAACGATTGGTAGCAAATCTTGAAAGTGATGTATATTTTGAGGGTGATGAGATACAGATGAAATTACAAAATGCACTGGCCACGCTACCCGAAAAACAGCAGCTTGTTTTTCAAATGAAGTATTTTCAAGAGCATACCTATGAAGACCTGAGCCTAATACTAGAAACCTCTGTTGGGGCACTTAAGAGCTCATATCACATAGCCAGTAAAAAAATAATGAGTTATCTCAAAGAAGGATAAAATGATTATTCCAAATAATAAAAATAATAAAGTTCCAGATGGATACTTTGATAGTTTTGCAGATAGACTTTCTATTGAGCTAGAACTCCAAAGGGTATTACCTAAGGAAAAAGGTGAGGGATATATGGTGCCTGGTACCTATTTTAGTACGCTTTCGCGAAAGCTTATTCATTCTACTGTCTCAAAAGAAAAGTCACCTAAGATAGTTACACTACGCCGCTACCTGGTACCATTATCAGGTATTGCTGCTGCAATAGTAATTTTGATTTCAATGAACCTACTACAACAATCAAATTCCTCAGAAGAACCGCTATCACCTAGTGATATAGTGATACTGTCTGAGGAGGATTATCTAGACATTAATTTAATAGAAATAGAAGATTTATTAACAGATGAAGATATAGACGCTCTCTCAGAAAATCTAACAGTAGATCAAGATGCAACGCTAGATTATCTTTATAATACATCAACAAGCTATGATTTATACTATAAATAAAATAAAACAGTATACGTTCCTCATTTTTTTCCTTGTCATCAGTACAACGGTAAGTGCACAGAAAGATGACGAAGATAGAAATGAGCGTATGAAGTCTCTAAAAATAGCGTTCATCACAGAACAGTTAAGCCTCACTCCTACCGAGGCTCAAAATTTCTGGCCTGTATATAATAAATATGATGAAAAAATGGAAGCCCTTCACAAAGACGAACGTACTAAAATGCGTTCTATTTCTGAAAATATAGAATCCATTTCAGAAAAAGATGCAGCAATTGTTCTTTCTGATCATCAAAAGTATTATGCAGAAATGGAATATCTAAAACAGAATAAAATAAAAGAGTTATCAAAATTTTTATCTGCAAAAAAAACCTTAAAATTACTTAAAGCAGAAAGCGATTTTAAGAGACAACTTATAAGAAAATTAAGAGGTGGAAATCATAAGGATCACGACTAATCCTCAATACTTAAATCGTATTCTAGCGATTTTATTACTACCTGTTGCATAGGCAATAGAATCATTTTTGAATCTAAAGCTCAGAAAAGGTTCGTCAGAAAGCTTAACCCAGTTATTCCCGCTATCACTTGAATATGAGATACCGGTAAAACCAAGAGCGACGATACCTCTACCGTCAGAATTTGGTACATACTGCACACAACTTTTATAACCGTCATTGGCGCCACTCGCGATAAGATTCCAAGATTGTCCACCATCTGTGGTAGTGGCGATATTTGCATAATTATTTTTAGGAATCGTATAATCCCCGCCATAGATGATACCTCGATCTTTATCATAAAAATCCATTGAGTACACTCCTTGCGTTGTTGTGCCTTGGACAATCGGTGTGTCAAAGGCAACCCACGACTTTCCCTTATCGCCACTATAAAATATACGCGACGCAATACCTCCAGTCGCTATCCACGTAGCATCACCTATTGTTTTAATGTTAGTATCACTCGCCGCAAAAGCCGCCTCGCCTTCAATAAATTTTGGCAGTTTTGTACAATCTACTTTATTCCAACTGCTACCACCATCTCTAGTGATCAAAATCGATATGCAGTCATCTGTTGGGTCTCCCATTGCAATCCCTTCTTGATCATTCCAAAAAGTTAAGGCATCATAAAAAACACCTTCTGTATCTTCTTTATAAACCAGCGAAATTTCTTTACTCCACTTATCTATTTGATAAAGCAATGCGGGTTGCCCTATAGAAAGGATAAAAAAGCTTTTATCAGTACTTCCCAACGCTCTAAAAGAGGGGTTGGTACCCATAAAATCTATATGCCCGCTATTCTTTGCAATAATGGTATCTACGGTAGTTTTAGAAGAATCAAAATTGAGAAATCCATAAAACCCATTACTTCCGGCATACATCACCTCATTATCAGTTACCTCCACTGCTCTTATACTAGAGGAGTCATTATATAAGGACGCTATTTCTGCAGTAACAAACGGTCGGTTAATTTTAGGAGTATCAACGCTGTAATTACAAGAACATAGGGATATGCCAACTAGAATAAGTAAGAATCGCATCTTTTAAAATTTTAGTAAAAATAGAACTATTACTTCAAGAAACAATACCTTTGCACTCTCTTAGAAGGCTGGTATTATTGCATAATTTACTACCTTTTTTTAATTAGAATACTAATGAAATTACACAGAAATCTTGTTTTTGCCGCAGTAGATGCTTTATCTATGATTTTTAATGACGGAGAACAAGCAGATAAAGTTCTTAGGAAGGTGCTTAAGTTTGATAAACGTTGGGGTTCGCGTGACCGTAGCTTTATTGCAGAAACTGTTTATGACATTGTAAGATGGAAACGACTTTATTCTGAAATCGCTGAGGTAAAAGCACCCTATAGCCGTCCAAATCTTTTTAGGTTGTTTGCTGTATGGGCAACGCTAAGAGGTATTGAAGTACCAGATTGGAAACAAATGGAACCTATACCAACTAGAAGAATAAAAGGAAAATTTGATGAACTCTCGCAAATTAGAAAATATAGAGAGTCTATCCCAGATTGGTTAGACGAAGCTGGTTCAAAAGCGTTAGGAAAAAAATGGGATGCAGAACTTGCTGCACTTAATACGCAGGCAGAGGTAATTTTAAGAACGAATACTCTGAAGACTACTATAAAAGAGTTGCGCAATGAGCTGGCAGACCTTGATATCGATACGGTCCCTGTAGATGGACACCCAGAGGCACTGAAACTAGTAGAACGTAAAAATGTTTTTGTTACTGATATCTTTAAGAAAGGACACTTCGAAGTTCAGGATGCCTCGTCACAGAAGGTGGCACATTATCTAGACGTCAAAGAAGGTATGCGCGTGGTAGATGCTTGTGCTGGTGCTGGAGGAAAAACCCTTCATCTATCTGCGCTGATGGAAAATAAAGGGCAAATAATCGCAATGGATATCTATGAAGGTAAGCTTAAGGAGCTTAAGAGAAGATCGAAGCGTGCTGGAGCTCATAATATTGAAACTAGGGTTATAGAATCTACTAAAGTATTCAAAAAACTATATGGTTCTGCAGACAGAGTCCTGATCGATGCCCCTTGTACCGGTTTAGGGACTATAAAAAGAAATCCTGACCTCAAGTGGAAACTAGAGGAAACCTTTGTACAGAAAGTAATAGAACGCCAGGCGCAACTTTTAGAAAATTACAGTAAGATTGTAAAAGATGGTGGAAAAATGGTGTATGCTACTTGTTCCATTTTCCCTCAAGAGAATCAAGAACAGATTGCAAACTTTTTGGCAACAGAACAGGGAAGCCATTTTGAATTAGAAAAAGATGAGACCATCAGTCCTGCAGTTTCTGGATATGATGGGTTTTATATGGCACTGCTTTCGCGAAAGCGCACTAAATAAATTTATGTAATCACTACTACGGTTAGGCCTTTCAGCGCAGTGCGTTTCCAGCTTTCCTTACAACCTACTCACTCCGCTATCGATTCACTGCGCGCGGTTTTCATTACAGTCGGCGCTATGATGGGATGTAGGCTCTATAGGTAATCTTACCAACTTCCAATAGTAACATTGCAAGCCTCCTAGTATATAAACCGAGAGTAAGTAAGCTACTTACGACTACTGTGCGCTCTGCCACAAAATAGTGTAGTGTATGTCATTGTGATGAGTTCAATCTCAGAAGTAACTTCTCATTTTAAAATGTTCCATAAAAAAAGCGAGCTCAAGGCTCGCTTTTTTTTTAAATTATCAAGATTACCTAACAACAATCTTCTCAATTTTCTTAAAACTACCAGCCTGATTGTTCACACCGATAAAATATACACCTGAAGCTAATGCAGAAAGGTCAAGACGTATACTAAATCCATTAGCATCTCTAGCAATTGGTTTATAAGTTACCTGTTGGCCTAAAGTGTTGGTCAAACTCATATATACAGCACCTTCAAATGGAGTTTGTAGACTTACTTCAAAGTTCTGATTGTCTGTGGTTGTAACCAGAAGGTCTGTATTGGTTTGTAATACTTGCTCAATACTTAATGTTGATTCTACCGTTTTAGTAAAAGAGTCATTTGAAGCATTTACATCTCCAGATAAATTGGTGCTCGCCTCAATTACATAGACATCAGGAGTCGATAAATCAGCCTGCTGGGTAAATGTATACGTGACATTCGCACCTACCGTCACAGATCCAGCAAAGTTTTCTACTACTGCCGTTCCTCCATTTACCGTATACTGGACGTCAAAATTAGATTGATCAGCAGACCCAAAATTTGAGATTTCTACAGTAACATCCTCATTTCCTAATGCTACTCCACTCTCAGGAGCAAGTATAGCGGTCACACCTACATCTTCAGGAGGAAGCTGGTCAGAAATAATTACCGTATAATCCTGTACTTCTCCAAACTGAAAATCACTACAAGCATTATCTATATCTCCAGCTGCAGATGTATCTATAGCTTTTGCTCTTAGTCTATGCGGTCCCAAGGCTGCACCTGGAGGAATCACTAATTCGAAATCCTCTAGAACATCAAAAGATGTAAAAAACTCGCCTGATATCAATTGTTCCGAATCATCAAAAGCTCCATCATCATTAAAATCTATCCAAACAGAAAGCGCCTCTATGTTTGCTCCATTGTTCCAATTATGTTGTGCCTGCAATGTATAGCTATTTAGCCCCGCTATATTTAATAAGGTGGTAGATAAATTAGTTCTATCTGCATAGCCCGCTGGGCTACTTTCTGGTTCTGTATTACATCCGTCCCCGCCATCGTCTGCATCAATCGTATTTAATACAAATTTTTTAATTCCATCTACTTGACATCCTTGTAGCGCTTGAGGCAGGCAATAACTATTTATGATATCTAAATTTAGAACATCGTTAGAGGTATCACTATCGTTAGCCAGAAGTGTTCTTAATTCTATTGAATAGGTAGCTACTTGTGAGAAATCAAAAGTTTGAGCAAATGTAAACTCCGCCGTTCCTTGTGGAGCAAGAGTCCCTGTAAAAGTTTCAACCACGGGCGTAGAACCATCTACACTATATTGGACATCAAAATTACTTTGAGAATCCGTACCATAATTGGTGATCTCCACAGTGATAGCTTCAAATCCCAGTCCCTCTCCATTATCTGGAGAAAGTAGTGCAGAAACGCCTATATCATCAGCAAATAAGTTTCTCACTTGCTTAGTTCGCGCGTCGTTTTCTGGAGCCTCATCATCAACAAGAGTGGTTCTAGCTTCAATGTTATACATCTGTCCATCGGTAGATAAATCTACTGTTTGAGCAAAAGTGAATGTCGCTTCAGCATTTGGCTCTATACTCCCTGTAAAGGTTTCAGTGGCTACTAGCACTCCATCTAACCTTAGCTCAATTGGGAAATTGCTTTGTGCAACCGTTCCAAGATTTCTTATGTTTATAGTGACAGATTCTGTTGCTGTCAAGTCCCCATCTTCTGGGCTATCTATAGTCGATACAGCTAAATCATTTTCAAACTCCCCAGTAAGTTGGAAAGAGGCTATTCGTGTAGTCCAGAAATTATTAGAACTAAAATACTCGGCAGTATGCCAAAATCTTAAATTATCTGGATCCATAGTAAGTTGAGAATAATCTCCAAATCGGACTGTATTGGTTTGAACACCACCTCCTGCTACAATAATTTCTTCTCCCACAGTCATAGTACCTAAATCATCTCCAAAATATCTACCGGTATATGAAATTCCTACAGGTTTCTCTGGACTGCCTATATTGAAGGCCATTCCAATATTACCTTGAGCGTCTATAGCAGCACTACCCATAAAACGACTGCTACCATCATCAGGTGCGTAAGTTCCTTGTTGGTATATAGACCAGTCTTCTGTATCACTATTCCGTAGTTCAGTCCATCGTATTCCAGAAGTATCTTCACCATCTACGTCTACATTAAATGTAACAAGCCAAGAATTATAATCTGTAAATGATCTATAATTAGCCATATATGAGATGACTCCACCTATCATATCTAATTTCTGAGTGGTACCAGGTTGTTCAAGATCACCAGTTCCAAATGGTGCAAATACGGAGTCAAATGGTGCTGTGGGTATTAATAAAGGAGCAGTAACCGATGAGTTTGCCGGTGTCGTAAAATCAACATCTACTTCCCATACTTTTAGGTGATCGAAGGTAATACCATTACCCCATCCATCATCTTGAAGATAGACTATATATCCAGGAACATCTGCTGGCACGTCAGTTCCTAATAAATTTGCTGGTTCTGGACTAAATACTGTATTTGGATTATTTACAATCCCTGGAAGTGTAAAACCTATTATCTGAGGATCAGTACCGCCGGCTATCATAACATCGCGCTCAATAGCATATGTATTCTCATTTTCCTTATTTGCTGTCAAATAATAAGCGTCTGGCCATACTGCATAGTGAGGATAATCTGGAAAGTACATCCAAAGGAAACTCATAAACATTATATTCCCCTGTAGGATCTGGCGTGTCTGATATACCTATGATCAAAGCGTTATTGGATGTTTGGAACTGACTTACAAAATATCGATCTGCAAGTTGGTCGTACATCACGATAGGGTCTCCATTATTAAATCCATTTCCTAAGAAATTTCCTAATGCAACGGGTCCTACCAATTCATTGCCTTGTTTGTCAAAAATCTTCACAACTAAATTTACCGCGTGTACGTAGTGGTTAGGCCCTACGGCTCCAGACGGATCTGGAGGTGTTGCTTGACCTTCAGAAGCAGTAATTCCATCAAAGTTTTCTTGAGGTGCAAAACTAGCACTAGTTCCCTGAGAGCGCTGTGCGGCAGGATCCAATCCTATCGGCAGAGCTTGACTGTTTACTTTCTCGTTAGCCCTAAGATTATTTGGAATAATGGTAAGCTCCGATTTCCCATAATTTGGGGCTGGAGCTCTGAGTGCAAAATCACGTAAGGGCTCTGTTTTTTTTACAAATCTTCCTTGAGAAATTAATGTGGGCCCTACACTTTCTTGTGCATAGGATGTTGCTATGATGCCTAAAAGGATAGCAACAATGAGTAGTTTACTTTTCATAATACGTTTAATTAGTTTTTAAAGGTAGTTATATATAGAACAACCGTAGACTTAAAAACCCTGTGCTTATGGTTAATAAGAAGTTAAAAACACTTGTCTCTTACCTATGATTAGGCTATTATAGTCTTCAGAAATACCTTAAATTTGTGTGATATTTCAACTACTAAAAGGAAATCGGATGATCCACTTTTTTGGAAACCCAAAAGCTACTGTGTATGCAGTTCAGACTAGTCAAAACTTAACTTCAGAAGATATTGAAAAGCTCGTGTGGCTTTTCGGTAGCTCACAAAAAATAGAAGCGTCTACCATCGACGCTTTTTTTATTGGTCCGCGGGCAGCTATGATTACTCCGTGGAGTACTAATGCCGTTGAGATAACCCAAAATATGGGGATAAAAGGAATCTTGAGGATTGAAGCGTTTTCTGCTTTCGCGAAAGCGGATATATCATCGCAACCCAGCACGATCCCATTCCCTTCCTTAGAACCCAACACCACGATAGTAAAATCAGAAGGTCCCGACTATGACCCTATGATCTCACAAGAATTTAATGGGTTGCATCAAACTATTTTTAATATCGATGTAACCCCAGATCCAATTTTAGAAATCAAAGATATTGCTGCTTACAATGAGCAGGAAGGGCTTTCTCTCAATGAAGAAGAAGTAGCCTATTTAGAAAGTGTTTCTGAAAAAATAGGAAGACCCTTAACAGATTCAGAAGT
Source organism: uncultured Flavobacteriaceae bacterium (assembly GCA_963832255.1). GTDB lineage: Bacteria > Bacteroidota > Bacteroidia > Flavobacteriales > Flavobacteriaceae > Dokdonia. The sequence goes on from CAWHTM010000013.1 coordinate 1,034,237, forward strand.
TTTTGGTTTTAGCCAAGTCAACTCTGAGCACTGTCGTCATAAAATTTTTAATGGGACCTTTATAATCGATGGAGAAGAAATGCCTTCTTCCCTCTTTAAACTCATTAAAAAAACATCTTCAGAAAATCCAAATACTATAGTTTCTGCTTACAAGGATAATGTTGCGTTTATAGGCGGTCCAAAGGCAACACAATTTGCTCCAAACACAGCAGACAAGCCTGATTTCTATACTGAGAAAGAATTTGACAGCGTTATCTCTCTCAAAGCAGAAACGCACAACTTCCCCACTACAGTGGAGCCTTTTAACGGTGCAGCTACGGGATCTGGAGGAGAAATAAGAGATAGACTTGCGGGAGGTAAGGGATCTCTTCCCCTTGCTGGAAGTGCTGTCTATATGACTCCATTTTCAAGACTGCTAGAAGACCGTCCTTGGGAAGATAATATGCCAGAAAGGAAATGGTTATACCAAACTCCTATAGACCTGCTTATCAAAGCGTCAAATGGAGCTTCAGACTTTGGAAATAAATTTGGACAACCTCTTATCGTGGGATCAGTGCTCACCTTTGAGCACGAAGAAGATGGAAGACGCTTAGGTTACGATAAGGTTATTATGCAAGCCGGCGGTATAGGGTATGCAAAACGCGATCAGGCACTTAAGGACACTCCTCAAAAAGATGATAAAATAGTAATTTTAGGAGGGGAAAACTATCGCATAGGTATGGGTGGTGCGGCAGTTTCTAGTGCAGATACGGGAGCTTTAGACTCAGGCATAGAGCTTAATGCAGTACAACGCTCTAATCCAGAAATGCAAAAACGTGCAGCAAATGCAATACGTGGTATGGTTGAAAGCGATATAAATCCTATCGTTTCCATTCACGATCACGGTGCCGGTGGACATCTCAATTGTCTGTCTGAACTCGTAGAAGATACGGGTGGTCTTATTGATCTCGATAAATTACCCGTAGGAGACCCAACACTTTCTGCTAAGGAAATTATAGGAAACGAGTCTCAAGAACGTATGGGACTCGTAATCGGTAAGAAGGATGTAGCAATGCTCAAGCGCATTGCAGATAGAGAGCGATCTCCTATGTATGAAGTGGGTGATGTGACTAATGACCACCGTTTTACCTTTAAGAGTAAGAGCACGGGTGAGAAGCCTATGGATCTTCACTTAAATGATATGTTTGGTAGTTCTCCTAAAACTGTGATGACTGACCAAACTATTATCCGCAATTACAAAAATCCTGATTACAAATTAGAGAACTTTCACGATTATCTCGAGCAAGTATTGCAGCTTGAAGCCGTTGCCTGTAAAGATTGGCTCACAAATAAGGTTGATAGATGTGTGGGAGGTCGGGTAGCAAAGCAACAATGTGCTGGTCCGCTACAACTACCGCTCAACAATGTGGGTGTGATGGCCCTCGACTATAAGAGCAAAGAGGGTATTGCAACTTCTATAGGCCACGCTCCTATTTCTGGACTTATTGATCCCGTTGCCGGTAGTAAAAATAGTATTGCAGAAGCCCTTACCAATCTAGTGTGGGCCCCATTAGATGAAAATCTAAAATCAGTAAGTCTCTCTGCAAACTGGATGTGGCCTTGTAAAAATGAAGGTGAAGATGCTAGACTTTATAAGGCGGTAAAGGCAATTTCTGAGTTTGCTATTAACCTTGGTATCAACGTGCCTACAGGAAAAGACAGCCTTTCTATGAAGCAAAAATATCCAGATGGTGATGTTATTGCTCCAGGAACAGTTGTGATTAGTGCTGCGGGACACTGTAGCGATATCAATAAAGTGGTAGAACCAGTACTTCAAAAAAATGCCGGGGATCTCTATTATATCAATATGTCTGGTGATCAATTTAAACTAGGTGGCTCCAGTTTTGCTCAAGTCTGCAAAAGAATAGGAAGTGAAGCGCCAACTATTATAGATGATTCCGCTTTTGCAAAAACCTTTAATACATTACAACATTTAATTAAAGAACATAAGATAGCCGCAGGACACGATGTCGCTAGTGGAGGTCTTATTACCACCTTACTAGAAATGTGCTTTGCAGATGTAAATCTGGGAGCGTCGCTTGATCTGACCTCTTTAGGCGAGAAAGATCTCATAAAACTTCTCTTCTCAGAAAACGCAGGAGTCGTTTTACAAGCAACAGATGCTTCTGCAGAAAAGGTGCTTATTGATCATGGTATCGCTTTCGCGAAAATAGGATCGGTTACAAACAATGCAGAATTAAAGATCAAGAGTCATGGCGTTGAGCTTGGTCTCAATATAGTGTCGTTAAGGGATACGTGGTTTAAGACATCATATCTATTAGATAATAGGCAGACTTCCAATGGTCTTGCAAAAGATCGCTTTGATAATTATAAAAAGCAACCGCTACAATTTCATTTTCCTCAGCATTTTACAGGCAAACGACCCGTAATAAACGGAACGGCTCGACCTAAAGCTGCCATTTTACGTGAAAAAGGAAGTAACTCAGAGCGGGAGATGGCAAACGCGATGTACCTTGCTGGCTGGGACGTAAAGGATGTTCATATGACGGACCTTATCGAAGGTCGAGAAACGTTAGAAGACATTCAGTTTCTAGGAGCTGTAGGTGGGTTTTCTAATAGTGATGTTCTGGGCTCTGCAAAAGGATGGGCTGGAGCTATAAAATACAATGAGAAAGCAAACAAAGCGATTAAGAATTTCTTTGCTAGAGAAGACACCCTATCCGTTGGGATTTGCAATGGTTGTCAACTCTTTCTTGAATTGGATCTTATAAATCCTGAGCACGGGAAGTTGAGCAAGATGCACCATAATAATAGCTTTAAACACGAAAGCAATTTTACATCTGTAGAAATACAAAAGAATAATAGTGTGATGCTATCAAGTCTTGAAGGTACAACACTAGGAGTTTGGATTTCACACGGAGAAGGTAAATTTGACCTACCTATGGATAAAGAAGATTATCATATTGTAGCTACCTATGGTTATGATTCGTATCCTGCAAATCCAAATGGTTCAGATTATAACACAGCAATGCTCTCTGATAAAACGGGACGTCATTTAGCAACAATGCCACACATAGAACGTAGCATTTTCCCTTGGAACTGGGCACATTATGAAGCAGGACGTACAGATGAAGTAAGCCCGTGGATAGAAGCATTTATAAATGCCCGTACGTGGGCAGAACATAATTCGTAATACTCGGGGAGCACTGCTTTAAGGTTGGGCTCCTTTAGTACTAGCAGTTAAAAATGAACTATTTGTTGAGTTAGATGTTAACCTTTAGTCTTAAAGAATTATAAAGTAGTAGAAACACTTTTTTAATTTAACCTTTTAAACTTTAGACTATGAGTGTAACAAAACTGGATACCAACATGTTAGATTGGTCTCTTAGACCATCAGTTATCCAAACAGTAAAATTATTTTTATTGGTATTATTATTTACCACAATTTCTTGTAGTACAGACGATGATGATGGTGAAGAGGTTCAAAATATATCGACGCCCACGATAAGCTATGCATCTACTACCATTGAAGCAGAATTTTCAACTCCGGGAAATTCTAGTGCACCAACAGTTAATTGGAACGGGGAGCAGGGTTCCTTTAGTTTAGTAAATACTGTACCAGGCGTAAATATAAATTCTACGACAGGCGTGGTATCTTGGAATAGGCTTTTACCATTAGGCACTACCAATCTTCAGCTTATCGCCTCAAACAGCGCTGGTCAGACAGGTGTAAACTTGACTATCAATACCCCCTTAAGAGGTGTTTTTACAGGTACTTATGACAATTCTGTTTTTTTTCAGTTCGAATTTATGACCGATGGAACTGCTATTGTTAATGCAAACAGTTCAAGCTCACCTGACGTCGCTTCTGGGACCTATACTATTTCCAATGACGAGATTTTAGTTAATTATACTTATGAGGGTGATTCCCAATTCTATTCCATATTAGGTACTTTAACCCAAACAGAAACTGGAGCTGGACTTTCTGGAAATTGGTACTATGCTGCAGATGCAGATCCTAGTGAAGTGGGTGGTCTTCTTGAATTGTCCCTGTAACCATAAGAAGGCAAAGTCTCACGAGGTTGTGTGAGATTTTGCCTTTAAATCAATAACATACTCTCACATTTTTTACTTCCTTTTTTAAAAAATCTTACTCGATCAGCTTCTTAAGGTTAGCTCCGTTATTATTTTTTAAAAACTTTAGAAACGATGATGAAATGTGCGTACTTTAGAACCTATGAACAACTCAACCATTACAAAAGGTTTTATCGCCGCAGGATTATCTAATCTAGTTGGAGTTCCTTTATTTTCAAAAGTATTCACAAACGAGGTCTTACTTCAAGCAGATCCTCCTGTTATGGGGATTTTTGGTCTTATAATGATAATGGTTTGGGGTGTCGCGTTTATTGCTGTCTCAAAAAAATTTGAAAACCTGAAATGGCTCGTTGGCGTCTTTATGCTGGAAAAACTTTCTTATGTCATTGCTGCCATACATTGGAATTTAAATAATTCTTTAAGTGACTTATACAGTCAGGATGCCTTATCTGGAATCTTCTTTGGGATTTATGGAATCAATGATTTTATATTCCTCCTATTTTTCGGCTATGTTTTTATTAAAATATCTAAATAGAAAACCTAGTCGCAAATTATATTATAACGAGTGTCGTACTAAGATCTCGTGTGATTTTAATTAGATTCAACTATCTACACTTTAATTTGCTATTTATAATATAATTCCTGAGGTTAAAACCCTTTATAGCTTATTTTTGCAGTTTATATTTTTGGTATATTCCGCAGTACAGATTACAGCTTTTAAATGTCCAAACTCCCTAAGGAGCACAAGTTTATTGACCTTTCAGATTACGGAAGACCTATTGCTAGACTCATTGCAACTTCGCTTAAAAACACCTCTTTCACTCCAGTACACGTAACTATGAGTTTTGTGGTCGCAGGTCTTTTAGGTGTTTATTGCATACTTACTGATCAATTCATACTGGCCACATTTTTTCTTATTCTAAAATCTGTGCTTGATGCTGCAGATGGAGAGCTTGCAAGAGTTAAAAACACCCCGTCCTATACTGGACGCTTCTTAGATTCTGTATCAGATATCATTCTCAATGCCATCCTTTTTGTTGCCATTTGGTATATTACAGCGACACCTTTTTGGGTAGCAATCCTCGCGTTCTTAGGACTTCAGTTACAGGGAACCTTGTATAATTATTACTATGCAATTCTTAAAAACAAGTTTGAAGGTGATACTACAAGTAGAATTTTTGAAGTATCAACGCCTGTGGCGCTAGATGGAGAAAATCAGAAAACAGTAACTATTTTATTTGGACTTTACAAAGCTCTTTATGGGGCTTTTGACAAGACCATTTATGCCCTTGATAAGAGAGCAGCTACAGGTAAAATTTTCCCTAACTGGCTTATGAGCTGCATATCAACCTTTGGCTTAGGTTTTCAACTGTTACTAATAGGTATTTTCTTAGTATTAGGTCTCAAGGAACTCATTCTTCCCTTCTTTTTGACGTATACGCTTATGGTATTTGTGTTTATTGGTATTAGAAAAACGTTTTATAGCATACAATAGCCCAATGATGAACATCTCTCAACACTGGATATGTCTGATCTAAGGACATTTTCGCGAAAGCGTACCTAGTCACTTCTTCCCTTTACGTATCATTAACGCTGGCATTTAGTATAAAACCTATTCTAAAAAAGGCATATAACTATTTGATAAACAGCTGTATAACCTATTTTTATATTGTAGGCTCCGGTTATATTTGCAATGTCATCTTCTAAAGTGGGCTACCTCATTTTATCCTCTCCCAGATGTAAGGGTTACCTCCCAGCAGTGTTTTATCTAAACAAATGAGTTTAGAGTTTCTGTTAACCTTTTGTATTTCAGATATATAAATTAATAGAGACTAACAAATATTTAGGAAAATGAACAATTACAGAAAAACTCTTGCTTTAGAGCGACGTACAGCCGCAGCGCAGATTGCACACGACAGACCACATCCAAAACATTTAAGTAACGGAGACGAACACCGATTTAGACACACTGAAGAAACTGCCGAGTGTCATCACGAAGAGCACAAAAAGAAGTATGGAAAGGAAATAAAATCAAAGCATAAAAAACCTATAACACTCAAAGGAAAATCTTCTTATCTGCTGAGTTTTACAAAAGGGTTACCTCATAGCGAGGATACGGGTCTGGTTAGAAATCCAGACCATTTTCAATACTTTGTGACGGCCATAGATAGCGGCGATAATCGCGACTTTAGAGACACTCCGCTAGGCACGGAAGAAAATATAGGGAATGCAGATAACTGTTACACTCCAGAATGGAAATCCAAAAAAGCCCAGACAGGTGCGGGTGGAAAACCTGTAGGCCTACGTGCCTGGGAGAGTCAGAGTGCAGGTCTAGCTTTTGAGCTAGAAGGTCCAGATGCACAGGCAGTAACGATGCCACCTGCACCGGTTCTAGGAAGTCCTGAACTCACTGCAGAGATGGGCGAAGTTTATGCTCAAGCACTTTTGAGGGATGTCCCCTTTAATGCAATGACAAATGGGGTTATGGGTGTAGGAAATAATCTTACTAAAGATGATATTTCAAAAACGTCTGTTATTAACGGTTTTGATACAAAAAAAGCAGACGTTCAAGAAATACTGGACTTTACGACCAAGTTGAAAAAACTAGATTGGTTTTCTGATCAACCACTCAAATTAAATAGTATAGAAGAAGTGCGACGTTGTGATAGGCAACACCCTTCTCCTTCGACTGCTTTTAGAGGTATTACCCCTGGCGATGACATCGGTCCTTATTTATCACAGTTTTTACTCGCCGGAAATGCAGGAGTAAATGGCAATGACGCAGAGCGAAGTCCAGCAGACGGGAAGGTCTCATACGGAGCAATCTCCATAGACCAAATGGTGCGCGTTGCTACGCCTGGAAAAAACTATATGCAAACTTGGGAGGAGTGGCTGGATGTACAACAAGCAGCGGCCGTAGGCGGACTGGAGACTTATGTTTCTGGAAGTAATGGTAGACGGTTCATTTATACTCCTAGAGATCTTGCGACCTATGTTCATTATGATGCGCTTTATGAGGCTTATCTCAATGCGTGTTTAATTATGCTTGGAAATGGCGTGGGCTTTGACCCTGGTATTCCATTTCAAGAAGATGATACTAGAGATCATCAACAAGGTTTTGCACATTTTGGAGGACCTCATATTTTATCTCTGGTCACTGAAGTAGCCACCCGAGCCCTTAAAGCAGTGAGATTTCAAAAATATAATGTACATAGAAGATGCAGACCTGAGGTACTTGCGGCACGATTACATAAAGTAGACCATCTAGAACATATGGCTCCTGATCTTAAAACAATGTTTAACGATCTTAAAGACTGTGGACTGCTAGATGAAGTTGCTAAGGAAAATAATGATCCAGATACCTTTTTATTACCAATGGCCTTTTGCGAAGGATCTCCTATGCACCCAGCTTATGGCGCTGGACACGCAACAGTTGCTGGGGCTTGTGTAACTATTTTAAAGGCATTTTTTGATCACGGAGCTCACCTAAATATTGTGCCTACCGATACTATTCAAAAAGAAGTGTTGGATATTTTTGAAATTATCAAACCCGGTATAACGAAGGACAAAATACATTCTTCTAATCTGGCTTATGTTTCTGTGCAGAATGGGAAGAAGCTAGATGCTGTTCCTGTGCTGGACCGTGAGAATAAAATTGCTCACCTCACCGTTGAAGGAGAACTAAATAAACTGGCATCTAATATTTCTATAGGCCGCGACTGGGCCGGAGTACATTATTTTACAGATTATTATGAGTCGCTATTAATGGGTGAACAAATTGCACTGGGCATATTAGAGGAGCAGAAAATCCTTTTTGGAGAAAATTTCTCAATGACAGTTCCTTTATTTTCTGGACAGAGTATACGAATTTAAAAAGTAAGTGATACTAAAAGCGCCATTCCTAATGGCGCTTTTCTATTCAATCTAAGTTAAAATTATTTAATGAAACCTACTCTTTCATAGGGTCGTGACCCCAGTTTTTAAGGCTATATCTCCAGTCTGAGTTTTTTATATCCCCATCTGGTTCTTGTGCTTTATGCCTTTTAATGTATCCCACGACTTTATTCATATGATCATAATTCGTTTCAGTAAGCTCATCTTTTTTCGTACGTTTTATTTTGATAATCTTTCTCCCGCTCTTGTGTCCTATTGCTTCTCCGTCTCCACTATCCTGTCCTACATTTTTAGATGTATCAGTTTCTAGCCAATCTTCAAGCTCGCTTGGGGTCATATTGACCAGATCATAAAACTCATCGTAAATTTTTTCGTTTGATTTAGACATCTCTTTTTTTTTATAAAATTCTCTAATTATAGGGGTTGATACTGTTAGGGATATGGCAATTAATGTTAAACTGTTCAAAATAGTTTGTGACATTGCAGATTGACATTTTGGATGGGTTCAATCCTGAGGGATAAAAATCTCTCAAAAATCTAAAATGCTTGCAAGTAGCCCTGATAGAAGTAAAAATCCCATAAGAAGCGAGCGCTTATGATGGAATTGCAATGGAAGCAGGAACGGGTTCTCGTTGAAATGCCTATGTCCCCTGCTCCAAATCAATAAAATAAGAAATAGCAAAATTCTAAATGACTTTTCCAATACTGCGGTAATTTTACACCGTCATTCCCTACTTTTGAGGATAGTATTGCTCGAGATTGTTTTATTATAAAACCATAAGGAAGCATAACACTATATAAATGAAGAAATTACTTTTTATACTGAGCTTAAGCTTATTGTCAATCACTAGTAACGCACAGGCTGAATACTCCAGAGCAAAGATTTACTTTGAAAATGAAGATGGCTTACGATTGCTTGAAAATTTAGGGCTTCCTACAGATCACGGGTTAGTTCGCAAAAAGAGGTTTGTTATATCAGACTTTTCCTTTGAAGAACTTGAGCTTGCGCGAAATAATGGATTTATAATTGATATTCTTATAGAAGATGTAAAGGCGTTTTATAAAAATAGAAATCGTCAGCAAAATGAAACCGAACAGAACCCAACCTGCCCCGATGATAATATCGTAGACTATGCAACTCCCTCAAATTTCAATCAAGGATCGATGGGAGGGTATCTCACCTATCAAGAACTCCTTAATGAGTTGGATGATATGGCAGCGCAGTTTCCTAACTTAATTACCAGCAGGGCACAGATCTCAAATTTTCTTACAGAAGGAACTCCAGACAATAGCGTCACACCTTCCATAGGTGGTAATCCCATTTATTGGCTCAAGATAAGTGACAACCCAAATACGGACGAAGACGAGCCAGAAATTTTATATGATGCTATTCATCACGCTCGTGAGCCTATGTCTCTAATGAACCTGGTATTTTATATGTGGTACCTATTAGAAAATTATGAGACAGACCCAGCGATACAAGACATTGTAGATAACACTGAACTCTATTTTGTGCCTGTAATAAATCCAGATGGATACCTCTATAATCAAGTGACTGATCCTACTGGTGGTGGCTTATGGCGTAAGAATAGAAAAAACTCAAATGGTGTAGATAACAATAGAAATTACAATTACTTCATAAACGGAAATCCGAACAACTCGTCTTGGGGAGGACCGGGTTCATCAAGTAATCCAAACAGCTCAACATACCACGGTACCGGACCATTTTCTGAAGTAGAGAATCAAGCAATGAAGTGGTTTGTAGAACAGCACGACTTTACCATTGCGTTAAATAACCACACCTTTGGAAGGTTATTATACTACCCATTTGGGTATGCAGACGTCGCCACACCAGACGATGATTTATACCAAGCATTAGGGGCAGAGCTTACCTCTCAAAATGGATATAGCCCTACTAGGGATAGTCCTTTTGCAGGAGATAGTGACGATTTTATGTATGGAACCGTGGGCACCCACGAAAAGATTTTTGCTTTTACTCCAGAAATAGGCTCGTCCTTCTGGCCACCAGCTAGTGCAATCGAAAGCACCTGTAGAGATATGATGTACCTTAATCTTACAGCAGCTCGAATGGTAAACAACTATGCCCAAGTTACAGACACCTCATCCGATGTTGTTTCTTCGTTTTCACCTGAGATCACTTTCGATATCAAAAGGTTAGGATTATCAGGAAACGGTAGTTTTTCAATAAGTATAGGAAACGCAAGCGCTAACATCACAAATACAGGTTCTGAAATTGTTTTTTCAAACTTAGAACCTTTAGAATTTGATGATGGTTCCATTACGATTTCACTTGATGAGAATATTGAGGAAGGTGATGAGATAGCCTTTGACATTATCATAGATAATGGAACATTTACGACCCAACTAAGAGTAACTAAAGTTTTTGGCTATCAGCAACAGGTATTTTATAATAATGGGGATAATAGCACAGATGATTTTAACGAAAATGATTGGGGGGTATCTACCGCCACATTTGTATCCCCTTCGAGTAGTATAACAGATTCACCCGGTGTTAACTATAGTAGTAATCAAGATAAGAGCATTGTACTTTCTGAAGCTATTGACCTAACAGCTGCAACCTTAGCTTCCGTACGTTATTACGCCAGGTGGAATATTGAAGCTACTTGGGATTATGTACAATTTGAAATTTCCAAGGATGGAGGTGCCACTTGGGAACCACAGTGTGGAAACTTCACAAAACCTGGCACCAACATCCAGCCATCTGGTGAGCCTATTTATGATGGATTTCAAAATGACTGGATACGGGAAGATATAAGCCTGAGTGATTATATAGGAGAAACTATAGTTGCACGCTTTAGACTAGTAACAGATGGAGAGGTAAACCGTGACGGTTTTTACGTTGACGATTTAGAATTTCTAGTTTCTGAAGGAGAGCCTTTAAATACAGATACTACAGCATTAGAGGATAGCTTGACACTGTATCCAAATCCTGTTAAAGATAAGCTCTTGATCAAAACTGCTGTTAATGATTATGAGATAGAAATAGTGAATCTATTAGGTCAAAAAGTAAAATCATATTATGGGCTCTCTGCAAATTCTGAAATTGATATGTCCTCCTACAATCAGGGTATTTATTTTGTACGAGTACTGACGCTTGAGAAGTCATCTGTTTTTAAAATAATAAAGCGATGATGCTCCATTAAATTATTGATTATTATGATATTAATCTAAGGGGATATTTTATTTGATAAAATATCCCCTTTCATTTTAAGAATTTCGTAAGAAATAAGCTGGATTTTTCATATTTTGTAGCTCAATTTAAGACACACTATGGAAATTACTAGACTATTTGACTTCCCTTACTATCAGCTAGAAAAATATAATCTCTCTGACGCCTTAGTTACCAAGAAAAATGGTGAGTGGGTTAAAACATCAACCCAAGAATATATAGACAAGGCAAATGCGCTTAGTCGTGGTCTTCTCAGACTAGGTGTTAATGCAAATGATAAAATAGGGGTTATCTCAATGAACAATCGCACGGAGTGGAATATCTGTGACATAGGAATCTTACAACTAGGTGCTCAAAATGTACCTATATACCCTACAATTTCTGAAGAAGACTATTCGTACGTGCTCAATCATTCTGAGTCTAAGTATTGCTTTGTTTCTTGTAAAGAGGTTTATGACAAGATAATGTCTATAAAAGATCAGGTACCTTCTCTTGTTGAAGTATATAGTTTTGATGATTTACAAGGGTGTAAAAGCTGGACCGAGGTTTTAGACCTAGGTGCAGATACGAGTAATCAAAACGAGGTAGACAGCAGAAAAAATGCGGTTAAGACAGACGACCTTGCTACACTTATATACACCTCTGGAACTACAGGAAGACCTAAGGGGGTGATGCTCTCTCATAAGAATATCGTAAGCAACGCTCTCGCGAGTTCGCATAGACTACCTATTCCTGATACAAATGTTCGTGCGTTGAGTTTCCTACCTGTATGTCATATTTATGAACGTATGCTTATGTACTTATATCAGTATATGGGCGTGTCTATCTATTTTGCGGAAAGTTTAGAAACCATAAGCGATAATCTTAAAGAAGTTAAACCTATCGTGATGACGGCGGTTCCTAGACTGCTTGAGAAGGTATATGATAAAATCATAGCTAAGGGTGCAGACCTTACTGGAATTAAGAAAAAACTTTTCTTTTGGGCAGTAGATATAGGTCTTCAATACGAACCATACGGTCAGAATGGTTGGTGGTATGAAAAGAAACTCGCTCTTGCAAGAAAGCTCATTTTCTCAAAGTGGAAAGAAGGCCTTGGAGGAAACCTACAACTTATTGCCTCAGGTAGTGCTGCATTACAACCTAGACTCGCGCGAGTATTTAATGCCGCAGAAATGGGAATAATGGAAGGTTATGGACTTACCGAAACCTCCCCCGTGTGTTCTGTAAATGATATGCGTGATGGAGGATTTAGAGTAGGTACTGTAGGTAAGTTACTTCCTGGTGTAGAAGTAAAAATTGCTGAGGATGGAGAAATTCTTGTAAAAGGTCCTAACGTAATGATGGGATATTACAAGGACCAAGAAAAAACAGATGAAGTTATTAAAAACGGCTATTTCCATACTGGAGATATAGGAAACATAGATGAAGATGGTTTCTTAAAAATTACAGATCGTAAAAAGGAAATGTTTAAGACCTCTGGTGGTAAGTATGTGGCTCCACAGCTTCTAGAAAATAGATTTAAGCAATCCCGTTTTATAGAGCAGATAATGGTCATAGGTGAAAGCCAAAAAATGCCTGCAGCGATCATCCAACCTAATTTTGAATTCTTAATGGACTGGGCTAAGAAGAAAAATATCTCTTTTACGGACCAGAAAGATTTGATCAAAAATGATGTAGTTCTGGAGAGGATACAGAAGGAAGTAGATCAAGCAAATGAGAGTTTCGCTAAGTGGGAAAAAATTAAAGTCTTCCGCTTGACGCCAGATGCCTGGACAGTAGAAGGTGGCCACCTCACTCCTACGATGAAGCTACGCCGCAAGCCTATAAAAGCGCTCTACGAAGATCTTTATGAAGACATTTATGGTCCTCAAGATTAAAATTGCTTTTACAAAGTAAAAAATCCCAAGCAAATGCTTGGGATTTTTTTTGCGCTTTCGCGAAAATTAAAAGTCTTCAATGATTTTCTCTGCCATTGCCATATACTTGTAATCTAACCACTCCTTGTTTAAAAATCGTAAATCTAGATAGCCGAAATCTAGTGACTCCCTATCTATAAATAAAAATGTTTCCTTCTGCAAAAAGAGCATTGTCCCTAACCAATCACCATCTATATCAAGCGTTGTAATAAAAGATTTGTCTTCATCATTTATCCTTAAAGGGAGAGTTAATTTGCTTTCGTAAGTGTTTATTGTCTTATAAGAAACTGAACGCCCCCCTGAATAAATCTCTTGAGAAACCTCATTACCATAATCATCAACCAGAATTTCTGTTTTCCAACTGCGATGATCAATTTCAACAGTTTTTAAATCAACTTTGTAAATTTGAGCATCTGCTATAAAAAGTTCTATGTGGTTTTTTACTTCTTTTGAAAGTCTCTTTGTTGATCTATAATTTGACCATTTAAGCAGTAAGCCTAACGTTATTAGAATCAGTAAGATTAACATAAGAATGGAAGGTTGAGACTTAGTGGCTAAAGTCCTTAATGATACTTCTGAAAAACCTTTAAAGCCTCATTGTAACTACTTTCAAAACTCATAGCATTTATGTTGTCTGATGCTTTTGCCGCTGCAAAATAAGATACTAGTTTTTCTGTTGGCATATTACCTGTAAGTGCGTCTGCCGCCATAGGACACCCGCCAAAACCTTGAATTGCCCCATCAAACCTTCTACAGCCAGCCTTAAAAGCGGCATCAACCTTTTCGTGCCAAGTGGTAGGCGTTGTATGTAGGTGGGCGCCAAATTCAATTTTAGGGTATGCAGGAATGAGGTTACTAAATAAATAATCTATGGTCTCTCGGTTTGAAGTCCCCACAGTATCAGAAAGTGAAAGTATCTCCACACCCATTGCACTCAATTTTTCAGTCCACTCTCCTACTACATCTACATTCCAAGGATCTCCGTAAGGATTACCAAAACCCATAGATATATAAACGACTACCTGCTTTCCTTTCGCAAAAGCAGTATCAAGAATTTCTTCAAGGGCTACTACGGACTCTGCAATAGTTTTGTGGGTATTGCGCATCTGGAAATTCTCTGAGATAGAAAACGGAAAACCCAGATAATCTATCTTTTCTTGTTCGACTGCGGCCTTAGCACCTCTTAGATTTGCAACTATAGCAAGTAACTTACTATCCGTTTTAGAAAGATCAAGCTTTTCTAATACCTCTACAGTATCTACCATCTGAGGAATTGCTTTAGGAGAGACAAAACTCCCTACATCAATGGTATCAAAACCACATCTCAATAATGATTGGATGTACTGAACCTTAGCCTCTGTAGGAATCCAGTCCTTTATACCTTGCATTGCATCCCGCGGACACTCAATTATTTTTACAACCTTACTCACGAGGTAAAAATACATTTTATATATGCCAAAAAAAAAGCCACGTCACAAGACGTGGCATTAAATTTTATACGATTTGATTTAATTTATATTTCCAGCGCTATTTGCTAGGTTATTGAGCGCAGTATTAATGATTTCTAATGTTTCATCATTCTCATTTACAGTATGTCTTTCATTAAAAAGTGTTGGAGAATTATAAGCGATCGTCGCTAGACCTATATCATTTTGATAAATCAACATTTTCTGAGGCAAATCTAGAGCGGCTGTTTGCTCCTCTTGCATCAGCACCGTCCCAAGATTAGGATTTCCAAATATAACCACACGGGTAGGTAGCAGATCTAATCCCGCATTTTCGGCATTCTCAGCGTGATCTACGGTTGTGATCAAACTCAGGTTTGCGTTCCCGTTTATCGCATCAATAAGATTGACTATAAGTCTGCTCAAAAGTCTCATTACTCTGTAAGGAGATCACATTATAATCTGCGCTTATGCTTTCTTGAGTTGCTGGAACCACGACACTGCCACTGGCTGTTGTTGTAAAATTAGTGAGCGCATTTTCTATGGTATCTAGTGTTGACTCTTCATTAAGTGAGTGCCTTTCTGCTAAGTATGTGGCATCATTAAAAGCTACATATACATCTTCATTAGCATCTTGATATACTAAAATGCGTTGAGGTAAATCAAGGCCGCTCTGCTGATTTTCCTGCATCAGCACAGTACCTAACTGAGGATTTCCGAAGAAAATTACTTTAGTAGGATTCAATGTTTGTCCTACTGAACTAGCATTCGCTTGATGATCTACCTCTGCAAATATGGTAATATTGTTATTTGCCTCCAATGCATTTTTGAGCGTGGTATACGTCTCTTCAAAACTTTGATCGCTTTTTGAATAGGTCATTCCCAATACATCCGGCGGAGTAGAATTGTCCGTTACCAATACAGCATTATCATCGTCATTATTGCAGGACGAAACACAAATTAACAAAGCAACTAAATAAGATATCATTTTCATAGTTTACGTTTTTTATAAAAGTAAAAAACCCAGATTCTTATAGTTCCCTACATAATGGTAAGCTTTTGCAAACTTTTGTTAAGAGGAATTAATATGTCTTGAAGAAATCAAAAGAGCTTTCGCGAAAATGCTATTCTTACATTTAAAAATATAGTCGCAAAAAAATTCTTAAATGGAAGAACATCCTAAGCACAGATGTTGTGGAAATTTCTCGCAAGCGGACCCTTAAAATCTGCTAGAATGATGGGAACCTAAGCGATTAAAAGAAAAGTACATAAACGGCAATACCCAAGAAAACAGCAATTTGTAACCACTTCAGAAAAACCCCTGCAGTAGCGCTATCTCTCAAGTATTTAGAAATATTCCCAGCAACAAGCGCCACAGTACTAAAAATTATAAAGGAAGTCACCATAAAGACTATTCCTAAAATATAGAACTGGACAACTGTATTTCCTTCTGGTTCCCAAATAAAACCTGGAAAAAAAGCTAAAAAAAATATGGTCACTTTTGGGTTAAGGATATTCATAAAGACCCCTTGCTTGAAAAGCGCCCAATATGATTTCTTAGGTGCTCCATCCGTAAATTTAATAGAAGAATCACTTGTAAAGACTTTGTATGCTAGAAATAATAAATAGCAGGCTCCCACTATTTTTATAATCATAAAAATAACAGGAGAAGTAGCAATCAAAGCAGAGATACCGAAGGCTACTAACGTAGTATGGACTATACAACCAGATATGAGACCAGCCGTAGTGGCCAGTCCTGACTTACTGCCATTTGCTATGCTTTGTGTAAGGACGTAAATGTTATCTGGCCCTGGTGAAATGGCAAGAGCGGCAGAAGCAACCATAAAGGTGAGTAAGGTGGTAATCATACGTCTACCATTGCTTTTCCTTCCACATTAAGTAGAAACCAATTAATAGAAGTAGTCCTGCAATCGCTACCTTATAAAGTTGAGGAATAAATGTGGCAAAATCTGGCTTTAAAGCCATAAGCATAAAACCAACAGCTGCAAGAAGTATTTTGTGGGAGTTGCGCATCTACACGGTTATGATCTTGCCAATATTGCTTTGTTTATATCTTTTATAAGTTTAGGCCCCTCGTAAATAAAACCTGTATAAAGCTGTACCAGACTTGCTCCAGCATCTAATTTATCGAGAGCGTCCTGAGCTGAATGTATCCCTCCCACCCCAATTATTGGGAATGAACGATTACTCTTATCTGCAAGATACTTTATGACCCTAGTAGACATCTCTGTAACGGGCTTCCCGCTTAATCCGCCGTTTCCTATTTCGGCGAGTCTGGCGTCTGATGTATGAAGGTTATCCCTTCTTATTGAAGTATTGCTGGCAATTACTCCGTCCAAATGGGTTTCCTCTACAAGTGCTACAATTTCATCTAATTGCTGGTTATTAAGATCAGGTGCAATTTTGAGGACTATAGGCTTTTGAACCTCAAATGTCTTATTTGCTTGTTGTACAGCTCCTATGAGTTCTACTAAATATTCTTTATCATTAAGCTTTGCGTGACTAGAGACGTTAGGACAACTTACATTGAGCACAAAATAATCTACATACGGATGAAGTGCATTAAAGCACTCTAGGTAATCTGCCGTATAATCTTCTGGTTTTGTATCTGTATTCTTACCTATGTTCCCACCTATGAGAACGGAATGGTTGTTTTTGAGACATCCTACGGCTGCGGCTACTCCACCATTATTAAATCCCATCCTGTTAATGATAGCTTTGTCTTCTTGTAATCTAAAAAGCCTTTGTTTAGGATTTCCTTCTTGTGCTCTTGGAGTGACGGTACCTATCTCAATAAAACCAAAGCCTACGTTAGATAATTCTTTGTAAAGCTTTGCATCCTTATCAAATCCAGCGGCAAGTCCCACAGGATTTTTAAACGTTAAACCAAACACCTCCCTCTCAAGCCTTTTGTCTTCTACAGTTCCAAGGGATCTTAATATACTGCCAAGTCCTAATTTGTGCATTTTTCTGATGGCAGAAAAAGTAAAGTAATGCACTTTTTCTGGGTCAAATTTAAAAAGTAGTGGACGTAGGAGAGATTTATACATTTTGGCAATTTGATGAGTGCAAAAATAATCCAAAAAGCCTTAATTTTGAAGCTTTAAGGCGGGGATGTTTTATCTAAAATTTTCGCGAAAGCGCACCATATGTACCCAGCCAATTTATATAAAATCATCAGATTATGATTCACCAAGAGGCTCTTCTCAAAAGATTTTTAAGTTACGTGACCATAGATACAGAAAGTGATCCTGCCAGCAATACTACGCCCAGTACAGCAAAGCAGTGGGACCTTGCTCATAAACTTAAGCAAGAGCTTGAGGAAATGGGGATGACAGCCGTTACTATAGATGAGAATGCTTATGTAATGGCAACGCTAGCTTCTAATGTAGAACACGAAGTACCCGTGATAGGGTTTATATCCCACTTTGATACTACCCCAGATTTTACAGGAAAAGATGTGAAACCTCAAGTGTGGAGAAACTATGATGGTGGTGATATTATGTTAAATAAAGAAAAAAATATCATTCTCTCGCCAGACTATTTTGAAGATCTTAAACAGTATAAGGGGCAGACCATAGTCACCACAGACGGTACTACATTGCTTGGGGCGGATGATAAGGCCGGTATCACCGAAATTATGGAAGCGATGCAATACCTTATAGCCCATCCAGAAATCAAACACGGAGAGATAAAGGTAGGCTTTACACCAGATGAAGAGATAGGCCGTGGTGCTCATAAATTTGATGTAGAAAAATTTGGTGCTGAGTGGGCGTATACGATGGATGGAAGCCAGATAGGTGAACTGGAGTATGAAAATTTTAATGCGGCAGGTGCCGTAGTGACTATCGAGGGGAAAATTGTGCATCCTGGTTATGCAAAGGGTAAAATGGTAAATAGTATGTATATCGCTACAGACTATATCAATAGTTTGCCTAGAATGGAAACTCCAGAACATACTTCAGAACGCCAGGGTTTCTTTCATTTGTACCGTATAGATGGAGGCGTTGATTCTACTACATTAGAGTACATTATAAGAGATCACGACAAGGGTCATTTTAAGGCTCGTAAAGAAATGATGCTCCAGCTGGCAGATGAGCTTAACTCACAGTTTGAAAAGGAACTTGTTACGGTAACTATCAAAGATCAGTATTCCAACATGCGCGAGAAAGTGGAGCCAGTATACCACATAGTAGCTATTGCAGAAGAGGCGATGAAGGCTCTTCATATAACACCACTCATAAAACCTATACGTGGTGGGACCGATGGCTCACAGTTATCGTTTATGGGGTTACCTTGTCCTAACATTTTTGCGGGCGGCCATAACTTCCACGGGAGATATGAGTATGTCCCTGTAGAAAGTATGGTGAAAGCTGCACAGGTCATCGTAAAAATTGCCGAGATTACCGCTCAAAAAGAAATCTAATTATATTATTAAAATACGTTACCTCTACAAAAATGAACCCTTCTGCTTCTGGCTGGACCAATAAACACTTACCAAATTTCATTAATTTTATGAATGAAAATCCTATGGACGAGGAGGCATTTTATGCAGCCTTGAGATCTACAGGATTTATTTATGGTCACTCGGTTGAAACCCTTTTTGACAATGCGTTACAAGATTTAAAATGGACATTACAAGAAAAGACAAAGATCAATCTCTTTGATGCGCTGGTATTTACCTTTTATGACAATATTGTAGATGCGACTCCAGAAGGATGTCTAAGATCAATTATTAATTTTTACAGATTGCTGGATAAGAAAGGTTCTTACGTTGTCCAAATTCCCCTTTCTGGAAGTTCGCCCTATGCTCAAGTAGAAAAAATCATCCATCAGCGCATTCAGACCAATGAGTCGTTGTTACAGAAAAACTTTAGTCACCTTATCACTAATGCACTTGTCTATATAGATGTATTGAGCTTTGATCACTTCCTTATTACCGGAAAGGACCCCCTCGAGTATGCAAAAAAGACGGAGGCCTTCCTTACAGAAACAGTCTGGCTAGCGCTACAACAAAAAGAAACAAAAGATAAGTACAACAAACTTCTCATCAAACTTTTTGAAAGTTCCGTGCGCTATAACACACTGGTAAAACACACACATACCAGCCTATCAGAAGTGGAATTAAATCACTTCAACCAGCCGTTAGAGCAGCTCTATCTTTTAGACCTTTGCTCTTTATCTTCTTGGGATGATGCGCATATAGATAAACACGAGCGCAGCTTTTTGTTAGCGCTGGAGAAAAAACTTGGACTTCCTGTTGATTTCTATAAAATATCTCTCAAAGCCTTCAGCGATTTTATGACGAATTATGGTTCTGAGATGTCCTTTTTAAACTATAGCAATCCTGCAAAGCATTTTTACAATCAGACGACATCTACTGTAAAAAACTTGATTGAGCGTAACAAAAAAAGACTGGTTATAGAAATTATGCAGAGCAAAGAGCTCGCAGTATTACTAGCGCAGTCTGCTAGAAGAGATCTTACGAAACAGGAAAAGAAAATTGTAAAAAATCAGCTAATGGACATTTTTAAAAGTATCCCCTCGCTCGCTATTTTTCTCCTCCCAGGCGGCGGTCTTTTACTACCTATTTTTGTAAAGTTAGTTCCTACCCTACTGCCGAGTGCTTTTAGAGAAAACTCAATGGATGAGGACTAAGAAATCCACGTTTTAAAGTCCTTTACACGCTCTCTACTGACTATAATTTCCTGCTCTTTCCAGTTATTGAGTTTGATCTTGAGCCTGCTGTTGGTATATGCAATTATATCTCCTATAGCGTTTATGTTGACATAAAATTTTCTACTCACTCTAAAGAAGGTGTCTGGCTCCAGATCATTTTCTAACAGTTCTAATGTGGTATCCAATAAATAATTTCTGCCCTCTACCGTACCTACGTAGGTACCTTTATTCTCACTGTAGAAACACTCGATTTCATCAATAGATATCATCTTAATGTGTTGACCTATTTTAGTCGTAAATCGTTTTTTGTATTCCCTTTCTACTGCTGTAGCACCCAGAAGTTTACGTAT
This sequence comes from uncultured Flavobacteriaceae bacterium, assembly GCA_963832255.1. Lineage (GTDB taxonomy): Bacteria > Bacteroidota > Bacteroidia > Flavobacteriales > Flavobacteriaceae > Dokdonia. Next base: position 1,054,848 of record CAWHTM010000013.1, read on the forward strand.
ATCGTCAAAGTTAAGTGCGACATCCTGAGCCTGTGGTCTATTTGCTCTATACTTTTTGACCGCTTTCTCAAGATCTTCATCATCTATCGGTTTAAGTAAGTAATCTACACTATTCAGCTTAAATGCCTGTAATGCATATTCGTCAAAAGCAGTGGTAAAAATAATAGCGCTCTTCACATCCACCTGATCAAAAATCTCAAAAGAAAGTCCATCAGATAGTTGAATGTCTAAAAAGATTAAGTCTGGATGCTCATTATTTTTAAACCACGCTATGGCCTCTGCTACAGAGTGCAACATCGTTTCTGCGGTGACATCTAACTCGGCCAGCATACGGCTGAGACGACGTGCAGACGGCTTTTCATCTTCTATGATTAGTACATTCATTTTTATAGAATTAGTTACGGTATGAAAATAGGGATAATTACGCTTTCGCGAAAATGTGAGCTTTTTAGTAGGCTTTAGGCTTTAGGCTTTAGGCTTTAGGCTTTAGGCAAAAAAAGGAAATTTTTATCTGAAAGTCCAAACGTCATTCTCTTATCTTATCATTACTTATAGCGCCAATAACCTTTAGGGAATTTGTTCATTTAACCGTAACCACCGCTTAAATCTAGCCGCTACTATTTAACAAAACCTTACATCCATAGGCACGTCACTTTCGTACATTTGATTTAAAATGAGAGGATATGAAAATGCTTAATAGCACAAATTTTAGGCACAGAGATATAAACTGGCTCAGCTTTAATGAGCGTGTTTTACAAGAGGCAGAAGATGTGCAAAACAACCCTCTTTATGAAAGGCTTAAGTTTCTAGCTATTTATTCGACCAATCTAGATGAGTTTTTTACGGTTAGGGTTTCTCAATTGCGCCAACTCAAACGTGTAAAAAAATCTGTACGAAAGCAACTGTCGTTGCGTCCCAATAAAATTGTCAAGGAGATAAAGAAGACCGTTCTTGCCCAGCACGACCGCTTTGGAAAAATCTTTAGAAAACAAATAATTCCAGAACTCAAGGATAATGGAATAGCTATCATTACGGCATCAACTTTTGACGAAAGTCAAAAAAAATTCATAGAAGAATATTACGATAAGCATCTTAACAATTTAACTACACCTAAAAAAGTAGAGATTACCGAGGATTCAGATTTTTTCTTAGATAATCAAGCACTTTATTTTTATGTGCTTTTTGAAAACAGAAAAAAAGTGGGATTTGTAAATATCCCTTCTGAGGATCACAAACGTTTTATAGAGCTTCCAGAAAGCAATGGGATGCATAACATCACATTTATAGATGACATTATACATTATAAGGTGAATGATCTATTTCCTAATGAAAAAGTAGTCGGGATTTATGCTGTAAAAATATCCCGTGATGCAGAACTTTACCTAGATGATGAATTAGATGGTATTCTTGCAGACAGAATTTACGAGTCTCTTAAACAACGCCATCAAGGGCAACCTACGCGTTTACTTTATGATGCTTCTATGGCAAGTGTTGATGCAAAAAGATTGAGAAAACTTTTGGGTATAGGTAAGGTAGATATGATGCCTGGAGGGCGTTATCATAATTTTAATGACTTCTTTAGCTTTCCAGATCCTACAAAAAATCCAAAACTTCATTTTACCGAAATGCCAATTATAAAACACACGGCCTTTGAGAGTAGTGAAGATTATTTTAGTGTTATTAGGGAAAAAGACAGACTGGTACACTTCCCATTTATGTCCTTTAATTATGTAGAAAAACTGGTTGAACAAGCGTCTATAGATGATAGTGTTACTGACATTAAAATATCACTGTACCGTGTAGCAGATGAGTCTCCGCTGACTACTGCATTGCTCACTTCTTTAAAAAATGGTAAAAAGGTCACCATCTTTATAGAGGCAAAAGCACGTTTTGACGAAGAAAACAATATTACTTGGGGACGTACTTTTGAGGAAAAAGGTGCCAAAGTAATTTATAGTTATCCGCGTATAAAAGTTCACTCTAAAATACTTCTTATAAAACGAGAAGAAGCTGGCAAGAAAAGACGATATGTTTATATAGGAACTGGAAACTTTAATGCAAAAACATCAAAAATTTATTCAGATCACGGTTTCTTTTCTGCCAATAAAAAATTAGGAAAGGAACTCGATAGAGTTTTTAGGGTTTTAGAAGGAGAACTTATCGTGCCACGCAATAAACATTTGCTCATCTCCCCTTTTACGACAAGACGCACCTTTGAACACCTCATCCAGAACGAGATAGACCACGCTCTTGAGGGGAAGCCAGCATCCATCAAAATAAAAATGAATAGCCTTGAAGACAAGGATATGATAGAATTGCTTTATAAGGCAAGTAACGCGGGCGTGCACATACGTATGCTCGTAAGAGGTTTTAGTTCTTTGATCCCTGGACTTAAAGGACAAAGTGAAAACATTTTTATGACCTCCATATTAGATAGATATCTTGAGCACGGGAGAATTTATTGGTTTGAAAACGGGGGTGTTGAAAATCTTTATATAGGCAGCGCAGACTGGATGACGCGCAATCTGGACAGACGTATAGAAGTTTTAGTACCGATAACAGATCCAGATTGCAGAGAAGAAATAATGGATATTCTAGATATCCAACTCAGTGATAATGTAAAGGCGAGAATACAGGATAAAGGTCAATCTAACTCCTATGTGCAATCTGAGAATGACCAAGCAAATATTAGATCACAATACGCTATTTTTGATTATTTAAAAGAAAAGCATACTATATAAATGACGACGATACGAATAGGCGGAGTACCAGAGCATTTTAATCTCCCGTGGCATCTAGCTATAGAAGATGGGATGTTTGCCCAGGAAGGTATACACATTGAGTGGGTAGAATTCCCAGAAGGCACGGGAGCAATGAACAAGGCGCTGCGCAGTGATGAAATAGATCTTGCAGTCATACTTACCGGAGGTATCATAAAAGATATCGCAAATGGCAACCCGTCCAAAATTTTACAGGTGTTTGTTTCTTCTCCATTGAGATGGGGCGTTCACGTAGGCGCAAATAGCACGTATAAAACTATAGAAGACTTACAGGGTACTACAGCTGCTATAAGCCGCTATGGATCAGGATCTCACGTAATGGCTTACGTACAGGCTCAGCAACTGGGTTGGGATACAGATGCGCTTAAATTTGAAGAAATAAATACCCTTAAAGGTGCTGTAGAAGCGCTTACCAATGGTACGGCAGATTATTTTATGTGGGAACACTTTACCACAAAACCTCTGGTAGACAACGGAACTTTTAGACGTATCTCAGATTTTCCTACCCCGTGGAGCTGTTTTGTTATCGCTGGACGAAACAATTTTATAGAAGGAAATGAGTCCGCTATTCAGCGTGTTCTAGACTTTATAAATACAGTAACAGAAGATTTTAAAAAAATACCATCTATTGATCGGACCTTAGCAAACAGGTATGAACAACAACTAGAAGATATCCAGAAATGGCTAGCGATGACTACTTGGTCACAAAAGCAGATAACCACAGAAGAAATAGAAAAGGTACAGGCTAAAATTTTTCAATTGAAAATGATTGATGAAAAGCTGGATGCTAAAGAATATTTTAAAAATTTATGATTTTTTAAAATTCTCACGCAACCTTTTTTAAATTGCTGCATCTACCTATTGATAACCAACTAATCAATAGATGACAACATTCTTTATCGTTATAGGAATTCTTGTTGCCATAAACTTTTTACTGTTACAGTTTTCTTGTAATAAATCTGGTGACGTAGAAGCTGAGGAAGAAGAAGAATAACCAATGATATACGTTTAAAAGCAAACGGCACTGAAAGCTAATTCAAATTTTCGGTGTCGTTTTTTATTTTAATTAGATGTCTTTTATCCAAGAAAAATAGAACTTGCGAAACTAGAAATAAGGTAGATCCTGACGTAAACTCACCATACTATTCTTTCCTTACCCATTTCTTCAAGCAATTCATTTGTCTTAGAAAAATGCTTATTTCCAAACCAATACCCTCTATTTGCGCTTAATGGAGAGGGATGACCAGAGGTCAGGATGTGATGTTTGTTTGTGTTTATTTTTGCCCCTTTCTTTTTAGCAACCCCCCCCCCAAAGTAAAAAAATAATAGGTTCACGCTTTCGCGAAAGCCTACCTATCACAGCATCTGTAAACTGTTCCCATCCTTGTTTTTGATGAGATCCTGCCTCGTGCGCTCTCACCGTAAGGGTTGCATTGAGCAATAAAACGCCCTGTGCCGCCCATCGCTCCAGATTACCAGACACAGGTGTACTCTTTTTTAAATCTGCTTCTATTTCCTTAAAGATATTTTGTAGAGACGGTGGATGAGCAATACCATCATTTACTGAAAAACAGAGACCGTTAGCCTGTCCTACTCCGTGATAAGGATCCTGACCTATGATGACTACTTTTACATCATCAAAAGGACAATGGTCAAAAGCCGAAAATATTTCGCTCCCTTTAGGAAAGCAAGTATGTGACGTATACTCCCTTTTTACAAACTGAATCAATGATTTAAAATAATCCTTTTCAAATTCCTCAGAGAGTTCTTGCTTCCAGCTAGGATGTATATTTACCTTCATTATCCGTATTTTTGTTTGGGTTTGCGCGACATTCCCAAAGCTATAAAAAGGAAAAATAAAAGAGGGAGCTCCGGCTTCTAATATTTTCGCGAAAGCGAAAAAACACCACTACTATTTTGATAAAAATTAATCAAAAAACACTTCAAGATCTAGAATTCCCAACAGTATGCCAGCAATTATCAGAGCGCTGCGTAACGGAAATGGGAATCCAGAAAGCTCTTGAAACGGTTCCATATACTAATTTTGACAGTGCTATTTTTGGCCTTAACCAGACCAATGAATATCTATCTTCCCGTTTGCACGACTCTCAGATACCTAATCACGGTTTTGACGTAGTTGATAGGGAGCTTAAATTTCTGGATATTGAAGACAGCACCCTTGACAAGGGTAGTTTTAAGAAACTATCAAGTCTTTCTGAAACAGTTAATATCCACCTCAAATTTTTTAAAAAATTTGAAGAGCGATATCCCACCCTATATAACACAGTGCGCAATACGGAGTACACTACTGTTATTATAGATGCTGTAAATAGAATTATAGATCGCTATGGAGAAGTGCGTGATGATGCTACCCCACAACTGGGTACGCTCAGAAGAGCTATAAATATAGAAAAGGGTAAAATAAACTCTAGCTTTTCTAAGGCGCTGGGTCAATATGCTGGTTATGGATATCTTGATGATATACGAGAGACTATTGTGGATAACGTAAGAGTACTTGCCGTTACTGCAATGCACAGACGTAAGATCAAGGGTTCCATTATGGGTAGCTCAAAAACAGGAAGTATAGTTTACATCCAGCCTGAAGCGACTATGCAAGCGCAACGGGAGCTTAATAATTTGGTTTTTGAAGAAGATGAAGAAGTAAAGCGTATCCTAAAGATACTTACCAATGATCTAAGACCCTACATCGAACTTTTTAAAGAGTATCAAGAACTGCTCAGCACCATAGATGTGATTGCAGCAAAGTCTAAGTATGCAGATTCTATGGACGGTTTGTTGCCCACCATTACCACAGATAGGGAGCTTACACTCAAAGACGCCTATCACCCACTCTTGTACCTGAGCAACAAAGCTAAAAATGAAAAAACGTATCCCCAAGATATCCGTCTTGATAAAGGGAGCCGTATTATTGTAATCTCTGGCCCTAACGCTGGAGGTAAGAGTATTACCCTCAAGACCGTAGGTTTACTACAAGTGATGCTGCAGAGTGGTATGCTCATTCCCGTGCACGAGTATTCTCGAATGTGCCTTTTTGACAAAATCCTTACAGATATAGGTGACAATCAAAGTATAGAAAATCATCTTAGTACGTATAGCTATCGCCTTAAGAATATGAATTATTTTCTTAAGAAATGTGATGATAAAACACTCTTTCTCATAGATGAATTTGGTACGGGTTCTGATCCAGAGCTAGGTGGAGCACTGGCAGAAACTTTCTTAGAGGTTTTTCACGAGCGGGAGAGTTATGGGATAATAACGACACACTATGCAAATCTTAAGATGATGGCAAATGAGACGCCAGAGATTGTAAATGCAAATATGCTTTTTGATGCGCGCACACTAGAACCACTCTATAAATTACATATGGGAGAAGCAGGTAGCTCCTTTACATTTGAGGTAGCTCAGAAAAATGGGATCCCCTACTCGCTTATAAACAGATCTAAGAAAAAAGTGGAGCGCGGAAAAATACGCTTTGACAAGAGTATTGCCAACTTACAGAAAGAACGCAGTAAACTTAGTAAAACAACAGATTCGCTCAAGGCGAAAGAACAAAAAGCAGCAAAACAGGAAGCTCAGCTCAAAGAAATAAATGACAAGATCCAGACCAAACTGGAGAGCTATCAAGAACTGTATGATAGTAATCAACGACTCATTTATTTAGGGCAAAAATTAGATACCATAAGCGGTAAGTTCTTTAAGGATAAGAAGAAACGCGAACTCATAGCCGAGTTTATGAAAATTGTCCAAATAGAGAATAGTAAACGAAAAAAACAAACGGCAAAACAGGCTAACGCAGAAAAAGCAAAAGAACAAGCGGTAAAAAAAGAAGCCGAAAAGCACGTAGAAATTATACGTGAGAAAAAGAAAGAGGCAAAAGTAAAGGCACCAGAACCCGTAAAACCGAAGGTTACCCTTAAGGTAGGAGACCGTGTTAGAATGTTTGACGGTAAGGCGGTGGGATCTATAGATGATATAGAGAAAGGAAAAGCGACGGTAAATTACGGTATGTTTACAACTAATGTTTCTGTAGATCAACTTGAACTTGTAGAGCGCAAGAAATGAAAAATGTCATCCTTTTTGACGGTGTGTGTAATCTCTGTAACGGGGCCATAACGTTTATCATTAAACGTGATAAAGGGGATGTCTTCAGATATGCTGCGCTCCAGAGCGATATAGGAAAACAGCTGGCCCAGAAACATCATATCCACCTTGATAAGGTAGATTCCATAATTTTAGTAACAGATAAAGAGGCGTATCTAAAGTCTACTGCGGCATTGCGTATTGCTCAAAAGCTTTCAGGTGGGTGGCCACTACTGGCTGGATTTCTTATCCTTCCTGCTTTTTTTAGGAATTGGGTATACGATCTTATAGCCCGTAACCGCTATAAATGGTTTGGAAAAAAAGACGCGTGTATGATCCCTACTCCAGAATTGAGGAGTAAGTTTATAGATTATAATACTCCATCCTGAGCCTTGCCTCACTGTATCATGGCGTTCCCTCATTATAGATTTCATTGGTAGAAAGTGGCTATTACATTTGACTAACTTTAAATCAAACCAATGAAAAAATTTACACTGATATTCGTATTCCTTTTTTTAGCACCAACTTTGAGTTGGGGTAATGACGCTTTCGCGAAAATAGAAGGTTCCACAAAACCACCCAAAATAAAAAAATCTACCATCTCTAAGGTTACGGTTTTCTTGAGCGGTGCACAAATAGAGAGAACTGCCAAAGTTTCTTTAGCTCCTGGGAACACCACCCTGCTCTTTGATAATCTATCTAATGATATAGATGAAAACAGTATCCAAATATCTGGATTAGGTAATGCCTCTATACTCTCTGTGAACTTCGGGATCAACTATCTCACAGAACAAATGAATTCTAAAAAGGTAGATAGCTTACAGCTTATTAAAACCTCCCTTGAAACTCAAATACTAAAGCTGGAAAATGCTGAAGCGGGCCTAGCAAAAGAGGAAGAAGTAATAAACGTAAACAAGCAATTAGGAAGTAGTACTGTGGAGATTGATATCACAAAAGTCAAATCGCTTTCTACGTATTACAGAAGCCGCATCACAGAAATACGCAATGAACTATTAGACCTTAGTCTACAAAAAATGCAGCTACAACGCCAAGTAAGTGATTTAAGTAGACAGTTTAATGAGCTCAACATCACTGAAGAAAAAAGTAAAGGCCAGATTACCTTAAAGCTAAACGACGAGCGTGCAGAGAACCTGGATCTTATAATAAGATATAATGTAAGCAAAGCAGGATGGTTTCCAGAGTACGACCTTAAAGCGGTCTCTATAGATGCACCCTTAGATTTAAGTTATAAGGCTCATCTTTACCAACAAACGGGTATCTCTTGGGAAGATGTTAATCTTGTTCTTTCTACGGGAGATCCTAGTACAAACAACATAAAGCCAGACTTAGAAACAAAGTATTTAAATTTTGTGAGTCATAGTTATAGGAACATCCAGACTACTACTAAAGCTTATAATTATAAGTACAACCCTAATATAAAAACAGTGACCGGTACAGTAACGGAAGGAGGTGTGCCTCTTCCGGGAGCAAATGTAATTGTAAAAGGTACGTCTAACGGTACTCAAACAGACTTTGATGGAAATTATTCTATTCAAGTGAGTGATGGTGAAAAATTGTTGTTTTCTTATATAGGTTATAGTACAAAGGAGTTGCCCATTCACGCTAGTATTATAAACGCAAACTTAGAAACAATTAATGCCCTCGACGAAGTAGTTGTGATGGGTTACGGGACTGAAAATAGCTCTAGAAGAACACGTGCAAATAGCGCTAAAGATGTGTCGACGATGCTAGAAAGTAAAGCCGCAGGTATTAAAATAAGAGGAAATAATAGTCTGAGCGGATTGTCGAGAAAAGAGACTGCCACAGGCGATATCAAAACTGAGGGTATAACCAATACTAAGTTTACGATAACTAAGAAATATTCTATTGAGAGCGATGGAGATGTAACAGTAATCGAAATTGATAAATTTCAAGTGCCAGCAGCGTACAACTATTATGTAGCTCCAGGAGTAAACGAGAATGTTTTCTTAACGGCTTCTATAAAAGATTGGGTTAAATATAGTCTGCTACCCGGTGAGGCAAATGTGTATTTCGAAGGTAGTTTTTCTGGAAAAACCTATATAAATCCACTTGAGACTACGGAGGAATTATCTGTATCGCTCGGTGTAGATCCCTCCATTACCGTAAAGAGAAAACAGCTAGACAATTTTAAGTCAAAATCTTTTATAGGAGGTCAACGGATAATTGATATGGGTTATGAAATCACCATTAAGAATAATAAAAGTAAAGCCATAACCGTAAAAATGGAAGATCGTATTCCTATCTCTCAAAACAAAGAAATAAAAGTTGATGATATCGAGACTGGTGACGCCCTATTTAATAAGGATACTGGAATGATGCAATGGGAGGTTAAACTTCAACCTTCGTCTGAGATTGACTCATCTAGAAGTACTATCAAAAAATCATTCAGCTACCAACTCAAATACCCTAAGCATAAAAGGATCAATATCTAATTGTATGTTGATTCTACATCTTAAAGGCCCTGTATTTGGGATACGACAACGATATTTTCGCGACAGCGCTAATAGCAGTGTATACAGTACTTCGCAACGTTTTTAAAAGTGTGGCACGTTCATTGGTTTATGTAGCATAAGCGTAAACCGATAGTCGGTAACGTAGTAACCCTAATACTTTTAATTATGAAAAAGCTATTACTAGCAGTATTGTTCCTAGGAGGAATGACTGCACAAGCAAACGAGGTGACGAATCTCGCTCAACTAGAAAAAGGGACTCGTTACAATCAACCTCAATCCATTACTTTTATAGAGCGAGGCATTGAATATGTTGTTTACGTAAATGGAGAATTTGATTTTATTTTAAATCAACCCCAGCAGTCTTTTGGCCGTAGAGGAAGTGTTGCAAGCGCTCCAGGGATCACGTATGGTGTGACCTATGCCACACCTAGAAATTTTGTGAGATATGGTTTTAACGGAGAAATCGTTAGAGTGGGGAGAACACAGATACGTTACAACCGTTACGGTGACGTTAACCAGATAGGAAGTGTACGCCTTAGATATCACAAAGGATTACTCGTAAGAGCTGGTGATTTACATATCAACTATGACCGAAGAGGCTTCATTAGAAATGTAGATGGATATGTGCATCACAACCATACCAATTGCGGAATATGCGGCATTAATGGATGTACCACAAATCATTTTGACTATAGAGATTCTCACAGTAATCGCAAGTACTATAATCCTAAGAAAGATAAGAAGTACTTCAAAAAAGGTAAGTACAAGAAGAATAAGAACAGATATGATGACTAATCTTAGTCTGAAATAAGTAGAAGCTCCAAACCCTCTCTAAGGTTTGGAGCTTTTTTGATTAGGAAGGTATTTATTTAAAACACCATTTATATCGGTAGATATATGGAGCTTGTAAATAATAAAAATATAACATAGTGATATTAGAAAACCTTTAATACCTATTGCCACCAAAGGCTGCATATTAAAATCCCAAAAGTAAAAACCGACAAATAAGAAGATTATTACTAAGAAAACATATAATGATTTTTTAGTAAATGGTTGCGTTTTAAATTTCGCTTTTACTATATAGAGTTTAGCAAGAGAGTACGCGACGGTTGCCAGAAAGGTGGCAAGTCCTGCCCCATTTATTCCTAAATATGGAATAAATACCATATTGAGACCTATGGCCATAAGCACACAAATAACTCCTATAAAAAGAACAATTCTATAATAATCGCTATTAAAAACGATAGCGTTGTTGATTCCCAAACAGTTATCTAAAACCTTTGAAGCGCTGATCATAAGTACCACATAAAGGCCGATACTATAGGCTGGATCTACCAATACGTAGAGCATTTTAATATTAGAAACTATGAGAAGAAAGAGAAGACCAGAGATTATGAGTAGGGTAAGGCTGCTTTTCCTATAAAGAAGGTGCATTTCTTCATAATCCCTAGTGTTGAGCATTTCTGCGACCATAGGATAGGTGATCTGGTGCATCGCACGCGCAGGGACTCCTATAACTGTCGCGATATAGATTGCCACACTATAATAAGCTACATTATCAATCGTGACATATTTACCTATCATAAATTTATCGATATCGATAAGCAATGTAGCTACAGATCCTGCTACTATAATGAGCGTAGTATATTTTAATATGGCAGATAGGTTTTTAGGGCGCCTTTGCAAAAGCTGTATTCTAGGCATCCTAAGTCTCAGGGAATACATTGTGATGATGAGCAACCGAAGCACATAAACAGCTACCATCGCTGTCAAAAAAGTATCAATAGTGATCATAGTTCCCGCTAGTAATAAGAGTAAAACCATAACTCCCAGTCTATGAAAAACTTCTTTGAGAAAATTACCAAAGGCGCTCCTTAGCTGTACTTTTGCCCACGCAAAAAAAATCTCAAAATAGGCAGAACTCAATCCAATGAGAAAAATATACCATACATAATCTGCAACTATAGGATTTTTACTAGATAAAAATGTGGCTATCTGCTCTTGAAAATAGGCTGTAACCAGCGTAAGTGGTAAGATTACAAGAAGCGGTAAAAACAATATCCAAACTATAAATCTATCCTGATCTTCTCTACTGTAACTTGAATAAAATTTGATCAACGTGTTCTGTGCCCCAAAAGCCATAAAAGGAACGAGAATAAAAGCGGTAGATACTATAAATCCTACTAGACCATAGTAGGTGTCAGACATAAAGTTTACGTATAAAAAAAGGGTGTTTACAGCCCCAAGAGCAAATCCTAAATAGGTTGTTATAAGATTTTGGAAAGATTGTTTTAATACAATTCCCATCTAATCCAATGAGTTGACGAGTGCAGCAAGTCGCTCTGTTAGATTCTTACGATGGTATTGGTTGACCTTAGGGGTTGAAGTACCCCATTTTTCATCCTTATACGTTATAAAGAGATTAAGTATGCTCTCCCTCAGTGTATTTTTATCTCCATAGGTATGATAGTACCCCCTATTGGTTTCCTTTATAATATCTTGGATGTCTGCTCCCTCGGGGCCTATGGCTAAAATAGGCCTTCCTGCGGCCAAGTATTCAAAAATCTTTCCTGCTATGATTCCCTTGGTAATCTCAGAATTAACCTCAACTAAGAGTAATACAGATGCCTGTTGTTGTACACTTTGAGCCTCAGCGTGAGGCACGTATCCTACAAAGTCCAGATACTCCTCCAGACCAGCATTCTTTATACTCGTAAGCACTTCTTCGCTCACCTTACCTACGAGTTTCAATGTAAAACGCCTTGCAAAGTCTTGATTACTTTGGGTCAAGCTTTTTAACACTTCCCACAGCACCATAGGGTTACGGTCAGAAAGTAGGGATCCTATATGAGCTATCACAAAATCATCTGAGGGCTCACCTACTGCTGGTTTCCTGTCGTCAAAACCATTTGTGATAACCGTTATCGGTTTTTTAGTAATTGCTTGAAATTCTTTTTTGGTGCCGGGACTTGTCACGATTATGTGATTTGCAGTGTTTAAGACAATGCTTTCTAATCGTTTGTGCTTTGCTTTTGCTGGGGCAGACATACGCATCTTATCGTGATATCCGATGGTAGTCCAAGGGTCCCTAAAATCTGTTATCCACTGCAGGTCGTGATAGTGATCCTTAAGTCTTAAACCGACCAGATGAAGACTATGGGGTGGCCCAGTAGTAATGATGGTTTTAATATTATTCTCCTCAATGTACTTCTTAAGATATTTTACAGAAGGGCTTACCCATCCTATCCTCGCATCAGGAATAAAAAAATTTCCGCGTATAAAGATCATCGCTTTTTGTAAGAAACTCTGACGCTTTTGACGAGGTATAATCCCTGAAGAAATGTTTTTTGTTTGCTTTCGCGAAAGCGTACTAGCCACGTTATACGGTTCCCTTATAGATTGCCTAATGATAGTAATACCGCTTGGAACTTCTGAAATTAAGGTCTCATCTATAATGGGGTAGCTAGGATTGTCTGGCACATAAACTATGGGTTCAATATCAAATTGAGGTAGATATTTTACAAATTTCAACCACCGCTGTACCCCTGGACCCCCTGCAGGCGGCCAGTAATATGCGATGATAAGGACCTTTTTTTTCATTATTCTGTTTGAGTCCCTTCCTTATCCCTAAAGCTAATGAAGAGTCCTCCAAGGATAAGAAGTGCCAATAGTATACTGCTAGCTAGTGTTATGGTACTTCCCGTTCTTACCACCTGAGGGTCAAACTGAAAAGAGATGGTGTGAGTTCCACTTGGGACTTTGAGTCCTCTCAGCGCGTAGTTTACAGGAAATATTTGAGTTTCTTTGTTATCGATCGTGGCTTTCCATCCGTCTTCATAATAACTCTCTGCAAACACCATAAATCCGTCTTTGCTAGATGAATATGTGTAGGTGAGCTTATTAGGCAAGTGCTCTGTCACCGCTACCACGGCAACGCTATCTCTTTGAGGCTGAAAATTACCTAGTGTTTCCCTGTATTGTTCCCTTATTACTACTTTGTCTTTCGTATCAATAGTTTTAAGAGCTTCATACGCTGCATTATAGTCTGGCACATACTGAATCTCGTCTACAAACCAGGCCGGTCCATTTGCAAAAGGGTTACGTTGTAGATACATTTTGCCCTCATTATTCTGTATGACATATTTTACATTGTACATATTGAGAATAGAAACATTACCTTCTTCTATCTGGTTATGTAAATCGTCTATTCTCCTGGGACGAACTGCAGAGTAACCATTTAGAGAATTGAAAAAATAAGCCGTGTGCGAGTTATTAAATCCTCTCAGGTTGTCATAAACTCTATAGTAGCCATCATCTTTGAGAATCTCGGAGTCAATAGGCGTCTCGTCAAAATAACGCTCGTAAGCACGTTCCGTAATAAAATTATCTTCATTTACAGAGCGTCTATCTACAGAAACAAGGTCAAAAAGTATAATTGCCCCTACAAGTATGAGCCCTATATTTTCTGATAGCTTCTTCTTCATCATAAGCCACAGTACGCCACCTATAACTAAAACAAATAATAGAGATCTCAGCACATCACTTTTTAATATGGTAAGTCTATCTGCTTTGATAGCATCTAGTATTTCTGGTTGAGATACTGCCATCTGCCCTTCTGCACTGCTGCGTAGGTTAAAAAGACTTCCTCCAAAAAGATAAAGAATCACTAACACCCCAAGCACAACACCGATGGCGATAAAAAACTTCTTACGCTTCTCTTCTTCTTTTACGGTATCATTTATAAACCTATGAAGTCCAAAAACAGCTGCAATAGGAAGTAATAATTCTAGAAGAACTTGAATACTCGTAATGGCTCTAAATTTATTGTAAAGAGGCACATAATTTATAAAAAACTCGGTGAGCCAGGATAAATTCTTACCCCAAGATAGAAACAATGAGAAGAGAACACCTCCTAATAACCACCAGCGCAATCTGCCCTTGATAAGTAAAAATCCTAGTAGTGCCAATACAAATACAGTAACCCCTATATAGGGAGGATCTTCTACAAAAGGTTGCTCTCCCCAATATAATGGAGTCCCATCAGCATAACTGGTAGCCTCTGCAGGAGGAACACCAAGTTCTACTAACTTCTGATAAAACGCAGATTCCCTACCAAGATCAGAAGCTCTTCCCGATCCAAATAATTTAGGAGCGATGAGATTAAGGGATTCCATCTTACCATAACTCCAAGCCGTGATCTCGTCAAAGCTAAGCCCGCTATCTGTTGATCCCATAGTGAGCTCATCTTCCAGTAGCCGCTCACCTCTTACACTCGTCTTACTGTATTCTAATGTAGAGAGTATAGTAGTTGCATTCGTCGCCAAACCTATGAGTACGGCGACAACCATTAGTCCTACGGCTCTAAAATAATGAGGTAGCTGTTTCTTCTTGAATGCATCTACTAAGTATGCAATCCCCAGTATTAAAATGAGAAAACCAAGATAGTAGGTCATCTGAAAGTGATTTGCCTGTATTTCCAGACCCATCGCGACAGCGGTCAGAAGAAAACCCCAGAGATACTTTTTCCTAAAAGTAAGGAGCACCCCAGCCAGCACTAAGGGGAAATATGCAACAGCGTGTACTTTTGAGTTGTGTCCTACTCCTATGATGATAATGAGATACGTAGAAAACCCAAATGCCAGAGCACCTATAACTGCAAGCTTCCAAGGAATACGCATCACGAGCATAAGCACGTAGAAACAAACAAAATAAAGAAACAGATAGTCTGCTGGTCTCGGGAGGAATCTTAGAGCCCTATCTAGACTGTCCATATAATCGTGTGGAAAACGTGCTCCCATTTGGTAGGTGGGCATTCCGCCAAAAGCACCATTCGTCCAATAGGTTTCCTCACCAGTGGTCGCACGAAAATCACGATGCTGTTGCGCCATACTTTCGTACTGTTTAATATCGTTCTGATAAATCATTTTACCTGAGAGCACAGGATTAAAAAATGCTAGAGATATCGCTATAAAGCCCAGTACGACTAGAAGATGAGGTAAAAACTTACTAAAGGGAATCTTCATATAAATTTTATGACAGGTTTATTACAAAATAACGGAAAAAATACGGGAATAGTCAGTGCTCTGATTGAGATATGAAAGCACTACATTTTTATGAATAATTCGAGGTACTTTTTAAGAATGGTAAAGTACCAATAACCGTTAATCTAATTCTTCGAAGTCTATATATTCACCCACCACTTCAGATGATTTTTTAGGTACTTCTTCTTTTTGAGGGGTCGCTTTGGGTCTTTGTTGCGATTGCTGCTGGAAGCCCTTAAAGGCGTTTTCCATCTTTTGCCCGGCCTTTTTAGTTATATATCTTACTAGGTAAGGCCACAGAAGTTTACCTAAAAAACGAATTGTAAAGTATACTAAGAGTATAATTAGGACGGTTTTAAGGAAACTATTTATGGCAACTAGCAATATCATAAATGTGATTTGTTACAAAATTAGGAATTATGAACGCTAACTATGAGTCCATTTTCCTTAAAAAAAAGATAAAATCCCATATATTTGATGAGATAACACAGACACTTATGCGCAACCTCCTCTCCTTTCTTATTGCCGTTATAGCTATAAGCTTACCAGCGACCGTTTTGGCTCAGTATACAGAAACTATTAATTCTAATAGACCAGGAGAGTCACAGGGAGCTTTTAGTGTAGGCACGGGTGTTCTACAATTAGAAACAGGAGTTGATTTAGGGAATGACACCCATAATCTCTTGCTCACAGATACAGATATCACCGGTTACAATCTCAATTTGAGATATGGCGTCTTTTTTGAGCAACTGGAGATCAACGGATTTTTACGTTTCCAACGCAATGAGATCAACTTTACCTCAGGATCTGCAGGATCTAGAATCATCTCTGGAGTAGAGACTGCCCAAATTGGAGCCAAATATTTAGTGTACGATCCTTATAAAAATGCCGTAGAAGAAGTAAATCTCTACAGTTATCACGCTAACAGAAAATTTAAATGGAAGACGTTAATACCTGCCGTATCTGTGTACGCAGCAGGAGTCTTTGATTTTCCAGATGACCCATTTAATGAAATCAGGGATGAGGGTATAAGCCCCAATCTAGCGGTCATTTTACAAAACAATTGGGGCCGCTGGGTCTGGGTAAATAATATTATTATGGACCGTGTGGGCACTGATTTTCCATCAACTGTCTGGATAACTACATTAACACATTCGTTCTCACCTAAATTTGCAGGTTTTGCAGAATTTCAACTCATTAACGGAGATTTATATTCTGATCAAATAGTGAGGGCCGGTGGAGCTTATCTTATAACAAAAGATTTGCAGGTAGATCTAGGAGGCCTCTTAAATTTTAAAGAAACACCCTCTAGATATAATATCTCAGCAGGACTTTCCTATAGACTAGACTTTCATAAAAAAGATCAGATCATCGAAGATACTGATGAAGATAGCGACAGAAGCTCCTCTCAAAAGCAGTCTGAAAAGGTCAGTAAAAAGAATAAAAAAAGTCGCCGAGACGCTGTAAAACCAGATGGAGACGGAAATTAATATAAGCCCCTTACGATAAAGATGATTACGCTACAAGAAATGAAAACACCTGCCGAGCTCAAGAAGTTTGTCAAGTTTCCGTTTTCTCTATATAAAGATGAACCTAAATGGGTCCCTCCTATCATAAATGATGAGTTGGAAAGTATGGATCCCGCAAAGAATCCTGTTTTTAAAAATGCAGAAGCCCGATATTTTCTCGCTTTCGCGAAAACTTCAGATGGAAAGCAAAAAGCAGTTGGCAGAATATGCGCGATTATAAATCATATAGAAATCAAAGAGCAAGGAAAGCCAAAAATGCGCTTCGGGTGGTTTGACGCCATAGATGATATAGACGTTACAAAAGCCCTACTTTCTAAAGTAGAGGAAATAGGCAGAGAAAAAAATCTAGAATATATTGAAGGGCCTGTAGGCTTTTCTAATATGGAAAAGGCTGGGATGCTCATAGAAGGCTTTGATCATCTCAATACAATGATTACTTGGTACAATTATCCATATTACAAAGAGCATTTTGAAAAATTAGGTTTTGAAAAAGCAGCAGAATGGGTTGAATTTAAAATTCAAATAGATCCGCCAGAAAAGCAAAACCCTAAGGTAAAGAAGTTTGCAGACATAATTGCTAAGCGTTATGAATTGAGCCCTCTAGACTTTAAAAGCGCTTCAGATGTCAAGCCATATGTAGATGAGATGTTTGGACTGCTCAACAAGACCTACAATAATCTGAGTACCTTTGTCCCTATACAACAGTATCAGATTGACCATTATAAGGATAAGTACATTAAATATATCCATCCCGATTTTATAAAGTGTATTCAAGATAAAAATGGGAAATTAGTAGCCTTTGCTATTACAATGCCGTCCTTTAATGAGGCCCTCAAAAAAGCAAATGGGAGCCTATTTCCTTTTGGCTTCTACCACCTTTTAAAGGCAAAAAAGAAAAACGACACGGCCGCTTTTTACCTGATAGGAATAGATCCGGAATATCAAAATAAAGGCCTTACTGCCGTTATCTTCCAAAAGATGCAGGAGCTTTTTAATGATCGCGGCATCACACAGGTAGAAACTAATCCAGAATTAGAAGAAAATAAGGCTATCCAACAACTGTGGAAAAATTATGACCACGTCCTTCATAAACGCAGAAGAACATACCGTAGGGACCTATAAGTTAGACGTTAAGAATATGATGGTTTTCGCTTTCGCGAAAATGATATCTGAAGAGACCAATTCATTTTTATTCATATTGGAAATCTCAAGACCAGAACTATTGACTATGTAAGCTCGGTAAATTATTTCAATAATAAGTTCTACCCCACACTTATAATACACAATGTACCACCAAACAGAAATACATTATGCAGACTAATAGCATAAAGCACAAAACCGAAAACAAAAACGCCTAACGCAAAACAAGCTTGACAGAATTATTAGTTCTCATTAAACTCTTGGTAGATGTTGGATTATTGGTGTTGATATTAATGGTTCAGCTTACGATTTATCCCAGCTTCTTATACTATAAGAGAGAGAATCTTCTACGTTGGCATAAAAAATATACGAACGCTATCGCCATAATAGTAGGACCACTGATGGTCGCACAATTATTTTTGTCTATCTATGTTGTTTTTGGAGCGCAGCAGTATTTTATAGGTGGTTTGCACCTCTTTTTTGTACTCGCCACCTGGATTTCTACGGCGGTTCAGTTCGTACCTATTCACAATAGGATTGCAAATAACACCCATTCAGAGAAGGACCTTAAAAATTTAGTGAGCAGAAATTGGGTAAGGGTGGTATTATGGGCCTCTATAATTATACTAGATTTTTTACAGCATTCTCTCTATTCTCATACGTGATCATAAAATTTCTTCCAAATTTATTGAAAGCTCAGTAATCTTAAGACATACGCTCTGAGCATCGTCTGAAGTTATAATTATCTATCAATTGAAACTCCAACCTGTATATTTTTCGCGAAATGAACGTTTAAAAAGTAGCTTTGTTTCTCTCTTTCCAAAAAGGTCCATTGAAAACCGTCATCAAACACTTACATTCCTTTTGCTTCCAAAAAATCTTCCGAGGTAGCCCATAACATTCTTTCAGTTTAGTTCTTGAAATTTAAAAAAAGTCAAAAAAATCATCAGCAGAAAGTGCTGATGATTGGAAATTAAAGGAACAAATTATTACAGTAAAATGTAACATTTACTTTGCCAGTATATGCTCTTTATGGTGCAATACCAAGCCATCTATAGGGCGTTTAAGTATGTTGCCAGGAGTTAGTCCGTAATTTTTGAGAACCGCTTTAAGTTCGCTCTGTAGGTAAAAACCAATGGATCCTACAAAATGAATAGGCACCTGTTTAGCGTCCTTAAACTGTAAGACTTGATGTTCTATAAATAAAGAAAGCCCTTTATGTATAATTTCTTGAAAGTAAGGCTCCTCCTTGTTTTCTATAAGAAAACGTGCAAAGGTTGCCAGATATGTATTAGGATTGGGACTTTTGTATAGGTTGTTCTTTATATTTTCAGAACTAAGATCGTAAGACTCTTCAAACTTCTTTGCGAGTTCCTGAGGAAATTTATTGAATTTATAATCCCGGATGAGCTGACGACCAAAATAATTTCCGCTCGCATCATCCATAAGGATATAACCCAACGAAATTATCTTTTGAACTATTTCCTTGCCATCATAATAGCTGCAGTTAGATCCGGTACCTAGAATACACACTACTGATGGTTCACCCTCAGTTGCTGTTGCATACAGCGCTGCATAAGTATCTTCCTTAATTAGAATCTCCTTGGCCTTTGAAAAGAACTTATCAAAAACTTCTTTAATGAGACGTCTGGGCTTCTCTACTCCGCAACCAGCTCCATAAAAATAAAGGGCGGTAACGTCATCCTTGTGCTTAAAAAGTTCAAAATTATTGACAATACGCTCGTGTAAAATTTCTTGTGATAATACTTGAGGGTTGAGCCCTAACGTTTGGGTCTGAAATAGGTGCTTACCATCTTCGGTAAGCGCAATCCAATCTGTTTTGGTCGAACCGCTATCTACAACTAAAATCATACTAAGGTATTGTATACAGGAAGAATTATATGGAGGATATAAAATTTTCGCGAAAGCGTATTAGAACACCTTCGCGAAAATTAAAATATATTATAGAGAGTTGATTTTCTCAGCAAGGTCAACGAGCTTGTTTGAATATCCAAACTCATTATCATACCAAGATACGAGCTTGAAGAACTTAGAGTTAAGCTCGATAGAAGCGTCTGCATCAAAAATACTCGTACGATCATCACTAACAAAATCCTGTGATACTACACCTTCTTCTGTGTATCCTAGAACTCCCTTCATAGTAGTCTCAGACGCTTTCTTGAAAGCTGCTTTGATTTCCTTAAGGCTAGTTTCCTTTTTGGTGCGCACTGTTAAGTCCACTACAGAAACATCTGCTGTTGGTACTCTAAAGGCCATACCTGTAAGTTTACCATCTACGGCCGGAAAAACCTTTCCTACTGCAACTGCTGCTCCTGTGGATGCTGGCACAATGTTTACAAGGGCACTTCGACCTCCTCTGTAATCCTTTTTAGAGGGTCCATCTACGGTGAGTTGGGTTGCTGTAGTAGCGTGTATTGTGGTCATAAGACCTTCTTCTAGACCCCAGTTATCTTCTACTATTTTTGCAAGGGGTGCAAGACAGTTAGTGGTACAAGATGCATTAGATACGATCTTGTGGTCTGCCGTAAGTTTATCATCATTTACTCCCATTACAAACATAGGTGCATCCTTAGATGGTGCAGAGATCACTACTTTCTTAGCTCCCGCTTGGATGTGATAATCTGCAGTGTCTAGGGTGGTGAAAATTCCTGTACATTCTGCAACCACGTCTGTTCCAACTTCATCCCACTTAAGATTTTTAGGATCACGCTCTGCGGTAATACGTATAGTTTTACCGTTTACTACTAGGTGTCCATCCTTTACTTCGATAGTCCCATCAAAACGTCCGTGTACAGAATCATATTTTAAAAGGTATGCAAGGTGCTCAACGTCTAGAAGATCATTAATCGCTACAACATCTACATTATCACGCTTTACAGTCGCTCTAAATACGATACGCCCTATACGTCCAAAACCGTTTATTCCTAATTTTAAATTTGCCATTTTCTCTCTCTTTTATGATTATGTGGTCATTATCTCTGACACACGGATTAATTCTTTATTAATTTTACTCTCTCCTTTAATTGCGTGGTCTAAAGGAGTTAAAACCATTTTATCGTGTATGGTTCCTACCATATAATTGCTTTGCCCTTCCATTAAGGATTCTACCGCTTTTACTCCCATACGGCTCGCTAGAACTCTGTCATAGCAAGTAGGAGATCCTCCTCTCTGCATATGACCCAATACCGAGACGCGCACGTCATAGCCTTCCATATGTTCATCCACATAATCCTTAAGTTCAAAAACAGATTTACCTATTTTATCACCTTCAGCTACTACTACTATACTCGATGATTTTCCAGATTTCTTAGACCTTGTTAAGGATTCTACGAGACGTTCTATACCTCTATTTTCCTCTGGTATAAGAATTTCTTCAGCACCAGCACCTACGCCTGCATTTAGGGCAATGTGCCCTACATCACGCCCCATAACTTCTACAAAGAAAAGTCTGTCGTGGGAGTGAGCAGTGTCACGTATTTTATCTATGGCTTCTACGGCTGTATTGAGCGCAGTGTCGTATCCTAATGTACGGTCTGTACCGCTTATATCATTATCTATGGTTCCAGGGATACCTATGACTGGAAACCCCGTTTCTGCATTAAAAATAAGGCCTCCGGTAAACGTACCATCGCCTCCTATCAATACAATCCCATCTATCCCGGCTTTTACAAGTTGCTCGTGAGCAATCTTACGACCTTCTTCAGTCATAAAACGCTTACATCTAGCTGACTTGAGAAAAGTCCCTCCTTTATTAATGATACCACGCACACTGCGAGCATCGAGATCTACAAACTCACCATCTATTAAGCCTTCATATCCTCTATAGACACCTACACAACCCAATTTATAATAAGCACAAGTCCTCACTACAGATCTTACAGCGGCATTCATCCCTGGCGCATCTCCGCCAGAAGTAAGTACTGCTATTTTTCTCATTTTATTAATCATATATGAACAAATAAAAACTAAAGTTAGGAAACTTAACATAGAAAAATCAGTCATTTATGGTGTTTTTTACGGTATTGTCAATTTCAAACGTTTTCGTTTGACAACTTTTCCCAATGTCAAAAAAATAAGCCCCTTTTTTAAGCAGAATAGCATCAAGGAAGACGTATTTCAGAAGATTTTTCCAAATAGTAAATGCTTCATAGTATTTAATTTCTAGGGATGAGTTGGGTTCAGATATCTTAAAAGAATCTTTCTATGAGGTATTCAGAAGATCTAAATTGCGTTAAGAATGGTATACAATACAAGGAGACCCGTTAAAGAAATCCCAATTCACATTTTATAAAGATTGTACGTTGTTGAACTGTGATAATTTTATCCTAAACAAAAACCAATCGCTATGGATCAAAATGCTACAATTATAGTAAACAGTATTCACAACCTTATAGAATACTCGACAACACCACAGTTAACAAAACAAAAAGGCTTTATGGAACTGCATAATGCCATCATAAAAAAATTCTTTGCAGCCTCTTCGGTTCATATTGATTATTCAAACAAGACTATATGCCTTGGAGTAGATGTGCTCTCTAAGGGATGTGATGTAGAGATATCCTACAGCAGTCTGGAGGAGTTTCTTAAATCCTGCATCAGACAAGATAGTGAAAACCTTAAATTTTATAAAAACCTATTGCATTATTATAATATGACAGCTGCGGTTGCATAAAATCCCAGATATAAATGATGATTAAAACTCCTTGCTACCGCGAGGAGTTTTTGTTTTGGGCTTTTATCTAGTTAAATGGTTTTAGTTTATTTTAGCTCTTAGATAAAACATATATGCAACCTATACATATCCTACTACTTATTGCGAGCTATTTTGGAGTACTTATGCTCATAAGCTATCTTACAGGAAGATCAGGATCTAATTCTGATTTTTTTAAAGCTGGTAAACAATCCCCTTGGTACTTAGTTGCATTTGGGATGATTGGAGCTTCTCTTTCTGGAGTCACTTTTATATCAGTCCCAGGATGGGTAGAGGCAAATAGCTTTAGCTATTTTCAAGTTGTCTTAGGCTATACCGTAGGTTACGCTGTCATAGGATTGGTACTGCTACCACTTTATTACAAACTTAATCTCACCTCTATTTATACCTACCTAGAAGGAAGGTTCGGTAATGCTTCTTATAAGACAGGCGCATCCTTTTTTTTACTGAGCAGGATCGTAGGTGCGAGTTTCAGGCTATACCTCGTGGCAAACGTGCTACAGCTATTAGTTTTTGATGCAATGGGAGTTCCGTTTTGGGTCACCGTGACCCTTACGATCATTCTAATATGGCTTTACACTTTTAAAGCTGGAATAAAAACGATCGTCTGGACAGATACATTACAGACATTATTTATGCTTGTGGCTGTAGGTGTTGCTATTTATTTTGTCTCTGATGAGATGGGACTCTCTGCTGGAGGTATTATAAATGCAGTGGTCGATAGTGAATATTCTCAAATCTTCTTTTTTGACGACTGGAAAAGTGGCGATCACTTTGTAAAACAGTTTTTATCTGGGGCATTTATATCCATCGTGATGACAGGTCTCGACCAAGATATGATGCAAAAAAATCTTACCTGTAGGAATCTAGAGGATGCACAAAAAAATATGTTCTGGTTTACAGTGGTACTTACCGTTGTGAATATGGTTTTTTTAGTATTAGGCGTGCTTCTTACACTTTACGCAGCTCAAAATGGTATCGATGCAGTGAGAGATCAACTCTTTCCTACCATTGCAGTAGATAGTGGGCTCGGTATAGGACTCGCAATTGTATTTCTTTTAGGACTCATTGCTGCGGCATATTCTAGCGCAGATAGTGCATTAACATCGTTAACAACTTCGTTTAGTATAGATATTTTAGATATTGAAAAGAAGTATGATGAAGCAAAGCAAATTCTTATAAGAAAAAGAATACACGTGGCGATGTCTATCGTGTTGATCCTTGTTATTATCGTATTTAAGTACATTATTGCAGACGAGACAGTAATAAGTAAACTCTTTACCTTTGCTGGTTATACGTACGGTCCTTTGCTAGGATTATATGCTTTTGGTCTCTTTACAAAATGGAAAATTAAAGATAATCTAGTCCCTTTCATTGCAATAGCATCTCCATTTTTAGCATTTTTAACAAGTTATGTTTTAGAAACCTATGCTGGTATTTTAGTAGGATTTACTATCTTACTTATAAATGGAGGAATTACATTTTTAGGATTAGTACTGATTCGTCGCGAGGAGCACTAGTGTGCAAGCTATTTCTGAGGTAATATTTGCTTCTTTTAAAAGTTTATAAAACGCTGGATTTTCAGTTCCTGGATTAA
This sequence comes from uncultured Flavobacteriaceae bacterium, assembly GCA_963832255.1. Classification (GTDB taxonomy): domain Bacteria; phylum Bacteroidota; class Bacteroidia; order Flavobacteriales; family Flavobacteriaceae; genus Dokdonia. Next base: position 1,079,263 of record CAWHTM010000013.1, read on the forward strand.
AGATCACTCTCTTAGGAGATAGGCTTATAATATACTCATAGTAAGCTGCCTGTCTTTTAGGATTGAGATATAAGGTAACGGTATCTACAAGGTTTTTGTGGGTCTGCGCTTTCGCGAAAGCGGAATCAAAAGAAATAATTTCAGTGGTTCCTACAGTACCTTCTTTGAGTCCAACTGCGATTACAGGGATATTGTGAGAATTTAATCTTATTATTGCACGATGAGAATACCGTTGCGGATTGAGCGAAGCACCTATGACGACTGTGTGTTTTTCCATAAAGTAAAGTTAAATAATAAATTACTTGTAACAGTCTACAGTTTTGTACGTCTATATAATAAGTTAACTTAAAAGTCAGACACGTTTTTAATTGGTTTTGATGGTTAGTGTTAGTTAAGAACACCGTCTGATTTAAAAATCCCGAGATAGCGCTCTCGGGATTTTGCTTTTTATAGACTTATACTATTCTCAATAAAGTTGCGTGTAAATCGCAAATTTCCGATTTCAGGTTAAAAATTTGTTAATACGGCATTTACGATGAAACATTCACCTTAAAACTACGTCTATAGAATAGACAGTGGTCTCAAACAAAGTAATGAGTTTTATAAATTATTTGAATTAGCCTTTAAAATATTTATGACTGATTTTCTAAAGAGTCTATTTAGTCATTCTTAGGGTCTTTGCTAACGCAAAGACCTTAGTACTTTAAGTACCTTCCTTACGGTATACACTAGGCAACTGCCATTCATAAACAACAGCAAGAGTTCTTACGGCAATGATGAGTATTCCTGCACTTATCATCGCCCACGTCTGCTGTAATCCTAGAGTGATAAGCAAGAGATAAGAAGCCCCTCCTAGAATGCACACCGTTGCGTACACTTCTTTCTGAAAAATAACAGGAATCTCATTACAGAGAATATCCCGTATAACCCCACCAAAACAAGCCGAGATAGTACCAAGTACCACACAAATAACTGGATGGAGTCCAGTAGCCAAAGAAAGTTGTACCCCAGCAATAGTATATAATCCTATGCCAATCGTATCAAATAGAAATAATGACCGTCTCACATACTTAAGTTGAGATCTAAAGAGAATAGCGGCTACCGTGGCTGTAAAGATTACATAAACAAAGGTCATATTAAGCATCCAGCCCACTGGAGTCTTCCCAATAAGAATATCTCTAAGAGTACCACCTCCTACTGAAGTTACCAGTGCGATGATTAAAATCCCGAAGACATCTAACTTTTTTTTCATTGCTGTAAGTGCGCCAGAAATCGCAAAGGCAATAGTCCCTAGGATATCTATAACTGTCGTTACCTCCATTATTTCTGTGTATAGAAATTATAATCTGATAATACGCGTTCAATAAGCTCTACATCATTCTCATCTGGTGTGATGTTCATTTTTACTTTTAAACGTGTGCTGAGCTTGCCTATCACATTATAATTTGAGTTACGCCTGGCATCTGTAAATAGGGTTTTTATGAGTTGTACATCCTTATCGTTAAAAACGGTAACCTGTGGATATTTAGGGACATAACCTGGTGGAAGATCTACCAGAAGGCTGTCTGAAAGTCTCACTCGTTTCTTTTCTGAAATTACCGTCGTGCCTGCCGCCATATCTCCTAGGCGTTGCCCTTTCTCACTCATTAGAATACTTACCACCGCTACACCACCTGTGGTAATACTTATATCTACTATACGCATTATCCACCTCACAAAAAAACTTCCAAAACCAGGTTTTGAACCGTCTAGCTTTACGACCCTTATATTCATAGCTGCTTTTCCCGGCGACCTCCCATTCCAGAAGGTCTCAAAAAGAATATGGTACAAAAATATAGGTAAACCTATGATTAAATAAAAAGTCCAAAGATCTCCAGAACTTGAAGATTCAATCCCAAACTGTACTAATAGAATCAAAGAAATTATCCAGTAAGCCCCCAAAATAAGTATATCTATAAAGAATGCGAGCAATCTATGACCTATTGTCGCTACATTCTGCGATATTGTGACATTTTGAGCCGTTTGTATTTGAAAGTTATCCATTAATTCTTTTACTTTACTTCTTTAATAAAATCAAGATGCGCGAAGCTGCTTTTGTCAAGCAAAATAAGGATAAATGGTTAACTTTTGAAAGTGTTCTCGTAAACAAAGACGAGATTTCGCCAGATAAATTATCCAGCCTCTATATGGAGGTCACAGACCACCTTAGTTATGCTCAAACCTTTTACCCGGGTAGTAAGACGCTAGAATATCTTAACCACCTTGCCTCTCAATCACATAGGATAATTTATAAGACTAAAAGAGAATCAAGTAGCCGTTTAGTTACCTTTTTTACAGATGAGTTTCCGCTGTTAATGTTTTCCTATCAAAAGCAATTACTTATCGCCTTTCTTACTTTTTTACTTTTTAGCATCATAGGCGCTTATAGTGCTTCTCAAGACGGAGCATTTGTACGAGCAATTTTAGGAGACGCCTATGTAAATATGACCTTAGATAATATAGATAAGGCAGACCCAATGGCCGTTTACAAACAGGAAGGAGAAGTAAATATGTTTCTAGGTATTACTATAAATAATATTAAAGTATCATTATATGCTTTTGTATTTGGGATCTTCTTGACGATAGGTTCATTATTCATTGTTATGAAGAATGCCATTATGCTGGGAAGCTTTCAATATTTCTTTTTTGAACAAGGAGTAGGTTGGGAATCAGTACGCACCATTTGGATTCACGGAACCATTGAAATTTCCGTAATTATTATTGCCAGTTGTGCAGGTATGGTACTAGGAAATAGCATTCTTTTTCCCAGAACCTACACGAGACTCGAATCTTTTAAAAGAGGGATGAAAAATGGGTTGAAAATAGTAGTAAGTACCCTACCTCTTTTTGTAATCGCTGGATTTTTAGAAGGTTTCGTCACCAGGCGCACAGAAATGCCAGACTGGCTCGCGATTGCAATCATCACAATATCCCTAGGACGTATTATATTTTACTATGCATACCTACCCCGCGCAAAAACTAAAAATCAAATACTGTTACAAAATGGAGAAATACCTACTAATACTAAAACCCTAAACTGGCTAGCCATATGGTCTGTCACTGGCGTCGTAGGAACCCTATTGTACGCAACCCTTTACACTAATAAAAACGCACCACAAATTCCAAATCATACATCACTTATATGACCACTGCAACAACTATTGAATTTAAACGAAAAAGGGAAATAGGTGAAATCATAGGGGACACTTTCAAATTTCTTAGAAGAAATTTTAAGCAGGTATCAGTGCTACTCATAAAAACTGCTGGAATTCCTTTTTTACTTCTAATCGCTGGGACGGTCTATAATTCATATTCATCTATGACCATAGATTTTGGAGATTTCTCAAATCCTTTTGCAATTTTTAGGAGTACTGACGTCATCTTAAGTTCTGTAATAGTTTATTTCTTTTTATTCATCTACTTCTCCTTTCTCTATGCCGGAATCTTAAGTATCATTAAATCATACATAAAAAATGATGGTGTCATCATAGACGACGAAGTTACCACAGAAGTCAATGCTAAAATAGGCGCTATTATAACCGGTGGATTGCTTAAATATTTTTTACTGGTTCTGGGCTGGATGCTATGTGTAATACCTGGTATCATAATCTGCGCACCGTTGCTCCTTATCTTTCCTTTTATAATTTTTGAAAATGAATCTCCTGTTGAAGCTTTAAAAAAGTCTTTTCAACTCATTCAAGTAGACTGGCTGATGACATTTTTTGCGCTCTTCCTTATGATTCTGGTTTGGTATGTGGCAAGCGCGGCTTTTTCTATGCCTATTTTCATTTATACGTTAATAAAGACATTCACAATAGTTCAAGAAGGCAGTCTGGCAGATTCTAATAGCCTCATCGATCCTGTAATGATTGGACTAACGGTTTTTGCTTCGCTCATTCAGTACTTTCTCTACTTAATGATTCCCGTAAGCAGTGCCCTTATGTATTATAATCTCAACGAGCGCAGGAACCAGTCAGGATCCCTTGAGCAAATAGATCGCATAGGTGACAATGCTTAAAAATTCCCTCTTTCTATTTTTTCTTATTTCGCTTTGCGCGAAAATATCCTTGGCTTCAAACCCTGCTATCTCCATTGCCGTTCAAGACACTACCGTAAGTTCTAGAGAAGTACTTCTTTATGATGATGGAATTGTTACAAAAAACGAACTGGATAAAACTGCCATAGAAAACTACAAAACAGACAAAGATTTTAATTATAAAGAGCAACTTCCTGAAGACACTTGGTGGACCCGTTTTAAGCAAAAGTTGAGCGATTTATGGAATAGTTTCTTGAGTTGGTTATTTGATGGAGAAGAAGCAACCGGATTCTTAGCTGTGCTAGTCCGTCTCCTCCCCTATCTTTTGCTCGCTGGATTTATCGCATTCTTGGTATGGGTCTTCTTAAAAATAGATAGTGGGACATTGATGGGCGGTAACATAAAGGCCCCTACCACATTATTGTCTGATGATGAAGAGCTTATACAACATCAAGATCTACAGAGCCTCATCGATCAAGCCTTGGCAGAGGGAAACTACCGACTTGCGGTTCGATTTTACTATCTTCTTACCTTACAGAAGTTGAGTAATAAAGATCTTATAGACTGGGAATCTCAGAAAACCAATCACGAGTATATTTTTGAAATTAATGACACTACACTCCGTAATCAGTTTAGAAAAGTAACAGACGTTTACGACTATATCTGGTATGGAAGTTTTGATGTAGATGAGTCCGCTTTCGCGAAAGCGGAAAAATCATTTTTAAAACTCAGTGAGCAATTATGAGTTCTAAATTTAAAATACTTGCAGGCATCCTTTTAGCACTTCTTGCGCTGCTCATCTACCTTGAGTCTAGTGAGAAAGACGAGATCAATTGGTTTCCATCATATGCCGCAAAAGACAAAATTCCCTACGGAACCTATGTTTTGTACAATACATTAAAAGAAAGCCGTGCCCAAGGTAAATTTAAAGAAGTAAGTAGACCTCCATTTGAATTTTTAGAAGATAGCAGTACGACCGCGAGGGGAACTTATTTTTTCTTAAATAGTACTATTTTTCCAGACGAGTCAGAGTCAGAAAAAATGCTGAGCTGGGTAGCAAAGGGAAATACGCTTTATATCGCAGGTACAGGCGTGGGAGAAAAAATTTTAGACACCTTAGGATTGCGTACTAACTTGTTATATGATTTTGATAACTTTGAGCGTAAACCAGTTCTCAACCTTGTGAATCCTTCTCTAGAGCGCACGCCCTCCTTACTATCTAGATATCGAAACGAGCAGTTATTATTTTGAAAAAGTAGATACGTTAAAAACTGTAATTTTAGGAGCGTATGACCTCGCAGTTGAAAATGACTCTCTGACCCTAATTGAACCCAAAGTTCATTTTATCAAGCAGCCATTCGGTGATGGTACCATCATCCTGCACTTGATGCCCGTAGCCTTTACAAACTACTTTATGCTGCACGAGAATAATTATACGTACACAGAAAGTGCTCTAAGTTACATAGATCCTATCGGGACTATTTACTGGGATACTCATTACAAGAATGGAAAGACCACATATTCTAGCCCTCTCTACATATTCCTAAATAATAGATATCTCAAATGGGCGTATTATACACTTATTATTGGGGTCTTACTATGGGTATTATTTGAAGGGAGACGCAAGCAAAGAGCCATCCCCGTGGTAGAGCCACTACCTAATCAAACACTTACGTTTACAAAAACAATCGCAGGGATGTATCTTGATAAACAGGATCACAAGAGTATTGCAGCTCATCAAATCAATCATTTTTATGAATACATCAGAAACCGTTACTCGCTGGCAACCCATTCCATAAATCCTGAGTTTATGAATAAACTCGCACTTAAGAGCGAGAACACTCTTGACAACACGAGAACACTTATTAATTATATCGTTGCCATCAATACTAAATCAAGTATCTCTCAAGAGGAACTTATGCAGCTCAATAAAAAAATAGAAGACTTTAAAAACCCATCATAATGGATCAAAATATACCACAAGACCCAGAGGAAAACAAGGAGGTACCCACATCAGTTCCTGAAAATAGAGATCAACCAGCGGCAAACGCTATGGAAGATGCCTCTCAAGAGGACTTGGCTTTTACAAACCGTATTCCGCTTGAAGAACTCAAAGCAACTGCAGAGAGTATCCGTACAGAACTGGCAAAAATAATTATAGGCCAGCACGAGTTTGTGGAGCTACTTATTGTTGCACTTCTCTCAGACGGTCACGTTCTTATAGAAGGAGTACCCGGAATTGCTAAAACGGTCACAGCTAAACTTTTTGCAAAAACACTAAACACAGATTTTGGTAGAATCCAGTTTACTCCGGACTTGATGCCCAGTGACGTCTTGGGAACCTCTATCCTCAATATAAAAAACAGTGAGTTTGAATTTAAAAAAGGACCTATCTTTTCAAATATCGTACTCATAGATGAGATCAATCGGGCACCGGCAAAAACGCAAGCAGCCCTTTTTGAAGTTATGGAAGAACGTCAGATCACCATAGACGGTACTAAATACACTATGGCACCTCCCTTTATGGTTTTGGCTACGCAAAATCCAGTGGAGCAAGAGGGAACGTATGCGTTACCAGAAGCTCAGCTCGACAGGTTTTTATTTAAAATAAAAGTAGATTATCCAAGCCTTGCAGATGAAGTGGCTATACTTTCTTCCCACCATATCCGTAAAGGAAAAGCACCCCAGGATGCCATAAAAGCCATACTCAATCCAGAAAAGCTGGAAACCTTTCGTGAGCAGACGCAGGGAGTGATCATAGAAGAAAAAATACTTAATTACATCGCAGAGATCGTAGTAAATACGCGAACACACCCACATCTGTATCTGGGCGGATCCCCTAGAGCGTCTCTCGCCATTATGAATGCCTCTAAAGCATTTGCCGCAATCTCAGGACGGGATTTTGTAATCCCAGAAGATATTAAAAAGGCTGTAACCCCGGTACTCAGACACCGTATTATCCTGGCTCCCGAGCGCGAGATGGAAGGAATGACCACAGAACAGGTGATTGATATGATTGTACAATCTGTAGAGATCCCTAGGTAACCATTGGCTATTCTTACATTCATAAAAGGTTTTTTTGTCAGGGAGCGCTTGTTCTATGCTTTGGCCATTATAGGAGTAGTGTATCTTCTCTCCTACTGGATCAATGGGCTGTTTCCGCTGGCGGGGATTTTAGCCCTTGCTCTTATTGTCCTGATATTTGTAGATGGTCTAGTACTTTTTCGCGAAAGCGGAAATATAAGGGCATCACGCCAATTGCCCGAAAAATTCTCTAACAGTGATCTGAACGAAGTACCTATTCTTATTTCTAATAAATATAATTTTCCTGTAACGGTAGAAATTATAGATGAGATTCCCGTGCAATTCCAAAAGCGGGATTTTATAAAAACCCTCAAACTCCCTGCTAGGAAGGAATCTACCTTTATCTATACGTTAAGACCCACCGAGCGCGGAGCGTATGTTTTTGGAAATCTTAATCTTTACGTGAGCAGTAAAATAGGCTTACTGAGACGTCGCTATCGTTTTGAAAAAGATCAAATGGTAAAGGTATACCCCTCCTTTATACAAATGAAAAAATATGCTTTTCTTGCGATTGATAATAGGCTCACGCTCCAAGGAATGAAAAAAATACGTCGTTTAGGTCATACGATGGAGTTTGAGCAGATTAAGGATTATGTGGCGGGTGATGATGTGCGTACGATTAACTGGAAGGCGACCGCTAAGCGTGCTACGCTGATGGTAAATCAGTTTCAAGATGAAAAATCACAACCTGTCTATGCCATTATTGACGCTAGCCGCGTTATGAAAATGCCTTTTAAAGGACTTACCCTACTCGACTACGCCATAAATAGCACACTCGCTTTTTCTAATATCGCCCTGAAGAAAAAAGATAAGGTCGGTATGATCACATTTGCTGAAGGGATTAAAAATCATTTACCCGCGAGCAGCAAGAAAACACACCTACAGACCATTCTCGAGGTTCTGTACAATATCAATACCCGCTTTTTAGATAGCGATTATGGTGCACTCTACAATCAAGTAAAACGCAAGATTACCCAACGCAGTTTGTTGCTCTTATACACTAATTTTGAACATATCTCAGGGCTTGAGAGACAGATGATGTATTTAAAAGCGCTTTCGCGAAAACATATTTTGGTGGTAATTTTCTTTCAGAATACAGAACTGGATGAGCTTCTTGAGAAAAACGCCACATCTATTGCCGAAGTGTATCACAAAACTATTGCCCAAAAAGCAGATTATGATAAGAAAGTGATGGTTGCGACGCTAGAGCAATATGGGATCCAGACGATACTTACCAAACCAGAAGACCTCACCGTAAATACAATAAATAAATACCTCGAGATTAAGGCTAGAGGCATTTTATAAATCCCTTGCAGATTTAGGGATCTATTAATTATAATTATCTTTGCACCCTAATAAAAACACGCACCCTATGTCGTTGTCATCTTTGCAAGCTATCTCCCCTATAGATGGTCGTTATGCTTCAAAAACGGAATCTCTTATACCCTTCTTTTCTGAAGAGGCCCTTATAAAATATAGAGTAAAAGTAGAAATAGAATATTTTATCGCCCTTTGCGAGCTACCCCTGCCGCAACTACTTGAGGTAGAGAAACATTCTCATCAAGAACTTAGGGACATCTACCAGAACTTTACCACCGAAGACGCCCAGGCGATTAAGGATATTGAGAAAGTAACTAATCACGATGTCAAGGCCGTAGAGTATTTTATAAAGGAGCGATTTGATGGTTTAGGTTTAAACAATTTTAAAGAGTTTATACACTTTGGACTTACTTCTCAAGATATAAATAATACGGCCATCCCGTTAAGCCTCAAGGATGCAATGAATCAGGTATATGTACCACAACTTCTAGAGGTGGTAGATCACTTACGCCAGCTTGTAGATGAGTGGGCAAATATACCTTTGCTTGCTAGAACGCACGGGCAGCCCGCCTCACCTACGAGACTAGGAAAAGAGATTGAAGTTTTTGTGGTAAGACTGGAAGAGCAGCTCAATCTTCTCAATGATATTCCTAGTGCTGCAAAATTTGGCGGAGCGACAGGAAATTTTAATGCTCATAAAGTAGCTTACCCAGACACCGACTGGAGAAAATTTGGTCACGATTTTGTACACGATGTACTTAAAATGCAGCACTCCTTCCCTACTACGCAAATAGAGCATTACGACCATATGGCTGCCCTTTTTGATGGGATGAAACGTATCAATACCATCTTAATTGACCTTGATCGCGATTTCTGGACCTATGTGTCGATGGATTACTTTAAGCAAAAAATCAAAAAAGGAGAGGTAGGATCCAGTGCAATGCCACACAAAGTAAATCCTATTGATTTTGAAAATAGTGAAGGAAACCTAGGGATGGCTAACGCTATTTTCGAACATTTATCTAGAAAACTCCCTATCTCACGTTTACAACGAGACCTTACAGATAGCACAGTGTTAAGAAACATAGGAGTTCCTATAGGTCATACTATAATAGGCCTACAATCAACTCTCAAAGGTTTAAATAAACTTCTTATAAACGAACAAAAGATAGCTGCCGACTTAGAAGACAACTGGGCTGTGGTAGCAGAAGCTATTCAAACTATATTGAGACGTGAGGGGTATCCTAATCCTTATGAGGCACTAAAAGAACTTACGAGGGTAAATAGTAAGATTACGCGTATTTCTATCTCAGAATTTATAGATACACTAGAGATAAGCGACGATGTAAAAGCAGAACTAAAAGCTATTACTCCTGAAAATTATACTGGAATCTAATTAAGGTCTTGTAGCCTATATAAGCACCTTTATAAACAGAAGAAAAATGTTCAAAAGCCGAATAACCTTGGAGTTATTCGGCTTTTTATGTTGTTAGTTTTAGACTATATACCAGAGCCCTAATGAAACTAGAAGGCCTATTACAGCTATGACCGTGGTCATCACCGTCCAAGACTTAAATGTTTCTTTTTCTGTCAGACCTAGATATTGTTTTACGAGCCAGAAGCCGCTATCATTTACGTGAGAAAAAATTGTTGCACCAGAAGCTATGGAGATGACCAATACCGCTAGCTGTGCATCGCTTACTGCTCCAGAAAGTAAAAGTGGAGCGGTAATACCCGCCGCTGTAATCATTGCCACCGTAGCAGAACCTTGTAACACTCTCACAATAGCCGCTACTAAAAACCCAAAAATCACGGGTGGAAAGAAATCCCCGCTTAAACTTTCTGCTATCATTTTGCCAGAACCTGTGTCAATGAGAATCTGCTTAAATGCACCACCCGCTCCAGTGAGTAAAATTATCACGCCGGCTGGATAAAGGGATTTTGTAGATATTTCTAGCAACTGACTTTTAGAAAAGCCTTTCTTAATTCCTAAGAAATACCAGGCAACGAGGTTCGCTATAATGAGCGCCACAAAAGGATGCCCTAATAAGTCGGCGCCATCAATCAACCAAGTTGGTAAAGCACCTTCTGCAAAAAGCGGACTATTAAGAACCGTATTACAAACAATAAGAAAAATGGGGATGGCAATGATTAACAGTATCGTACCTGCACTTGGCGCATTTTCTGGCACTTCCATTTTTGTAACCATATTTTCTGGAGTTTCAATATGCATTTTCTTAGAAAGCATTTTGGCAAGTAGTGGACCCGCAACGATTGCAGCAGGTAATCCAGCTATACATCCAAAAATAATCACATACCCCAAATCTGCTCCCAATATTTCTGCTACGGCAATAGGTCCTGGTGTAGGCGGTATAAACGTATGGGTAATTGCCAGCCCAGCAAGAAGGGGGATCGCATAAAGAAATAATGACTTTCCCGTTCTCTTCTGAAGAGCATACACTATGGGCACCAAGATGATAAAGGCAACATCAAAAAATACAGGTATAGCAACCAAAAAACCTGTAATCATTATCGCCCAAGGCGATTTATCTATACCAAAGGACTTCAGCAAACGTTCAGCTAATCTTTGTGCTCCTCCAGATCGTTCTAAAATTGCTCCAAACAAAGCCCCTAGTCCTACTACTGTGGCAACAAAACCTAGCGTTCCTCCCATTCCATTCTTTACAGAATCCAAAATTTTTACGGGTGGCATTCCAGCAATAATGCCTACTACTATGCAGGTTATGAGCAGCGCAAGAAATGCCTGTATTTTGAGACGAAGAATTAAAAGGAGTAATACAGAAATCCCGATAATGACGGCGAGTAGTAATTGGTAGTCCATAATTTGTGGTGCGTCTTGCGTTGTGCGCGGTGCGTGTTGTGTCGTGTGTCGTGTGTCGTGTGTCGTGTGTCGTGTGTCGTGTGTCTAATATAGATTATAGAGTATTTCTAAGCCCCGAAATCATTTTTGCAATGTCTGTTAGATATTTTCGGTTTTCTTCATCGGTTTGAAAATTGATATAACCCCGCAATCGCGCTTTTGTGGATGCTGACACACATTCATGAGATGAGTCCCAAGCCATTTTTAAATATCTATTAAAATTTGCTCCTGTACTCCCTGATCCTTCAGCAATATTCAGAGCAATAGAATCTGCTGCTCTTATAAATTGTGACGATAAGCGATACATCTCCTTTTTAGGGAAACTTTCTATTTGCAAGTTAATCCGTTCTGCAAAATCCATCGCTTTTTGATAAACCCTCAGTTTCTCAAAACTAAAATGATATTCACTTTCCATAATATATGTTGAATTTTCCTAATGATGATATAGCCCTAGAATATTAAATCACAACTCCTAAAGTATTTATAAAATGTGCCTTTTTATGAGAATTATGCGCTTCATAAATTATACCCAAGAGTTCGCACAACGCATACGCATTACGCATTACGCATTACGCATAGTAAATATATTATTTGCTAGAGAGTGCAACCAAAATATCCTCCACAACTTTTAATGGTTCGAATCCAGCATTTACTTTAATTCCGTATTCCGGCTCCTCTAAAATATCAAATTGCGATTTTAAAAGTTCAGAAGTAAAGAAATGGTCTCTACGCTCTTCAAGCCGTTTTTTTATAGTATCAAAAGAGGCTTGTAAGAAGATGAAATTGGGTTTTGCAACTTCAACTTCGCTACGCATAGAGTTCGCAGAAGCGAGCTTACAATTAGAAAACAAGCGCTCCCTGTAAATTTCCTTAAGTGCGGAACAGGCTAACACTGCTCCGTCTTCTTCTTTCCATTTTACAATGTTCAGCGAAAGTATATCAAGCCACGGCCAGCGATCTTTGTCATTTAGTGGTTTTCCAGATTTCATTTTATCTATGTTGCTTTTGGGATGAAAATCATCTGCATCATAAAAGGGAATCTGTAACGCTGTTGCGAGCTTCTTACCTACGGTAGTCTTTCCTGATCCAGAAACACCCATTACTATATACACAGGATCCATTAGAAGAGGGTGTTTGGACCCTTACCCGCACTGTGTGGGATTTTTAAATCGATTCCCAGCGCAGGATTTAATTTTTCAATAAAATAAGCCGATAGTAAGGTAGATTCCTGTTCAACATTTTGATGTATAAAAAAGTGGATTTTACGGAGGCCGAGATCTACCCAATGGTTAAGTCGTTCTACCCATTCATCAAGTCGAGCATAATCACTCGGATGGTTTGCCCCGACATATCTTATAAATGCCTCATCATTAGTAAGGCGCATATGCATTATATCCCTCCTGCCAGCGGTATCTACAAGAACATTTGCCATATTATTTTCTTCAAGAAGAAGATAAAGCCGTTCTGCTACTTCGGGATTATTAAACCAATCTGTATGGCGGAACTCTAGCGCTATTGGAATATTCTCAGGCCAGTGATTTATGAAATTATCGACTCTATCAAAGTTCTTTGGGTTAAAATTATCGTGCATCTGTAAAAAAACGGTTCCTAGCTTTTCCTGCAGTACAGAAACGTGATCAACATATTCTGGAATAAATTCTTCGGCATCTATGAGTCGCTTTCTATGGCTTATCATGTTTGTGATTTTTGGAAAAAATTTAAATCCATCTGGAGCGGTATCATACCATTTCTCAAACTGCTCCTTGGGAAACAATCTATAAAATGTTGCATTAAGCTCGATGCTATTGAACTGGCTGGAATAGTACGCTAGCTCGTTCTTTGTTCCTTTTGGATAAAATCCTTTGAGCTCTGCCTTATTCCACTTTGCACAACCTACGTAGACTTGAAGATGCTCTCTTTTTTCTTTTTCTGCTTTCGCGAAAGCGCTCTCGATCACACCCTTTGTCGCTGAGTGGTCTGCTGGTAAGGTAAAATCAATAAGTTCTGGTTGCTCTACGACTCCGAATTTCATTTCTATAAGGTTAAAGAGATCTATTCTTTAAAAATAGATAATTAGCCGTAGAGGTATGCACTAGATTTTCAATAAAAACGTATATTTCTGTAACAATTTTATAAGATAGTCGTCTTATGTCCAACCATTAAACTTTAAAAACAACAACATATGAAAACAATTAAATTACTCGTAGTCGCACTACTCTTTGCATTTATAGGGACTACACAAGCGCAAACTGCCGAAGAAATCATTGCAAATTATTTTGAAAATACAGGAGGTCTAGAAAAGTGGAATAGTGTTGAAGGTATTAAAATGGAGGGCTCTATAAGTATCCAGGGTATGGACTTACCGATGACAATGGTCAAGATAAAAGACGGAAGACAAATGGGTGTAGCAGAATTTCAAGGAATGAAATTTTATCAAGATGTTTTTGACGGAAAGACGGTGTGGAGTACAAACCAACAGACAATGGCTGCAGAAAAAGCGGACGCTGAAAGAACTGCAAATATGAAGCTGGAGATGAATGATATGGTAGACCCATTATTAGGTTATAAAGAGAAGGGCTATGATCTAGAATTATTAGGTAAAGAAACTATAGAAGGAACGGAGACCTACAAAGTTAAACTTACTAAGGAGCCTATTATGGCAGATGGTAAAGAAGTCCCGTCAGTATCTTACTACTATTTTGATACAGAAAATTTTGTACCTATCGTTATCGAGCAAGAGATAATGTCTGGTCAAGGAAAGGGAATGGTAGGGCAGGTAAAACTAAGTGATTATCAAGAAGTAGATGGTCTTTACTTTCCTTTCTCAACGATGCAAGGAGTCAAAGGTCAACCAGGAGGAATGGAAATGAAATTTAAAAAAATCACCTTAAATCCAGAGATCACAGATGATATGTTTGCCTTCCCAGAAAAAAAATAAAATGTCAAATTTTAAAATCCCCAACACATCTTGGGGATTTTTTGGCTCAAATATGAAGTTATCTTAAAAACAGAAGCTTCAACTTGATCTGGCTTAAAGCGGAAATTTTAGATTTCTGAGACTTCTACATTTATGAAACTAAAATTTTCGCTGAAAACATTGAAATAAATCCGGATATTAATGAGAGTATTTTCAAAATGCCAACGCAATAATTTAACCTGAAAAATCCCCAAAATATACTGGGGATTTTTAGGTTCATATCAGAGGCAATCAGTTAATAAATTACGCTTCAGGATTTTTAGTTTAAAGCGAACTCAAAATACTAACAACGACTTTTTCTAAGATTGAGAAGTAATATTTAACTTGGAAAAACAAAATCAACCAACGATGAAAACAAAACATTTACTACTCAGCTTGTGCATAGCTTCTTTTGCTATACCCGTAGAGGCACAAGAAATTGCTCTAAAAGGCAAAGAGCTCTTTGGAGATATTTCTGCACGTCAGATAGGTCCTGCATTGATGTCTGGACGTATTATAGATATGGAAACGCACCCCACTAACGCACAAGTCATCTATACGGGGACTGCAGGTGGCGGTGTATGGAAATCTCAAGACGGAGGGGCAACATACTCGCCCATTTTTGATGATTATATACAGTCTATAGGTCAGGTCGCGGTAGATCCTACAGATCCCGATCAAACGGTTTGGGTTGGAACAGGAGAGATCTGGACCCGTAATTCTGTGTCTGTAGGAGATGGATTATACCGTACTCAGGACGGTGGTACAAACTGGGAAAAAATAAAGGGTTTTGATCATAGTGAGCGTATCTCAGGAATTGAGATAAGCCCAAAAGATGGTAACACAGTTTATGTAGGTGTCCTGGGTGCATTATGGAGTGACAGTGAAGATCGCGGTGTTTATAAAACAACAGACGGTGGTGCTACTTGGAAGAAAGTACTTTACGTAGATGCTAAAACGGGGGTTGCAGATCTTATTATGGATCCAAACAACCCAAACATCCTCTATGCCTCTATGTGGGAGCATAGACGTACCGCCTGGGATTTTAACTCTGGTGGTGTAAACTCTGGACTTTACAAATCTACAGATGCCGGAGCAACCTGGAATAAAATACATAACGGATTTCCTTCTGGAAAGTTAGGACGTATAGGAGTGGCTGTAGCGCCTTCAAACCCAAATATTGTATATGCGGTCATAGAGTCTGAGCAAGAAAAAGATAAAGGTTTGTATCGCTCTGAAGATGGTGGCGCTAGCTGGAAACGTACCAACGGAGATTTTTCTCTTACCGTGCGACCATTTTATTTTTCAAGAATTGTGGTAGATCCACGCAATCCTGAGGTAGTCGTAAAAGGTGGTTTGAGTGGTTCTATCTCGAGAGATGGAGGTAACACTTTTAAAACGTTAGGTAATATGCATTCAGACATACACGATATCGTTTTTGATGTAACTAATTCTGATATAATGCACGTGGGCACAGATGGTGGCGTTTACCGCTCTTGGAACGGTGGTACTACAATGGAAATTGTTTCTAACCTCCCGCTCTCACAATTTTATCAAATAAGCGTGGATAATGCAGAGCCATACCGTATTTATGGTGGTTTACAAGACAATGGTTCCTGGTATGGACCTTCTTCTTCTCCAGGGGGTGTAGAAGCTCGTGACTGGGTGCGTGTAGGGGTAGGTGATGGTTTTAGAGTATTACCGCACCCTACCAAAGAAATTCTATATTCAGAAATGCAAGGGGCAGATAATGTATGGCGTTACGATATGGAGCGCAATTATACTAAAAATGTGAAGCCACTCCCTGCTAAAGGCAGTGCAGATTTACGTTTTAACTGGAACCCGCCTATGGCAACCAGCGTGCACCAGCCAGACCGTTTTTATATGGGAAGCCAGTTTCTGCACGTGAGTGAGGATATGGGAGACACTTGGAAAGTCATCTCGCCAGATCTGACCACAAACGATCCTAAAAAGCAAGAAAAAAATTCTGGCGGCCTCTCTGCAGATAATTCTGGAGCAGAAACGCACACTACTATATTTACGATTGCGGAGTCTCCTGTAAACGAAAAAGTGATTTGGGTAGGAACTGATGACGGAAATTTACAAATTACTAAAGATGGCGGAGCAAACTGGAACAACGTCATTGTAAACGTACCCGGCCTTCCTGCAAATACTTGGGTGTATCACATTGAAGCCTCTGTGCACGGAGCCGGTACTGCTTATGCCGTTTTTGAAGGCCACGCCCGAGGAGATATGAAACCATATGTATATAAAACAACCGACTATGGAACCACTTGGAAAAGTATAGTAAGTGGTGATATCCCTATTTTTGCGCGTAACCTTCAAGAAGATTATGTGAATGAAAATCTTCTATTCCTAGGTACAGAGAAGGGATTATATATTACCGTAGATGGAGGTGCAAACTGGTCCCAGTTTACTAATAACTTCCCTCCTACTGCAGTTCACTTTTTAGATCTCCAGAAAAAAACCAATGATCTTGTAGCTGGTACCCACGGTCGTGGTATTATTATCATAGATGATATAAGTATCCTCCGAGATATAAAACCAGAGATTTTAGATGAGGAGGTACATTTCTTTGATACTAAAACGGGAGTAATGTTAGAAGAAGGCGGCTTTGGTGGAAACGCAACAGAATTAGAATTTGTAGGCCCCAATCCTGGAACAGCGGCAAAAATTAAATACTATTTAAAGAAGCGCCACACTTTTGGGAAAATGACCCTAGAAATTCAGGATATGGAGGGCAACAAAGTTTCCTCTCTCACTCCAGGGAAATCTAAAGGTATCAATATTGTCAATTGGGACTATACTACAAAATCCCCTAAACTCGCCGCAGCAAAGACTTTTGCTTTTGGAGGATTCACTCCGGTGAGAGCCCCAGCAGGAATGTATAAGGCTGTTCTTACGAAAGGTAAAGAAAGCTACGAGACTACGTTTGAAATTAAAAATGACCCAAAGTCGTTTATAACCGAAGCCGAGAGAAAGGATCAATATGAAACGAGTAAGCAATTATTTAATGTACAGGAAGATCTTGCCTATATGGTCTATCAGATAGATCTTATTATGGCAACAGCAACTGATGTACTGGAAAAAGACGCAAAAGCTTCTAAAGTAGCCCAACCACTCATAGCAGATCTCGACGCACTCAAAAACACGTTGGTAGTTACCACTGGTGATAATTATGTAGGTACTGCTCCTCCTCAATTACGTGAGAAATTGAGTACATTGTATGCAGATGTTGCTGCCAATTTTGAAGCCCCTAGCGCGGCTCAAAAAGACAATATAAACCTACTCATTAATCGCTTTGAAAAAGCAAAAGAAGATTTTGTAACGATCAAGTCAAAAAGGCTTCCTAAGTTTGAGAAATATCTTGAAAAAACTTCGGCGGAAAGCATAAAGTTTGACACAAGAGAAGACTTTATAGATACTCAGGAATAAGAATATTTCTTAACCATTAAATAGCCGATTCAATATTATTGAATCGGCTATTTTTTTTACACTTTTATAAGGTGTCTTTAGCCTATCGCGAAAATTTTACGGGGTGCACCTTATTCAAACAATTCAAAAAACCTATTGATATTGTTTAGGGTCTATCATATACAATTTCTTGAACCTCAAAAAAAGGTACAATCATAACTCATAACTCTGAACTCATAACTCATAACTCATAACTCTGAACTATTTAATATAAACCGTCTTCTTATTTACAAACTCCTGAATCCCGTCAATCGAGAGTTCGCGACCGTAGCCTGATATTTTGGTTCCACCAAAGGGAAGATTAGGGTTACTCATCACCATCTCATTTACAAACACAGCGCCGTCTTCAAATAATGGTATAAGTTTTTCTATACGCGTCTCATCTTTTGTAAAAATAGAAACTCCCAATCCAAATGCTGACTGGTTCACAAGATCTACAGCCTCATCATCTGAAGAGAATTTTGTGACTGCCAGAACGGGTCCAAAGGTTTCTTCTTTAAAAAGGGTCATCTCTGGGGTTACGTCGGTGACAATCGTTGGCTCAAAATAAGCTCCTTGACGGTGTCCGCCCAGTAAAATTTTGGCACCTTCCTTGACTGATTTATTGAGCTGTGCTTCAAGTTCTATGGCGAGGTCTTCCCTTGCCATCACACCGATGTAGGTATCTTCCTCCATTGGATCACCAGACTTTAGATGGGTTACAGCTTTCGCGAAAGCGGAAAGAAAATCTTCATAAATATCTTCGTGCAACAGTAATCTTTTCCCAGCAATACAACTCTGTCCTGTGTTCTGATATCTGGCTTTTACACAGGTCTCAATAGTCGCTTCCATATCACAGTCTGGAAAGATTACCAGGCCATTACTCCCTCCCAGCTCCAGCACTGATTTTTTGATCATACTTGCCGCTGTACTTGCTACCGCAGCACCTGCTGGTTTACTCCCTGTTAGGGTAATTGCTTTTATCCTTGCGTCTTTTACAATGTTTTCTATTCGGTCACTACCCACCGCTAGATTTTGGAAGCAACCTTTAGGCAACCCTGCTCTTTCAAAAACTTTTTGAATATTTTCAGCACTTTGCATTACACTACTTGCGTGCTTGAGGATTCCTATATTTCCCGCCATTAACGCAGGTGCTATAAATCTAAACACTTGCCAGAAAGGATAATTCCACGGCATTACAGCGAGGACGACTCCCATAGGATCGTAGCGCACATAACTTTTTGACGCGTCCGTCTCTATCAATTTTGGCGATAGCTGCGTTGCGGCATTCTCTGCATAATATCTACACACCCAAGCGCATTTTTCTATTTCTGAGATTGCCTGAGAGATAGGTTTTCCCATTTCTAGGGTCATCATCTCAGCATATTCTTGTTTATTTTTTTCTAACTCTATAGCGACATTTTGAAGATGTGATGCCCTTTCTGAGTATGTTGTTTTACGCCAAGTCAAGAAAGTAGCTTGTGCCCTCGCTATCTTTTCTTCAATTTCTTCAAGATTAAGCGCTTTAATTTTGCCAACCTCCGCTTGGTTATATGGATTTATGGATTTTATATTCATTGTACTGTTTTTCTTAAAGATAATCTTCACAATTTCTATTTGAGAATAGCTTAACCACATTTTAACTTCTCATAGAAATAAAATCTTAACAAAATGTGAATTGATATGCTTTTAAGAAAATTAGCAACATATAAGCGTATTTTTAATTTCCAACCAACAATACGCACTTGCAAGACGCATCAAAAAATACCACGACCATCACAGAAAGCTTTCAAAACTCTTTAGACAGCTTTATTGATCAACTGCCACAGTTAGCCTTAGGGTTACTTATTGTAATCCTTGGAGTTTTAATTGCAAACTGGATAGGAAGATTTGCCAAACGAAGAATTTCATCGCAGACGGAGGATCCTTTAATGAGCAAATTTCTCGGGACTGCGATTAAATACTCATTTATTATTATAGCTATTATGCTTGCTTTAAAAGCAGCAGGTCTTGGAGGAATTGCAACGGGTATTCTTACTGCTGCGGGAGCGAGTGCCGTGATTTTAGGTTTTGCTTTCAAAGATATAGGTGAAAATTTTATAGCGGGAATCATACTAGCATTTAATCGACCCTTTAATGTAGATGATACCGTGGAGATAGGGACAAACTTCGGAAAAGTTAAAACGCTCGATTTACGATATACCAAGTTAAAGACCTTTGATGGGAAAGATGTGTACATCCCTAATAGTGATGTTCTCACAGAACCTGTAACGAATTATACGGAAGATGGTTTCTTCCGCTGGGATTTTATAATAGGTATTGCTTATGAAGATAATATTGAAGGAGCAAAAGAAACAGTGTTAAAGGCTTTGAAAAGTGAACCTAATGTGATCTCTGATGAATTTCACGAAAATTTTGTAGTAGAAGACCAGCTTGCTACAAGTACCGTAAACCTCAAAGTGTTTTTCTGGGTAGATACCAAAGACTTTAGAAAAATGGCTCTTATAACTAAGGGTAACGTAGTACGTAATGTAAAAGAAGCGTTAGAAGATGCAGGTTATTATATGCCAGCAGATATACAAGAAATCAAATTATATGGTGGAGTTAAAGAATTTCCCCTTAGCTTTAGAAAACAAGAAAAAGAAGTAGAAAACTAATAATTACTAAAATAAATAACTATGGAAATTATATTTGAATATCACGACGTAACCGCTAGTGAAGAATT
The DNA here is from genome assembly GCA_963832255.1 of uncultured Flavobacteriaceae bacterium. Classification (GTDB taxonomy): domain Bacteria; phylum Bacteroidota; class Bacteroidia; order Flavobacteriales; family Flavobacteriaceae; genus Dokdonia. The sequence continues at coordinate 1,099,778 of CAWHTM010000013.1, forward strand.
AGAAAATTTTGCAAAAGCGCAATTAAAAAAATTAGGAGATAAATATCAGTTTGTACACAGAGCCGATGTCTTCTTTAAATTAGAAAATACGTCCAGCGATAAAACAGGTAAAATTACTTCTATACGTTTAAGCGTACCGGGCCCTAGACTTTTTGCTGAAGAAAGTACCCACGAGTTCCACGGTAGCCTAAAAACCGCTATTGATGAATTAGAGAAGCAATTACGTAAGAAGAAAGAAAAAATGCAAGCACACCAATAAAAATTTAATAGTATGTCAACCGATATGAGCCTAGCTACAGATAAAAATGAATTAATTGTAATCTATACTTCAGAGTCTAGCATTGCCAAACAAACGCTTGGCTATGCAAAGAGCAGTGCAGCCAAAACTAACCTCATAAATATTTCTGAGGCTGGTCTTACGGGCACACAGTGGAGTGAGGTTGCAGATATGCTAGGAGCGAGCATAGATGAACTTATAGCAAAAGACCACCCAGACGTAGTAGATCTAGTAAATGATGCAAGCTATAGTGACGATGACTGGATACATTTTATACAAAATAATCCAGTAGCTATCCAAAATCCAATCCTTATTATGGGAAAACAGGCTAAGCAAATCTCCACTCCATCTGAAGCAATGCAATTTATAGGGGTAGATAGCGCCGGCCTTGAAAAGCATAATGTGGGTGATGATCCAGAAATAAGCACAAATACTAAAGATGAGCGACAGGTATAATCTCGTCCTTATCTCTAAAAAGCGTTTGATTTATAAATCAAACGCTTTTTTTATATTAACAACTCTCCATTCCTGGGAAAGCGAGCATGTCCCCCATTCCTACTGTAAATAACCAATTACCATATAGAGCGTGCTCTATAGAAACGAGCGTCGTTGATTTTGTATGATAATACGTATAGGCAAATACTAATCCGCCAATGAACGTGAGTACCGTCACTAGTAAGTTTTTAAAAAAAATATGAGCCAGTGAGAAAATTACGGCATTCACAAAAACGAGCATACGTTTATCTTTAAAAAGATGGCGATAACGCTCAAGGAAGAATGTTCTATAAATAATTTCTTGTGGCCAGACAGACAAAAGAGAATAGATCAGCAATATAACTACCCAAAGCTGCACGTCATTTTTAGGGACACAAAGGAGTTTGGGTTTGTCAATCAACCAAACATAAGCGGTTGTTGTGATTATTACTATCACAAATTTTATCAAGGTACGCTTCCAGAATGCTATCCAGTCAATTTCCTTTTTAATGGCAAACTTGATTCTTAATTTTCTCAGGAGTACGAATACTAAATAACCAAATGCAACTAGCACCGTTGCTACTTTTATCCATACTGTGTAATCGAGCAATAGACTTAAGGGCACACCTATAAAAAGAATAAATAACTCTGTGATTACATAACCCCTATCTCTCATAACGTAATAGCAGTGGTATTTTTAACCTCGTTAATTGTAAAAGAACTCTGCGTACTTCCTATATGTTTGAGCGTAGTGAGTTTTGTAACCATAAATTGTCTAAAGTGATCCATATCCTCAACTAACACTTTTAGAAGGTAATCATAGTCGCCGCTCACGTGAAAGCATTCTAAAACTTCTTCTAGCGCCGTAACTTCTTTTTCAAAAGCCTCTATAGCCTCTTTCGCGTGCCTTTCTAGCTTCACGTGACAGAACACCTGAAACCCCTGTTGCACCTGTGACTTATCTACAATGGCGACATAGCGGGAAATCACCCCTGCACGTTCCATCTTTTTTACTCGCTCGTAAATAGCTGTTACCGATAAATTGAGCTTAGAAGAGAGCTCTTTATTTGTCAGTTTTGCGTCTTTCTGCAGCAGCATCAAGAGACGCTTGTCTAAGTCATCAAGTTTAATCATAGTAAAATATAAAGTTTAAAGATACTATATACGCTTTTGCGAAAGCATACATCTAAAAATCACTACAATATTAGATTTATTTTCTAAATATACACCAATTTATAAAATAATAGACCATAAATAGTAGCTTTGACTAAATAAAAATGCATTTTCGAATATCGATAGATGGTGTTCAAAGTGCATCCAGTAAATTTTAAATATAATCAATCGCGAGTTGTAGGTTTTTTGCCGCTTTCGCCAAAATTCTAAATGAATGTCATTTAAGCCAGCAAACGAAATACAGGATTTACAATATTTTGGAGAATTTGGAGGAGTCAATCCCTCTATATCAGATAGTTCTACGTACACATTTCTCTCTGCCAAAACAATGTTTGACACTTTTGAAGGCAATGCAGATGGGTGTTATCTATATTCTAGACACAGCACACCATCAAATTTGTATCTTGGAGCTGCTCTTGCCGCTATGGAGGGTACAGAGACGGCTAACGTTGCTGCAAGTGGTATGGGAGCAATTACACCGGTGCTACTACAACTTTGTCAGAATGGTGATCATATTGTTTCTAGTAGAACAATCTATGGAGGTACCTATGCTTTTTTAAAGAATTTTACCCCTAGACTAGGTATATCTACAAGTTTTGTGGACATAACAAACCTCAATACCATCGAAGCTGCCATTACAGATAAAACAAAAGTTTTGTATTGTGAGTCTGTAAGCAACCCTTTATTGGAAATTGCAGATATAGCGGCCCTTTCTCAGCTAGCAAAGAAGTATGATCTTAAGCTGGTAGTAGATAATACCTTTTCACCCCTGTCCATCTCTCCTGCACAACACGGAGCAGATGTGGTTATACATAGCCTGACAAAATTTATCAATGGATCTTCTGATACCGTGGGTGGCGTGGTATGTGGGACACAAGATTTTATAGATGAATTACGTAATGTAAATGATGGGGCGAGTATGCTCCTTGGGCCTACCTTAGACAGTCTGAGGGCAGCATCTATTTTAAAGAATCTCCGTACGCTTCACATACGTATGCAACAACACAGTCATAATGGATTTTACTTAGCAGCACGCTTTGAAGAACTGGGATTACGTACGGTCTATCCTGGATTGAAATCACACCCAAGTCACGAAATATTTAAACGACTGATGAATGAAAAATATGGCTTTGGTGGAATGTTAACCATAGATGCAGGATCCTTAGAAAAAGCCAATGCCTTGATGGAGCTTATGCAAGAACGAAATCTAGGTTACCTCGCTGTGAGCCTTGGATTCTACAAAACACTCTTTAGCGCTCCTGGTACCTCGACCTCCTCAGAAATTCCTGAAGATGAGCAGAAACAAATGGGTCTTACAGATGGACTTATACGTTTTTCTATAGGGCTAGATGCCGATATAGAACGTACGTTTGAAATGATGAAGGCCTGTATGATTGAAGTTGGGGTAGTCTAATTTATCTTTTCAATTTTCACATAACATTGTCCAGGAAGTACGGTTGCTCCTGTGCCAAAAATCATTTGAAAGTCAATTTCTCCACTATTTCCTACGATCTCAAAAGCAGCTGACTAATTGTACCTCGCTTGCTGATGTAGCATTGTTTGGAGGATTTGTAGAACCGCGAACACTGACTGGGATTTCTGTGCCGTTAGTCTGATAAGCCAATCCACAGAGTTATTACTATTGAGTCTGAGTTGCGATTCTATAATGTACGTTCCTCTAGGCAGGACTATCTTATTGTAGGCATACGAAGCTCCTAAAATATTGCTGAAAGATAAACTTAGAAAATTAAAAACTGATCCTGAAGCCCCCACTCCACTGGTAGCTGAAGCAAACCTTCTCAACATTACTCCAGTCTTTGGTCCTAATCCCTGCCATCTTACTCCATCCCAACATTTAAAACCTTCATCAATAATATTTTCAGGATATTAGAAACTATTAATTTATTCCATCTCTCTATCAAGAATTCCAGATCTAAAGCATTTTATGGTGTAAGACAATAATGGTATTGAACAAAAGACAACAGACCAACCGCGGTTCTGTTTGTAAAATCCGTATCAAAATCGTAACCTTACCTTTTAAATAAAGCAAGATTTAATGAATAAGGAAATGCAGGATCAAAAGGATCAAAACATCGTAGAAAATCGGGAACTTTCCTTATATGAATCTCTAATACCCGTAATGATCTTAATGGGATTGCTAGCGATAAACATTTTTGTTTATGAGGGGGCTTGGTTTGGTGATTATTCCAATCAATACATTCTCCTTTTTGGTGGTGTAGTAGCAGCAGTCGTAGGTTTTTTAAATAAATCCTCATTAAAAACAATGCTTGCAGAAATTTGGGAAAATTTAAAAAGTGTAAAAGTCCCAATTCTCATCTTGTTATTAGTGGGCGCTCTTGCCGGAACTTGGCTAGTGAGCGGTATTATACCAGCGATGGTTTATTATGGATTGCAAGTACTTAATCCTTCCATATTTTTGCCTGCCTCAGTGATCATAGCAGCCATTATCTCTATCGCTACAGGTAGTAGTTGGACAACCTCGGCAACCGTAGGTATCGCACTTATAGGAATAGGATCTGCGCTAGGAATACCAACAGGTATGATCGCAGGTGCTGTAATATCTGGAGCCTACTTTGGTGATAAAATGTCTCCATTGAGTGATACGACAAATCTTGCCCCTGCAATGGCGGGTACAGATCTTTTTACTCATATACGATATATGCTGTTTACCACAGGACCTACTATCATCATAACACTCATTGTTTTTATCATTCTTAGTGCTACTATTGATACGACAGGAACTACAGATATAAGTGAGCTATTGTCAACCATAGACCAGACCTTTAATATCACCCCTTGGTTATTTGTGGTTCCGGTAGTTGTTATTGCATTGATTGTTACCAAAACAAAACCTCTTATTGCGTTAAGTGCAGGAGTGGTACTCGCAGCAGTATTTGCATTTATTTTCCAACCTGAAATTCTCTCATCCATAAAAGAATCTTCATTTAGCGCCATTGTGCAAGCTATTTTTACGGATACTGCTATTACCACTTCTAATGAAACTTTAAACGAACTATTCAGCGCCGGAGGAATGGTAGGAATGTTATGGACTATCCTTCTTATTATTTGCGCAATGGTTTTTGGAGGTGTGATGGACGGTATAGGCGCTCTTGCAAGAATTACAAAATCGCTACTTTCTGTTGCTGATACCATATTTGGTCTTTTTGCAAGTACGGTGATAAGCTGTCTAGGTCTCAATGCCATTGCTTCAGACCAATATCTGGCTATTGTCATACCCGGTAAAATGTTTAAAAAGGCGTATGAAGATAAAGGCTTAGCTCCAGAAAACTTATCGCGTACCCTTGAAGACTCAGGAACGGTAACCTCCGTACTTATCCCTTGGAATACGTGTGGAGCGTATCAGAGTCAAGTATTGAATGTGGGCGTGAGCGAATACTTTGTTTATGCCATATTTAATTATCTCTCTCCTTTTATGACCCTACTGTTTGCTGGACTACGTATCAAAATAAGAATGATTAAAGACGCTAAGACTTCTTAAAGGAATCATCAAATAAAAAATATATAAACTCCCGATGTTCTGGGAGTTATTTTTTGTTTAAAATTTATACAGTCCTCTAAATGTGGAAGATGAAAATAACATTTTCGCGAAAGCGCTAAAGAAAGCACCAGCACTTGATTTTACTACGAAAACGTTTTCATAGGCACTACCTATAGTAGTATCAAATTTTAAAATTTTCTTACGTTTTAAAGGCTGCTTTACTGCGTAGTTTTGCACTAAATTTCAAAACAACAAATAATGACTTTAGTAGGAAAAAAATTCCCAAATCTGGCGGTAGATGCAATGGATGAAATGGGAGATACATTAAAAATAAACGTTTTAGATAAAGCAACATCAGAAGGAAAGAAAGTGATCCTTTTCTGGTACCCAAAGGATTTTACCTTTGTATGCCCAACAGAGCTTCACGCTTTTGAGGCAGCGCAGGCAGAGTTTGCTAAGCGCAATACAATTGTAATAGGAGCTTCTTGTGATACTCCAGAAGTACACTTTGCTTGGTTAAACACGGCAAAAGATAATGGCGGTATAGAAGGTGTTACGTACCCTATCCTTGCAGATACTAACCGTAACCTTGCAAATCAATTAGGGATTCTTGACGTGACTAACGAGCGTTATGATGAAGAGTCTGGCGCTGTGATGGTAGATGGTGATAACGTAACGTATAGAGCAACATACCTTATTGATGAGGAGGGAACTGTATTTCACGAAAGTGTAAACCATATGCCCTTAGGTCGTAACGTAGCTGAGTTTTTACGTCTTGTGGATGCTTATACGCACGTTCAGGAAAAAGGAGAAGTATGTCCTGCAAATTGGGAAGATGGTAAAGATGCAATGAACGCAAACCGCGATGGTGTAGCTCAGTACCTCGCTACTCACGCAAACTAAAATTAAATTATGATTCAAGAATTAGAACAAGATAATCTAGATCAACTAGTCGCAGATAATGAGACTGTGGTGGTACAGTACAGCGCCACTTGGTGTGGTAACTGCCGTATTATGAAGCCTAAGTTTAAAAAACTTGCTGCCGAAAACGAAAACGTAAAGTTTGTGATCGTTGATGCAGAGAAGAACCCTGAGTCACGTAAGATGGCTACAGTAGATAATTTACCTACGTTTGCCACCTTTAAAAATGGATCATTCAAGAACCAAGTACAAACCAATAAGTTTGATGTACTTAAAGACCTTTTAAGTGAAGTTACCAGTAATTAAAAATTTAGTGAGCTTTATTGAGGAAAACGATCAGGATTTTGTGATTGAAGCTGTAGAGGTTTTAGAAAATCTTACGGAAGTTTCCTCTCTCAAAGATGAAGAACTGGATGTGATAGGCGAACTCATTTCTAATATGTACGGCGCCATAGAAGTACATAAGGAAATGCAAACTGGCACAGATAAAAAGGCCGCACTCAATGGTTTTATGAAGCGTGTGATGGGATCTATTGATTCATAACCGTTGTTAATAAACAGCACAAGCCCCGTCTATGAGATGGGGCTTTTTATTTTTTACGCTTTCGCGAAAATAGCTGTTGCTCATATCAATATGTAGTGGAGAGAAAAAATCAGGAACTCGTTTCGCTACAGTCCAGATTAGGAACTAAAACATTTATATATCTTTAAGTAAAAAATGAGAGACATACCAGATTGGATTTTACAAAGCAGGGATCGCTGGGAATACAGAGGTCAAAAGAGGCCTCCATTTGCCATTGAACCTAACGAAAACCAAGAGTCTGTATGGGATTATCCTAGGCCTCCAAAACTAGTTAAAGACGCTCGGTCTGTGCTTATTAAACTAGGGGAGTATGTCGTTGCCAAAACAAACCACGCCTACCGAATCCTAGAAACCGCCAGTCCTCCTACCGTATACATCCCCTTTGAAGATATTGATGAGACCTACTTGCAGGAAGCGAGCGGTAATTCCTTATGTGAGTGGAAGGGAAATGCACAGTACTGGGATGTAATTACCCCACTTGCTAGGTTAGAAAAAGTAGGATGGAGTTATCCAGATCCCTTTCCTGAGTTTAAAGAAATCGCGGGCTATCTTTCCTTTTACCCAAGCCGTTTAGAATGCTTTATAGATAAGGAACGTGTAAGGCCACAACCAGGAGGCTTTTACGGCGGATGGATTACCTCAGAAATAGTGGGCCCTGTAAAAGGTGAAACCCCAGAAGCATCCTTGTAGACTGTAGACTTTAGGAAATAGTCATAATTATGAATTATGAATTCTGAATTCTGAATTCTGAATTTATACCTCACATCTCAGAGCAAGTACCAAAAAAACAATAACGCACACCGCACAACACACAACACACAACACACAACGCACAACGCATAAAGCATAACGCAAAACGAAAAACGAAAAACGCACAACACACAACACACAACACAACACACAACACACAACACACAACACACAACGCACACTTATAACTTGAAAATCATACCCCAACTATTTTATCAAATGTGTACATTTACTGGAAACAGAAAAACAGAAAAAAATGGCAGATATAACCTTAGGCGGTAACGCTACAAAAACCGTAGGATCTTTACCAAAAGTAGGTACCGCGGCACCAGAATTTACACTTACTAAAAATGATATGTCATCTACAAAGCTGGCAGACTTTAAAGGGAAGCGTGTTGTACTCAATATTTTCCCCTCTGTAGATACGGGGGTCTGTGCCCAATCTGTGCGTACGTTTAATGAGAAAGTAAGCACCGCAAATAATACAGAAGTGCTTTGCATCTCTCGTGACCTTCCATTTGCACAAGCAAGATTTTGCGCAGCAGAGGGAATAGAAAATGTACACACCCTCTCAGATTTCAAAACAGGAAAATTTGGCCTTGACTATGGTGTTACCATAGAAGATGGTGCCTTTGAGGGGTTGCACTCGCGTGCTGTAGTGGTCATAAATGAAGAAGGCAAAGTAAGCTATACGGAGCAAGTTCCGGAGATAGGAAAAGAACCTAATTATGAAGGTGCACTCAAGGCGTTAAAATAAAATTCAGAGCCATCTATGTTTAATAGCGGACCTGCATCGAAGACGACAATTTACATTCTTAAAATCGTTTAAATGACCTCCGTTAATACTAACAAAAACTCAGAAAGCAAGTTGCCATTAAAATTTATAAAAGGAAGGTTAAAGGGAATGAAATATTCCTTGCAGGGCGGCGTTCAACTCATACGTACAGAACCTAGCATTCAAGTACAGTTTGCAATAGCAATACTCATCACCCTTGCTGGTTTTTATTTTGAAATCTCGCGTACGGAATGGATTGGTCAGACCCTTTGCATAGGGCTAGTGATGACTGCAGAAGGTCTAAACACGGCAATAGAAGGTATTGCAGATTTTATACACCCTGATTATCACGAGAAAATAGGACGGATTAAGGACATTGCGGCGGGAGCCGTAGGTTTTGCAGCACTTATTTCTATAGTGGTTGCGGCAATTATTTATATACCTTATATTTTTTAGATATTTATTTCTAAAAACCCTCAAAACACTTGGCTATAAAAATCAAGAAAATCGCATTGTCATTACTTACTGTTATTATAGCAGTAGTAATAATCCTGTATGCGCTCTCTTATTATATAAACATCCGCACTGAAGATGAGATTTATTCGTCTATCGATGAGGTTCCAGAAGCATACACCGTTATTGTTCTGGGAGCAAGTGTAAAGTCTAATGGCAACCTGTCTACGATGCTAGAAGATCGTGTAAAAAGCGCACTCCAGTTATATAGAGCAGGTAAGGTGGAAAGATTTTTGCTCTCAGGAGATAATGGCACTAAGGAGTACAATGAACCTAAAGCTATGAAAGAATACCTCTTAGAACGAGATATTCCAGAAGATCATATTTATCTTGATTATGCGGGGTTTGACACCTATGATAGTATGTATAGGGCAAAAGAAGTATTTGGTGTAGAAAAAGCCATTATCGTTACCCAGGGTTTTCATTTACCAAGAGCCGTTTTCATTGCTAAAAACCTAGGGCTGGATTACAAAGGGTATATAGGTGATAAACACATTTATGAACGCGAAGAGACGAATCAAAGACGCGAGCTACTCGCAAACGTAAAAGCATACCTAGAGCTTATATTTCATAAGGAACCCACATATTTAGGCAGTAAGATTCCTATAAACGGGCCACCACAATCAACCTATAAAGAGCAATAACTTTTAATTATCAAAAAACTAGCTTAGTTTTACACAAAAATCACTGTCTTGTACGCAATCCTTAAAAAAGAAATTACATCCTTTTTTGCCTCCCCTATCGGTTATCTCGTGATAGGATTATTTTTAGTGGTTACCGGTTTATTCTTATGGGTTTTTGAAGGAGATTTTAATGTACTAAATTCTGGCTTTGCAGATCTTGCTCCATTCTTTCAACTCGCTCCCTGGATTTTTATCTTTCTCATACCCGCCATAACAATGAGAAGTTTTAGTGATGAGCAAAAGGCTGGCACTTTAGAGCTCTTGCTTACAAAACCCATCACGACATTGCAGCTGGTACTAGGAAAATATTTTGGCGCCTTTATTCTCATTTGTTTAGCCCTTATTCCTACCCTTATTTATGTTTTTATCATTTACGATTTAGGTAACCCAGTGGGTAATCTGGATGTAGGTGTTACGATTGGTTCGTATCTAGGTCTACTCTTTTTAGCTGGAGCTTATGTAGCCATAGGCGTATTTGCATCTGTAATCACAGATAATCAGATTGTCGCTTTTATTATAGCGGTGTTCCTCTGCTTTCTGCTGTACTTTGGATTTGAAGGCATAGGGTCTTACAATCTCTTCGGCAATGCCGACGGCCTTATTCAAAACTTAGGGATGCAGTCACACTATGATAGTATAAGTCGCGGAGTTTTAGATACCCGTGACCTCATATATTTCTTGAGTATTACAGCCTTCTTCATATTTCTTACCGTAGGCAGATTGAATAAAAAAAATAGCTCACTTTCGTGAAAATTTTAAAAAACATATCTCATCTAGTTCTCGGACTCGTTGCCCTTCTGGTTATTAACTATCTAGCTACCCTCGTACACGCCAGAGTAGACCTCACTCAAGATAACAGATACAGTCTAAGTCAACCTTCTAAAGACATTCTTGACCAGATTGAGAGTCCGCTTATAATTGATGTCTTCCTCGACGGAGAATTTCCCGCCGAATTTAAAAAACTTCAAAATGAGACCCGATACCTGCTAGAGGAAATGCAGGAGTACAATAGCAACATAATCTTTGAATTTTCTAATCCTGTAGAAGAAGGAGAAAATGCGGCTGAAGTTGCACAACAATTTAATGAGTTTGGGATGACCACCATCCCACTTAAGATAAAACAAAATGGCAAAGAGAGTACACAGACGATCTTTCCCTGGGCCACCATAAACCATAACGATAAAGCGGTACCCGTCCCGCTCGTAAAAAATGTTGCCGGGGCTTCGCCAGAAGACTTAGTGTACTCTTCCATCCAAAACTTAGAGTATGCTTTTACGGAGGCTTTGAGTAAGGCAGTTACCAAAAAATCAAAGAAAATTGCAATCTTAAGAGATAATGGCGAATTGCCAGATTCAAAAATAGCAGACCTCTTTATAAAACTAGGAGAGCGTTACTCCATCGCTCCATTCCCTTTAGATGTTGCAAACCAGGATCCAAAGAAAGCCTTGGATGCGCTTACTAATACATTCGACCTTGTAGTCGTTGCAAAGCCTACTGTAGCGTTCACAGATACTCAAAAGTATGTTCTGGATCAATATATTATGAATGGCGGTCACAGTCTCTGGCTCATAGATGCGGTCATTATGGATGATGACAGCTTACGTAATGAAACTGGAAAGACCTTAGCCTTCCCAAGAGACCTAAACTTAGATGATCTTTTTTTTAAATACGGGGTACGCGTCAATCCGTCTCTCGTTAAAGATCTTTACTCTGCTCCGCTCAGTGTTGCTTCAGGAGAAGGAAGTGGATCGCAGTATATACAACTCCCGTGGTTTTACAGACCGCAAACTCCTGGTCTTAATACACACCCTATAAACACCAATCTTGAGAAGCCCGTAAAATTTAATTATGCTAGCCCGATAGAACTTCTTGATAATAACGATAGTGTACACCAGACCCTTCTTTTGAATTCAAGTATCCTTTCTAAAATTGAAGGAACCCCTAGAGAAATCTCACTTGCACAGGTAGATATAGAACCACGTCAAGAAGATTTTCAAGCGGGTCCACAACCTTTGGCCGTGTTACTCGAAGGAAATTTTCAAAGTGCATTTAAAAACAGGATTTTACCCGTTGAAAATGGAAAAGAAAATTTTCGCGAAAGCGGAATAAAACCCTCAAAACTAATCCTCATTAGTGATGGAGACGTCATTGCAAACGATCTTGATAGTCGCGGGCAGCCACAAGAACTCGGTTTTGATTACTATACCCGTACGAGCTACGGCAATAAAGAATTCTTGCTCAACGCTGTGAATTATCTTCTTGATGATACCGGGCTTATTAACATACGCACCAAACAGATTGCCCTACCTTTTATAGATGGGCAGAAAGCGGCAGAAAAAGCTACCCTTTGGCAAGTATTGAGTATAGGGCTTCCGCTAGTGGTGCTACTTGTTTTTGGGGTGGTCTATAAAGCCATACGCCAGCGCAAGTACAGACGCTAGATGTTGATAAGTTATTTTCTGAGACCAAGCCTTTTCAAATATATTTGTAAGAAGGTTTACAGGTCTTAAAGATCGCCTAAAATTGATATTTTTCTTGCAATTGCAAAACCAACTTTTCTATGAAATTTATAGTCTCTAGTTCTTACTTACTCAAACAGTTACAGACTTTAGGAGGAGTAATAAATAATAGCAACACGCTACCTATACTCGATAATTTCTTATTTGAGCTGGATGGTAACAATCTTACCGTCTCTGCTTCAGATCTTGAAACTACGATGATGGCAAAACTGGATGTAGAATCTAGTGATAGTGGCAATATCGCTCTTCCTGCCAGATTACTGCTCGATACCCTTAAAACTTTTCCAGAACAACCTCTCACGTTTACACAACAGGAGAATAGTACTGTAGAAATAAGCTCTAATCATGGTAAATATGCCCTCGCTTATGCAGATGGTGCTGAGTTTCCTAATGCAGTCTCTCTAGAAGATCCTAGTACCGTAAAGATTTCTGGAAGCATACTGGCTACCGCAATCAGTAATACAATTTTTGCTACGGGAAATGATGACCTACGCCCCGTGATGAGCGGTGTCTTTTTCCAGTTTGGAACAGATGGACTTACCTTTGTAGCTACAGACGCACATAAGCTCGTAAAGTACGGTCGTACCGATGTGGTTGCTTCACAACAGGCAGAATTTATTATGCCTAAAAAGCCTCTTAATCTTCTTAAGGGCATTCTTGCAACTACCGATGATGAAATCACCGTAGAATACAACGACTCAAACGCAAAATTTACTTTTGATAATGTAGAGCTCGTATGTAGACTCATAGATGGAAAGTATCCCAATTATGAAGCTGTAATTCCTAAAGAAAATCCTAATAGACTTACCATAGACCGCAATCAGTTTTTAAACTCTGTACGACGTGTGTCTATCTTTTCAAATAAAACCACACATCAGATTCGCTTAAAAATTGCTGGGGCAGAGCTCAATATTTCTGCAGAAGACATAGATTACAGCAATAAGGCAGAAGAGCGTCTTACCTGTGATTACCAAGGAGATGATATGCAAATAGGCTTTAACTCACGTTTCTTAACTGAAATGCTCAATAATATGAATGCAAATGATGTTTCTCTCGAGATGTCACTTCCTAACAGAGCAGGAATCCTTACACCAGTAGATGGACTGGACGAGGGAGAGAACGTTACGATGCTTGTTATGCCAGTGATGCTCAATAATTAAAATTTCTGAATAATTTATCAAAATCCGCTTCCTCTTAGGAGCGGATTTTCTATTCACATTTTTAATGAACAAAAGTGACGAAACTCGTAAAATTTTTAGATTGACAATAAGCACCTTGCTTAGCGCGAAAATGTGATCCCATTCCAGTAATTCTGCTATCTCAAATGGTTTATTTTAACTATTTTAGATGCCGAAATAAAAATGAATATGAAAAATATATTTGGCCTTATGTGCCTTGCCGCCCTAGCAGTATCTTGCGGTGAAACTAAAGTAGCAGCACCAGCAGAACCGTCAAAGCCCGTAATAATAGATGAGACTTCCTTGCAGAGCAAAGCTAAAGAGGTTGAAGCCTACACAAAAACAATTACTGCCGGAGAACTTAAGGAAATGCTCTATGTATATGCAGGCGATGAGATGGAAGGTCGAAATACTGGAGAGCCAGGACAAAAAAAGGCTGCCGAGTATTTGAAAAACTACTATAAAGTCGCTGGGATAGCACCTGGAGATAAAGATGGAGATTATTACCAGATCGTTCCCGAAACGTTTTTTAGAAAAAATAGCGGTCTCAACGCTTCAGAAAATGTTCTTGCCTTTATAAAAGGAACTAAAATGCCAGAAGAAGTCCTCGTGATATCTGCACACCTAGATCACGTGGGAATGGATGGAGAAGGAAATGTATTTAATGGAGCAGATGATGATGGCTCAGGAACCGTAGCTATTTTAGAAATTGCAGAAGCATTTCAGCAAGCCGTAAAAGACGGAAAAGGACCTAAACGCTCTATACTTTTCCTTCACGTAACTGGAGAAGAAAAAGGCCTCTACGGCTCAAAATATTATGCAGAAAATCCTGTGTATCCTTTAGAAAATACTATTGCAGACCTTAATATTGATATGATAGGTCGCAATGACAACGCACATATGGAAGATAACAACTATGTGTATCTTATTGGTTCAGATAAACTTAGTACTGACTTACACAATATTTCTAACGCCGTTAACTCTAAGTATTTTAATATCAATCTAGATTATAGATATAACGTAGAGAATGAGCCGAACCGTTTTTACTACCGTTCTGATCACTACAATTTTGCTAAAAACAATGTTCCAGTGATTTTCTACTTTAACGGTGTACACGAAGATTATCATAAAATATCTGATACTCCTGATAAAATCAACTATCCGCTATTAGAAAAAAGGACGCAACTTATTTTTGCAACTGCTTGGGAACTTGCTAATCGCAAGAAGAGACCAGTCGTAGACAAGGCTAGTTAAAAACTAATTGAGTGTTAGAATAAGAATTTTAAAAATTGCTCACTTTATATTTTGAAACAATAATTTAAAAAAGTGTGATAATTTTTAATTAAAACATTGCCTGTTTTTTAATATTAATTATCTTTGCACTCGCTATACAAATAGCAAGCATTTTAAATGCTTTTATGGTGGTTGTAGCTCAGTTGGTTAGAGCGCTGGTTTGTGGTACCAGAGGTCGCCGGTTCGAACCCGGTCTTCCACCCTTAAGTAAGCCTTGTAGAAATACAAGGCTTTTTTTGTGGACCGAAGTCAACCGATACTTTTTTACTTACTAAAGAAGCTTCTTGATAATGATCTCCATTTAAGCGACTTGCTTTTATAAGAAAATAATAGTCAGAAATTGTATCTTAGAGTACAAACAAAAAAATATGTCTAAAACTAAAATCCTGATGGTTTGCCTAGGCAATATATGCCGCTCCCCTCTTGCAGAAGGTATCTTGCGCTCAAAGCTTGATAGTGATTCCTATATTATTGACTCTGCTGGCACTGGAGATTGGCACGTAGGTAATGCTCCAGATGATCGTAGTATCAAGGTAGGTAAGGAAAACGGCGTTGACATCTCAAATTTAAGAGGTAGGCAATTTACCGCTCAAGATTTAGATGATTATGATCATCTCTTTGTGATGGATCAGAACAATTATGACGATGTAATACGAAAAGCAACGGCTCCAGATCAAAAAAGAAAAGTTCGAATGATGCTGGACGTTTTATTCCCAGGCGAGCGTGTAGATGTGCCAGACCCATATCAAGGCGACCTATCAGATTTTAGAAAAGTTTATAAAATGCTAGACGAAGCCTGTAAAGAACTTGCGGAAGAACTTGGCTAAAAAGTCCAAAGGCGTCTTGCGTATCGTATTTAGTATAAAAGGTAAATATTATGAAAAAAATTACGTTCCTCCTCCTCATTTTTGCAAACAGTGCTTTTTGCCAAATTGCATTAAATCTAGAACAATTTGCTACAGGTTTTGATAATCCCGTAGATATAAAAAACGCTGGAGATAGCAGGCTTTTTGTCGTTGAGCAATCTGGCGGTATTAAAATCGTAAATGAAGATGGATCTGTAAATACAGAATCATTTTTACAGATCAATGTAAACGATAATGGTAATGAACAAGGATTATTAGGTCTTGCCTTCCACCCTGACTATGAGACTAATGGTTTTTTCTACCTAAATTACATCAATAACAACGGCGATACTAGGATCTCCCGCTTTCAAGTAAGCGATAATGCCTCTATGGCAGACCCTAATTCTGAAGTAAATCTATTAACAATTTCCCAACCCTTTGGAAACCATAATGGTGGTTCTATGCAGTTTGGTCCAGATGGCTTTTTATACATCGCACTAGGCGACGGTGGAAGCGGCGGTGACCCTGGTAATAGGGCTCAGGATTTGAGTACGCTTCTCGGTAAGATTTTACGCATTGATGTAGATAATACGCAAGGGAACCTTAATTATGCCATTCCCTCTACAAATCCATTTGTAGGAGATGCAGAAGCTCGTGATGAGATATGGGCGTACGGACTCCGCAATCCTTGGAAATTTTCATTTGATAGAGAATTGGGAGATTTATGGGTTGCAGATGTAGGTCAGAATGAAATAGAAGAAATAAATAGAGTAGCCGCCACATCTACTGGAGGTGAAAATTATGGGTGGCGCTGTTATGAAGGGTCTGACATATTTAATAATTCCGGATGTCCGGACGAGAGTACGCTCACATTTCCAATTGCTGAGTACACTCACGATGGCAACGACATATTTAAATGCTCTGTTACCGGTGGTTACGTCTATCGCGGCTCTGCAATACCTACCCTCGTGGGAACATATATTTTTGCAGATTTCTGTAGTGATGAACTCGCCTTAATAGATGAAACGAACACTATCCAGTATTTTGGACCCTTTAGTGGTGGGTTTAGTAGTTTTGGTGAGAATGTAAACGGAGAACTTTTTGTAGCAAAATTGGGAGAAGGCACGATATCAAGAGTAGTAGATACTAATTTGAGTTTACCAGATGCTAGCCGCTCTGATTTTACGATTTTTCCAAATCCATCTAGAGATGCTGTTGAGCTGGAAATGAACGCTTTCTCGAAAACAACTGACCTTCAAATTTATGATATTACTGGGAAAATGGTGATAAAAAAAGAAATAAATGGAACGAATACCATAATTTCTGTTGCCCATCTAGCTGAAGGATTTTATCTTGCACATCTGTCGAGCAGTTCCCAAACCATAAAGCTCGTCGTAAATAGACGATGAAACCATTTACTATAACAGGAAAACTCTATTTAATCCCGACTACTTTAGGAGAAACCAGCGCCTTAGAAGTAATGCCCATTTCTGTTAAGAAGGTGGTTGAAAGGGTCACCCACTATATAGTAGAAAATGAAAAAACGGCTAGGAAATCTATTAAAGCAATAGCACCTAACAAATCGCAACCATCCTTAGTACTTTATCCACTTAATAAGTACACTGATACTGCAGAGATCCCAGCATACCTCGATCCGTGCCTTAAGGGAGAATCTGTAGGCCTACTTTCTGAAGCGGGTGTACCAGGAGTAGCAGATCCAGGCGCAGAAGTGGTTAAAATAGCGCATCAAAAGGGAATTCAAGTAGTGCCATTAGTAGGTCCTTCTTCCATATTAATGGCGATGATGTCCAGTGGAATGAATGGACAGAATTTTGCCTTTAATGGGTATCTACCTATTGAGCAAAAACAACGTAAAATGGAATTGAAACGATTAGAAAAACTATCTGCAGATACAGGACAATCGCAGCTTTTTATTGAAACACCTTATCGTAATAATAAAATGTTAGAGGACATTGTAAATAGTGTTCACCCAGAAACAGCAATCTGTATTGCTTGCGACATTACTTTGCCTACAGAATATATCGTGACTAAAAATGCCTCTTTCTGGAAAAACAACGTCCCAGATTTACACAAAAGACCTGCAATATTTATTATTCACAAAGGAATTTAAATCTCGCTATTTTTCTGCAGCGCTATTTAAAAATAATCTCCTGAGGAAAGTAATCGCCTAAAAATGCAATATCTAATGGCTCTCTATCTAAAGTCATAAACACTGCTACCCCTTTATCTTGACCATTTAATAAGTAGGTTCCGGATATAACCATTACATTGTTTTCTATATCTACAGCAGAGGATATAGGCGAGAATCCTATTCCATATTCATTAAAGATGATATTAAATATATCAACATCATCATAAATGGTGAGGGTATCTGTATCAAATCTATAAATAGCTGGAAGTCCAGAAGTTTGAGACGAGTAAACTATCGTATTTTCAGTAAACTTAGCATCATTAAACCCTGAAATAACCGAAAATCCAGCAGGAAATGACCTTTGCTCACCTACTGAAAATGTCGCGAGGGATAGGGTGTTGTAGGATAGTGAGGTACCGTTAAAATCAAAAAGATAAACTTCTTCCCTCTTGTCGTTATATAAAAAAGCGCTATAATTTTGAACATCTAAAATACCTATGTTAGATCCCGTCACAGCATTATTTACATAAAGCGTATTTGCTCCCGTAAAAGTATTATCTGCTGTCCCAAAAGCTTTATCGTTTTTTACATAGATATTATTCTGTACTGGAGAGATATCTGCGTTTCCCAAAAACACTTCTTCATTGACGCCTCCCTGCAAACTGTAAGAATTGAAGTAAATATCGCAGCAGGTTGTTGATTCATCTAAATAATAAGTAACAATAGCATTATCTGTTGTCTGGCTAAATGTATTGGTAGGATTACCCGAAGGATTGAAGAAATTAGTGAAGTCTCTTTGTATTCCAGTGCTCAGGTCATAGTAAATATACCTATCAGCAGGAAATCCAGCAGCTATAGTTATCTCAGATCCAATAGTATTCTTTTGAAAACCAAACTCAAAACCTAATTCTTCTTTTAAGTTTATCACAGTCGGTGATTGAAAGTCGTTATCCTCCCAACTTAACACAAAACCGCTCTCTCCTGTTAGTAAATCTATCGCAGTGATTGCTATGTCTGGAACTATTGGCATTGATGGTGATTCTGGTTCTTGTGTATCGTCATCATTACTACAAGAGACCGTAACTGCTACCATTAGCACAAATAAGATTTTCTTAAACATTCTTTTTATGTAAAAGATACATTATTCATTTTTAACCGCTATTACTTCTATTTCAATTTTGGCTCCGGCTGCTAGATCAGATGCTGCAAATGTTGTGCGCGCGGGTTTTTGCGGGAGATAGGTTTTGTAAATTTCATTAAAATTTGAAAAATCATTGATATCCTCCAGAATAACAAGGGACTTTACAACATTAGACATATCCATCCCGTGATGAGCAAGAACTTCTTTAATGTTTTCTAGGGTTTGTTTTGTCTCTGCTTCTATACCTCCAGGTACTAACGTTCTCTCGGTATGATTCATCCCTATCTGACCAGATAGAAAGTACATAGATCCCACTTGAACAATATCAGAAAAAGGAGCATCCAGCTTTTTGGGTTCGTGGGATTTATGAAACACTGGCTTTGAATTATCACTTCGTTTCTCTAGTGTTGGTGTGAGTATCTTCAAGTTTTCTTCATCTGAGGTTTCATTTTTATGAGCACAAGAAGTGATAAAGAATACAAAGATCAAGGTTCCTAAAAGTAGTTTCATATCAATTATTTTGGCTAATAAATGTACGAATACATTTACGGACTTTTACGGGAATGCGTATTTTTAAGGCTTGCGGAAATGAGTCAAATAAAAGTTTCGCGAAAGCGTAAAGACCACAAGAAGTATGGACAAGAAACAAGAGTTTTTAGAATTTATAAATGCTGGAAATACATTTAAAGGCGATTTTATAACGATGGGAGCCGCTATGCTAGATGGAGAAACCATTACAAATGCTCACGTAAAAATTCCTCTTAAAACTCTCAACCGCCACGGTCTCATTGCCGGAGCCACTGGTACCGGTAAAACTAAAACGCTTCAAGTGATTTCTGAAAATTTATCCGACAAGGGTATCTCTGTACTTTTGATGGATATGAAAGGTGATCTTTCTGGAATAGCAAAAGCTAGTGAGGGGCATCCTAAAATTGATGAGCGCCACGAGAAAATAGGGCTGCCTTTTGAGGCGAAGGACTTTCCTGTAGAATTACTCACACTCTCAGAACAGAACGGTGTGCGCTTGAGAGCTACGGTGAGTGAGTTTGGTCCTGTACTATTTGCAAGAATTCTTGATGCGACAGTGGCACAATCTGGAATTATCTCTATACTCTTTAAATACAGTGACGATAAAAAATTACCACTTCTAGATCTCAAGGATTTCAAAAAAATCTTACAATGGGCTACAGATGAAGGAAAGGATGAAATAGAAGATGAGTATGGGCGTATATCTTCGGCCTCTTCTGGATCTATATTGCGAAAAATAGTAGAGTTAGAACAACAGGGAGCAGATATCTTTTTTGGTGAAAAATCTTTTGACACAAAAGATCTAACCAGAAAAACAAGAGACGGTAGCGGTATCATAAACGTAATACGTCTTACAGACATACAGGATAGACCTAAGTTATTTTCTACCTTTATGTTAAGCTTGCTGGCAGAAATATATGCCACATTTCCAGAGCAGGGTGATAGCGGTCAGCCAGAGCTTGTGATTTTTATAGATGAAGCACATCTTATTTTCAAAGAAGCGTCAAAAGCGCTTCACAGTCAAATTGAAAGTATCGTCAAGCTCATAAGATCCAAGGGTGTGGGAATCTATTTTGTAACTCAAAACCCAACAGATATCCCTGAAGGTGTCTTAAGCCAACTAGGTTTAAAGGTGCAGCACGCTTTAAGAGCTTTTACCGCCAAGGATAGAAAGGCAATCAAGCTCACTGCAGAAAATTATCCAGACTCTCCCTACTATGATACTAAGAGCGTTCTAACATCCCTAGGGATAGGAGAAGCTTTAGTATCTGCTCTAGATGAAAAAGGGCGTCCAACTCCCCTAGCTGCCACGATGCTAAGAGCTCCTATGTCTAGAATGGATATTCTTACTCAAAAGGAAATAGAAAGTATAAATGATCGTTCTGAATTAGTTGAAAAATATAATGTAGATACGGATCGTGAGAGCGCTTACGAAATACTAAATAAAAAAATAGAAAAAGCAAACGAACAGGAAGCAATAGAAAAAGCAAAAGAAGAAAGAGCAAAAGCATCAAAATCTTCTTCTAGAACATCCAGTAGAAATACACAAAGCACAACCTCAAAAGCAATCATTAAAGTACTCACGAGCGCAACCGTAATACGCGGTGTATTTGGGATACTAGGTAAAATGCTTAAATAAGAAAATAAAAAAAATGAAAAAAATAGTTTATACAGCCTTGGCACTAACACTATTAGTGAGTTGTACCAGCAAAAACTCCGAAATCGCCATTGACAATGTGGGAGCTATTACCCGCACCACCACCGTAAGCGAGCTAACATCCCTATTTTCTGAAGACAGTATTGTAGATGATAACCCTGCTAAAATTGTGATTTTTGAAAATGGAGGGGATAAAATTCTGGAGTTAGAACCAGCAGAAAACGGGACACAAAGCACAATTAAATACATTAGGGTATTTAGTCCCGAGTATAAAACAACAGGCGGAGTAGGCATTAATAGCACCTTTAAGGACATTCAAGATGGACATACCATAAAAAGTATAGATAACCTTCTCACGAATGTCGTGATCTTTGTAGAAGGAAATGACGTTTATTTTACCATTGATAAAAAGCACTTACCAGGAACACTTCAGTTTGATTCTGATGTAAAAATAGAAGCAACACAAATTCCAGATGAAGCTCCTATTAAATATATGATGATAGGCTGGTAATGAGTAAGAGCTATAAAATACAGGACAGCCCCTTTGTCGTCCCTACAGACGATGGCAAAGTCATAAAAGAACATTGGGGCCTTGCTACAGATGGTAATAAGGATTTGAGTATTGCCCATATGGTAGCACCACCCGGCTGGAGTGAACCGTTTCAAACACCAGAATTTGATGAATATACCCTTATCCTAAAAGGAAAGAAACAGTTTATCATAAATGGCGAAATACTCATCTTACGTCAAGGACAATCCATAAAGATTGAAAAAAATACACGTGTACAATATAGCAATCCGTTCAAAGAGCCTTGCGAATATGTTGCGATTTGTAAACCTGCATTCTCACCAGATCTGGTCAATAGAGAAGAAAAATAAACTCGCTTGAAAAAACAACTTCAAAAATTTATTCCCAAGGCTATAGGTGCAAAGATTAATCTTACAGCCATAGTGAACCCTAGAAGAGCCGCTCAAGCGGCTTTTGCCATATTTTGTACACCGCGCGATGGCAAGGTAAGAGAAGAGCAAAAAGAATACCTTACAGATGCGCAGCACACTATACTCACCTCAGGAGAGACAAACATCCAAAGCTATAGATGGCGTGGTAACGGTAAGAAAATCCTACTTATACACGGCTGGGAAAGCAATACCTATCGCTGGCATCTTCTCATAACAGAACTCAAAAAGAAAAATTATGATATTTATGCTATAGACGCACCCGGTCACGGTAAATCTTCAGGACATATTCTCAACGTACCTCTGTATGCAAAAGCCATAGAGGTTGCTACCAACGCTTTTAAACCCGAGATCATCATTGGACATTCTATAGGCGGGCTGGCAACCGTATTTCATCAGTACAAATACAAACCGCAGCATTATAAAAAAGTTGTAATATTAGGTTCTGCCTCAGAGCTAGATGAAATTATGCAAGATTACAAACGCATCCTCGGTCTTAAACATAGCGTTATGAAAGCCCTTGAAGCATTGACTTTAGAAAATTTTGGATTCGATTTTAAAGGTTTTTCTGGTGCCGCTTTCGCGAAAAGTTTAACTACTCCTGCACTAATCATTCACGATAAATTTGACAAGATAACACCAGTCTCTGCATCTCGGGGCATACACGCAAACTGGGCAGGCAGCACCTATATTGAAACAGAAGGTTTTGGGCATTCCCTCTATCAAGAAGAAGTGCGCTCAGAAATATTAAAATTTATTGAGGATTAAGATCTTCTTCACCTTCTATATGCGTGTTAGCATCTAGATCCAGACCTTCATAAAACCCAAGATCTTGATCTACAGAAAGTTTTACCTGTAAAGCTATCTGTCCTGTATGATAGGACAGATGCTCTACCGCGTGCAATATCATACCGATCCCAGAAAACGTAAACCCTTGAACTCCGCGTTTTTTTAACAATGATTCGTCAGAAGCTTTATCAATTTCTTTTTTTGCATCCTGAGCAACCAGTAATAATTTCTGTAAGAGTTCGTCTTTGCTTTGCTTATTTTCTTTCGAAAATTCAGCAGTTCTATTGCGATTGTCTTGTTGATCACTAAGGCCAGTAATAACATATTGAGTCATATTGCCACAAATATGTAGCAGTAAATTACCTATAGGCGTGATGGACGCATTAGGTGGTTGCCAGATATCTTCAGGAGCTATTTTTGCCAGGGCAATACTGATCATACGCAAGCTTTCGTCTATTCTGTAAATAGCGTTGCTTTTAAATTCTTCTCTAAATTCTTCAGTCATCTTCTTATTATTTATACTCTAAGATAAAGTTTTCTAGCTGTTTGAGACTAATTCTATTCTCATAAATAGCTTTCCCTATAATGGTTCCTTCGCACCCCAATTCGGCAAGCTTGGGTAATTCATCAAATGTAGAAATACCGCCAGAGGCTATGAGCTTTAGTTCTGTTGCACATTGATCCAATATATCTTTATATAATTCAAAACTAGGTCCTTCAAGCATTCCGTCTTTACTTATGTCAGTACAGATAACATAGCTTATTCCCTTCTCTTGGTAGGCTTTTATGAATGGGATCAATTCTTTATCCGATTCTTCTAACCAACCTGAGATAGCTATTTTTCTATCATTTGCATCTGCGCCTAAAATGATCTTATGGTCACCGAATTTGGAAAGCCAACTCTCAAAAGTCTCTGGATCCTTAACGGCGATGCTCCCACCTGTAATTTGCTTTGCTCCACTATTGAAAGCGATTCTCAAATCGTCATCTGTTTTAAGACCTCCACCAAAATCTACTGAAAGCCTAGTTTTACTGGCTATATCTTCCAGGATTTTATGATTTACGATATGCTTGCTCTTTGCTCCATCAAGATCTACAAGATGCAAAAATTCAATTCCGTGGGCTTCAAAGTTTTTTGCCACCTCAAGCGGATGTTCATTGTAAATCTTTTTTGTGTTATAATCTCCTTTAGAAAGCCTAACGCACTTTCCGTCTATGATATCTATTGCAGGTATTATTCTCATAATTAAAATTAGAAATTAGAAAAACAAAATCAGAAGTAGTAACAGCTTGCTGAACATTATCGTTCTAATTATTTAGTCTTTAGTTTATTCTTTGCAGTTTTTACTGAGGCAACCGTAATTCTCAAAATTTCATCACTTTCATTCCATAATCTTCTAACCTATTGTGGGACGTTTTCTTCAATTTCAATTAATAGTTCTAACCAAAATGAAGATTCATCAACTTCTTCTTCAACTATTTTAAGTTTATTAATAAAGTCAGCGCTGGATTTGGGACGTTGTGAAGCTCGCCAGTTTGCTCCTACAGAACTCGAACTTTTTAGTAATTGAAATACGAGATTATTATATTCTCTAGATTTTGGCAGCTGTGCACAAAGCTTCCAGCAGTCTACTGCAAAAGCTTTAGTCCTTTTTTGCATATCTTCCATTTGCCAGGTTTATTGATATATTCCTACCTATTCAAGTTCGTAATTTGTTTCTCTAATCTCAAGTTTTCAATTAAAATTATCTATAATTTTAAAAAATTTCTTAAAATAGTTTCGCCTACAGTACTACTCTTCTCTGGGTGGAACTGTGTTCCGTAAAAATTATCTTTAGCTAGGGCAGCGCTATAATTTAATCCATAGTTACTGGACGCAATGGTTTCTTCTGCCTCGGGTGCATAGAAGCTGTGAACCATATAAATAAAACTTTCTTCATCGATGCCCTTAAAAAGAGAGGTTTTAAGATTGCTAATGGTGTTCCACTGTATTTGTGGAACTTTTACATTTTCGCGAAAGCGCAACACATCTACGTTAAATATACCTAGACCTTGAGTATTACCTTCTTCAGACCTAGTGCACATAAGTTGCATCCCTAGACAGATGCCCAAGACTGGTTGACGGAGCGTTGGGATGACGTTATCGAGTCCAGTGTCCCTAAGTTTCTGCATCGCAGAACTCGCTTCTCCCACACCAGGAAAAATGACTTTATCTGCACGGCGTATCTCTGCTTCATCACTACTTAAATTCGCCTCATAGCCTAACCGCTGTATAGCAAATTTAAGGCTTTGGATGTTTCCAGCTCCGTAATTGATTATGGTTATTTTCATTTGATCATGGTTCTAAAGCATTCCCTTTGTACTCGGTAAAATCATTTTTTCCGGATCTCGTTTTACGGCAACTTTAATAGCTTTTGCAAAGGCTTTAAAAATCGCTTCAATTTTATGATGCTCGTTCGTACCCTCTGCTTTGATATTAAGATTTGCTTTTGCACCATCTGTAAAAGATTTAAAGAAATGATAAAACATTTCCGTAGGCATTTTCCCTATCATCTCTCTTTTAAACGCTGCATCCCATACTAGCCAATTGCGACCGCCAAAATCAATTGCAGCCTGTGCAAGGCAATCATCCATAGGGAGGCAAAAACCGTATCGCTCTATTCCTAATTTCCCACCCAGCGCCTTAGAAAAGACCTCTCCGAGGGCAATGGCAGTATCTTCTATGGTGTGATGCTCATCTACTTCTAGATCTCCCTTGACTTTTATATCGAGATCCATATTACCGTGACGCGCTATCTGATCGAGCATATGGTCAAAAAAAGCAATACCCGTTTCAATACTTGACTTTCCCGTACCGTCAAGGTTGAGTGTAATCTTTATATCTGTCTCGTTAGTTTTCCGACTAAGCGATGCTACTCGCTCTTCTAATTTTAAAAATTCATAAATCCTTTGCCAGTCACTGGTCTCTAGCGCAATGATTGGATTAAGTTCTTCCTTTTTAACCGTTATTTCTCCAGTTCCTAGATGCGTCTCATCATTTATAAAAATCCCTTTTGCCCCAAGGTTTTTTGCGAGTTCAATATCTGTGAGCCTATCCCCTATTACGAAGGAATTCTCAAGATCGTAATCCTCAGAAAAATATTCTGTGAGTAGTCCCGTTCCAGGTTTCCTGGTGGCTGCGTTCTCGTGAGGAAATGTTCTATCTAAAAAGACTTTGTCAAAAGTGACCCCTTCATTTTCAAATGATTTAAGAATGAAATTATGGACGGGCCAGAAAGTATCTTCTGGAAACACATCAGTCCCTAAACCATCTTGATTAGTGATCATCACTAACTCATAATCTAGCTCTTGAGCAATTTTACCTAACCAGGTAAAAGCTTTAGGATAAAAAACCATCTTCTCAAAAGCATCTATTTGCTCATCTACGGTTTCTTTTATAATGGTTCCGTCACGGTCTATAAATAGTACTTTTTTTGCCATTATTCTATTTTTTGAAGTGCGTTTACTAATACTCTATTTTCTGCTGGAGTCCCCACGGTAAACCGCAAGGTGTTCTCACATAAAGGTTGGGTGCTACGGTTACGTATCACAATACCCATCGCTATTAATTGTTGATACCTTTTTCCTGCGTCATCGACACGGGCAAGGATAAAGTTTGCTTCAGACGGGAAAACCTCTTTTACAAAAGAAATTTTATCTAGAACCTGAGCTAATTCTTTTCTGCTATTTAGGATTTTGCTTATTTCCTCTTGTACTGCCTTCTCATCCCTCAATCGCTCATAAGCTTTTGCTTGGCTTAGTGCATTTACATTGTAAGGAGGTTTGATTTTATTGAGTATCGTGATCACCTCTGAGTTTGCGTAGCATAAACCTAAACGTATACCCGCCATTCCGTAGGCTTTTGATAATGTTTGAGATACGACTAGGTTAGGATATTGAGATAAATTTTTGATCCAACTATCTTCTGTAGAAAAATCTATATATGCCTCATCTACAACGACTAATCCGCTAAAGTTTTCTAACACTTCTGCAATCGCCTCTTTCTTTATGTTATTTCCCGAGGGATTATTAGGAGAACAAAAAAAGATCATTTTTGTATGAGCATCTACCTTTTTAAAAATCTCAATGACGTTAGGTTGAAAATCCTTATCTAAAAGCACTTCTCTGTTTTCTATATCATTAGTACCGCATAGCACTTTGTACATCCCGTAAGTGGGCGGTAAGCTTATAATATTATCTTTTGATGGATTACAAAAGGCTCTAAAAAGTAAATCTAGAATCTCATCACTACCGTTTCCTACAAGAATCTGAGATTCACTCACTTTTTTCTGAGAAGCAAGTAAAGATTTCAGCGCCCGCTGCTGAGGGTCTGGATAGCGATTTACACCATTATCAAAGGGGTTTTCATTGGCATCTAGAAAAACCATTTCCTTATCAAAATCTGTAAACTCATCCCGAGCACTACTGTAAGGTTGCATTGCTGCAACATTTGCACGTACTACATCCGTTATGTTGAATTTCTTGCTCATTTTAATTTATTCAATCTTAGGGTAACTGCATTTTTGTGGGCATCCAGTCCTTCTGCTGCGGCCATAAGTTCTATGGATCTTCCTATGTTGAGAATGCCTTGCTCGCTTATCTTTTGGAACGTCATACTCTTCATAAAACTATCCAGATTTACGCCACTATATTGCTTTGCGTAGCCATTAGTAGGTAATGTGTGATTGGTGCCAGATGCATAATCCCCAGCACTTTCAGGTGTATTGTTACCTATAAAAACAGATCCTGCATTTATAATCCCGTTTATATAAAAATCTTCATCTTCTACACAAACTATAAAGTGTTCTGGCCCATATTCATTTATAAGCGCTAGTGCCTCCTGATGCGTAGGCACGTATATAATCTTGCTGTTTTCTATAGCCTTCTGAGCAATCTGCTTTCGCGAAAGCGCACCTATTTGTCTTTCTACTTCTTTTTCTACGGCTTCCGCCAAAATTTTAGAGGTGGTGACCAGAATCACTTGGCTATCAACACCGTGCTCTGCCTGACTTAGAAGATCTGAAGCAACAAATGAAGCGTCTGCCGAATCATCTGCAACTACCAAAAGTTCTGAGGGTCCTGCTGGCATATCTATCGCCACACCGTGTTTGGTGGCAATCTGTTTTGCGACAGTAACATACTGGTTACCTGGACCAAATATTTTATAAACTTGGGGGATGGTTTCTGTGCCAAATGTCATTGCTGCAACGGCTTGAATACCACCTGTTTTATAAATCTTGGTTACTCCACAGAGATGAGCAGTGTACAGAATTGCTGGATTAATGGTCCCTTCTTTATTGGGCGGGGTGCATAGTATAATCTCACTACAACCTGCAATGGTAGCGGGCACTGCCAGCATCAAAATGGTTGAAAACAACGGAGCCGTGCCTCCTGGAATGTAAAGTCCTACTTTTTGGATAGGTCTCTTTTCCTGCCAGCAATCTACGCCTGGAGTGGTAGTGACACTTATTCTTTCTGTTTTTTGAGCCTTGTGAAACTCTTCAATATTGGATTTTGCAAGTTTTATGGCGTCTTTAAGTTCTTGCGATATTAAGTCTTCTGCAACCTCTATTTCTTTCGCGGAAGCATAATTGGAATCTAAGGTTACACCATCAAAAAGAGCAGTGTATTTTCCAACAGCGACATCTCCGTTAGTTCTGACGTCCGTAAATATATCAGTTACAGTTGCCTCTATATCAGCTACGGTTTGGGTAGGTCTTCTTAAAATATCTGCCCAAGTGCTCTGGTCTGGGTTAAAAATCTTTTTCATCTAGCTTATCATTTTTTCAATTGGGCATACTAAAATACCTTCGGCGCCTTCTGCTCTCAGTTCTTCTATGATATCCCAGAACTGCTTACTTCCTACAACAGAGTGTACACTACTCCATCCTGATTTTGCAAGTGGCAGTACCGTCGGGCTTTTTATACCTGGTAGGATATTTATTACTGCATCTAGTTTTTCATTGGGCACGTTAAGTAGCACATATTTAAAATTACGCCCTTTTAGAACAGATTGCATTCTAAACTGGAGTTTCTCAAGAATATCCTTGCGCTCGCTAGATATTTGTGGTGATACTGTTAGTACCGCCTCAGAACTAAGCATCTTCTCTACTTCCTTTAGGTTATTTTTAAAAAGTGTGCTACCGCTGGAAACGATGTCACAAATAGCATCTGCAAGGCCTATACTAGGCGCTATCTCTACAGAACCATTAATTATGTGAAGATCTGCCGAAACACCTTGCTCTGCTAAATAATTCCGTACGGTGTTAGGATACGATGTAGCAATGCGTTTTCCCTCTAGGTCTTTTACAGAGGCATATTTTTGTCCTTTAGGAACCGCAAGAGACACTCTACACTTAGAAAACCCAAGTCTTTCTATTATAGGCAGATCTTCTCCTTTTTCTATTAAGGTATTTTCTCCCAAAATAGCGATATCTACCACTCCATCCCTTAGATATTGAGGGATATCACCATTGCGCAGATAAAGTACTTCTAAAGGAAAATCACGGGCTGTTGCCTTGAGTTGATCCTTTCCATTATCTATAGAAACCCCGCAGTCCTTTAATAACTGTAAAGATTCTTCATTGAGCCTACCTGATTTTTGAATTGCAATTCTAATTTTCTGTTCCATTATAACTTTTTAATATGTCTGAGCGCTGCAAAAGAAAAACCCGTTTGAGCAACTCAAACGGGTTTTTAAATATGATGTAACTACATATCAAACTACCTCGCGTGAGCGATTGAAGTAGAATGATGATGATGTATTGTATATATTTTCATTAAGAAACAAAGTTATAAAGTTCTTTGTTAAAAACAAGTGTATAACCTCATTTATTAAATTATTAACAAAGAAATGATTTTAGTAGATTTGAAGATAGATTACTTTTGATCGTTAAGGGGGAACAAAATTAGTAATGAGGGGATTTTTAGGGGCTTTTTCTATTTTTTTACTGTGGACTATTGCCTGTATCTATTACATCAGTAATAGTACAGAAACTGCTATTGTAAAAAATCCTGAAAACCCTGTAAGTCAAAATGCTACAGAACGTATTAATTCAAACTCAGATATGGCCATCAGGGAAAATACTATTAATCCCTCCCCCAAAAATACGGATCAAGATATATACAACGCTAATCTTGATGCTACGCTAAATGATGAAAATAAGGCTCTCAATGGTCCAGATGCCTTAGAGTCTAAACGTTTTGCAGAAGAAATAAAATTGTCAATTGCGGTAAATGACAGTGTGGATTTTGAAAAGGATGAGCCTGAAGTGGCATTTAATAATAAAATAACAGAAGCATCGGGTCCCTCATTTTCAAGTAGAATATTCTATCCTGAATATAATGGGACCGATTTAATTTTAGACAAGAATTTAGTTGCTTATGCTCCAGAATTAAGAAAACTATTAGAAGAAAATCCAGATAAAAAAGTAACTATTATAGGTCATACAGACTACGTAGGAGATAGCAAAGATAATTTTACGAGTGGTTTAAAGAAAGCAAGACAGGTAAAATGGTACCTAACTTCAAGAAGAGGAATACCAAGACACAAAGTAAATGCTACCTCGCGGGGAGAAGAAGAGCCCATTGAGAGTAATAAGTCAGACTGGGGTCGTAAAAAGAACAATAGAATAGAAATAATAGTAGACTAATGTTTATAGAAAGTCAAGAAGTCATATCGATTCCCATTGCGTTTATTGAAACGTTTGTGATGACGTTTGTTTCCTTTTTGATTGGTTATATAAGCGCTACGCTATACGTTAAATCCCAAACCAAAAAATTAATTGCAAATCAAAAAGAAGTCGTAGATCAACTCAATTTAGATTTATCTAATCTCAAGGATGAGATTGAAGCTCAGATAGAGAACTCTCAACGAAAGGATAGAATGGATCAAGATTTTGAACAAGTGCAGTTTCAAAAACGGGCTTATTCTCCAGAAGTAATCTCTTCGCAAGCCATTAAAACTGAAGAAAAACCAACAGGAATTAATTTTGAACGCATTGGGGTAGCTAGTGCCTCAGAACGTAATGAATTACAACGCATCGTAGGAATAGGACCTTACACAGAGGCTAAACTCAATGAGCTTGGCATCCACACCTTTGAGCAGATAAGTAAATTTACGAGCGAGGATATTAAGGTAGTTACCAAGCTCATAAAATTCTTCCCAGACAGAATCAAAAATGATCGATGGGTAGAAAAAGCTACTAAACTCAAAAATGACCTAGATGCAGAGGAAGATGTCGATATCACTAAAAAGCTCAAAAAGGAAAAGAGCCACTTAAATTAAGTGGCTCTTTTCCTTTATAGGCATCGTAAAAATTAGTTTATAATCTCTCCGCTTTCGCGAAATTCTACATCCTTGTTTTTACCTTTCTGCTTAAATTCAACATCGTAAAACTTACCTTTTGTAGCACTATCGACTTTTTCTACTTCGGTGATTTTCATATCCTTTAACTCCTTAGAAGCGTTAATAATATCTTTAATCACTTTAGGCAGCTCCTCTTTATCAATGCTTATTTCTGTTTCTACCCATCTACCGTCAGGCCTGTAATCTACTCTATTACGAATTCCCTTAATCCTAATTCTAGCCTCCCAGTTACCGTGGGCATCCATTTCCCAGTCTGGGTCATTTTCGTCAGGATACATAGCCTTAAAGGTAGTTTCTACCGCCTCAGGAACATCATCTTGTGCATTTACTGTATGAGTACAGCTTAACAACGAGATGCTTAAGCATACCATCAATATGGTGATATTCAATTTCATAATCATTAGTTTAATAATTACAAAATTAACGTACCATATATCGAAAGCTCTTAATTATTACCTAAAATAAGTGGTAACCCTGAATCACCAGAACCTACAATTACCACCTTTGCATTAGGTGACTCTCCTAATTTTATGGTGGCATCAATACCTTTATCCTGTAATATCTTATCTGTAAGCGAGGCACTTAGTATTCTGTTTGCATCTGCCTTTCCTTGCGCTTCGATACGTACCTTTTCTGCTTCTTTAGATGCCGTTACCAGTCTGAACTCATACTCAAGGGACTCCTGCTCCTGTCTCAATTTACGCTCAATTGCATCCTTGATCGTATTTGGTAGCGTTACATCTCTTACTAACACTTCATTAAGCTGTACAAATTGCTTTGAAAGAATGGTCTTAGTCTCTAAGAAAATCTCATCCTGTATAGCATCTCTTTTACTAGAGTAAAGTTGCTCAGGAGTATATCTTCCCACAACACTACGCGCTGCAGACCTTATTGCCGGCTGGATTACTCGTTGTAGATAATCTTTTCCGAGTGATTGGTGAAGATTACCTAGCTCACTGTAAACTGGTTGATACCAAGCAGAAGCGTCAATTTGTATTTCAAGACCGTTTGAAGAAAGAACTTTCATTTTTTCAAAAAGCTCCTGCTGACGAACCTCATAAACAAAAACTTTATTCCAAGGAGCGACTAAGTGAAAACCTTCACTCATAGGAGGTTCATCAATAACAACCCCATCTCCAAAGGTTTTAAAAAGAACTCCTGCTTCCCCAGAGTCTATGGTCACCGCAGACTTTGCTAAAACGACAACTAATATTATAATTCCGATTATGATAGGCAAACCTATCTTAGGTAATTTTTCCATACTATTTTTTTGATTTATTATTAATTAATTATGTGAGACCGTTGTATTTGCGCATAAACCACTCAATAGTGAGCAATAAAGCAAGAAGACCTAGTAACCAACGCCAGTCAATTAAAGGTACAATATTTTCTGTGCTCTTTTGTACAGGACGGTAACGATTATCCTCTAGTAGCATATTAATAAGCGCATCCACATTATTAATAGAAAATAGCTTCCCATTTGTATTAGACGCAACTTCACGTAAGGGTGTTACATCTGCATTGAGAAATTGTTGCTCCATTTCAAAAGGCACGATGGTAAAGGTTCCAGATCTTGCGAGACCTTGGTCTTTCACAGTTACGGTAAAGTCATATGTACCAGCTTCAATATTGTTGAGATTAACAGTATAGGTATTACGTCTTAATAGCATAGGAACTACGGTTTGCCGTTTCGTTTCTTTATTCACAATATTTATCTCCAAGCTCGCACGATCATCAAAGACGTAATTTTTATCAAAGTACTGAGCATATAATTTTATCTCGCTATTACCATAATAGAAAGATTCATATTCAAGGTTGAGTCTGCTCTTTTTCTTAGTTGAAGCTGCATATTGCACTAAATTATCTATAAAATTGTCAAAATCTTCAAAACTCCGCTTATCAAGAAAGCTTTGAGATCGCCACTTCCATAAACCTTCACCTAATATATAGACCCCTCGTCTCCCATCAGAATCAGTAGTCGCCAGCAAAGGTATGTCAGTGACTACAGATCCAATACGTTGGTATAATGCGATGTCATTTTCTACATTAAATACTACGTCACCAAAGGGCACTTCTAAAGGAGGAAAATTTGAAAATCCAATATCCTCTATCACAAATGCTGAGAAATTGGGATTCAGCGCCCCCTGTACATTTTCTTTCTGTCCAGTAATCTCTTGCGTTAAAACACGCTGTATTGAGTTGAGTGTATTCCAATCTGTTTTAGGCCCCGTAATGGTAATACTATTCTTACCGAGAGACTCTAAACGTTCGTAAACCTTCCTAAAGAGACCATTTGGTTGATAAAGGATAATCAGTTCAAAGTCATTCATCCTTGAGATACTTTCTGCTGGCTTTGCAAAAGTCACCGTGCGCAATCTATTGCCTTCGATACTCTTTTTAAGCATCCCTAAGTCAGGATGAAGGATAGAGCTTATAACCAAAACATTGGTTTTTTGATCAATCACCTCTATTGCAAAATTTTTATAGTTGTTCTTCTTATTTTTCTCTTCGGTCACTGGGCTCAGACCTATTGTAAATTGCCTTACCCCGACCGCATCTGCTGGCAACAGAACATTAAAAACCTGAGAAGCATTAGAGGTACTAAATGATACATTCTTAGAATAAAGGGTTCTTCCACCCGATTGGACAGTGAGCTTTGAGTTAACGGATGCATCGCCTACATAAGAGGCAAAAATCTCTACAGGAAATTTGTTATTGATATAGGCATATCTATTTACGTTGACCTGTCCTAATCTCAAGTCGTCATATGTTATGGTATCTCCAGCTACTAAAGGATATACCTGTTGCTTATAATTTTTAGAAGTATACTGAAAGGCCTCCCCAAAAGTTTGGTTACCATCCGT
Organism: uncultured Flavobacteriaceae bacterium; assembly: GCA_963832255.1. Classification (GTDB taxonomy): domain Bacteria; phylum Bacteroidota; class Bacteroidia; order Flavobacteriales; family Flavobacteriaceae; genus Dokdonia. The sequence continues at coordinate 1,133,777 of CAWHTM010000013.1, forward strand.
AACAAGGACTAAGGGAGCGATATCATTATTATAAATATCACTCATACTTGTTAACACGGCGCTTAGATCTGTCTGCTTTTGATCAAAAGAAAGCGAGTCTAACTCTGTAACCCGGGATCCAAACTTATAAAACTGAAGATCAAATGCATTATTGAGTTGTTCGCTTTCGCGAAAACGTTCTGCAGCGTTTTGTACCTCCTCACCATAGGCTAAGAACTTGATACTCTCAGAATCGTCCAGAGCAATTGCCAGCGATGGTTTTTCAGTATAGTATTTTACTTGCTTATATCTTGGATTTATTAAGAGTAGAAGTAACCCAAAAACCGTCAAAAACCTGAGAACAGCATAGATTTTATTTCTGGACGTTTTAAACGTTGCCTTATAGTAATATTGAAAAACGGCAACTCCCAAAGCGAGAATTGCAGCTCCTATGATCAATAACAAGGTTTGAGTTTGCAAGTTTGTTGTGCAGTTATTTAAATGTTCTTGAGTAGATTTCTAAGTGAGCATACCGCCATCTACATTTATCACTTGACCAGTAATATAGGCACTTAGATCACTTGCAAGAAAAACACAAGCATTTGCTATATCTTCTGGACTACCACCTCTTTTGAGAGGGATTGATTCTCTCCATCCGGCAACTGTCGCTTCATCTAACTTTGCCGTCATTTCTGTCTCTATAAAACCAGGAGCAATCACATTGGTTCGGATGTTACGGGAACCTAACTCAAGGGCCATAGATTTAGAAAAACCTATCATACCTGCCTTTGAAGCTGCATAATTTGCCTGTCCAGCATTACCCTTTACGCCTACCACAGAACTCATATTGATAATACTCCCCTTACGCTGCTTGAGCATTGTGCGCTGCACCGCTTTGGTCATATTAAAAATAGACTTGAGATTTACTTCAATCACTTGGTCAAAGTCTTCTTCAGACATACGCATTAAGAGATTGTCCTTTGTAATTCCTGCGTTATTGATTAAAATATCTATAGCTCCAAAATCCTCTAGAACATTCTTTATTAATTCCTGAGCTTGCTCAAAATCTGCTGCGTTACTTTTATATCCCTTTACTTTCACTCCAGCACTTGAAAGTTCTTTTTCCAACTCATCTGCCGCCGCTGCTGATGAGCTATACGTAAAAGCAACATTTGCTCCGTGTTGTGTGAATACTTCTGCAATCCCCTTTCCTATTCCGCGGCTGGCGCCTGTGATTATGGCTGTTTTTCCTTCTAGTAATTTCATATTCTTTGAAATACCTCCCAAATGGAGTTTTAAATTTATTGAATGATTTTAATAAAACGAGATGGTACGATTAATTCACATTTTCGCGAAAGCGTGTCCATAAACGTCTTTCCTCAAATATAAGAATTACCCTTCCTAAACCCCATAAAAAAACCTCCCAAAAAGGGAGGCTATTGTATATATAAACGTAAACCGACTATCCTAAGACCTCAGCTACTTTCTTTCCTATTTCTGCAGGACTATCCACTACGTGTATTCCACACTCGCGCATGATCGCTTTCTTAGCCTGTGCGGTATCATCAGAACCTCCTACAATTGCTCCAGCGTGACCCATTGTACGGCCCGCAGGTGCTGTTTCTCCAGCAATAAAACCTACAACAGGTTTTTTACTTCCGCTAGCTTTGTACCACTTTGCCGCGTCTGCTTCTAGCTGTCCTCCTATCTCTCCTATCATCACGACTGCCTCTGTTTCAGGATCATTAATAAGGAGTTCTACTGCTTCTTTTGTAGTAGTCCCAATAATTGGGTCTCCACCTATCCCGATAGCTGTGGTGATTCCAAGACCTTGTTTTACCACCTGATCTGCAGCTTCGTACGTGAGTGTTCCAGATTTTGAAACAATACCTACTTTACCTTTCTTAAATACAAATCCTGGCATAATACCCACCTTTGCCTCTCCCGGAGTAATTACTCCTGGGCAGTTAGGGCCTATAAGGCGGCAGTCTCTCGATTTTATATAATTAGAAGCCTTAATCATATCTGCAACTGGGATTCCCTCCGTAATGGTGATAATTACTTTGATTCCTGCATCTGCAGCTTCCATAATTGCATCTGCAGCAAATGCTGGTGGAACAAAAATGATGGTAGTATCTGCCCCTACTTTTTCTACAGCTTCCGACACTGTATTAAAAACTGGCTTGTTTAAATGCGTCTGACCTCCTTTACCTGGAGTCACACCACCTACTACATTTGTTCCGTATTCAATCATCTGTCCAGCGTGGAAAGTTCCCTCGCTACCAGTGAATCCTTGAACAATAATTTTTGAATCTTTATTGACTAAAACGCTCATTGTCTTGTTTTAAATTTTTCCGTCACAAAAGTAACGGTTTCGTAAAGTTTTATGAAGAAATAATAAGGAGAATTTTTACTTCCAAGAAACCATCGCATCGGCTCCCTCTTCTATGGGCTGGCTCATTTGATAACCTCTATATAGCTTATCATCCCTAAGTTCCCAGATAGCCATAAAATGTGCGATAGGCTCCTCCTCATTAGGACGCTCCATCGTAGTTACATAATAGGTAAAGCGTATGGTTACTGTATCTCCCTTACCCACAAGGTGAGTGACTTTTGCTCTTACAGAATCAAAGGACTTTGCAGCCTCTTGAGACATCACACGCACATCATCTATACGCATATGATTATAACCTGTTTTTGCATTCCAAAATAACTCCATTTCTGGATGCAAATATTTTTTTAGCAATGATGGGTCGTTAAAAAAATCAGAATTATAAAAATCGCGAACTATTTTCTTCTTAGACTTACTCATTCTTTTGCTTTAATTTATCCAATAAATCTTGTACTTGCCTTAGTGCAGCAAGCTCTTTATACTTTGTCCTAAATTCTCCCGCAGGTGAGCCAAAATAGCTCTTTTTACCCTCTAAGGATTTACTCACACCACTCTGTGCAGAAACCACTGCCCTCTCTCCTATATGAATCCCGCTGGTAACTCCTACCTGACCCCACAAAGTTACTTCATCTTCTATCACAACGCAACCAGCAATACCTGTCTGTGAGGCGATTAAAACCTTCTTACCTATGACGGTATCGTGTCCTACGTGTACTTGGTTATCTATTTTAGTTCCTTCGCCTATGGTTGTATCACCAGTAACCCCTTTATCTATGGTACTTGCGGCTCCTATATCTACATTGTCTTTAATGACAACCCTTCCTCCAGACTTGAGTTTATCAAATCCTTCAGGTCGCTTCTTATAGTAAAAAGCATCTGCACCTAGAATTGCCCCAGCGTGAATCGTCACATTATTTCCAATAACCGTATCGTCATAAATACTCACATTGGAATGAATAAGGCAGTTCGTTCCTATCGTGACATTATTCCCAATAAACGTATTGGGTTGTATGATGGTCCCATCTCCTATTACTGCAGAATCTGCGATGGAAGCACTAGCAGATTGAAAGGGTTTAAAATGATCTGTTAGTTTATTAAAATCCCTAAAAGGATCCTTAGAGATGAGTAACGCCTTTCCTTCCGGACAGTCTACTTCTTTATTTATAAGAACTATGGTTGCCGCGCTCGATAGTGCCTTCTCGTAGTATTTGGGATGATCCACAAAAACGATATCTCCAGGAGTGACGACGTGAATCTCGTTCATCCCCTCAACGGGAAAATCATCTTCGCCCACGTATGTAGCGTTTATGATACCAGCGATATGCTTAAGCGATTGTACTTTTGAAAATTTCATTGTAGCGAATATAGCAAAAAATAATCCCGCAAATTGCGGGATTTATAATCATTATAATGTGTATAAAAACTACTCTTTTACACGCTCCTTATAGGTTCCTTTTTCGGTTTCTATTCTGATTTTATCTCCTTCATTTATAAAAAGTGGAACGTTTACTTCAGCACCTGTTTCTACGGTAGCTGGCTTAGTAGCATTAGTAGCTGTGTTTCCTTTTACACCTGGCTCAGTATGGGCTATTTCTAAAATTACAGAAGCGGGCATATCTACAGATAGCGGCGTATTGTCTTCTGTATTGATTAGCACCGTAACTACCTCTCCTTCTTTGAGAAGATCAGAACGGTCAAGTGCGGTTTCTTGAAGCGCTATTTGTGTATAATCTTCCGTATTCATAAAGTGATATCCCTCAGCGTCATTATATAAAAACTGAAATTTATGAGTCTCCACACGAACCTCTTCTATTTTATGTCCAGCCGAAAATGTGTTGTCCAACACTTTCCCCGAAGTAACGCTTTTCATCTTCGTACGTACAAAAGCGGGTCCCTTTCCAGGTTTAACGTGTAAAAATTCTATCACTTTGTAAATATCGTTGTTGTAGTGTATACAAAGTCCGTTGCGTATATCTGATGTTGAAGCCATAAGTATTGCCCGTTATACGGGTAGATTTAATGTTTTACGTGTATTGATTCGTACACGCTTTATTTTATGTAGCGTAATTAATTTGCTTTAGTTCGCTTTCGCGAAAATATAAAAAAGATTATCAATCCCACGGCTGTATGCACTTTCCGTACATACTTCTGAGAAAGAAAATTTTGGCGAACGCCTACTAAGAGTTAAAATATCCTTTCATTATACCCCTTTGTGAATTGCGTATAAATTGTAAAATCTCATCACGCTCTGAAGTAGCTTCCATTTCTGCTTCTATAATATTTACTGCTTGACTGTTATTATAGTTCTTTTGATACAAGATTCTAAAGATATTTTGGATCTCTCTGATCTTCTCGGTGTCAAAACCTCTGCGTCTTAAGCCGATACTGTTGATACCCACATAGCTCAACGGCTCCCTACCCGCCTTTACGAAGGGTGGTACGTCCTTTCTCACTAATGATCCTCCAGTAACAAAGGCGTGATTTCCTATAGTACAGAACTGTTGGATCGCTGTCATTCCAGCGAGCACTACATAATCGCCTACCGTTATATGTCCCGCTAGGGTACTATTATTTGAAAATATGCAGTGATCTCCTACGATACAATCGTGTGCAATATGACAGTATGCCATTATCCAACAATCATTTCCTATCTGAGTTTTCATCCTGTCTGAAGTACCACGGTTGATGGTCACACACTCTCTAATCGTTGTATTATCACCTATGATTGTAAGGGTATCTTCATCACTAAATTTCTTGTCTTGAGGCACAGCAGATATGACCGCTCCCGGAAAAATATTAACATTTTTACCGATGCGTGCACCTTCCATTATAGTCACGTTAGACCCAATCCAACTCCCTTCACCTATCTGAACATTGTTATGTATCGTAGTAAAAGGTTCTATAACTACATTTTTAGCAATTTTAGCTCCTGGATGTACGTATGCAAGTGGCTGATTCATTTAGTTGTTTTTTACTTTGACAATCTGCGCCATAATTTCTGCCTCAGAAACTAGTTTTCCATTTGCATAAGCGCGTGCTTGCATCTGACAGATCCCTCGACGTATTGGGGACAAAAGATCTAATTTAAAAATAAGTGTATCTCCTGGGACTACCTGATGCTTATACCTAACGTTATCAATTTTTATCAAATATGTTAGATAGTTCTCTGGATCTGGCACTGTACTAAGTACAAGTATACCTCCCGTCTGTGCCATTGCTTCTATTTGCAATACCCCTGGCATTACTGGTGCTCCTGGGAAGTGACCTACAAAGAAAGGCTCGTTCATCGTCACATTCTTAATACCGATCACGTGGGTTTCTGTGAGTTCTAAAATTTTATCTACGAGCAAAAATGGAGGTCTATGAGGTAGCATCTCCATTATCTGGTTCACATCTTTTACGGGTTTTGCGTGCAGATCTACATCTGGGACATAGTTACGACGTTCTGCCTTTATGATTTTCTGTAGTTTCTTTGCAAATTGCGTGTTTACAAAGTGTCCAGGTTTATTAGCAATTATTTTTCCGCGTATTCTCGTTCCCACTAGCGCAAGGTCTCCTATAACGTCTAGTAGCTTGTGCCTGGCTGCTTCATTAGGGTGATGCAGTGTTAGATTGTCTAAAATACCGTTTGGCTTTACTGAAATATGCTCTTTGTTAAAAGCACTTCTCAATTTCTCCATCGTAGAGGGTGAGAGTTCTTTATCTACATAAACAATGGCATTATTGAGATCTCCACCCTTTATAAGACCGTTCTCAAGGAGCATCTCAATCTCGTGCAAAAAGCTAAAAGTCCTACTATCTGAAATTTCATCTTTAAAATCTGAGAGACTTTTTATACTGGCATTTTGAGTGCCTAATACTTTTGTGCCAAAATCTACCATCGTGGTCACCTGATAGGTATCTGCTGGCATCAGGATAATCTCACTACCAGATTCTTGATCTAAGTATGTAATGATCTCCTTTACTATATATTCATCACGCTCAGCTTCCTGCTCTTCGACTCCAGCCTTCTCTAAGGCTTCTACAAAAAACTTTGAAGAACCATCCATAATAGGAGGTTCTGAGGCGTCTAGTTCTATTAACAAGTTGTCTATCTCAAGTCCAACACAGGCAGCGAGCACGTGCTCTGTGGTCTGGATTGACACACCGTTTTTCTCGAGATTAGTACCTCTTTGCGTGTTTGTGACCAGAGATGCATCAGCATTTAAGACGGGAGTACCTTCTAGGTCTACTCTCTTAAATTTGTAACCGTGGTTTTCTGGAGCCGGTTTAAACGTCATTGTGACCTCTGCACCTGTATGTAAACCAACACCCTTAAGAGACACCTCTTTTGCTATGGTACGCTGTTGTGCTTTAGCTATACTCATTTACTTATGTTTTTTTTCTAGTTCGTTAACCTTCTTTACGATCTTAGGTAAATTTTTAAAATGTACATAAGAGCGGTTCCAATCATTATAGTTAAATGATGGTGATCCCTGTAATACTTCATTGTCCTTGATATTCCTACCGATACCACTCTGTGCTTGTATACGCACGTAATTACCAATAGTGATGTGTCCCGCAATTCCTACCTGGCCTCCTATGAGGCAGTGTTTTCCTATCTTGGTAGATCCCGCGACACCTGTTTGTGCTGCAATAGCAGTGTGAGCCCCAATCTCTACGTTGTGTGCTATTTGAATCTGATTATCGAGTTTTACACCTTCCCTGATTATAGTAGATCCTAGAGTAGCACGATCTATCGTAGTTCCTGCTCCAATATCTACGTTATCTTCTATGATCACGTTACCTGTTTGTGGTACTTTCTTGTAGACCCCATTGTCATCAGGGTTAAATCCAAAACCGTCTGCACCTACTATGGCACCACTATGGATATATACGGTATTTCCTAAAATACAGTCTGAATATACTTTAGCCCCAGCAAATAGTACAGAGTTATCGCCTATAGTCACATTATCTCCGATGTAAACATTGGGGTAAATCTTTACATTTTTTCCTATCACGACATTATCACCTATATATCCAAATGCACCTAAATAAAGTCCCTCGCCGTAAGTAGCAGAGTCACTGATGAACGAAGGTTGTTCTATACCCGTTTTATTGAGCTTTACCTGATTATAATATTCTAATAATTTTGAAAATGCGGTGTAGGCATCTTCTACTTTTATAAGAGTTGTGGTAATTTCTTTTTCTGGCTCAAAATCATTTCCTACGATGGTAATGGAAGATTGAGTACTATAGATATAGTGTGTATACTTAGGATTTGCAAGAAAAGTAAGAGAGCCCTGAGTGCCTTCTTCTATTTTAGCAAGTTTTGAAACTTGAACCTCGGGGTCACCCACCACTGTTCCTTCAAGTATGCCTGCGATTTGAGCTGCGGTAAATTTCATCTTCAACAAAAATAGGAAAAATTAAACTTTGGCTTTTGGGTAACAGAGATAGTTTTTTACTACTTCTTTCGTAAGGGATTTCAAGCTTAACTGATCGCTGGCTTTTACAACATCCTTTATAGAACCATCAGACATTAAAATATTAATACCTCCTTTTTTATAATTATAGGCCAGATTTGAGATCTCTCCAGTAAAAACAAAATAAGATGCCTCGTGCTCAGTAATGTCGTACTCTTTTTGAAGGGCTGTAATATGCTTTTGGTATTTTTCTTTTGCAAAAGGTTTTTTCTTGATTTTAACGCTAAGAAGGTCTCGATTTATTACACATTTTGACAACTCACTGAGAACAAAATCTTCGTGTCCGCACCATTCTTTCATCGCCATGATAATATCGTAATCATCGAGCCGCGCAAAAGTTTCTAGACTTTCTTCTATGGTATGTTTATCAATGTTGTTTTTGAGAAAAAAGGAAAGCGCAGTGCTAGATGGCAGATGCTGTCCTTGGTGTGAAAGCTCCTTTGCACGTTTTAAGACCCTTGTGATGAGCTGCTCTGCTACGATACCTGTTTTGTGTAAATACACTTGCCAGTACATTAGCCTGCGGGCTACTAAAAATTTTTCTACGGTATAGATTCCCTTCTCTTCTACCAATAGCTCATCATTTTGCACATTGAGCATTGCGATGATACGTTCTGTATTAATATTACCCTCTGCCATCCCCGTGTAGAAACTATCACGCTTAAGATAATCTGTTCTATCCATATCCAGCTGTCCAGATACCAGCTGATTTAAGAACGCCCTGTGGTAAGAACCATTAAAAATATTAATGGCCAGCGTTAAACTTCCGTTAAACTCGGCGTTGAGAGCTTCCATAAACAGCGAGGAAATCTGCTCGTGGCTCACTCCATCTACTATGCTATGTTCCATCGCGTGGGAGAAAGGACCGTGGCCTATATCGTGCAATAATATAGCGATGAGTGTAGCTTCTTTTTCTTCTGGAGTTATTGCCACACCTTTATGTATAAGTGTCTCAAGAGCCTTATCCATAATATGCAAGCAACCCAGAGCGTGATGAAATCTGGTGTGGTGTGCACCTGGATATACTAGATATGAGAGTCCCATTTGAGTAATCCTGCGGAGCCTTTGGAAATATGTATGCTGTATCAGATCAAATATCAACCCATTTGGGATCGTAATAAATCCGTAAATAGGGTCGTTTATTATTGTAGTTTTGTGTAGCAAGGGTTAGATTTCTAAGGAGGTTTTGATGTTTTAAAATTTTCGCAAAAGCTAAAGAAGTTTTATAAAAAACCTTCTTCTTAACAAATATAAGCCTTATCCCCTTCTTTACTATAAAGACAAAATCCTAACAATTGATAGAACATACATTTTATGAGCAAGATACAAGTACTCTGGGTAGATGATGAAATAGACCTTCTCAAGCCACATATATTATTCTTAGAAAAAAAGAACTATGAAATTACTACCTGTACCAATGGTGCCGAAGCAGTAGAACTTATAGACGAAAAAAACTTTGACATCGTGTTCCTTGATGAAAATATGCCAGGGCTTACGGGTCTGGAGACCCTGAGCGAGATCAAAAATAAACGGGAGAGTGTGCCTGTGGTAATGATCACAAAAAGTGAGGAAGAATATATTATGGAAGAAGCCATAGGCTCTAAAATCGTAGATTACCTTATAAAACCTGTAAATCCTAACCAGATTTTACTCAGCCTTAAGAAAAATCTAGACCACAGTAGATTGATCTCTCAGAAAACCACCTCCTCTTACCAGCAAGAGTTTAGAAAGATTGCGATGGACCTTTCTATGGTAAACAGTTTTGAGGAGTGGGCAGAACTTTACCAAAAGCTTATCTATTGGGAAATGGAACTTGAGAATATAGAGGATACTGGGATGTTTGAGATTCTAGAATCTCAAAAGGCTGAGGCAAACAGCCAGTTCTGCAAGTTTGTAGATAAAAACTATGAAGACTGGTTTGAAGGTCACGACGCTCCCATTATGTCGCACACCTTATTTAAAGAGCGTATAGCTCCTCACATAAAAAAAGGAGAGCCTACACTTCTTGTAGTGGTCGATAACCTGAGATATGATCAATGGAAGGCTTTTGAGCCACACCTATCATCTTACTACAAAAAAACTAAGGAAGAGCCCTATTATAGTATCTTACCTACGGCAACTCAATATGCCCGTAATGCTATTTTTTCTGGGCTTATGCCGGCAGATATGAAAACGAAACATCCAGACCTCTGGCTAGATGATACAGATGAGGGTGGTAAGAATATGTATGAAGCAGATTTTCTTGAAGCACAGCTCAAAAGACTTGGCTTAGATATCAATTGGGATTATCATAAAATTACAAATCTCAAAGGCGGGAAGAAACTGGCAGACAATTTTAAATCCCAGAAGGATAAAGACCTTACCGTCGTGGTGTATAACTTTGTAGACATGCTCTCCCACTCTAAAACGGAAATGGAAGTTATTAAGGAACTGGCGAGCAATGACAAATCCTATCGTTCCTTAACGGAAAGCTGGTTTAAAAACTCCCCACTTCTAGAGATGATACAGCAAGCACAGCAGATGGGCTTTAAGCTTATCATCACTACAGACCACGGTACGATTAATGTAAAAAACCCTTCTAAAGTAATAGGGGACAAAAATACGAGCCTAAATTTAAGATATAAGACGGGCCGTAGCCTTACCTACGAAGATAAAGAAGTACTTGCTGCCAAAGATCCTAGGTCTGTGCATCTACCTAGCATAAATATGAGTAGTTCTTTCATATTTGCCAAAAGTGATTTTTTCTTTGCCTATCCCAATAACTATAATCACTACGTGAGTTATTATCGCAACACCTATCAGCACGGTGGCGTGAGTCTTGAAGAGATGATTATTCCTTTTGTAGTAATGGAACCTAAGTAGGGAATACTAAATATAAATAGTACTGGATTTTAGAGCGGGAGTTTAGGACTTGTTTACAAGAGCCGTTTCCCGCTTTTCATTACAACTACTCATTGCGCTACCGCTTCATTGCGTGGTTTTCATTCCAATCGGGGCTAGCAGGATGGTTGGTTTTTATTTACGAGAATCAGAAGTAAAGGTGTAGCACAAAACGTATGGATTCTATTGGTCTGAACGCCGAGCATCAAACAAGAAGGTAGATTGAACGTTCTATGCTTCTACAAAGCTTTTCTTTTGCGCGGCAATTTTTCTAGATTTTTCTAAGTTTTTAAGAAAGTAAGACATATTAATACCGGTTACTCTTTTAAAGTGGGTACTGAAGGATCTTCCCGTAGAGAATCCCACTTCTTCACCCATAGCATCTATCGTATAGGACTTAAATTTGTCGTCATTATAGATACGTTCAATAGCATAATTTACCCTGAGATCGCTTATGTACGTAGCAAAATTCACACCCTTGATGGCATTTATATAGTTAGAGAGATAAGAAGAGTTGGTATCTAGTTTTTTAGCAAGCGTTTTGAGTGTGATTGCACTATCAACGTACTGTAATGTGGACTCAAAAATTTGTAACCCTTGCGCAATACTGTTTATTTGTGAGGGATCCAGCTGACACAGTTCGTTTTTTGCATCATTAGGATCCTCAGATACTATGGACACATTGGCATTGAATTTCCTATCGATTTTAAGAAATCTCTTCTTATAGATAGAACGTAATAAGTAAAAGTAGGCAGCTATAATAATCAGGAACGCAATGATTGCCCAATAGTAATACCTCGCCATAAGATGTGAAGAATTCTTATTGTTGAGATCATCTATAAGACTATTCTTTTCTTCGAGAAGTTTAGGTACCGTATAAGAACGTTGGATTGCTGGAGCAATCTCCAGATAATTACTATTTATTTCTTTATCGAAATCAAGGAGCTTGTTTAAATATAAAAGTTGCTGCTCTTGGTCGCCTATCTCTTTATAATAAGTTATCAGTACATCATAGCCCTCCCCCAGTTCTTCAAATTCATCCTGTGTGAGTTGGTAGATACTATCTGCTTTTTTAAGAGAAGCTACGGCGAGCTCTTTCTCTTGAAGTTCCCATAATGTCAGTCCTTTTATAACTAAAGATCTACTGATACCGTAAGGAGTATTTGGTTGGCTATTTTCTAAATAGGCATTCGTATGTTCCAAAGCCTCTTTATAATTGCCATTTCTGTAAAAGATCGCTCCTTTTAAAGACAGGTATCGCTCCACTAGATTTAATTCGTTATTTAAAAGTCCAATTTTGTAAATAGTATCAAGATATTTACTAGCTAAATTGTACTCTTTACTTTCGTAGTGCGCCAAAGCTATTGCGTATCTCTTATTATTTATGACTTCCTCTACCTCAGATGCAGTATAGAGAGGATTCAATTTTAAATATTCTTCGCGTTGAATCACTTGAATATCTTCTAAATATCCTTTAATGGCTGCCTCTTTATCTCCCCAATTCGCATTTAAAATATTAAAGTATCTATCAATTTCATAACGATACCGCTTTCTTCCTAGCAATTTCTCAATAGAATCAGTTTTGAACAAATATTTATAACATCTCCTGTAGTCTCCACTGATATAATCAATTAGAAAATAATTTAAGAAAATATCTTGCTGCGAAAGGATGTTCTTATTTTTATAATAAAGTGTTTCAGCTATATGAAGTCTTTTTAAATCCATTGCTTCCCTAGCACTATATAAAATCCCTTCAACTATTCTTGTAGTATCTCTTTCTCCCAATGCTTTATAAAGATAGGATTTAGCAAAATTTACCGCGATGATGGAGTCTTCCCTATTGGTTAAACTAACTCCAAATTGGGAAAATTTATAATATTGATTAAAAAGTTCAGTGTAGCTGTGTTTTTTCAAAGAATCGGGCATCACAAACCCTTCAAGCAATTCTTCTTGAGAATTTGAGGGATTTGAAAATAAAGTAAATGCAAGAAGTACGGTAAGCAATCGGATTTCTTTCATAAAACGAACCTAAGAAAATCCCTCGGAAAATTTACAAAAGTGTATGGAAGATTTATCAATCTTCCGAATGTTAGTTTGTTATTGCGGTTTTTCTGGCCCAGATTTGCCTCAACAGTAACCAAAACAGATTCTAGTGAAAAAGTAAGCTAACCCACAAAAAGAGAAAGCACCTACTAGGTAGATGCTCTCGTCGTTTCGAAAAAAACAAACTTGCGTCTGCTCTTATTATTCAAATATACACAAGATTATAATTTCAGGCAAAAGTTTACAGCGTGGGAAGCTCCCACCCTAAACCAAGCCGCGGTAACCGAAAAGCGTATGAGTAGGTGAATTTATTAAAACTTAAATTATGAAAAAAATAATCTTATCAATTCTCCTTGTAGCTTTTTGGGCTGTAGGAAATATGAATGCCCAGCAAATTTTGATTGGAAAAGAACTAAGTAAAGAACAAACCAAAGAACTTCATAGAGCTACTATAGAAGGGATGGTTTCATTTGTCGAATCTGTAAGGCCTTTTTATGAGGAAGGAGATTCGTATGAACAATTTAAACTTAAGGTTCTTATAGGCAGTGGAGATGTAAATCTTCGCACAGCTCTACCAACACTTCCACCCCAAGGAGAGGCTATGTTAAAAAAAGCTTATGGATATTTAAGTTCTAACGCATCATCTCGAAATATTGCTCTTCAGGACGATGGCAAAACATTTGCAGATGCCTACCTCTATACTTTGAAATACGAAAGAGATAATTCGAAATCTTCAATTTCTGGCAATATTGCTCTCTTTGGTGGTAATAAAAGTCAATTAGAAAATAATCCACTAGAGTCGCAAACAAGAAAGAAATGCAAATGGTACCAATTATTTTGTCACTTAGGTAATATATTTGGTGAAGAAGGAGGTTCAGCAATTACAAATGCTGTTGTAACTGTTATTATTGCAGCCCTCGAAGCTATGGTAATGAAATAATCGTGAAAGGGGGTTATTTTGAATATAAATATAATAGCTCCCTTTATTTTAAATAATGTCTTATGAAAAGTACGAAAATTTACAATTTAGGTCTAATGCTCTGTTTAATGAGTTGTAAGAGTTATTTTTTCAATTATGCCTTACAGGATATAGGAGTTTACGATGATAAAATAGATTTAATCCAATTCGAATCTAAAAATTCATCAAAAATTCTTATACCCCTAAATCATATTGGTACGGAAAAATATTACTATAGTTTAAAAAAAAATATCGATTCTTTAGACAAGAAAGGTTATCACATATATTATGAACAATTAGCAGCTTCTAGTAATGATACTATTTTGAGGAAATTTAAGAAAATAAGAGGTATCCCATATAATACAAATGGATATACTGACAATATTGATTCTCTCTTTAAAGGTAAATTTAAGCCCAAGAAAAAATTGATTTCTCAACCTTCTTATAAGGATTTAGGCCTTCAAAATTCTAATTCGAGCAACTTAGATGTTTCCATTGAGGATTTGATAAATTATTATGAATTAAAGTATGGAGCAATTTTGTTAGAGAATTGCGACTTTGAAACTGGTTTATTGCAAATATCCAATTGCAATGATATCGCGATGTCTCCAGAAATTCTTCAAGACCTAATTGTGAATTTTAGAAACAATTATATCTTACAATATCTAGAAAATGATACCTTTCCTAAAGTAGCGATAATTTATGGTCGTGATCATATGGAAGGAATTAGTGAAGGTCTCACCAAGATGGGATATTCTAAAGCATCTCAATAATTATATTATGAAAACAATCCTAACCACACTACTCCTAGTGTGCCTCACAACCCTTGCCCAGTCTCAAAACACTAAAATGAGTATCGGGAGAAGAACAGGCTGTTTTGGATCAGGCGCTTGTAATTTTACAATGGTAGATGAAACTGATAAAAATATATCCAGAGATTACAATGCAACCTTTATAACAGGCAAAGATGGATCACTGATTCTAAGAATCATCAGAGACAGACTTACAGAGGACGAGGCGAGTAGGGTTTTATCACCACCCATCGGGAAAGACAAAGGAACTGATAAAATTTTTCTCTTAGAAGAATCCGTACCCCTGCCACAAGAAATCATTGCAAAAACGTCCACAATAAAATCACAGCAAATCACAGAACTCAAAGCGCACTCCTACCCAACCGTAATTTCAAAAGAGTTTATAGACATTACAATCATAAATTAACAGCGAATAGCTCTTAAAAGAATCGTATGAAAACAATTTTATGTATACTACTGACGGTTTTAAGTTATTTTCTTTCAGCAGCAGCTACAGATACGGGTGAGGATCCTAGACACTTAAAGATAATTGCTACTATCCCAGAACTCTTGACAATTCTTGATGAAGAAGTCCTTACCATCCACAATCACTATGAAAATGATGTTCAAAAAAAATATACCCGCCTCAATGAATTGGAAAGTGCCCTTTCTATTTCAAAAAACATAGAGGATAAACTAGACATCCTCTTAGCTAGAGAAAAACTAAAAAGTGAGCTTACGAAACTCAAAATGGCCGCCTCCTCAGACATCAGTAAAGTGAGGTACATAAAAGGGCTACAGATCATAAAAATTTTATATGATAAGACCTTGGCCTTAGATCATCATTTTGCCTCAGTTTCAACGTTAAGCGAGATCAATAAAATGTCCAATCCCAACCAATATCCAGAATTTGCAAAAATAAAATCCGTTATTTCGTCTAAACAAGAAAAGAAAGCTGGATTTAATATAACGAGCCTCCTAGGAAATAATATTTATACATCTATCATACATTCCTTTGTTTCGATGTTTAATTCCCCTAACGCCACAAAAGAAGAAAAAGAAACAAACCTACAGGAAATAGAATGCATTCTCGATTTTACCTTAAGGATGCATAATGATCTCAACACCATCTACTTCGAAACCACCTTTTTACAAAAGAGTAATGAAAGTATAATGAAAGATCTCCAGCAACTCTTTGTAGATTATACTAAACCCATAAACTATAGTACGCCTCTTAAAGAATGTAGAAATACAGATGATTGGGACGGTGTTTCCAGCAAGCTCAATCATTACCTAGAAGTATTGGATAATGCGTCACTAGATGAAAGTCAGAAATATCGTGCGCATAAAATGGCCATAAACTTAGAATTTCCTATAGATAGACTTTTACAATTTATCACTCAGTACAACGCCTTTATCGATCAGGGCGGTAAATTTTACGAGAAATTTGGCATTATGCTCCATAGTTATGAGAACGAAGAGCAATGCAGTTCAAAAATCCCGCAGGAATATCAAACATTAAAGACCGGTATTGCGGTCTCTATAGAAAAATTTAATACTGCCTATAAACCCGTAGAAATTAACGGCAGTAAAATGAAACAGGTTATTTATGGTCTTAGCGAATTTGACTAAAATACACATCGCCAAATTCATTTGCTAAATTTTCTATCCCGCTTTCGCGAAAATAATAACCAATCTACACGTTTTCGGCAAAAGAAGAATTACAAACGGAACTATGGAATTTCAAAAGAAAGATTTGACCTACAACTAAAGATTATTCTCACAACATTGATTTTATAAGGTTACCGCCCTGTTTTTATAATGGGGCGTTCTTATTATATTTGGTGCGGTGATGATATTTTAAGTAATGAAGAGAACATACAATTTATCAGAATTAGAGAGCGTTGCTAGAGAAATTTTAGATCAGACAAAAAGTACAGTTTTACTTTTTAACGGCGAGATGGGAGCAGGTAAGACCACGCTTATAAAAGCTATAGCGTCTGCATTAAACGTAAAGGAATCTGTATCAAGTCCTACATTCTCAATAGTTAATGAATATAAATCTGAGAGATGGAAAGACGATTTACCATTTTGATTGCTACCGGATAAACAATCAAGAGGAAATACTGGATTTAGGATTTGAGAACTATCTAGAAACAGGGGATTACATATTTATTGAGTGGCCAGAACATATTTCTAATTATTTACCTGAAGACGCTCAAAAAATAACCATATCTCAAGAAAATGCAGAAAAGCGGAGCTTTGAACTGGAACACGGATGTTAAAGAAAAGTTAAAATTTTTATTTTATTTTGTAAGAACTTTCTTTCTAGATGTATATTGACAAGGACGATGAACACAAACCAAAACTTTTAATCGAAAAAAACTAATTTCATAGATTAAACCCAACTTAGTGTAAGAATAAAATTTGTAGATTTTTTAACAAAAAATATGCGAAAGTATTAAAAAAATCCGATAGTGCGATTTTAGGTGAAATAGGTGATGTTTGTAGCAACAAATCATAACTCAAAACACTCTAAATTATGAAATTAAAAGCACTAGTACTAGGCTTGCTCATTGCAGGCGCTACAGCATTATCTTACACTGCAATTAACGATGTAAATGCAGACCAAGCAATCGAAAAAGCAAGGATTAAAAAACCAAAGAGTAATTAAGAGGAAGTCTCTTTTTTATGGAGTACTAATAGTAATATTGATAGCTGTTTCGCCATTAATAGCACTACTTTATAAAAGTTTCCCATCAGTACAAAGGTGGGAAACTTTTTTTGGTACATATGAAAGTGGTTATTATGAAGCTATTGATGTATTGGCTTGGGTACTTTTTCAAAAGTTAGTACCTCTTTATTTACTTATTATATGGTTCTTAACCTGTAGGCATTGGTGGTATCACGCCCTTATTATACCCATTGTTATGTATATAATCCAAATATATACCACACTGGGTGATGACTTTGAATTTATAGATTCTAATGAATATTATATTTTAGTTCCTGTGATTGTTGGCGTTCTAGCATTTTCATATGGAATTAGGAATAAAATCTTTGACCGTATTTACGGTATTGATTTAGAAAATACAGAACTCAAACGCGTACGCTGGAACGGTAAAATAGTTTCCATCCCTGCAGACTCTCCTCTTGACCTTCCAGAAGTAGGTGATAATGAGGTAGATGAGGATGAAGAGGAAGATGATGACAAAGAGCCTTCTTTTATGGGGTAAAAACTGACATACCTTACATCCAATACAACCTCACTAGTCTTTTGTAAGATCAGACGTTACTATTTAAATCCTGAAACGCTATACAGAAAGAAAATCCTCATCCGCACATTTCCACATCCGCACATTTCCACATCCGCACATCCTCATATCCCCACATCTCCACATCTCCACATCCGCAAGCCTCCATAACTCATAACTCATAACTCAGATTTCATAACTCATAACTCATAACTCAGATCTCCAAACAGACGCAATATAAACCTCTATAACAAGATTAAATTTTCCGTATTTTTGAGTAAATAATGGCATTTAATGGATAGCAGCAGCCCCTTTACTAAAGAACAGTTATTACCTCAAGAAGAAAAACTTGAGATTGAAAGAAAAAAAGGTCAGCTATTTATAGGCATCCCTAGAGAAACCCACTTCCAAGAAAAAAGGGTTTGCCTCACCCCAGATGCCGTGGCTGCACTCACAGCAAATGGACATCGCGTACTCCTAGAGTCTAAAGCTGGTAAAGGTGCTCGATACACCGATAAAGATTATAGTGAAGCCGGAGCAGAAGTGACGAGCGATACAAAAAAAGTATTCTCGTGCCCGATGATTCTTAAAGTAGAGCCACCGTCTAAAGAAGAGCTTGAATATCTCAATCCGCAAACGGTGCTGATCTCTGCGCTTCAAATCAAAACCCAAAAAAAGGAATATTTTGAAAAACTCGCTTCTAAACGGGTTACAGCGCTAGCTTTTGAATTTATACGTGATGAAGATGGCACCTATCCAGCCGTAAGAACACTATCAGAAATTGCTGGTACTGCTGCGGTGCAGATAGCTGCAGAAATAATGAGTAATAAAGATACAGGTACAGGAATGCTACTGGGCAACATCAGTGGTGTACCCCCTGCAGAAGTAGTAATCCTAGGTGCTGGTACCGTAGGAGAATTTGCTGCCCGCAGTGCCTTGGGCCTAGGGGCAAACGTAAAACTCTTTGATAATTCTATCACAAAACTACGTTGCATTCAGGTAAATGTTGGAAGGCCCTTATATACATCTACCATACAACCTAAAAATCTTATAAAAGCTCTAAAACGTTGTGATGTAGTCATCGGCGCCGTAAGAGGCACAAATAGATCACCCATTGTGGTCACAGAACAGATGGTAGAAGGAATGAAAAATGGCGCTGTCATTATAGATGTGAGTATAGATATGGGGGGTTGTTTTGAAACAAGTGAGATCACTACCCACGATAATCCTACATTTAAAAAACATAATATCACTCACTATTGTGTGCCTAACATTCCTGCGCGCTACGCAAGAACGGCATCTGTCTCTCTGAGTAATATCTTTACGCCATATCTTCTCGACATTGCTGAGGAAGGTGGTATAGAAAATAAGCTACGCTTTGATAATGGATTGAGAAATGGATTGTACTTTTACCACGGAGTTTTAACTAATAAATCGGTGGCAGATTGGTTTGACCTTTCCTACCGCGACATCAATCTTCTCATATTTTAATATGCGTCTTTTACATAGAATAGGATACTACCTAGGAGGATTCTCTATAGGCTTAATCATTTTAGCTTTCTTTTTTAGTGGGAAGAGGACCAGCTGTGCTTATTTTCCAGAGGCGAGGGTATTAAAAAATATAAGATCTAAACCCTATAGCATTTCCGCGGAAGCGAGAGAGAGCCTAGAAAGAAATAACCTAGATACCACAGCCATTACAGAAATCCTGCGCTACGGAGATGTAGATTTTGGCTTGAGCGAAACCCGTAAAGAGCCCTGCGGCTACTATGTGATTAATCACGAACTCATCTCCGAAAAGGAAATGACGCTCATCCTTCTCAATTGTGAAGACTCCGTAAAAGTTCAGTCGATAGCTCTGTTAAAAGATTAAAGCTTTCTCCGCTTTTTCTCTGCTTTGAGTAATGCTAGTTCGCGATTGGTTTGTCCTGCGACCGATGTATTTTCTTCAGCTCTTCTTATGAGATATGGCATCACATCTTTTACAGGTCCAAAAGGGATGTACTTTGCAACATTGTAGCCTTCTTCTGCTAGATTAAAGCTTATATGATCACTCATTCCATATAATTGACCAAACCATACCCGCTCATTACTTTTAGCTATTCCAAACTCTTCCATAAATTCCAAGGCGAGTAAAGTGCTCCTTTCATTATGAGTCCCCACAAATACCGAAATATCTGCTAAGTTCTCAAAAATATAACGCATTGTCGCATCAAAGTTGGCATCTGTCGCGGCTTTGGTTGGACAAATAGGAGTAGGATATCCTTTTTCCTTTGCGCGTTCATTCTCCTTTTCCATATAGGCACCACGCACAATCTTTACCCCTATCCTATATCCCTTTACCTTTGCATCGAGGTGAAGTTTTTTGAGATAATCAAGCCTGTCGTGTCTGTAACATTGTAACGTATTATAAACGATAGCTTCTTTTTTATTGTACGTAGCCATCATTTCCTGAATAAGATCATCTGCTGCGTCTTGCATCCAAGACTCCTCTCCATCTATGAGAACTTCGACCTTAGTCTCATACGCTTTTTTACAGACTGCCTCTACTCTAGCTTTAATCCGTTCCCACTCTTGGGTCTCTGCTTCTGTGAGTTCTTTTCCTTCCGTTATTTTCTGCCAGATCGCAAAGCGCCCTAATCCCGTAGGCTTTACTACAAATATGGGCATTGCGCTCTTGTTCTCGGCAAAATCTGCTATGCTACACACCTTATCTCGGCAAGCATCAAATTGCGATTCATCTTCCTTACCCTCTACAGAATAATCTAATACGGCGCTTACCCCTGCCTCATATAACTTATCTACCACAGGTAAGCAGTCTTCTTCATTTACCCCACCACAAAAGTGATCAAAAACCGTACTGCGTATCAATCCCTCTACCGGCAAGTTTGCACTGAGCGCAAATCTCGTAGCCGCCGTTCCTATACGAACAAGTGGTTGTTTTGAAATCATTTTAAAAAGAAAGTATGCGCGTTCTAACTCACTGTCAGACTTGAGCATAAATGCTCTTTTGGTGTTTTCAAAAAGTGTTGTATTCATAGGTTTTTTTTATGCTGCACAAATATAAATCAAGATTAAACTGTTTTTACTAAAAAGTAAGTAATTTGGTATCCTTAAATAGTCAACACAATGAATCCTATACAAGCAGCGTCGTATCAAGTAGTTTTTAATGAAAATGGATATGAGCTTCTCAATAACTTTTTAGATAAAAGTGAATACAGCAAAATTTTTATTCTTACGGATAGCAATACGAATGAAAACTGTCTTTCACTGTTTCTAGGTGAATTAACTTCAGAGCTACCTATTGAGGTTCTCGAGATAGAACCAGGAGAAGAAAATAAAACTATTACCACCTGCACAGGAGTCTGGGAGGCATTATCTGAACTGGATGCAGACAGAAAAGGACTTATCATAAATCTAGGCGGTGGCGTGGTGACAGATCTTGGCGGTTTTGTGGCGAGTACTTTTAAGCGGGGGATGGATTTTGTAAATATCCCTACCTCTCTTCTTGCGATGGTAGATGCCAGTATAGGAGGAAAAACAGGCGTAGATCTTGGAGCTCTAAAAAATCTTGTGGGTGTAATCAATAATCCACAAATGGTACTGATAGATACCGCTTTCTTAAGTTCACTACCCCAAATCCAATTAAGGTCCGGACTTGCAGAAATGCTTAAGCACGGTCTTATCGCAGACAAGGCTTATTGGAAGATTTTTACAGACCTTACTTCAAAGAGTGGGAGCGATCTTGATAAGCTCATTTATGAGAGTGTTCTCATAAAAAATAATGTTGTGCTCGATGACCCAACAGAAAAAGGATTGAGAAAAACGCTTAACTACGGGCACACCTTAGGGCACGCAATAGAATCTTATTGCCTAGAAAGTACCGAAAGAAAATCACTCCTACACGGAGAGGCCATTGCTATAGGTATGATTCTTGAAAGCTATTTGTCCTTCAGGCTCACTGGGCTTACAGAAGAGGAGCTCGGAGAGATCACTACTGTTTTTAACGAGATGTATGAATCTGTAATTTTCGCGAAAGCGGACATAGAAAAAATCTTAGCATATCTCAAATATGACAAAAAGAATAGTAACGGACAACTAAATTTTGTGCTTCTCGAAGCCATAGCAAAGCCAGTGATAGACCAACAGGCATCAAATGAGCTTATTTATGAGGCTTTTGAATTTTATACTATGAACGCAGCCTCCTAAGAATTTAAAGATACCTTTCCTTTATAATTGTAATATGATGTTTCTCGTGCCCAGCGGTGATATATCCCGCAGCTCTTGGGCTTAGAGGACTTTCACTCGCGGTGCCTATAATCGCTCTTCTCTCTGCGTCGAGGTTTTCATATAAAGAGATGGATGCTTCCCTTACGCTCTCATATTCAGAAAGTAGTGAAGATATTGAGCGATTGTTTGCAAAACTAGTCAGCACAAAATCATCCTGGTCAAAGCCAACGAGTGGGGTTGTATCCATACGTGATATGCGCAATGCCCTATAAGTAAAAATACGCTCCGTATCTATCAGGTGCAGTAAGACCTCTTTTGGGGTCCATTTTCCTTCGGCATATCTAATCTCTAGTTGCTCACGGGAAAGTGAGTTAAAAAAAGTAACCGTGTTAGTTTTTCCCTTACGCAAGGCCTCTACCAGCTGCTCAGCATCTCCTACAAGATTTACATATTGAGTATAGTACTCATTAAACTCCTTCCCAGATCTTAGATCTTTCCGCATATTTTTTTTTAGTAAAGCTATTAAAAAAGCCCCGCAACATAAAGAAGCGGGGCTCAAACTTATCTTAAAGATTTATTACACTAGATCCTGGAAGATAGAGTGCATTAAACGCTTTTTATCATTTATACTTTCTTCTAGCGAGATCATCGTTTCCGTACGATATACCCCTTCAATATCATCAAGCATAAAGATTATATTTTTTGCGTGGTCTGTATCCTTAGCACGTATTTTACAGAAAATATTAAACTTCCCCGTCGTTACGTGAGCTACAGTAACAAATGGTATTTGAGCAATGCGCTCAAGTACAAAAGTAGTCTGCGATGTTTTATTAATAAAAACGCCAACATACGCTATAAAAGAATATCCTAGTTTCCCGTAGTCGAGCGTTAAAGACGAACCTATTATTATACCTGCCTCTTCCATTTTCTTAACACGTACGTGCACGGTTCCTGCCGAAATAAGAAGTTTTTTAGCAATGTCAGTAAAAGGAGTACGCGTATTTTCTATAAGCATATCTAGTATCTGATGATCTACCTCGTCTAACTTAAATTTTGCCATTTGTTTTGAATTATTACATTTTAATCAAAAATACATCATTTTCATTACATAATCCGCAATGAAAAATATAATTTTACGATAACGTTGTAGTACTTAGGTCATTATATTAATGCCTCATCTGTGACTTTATAGATTCAATTTCTTTCTCATCCTCAATGCTTCTATGAGCAAATTTTCCACTTCCGCTATCTGCCTCGAGGGACGAGGGGATAAAAACTAATTTGTGATCCTTCACTACTTCCCTAAAAAGCACTTTTGTGATTTCTGCACCCTCTACTAAGTGCAAATCACAGTAACATTTGGTATGTTCTGGTATATTTTTATAGGCTGCTACTCCGCTTACGTCATCACCTTGAGCCGCCTTCAAGCCATTCACTAGCGCTACAAACACAAATTTTCGGGTGACCTCTCTCTCGTAATCCCCTGGGTAATGTCCCGCCTCAAATAAGACAGTCGCCACTCCAGCAGCTTGAAATTTATCTCCCACGCAATTAGCATTAAAACCATCATCGTACCGCCCTATTTCTCCCTTTAGGTAAGGAGATAGACGTTGCTGTATTTTAGAAATAATGGTAGCTGCCCGCTTTCGCGAAAATGTGAATTTTCGACCCACATCTGCAGAGGGAGAAAGGAAGCTCAAAACAGAAGATTTAGCCGTTTCTTCAAAACCGTAAATAGTTCTTTGACCGTGAAGGTTAAAACAAACATCTGGATGAAAAGAATAAAAAACACGATCCAGTATTTTACTTTCTGGCTGACTTAGGTCTTGGGCATCCCTATTTAAATCTACAGAATTTGCATTGACCCGGGTCCACTTTTCTGCCCCATCGGGATTGAGAATCGGGATAATCTTAAGGGTGAAATTTTCAAAAATATCGCGGCAACTTTCAGCTTCATTTTCATCTTGCAAAAGCGCTAAAAAATCAAAAATTGACTTGGTGGTTGTACTCTCATTTCCGTGCATTTGTGACCACATCAAAACACGTGTTTTTCCGCTTCCAAAAGTGATAGAATAAATAGGCTTTTCAAGTACCGATTTTCCTTCTATATTGAGATTAAACTTTGCTGGCAGGGCCCTTAAAATTTCATTCATTTTTTCAGGTAATATATACCTACCCATCAATCTTTTTTCAAACTCATTTTTGTGCCAGTTGAGTAGCCTTTCTGTATCCATACGTAATGTGTCTTAGACAAAGATACTTTAAAGCTATTTTACATCAATAAACATAAATTTACAAATGTAAACACGTTTACAAGCGTAAATGACACCTAGTGTGAACACTAACATTTGGAAATTGTCCTATGCTTACAATTGATCTATTTATAGTTCTTTTAATCAATATTTTAAGGATAATTATCTAAACTATACTTTAATTTATAAATAACTTATTTGTTAAGTATTCCTATGTCAACCCGCTATGTTTACAATTCTATACGTATCTTTACGTATACAAATGGAAACCACTCTAGACAATTCTAAATTTGCCACACGCCTCCAAAAAATTATGGAGGATCAGGAGCTCACTGCGTCTGCTTTTGCCGAAAAAATGGATATAGGTCGTGCTACAATATCGCACCTTATGGCAGGTAGAAATAAGCCAAGTTTAGACTTTGTGATGAAGGTGATTTCTACCTTTCCGGAAATAGATTTGTATTGGCTTTTGTACGGTAAAAAAAGTGATCATAAAAGAGTTGATATTATGCAGTCCTATAGCGCTGCCCTACCCGAAAAAAAAGCTCAAAAAAAAGAGTTGAAAACATCAGAAATTGACCTGCCATTTTCCTCAGAAAACACTGCTATAAAATCCCAAACATCCTCCCCAGTATCTGACCATCCGATGCATAAAATTTCATCTTCTGGAAGTCCTATAAAACGGATCATCATTTTTAAAGAGGATGGAACTTTTGAAAGTTATGAAGGCTAAGACACGATTCTATTTTTATCTCTTAAGCAGTAGGCGTATTTTTGAACTATGAGAAAGCTCTTTCTATATAGTATTCTATTTTCAGTTTTATGTAGTTGCCAAACTCCAGAAAGGAACTGCACCGATTTTAAAACGGGAACCTTCACTTTTGAAACGTTGCTTGAAGGAAAACTTGTCGAAACTAAGTTTATCCGTAACGACACCTTAGAGATAGATTATTTCAATGGCAAGGCTGATTCATCAAGTGTGCGGTGGATCAATAACTGCGAGTATATTGTAAAGAAACTCAATCCCAATAGTATGAGCGAGGAAAAAGCCATACATATGAAAATCCTCACTACTGAAGGAGATTTTTATACCTTTGAGTACTCCCTTGTAGGAGAAACCAATAAACAAAGGGGAACCGCCAAAAAAATAAACTAATGTTTGACATCCTTACTAGCGCAGATGCCTGGGTGGCATTGCTTACTCTTACATTTCTCGAAATTATATTAGGTATAGATAACATTATATTTATATCTATCGCGGCAGATAAACTTCCTGATGCAGATCGTAAGAAAGCTACTAACATTGGTCTTATTATCGCGATGGCAATGCGTATCCTCCTCCTCTTTGGTATCTCCTACCTCATTGCACTTAGCGCTCCTTTTTGGTTTATCAACAATAGCTGGATCGTAGGAGAGATAAGCTGGCAAGCTGTAATTCTATTTGCTGGTGGTATTTTTCTTATTTGGAAGTCTGTGCATGAGATACACGAGAAAGTAGATGAAACTGGCTTAGAAGAACAAGAGATCAAGCAAAAAAGCTCTCCCTCGCTAAGCAAAGCCATCATACAGATCGCAATGATTAATCTGGTGTTTTCATTTGACTCCATTCTTACTGCTGTAGGAATGACTAATGGCATTTCACCTGACCCCAACGACGCGCTGTTACTTATGGTGATAGCTGTGGTAGTATCTGTAGGTATTATGATGCTCTTTGCAGCGCCAGTAGGAAACTTTATAGCAAAACACCCTTCACTTCAAATACTTGGTCTCTCTTTCCTTATATTGATAGGCTTTATGCTAATTACAGAAAGCGCCCACTTATCCCACCTCAACGTATTTGGTTCTGAAATAGGAGCCATCCCTAAAGGTTATCTATATTTTACGATCGCATTTTCACTGCTGGTAGAGTTTGTAAACTTTAAATACAGATCCCAGAAAACTCCAGACTCCGGAATGCAGGAGTCTATGAAAAAAAATGTGGAAAAGCTGAAATAGATGCTGGATGCTGGATGCTGGATGCTCGATGCTGGATGCTTGATGCTTGATGCTTGATGCTTGATGCTTGAATAATCTAATAACTTCCTATTCATAGCGATCAATAGTTTTTCATCGCATTTAAAACTTTAAAGTTCTTACGCTCCTCAATGCTTACAGACTAGGGCTATCGATAATTTTTAATTGTCTATAGTCCAAATGTTTATGCGGTCTCCCACCCTTAAAATTTTCGCGAACGCGCAAAGGCTCATTGTGAATTTCAAACGTTTTCGTTTTTTGGCACGCTAGTTGATTCCTTATTATCGTGTTAATTAATTAACATATCAATTAAGAATCAAAAAACGACAATTATGAAAAAATTCACCCTTTTACTAGTAGGATTGCTGGCCTTTAATGGGCTCACCTACGCCGGAGCAGAAGAAGATGATAGAGGACGCCGCGGGACGGTGTACGATGGAAGCAAATATATATTTACCGAAGATGGAATCCAGTTTTCTGTTTTTCCAGATGGAGAGTTTGACTTTTATATCCCAGACTACGTTGAAGGTGTAAGTGTGAATGTTCAAGCCGGACCTGTTGGAATAAGTTTTAACACAGGATATGACTATGATCCTTATGTACAGTATGATGAGTATGGAGCTGTAATACAGATTGAGGACACCCCTTTGTATTATGATTACTATGGTAGACTTACACAAGCAGGAAGTGTACGTATCAATTATAGAAATAACCGTATCGCAAATGTAGGCGGACTCAACATATTCTATAATAATTACGGGGTTTTCTCACACTATACAGGATATATAAATGTGTATAACCGTAGCTATGTATATCACCCGTACCACAACTTTTATTACAGGCCTATCTTTAATAGATGTCTCGTATATACAACCCCCTATAGAAGGTTTTACTCACCTATACGTTACGATTATTCTTACCACAGAAATAATTACTGGAGAGGATATAACAATGGGTATAGAAACGTAAGACACGACTTTAGACGTCCAGATAATGGTCGTGTAGCTCACAATAATGGTCGTAGAGATAATATAGACAGAAACAACGCTCGTTTTAGAAGCGTAGACAGAGGTCAGGCTCGCAGGGTAGCGTCCAACTCAGATAGAGGTCGTAAGTATAATCTTAGAGAGACGTCAAGAAACGACAGAAACCTCTCTGCTAATACAAGAGGGAATGCTAAGCGATCGTCTGCAGACCGCAGTCGTCCAGCGAGAACAGATCTAAGTCGTCCTATGACTACTGGAGGTGATCGTGGTACGATGTCTAATAGAACGAAGCGTGGAGATCAGTCCAATAGCCGAACAAGACCTTCTCAAAATAACAGAGGGACGATGGCTCAGGGAAACAAGGCAGACCGTAGCGCTACTCCTAGAACCGAAAGGTCAAGACCTACGCAAAGTAACAGAAGTACATCTGGTAAGAGAACAGAGAGAAAAGCAACTCCCCGAGCTCAGCAGAATACCAGACCTCAAGGATCTCGCAATGTAGAGCGCAAAGCGACTCCACAGCGATCTAAGAGAACTGCTACTCGTCCTACGTCGCGTCCTTCTCAAAATAGAAGTGCCGCTCCTAGCTCAAGTAGAAAGCCATCGGCAAACAGATCTAGCACACGTTCTGGTAGTCAGAACAGAAGTACTAGACCATCAAGTAGCCGTTCTAGTAAAAAAGGAAATACAACTACGCGTGCATCAAAAGTCCGTAGAGGATAAAAAATAGATTTTGGTTGGTTAGTTTGGAAATCCCTAGATGCATTTGCGCTAGGGATTTCTTTTTTTTGACGCTTTCGCGAAAATATCCGGCATTGACAACATACCGCCGCAAAATTGAGATGTACCTATATAAGATGTACCTATTCATCAGTTTCCGTATCTTTCAATCTAATGATAACCAATCATAATTCTAATGAAACAAATAATCACCTATTGCGCAATACTCTTAACTTTAATTGCGTGCAATCAAACCAAGGAAGTTCCTCAGAAAATGACAGAATCAGAAATACTAGCAAAAGCTCAAGAGATTCACACAAACGTGATGACACTAGATACCCACTGCGATATCAATATTAAAAACTTTACAGATTCCATAAACTACACTCAAAACCTAACCTCACAGGTAAACTTGCCCAAAATGATTGAAGGTGGTCTAGACGTGCCGTGGTTTATAGTCTATACAGGGCAGGATTCCCTTAATGAAGAAGGTTATATAAAAGCCTATGAAAATGCGATCTCTAAGTTTGCCGCTATAAAAAAACTTTGTGAGGACATTGCCCCAGATCAAATACAACTCGCTACGAACTCAAAAGAAGCAAGGGAGATCTGGAAGTCAGGAAAGAAGGTGGCGATGATAGGTATAGAAAATGGCTATCCCATAGGAACCGATATTTCTAATGTGAAAAAATTTTATGACCTAGGCGGTCGGTATATGTCTCTAGCTCATAATGGGCATAGCCAGCTGAGCGACAGCAATACGGGAGAAGAAGATGGGATATGGCTACACAATGGCCTGAGCGAGCTGGGAAAGCAAGTGGTTGCTGAAATGAATCGTGTTGGTATGATGGTAGATGTGTCCCACCCAAGTAAAGAAGCAATGCGCCAGATGATAGAAATCACAAATGCACCATTAATCGCCTCGCACTCAGCTGCAAGAGCTTTATGTGATCATAGTAGAAACCTAGATGATGAACAACTAGCGTGGATCAAAGAGAATGGTGGAGTTGTACAAACGGTAGCATTTAAGAGCTATCTCAACACAGAAAAATATAACAAGCGCTCAGATGCAGAAACAGAAATCCTCAAAACCATTGCAGATTCTATGGAAGTAAAATATCTGGATAGAAAAGAAGTAATGGCGCTCCCTATGGAGGAGCGTATGGCTTATTATGAAGCCTATCAAAAAATGCTTCCCATTCAAGAGAAAAAACTCTCAAAAATAGATAACCTCCCTCCCGCTGTAGATGTTGCAGACTTTGTAGACCACATAGATTATATGGTTCAGAAAATAGGAATAGAACACGTAGGGATCTCTTCAGACTTTGACGGTGGTGGTGGCATTAAAGGGTGGAGCGATGCATCAGAAACCTTGAATGTAACGACAGAACTTGTAAGAAGGGGGTATACAGAGGAGCAAATAGCAGCGCTTTGGAGCGGTAACTTACTTAGGGTTCTAGATGAGGTACAAGCTATAGCGGCAAATATGTAATCATTTTAATTCAAAAAAATAACGTTGTTTTGGGATCTCGATCTCAAACCAATGTTACTATCCTGAGAAGTCTAGTTAGTATGCCAGTAGCTTTACTAAAGATTCTTTAAGGCGCTTTCGCGAAAGGTATTGTGCCTCAAGCGCTGCATTAAAAGGAATGGGCGTATCCATACTCGCTACTCTAGTCACAGGAGCATCCAGAAATTCGAAACACTTCTCCATAATAAGCGCAGAGATATCAGACATTATATTCCCAAAACCTGAATCTTCCGTGAGAAGCAAGGCTCTTCCCGTTTTCTTGACAGAGCTGTAAATCGCTTCTGTATCTAAAGGTGCTAATGTTCTTAAGTCAATTAAATCTGCCTTTATCTCTTGCATTTCATCCAATAATTCGAGAGCCCAATGCACCCCTGCACCATAGGTAATAATGGTGACCTGATCACCTTCTGAAAGCAAAGCTGCTTTTCCTAAAGGAATGGTATAATATGCTACAGGTACCTCTTGACGTATACTTCTATAGAGCGCCTTATGTTCGAAAAAGAGAACTGGATTTTCATCTTCTATAGCACTTGCGAGGAGACCTTTAGCGTCTGCTGGAAAAGCAGGAAAAACCACTTTAAGACCAGGCGTGTGTGTAAACCAGGCTTCATTGGTTTGAGAATGGAAAGGTCCAGCCGCCACTCCAGCGCCACAAGGCATTCTGATGACCACATCTGCTTTTTGTGCCCAGCGGTAATATGATTTAGCCAAGTAATTTACAATAGGATTAAATCCTGAAGTTGCAAAGTCTGAAAATTGCATTTCCATCACGCTCTTCATCCCTTTGATGGATAAACCCATTGCAGTTTCTACTATTGCACTCTCACAAATAGGCGTATTGCGGACTCTGTCTTTACCAAATTGCGCTACAAAACCTTCTGTTATCTTAAATACTCCACCATATTCTGCAATATCCTGACCCATCAGTATCAAGTCATCATACTTCTCCATAGACTGTCTTAGACCTTTAGAAATGGCATCTATGAGTCGCAGTTCTTCAGTCTGACTGGATTCGTAGGATTCAGGATCCGATGTTGTTTGTGGGAGAGAAAAAACATCATTTAACTCCGTTTCGAAGTTAGGGGTAATTGGGATTTCTTCGTTTGCGATGAGGAGGCTACTGTTTATTTCTTCTGTTATTTCCTGTGCGTATTTCTCGTTTACATCATCAGTGAGTATTCCAATTTCCCTTAAAAACGATTCATAATTATGTACGGGGTCTTTTGCTTCCCATAGATCCATTAAGTCTTGAGGTACATACTTAGTACCGCTAGCTTCCTCGTGACCTCGCATTCTGAAGGTTTTAAATTCAATGAGAACTGGTCTTGGGTGTTCTCTCATAGCTGCTGTAATATGAGATATTTTTTGATATACCTCTAAAATGTTATTGCCATCTATAATATGAGATTCCATCCCATACCCTTTTGCCCTATCTGCAAGATGCTCGCAATTATACTGCTCTGTCGTAGGTGTAGATAACCCATACCCATTATTTTCAATACAGAACAACACAGGTAGCTGCCACACGGAAGCGACATTGAGGGCTTCGTGAAAATCTCCCTCACTCGTTCCTCCTTCTCCAGTAAACACAGCCGTGACGGCTTTTTCGTTTTTAAGTTTGTGTGCAAGTGCTATCCCGTCTGCCACGCCTAGTTGTGGGCCTAAGTGAGATATCATCCCGACAATTTTGTATTCTTGAGTCCCAAAATGAAAGCTTCTATCCCTTCCTTTCGTAAAACCACTCGCTTTGCCCTGCCATTGTCCAAAAAGTCTTTCTAGCGGAATCTCCCTAGTGGTAAAGACACCCAAGTTTCTGTGCATAGGTAATATATATTCATCACGATGCATTGCGCTTGTAACTCCAACAGAAATTGCTTCTTGACCGATACCCGCAAACCATTTTGAAACTTTACCCTGTCTTAAAAGGATAAGCATTTTTTCTTCTATCATTCTAGGCTTGAGCATAGCACGATATAATTCCAAAAGCTTTTCATTAGAAAGCTCATTCCTTAGATACTTAAAAGCGTATGAGTTTTTTGCAATTTCTGCCATTGTAAATGTGTTTAATCAAATGTAGAAAAAATATAAGGCTTCCTTACTAATCAAACGTTATTGTGGAAGGCAGATGCTAAAAATTATGTATTATACATCATCTGGACGACCAAAGAAACATCAAAATTTAAAAAAATTAAATTTTTAACTACCTATATATCAATTTTTTATATAAATTAGAAGTACTAATTCCTCATTTTCAACGAACTACCGATGAATGCTATTGCTAAACAAAAGAGACTGAAGAGCTACCTAGAACGAAAGTATATGAAGGTAGTTGAGGAGGCGTATAATATAAAGTATACGGATCACGAAAAAAGTGATGTGCTTGCTTATGAAGCTTTACAACTGGATAAAAAATTAAAATTCCTACAGTTTTAAATCGTCTTCAGTAGTTTTTGAAAGTAAGGGTAAGCTGCTTCTAGCCTGCTCCCATACCAAGAAAAAAACTCACCGTTTACTAACATTACATCTGTTCCTGTATGTTCTTTAATTTCCTGAATATGCCTCTCTTTAAATGGATAAGGCTCTGAGGAAAGCAACACTAAGTCTACATCGTTTATTTCTTCAAGGGTAATTTCTGGATATCTTCCTTCTAGATTCTTAAATGCATTTACAAATCCGCATTCTTCGAGTAAGGTGTTGATAAACGTATTATCGCCAGCTACCATATAGGGGGCCTTCCAAATAAAATACCCTACCTTACGGTGAGAAGAAGTGGTTGAGTTACGTTTAAATCTCTTTCTTTCTGTTGTAATGCTATCTATAAGCGTTCCTGCTTCTTTCTCCCTATCGAAAAGGATTCCGTATTGATTTATGATCTGTAAATTGTCTTCGATGGTAATTATATCAGAAACGTGTACTGGAGCAATTTTGCTCATACGTTCCACTATTTCTTTTGTATTCTCTTCTTTATTGCATAAAATCACATCTGGGAGAAGCTCTTTTACTTTTTCAAAATTGACATTCTTAGTACCACCTACTATTTTTTTTTCTGAACGCAGCTCTGGTGGGTGGACGCAAAATTTTGTGATACCGAGCATATTTTCGCGCAAGCCTAAAGAAATCAATAATTCTGTCTGGCTGGGAACTAATGATACAATTCTAAGCGGTGGGGATTTAAAGTGAAGTACTCGACCTAAGTCATCTGTAACGGTCATTTTTCTAGCTTTGCTGGACCATAATCTCGTGCATTTCTTCTTGCAGTTGCTGTGCAACAGTACGTGCGGCAATGGCAAAATCCTTTCCACTAGAGTTGTAAAGAATACCACGTGATGAATTGACAAGTAGACCAATGTCTTCTGTCATTCCATAGTTACATACATCCCTAAGGCTACCGCCTTGAGCACCTACGCCAGGCACGAGTAAAAAGGATTGAGGGACGATCTTGCGAATATCTGTAAGAAACTCAGCCTTCGTTGCCCCTACCACATACATTAACCTGTCGCTGTTACTATACGTTTTTGAGGTCTCTAGTACTTCTTTGTAAAGTTCTTTACCGTCTACTTGCTTGGTTTGAAAGTCGAACGCCCCTTCATTTGATGTAAGCGCTAAAAGTATGGTGTGTTTATCCTCAAAGGCAAGAAAAGGTTCTACAGAATCTTTGCCCATATAGGGAGCAATTGTGACAGCGTCAAAACTGAGATTCTCAAAAAATGCTTTTGCATATCTCGTAGACGTGTTACCGATGTCTCCACGCTTTGCGTCTGCAATGGTGAATTGCTCTGGATACTTCTCGTTGATATAATTAATTGTTTTCTCTAAGGATTTCCAACCACTTAAACCATAAGCCTCGTAAAACGCAATATTAGGCTTGTACCCAACACAAAGATCCTGTGTGGCATCTATAATTGCTTTGTTGAACGCAAACATAGGATCTTCTTCCTCTAAAAGATGCTTAGGTATTTTATCTAGATCTGTGTCCAAACCTACGATGAGAAAGGATTGCTTTTTTTTAATCTGATCTATTAATTTTTTCGTAGTCATTTTTATAATTCTGAATTCAGAATTCTGAATTCTGAATTATTAAAACTTTTATATCTCGTTTTCGTTCTCCATTAACTTTTCTGTATTCTCTACGAGCCTCAATTCATCAAGGATTTTCTGGATATCACCGTTGACAATATTTTGTAGATCATAAAGCGTAAGACCTATTCTGTGATCTGTTACACGCCCTTGAGGATAATTATAGGTGCGGATTTTTGCACTTCGGTCCCCACTACTTACCTGAGAATTACGTTTGGCAGCGTCTTCTTCCTGCTTTTTGGCAAGCTCCATATCGTATAGCCTAGAGCGCAGTACCTTAAAGGCTTTCTCTTTGTTCTTATGCTGGGATTTTTGATCTTGACACTGAGCTACAAGTCCAGTAGGTAGGTGCGTTAGTCGCACCGCGGAGTAGGTAGTGTTTACAGACTGCCCTCCAGGTCCTGATGAACAGAAAAAATCTACCCGAACGTCTTTAGGCTCTATTTGAACATCAAATTCTTCTGCTTCTGGAAGCACCATAACCGTAGCCGCACTTGTATGAACCCTACCTTGTGTTTCAGTCTGGGGCACACGTTGCACTCGGTGTACACCTGCCTCAAACTTCATTGTACCGTACACGTCTTCTCCAGTGATCTCAAACTGAATTTCTTTAAAACCTCCCGAAGTACCTTCACTATAATCTACTGTGCTGTGTTTCCAGCCAGGAACAGTATCTACAAATTTTGTGTACATACGATACAGATCTCCAGCAAAAATACTTGCCTCATCACCACCGGTTCCAGCTCTGATCTCTACGACGACATTCTTTGCATCTTCAGGGTCCTTAGGAATGAGCATCATCCTGATTTTTTCCTCTAACTCTGGAATACCAGTTTTTGCTTCATCATACTGCATCTTGGCCATATCGACCATTTCTTGGTCGCTACCGTCTGCGATAATCTCTTCTGCCTCCTTTAAGTTATCTGTAAGTTCTATATATTGACTCCGCACCTCCATAAGTGCTTTGAGGTCTTTATATTCCTTATTAAGCTCAACGTATCTCTTTTGATCTGAGATAATATCCGGTTGGATAATAAGGTCATTTACCTCATCAAAACGCTGCTTTACTATTTGGAGTTTATCTAACATTTACTTTCTTGAATTGGAAGCGAATTTACAATAATTCTTACGAGATATAAAGAACATTGTTTACGGTATGCGCTTCTCTTAGAACGAATATTATAAAATAAAATCCTCGATCTTAGACTATCAAAAACTACTTCAAAAGTTCAAACGCTTCTATCTGTAGCTGCTCTTCTCTTTCTATAACAGTATTAGACCCGAAATAGACAAAAATGCTCATCCCTATAAAAAATGCCACCTTCTCAATATAGTAAAGAAAAGAAAAGTCAAAATAGTAGGCAAAAAGAGAAGAGATATCAGATATAATAAAACAAAAAGCGAGAAAGATAAAAAGTAATGAGCGATCACTATTATATGAGTTGTTATAAGTAACTGCGATAGTACTTAAACTGATCATAAGAGCTCCATATACATAGAACAATGTTGGAGAAAAGAAACTATCTCCGTTGCTCAAAATGATTTCTGAAAGCTTATAAATAGTAAAGGCATTTGAGCCTATCAGCAACGCTGAAATAATGAAAGATGTGGGATTGAAAATAATCTTTTTAATGATCTCCCTGCGTTCATAACAAATTGCAGTGTATGCAGCTATTCCTACTATTAAATAAAAACTGTGGCCGATAGTACTTTCATAGTACACTAAAAAGAATTCTCTAATAAAAAACAAGCTTAAAACAAACAGAATCGAGAGTTTAATTCTTTCTGTTTTGAAATAAAAGAAAGCAAAAAGCGCGGCAACAGATAAAAGCCTTATAACTCTAACTCCTTCTACTCCTAAAAAATAAAGTGATGCGAGATTAACGAAAAGTAAGAATGTTGCGAGTGTACTTAAACCCCACAAAAAATTATTGGTGATTTTCCAAAACATAAAATATTACGACATTAAAAGTGTCGTCCCCCAATGTACTTACGATAAAAAAGTAGGTAAGGTTTTTTACTTCGAGAAATATCTCAAACACCTAACAGACAAGAATGTACCTCTAATAATCGAAGGTTCCAAACTCGCTAGATATGGTAAGTGATTTTCCAGATTCTGAAGCCTCTACCCTACCAATAATTTGAGCCTCTACTTCAAAAGATTGGGAAATTTTGATCACCTCTTGTGCAATAGTTTCTGGACAATAAATTTCCATTCTGTGCCCCATATTAAACACCTGGTACATCTCTTTCCAATCCGTACCACTTTCTTCCTGTATTAATTTGAATAATGGAGGCACAGGAAAAAGAGAGTCTTTGATTATATGAAGATCTTCTATAAAATGAAGAATTTTCGTTTGTGCGCCACCGCTACAATGCACCATTCCGTGTATTTCCTGAGATGAATATTTGGATAAGATCGCTTTAATTATTGGCGCATACGTACGCGTAGGAGAAAGCACTAATTTTCCAGCATCAAGGGGGCTTCCCTGTACAGCATCGGTGAGTTTCTTGGAACCACTATAAACCAGCTCTTCTGGCACAGCAGCATCAAAACTTTCTGGATATTTCTGAGCAAGATAGTTATCAAAAACATCGTGCCGTGCAGATGTCAGACCATTACTACCCATCCCACCATTGTACTCCTTTTCATAAGAAGCTTGTCCAGAAGAGGCAAGACCTACAATCACATCACCCGGACGTATATTTGCATTGTCTATAACTTCGCTTCTCTTCATTCTAGCAGTTACCGTAGAGTCTACGATGATCGTGCGCACGAGATCACCTACATCTGCAGTCTCGCCTCCTGTACTATTAATTGATACACCATAGCCTCTCAATTCTTCAAGTAATTCTTCAGAACCATTAATGATGGCAGATATCACTTCGCCTGTTATCAAATTCTTATTTCGACCTATTGTAGATGAAAGCATTATATTATCAGTAGCTCCCACGCAAAGAAGGTCATCAATATTCATTATCAAAGCATCTTGAGCAATCCCTTTCCAAACGGAAATATCTCCAGTTTCTTTCCAGTACATATAAGCGAGAGAGGATTTTGTTCCCGCACCATCTGCGTGCATCACTAAACAGTATTCCTTGTCTCCCGTGAGAAAATCGGGCACTATTTTACAAAAAGCCTTCGGAAAAAGTCCCTTATCAACATTTTTAATGGCATTGTGCACATCCTCCTTCCCGGCAGAAACACCACGTTGCGCATATCGTTTTGAAATATCTTGACTCATATAGCTTAATTAGAGAGCAAAAGTAGGGATTATCTCTACGCTTTAAAAACGTGATGACCCAGAGAATTTAGAGTTATCAATTATTTATAAATAAGTCTATAAAAGTTTTATATCCCGCTTTCGCGAAAATTTTACATCTCAATCGTCTGTTTTAGATAATCCCAAATGGTCGACCATTAAAATCTTCAGATCCATACCTTAAGGGCAAGTAAATTCTTACAGAGATTATACATCAAACTACCTTTAAACCAATTAATTAAACCTTAATCTTCAAGAGTTTTTGTATTGATAATTATTACTTAATTTCAATATTAATAAACCATTCTGAATATATAATCTCAACATATTGGACTTAAATTTTACTTCAAGAGGTCACACTATGTGTACCCTATTATTATTTTTATTTTTTTTCACAACAACAGCACAAGAATCAAATGAAAACCTACATGATGTTTTAGGATATGGATTTGACATACGAAACGTCGATGCACTCAATTGGGTCAATTCATCTAAAGGTAAAAAACTTATAAGTACTACTTCAAGTACCGCCATTATTAATGATAAGACTGAAGTGACTCATCACTTTGTAACGAATCCATATGAGTTTGAGAAAAAAGTATTAAGAAGCGATCGTGTAAGTAGTCCCTTTCAGGCTCAAAAGAGTACTGCATTTCACCAAGTTTGGAATAAGGAGGATCATCATAACGTGTTAGTTGTCTATACAGAAAAAAGACTGCCACTTACGTCAAAACACCTTGAGAATGTTACAACTAAGAGCTTAGATAGTGCACTCGTTGAGGATTTTAGAAGAGTGGGTCGAGATATAACTCCAGAGGGTTTCATAAACAGGTATGGAACTCATTACGCTCAGAAAGTAGTGTACGGAGGGGTTTTTCTCAAGAGAAATCTTATCAGTAACGACGATTTTATTTATTCCCCTTATGATAGCGATGAATTTACACAACGGGTTATTGAAGATATAACTGCTTCAAATGCACATCAAACTGATGTGGATCCATATATCAATTCTGGAAAAAGTAATTCATTCACCATAGGGGGAAATGTAAATGCTTCGAGTTACGTAGAATGGATACCCAGTGTTCAAGCACAAACAGCCCCTATAGATGTTACGTTACAAACCTATTCTCATTTGTTCAGATCTCTAAATATTCCTGATCTGGCTGATAAAGACATTAACATAAAGTTAATTGATAGCGTCACAGAAATTGCTACTAAAAAAGCTCAAATGAGTACTCAGAGAAATCAGGAAAATGATTTCTTTAAAAAATATTCTTTACGATTTCAACAGTCCTTAACGAGCTTAATTAAAAAAAGGTCAGGTTCTCAGTCTGACAATGAAGTAGCATATACAGGTGATCTATTCTTTGGAGGATTTTCTAAAGATGAGGCGATCTTAAAAACTGAGCCTCTTATTGACATCGGCGGTATAAGATTAGAAACACTTATCACTGATGAAAGGGTCAATCTAAATAAGAATATAGAGTTTATAGTAAGTCCAGCAGATATCAAAGAGGGTTATGTCAGTATCTGGGACGATACTAAAAAACTTGTGAAAAGTAAAGAAAGAACGAGATTGAGAGTATCTGGTCCTGAAGAAGCAAAGACTAGATTTAGAGAGGCACTCGTTCGAAATGTATCTAAAAATGTAGAAATCACCACTATCGACGGTGACTTATATGAAGTTGGCTACACGCTAGCTCTCATCAAAGAAAAAAAAATTCTTGAAAATAATGTACAAAGCTATAATAGTGCAATGCAAACGCAATTGGTTTCAGCAGCGGCTACTGGAGACATCGAACTATTAGAAACACTTTTTGAAAATAATAATTATAGACGTATCCAAGGTCTTATAAAAAGTGTAATTACAACAAAACAAAGTCCTGAGATTTTAAATCTAATTCTTGATAATGGCGTTGAACCTAAGGTTGAAGACTTAGACTTATTATTTGAGAAAGATTTTTATGATGAGAAGAAAATTTTAACACTTTTAGAGCGCAAAGCTCCCTTCAAAAATAATATGATCTACAAGGCTGTGGCTTTTAAAAGTGATAATATCATCTATGCGCTGCTGAGAGAAGGCGCAGAACCACGCAATAACGATTTAGCCTTCGCCCTAAAAAAGCAACACTACCCAACGATTAAAGCGCTAATGAGCGTAGAATTTGAGGCATTCGAGGCTAGTGAAAATGAATTATTGCTTGCTGTTGAAAATAATGATGAGGATTTGGCTAAAAAATTTATAGCCCTCGGAGCAACTGCTGACTCGTATATCCTGGAAAAAGCACTAAATCAGAATAATGATGATCTTTATAATGTTATAGTACCAATCACAGAGGCAAGCAATGAGAGCTTAGTAGTGGCAGCAAAAGCTGATAACACAGATCTTTTTAAATACTTTGTTGATAAAAACGCTAGAGTAAATGACAATAGATCAATAGAAATAGCAACAGATAACAATAATATTCAAATTCTTGATCTAGCTTTAAAGAACGGCGGAGAGCCCACAAACGCCCTTAGCTATGCAATCAAAAAAGAAAATGACCCTGCGATAAGAATCACCCTGGAGAATAAAGCTCAACCAGATGAAGTATTTACCTATGCTGCCCAAAGAGAAGATGCTCAATTATTTAACGATGCACTATTATTGTTTGGCGGGACACCAACCGTAGCTCTAAATGCAGCCATCAAAGAAACTCAGGTTTTATTTGCACAATCCATCATTAAGAACAAAAGAGCTGATATTGATTTAAATGACGTCATCTCCTTAGCCGTCAGTACAGAAAATTTAGAGATGATTAAACTTTTAGTAGAAAATGATGCAAGTCCATCTCAGGGTATTACTGAAGCTGTACGAATTGAAAATGAGCCAATTACTTCTTACCTGATAAGCCAAGGTGCAGAAACACTAGATCCATCTTTAATTCAAGAAGCGGTAAAAAAACAAAACCTTAGTTTATCAAAAATTTTAATTGAACAGGGGAACTCAGACGTTAATAAGGCTATTGTAGATGCTTCCAACACAGGCAATCTTGAGATAACTCAGTACTTATTAGAAAAAGGTGCAAGCACAAATAAAGCTCTGGATGCTGCAATGGAAACAAAAAATGAAGATATCATTCTTTTACTCCTTGAGAAAAATACAGATTCACTTAAACCTGAATTCCTATATTCTGCTTCAAGAAAAGGAAATTTAAAGGTTGCAAGGAAACTATTAGAAAATGGCCTCAATCCTACTGGAGCTATTGAAGATGCGCTACGCTATAAACAGATCGAGATTTTAAAAATTCTTATTGAATTTGGAGGCATTCCCGCTCAAGAACAACTAAACACTGCTATTAAATATAACGTTATAGAAGCCTTACCCATGTTATTAGAACAGGATTCAATTAATGTCAATGCACCATTTGAAGATGATTCTTATGCCATTCACGCTGTATTCAAAACATTGGATAAAAATGATCAGGAAATGGTCACTATATTAGTGGACAACGGCGGAAATTTAAATATCCAAAACAAAGCTGGCTACACCGTTTTACATCAACTAGCAAGTCAGCAAGCTGAAGTTCTACCCCTATTAGAATATTTACTAGAAAGAGGCGCAGACTCCTCTATTAGAGATAAGACCGGTAATCTGGCAAGTGACTACGCTACTGATAAAAAAATAAAAAGTGTGTTGAAGAAAAATCGATGAAATAAGGTCAATTATTTACATCATACCTTAAGTAAAGATTAGTTGTTAGAGACCATTCCAAATTTCAATTACATTAGAAGCACAGGTAATTAACTTAGCTATAAAATATAGCTACAATAGGCTTCTAAATGTACAAGGTGATGAACTATAAATTTATATTTTGAAAGTGATTAGTTGCCTTATACCGCATAAAATTTTTGAGGATATTGTTAGCATTATATATCCATAAACTTCTGTTGACTTCATAATCGCTCACATCAAAAAGCAATCAGATTTTTAAGAGTATTTGTGGGCTTCCTTATTTTTAATAGAGAACCGCAAATTTTAAAAGTATTTTCAAATTCATCTGAGAACCCCCTACAGTAGTATACTATAGTCTAAAATTTTGAGCCCCTAAGTTTATTTCAAGCCCATAAATCTGCACTTCATGATTATCTAAGGGTAGATTAAAAAGGTCATCCTGAAATCAATTACAAATTGTTATAATGAGAATGTTTCAAATAAACATTTATAATGTCCCAAATCCTAAAGCTCACTGATCACTACTCCCGAGCTGGTTTACGTAAATAGACAAAACTATGAACCTGAGAGACACAAATTTGAGGGGAAAAGAAAGCGATAACTTAAACCTCTCTTGATTTTAAAAAACATACTTATTCAGCCAGAGCTTACAGACTGACAGAGAGGGCTACTTATTTATAGTCGGGCATATAAGACATTGTGAATAATTGGTTATCGTTTTGTCCTACGTTCGACTGAATGTTCAAAAGGAAAACTTCAGGTATTGCACCAAAGTTATTATCGACTCTAGTAAATATGACAGACCCTTCTGAAGGTGAAAAGCTTGGGTCCAAGTCGTTCTGTCCAATGACAGCGCTTGTACTAAGCTCTTGCGTTGTGTTATTAGTAGTATTATAGATAAATATTCGACTTCTAAAAATTCTATATTGAGAATTTTGAGAATTATCTAAATCGCGAGTATAAAGAACTTTGTCTCCATTTGCACTGATCTGCGCACCACCAGCGGCTCCTAAAATATTATCTAAAATTACAGTAAGCTCAGATTGGGTTGATAAATTATAGGTGTAGATTCGTACGTCATATCCGTTGAGATTATTCGTTTTTAAAAGCAACACATCTTGATTTAAGCTTTGAATATCTACTTCAGAGATTAAAGATCCATCTGGTGTTTGATAAATCATAGTGTTACCTGTTCCATCAGGATTAATTCGGTACAGTTTGTCGAAGGATGGATATAAAATATAGTTGCCCTCTGGAGACCAAGTAAAGTCTAATTCTTCTTGCTTAAATCCAGCAACTGGAACACTCGTAGTAACTTGCTGCACATTTTCCCCAGAAAGATTCATTGTAAAAATATGGGTCGCTCCTCCTACCGTTCTCAAGAAAGCTATTTTCTGAGCTATAAGGTTTTTTCTGGGTCTGAAGCTGTTGGTAGCATTATCGGTTAGTTGAAAAATAGTATCGTCTACATCAGATTCGTCAGGATCCTCTATAGTACCGCCGCCAGAAAAAATTACACTGTTGGAACCTTCTTTTCTTACAAATAAAAAGGGATTAGACGGAAATGATAATGTTGAGAATTTTCGGATTGCGGAGGATACCATTGGATTTTCTCCATCAGATACATTGAGTTGCCAGAAATAGGTAGTTCCTAAATTGAGACCATTAACTTCTAATATTGAATCATTCTCTACTTCAAAAATTTGTGTTTCATTGGTTAGAGCATCTCGCAGTAAGAGTTCGTAGGTAAGAGTTTCGGCGCTTGATACAGAAGGTTCCCATTCAAAGATTACTGTGGTATCTAGGTCATCAGCATTATCTGCTGGTAATAAGAGAATCGGTGTCGTGGGCGCATCAACATTTACTTGTGCTAAGGTCAAATCAAAGATAACGGTAGTCTCTTGGTTTCTTATAACCTCAGCCCCTTCAAAAGCAACGTCGTAGTTCTCAACTTCTGCACTCACAGA
This sequence comes from uncultured Flavobacteriaceae bacterium, assembly GCA_963832255.1. Taxonomy (GTDB): domain Bacteria; phylum Bacteroidota; class Bacteroidia; order Flavobacteriales; family Flavobacteriaceae; genus Dokdonia. The sequence goes on from CAWHTM010000013.1 coordinate 1,176,293, forward strand.
ATAGGTATCCTCCTTTATACTAGTGAATTTAAAATTACCCTCAGAATCTGTAAATAATGTAGAAGAAGAAGGACTTGTCGTTATTTTGACCCCAGCTAAAGGCTCTCCTGTATCGTTTGCTCTAACAGTACCCGAAAGCTCTCCAAAAAATTCTTGCTCAATACCATCCTCACTACAACTGGTAGTCAAGGCTAATAGCAAGGAAAAAAGAAACAAATATTTCATATTATTAATTTAAGTTTTCTTCAATTTTTATGATCTCGTTATCTTTATTTCGACTTTTAAAATTAAAATTATAATTAATTCCTAAACCAAAATTGAAATAAAAATCGTCTCTCTTTCCCACATCTTGAAGGTCAAGATCATCGGTAAGAGCGACATTGTGTTCCCCAAAAACTTTAATTCCTACCCGAGGAGAAATTTTATATTGCATTCCTACCCCATATTGAAACTTCACATATGTATTACCCAACGTTGCAGGTTGCCCATTAGGCTTTATAAGATCTACTAAAAGACCAGGTCCGGCAGATATAAAAGGCGCAAAGTTATCTTTAGGAAGAACATAGAAGATACCATTCAAACTAACACTCCCGAAAATATTAGAATACTGGTCTCCATTATTAAAATCAAAAATTGCTCCCTCAACACCAACATCAAAAAATTGATTTATCTCTCTTTGATAAGCTCCTCCAAAATTAAAACCGAAACGCTTCACAGAATAATCACCATCAATTCTATTCAATCCTCCGTAAATACTGAGCGTATTCTTGTAATTGTCTTCTACAAAAAGTCTATTGTAAAGTCCTAAAGATTTTTCATACTCCTGATCAGCGGTATAATCTTCTACCATTTTTTCATTTACGGCTCTTCCCTCTTTAGATCCCCAAAGTTTATCTTTTACTCCTTCCACAATGAGGTCGTGCACTGCTTTTTCAATAGCGTCTTTTACCGCTATCTGAACTGGCTCATTCTGAGTAATCCCCGTTTCTACTTCTAGCAGTCGTTGGAACTTCACAAATCTAAAAAAACTGGCATCTAGAGATTGAGATAAAATTGTTTTAGATACATAAATAGTTTTTAAAATCTCTCCGCTTGTGGTTGATACTGCCCTTAGGTATACCGTTATTCTATCTTGACGATATCTAGCAGAACCACCAAGACCAAAATATCGAGCCCCCAAACCGCCGGTTACAATATTAGTGTCATAAGAAATAATACCACCCTCTAAGATGAGCCCCGCATAGAGCAACGGTGGAAGTGGTGGCTCATTGGGGTCCAAGTTTTTTATATATTCCTGCTTGGTATTGCGTATGATATTACGTTCCGTGGTAAGATTACTCAAATTCTCTCGCTCAATAGGTGTAAACCACCCTGAGTCTTCTAAGGCTTTTATAAGGATCGTTGTTGAACCCTGCGTTACTGCCGTACTAAAAGTACTACCGTTTTCAACAGCCTTAAACTGACCCGTTTGATCGCTAAAATTGTAAACTGCGACTTCTATTGGAGCAGCTGATTCAGGTAAATCTTGAAGTTTTTGTGAAGATTTGGTTGTTTCTCCCACTCTTGCTGCATCTTGAACAAAAGGTTGGTTAAAATAAGCTCCACACGAAGCACAGCATAAACTTAAACTACTCAGTATAAGGAGCCTTTTAAAATATAACATCATATTAGATATAAAGAGTAATTAATTAGGAATGATTACTTGAGTTTCTTCTCCGCTTGTAGTATCAAGAATATTAATTACAAGACCTTCTGGGCTTTCAAATATCTCAATAGCCAAAGTACCCGCTGTAAATGTTCCGGGCTCACTAAAGTCACCTAGTTGCTCTAGTTGTTGAGCTGTAAGTGTTCGGGCTAATTGATTAAATATTTGATTATTAATATTGTCGCCAAATCTTTCTAGAGCACTTCTAGGATCTGCTTGTCCCCCTCTATTGTCTGTAAGCCCATTTTGTGACTGTGCAGAACTCAAAATTTGTTGATAGTTAAAGGTATCCCCTCCAAAAAATGGGCTTATAGGCTTATAGGAAAACTGTTGAGCCGAAGCTAAACTCTGGAAAGCAAAAAATAAAATACCCGCTAATAAAAGTTTTTTAATCATTTTAATATCTAATTAATTGTTCTTTCTGCTGTTCTAATCGTTGAATTTGTCTAAGTGATCTCCCTAAAGCTATCGTTGCCATATTCACAAGAAATTCTTTACGGGGTTGCGCAAAAAATTGCATAACGGTCTGATCTTCTACCTTTACAATAATTCTTGTGCTTCTACCCCTTCCAAAAGTCTCTTCAATTAAGATATTTTTGTCTGTTACGATATCTCGATTGTAGAAATCCGAATAAAAATATCTGAAAAAATCCTTTCCCGATTTTGTAATTAATTTTTGCTTGATAAAACCTCTTTTTAAATATCCATCCTGAGAGCTGGCTTGATCATTAGAAGCTGGCAATCTGTCCTCTTCAATTTCAAAGTCACTCCTACCTCCGTTTTCAAGTTCAATTCTATCCTTTGCAATAGGCTTGTCATTGTTATCATAAATGATTAAAAGGATAATCGTCTTCTTCTCAAGATTATAATTTACAGTGAGTTTATTCAATACTTTTTTATCATTCCCATTTATGAAAAAACGATTCTCTTGTTCAGATTTTGATATGTCTCCATTATTTTCAGTAATGAAGATACTGTAGACGTACCGTAGTCCATAATCCGTTGGTGTTTTATTCTCGGCAGTCGCTTTAAAGGTGTAAAATTCACTATTCTTTTCTACACTTATTCGTGCGACTATTTCTTTATTATAAAATTGGGCATTCAAAAAACTTGCTTGTAAACAGCAAAACAACAGGCAAATAAATAATAGTATTGATCTATGGATCACCATCCTTCTAGATTTCTTAATTAAAGCTTCTAATTATGAGGCTAGGAGAAGCTGCAGTTTGTATAAAACTCATTGACCTAGTAAGCGAATTTGTACCAACCCGTTCAAAATTGAGATTGCTACCATTTTGTTGAAGATTTAATGATATGTCCTCTAGAGGATTATTAATCGCAAAATCAATTACGTTATTATCGTTTCCATTTTGTTGGATCTCTGTAAAAACACTCTTTGCTTCGTATGTTAAGCTTGCATCATTGGCAGTTCCGTTTTGTAATAGATTTATTTCGCTTGTATCTGCTATCACATTTATAGTGGCCGTATTAAAATCACCGATCTGTTGTAAAAAAATATTGCTACCTAAAAGTTCGTTGTTTTTAGGATTAGCAGTATTATCGATTCCTAAGCTCTGAAAAAGAACTGAAATTTGCGCATCATTTGTGTCGACATTAATTTCTTCTACCTCTGATGTATCCTCGTTACTATAGGTCTGAGCATTCATACTTGAAGTAGAAAGACAGAAGTGACCGAAAATTAAAATCATAGATATTATTAATTTTTTTTTCATTTTTTTCTGTATTAAATAAAAGGAGGAGTCTCTTTTACAAAAGATACCCCTCCCTATTAATTTGCCTAAGTAATCATAGTATTAATAGTATAATTAATTAAGCTTGAACGTTATCGATCATAGATCAATTAGTCCTGATAAGGAGCTGACTCCATTTCTAAATTAGGAATCATATCAAGTCCAATAGATGGAGTGTCAAATTGGTAACGAGTACCAAATGTCATCATCGTACCAGACTGAATATCTGCATTACTTTGGAACACGGCAGCTTCATTACCCCATCCTGCTTGACTTATGTTTGCACTTTGTCCATTTTGTTGAACTGCATACGCCATATTTCCTCCACCTGATTGTGTAGTTGAAGCAAATGACTCGTTACCCATTTGGATCGTTAAAGCAGCGTTGTTATCACCAGTTTGAGTAATATCTACTTTGTTGTTATTACCTACTTGCTTAGACTGTGCCTTGTTGTCAAAACCATCTTGAACGTTTGTTGCGATGTTATCCCAACCAGATTGATCTTGGAACGAAAAATTCCCTACTGATCCGTGACCATCAGTTCTTGTCTGAGTAGCTGTTGCAGTATGGTTTCCTCCAGTTTGACGTTGCTTAGCATAATCAGCAGCATCGGCAGTACCTTTACCAGACTGATTGATAGTAGCTACACTAGAATTTCCAGATTGAACTTGGATTGCTTGAGCATAATCTGCATTCTGATTAATCGTTGCAGTCTCTCCAGTTTGACCTTGTACTGCTGTAGAACGTTGTTCTTGCTTAGCTCTGTTTGAATTACCAGTCTGATTTGTAGTCGCTATACTTCTTCCACTATCTGAACCAGCTATAGATGCATTAGGCGCTTGATCTACTACAGAAACGTTATCTGCTCCAGATTGAGTTACAGCCGCTTCTTGTCCATCACTTAGGTCTGCTTGAGAATCTTGAGCAACATCTGATATGTTACCAGATCCAGTTTGCGAAACCACTGCGTCATTACGATCGTAAAGTTGTACAATTCGACCTTTGTTTGCAGATCCATCTTGTGTTAAAACTGCTTCGTTTGCTTCTGCTCCGAAAGCAACATCATCAACACCACTAACACCTTGAACAAGGATACCAGTGTTTCCTTCATCACCTAAAGTTCCATCATTGTTTTGGTTTAAGATAGCAGCATTACCTTCTATCACCAATCCGTCACCATCAGGAAAAGCCGCTCCATTGAGTCCAGCCTGAGAGATAGATCCTAAGTTTCCGATTCCATTCTGATCTACTTCAGCCGCATTGTCATTACCTACTTGAAGTACGTCTGCACTATTAGCCAATAAAGTACCACCGCCATTCATTGGAGATACCGGTGTACCATCTTGATTAGTAACTACAGAGTTAGTTGCTCCTATTTGAACAACTCTTACTTTTTGGTAATCAGCATCACCATCAGTTCCTTGTGTAACCTCAGCAGCATTTGCTGTCGGGTTGGTAGAGTTATTAGCAGCTGTTTGAATGCCATCTGTCGATTGTGCCATTGCTACTCCTCCAATCATTAGTGCCGCAGCACATAAAATCATTTTTTTCATAATAAAAAAGGTTTAATTAATAAATATATAAATGGTTAATAAATACATATCAAGAGATTTTTGAGCACAGCATACAGCGTCATCAACAAGTTGCTCTAAATCAAATTTTTATATAAGGGGGGAGGTAAAAGTATTACTGTGGGGGAGAAAACATTTTGTAACACGCTGCTAATTTAGACAAATACTACTATCAGTCAACCAGTTAATACAAATTTTCGACAAAATGAAAATCACATATTATTTTAAAATAGCGAAACCCCAATGTGCATAGTGCTTCGCAAAGAAAAGGGCAAACGCCCCTTTCTATATCGTCGATTTTGAAAATAAGAAAAATCTTACATATTTATATTTTCATTAACATTTAGGTCCCTTAAAATTAAAAAAGTCCCTTTAATCTAAGCACTGTCCTTTGCAAAGAAATTATCGTGCTAAAAAACCTAAATGGTTTATGGGTATATGATTATAAATGAACGTAATTGAGATCAGTATTTTTGGAATATTTTGCTCGTACTACCTTAAAATCAATTCACAAACAACAGCTCACGATACTTTGGCAAAGGCCATAAGTCGTCTTCTATTAGAAGCTCGAGTTTATCGCAGTGACGTCTTATACTCTCTAGATAAGGTTTGACATCTTTTTGATATGCAGCAGCCTTCTCATTTATTGCTAGCATATTTGCTTTCTTTCGCTCTTCAGTCATTTCTGTGATGCCTTCATTTATACATTCTATATGTTCTGATATAGATTTAATAATAGAAGTCTGCGCTTTCGCGAAAGCGGAAAAATCAGCCCCATAAATATCTTTAAGTCCTTGTACATTAATAATAAGGACATTCTGGTAGCGTATTGCTGTAGGAATAATGTGATTACGTGCGATGTCTCCTAAGACCCTACTCTCTATCTGCACCCTCTTTACAAACTCTTCTAATTCGATCTCGTGACGGGCTTCTATTTCCACTCTATTCATTATCCCTAGGGATTCAAAAAGCTGTGTCGTTTTCTTGCTCACTCTCTCTTTAAGCGCGGTCACCGTATCTGAGTTATTGCTCAGTTTACGCTTTCTTGCCTCTTTCTCCCAGTTCTCTCCATATCCATCTCCTTCAAAACGTATATTCCTACTGTCCTTAATATACTCCCTTAGGATATTAAAGATCGCATCATCTTTTTTAAGATCATCTTTATCTATAAGTGCATCTACTTCTTTTTTAAATTGCTGCAATTGCTGAGCAACTATAGCGTTGAGTACCGTCATAGGGTTCGCACAGTTTGCCTTTGCGCCTACGGCCCTGAACTCAAATTTATTTCCAGTAAAAGCAAAAGGAGAAGTACGGTTACGATCTGTGTTATCAAGTAAAATTTCAGGAATCTTACCGATGACATTGAGCTTAAGATCAGTTTTTTCTTGTGGAGAAAGTTTCCCATCGGTCACTTTTTCTAACTCATCAAGAACCTGCGTAAGCTGGGAACCAATAAATACTGAGATTATGGCTGGTGGTGCCTCGTTTGCTCCTAATCTATAATCATTCCCGGCGCTGGCAATGGATGCCCTGAGCAACGCCTCATTTTTATATACGGCTCTTATGGTATTGATAAAAAAAGTTAGAAATTGTAAATTCTTCATTGGAGTTGTCCCAGGGCTCAAAAGGTTAACTCCCGTATCTGTTGCAAGCGACCAGTTATTATGTTTACCACTACCATTTATTCCTTCAAACGGTTTCTCGTGGAAAAGTACTTTAAAGTGATGGCGCTGTGCAACTTTTTCCATCACATCCATTAATAAGGAGTTGTGGTCTACAGCAAGATTTGCTTCTTCAAAGATAGGAGCAATCTCAAACTGATTAGGAGCCACCTCATTATGTCTCGTTTTAACTGGGATCCCTAGTTGTAAAGATTCTTGCTCTAGTTCCTTGAGGTATGACAATACTCTAGGTGGTATGGATCCAAAATAATGATCATCCAGTTGCTGCCCCTTTGCCGCTGCGTGACCCAAAAGAGTTCTGCCGGTGAGTGCTATATCTGGTCTTACCGCTGCAAGCGAAGCATCTATGAGAAAAAACTCTTGCTCCCATCCTAAGGTTGCAGTTACCTTGGTTACATTTTTATTAAAATATCTTGCTACCTCTGTCGCCGCACTATCAATGGCATTTAATGCTTTGAGCAATGGTGTTTTATAATCCAGGGCCTCTCCTGTATATGCAACAAAAACGGTAGGGATACATAAGGTCGTATCATATATAAAGGCAGGACTTGTCGGGTCCCAGGCGGTATACCCCCTCGCTTCAAAAGTGTTGCGTATACCACCATTTGGGAAGCTTGAAGCATCAGGCTCTTGCTGTACTAATTGAGCTCCGTCAAATTTTTCTATAATGTTGCCATCCGAAGTAATCTCAAAAAATGCATCGTGCTTCTCTGCAGTTGCGCCCGTGAGTGGTTGGAACCAATGGGTATAATGCGTGGCACCTTTCTCAAGCGCCCACAACTTCATTCCGCTTGCTACAGCTTCAGAGGTATTTCTATCGATAGTATCTCCTTTTTTTATAGCGTTACGCACTCCTTCGTAAGCACTTTTAGGCAAGTACTGACGCATCGCCTCTTCTCCAAAAACGTTTTCTCTGAATATAGCAGACCCCTTTCCATAACGCTCTACCGGTATAGCTTTTCTATTTTGAACATCTTGCAAGGCTTGAAATCTCAATTTTGACATACATAAGAGAATTTAAATTGGCTGACTTTTTATTTTATAATAGCGAAGAATATTCCTTTTGCTTTCGCGAAAGCGTAAAAAAAAACATCCTCAAAATGTTAAGCTTTAAAGCAAACAAATATACAAGATTATAGCCATTATGGCATTTAAATTATACACCCCATAAAAATTAGGGGGTGTTAATAAAAAAATCATATTTTTAATAAAATTACCCCACCCTAAATTTGCCAACTATATGAATTTCCTATATTTGCATCATTAACAAAAAACACATAATGCTATTATGAGCAAGTCAAAACTAGAATACATTTGGTTAGATGGGTATGAGCCCACACAAAATATGAGAAGTAAGACTAAGGTAGTAAATGACTTTAGTGGTAAATTAGAAGACTGTCCTATATGGTCTTTTGATGGATCTTCTACAAAGCAAGCTTCTGGAGGTTCTTCAGACTGTCTACTTAAGCCAGTTGCTATCTACCCAGATCCACAGCGTATCAATGGTTTCTTAGTAATGACAGAAGTGCTCAGCGCAGATGGAACTCCGCACGAGTCTAACCATAGAGCAAAGATAGATGATGATAGTAATGATTTCTGGTTTGGTTTTGAGCAAGAATATTTTATTATGGACAACGCAACAGGACTTCCTTTAGGTTTCCCGGTAGGTGGTTACCCTGGCCCACAGGGAATGTACTATTGTTCTGTAGGTGGTAAAAATACACACGGTCGTGATTTTGTAGAAGAGCACGCAGATCTTTGTATTGAAGCAGGTCTTAACTTTGAAGGAATTAACCAAGAGGTTGCTTCTGGACAGTGGGAATTCCAGCTTTTTGCAAAAGGAGCAAAAAAAGCAGGAGATGAGATATGGGTAGCTCGATACCTTCTAGATCGTCTTACAGAACAATACGGATGGTATATTGAGTATCACCCTAAGCCTGTAAAAGGAGATTGGAATGGATCTGGTATGCACGCAAACTTCTCTAACGAACTTCTTAGAACGTGTGGTTCTCAAGAAATTTATGAAAAAGTATGTGAGGCGTTCCGTCCAGTTACCAAAGAGCACATAAAAGCATACGGAGCGCACAATGAAATGCGTCTTACCGGACTGCACGAGACAGCTTCTATAGATGACTTCTCTTACGGAGTTTCAGATCGTGGAGCATCTATACGTATTCCTATTATTACAGTAGAGCAAGGATGGAAAGGATGGCTAGAAGACCGTCGTCCAGCTTCTAATGCAGACCCGTATAGAGTTGCCGGTCGTATTGTAGAGACGGTAAAAACAGCAAAAGTGTAAGTACGAAGTTTATATAAATGGTAAGCGCCCAGCTCTTGAGTTGGGCGCTTTTTTTTTGCTTTCGCGAAAATTTTAAATTAAAAAAATAATCAATTAATAGTAAACGACTGTTTTAGAAACATCCAATTTACTACGTTGCCCTTTCTTTTATTTAGGATGTAAACGCACTTCTCAATTCTAGTAATCCTTCCATGAGATTTTTTATCGAATTGCTCATTAAATCCACGTATTATGTGCCTCTTAGGCCTACCAACTCCAGGAATTGTAGTAAATAGAGGTACACAACCTCTGAAAAACATTTTTATAACACTGTAAAAAGAGCCTATTACATTACCTATTATAATACTTTGAAAATCATAACACGTTCCTATGATGATAAAACTGTCAACGCTAAAGAATGGTCAAAGCAAAGCCCTGAGTTTAACGTCGAATACAGAGCGTCTCTACACCTTATATAAATGTCAGAGCAATAAACACGAAATAAGCAGCAACGATTACAAAACCCTTTATTTTTCCTATTTCCATTTTCTTAGGTAAAAAAGCCAGCGGTAGCAATATCGCCGCAAATCCTATCATCCAGAATATATTAGTTGACAAAATAGACTCGTCTACTACGTTAATGGGCGTTATTATTGCCGTCACACCTAAGACGGAAGCGATATTAAAAATATTAGAACCTATAAGGTTACCTAGAGAAATCGCTTTTTCCTTTTTGAGCGCTGCTATGATAGATGCAGCTAGTTCTGGCACGCTCGTACCTATTGCTATTACCGTTACAGATATGACATAATCGCTCACTCCAACAGATTCTGCAAGAGATTTTGCACCTCTTACTAAATATTCTGAGCCAAAATATAAAGCTGCACCACCTATGGCTAGCCAACTGAAAATTTTAAAATAACTCGTCTCCGCCAGGCCATCATCTATCCCATCTGCCTCTTGATCATTTCTAGAAGATTTTCGAGCTCGGCGTAATAAAAAAAATAGATAAACTCCTAGAGCAATGAGCAATCCTATTCCCTCAACCTGTGTAAGCTGGCCGTCATTACTTAACAAGAAATAGAGTGCTATAGAAAAGAGCATCATCACTGGCCAGTTGAATCTATAAAAATCCCTATCTATAGCAAGGGATGATATTAATGCAGTCAGTCCTAATACAAGTCCAATATTTGCAATATTAGATCCTATTACATTCCCTAGCGCAATGTCAGAAAGACCATCTAAAGCGGCCTGTAAACTCACTAATAATTCTGGAGCCGAAGTTGCAAATGAGACGACGGTAAGACCTATGACCATCTTAGAGAGTTTGAGCTTAAAAGAAAGCCCTACAGAAGATCTCACTAGAAACTCCCCTCCTACTACCAATAATACAAGCCCAATCAGAACGTAAAATATGCTCATAAAAATCTTTTAATGCGAAGATACAGAATATGACATTGTAGAATAATAGCAACCGTAAATTCTTGAAAGAACGCTATAAAATGTTCTTAAGCCATGCTATTTTTACTTATAAATCCATTACTTTAGTTTAACACAATGGAACTTACGGAAGCATACATAGAACAGGAGAACAAAGAACTCGCGAGACAGTACAAAAAACTCCTACGCATAAGCTATCAAACACTTTCTACAGAAGATAAAGTGATGATACGCAAAGCCTTTGAGGTGGCTGTAGACGCTCATAAAAATCAGCGTAGAAAAAGTGGGGAAGCCTATATTTTTCATCCGCTAGCGGTCGCGCAGATTGTCGCCAGTGAGATAGGTCTGGATGCGACATCTATAGCTTCAGCCCTTTTACACGATGTGGTAGAAGATACCGAGTACACCTTATCTGACCTCGAGCAGATGTTTGGGGAGACGGTTGCCCGCATTGTAGACGGGCTCACTAAAATATCCAGCTTGAGAAAAGATAGGGATGTATCCCTGCAAGCAGAGAATTTTAGAAAAATGCTACTTACTATTAATGATGATCCAAGGGTCATCATTATAAAAATCGCAGATAGACTTCATAATATGCAGACTATGGACGCTATGCGTCCAGATAAGCAATCTAAAATATCAAGCGAGACGCTTTATATCTATGCCCCACTGGCTCATAGAATGGGACTTTACAATATAAAAACTGAATTAGAGGACCTTAGTCTAAAATACACAGAGCCAGACGTATATAAGGATATTAAAGATAAAATAAAGGAAAGTAAAGAGCAACAAGACCAATATATTAAGGATTTTAAAAAGGTAATCGAGGACTCCCTTGATGCAGAAGGTCTTAATTATGAGATAAAAGGAAGGCCAAAATCTATTTACAGCATCCGTAGAAAGATCTTGAGTCAAGGTGTGAGCTTTGACGAAGTATATGACAAATTTGCGGTGCGTATTATTTATAAGAGTGACTCAGCAAATGAGAAATTTCTTGCTTGGAAGATTTACTCCATCGTTACAGATCACTTTAGACCGAACCCTACAAGACTACGCGATTGGATTTCTTCCCCAAAAAGTACCGGATACGAGGCATTGCACATTACGGTAATGGGTCTCAAGGGAAGGTGGGTTGAAGTACAGATTCGTTCTGACAGAATGAATGAAATTGCAGAAAAGGGATATGCTGCCCACTTCAAATATAAGCAAGGAAATGATGGTGACTCGAGCCTTGATGAATGGATAAATAGACTTCAAGAAGCTCTAGAAAACCCAGATCAAAATGCTGTAGACTTTGTCGAAAATTTTAAACTCAACCTTTACAACAAAGAGATCTTTGTTTTTACTCCCAACGGCGAACTAAAATCTTTACCCAAAGGAGCAACACCTTTAGACTTTGCGTTTAGTGTACATACCGAGGTAGGGTTACATACGCGAGGCTCGCGTGTAAATGGAAAGTTAGTCCCTCTTAGTCACGAGCTAAAGAGTGGTGATCAGGTTGAAATTATCACTTCAGATCAGGCACATCCTACAAACTCTTGGTTAGACTACGCGACTACTGCTAGGGCTAGGGCAAAAATTAAATCTTCCCTTAAGGATGATAAAAAAGAAGTTGCAGATGATGGTAAAGCCATCTTAGCAAGAAAGTTGAAATCTCAAAAAATTCCACTCAACGAGAAAACAATTAATGAACTTGTATCCTTTTTTAAACTAGGCACCAGCCTTGACCTGTTTTATAGGGTTGGAAATGGAACTATAGATAATAAAATGATTAAAGATTTTGCTGCACAGCGCAGTAATGCTTTTATGAGTTTTATAAAAAACAAAATAAGAAAGCCTACAAATCCTCCTGAAGATATAGATAGGGAGGAAATCACCCAGAAATTTGACTCTTTAGTATTTGGTCCAGATGATCAAAAATTAGACTATAGCTTTGCTAAATGCTGCACCCCCATTCCCGGTGATCCCGTTTTTGGGTTCACTACGATTAATGATGGTATAAAAGTGCATAAGAACAACTGTCCTAATGCCATCTCGATGCGTAGCAATTATGCCTATAGAATTATTAAAGCAAAATGGGTGGACAGCACAGATACAGGCTATCAAACAGATATAATTCTTACGGGTATAGATAACCTAGGACTTGTAAATACGGTAACCTCAGAGATCTCAAATCACCTACACGTTGACATAAAGGGTATCAACTTTACGACCAATGGAGGAATCTTTAAAGGTCGTATAACGGTGGTTGTAAAGAACCAAGCTTTACTACAAACCTTAATGGAAAACCTAAAAAAAATAGACGGTATTGACCAAGTCACTCGTGCATAATTACGTAACTTCGCTTTTTACAATAAGCAATGCCACTAAAAGCAACTATAAATAAGGATCAAGACGTCGTAAAGGGCGTTTTTACTGCCTATCTTGAAGAAAAGGGACATCGTAAAACGCCAGAACGTTTTGCCATCCTCCAAGAAATTTATAACAACGAAGAGCATTTTGATATAGAATCTCTCTATATCAATATGAAAAACAAAAACTATCGTGTAAGCAGGGCGACGCTTTACAACACCATAGAACTTTTATTGGAATGTGGTCTCGTTCGGAAGCATCAGTTTGGCAATAATCAAGCACAGTATGAGAAATCGTATTTTGATAAACAGCACGACCACGTTATTCTTACGGACACCGGAGAGGTGATAGAATTTTGTGACCCTAGGATTCAGTCTATCAAAAAAACTATAGAAGAAGTTTTTGACATCACCATCGACAAGCACTCACTCTATTTTTACGGAAAGAAAAATATAAACAACCAATCATAACATTTATAGTACAATGGCAGTAGACTTACTACTAGGCCTCCAATGGGGCGACGAAGGAAAAGGAAAAATCGTAGACGTACTTACTAAAGATTACGACATTATAGCACGTTTTCAAGGTGGGCCTAACGCCGGACATACTTTAGAATTTGACGGTATCAAACACGTACTACATACCATTCCTTCTGGGATTTTTCACGACAATGCTATGAATGTGATAGGAAACGGCGTTGTGATAGATCCTGTAATCTTCAAAAAAGAATTGCAGAATCTTGATAAGTTTGAAGGGCTCGATTATGCTAGCAAACTTCTTATTTCTAGAAAAGCACATTTAATATTACCTACGCATAGATTACTGGACGCTGCCTCAGAAGCATCTAAAGGAAAAGCAAAAATAGGATCGACCCTAAAGGGAATAGGCCCTACGTATATGGATAAAACTGGTCGTAACGGTATCCGGGTAGGAGATCTTGAACTTGCAGATTGGAAAGATAGATACGCTACATTACGAGATAAACATATCTCGATGATCGACTTTTACGACGCTAAAATAGATTACAACCTCGACGAACTAGAAACTGAGTTTTTTGCGGCAATTAAAACGCTCAAAACTTTAAAATTCATAGATTCTGAAGAGTATTTATACCAAGCACAGAAATCTGGGAAATCTATCTTGGCAGAAGGAGCTCAAGGATCATTGTTAGATATTGATTTTGGCACCTATCCATTTGTGACATCTTCAAACACTACAGCGGCAGGAGCCTGTACAGGCCTGGGAGTTGCCCCTAACCAGATAGGTGAAGTATTTGGGATTTTTAAAGCATATACAACCCGCGTAGGTTCAGGACCTTTTCCTACCGAGCTTTTTGATGAGGCTGGAGAGACGATGGGTCGTGTGGGTAATGAGTTTGGTGCAACGACAGGAAGACCACGCCGTTGCGGTTGGTTAGACCTCGTAGCTCTTAAGTATGCAGTTAGGGTGAATGGGGTAACCCAACTGATGATGATGAAAGGAGATGTGCTCTCAGGATTTGACACCTTAAAAGTATGTACTGCTTATAAATATAAGGGGGAGACCATAGAGCATTTACCGTACAATATAGAGCCAGAAAACGTAGAGGTTATCTATAAAGATATGGCTGGATGGAGTGAAGATCTCACAGGAATGACGGAAGCAAGCCAATTACCTAAGGCTCTCAACGACTATATAGACTATCTGGAAAAGGAACTTGACACTCCTATTAAGATTGTTTCTGTAGGTCCAGACAGAACGCAGACCATCCACAGATAGCATTTGCATTTGTTCGCTTTCGCGAAAATTTTAAAACGTCAAAAGCCCATTTTTACTTATAAAGCGGGCTTTTTTTATGGGCTCTATGTAGACTTTACGAGGAAACACTGCGTTTAATGGTTGTTATCCTTTTTTGATGATCACTATTTTATTTGTTTGCTCATATTCGGCAAGCAATTTGATTATTTTTGTCCTCTATGAAAGTACGCTTTTACATATTTTTCTGTATTGCTTTAATGGTTCACATTTTGGCGAAAGCCCAAACTGAACAGCCTAAGGAAATACTCATCACCTCAGATGTGGAGCGTATCAATGAAGAGCGGTACCCTGGTGCTATTATCTTTCAAAAATCTACTAATCAGGTTTATATTGAGCACGAAGGCGCAGAAATGTGGTGTGATCTAGCTTTCTTTTATAAAGATCAAAACTTTGTAAAAGCTTATAATAACGTACGGTTAAAGCAAGGGGATTCTGTCTCAATGCGATCAAAGTACGTAGAGTATAATGGGGATACCAAGTTTGCCTATGCTTCTGGGAATGTATGGTTAAAGAAAGATACGACAACGGTGACAACAGATACTATGTATTTTGACCGTCTAAAACAGCAAGCATATTACAGGACTGGTGGCGTAGTTACCTCGCCAAACAGTAAAATCACATCCAGAGTAGGGAGATATTATATAGAAGACGATAAGATTTCTTTTATCAATAAAGTAGTGGTCACAAATCCAGAATACGTTATTAATAGTGAGCAATTAGACTTTTATAGCATTCCAGAGCACGCTTATCTCTATGGCCCTACGACCATAACCAGTGAAACCTCTAAAGTATATTGCGAACGCGGATTTTATGACACGGCAAATGACTATGGCTATTTTGTAAAGAACAGTCGTATAGATTACGATAATAGACAAGTCTATGGCGATAGCCTCTACTTTGACAGAACGACTAATTTTGCCAGTGCCACCAATAATATCAGAGTATTGGACACACTTAATAACAGCCTTGTAAAAGGACATTATGCAGAGGTGTACAGAGATAAAGATTCTGTAATGATCACCCAAAGAGCGGTTGCCATTACTGTAGAAAACAAAGATTCTGTTTATATACACGCAGATAGACTGCTGGTAACGGGAAAGCCAGAAAATCGTATTGTACGTGGATATCGCAATGTAAAGTTGTTTAAAAGCAACTTAAGTGGGAAAAGTGATTCTCTTCACTCTAACCAAGCATCTGGTCTGACGCAGATGATAGGTTTACCTATTTTGTGGAATGACAATAGCCAGATCACTGGGGATAGCATCCATCTCATAAACAACGTAAAAACCGAAAAACTAGATTCTCTTAAGGTATTTGATAACGCCTTTATTGCCCAAAAGGACAGTATCTCAGGTTACAATCAGATTAAAGGACAGATATTATATGGCTTTTTTGATGAGAATAACGAACTCAAAAAAGTTGATATTCTCAATAATGCAGAGAGTATTATGTATATAAGAGAAGATACGGGATCGCTACAGGGAATAGATAAAAGCAAGAGTGCCTCTATCTCAATCACCTTTGTCGATAAAACCATTGAGGACGTTTATAAATACAAAAATCCAGGAGGTGATATTTTTCCAGAATCACAGTTCCTCGCTATGGAGCAAACGTTTCCAGGGTTTAACTGGCGAGGAGACGAGCGCCTTTTAAGCAAAGAAGATATTTTTAAAGGAGAAGCTCCTTTTGTTCTTAAAAAAATACAAGGAATCCCACTGCCAGAAATAGGTGAGAGCTTTTTTGGTCCCACTCCGGAAGATGATGAAGATCAAAAAAATCCATCAATCTCAGAACTTCCAGAAAATCTCTTGCAGGATCGAGAGGAGAACCAGCCGAAAATTCAGGATGAAACCCCAGGAGAAAACACAAAAGAAGAAAGAGAGGCGATCATAAGCCGTAATATCCAACATTCGAATAACAAAGAACATACACTTCCCAGTAAGTCAAAACCTAAAAGTTTGAGTCCGCTAGCTTCAAAAAAGAAAAAGGATAACGGCAATAATTAATCACTTGAAGGCAGATTTTATAAAATATCAAGCGCAAACCACTCCGCACCCTTTAGGTATGGAAGTTAAGGAAGCGCTAGGGAGCTATATCTACGATACGAACGGGAAATCATATCTGGACTTTGTAGCAGGAGTATCTGCCTGTAGTCTGGGTCATAGAAACCCTAAAGTGGTGCAGGCCATCAAAGACCAGCTTGACTCGTATATGCACGTGATGGTCTATGGGGAATATGCCCAGTCTCCAGCGGTGCAGTTAACAAAATTACTTGCCTCACACCTACCTAAACCATTAGAGAGTACCTATCTGGTCAATAGCGGTACGGAGGCGATAGACGGTGCCATAAAACTAGCCAGAAGGGCTACCGGTAGGACAGAGATCATCGCTGCCTTAGATGCGTATCACGGTAATAGTTATGGCGCATTAAGTCTTATGAGTAATGAAGAGCGCACCGCACCTTTTAGACCTATGATAGGCGACGTCTCTTTTATAAAGTTTAATTGTGAGAGATACCTTGACAGAATCACGAAGAAAACTGCTGGGGTCGTTCTTGAAACTATTCAAGGCGGTGCTGGTTTTATAGAGCCTTCCCATAATTTTCTTGAGAAAGTAAAAGCGAGATGTCAGGAAGTAGGTGCACTTCTCATTCTGGACGAGATACAGCCAGGAATGGGACGCACTGGAAAGCTCTTTGGTTTTGAGCATTATCACGTGGTACCTGATATTTTAGTAACTGGAAAAGGCCTAGGAGGCGGTATGCCCATAGGAGCATTTACGGCCTCAAGATCGCTAATGTCTTTACTCTCAGACAACCCAAAATTAGGTCATATAACCACCTTTGGTGGTCATCCGGTCATTGCCGCAGCAGCTCTTGCCACGCTCAAAGAAATCACAGAAAGTGATGTAATGCAGGCCGCTATCGATAAAGAAAAACTTATTAGAAACCTCCTTGTTCATCCTCTCATTAAAGAGATAAGAGGCCGTGGTCTTATGCTCGCGGCTTTCACGCCTTCTGCAGAGATCACTTCAGAAATTATTCTCAAATGTCAAGACAGAGGCCTCATCTTATTTTGGCTGCTTTTTGAAAATAAAGCTATAAGGATCACACCGCCACTCACCATTTCTGAAGATGAGATACGAGAAGGGATTGCCATTCTCTTAAAGGTACTGGATGAAATCCGTACTTCATAGCTACTACAATTTCCTTTAATAGTAGTTAAGTATATATCGCAGAGGAGCACGAAGGCATGGGCATTTTGTCTAAAGGGGTTTCCCGCTTTACATTGCAACTCCGCATTCCGCTATGGCTTCATTTGCGGGGTTTTCATTGCAATCGGGGCTACTTGGAAGGACCCTGTTTTATTTGGGAAGTCACAAAAAACTACTTCCAGAATTTTAGAGCCTTTTTCCTTTTTTGTTTACGAGCAAAGCCTGCCTGAAACTTTTGTACCGCTTCCCACATCGCTTTAAAAACGTTTACCTCTTCCTCTCCACTCTCAATCGCGTAGGCTTTAGCCATCATAGCGACGTGATCTTTCACCTTTGAGAGTCGCTCAAAATTCCTCATACGCGTTTTAAAATCCATTTTTCCAAAATTCATTCTATTCAGGTCAACTAAATAAAAGTCGTACCCATTTGGGGTTATCTTGATAAGTGTATTCCCTGGCGAATGATCGAGAAAGTGAATTCCTTTGTGGTGAAGGGTATGCGTAAATTTTGCGAAAGTGGAGAGAATATCAACATTGCCCACATAATCAGAATCTTCTATGAGTTCGCGATAGGTAAGATCATACTCCAAGTGCTCACTCACATAAAAACTACGTCCAAAGAGAAACGTCTCCTCTTCAAAATAAGCAATAGGTTCTGGGGTGAGGATATTCTTTTCTAGAAGCTTATGAGCATACTCAAAAGATCTCGCTGCCTTAGAACTTCTAAAGGTTCCGTAGGCAATTTTATTTATGAGATTGGGCTTCTTGAATGACTTAACATTAATAATCTTCCCATCGACATCAAAGAGTTTCAAGCTGTTGCGGTTGCGCTCGTCAAAGTGCTTTCCCCTACTATCAAAATGGAGGATAATGTCTTTTATTATCTCTTGAGAACCTTTATAATTTTTAGAAAAAACTGACTTCACATTACAAAAGTAGTGTTTCAAGCAGAATGATGGATTATATATGAATAGCTATCTTTGCAGCTATGTCAAAATTGCCTAAAGTTTTTCTTGAAAGCCACAATCTACGGAACAGATTTTCTGGTTTTGGACAGTTCAATCTGCATTTGATCAAAGCAATCAAAAAGGCAAACCCACAAGATTTTAAAATAGTCCTCCACGTGCGCGATGTACGTATGTGGAAAAAGGAATTAGGAGACTTTTTTGAGTATAAAAGGTATTTTGGTTTTAGACGTTATAAGAGCGTGGCCGTACGTTATAAATATGACGTCTGGCATAGCCTTAACCAGCGCACAAAAATAGAACCTCACGCAGATATTCCATATGTACTAACGGTACACGATGTAAACGTATTAGAGGAGGATTCACGGGATCCTAACCATCCTATGGTATACAGACTACAGCAAAAACTCAAACGTAGTGATGCCATCACCTATATATCACAGTTTGCAAAAGATAGTACCCACGCCTACTTTAAGGTTCCAGACGTACCAGAAAAGGTCATTTATAATGGCAATACGATTACTGATCTTAAGGAATTAACCCATACCCCTAAAATTACATCAGCTAGACCTTTCTTATACTGTATAGGTGAGTTTACGGACAGAAAAAACTTCCACACCCTCGTTGAAATGCTTGTGTACACTCCTGAGTTTGATCTCATCCTCTCAGGAAAGTCTGCCACAGATTATAATGAAGAGGTTTTAAAACCAACTATCAAAAAATTAGGATTAGAACATCGTGTTTTCATCACTGGAAAGATTTCTGATGAAGATAAGATGTGGTACTATAAACATTGTGAAGCATTTGTGTTTCCTTCTAAAAGGGAAGGTTTTGGCATCCCTCCTATTGAAGCAATGCGTTACGGGAAACCTATATTTTTATCAAATAATACCTCATTGCCAGAAGTAGGTGGGAATATAGCTTTCTTTTGGAATACTTTTGATGCAGAGTATATGGCAGAAGTTCTCTATAAAGGACTGGAAACCTATAAAAAAGATATAGAAAATTATAAAAACAGCGCTGTTGAGCATGCGCTGAGTTTTAATTGGGATGCCGCAGCAGCCCAGTATATAGAAATGTATAGAACGATTATAGCACAAACTAAAAAATGAAAGAAGAACACGATAAATGTCTAGCCGTTCTCAAAAGAGGAGGTCTAATTTTATACCCTACAGACACCGTTTGGGGAATAGGTTGTGATGCTACAAACGCAGATGCTATTGATAAGGTGTATGCCCTTAAGAAAAGAGCAGAAGCTAAATCTCTCATATGCCTGGTTAGTGATTTTAAAATGCTCCAGACGTATGTAGAAAACGTGCCAGAGGTGGCTTATGACATCCTAAAGTTTGCGGCACTACCCACAACCATCATTTATGATGACCCAATACGCGTAGCGACTAATCTTATAGCTCCAGACAATAGTCTTGGGATAAGAGTATGCCGTAACCAGTTTTGTAACTTTTTACTCAAGAAATTTAGAAAACCTATAGTTTCTACAAGTGCAAATATAAGTGGCACTCCCACCCCACAGTCTTTTAAGGATATCGACCCAGCTATCATCGCGGGTGTTGATTATGTAGTTAATATAGACAGGCAGAAAAAATCAGGAAAACCTAGCGCTATCATAAAGCTTACTAATGACGGCAAAGTAACGGTTCTAAGAAAATAAAAGTTGTACGCTCTTCAACCAGAGATAGATTATAATGAATTACAAAAAAGCGATAAGCCTACCCATTTTTAAAACCATATCACAAGCTGCAGATGAACTTAGCGTAGAAACATATGTTATAGGTGGTTTTGTAAGAGACTTTCTCTTAAAAAGAGGAGAAGCAAAAGATATAGATATTGTTGCCGTGGGAAGTGGTATTACGCTTGCGCGAAAATGTGCCAGCCTTTTACCAAATAAACCAAAAGTACAAGTCTTTAAGACCTACGGCACAGCTATGTTGCGCGCTGCCGATGTAGAAGTTGAGTTTGTGGGCGCTAGAAAAGAATCCTATTCTGAAGATAGCCGCAATCCCGTGGTAGAAGATGGTAGCCTAGAAGATGATCAGAACAGGCGTGATTTTACCATAAACGCACTGGCTATTAAACTTAATGAAGAAGGGTTTGGAGATCTGATAGATCCCTTTAATGGAGTGAGTGATTTAGAAAGAGGTATCATACGCACTCCGCTTGACCCAGATATTACCTATAGCGATGACCCATTGCGTATGATGCGAGCGGTACGTTTTGCTTCGCAATTAAATTTTATGATTGAGCGCTCCTCGCTAGCATCTATCACACGCAATGCAGACCGACTTAAGATTATAACCAATGAGCGGATTGTAGTAGAACTCCATAAAATACTACTGAGCCCCGTTCCCTCAAAAGGCTTTCTACTGTTAGAAAAAACAGGTCTGTTAGCATATATCCTTCCAGAACTGATTGCCCTCAAGGGCATAGATGAAAAAGAGGGTCAAACGCACAAGGATAACTTTTACCACACCCTTGAGGTAGTAGATAACATATCCCAGAATACAGAAGACCTATGGTTACGCTGGGCTGCCTTATTACACGACATAGGGAAAGCGCCTACTAAACGGTTCAGTAAAAAGGTAGGGTGGACCTTTCACGGCCACGAGTTTGTAGGCTCAAAAATGGTGTATAAACTATTTAAGAGACTTAAAATGCCACTCAATGACAAGATGAAATTTGTCCAAAAAATGGTCCTGATGAGCAGCAGACCTATTGTAATCTCAGAAGATCACGTGACTGATAGTGCGGTGCGTAGGCTTATTTTTGATGCGGGGGATTATATAGAAGATCTTATGACCCTCTGTGAGGCAGATATCACAACAAAAAATTCTCGAAAATTTAAGAAATACCACAATAACTTCAAGATTGTGCGTGAGAAAATGAAAGAGGTAGAAGAACGCGATAGCGTACGCAATTTTCAGCCTCCTGTCACTGGTGAAGAGATAATGCAAACATTCAATCTCAAGCCTTGCAGAGAAATAGGAACTATAAAAGAAGCAATAAAAGAAGCAATCTTAGAAGGTGATATCCCAAACGAACACGGGGCGGCAAGAGACTTTATGCTTAAGAAAGGGAAAGAGCTGGGATTAAATGTTGTTAAGGAATAACAGGTACTCATAAAAAAAGCTGCCATGGCAGCTTTTTTTATATGGTTCATTATACCTTCTCCCTTTTAAAGGGCATCCATTTTAGAAGTAAGGTTACTCCTGTCGCACTAAAAATTCCTGAAATAAATCCTAAGGGAAAGCCATCTAAAAAGTATCCTCCTGCAATCCCTGCCATTAAAAGTACGATTCCTAATAATTGACGTTTAGTAAGTTTCATTATTTACTAGTTTAGTTTTTGTGACTGCCATCGCAATAGGGCGGGTTTTTGGTTTCCTTACAGGTACATAGAAATGCTGTTTTGGTTTCTATCGCTTCAAATCTTAGATTAGGCGTGCTTTCTGCAGCACGGTGTGAACCATCACAAAATGGTTGATTTTCTGCGTGCCCGCACGTACACCAAGCATATTTTTTTCCTGCCTCGAGTTCGCAAGCTATCGGCGCATCGCCTGCTCTTTTAATATTGTTTTCCATAGACATTTAAAATTTTCGCGAAAGCGAACTTATGAGATAAGATCTTATCATTTGAGATGGAAAGTACATAAAAATTTAGTTTTGTACTCCCTGTTTTTCTGTTTCTATTTCTTTAGGGGAATACTTTTTAAACATATCACTTGTATAGTCCAAAAGATCAGCACCGCCTCTTCCACCGTGACCAGGAATCACGATTTTTGTATCAGGATATGTTTGCTTGACAAGGGTTACCGTGTTAGACCAGGCTTCTAGGTTTGCGTCCTTAAGGTTACCCTCACGCCCTCCTAGGGGTTTTATCATACACCCTCCTATGAGGATATCTGGATGTTCGATGTACGAGACAATATTATCATCTGAGTGGGCCGGGCCTAGGTATCTGCTCTCTATCTTGGTCTTTCCTAACGTGATCGTATTGATGGAATCAAAAGGTTGAGAGATAAAAATGGAATCTCTTGCTAGCATATTTGCTGTTTTTGTAGATGCGTACGAGGGTATTTCTACTTCTGAAAAAGCACCTACACCTCCAGCAGCATCTACGTGAGAATGACTTACTACCACTCCCTTGACGGTTGCTTTTAAGCTTTTTTGAACGTACTCAATAAGTTGATTAGAAATTGAGTCGTTTATGGGGGTGTCAAAAATAATTGCCTCGTCTCCAGATTTATAGATAAAGCCGTTGCATCCAATATAACCTCCATTTGTATCCTTTAAATAAGAGATATGCAGAAACGTAGAATCAGAAATCTTAACTATTTCTAAAGGTCTGACATAAGGCCTCGGAGCATATTTACTCTTGTCAAAGCAAGAAGTGAAGAGCAAGGCAATCGTACAAGAGAGTACCAACTGTCTAAGAGTTATAAGTGTCATTTACGCTTATTTCTTTTATTGTAATTCTTATCACCTTTAGTTTTAGGCTTCTTGTATTTTTTTGCAATTTTATATTGATAAGAACCTCCCATATTGACTTTAGAGTTCTTTTCACTTTTATCGTGAAAGGCTGGTCCAGGAGCGTCATCATCATTTTTATTCCACTTGTGTGGGTTATAAATTTCTTTTGCCTCTGGCCGCTCTTCTGGCGTAAGCTCTTTAGAAATTGCCACTTCCTCTGGCAGCGGCTCTACAGGTATTTTATACCCCATAAGCGCTTCTATTTCAGAAAGAAATTCTTCTTCAGCTGGAGTGGAGAATACGATAGAGGTTCCTTGTTTTTCTGCTCTTCCCGTACGTCCTATCCTGTGCATATAGTTTTCTGGAAAGCGCGGGGTATCTACATTTATAACGTGTGTTATGTCATCTATATCCAGACCACGTGCCATCACGTCTGTAGCTACCATTATGCGCACTTTACCCTCAGAAAATTGCTTGATGCTATTAATACGATAATTCTGCGTTTTGTTAGAGTGTATTACTTGGCATTGTCCCGGAAATTCTTCATCCAACTTTTTAAAAAGCCTATCGGCCATTCGCTTGTCGCGAGTAAAGAGCAAGACTTTTGGGAATGCTTTTTTGGAAACCAGTTTTTCTAGAAGGAAATTTACCTTGGTATAAAAGTTAGGTGCCTTATAAGCTATCTGTGAGATGTTGTCTAGAGGGGTTCCACTGCGGGCAACCGCTATATACTGGGGATTCTTAAAAAAGTCTCTGATGAGTGCGTCTACATCTTCTGTCATCGTTGCACTAAACATTATATGCTGTCGTTTTTTAGGCAGAATATCAAAGATATTCATAAGCTGTGGCCTAAAACCTAAGTCTAACATTACATCTACTTCATCAATCACGAGCTTTTGTATTGACTTGAGTTGTAAAACCCTGCTTACGGCTAGGTCATATAATCTTCCAGGTGTCGCGACGATGATGTCCTGTCCCTGAGCCACTAGTTTTTTGTGTGTATTAATGTTTGCACCTCCGTAGACTGCCGCTATACGGGTATCAGTATATTTGGCAAGTTTTCTCAACTCATCCTCTACTTGTAATACAAGCTCTCGGGTAGGAACTAAAATGAGTACTCTAGGAAACTCCTGTTGAGAGTATGGTAGACTCCTAAGTATAGGAAGTAAATAGGCAAAGGTCTTACCCGTACCCGTCTGAGCGATACCCACTACATCACCTCCAGACATTACTGGAGAAAATGCCTCCTCCTGAATGGGCGTGGGTGTTGTAAACCCTAAATCGTCGAGGGCGTTCCAAAGAAATTTGTTGAGATTGAGGTCTTTAAATGTCATAGCTATATCTCGCGAAAATAGTCAAAATCTTAACATTTTTTTGATTAATTCTATAGTACTTATCTATTAAGGTATACCCATCCAGACATATCTGGTACTATCGGGTCATTTAAATGGAGAATGTAA
Source organism: uncultured Flavobacteriaceae bacterium (assembly GCA_963832255.1). Taxonomy (GTDB): domain Bacteria; phylum Bacteroidota; class Bacteroidia; order Flavobacteriales; family Flavobacteriaceae; genus Dokdonia. Next base: position 1,200,990 of record CAWHTM010000013.1, read on the forward strand.
AAGTAAACACCTGTAGGAACTTCAGTTCCTAAAAAGCCAACATTAGGTGTACCATCCCAAAATTGTACCTGATTGTCACCCTCGTACACTAAATTTCCCAGCCTCGAATAAATCAGTAGTGTATAGTCAAAAATGTCTTTTAACCCAGAAATCTCAAATTGATCGTTGATGGTATCTCCATTGGGCGAGAACCCCTCAGGAACAAAGGGAGGACAGTTCTCAATCAATAAATTAAACTGCAAGAGCTCAAAACATTCTTCTCCTAAGGTGTCGTCTAAGCGCACGTAAATAGTTTGCGGACTTGAGATATTCACATAATTTGCAGGATCAAGGATAGTATTTGTAACGCTAATGGCATCATCTTCTTCGAGAAAAAACCCAGTAACCTCTTGACCTGACTGGAGAGCAATCTCTTCTTCGACTTCTTGTAAGTTGAACGTTGCGGTCTCAAAACCCTCATTACAAGCAATTAAATCTGAAAGCGCAAATAGTTCGCTAGAAAGCGTCTCATCAAGCTCCACCATAATAGATGTAGAAATGTTATTACTCTCATTGCTTTCTGCTACCACTCCTACTCCACTACCATCGTCATCTATAACAGCTCTAAGTGTAAAAGCTGCCGGTAAATTGTTAGGGATCACAATATCAAACTCCCTTACAATAAATTCCTGTGGGTCAATATCTATGTCCGTAAATCCATTCCCTACACCTATAGCGTCTGCATAAAAGGCGATAGGTGTTCCAGATGGCAAGGGTACGGTTCCTATATTTTCTATTACTGTGGTCGTTGTTACTTGCCTTGCGGTGCAACTTGATTGAGCATCTTCAAGAGCTATGATCGCGTCTGGTAATTGACTATTGAGCACCGTAATGATAGAATTGATCATTACAAAATCCTGTCCTGAGGTAAGAGAGATTACTGCCTGTGTATCTCCAACATTAATGTTGTTTTCTATGTTATAGAAATCGATGTCCATATTATAAAGATCATTTTGACCTGTAAAACTATGGGTACCATTAAATTGGTTATTAGATGGATTGAGCGGAGGATTACTTAATGTATTACCGTTAATGGATAATGTTTCTTCTACTGCCAGACCAGCATCACCTTCCCACGCGACAAAGCCAATTTTTGCGTTATCATTATCAAGAACGTTCAGATTATTTAAAACAATAGAAAGATCATTTTGTATAGCAGAAACGCTTTGCAAACCGTCAAACACATTTACCTGATTGAGCGGTAAAGTCTCCTCTTCATAAATAACAGTGATCGCCCAACCTCCAAAGTTAGTTCCCGTAGCGCAATAAGAACCAATTACATCTGTAAGGTCAAGTTCGCTCAAGGTATAGAGTCCGGAACCAGTGCTTGTTATTTGATTTGTAACGTCTGCAAAAGCAGCAAAAAACACTCTATTAGCATCTATACTACTGGCAAAAGTGCGCTCTGCTGTGATAGGAATATCATTGAGCAATACGTCAAAATCACCAGTACCAGAGCCGGCCCAATATAGATAGGCCGCGATAACGGTTTGCTCTTGTGATAGCGATAGTGAGGCACTACTTTCTGTTAAAATTTCGCAGGGCGATGTGCCTCCATTTTCTACTAAATTAAGGGTATTGCCGATGGCTGTATAATCATATCTGCCCGCAAAAACCGCATATTGATCAATTTCTTGCGCTGCTGCCTGGGCACTTATACATAGTGCGACGAAGAAAAGCCAAAAATTTATCTGTAGTATTCTCACCTTGATATAAATGTAATACTTTCATTTTATCTAAAATTCCTATCTTCACGGTCGCGTACTCAAAACCCCACATTTTAATGCAAATATTAGGCATAGACATAGGAGGAACAGGAATAAAAGGAGTCCCAGTAGATCTCGATACTCAAGATTACTTAGGAGAACGTTTCCGCGTGGAAACTCCTAGACCGGCAAAACCTAAGGCGGTCGCAAAAAGCGTCCAGAAAATAGTAGATCACTTTAACTGGAAAGGTCCTATAGGTGTTGGGTTTCCTACGGTTATCGTAAACGGAAAAGCACGTGCCTATGGAAATATGCACAAGAGCTGGCTTGGGGTTCAGATAGACGATCTTTTTACAGAAAAAACAGGACTTCCCTGTGCCGTTATTAACGATGCTGATGCCGCTGGCATTGCAGAAATGCGCTATGGAGCAGGTAAAGATCTCAAAGGTCTCGCAGTGACCATTACCGTGGGAACTGGAATAGGCAGCGGACTCTTTTATAACGGAAAACTGATCCCTAATTTTGAACTGGGTAGAATTCAATACAAGAAAAAACCCATCGAGCAATATGCTGCAAATAGCGTGCGCAAGGCAGAAGGTCTTTCTTATGAGGAATGGATGCCCAGATTTAATTTTTTCCTCCAGCAGGTAGAACTTATGTGTACTCCAGACCATTATATTTTGGGTGGTGGGATCAGTAAATATATGGATCAGTTCCAAGATCTTTTTACCACTAAAGTACCCATCGTAGCTGCAAAAACTCAAAATCACGCTGGAATCATAGGTGCCGCCTGTGCCTATCTCGAGAAGATGGAAAACGAGAAGTAGTCTTTGGTCTTTGGTCTTTGGTCTTTGGGCTTTGGTCTTTGGGCTTTGGTCTTTGGTCTTTGGTCTTTGGTCTTTGGGCTTTGGGCTTTGGTCTTTGGTCTTTGGTCTTTGGGCTTTGGTCTTTGGTCTTTGGTCTTTGGTCTTTGGGCTTTGGTCTTTGGGCTTTGGGCTTTGGGCTTTTATTATTTTTTCGCTTTCGCGAAAATGGTATCGGTGAAGATGACTTAGATATAATGCTCTTCGTCAAGGATGGTTTGAGTGAACAAAATGTAACATTTCTATAAAGTACCCATCACTATTTTGCCTTCAATCCATTCTGTAAGCTAAAGTCTCTTTTTTCTCTTCGTAAGTGCCCAGTGGCAATTCCCGCATCTCTTTGTATTTCCCTGATTAGTGTTGACCGTTTTTAGGTTAATACTTCATTGTTAAAAATAGTAATCGTTTTTCTTTGTTGACTGTTTTCCATAGAACATTTTCTTTCAAAGGCTATTGGTGTCATTTTACCAATGTGATTGTGTGTTCGTACATTATTGTAATTATAAACCGCTTTCTTCATCTTTAGTTTGAGACTTTTAAACGTCTTAGGTTTCCACAGTTCTATGTAATCATTTTTAATGGTTCTATTAATCCTTTCTGCATAGGCATTGTCTTGTCCAGAGAGCGCCATGCTAACTTCAGTTCCTTGCTGTTTTAAGATATCTACATATCCCTTGTATGTGTATTGACTACCTCTGTCCGAGTGATGGATCCTTGGAGCCTTATGATTTGCTAATGCCATTTTCAAAGCTCTTACGTTTGCACTTGCACGCATATGATCACTTACACTATAACCTACTATCATTTTAGTGTATACATCGATTATAAAAACTGCATAATAATGTTTTCCATCTATGGGTATGTAGGTAATGTCCGATTGCCATATCACATTTGGACTATTGACCTCCATACCTTTTATCAGATTGGGATAGTAGAGCTTGGATGCTATGGTTGTCTTCTTATAGTTTTTCTTGATCTTCAATCGATACCCTAATGACATCATCGTTTCTACAAACCGATCTCTTCCTATAAAGTCGGGCTGTAGTATATCATACATTTTCTCCACCCCACAACCGGGGAATCCCTCTCTAAGATCGTCTGCCTCTAAAACAAGTTGTTCAATCTTATGATCAAATATTGCTTGCCTCTTAGCGTACTGATGCACTGCTTGCTTGGTTACACCAACGACACTATAGAGTAGGTTCAGGGAAAAACTCATTTGTTTTCGTTTTTTCCTGATTCTTTCGATAGTGGGGTGGAGAAGTTTTTTTTGATATCAATATCAAGTTCATCTTTTGCCACATCCATCATTGTCTCTAGATAGTCTATCATTATTTGCTTACGGCCTACAGTGGCCTCTAGCTCCTTGACTTTCTTTTCTAGTTCTTTTACTTTTTGGGAACTGCTCTGATTCATCTCTACAACTCTAAATCCTTTCTTGTTAAAGGTAGAGAATTTGTAGATCCATTTATAAATACTGACATTTGAAATCCCGTGAAGTTTTTCAAGTTGAGGAACACTGAATTTCCCAGATTCAAATTCAGCGACTATCTGACGCTTGAATCCCTCTGAATAAACTCGTTGTTTTCGGATACTCCGTAAATTTGCTTTCATAGTTTTCCACTTTAAAGTGGTCAACCTATATCAGGGACGTACACTTTTCTATTTTCTATTTTCTCCTGTCTCATTTCTCTTGTCTCTTGTCTCTTGTCTCTTGTATCATTTCTCTTTTCTCTTTTCTCTTTCCTCTTTTCTACTTTCTATTTTCTCCTGTCTTATTTCTCTTGTCTCTTGTCTCTTGTCTTTTGTACCTTGTATCATTTTTCTTTTCTCTATTCTCTATTCTCTATTCTCTTGTCTCTTGTCTCTTTCCTCTTATCTCATAAGAAAGCACCCTTCGCAACCCTATTGACCCACGCCTTTATAAAAGCAAAACACGCTGCTCTAGTTTAAAATCCATTTTCTTTTTGTTTATTTTTAAGGTTTAACCAGAAAACCAACAAGTAGAATGCGATTAATTCTTTTTATTGCGACGTTATTAGTAGGAAGTTCTCACATTTTCGCGCAAAGCGGAAAAGTCAATATGGACTATTACCTACCTCAGGATGTTACCTATAACCCTACTATTCCAACCCCAGAAAGTATCATAGGCTATACTCCGGGTGAGTGGCACGTGAGTCACGACAAGCTTTCTGAATATATGCGCACACTAGCGGCGGCAAGTGATCGTATGAGTATAGAAAACCGCGGAACGACCTTTGAAGGGCGTCCTATCCTACTCCTCACCATTACCTCACCCAGCAATCAAAATCGTATTGATGAGATAAAAGCAACTCACGTAAAACTGGTAGAAGACGGCAGCGCTAGCTTAAATACCTCAGAAATGCCCATTGTAGTCTATCAGGGGCTTTCTATACACGGTAATGAGCCATCTGGCGCAAATGCAGGCCTTATAGCAGCCTATTATCTAGCGGCGGCACAAGGTCCTAAAATAGAGGAGCTTTTAGATAAAACCGTGATACTCTTTGACCCTTCTTTTAACCCAGACGGCCTACAACGTTTTGCATACTGGGCAAATACTAATAAAAGCCAAAATATCAATCCAGACCCTCAAGATCGCGAGTATGATGAGGTGTGGCCTGGCGGACGTACTAACCATTATTGGTTTGATATGAACCGTGACTGGCTACCCGTACAGTTACCAGAATCGCGCGCCCGTATTGCAACCTTCCACGATTGGTATCCTAATATCCTTACAGATCACCACGAGATGGGAAGTAACTCCAGCTTTTTCTTTCAGCCAGGTATACAATCCCGTACACACCCGCTTACCCCTGCGCTCAATCAGGAACTTACCAAGCAGATAGGAAACTACCACGCTGCGGCATTTGATAAAATAGGAAGCTTTTACTATACAGAAGAGAGCTTTGACGACTTTTACTACGGTAAGGGTTCTACCTTTCCAGATATTAATGGAGGGATAGGAATCCTCTTTGAGCAGGGAAGTAGCCGTGGGCACGCCCAAGAGACCGAAAATGGGTTGTTGGAATTTCCATTCACCATCCGCAATCAGTTTACGGCAATTCTATCTACCCTAGAGGCCGCTCAGGGAATGCGCAAAGAGTTACTGGACTACCAGCGCAACTTTTTTAGTAACGCAAGAGGCGAGAGCAATGCTGGCGCTTATGCCTTTGGGAATGAAAAGGATGCCGCAAGCGCATACCATCTGGCCGAAGTCTTGAAACGCCATAAAATTAAAGTACACGAGGTGACCGAAGATTTTAGCGAAAGCGGTCAAAAATTTACAAAAGGTACGAGCTACCTTGTTCCAAAAAACCAGAGGCAAAGCAGACTTATAAAAGCGATGTTTGAGAAGCGCACAACGTTTACAGACAGCCTGTTTTATGATATCTCTGCGTGGTCGTTCCCCCTTGCATTTGGATTGGATTTTACTGAAAATGCATCTTTGAGCAACGCGGGTGCTGAAATTAATGAACTTAAAATGCCAGAAGTTGACGCAGTGACGAAGAGTGACTACGCCTATTTGATGGAGTGGCACGAATACTACACACCAAAAGCGCTTAACAAGATCCTAAACGAAGGACTGAGAGCCAAAGTGGGGATGGAAAAATTTACCGTTGAAGGTATTAATTATGATTACGGTACCATTCTTATCCCTGTGCAAAATCAGAAAATGAATTCATCAGCATTGGCTAGTTTCTTGAACGATGTCGCAAAAGAATCTAGCGTGACCATAAAAGCTGTAGGAACGGGCCTTACCGAAGGTATTGACTTGGGGAGTAACCAGTTTAGAGCATTAGAACCGGCTAGTGTTGCTCTCATTGTGGGGGAGGGAATCAATCCTTATGATGCCGGTGAGATATGGCACCTTTTTGATACCCGTTATCAAATGAACATCACAAAACTGGACACCAAAAATCTCTCCAGAGCAGATTTATCCCGTTATACAGATATCATTTTACCTAATGTATGGGGTAATGCTATCGATAAATCAACTACAGAAAAGCTTAAGGAATGGGTACGTGATGGCGGTACGATTATAGGATATCGTAATGTTGCCAATTGGTTTGAGCGCAACAAAATGCTGGACATAGAATTTGTAAAAACTGAAAATCCAGCAAAAAATGTGAGCTTTGGGCAGCGCCGGGACTTTAATGGTGCTCAAGTCATAGGGGGTGCCATCTTTGAAGCAGCACAGGATAGGACCCATCCTATCAACTTTGGCTACACGGATGATAAAATTTCTCTTTTTAGAAATACCACTATTTTTATAAAAGCCGATTCTACAAGTTATAAGAATCCTATTGTCTATACTAAAACGCCTTTACAGGCGGGTTATATATCAAAAATCAACCTTAACGCTATTCTAGAAACCAGACCGTTTGTGCACCAACGTTCCGGACGTGGAGAAGTACTATTATTTACTGATAATACCAACTTCCGCGCTTTCTGGTATGGGACAAATAAACTTCTTATGAATGCTATTTTCTTCGGGAAGGAGATGTAGATTAGACCCGTTTTAAAATAGGCTTCAAGCCTCAATGAATTCGTTTCCAAACCCTTATCATACGCTATGAAAAAATGGCAAGTATATGTAATCTTATTTATTACTGCGATTGTTAATGTCGCGTGTTTAGGGTTTTTAAAAGAGATGTTTACGGGTGGTATTGAAATATCTGTTGTGAGCATCTCGTTAGTGCTTCTTTTTGTCGCTCTTTCTGCAATCTTAATTTATCATTTAAAAAGGATAAAATTTGATGTAGAAAACAGCCATCTTCTAGAAAATGCTGTTGCCTTTAAGATCTCAATCATCGGACTTTTAGTATTGGCAATCTTTATCACTTTTGGTCAGATTATAGGCCAATTTATGATGCTGAGCTCAGGATTTTCAATGTCCCCTATTCCTTTTGTGATTATGGGTGTGAGCGCTATTTATGGATACTTTCTCTTGAGACTCTTTATGACTTTCAAAAATCCACAGAACCCCTCCTCTGTTTCTTCAACTAAGAAATTTAACGCCAGATCCATTAATATCAACCAATTTAGATACTCTGGAGAGTTATCTACTGATCTCTATGAATCTGATTTTAAAGAAAATTCTGAATTTTTGATTGACAGAAAGACGTACGAAAATTATAGGCCGGTGCTTACCTCAAAAAAATATGATACCAGCGGGAACATTTACCTTTACTTTAGCAATCGTGAGGATTTAGGATTTACTGTTTACATTAAGGAATATACCACTGTTTACACTCAGTTTAATACTAAAAATAAGCAGGAAAACTTAATAGAGGAAGAAATCTACAAGACCCTTGAAACGATGGCTATGAGTAGAAAGGCTCCTTCTGAAATTTTAGAATCCGCGGATTGATCTAACGCTGGGAGTGTACGGATAGTTAATAGGTCTTGAGATCTCTTAAGATATGAGATTAAGCGGGTAAGGATTCAGAACAAAAAAACGCCTTCTTTCGAAGGCGTTTACATTTTCGCGAAAGCGAATAAAAACCAATATTACATTGCTCCCCACTCCTTAAGTGAGTCCTTATTCATTTTTACGTAATCCATATTTCCAGCAGCTTCTGCAGCGGCAAGAGATGCTTGTGCAGTTTTGATTGCAGCTTTTTTATCTCCTGTTTTTGCTTGAATAAGAGATTGCTGACGTAGTTGCCAGAACCCAGGCTTTTCTATCATAGTCATCGCCTTATCCATATATTCCTTAGCCTTCGGTAAGTTTTGATCTGTAGAAGAAAGGTATACTGCAGCAGCATATAAATCTCCTGCTGAAGGACCGCTCATCATTTTTTCAATGTCTGCAAGAACTGTTTTATTTGCTGGGACTCCAAAAGGAACTCCAACATACGTATCTGCCCACATAATACCAATGTTTGCACCATCATTAGTGAGGTCATCTAATGTGATTGTAAATGTCTCAACATCCATAGGCATCTCTATAGGAGTTACCTTAGTCATTGCTGCTACTTTAGACGCATCCCACGTTGCCGGTGTACCCCAGTTTTCTGAATCTGAGTATAGATATACTTCCCAAGCATTTTTCATAGGCTTTGTGTAAAGCGCATAGGTTCCTGCCTTTACTTCCGTTCCTCCAAAGGTAATAGGAGTAGAAAATGTAATTTTTGTATTTGCATTTGCTCCCGTTCTCCATACGGCATCGTAAGGAACTAGATCTCCAAAAATCGTACGACCTTTCATACTAGGTCTGGAGTACGCTACGATAACGTCTGTAAGCCCTACTACCTGCTCTATCTCTGAAGCTGGACTAGGTGCTGGTGTTTTAATCTGTGCGGTTGCAGCCACGGCGGTAATCGCCATAAATGCCACTAAAAGTAATTTTTTCATAATGTCGTGGTTTAAAGATTATTCTTCGTCTTATCGAACGTCAGTATCCAAAAGAGTCTCTGGATAAACAATTCTATCAAAAATACAGGAACTAAAACAGTCTATTGTTAACTATATCTTAATATCGCGAACTCTATCTTTGCAAAAACTAATCACTCTAATGAAAAGATACATCGCAGAAGTTATAGGAACCTTTGCTATGGTGTTTTGTGGCTGTGGTGCAATGGCTGTCAATGAAATCACGGGAGGTGCTGTTACACATCCGGGGATTGCCATTACTTGGGGACTTATTGTAATGGGTATGATCTATGCCTTTGGGGATATTTCTGGAGCCCACTTTAATCCTGCCGTTACGGTCGCTTTTGCCTACGCAAAGAAGTTTAAGTGGCGCGACGTTCCAAAATATATCTTAGCACAAGTGGCTGGTGCAACGCTGGCTGGGGCTATGCTATGGTTTTTCTTCCCGGAAAGTGAGTTTTTAGGGAGCACCGTTCCCTCTTTTGACCATTACAGAGCTTTTGCGCTAGAGATCCTTCTTACTTTTTTTCTGATGCTTGTGATTATAAATGTCTCCACCGGATCTAAGGAGATCGGGATTATTGCTGGGATAGCCATCGGTGGGATTGTCCTGCTAGAGGCAATGTTTGCTGGACCTATGACAAATGCTTCAATGAATCCCGCACGGTCCTTGGGACCTGCTATATTCTCTGGTAAATGGGAGCCTATGTGGCTTTACCTCACTGCCCCTTTTATAGGAGCCATCCTTGCTGTGATGAGCTGCAAACTTGTAAAAGATGATCAGTGTTGTGATGAAGGCTGCTAGACTTTATCAATTTTCTAACATCCCTACATCAATAAGCTGCTGTATTTTTCTGTAACTTTCTGACTGTAACCCGTCAGAACCGTTATTTATGAAACCGATACGCAGAAGAGTTTTTAGTGCTAACCTTGCAAAAGGCGCCGCAGCAGTAGCGATCACAAGTAATATTCCGCTCACGATGGCCTGTGCGCCCGTAAATAAAAAGAGTCTTGGGATTGCACTGGTAGGCCTTGGCTCTTATAGCACAGGACAGCTAGGCCCTGGACTTACTAAAACTTCTCACTGCCACCTCGCTGGTATTGTGACCGGCAGTCCAGAAAAAATCCCGCAATGGCGTGAGGAATACAACATTCCAGAAAAAAACGTCTATACCTATGAAAATTTTGACAGCATTATAGACAACAGTGATATTGATATCGTGTACGTCGTTCTGCCCAATTTTATGCACAAAGAATTTTGCATACGAGCGGCAAGAGCAAAAAAACACGTCATCTGTGAGAAACCTATGGCAATGAATGTAGAAGAATGTCAAGAGATAATTGATGCCTGTAATGAAAATAAGGTAAAGTTAGCCGTAGGATATAGAATGCAGTCAGAACCCGCTACGGAGCGACTCACCACGATGATTAAAGAAAAGAAGTACGGTAAACCACATCTTGTGCAGGCTTCGGCAGGGTATGTATCCCGAGGCAATCCAGATCAATGGCGATTAAAAAAGGAACTTGCCGGTGGCGGGGCGCTCTTAAATATGGGGGTCTATGCCATACAGGGGGCAATTTATGCCGCTCAAGAACTACCGAGCGCAGTGAGAGCTCAAGAATTTAGTACAGACCCCAGTTATTACAACGATACCGATGAAACCATTACGGCGCAGCTAGAATTCCCTAGCGGTACCGTGGCGGCTATCTATACCTCCCATAATGCCAAGGGCGACCGCTTCTTTGTCTCCTGCGAAAACGGCTGGATAGAACTGGACAAAGCACATTCTTATGGGGTTATAAAAGGGAATACCTCAGACGGTACGGTGATAAACAGTGGTCCTCAAAGCCAGCAAGCGATACAGATGGATGACTTTGCTCTCCATATTTTAAAAGGTGCGCCTAACAAGGCCCCAGGATCTATGGGAAAAAGGGACATGGTGATCTGTGCCGCCATCTACGAGTCTATTGCAACAGACAGTAAGAAAATAGCGCTCGACCTGAGCGCCTACGAAGTTTAGTTTTTGTTTAACGTATTGTGCTTCTTTCCTAAACAATTTGATTGTATTTTTAACATTCAATTTGTATTATGAAATTATACCAAAAACATACCCAGCAAAAGCTACCTATTACGGTACAAGAAGCTTGGGACTTTTTATCAGACCCTAAAAACCTATCTAAAATCACTCCAGAGGAAATGGGATTTACCATCACTTCTGGCGCAGATAGAAAAATGTATCCTGGCCAACTCATACAATACACCGTAACCCCTCTTTTAGGAATAAAGATGAAATGGGTTACAGAAATAACCAATGTGCAGGAACCTCATTACTTTTCTGATATTCAATTGTACGGCCCTTACTCTTTGTGGCACCACAAACATTTTATCAAGGAGATTCCGGGCGGCGTGATTATGGAGGACATCGTAGATTATAAAATCCCCGGAGGTATTATAGGTCAGGCTTTGCATCCGGTGCTTGTGGAGTCTAAGCTCAATGAGATTTTTGAACACAGACGCAAGCGACTACACGAAATTTTTGGGGTATACACAGAACAAGAAACATCAGGAAAACATAAACACGAAATATTAGCATAATGGGAAAAAACATACTACTTATAGGCGGTAGCCACGGAATAGGATTTGAGATCGCACATTTATTACACCAGAATCATACGGTGTATGTTGCATCGCGCACTAATGAAAATTTGGGAAACCTCGATGTCAACTATATAGAATTTGATGCAGAAAAAGATGAGCTTGACCTGAGCTCGTTACCCGATGTTATAGACGGTTTTGTGTATTGTCCCGGAACTATAAACCTCAAGCCTTTTAAAATGCTGAGCGTAGAAACCTTTACAGAAGATATGCAGCTCAACTTTTTGGATATGGTAAAGATCGTACATCAGGTGATGGATCATCTTAAAAAATCAGAGCAGGCCAGTCTAGTTTTCTTTAGTACGGTGGCCGTAAAGGTAGGAATGCCGTTTCATACCAGTGTTGCTGCGGCTAAGGGAGCGATAGAAGGATTTGCTAAGGCGCTCGCGGCAGAGTATGCCCCTAAGCTCAGGGTAAATGTGATCGCGCCCTCGCTTACAGATACGCCACTCGCCCAGCGCTTGCTCAGTAATGATAAGAAAAAAGAAATGATGGATGCACGCCACCCACTCAAACGCGTGGGGAGCGCTCAGGATATTGCAAACGCGGCGGCCTTTTTATTGAGCGATGACAGTACGTGGATTACAGGCCAGGTGCTCGGTGTAGATGGTGGTATGAGTACGCTCAATGTAAGTTAAAATTATGTTTTTCGCTTTCGCGAACATGTGATTGGCTCAAAAAATTATGTTGTTGAAGATAAGAATTTGCTACTCACTGAACCCCAGAGCTTATGGAGGAAGGGAATGTGTAAACATCTAGGCGACAATCAATACACTATCAAGATTCTTTTTTACACAATAGGGCTAGGGGGATTGAGCCTGTTTTGTGTGAGGGTCTAGCATTTTCGCGAAAGCGGTTTACCATATATGAACCGTTAAAAGAATTACAAATACCTGCTTCTGGTACTTGTGATTCTTTATTTTAGGGCATATCATACTGCTATAGCTATAATGAGAAAGGGCAGTTTAAAAAATATAAAGATCTATGTCAAAACAAAAAGTATCCATTTTCTGGTTCCGAAGGGATCTCCGTCTAGATGATAATGTGGGGTTTTATGAGGCCTTAAAAAGTGATTATCCTGTACTACCGCTGTTTATTTTTGACAAAGAGATTTTAGATAAATTGCCAGAAGATGATGCGCGGGTAAGCTTTATTTTTGACACCTTACAGGCGATGCGTGATGAGCTCCAGGCAGATCACGACAGCTCTCTCGCAATGATATATGGCACACCAAAAAGCGTCTATAAGGATCTTATAGCCACCTATGATATAGATGCCGTTTATACCAACCGTGATTATGAACCCTACGCAAAGGAGCGTGATGAGCACATAGAAAAGCTTCTAGAAGAAAATGATATTGCCTTTAACACCTACAAAGATCAGGTGATTTTTGAAAAGGATGAGGTTGTAAAAGGGGATGGAGATCCTTATGTGGTATACACTCCCTATAAAAATAAGTGGAAAGAGCATTTTAACGAAGATGAGCATCTCAAGATGCACTATTTCTCGCAAGTGGCCGAAAATCTGCTAAAAAACAGCAGGCTCCCTACGGTGAGTCTGAGCGATATGGGCTTTACGAAATCCAGCATAAAGGTGCCGGATTATACGGTCACTCCTACCCTCATAGAAAATTATGAAGACACGCGCAACTATCCTGCAAAAGAGAATGGGACATCGCGTTTAGGACCCCATTTACGTTTTGGGACTGTATCTGTGCGTAAGATGGTACGAAAGGCTATTGCAGAAAAGAATGAGGTGTTCTGGAGCGAACTTATATGGCGGGAATTTTTTGCGCAGATACTTTATCACTTTCCAGAGACCAAGGATAAGGCCTTTCGCTCTAAGTACGATAGGATAGACTGGCGCAATAACGAAGAGGAGTTTGAAAAGTGGAAGAATGGCCAGACGGGTTATGCCTTTGTAGATGCGGGTATACGGGAGCTCAACACGACTGGTTTTATGCACAATCGTGTGCGTATGCTGGTGGCCAGCTTTTTATGTAAACACTTGTTGATAGACTGGCGCTGGGGCGAGGCTTATTTTGCTGAGAAGCTCTTGGATTATGATATGGCGAGTAATGTGGGGAACTGGCAATGGGCTGCTGGCTCTGGTGTAGATGCCGCTCCTTACTTTAGGATCTTTAACCCCATTACCCAGATCGACAAATTTGACAAGGAGCATCACTACATAAAGGAGTACGTACCCGAGTACGAAACCGAAGAGTATGTAGAAAAAATGGTGGATCACAAAGAAGCCCGAGAGCGCTGTTTAAAAGTGTATAAAGAAGCAGTGAGTTAGATATACCAGCTACTTCTTCTTAAATTTCTAATGGAGAGTGCGTCTTTTAGTTATTTTTTTTCCATTAAACTGGTTCTTTTTTATAACCCATTCTGCTTGAGTACATACTTAGGGTTAGGTTGTATATACGTAGTTTTCTATTATTGAAATCCGTTCTCTTTTTAGATCATTACTTTTATTATTTTCATACTTAAATACCTTATACAACTAATTTTCAATTCATTACGATCTATATGTTCTTATAACGCTAACGGTATTTGATGGTGTTTTCTGTTATAGGGAACCGCATAGTATTACAAAAAACTTCGTTTATACGACTATGAGGGTGTATAAGTGCAAACACATTAAAAACTTCTTATATACGCTTTGAATGGGCTGGATATAAGAAGAAAATGGCTATATTGCTTATATCAACTAGTGGCAGTCTGATTGGCTCCGGGGCTCGCATACTTAGAATGTAATGCCAAATCCAAGGCAAGTGAAGATCAGGTCATAACCGCGCAGTCGTATGGCTCCGCTGCAAAATGGAAAGTATCAAAGGCTAGAGACACCCGCTAATAGAGAACATCTACTTAGATCAACCAATAGAGCAAGAATATTTTGCAGCTCCCACCCTACTTAATCAGACTGCCACAGGCCACTGCTCAAAAATGCCTTCAGGATCACAGCTAAATTATAGACCAATCAACAAGTGGTCGCAACCAGATACAACTACAGCATAAAGCGAATGAGGCATTTTTGAAAGCTACCGTACGGCGGCTGGATTCACAAATCATTGTATATTTAGCAAAACAAAACAAGGGCCAAGGCAAAAGCAGATCAGCAAAATGCCGCACTCGCTTTATGCAGTGGCCTGTTGGGCGTCATATAAAAAAAACTGAAATCTTAACAAAAAACTGAATTATGAAAAAAGCATTGATTTATTTAGTAGTATTTTCACTAATTACTTTTGGTTGCGAGCAATCTACCAAGAAAGACGGTTTAAAAGAATCGGCTGAAAAACCTTCGGAAAACAACAAGGAATTAAGGGCATTAGATATTGAAACCTTACAATCGGAACTTGGAATCGAAGGGAAGGAGCAAAATGGACAATTTAAAGTTACCGTTCCACAAAATGACCTAAATGTTACGGTTGATGGATTTAAAATTATTCCTCCTATGGGATTGGGTAGCTGGGTAGCATTTGCACCAACATCTGAACAACCAATGCTTATGGGCGATATTGTGGTGACAGAAAAAGACTTAAAACCAGTACAGCAAGAAGTAATCAAACAAGGACTAACGATTACTGCGATTCATAATCATTTTGTAAGGAATGAACCTGATGTAATGTATATGCATATTGGCGGAATGGGGAGCGAAAAACAATTAGCTAAAAGTGTCAAAGCCATTTTTGATAAGGTAACGGAAGTTAGGGGGGTCAATCCATCCAGCGCAGAAAAGTCAGCAGTAGAAAACAGTCTTGACACCAAATTGATTGATAGCATCTTAGGGTATAGTGGGACGATGAACAACGGAGTGTATAAGATTACTATTGGAAGACCTGATGTGAAATTAAAAGAACACGGTGCTCCAGTAAGTACATTTTTAGGATTCAACACTTGGGCAAGTTGGCAAGGAACACCCGAGAAAGCAGCAGTAGCAGGAGATTTTACAATGCTTACTGATGAAGTAGCACCAGTAATAAAGGCTTTGGTTGAAAACGACATTGAAGTAGTTGCCGTTCATAATCATATGGTAAACGAAAATCCAAGAATTTTCTTCCTACATTATTGGGGTGTGGGATCAGCAGAAAAATTAGCAAAAGGATTAAGAGCGGCTTTGGACAAAACGGGAGTAAATAATAGTAAATAACGGGAAATAAAAATACGAACGCCCAACACCGTGTATAATTAATGGCTAGTTCTCGCCTACTTACGAAAATCCTCGCGGATTTTCTATTCGTTTTTTATTTGCTAAATTAGGTGGTTAAACACGCCACTAATCATACACAAACACGTGGCAGTCTGATTGGCTCCGGGGCTCGCATACTTAGAATGTAATGCCAAATCCAAGGCAAGTGAAGATCAGGTCATAACCGCGCAGTCGTATGGCTCCGCTGCAAAATGGAAAGTATCAAAGGCTAGAGACACCCGCTAATAGAGAACACCTACTTAGATCAACCAATAGAGCAAGAATATTTTGCAGCTCCCACCCTACTTAATCAGACTGCCACAGGCCACTGCTCAAAAATGCCTTCAGGATCACAGCTAAATTATAGACCAATCAACAAGTGGTTGCAACCAGCTACAACTACAGCATAAAGCGAATGAGGCATTTTTGAAAGCTACCGTACGGCGGCTGGATCCACAAATCATTGTATATTTAGCAAAACAAAACAAGGGCCAAGGCAAAAGCAGATCAGCAAAATGCCGCACTCGCTTTATGCAGTGGCCTGTTGTAAGCAAGCTGAAAAACACCTGAGATAATTAAAAACTGAATGACTAATCAATAATGCTTTACAAATCTCAAAATATATTAAGTGACATTCTCTTTGCATTAAGCTTAATAACAACTGATGTAAAATACGGTACCAAACTAAAATTTAATGACAAAGCAGAGGCTTGTGAAGATATTTTCGCAAGAATACTTTCTATAATATTTGACAAGGAATTCACAAACTGCAATCTAATCAAACAAGATTATCCTGCTATTGATTTGCATTCAGATAGTATTGCATTTCAAGTTTCTGCTCAAGACAATTCTACTAAAATAAAAGATTCAATAAACCTTTTCAAAAAGAACATTGATTTAGGAAAATATGATAGAAAGTATTCAAAAATTAAGTTTCTTATTATTTCACATAAAGAAAAATTCGGACTTAAAACCTTCGAGAATTTTGACACTTACAATTTATTTAGTCCAAACGAAGATGTTTATTTTTCAGCAAATTTAGGTAAACAAATAAAAGCATTAAATCCAGCAAAACAGTCCGAATTACGTGACTTTTTATGGTATGAATTGAACCTAGAATCTGATGTTTACGATAATCGATTTAACGAAATACAATCAGTTCCAAGTTATCTTGAAAATACTTCGAATGACATTCAAGCAAGAACCACACAAGTAGATTTTGACCAAAATCTACTTTACTACTCTGAAAAAGAAGCAAAGTCAATTCTTGACTTTGCAAATACTATAAACTTTGAAAACAAACTACCCTATTTAATAACAGGACATCCAACAACTGGAAAAACAACAGTTGCATTAAAAATCTGTTATCATTTACAAAATCAAATAGGCATAGTTCCTTTTTATTTACAATTGAAAACTAATACTAGTTATTCAACCTTATTAAAGGACTTAAAGGCTATCAATGGATTACCAACTGTATTAATTATTGATGATATTCATTTAGATTTTGAGCTTACCAATAGATTAATCAAAGAAAACTCAAAGTTTAAAAATATTGTTTTTCTCTTTGTTTCAAGGCATATATCTACAGATTTCAGAAAAACCTTTGAACTTGATGACGTTTTTGAAGCATTAAAAAATAATTGTTTATCTCTTGAGCAAAATAATTCTAAAGATTCTCAAAGAGACAAAATTCTTGGTATTGTAGCAAAACGTTCTGATTTTTTATTAAAACGAAATTACAATCCAAGACAAGGTGGGATTTTGCACCTTGAACACATTTCTAAAAACAATTTACTAAAACTTAAATTGCTTTTAAACAATTGGTGTAAGGCAGATGATGTTTTAAGTAACATTGATGAGGAAATAATTCATAAAGATTTATTTAACAAGTTTTTAAAAAAATACCCAAAAGAAGAAATTCTTGAAATCATAAAGTATTCTTGTCTTTATTCTTTCAACATTCCATTTGAAAAAGTAGACCCAATTATCGAATTGTCAACAGAACGTGAAGGACTTTTTTACACTCAAGACGTAGAATTGAAATCCTTATTTATGCAACCAAGTTTCTGCGATTTACTTATTGATTCATACCTATTTCTTAATCAAAGAGTATTTAAAACAGAATTCAATAGCGATAAGAATTTATTCAAGTTTAAAAACATAAAACAATACATTGAAGAAATAAAAATTGAACAATATCCAGAGATAATAATTGAGATATTTTTAAATGTTGGTTCAGCAGAAAACTATGATATATTAAGATTATTATTCAATGATTCAAAAAGTAAACAAGCTCTTTTTAATTATTTTAAAAGTTCAGAGAACGCAAATTCAACTCAATTAAAAAAGATTATTCAAATTGTAAAAATCTTTACCAAATCCAACTTAAACGAAATTATCAATGGTTTAATAATCAATAATAAAAATATAAATCAGGTTCTATTAAGAGAAGACACAGGTTTATTTGTTTTATCCTATATACATTATTCAATTTCGCCAATTGATAGATTATTAAAATCTAAACTATACGAAACTTTCAATGATGAAACTTTAAGAAAATTAATAGATTCCTCTGCAAATCATAAAGTTACTCTTGCTATACAGAACATCAACGATAGTAAAATAAGAAAACGTATAACTGACCTCATATCTAAACAGAAATGGGAAGAAATAATTAAAGAAACTTCATTTGACTTAATTGGCAACTCTCTAACTGAATTAAGAAAATTAAGTCCAAAAAATGTAAATCCAATATTTGCATCACTAGACCCAATTCTTTTAGCTGATAGTGTGAAATGGGTTGATTTTTATAAATTAACAAAAACATTAAGTGAACTTAAAACTTTTGAAAAATACGAGGCAAACTCAAAGGCTAAAGTTATTCTCAATAGAATTGATAAATGGAAAATTGTAGAATCGCTTAAATACGCAACAATTCAGCAAATTAGTCAAGGTTTTGCTCAGTTGGCAAAAATTGATAATTCCTTCCTACAAGACTTACTAGAAAATTATTCTGCCGAACTTCTATTTGAAAAATTAAATGAAATCAAATTTTTAGACGAATACAGCTTGATGCTCATAAACATTAATAAAGCGAGTAAAACAACTTCCTTAAAGATTTTGAAATTAATTGAACAAAACCATAGTTTTAAAGAACGATTTAATTCAAAGGGTATTAAAGGGCGAGAAATACCAGCTATACTTAATTGTCTTCGCAAGCTTGGAGCTAATTCTTATTGTTCAAAGTTAATCGAAGATTCAAATAAAGATATAATTGAAGGTCGAGTTTTGAGTTCTTCACCAGAAGTATCTATACGTATAATCAAAAGTATAAAACCAATAAACGAGCCTTTAGCGAATAAAATTCTATCCACATTTTTAGAATTAGACCTTATAACCAAATTGGATAACAAGAATTATAAGTTATCACAAGTAGCCGATTTCTTGATTAACTTTTCTCATTGTGACGATAAACTTTGCTTTGATTTTTTTGAGAAAATAAATAATCTGATTTTCATAAAAAAATCTTTAAAAAGTGATGTTTCATTTGCAGAAATCTGTACTTTTTTATCTAATGTCAAAAACTGTAACATTGCGAAAACGAGCGATATTTATAGTAACATTTATGCTCATAACGTTTTTCACAAAAAGGCAAGAGAAGTACAACCTAGAATATTTGTGAATTCATTACATCAACTAAATTCGGTTGATAATAGGTTTACAGTCAGGTTTATAAACTCTTATGCAAATCAAAAAGATATAAATAAGGAATTAATTTTTAAGACAATAAAAGAAGTGAATAAAGATTTCGGAATTGAACTCAAATAAAAAGCCAGCTTACAACAATGTATAAAAATAATAAGGGCTAAGTGCCAAACCCAAAGTTAGTGCATATTAACAAAGTCCGCCAAATTTACAATTTGACGGTTAAATGAAAAGAAAATTAACGGTAAAATTGTAAATTTGGCTAAGTGCTAAACCGAAAAGTAAGTGTGTTTTTAATCCCTTACTATTCTTATACTAAACGTGGCAGTCTGATTGGCTCCGGGGCTCGCATACTTAGAATGTAATGCCAAATCCAAGGCAAGTGAAGATCAGGTCATAACCGCGCAGTCGTATGGCTCCGCTGCAAAATGGAAAGTATCAAAGGCCAGAGACACCCGCTAATAGAGAACATCTACTTAGATCAACCAATAGAGCAAGAATATTTTGCAGCTCCCACCCTACTTAATCAGACTGCCACAGGCCACTGCTCAAAAATGCCTTCAGGATCACAGCTAAATTATAGACCAATCAACAAGTGGTCGCAACCAGCTACAACTACAGCATAAAGCGAATGAGGCATTTTTGAAAGCTACCGTACGGCGGCTGGATCCACAAATCATTGTATATTTAGCAAAACAAAACAAGGGCCAAGGCAAAAGCAGATCAGCAAAATGCCGCACTCGCTTTATGCAGTGGCCTGTTAGCCACAAGCTGAAAAAAAATCCGAACTTCAATTAAAAATATTGCTTAAAAATGCCATCACACATTTTAGCACATTTGCTTTTTCCCACCTCATAAATCCTACGCTCTAAAAACCAAAAGAGCTAAAATTTCACCTTTCTTAAATCCGAAAATGCCAACTATAGTATGTAGTTTAAAAAGAATACTAAAGTTAGCTTTGTGCATACTAAAATTAGCAATGGCATCATCTTCAGAAATATTAGTGAATTTTGGAAATAAGGTAAGGGAGTTGCGAAAAAACAAAGGCTATTCTCAAGAGGAACTGGCTTTTAGAGCGGATTTGCACCGAACTTATATCGGAATGATTGAAAGAGCGGAGAAGAATATCACACTAATAAATATTGAGAAAATAGCTATTGCACTTGAAGTTAAAATCGGAGAATTAATTTAAAAAAGTTATTTTGAGTAAAAAAACTGCTAAACTGCCAAAATTTTTAAATGACAAAATAACTAAAACGGGTTACACCAGAGGTGCTGATGATGATGTTATTTATCAAAATAGAGTAAGTAGAAATAATACTGCATTAATTCCATATTCTCTATTTTCTTCTTGTTTTAATGAAACATACAATGAAGATTTTTATGAAAAAGGTTTTATTGTCCTAATTAATCCAGATGATTTTTATGGAATTAAAGGATTTCAAGAGCAAATAGAAGAGCAAGGTCTCATCATTGGTGAAAACGCTTTATTATTTTATTATTCAAGAAGTCAGTGGAATAAACATAATCCGCATACTATGGGCTTAAGTCCTGCGACTTCTAGAACTTCTCCATTAGGAGGTCAATATGTTGCAAGAGTGCCTTCTACAACATCTGCTGATTCGAAAAAAATTGTTGAAGGTTTTAATACTAGTAAGTTAAAAGGAGCTGGAATAAGAGTTTATGAATATGCTAGTAGCGAAAATATGCAAAAATGCAGAACACAACTAGAATTCATTTATTGGCAATGTATAGATTCAAAAAAAGTTAGCCAAGAACAAGGAATGACTCCAGAAGAAATTGAAGAAAAAATTGCTTCAAATCTTAAAAAAGCAAAAAAAGACAGCTTAAATAATGTTGAACAATTAACTAGTAAAAGAATTTTGAATGAAAACGGAGTTGCTGTCTGCCCTCTATGTTTAGAAGAAATTTCAGCAAATGGTTTTTATAGTAAAGTCGCGCAAGCAGAAGGTAGAGAAGTGTCTGACTTAACTGTTACAAAATTGAATCTTTTTCATATTGAAGAATTGAGAACAGGTGTTTTCAACCATAGACCATATAATTTAGGTTGGGGACACCATCATTGTAATGTAGTTGTTAAAGATTCAGGTATTGATGAAACTATTCAATGGATGGATTCAGTAATAAAAAATAATAGAGATAAAGGTTTTATAACTGATTAAACAGTGTTGGAACATTTTCAAGTTCTGGCGATTTGATATAAGTTTTCGTTCGCTTCATTATTATTTCGTTAGATAGTTCTTTATCCAAATTTTCGTTTTCAAATTTTTCTAAACGATTTTTAATAGCTCTTGCCCACTTACCTTCAATTTCAATAGAAATAGTCTTTCTATTATTAAGTAATGACGCTATTGCTGTGCTTCCAGAACCTGCAAAACAATCTAAAACTATATCTCCTTCATATGTAGAGCTGTTTATACAATGTTCAAGCATATCCAAAGGCTTTTCTGCTGGATGCTTACCTTTGTATGGTCTTACGGAATAGAAATCCCAAACATCAGTAAATTCTACATTTTTACAAACATTAAATGGTCTTATGACATCTTCAAAAGGTAAAAGGCTTTTAACTTTACCTGTTCCAATTATTGCTTCGCATATTTTCAAATATTGCTCTTTACTTGGTACATTTCTACCTGTCTCCCAATTGGAAACTGCTCCTCCGTGATTTACTTTCCCATAAGCACCAGTTATTTCTGTTAATTGATGTCCAGAAAGTCCTGATTTCAATCTTTGTTCTCTTAAATACTTTGCAAAACAACTTCTGTTTAGATTTCCATCTACAGCAGGTTCTGCGAAAATTATGCGTTCAGAATGGGCATACCATTGACGTAAAGATTCTTTTTTCATCTTCCCTTTCCAACCATCAAATCCTGGCTCATTAGGTTTACTCCAAACAACGTGAGAGAGAATATTAAAATTTTCGGATAAATTAACTTCTAACCTAGCAGACATTTTGGTAGAACAAAATAAATAAAGTGACCCATTAGGTTTTAATATTCTAGACCATTCAATAGAAAATTCATTTATCCAATTTAAAAAATCACTATCGGTAGAAAAGGCAGTATCATTAGTTATGTTTTTTTTCTTTGTACTGTGATATGGTGGGTCAATAAGTATTAATGAAATAGAATTACTCGGAATTAACTTTAAGAGTTCTAAAGAATCTCCTTTACACAATATTGAATTATCAGATGAGTAACTTACACTATCATTCAATAAAGAATTGATTTTATTAAAATCCTTTTTTCTCGAAATTTGGTAATTTTCATCAAACATAGTGCGCTAATTATAGTATGCAAATCTAACAACAATAACTGAAATATCCAAACACAAAAACATACACATTTGCAATTCGCTCAAAGCCAACGCATCATCAAAAATTGCAAAAGAGTATGTTTTGCCCACGCTCAATCCGAACTGAAAAGAAAATATCCAAATTGAAAAGTTGAACGGAATAAAGCCAGTGGCTAACAATGGTAACCGTTGCACAACTGCATAAAACCTAAAGAGTAAGTCTCAAATAAGCACTTTTGAGCACACTTCTATATTTAGATCGGAATTATTAATTGATCTTCTAGAGGGTTTAGAATCATTCTTTTTAATTGTGATAGGGTGTTTTTCACCAATGCGGTAAAAAGTGCAGATCCTGCCTCACTTTTTACTTGTTTTTGTTCAAATTTTAGGTACTTCTTCAGGTTATAGGCAATGGCAGAGAGGTGCATCACCTTGTTTGCCTGTTTGAGTCCTATTGTATTGATCTTGCGCAGCCCCATAAACTGTGTAAGGGTTCCAAAGACAGGTTCTACCGTGCTCTGCCGCTTACTTTTTAGATAGCGTCCTTCGTTGCTCTTTATCCGTCCAATATTACGCTCATATTCCTCTCTGTAATAGGTCACTGTAAACTGTTTCTCATTTACCTTACCTAGACAACTCTCCCGCAAGGGACAGCCTTTACATATCTTGCTGGAAGCTCGGTAGGATTTCTTTTTGGTCTTTGTACGGCTGTCCAAAAACACCTTTTTAAAAGGAATAACCTTATTCTCGGGACAGAGATAATAATCGCCCCGTTCTATGTATCTAAAGTTGTTGGGACCCCCTTTATAAGTTCCGTGCGGTGGGATAAAACTTCTGAGCCCACAAGATTCAAGAAATGCGTAATTCTCTCCACTACTGTAACCCGTGTCAGCAACACAGTTCTTGAACAAAAGACCTTCACGCCATAAACGCCCCTGGAGCCGTCCTACAATATCAGGGAGCTGCTGGTTATCCTTGCCATCTGCGTGATATGCTTGTATGTCCGTAATCACGTGGTTCTCGATATCGACACTCAGCTGGCTCAGATAGTTCAACTTCCTGGCCTTTCCAGGTTTTACGCTTATACGCGCATCGGGGTCTGTGGGACTGTAGTGTGTCTTATTGCTCGTGTACTTACTACCCTTGTTTCCGGCCCCAGGACGTTGATCCTGATCATTGCTCCATCGTTTGGTACGGCTCTTTATAGCAGCTAGTTCTTTCTCGCTAGCAGTGATACTGCGCTGGGTAGTGGTAGACTTGTCCTCTTTCGACCGGCGAAATGGCTGCTCCTTGTCCATAGCACTAATGTGGCGCACTCGACGAAGATGAGATTCAAGATCCTCCTCTGGAACCTTAAGTTCAAGGGTGTCCATACTGGCATTTGCCTTTATAGGGGCAGAATCGATCGTTTGCGTATGACCGCTTACCATCCCTTTTTCGATACAAAGGTGCAGTACACGGGTAAATACAGATTCAAAAATAGATTCAGGGAATAATTGACGTGTGCGACTGATGGTACTGTGCCAAGGAAACTCCTCATCTATATCATAGCCCACAAAATACATAATGTCAAGACGCATAGAACAATGAGCAATGAGCTTGCGATCACTGATCAAGTTCTCTAAATAACCGACCAAACATAGTTTGAAAAATACCACAGGGTCTATACTCTTCTGTCCGCTATGACCATAGAAATCCCGGGTAAGATCATAAAGAAAATCAAAATTACACGCTTCTTTTAAACGACGGTAGAAGTTCGCCTCGGGAACTCGAGAACTCAGACTGAAAGAATTAAACAACTTCTCCTGATAGACCTTTATACCTTGCATACAGTAAGTTACAAAATTTAAACACTTATTAAAATAGCTAAGCTTATCTTTATCAACAGAGTTGTGCAACAGGCACAATGTATATAAAAAATAGCGGTTTTAATGCTTAAACGAAAAGTAATTTTATAAATTTAAGGTTAGTTATAAACCGAAAAATTAGTGTGTAAAATCCGCTACTTTTCATATACTAACCGTGGCAGTCTGATTGGCTCCGGGGCTCGCATACTTAGAATGTAATGCCAAATCCAAGGCAAGTGAAGATCAGG
Source organism: uncultured Flavobacteriaceae bacterium (assembly GCA_963832255.1). Classification (GTDB taxonomy): domain Bacteria; phylum Bacteroidota; class Bacteroidia; order Flavobacteriales; family Flavobacteriaceae; genus Dokdonia. The sequence goes on from CAWHTM010000013.1 coordinate 1,225,959, forward strand.
TCATAACCGCGCAGTCGTATGGCTCCGCTGCAAAATGGAAAGTATCAAAGGCTAGAGACACCCGCTAATAGAGAACATCTACTCAGATCAACCAATAGAGCAAGAATATTTTGCAGCTCATTGCATCATCCTCTCATTCGTACCTCATTCGTCGGTGATGGGACTTAATCAGACTGCCACAGGCCACTGCTCAAAAATGCCTTCAGGATCACAGCTAAATTATAGACCAATCAACAAGTGGTTGCAACCAGCTACAACTACAGCATAAAGCGAATGAGGCATTTTTGAAAGCTACCGTACGGCGGCTGGATCCACAAATCATTGTATATTTAGCAAAACAAAACAAGGGCCAAGGCAAAAGCAGATCAGCAAAATGCCGCACTCGCTTTATGCAGTGGCCTGTTGTACACCATTTGAGAAAAACAATTTACATATCATTAATAATCGGATTTCTAATCAGTTGTGGAAATGACAAAACATTGTCTGAAATAGAAAAATACGTGACTGAAATAGATAACCGAAAGGATTTGACGGAATCAATAACTGAATTCAACACGGAGGATTTGGATGGTGAAATTATTGGTGGAATATCAATCTATGAACTGACTGATAACAACGCAGAAATTTATAGAATAATTGCAGAAGTTGGTCAACCAAATCAATCGCCAGCGAATTATGAATTTTACTTCAAAAGAGATATTCTGACTTTTGCTAGAATTGTCGAACTTAACGAAACTGGAACTGACACGATTTTAGATAGCGAATACTATTATGACGGAATGAAGTTAGTAAAGCAAATAGACCGAAAAGAAGATAAAATGAATGCTGATACAGTGAGACAAGCGTCTGAGTTTTATCTTGTTTATGGAAAAGAAACAACGGAATAAAACGGTGTACAACACTATATATAGCAAATAGGGCATTTAGTGTTTAATCGAAAGGTCTGTGTCTATTTGCAAAGTCGCCAAATCTTTTGATTTGGTATTAAAGAGAGAAATTAAAACAAAATTAAAAGTTTTGGCTTGTGGCTAATCCGAAAGTAATCGCTTATTTTCTGCCCAACTTGCCATATATTTAACGTGGCAGTCTGATTGGCTCCGGGGCTCGCATACTTAGAATGTAATGCCAAATCCAAGGCAAGTGAAGATCAGGTCATAACCGCGCAGTCGTATGGCTCCGCTGCAAAATGGAAAGTATCAAAGGCTAGAGACACCCGCTAATAGAGAACATCTACTTAGATCAACCAATAGAGCAAGAATATTTTGCAGCTCCCACCCTACTTAATCAGACTGCCACAGGCCACTGCTCAAAAATGCCTTCAGGATCACAGCTAAATTATAGACCAATCAACAAGTGGTCGCAACCAGCTACAACTACAGCATAAAGCGAATGAGGCATTTTTGAAAGCTACCGTACGGCGGCTGGATCCACAAATCATTGTATATTTAGCAAAACAAAACAAGGGCCAAGGCAAAAGCAGATCAGCAAAATGCCGCACTCGCTTTATGCAGTGGCCTGTTAGGCACAAGCTAAAAAACATTGGAACTATCAATTCACATATCGAAAAGAAAAAAAGGGAATACATTTTTAGAGAACTCACTTGTTCAGTTTCTAATCGGAATTCTGGTGTTTATTTTTTTATTTATCGTTGCAATCGTTTCGTTTTTTACAATAATGCCGTATGAATTTATCAAATATAAAGTTTTAGGTTTCAAAAGAATTCCTGAAATTCCTGAAAATCCAACTTTAATTAAAAGAAGTGAATATCACATAATTCTTGAATATTTAGAACAACCCAACAATGAACACCAAATAGCAAATGACTTTCTCTACAAGATTGTGGATTATGGCGATGAATCAGCAATATTTAAAGTTATAAATAACGGAAGAAAAACGGAACTTGACGGAATCTACTTAACGCCATTTAAGTATGTACTGAATGAGTTTTTATTTCTTCAAAAAATTAGAGCCGATGAAAAAGGCGAACCAACTTCTGATTTGATTAAGTTTGATACGATTAATGGAACGACGGAATTTGTAGCAGAAATCGGACAGTTTGAATTGGAAAAGTTTGATGAAGAAAAAAATGAAATTTTGGGTTATAATTTGACAGAAGATATTACAATTAAACTGAACAAAGCCAGTGCCTAACAACGTATAAAAACAATAGGGCAATTATTGCAAAACCGAAGGGTTTGGGCGCATTTGCGAGGTCGCCAAATTTTTAAATTTGGCTTATTGATAAAAGAAAGATAATAAGAAAAATTAAAAAATTAGGCTTGTGCTCAACCAAATGGTAACTGCATATTTTCCGCCCTACTGTTCTTATACACAACGTTGTACGCAATATCCCAAAAACATTACGCTGAAATAAATGTTTAGTTTTAAAAAGAATAATTTAGAGAAAATAAAGTCATTCATTCGAAATTCGGAGGAAATCGAAATTGAAAAATCTGACAAGGAAAAACTAATCAAAATGATTAGACCAACTGTTGGAATTCGGACTAAATCGAGTGATGATAAAAATGTAAAAGTTGGAAAATCTAAAATCGGTGGGAAACCTGATTTACCAAAAGACTTTGAATGGCCAAAAGCAGATAATAAATCAATGTTATTTTGTGCTCAATATAATTTGTCGGAATTAACAAAGTTTGATAAAGAAAATAATTTGCCAAAAAAAGGGTTTTTCTACGTCTTTTTGAGTCTTGACCAAGATTGGAAAGAATTTAATGGTGTAAACCAACCATATAAATTAATATTCAGCGAAAATGAAAATATCGTTCGAACTGAATTCCCAAATGACCTTGAAAAAAATCAGACATTTAAAACCGCTGAAATCGAATATTTTCAATTTTACACAATTCCAGACGATGAGAATTATAAACTATTCGAGTTTGATAAAAAATATGAGGATTTTTACTTTTATTTTTATCAACCAACAGATGAATATCTAATAGAAGAACTTTACGAAGATTCAAATAAAATGCATCAAATTCTTGGATACGACAGGTCAATCCAATCAAGTGTAGTTTATGAATTCGCTTCAAAAGAATTAGGTCTTTATTTAGCCGAAAGTTCAGAATATAAAAAACGTTGGAATGATATATTAGAATTGTCAAAAACTTATGAATTACTCTTACAATTAGATTGTGATGACTCAAATACTGATTTATCAAAATATGGTGGAAGTGGGACTTATTATTTCGGACTATCAAAAACTGATTTAGAGAAAAAGAACTTTGACGATATTAAAATGTCGTTTCAAATGACATAAAATACTGCGTACAACACCGTATAAAATTAATTGCTGGTTTTAGCCAATTTACGAAAGTCCTCGCGGACTTTCTATCTGTGATTTATTTGCTAACTTTAGTGCTTAAAACACGCAACTAATCTTATACAAACACGTGGCAGTCTGATTGGCTCCGGGGCTCGCATACTTAGAATGTAATGCCAAATCCAAGGCAAGTGAAGATCAGGTCATAACCGCGCAGTCGTATGGCTCCGCTGCAAAATGGAAAGTATCAAAGGCTAGAGACACCCGCTAATAGAGAACATCTACTTAGATCAACCAATAGAGCAAGAATATTTTGCAGCTCCTTGCATCATCCTCTCATTCGTACCTCATTCGTCGGTGATGGGACTTAATCAGACTGCCACAGGCCACTGCTCAAAAATGCCTTCAGGATCACAGCTAAATTATAGACCAATCAACAAGTGGTCGCAACCAGCTACAACTACAGCATAAAGCGAATGAGGCATTTTTGAAAGCTACCGTACGGCGGCTGGATCCACAAATCATTGTATATTTAGCAAAACAAAACAAGGGCCAAGGCAAAAGCAGATCAGCAAAATGCCGCACTCGCTTTATGCAGTGGCCTGTTACCCTTTATTAAAAAAAATCTTCAAAAGTTCTTTATTCGAGAACTTATTGTATATTTGCTTTATATTTGAGCAAATGAAACGAATAATTGCAAAAAGTACACTTCGGGAATATTGGGAAAAACATGCTGATTCCGAACAGTATTTGAAAACTTGGTACGATACAGCAAAAAGTGCCAAATGGTTTTCGCCAAACGATGTAAAACAGACTTACATCAACGCAAGTATTTTAAAAGATGGTCGAGTTGTTTTCAATATAAAAGGAAATTCTTACCGATTAATTGTAAAGTTCAATTATGAAAAGCAATGGGCATTTATACGCTTTATTGGCACGCACGCCGAATATGACAAAATAAATGCAGATACGATTTAAAAATAAAACTATGGAATTAAAACCTATTAAATCTGATAACGATTACCGAAATGCACTAAAGCGTTTGGAAGTGATTTTCGATTCACCAATTGACACAAAAGAGGGAGACGAAGCGGAAATACTTTCATTGTTAATCGAGAACTACGAAAACGAACATTATCCGATTGAGGCACCAGACCCAATTGAAGCAATAAAAATCCGAATGGAGGAATTGAATATGCGACAAAAAGATTTGGTTGGAATAATTGGTGGAAAAAGCAGGGTATCTGAAATTCTTAATCGAAAGAAACGATTGACTGTTGATATGATAAGAGAACTGGAACGAATTTTACAAATATCTGCATCTGTACTTGTGACCAATTATAAACTTGCGAACTGAAAAAATAACAAAGGGTAGTCGAGTAGACGGCTCTCCCCATAATTGAGGAGAGTGCGCCTCTCACACCACCGTATCCCGTTTCAAGAACGGGACAGGCTATACGGGTCTCGTATACGGCGGCTAATACCCCATCTTTCTAATTGCTCTTTACACCAATTAAAACTATTTCTTACGTTATCAAATGGCTACAACGTTTCTAGGAAATCCGTCACCCCATAACAAAAATGAATGCTCCATCTGGTATTTCAGAAAGGATTACTTTCGGTCCTTCCTCACTTGTGAGACCTAAGTAGATATACTACAACTCGTTTATAGTGAGTACTATGACCTCTGCTGACTTCTCTACTATACCAACCCGTAGTTGTAGAGACCTCCCCAGAGCCTGCCCCGAATTCACTTCGGGGTAAGAACATCTTCTTTCTCCCAATGTCTGCCGTATCTACATAACTACCCTTTTGGTACTCTTTAGGGCGTAACAATGATGTGGTTGCTTACCCGAATAATTATGCCTCATATACGGTTTCTGTTCGTCAGTACCGAGATTTGTAGTCCTGCTTTCTTCAGTCCTAGCTTCACAGCTAGCAACCTTGCAGCTTACTAATGGTTCAAGGCGTTACCCCTGCCCATAAGGGACTTGCACCCTCTAGATAAATAAACTACTTTTAATAAGTAGCATAAAGATGCCCATACTGGGCACACACAAAGTATAAAGTTAAAAAGCCAATTAAGGTTATTGTTTAATTCAAAGTTCAGTTCTAAGGCTTTCAAACCTTATACAAACCGTGGCAGTCTGATTGGCTCCGGGGCTCGCATACTTAGAATGTAATGCCAAATCCAAGGCAAGTGAAGATCAGGTCATAACTGCGCAGTCGTATGGCTCCTCTGCAAAATGGAAAGTATCAAAGGCCAGAGACACCCGCTAATAGAGAACACCTACTTAGATCAACCAATAGAGCAAGAATATTTTGCAGCTCCTTGCATCATCCTCTCATTCGTACCTCATTCGTCGGTGATGGGACTTAATCAGACTGCCACAGGCCACTGCTCAAAAATGCCTTCAGGATCACAGCTAAATTATAGACCAATCAACAAGTGGTCGCAACCAGATACAACTACAGCATAAAGCGAATGAGGCATTTTTGAAAGCTACCGTACGGCGGCTGGATCCACAAATCATTGTATATTTAGCAAAACAAAACAAGGGCCAAGGCAAAAGCAGATCAGCAAAATGCCGCACTCGCTTTATGCAGTGGCCTGTTGTGCTTAATTTGGAATAGTCTTTGTAAAAGTAATACGAAAATATTCATCAATTTATATTTAATGAAAAGCATTCTCTCTTCGATTCTATTTGCGTTTTTCGTTTCTTTCGGATATTGTGGTACGAGCAATAATGGAATTAATAGAGCAATAGATACAACCGAAACAGTAAATATTTCTGATTCAAATCAAGTGATTCGAATTAAAGGTAGCAATTATCAAAATCCTGTACTACTCTATTTGAATGGTGGCCCAGGCGATTCTGTAATGGGTCAAATGGACAAAATGTTCAGTGAACTACAAAAAGACTTTACAGTTGTTCTTTGGGACCAGAGAAATGTCGGTAAAACCTCTAAACTAAATAATCAACAAGTCAAACCAACTCAAGAACTTTTTAAGAATGATACTTATCAATTAATTAAATACCTTATTCAAAAGTTCAACAAAAAGAAAGTTATACTTGTAGCACATTCATATGGTACGACGCTAGGATTTGATGTTGCAAATAAACACCCAGAACTATTGCACGCGTTTATTGCCACTAATCCATTAATACATCAAACTGAAAGTGAACTAATTACTTTGGAAATGCTTAAAGCCCACGCTAGGAAAAATAGAAACACCAAAGCAATAAATGAATTATCTGAAGTTAATATTCCATTTCAAAATGGGGAGGAGCTATATTATGCACGTAAATGGCTTTTTGACTTTGAAGGAAAAGGTTTTGCTAAAAAAAAATCTTTCAAAAAGAGAGTTTTATATTGGTCATCAAATTGGTTAAAACTTTTCAATGAGGCTTGTCAAGAAAACCTATTTAGGTCAACAAAAAGAATAGATTGTCCTGTGTATTTTATTATAGGCCAAAATGATTATCAGACCAATTCTCTTCTGACACAAAAATATTATGATTTATTAATAGCGCCTCAAAAAGATATATATACTATTGAAAATGCAGGACATCTTATCCCTTTTGAGAATGGAATTGAATTTCAAAAGGCAATAAAGAAAAACATTCTATTAACTTTAGAAGGAAATAAAAACTAAGCACAACAATGGTAACCGTTGCACAACTGCATAAAACCTAAAGAGTAAGTCTCAAATAAGCACTTTTGAGCACACTTCTATATTTAGATCGGAATTATTAATTGATCTTCTAGAGGGTTTAGAATCATTCTTTTTAATTGTGATAGGGTGCTTTTCACCAATGCCGTAAAAAGTGCAGATCCTGCCTCACTTTTTACTTGTTTTTGTTCAAATTTTAGGTACTTCTTCAGGTTATAGGCAATGGCAGAGAGGTGCATCTGTAGGCATCCCGCTAGGGCGGAATTTGAAAGCTCGATGTGCGGCGGCTCAATCCACAATTCCTCGTACCTTTAGAAATTAACAACAACACAAAAAAACAGGCAGACCCGCAAAATGCCGCACTCGCTTTATGCAGGGGTCTGTTCTACATCATTTGAAAAAAACATTCGTAATCATATTGACCTTAATCGGATTTGTAACTTTTGGACAAGAAAATAAACTTGACCGAATTGATAGCGAAGTGAACTTAATTGAATCCGACTCTACTCTAATTGTATCAGAATTTGATTGGAACGAATTAACTGGAATCACAACTGATGGTGGCGGAATTTTAAAAGTCTGGAAGAATAAAGACCAAATTTGTAAAGTAGTTGAGGAAATAGGACTTTCTTACGGTCGAATAAGAACCGTAATTTATCTAGACAATGGAAATCCAATAAAGATTCTCGAAACTGAAGAGAATTTTGGACATAAAGACGGCGAATTAAATTATAATGAACTAAAAGAAATTTTTAGAGCTAATATTTATGTTTTCGATTGGGAAAATGATGATGGAATAATTGAGCGAACGAGAGTGTAAACTGAACTCTGTCTGATTAAAATAATAGTTTATTTTTAATCAGATATTATGAGCACACAAGAACAACAGGATTTAGAGAAAAAAGCGCTGGAACAATTTATGTCTGGCAAGAGTCTTTTTGGAAAAGACGGAGCTTTTGCACCGATGCTAAAGAGTTTTATTGAGAAGGCACTTGAAGCTGAGATGGAAGAACATTTGGATGATGATCAGCGATCTAATGGCAACAAGCGCAATGGCAAGGGCAAGAAAACAATCAAGAGTGGTTTCGGCTCTTTTGATATTGAAACGCCAGAAGATCGTCACAGTAGCTTCCAACCAGAGCTGGTAAAAAAGCGTCAGAGCATACTGGCGGATAATCTGTCCGACAAAATCATTGGCCTTTATGGATTGGGAATGAGTTATAGAGACATCTCATCTCACATTAAGGAGATGTACGACACAGACATCTCACACACCGTACTTAGTCAAATCACAGATCGTATCATACCGGATGTCAAAGCATGGCAAAATCGCCCTTTGGAACCATTATACTGTATCGTCTGGTTAGACGCTATGCATTATAAGGTTAAGGTAGACGGCAAAATCCAGCACAAGGCACTTTACAATATCCTAGGTATAAATACCGAAGGTAGAAAAGAGATTTTAGGGATTTACCTTTCAGAAAGTGAAGGAGCTAACTTTTGGCTACAGGTATTGACCGATCTAAATAATCGTGGGTTAAAGGATATTTTAATAGCTTGTACGGACAATCTAAAAGGGTTTACCAACGCTATTTTAAGTGTATTTCCAAAAACAGAAGTACAGCTATGTATCGTCCACCAGATACGCAACTCCCTGAAGTATGTTGCTTCAAAGGATCAGAAGGAATTTATGAGAGATCTCAAAGAGGTTTACAGAGCAGATAATAGGAGCATTGCAGAGGATCAGCTAGAACTCCTAGATCAAAAATGGAACTCCAAGTATCCTGTAGTTATACAAAGTTGGAAAAACAACTGGGAACATCTATCCCAATACTTTCAGTACACTGCTGAAATCAGAAAGATTATATATACCACCAATGCGGTAGAAGGCTATCACAGACAGGTACGTAAGGTCACCAAAACAAAAGGAGCATTCACAAGTGATATGGCTCTTTTAAAACTGGTTTATCTAGCCACTATGAACATCCAAAAGAAATGGACTTCTCCGCTACATAACTGGAGTTTGACTATACAGCAACTTTATATTAGATTTGAGGATCGTATAGATCTAGATATCAACAGGAATCAAGCAACACTTGTCGCTGACGCTAGGTCACATTCCAAAACAAGTCGAAAACAAGTTTCGACTAATTTTGAAACGAAAAAATAAATGTCAGACAGAGTTTAATTTACACTACCGAGCGAACTGGACAAAGGGTTTTAAGTGAAGGTAATTGCTCAACCTTTGATTACGAACCGATTATTGAACGTGCTAAAAAAGCAATTGAATGATTCCAACTGATAGTGAATTTATGATGTTGTATTTACTTTACGGAATAGTATTCCTGCTGATTTTAATAGGTTTACGATTCAGACAAAAAAGATTATTTTACATACATCTATTCGTGTTTATAATTTATACGGCTTTTATGATTTATATCTTTAGCGATAAAGAAAATTTTAAAGGTGGTAGCTCGTTGGTTGTATTATTTTACGGAATTTTATTTCCAATAGTACATTTGTGTATTTATGCAACTATCCAAATCATACAAACTATTGTGAAAAACAGAGCGAAAAAAACGGTGTAAAACAATGGTAACTGTTGCACAACTGCATAAAACCTAAAGAGTAAGTCTCAAATAAGCACTTTTGAGCACACTTCTATATTTAGATCGGAATTATTAATTGATCTTCTAGAGGGTTTAGAATCATTCTTTTTAATTGTGATAGGGTGCTTTTCACCAATGCGGTAAAAAGAGCGGATCCTGCCTCACTTTTTACTTGTTTTCGTCCAAATTTTAGGTGCTTCTTCAGGGTATAGGCAATGGCAGAGAGGTACATCTGTAGGCTTCCCGCATGTGCTGGATTCGAAAGCGCTATATGCGGCGGCTCAATCCACAATTCATCGTATATTTAGAAAATCAACAACAACGCAAAAAAACAGGCAGACCCGCAAAATACCGCACTCGCTTTATGCAGGGGTCTGTTGTGCTTAATTACTCAAAAAAATAATGATATTTGACATTAAAAAGCAAATCGCTCTAAAAATTGGCTTGTCTGAATTGGAAAAAGCTGGTACAACAATTATCAGAGATGATAATGGATTTAGAATTAATCAAAAAGAAATTGAATATTTCTGGATTTTAACTTTTAATCATTTAAATGGATTTGATAATTATGGACTTTTTACAATCAAAATAGACGAATCAAACTTTAGAGAATTTGAAAACTCAAAAGAGATTATAACTGGAATATTTAGCCTTAATAATAATAAAATTGACCTTCTATATTTTGAGTCTGACATTTTAAATTTTGAGGACAAAATAGCTGATAAATTTAATGACTTAGATTTATTTTATAAAAGAGATTTAATTGAAAATGAAGTCCCCTCAATTATAGAATTGATAATCGAATCTAAAAATATAAGTGCTAAAATTGACTGTCAATATATAGAAAATCAAAAGTGGGCTGAATGGAATAATGCGATTATACAATTTAGTAAACTAATATGTCAAAAATCTAAGAACAATAAATTGAAACAGATTGTTGATGTATACTAAACTGTGCAGCGCCTCAATCCACAATTCATCGTATATTTAAAAAATCAACAACGAAAAATTACAGGCATACCAACAAAATGGCGCCCTCGCTTTATGCAGCGGCCTGTTGTAGTTAATTTACCAAAAAATTTAATTAATGATAAAAATCAAAATTCTATTCCTATTTTTTCTGATTATTCAAACTGATTGGGTAAATCAAATTGAAAATAGAATACAAGAAATTAATGTCATTGGAACTTTAAGAAACTCCGGACACGAAGAAACTGGAAAAGGTGGTTCCTCGACTATGGAAATGTATGATTCAAAAGTCGGAATTAAAATAAGCGGAACTTATGTTTCTGAAAAAATGGACTTAAATTACGTCATCTATGAAAGTGAAAATCTAATCATAGCGGAAATTGTTATTGGAATAGATCCTTTAATTTACAAAACGGAAAGAAAAACTTCCCAACCTTATGCCGTTTTGAAAGAAAAACGGATTTATTTTAAAAAGGAAAACGAAGGAATTGAAAAAACTCGCAAGATTAATCTTTACGAATCTGACAACATTGAGCAAAGGAAAAAAGAGTTAAATGAAATCGATTTTGAAAGAGAAATTATCGGTGGGAAAAAGTATAAACAGGTTAAAGAGAGATTTGAAACAATAAAAAATAGTCTCTAAAAACTACCTACAACAAAGAACTCCTATGAAAAGCTTTAGTCCAGTTTCTTAAAGAGAATATTTAATTCTAATTACTTCATAATGTTGATTATGGGGTATTTGAATATTGGCAAACCTCTCCTTGTGCTGCTTGTTTGTCTCCGTTTATGTGTCACCCTCTCTCCTTAAGTCGCTCGTCGGAGTACAATTTGAGGAAGATTTTGATTTTATACCAATTTTTGGTATTTTTATTGAAATTTGTAGTCAAATGAACAAAAACACATCCATATCACTCGGAAATTATTTTGATCAATTCGTTCAAAGTCGAATAAGTGAAGGAAGATTTAAAAATGTCAGTGAAGTCATTCGTGCTGGATTGAGACTTTTGGAGGAAGAAGAAAGTAAAGTTACTGCTCTAAAAGCTGCAGTACAAGAAGGAATTGACAGCGGAATAGCTCACGATTTTGACCCAAAAAAACATCTTGAATCTCTAAAAGCCAAAAAACACTCGAATGGCTGAATATAAGTTGACGAACAAAGCTGTTGACGATTTATCAAAGATTTGGGATTATACCTTTGAGGTTTGGTCGGAAAAACAAGCCGACAAGTATTACGATGAACTGATTTCTGATTGTCAAGAAATTGCAGAAAATCCCGAATTAGGAAAAACCTACGAAGGAATATCAAAATCACTTCTAGGATTGAAAACAAATCGGCACCTTATTTTCTACAGAACATTAGATCAGGAATATGTTGAAATAACGAGAATATTGCACGAAAGAATGGATTTAAAAAAAAGAATAACCGAATAAAATCTGCATAAAAAAATCTATCCTATAAAAAGCAATAATGTACTTCTCCAAAATTAATATATTATTTTCAATAATCTAATAATGAAAATGATAGAGTATTTTGATACTAGAAAACCTCCCCTTGTTGCTGCTTGTTTGTCTGCGTTTGTGTGTCTTCCTCTCGCTCATACTTATCTGGGTAGAAGTAAGAACAGTAGTACAAGGCATCTCGCTTTTGTAGGATTCGAAAGCGCTATGTGCAGCGGCTCACTGCTCAATTCATCGTATATTTGGGAATTAACAATAAAAAATAACAGGCAAAACCGCAAAATGCCGCACTCGCTTTGTGTAATGGCCTGTTGTACACCATTTGAGAAGAACTAAAATACATACAACTAAAAAATTAGAAAAGCTAGTCAAGAAACTTATCACAACTGACCAAAATACCGATTGCGGAATTCTTGGAAAATGGAAGGCAACGGTATTTTATGTTGACAGAAAAAAATGCTGGTTAATTACAAACGGACTGACCAAATACAACGTAATTCTAACTGATATTAAATCATCGGACTTGAGCATGATTGAACATATTTTTAAAGATGCACTTTTCGGACAACTAATTTATGACGGAATAATAATTGATTTTAAAAATATGGAATCAATTATTGGTGGACTAGATTTTCTGCCGACTGATAATGACCGTAGCACAACTGCATTTCAAAATCATAATCTGGAATCTCTAGACTGGTGGAAACACGAATTTGGAAGTTTAGAAAATATGGAGATAAAGGACTTGACAAACAGGCTGAATACAAGTCCCATTCACATCGGAAAAGGGAGAAAAATGTCGGATTATACAGATTCGATTGATGAAATGAAAAAAACATTAGCTGAATAAAAAATGGTATACAATAAAGAACCGAGTTAAAAAACAAGTCTGTTTATGTAAATTCTGATCTGTAATTTTCATCGTAAGGTCTTCCCGATTGTATAACATCAATATCTTTTCTTAAAACCTTACGGATTACTGCAACTAGTACTAGTTTTTTACCTCTGTCTTCCTCTCAGTCGTTCTACCCTTGTTTCCGGCCCCAGGACGTTGATCCTGATCATTGCTCCATCGTTTGCGTATGACCACTTACCATCCCTTTTTCGACACAAAGTAGCAGTACACGGGTAAATACAGATTCAAACTTAGAAACAAACATACGAGCCGAGACGTTGTGTGCAATTTGGCTGCGTTACCAAGATTTGGTATATTCGAATAAAATTATAGCCAAAATGGGAAAAAACACATCAATATCACTCGGAAATCATTTTGAGGATTTTATCAGAGAAGAAGTGAATTCTGGTAGATATGGTTCGGTAAGCGAAGTAATTCGTTCAGCATTACGTTTGTTAGAACGCGAAGAAAAAAAGGAAAGAGAACTGATCAAAGCTCTCGAAGTTGGAGAAAATAGCGGATTTGTTGAAAATTTTGATCCAAAGCAAAATCTGAATAAATTACATCGCCAACACTTATGAGCAAAAACAAATATCGAATAAGTAAACAAGCTATTGAAGATTTAAATGATATTTGGGTTTATACTTTTCACAAATGGTCTAAAGAACAAGCTGATAGATATTACGACTTAATCATAGGAGAGATTGAATTTATAGCGGACAACTATCTGATTGGTAAATCTGCCGAACATACTCGAAAAAACTATCGAGTGACGAAAATCAAATCGCATCTGATTTTTTACAGAAAAGTCGAAAATGAAATTGTTGAAATCGTTAGAATTTTACATCAGAGGATGGATATTAAAAAACGACTGAAATAAAAACTACATACAACAACGGTAACCGTTGCACAACTGCATAAAACCTAAAGAGTAAGTCTCAAATAAGCACTTTTGAGCACGCTTCTATATTGAGATCCGAATTATTAATTGATCTTCTAGAAGGTTTAGAATCATTCTTTTTAATTGTGATAGGGTGCTTTTCACCAATGCGGTAAAAAGTGCTGATCCTGCCTCACTTTTTACTTGTTTTTTCACATTTTAGGTACTTCTTCAGGGTATAGGCAATGGCAGAGAGGTGCATCCGTAGGCTTCCCGCTCGGGCGGCATTTGAAATCGCTACGTGCGGCGGCTCAATCCACAATTCATCGTATATTTAAAAAATCAACAACGACACAAAAAAACAGGCAGACTCGCAAAATGCCGCACTCGCTTTATGCAGTGGCCTGTTGTGCCTAATTTAAGAAATGAACTTTTTCCCAACCAAAAAATATGAATTTAATCTAATCGGACAGAAAGAAGAAACTCTTGACCGATTAAAAAGGAGGACTGAAAAATCTAATTATTTGACTTCTGGATGGACTGACAAAACATTCAGAGGAAAAATAAGTGTAAATGAATTTAGGATTATTTCCTCAACAATTGGAAAGGGAGCATTTTGCGTTTTATCTGGTCGAATAAACTCGAAAAATGGAATTGTAAATGTTGAAATTAACAAAGCGTTCAAAATTCTATTTGGAATTATCTACTTGATACCGATTTTTGGAATAATTATGATAATAAAACTTAGTGGAGAAAAATTTGAACCATTTATGATTTTATCAATAATTGGACAAATGCTTATGATTAGATTTATAGGAATTTGGTTCTTTTTCTCAAGATTTTCAAAACATAGCTTGAATCAATTTCGAGATGTATTAGACATTGAATGGATAAAAAAATAGGCAACACAATGTGTATAATTCATTTCTGGTTAGAGCCTACTTATGAAAGTCCTCACGGACTTTCTATCTGTGATTTATTTACTAACTTTAGTACTTAAACACGCAACGAAATCATACACTAGACCGTGGCGATCTGATTGCCAAGGGATTTGTTGACCATCAAAATATAACCGAATCCTGAGGATATCGCAACCAGCGCAATTCCCGCGCTGTCGTAGTGCTACGCTTTACCATCACATCAACTGAGGTAAGGTACAAGCATACCAGCCGGCACCCTAACCACCACCCCAATAAGCGCCCAGCCCCGAAGGTGATCGTAAGCTCCCGCCCTACTTAATCAGATCGCCACTACATGCCTTCCTCTCCCTACATCATCTTCTCATTCGCGCCTCTTTCGTCGGTGATGAGACTCGTCGGAGGCAAGAACTACAGCATAAAGCGTCCCGCCGAGGCGGGATCAAAAGCTCTCCGTGTGGCCTACATAAAATCAAATTAACAGTATATTTAGAAAATCAATACAATCCACAAAAATAGCGCTGAACAGGTGAAACGCCACACTCGCTTTATACGGTGGCCTGT
>CAWHTM010000014.1:0-21909 GCA_963832255.1 uncultured Flavobacteriaceae bacterium
TTTATAGGGTTCTCTAATTGTATGGGATGCTATTTCGATAGTGATCACCTCTCTCAGAACGTTTTTACTTGACTCTAATAACTCTTGAGTGAGGCCTTCCAGTCTATCCATACGGGAAACAATCTCTAATAGATAGTGTGTATCTCAATTAATCTAAGATGCTATTTTTTTAGATTCTAAAACTATCTAAGGTGTATAAAAGAGCTATTCGGGCGTGACCACAGGGGTCGGGCTTTACACTGCAATTCCTCGCACCTCCTATGTCGGGCTGTGGGATTTACGTTGCAATCCCTCACGCGGGTCTGATTAAGTTACTATTATTATAGATATCAAAAAATGTGACTATTTAGAAGAAAATGTTTCACCTAGCCAGCTGTTTTGCCCCTACAGGATGTCGTATAGTAGCTTAGGTAGTGGAGCTTAATAATTTTTATGATTTCGACTCCACCTTCGTGAAACATTCACCTTTTATCAATACCAAGCAGTATCACTGCTCCCAAAATAGTCCTCATCCCGCCAATATCGATTTCGTTCTGCCTGTTGCTCTGGAGTTGCCTCTGGAATAGGGAAACGGCTAGGAAATAAAGGAGGGGGAAACCCCTCTGCTTTACGCCGTTCAAAATCTATTTCCCGATATTCATCAAATGCTGAACCCGGAGGTAATGGACGGTTTTTATCCATATACCAAACCATAAAAGACCAAGCATTTTCATAACCTCCAGCGTGCATTGCCATATCAGCGCCCTTAGGACCTTTAGGGTGTTTGAACCATAAGACGCATTCCAATAGCTCCAGAAATTTGTCCTGAACTTCCCCAAACAGCTTTTGTCTCTATGAAGGGAATTGTACATTGTTTACCGTAAAACTAGTTAGGAAAAGTAAATGTACCGTTTTGTCTATTTAGAATTATTTCTTTCGGGGGCGCTGTATAAGCATATATCCAAAAGATACAGGCTATTATCAAAAATGGGATTAAGACGAGAAAATCAAAATCAATCACCATAAAGATTATACCAAATATCAAAATAGCTCCTCCAAAAAAATAAAAAACCTTCGAAGTCTGCTGATCAACAATTATTTTATCATGTGTTAGAACGTCATATAAAAGCCTTTTTTATTACTCAGAGGTAATACCATATCCTTTCTCACATCTATTGGCAAATAACCTATTAAAAAAGGTAATCTATTGTCTAGCCATTTCTTTCTTGCTGTCATAGGATTACAAGGAATTCAAGTCAAAACCAAGACTCAAAAAGATCCATACGTGTCATCGTAAATTTTTGATCATTGGACGGTTTGTGGCCTAGCCCGCTTTCATCAGTTTTGATGTAAATAATTTCTCCATTATCAAACTCAAATTTGAAATAGGTATTTGATGTAGGGCTATCATCATCATTTAGCCAACGTGCCGAAACCCAACCCTTGTGAACTTGTGGATCGTACATTTCAGATTCAGGTTCTCTAGTAAATTCTTCTAACTCGTCTTTCCAATACCGTTCCCTTTCTAATTGTTGGGCTGGAGTTGCTTCTGGAGTAGGGATGTAGCTACGATACAAAGGCTTAGGAAAACCTTCAGATTTTCTGCGTTCAAAATCTGCCTGCCTATACGGATCAAAGGCTGTTCCAGGAGGTAGTGGACGATTTTTGTCCATATACCAGACGTAAAAAGACCATATTTTTCTAAATCCCGAAACGTGTGCCACCAAGTCTGCCCCTCCTACTTTTTTATCAGGATGTTGAGCAATTAAACTTATACCAAGGTTTCCAGTAACACCACCAGATCCCTGCCAGTACACTATCGCTCTGTTAAATTCCGTTTTGTATAATTTATATCTCTGCAATCTATATGGAAAACTAAACATTCCATTTTTTCTATCTAAAATGATTAGAGATTTTTTCTTAAAAAAAATTTTAATCGAGAAAAAAATAAGGGAGATTACCGATAAAGAGGTTGTTAGTATAATGACAGGATGAAAAAAGGATTCGTTAGTTCTATAAGCTATCAATAAAAAAGCTATTAAACAAAACAAAGAAATAATAGCTGTGATTATAGATGCTCGTTTTTCTTGCATATTAATTATCAATACCTCTGGAGTGGCGGATTCAACGTAGGTACCCTTAGAAGCAATATTATCTTGCTCCAGAGGTTTAAACTCATCTAAAATCTCTAAAGGTAGTTTAGCATCAAAAATACTTTTAACCTGTGCTTCGGCTTTTTTTAACATATATTAAATATTCTCCCAAGCTTCGCCAGATAATAATTGTTCTAGAGGTGCGATGGCAACATTACTTCTATTAAATTCTATATTCGTGCTTTGACCCACTCGGGTTGTTGTGGTAGTGTGAATATGATGTACATCAATATAAGCTCCTAAAATCTGTTTATTAGTAATCTTCAATGAGAAATTTAATATAACATTTAGTTATATTAGAATATTTATTGATGAGAAAATTCTCATTTTAATAATTAACATAACCTCTAGTGCTCTGCATCGGAGATGTTGGAGGAAAGTATGAAAACTGATAGTTTTCATGAATGGTTCAACTTTCTTCGGTTGGATACCTTGCTTTCTCTACCCTAAGGTAGTTCATTTATTCTAAAAGATTTACTACGCTTTCGCGAAAGCTAATAAATAGATTTAGATATTAAAATCTGGATTCAAAATGATCCATACGAACCATTGTATATTTATGGCTTTTAGGTGGTTTGTACCCTCTACCGCTCTCGTCGGTTTTTATATATATACGATCTCTCCATTATCATATTCAAATTTAAAGTAGGTGTTTGCCGTAGCGGTATCATCATCTTCTAACCATATAGTAGCTATATAATCGCGATGTATCTCTGGATCGTACATTACAGAATGCGACTCCCTGATGAATTCTTCTAATTCATCTTTCCAGTATTGCTCTCGCTCCTTTTGTTGCTCCTCAGTCGCTTCTGGAGTAATTATATGACTCCGATATAAAGGTTTTGGAAAACCCTCTGCCTTGCGTCGTTCAAAATCTTTTTGTCTATAGGCATCAAAAGCGGTACCTGGTGGTAACGGACGATTTTTGTCCATATACCAGACATAAAATGACCATAATTTTCTATAATTAGTGACGTGTGCCTTTAGGTCTGCACCACCTATTTTCTTGTTAGGATGTTGTGCTATTAAACTCATGCCTAAATTACCAGTTGGGCCACCTGTACCTTGCCAATAAAATATAATTTCATCAAATTTTGCCTCGTAGTGTTTATACTTATTGAGTCTATGTGGGAAAGAAAAAAGTCCATTTTTCCGATCCAGAATGATCATAGATTTTTTCTTTATAAAAATTTTCACAAAAGAATAAACACCAGCTATAGCGAAAACAGATAAACATAAATACCACATAAATTGTGATTCATCATCTTCAGAATTACTTGATAGAGCAAGCATAATAAATAAAATCAAGAATGAAAAAATTGCACCAATTATTGAACCTTTCTTTTCTTGCAAATTAATTTTTAGAATATTTTCGTCAATATACTCCATGTATGTTCCTTTACTTTTGAAACTACTTTGTTCTAGAGATGCAAACTCTTCTAAAATTTCAAATGGCATTTTGGTGTCAAACATACTTTGTACTCAGGTTTTAAGTAGACAAGTTTCAATTTCCCCAAGCTTTACCAGCTAAGAGCTCGGCTAAAGGGCTAATGGTAATATTACTTTGATTAAATTCAACGCTTGTACCTTTCCCTATTCTAGTTACTGTAGTTGTAGTAACATGATGTACATCTACACAAGCTCCTAAAAATCGATGTTTATTATTCAGCACAGCTGGATAAAATTTATCTTTACCCAGTGAAAGTGCTGAAACAATAAGAAATTGACTATTAGGTTTATATTTATTAATTATAGATTGCGGTATGGTTAATTCTGTTGTTATTTTTGGAATTTTTTCATCGTTACCTTCCTCAATATGACGAGATTCATTCAGTACATTAAATTTTTCATAAATACCAGAAGCCACACCGTTTTTATAAAAATATATACTATAAGCCAATTGATCTTCTGATCTAAGAAACTGTCTAAAACTAATAATAAACTGGAAGGTTTTTACATCTCCTTTATTCACACGCTATTGAAATTCAAACAATCATCAATACCAAGCAGTATCACTACTCCCAAAATGATCCTCGTCTCGCCAGTATTTATCGCGCTCTGCCTGTTGCTCTGGAGTTGCCTCGAGAATAGGGAAACGGCTGGGAAATAAAGGAGGAGGAAAACCCTCTGCTTTACGCCGTTCAAAATCTTTTTCCCGATATTCATCAAATGCTGAACCCGGAGGTAATGGACGGTTTTTGTCCATATACCAAACGATTAACGACCAACTATGGTCAAATAAACCAGGGTGCATACGTAAATCTATAGCTCTTTTAGAATTAGGCGGTGTGGTAACCAATCTCTGTCCTAAAGCACCAGAGGCGCCCCCGGTACTAGTCCAAAATGCCTTAATGTCCTTAAAAGGTCTTGTATGGCTTTTCAGAAAAAACCAATCTGGATAAGTGATCAAGCCCTCCATCCTGTTAAGGATTATTTCTTTTTTTGGAACTAGAAAAGCATATAAACATAATAACGAACCTATTCCAAAGGCAACTAAAGGTCCAGAAAGAAAGTTACCCTTTGTTAAAATATAACTCACTAACCCTAAAATAATTAGTGCCCCACCCATGTAATAATTGGATATTGAGACTTGTGTATCCTTTAAAATCCTATCGCCAGTTACACTTTCATAATGAATAGTATCACTTCCACCTTTTGTCTTGACGATATCCTTATCTAAATCGCTCGGGACATACCCAATTAAAAAAGGTAACCCTCCATCAAACCATTTTTTTTTTAATCCCATATTAAATAGTATCAGCCCAAGCCGCACCATTCAAAAGTGTTGTCTTTTCTGCGATCTGAGTTTGTTTTTTATTAGTATAATCAAAGGTCAAAATGGTGGTAGCCGTAGTCTGTTGTAAATTAATTACTGCACCCAACCAGCGATCTTTATTATCATACGCTACAGGATAATATCCTTGAGTGTGAAGGTCAAAATCTCCTTTTCTTATATAAAACATTTTCATGAAATTCTGATAGCTATTAATACCAAGCAGTATCACTACTCCCAAAATAGTCCTCATCCCGCCAATATCGATTTCGTTCTACCTGTTGCTCTGGAGTTGCCTCTGGAATAGGGAAACGGCTGGGAAATAAAGGAGGTGGAAAACCCTCTGCTTTACGCCGTTCAAAATCTTTTTCCCGATATTCATCAAATGCTGAACCCGGAGGTAATGGACGGTTTTTGTCCATATACCAAACGATTAACGACCAACTATGATCATAAAGGCCAGGATGTAACGTAAGTTCTATTGCTCTTGATGAGTTGGGTGGAGCAGTGACTAGCCGCTGCCCTATAGATCCAGAAACACCACCGGTACTGGACCAGAAAATCTTTAATTCATTAAAAGGAACTGTATGGGGCTTCATAAAAAACCAGTCCGGGTATGTAATCAGAGAATGTTCCCTATTAAATATAATTTCCTTTTTCGGAATAAAGTATGCTAGCACAAAAAAGAATATCCCAATTGCTAAAAATGGCGACATTTTAAGTATAAAATTTTCATAATCTATTATGGAAAAAAAAAGTCCCATAATTATAATGCCCCCTCCAAAATAATATAATCCAGGCGAGACTTGAGTGTCACAAATTAATTTTTCATCAGTAGCGATTTCATAATGCGCTAATTTCTTAGAACTATTAGACTTAACAATTTCTTTTCTTAAGTCACTAGGAACATATCCTATTAAAAAGGGCAACCGCCCATCCATCCATTTTTTTTTTACTGCCATGTCATCTTTAAATTTACGCCCATGCTTTTCCGCTGAGGAGGTCAGACTTTTCAGCTATAGTAGTTTGCTTTTTCGCTGTGTAATCAAAAGTAAATATAGTCGTCGCGGTAGTTTGTTGAAGGTTGATAACTGCCCCTAACCATCTGTACGTCCCTGATATAGGTTGACCACTTTAAAGTGGAAAACTATGAAAGCAAATTTACGGAGTATCCGAAAACAACGAGTTTATTCAGAGGAATTCAAGCGTCAGATAGTTGCTGAATTTGAATCTGGGAAATTCAGTGTTCCTCAACTTGAAAAACTTCACGGGATTTCAAATGTCAGTATTTATAAATGGATCTACAAATTCTCTACCTTTAACAAGAAAGGATTTAGAGTTGTAGAGATGAATCAGAGCAGTTCCCAAAAAGTAAAAGAACTAGAAAAGAAAGTCAAGGAGCTAGAGGCCACTGTAGGCCGTAAGCAAATAATGATAGACTATCTAGAGACAATGATGGGTGTGGCAAAAGATGAACTTGATATTGATATCAAAAAAAACTTCTCCACCCCACTATCGAAAGAATCAGGAAAAAACGAAAACAAATGAGTTTTTCCCTGAACCTACTCTATAGTGTCGTTGGTGTAACCAAGCAAGCAGTGCATCAGTACGCTAAGAGGCAAGCAATATTTGATCATAAGATTGAACAACTTGTTTTAGAGGCAGACGATCTTAGAGAGGGATTCCCCGGTTGTGGGGTGGAGAAAATGTATGATATACTACAGCCCGACTTTATAGGAAGAGATCGGTTTGTAGAAACGATGATGTCATTAGGGTATCGATTGAAGATCAAGAAAAACTATAAGAAGACAACCATAGCATCCAAGCTCTACTATCCCAATCTGATAAAAGGTATGGAGGTCAATAGTCCAAATGTGATATGGCAATCGGACATTACCTACATACCCATAGATGGAAAACATTATTATGCAGTTTTTATAATCGATGTATACACTAAAATGATAGTAGGTTATAGTGTAAGTGATCATATGCGTGCAAGTGCAAACGTAAGAGCTTTGAAAATGGCATTAGCAAATCATAAGGCTCCAAGGATCCATCACTCGGACAGAGGTAGTCAATACACATACAAGGGATATGTAGATATCTTAAAACAGCAAGGAACTGAAGTTAGCATGGCGCTCTCTGGACAAGACAATGCCTATGCAGAAAGGATTAATAGAACCATTAAAAATGATTACATAGAACTGTGGAAACCTAAGACGTTTAAAAGTCTCAAACTAAAGATGAAGAAAGCGGTTTATAATTACAATAATGTACGAACACACAATCACATTGGTAAAATGACACCAATAGCCTTTGAAAGAAAATGTTCTATGGAAAACAGTCAACAAAGAAAAACGATTACTATTTTTAACAATGAAGTATTAACCTAAAAACGGTCAACACTAATCAGGGAAATACAAACTGTTCTTACCATTATAGAATATTGAGTAAAAAATAACGAAATAGAGCGTGAAATTTACTCTTCATACTGGAACACTTTCGTGAAACTGTAATATCATTAATACCAGGCAGTATCACTGCTCCCAAAATAGTCCTCATCTCGCCAATACTTATCCCGTTCTGCCTGTTGCTCTGGGGTGGCTTCTGGAATAGGGAAACGACTTGGAAATAACGGTGGAGGAAACCCCTCCGCCTTACGTCGCTCAAAATCTTTATCGCGATAGGGATCAAAGGCATCTCCGGGAGGTAATGGTCTATTCCTGTCCATATACCAAACCATTAAAGACCAACTATGATCGTAAAGTCTTGGGTGTAATGTGAGTTCTATAGACCTACTAGAATTAGGTGGAGCAGTGACTAAACGCTGTCCTACAGCTCCAGACACTCCACCTGTTCCCGCCCAAAAGATTTTTAAATCTTTAAAAGGTACTGTATGCGATTTCATAAAAAACCAATCTGGGAAGACGACAAAACCTCTATCTCTGTTAAGAATAATCAATTTCTTGGGAGCAAAATATGCGTAAATACAAAAAACAAGACCAATCGATATTAGTAGTATATTAAAAAGGTCAAATTGCCAACCTACAAGTGCAATTAACAACGATAATATCACAATTCCCCCACCCATATAATAGAATGCTGAGGACTCTTGTTTATCTCTGATAAGTTTCTCATCTGTAGCTATTTCATAGTGCGTTAATTTCTTACCGCTATATGACTTAACAATTTCTTTACCTAAGTCACTAGGAACATATCCTATCAAAAAGGGCAACCGCCCGTCCATCCATTTCTTTTTTGCCATAATTCTTTACTCACAGATCATCCATTCAATACCAGGCAGAATCACTAGTTCCGTAATGTTCCTCATCTCGCCAATATTGATCACGCTCTGCTTGTTGACTAGCTGTAGCCTCTGGAGTGGGAACACGGCTTTTATACAATGGAGGTGGAAATCCCTCTGCTTTACGGCGCTGAAAATCTCTTTCACGATAGGGATCAAAAGCATCTCCAGGAGGTAAGGGACGGTTTTTATCCATGTACCAAACCATGAAAGACCAATCTTCTTCAAAGCCTTTTGCGTGCATTCCTATTTGCGCTCCCTTAGGACCCTTTGGATGTTTTACCATTAAGTCCATTCCTATGGCACCTGACACTCCGCCTGTACTCGTCCAAACTGCTTTAGTTTCTGAGAAAGGAATTGTGTGTGACTTACCATAAAACCAATTTGGAAATGTAAAAAGACCATTTT
This sequence comes from uncultured Flavobacteriaceae bacterium, assembly GCA_963832255.1. Taxonomy (GTDB): domain Bacteria; phylum Bacteroidota; class Bacteroidia; order Flavobacteriales; family Flavobacteriaceae; genus Dokdonia. Next base: position 8,618 of record CAWHTM010000014.1, read on the forward strand.
TACGGTCCAGAATAACTTCTTTATGAGATACTGTGAAAGCATATAATAATAATACCAATCCTATTCCAAACAATATGAGAGATCCGAGAATAAGCTGACCTTTTGTTATCAAAAAACTAATTACAGATAACAAGATAACACCACTACCAAAGTAATAAAATCCCTTAGAGACTTGTTCATCAATAATTATCTTTTCATTAGATACTAAATCATAATAAAAATGTTTTTTATCACTTAAGGGAAGTACTATTTCTTTTTTTAAACTCCTTGGGGTATACCCGATTAAAAATGGCAAACGTCCATCCAACAGATTTTTTTTGGATCCCATACTAATTATTATCTGACCAAGCCGCACCACTTAAAAGCACTACCTTCTCTGCGATCTGAGTTTGTTTTTTATTAGTATAATCAAAGGTCAAAATGGTGGTAGCCGTAGTCTGTTGTAAATTAATTACCGCACCCAACCAGCGATCTTGATTATCATACGCTACAGGATAATATCCTTGAGTATGCAGTGCCAATTTACATATAAATAATACACAGCTGTTAGGATTTGCCCGATGTGCTAGGGGAGACGTTAGTTTGATGTGCTGTTCTACCCTCGGAGCCTGTTCGCTGGTTCCTTCGATAACCTTTTTTTGTTGTAACCCAAGTATAGGTACTGCACCACCCGCCATTATACCATCTTTAAAATAATAGGCCTCGCTGATAAACTGCTCTGGTGTTCTTAAAAATTGATTAAAACTTACTGAGACTAAGAAGGAGGATGCATAGCCCATATTGATGGTTTGGCTCATTTTGTTACTGAGCATCACCGTCATCATTTCTTCACGTACAAGATTTTGTGCGGTAAAACCAATCTGGCTACAGACTAAAAGATCATGTAGTTCTGCCGCAGCTCGAGTGCAGTCTACTAAGTAAGACATCTGTTGCCCCTCTTCCATAAAAAGTTGCTTAGTGTCATAAAAATTAGCATTAAATTCCCACGTAGGTAAGTTTGAGGTGTTTGGATACGCTTTAAGATCACTAAATATATAATGTTTAAAATATTTTTCCAGTGGGCTATCTGTCAAAACATAAGCCAAGCAAATAAAGCCCAAACCTATCCCCGCACAAATCCATCCTAAAGGTCCCGCCCAAGAGGCGCCAACAAATACCGTCGCCACGGTTACCCCAGTAAAAAGCGGCCCAGCTCCTACGTAAGCCCAGGCTGCATCGTCGTCCCGAGCACTAACTATCATAGGCATCCCAAGCGCGCATTAGAACGGTAATTTCTAATCGAGTATTATTATTACCATCCACCGATACGCTCCCTTTCTTGCTGTTGTTCTTTAGTGGCTTCTGGAGTTTTTATTTTACTTGGATACAGGGGTTTTGGAAAACCTTCTGCTTTCCTTCGTTCAAAATCTCTTTCTCTGTATGTATCAAAGGCATCTCCAGGAGGTAATGGTCTATTTTTATCCATATACCAAACGGTAAATGACCAAACATCATCTACCAGTATTTGTGATAAAATACCACCTACTCTTGGCTTTTTCTTACTGGATACAAAACTTAACTGAGAACTTATCACCCCAGGACTTGTATTGGAATAAACACGGACTCCATAACCCGTATCAAAAGGTATATCTACTGATTTTCTAAAAACTCTTGTAACCGTAATAACACCCTTTAAGCGGTCATAAACCATCTCTTTTTTCGGAGCTACAAAACCATAGATAATAGAGAAGATACCTGGTATGCCAAAAATTAAAATGATTATTAATGTACCAATAAGATCATCATCTATTAATAGACCAAAGCTTGCAAAAAAAATGAACATTATACCAACAATCCAAGAGACCAAACCCCTTGCACTTTTATCAAATCTATACACTTTATCAGTTACTTCAATAAGCAAACTTTTTTTTCTATTTCCAATACTTTCCTTTAATGTTGGTTTAGGTTTAATAGATATAATCTTAGATAAATAATCCATTATCGATTCCAGCTTTGAGAGTTAAAAACTTCTTCTTCAGTACCTATTCTTATATTAGTCATCTAAAGCTTTTTCATTAAGTAAGTCAAACTAGTTTAGCGTAATTGTCTTTGTCCCTTAGAGTCAAAATGAGTATTGTCGTTGTTTTAGTTTGTTCTATGTTCATGATAGTTTCTTATGATCTTCTCTTACCATTATTTCATATGGATGATTGCATCGCTTTTTTAATATATAATCTATTCTCTAATAAAAACACTTTCGTGAAATTTTACGTCTACTTAATACCAATGCGTATCACTCGAACCAAAGTAGTCCTCATCCCGCCAGTAATGATCCCGTTCTGCTTGTTGTGCCGGTGTGGCTTCTGGAATAGGGAAACGGCTGGGAAATAAAGGAGGGGGAAATCCTTCTGCTTTACGCCGTTCAAAGTCCTTTTTCCGATAAGGATCGAAGGCATCGCCAGGTGGTAATGGTCTATTTTTATCCATATACCAAACCATAAAAGACCAAGCATTTTCATAACCTCCAGCGTGCATTGCAATATCAGCACCCTTTGGACCTTTAGGGTGTTGAACCATAAGACGCATTCCAATAGCTCCAGAAATTTGTCCTGAACTTCCCCAAACAGCTTTTGTCTCTATGAAGGGAATTGTGAATTGTTTACCGTAAAACCAGTTAGGAAAAGTAAATGTACCGTTTTGTCTATTTAGAATTATTTCTTTCGGGGGCGCTGTATAAGCATATATCCAAAAGATACAGGCTATTATCAAAAATGGGATTAAGACGAGAAAATCAAAATCAATCACCATAAAGATTATACCAAATATCAAAATAGCTCCTCCAAAAAAATAAAAAACCTTCGAAGTCTGCTGATCAACAATTATTTTATCATGTGTTAGAACGTCATAATAAAAGCCTTTTTTATTACTCAGAGGTAATACCATATCCTTTCTCACATCTATTGGCAAATAACCTATTAAAAAAGGTAATCTATTGTCTAGCCATTTCTTTCTTGCTGTCATAGGATTACAAGGAATTCAAGTCAAAACCAAGACTCAAAAAGATCCATACGTGTCATCGTAAATTTTTGATCATTGGACGGTTTGTGGCCTAGCCCGCTTTCATCAGTTTTGATGTAAATAATTTCTCCATTATCAAATTCAAATTTGAAATAGGTATTTGATGTAGGGCTATCGTCATCATTTAGCCAACGTGCCGAAACCCAATCCTTGTGAACTTGTGGATCGTACATTTCAGATTCAGGTTCTCTAGTAAATTCTTCTAACTCGTCTTTCCAATACCGTTCCCTTTCTAATTGTTGGGCTGGAGTTGCTTCTGGGGTAGGAATGTGGCTACGATATAAAGGCTTAGGGAAACCTTCAGATTTTCTGCGTTCAAAATCTGCCTGCCTATACGGATCAAAAGCTGTTCCAGGAGGTAGTGGACGATTTTTGTCCATATACCAGACGTAAAAAGACCATATTTTTCTAAATCCCGAAACGTGTGCCACCAAGTCTGCCCCTCCTACTTTTTTGTCAGGATGTTGAGCAATTAAACTTATACCTAGATTTCCAGTAACACCACCAGATCCCTGCCAGTAAACTATCGCTCTGTTAAATTCTGTTTTGTATAATTTATATCTCTGCAATCTATATGGAAAACTAAACATTCCATTTTTTCTATCTAAAATGATTAGAGATTTTTTTTTAGAAAAAATTTTAATCGAGAAAAAAATAAGGGAGATTACCGATAAAGAGGTTGTTAGTATAATGACAGGATGAAAAAAGGATTCGTTAGTTATATAAGCTATCAATAAAAAAGCTATTAAACAAAACAAAGAAATAATAGCTGTGATTATAGATGCTCGTTTTTCTTGCATATTAATTATCAATACCTCTGGAGTGGCGGATTCAACGTAGGTACCCTTAGAAGCAATATTATCTTGCTCCAGAGGTTTAAACTCATCTAAAATCTCTAAAGGTAGTTTAGCATCAAAAATACTTTTAACCTGTGCTTCGGCTTTTTTTAACATATATTAAATATTCTCCCAAGCTTCGCCAGATAATAATTGTTCTAGAGGTGCGATGGCAACATTACTTCTATTAAATTCTATATTCGTGCTTTGACCCACTCGGGTTGTTGTGGTAGTGTGAATATGATGTACATCAACATAAGATCCTAAATAACGATGGTCTTCATTAAGCATCGCAGGATAAAACTTATCATTACCTAATGATAACGCGCAAACAATAAGTATTTGACTTTTTAGCTTATACTTAGTAGTCACACTAGTGGGTATTGTAACTTCAACGTCAATATGTGGTGTATTGTTATCATCTCCATCAATAACAGAACCCAAGCTTGCTACTTCTACCTTTTCATGACTCCCATTAGAAATACCGTTTTCATAAAAGTAAATACTATAGGCAAGCTGATCTGCTGTCCTTAAAAATTGTCTAAAACTAATCATAAACTGGAAGGTTTTTACATCTCCCTCTTTGACGCTCTCGTGCGAACCCAGCACGGCTTCCCATAGTCCTGTATTTGAGTTCTGCTCGTTTATTAAACTCTTAATTCTAACATCTATATTACTGCATACTATAAAATCAGTAAGCGTAGCCCCCGCAAACTTAAAATCATTATACATTTTGAAATCGTCATCTGGGTTTATAGTATTTCTATTTAAATAAAAACGTTTATTATAAGCTCCTGGGGTTTCTTCTGGTAAAATTTTCCAATCGACTTCATCACTTAAAGCATTATTTTTAAAAAATTTTTCTATGGGACTGTCCGTAAAATAATATGCTAAAAAAACTAAGCCCACTCCAATACCAGCACAGGCCCAACCCACAGGGCCAGCCCACGATGCTGAGACAAATATCATAGTGGTCACTCCTGCAAAAGCAGCCGCAGCACCTCCCCAAGCAAATGCAGCGTCGTGATCACGAGCATCCACACTTAGACAAGCTTCCCAAGTGCACATTAAAACTGTAACACCAGACCCAATGACATTAGCTCGGAAAGCAATTGTTTTAAGACTTACCATAGAGGCTTCGCTTACTAAGTTAAGAAGGGCACTTTGGGCAAAATAAGAACTTGCTGCGGTTAGTTCAGCAGAAACCCCAAATAAATTGAATCCATTTTTCGAATTTAAGTCATTGCTAAATGTATGATAAGCAGCACCAATATTGAATATCTGCAATAAAGCAACAACACCTTTGAACGGCGTACCTTCCAATACTCTAGTGGCTTTTGTTCCTAATTTAGTAGGAGTCTTATGTTTATTAAATTCTGGGGTTCTAATAATTTCTTCTACTTCTTTCGTTACGGGGATGTCAAAGATATGCCTACCGTGAGAGGTCTCCTTGAGTATCAATTCAGGTGATTTAGATCTCACCCATCTCAAAAGATCTTTCTTTCCTCTATAGGTTCCTGCAACTACTTTTCCTTCATCTATTCTCCACCCAGCAGATTGCATTTTTTCTTGCACTTCGTAACCTCTTACTTCAAACATATCTTCTCCATATACATTTATGGTATTAAGTCGTTTTAAAGTTAATTCGTAATTCCCACTTACCGTTCTATTTGTTGTGGTTTCCACCCAAGTCGTTACAACAATATCCTCAACAGCGTATTTTGCGTAAGTTTCTAGAGAAGCTGTAACAAAAGCGGCTAATTTATTACTTAAGTCAATTCCCTGTTTGATTGTATCTTCACCTATATCTACTCGCCTATTTAGCACGTTGTATACAGGGCTATCAGCATTTTCATTTAAATACTCTAGGATTAGAGGATCCCAAGTAGTATCAATTTCTTCGTGAGAAATCAAATCGAACATTTTATCCTGGAGATGAGGCTTTATGGCTAATAACTTAAGAGGTTGCATTGCAAAAAACTTGCCATCAATACAATTTAAATCTGTGCCATTCTCAGCGTGGATATAGGCGTCTTGATAGTAATTGCTTTCTAATATAGCACCTAAGTCATTTTGCAATAACCTTATAATCGCTCTCTGTGCTTTTCGCTCATCAACCCCTAAAATATTCAGTAATTTGGGCTTGTAAATTCCTGTACCTTGCCAACTTGGGCCACCTCCCATCATATGGAAATTCCAAGAAACTGGGTTACCTATGGAACCACCATCATAATCATCAATCATTTCATCATTATCGTACACAAGTTTGTATTGCGTCAATGCTAGATGAACAAGAGCACCTATTTGTTGCTCCTCTTCTGTGGGCTGATTAGGAGTTTTCCCAGATAACATATCTACATTAACCTGTTCTATGTCTCTACCTGTTTGGATAGACTCCAGCATTGCCTTTTGTCTCGTTATTGCATTACCCAATATTCTTGATACATCAAGCGCACACCCAATAGGATCATTAAGAGTAATAAACATATCTTCATAAACCTCATTGTCGCCCGCACTATCTTCATTCTCTTCTACAGTCCTGATCAATTCTAGTTCTTGACGAAATGCTCTATAATTTACATCTTCATAGTGACAAGCATAAACCTCGTCATAGTGTATTATGTGATCTTCTCTACTACCGCCAGATTTAGGAATTCCGCTACAGTTTATTAAAACCATCCTCTGAGCTCGTTTATCCCTATCAGTATTGATTTCATTGTGATAATCCCGACCCCATTGAACTGTTGAATAGGCTATCCAAAAATTCTTTTCGGTAGTAATGATTTTGAAGGTCAGGCTGTCATTTTCTGATTTTCTTATGTCGAGATAATTGCCTTGAGCATCTTTATTAAATTCCCAAGATATGGTTGAAAAGGTTCCATCTCCATTACTTTCATACTCATAAAAGTCATTTGGGTCATCATCATTTATAAGATAGATGTACCCTTCATTCAGAAATGTCCTTGCTTTATAGAATTTGTCTAAAGTCGGCATTTGATCATTAGCCGCTAAAACTTCATTTCCATAAGCCGAAGCATTGTTAGCAGGTGGATGAAGGCTCGTTGTTTTGTCTTCGGAAGATGTATAAAGGAAATAACCGTATCTTAAAAAATGCAATTTAATACCTGCCTTTAAGGCATTTTTTTCGGGGCTTTTCGCCATTTCAGCTCCTCCTCCTTCTGCTGTAAATGTGTAAGTAGCTATAACGTCAGAGAATTCCTTTGCTTGATTTTCTTCTAATAATTGATTTGCCATAACTAACTATGTTCAGATTCTGATTCATCTTTAGAAGCATCTTCCACTTCCCAAACAACTTCTACCATTTTATCCTTAACCGTACCGGATAACTCTATGACATCGCTTTCAGAAATTATTTTATTACCATCTTCATCCATTTCTTCTATGGGGCGCTTCACTTTAAAGGTTATTGATTCTCCATCGGGAATGTTTTGTACCATTGCACGCAGTGTTACCTCACGTAGCACTCTTGATTCTCTTATGACCCTATCTTCCTTGACCCACTGCAAATTAAAAATTCTTGGTTCTCCTTCTTCCTCTTCTTTTAGTTTATCTTGATTTGCTTTTGCCTCTGCGTTGGATTTCCCTGTTACAGAGGAGAGTACTCTATTCTTTAAGCTAATTTTTGGAAAGGGTATTTTAGAAACAGGTATTTTTACTGGAGGTAGGGGAGTTGCAGTTCCAATAATTACATTAGGTTCCCCCTGTACAATCACTCCTCCGTGGGCAGTGAGATCTCCTTGACAAACTACGGGAACACCGTTTACAAATACTGAGGGAGAACCCATCGCTATAACGTCTGGTGCACTCATACAGGTGCACATATCACCCAAAAGTGCTACAGACTTACCATTGATCATCACATTAGGCGCTCCTGGACCGATAATGGGTCCTCCTACGTGAGGTTTGGGCCCATCACTCATTGGGCAAACGTGCATACTTCCTATGGTGGCTACGGGTCCTGGCATTTTTATATTTTTTATGTATCTATTATCTGATTTTTAAATCAATGTTTGAGAGCTTAACGAGTATGCGTTAGGGATAGCAGTGGAAATCCCGCATCCCGATTTTTTCATCGGGAGTGGTATTGCAACGGATAGCACGCCCGAACGCCCGAAATATAAATCCATCGTTTATTATGTTTTTATATAGTCAAAGGAGTTTATCATTACTAAAGTCATTTCTTCTAGAAAATTAAAAACCAAATTTTTGATTTTGAAATAGTCTTAAAAAATCTAAATTTTATCACCTTTACGCGCTATAATTTCTGGGTTTAGCTTGTTATTTGCATAGGGAATAGGCCTGACGAACAGTGGTATAATATAATTCTTAATATTCACACTGGAAGTGCCTAGTTTGTTAAAATTACTTCTCTTCAAAGTATATGTGAATACTATTTATTGGATTTGTCGCCTTTAATTTCCAATCACCGATAACAGATAAATGACCTCCACCTTTTCTTTGATATGGGACTTGTGAGTCTAAAAATATATCAGTTTACCTTCCTCACAGTTGTACTCAAACGTTTAACCACTACTATTAATGCCCATATCATCAAAAGTAATTTCCGCGCGCTTTACAAATTCATGCATCATATCCTCTTGACTGAGTACTTTTTGATTTAACAAAAGTGACTTATTACCTAGTAATGTAACATCTGGATATTCTAAATATGTGTCTTTTATATATATACAAAGGAGTAACCAAAGAATTAGATATTGTTACCTCAAATCCTTTTTCTAGCCAAAAATTTTTCTTCGTGTTTTCTTCATAGAATTCATTGCTATATATTATATAATTATGTCCAGAAATATCTTCAACCTCAGTTAATGTCATTCCCATTTTAAAAGATTTGCCATTGTATTTAAAATCGCAAGCATCAAGTTCAAAACGATGTTTCTGTTCAGTAAAAACGTTATACTCTTCAGTATCAACATCCATTTTTTCAGGTGTTTTAGCGTTTTTGATCGCAGTTAACCAGCGATAAAAAAATGGCGAGAATACGTATAACCTTCATACTTATTATTTGCGAATTAATCCTACACTGATAGAATTTACTGGATTAGTTTCATCTAATTTAGGCTCACCTGTCAATGCGATATGTCCACTTCCTATTCTATTAAAAACAACAGGTGAATTGAATCTATAATAGTAACCGCAAACATCTTCCTCTGTATTGTATCCATCGGATATAATTAAAAAATCTTCAAATTTATACTTGTTTGATTTTTTTATAAAATCTTGCATTAATATGTTCTTATCTAAAAAAGCATCTTTGACTAACACATAACCACACTTTGTGAAAATTCTAAAAGCTATAACTTCAGAATTGTCATTAAACCACACATAGAACATATCATCTCCCCAATACTCAATTAAATCATCGTAAGATTTAATATATTTTTTTCCAAAAATATTCTCAAATTCTTTTAATGTCATTCCTATTTTAAAAGGTTTGCCGTTGTATTTAAACTCGCAAGCATCAAGTTCAAAACGGTGTTCTTGTTCAGTAAAAACTTTATACTCTTTTGAATTAACATCCATTTTTTCAGGTGTTTTAGTATTGCTATTACAGTTGAACAATAAAAGCATTGTCATAAAAATTATAAATTTCATATCAATATTTTAGTTGCACATTGTGGGTTTATAATATTCCTTGCCATATCTATTTTTTAAACGCTCTGCTTTTTGTAATATAGTATCGCCTTCATTTAATAAGTCCTTGAAGTTTTCTCTAAGACTTCCATCTTCATCATAGGATTGTAAAATAGAATCCATTGTAGTAAAACCTACCCCAGCACCATTTAATTTACCATCGGACATATCTATTAACTTGTTATTGAAACTGTTTATTTCCTCTAAACTGTGAATAATACTATCAACGATGACGCTTGGTGTGGAAGCTAAGCAGACTTTTCTTTGATTTTTAGTAGCCCAGTCCAATACCATTTTATCTTGCCAAGTGCTTACCGCTGGATGTTGCATTATCGTATCTACCTCGTTTAATACACGTTGCAAAGAAACTCCTTTGTTAGCCCACATTTTAAACATTTTCTCACCTATTTGCTTAACAGCATGTACCGCCAGTAATGCCGATAACTCGTGTAACGGCTTATCTGGATCATCTTTTGCAATTTGAGTATGAGTAGGGTTTGTACCTATTACGATGCCCTTACCTTTTCCATCTAATTTTTTTTCTATTAAGAATACTTGTTCTTTTAGTAGTAGTTGGGCATCTGCAATACGCTTACCAGCCATTTTTAAAAGATTATAAAAACCAAAATTTATCATTGCACCTATACGCTCCATAATATCGTGAGCATACGTTCTCATAAATTTTGGGATTGTATTAGTTACAGATTTTATTCCATCACGTATTTCTAAAAGATCTTCAAATCTTGTTACAAAGGCATCATCATTAGTTCCTGTCCCGTCTAAGTTTTGAATATTATCCAGATCTTTACAGATTTCCAGTATGATGACATCATTCAGAGTTCTTTCCCCTGGTTCAGATTCTTCATAAGGAGTAATTTCAATAGAAAATAGCTTTTCTTCTAGTATAGGCAACACACTCGCTAACATATCCAACTCGCCAAAGGTTCCTGTCACTAAGGGAATATAACGCACTATTTCGTTTGGCTTCGTAACCACAGTAGCATCAAATTTAATCTTAGTCAGCCCAATAACTGAAGGTGTTTTATTTGCATTCAAATACTGTTTTGCTTCTAGAGGATTTAACTTGGCGAACGTATCATAATTGAAGTTTTCTGCGCCGGGATAAGGTGTGTGATTCTCCACTAAATCTACCCAAGGAAAGACTCGATCATTGCTACTTACCTTGGCTATGGCTATCTCCACATAATTCGTATGTGCGAAGTAATCTTCAATAACGTGCAGAGCAGCACCAAAATCAACCATTGAATTTATATTAGAAAAATTAAGATTGCTCCTAGCATTTTGAATTTTTTCTATCACAAAGTCATAAGCAGTTCTCTTTGTAGAAAAAGTGCGAGTGTCTGCATCTGTATTGTGCGTTCGAATATAATTTTTCATACCATAAGTTTTACCTATGGCTGTTTCTTGTAGCGTTGCTTGGCCTACGAAACCATACTTTTCGTTTGGTTTATTTAATTTAGGGTTATGTGCATTTTTATCTGCTGGAACGGTGAGCGGATTGTCTATATGCTCGTCTGGACGATAAACCCCCAAAACTTCTGAGGTTATTTCTAGATACTGCTCTTTAAAATCTTTTATTCTAACATCATAGTTTGCTTTATGAAGATCTTCTTTTTTTTCGGGTTTCATAAACTCACTAACGCCCAATATGGACACCATCGTGGTCATAAACTCTCTTGACCAAGTAATAGGGCGTACCTTTTTTTCTTTGAAAATGATATTTGTTTCAAAGTTAAACCACGTAGATGGGCTAAAAAACTCCCCTTTGTAATCTGCTTCCACACCGTAGGGAATACTCACAAGCACCGGCTCATCGCTAGGATTTGTGGTAGTTGCATTGCGCACGTTTTTTATATTACCCTTATTTTTTTTTGAATAATCAATTACTGTATTTGCTAAAGGGCGTATTATACCAGGATCTACTAATTGTGAAAAATCACGCATCCAATTACCTAAGTAAATTTTATGAAGGATTTCAAAAATTTTATTTTTCTTTTCTGAATCCTCTATTCGTTTAAAATCTCTTCCATATTTACTTAGAGATAATAAATCTTTTAGTGCCACTTCCTCAATATCCTGATGCCCGTAGTGACCGTGGTTTACGTCAATTTTTCCGGCCTTATAGTTATTTATTTCACCTGTATCATTTCTATTTTGTCTCGCTTCGTTTACGTGTTGTTTCAAGTTACTATGTAATTCTTTCCACTCCCAGATGAAAGCTTGACTAGAATTACCATCTATTTCGGCATCTGCAAAATATTGCTCTTCATTTTCTAGCAAGTTTATTTGTATGACTTGTCTAGCAAACCTAGCTCCTGGGTCACCTTGAACACTTTTTTTTGATGGGAGATCTTTTCTTTCTTCTTCTGGAGTATACACATCGTGGAGCAAGTAGTGAATGTGATGACCCACTTCTTCTACTAAAGCGACCATCAACTCTGCACGCTGATCATTATCAATACTCGCCTTACGAATAAATCGTTCTGAAACTAAGAGCTCATGAGTTTTATTACTATAGCCCGCAGGGCCGCCATTACCCACACTTGTATTTTTTACAACAACTATGGTAGGATTTAACTGAGCATTCTTATTTTTTGCATCTTCATAAAGTTTTTTTACAGTATCATTTGAATAGTGATTTCCGTAAATACGTTTTATAACATAGATAAAAAGAATCAAGCTGTCTTTTTTTGCCATGAGTTGCAATTGATCCAATCCAAAAGTACTGGTTAGCTTAACTTCTAAAACTTCTTCTTTTGTATTTTCCCTAAGTTTATCTTGATTTTCTTTGGCCTCTGTATTTGAGTTTCCCGTTAGTACACTTAAAACCCTATTTTTTATAGATATGGTAGGAAAAGGAATTTCATCTTCTGGCATCACAACAGGTGGAAGCGGTGTTGCTGTTCCTATAATCACATTAGGCTCGCCTTGTACAATCACTCCTCCGTGAGCAGTAAGATCACCCTGGCATACTACAGGAACTCCATTAATAAATACTGAAGGGGCACCCATCGCAATGACATCTGGAGCGCTCATACAGGTACACATATCCCCCATAAGTGCTGCAGACTTTCCATTAATCATCACATTAGGAGCGCCTGGACCTATAATGGGTCCTCCTACATGAGGTTTTGGCCCATCAGACATCGGGCAAAGGTGCATACTTCCTATGGTGGCTACGGGTCCTGGCATAGTCTTCTCTTTTAAACGCTATTCTATAATGTTTCTTTTTTTGGCTGATAGGTACAGTATTGAACGTATCGCGTTAGGGATAGCAGTGAAAATCCCACAGCCACTTTTTCTGTGGCGAGGAATTGCAACGGATAGCCCGCCCAAACGCCCCAAGAATCTACACTACATCTATCTTACCACTAGCTCCTTGTATCAACGCTGTGGCACTACCGGCAACTTTTGTTTGGGCGCCTTTGAGCTCTGCTTTAACTTTTCCTTCTGCCGTTACATTTTGACCCTTAATGCTGGCATCTTGTGTGGCTTCTAAAAGCACTTTTGCCTTACTGCTTGCGTTGATGTCACTTTCTGCTTGTAGCGCGATCTTTCCTTTTGAAACAACACTTGCATCACCTTCTGATGCTACGGTAATATCACCCTTTGCTTGAAGATCAATGTTCTCCTCTGCAATCATTTTTATATTTTTTGCTGTGAACTCCATATTTTCTGTTGCCGTGATAAACAAAGATTTTGTCT